>NZ_CP013213.1 GCF_001545095.1 Erysipelothrix larvae
ATGAATAATGCGAAGTTTTCTTATTTGGACTCTGTGTGGAATCAGACCAAAAATACAATTAAAAGTGAAGGTAAGGTTGATAACAGTATTTATACAACCTATTTTGAGCATTCGTCACTTGTGGACCTTAATGATTCGAAAGCTTGGATTACTGTTCCATCATTTTTACATAAAGTTGTGCTCAGCGATGGACTCGACATTATCAATACTGCCTTGTGTTCTATTCTAAGTCGAGACAAAATTGATTCAGAAGTATTTGTTGAGAGTGAATACGAACCAGAACAACATGATCAACCGTTAGAAACCGTGAATATTGAACCAATAAAACCAAAAGTCATCAATACTGATGGTATTTCTGACAGTCAAACATTTGATAATTTCGTAGTTGGGACGAGTAATAAAGAAGCCCATGCTGCTGCATTAGCGTGTGCGTATCGCCCTGGTCAATTTTATACGCCATTATTTATTCACGGTAATTCTGGTCTTGGTAAAACACACTTATTAAATTCAATTGGAAATTATGTAAAGAAAAATCATGCTGATTCTCAAATCTACTATACATCGAGTGTTGATTTTGTAAGACAAGTTGCAGAATCAATTGGAAAAAATCAAATTGAAGATTTTAAGAATCAAATGTATGACTTAGATGTGCTTCTAATTGATGATATTCAATTCTTAGCTGGAAAAGAAAAATCTCATGAGATCTTCTTCCATATCTTTAATGAATTAGCCTACCGTAAAAAACAAATTGTTATCACAAGTGATCGACCACCCACTGAAATTAAAGGACTTGAAGAACGCTTAATTAGTCGCTTCTCATCAGGTTTAACTGTTGGAATGGACTCGCCAGAGTTTGAAACATCACTCGCAATTTTAGAAATGAAAATTAGAAATCAAAGTGTGGATCCAAGTATCTTTGATGAAGAAGTACTCCATTACATCGCATCAAATTTCTCGAAGGATGTACGGCAATTGGAAGGTGCATTAAATCGTCTGTTGTTCTTCTCAATTGAATTTTCTAAAAGTGATCATGTGGCTATGGATACAGCCATCAGTGCTTTTAAGAAATCTGGAATTGAATCAACAACACGAGAAATTACGCCAAAATTAATTAAACAAATTGTTTCTGATTATTATGGTCTAACCGTTACTCAATTAACAGGTAAGTCAAGAACAAAAGCAATCTCAAATGCACGACATATTGCGATTTATCTTACACGTAAGTTCTTGGATATGCCTTACAATAAGATTGGTAATGAATTTGGAAGAAGAGACCACTCTACGATTATAAATGCTTGTGATAAGATTGAAAATGCGATTAACAGTGACCAATATTTAGCGTCTGCGATTCAAGAGATAGAGTTGAAAATTAAGTAAACTATCAACTATTTAATCACACCTAAATATGGTACAATAGTCTTGTGTTTAGTGCGTTATTTGGGGTTTGTCCACTTATCCACAGCACTAATAGTAATAATAAGTATTAAATATATATAAATATAACAGGAGGCAATGCATGAAATTTTCAATTTCAAAAAGCGTTTTTCTAAAGTCATTAACTTCAGTTGGTAGAGCTTCTTCTAATCATTCACCCTTACCAATTCTATCTGGAATTAAAGTGACTGTTGATCATCAAGGCATTACATTACTTGCTAGTAATACAAATATTACAATTCAAGAAATTATTGATGTTAGTGAAGCATCTCAGTTATCCGTGGCAGAAACAGGAAGTGTTGTTTTAGAATCTCGTTACTTAATTGAAGCTGTTCGTAAATTAGATAGTACACTTGTTAATGTTGAAATTATTGATGGTGCATTAACACGTATTAGTGGTAATAACGCTGAATATGAAATCAATGGTATAAAAGGGGACCAGTTCCCAGCTATTGATTTAACTAAACCTGATATTTTCTTTACCTTATCTGCTTATAAATTAAAAGAAATCATTAAGCAGACCGCCTTTGCGTGTTCTCAAAGTGAAGACCGTCCGATATTTACAGGGGTTAACTTTAGAGCTGATCAAAAAACATTGGAATGTGTTGCGACTGATAGTTATCGGTTAGCTAAGAAAACCATTGAATTGGATAATCCGCTTACGTTTAATATTACAGTTCCTGCAACCAATTTAAATGAAGTAGAAAAAACAATTGACGACAACAATGATGTTGGAATTGCCTTGTCTACAAAGTATATTCAATTCTATGTTGGAAAGACACTCATCCAATCGCGTTTGCTTGATGGAATGTTCCCAGATGTAAATCGCTTAATCCCTACAGATTTCGCCTATGAATTAAGTGTTGATACCACAGATTTTATTGCTGCATTGGATCGATCATCATTCTTGAAAAATGATGGATATTGGACAGTTCGTCTTGAAACAAGCAGTGAATTGATTACAATTCGCTCACGTTCTCAAGAAATTGGATCATCCCATGAAGTAATTAGCCCTATCGATTATAAAGGTGGTAGTTTAAAAATTACTTTTAGTGGACGTTACATGATTGAAGCACTTCGCTCATTTAGAGCTGATGTTGTGAAGATTCTATTTGTTGCGGAAATGCAAGCATTTATTCTTGTGAATCCTAATGATGAATCTGTAGTTCAACTTGTCTTACCAGTTCGTACATTTGATTAATATAACACCGACGCTTCAGATTAATTTCTCGAGGCGTTTTTTATCGTTCTTGCTTTTTTTAGTACAGTGTCTGAGTATGAAAATCCTACATTTAATGGAGTTAGTGCGCAAAAGTGTGATTTCATTTTAGAAATATCTGCCGTCATCAATTCAATGAAACGGATCATCTCTTATAACTACTTATATATTTTCATTCATATTAGTGAAATTGATGGTTAAGACTCATTCTCTTGTTTTAACGCTTGTACTCTAAAATTTCTCATTCTGTGGTGTCTTAATATAAAAATCATCAAAAAGCTTTGTATGACGGTTTAAACCGTCTTTTACGTGATTTATAGTCCAATTTGTGATATAATATAACCGTTACGAAAGAGGGTTGCTATGAAAGAAAATATACCATTTATTACATTAGGTCAATTTCTTAAAGTACAGGAATATGTAAGTTCAGGAGGCGAAGCAAAACATCGTATTCATGAGTTTGATATTACTGTAAATGGAGAGAAAGAAAATCGTAGAGGCAGAAAACTTTATTCTGGTGATGTCGTAACGATTGATGGCAACGTTCATGATTTGACGTTTGAAGATGAAAATTAACACCGTAACATTACGTAATTTTAGAAACATCCAAAATGCCAACGTTTCATTTTCTGACCACATCAACGTATTAGTTGGTGATAATGGTCAAGGAAAGACAAATTTACTTGAATCCATTGTATATCTTTCTTATGGAAAATCGTTTCGTGTTAATGATGATCAGTTAATGATAAAAAATGATACTGATTTCGCGGATGTGAAAGCTGAAATTGAAACTTCATCAAAAAATAGAGTCAGGGTTGTGATTAGTGAGACAGGCAAGTTTCTAAGTATGAATGACGCACCAGTTAATCGATTGAGTGATTTTATTGGCTTAGTAAATGTCGTTTTATTCCAACCGGACGACTTACAATTTTTTACGCAGACACCAAAGAAACGAAGACGTGATATTGATTATGAGATTGGAAAACTCTCACATCAATACATGCATTCGCTTACGAAAGTAATGCGTCTTATTCAAGAACGAAATAGTATGTTAAAGTCACGTGAAGTTGATGAGGCTTATATGAGCGTTCTCAATGGAATGATTGCAGATGAATCTGTGATCATTGTTAAAGAACGTTTTAGTTTGGTAGAAAACCTGAATCCCAAGATTCAAAAATACTACAATAAGCTTGTTGAAACACCGAGTGAAATACGCTTTTCGTATGCTAGCTTTATAAAATCACCTGAAGAAAATTCAAAAGAAATGGTGTTGAAGAAGTTTGAAGAAAACTTTAAGCGAGATCGTGAATTTCGACTGACACATTCTGGAATTCATAGGGACGATTTTGTATTTCTAGTTGAAGACATACCGGTTGTTCATCGTTTATCACAAGGACAACGTCGTTTGTTAATTGTAGCTTATAAACTCGCGATCATAGAATGTATCTATGAAAAAACTGGAAGTTATCCGATTTTTTGCATGGATGACCTTTTATCAGAACTTGATGAAACACGTCGATCTCGGGTCTTAATGTTGTTGCCTGATACAATACAATGCATCATCACAACAACAGATTTTCAGTTTTTAGAGGGTTATTTGAAAGAAATAAAGTTTTTCTCTGTAAAAGACGGAGTTATAAGGGAGGTAAATAAGAATGAGTAATGAGAAAGTAACACATTCTTATACATCAGAAGACATTCAGGTACTTGAAGGTCTTGAGGCGGTACGAAAACGTCCAGGGATGTATATTGGTTCAACGTCAATTCGTGGTTTGCACCATCTTGTATGGGAAATAGTTGATAATGCAATCGATGAGGCATTGGCAGGATATGCATCGAACATTACAGTTTCTGTAGATAAGGAAAATATCGTAACCGTAAGTGATGATGGCCGGGGGCTTCCAATAGGAATTCATAAGAAGACGGGCGTATCTACTGCGGAAACAATTTTTACTGTGCTCCATGCTGGTGGTAAATTTGGTGGTGGCGCATATAAAGTGTCTGGAGGGCTTCACGGTGTTGGGGCATCTGTTGTTAATGCATTATCTGAATATTTGGAAGTATTTGTTCATTTAGATGGCAAAGAATATTATCTTCGATTTGAAGATGGTGGTAAGGTTGCAATTCCTTTAAAGGAAATTGGTACTTCAGATAAAAATGGAACACTTGTTCGATTTAAAGCTGATCCAACAATCTTTACTGAAACAATCGAATATTCACACGATGTTCTACGCGACCGTTTACGTCAACTTGCATTCCTAAACAAAGGCATTCGTATTACATTTGATGATGAACGTGAAGAAGATGAATCAAAACGCCAT
Organism: Erysipelothrix larvae; assembly: GCF_001545095.1. Lineage (NCBI taxonomy): Bacteria > Bacillati > Bacillota > Erysipelotrichia > Erysipelotrichales > Erysipelotrichaceae > Erysipelothrix > Erysipelothrix larvae. The sequence continues at coordinate 4,975 of NZ_CP013213.1, forward strand.
CTCGTATTTTACTATGAGGGTGGTCTTAAAGAATACATCGCATTCATTAATAAAAATAAAACAGTACTTCATGAAGACATTCTTTATGGAGAAGGTGAAGAAGATGGAATTGTTGTGGAAGTATCAATGCAATATAACGATAGTTACCTCTCAAGCATCTACTCATTCTGTAATAACATTAATACTCAAGAAGGGGGAACTCATGAGGATGGTTTCCGTTTAGCCCTTACGCGTGTTATAAATAATTATGCAAAAGAAAATGGCTTCTTAAAGAAGGATGACGAAAATTTCTTAGGTGATGATGTGCGTGAAGGTCTTACCGCAATCATTTCTGTAAAACACCCTGATCCTCAATATGAAGGTCAAACAAAGACAAAACTCGGTAACTCCGAAGTTCGAAAGATTACATCAAGCGTCTTTGGGGACGTCTTAGAGCGTTTCTTAATGGAAAACCCAGATACTGCTAAGGTAATCATGGAAAAGGCTGTGTTGGCAGCGAAAGCGCGTGTTGCAGCACGTAAGGCGCGCGAACTCACACGCCGTAAAGGTGCACTTGAAGTTTCTTCGCTTCCTGGAAAACTTGCAGACTGTTCAAATCGTAATCCAGAAGATTGCGAAATCTTCATCGTCGAAGGGGACTCCGCTGGAGGAAGTGCTAAATTAGGACGTGATTCAACCTATCAAGCGATTTTACCATTAAGGGGTAAAGTCTTAAACGTTGAAAAAGCCCGCTTACATCGTATTTTCGAAAATAATGAAATTCGTATGATGCTCACTGCCTTTGGTACAGGAATTGGCGAAGAATTTGATATTAGTAAACTTCGCTACCATAAAATTGTAATTATGACCGATGCCGATGTCGATGGTGCCCATATTCGTACCCTCTTACTCACATTCTTCTATCGTTTTGTGAAACCATTGGTTGAAAGAGGTCATATTTACATTGCACAACCACCGCTTTATAAGATTTCAAGAGGAAATAAGATGGCATATGCTTATTCTGAAGAAGAACTTGATATCATCAAGAAAGATTTTGGTGAAAAATTCAACATCCAACGTTATAAAGGGCTTGGAGAAATGAATGGAGAGCAACTTTGGGATACTACGATGAATCCTGAAGAAAGAATCTTGCTCCAAGTACAAGTTGAAGATGCTATGGAAGCAGATGAAATATTTAGAACACTGATGGGTGATGAAGTTGCACCACGTCGCGATTTTATTGAGAAAAACGCTCAATTCGCTACAGATATTGATTACTAGGAGGGACCATGGAAGAAAATTTAAAACACGGGCGCATTAAGCCCCAAAATATTTCTGAAGAAATGAGAAAATCATTCCTATCGTATTCAATGTCAGTTATTGTATCACGGGCATTACCAGATGTTAGGGATGGATTAAAACCCGTTCACCGTCGTATTTTGTATTCGATGAATGACTTAGGAATGACTAGTGATAAACCCTATAAGAAATCAGCACGTATCGTAGGGGACGTAATTGGTAAATATCACCCTCATGGTGATACTGCTGTATATGATGCAATGGTTCGTATGGCACAAGAATTTTCTTACCGTTATATGCTTGTAGATGGTCACGGTAACTTTGGTTCAATTGACGGCGATGGTGCTGCAGCGATGCGGTATACTGAAGCAAGAATGTCTAAAGTTGCAATGGAAATGTTACGCGATATTAAAAAAGACACTGTTGATTTTGAAGATAACTACGATGGTGAAGAAACTGAACCAACAGTACTTCCTTCTCGTTTTCCAAACCTACTTGTTAATGGTGCGACAGGGATTGCTGTCGGTATGGCAACAAATATACCCCCTCATAACCTAAAAGAAGTAGTTAATGGGGTCATCGGACTTATTGATAATCCAGATATTACTGTACTTGAACTCATGGAAGATTATGTTCATGGTCCAGATTTCCCAACGGGTGGATTTATTCTTGGACGAAGTGGTATCAAAGAAGCGTATGAAACAGGTCGTGGATCTGTAGTGATGCGTGCAAAAATTGATACTGAAGATATGGGAGGCGGAAAACATAAATTGTTTGTTCGTGAAATTCCATATCAAGTAAATAAAGCGAATCTAGTTGAACGGATTGCTTCACTCGTTCGTGAAAAACAAATCGATGGGATTGTAGACCTAAGAGATGAGTCAAACCGTGAAGGTATTCGAATTGTAATTGAATTACGTCGTGATGTTCAACCTGAGGTAATTCTCAATCAACTCTACCGACTTACACCATTACAAAGTAACTTTGGTGTAAACATGTTAGCCCTAGTAAACCGTGAACCACGTTTAATGGGTTTATTAGAAGTATTAAATCACTATCTTGATCACCAAGTTGAAATCATTACTCGTAGAACACAATACGATTTAAGACGCGCAGAAGAACGTGCCCATATCTTGGCTGGACTTTTGATTGCGCTTGATAATATTGATGAAATTATTCGAATCATTCGAAGTTCACGTGATGATGCTGAGATTACCGGAAAATTCATTGAACGTTTTGGACTCAGTCAACTACAATGTAAAGCAATTCTAGATATGGCTTTAAGACGTCTATCTGGATTGGAACGTGAAAGACTTGAAACTGAACTTGGAGAATTAGAAATTAAGATTGCAGATTACAAAGATATTCTAGGAAATCGCTTTAGAATTCTTGAAATTATTCGCACTGAAATGACTGAAATCCGTGATAAGTTTGGTGATGAGCGTCGTTCTGAAATCATAGAAGGCGATATTGATATGTTGGATGAAGATTTAATTCCAGTTCAAGATATTGTTGTGGCATTGACGATGAATGGCTATATTAAGCGAACCACAGTTGATGCATTTAATCTCCAAAATCGTGGCGGTCGTGGGGTTAAGGGAATCTCAACATATGAAGAAGATGTTGTGGATCAATTAATTTCAATGTCTACACACGATTATCTACTCTGTTTCACAAACCTTGGAAAAGTCTACAGAATGCGTGGATTTAATGTTCCAGCAGCAAGTAGAACTGCAAAAGGAATTCCTGTCGTCAATCTTCTAAATTTAGAAAAAGGAGAAGTCATCAATACTTTAGTTCGTGTTCAAAAAGAAGATGAAGAAAGTAAATATGCATTCTTTGTAACGAAGAAGGGTGTCGTAAAACGTGTTGAACTCGGAGAATTCGATTCAATTCGTCAATCAGGTAAGATTGCAATCACCTTACGTGAGGACGATGAACTTGTTGCAGTAAGATTAACCACAGGTGAAAACGAAATTATTATCGGTGGATCAAATGGTAAAGCGATTCGCTTTAATGAACAAGATGTCCGTGTTATGGGTCGTACAGCAGCCGGTGTCAATGGTATGAATACGGATGGATCTGATGTTGTCGGAGTTGCAACTGATGCGCTAGGACAATATATCTTGTCTGTAACTGAACGTGGTTATGGTAAACGAACACCAATTTCCGAATATCGACTTACAGGTCGTGGTGGTAAAGGTGTTATTACAATTGCAACAAACGAAAGAAATGGTAAGCTTGTTAATTTACGAGCAGTAGATGGCGACGAAGAACTTCTCATTATGACAACAGATGGTACAGTTATTCGTATCAAAGTTGATAATGTTGGAGTCTATGGACGTTCAGCAATGGGAGTACGCTTAATTAATGTAAAAGGCGAAACGCTTGTAAGTTCTGTAGCTGTTGTTGCAAACAACGGTGAAGATGACGAAGAAGTTGAAATTGCTGATGATTTAGTTACATCTGAAGATACAGTTGTTGAATCTGTTGAAGAAACAGGAACTGAAACGCTTGAAGAAATAAGTGAAGAAGAATAAAAGAATGATTGAAAACACTGGCAAAATAGTCAGTGTTTTCTTATATCAAACACCAATAATAATTAACTTAGTATTTACAATATCAATCGAAAATCATAATATGATAATATACAAGATTTGAAGTGTAAGGAAATCAAAAGTACCTCACAACACGTCTTAATTACGTATACACAATTAATAAAACAGTGAAAGAATGGTAAAAATATGGAATCAATTGATAACAATCAAATTATGGCTCTTTTAGGGAGTGATTTATATCATTGTTGGATTGAATTAAATCACCGTATTCAAAGATGCTATGACACAGATCGATTATGGAATAAAGGATATCGTGATTGGGTTTACGAATATAAGTATCGAAGAGGGGGTAAAACATTATGCACTTTTTATCTTAAAGATAAAACCATTGGATGTCAGATTGTTTTTGGACTCAAAGAACGTGAAAAATTCGAATTAGAACGCGCTGACTATTCAAAAGAAATGCAAGACATATATGATTTATCAACAACATACCACGATGGCAAATGGATGCTTATTTCAATAGAAAACGATACACTTTTTGATGATATTCTTAAATTATTACGTATCAAAAGAAGACCAAATGTTGTTTAAAATATAATAAAACATAAAATAAGTTGTGTAAGTGTTAAAATTTGAATTATTATACCCATTTTGTTAACAAAGATTAAACAAATTGTACAAATATAATTCGATAAGATATTCATTAATTGGAGTGATACAATGAGAGCGTATTTTTTGAAGACAGAGCGCATAGGATTCTCAAAATGGACTGATCATGATCTGATTTTGTGTAATCAACTATGGAAAGACGAGGCGGTCACACGGTACATCAGTAAAAATGGAATGTTTACTACAGATGACATCAAAAATAGACTGGAAACAGAAATACAGAATGAGCAATTATTTCAAGTTCAATATTGGCCTATTTTTGAGCTTACAACCAATGAATTTATTGGATGTTGTGGTATAAGACCCAGTGACATAGCTGAAGATTCTTTCGAATTAGGATTTCACCTTTGTAAGAAACACTGGGGAAAGGGATATGCTTTTGAGGCAGCAACAGCAGTTATTGAATATAGTTTTAATAGATTAAAAATTAATGAATTATTTGCAGGACATCATCCTGAAAATGAAGCCTCACGCAACCTTATCCTAAAACTAGGGTTTTTATTCATTAATGATTCATATTATGAACCAACCGGTCTTTACCATCCTTCATATGTGCTTAGAAGTAACCAACGCTAATGATTTGATGATGATACCTCCCTTGTTATTGACGATACCTATTGTTTATCATATAATAGACGTAGCTCAATGATAGGGATTAATATAGGAAACTGTTTATAGAGAGATAATGGTTGGTGAAAATTATCAACAGCACTTATAGTTCCACCCTTAAGAGAAACCGGACACATTCCGTTATCAAGTATCGAGGATTGTTTCACGTGAAACAATTGAACCAGGGTGGCACCACGAGAAATCGTCCCTAATTGGTGTTTTTTTTATATTTTAATACAGAAAGAGGAGATTACATGTTAGATATTAACTTGTTTAGAACAAATCCAGAATTGATTAAAGAAAATCTAAAAAAGAAATTCCAAGATCAAAAGATAAGCATGGTAGATGATATTATTGAGAAAGATATTGAATACCGTCGCATTAAAACACGTGCGGATGAATTAAGAAGTCAAAGAAATGCACTATCAAAGCAAATTGGTGCATTAATGGGTCAAAAGAAAATTGAAGAAGCAAATGAAGTAAAGGCAAAAGTTCAAGAATATGCTCAAGAGTTAAAGGATATAGAAGAACGTGAAGAACCTTTATACAATGAAATTCAAGAATTAGTAATGCAAATACCAAATATAATTGCAGATGATGTACCGTTAGGAAAAGACGATTCAGAAAATGTTGAATTGTACCGTGTAGGTGAAATTAAAGACAAAACATTCGAAGTTCCTTATCATGTGGATATTATGGAAGCATTAAATGGTATAGATTTAGACAGCGCAAGAAAAACCAGTGGAAACGGATTTTATTATCTTCTAGGGGACATCGCGCGTCTACATTCAGCAGTTACTGCTTATGCACGCGATTTTATGATTGATCGCAATTATACATATGTGATTCCACCATTTATGATTCGAGAAAAAGTAGTCAGTGGTGTTATGAGTTTTGCAGAAATGGAAAATATGATGTATAAGATTGAAGGGGAAGACTTATATCTTATTGGGACAAGTGAACACTCATTAATTGGAAAATATATTGACACAATTCTTGAAGAAGACACACTGCCACATCGCTTAACAAGTTATTCACCTTGTTTTAGAAAAGAAGTAGGGGCACATGGAATTGAAGAACGTGGTGTCTATCGAATCCATCAATTTGAAAAACAAGAAATGGTTATTGTATGTAAACCAGAAGAGAGTCCAAAGATGTTTAAAGAGATGCTCAAAAATTCAGTTGATTTCTTTGAATCTCTTGATATTCCAGTACGCGTTTTAGAATCATGTTCTGGAGATCTAGCTGATCTTAAATATAAAGGGGTCGACGTAGAGGCGTGGTCACCACGACAAAAGACATTCTTTGAGGTTGGAAGCTGTTCAAATCTAACGGATGCACAAGCAAGACGACTTAAAATACGTGTCAACACAAGTGAAGGGCGTGTATTTGCACATACTTTGAATAATACTGTCGTTGCACCACCACGAATGTTAATTGCTTTCTTAGAAAACAATTTACAAGAAGACGGTACAATAGCAATTCCAAAACCATTACAACCATATATGGGATTCAAGGAATTTATCGGTAAATAAAAAATAAGGCATCATGCTTCTGATTGCGAGCGTGATGCCTTTGTTTTATTGTCCTAATAGTTCAATTATTTTATGCGCGACTGCTTGGTCATCGTTAGAGCCAATTACTTCTGAAGCGACTTCCTTCACGGATTGCGAAGCATTTGATACTGCATAACTGTATTTTACAGCTTCCAGCATTGTAATGTCGTTATCATAATCACCAAATGCTGCTGCTTCGGTTGGAGAAATATTTAAATCGGTTAACAAGCGGTTTAAAGTATTCCCTTTTGAAACATCGTTTCGAATTACATCAATCCATACTTTTCCAGATAGTGTGGGTGTAATTGTACCCCTTAGTTCTTTAGAAACAACAGAATTGAAATTATCTAGAGTATTATCAATACTCAAAAATGTAATTTTAATTGCTTGGTCTGCATATTGACTCACATCGTCCAAAAATATGCTGTTTTGGTAATATTCTGCCAAGAATCCTTTATGTGTATCACTTACACAATTGATGTATACTTTATCAACAGCTGTTACTACAACAGAAGTTTCTTTCAGTGATAAACCAACTTCGATTGCTTTTATAGCATCTTCATAACTAATTAGTGAACCATCAACCAGTTTATCTTTTATTTTTAACTGTGATCCATTATCGCTAATTTTAATAATACGAGAAGCAAGTTCGCCAAACTTGGTTTCAATACTATGCATTGTTCTTCCGCTTGCAGCTACAAAGAACACACCTTTTTCTTCACACAAATCTAAGATTTCTTTAATGTTGGGTGGCAGGTGTGAATCGTTGTCTAATAGTGAATGATCCATATCAGTAGAAATAAGTTTAATCATAAAATCCTCCTCGGTACGTATTATTTAGTTTAATCATTATTCAGAAGTATGTCAATTCAATACAGAAAATTGATAATTTTTATCAATGTATACAGATTAAATTACCTTTTTATGAAACTAAATATATATGGTTTCACGTGAAACAATTTTTGCAATAATTAAGAGATAAACAAGGAAAGCAACCACCAGTTGACAGATTGAACGTTAATAATGGTGGTTTTAGTGAATTAAAAAAACTATAATTGTTGAGAGGTGATTAAGATGAACATAAACAAATTAAGAGAAGAACGAAAAAAGAAAGGATATTCCCAAGAAGAATTTGCAAATCTAATTGGTGTATCACGCCAAGCAGTATCAAAATGGGAAAGTGGACAATCATTACCAGAGGTAGACAAATTAATCCTTATATCAAATAAATTAGACGTCAGCATCGATTATTTGATGGATAATGAGTATATGGAAGAACAGAATGTAAAAGTTAAGTTTGATTATGAAGATTTCCTAAATCAAGAGAAGAAATTCAATACCTATGAGTACAAGAGTAAAACAGAGTTGTTTGGAATGCCACTTATCCATATTAATTTTTCTAAAGGAAGAATTATGTTTCGAAGAAGTATTATATTAAGAGACTTACAAACAGCAAAAGGAATTATCGCAATTGGTGATAGAGCAATTGGAATTATGACTGTTGGACTCTTTTCAATAGGCTTTATTTCATTAGGTTTATTTAGCCTTGGGCTTGTGACACTCGGAGTATTTAGCCTAGGATTGTTGAGTTATGGAATGATTGCCATCGGTTATTCTAGTATAGGAATTATTGCGATTGGTTGGCACGCACTTGGTGTTGTTGCTTTGGCAAAAGATGTAGCAGTAGGCGTAGTAGCGGTAGCAGATAATGCTATAGGGGTTGCTTCATCGGGGGCCTCACTGGATGTAATGCTTGGAAAAAATAATGAAATACAAAGTTTGTGTACGATGAACGATGAAGCGATTAAAGGGGTACAAGGATTATTAGTAGACAAAAACTTGCCATTTATGATCAAAGTAGTTCTTAAATCAATGTTGAAGTGTTAAATCCAAAGAAAATGTTTCACGTGAAACACCCTAGTTGAAATTCGAGCAACTATTCAGCTCTTCTATAAAATTATGATTTGCATTCATTCAGAATTTTTTGTATAATAATAAAGCTACTACAACGGCATCTTGATAACCAGGTCAGGGTAGGAATACAGCAGCCTTACTTAAGCTCTGTCGTGTGTGGTGGCTTTTTTTTTAGGAGGGTGTAGCATGAATCATGAGACTTATATGAAAGAAGCACTGATTGAAGCAAAAAAGGCTCTCGAACACAACGATGTTCCAATTGGTGCTGTTGTGGTGAGAGATGAAACAATCATTGCGCGTTCCTACAATAAACGAGAATATCTTAATGATCCAACAGCCCATGCAGAGGTATTAGCATTGCGTGAAGCAGGAAAAAACCTAAATAATTGGAACTTAAGTGATTGCACACTATATGTTACAATTGAACCATGTCCAATGTGCGCAGGGGCAACGATACTTTCTAGAATAGGAACTGTTGTTTATGGTGCAAAAGAACCAAAAGGTGGGAGTTTAGGTTCAACATTTAATATGTTGGAAATATCAGGATTTAATCACTATCCAAATCAAATATCAGGAATCTTAGAAGAAGAATGTAGGGGATTAGTTATGGATTTCTTTAAAGAAAAACGAAAAGAACAAATAAAAGTTAAACACATACATGATCAGGACTTGTTTGAGAAAGCATTGTCAGTAAGAAAAGAAGTATTCGTAATCGAACAACAGGTAGACGAAACTCTAGAATACGATGAATACGACGATATTGCACGAGATGATGTAATCCACCTTGCTGCAATCCAAAACGAAAGTGTTTTAGGAACCCTTCGATTAATATCAAAAGGAAAAACACTAAAAGTAGGGCGTGTTGCGGTACTAAAATCAAGTAGAGGACTCCATATTGGTGCAAAACTGATGGATGCTGCCGATCGATATGCCAGAAATAGCGGGTATGACACATTGGAATTGGATGCACAATTATATGCTATTCCATTTTATGAAAAACAAGGGTTCACTACGCATGGAGGTGTTTTCCTCGATGCAAATATTGAACATAAAAAGATGACGAAAAAACTGTAAAATAAAGGCTTATGATATAGAATCATAAGCCTTTATAATATCTTATTCAGAAACTAATCGAGCACGAATGACCAAACGATTTGGATCCGTCAAACTCGGGTAAAGACACGTAATTAAAGTGAGTGTTGTTTCGTTCTTAATATCATCTAAAACATAGATATCAGACTTATCAACGGTAAATGAATCATACACTTCATAGGTATAAGTTACATTAGATTTATCAGTGAAAGTAATCACATCGCCTTCAACTAGTCGATCTAAATTTCTAAAGCCGCAGTTTGCACAATTTCCATTGTGTCCAACAATCGTAAAGTTACCTTGTGTTGGAGGTAAAGCTGAATTAGCATAACCAACGAGATATCGATATAGCAAATCAAAGTCTCCATTAACAACAACGGGGTTATCTACCCCAATTTTATCAATTGTTAATATTCCATAAACATCAGCTAGCTGTCCGCTAGAAAAGTCAGAACCTTCTTCCACACCGCTGCTAACGGAACTTAAGAAATCCTGACGCTCTTGTTGAATCTGTCTTTTCTCTAAATAATTGACTCCAAAATCGTATAACATCGCTGATAATCCAACGATTACGAGTAAGAAACCAATCATTCCAACCCAATTAATTTTTCGTTTAACAACAGTTTTCATAGTATCACCGATACTATTATATATTACGCGTTTAATAATTACAAATTTTGATGTTAAGTCATGATATAATTATACAAAAGGCGGTGACAATATGTCGTATCAATCTCTATATAGAAAATACAGACCAAAAACATTTGATCAAGTTGTAGGTCAAGCATCCATCGTCAATGCACTAAAAAACGCAATAACAATGAATCATATATCACATGCATATTTATTCACAGGACCAAGAGGAACTGGGAAAACAACAATTGCTAAGTTATTTGCTGCGGCGGTGAATTGTGAGAACTCGAATGAAGTATTTTGTGGGTCTTGTGAAAATTGTAAAGAAAATAAGGGTGGACAACATCCTGATGTCGTTGAAATCGATGCCGCTAGCAATAATGGTGTTGATGAAATCAGAGCATTGATTGAAAAAGTAAAATACATGCCAATCCTAGGGAAATATAAAGTATACATCATTGATGAGGTACATATGCTTTCTCAAGGGGCTTTTAATGCGCTATTAAAGACATTGGAAGAACCCCCTGAACACATTATATTTATACTTGCGACGACAGAAGTTCACAAGGTCATTCCAACAATTATATCGCGTTGTCAACGCTATGACTTTAGAAATATCAATAATGAAGATATTGAAAAACAACTAGACTATGTATTAGAAAACGAAGATAGAGTTGCTGAAAAAGGGGTAACACAGCTCATTGCATCCTTATCAGCTGGGGGAATGCGAAACGCACTTACAATACTTGAACAAGCATTTATTATAAGCCCAGGAACAATCACACTCAATGCACTCTATGAGAACTATGGGTTGATATTCCCACATGACAAAATTAAGTTGTTTGATTCAATAAGGAAGGGTCAAGTAGCAGACACACTTGATATTTTATCAAATATTGTAGAAAAGTCAGTAGATCTACCAAGGCTATTGATGGACTTCATCACGGGATTAAAAGACAGTATTATTTATACCTATACTAAGAATGATAAGTATATTAATCTCAATGATAAAGAGCTTATTGAATATTTAGCACGTACTTTTAGTGTTGAAACACGGACCCATATGACGGATGTACTTTTAGAACGCTATGACAAACTAAAAGGATCAGTAAATCAAGAGACTCACCTCGAACTTGCAATTTTATCACTGATTGAGACGATTAATGTAAGTCCAGCTAAAGGTGATCGTATCGAAAAAAGGGAAGAAGCAAAAATAGAAGTATCTCACAATATTAGAGAAACAGTGAGTAAAGTTCAAGAAACGGTTGTAGAGGTTGTAAAACCAAACCCAACACCACCAATTCAAGACCAAACACTCAATTTAAATTTCGATGAGACTGTTGATGATGATGTTATTGAAGAAACGCAACCAGAACCAATTGTTCAACGTGTTTCCAACACAGTAATTGAAACAAAAGAAGTTCAACAATCTACGACAATAAGTGAAACTCCAATCAAAAATAAACATGACTTATCGATCGATGAAATCGTGCAATACATGGTAACAGCGGATAAGGACATTCGAATTAAAGATGCGCCAGGATTTTCTAAGGTAAATGATTATGCATCAGATATGAATTGGGCAAGAGTTTCTAGACTCCTAGATCATACCCAATTAGCACTCAGTGGTGAACGATTTATTCTTGTTGTAACACAACGACAAATTCAGTCTAGAGAAATCATGGAAGAAAGAAATCTCTATGAGTTGATGGATTTTACACAACAACTTTTTGGAGCAAAAAAACAAGTGTTCGCAACAACGAATGCTGACTTTACAAAAGCGGTGGAACAGTTCAAAATTGCTTCACAACAAAATGCATTGCCAGAGCCATTAAGTCATGAAGATTTCATCAGCTTTACGATGGACGAAGTAAGTGAAGAAGCACGTGATGAACAAATGGAAGCTGCATTAGATCTTTTTGGGGATCAATTAAGAATAATTTAAAGATAGTGAGGGGATGATTATGTATCCAGATAGTTTAGAAGCACTCATAGAATCACTAATGGTTTTACCTGGGGTAGGAAGAAAAACAGCAGAACGCTATGCTTTTCATCTAATCGAAGGAGAAAAAGATGCAACCGAGAAAATCATCGCATCGATTGAAACCGTTAACCAATCACTTACACAGTGTAAGATATGCTATAATTACGCTGACAAAGAAATCTGTAAGATATGTTCTAATCAAAATAGAAATCACAACATTATTTGTGTAGTTTCTTCACCAAAAGACGTATTCTCAATCGAAAAAGCAGGACAGTTCAATGGAGTTTATCATGTTTTGAAAGGGTTAATATCAACCCGAAAAGGTGTGATGCCTGAAGACTTAACAATCAATGAACTCTTAAAACGCATCGATGAAAATACTGAAGAAGTCATTTTAGCACTCAGTGCGACGGTAGAAGGTGAAACAACCGCATTATATGTATCAAAGAAACTCGAAAGCATGAATGCTCCAGTTTCTCGACTCGCTTTTGGATTACCTATCGGAGGGCAGTTGGAGTATACTGATGATATGACACTGATGAAAGCATTTGAAGGAAGAAAAAGGATGAAGTAATGAGTTCTATCGCTACAATTACAGATCCAAGTATGCTAGAATTTCATCGATTCAGAGGCAGTGATTCGATGGTTTTTTGGCGTCTTGGTCTCCGAAAATTCTCAAAATTTGATGTTGGGGACCTCGTTTTCTTTATTGATCGTCGCCATAGACATCCTTATACACAAGAAAAGGGAATTATTGGATTTGGTCGATGTTTCTCAATCAGTAATAAACCACTACATAAAGCATGGCAAATATATGAACAAAAACTAGGTTATGATAATGAAGACCACTTTCAAGAGGCAATTCGATATTATCGAAAAGATGATGACTTATTACCAAAGAAAATACAATGTATTGAACTGGAACACATCGTATTACTTCAATATCCAATCTTTTTAAGTGAAGTGGGTTTTGAAATGAGTGAACGCTTAGAATCTTTTACTTATCTTGAAAAAGGTAAGAGAGATATTACACCGGATGTACTAAATCTTGCGAAAAATATGGGGATAGATCCTTGGTTTGATATGCAAAATAAAAACATATCTATGGATCGATTTGAAATGTTCTCACAAGAACAAGCTATCCGAAAGTTGCTCAGTTTCTTACCAAAAATCGTGACCCTTAAAGATGCGAATATTATAAAAAAATACACAACAGGTGTGTATTTTGAAGGTGTATTTTATAGTTTCGAGTCGAAGAAATTAAGTTTGCTTTATACTAATATCAACGATATCGCAACACTCTATGCAATTTATGGCATACAGACCTATTTAGAAAGTGTTTTGAGTGATTATCAAATAGAATCAATCCTCTATCTTAAAAATCCAAGCAAAACTATTCAACAGGTGCTTCAGGACTTGAATTTATCGCACGTAGAAATTTAGGTGGACTTTCAACATATTCAATATTAAGTTCCGCCAACACACTCAAGAAGTGAGAACGAGCACGATCCTCTTGTTTGTGTAGTTCATATTCCAATTCATAGTCTTTGTGATGTGGAAATTGAGTCACATCCAAACACCATGTTCCGTAAACATCTTTATAAACAAAGCGAACCGTGTTACTAAAGGTTACTTCTTTCAATTCAGATAATCCTACATGGAAAGGAAGCAGAATATCTTGAGCACGTTTGTTATCCTGTTGTTCCCCAAGCATATAAAATTCGTATTCTAGGACTCCTTCTTCTTGGGGTTCTTTTAATGTAAAGAGTGTGGTTTCACCCTCTTTTCGGATGCGACACATGACACCTTGGTTTTGAAGGCGTGTATCTTCAGTATCATAATATGTATTTGATTGCGAGATGGGTCCTTCAAATGGGAAGTGATACATCATCTCTTGATACTCTTCGCGTGTTAGCGCGGTTTTATATTCTATTTCAAGATGTGTTTTCATAGAAATATGATACAATAAAATCAACAGAAAAGGAAGAGCGTATGATACGATTCACAATTGAGACTCGTAGGGATAATTTCTCATACGAGTTAGAGAACACAGTAAAAGACGAATTAAGCAAACGTGGGTGCATTTACGATCCACAAAATCCAGAACTCGTCATTTGCATTGGTGGTGATGGAACCTTACTCCATGCATTTCATCGTTATCTTGATAAAATAGATTCGATATCATTTGTTGGGATACATACCGGAACTTTAGGATTTTCTACAGATTATATCTTAGAAAACATTGAAGAGTTCTTTGATGATGTGACGCATAAAGAGCCAACTTATGATGATAAACGCATTTTAGAGGTGACCTGTTTTGGTAAAGATGGAAGTAAACATTCTTTCTTTGCACTAAATGAAATTCGTGTTGAGAACATTGTTAAGACACAAAATATTGAAGTATCCCTTAATGGTGAATACTTTGAGTTCTTTAGAGGAAATGGCTTATGTGTATCGGGACAACATGGATCGACTGCGTACAACCGATCGATTGGAGGCGCAGTAATTTATTGTAATCTAGATTTACTCCAAGTAACGGAAATATCTGGCATTCATCATCGCCACGCACGAAGCCTTGCTGCACCACTTATATTAGATCCTGACACTATTATTCAATTTTCAAGTGATAGCTTTGAACATGCTTTATTGTGTTATGATCATTTGCACATTCATCTCGATAATATTGAGCATTTAGAAATTAAGCACAACATAAAAAAAATGCGCTTTGCGCATTATAAATCAATATCTTATATTGAAAGATTAAACGCCCTCTTCTAATGTTGATGGGCGTTTTGAATTTCACTGTACATATGGAATGCAATCGCGAAAGGAATCATATACGATACAAGCGAGGAACCACCTTGTGATATCAAGGGAAGCGTAATCCCTGTGATTGGAAGCAATCCAACAACCATTCCAATATTTTGAAAATGTTGGAATATAAGCAATCCCAATACCCCAGCCATTACAGTTCTTTCTCGCATTAAATCACTTCTATAGGTGATATAAGCAAGTCGCAAATCAAGTGAGAAACAAGCAACAATCACAACAACTGCTCCCATAAATCCAAAGTTTTGTGCTAAAACTGCAAAGATAAAGTCAGTGCGTGATTCTGGGTAAACTAAGACTACAGATTTAAGCGGATGGCCTGTCCAACCGGCAGTACCTATTGAAGATATCGCACGGTAAAGTTGGTGCCCTTGATCAATTGAGTATTTCTCGAAATCTAGCCAGCCATAAAAACGATCCAACCGATAGTTGGTTCCAGAACCACCAAATAGTGCATTCAGTGTTTGAGGGTCGTTATAGTAAAGATAAATAATTCCAAAGAACACAACACATGCAGCAGAACCAATAATGATAAACCATTCTCGTCGAACGCCAGACATAAAGAACATCACTGCAAAGCTGATTACAATAATAATTGGAACCCCTGTATCAGGTTGTAAGAAGATAAAGATCAGTGCAGGTAATACATAAACTGCGAGTTTCATTAATAATTTCACATCATCTTTAAAACTAAATTTTGTGCGTTCTTCATTATGTTTCATAATAATATTCGCACCAATCAACAACAATACAATCTTCATAAATTCACTGGGTTGAAAGGAACCAATCCCGGGGATATCATACCAAGCATATGCACCATTTCTCCAAGGAATAAGTGAAGTCGTTATAATTTGTTTGCTTGCTAAGACTTGGAAGAATAAAAGAATCATCAGTATAAAATAGAGTGGGTAAGCGAGTGTAAATAAACGGTCAGTTCCCATCTTCAGAATAATATAAACCAATACAATACTAACCGCAAACCAAAATAATTGTCTAATAATAAAGTCAGCACTCGTGTTTCCATTATTTAATGGAGCAGCCAAATAAATACCGATAATACCAAGCAATCCATTAAAAGCGATGATTGATACGAGAATCCAATCCAATGTGAATTTTTTTCGGCTCTCATTGAAACGATTTGTCATACGTTCCTCCTTTTTAAATTGAGAGATTTTAGTGTATAATGAATGAGTATAATGACGAGGTGCAAATATGAATCGTTTTCAAACATATTATGAGAATTTAAACCTACCTCTTAAGTTAGCGCTTTTTGGTGCGCTGCTTGTTGGTGTTGGATCTCTATTAGGAAATCCATTTATTCATGAAGTATTAAAACTAGATACAACTAATATCACACAAGTAACACAAACCTTGTTGGTTTGTGGTTCTCTTATTTTAACATACTTTCCAATAACAATTTTTGTGAAATTATTGCAATTAAGAACAGACGACAAGAACATGACGATTATTGGTGTTGCATCGTATGCAATTTTCTTGATGGCAATCTTACTTTTTGCGCCACAAAATTTATCCAGTAATTCATATGTTCCAAACATATCATATACCGTAGGCACTACAAGTACCAAACTAATGCGCACAGGCGTGTTTGGATTAATTGGTGTATACTTTATTGTTCGTTGGGTATATAAACGAAACTTTGGAGCAAAACTCTTTAATGTACTCGCAATTTTTGATGCGAGTCTCTTTAGATTTATCTACTGTGCTATCTTGTCCTTTGTTTTTGGACTCTTAATGGCAAACTATTGGCCTGTATTCATTGACTGGATTTATGGTATTCTTCGTTTTATCGCAAGTGATGTCTACAATCCTATGACACTCTTTGCTTTTGGAACCCTCGAACGCTTTACATCATTACTTGGATTGAATGATATTGTACGTGCTGAAATGTGGTTGGGATCTTTAGGTGGGACATGGAACGATTTAAATAATGTCACATTAGTCGGAGATATTAATATCTGGCAAGGCCAACTCAATTCAAATCTTGCAATCCTTGGAATTGGTGGTGCTGGAAGATACTCAACAGCGTTTTATGTATTGAATCTCTTCGCAATCCCTGGGTATATCACGGCAGTATTCACCTCCGTTTCAGATCGTAAACGAAGAACACGATTAATTGGAGTGGCAGTATTCTTGTTTGTTCTCTCAATGTTGTCAGGGATTTTAGACCAAGTAGAACTCTTTATGCTCCTAACATCACCACTGCTTTATCTCTTCCATATCTTTATGGTTGGGTTTGTGAATGCCGTATTAACAGGATTCTCAGTGACCATTGGATTCTCGTTTTTAAATGTACTAGGCGCAGCCAATCCTGGGAACCTTATTGATCTAATTGGTTTAGCACGCAATAACGTAAGCACAGATCAAATTTGGATTCTTGTACTCTTTGGTGCAATCGTATTCTTTATTTACTTTGGTGTTACACGCTTCTATTACAGCAAGCTCGCAATGGATGTATTAAATGTCGGAAGTAAAGACGATGATACCACTGATTTCATCGAACGATTGGGTGGAATTGATAATATTACTGAAATTTCAAGTATGCCAACACGCCTTATTGTAACGTTGAAAGACGATGATGACATTAATGTTGAAGGATTACACCACCAAGGTGTATCACGTATTGTTAAAGCGCGGATAGGATATATCTTATCGTATGGTGCTGGAGCTTACATGCTACAAAAAGAAGTGAATAAACGAATGAAAGAAAAAGATGTTAGTCAGAGTGAGGAATCTTAAATGAACAAGGAAACATTGACACCAATGCTCCAACAATATATGGAAATAAAGGAGAACACCAATGATGCATTGGTGTTTTATCGATTGGGCGACTTTTATGAACTGTTTTTTGATGATGCAATTATTGCATCTAAAGTACTAGACCTTGTTCTAACAAGTCGTGGTGCAGGAAAAAACCAAAAAGCACCGATGTGTGGTGTCCCTTATCATGCATCAAAATCGTACATTCAAAAACTCATATCAAACGGATATAAAGTTGCGATTGTTGAGCAAGTTGAAGATCCAAAAGAAGCAAAAGGCCTTGTACGACGCGAAGTCGTTGAAGTTGTAACACCGGGAACATATCTTGAACAAGACGATTCTGGATTCAGACAGATTGCGTCGTTGACCGAAGACCTTGTTTATGCAACATTTGTTATGTGTGATATTTCAAGTGGATCCATGCGCGCAATCCGCGTTATGAACCAAGAATCCGAAATCATCAAAATCATCAAACAATACTCAATCTTTGAACTCGTAGTTGGCAGTGAATTTAGTGAAAAGGCAAAACAGACACTTCAAGAAAAAGTGAATGTTGTTTTTTCGACTGAAGATGGCTTGGATTCAAAGTATAAACATCAAGAAAAAGCAATTCAAACAGGATATCAACGTTTGGTACATTATCTATTCTCTACACAAAAAAGAACCTTAATGCATTTGAGTGATATTGTGGTGTTAAATGATGAATCATACATGCGCATGGACTATGCAACACTCAGAAACCTAGAACTATTAAGTCACGAATCAGATAAGACATTATCACTGTATTCGTTTGTAAATCGAACACACACAACACTGGGTTCACGTCTATTAAGAGAAGATATTATGCAACCTTTAGTGTCTATGGATCGTATAAAACAAAGACATCATCAGATTGAGACTCTCCAAAACGCACGTCTTGAATATCACACAGTTATTTCTGCATTATCAGATACCTATGATATCCAACGTGTTATAGCACGTATCTCAACAGGAAAATGCAATGCCCAAGACTTAGTAAGACTTAAAAAGACGTTGGGATTGTATCATACGATTTCTGATACACTAAAAGAATTTGAATGTTTTAATTTCATCACCCAAACACCACAACTCAAAGATGTTTATCAATCCCTTGACCAAGCAATTTTTGATGATGCTCCAGTTCAACTTAAAGATGGAAAAACATTTAAACCAAACATCAACAAAGAATTGGATGAGCTAATTACTCTTACAAAAGATGGGAAAAAATGGCTTTTAGAGTATGAAGCAAAAGAAAAAGAAAAAACAGGAATTAAAAATCTAAAAGTTGGATATACACGCGCTTTTGGATATTATATTGAAATTTCAAAAGGACAAGTGCAAAATGTGGACGATTCCTTTGGGTATATTCGAAGACAAACGCTCACAAATGTTGAACGATACATCAGCGAAGAACTTCAAACATATGAAACGAAAATCCTCAAAGCGAGTGATCGCATTTTAGAAATCGAACAAGAACTTCTAAAACAATATGTTGAGTATGTTTCAACCTATGCACACACAATTCATACTATAGGGGATGGCATCGCACGACTGGATGTCTTGTGTGCCTACACAGAGGTGTCATCACTTCCAGGGTATGTAAAACCAACATTTTCAAATCATAATGTGTTAAAGATTGAAAATGGTCGCCACCCTGTACTGGAAGTACAAATGGGAGCACAAAACTATGTCGCAAACGATGCAACATTTAGTTCAAAGCAACTTATTAAAATCTTAACCGGTCCTAATATGGGTGGTAAGAGCACGTATATGCGCATGGTAGCAATTAATGTGATTTTAGCCCAAATGGGATGCTTTGTTCCATGTGATGCAATGGAGTTGTCAATCGTAGACCAAATCTTTACACGTATGGGTGCTAATGATGACATCCTACTGGGTCAATCGACGTTTATGATTGAAATGATTGAGGCACAAAACGCGCTTATGAATGCTACAGCAGAATCCTTGATCCTTTTTGATGAAATTGGGCGAGGGACTGCTACCTATGACGGTATGGCACTTGCTCAAGCAATCGTTGAATATCTTGCACATATTGTTCATGCAAAGACGATATTTTCAACACATTACCATGAGCTTGTTGCACTTGAGAAAAGTCTTGACACGGTAACAAACATTCACGTAGAGGTGCATGAAGAGAACGAACATGTTACCTTCTTATATAAAGTAGTTCCCGGTGGTGCGGACCGTTCCTATGGGATCAATGTTGCACGATTAGCACATCTACCTAATAAAGTGATTGAACACGCAAAAGAAAACCTCGTTCGTTTTGAAGCACAAAAAGGAGCGATAGACCTTGAACGTAAAGTTGTCGTTGTGGAAAAAACATCTGACAGCTACCGCAAAGTACAAGGAATGTTAGCTCAGGTAGATGTAAATCAAATGACACCACTTGAAGCACTCACATTCTTAGCAGAAATACAAAAAGAAATGAGGGATGATAATGGCTAAAATTCAAGTCATGGATGCACACCTTGCCAATATGATTGCGGCAGGAGAAGTTGTAGAACGCCCTTCAGGTATTGTAAAAGAACTTGTAGAAAACTCATTGGATGCCCAAGCAACACACATTGAGATTCATGTGCGTGAAGGGGGTATGCAAGAAATAGCAGTGATTGATAATGGAGAGGGAATGGATGAGGAAGATCTTAAAAACGCATTTAAACGCCATTCAACCAGTAAAGTATCAAAAGCACAAGACCTAAGTCACATACATACCTTTGGATTTAGGGGTGAAGCTTTACCATCCATAGCTTCCGTTAGTATTGTGAATGCAAATTCTCACGATGGCCAAAAGGGACATGAAATTGTCATTGATAATGGACAAGAAATTTCATTCCAACGGTTTGCCCGAAACAAGGGAACCACTGTTCGGATTACAAGCTTATTTTCAAAAGTACCTGCGCGACTAAAATACATTAAGAATGTACGATATGAGTATTCTATTATCGTTGACATAGTTCAAAAATTCGCGATGTCCAATCCTCACGTAAGCTTTATATTAATGAATGATGGTGCAGAAACATTTCGAACCTATGGCACTGGACAACTCAAGGATGTTTTCCTCCAAGTTTTTGGACCAACTATAGCGCGTGATTCAAAATCATTTCAAGGAGAAACCTTCGATTTTAAGATTGAAGGTATTTTAGCGTTACCTCAACATAATCGAGCAAATCGATATGCTCTTTGGATATATTTAAATGGTCGAATGGTACGAATTCCAAAAGTACAAAATGCAATCATCGAAGCATACAAGCGTTATATGCCTCAAGGCAGATTTCCAATTGCAGTGATAAACATCACAGTTGATCCACACCTTGTTGACGTGAATGTTCACCCAAGTAAGTGGGAAGTACGCATATCAAAAGAAGAAGATCTCATTCAATGTGTCCTGAATACCATTGAAAACTCACTCAATACCACAACAGTTACAGCCCGTGTTTTTAAAGAAAAACCCCGGGAAGAACAAGTTGATTTTAAACAAGATCTCATTGAAACCACTCCCGCACCGTTTGTTCCAGTCTTGAAATCAGAAGAAGAAACGCTTTCTGTAACGCAAGAAGCGGTAATTGAATTAAATCATAACAGCGAAGAAACAGAGACTGATTATGAGCCAATTATTTTGGAGGATTTGAAAGTTGAAGAAGATATTGAAGACGTTGAATCATCCCGTATAGAACCCTTGACTGTTCTATCACAAATGAGTGGAAAGTATATTTTGGCGCAAGGTGATCAAGGACTCTATATTATTGATCAACATGCTGCAATGGAACGCATTCGTTATGAATACTATCAATCCATGCTTCTTCATAACCAATACCCGACTCAACCACTGTTGATGCCAGTTCTATTAGAAGGGAGACAAAAAGCACTCTCACGTCTAGGCGAACTCATACAAATCTTTAATGCAGTTCAAATCGATATTGAACCCTTTGATGAAACATCATTAATTGTTCGTGAAATTCCTGCTTGGTTAAAAGATGCGGATGTGAAGTCTTTTGCTGAAGAAATATTAGATACCTTTGAAGAAGAGAAAACGGTTGATATTGAATCAATGCGACGTTTGTCAATTGCAACTTTAGCTTGTCATAGCTCAGTTCGTTTCAATGAGTATCTTTCACAAGAAGAAATGCAACAACTTATTGAAAGTTTGAGACGTTGTGAACAACCTTTCCACTGTCCACACGGAAGGCCAACTTTAATTCTGATGGACCATCATTCACTTGAAAGAGAGTTCAAACGATGAATAAGGTATACGTCATTGCAGGAATCACTGCTTCAGGAAAAAGTAACACTGCGATTCAACTCGCCAAAAAATATAACGCTGAAATCATCAGTGCAGATTCCGTAGCGGTGTATAAAGAATTTAATATTGGCAGTGCAAAGCCAACCCTTAAAGAACAACAAGGGATCAAACATCACTTAATCGATATTCGATCCTACAGTGAATCCTATGATGTCGCGCAATTTCAAAAGGAAGCACGTGCTTGCATCAAAGAGATCCAAGATAGAGGAAAACAAGTGATTGTAGTCGGTGGTACTGGACTTTATCTAAAAGCACTGCTGTTTGATTATCGCTTTAATGATGAACCAGAAATTGAGATTCAAGTGGACGAGGAATCGGATGAGGCACTTTACCAAAAGCTTGTTACTTATGATCCACATGCGGCACAGAAACTCCATCCAAACAATCGTAAACGTGTCGTACGTGCTTTAAGTGCATATGTTAGGACGCAAAAGACACAACAAGAACGCACCGATAATCAAAAAGATATCCAAGTGATTGATGCGGATATTTACTTTCTTACGGGCCCTCGTGAAGTGATGTATGAGCGTATGGATCAGCGTGTTGAACACATGTTTGAGTCAGGGCTTAAAGAAGAGGTTCTTGCACTTTACCAAAATGACACAGAATTCTTTATGCATCAAAGTGCACAAGCAATTGGGTATCGGGAATTTAAAGAATATTTCCTGGGAAATCAAGATCTTGACCAAACTAAAGCATTAATTAAAAGAGATACTCGGAGATTTGCAAAGCGCCAATGGACATGGTTTAGACATCAGATGGATATAAACACGATCGATATCACTGAAGCAAATCCATTTGAAGAAATTGTAAATTCCTCA
Organism: Erysipelothrix larvae; assembly: GCF_001545095.1. NCBI lineage: Bacteria > Bacillati > Bacillota > Erysipelotrichia > Erysipelotrichales > Erysipelotrichaceae > Erysipelothrix > Erysipelothrix larvae. The sequence goes on from NZ_CP013213.1 coordinate 28,041, forward strand.
TTCTAAATTTAAATTGAAAAAGATAAAGTTCCCTTCAAACCGAATTAATCGTGTGCAATATGCTTAAAATTTCACAAACGAACGCCATAACTTATACTTATTTACTAAAAGAATGAAAATAGCATAGAAAATCTGTAAAGTGTGGTTTGAAATTACGGCCATCCCTTTGTATGATATAAGGGAAACGAAGGAGGAAGTTTCATAATGAAAAAATTAGCAGGATTATTGCTAGCTTCACTGCTTGTATTAACAGCATGTGGAAGCAATGACAATGATACCCCAGCAGGTGAAACTGCAGCATTGAAGATTGGTACAGGGATTGTTACAACTGAATCTGTAACACCAGCTACTGAAGAAGCAGAGGGTAAATTCTCAATCAATACTTACTACGCAACAATCGTATTAGAAGGCGACAAAATCGTATCTACATACATTGACGTAGCTCAAAATTCAATTTCTTTTGATCTTGAAGGAAATATCACAGGTGAGTCAGTACCAGGAACTAAAAAAGAACAAGGTGATGACTACGGTATGGCTACAAAAAACCCAGCTGCTCTTGCTGAATGGTATGTACAAATTGGAAACTTAGAAGATTGGACAATCGGAAAAACTGTAGCTGAAGTACTAGCTATGGAAACTAAAGAAAAAGATGAAGCACATCCAGCAGTACCAACAGAGTCAGATTTAACTTCAAAAGTTACAATCTCAGTTGAAGGTTACTTAGCAGCAATCGAAGCAGCAAGCAAGAACGCTGTTGAAGTTGAAGGTGCAGTACAAATCTCTACAGCAAGCACAACAGCATCAAAAGACGGTGCAATTGAACTTAACACAAACATCGCTGTAATCGCTACAGATGCAGACGGTAAAGTTGTTCACGCATTCATCGATGTTATGCAAAGTGGAGCTACAGTAGCTGAAGACGGAACTGTTGCTGGTAAAGGAATCCTTAAAACTAAGGGTGAATTAGGCGACGACTACGGAATGGGTAAGAATAGCGATAACGAATGGTATGTACAACGTGATGCGTATGTTGAATGGCTCGCTGGTAAAACAGCAAGTGAAGCAGCTGGAGAAGCTGATCTTCCATCAACAGTAACAATCACAACATCTGGATTCCAAGCTGCAGTTGCTAAAGCATTCTCAAGCTTAGAAAACATTAAGTAATTCAATTAAAGAACGTGGAGACACGTTCTTTTTTAAACTCAAAGAACGAAAAAAAGAGCTGGAGGTATCATAAACCGTCCAGCTCTTTGTGTATTACTTCTCTTTTGATTTCTTTAACTTCTTAATATCGTTGTACCGCTTATACTTCTTTAACGTCTCATAATTATTTGCGTAAGCTTTTTCTTGTGAATTCAAATTCTCTGGGATATAAAACTCACTGTCTTTAAGCCCATCGGGTAAGTATTGAATTTGATACCACAAATCAGGGCGACTGTAATCATACATTGCTTCTGGGTCCATACCTACAGCATTGAGTCTAAGATATTTAGGAACCTGATATGCTGTATTCTGGATTGCTCCAAGTGCTCGGTCAATCGCTGCTTCAGCACTTTTTGATTTTGGTGAAAGTGCACATTCAATAACTGCGTGACTTAATAAAATACGCGCTTCAGGAAACCCAATTTTTCGGCATGCTTCCAGTGCATTTACAACACGATCACACACTTGAGGGTTCGCAAGACCAATGTCTTCATATGCAGTCACAAGTAATCTTCGCTCAATTGAATCAAAATCACCAACTTCAATAAGTTTCGCAAGATAGTAAAGAGCACCATTCACATCACTGCCTCGAATTGATTTTTGGAATGCGCTCAGTGTATCATAATAGTTATCATCGTCTTTATCCATTGAAAGATTTACCGATAACGAGAGCGACTTCATAAGCTCGCGTGTTATGTGTTTACTGTTTGTTGCAAGTGTCATCAGTTCTAAACCATTTAAAGCATAACGCGCATCGCCATTACATTGACTTGCAAGGGTAGTAATTACATCATCATCAATCACGATATCTTCTAAGGTGCTTGAAGCTTTTTTGAGGATGGTCACAATTTGTTCAGGTGTTAATGGATTAAACTCAAACAAATGAACACGAGAACGAATTGCGGGGTTTATTGCGAAGTATGGATTAGAAGTTGTTGCACCAATCATCGTAATGAGTCCATTCTCAATATGAGGCAACAAGACATCTTGAATATTCTTATTCAAACGATGCACTTCATCAACAATCACCACAAGACCCGAACTCATTTGAGCCTCCACAAAGAGCTGATCCAATTTCTTCTTATTATCAGTCACTGCATTAAACATCCGATAAGGACGGTTAAGCGAAGCTGCAATTGCCATAGCAGCTGTTGTTTTTCCAGTGCCTGGCGGGCCAAAAAGAATCATTGAAAACAACGTTCCATTTTCGACCATATGTCTTAAAACGCCATCTTTACCAAATAGATGTTCTTGTCCAATAATGTCATCAATTGATGTTGGACGCAGTACATGTGCTAACGGTTTTCCCATAAAATCACCTACACATATTGTATCACGAAAAGGGCTGTTTAAAGCATCTAAAGCGAGACTAATTATGTGTTGGATCGTTGTTTTATTTTATGAATCTTCCTGTGATTCTTGTTCTTTTGCTTTACGCTTTAGCATTGCAAGATCAATTCGCGCATTATGGATTAAGTAAACATAGATACATAAAATGATATTTCCATATAACAAGACAGTATAAAGCAACCCAAACCCTTCATTTGCTGGATCAATCATATTTACAAAAAACAAAATAATCGCCGATAAAACAATAGAACCGCCACAAATTTTTAGCTTCACTGAACTTGAAAATGTTTGACTCATAAATACTCTAAATTTTATCATCACGAGCCCCCCTATATGGAGATATTGTAGCACATTTGATAAAATCAAAAAAGTTGGTGGATTTTTAGATGATATCGCCTATCATTATATGATAAGGTATTGTAGAATATGGGAGAGGTATTGATCATGAAAATAGTAATTCAACGTGTAAAAAATGCTCATGTTTCTGTAGAACACGAAAAAGTGGGAGAAATCTCAGAAGGGTTTGTCCTTCTCGTTGGCTTTGTAGAAGGTGATACAGAAAAAGATTATCAAAAAGCAGCGGATAAGATTGCAGGGATTCGTCTTTTTGATGATGAAAATGGTGTAATGAATCGGAGTATTATTGATATAAAAGGCGCCATCTTATCAATTTCTCAATTCACACTTGCAGCGGATGCAAAAAAAGGAAATAGACCAAGCTACATTCAAGCAATGGAACCACATCAAGCGAATCAATTCTACCAAGCATTTAATCAACATCTGCGTGGACATGGAATTGTTGTTGAAGAAGGGGTGTTCCAAGCAGATATGAAAGTATCTTTAGTGAATGATGGTCCAGTAACCATTATACTTAATATAGAGAATGGCAAAGTAATCTAGGTGTGGGAAGGTGAAAGAATGACACAAATACTATATGGAAACACAGTAGCAAGTACTGTTAAGGATAATTTAAAAACAAAGGTACAACAACGTGTTGAAGAGGGAAAACGCGTACCGCATCTCGCGGTAATTCTTGTAGGGGATGATCCAGCATCGCAAACGTATGTAAATTCAAAAGCAAAACAATGTGAACAAGTGGGGTTCAAATCAACCGTTCAACATATGAAAACAGATAGCACACAACAAGAAGTGCTTGATGTATTAGAGCATCTTAATAAAGATGATGGAGTCGATGGAATTCTCGTACAACTCCCTCTTCCTAAACATATCCATGAACAAACAATTATTGAAGCCCTCGATCCAAGTAAAGATGTGGATGGCTTACATCCAATTAATGTGGGATATTTAGAAATGAATCAACCCCGATTTGTTCCATGTACTCCAAAAGGAATCATGACATTGCTCAAATCGTATGACATCGAACTCGAAGGGAAACGAGCGCTTGTAATTGGACGCAGTCGTTTAGTTGGAAAACCTGTATCAACCTTACTATTAGGTGCGAATGCGACGGTAACGATTGCGCATTCAAAAACAAAAAACCTTAAAGCATTAATCAAAGAACATGATATAATAGTTGTTGCGATTGGCAAACAAGAAATGTTTAGTGCCGAGGACTTTGATGAACACCACATCGTGATTGATGTCGGAATACATCGAACGGAATCAGGACTACGTGGTGATGTTTGTAACGATGTATATGACAAGGTAACTGCAATTACACCGGTACCCAAAGGTGTTGGACCCATGACGATTGCTAGTTTATTAGAAAATACATATGAAGCATATTCCCAAAAGGAGGCGTTTGAATGAGACCAGAATATGGTATGGGTGATATCGTACAAATGAAGAAACAGCATCCATGCAAAAAATCTGAAGTGTTTCAGATAACCCGCATGGGAGCAGATATAAAAATAAAGTGTCAAGGATGTGGTGCAGTCATTATGCTCACCCGTCAAGATTTTGAAAAGAAACTAAAAAAAGTTGTGAGTAGAAGTGAGGAACATTAATGGCATTAACAGCAGGAATTGTTGGATTACCTAATGTGGGTAAATCGACATTATTTAACGCGATTACAAAATCGCAAGTAGAAGCAGCAAACTATCCGTTTGCAACCATCGCTCCAAATGTTGGAGTCGTAAAAGTAAATGACAAACGTCTGGATGATATTCAAGCGCTTGTTAATTCGAAGAAGGTAATTCCTACAACCTTTGAGTTCACCGATATTGCTGGACTTGTTAAAGGTGCTTCAAAAGGAGAAGGGTTGGGAAATCAATTCCTTTCAAATATTCGAGAAGTTGATGCGATTTTACATGTGGTTCGTTGTTTTGATGATGACGATATTACCCATGTTCACGGGACAATTGATCCTGTTGCAGACATTGAGATCATTGACATTGAGTTAATGCTAGCAGATTTACAAAGTGTTGATAATCGCATTGGTAAAGTAGAACGCAAATCAACCGTAGATAAGGATGCAAAAGCTGAATTTGAACTCTTGAAGCGATGCAAAGCAGTTTTAGAAGAAAACAAGCCAATCCGTATCTTAAGTTTTGATGAAGCGGAAGAAAAAATTGCACGCACTTTCCATTTTCTAACATCTAAACCTGTAATCTATGTCGCAAATCTTGATGAAGCATCCTTGGTTGATCCTGAATCAAATAAATATTACCAAGCAGTTAAAGCATACGGTGCCCAAAATGGTACCCGTGTTATTTGGATTTGCGCAAAAGTAGAAGAAGATTTATCCAGCTTAGAGAATGAAGAACGCGATATGTTCTTACATGAAATGGGTGTTGCGGAAAGTGGATTGGATGTTTTGGTAAGAAACAGTTATGATATTCTTAACTTAAGAACATTTTTCACAGTCGGACCTCAAGAAATTCGGGCGTGGACCTATCTTAATGGGATGAAAGCACCAGAATGTGCAGGTGTCATTCATACAGACTTCCAAAAAGGATTTATCCGTGCAGAAACGTATTCATTTGATGATCTCATGAAATATAAATCAGAACAAGGAATCAAAGAAGCGGGTCGTTTACGTCTTGAAGGCAAAGAATATATTGTGCAAGATGGCGATATTATGCACTTTAGATTTAACGTATAAGGGCATATGCCCTTTTTTTAAAAGGAGGACATTATAAATGTCACATTTAAATGATACGATTGTCTCCATTATCACAGCACTCCAAGAGGCTGCAATCTCCGTTGTGCGAATGAGCGGAAGTGATGCAATTGATATTGCAGATAAACTCTTCACAAGAGATATCCAATCACAACCCTCACATACGGTGAAATACGGTCACATAAAAGATCCCCTTACCGATCAAATAATTGATGAAGTCTTATGCACAGTGTATCGGGCCCCAAAAACCTATACAAAAGAAGATATTGTAGAGATTAGTTGCCACGGTGGTGTATTAGTTACGCAAAAAGTACTTGAACTGTGTTTGACCAATGGTGCACGGATGGCACAACCTGGAGAGTTTACACAACGTGCATACCTCAATGGAAGAATCGATTTGACACAAGCTGAATCCGTGATGGACTTGATTCAATCTGAAAATGAATTTGCACGCGAGCTGGCGATTTCTGGTGTACAAGGACAAATTAAAGACTTAATACAACCTTTTTTAGATCGACTTCTTGAAATTATCGCAACCATTGAGGTTAACATTGATTATCCAGAATATGATGATGTTGAAATGTTAACGCAACAAAGTGTATACCCAAGGGTTAATGCTCTTCTTGCAGACCTTGAAACGATCCTTAAGAAATCACGCAGTGGTCGTATCTTAAAAGAAGGGGTTAAAACCGTCATTTTAGGAAAACCTAATGTTGGGAAATCATCAATTCTTAACGAGCTTCTTCAAGAAGATAAAGCGATTGTGACCGATGTTGCAGGAACAACACGAGATTTAGTCGAAGGGTGGATTAAACTGGAGCATGTGGCGTTACATCTTATTGATACTGCAGGGCTCAGAGATACCCATGATACGGTAGAAAAAATAGGTATTCAACGCAGTCGCAAAGCATTGGAAGATGCAGAACTCGTCTTGATTGTTTTTGATGCATCAAAACCTTTGGATGATGAAGATAAAGCATTATTAGAGGAAACAAAAAACAAAGAACGCTTGATTATATATAATAAGACCGACCTTATACACCCTGTTTTAGAGGAGGGTATTGCGGTCAGTGCCTTAAATCATGATGTAAAAGATTTGGTTGATGCAATCAATACATTATATGTAGAGCATCAAATTGCTTTAAAACAACCAACACTTTCGAATCGTCGTCATATTGCACAAGTCGCTGCAAGCCTTACTGCAATGAAACGTGCGCAAAAGGCACTTGAAATGGGAATTGAATTGGACCTTGTAACCCTTGATCTCAATGAATCATACACTGAGCTTGCATCGGTTATCATGCAGAAACAAGATATCAATATATTAGACGAAATCTTTAGCCGATTCTGTCTTGGAAAGTAGGAAACATATGAATGGTTGGATAGACAGTCATGCGCATATTGCAAGTGATCCACTCAAAGATCGCTTTGATGATATTAAACAAGAAGCATTTGCACACGGTGTCACAAAAATATGTATCATTTGCGGTAATTTAGCTGAAATAGAGTTTGCACTTTTAAAAGCGGAAAATGACCCTATGTTTGATTTTGCAGTGGGGGTACACCCAGGATCAGTGCATGAAATATCGGATAAAGAGTATGACAAAATGATGCAATATTTAGATGCACCACAAGTAAAATTTGTTGGAGAAATTGGGTTAGACTATTATTGGGATACGACGTACGTTGATTTGCAAAAAGCACGCTTAATCCAACAAATCGAGCGAGCCAACGCGAAGAACCTTCCAGTAGCAATTCATATGCGAAGTTCAGTAGATGATGTCCTAGAGACGCTTAAAACGCATCCTGTGAACCGATGTGGTATCTTGCATTGCTTTTCTGAAACAACAACCCATGCAAAAACTGGAATTGAGCTTGGATACACATTAGGTGTTGGAGGTGTATTTACCTTTAAAAACGGTCAAAATGTTCGTGATGTCGTGGATACTGTTCCTTTGAATAGAATTATTACTGAGACGGATAGTCCCTATTTAACACCCGTTCCTTTTAGAGGAAAAGAAAACCGTCCAGCGATGGTTTCTTATGTTGCAGAAGCGTTAGCAAAACACCTCGAAATGTCCCATGAAGAAATGCAAGATCGTTTATGGAAGAACTATTTAAATCTGACTCAATGAGCATCACACAATAAAAAAGGTTTGTGATGATGATAGACTAAGTATGGAGGCGAATCGTTATGAAAGATAAATTAACTGATTTACAATATCATGTAACGCAAGAAGGCGGTACAGAACACCCATTTTCTGGAGAATATGATGATTTTTATGAAGAAGGTATTTATGTTGATATCGTAAGTGGGGAACCCTTGTTTTCATCAAAAGATAAGTATGATGCAGGATGTGGATGGCCTTCATTCACAAAACCGATCACACAAATAGTGGAAAAAGAAGACGGAACTCGATATTGCATTAATTCTGCTGCCTTAAAGTTTATTCCTAAATCAGAAATGGAATCAAAAGGGTATGGCGAATTTTTAGACAAGGTGTGATATAATTTTAGCTTGTGAGGTGGAACATGAAATTATTTGATCGAATCAAAAATCTCGATATAACAACACGAGGTTTAGTAATACAAGGGATGATTGCGGCATTATATGTTGCATTGACATTTGGACTTTACAATTTATCGTATGGACCCCTGCAGTTTCGGGTCTCAGAGTTCTTATTAATACTTGTACTTGTGAATCCGAAAAATGCGGTGGGAATTATTGCGGGAACATTTATCGCAAATTTAATTGGTGCTTATGGGGTGTTGGATATGGTTGTGGGAACACTTGCTACAACACTAGTGTGTCTACTCATGATCCTTAAACAACCACGACTCTTATCGTATGTGTGGCCAACGATTATTAATGCAATCGTAATTGGATTGATGCTTGCTTATTTAGAACAAATTCCTTTCTGGATTGTGGCACTTCAAGTAGGTGCAGGTGAGTTTGTAGTCACAACATTACCTTTTGTTTTGTTTGGAAAAAAACTCCTAGATAATCGGAATGTTAGCCAAATATTTAGTTGAATCACACAATTTCCCACAAATAAAGAAAAATGTCAGAAACCTACTATTGAGTGGGTTTTTTTCTTGTCTAGGGAAAATTTTTTTTGCTTACGAGCCCAAATAGTTGACCAAGTCTTGAAATTTATGTTAATCTCACCTCGTCTTTTTGAAAGGAGACATTTTTAATGAAAAAAATTACAATGATTGTCTTTTTTACAGTCATGGTAGCGGTCTTAAGCGGATGTACAACTGCAAATGCAAGTGTTGAAATTACATATCCAAGCTTAAGCACAACATTAGATGTTCAAGACGAAGAAGCATATAGATTTGAACTTGAAGAAGAAACAATTATGTTGGATGAGCCTGAAACAATAACACGCGACGGAGTTGCGGCTGTATCAGGTGGCGCTAGCTGGTTATATGCAAAGGTGCAAGATGGTGTTCAAGGAACAAAAACAGTATCTTACATGGTTGCATATAACAGAGACGATGAGATGTTGTCACGGATTGAGATTCCAGAAAATGATGTAACAAACTCAACCACACCAACAATCTACTCAAACAACCAGGTTGCGAAACCTGGAGCATATTATACATCATCACGTGTTACACGTTATGGGTATGACTGTGCAGGCTGTAACCAATCTGATAACCGCGGAGGAACTGCTGCGGGGATCGCAGTTGGAAATAACGAGGTACGTCAAAGTGACGGAACGTGGCAAACGGGCGTTACGTATGAAGGGTATTACCTCATCGCTACAGCACAAGATATTCCATTTTGTACTGTAGTTGAAGTCACAAACCACACTGTTAGTGGCAGTGGCATCACTCCAGGAGTTCCATTCAAAGCGATAGTAGTGGATCGCGGCGGATCAATAACTGGTTCAAAAACTGATTTATTTATCGGATCAGAATCAAACCCAATGATAAGCATGGGATCAAAGAAGACCTTTGATGTCCAAATACTAGAAATGCACAATCGTACACGTGTTAATGGTGTATGGGGTTGTGGTGTATAGATAATCACGAAATACCTTGAGACGTAAAACAGTTCTCAAGGTATTTTTGTATTTAAGCTTCACTATGATAAAATAATATCCAGATAAAAGGGATTAGAAATGAGGCGTATTATATGGATCAGATCGACGTACTTGATTTTTGGAATTGTGTTGCGAAACAAGATAAAGTCGCACTTCGATACTTCTTTACAGAAAGTGCAGTGATTCGCTGGCATGCTACAAATGAACAATTCAATGTCTCGGAATATATACAGGCAAATTGTGAATATCCAGGAAACTGGACAGGTGTCATCAAGCAGGTCAAAAAACAAGACAATCAAATAATTACAATCACAAATGTCACAAACTCAGACACAAAAGAGGCGTATTTAGCAGTCTCATTTCTAACGATTATTGATGGGCTCATCAGTGAGTTGGATGAGTATTGGAGTGATATGACTCAGGCACCAAAGTGGCGTCGTGATATGGGTATTGGAAAGCCAATCCATTAAGAGTTTTCATACACGTTGATTTCGTGGTATAATGCAACGTAGAATAAGTGGTGAGACTCATGATAAAAATCTTTATAAGCTGTGGAGGCGGTATGTCTTCCAGTGCGCTCGTTCAAAAACTTAGAAGAGAAGCAGCAAATCAAAACTTAGAGGATATGGTTCAGTTTGATTTTTCTCCTTTTAGCTTAGCCGCGCGCGATTACAGTGGATACGATATCATCATGGTATGCCCTCACCAACGATATAGAGTCAAGGATTATAACGATCGGTTCATAAAGAATGAAATTCCAATTTATGTATTGCCCACACGTATTTATGGCACGATGAAATTGAACACAATCATTCAAGATGCTGAAGATATCATTGAAATCTTCAAGTCAAAACCTAAAAATCCAGTATTCTTCCCTGGTGAAGAAGATCCATTAAAAGTAATGCGCATTGAACCGTTTAATCTTAAAGAATATAACGCATATTCAAGAAAGGAAAAAAGTCATTAATGGGTTGAAACTTTCAACCTTTTTTATTGTCGTGATATAATGAATTTATGAAAAAGATGAATATTAAGGAAGTAATTGTAGTTGAAGGAAAACATGATAAGCAAAAAGTTGAATCGTGCGTTAATGCGGATATCATCGTTTCATCGGGACTTCATGTTTCACAAAAGTTTTTAGATCTTTGTGACGCTTTGAATAAAGAACGTGGGATTATTGTGTTTACCGACCCTGATGGCCCAGGAGAAATGATTCGAAGAAAGATTGTTGAACGTGTTGGAACATGTAAACATGCAAGCTTACATGTATCACAATCACGCAAAAATAAAAAAGTTGGGATTGAACATGCATCACCAGAAATGATTTTAGATGCATTGAGTCGTGTTGCGGTATTTGATGTAAACGAAGCCTCATTAACAATCCAAGAGCTTCATGAACTCGGGCTCTCTGGAAGAATAGACAGCCAACAACTGCGTGATAAACTATCAAAAGCATATTCAATTCCCAGAATGAATGCGAAGCGTTCCTTAAAGTATTTGAATATGTTGGGTCTAACTAAAGAAGATATCAAACAAACATTAGAAAGTGGTGAAGCTCTTGGAAACAATCGCAAATAAAAAGGTAAGCATGGCATACCTTCAAGAATATGAGTTAAGAGCAAAGAAAAAATTTGGTCAAAACTTTATTATTGATCCATCGGTTGTTCGCAAAATTGCGTCATTGAGTCATGGTGGCGATACGGTTGTGGAAATTGGTCCTGGATTAGGGGCTTTAACACAACAACTCGCACTCATGTATAAACAGGTGATTGCGTATGAAATTGACCCCCATATGGTTGAAGTACTCAGTTCATCCTTGAGTGAGTTGGATAATGTAGAAGTAGTCCTCCAAGATTTTATGAAGGCAGACCTCTCCCGTTTTAAAGGTCAAAAAGTTAGCGTATGTGCAAACCTTCCGTATTACATCACAACACCACTTCTATTTAAACTCATGGAGTTAGATGTGTATGGTATGACCTTAATGGTCCAAAAAGAAATTGGAGAACGGCTCGCGGCAAAACCAAATACCCGTGAATACAGCGCGCTCACCATTCAAATTCAATACTACTTCGACGTAAAGACGGTTATGAACGTGTCTAAGGAGTCGTTTCATCCACGTCCTAATGTGGATTCAATTGTTGTGAGTTTAACGCCTAAGGCTGTTGAAATGCCTTATGATGAGAAGGCGTTTTTTGCATTTGTGAAAGCTTGTTTCCAATTTAGAAGAAAAACGCTCACAAACAACCTCAAAACACTGAATCTTGATGTCGATTATCATGCCGTACTTACTTCTTGTGGTATTGATGAAAAGGTACGTGCTGACATGCTTTCCTATGATGACTATATTAAGTTATACGGAGTTCTCTATGCGTAGAAAAGCATATGCTAAAGTAACATTAACCCTGCAACTTGTGAAACGAGATCGTGAAGGGGTACATTTCGATAATGTCATTGTCCCAATTGACCTTTTTGACATGGTGTATTTGGATGTTGCGGATAAGATGATGCTTCAAACAAATAAAGACTATTTACCACTTGATCAAAGAAACACAGTATATCATGCGATTATGCTCATGAAAGAACGCTACAATATCACAGACAATTTCTCAGTACGTATTGTTAAAAACATTCCAGCTCAAGCTGGTCTGGGTGGTGGCTCTGCAGATGCTGCAGCAATTATTCATCTAATTGATGAAAAATACAATCTGAATTTAACTCTGGATGAAAAAATTGACATTGGACGCCAAATTGACGAAGACACACCCTTTTGTTTAGTCAATAAACCTGCACGTGTGCAAGGAATTGGGGATGTGATTCAACCGATTCCATTAAATATTGATTTACACTATTTGATTGTAAAACCACCGTATGGAATTAGTACAAAACGTTTCTTAAAACGAATACAGACGTTTGAGCATGATGCGGTCATTACAGAATCGATGATTCAAGCATGTAAAGATGGTGATTATCAAACGATAATCGTGAATCGAATCAATGAAATGCAGAAAAATGTACTCGCTTATTATCCAAAACTCAAAAATGTCATCCACAGACTTGAAAAGCTGGGTTTAGATGGTATTTGTATGAGTGGTTCTGGGACAAGTATTGTCGGTTTTTCTCAAGATATTGAAACGGTAAGAATAGCATATGAACGGATTGCTTTAAAGTATCCGTTTGTTAAATATGGAACCATAAAAGCACAGGATATGGTAGAATAGAGGAGGAGGCAAAACCTATGAAATATGCAATTGTATTAGCGGCCGGAAAAGGGACGCGAATGAAATCATCGCAAAACAAAGTAATGCAACCATTACTTCATAAACCGATGATTGGACATGTTGTTGATCAACTTGAAGCAGTGGGTGTCGATGAGACAGTTGTTGTGACTGGATATCAAAAAGAATCCATAGAACAATACTTGAAAGATCGTGTTCAATATGCTTATCAAGATGAGCAAACAGGAACAGGAAATGCTGTTTCTGCAGTACATCAACTCAAAGATAAAAAAGGTTCAACACTCCTATTGTTGGGGGATTGTGCGATTGTACAAAAAGAATCACTTGAGTATATATTTGAGAATCATAACGGATACGATTTAACAATCCTAAGTGCAACCGTTAAAAACCCGAAGCACTACAACCGAGTACTTCGTGATCATCAAGGTGAAGTTGACCGTGTGGTTGATATTCGTGATGCTAGTGATGTGGAAACTTCAATCAATGAAATCAACTTAGGTGTATATGTGTTCAATAATGAATTATTATACAAATACTTACCTGAAATCAGCGCAAACTTTAAAGATCATCTCAGTGTTACGGACTTAGTAGAGATTATGAAGCGTAATGGTCATAAAATTCAAGCCCTGAAAGTAGACGATCCATTCGAGTTTATGGGAATTAATGACCGTGAGCAACTCGCACTTTCAAATAATTGGTTAAGAAATAAAACAAACCACAAACATATGGAGAACGGTGTGACGTTAGTTGATCCATATGCTACATATATTGGAAGTGATGTTGTGATTGAAGAAGATGTAACTATCTATCCAAATGTTCATATTTATGGTCAATCTACAATCAAGAGTGGTTCAACCATTTTATCAGGATCTTGGTTAGAAAATGCGAAAGTTGGTCATAACTCAACAGTCGATAATTCAAAAATCATTAACTCAGAAATTGGTGATTCAGTTTCAATCGGACCATTTGCACATTTAAGAATGAATACAGTGGTTGGAGATAATGTCAGAATTGGAAACTTTGTAGAGTTTAAGAACACAAATTTCGGACGCAAATCAAATTGTGCACATTTAACCTATATTGGTGACAGTGATGTCGGAGAATATGTTAATATAGGATGTGGTGTTGTTACTGTTAATTACGATGGTAAGAACAAGTATCGAACAGTTATTGACGATGGTGCCTTTGTTGGAAGCAATGTTAATCTCATTGCACCAATTAAAGTAGGAAAAAATGCTGTGGTAGCTGCGGGTTCAACAGTGAATGAGGATGTTGAAGACGGTGAAATGGCTATTGCAAGAACACGCCAGACAAATAAACCAGGGTACGGGGAGATATATACAAGTAAGAGGGTAAAGAAATAAACATGCTAAAGGACACAATCATATTTTCGTTAACATCAAACATAGAGCTTACTAAAGAAATCTGCAACCACTTAGGAATGGAACCCGGAAAGATTACGGTTCATCATTTTGCGGATGGAGAAATTCTCGTTGAACCGGATGAATCGGTACGTGGAAAGAACATATACTTAGTTCAATCAACATGTGCACCGGTCAGCGAAAAATATATGGAAATTCTGATTGCGCTCGATGCATTCAAACGTGCGTCCGCAAACAGTGTTACCGTATTAATGCCATATTATGGCTATGCACGACAAGACCGCAAGGCGCGTGCACGTCAACCAATCACAGCTAAATTGATGGCTGACTTACTTCAAAAAGCAGGTGCGGATCGTGTTGTAACAATTGATTTACATGCTTCGCAAATCCAAGGCTTCTTTGATATTCCAATTGATGATTTGACTGCAGTTGCAATGATCGGTCAATATTACAGAAATAAAAATTTCCAAGATGAAGTGGTTGTTGTATCACCAGATCATGGTGGAGCAACACGTGCACGTCGTCTATCTGATACAATTCCGAATTCAACCATTGCCATTATTGATAAGCGCCGTACAAAACCAAACGTTGCGGAAGCAATGAACTTAATCGGGGATGTAAATGGAAAGATCGCAATTGTTGTTGATGATATTGTGGATACTGCTGGGTCATTAATGGGAGGGATAGATATGCTTCTCGCAAAAGGTGCAAAAGAAGTATATTGTGCGTGTACACACGGTGTACTCTCAGGACCTGCAATTGAAAGAATTACAAATTCTCCAATCAAAGAGTTAGTAGTAACAAATACGATTCCACTTGAAAAAGAAAAGAGTTGTGAAAAAGTGAAGCAAATATCTGTTGGATATATGCTAGCGAAAGCAATTGAAGCAGTTCAAAATCACACACCAATAAGCATTCTATTTGAATTGTTTGCGGATTAATCATGCGTGTTGTGAATTTGATCATTGTTTTTTCCAAAGATAAACAACGCGTATTGATGTGTAAACGCAGGAAAAATCCCTATAAAGGACTTTTAAACTTTGTTGGAGGAAAAGCATTTGAACAAGAAGACGGACTAGAGGCAGCATACCGTGAACTTGAAGAAGAAACCGGATTAACACCAGCAAATCTTACCATTCAGTGTTTATTTATTACACAATATATGGATGATGGTGTTGAACTTCAAGTATATTATGGTTTCTTGAACACGGATGTTGAAGTCGTCGCAGAGGTGAATCCACTGTTATGGGTTTCAACCTCAGAAAGTTTTGATAACGAAAATAAATATGCTGGGAATGGGAATATCCAGCACATGATGACAATCCTTAAAGAAAAATATGGATTACAATAGTGTAAGAAGCAGAGATTATAGAGTCTCTGCTTTTATTATTATAGATGTATATAAGATAATAAAAAGCAGTGTCACACTAAGCTTGGCGTGATACTGCCTTTGTTTAAAGAATTTCAAGGTAATCATTATTGTGGAAACTATAAATATAGGTCTGTATTGATTTACTATGTTCAAGCTTCAGAAGTGCTTGTTTATAAACCTGGAGCTGAGAAGTATAGCGTTGTTTAAGTGTTTCAAAGTCAGCATTATCTGTCTTATAGTCTACAAGAATAATCGTATCTTCAAATTCATACAGTGCATCAATGATACCATTTCGAATGACATCATGATCGGTGTAAATAAAGGGAATTTCCTGTTCCTTGATGTGCGCTTCATAAAGTGTTTGTGTAAATGGATGCGCGTTATACCCCAACAATGCTTTATGAAACTTAGGTTCAATGCCACTCAAATCTTCCTGTGTCCAGGTACGCTGAGGTAAATCTTCTGCTGCTTTGTGGAGTGTTGTCCCATATGCTGTAGCCTCTAAGAAATTAGGGTTGAATGCAAAGGTCCCATGATCAATTTCCTGCGTCTCTATCCGTTTAATTTCTGGAGCAACAAATTGTGTTGGAGTATCAACGGTTTCAAGTGGCTGAAGTATTTTATACTCGATCGTATTGTAGGTTTCAAAGGCAACACGGCGATGTGTTGAATGTGGTAAAACTAAAAGCTCAATGAGGTGCTTATATGAGTAGAGAAATGAAGGCGTAAGCAGCTGTTCTGTATATTCTTTCAATAAATCCACAACCACGAGTCGTTCTTGTGGACGTGTAAGCGCAACGTAAACAAGACGCATTGTTTCTTCAAGATCTTCTGCATCTTGTTTCGAACGCATCAATGTTTTAAGAATCGAAGGCCGCGCAACATTAAGCGGTTCAACTTTATCAACAAGCGAAATCCCTAAAAGGTCATCCGTTGTGATACTTCCTTGTAAGTCGCGATTTACACGACGCCCCATCGACCACAGAATCACGACCGGGAATTGAAGCCCTTTAGATTGGTGGATTGTCATTGCGGTTACAACATCATCTGAATCACTAAGTGGGATGGCTTCAGCACTTTTTTCATCATCGAGATTATTCACAAACTCCATAAATCCCATCAAATTTGGATTGTTTGATGATTGATAGGTAATTGCTTTCTCTAATAGGGAGTCAACATTTGTCTTATCTTGGATCGAAAGGCGTGAGTGATACGCATCATTTAAGTTAATGACATCTAAGATGCATGATACAACATCTTGATGTTTCCATTTATGACGAATCCCTTGTAACAGGTCAAAGGTTTCCTTGTCAAACGTTTTGAGCCCTGCATACAGTGATTTTGGGTTGTGTAGTTTTAATTGAGCAAGTGTGTCATAGGAGTACCCAATAAATACGGATCTCAAGACGTTTGCTAAAGAGTAGTCTGTCTCATCTTGAACATACTTAAAGAATTGAAGGATGGATGCGACAACAGTAGAGTTGTAAAAACCACCGCGATCATCAATAAAGTGAGGAATATTTACTTCCTCAAATGCACGTTTCAGAAAGACTTTTTGAGCATGCCCTCGGATTAGAATTACAATATCCTTGAAGCGATAACCCATTTCATGATGCCGAATAACTTCTTGAGCAATAATACGTGCTTTACGCATATTACGGTCTTTATCCCATGGAAGATATTTTGGATCGGGTTCATATAACACATCATCGGTAACAATTAAAAATTCTACGGGTTGGGTGTTTTCTTTTTGGGAAGGAATCCCAGTATCAACTGCATCGTAATCTGAGTACGACATACCCGAAGTAAGATTCAATACTTCGTCAAAGAAATCATTGTTGAACTGGACAATATCTTCTTTCGAACGATAGTTAAAGCTTAAGTAGATATTTTTAATATGATCATCTGTCATAAGGGATTGCATAATTGATGGTTTTGCACCACGGAAGCGATAAATTGATTGTTTGACATCACCGACTCTGAATATGTTTGAGCCATTGGATATCAGTTGAATTATTGCATCTTGAAAATCATTGGTATCTTGAAATTCATCAACCATGATTTCATCAAATTGAAGCTTAAGCTCTTTAGACAACACCCCATCATTATAGGTGAGTAGTGAATAAGCAAGATGTTCGAAATCATCAAAATCCAACCCTTGTATTTCTTTTTTTATGGTTTGAAACCGCTCTTGATATGCGATTGTGAATTCCACGAGGAGTTTAAGGATCGGCGCTTGTTCATTGAGCGTCTTAACGCTTTGTGAAATGGGTTCGACAGTATCAATATAGGTTTTAATCGATTCAGCTAAACGATCACCACAGGCTTTGTATTCTTCTTGGCCACGAAGTGTCTTAATTTTAATGTTTAAAACATCAAGCACCTGATTCATAAATGAAATATCGTGATTATCAATACGATGCAATAGATCTTTAAGCGATCCATAGTGTGATAATAATAGGTGGCTTAACTCCTCTTGATTATCGATGCCATCGGCAGATTGAATCAAGGCTTGAAGGTTATCTTTAATCAAGGTGAGATGGAGATGGTGATGTGCAAAATAGGCTGTTTTAATCACATCAGGAAGTGCACTAAAATCTTTGGCATCATAGGTTTGTAGTAAAAAGTTAATCGATTCTTGTTTATCGTGTTTAGAATTGAAATATTTTGAGACACTCATAACAGCGTCAAAAAATGGGCCCAAACGTTGAGGGCGTGCAGTAAAGGTCTTTAGGAGGGTTTTCAAATCATCTCTACGAAGCCGTGCCCAATTCTCAATACATTCATCCATTGCTTGCTTCTGATACAAAGTAACCATTGCGGGATCCAGGATATTTTGTGTCATTTCATCAGAAATACCCAATAGATATCCATGATCTTTGATGAGTGAAAGGCAAAAAGAGTGAATTGTGGAGATGTGGGATGTCTCTACAAGCATCATTTGTTGTGTAAGGTAAGGCGAAGGGTCGCTTTCGTTCTTTTCATAAAGTGCTGCAAGTAGGCGTTTTTTCATTTCATTCGCCGCAGCATCCGTAAAGGTAAGTGCACAGATACGATCGATACTGACACCATCTTCTAAGATGCGTTTCATGAGCCGAGCAATTAACACAGTTGTTTTTCCTGCACCTGCGGATGCTGAAACGACGACATTCTCGCCCAATGCTTCAATGGCTTCGCGTTGTTGAGTATTGAACTTAGGACTCATCTTCATCACCTCCTTGTTTAAATGAGTAATTATCGAAAAGTGGTAAATTGAATTTATTTACATCCAATTCACCGTTAAGTAATTGTTGTTTTAAGTAGTCATAGAGCGCTACAAAGTACACTTTAACTTTCTCTATGTCATAAGGCTTACCAAATATGTAGAACGCGTCATCTTTCTTTCGAAGCATCAGTCCTGTGTAGAAATCAGCTTGAGTAAAACGATCATCGGGTTCATCGAAAAACCACCCTTTATAACTATGGGCTTTTTGAAGGTCTTGAATCGTGACTGGATTACTTGAAGAAATCCCTTTAGTCTTCGAATAACTTGGCCCATTTTGGGTTATCGTATTTTTATTGAGGCTGTAATAGAAAACTCCTTGGATTGGCATGTTATAGCGAAGACGCGCCATCAGTGCATACGTTAAGAGTTGGAGTTGATGACCAAGTAGTATCTCATTTGACTGTAATACATGATTGCTGCTTTTATAATCGACGATTAGCAGGTGATCATCCGCAACATCAATTCGGTCAATGACACCATTAAACTCAAAACCTTCAAAGAAGGATTCATTCTCAAACCGGGTTTCAAAATAAGTAGGTTTGAATGAAGTGGTCTGGATTGCTTGTGACAGATTGTCGTGGTGAAATTGAAGCACTTCGTCATTTATTTCGCGAATAAGGGATAGCGTTGCATCATCAAGCGGAAGATAAGAGGCATAGTCATCCCAAAGATTGGTGTTTTTACCGTTTAAAGAGCGTTCAAAATAGGAGTGATTAAGCGTACCGAATAATCGTTCATCAAGTTTATACGATGGAGGTTCTTGAAGCCTTAGACCGTGTTTAATGAAATGCTGCAGTGGATCTTGAACATAAAGCTCAAGTGATGACACAGATCCAACGATTTTTCCATCTCTTTCATATAAAGCACGCGCGAGCATTGGGTCGAGTTTTAATGAGGGTTTAAGGCCATTAAGTGCTTCTTGAATGCTCCATGGCTTGGGTTTAATATTATATTGCGACAATAAAACCTCGGCATCATAAGCCCCTTCCAGAGCTTTACCTTCATAAGTTGCATGTGGAAACGACAGCACAAGGTGGTCTGCTTTTCTAAAGATTGATCGTTTTAATTCAAGATTGAACTTATTTCGCGCTTCAAGTGTTGGAAACCCTTTGATTTGCTTAACATAGGACTCATCAAGTACCCCTGACAGTGAAGAAAGATTAGGATAGGCTTTTGATGACAATCCAAGAATAATCAGTGGTCCATCAATCTGTGAAGGGATTGCATTCACATCAACAACCTGTATCGAAAGCGACTGCTTAGGATTATCTTTAAGCGCTTGAATATGTTTTATCACGACGGGTAAACTATCGCGTGTGATAAATGGATACACTTCTTGCACGTAGCGAAGCAAGGGCTTCGTATCAAAAGGGTGAAGTTCACTTAAGCGATTGAGTGCATAAACAATAAAATCGTTCAAAGACATTTCTTGAATTTCGAGTAGGTAGTCTCTTAAGATTTGAGCATCGTCTTGAATCTCCTTTTGAAGGTCGATGATATCGCGTACAATTGACATCTTGGTATCAAGGGCATAGTTAAACGGCTCAACCAGTTGATTGAGATGGAGTTTATAATGATGAATGTAACGTAAGAGTTTATAAGATTTCTTAAGGCCTAATGCACCTGATTCAATAAGCGCTAAGGTAGAAGCAAGGTCTTGTGAGGTGTATTGTTTTATGAAAGCCAGCATTTGATGCTTGACGATATCAAACAGACGGTTTTGATAGGAAACATTTACACCATATCTTTGAAAACAACTTTCAACATAAGGGATGACGGATTCATAGTTAAATAAAGCAATCACCGCGTTGTCGAAGTGATGTGAAAGTATGTATTGCATGGCACCTTCAAGTTCTTGTCTAAAATTAAGCGCTTCAAACGCTTCAAGTTTTGAAGGACTTTTTTGTGAAGGTGAAAGTGGTAATGCATTCGATTTAGATAAAAATGCAATTTGAGCGTGTGACAAGCCCTCTAAACTATAGTAAATCGTTCCAGGTGGAAGCGAAAGGGAAGGAATATAGGGCTCGATGATTGAGAAAGCGTGATAGAGTTCTTTCTCTCTTTGAGTCGTTTGTGGTAAACAACTAAGGTCAAGATCATAACATTTCATGTCGATTCTGAAGTTGATTAAGTCTTTTATCAATGAGGGACTTTTTAATGAAAGCTCAAGCAAAGAAAAAGAATTGTTTTGAATCGCTTCGAAACAATGTATTTCAATTTGTTTTGAAGTAAGGGGACTTTCTAAACAACACGCTTCAAAAGGAAGCACTTGAACACCCATGAGTACATCATTGTTTTTTACTAAATCATGTTGAAAAGAACGAACGTTTGATGCTGGTACAATATAAGTTTTTCTCATTGATTTTTCCCTCGCTTTGTCTTAATATTATCATGAAATTCAATGTTTGTTTTTAGATTTTGTATTTATTGATAAGTATGTCATACTAAGAGAGGTTATAAGGAGGCATTATGAAATTTATATCATGGAATGTGAACGGGTTACGCGCAATAATGAAGAAAGATTTCCCTGAACAGTTTAAGTCTTTTGACGCAGATGTAATCTCGCTACAAGAAATAAAATTACAGGAAGGGCAATCCGATTTTAGTCCAGAAGGATATTATGCGTATCATAACTATGCACAACGCAAAGGATATTCAGGAACAGCGGTTTTTACAAAAAAGAAACCTTTATCGGTGACGTATGGTATCGGCATCGAATCGCATGATCAAGAAGGGCGTGTTATAACCTGCGAGTATGATAAATTCTTTTTAGTAAATGTATATACACCCAATGCGCAGCCTGAACTTAAGCGATTATCCTACCGTGTACAATGGGAAACTGATTTTAGAGCATATTTGATGCACTTGGATACGATGAAACCTGTGGTATTGTGTGGTGATTTAAATGTAGCTCACCAAGAAATTGACTTAAAAAATCCAAAATCAAATCGAAACAATCCGGGGTTCTCTGATGAGGAACGGAGTGAATTCACAAAATTACTTGAAGTGGGATTTACAGATTCATTTAGATTCTTATACCCAGATATTACAGAGCGTTACTCTTGGTGGAGTTATCGATTTAATGCCCGTGCAAATAACTCAGGGTGGCGGATTGATTATTTTGTCGTGTCAAACCGATTACAAAATAAGATTCTTGATGCAGACATCTTGGATCAAGAGTTTGGAAGTGATCATGCACCAGTTGTACTGAAACTTGATATTTAACTAAAAAACATTCTAGGAGTCGAAATCATACGATGGCTTAGAATGTTTTTTTATGGGTATACAAAATGTAAGGTCAATAAAGTAGGGTATTCATGATGCTTTATGATAATATTTGAGTCAAAGAGAACAATCGTTCAAATATTCAACTTTGTAAACGGTTAACTGTGGATTGTTTCCTTTTTATATGAAAAGTGTGTTATACTAGAACGCGTGACTGAAAGTAGGAATATATGACATTTAATGAATTTTTATTACAGGAGTCGATCTTAAGAGCGCTCTCAGAAAAAGGGTATGAAACACCCACTGAGATTCAAAATCTTGCGATTCCTATATTTATGGAAGGAAGCGATGTATTGGCACAATCTCAGACAGGTACTGGGAAAACTGCAGCCTTTGGCTTGCCAATGATAAATCGCTTAGAGAAGCTTGATAAACGTGTGACACAAGGACTGGTATTATGTCCAACTCGTGAATTGTGTATGCAAGTAGCGGAAGAACTCCGTACGTTTATGAAGTTTGTGCAACATGCACGTGTAGCGAGTGTCTATGGTGGAGAACCAATTGATCGCCAAATCCGTGATTTACGACGGGGATGTGATATTGTTGTCGCAACACCAGGTCGTTTACTCGATCATTTAAGAAGAAAAACAATCCGACTTAACAATTGCTCAATGCTTGTATTAGACGAAGCAGATGAAATGTTAAACATGGGATTTTTAGAAGACATCGAAACAGTGCTTGAATACTTACCAGAAGAAACTCAAAAAGGCTTCTTCTCAGCAACAATGCCTAAGGCAATTTTAGAATTGTCAAATACATTCTTGAAAGATCCAAAGATGGTGCGTGTTTCACCAAAGAATGTAACATCAGAAAATATTAAGCAAATTGCATACAGTGTAACAGAAGATAATAAGGTTAATCTAATTGCTCAACTCTTCTCATTCAACAGTGCAAAAAGTGCAATGGTATTTTGTAACACAAAACGTCGTGTTGATGAAGTTGTGGATGCATTGAATGCGCAAGGAATCTTGTGTTTGGGTCTTCATGGAGACATGAAGCAAGAAATGCGTACGCAAGTTATGGGACGCTTTAAAAAAGGAAATGTGCAAATTCTTGTTGCGACTGATGTTGCAGCACGTGGAATTGATGTTCAGTCAATGGATATGGTAATCAATTACGATGTGCCTCAAGAAACTGAATACTATGTACACCGTATCGGTCGTACAGGACGTAATGGTCGTGATGGGTTAGCAATTACATTTGTGACTCCACGTCAACGTTATCAATTACGCAATCTAGAAAGACTGACTAAATCAACAATTGAAGTTCAACCTCTTCCAACAGAAGAAGATTTGAAGAACTACTTTATTGAGTCTGTAATTCAAGATGTTCAAGCATGGAAAGAAAAAGAAGTAAGTTCTGACTATGAAGCAATCTTAAATGCACTTGAGAATGAAGGATTGTCACTTTCTGACTTCATGGGTGCAATGTTGGCAGCTCAGTACGAAAAATCTTCATTGAAGCCAATCAAACAAGAACAACCTAAGGAAAGAAAACGTCGTAATGATGGTCCTATGGTAACCTTGGCATTGAATGTTGGTGGGAAAGAACACGTTTCTCCAGCAACCTTCTTGAAGATCATTGCGAAAGTATCTGAAGATGCTTCACGCGCGGTCGGTGATATCACCATTAAACCAAAGGAATCATTCATGGATGTTCCTGAAAAATTCAGTGATGTCATTGCAGATGCATTGCATCAAGAACGTGTTAAAGGACGTAAAATCACGGTTGAAAAACGGGCATTAATGAAACGTCGTCAAAACAGAGACGGTGGAAATCGTCGTAGAAAACCTCGCAATTAAATGCGTATTAAAGCTAAGTACATAAAGACAAGAATACTTAGCTTTTTTCTTTGGAAAGGATAATTGAAGGGATTTAAGTACTATTAATTGAATATGGTGAGGATCAACATCCTAATGAGGCAGAGAAAATGCCTAAAGGCGAAGACACGTATGAAACGAGAGTACCCTTTCTTGACAGCTAACTTGAGTTAGCCTATAATTGAATTAGCTAACTAGGATTAGCCACAGAGGGGATATGAATGAATACTAAGCAAAAGATATTATATGAAGCATTATCTCTATTTTCTGTTAAAGGATATAGTGCGGTTAATGTTGGGGAAATTGCAGAAGCGGTGGGAATTAAAACACCATCATTATATAAGCACTATAAAAGCAAACAGGATATTTTCAATTTTTGCGTCGTTGAGTTTTCGAAACGGATCGAAACAATGCACAATGACATGAGATTGCCTGAATCAAAAAAGGCTGCATTTGCTTATGATTCTATTTCAACCGAAAAGCTTATTGATGTTACAACAGGCCTTTTTCTATTTTATTTACAAGACGATGTTGCTTCCAAATTTCGAAAAATGTTACAGATAGAACGTTACCATAATTCAGAAATCAATGCAGTGTATGAAGATTTATTTATTGAAGGATCCATCAAACATGAAGAAGAAATATTTACCGAACTTATAAACAAAGGGGTGATTAAAGGGAATAATGCACATGTCCTTGCGTTGCGTTTTTATACTCCGATATTCTTTTTATTACAGAAATATGACATGAATCATGACCAAATAGAGGATGCGAAAAGAGAACTTGCTTTAATGGTGCAGGATTTCCGTGATACGTATGTAAATGCAGAAAATTGAAAATGGATAAATCATACAGAAAGGATTGAAATAAGACTATGTGGATATATATCCTTGGCACAATGCTTATCGTTATAACCATGTATTTGGTGATACAAGCAATACGATGCCATAACGCCGTCAAAGAAAGTCGTAAAACACTCACCACTTATCAAGCCGAAAGTGTTTCCTTAAGTTATGGTAATCTAACATATGTGGACAAAGGCGTCGGAGAAGTAATCCTATCAGTTCACGGTCTTTTCGGAGGATATGACCAAGCTTTTGATACGTGCAAGGATTTGAGCTCTGATTATAGAATTATTGCGCCTTCAAGGTTTGGATATGTTGGCAGTGATATTTTAGGAAGCGGAACACCTGGTGAACAAGCAACTGCATTTGTTGAATTGCTCGATAGATTGAAAATTGAGAAGGTTTTCTTGTTAGGAACATCAGCAGGCGGCAGTGTCTCAATACGATTTGCATTAGATTATCCACATCGGACAAAGGGACTTATACTATATTGCTCTGGAATGCATTTTTCAGAAAAACCTCATACATATCCTGAATATGCAGGCCCTCCTGCGTTCTTGTGCAACAATTTCGCAATGTATGTTATCAGCCCATTTTTTGAACCGATTATGGGGATGCATCCATCTACTATAAACAGCATGCTTCCGATTGGGGATCGAAAAGACGGTGTGATATTGGATGCTTCTGTTACGAATCCAGATATGGCACGAAACTTTGAGAACTATCACATCGAGTCTTTGCAAGTGCCTACTCTCATTTTTCATGCTATAGATGATAAATTAGTACGCTACGAAGATACACTTAACGCACTCAACCGCTTTCCTAATTGCACATTCATCTCCTTCGAAACAGGGGGCCATTTGATGGATGGGCATGCAAAAGAAATAGAAACAGCGGTAGCAAAATTTATCCATTAATTGATCAGTATTACAGTAAGTTAAAAAAGATATCCAGTGTAGGATATCTTTTTACTTCAAAATCTTCATGTACTGAAGTGCAACAGATCCAAGTCCACAGTGGACACTGACTGTTGATATTAAATCATGTTTTCGTATTTCTGTATTAGGAAATGCTATGTGAAGTTTATCAACGGTTTCATTTAGAAGTTCCATCGAATCAACATGTGCCACGGTAATCGTGTAAGTTTCATCCACACCGGCTTGTTTCATGTTTTCAACCACGGTTGAAATGGCTTTGCTCATGGTACGTACTTTATCCATGGGTTCAATAACTCCAAGTGTGTCTTTGTTTAAATGAAGAATCGGTTTTATTTTTAGGAAACCACCTAAAGTTGCGGCAAGTGGTGATAATCGACCACCACGTGATAAATGACCCAAGTCATCAGGTATGATATTTGTGTCGCTATGTTCAATAGCATCTTCGATTATTCCAGTTATTTCGCTTAAGCTACGTCCACTATTAAGTTCACGTCTTGCATAAAGCGCAATGTCAAGTGAGTTATGGAATGTAGAGTAACAATCGATAAAATCAAAACGAATATCCATATAGTTTGCAGCAGTTCGCATTGCATTGATGGTACTAGAAATTCCAGATGTAATAGGCACCGCAAGAATTTTGTCATACCCATCGTTTTTAATTTGTTCAAATAAGGCTTCAATGCGTCCGATTGCTGGTAATGAAGTCGTTAAGGTATGATGCTCTTTCATTAAGGTATTAACCTGTGTATTGCTGATTTCAACACTTTCAAGATATGTTGTATCCCCATCAATTATTTGAAGCGGAACGGCATATAATCCTTTAACATCTTTAAGATCTTCGTTATAGTAGTTACTCCCACTGTCGGTAACAATTGCTATATTCATATCTATTCCTCCGTAAGTAAATTATACACCATTTTGAGATTGTTTATAATTAATCAGCTATTAAGAAGTAGAAATGAAGATAATTTTTAAATCCAAACACAAATTGCGAGCACCTATTGCTTAGTCTTAACATTCCATTGAATGGCAATTGTTCCAATTCCAGCATGAGTGGCTACTGCAGCAGGTAGAGGCATTCTGATAATTTCAATGTTTGGGAAGGTTTCGTGTACTCTATTGATGAATCGTTTTGATACTTCATCTGCTTCAAATTCAAGAATATAAAGGATATGATCGTTTTGATTTACGCCATTGTCTAAAAGATCGTTCATGATTGCATCGAAGGCTTTTGCCTCAGTACGTGCGGTAGCAAACTTTTCGATAGTTTTCCCTCTGTTTTCAAATCGAAGTACAGGTTTGATTTTTAATAGCGATGCAAGTGTTGCAGCGCTCGAAGAAATACGTCCACTGGCTTTGAGCTGACGAAAATCCTGTGGATAGATATATGTTGATGTATTGTCAAAGATGGGTTTGAATGCTTCTAATATCTCTTCGACAGTTCCATCTTTCGCTTCAAAGTGTCGAATTAATCCAATAGCATTTTGTACCGGTCCTGCGATTGTATAAGAATCAATGACAGAAACATTTGATAATTGAAGTTCTTCTACTGCATGGTTAAATGCAGAGAATGTCCCTGAAAGGGTTGCGGAAAGTGTAATAATAAAAATATGGTCGTACCCTTCATCACGCATAGGCTCTAATAACTCTAAAATGCGTCCAATATTTGGTTGAGATGTCATAATAATCTCATGACGTGCTAAAATATCTTTAACATCATTGTAAGTCATTGTAATTTGGTCTTCAAAGTGTTCCTTGTTATATGTTAAAGTTAAAGGAGCAACTACAACACCTAAATCACTCGCTTGTTTTTCTGTAAGTGCTGCTGACGAGTCAACAACGATTCCGTATTTCTTCATAAAAACCTCCTATGGTCACTATGATTATAAGGAAAACTACTTTGATTGTCAAACTATAAGAACCAATTACTATAAATATTTTCAGGAGGATGGTATGAAAAAAACAATTGCTCAAGAAGTTGTCACAGAATTATATTTTCAAAAGTCTCAGTTTATAACATATCTAACTCCGATTCAATCAGAAACAGAAGCAAAAGAAGTGATAAAGCGTATAAAAAAGGAACATCCAAAAGCGACGCATCATTGTGTCGCGTATGTAGTCGAAGATATCGAGCGATCAAACGATGATGGAGAGCCTGCTTCAAGTGCAGGGCTACCAATGCTTCAGGTATTACGTGGCAATGACCTAGACTATGTACTTGCGGTTGTTGTGCGCTATTTTGGGGGAACACTCCTTGGTGTTGGAGGTTTAATACGTGCTTATGGGAGCAGTGTTAAGCACGCCATTGACACTGCACAAATCTTAATCCCTCAAGAAGTCACAACTGTAAACTTAAGGTTTCCTTACGAATATATTAATGCAGTTGAGACTTTTTTGTCAGAAAATGCAGAAATTATCGATCGAAACTATGAAACACTGGCGATTTATGATATAAAAACAAAGAACCCTGAACAGTTGAATGGACTTATTGATATCACTCGGGGTAAAATAACAATACAGATCGTAACAAAGAAGATCGAGTACAGTAAGGAGGGGTAACGATGCAAAATAAAAAAGAACTGCATGATTCAAAGATTCGATTTACAAAACCACGAGACGAAATACTTACCGTATTAAAAGAAGCAAAAACGCCAATTTCTTTACAAGATATTCGGTGTAAGATTGATGAATCAATAGATTTGTCAACAATCTATCGAACCTTGGATTTATTTGAGAAACACGGCATCGTCCACAAGATTGTATACCTTGAGACGGGAACGAGCGTCTACGAATATGATCGACATCTTCATGTGCACCACCTTATTTGTATCGAATGTCGAAAAATTGTCAATGTTGAAGAGTGTCCTTTAGGGGATTATGAAAACAGAATCGCTTTAGAAACAGGGTATCAGATTGTTAGGCATCAACTAGAACTCTATGGGATTTGCCCAGAATGTAGAAAGAGTGCGACATAATCACTCTTTTTTATATATTTCAAATCGGGGGAGATGGGATAGGAACCAAGTTATATGATTACATTAGTATCAAAAGAAAAACAGATCATTTATATGAATGCTTTATTTACGTTTGCCATGTCGATGGGAAATGTTTTTGTGAATGTTTTTGTGTATTCCTACACACAATCACTTGAACTAACCTTATTATATGCATGCATTCGTTACTTCTTCATACCGATCTTCTCATTGATTGGTGGAAGAATGAGTACAAAACATGATCTGACACGAATCTTATCGATCGGGCTCGTTTTTATGACCGGTGCTTTTTTATACTTACTGTGGATTCAGGATGGGATTGCCGAGGCAGTTTGGAAAGCATTTATTGTCGCCGGACTTACGGGTTGTGGTGAAGGATTATTTTGGTATGCAATGAACGTTATGAATCAAAAAACACCACGCATCGAAGCGCGCAGTCTTTTCCTAAGCAACATGGGGTTATTAAATGGGATTGCAAATATTTTTGCACCCGTTGTAACAGCTGTGATACTTGGAAATGTTGAGACCGATATGTTTGGATATAGCATGATCTTTACCCTGGTTATTGTGTTATTTATAGTGGTCGCTTATATGAGTTTAAGACTTTCATATGTATACCGAACACCAAGTTTTCCATTCTTAGAATTGTTTAAAAAGGGAAGTGAAAAATGGGAATATCAAAAGAAAACAGCAGTTCTCCATAGCCTCAGGGAATGTTATACAATGGCGTTGAGTGGATTGCTTGTATTTAGGATGTTGAATAATTCTGGAGAGATATTGAGTTACTACAATGCACTGATATCATCCATTGTGATTGCGAGTTATTGGGTTGTGGGACGAAAGGTCCGACATGCGATGATTATAAACGCTCTCTATATTGGATCCTTTGGTTTACTTGCTTCAATGCTTATCTTATCATTCTCTCAAGGGGCGTTAATGGCTTTGTTATTTGGAATTATTAACGCAATATCAACACCCCTTTACTTTAATGGATTTCAAATGATCCGAATGAGGGTATTTACGGAAGAGGCGAAAGATGGTAATATAACGGGACATATTATTGCCTCAGAGTTTTTAATGAATATTGGTCGAATCTTGGGACTGGGAACAATTGTGATCCTTGCTCGAAGTTTTCCTGACCCAGCATATATTCAATTAGGAACAATCTTTATGGCCTTGGGAGGCATTGGTGTTGTGATCTTAACGTATCGCATGTCCAAAAAATACGAACTAGTATAGGAGGAGATCGTATTGAACCCAAATCAAAACACAAGTAGTGCAACGAAAACAGTTTATATCGCGATTGTTGCGAATGGACTCTTAGCGGGATTTAAGTTTGGTATCGGCGTAATTTCAGGAAGTATTTCTCTGATTGCAGATGCCATCAACAATTTATCAGATTTTCTAACAACTTTTGTTATGTTGATTGGCATTAAAATTTCTTCAAAACCTGCCGATGAAGAACATCCGTATGGTCATGAACGGTTTGAAATGATTGGTGGGCTCATTGTATCGATAATCCTAATGTATGCAGGAATTGATGTCTTAACCAGTGCAATTGATCAACTTCGAAACCCTACTTTAGAATCCATTCATATTGCCATGTGGATTGTTACAATTATATCGTTAGTTGTGAAGTTTTCGATGATGGTAATGTATCGTAAATCCGCGAAGCAAAACGGATCTGAGCTTTTAGAAGCAGGTGAAGTAGACAGTCGAAACGACGTGATTATTGCGATCGCTTTACTCATCGGTTTTTTCGTGCAAACTCAATACAACATTGTAATTGATGGATACTTAGGATTGATTATTTCACTGCTAATACTACTAGGTGCCTTTGGACTTATGCGTGACGCAGTCACAGTACTTATGGGAAAAAGACCATCGCAAAAAGATATTGATGCAGTTGTGAAGATATTAAAAGAGCATGAGGATATTGCTGGATACCATGATTTATTGATTCATACATACGGTAAATTACATAAATTTGGCAGTGTCCATATTGAGCTCGATGGGTCTATGACACTCAATAAAGCCCACGAAATCGCAGATAAAATTGAACGAGAAATAGACGAAATGTGCAGTTTTGAGATTGTGATTCATCTGGATCCCATCGACTATTATGATGCCAAATCAAATCACGTTCGACTTCGTATATCGAAGACGTTAAAAAACATTCCTGAGATCGAATCCTATCATGATTTTAGAGTGATTGATGGTATTGTTGAGTTTGATGTGGTACTCAAAGAAGATTGTGAAGCATCAAATGAAGCAATCGAAAAAGAAATTCGAGAAGCGCTCAGTTTTGTTGAGCAACCCATTGAAGTAAACGTAGATCGAAATTATCTCTTACGAAATCATAAATAGATTATATTTTTGAAATGGATTCATTAATACATCCTACAAGGATTTTTTGAGTAATCCGTTGAACAAAGAAAATTTGAATGATACTAACAAAAATAGACTTGATGATCGCACCGCTAAAACTAAACGAAAACAATAATGATGCGAGGTAAATAATACTTACTGAAGCGCTGTAGCTGATCAACAAGGAAAACATATGAACACAAAAAGACTCTATTTGAAAAATTAAGAATAGGTCTTTTTTTGGAAGTCCGTAGAGAAAGTATAAGACTATTTCGCGTTGTCTTTTTGTTATTGATAGAATTGTCATGGACTTTATATTAAAAGAAGCAACAATAAATACAAGAATTCCCACAGCAAATAACATGCTAAATAGGATATTAACGAGTGAATTCAAAGCGTCTTCAATATCAAATGTTAGAATATCAAATTGAATATGAGGGTTATCAACGGATTGTTTCAAAGCCAGATCGAGTTCAACTTCATCGAGATTACTGTCTACAATCTTAAAACTGGTGGCTTGGGTTTTAAAATGAATGTCACTATCCATTGGCAATATGAGTGGACTCGGGTCATCAAAATCACTGTGTATTGATGAAATGCGGTAATATTGACCTTGTATCAAAAGTGGATCTCCGATGTTGAGGTCATGCGTTTCCGCAAAATACTCGCTCATTGATAGCGAAGCATCACAACAAGAAATTGAAAAAGCAGTCTGCAATTGAGTAGAGCCAATTTGAACTGTGATCTCAGGGTCTTGCATATCTACTTGAATTGTATAGCCAGACACTTGATTGAACTGTGTTATATAATTGGGTGTAAAGACTTTATGTGTTATATCAAGTACATGAGTCCCAGCATCAATTGACGCAGAGATAAAGAATTCTTTTGGAAACATGTCAGAAATATGATGATTCAGTGAATCGTTGAGAATTAAGATAAAAAAGATAAGCACAGATGTGATGGCATAGAAAAAGATTGTTGAAGACAGCTGACGCACATTCGAGATAATGATGAACTTAAGGAGCTTTATCTTTGTGAGTATCATGGAGTTTACCTGAGTGGATATATAAAATACGCGTACAGTAAGGCTGTGTTTCGAGATCGTGAGTCGCTATGATACAGGGTATTTTAAGTGATTTTATGAGAGATAAGATTTCTGATTTTGTCGATTGATCCAAAGCACCAGTAGGCTCATCTGCGATGATAAACTGTGGAGACTTCAATAAAGTTCGCGCAATCGCAACACGTTGTTGTTGACCGCCACTTAATTGATGCGGGTATTTATCCAACATATTTTGAGAGAGTGACACACGAAAAAAGGCACGATTAATTGATCGTTTGATGTGTTTTTTTGGAATCTTGCTTAAAATGCAGACCCATTCAAGATTTTCCTTAACCGTCTTATCAGAAATGAGTTTAAAATCTTGGAATATAAATCCAATTTTCTCTCGTCGAATTGTTGTAATCATCGCATGATTTTCAACATCAATTTTTGAACCATCAAAATGAAGTTCACCTTCATAATCGAAATCGAATAAGCCAAGAATGCGAAGTAAGGTGCTTTTTCCAGAACCACTTGCACCATAAAGCCCAATTAAATCGTCTGCACTAATCTCTAAATCAAGACCATCAAGTGTCGGTAACGGTTCAGTTGGATATTGCTTTGTGATATTTCTAAGTTTAATCATTGGATACCTCATATAAGATTAAGCCATCACTTAATCGGGTTGTTATATCATAGGTTTGAGTTTCTTCATTGTAGGTCCCTTTCACCGCTACTTTCCCTTCTATAGTTTCAACATAAATGGCATCCTCTTCAAGTAATACAAAGGAATTAGGAATTGAAATAATGGGTTGTGGAACCGTCAGTATGACAGATTGTGGGATGAGTTTACTTTCTTTGATGTCGAAGATAAGAAGATATTGATTAATGTCTTGATAGGACCCTGAGTTATGCTCATATTGATAATCAATACTTTTAAGTTTAATACTCCCCAAAGGATTGCCGTTCATTGATTCAATTTCATAGGATTCCTTTAATCTGAAATTGTGCATATCCGTCTCTGGTATGATTACTTTGCATTCATAGGCGTGACTTATAAACAAAAAAACTGTCTCACGTATTTCAACACGTCCATCCATTGATGCTTTAACATCCCTTCCATAGGCATCGCGATATAAAACAGTACCACGACTTACATTTTGAGATTCCTTAATTCTTAATGTGATTTCATCAAGGTTACTCGACTTAATGACAACAGGTTCCAATTTTCCAAAATAGGATGATTGAGTAATTGAAATTACAAACTCAGCGGGACCACTTGTTTTTGAACAACTACTCAACAACATAAGGCTGATTATAAGTAAAGGTCTCAACCTAAACGTTAAATCGAGTGCACGACACCACCTGATAAGTAAAACAATCAATACGATTGCAGATACGAAAAGATACATCAGTGAGAGTGAGCTTTGAGTTTGGTGGATGCCTTTCATCAAACCATACATTAGAATATACGTTGAGACTAGATAATTAATACCAAGTTCTGCCCCTTTTCGGATGAGTGTAAAAGCGTAATAGCTGTGTTTGAATTGAAATGAGTAATAAAACAACATGTCAAACTCAAAAACTATCAATATCAAGCAGAGGATAAGAACAATGATATGATCAAGGGGAGTGCGATACACTAAAAATGATATCAATGACAACACACCCAGAAGTAGTAAGTGATGTTTGAGGGTTTTTAGTATTTCATGAGGTAAAAAGTTCATTGAATGATTTGTCATCTTGAGTCTAACTAGGTGAAAGCGAGTTTTAAGCCTACCAATCATCTCTTTGGAATTTGTGAGTTCTTGAGAGAGATTGGAAGTAAAGAAGAACACGAAAAGCATTAAAATTCGATTGATTGGGAATAATTGCAGTATCATAAATTGCGATAAGTATGGCAGGAGTGCATACAGGCTCGTAATTATTGTTAATACCAAAAGCATTTGTGAATGATCTTTTATAAGACTTGCTGTTTGATATCGAAGGATGCGTAATGGAATCATACCAAGTGAAAGAATCAGGAGTAAGACCCAGCTGTCTAAAAATAGCAGTGTACCTATGGAAATAATGAATTCAAAAGGGTTAATTATATTGAGTGATAGGCACAGGATGAGTCCATGTGTAAAAATTATGGGTATTAACAGGTTCTCATCGAGTAGAAATATAAATAACAAATACGACACAATTATCGGCCAATGGCGTTTAAGTGCTAGTTTAATGACTCGTGTTACAAATAACCACATATTTCGTGTGCAAATCGGTGCAAGCAGAGTGATATGAGTGGGCTTAATGTATAACGATGATAAGATTCCAAAAAAAAGAGCATATTCAATTTTCATCACACTAACCTAATTTCTATAAAAGCACTTAACCATAAAAGGGCTGTGCATAAAACAAGTCGCTTCACGATGGTTTTTTGTTTGCATCGTGCAAGTCCAACTAGCGCGAAGAGTTCTAACGGTAAATGTATTAATAGGTGTGCTGTATGCATCAACCCGGTCGCTTTGATGCTGATTGCAATCATCAATGCATTGGTTCCTAAACTAAATAGGGCGAATGGGAATCCCAAAAATGGAAGACCAAATAGAATCATAACGGGTAGATTGTGAAGAAAGATTTCTGTTTGGGAGTTAGGAAGCGGTGCATCAAGCATATTTATCCAACTCTCATGCTCTTTCAACATTACATAAAAACATAGCGTTATGATACCCATGTAACCAAGAAAGAAAGTCCATCGATATACCCATCGATCTAAGAAAGCCATACTTGCAGTGCTCCAAGAATCACACCGTAGGTATACAGTGGGATGTGTTTTCTAACATTAACTTCTTTTAGTAATTTGTTTGTGAGGATACAAAAGATGATTGTGAGTGACAAGCCACTCATTATCATAAAGAAGGCCTGGTTGATAAAAGCCTGGGATAAAATTAAAGAAAATAATGAAGCAAAGATGAACAGTTCAAAGGATTGAAGGTAGGATGTTTTTATGCGCATCATACGACAGAGTGTTTGAATAATCCAAGCTTGCATGAATGCATTGGAAATCGTACCGACAATGATGAGTACGATAAGAATGTTTCGTATGTTAATGGATTGAAATTCTTGTTGAATGGATGCTACCATAGGTTCCAAAGAATGTACGCGACTTAATGAAATGAGAATTGAACCGACAAGGGCCAAAGCACACAGGCTCAAAGTTTTATAACTGTTTTGTTTTCGCATCGATAATGCTCCTTGTTTTTAGAGTGTAATTGATTCATAAATCCGTTATTATGATCGATCATAACAATTGTTTTTTGAGTAGATATCAAATGATTAATGCGTGTTTCAATTGCATGAATAGACTCAGTGTCCAAATTTTGAGTCAGTTCATCAAGAAAGAAAATACTGAGATTATCAAGAAATAATGGAAGGATGTTTAGTTTCTGTTTCATACCTGAAGACAAATCCCCAAATCTTTTCTGGCGTATCTCATGATAGTCAAGATTTAAAGAATCCATCACATGTATGAGCGTATCCATTGATGTAGCGTACAAGGACTTCATAAGCCGTATACACGTATAAACACGTTCAGTATCGAAGAAGAAGGGTTGTGCTGGAATGTAACAGAGTTCTCTTTTATTGAAAGTAGATATTTGTGTTCCACGTGTGCATGTGTGGAGTTTAAGAAGTATCGAGATCAGGCAAGATTTACCTGATCCGTTCTCCCCAGAGATGCACGTTAACGTTTGGTTTTGAATCGTAAGGGAAACATCTTTTAAGATAAGTGTTTCATTCAACTCCAGCGTTGCATCAATAAGTTCGAAATGGGGAACTACCATGAGATTGCAGCAGTTTTCCCAAAGCGTTTAATCAAGGTCTTTCCTGATGCCATAACAATAGCCATGAGTGAAGCACCGGTTAAACACAAAGCAAGTAAAGTCCATAACCCTGCTCCAGCAGCAATTGCATCTACAAGTTTACGTGCGGTGTATACATTGACACCAAGCATCCCTGTAATCTTAGAAGACCAAAAACATGAAGACAAACACAGTGCAGCAAAATTAGCACAAACTCTGAGTGATTTACGCATAAATAATTCTCCTTTCGATAACCACATTCTTAAATAAGCAAAAAGTTTTCGGATTCCTTGGTTTGATGGTTTTACTATGAGAATAATTTAAGCTACAATAATGGTGAGAGATTAAGAGGAGGCACTATGAAAGTTAAAATGGTAGCGAGTGACATCGACGGTACAATCATTAATGAACAGGGCAAAGCAGGGATTCGTACACGTAATGTCGTTAAGAAACTTAAAGAACATGGCATTGAATTTGTAATTGCGACAGGTCGATCGTTTGAAGGAGCCTATGATGTATGCCAACAACTTGACATGCAAGATGAAGAAATGGGGATTATATGTGTTAATGGGCTTGAGACATATGATGTACCATCGTTAAAAGTGAAACGCTTTGAAGGAATGACATTTGATGAATGTACGATGCTCGAAGAGATAACCCAATCTTTTTATATGGGAATTATGTACTGTTTTTCAGATGCGATGTATTTCCAAATGGATGACTTAAGTTACCGAGATTATATGATTTCAATTGGAGATGACAATAAACACTTCTTTAATCGAAAACTCGATATGGTATTTATTAATTCACTCGAGGAAATTCGTGATAAGTTCTTAATCGAACCTTTACAAAAAATAGCACTCTTACAGAACCCGGATTATATGGATTTAGTTGTTGATAGAATCCGAAATAAAATACCAGAAGGGTATAATGTTCTACGGGTCGGACATGGTTGGACCGAAATTATGAATGCATCTGTAGACAAAGCAATCGCACTTAAGGAATATGCCGCTCGATTTGGTATTGATACATCTGAAATCATGGCATTTGGAGATTCAGAAAATGATTTAGGGATGTTAAATATGGTTGGATATCCAGTTGCGATGTCAAATTCAATGGAGGCTATTAAGCAAATTCCAAATATTGAATTTACACAATCAAATAATGAACAAGGCGTAGCACTAAGACTTGAGAAACTCTTAGAGTCACTTGGCTCGTAAAAAAAGCACATTGGAAATCCAATGTGCTTTTCACATGTGATCAAAATGATCGATGCGCAGTTATTATTTATGAAACCAAGGATTTATAATGCTGCCAAACAGTGACTATTCGGTAGATAAAGAATAGTTTGCAGAGTGTATAACCAATTGCGATAGCAGTATGAAGCGGTTCAAATGAAAAGATCAACTGAGCGAGATATAAAATAGTCATATAATAAAATGCAAGCAATACTTTATCTGAGAATCTAAGCAAAGACTGTTGTTGTTCGATTTCACGTACCCCTAAGATAAGTCGGTAAGTAACAAAGAAGAACACGAGGTCAATGAGTACCCTAAGAGAAGTAATAAGCAGATTTGAAAATAAAGAAACATCAATAATCTCAATTGTAACAAACAAGAATGTCGCAATCGATAATAAAAGTGTTAATTCCAAGACATCTGAGAAATAGCGACTTTTATCCTTGTGTCCTTTGAGTCCAAAGTAAAGTAATAACGCACCAATAACACGTCCGTAAAGCAGATAGACAAAGATACCTGTAAAATAAGTTGAGGGAAATATCCCCAACATTAATATGTATCCAATTAGTATTTTTAACATGGTTACCTCTATTTAGTCAATTATGACGAAGATTGTAAGGATAGACTTCAATTGTAAATATTGGTTATACTTCTCTATTATATACGATTCATCAAGAGCTGACTATATCTAAGTACCAATCACGAACTCAAATGTGTTTTTTTTTGCGAAAAGTTACAGAAACAACACGGTATGCAATTTCAAAATCAATCATAGAATGAACCATACCTAAAACAATAAGGAAAAAGAACATGGTCCAAATAAAACTCATTGTTAAGCCGTCAAGAACAAAGGGTACAACTGCGAGAAACTCACAAAGTGCATGAATAAATGCAATGTTAATGCTGAACAGCATCCGTCCTTTAAACGTATCACATTGTGATGATTTGTTTTTTAACCAATATGATCCAATAATGGCAAATATAATATGAGAAGTTGCCCGAGCTACAATCATTGGATTTCCAGTTGAAAAGAGAAATCCAATTGCACTGCCGACCGCAACTAATATCGCACACAAAGGACTCACAAACATCGCAAAGAATAGGGGAACATGACTTGCAAGTGTATAGCTGAAGAAAGGCTCGAATCGAATACTGAAGGGATTCATTGGAATAATGATTGCAAGTGCAATGAGTAATGCAGTAAGCGTTAATACTTGAACAGATTGATTTCTTTTCATATGGAGTGCTCCTAAGTGTCTTGACACCTATTCTAAAGCTGTTTCGCCGATGTGTCAAGACACCTATAGAAATATTATAACCCATAAGAAAAAAAGGACGCGGTTACGTCCTGAATAAAACTAGTCGTTATGATAAAGAAACCCTGCATTATTCAATGATGACTTAATTTCTTCAAACGTTGCTTCGTTCTTACATTCTATCTTGTGTAAATGAAGCCCATGGGTTAATGTCAACAACAACCCGGTATCATTTTGACTTACCCGTTTCAAGAAATCTTGAATATCATCTTCGTTCTTAATGTTTAACATTCCGGTAATTTGACCATACACTGGATGCTCAACTGTAACATCCAACACGATACCACCATGATTTATGATGATCCGAAGCTCTTCTTCTGTTTCTTGAGGTGTATGCGATACTGCAATTTGATGGATGACCCCTTCATGTTTGGATATTATATAACCCCGTGCTGTTGACATAATATCATGACCACTTGCACGCAATAAAGCCACATCACCTACGATAATCTGCCGCGATACGTTATATTTCTTTGCAATCCTCGATGCGCTCAGAGGCACACTTGATTGGTTAATATCATTTAATATGTGTTGTCTTCTAAGGTCGCCCGTCATAATAGTACGCTCCATTTCGAATTTATTGTATATCAATTAAACAGAATTGTGAATTCTTATCAGAAAAAAATGTATAATGATAGTAAGGAGGTGGGTCATGCGCATCTTGTTATATACAAAAAATGAATCTGTCTATAGTAAGTCTGGAATTGGTCGTGCTATGAAACATCAAGTAAGAGCATTAAGTGCTGCAGGCGTTGATTTCACACAGAATCAACATGACGACTATGATATCGTACATATTAACACAGTCGATCCAAGTTCACTTACAATGATACAAAGTGCAAAGAGAAACCATAAAAAAGTTGTAATTCATGCACATTCAACAGAAGAGGATTTCAAAAACTCATTTATATTTTCAAACCAAATCGCCCCACTGTTTAAAATGCATTTGGTACATACCTATAAAAAGGGAGATATGATTCTTACCCCCACGCCATATTCAAAGGGACTGATCGAATCATACGGTATTACAAAACCAATCGTTGCTGTATCAAATGGAATTGATCTTGACGCATATAAAAAAGATGAAGTGAAGATTCAAGCTTTTAGAAAATACTTTAACCTTTCTGAAACGGATAAAGTTGTTATGTCTGTTGGCTTGTACTTTGAGCGTAAAGGGATTCATGATTTCATCGAAATCGCCCGCCATTTTCCTCACGTTAAATTTATATGGTTTGGTTACACCTCGCCTTCTGCAACAACATCAAAAGTAAAACGTGCCATTAAAGAAAAA
This sequence comes from Erysipelothrix larvae, assembly GCF_001545095.1. Taxonomy (NCBI): domain Bacteria; kingdom Bacillati; phylum Bacillota; class Erysipelotrichia; order Erysipelotrichales; family Erysipelotrichaceae; genus Erysipelothrix; species Erysipelothrix larvae. The sequence continues at coordinate 67,960 of NZ_CP013213.1, forward strand.
CCGGACAACGTAATCTTACCGGGATATATTGCAGGGGATATTATTAAGGGTGCTTATCAATCAGCAGATCTCTTTTTCTTCCCTTCTTATGAAGAAACAGAAGGTATTGTGGTACTTGAAGCACTGGCATCGAAAATCCAAGTACTTGTAAGAGATATTGGAGTGTATGAAGGATGGCTTGAAAATAATAAAAACTGCTATATGGAAACTAAAAATGAAATGTTTATCTTGAAGATTCGCGAGCTGTTGAATCATGATTGCAAAGATACAATTAAGGCGGGATATGAAGTTGCGAAATCTCGAAGTATTGAAGAAATTGGACAACAACTTAAAGAAATTTATGAAAGGGTGATGGGATTATGAGTAAAACAATCAATGTTTATGAAAAAGAAGCAGATTTAAGCCACATTATTTTAGGTGTCGAAAACGATCCAAAACGTGCTCAATTTAATGAAATTGTGAAAATACTTCAAAACAATGGGTACGCTGTAAATCGTTTCGATCCTGTACACAATAAAGAAGCAATGAAGGATCATGTGAACCTTCCTTCGATTTATCTGCACGATACCTTAATCTTCCAAGGTGAATATCCAACATGTGATGAAGTTGCAGGCGTGCTTGGATTGGACAATGCATTGTTTAGTGGAATTCAACGTACGAACCTACTCAATGAAGCAAATACAACACGTTTAGGGTCATGTTGTGGGGTTGGTCAAGACGTATATTTTGATCCAGACGAGGATGAACTCTGGAAATGAAAAAGTTCTTACTTATTCTATGCATTCTACTTGTAGGATGTACACAACAAGGGGACGACCCCGAGCCAGTAGAACCACCCGAAAATAAGTTTGCGACAAGAACCTTCCACGCCGATGGCGTTTGGTATGACTTGCCCCTTGATTTTAAGGTGCTCGTTGAAGCAGGATGGTTCCCGGATGTCATTGAGTCAGTTGAGGAAGAACTTGCACAAACAATTGAGCCGAAAACCTATGTTCAAAAGTATTACATTCGAAATGACCGTTATATGATGGCAGTAACCTTATATAATCCAACCGACGAAGTGATAACAATTGCAGACGCGAAAGTTGGAGAAGTAGAAGGTGAGAACCGAAAGTGGCTCAAGGATGATATTCTTGACTTCCAAGTTGACAAAAGTGTTACATTTGAGAGCACAAAAGATGATATTAAAGGATTGTGGGGAGAACCGACAAGCTCTAAAGTTGAAGGGCTTTATGAAGTATGGACGTATGAACATACTAATGTTACATCAACAACCATCTATTGGTCAGTTGAAACAGATACAATCTTTAGACTCAGAGTATCAAATATGAAATAAAGAGACACCATAACGATTGGATTAAGTATCCCAGTCATTATGGTGTTTTATTCGATGATAAAAACCATCTCGTGACATAAATTACAGAGATGGCTTTATTTAATGATTTTCTAAAATGGGGCTTATAGGTCAAGCATGTATTCTTGACATGGATTTTCTATACCCCATAATGTTTCAAGAAGTTGAGTTTTTTTGAAACCAAGCGCTTCATAAAACAGACGTGTCCTTTGATAGTACTTATCCGGGTGTGTTTGTGCTAATGTCTTCACGAGTAAGTAATGATATCCGTGCTCACGTCCATACATAATGGCACGATTGATTAAATCAGTTCCATATCCATGATGGTGAATTGCAGGGTCAAGCGCCATGACATTAATTTCAAGCGTCGTTTCTGAAACATGCTTTAGGCTAATAAATCCATCGCTATTTGGGGTTGAGAAAACCACATCGCTTACCACATCATTTACGTATTCAATGATACTGGATTCAATTCCAAAGTGGTGTGGATTTTTTCGAAGAAGTGTATCACAAAGCACCTGTTTTTGGGATGAATCATAAACCCGCGAAGCGTTTGAAGCCTTATTAAATGCGTTCCACTCGTCTTTTGTCATACCATAACGCACACTGTCATAATAAGTACCTTCATAGTATCGAACGTTTCGTAAGACGCCCTCTTTTTTAAAGGATGCTTTATCTCCAGTACGTTGCATACCCAAGTTACCCGACCATGTCACAAAACCAACACGTTGAATTTCTTCCAAAGAAGTAAACAGCTCATGCGCTTTTTGTTTAAGGCAATAAGTTCCGATTCCTTTGCCCCAATAACGATGATTGTACAGGACGAGCCCAATTTCTAACCAGCGTGTTTGTTTGTGTTCCCAGTAAAAGTTTATCATACCGATTAATGTTTGATTGAAGTAAATCCCTTGTATCTCACGATCGTTGTTTTCTTCTAAGAAATCACTAAATGAGAGAGGGGTGTATTCATAGAAATAAGGTGCGTTGGTATCGCAGTAAGGATACCAGGACGCTTTCTGAGAGATTTCCCATAACCGTGGATAATCATCGAGTGGGATGCGTTTTAGGGATACGAAATCCTCAACATATCGTTTTGAAGGTTTGAATGCTTGGAGTGTAACATGCATATCACGCTCACTCCCTTCAACCTTATAAAAACCAAGGCGTTCGTATAGGGTTATTGCGGCTTGATTATCAGGGTGTGGATCAACTTTCGCAAAAGCAACAGTGTGTTCAAATAATACACATGAAAGCGTGTGAGAAAGCGCATAGGATGCAATTGATTTCCCACGTGCGTGTGGTAAAAGCTTAATGTCTACTTCGCAAGACCCGTCATTAAGCAAACGATAGAAGGTTTCACCACAATATGTCTGATTCGTATAGATTGAAAAGTGTTTTTCAGATTTTGACTGACTCAGCCGTTCAAACCAATGCTCAATTTCTTGCTTTGATATGTTCAGACCTTCAGGAAATCCCACATAAAGCATAACCTCAGGACAATTCCAAAGGGTCATTATATTGTTTAAGTCGTGTTTTGTTGTTTCTTTTATTATGATTGTCATAATGCCTCTTTTCTAAAATGTGCAACACAAAAATGTCTAATTATACCATTGCGTAGCACCTTAAAGTTTTTAGCGAGACTTTAAGGTGATGTTTGATACTGATTTCATGAACATCACCTCCGATAAAACAAGTATATGCCACCCGAAATTTGATGTAAAGGTTTTGTATTGAATAAATAAACAAAATATTCTTCATATGTACACAAAAATATAACTTTGATTGACAAACCAACTCAAAATCACTAAAATTTGTAGAAATAAGGGGGTACTTATGAAACGTTCAATAAAAGAAGGATTTATTGCATCGATTCCTGTTATGGCAGGATATTTAGTGTTAGGAGCAGCCTTTGGCGCTTATGTTTATCAATACAAACTCCCGCTTTACGCAGCAATCTTAATGAGTGTGATTATTTATGCTGGGTCAATGCAATTTGCGGCAGTACCGTTATTGGTTCAACCGTTTGCACCAATTCAAACATTGTTGCTGACGTTATCAATTAATGCACGCCATCTTTTTTATGGGATATCGATGAATCAACAGTTTAAAACAGCAGGGAAGAAAAAGCATTACATGATTTTTGCTTTGACAGATGAGTCGTACTCTGTGATAATCGATCAAAAGGACAACAACATCATATTTTGGACGATGTTATTGAATCAAGTGTATTGGGTGTGTGGAACACTTGTGGGTTATCTCTTGATTCAATTTATTCCAATCAATACCAACGGTATTGAGTTTTCAATGACTGCATTATTTGCGGTTATCTTTATCGAAAAGTGTCTGGATAAAAAACCAATTCCAATTGTTATTGGACTTGTTGCATCCATTGGGTGTCTCATTGTATTTGGTGCCAATTCGTTTATTATACCAAGTATGATCCTAATTATGGGGTTATTGTTGTGGGGAGGGAATAAAAAATGATTCTAAAATCAATTCTATTAATTGCGCTTGGGACTTATTTAACCCGCGCCCTCCCATTTATATTCTTAAGAAATAAACCAATGTCAGAGCGGCTTGAATCAATCATTGAAAAACTTCCCTACGCAACAATTAGTTTATTGCTTGTGTATAGCTTAAAAGATATTACGACAACAACGCTTTTCCCTTCAAGTGTCGCTTTAGCAGTACTTTTGGTGGTTCATCTTAAGAAAAGAAATTCAATCGTAAGTATCTTAACTTCGACAGTTGTCTACATGATCTTGGTACAAATATAAAGATTGGATATTCGCACATCAAAGAAAATTATGATAGAATAACCGTATAGATGGAGAATTGTTATGTGGTTTAAAGGAAATAGTATTGTTGAGTTTGTACCGGATTTCACGGTGATTGATTTAGAAACAACAGGACGGGGTATGCAATATACCCAAATTACTGAGATTAGTGCGATTAAGTACCGTAATTATGAACCTGTTGCTTCCTTTTCGACACTAATTCGTGCAAAATTTCCAATTCTTCCTTTTGTCGAGCAGTTAACAGGGATATCCGATACAATGATTGCAGGTTCTCCGCAAATTGAAGAAGTTATCCAATCATTTGTCGACTTCATTGATGAAGACTTAATCGTGGGTCATAATGTTAATTTTGATCTAGGGTTGGTATCAGATGCGTATTATCATGTCACAAAACAATCAATCTATAACAATTATTTAGATACACTAAGGATATCACGGATCTTAAATACAGATTCGTTGAACCATAAATTAGAAACACTGTGCCAATATTTTGGGATACAGCGTGATGTTGGGCACCGTGGATTAGCAGACTGTGAACAGACAGGCCAACTTTATGTATCAATGAAAGAAAAAGCACTCAATAATAATGAACGAGGTGAACGTTATGAATGTATATGATTTTGATGAAACAATTTATCACGGGGATAGTTCAGTAGACTTTTACAAATTCAATTTAAAGAAAAATCCAGGACTTGCGAAATATTGGGGGGCACAGATTAAAGCAGGTGCCGATTTCAAGCGTGGTAAAATATCTAAAACAGCAATGAAGACAATTTTTTATCGGTATTTTAATTCATTAGAAAATCACGAAGCTTTGATTCTTGAATTTTGGGATGCACACCGTCACAATATCAAAGATTGGTATCTTGAACAACGATCAGATGATGATGTTATTGTAAGTGCTTCTCCAGAGTTTTTGCTTGCGCCAATTTGTAAAGAACTCAACATACATTTGATTGGATCTATTGTTAATCCTTATACAGGAGAACACCTAAAAGAGAACTGCTATGGAGATGAGAAAGTGAAACGCTTCAGTGAACATTTTAATCTAGAAGACATGGATCAATTCTATTCAGACTCATATTCAGATGATCCTTTAGCACAATATGCAAAGGAAGCATTTCTAGTAAAAGACGACGAGATAAAGCCTTGGTAACCTCCAAGGTTTTTTCATCATAAAATATAGAACAATTTTGTATTGTAGTATGAACGTTGCTATGATATAGTTTCTAAAGAATTGAGGTAAGTATGGATTTTTGCTTTGACTGTGCAGCACCAGATTATCAAATAACCACAGGAATACTGATTTACATTGGTCTTTATATTCTATTGTGGTTGTTTAAGGTAAGACATCTTGATATTAAGCATCGATTTTATGTTGCGATGCTCTTTTGCTTTACAGCTGTTGCACTTGATTTAACACTGTTTCCTCTATCCAAATATTCTATGGGTGAAAATACCTTTGCACCAAATCTTGAATTCTTTCGCTTCATAACAGAAATATTAACCTATCGTTCTTGGCAAGTGCTTAAGTTAACAGTGTTTAATGTCTTGCTATTTATACCGATTGGATACTACGGGAAAAAGGTATTTAAGACCTTAAATAACTTCAAGTTGATTCTGTTATTTCTCATGTTTAGTTTGTTTATTGAAACCACTCAGGCATTGTGTTCATGGCTAGGGTATAGTTATCGAATCTTCGACGTAGATGATTTAATGGTGAATGTATTGGGAGGAATTATAGGGTTAATTCTCGCATACATCCCTTTTAAAATCGTGAAACGATGGATGGTTCCACCCTTTGTGATTAAATATCCAATCATTATTGATCTATTTGGTTTGGTTTTGATGATTGTCATGTGTTATCTTGGGAATCATATAATATATTAGGAAAAAAGAAAAAGGACGCATAGTTACGATTGAGGTGATCGGATGTGTCCTTTTTGTTTTGCAAGCGAACCCTATTATTTTCATCATGGTATTTGTAGGCGTTGTTTACCCTATCGTGGTGCTTCCCTTGAAGAAAAAGATCAACTGTGTGTTTTAACACAGGCAGATTTATCCATCGAACTAACCCAGGCACAAATTGAAAGTGCCCACCAGATAATTGACCATTGCTTTTCAACACATGTTTGTGTAGAAGCGGTATGTGGTGCGGGCAAGACTGAGATGTGTGTTCCATTGATTGAACATTGTCTGAGTCGTGGACTTAAAATTGGGTGGGCAACACCACGAAAGCAAATTGTAATTGAGCTCAGTGAGAGACTTCAAACCTATTTTAAAGATTCGAAAATTGTTGCGGTTTATGGCTCGAACACTGAGATTGTTGAAGGGGATTTAGTTGTGTGTACGACACATCAAATCTTTCGGTATCATCACTACTTTGATGTTTTGATTTTAGATGAACCGGACGCTTTTCCATTTAAAGGAAATCAATTGCTTCAAGATTTATTAAGGGCGAGTTTGAAAGGATATTGTGTATTTCTAAGTGCTACTTTTGACAATCATCAGTTTATTAACTTTGGACCCATTCATAAAATCTATGTAAATCAAAGACCCTCAATGGAACCTTTGTCTGTTCCGATTGTAACAATGAGCCTGTGGCGTATGATCTTGGAGTTGTGGTTCTTAAGAAGTGAAAAAGTGCTCTTATTTGTTCCTACAATCCAAACAGCCACATTGTTCTCAAAGATCTTACAATGCCGTTGTATCACATCTAAAAATGAACATGCTGCCCAAGAGATTGAACAGTTTAGACGTGAACAATCAGGAATTCTTGTCACAACAACAGTATTAGAACGCGGGGTAACATTTAAGGATTGTTTTGTTGTGGTGTATGATGCAGGTCATGTAGTATTTGATGAAGCTTCATTAACACAAATTTCAGGACGGGTACGGCGCGGGATGAATCCAAAGAAAGGACATTGTATGTTTTATGTCAAAGAGAGAAGCAAGGTGGTGGATGCATGCATCAATCGAATACAGAAAGCAAACGGTGCAGGATATGCTTCGCAAGGTTAATTGAACACCAAACTTTTGTTGAAATTCTATTTGGGCATGATCCCTTATGTCATGAATGCCGCCAAAAATTGAGGGCAACGCCAAAGGTTATTCATGTTGAATCTATGGAGATATTTACGTTGTTTGCATATGAAGAAGAACCACGACAATGGTTTCTCCAGTTTAAGGAAGGTCATGACTATTGCCTTGGTGCGATATTTTTATACGGTTTTCGAAGGAAAATGAGGAGAAAGTATCGTAATTTTCAGATTGTTTATGCGCCTTCACATGAAAATTCTGTGAAAAATCGTGGGTTTAATGTTATTGAAACTATGATGGAAAATGTGTTTTCTTCACAACCAATTCCTGTGTTTACCAAGGGGAATGATGTGTACCAGAAACGATTAAATCGAGAAGATCGATTCAAAAACGTCCAAGATTTTAGAGCAGACCTCTCGCTTTTGGATAAAACAAAGGGTGTTCTTTTGGTCGATGATTTAGTGACAACAGGGGCAACTTTATCGATATTATCGCAAACGCTTACAAAAAACGGCTATATTGTGCAGATATTTAGTGTTTATAGGCATAAAACGCTTGAATCATGACCTTTTACACCGTATAATTTTAGTATGAATATAGAAAGGTGAATGTTGTGATGAGAGGGAAAGTTAAATCATTCAACAAGAACAAGGGATTTGGATTTATTTCAATTGAAGATGGCCGCGATGTTTTCTTCCATTATTCACATATCGTGATGGAAGGATTTAAAACAATCGAGGAAGAAGCTGAGGTTGAATTCGAGATGGTAGAAACTGACCGGGGAGTCCAAGCACACAATATTGTTCGCATATCATAAAAGTTGGAATTTCCAACTTTTTTTATGTGGAATATATGGTACAATAACTAGGAATGGAGGCTTAATCTATGGGCTTTTTATCTAACTTATTTAGTGGTGATCGTAAGATCCTAAAAGAGATTGAATTAATCGCTGATGAGATTATTTCATTAGAGGATGCGACACGCGCACTAAGTGATGATGAATTAAAACAAAAAACAACAGAATTTAAACAACGAATTGCAAATGGTGAATCGTTAGACGACCTCTTAGTAGAGGCGTATGCAGTCGTAAGGGAAGCGGCATACCGAGTAATCGGAGAATTCCCATATAAAGTGCAATTGATGGGTGGTATTGTATTACACCGCGGTGATATTGCGGAAATGAAAACAGGTGAAGGGAAGACATTGACGTCTATCTTACCCGTTTATTTAAATGCATTAAGTGGTAAAGGTGTTCACGTTGTTACTGTCAATGAATACTTGGCACAACGTGATGCGAATTGGATGGGTGAAATTCACCGTTTCCTAGGACTTACAGTAGGATGTAATGTTCGTGCACTGCCAGCATCCGATAAACGTGCTGTTTATCTTTGTGATGTTACATATACGACAAATGCCGAAGTTGGGTTTGACTACCTAAGAGATAACATGGTAACTCGTATCGAAAATCGTGTACTTAGACCCCTTAACTTTGCGCTGGTCGATGAGGTCGATTCGATCTTAGTCGATGAATCAAGAACGCCACTTATTATTTCAGGTGGTGCGCGTGATGGTGCAAAACTTTATGAACAAGCAGATAAGTTCGCAAAGAAATTGTCCGAAGGGGCTGACTATGTTGTTGATATTAAGTCAAAGACTGCACAACTTACTGAAGGTGGTGTTGAAAAAGCGGAACGTACATTTAAGGTTAATAACCTTTATGATCTCGAAAACTCTTCGCTTGTTCACTACATCAACAACGCATTAAAAGCCAACTATACGATGACGTGTGATGTTGAGTATATGGTTGATAGCAATCAAGTTGTGATTATTGATCAATTTACTGGACGTGCTATGGAAGGCCGTGAATTCTCAGATGGACTTCACCAAGCACTTGAAGCTAAAGAAGGCGTTACCATCAAGCAAGAGTCTATTACACTTGCAACAATCACATATCAAAACTTCTTCCGTCTGTATGAAAAACTTGCGGGGATGACGGGTACTGCGAAAACTGAAGAAGAAGAATTCTTGGAAATCTACAACATGCGTGTCTTGGAAATTCCAACAAACCGTCCTGTAGCGCGTGTTGATTACGCTGACTTAGTATTTGGCACTAAAAAGGCTAAATTTGAAGCGCTAATCGAAGAAGTACGTGAACTTCATGAAAAAGGACAACCAGTCCTTGTGGGTACTGTAGCGGTTGAAACAAGTGAATACTTAAGTATGATGATGCGTCAACGCAAAATCAAACACGAAGTCTTAAATGCGAAGAACCATGCACGTGAAGCAACAATTATTGAAAAGGCTGGCCGTAAGGGTTCCGTAACTATCGCAACCAATATGGCAGGTCGTGGTACCGATATTAAATTAGACGATGAAAGTCGCGCTTTAGGTGGTCTTGCGGTATTGGGGAGTGAACGACACGAATCCCGCCGTATTGACAATCAGTTAAGAGGACGTTCCGGACGTCAAGGAGACCCTGGGTTCTCCCGTTTCTACGTATCCTTTGAAGATGATCTGATGTTACGACATGGATCTGAGCGATTCGAATTTATGTTTAAAACCTTAGATGATACAGTCATTGAAAATAAAACACTGACGAAACAAATCGGTGCAGCTCAAAAACGTGTAGAAGGTGTTAACTTCGACATTCGTAAGCAATTGCTTGACTATGATGATGTATTGCGTCAACAACGTGAGATTATGTATGATCAACGTAACTTTGTGTTAGAAAATGAAGATGTGCACGCACTTGTGAAAGACATGGTGAAACGTGTAATGTCTGATTTAGTTTCTGCACATATCAATCTTGAAGAAAAGGAATTCTCTCTTGATAAAGAAGGACTCATGGAATCCTTGAAGGCATTTGAATTGAATGCGGTCGTAACTGAACAGGATTTAGATTCAAATGATAAGGCCCAATTAGTTGACGTATTGACTGAAAAAGCATGGGGCTTGTATGATGCGAAAATTATGCCTGTAAAAGAGCAGTTTGGACGCATTGAACGTGAAATGGTATTACGAATGATTGACCGTGCGTGGGTTGATCACATTGACATGATGAGTAAACTACGTGAGGGAATTCATCTTCGTGCTTATGCACAAGGGAAACCACTTCAAGCGTATGTTGAAGAAGGTTATGAAATGTTTGAAGAAATGCAAAGCCAAATTGCGACAGATGTCGTTACCTTTGCAACACGTGTAAAAATTGAACATAGACAAGGGTGATAAAAATGGAACTATTTGAGATGGTTCAAAGTATTGAACATCATCATGAAGAACTGAAAGCGCTCGGTGATTCACTTTGACGTCGCTACAAAGCGAAATCAAATAAAAGAATTAGAAGATGGAATGCTTGTTGACGGGTTTTGGGATGACCATAAACAAAGTCAACAGCATATCCAAACCCTTAACCAACTGAAAAACTTGGTTGAGACTTTTGATGACTTATCAAGTCGTACAGAATTTTGTTCTGAAGGAATTGAACTTATCAAAGATACAATGGACGAGGAATTCAAAGCATCGCTTGAAGAAGAACTCACATCGCTTGATAAAGATATGGACTCATTCAGTGTCTTAGTCTTATTAAGTCATGATTATGATCAAAAAAATGCGATTCTTGAATTACATCCAGGTGCAGGTGGTACTGAAAGCCAGGACTTTGCACAAATGTTGTATCGGATGTATACACGGTGGGCCCAAAAGCATAACTTTAAACTCGAGGTACTCGACTACCTTGATGGGGATGAGGCTGGGATAAAATCCGTGACTGTATTAGTTAAAGGTCCATATGCTTATGGGTATTTGAAAGCTGAAAAAGGGGTACATCGTCTTGTAAGAATCAGCCCATTCGATTCTTCGGGAAGACGCCATACATCCTTTGCATCTGTAGATGTAGCACCTGAATTTGATGAAAGTGTTGAGATTACAATCAACCCTGAAGATATAAGTGTGGATACAATGCGTGCAAGTGGTGCCGGTGGGCAACACATAAACAAAACAGATTCTGCCGTTAGAATCACACACCATCCCACAGGAATTGTGGTATCATGTCAGTCAGGACGCAGCCAACTTCAAAACCGTGAAGAAGCATTAAATATGTTGAAAAGCAAGTTGTACCAACTAGAAATTGAAGCGCAACAAGCAAAAATTGCGCAATTAAAGGGAGATCAGAAGTTAATAGAATGGGGATCACAGATTCGTTCATACGTTGTGCATCCTTATACTATGGTTAAAGATCATCGAACAACCCATGAAACAAGTCAATTACAAGATGTGTTGGATGGTGACATTGATGATTTTATTGAAGCATATTTGAAAATGAATATCAGGGGGTAGGTATGAAGAATCGCGTTCTTGATACACTGCAACTTATAGGTGGAAATTTCATACTGGCATGCTCAGTAGTATTTCTGATTATTCCAAACTCAGTACTATCTGGGGGTGTTGCGGGTGTAGCTATCGCCTTAGCACCCTTTTTGACTATAAGTGTTGAAACAATTATGACAGGAATTATTGTCATTACGTTTATCATGGGATATCTATTTCTAGGAAAAGCATTTGCAGTCAAAACAATCGCAAGTAGCATTATGTATCCAATATTTATCAATGGTTTATCCTTGATTCCACATACTGTTCGTGTTGATCCAATTTTGGCATCAATATTTGGTGGATTAGTAGCTGGTGTGGGACTTGGACTGGTGTTTAGAACTGGAGCAAGTACAGGTGGAATGGACATTCCGCCATTAATCCTTGCGAGCAAAACCAATGTAAAGGTATCGGTTTGGATTATGGTCGTAGACTTCTTCACGATACTATTGGGTCTAAGTGCATATGGATTGAATGACGTCTTGATTGGGCTTTTATCGGTATACAGTACCACAAAAGCAATCAATATCATCACGACATTAGGTGGTCAACAAGCGAAGCAAGTATTTATTATCTCAGATTATGTAGATGATATATTAGACATGATATTAGAGAATTTAGACCGTGGTGCAACAATCATCGACGCACACGGAGGATTTACACGCAAGCAAAAACAAATTATTATGACGGTCATTACGACTGTTGAATATCCGCAGTTGGAACGACATGTGAAAGAAGTGGATAAAGATGCATTCTTGATCGTATCGGATGTTACGGAAGTACATGGTCAAGGATTCTACAAAATCTAGCTTTCACGTAAATTTCATAGTGGGTGTGCTATAATTTTGATGTCTTTGCTGAGAATGGGGTGAAATAACATGTTATTATTCGAAAATGTAAGTAAACAATATAAAAACGGAGTCAACGCCCTTTACGATATTAATCTTGAGGTTAATGACGGTGAGTTTGTGTATATTATTGGACCAACTGGATCTGGTAAGTCAACACTCATTAAGTTGTTGGACGGTCGAGAAAAACCATCTAAAGGGAACGTACATGTTGGCAAATTTAATGTTGGGAAATTAAGGCATTCTAAGGTTCCTTTTTATCGCCGACATATTGGTGTTGTATTTCAAGATTTTAAATTATTAGAACGTAAAACTGTTTTTGAGAATGTAGCTTTTGCGTTAGAAGTTGTAAATACACCGCGTAAAGACATTCGGAAGCGGGTTCGAGAAGTATTACACTTAGTGGGATTAGTGGAAAAAACACATGCTTTTCCAGATGAGCTAAGTGGTGGACAACAACAACGTGTTGCGATCGCACGTGCAATCGCGAACCGTCCAGAAATACTGATTGCAGATGAACCAACAGGGAACTTAGACCCTGAAAAATCTAAGGAAATCATTGAGTTGTTGGAGCGAATCAATACTGAGGAAGAAACAACAATTATAATGGTAACTCACGATGTGCGTTTGGTAGACACATATAAGAAACGTACCATTGCGTTAGATGCGGGTCATGTTGTTGCCGATTTAACAGCTGGAGGATACATTAAGTATGAGTAGATTTTTACGTACTATAAAAGACGGCTTTCTCGGTGCTTTTAGACATGGGGCATTGCTATTTTCAAGTGTCTCGTCTGTAACGATTACACTTGTACTTATGGCGATATTTATGCTATTAAATGCAAACATTGTTCGGTTTACAGAAATCATCGAACAAAGTGTTTCGTTACATGTCCAAATCCAAAATGAAGTTGACGAGGCGGGAATTGAAGAACTCGAAAACAAAATTACGCAATTCGTCGGAGTTACAACCGTTGAATTTTCCGATAAGGACAATGAATTAGAACTCTTGATTGCATCAGGTGGAGAGCAAGCGGAAGAGTTGTATGGTCAATATCGTGGTGAAGCTAATCCACTCTTAAATGCATTTGTAATTAATGTTTCAAGTGGGGCTCATATCCAAGAAATTGCTTCACAAATTAGAGAACTAGAAGGTATACATCAAGTAAGTTATGGTGGTGAAGCAACCGAACAATTCTTGGTGATTCTAGAAACGATTCGAAATGTTGGATTTATCTTTGTATTGGTTCTTGGAGGTATTGCAATCTTCCTCATTTCTAATACGATATCCGCAACAGTTATTTCACGACAAAAAGAAATTTCAATTATGAGGACCGTCGGAGCGTCAAACTGGTTTATTCGTTGGCCATTCATTATTGAAGGAATGATTATTGGATTTATTGGATCACTGTTACCCATAGGGCTCACAGTATTTGGATATTCCGCAATTTATGATTCTCAGTCTACTGGGGTCAGTTCATTCTTTCAATTAGTAACACCAGAACCTGTAATATGGGAAGTATCACTTGTGATACTGTTAGTGGGAATGGTTGTTGGAGCAATAGGAAGTTTATTTACAGTAAGTAGAAGATTGAGGTGGACACGATGAAAAAATTCATGACACTAGCACTCGTAGTATTTATTGCAACATTTACGTCAAATACCTATGTGTATTCAACGAGTTCTTTTGAAGGACGGGAAACTGAAATGGACACTATGTGTTCAGATTGGGAAACGTATTCAGCCAATAGAACACTGTGTGCTGAATACAAAACATACCTAGAACAAAAGAAACAAGAAGCAAACAATGAACTAAACAATATCAAAGGATCTATCAATGACATTCAAGGTGATATTAATAAAGACACACAATCTTTGAATGAGCTTCAAAATCGTATTACTGATATTGAATCACAAATTAAGAAAACTGATTCCCAGATTGCAAGTACTGAGTCAAAGATTAAGCAAACTGAGGAAGAAATAGTTGTGAAGGAAAAAGATATTGAAGAGAAAGAAGTTCGTGTAGAGGCGTACATGATTAATCTTCAAAGCTCATTAAGAGTAAACAGTTATGTTGAGTTTATAATGGGTGCGGAGGACTTCTCAGAAGTATCGCGACGAATCGCAGGAATTTCACAGATTAATGAATTTAATCAGGAATTAATTCGTCAACTCAATGAAGAAAAAGCAGTTTTAGAAGAAACGAAATTGTCGCTTGAATTTGATAAAGAAAACCTTGTAACGATGCGCGCAGATCAAGTAACCCAAAAGAGCCAAGTTGAAGAACTTGCACGAGTTGCTGAACAACGTGTTACCGCTCTTCGTAGTGCGTATGCTGCATTAGTAGCTGAACAAGAAAGAGCGTTAGAAACACAGCGTATCGTATCTGAGAGAATTCAAATCCCAACACCTGTTGAACCTTCAACTGGAGGATTGATGCTTCCAGTTTCAAGCTTTAGAATTTCTGAAGTACAATGGTATTATACTGATGGTGGAAAACACATGGGTGTTGACTTTGCACGAGTACCTGGATCTTCAATTTTGGGGGCGTCCATCGTAGCACCTGCTAATGGACTTGTTATTGCATCCAACAGTGGATGTGCAACAAATGGAAGCTTCGGATGTGGTAGTGGATTTGGTAATTATGTTCTCATGATTATGAACGTAAACGGACAAATCTACGGAGGACTCTTTGGACATATGCAACAAGGCAGTGTTACAGTAAGGGCAGGAAGTAGTGTAAGCCAAGGCCAAAAAATTGGAGCTGTTGGTAACTCAGGGAATTCCTACGGAGCCCATTTACATATGGAGCTGTACTACCTAGGAAGTGACAGTGTTACGGCTGCTTATAACCGCTGGTACGACAGAGGGGCAAACATTAACTTTAACACAGGCTCAGCATCATATGGTAATGAATATGCGAACCGTTGTAGTGTAAAAGGCAAAGTTGATCCGTGTCGACTCGATGTTGCTCAAGAATATGGTATTTATAAGGATTATGTAAGACCTTAAGCATAAGTTTAACCGACAAACAAAGGAGTGATGTATATCTGCATCACTCCTTTTAAAATCCCTGATATTAGAATTCGTCAGCATCATAGACACGATACCCAGCCTCTATACATGCTTTAGCAAAAACTCCTTGGCCATCAATGAGCGTTCCACTGAAGGAACCATCGTAAATCTGGCGAACACCACACGAAGGACTCCGTGATTGTAAGATGACACAATCGATATCGTTGTCTTCAAGGATGCGCATTGCCAAACGGGCCCCACGAGAAAAGGACTTGTCTACATTATTACCATGCTCATCGTATACTGAACCATCTCGTATCTCAGCTGGAGGACGCGGTATTGACAATCCACCTAAAATTTCTGGACAGACAGGAATGACTTCCTTATCCTCTAGGAACTTTAAAACATTTGCGTTTAGATTATTCCCACCATTGTATTTACAATTTACTCCTAATAAACAAGCGCTGACTAAAACTTTCATAATGTCACCTCATCTTGACCTTTTAATATAGTGATTATAACGCAGATCAATAAAACAATCATACTAAATTATGGATTAATACAATAAAGCAAACTCATACTAGATGTAATATGAGAGCTGGATCATTCAAAATTGAATGAGATGATAGAATAATTTACCGATATTTATCAGTGTATAGAATCTAGGTGGCAATATAAAATATCTTTGATATTTAACCCTTTTATAGGAAACTTAGAGTATCGTTAGTTTTGCTATCAGAATGTGCTAAAATAAGAAGTGGAAAAGAATTCCGTGTTAGGTGAATATTATTGTGTTATTCTCGGAAAGTATTTTCATACTATTTAAAATATTTAGAGTAGAAGCGAGGATTTTACAATGGATATAAATGTTTTACTAAATCAAATGGGTATGATGGGCCTGTTGATTTTGTTGGGATATGTATTTGGGCGAACTGGAAAACTTACACTAAAAGGTGCGCAAGAGATAACAAATATATTGTTTCAGATCTGTACACCGATGATTATGATCAATGCATTAAATATGCCGTTTTCAATAGAGACCCTAAATAGATATTTCATCTCGTTTATAGTTTCGCTGATCCTTATACTTATTTCTGTGGGAATTAGTATGATTTTCTTTAAGTCAAATGAACGAATCGAACGCTTTGCGTGTTCTTTCTCAAATGTAGGGTTTATGGGAATTCCATTAGTCGAACAATATCTTGGTATCGAGTATGTGTTTTATGTCACTGCATGCATTATTGCACTAAATATCGTTTCATGGACTTTAGGGATAATCATGATAACTGGCCGAAAAGAATCCGTCATGTTACGTCAGATTATTCGTAATCCTGCATTCACAGGACTTGCAGTGGGGTTGCTTTTCTTTGCGCTACCAATTGAGTTTCCAGCATTTATCACAACAACAGTTCAACAAGTTGCTCAAATAAATACTGTGCTCGCAATGATTGTCCTTGGATATTATGTATCAACAACATCAGTGTCTAAAATTATTAATTTGAAAGCATTGAGAGTAAGTACAGTTAGACTGATTTTCATCCCACTCGTACTTATGGTAATTCTGGGGTTAGGTGGTAGTCGATTATATGATATGAGAGAAGCACTGTTGATAGTAGTTGCAGCACCAGCGGGTGTAAATACAGCTCTCTTTGCCGAGCAAGCAGGACAAGATTATGCATATGCTACTGGGATTGTAAGTTTATCAACTATTCTAAGTGTCGTCACAATTCCCTTGATGATTTTGATATCAACGGTAGTATGGAGTATGCTTTAGGAGGCAATTATGATTGTTTATAATAAATTAAAGAATTTTGAAGGTTCAGAATCTGAAGAAGTAATGGCTAAGTATGTCGTAAATCATACAATGGATGTACTTGATATGAGTATTGAACAATTTGCTGCGATCAATTATGTATCAAATTCATCGGTCGTAAGATTTTGCCAAAAAATTGGATTGAAAGGATACTCTGATTTAAAAATTAAGCTCGCACTAGAAATCAATACATTTTTAATTGATAATGAGCGCATTGAAGTAGATATGCCAATTGCACCGAACTCATCAAATGCTAAAATTGCAACAAGTTTCTTGAATTTATACTATCAAACCCTTGCTGATGTACATCGTAGTATTGACCTAAACAAGTTAAGTGAGATTGCAAAAATACTTGAAGAAGCCAACTATATATCACTATGGGGAAATGGACCATCAATGTTAATTGCTCTAGACTTTTATTACAAGATCAAACGATTGGGCTATGTCGTACAATGTGATGACATTATTGGATTCCATTCGGTTCCAATTGAACGCAAGCGGAAAGGGGAAGTTGCACTAATTATATCAAGCTATGCAAATAGTCCTCAAATCCGTCAATGGGTCATCGCTCATAGAAGAAATGGGACACAAACAATTCTCATAACGCTTAACGAAGACACTCCTTTTAAAAATATTGTAGACCATATTATCATTTTTAATTCCGAAGAGAAAAGAACAGGAAAATTAGGACACTTTGCTTCAAGGACTGCGATGAGTTATATCATCGACATGTTGTATGCAATGATCTTTAATTTCAACTATGATGACAATGTCAGAATACTCTATGAAGATGGAAAGACTGTTAATGAACGCGGAGAGTATCTAAAGAACTTATTGATAGAATAGGAACATATTTCCGTGAAATCTCTCAAAAAACTAACTAAATCAGAAAGAGTTTCCACAAAGTGACCAAAATCTTGTGAAAACTCTTTTATTTTGTTTCACTATAATTAATCACAACAAGGGGGGAATTATTTGTGAAAGATAAATTAATGAATGGATTGCTGAGAGTTGCTTCAGCGCTTCAAACGAATCGTTACATGGTAGCGATAAAGAATTCATTTACCGCATTGTTACCAATAATTATTGGTGGGGCGTTCTTTATGCTAATCTTAAATGTTGTATTATCTACAACAACAACGGGTATGAGCTTGGCTAAGGTGAACGGATTTAGTTGGTTATCCAGCCTAGAACCAATGTTCAATGCGGCAAACTATGCAACGATGCAATTCTTTGCAATCAGTTTAGTCGTACTAATTTCAATTGAGCTTGCTCAACAATATGACCGAAACGAAACAATTGTTCCGGCAGTAGCATTGGCTTGCTATATTTCATTGTGCTTAACAAGTACAACCGTAACATCATCAACAGATGAAATAATTAAGGTTGCAAATGTACTACCTCGTGAATTTACAAATGCACAAGGGTTATTTATGGCTATGATTACGTCCATTGCGTCGACAGAGTTATACTGCCGACTTGTTAATGGTAAGAAGTTTGAAATTTCTATGCCTGAATCTGTACCTAGTAATGTTACTAAGGCGTTTAATGTATTAATTCCGTCAATCCTAACAATCTTAGCGATTGCAGGATTTGGTCAACTCTTTGAAGTATTAACAGGATATACATTCTTTAATGCAATTGCTGTCTTTATTCAAGCACCACTTAAAGGTATTTTAACGGGTCTTCCTGGATATCTGTTCTTATTCTTTATGTCAACATTACTCTGGGTTATGGGGATTCATGGAACACAAGTGTTAAAACCAGTGTATGAGGCGACAATGCTTCTCGCACTTGCAGAGAATTTAGATAAAGTTCTTGCAAACGAAGCACCAACAAATATTCTTAACTCAGTATTTATTTCATCGTTTACTACAATAACAGGAGCAGGGATTACTGCAGGACTTATTATATCGATTTTATTATTCTCAAAACGCGAAGATTACAGAGCAATCGCAAAATTATCAATTGTGCCTGGTATCTTCAATATTAATGAAACCATGACATTTGGACTTCCAATTGTCTTGAATCCAATCCTTGCAATTCCATTTATGCTTGCACCGATTGTGAGTGCAACTATTGGTTATACATTAACAACAATAGGATTTGCAATCCCTATGTCCTACAATATTCCATGGACAACACCTGCCTTAATTGGTGCGTTCATTGGATCTGGTGGACATATTGGAACCGTAATTACGCAATTTTTAGCAATCGCATCATCAGTACTTGTATATACACCATTTGTGCTTATATCAAATAAGCAAAAACCAGAGGATGAGGCAGCAATTGAAGGCTAAGTCAAATGTCTATCATCTAAATAAAGAAAGAGAAATCAAAAGAAAGCGAACAATAAGTCGATTTATTACATATGTGTGTGTATTCTTATGCCCACCCTATGCACTATATCGACTTACGCGAAATGACGCTCCTTTTACTCGTACAGAGAAAACTGCGCAAGTATTTGTGACATGTGTATATTCAATCGTATTAATATTAGAGTTAGTAAAGGGGTAATAGTAGAATGAAAAAAGGTTTTAAAGAGAATTTTCTATGGGGTGGCGCAACCGCAGCCAGCCAATTTGAAGGAGCATGGAATGTTGGCGGAAAAGGGTTATCCGTCGGGGATGTTTTAACCCTTAAGCCAGATGTTGATGTAAGAGACTTTGTAACTCACAATGCCTATACACTGGAAGGTGTAAAAGAAGCGATGAAGTCACAAGATACTGTATATTATCCAAAACGTCATGGATCAGAGCATTATTCTCACTACAAAGAAGATATTGCACTGTTTGCAGAGATGGGATTTAAAGTATATCGACTTTCTATTGCGTGGTCACGCATCTTTCCAAATGGAGACGATGACACACCAAGTGAAGCGGGCCTCAAATTTTATGACAATGTTTTTGACGAATGTCTCAAATACGGCATTGAACCTTTAGTTACGATGTCTCATTATGAGCCACCACTTAACTTAACACTCAAATACAAAGGGTGGTATGATCGACGCGTCATCGATTTCTTTACAAAGTATGTCGATGTCATAACAAAACGGTATAAAAATAAGGTTAAGTATTGGCTAACATTCAATGAAGTAGACAGTATGGTACGACACCCATTTACAACCGGTGGGCTTCTTGAAGACATGTTTGAAGCCAATGAGTTTGAGAATGTAATTTATCAAGCGATGCATCATCAATTTGTAGCGAGTGCAATCGCAACAAAGATTACACATGAAAACATTCCAGACTCTCAAGTTGGATGTATGCTTACAAAACTCACATTCTATCCATATTCTTGCAATCCTTTGGACGTACTCAAAGCGCAACAAGAACAAAGAAATACACTTGCATATAGTGATACACAAGTGTTTGGAGAATATCCAGCTTATTTACTTGCGTTGTTTAAGAATAAAGGAATCGTTATTGCGAAAGAAAAAGACGATGATGCAATTATGAAACAATATCCAGTAGATTTTGTTTCCTTCAGTTACTATCAATCATCCGTTTCATCACATGATGATACCAATCTAGAAAAAACACCAGGGAATACCATTGTTGGCATTAAAAATCCACACCTTACTCAAAGTGAATGGGGTTGGCAAATTGATCCTGTAGGATTAAGAATATCGTTAGTTGATTTATACGATCGCTATCGTAAGCCACTGTTTATTGTTGAAAATGGCCTGGGTTACAATGATGTATTAACAGAGGATAACAAGGTGCATGATGATTACCGTATAGAATATTTTAAAGAACACTTTAAAGCAATGAAAGACGCTGTTGTGGAAGATGGTGTTGATTTAATGGGATATACATCATGGGGATGCATTGACCTAGTATCTGCGTCAACAAATCAAATGTCAAAACGTTATGGGTTTGTTTACGTCGATTGTGATGATTATGGTAATGGAACCTATAATCGCTATCGGAAAGATTCATTTTACTGGTATAAAGAAGTAATAAAAACAAATGGAGGAAATATTTAAAGATGAGTAAGACACTTAAAATCGTAACAATCGGTGGGGGAAGTAGTTATACACCTGAGTTAATCGAAGGATTTATCCTACGTAAAGACGAACTTCCGATTCGTGAGTTATGGCTTGTGGATATCGAAGAAGGAAAAGAAAAATTAGAAATTGTCGGTGAAATGGCAAAACGGATGGTGAAAAAGGCAGGGCTCGATTGGGATATTCACTTAACACTAGACCGAAGAGCAGCGCTAAAGGATGCAGACTTTGTAACAACTCAATTTAGAGTTGGCTTATTGGATGCACGAATTCGTGACGAACGTTTACCCTTAAAATATGGAATGATTGGTCAAGAAACCAATGGTGCAGGAGGAATGATGAAAGCATTCCGTACCATCCCTGTAATATTAAGTATTATTGAGGATATGAAAGAACTGTGTCCAAACGCTTGGCTTGTAAACTTCACAAACCCAGCAGGTATGATTACTGAAACCGCAATTAAAGTCGGTGGTTGGAAGAAAACTGTGGGACTGTGTAATGTTCCAATTGGATCATTTAAGTCAAATCACATTGTCCTAGGGTATCCAGAAGACTCTGATAAGCTATTCCATAAGTATGCAGGGCTCAACCACTTCCACTGGCATAAAGTATGGAATGAATGTGGTGATGATGTGACAGAAGAACTTATCGATCGCTTGTACAATCCAAAGAGTGAATGGGCGGGTAAAGTAAGCGAAATGAAAAACATTCGTAAACTCCCATTCAATTATGAACAAGTTAAGGAATTAGGTGTCCTACCATGTGGGTACCACCGTTATTACTACATAACTGAAGAAATGTTACGAGATGAGCTAGAAGACTATAAAAATCATACAACCCGCGCAGAAGTGGTGAAACAAACTGAAAAAGAACTCTTCGAGTTGTATAAAGATCCAGCACTTGACTATAAACCAGAACAACTTACAAAACGCGGTGGAACACACTATTCAGAAGCAGCGTGTGAGCTGATTGCATCAATCTACAACGATAAGCGCACGGTAATGGTAGTAAGTACACAAAACAATGGAACAATCACAGACTTACCGTATGATTGTATTGTTGAGGTGTCATCAGTAATTACAGGCCATGGTCCAGAACCATTTAACTGGGGATCATTCAAACCATGCGCACGTGGTATCTTACAAATGATGAAATCAATGGAAGAAACTGTAATTAAAGCAGGTGTGAATGGTGATTACGATGCCGCACTTCAGGCATTCACAATCAACCCGATTGTGACATCAGGGGAAACAGCACGTACGTTATTAAATGAAATGCTTGTGGCAAATAAAGACTATTTACCACAATTTGAAACAACGATCGAAAAACTCATAGAAGAAGGGGTAACATACAACCCGGGGGATCTATAAAATGAGAAAAGTAATATTATTGTGTGCAGCAGGCATGTCTACAAGCATGCTTGTAAAGAAGATTGTAGAAGCTGCTAAAGAAATCGATTATGATGTTGATGTAAGTGCATACTCAATCTCAGAAGCAAAAAATGTCGTTCCAAGTTCAGATATAGTCTTGCTTGGACCACAAGTACGGTTTAATTTGAAAAAAATTCAAGATAGTTTTCCAGATAAACCAGTCAGTGTCATTGATATGAGAGACTATGGTACCATGAATGGTAAAAGCGTTGTAGCAATGATTAAGAAAGTACTCAAAGACGACTAAAGAGTAGGTTTAATCAATATATTTAATACAAACAGGGTTTGTAGAAATAAGACGCAATTTATGCGAATTATTCACAAAAAAACCCTGTTTTTTATGTGTTTTGTTCTTCAAAGCTTGGTATAGGTTCTTTCAATATATAAATGAGTCAGTATTTTGAAATGGATTGATTCCAATGTGCTAGAATGAAAATGTAAGGGCATTCATGTGTTGCCCGTTTCCGCAATCTTAAATGCCTAACTAACAATCGAATGGATTATCTTAACTATCGCGCATCGGGTATTTCATTGATAAATCGAAAATACATGACTAAAAATAGTCGACACGTTTTAAAGATCTACTTATATATGGGAGGGTTTAGAAATATGCGTAAAGTAGTACTATTATGTGCAGCAGGAATGTCTACAAGTATGCTTGTAAAGAATATTTCTGTTGCAGCTAAAGAAGAAGATTATGAAATTGAGGTAACCGCACATACAATATCTGACGCCAAAAGTGTTGTGCCTGGATCTGATATTGTATTACTTGGACCACAAGTGCGATTTAACCTAAATGGTGTTAAAGATAAGTTTCCTGATATCCCTGTTAAAGTGATGGATATGGAAGCATATGGTAAAATGGATGGTAAAAAAATAGTTGCATTGATTCGAAAAACTTTAAATGATTAAAGAATTACAAATATAAATTAAGAAAAGAGCGCGATGCAAAAGGCCGTAGATAACCTACGACCTTTTGTTATCAAGGGGTACCAATCGATTTACCCTTTAGATGTGATTTGCGAAATCCGTCGCGCGCTCGATCCAGTAACTCAATTGATTTCTAACTTGAAGAAATTGATCAAACTGGGCTAATTGTGAAATGAGTTGGTTGCATTTATCAATGCCTGTATCGTCCCCTTTTGTAATCAGTATCAAGCCATCAATAAACTGCCCAAAAAGTAGATATCCAACTTGCGTGAAATCACTGATGGGTTTCTCATAAAATGCTTTCATCAGGGTTTCGCATTCATCAATATCTTGTTGTAAAATACAAACTAAAGCTTGATTTAGGATTATCTCATGAACATTAATCTCTGGGAAATAAGCAAATTGTTCAACGCTTCTTAAGAAAAAAGGCCGGACTTGTTTAAGTTCTTCTTTTGAGAATATTTGTGAGATGCAATGAAATAAAAAAAATTCGTATCTACCCCAAATCTCAACTGATGACAAATAGTCATGAAGAATCGCTCGTTTCTTTTCATCTACACGTTGTGCATTGACACTGTATATTTCACAAACAATGGACATATGAAGATAAGCTTCATGGTGATACCGATCATATTTCATTATAAAATTGTCGCTCAACTTCAACAGTTTGTATTTATCATAATTTTTATTATTCGCTTCAACAAACTCAATCATGAGCTTATTAATGTCAACGATAGCATCAGAAGCATAAGCATAGATGAACTCATCAAAGGTGCAATTAATGCGATTTAGTAATGGGATAAAATTCATGAGCTTGATATCGGATTGTCCGGTTTCAAAATTAGACAACGTTGGAATGGTAATAATTCCCTGCGATATTTCTTTTAATTTATATCCTTTGTTTTCTCTAAGTACGCGAAATGTTGGTCCAAATGGCTTCATATATCCCCCTATTAATTAAAAACACTACCCATTTATTATATCATTTAATTAAAGTAAACTATAAAAAAT
Organism: Erysipelothrix larvae; assembly: GCF_001545095.1. NCBI lineage: Bacteria > Bacillati > Bacillota > Erysipelotrichia > Erysipelotrichales > Erysipelotrichaceae > Erysipelothrix > Erysipelothrix larvae. Next base: position 92,572 of record NZ_CP013213.1, read on the forward strand.
CTTGCATTTGAACCCGAGTTCCATTGCATTTTACGTTCGTCATTAACAATAATAAAGGTATAGACAGCCTGTGGTAAAGTTTTACTAGACCTTAGAAAGGAGCACAAGATGATTATAAACATCAACATGCTCGTAAAGGAAGAAGGAGGGTTTAGTATGGTTTTACAACTTGAAAACATTCAAAAGAAGTTTGGTTCATTTACAGCACTTGAAGACATTAGTTTTGATATTCATCAAGGGGAAATCTTTGGATTTTTAGGACCTAGCGGTTCTGGAAAAACAACAACCATAAAAATTGTGACCGGTCAATTGGCACAAACAAACGGGAGTGCAACGGTTTTGGGGAAAGATACTCGAAGAATAAACGAAGGGATTTATGAACAAATAGGAATCGTCACAGATACAAGTGGACTTTATGAGAAACTTAGTGTGTATGACAACCTAAAAATATTTGCAGATATATTAAATGTGGACCAAGCACGCATTGTCATACTGTTAAAGAAAGTGGGTCTATTTGACCACAAGAAAAAGAAAGCGGGGAAATTGTCGAAAGGGCAAAGACAGCGACTTGTCCTAGCACGAGCAATTTTACATAAACCGAAACTTCTTTTTCTTGATGAGCCAACAAGCGGCTTGGATCCTACGACTGCCAAACAGATTCAAGACATGTTTTTAGAACTAAAGCACGAAGGAATGTCTATATTTTTGACAACACACAATATGGAAGAAGCGACACGCCTTTGCGATACAATCGCATTACTCAATGAAGGCCGAATTGTTGAACAAGGCTCACCCCAAGAGATTTGCCTTCGACATAATCAAGATAAACAATATAGGGTAACACTAAACAATAGAGAAGTGATGAAATTGGATGACTCAAACGCATCCGCTGAGTTTATTTATGAAAACTTACAGAATGGACAAATAGAAACATTGCATTCATGTGAACCTACACTTGAAGATGTGTTTATTAAAGTAACAGGGAGGGAATTGTTATGAGAAAAATATGGGTAATGATGAAACTAAAGACGAAGATGTTAATGACCAATACATCAGCATTAACAGGACCAATGATGGCAATCGGTATGACTGTAATGATGCGGATCCTATACAGTTCTTTAACGGACAATCCCAAACAGCTCACCCTTCTATTAGGCGTTGCACTGAGTTTAGGTGCTTCGATGAATTTAGGCATGGGAGCAATTATGATGACAGCATTACCATTGGCAGAAGAAAAAGAAAAGAATACCCTGCGCACATTAATGACATCATCAGTTACTGCACGTGATTTCTTTATTGGTAGTTTAGTACCACCCCTTGTGATAACTGTAGCCGTTAATTATTTGCTGATTACTGTTAGTGGTGTGAATGTTGCTCAAATTGATTTTGTATTATATACCGTGTTAAGTGTGACATCCGCAATCATTAGCTGTCTTGTTGGATTATTAATTGGCGTATTTGCGAAATCACAAGTGAATGCCAATAACATAATGATGCCAGTTACACTCATTCTCTCAATGATTCCAACCTTTAGTTTATTTAATGTCAAATTACAAAATATATCTAAATATATCTATACAGGGATGGTCAATGATATGTTAAATGCATTTAATTTAGGTGAAGCCTATGCACTGGAAACATCGCAAATTGCGATTTTATTCGCAATGATTCTGCTTATAAGTGGCTTATTTATTTACTACTACAAAAGAAATGGCCTTGATTTAGATTAAAAACAACCTCACTTATGAGGTTGTTACTGCGTTAATGGCTTCTTCCACAGTACTTACAAAATGAATCTGGGCATGGTCTTTATCACTAATGAATCCAAGTTCATGAGCATGGTCGATATAAAGTTTGAGTCCGTCATAAAATTTATCGATGTTCAAAAACACAAAGGGTTTATTATGGACTCCAATTTGTCGCCATGTAATGACCTCAAAGATTTCTTCCATAGTTCCACATCCACCGGGTAAAGCGATAAATCCATCGGATAGATCCATCATCTTTTTCTTGCGTTGATGCATATCCGCTACTTTGACGACTTCACTTAAGCCAGGATGAAGGATTTCTTTATCAAAGAGTACTGTAGGCATGACACCAATTACAGTTCCTTGATGTTCAAGACTTGCGTCTGCTAATACTTTCATCGTTCCAACATTTGCACCCCCATAAACCAAGCCATAATGCTCTTGCGCGATTTTTTTTCCAAGTTCTTTCGCGGTTTGAGCATAGATTGGATTACTGGGTGTTCTTGATCCTAAATATACTGCAATATTCTTCATAATTTACACTCCTAAAGATATCCTATCATAATATTTAAAGGGATGCATAAAATAGTGTATAATTAGATAGGACGAATTTAAGAGGTGACCGTATGAGTGAAAATAATGATAAAGTAAAAATTAAATTGGAAAGACATCAGTGGCCTGATGAAATCCAAAAGAAACATAAAAACCGATGGGTAATTGTAGTGACCGTCCTTGCGATATTCGCATCCTTTGGATTAGGTTGGACGTTCTCAAGAGCTGTAAATGGAAATTCACTGACAGTGGTTCAAAATGCACAAATTGCACGATTTGAACGCATCTACAACCCACTCCTTAGTGGATGGTTTTTCGCAAATGATATGGACAACGCATCCGAGCAATTGATCACAAATGCAATTAACGGTATGTTGCAACTAAATGGGGATCCCCATACAAGCTATATGACAGCAGAAGAGTCTGATGACTTTACAAGCTCAATTGATATGTCATTTGTCGGAATTGGTGTAATGTATACATCGGCGAATAATCTTAACTTAATTACACGTGTCTACAAAGACTCACCAGCTGAGAATGCAGGAATTCTAGCGGGTGATGTTTTAGTTTCTGTCGATGGGAAATTAATTTCCGAAATCAATGAAGAAGGCGGCGACTTAAGAGAATACATCCTTGGTGAAGAAGGGACAACCGTTGTTATTGGTATTGACCGTCAAGGGACTCCTAAAGAATTTACTGTAAAACGAGGACAAATCAATGCTTTAACATGGGGAGAAATGCTGAGTGGTGATCTTGCATACTTAGAAATCTCTTCGTTTGGGAATACCCTTAAACAAAGTACTGAAGTATATTTAGACTATTTCAAGAGTCAAGGTGCTAAAAAACTGATTATTGATATGCGCGATAATGGTGGTGGGTATCTTGCTGCAATCAATGATATATCTCAATTACTCTTTGATACTGGTGATGCAATCTATCAAGAAAAATTCACAGATGGTTCTCAAGTAACATACAACGTTAAATCAAGTCAGAAAGAAAATTATCCATTTGATGAGATTGTTGTCTTAATTAATCAAAACACAGCATCTGCTGCAGAAGTTTTGACCCTTGCAATGACAGAAAACCTTGGCGTTAAAACAGTGGGGGTAACCTCATATGGTAAGGGGACAGTTCAAACCCAAATTCAAGACAGTGTGGATAATTCATTCTTAAAATATACAATGGCTAAGTGGTTTTCACCAAGTGGCGTGAGTATTCATGAAGTAGGAATTGTTCCAGATTATGAAGTGAAACTTTCTGAAATATTCTATAAAGACTATGTATTACTTGAAGAAGGTCAGACTTTCGATTATGACTCTGTGGGTGATGCAGTATCTTATGTACAAGCGGGGCTTCAGTTCTTAGGATATCACAGTGGGCGTATCGATGGATATTACGATGGAAACACCCGTGATGCGCTTCAAGCATTCTTAAGTGATCGAAACTTGCCAACAACATCCGTAATTACGCAAGATGTAATTCAGAATGTATATGCCTCAGTGTTAGCTGAGTGGGCACAAAATAGAAACGCAAATGATGTACAACTTCAAAAAGCAATCGAGGTTATTAATAATGGATCATAAGTTCGAGCTTGTTTCTAAGTTTGAACCAAAGGGTGACCAAGTAAAAGCAATCCAACAACTTGTTGAGGGGATTGAATCAGGGAAGAAAGAACAAGTGCTCTTAGGTGCTACAGGAACTGGAAAGACGTTCACAATGTCACATGTGATTGCGACATTAAACCGTCCTACTTTAGTATTTGCACACAACAAGACACTCGCAGGTCAGCTCTATTCAGAATTTAAAGAGTTCTTTCCAAATAATCGTGTCGAATACTTTGTTTCGAACTTTGATTATTATCAACCGGAAGCATATTTGCCAGGAACCGATACCTACATTGAAAAGTCTTCAATGATTAACCAGGAACTGGATATGCTTCGTTTAGCTGCGCAAAATAGCATCTTAGAGCGTCGTGACACAATCGTCATTGCATCCGTTGCATGTATTTATGGATCCAGTGACCCTGCTTATTATAAAGCAATGCTCTATACACTACGTGTAGGACAACAAAGTAAACGCGAGGACGTCCTTAGAGACCTTGTAACGCGCCAATACACACGCAATGATATCGAACAAGCACGAGGAACGTTTAGGGTGCGCGGTGATTCTATTGAGATTGTGCCGGGTCATTCTGACGCGTTTGTAATCCGACTTGAATTCTTTGATGAAGAATTAGAACGGATTGTTGAACTTGATCGAATAACAGGACATGTTAAAGAAAGTTATAAAATCTACCACTTATTCCCAGCAAACGAATATGCTCGTGATTTAGAACATATTCGAAAAGCCGCGAATAATATTGAGGCTGAGCTTAAAGAACGGCTAACATATTTTAATGAACATGAAAAACTTCTTGAAGCACAGCGTCTTAAACAACGCACAGAATATGATTTAGAAGCCTTGCGTTCATACGGTATGTGTTCGGGAATTGAAAATTACTCAATGCATATTGATGGAAGAACCCCAGAACAAAGACCGTTTAACCTCTTTGACTATTTCCCAGATGATTATCTATTTATTGTCGATGAATCGCATGTATCCTTACCACAAGTTCGAGGTATGTACAATGGGGATCAAAGTCGAAAACGAACGCTTGTAGAATATGGGTTTAGATTGCCAAGTGCACTCAATAACCGACCAATGACATTTACTGAGTTCGAAAGTGTTCAAAATCAAACAGTCTATGTCTCCGCAACACCAGGAGACTATGAACTTGAAAAGGTTGATCATAAAGTTGTGGAACAAATCATTCGTCCTACCGGACTTTTGGATCCAACAATCGAAGTGAAACCAAGTGTTGGTCAGGTTGATGATCTCATTGACCAAATCCGTGAACGACAAGCACGCAATGAACGGGTGCTCGTCACAACACTTACTGTAAAGATGGCACAAGATTTAACCCACTTCTTAATGGAAATGGATATTAAAGTGGCATATCTTCACCATGAAACCAAAACATTGGAACGTATTGAGATTCTTAGAGATTTACGGTTAGGGAAGTACGATGTAGTCGTGGGGATTAACCTTCTAAGAGAAGGTTTGGACTTACCAGAAGTCAGTCTTATCGCAATTCTTGATGCAGATAAGGAAGGGTTCTTGCGCTCAAAACGTTCGCTCGTTCAGATTGTAGGGCGTGCAGCGCGTAACGAACATGGTCATGTTATTATGTATGCAGACCGGATCACGGATTCAATGCAGTATACCTTAGATGAAACAAAACGACGTCGTGAGATTCAACATGCTTACAATGTTGAACATGGTATTACACCAACGACTGTTAAAAAAGAGATTCGTGATGTTATCTCAGGTAAAGAAACCCAAGATCTTACCAAGAAAATCAGAACGAATAAAGTCAAATCACGCAAAGAGGTTGAAGAAGTTATTGCACGTCTTGAAAAAGAAATGCGAGAAGCAGCTGCGCTCCTTGATTTTGAAAGAGCTGCGCAACTTCGTGATATAATGATAGAAATGAAAGCAGAACTATAAACAAAAGGCATTTAGACAATGATAGCGTCTGAATGCCTATTTTTTTGTGATAAAGTGCTTAAAGGAGCATCACGATGTCTAAATATAACCACTTATCCAAAAGCTACGACCATATAGTAAAAACGCATTGAAACGACGAAATAATAGAATTAGAATGGGTGAAGAGAGGAGAAGCAATGAAGAAAGAAATCAAAGTTATCCGGGAAATCAATCAAAACCACAGTGGGATTAAGGTGACAGTCAGTTCGAATGATGCATCTTCAGACTTAGACTTTGTCTATCATACAGTAGAAACCCTTTTTTCAAGAAAACTAGCAGGTGAAAATATTCATAAAGAGATAACTTATGTCAGTCTCATCAATATAGAACACCTTTATACAAAACAAAAATCAGTGTACTTTCAATCTGATGGAATTGAATACAAAGTTGAATACCGATTATACGAATTAGAGCAAAAACTTCCTGCCTATTTTGTTCGTATATCACATTCTGAGATTGTTAATATATATCACATGAAGTCACTGAATTCTAGTTTTCCAGGTACAATACAATTGTTGCTTAAAAATGGGACAACAGTATATGTATCAAGACGTTATGTAAATAAAGTGACACAACAGATTATGGAGGTAGTGAACCATGAATCATATTAAATCAAACATCTATAAAAGCATGTTGTTTTCTCTGGGAATGAATACCATCATGTGGAATGCTGTTTATTCTAGGGGATACCCTGCATTGCTGAATGAATCAATGCTTAACCAGCTTGGAAATCAAACACTAATCCTCTTGTTTCCAATTATGCTGGGTGGTGTTATTGGCTATACACTTTTGTCTTTAACTGATCAAGTAAATCAAAGATTGGAACAAAGTATCTTTCGAGTAATACTCAATGGACTTTTAAGTGTCCTAGGAGTGCTCATATTTATATCTTTTACATCGGTACTACTGACAAAGGAAATTATAATCATTACGATACTTTGTATTACAAGTGTGTTTCTTATCATAGCGGTAATTGATCATATTCGAATTAAAAAAGAGCTCAAAACAATCAATAAAATCCTTGGGTATATTGATCACAAAGTGAATGTTAAGTCACACTTTAGAACCATCATACATCAAATAAATAGTTCCTTAGGGGAAACGCATCAACGATTTGAATCTACGTCTCCTGAAGCACAATGTTTGACGGATTTATTTACAGAGATTGATCAACATCTTGTTCCTTTAGATGATATTGAAGAAGTCATTCCCCTCACTCTTAATTTCTCTCAAATGGCGAATGGGTTTTACGTATGGTACGCACCAAAAAGCGAGGCATCAAAACAATATCACAATTTATTCCATGACACCACAAAAAATCAAGTGCTGATGCTTACAAAGCGTTCAATTATTATCGTAACGCCGATCGTATTCTTTGATACTAAAGAGGCCCATGTTTATGATTATGATGATATTACATCAATTAAATTTGAAGAAAAAATACCAAATACCAAAGAGTTTTCATTGAAGACAAAACAAGGGAATGTGTACTCGTTCAGCATTTATGATGATGAAGCAAAATTATTGAATTCAAAGCCTGTCATTATCTCAAAAGCAAAAGAACCCTTCGATAACAAGTACTCAAAAGTGTTGTTCATATTAGTGATACTCTTTCTATCACTCATCATTTTGCTTCCATTTTTAAATTATGTGTTCTCTAGCTTCTAGTATATAGATAAAAAACAACATGCTCAATGTTGTTTTTTAAACCTATCGGATAAGATTTAAGGCATTACGGTCTAACTTCCCAATGACTTGTCCCTGTTTCTAAAAAGGATTTGATTGATCGTAAAGAAACCTCAACCATATCCGACACAGCTTGGTCAGTATAAAATGCAGCGTGTGGCGTGATGAGTACGTTATGATGTGAATTGAGTATGGAGAGTCTATGATTGTTTACAAGGTTCATTCGATTATCCTTATGGATGATACCCACTTCATCTGGAAACACATCTAATGCAGCAGCCCCAATATGACCGGATTCAATGAATTCGATGAGGGCATCGGTGTCAATTAACTCAGCCCGTGCACAGTTTACAATCACTACACCTGGCTTTGTAAGTGAAAGTGAATCTCTATTGATGATATGTTTTGTTGAGTGAAGGAGTGGTGCATGGATCGTGATGACATCACATTCTCTCATGAATGTCTCGAGATCAACATACGTTAAGATAGAATATAGATCATTGTTTGGGAAAATATCATAACCAAGAATCTTACATCCAAATCCGCTTAAGTTGTGTGCTGTTTGAGCACCAATACGTCCGGTTCCTAATACGCCAATTGTAAGGTTCTTCATTTCCTTTCCTTGAAGGCCTTCTAAAGCGTAATCATGCGCATCATTTCGCTTCATCATCGGTTTAAGTTTACGGATCGACATCAAAATCATCATTACTGCAAAATCAGCAACACAATGCGGTGAGTATGTTGCGTTTGACACTTTGATTCCAAACTCATCAGCAGCCTTCATATCAACGTTATTGTATCCAGCACTGCGTGACGCAATGTATTTAATTCCCATCTGATTCAATGATGAAAGAACACTTCGATTCACATCGCATAAACCTAAGAAAATAACGCCATCAAATCCTTTCGCATTATCAACTGTAGTGGCTGATAAAGGTTCGCTGACAACTTCTACATGTAAATTAAGAAGTGTAGCGTATTTATTAATTGCGTCAATTTCATCTGGACGCACAGCATAGGCAATAATATTCATAAATTCCTCCATGTTTTTATAATTTTACTGTCAAATACATACTGTGACTAAACTCACTATAAGATCGAATCCTCTTGCGCATTGAGTCTTCTTTGATTTCTAATCTCTTCATTTTTATGGGAGACCATTCTAAATACAGGAACGGTTACCGCCGCAACGATTCCACAAGAGAATCCTGAATTATAAAGGTTAATGTTTCCGTGCATGGCTGCTGTGTTCAAAACCACTGAAGAATTTAGGTATGCAACAATAATTCCTGCTATAAATCCAAACGTCCCGGCAATTGGTGCAAGTGCAGTTCCAAATAAAGCAATCAACAAGATTGATGTGTCATTAATTGAATAGGTCTTAGAAATTGATCCAAGGATTACACCAATATAAAGGGGAATCGTATTTTTAGGATGTTTCCCTAGCCCTGAAAACCCAACGACTGTCATTAATGATCCAATGACTGGACCATTAAGTGTTCCTCCTGCTATAAACAAGATATAAAAGAGTGCAATGAATCCATTCAATGACATATTAAGTAATACTGCAGCAAATCCAAACTTTTCAACAAAGTCATTATCTTTATGACCCGTCTCCTTCAACAATAATTTATATGAGCTTAAAACATTTTTGTCTAAGATGAATGAGACAATAAAGAAGGATGTAAAGAGAATTGATAGAAAGATTGCGACTTGGTCTGATGCATCGTTATAAAGGATATTGTGTGTGGTTGGCGTATACCCTGAGGTTTTCATAAGTGAAACATAGATAATCCCAATGATCCCAGCAGCAAATCCGACATTATAAAGATTAAATCCATCATGCGCTTTATAGACCATACGTGATACGGGCTTTGTAATGAAACCAAAAGACATACTCACCAGAAAGGCGACTGTAAAATTAAGTGCTACTGACTTATCTACTAAATAGTATACTTCATCAAATACTGGAGCAAAACACGTTGCAAGCAGGGCAATATGTACAATATCTTTGTAAGGTTCTTTAAATACAAAGGAGTATAAGAAAGTACCACATAAGATAGGGACGATATTGAGTACGTTTTTACCAAAGAATGCAAACCCAATCATTAGAAAAACAGAAGCAAGTGCGGGACCAGAAAAGCTTCCTTTTGAAAAGCGAATTAAGAATACAGAGATAATTGATACAAGACCAACGTTCACTAATGTAGCACCAACACCACCCACTGCGAAGTAATCTGTAACTAATATATCCCGTGATGTTAGTATGTTAAGAAAACCTGTTGTGATAGAATCAAAGGGTTGAACAATAAAACCCATGGCAACTAATATAATGCTTACTGCGAGGAGAAATCTAAATGTTCTTTGTTGCATAGAGGGTCCTTTCTACCGTGTATTTGATCGAGTGATAACAGTGTATTGTCATTGGGTCTATTTTATCATATTAATGCGAAAATGATAGCGCAATCATTGCGTGAGTCAGTAATATCCAATCTATAAATTCACGTACATTATACTAAACATTAGGATTAATTAACAATTGACGTTAATGTCTAAACAGTGTACAAAAATTATTTGCTTCAAAATTGTTATCCAAACAATCGATAAGCAAATACCATCAGGTTTTAGAAAATAGGAGATATCACGGGAACACAATAATGAGGGCTAAAACAGACGATTATCGATAAATCCCCTAGAGCGCATAGCGTTAAATGTAGTTGCTGAGATCTGTTATCTCTGATATATGAGTATTTAGACAGATGGTTGAATACTACAAAAATAAAACACAAAGTCAGAACAAGCATACAGCAAAGCGTGTCAATCAGATACATGGTGATTAGGACCGTAAATTTCTAATGCTAAGATATACAGGCAGTATTAAAAGTCAATCTCATATTTTGTGCCGTTACTAAAAAGAACACAATCCGTAAGCTTAATTTGAAGAAGACACGTATTTGGATCAGTCTCATCAATATGACCGTTATGATACCAAGATGAAAAGACATCAGTGAGTTTAGACATAAGATTCATATTTTTGGAGTCTAGAATATATCCTAGATCTTCTGCGAAGCCATGTCCAGAAAACCACTCGCCACAAAGCGCGACTTCTGGATTATTATGGATTTCCTTAATTTTATTCGATTGTGAATATGTAATTGTATAAAAAGACCCGTTTTCGTAGTAACTGTTGACAATGCGAACTGATGGACGCTTCCCATCGAGTGTCGCAAGTGAAATCAGTGAATCCTTACCAAAACGCTCATTTAGAAGTGATAAGGCTTTTGCATGTATATCTGTCATCTTTGCTCTCCATTTTCTTTTAAAGTTTCGCTTTAAAAAGTATGTATCGAAATAAAACGGTTATGGTTAAACTAATCCATGAAAGTAAGGTCTCATCAATGGTTAGTGATTGTAATATTGTCGTGATGAATCACATGTACTGGTGTGTGGGATTGGAAGTACTCAACCATAATATCAAGCATTTCTTCTTGAATATCAAGAATTGTTTCGCACTCAGAAACCATGGCGTAGTTTCCACCCCCAGAAGCACGGTAGTTATTCATAGCTACAGAAAATTCATCATCATCATCTAGGGGATTTCCGTTATGAGTAATGGACTCAATGCGGTGAAATTTAGGATTTGAGATGTTGAGTGTATATTCAATTCCATCAAGCATATCGTAGTTATAATGTTGTGGTTTGGGTGTTACATAACGTGGGTTGACTGCAATATTTCCGTTATCGTCGAGCACATAATAAAGTGCAGAAAACTCAATCATTTCTTTAATTGTTTTACCCGTCATCTTCTTCACAACAAGGGTATTGGGGAAAATATAGGTGCTTACAAGCTCACGCATTGTGATGTGTTTCCCAAAGCCAATCGCTCCATTAAATAAGGCTACTGCGCTTAGCGTAGCGCCTGTCTTCCATGTTTGTACTTGATTAATAAAGGAGACAAGGGGATGTTTATGGAGACGTGCTTCAAATTCATCGTCGATAATTAAGGAAGGTGACATATCATCTATTACACCAATGTCTTTATCCAACCAATTTTGGACCCGTGATTGAAGAAGGTTTAAAGGTTCCAAGAAATGTTCATCAACTGGTAATTCACTGGTATGAAGAATGTGTGCTTTGTTGTCAAGTGTGTCAAGATCAACTTCAATTTGCGCAAATTCAATTGCATTGTATGTTGTCTGTGTTACAAGAACACCATTAATGCGCTCAACGAGTGATCGATGTTGATGTCCTGTAATGAGTATGTCAAGACCCTCGATGCTGCACATTTGATACCCCTGATTTTCTCCAGTTTGTCGTTCAGTGGGTTCGCCTGTTTTAGGGTCGCGTTCGAGTCCACCGTGGTACATTCCAATTACAAGATCTACATGATTCTTAACCCGTGCAACTTCTCGAGCCATTGTTTGATACGCGTCTAGAAATTGCATGTTTTTAATATAACTTTCACGCTCCCAGTTTGGGATATAGTGTGTGACGACACCAATAAATGCGATTTTTTTGCCACCACGCTCAATCACTTGAGTTGAACCTTGAAGGGTTCCATCAATGAGAACGTTTGATGTAAGAAGCGGAGCCTTTACCTCATCGATATACTTCTTGAGAATTTTAGGACCATAATTAAAATCATGATTTCCAAGATTCAAAAAATCATAGTTTAGTACATTAAATGCATATGCTGAAGGATTCATGTATGAGTTTGGATGTTGGTGTGCATATGCAGTGAGAGGGGTTCCTTGAAAAGAGTCACCATTATCCACAAGAATAATATCTTCACGTTCTCTCATTTTTTTAACATAGGTAGAAAATCGGGATAGACCAAAAGAAGAGACATTGTCTCTTGAGGTATAGTCTGTAGGGTATATACGCCCATGGATATCTGTTGTTGCTAAAATAGTTAGTTTCATAAAATCACCAGATTTATTATATCAAATATAAAAATAATAAGCATTAAAGAAAAATATAGTTTTAGGGCTTGACAAGTATATCGGTTGCCGTTATAGTATATATATCGGAAGGCGATATAACGAAAGGTGATATAAATGGGAAATGACAACATAGCATTAACAGAAGCAGTCTACTATATTCTATTATCTCTTTTTAGCCCATTACACGGTTATGGGATCATGCAAAAGGTTGAGGAATTGTCAAAGGGACGTGTCAAACTTGCAGCGGGAACGCTCTATGGTGCTTTGAATACGCTTCAAGACAAAGGATGGATCAATGCACTAGAAGGAGAGAAAAGCAGCAGGAAAAAAGAATATGAAATCACTGCGGCGGGGACTGAGGTCCTAAAACAAGAAATCAAAAGGTTAAGAGAGCTACTAGAAAATGGGGAAACCATGGTAGGAGGGCAACATAATGTCAATAACTAAATACAGAATGTTTGGAGCATGGGCTTTTGAAAAGGAAGAAGCGTGGCTCAATGAAATGTCAAAAAAGGGATATCAATTAACGGATGTTAAATTCTTAAAATATATCTTTGAAGAAAAAGAAGAAGCACACTATATCTACCGGATCCAAATGCTTGAAAATAACCAAACACGCGAAGATCGTGAAGATTACATCGGGTTTGTTGAGGAAACAGGGGCTGAATATGTTGCGTCATATTTCAATTGGGTGTATTTTAGAAAAGTCTATGATGATAAAGGGTTTGAACTTTTCTCTGATATTGACTCACGTATAAAACATCTAAATCAAAATATACTCATACTGGGATTGTTGGGCCTTATCAATGTAATTAATGGATTCAATATTCTCCATAGGAATTTAGCCTTGAACATAACCGCTGGCTTGTGCTTAGGTGTGGGTACTTTATTGTTGTTTGCTTCAGGAAGAATTTATTTAAGAAGACATGCATTGGAAAAAGAACGCGAAGTTCATGAGTAGAGTAATAAATTAGTACCTGTAGATATTCTTTGTTATTTCTTACAAATAATAGGAATATGATAGGGTAATGACACAGAAGGTGGATTGAGTGTTAACGCACAATCCGCTTTTTTAGTCATTTTTATGATATAACTTTGAGAAATATTTGATCTTGTACAATAAGATGCTCAATTGATGTGAATTATGGCTATAAAAATTCATGATGTTAGATTCTCTTTATAATTCATCCACATGCTTGCAATATTGACTGAAAGTGCTATCATGTTGATATCGGATAGTGATTGTGAAACAACACGAGCTAAACCTACATCTTTTTCTTGTAGGTTTTTTATTTAAATGGGGGGTGGTGATTTGAAAATAATAAAGATATTGAATAATAACGTAATCGTTTCAATCGATGAGGATGGGCGAGAAGTTGTAGCAATGGGTTCTGGTTTGGCTTTTGGACGAAGAGTGGGAGATACTGTTAGTGATCAAAAAGTAGACAAGCTGTTTCGCCTTGAAGGGAATGCTAATCGGAATCATTACTATGATTTGTTGCAAGAAATTCCAATGGAGTACTTGACCTTAAGTGATGAAATCGTGCGTGATGCGAAGACTAAAATGGGGAAGCCATTAAGTGATATTGTCTATATAACGCTTTCTGATCATATTTATCAGGCAATTTCACGAGCGCGCGAGGGGATTCAGTTAAGAAATGCACTCTTATGGGATATTAAGCATTTCTACCCAATGGAGTATGAAATTGGAATGATGACTCAAGCATTGATTCAAGAACGCTTTGGTGTATCACTTCTTGATGATGAAGCAGGGTTTATTGCACTTCACTTTGTGAATGCAGAAGTGGGCTCAACAATGGAACATATTGTTGAGATTACAAAGATACTTCAAGAAGTAACCAATGTAATTCGATATTTTTTTAAAGTAAAGATTGATGAATCAACCGTACATTTCTATCGATACATCACACATATCAAGTTCTTTGCGCAACGGCTTGTTGATCGAAAAACGTATGATGGAAGTGATGACGATGAGCTGCTTGAGTTGGTTAAGCGAAAGTACAAGAATTCATACGATTGTGCAAACGAAATCAAACGCTTTATTTTAAAGCAATATAATTATTCATTATCTGGGGAAGAAATTCTCTATCTAACGATTCACATTCAGCGTCTGATTTACGGGTCATAAGACTTAAGCTATTGGATAGTGACATTAAGTTGGCTAAACCTTCGAGATAACGTATTTCCTATACGATATGAAAACGGAGGGTTTAATATGGGAAAGTATACTGAATTAGTAAATAATATCGTCAAAAATATTGGCGGAGTCGATAATATAAACACAGTCACACACTGTGTAACACGTCTGCGGTTTTATTTAAGAGATGAATCAAAGGCAAATGATGACATTGTTAAGAACATAGATGGTGTTGTAACTGTCGTGAAGAGTGCTGGACAATATCAAATTGTGATTGGGAATCATGTTCCTGATGTATATAAAGAAGTGCTTGATCAAACAGGGCTGTCTACAGACCGTGAAGCACCTAAAACAAAGAAGAAGGCAAAAGATATTGTTTTTGAATATATCATGGCGATTATGGGACCGTCCATTGGGATTCTTTCTGCTTCTGGGATTATTCAAGGGCTTAACTCAATCTGTGTCGTAACTGGAATTTACGCACAAGGATCTTCAATGCAAATTATGGTTGATGCAATTGGAAAGGGTATGATGCATTTCTTCCCAATCTTTATTTCATATAATATTGCAAGTAAAACAAAGATGAATCGTTATCTTGCGATGGCAATTGGTGCAATTTTATGTATGCCTACCATCAATGGAGTTGACTTAACATTCTTTGGTCATACTATTAATGCTAGTTATACACAAACTGTATTTCCAGCACTTCTAATCATCTTGGTTGCATCACCGGTTGAACGGTTCTTCAACAAGGTTATTCCTGATGTAGTAAAGACATTCTTGACACCGGTCTGTGTACTCTTAACAGTTGTACCAGTTGGTTTCTTACTTATAGGACCTGCAGCAAATCAAATTAGTATTTGGTTGAGTATGGGAATTAATCAATTGATTAATCTAAGTCCAATAGTTGCTGGATTTGTATCGGGTGCATTATGGCAAGTTCTTGTACTCTTTGGAGTGCATATGATGTTGATCATTCCTTCAATTTCTAATTTAATGGCAGGAATCCCTGACCAATTCATGGCATATATTGGGGTTGTATCCTTTGCACAAACAGCAGTTGTAATCGCAATTTGGCTAAAAACAAAGAATAAGAAATTACGTGAAATTGCGTTTCCAGCATGGGTATCCGGAATCTTTGGCGTTACTGAACCAGCGATCTATGGTGTTACCTTGCCACGCATTAAGTACTTTATCATTTCTTGTATTGGTGCAGCGTGTGGTGGTGCTGTTGCAGGAGCACTTGATGTCCAACGTGTAAGTATGGCTGGATTGGGTGTCTTCTCATTCCCAGGATATATCTCAGTGGATGCTGGAATGAAGAATATGAATGGTATGTTAATATCGATCGCAGTAGCAGTTGCTTTATCATTTATCGCAACATATGTCATCTATAAAGATGAAGACGAAGCACCGCAACCAGACGCTCCAAAAAAGGAAAAAGGTGGAAAAGACGTGATCATGAGTCCGTTAAGTGGTGATGTTGTTGAACTTACAAAGGTATCTGATCCAGCATTCTCAACAGAGACTTTGGGGAAAGGCTTAGCAGTTAACCCTAAAGAAGGAACAGTTTATGCACCTTGTGATGGTCATGTTACAGTAATGTTCCCAACAAAACATGCAGTAGGAATTGTTTCGGAACAAGGGACCGAAGTGTTGATTCATATTGGTATGGATACCGTACAACTTGATGGTAAATTCTTTGAAAGTCATGTAAATCAAGGAGATCGTGTAAAAGTGGGTCAACCACTTGTTAGCTTTGATATTGAAGCAATTAAAAATGAAGGGTATTCAGTTGTTACACCTGTGATTATTACGAATACCAATGATTATCTAGATGTTGTTTCTGAAACAGTAAAAACGATAAATCATGGGGAGCAATGTATCACAGCAATCTTTAAATAGGAAGGATGATTAAGATGAGTTTTCCAAAGGGATTTTTATGGGGAGGTGCTACAGCTGCGAATCAATGCGAAGGCGCATGGAACGTAGACGGTAAAGGACCAAGCATCTGTGATCATAGTCGTGGTGGGGATGTAAAGACACCCCGCATTTTCGATAAAATAATCGATGGGAATCAATATTACCCAAGTCATGAAGCGATTGATCATTATCATCGGTTTGAAGAAGATATTGCTCTTTTTGGGGAGATGGGATTCAAAGTATACCGAATGTCAATTGCATGGTCTCGAATTTTTCCAAATGGCGATGATTCAGTTCCAAATGAAAAGGGACTTGAGCATTACGATAAAGTGTTTGATGCATGTTTGAAACATGGTATTGAACCCCTTGTTACACTCAGTCATTTTGAAGTACCCATGGGAATTGTGAATACATATAATGGGTTCTCAAATCGCAAGACGATTGATGTGTTTGTAAAGTATGCAACAACCGTAATGAAACGCTACAAAGACAAGGTTAAGTATTGGCTCACGTTTAACGAGATTAACTTTGGTATGCTACCAAAAGGTCAGTTGAAGGTGTTGGGAATTTATGATGAAGACGCAATGAAGGGTAAAATCACAAATCCACAACAACAGTTCCAAGCATTGCACCATGTGTTTCTAGCAAGTGCTAAAACGGTCATTGAAGGGCATAAGATTAATCCGGAGTTTAAAATCGGGAATATGATTGCGTATATCACAATGTACCCACTCACTCCAAATCCTGAAGATGTTCTCTTGACACAACAATATGAGAACTTTATGAATAATTTCTGTGCTGATTTACAAGTAAAGGGTGAATATCCTTACTATATGCAAGACTACTTCAAAACACATAACATAACAATTCAGTGTGAAGATGGTGATGAAAAGATTCTCAAAGAAGGCACTGTTGACTTCTATTCGTTTTCATATTATATGTCAAACTGTAAAACAGCTCAAGACAGCACAGAATTGACCGGTGGAAATCTAATGGGTGGTGTGAAAAATCCATATCTTAAGGCAAGTGAATGGGGATGGCAAATTGATCCTCTTGGATTACGCTACACCCTAAACAAACTCTATGATCGTTATAAGATTCCTTTGATGGTTGTTGAAAATGGCTTCGGGGCACATGATGAATTGATTGATGGGACAGTGAATGATGACTATCGTATTGATTATATGAGACAACATGTTGAGGCGATGGAAGCATCAATTAAGGATGGCGTAGATCTCATGGGATATACTATGTGGGGACCGATTGATTTAATCTCTGCAGGAACTGGTGAGATGAAAAAACGTTATGGGTTTATTTATGTTGATAAAAATAACGATGGCAGTGGCACCCTGGATCGTTATAAAAAGAAATCTTTTTATTGGTACAAAGAGCTTATTGCATCAAATGGCACGGTGCGATAAGTAAATCAAGCAACATCAGCAATGGTGTTGCTTTTTTTTTAGTGTTCCCGATATAAATAGAATTATTGTCAAAAACTAAAAAAATCGAGATAAAAGAACTTGGAATTTAAAGGTGTAAAACGATCGAATGATGCACGAAATGACCTAAAAAATGTAAACGCAACCATAAAATCGTTTAATAAGTATGTAAAGTCGCGTAGAGTAAATGATTAATATACTAAAAGCCCTTACAAATATTATGAAATTTTTTGTTTGGTCAGAGAATAAATTTATACAAATGTTTCTCAAAAAAGCACATTTTTTAATGTTATTAAGATGAAAATATGTAATAATAAAGTTAGAAGTAAGTGATGTATAAAATGAGGTAAAATTATGGGTAGAAATCAAAGACCTGGAGATAAAGGAAATCTATCGATTACACTTCAAACAATTACAATACTTATATCGAAACCGCTTAACTTAGGGTTTATGATTCTAGGGATTGTGATGCTCTATACAAATGGAGTCGCAGTGCTTGATGGTGAACCTGTTTATGGAAGCGGACAAAGTGGTATCTATATGAGCTACATGTTTATAGTTTTGGGGGTGTTTCTTGTACTCTATTGCGGATACCAAGTTTTCTTCGTTAAAGTGAGAGACCAACTCGCATCTTTAGGGCGAGATGAAACGGAAACTCCGACTAAAAAAGAAAAAAATAGTGAATAAAGGATGTGTATAAAATGTTTGTAAGGGACATTAGCTTGAATATTCATACTCTACCGTTCTTTAGTCATGCACTAGACTATTCACGTCGATTTTTTAAATTGCACGTTTTGAATAGTCTTTTTTATAGAGAAGGGGGAGCGATGTGAAAGAGACACGTTTGTTAGATGAAGTGCTTTCTTTTAATGAAGGGAAGCACATCCATATTTATAAAATATTAGGAGCGCATAGAGATGGTGATGGCGTTCGATTTAGTGTCTGGGCTCCTTGTGCAAAAGGTGTTGCCGTAGTTGGCGATTTCTCAAATTGGGAACCAATATGGATGGAACCGTTGTTTCAAAGTGGTGTTTGGGTGGCACACGTAAACAATGTGTATGAAGGGAATCATTACAAGTATTTAATTGTCGATCAAAATGATAACCATCATATGAAAATTGATCCATTTGCCCAAAAGTTTGAGATGCCACCTCAGAATGCTTCGATAATCTACTTCGAACCTGAATTTATTTGGACAGATGAAGCCTGGTATGAACAAAATAAAGCAGTGGATTCCGATAGTCGTCCGCTAAATATTTATGAAGTCCATGCTTCATCATGGATGCGTCATTATGACGGGTCGGCGTATTCATTCTATGAGTTAGCCGATAAACTAGTTCCGTATGTTAAAGAAATGGGATATACGCATATCGAGTTTATGCCGCTTATGGAACATCCATTAGATGCTTCGTGGGGATATCAAATTACAGGATATTTTGCAGTTGCTTCACGCTATGGTGATAAACAAGGGCTACGTCATTTTGTAAACGAGGCGCACCGTAATGGGATTGGTGTAATCTTAGATTGGGTGCCCGGTCATTTCTGTCAAAACAGTGATGCACTTGCTAGTTTTGATGGGACCAACACCTTTGAATATCAAAATGAAATATGTGCTATGAATCAACGGTGGGGTGCAAGAAACTTTGACCTTGGTCGAAATGAAGTGAAGAGCTTCTTGTTCTCAAGTGCAATGTACTGGATTCATGAGTTCCACGTTGATGGAATTCGCGTTGATGCAGTATCAAACATGCTCTATCTTGATTATGATTTACCACCACACGTTCTCAATGAGGATGGGACCAATATAAATCACAAGGGTGTTAAGTTCTTGAAAGAACTAAATTACTTAATCCACACCGAAACGACTGCTTTCACAGTTGCGGAAGAAAGCACTGCATGGAATGGCATCACAAAAAACACGGGTGAAACGGGATTAGGATTTGATTACAAATGGAATATGGGATGGATGAATGATATCTTGCGATTCTTTGAATTGGATCCACTGTATCGCGTTCACCATATGCAATTGGCGACGTTTGTATTTATGTATCAATATAACGAGCGCTACATTTTGGCACTATCACATGATGAAGTCGTCCATGGAAAGCGATCATTACTTGCGAAAATGCCAGGCGATCGATATAACCAATTTGCCCAATTGAAAGTTCTTTATGGATTAATGATGTTCCTTCCAGGGAAAAAACTTAACTTTATGGGAAATGAGTTAGGTCAATATCTCGAATGGCGCTATTATGAAGAATTGGAATGGGGTGTACTTGGGTATGAATATAACCGGGAATACCAACATTTTGTAAGAACACTCAATTATCTATATTTAGAAAATGACGAGTTTTATGAGCTTGAGTATCAGCCTGAAGGATTAACCATACTCCAGGCAAGTCACGATAATCCATTGATTATCGCCTTAAAAAGAAACAGTTCGAAGCGGTCAATATATGCAGTAATTAACCTTGAGCCAATCGAACATAAAGCACACCGAGTCGGTGTGAGTAATTTGGGGGAGTACAGCATTCGCATTAATTCAGAATCACGAGAGTTTGGAGGTTCATGGGTTTGGTATGATCAAAACGTCAAGGCAGAAGAAGTACCACATGATTCCCAACCATATTCAGTTGAATTAGTCGTACCAGCGTACGGGGTATTAATACTAGAGAGGAAATAGACTTATGAAGAATGAAATGTTAGCAATGATCCTCGCGGGAGGACAAGGGTCACGTTTAGGGAAATTAACACGTGAGACTGCAAAACCAGCGGTTCCATTTGGAGGGCGATATCGTATCATTGATTTTGCATTAAGCAACTGCGCAAATTCAAATGTTTTTGATGTGGGTGTGGTAACACAATACCAACCACTCGAACTGAACGAACATATTGGGAAAGGTGCATCATGGGGTCTTGACAGACAGAACACAAGTGTTCAAATTCTTCAACCATACTCAAGCATTGATGGTGATCAATGGTTTAAAGGGACTGCAAATGCGATTTACCAAAACCTTGCATACATTGACTCGAAGAATCCTGAATTTGTGCTGATTTTATCGGGCGACCATATTTACAAAATGAACTATGACAAAATGCTTGAAGAACATAAGAAGAATGATGCGGACTTAACAGTCGCTGTTTTAGAAGTGCCAATGGAAGAAGCTTCACGATTTGGTATTATGGCTACTGACGAAGAAAACCGCATTGTAGAGTTCCAAGAAAAACCGGAACATCCAAAAGGAAATCTTGCGTCGATGGGAATCTATATCTTTAGCTGGAAGAAGCTCCGCCATTATTTAGTGGATGACCAAGCAAAAGAAGGATATATGTTAGACTTTGGAAAACATGTGATTCCTGCCTATATTGAAAATAAAGAGCGTGTATATGCGTTTGGATTTAAAGGGTATTGGAAAGATGTTGGAACGATTGAAAGTCTTTGGGAAGCAAACATGGACTTTATCAACCCAAATCATGAACTTGATATTCGTGATGAAAGCTGGCCAGTATATACAAAATCAGTTGTGGCACCACCCCAATTTATTAAAGAATCAGCGGTGATATCACGCTCGCTTGTTGTTGATGGATGTTCAATCAACGGTACAGTAGAATCTTCAATTCTTTCGCCTTTTGTGAATGTAGGCAAAGGTGCTATTGTACGTAATTCTGTTGTATTGCCAGGTGCGCAAATCAAAGATGGTGCGGTTGTTGAATATGCGATCGTTGGTGAAGGTGCAATCATTAAAGACAATGTAAGAATTGTAGGTCAAGAAAATAATATTGAAGTAATTGGTTACCGTGAAGTGGTCGTGGAGGTGTAGTATGAGAATCAGTAAAGTATGTGCAATTATTAATCTTGCAGGGCAAGAAGTTAAGTTAAAACCATTAACAGATCATCGTCCAATTGCCGCACTACCATTTGATGGAAGGTATCGTATTATCGACTTTATGTTGTCAAGTGTGTCTCAAGCAAACCTTGAGTCTGTTGCGATTTTCATTGAAGAAAGTGGTCGTTCAATTTATGACCATATTCGCAGTGGACGTGATTGGGATCTCGATGGATCGCTTTATGGAGGGGTATTTACATACTCTCACCAACGTCGGAAATTAGCGGATTATTTAATTCACCAACAAAACGAAAGTTTTTATGAAAATCATATGATGTTTACTGACCGTGCATATGCTGATTATGTTGTCATTATGGAAGGCGATGCTGTGCATAATATTGATTTAGTTGAAGTGCTGAATTGGCATGAACAACATGAAGGTGAAATTACAGTTGCCTATAAGAAAATGCCATTACAAGCTGCAATTGATGCAGAAACAGAAGCAGTTTATGTCATTGGCGATGATAAATCACTTTTAGACATAGAACTTATGTCTACTGTATCTGAAGAAAATGTAGCGGTAGACTGTGGTGTATACGTAATTAATCGTACAACACTCTTTGATATTTTTGAAACAGCAGAAAGAGAAGGTTACTTAGTAGATATTGGATCCTTAGTTCGTGCAAACCTTACAAAATATCCAGTTCGTTTCTATGAATATGAAGGATATCTTGCGAAAATTACATCCGTTCAAGCATACTACGATGCAAATATGTCAATGTTACGACCAGAAATCTTTGACTCACTACACAAAGGCGACAACTGTATCGTAACACGTTCAAAGAGTGGAGCACCGACCTATTATGGTGAAAATGCGGTGGTAAAAAATGCGCAGATAGCAACAGGATGCATCATTGAAGGGCATGTTGAAAACTCAATTATATCAAGAAAAACATTGATTGAACCAGAAGCATTTGTAGGAAATTCAGTAATTGGTGCAGGTGCTAAGGTTAAGCGCGGATCACGGATTGAATATGCTATTTTGGACAAAGGGGTTGTGGTTGAATCCGGTGTGCAAATTGTTGGAACCGCCGATAATCCAATTGTAATAAGCAAGAAGGCACACATTCAATTAGGAGATAAACTATGAAAGTACTCTTTGCAGCTGCAGAGTGCGTGCCGTTTGTAAAGACTGGTGGTCTTGCGGATGTAGTGGGTGCTTTGCCAAAAACATTAATTGAAAAAGGGATTGAAGTAGAAGTGATTTTACCATTCTATAGCCAAATCCCTGATAAATATCGCGATGCTGTTGAACATATCTTAGATTTTAAAATAAAGATGGGGTGGAGGCATGTTTATTGTGGTGTTAAAAAGCTTGTGTTAGAAGGGGTTACGTATTATTTTGTAGATAATGAATCCTTCTTTAAGCGTGAAGGACTCTATGGACATTGGGATGATGGAGAACGCTTTGCCTACTTTTCGATGGCAGTATGCGAGATTATGGATCGTCTCAGTATTGTACCAAATATTATTCACGTGCATGACTGGCACACAGCAATGATTCCTATGTTGCTTGTGCATAAGTATTCATGGATGGAACCACTCAAGAATATTCGAAAAGTATTAACAATCCACAACCTTAAGTTCCAAGGGATATATAACCCAATCATCCTTGAGAGTTGCTTTGGGATTGGTATGGAAAGCTTTGTGGATCAAGGTGTAAAATACTATGATAAAGTAAACTTCCTTCAAGGTGGGATCCAATATGCAGATTGTGTGACTACAGTAAGCCCACAATATGCTGAAGAAATCAAAACATCAGAGTTTGGGGAAACCCTTGATGGTGTGTTGCGTTTCAATGATTGGAAACTCCATGGGATTTTGAATGGTATTGATACAGATCTCTATAATCCAGCAACGGACAATGCATTATTTGATAATTACTCTGATAAACGATTACCCGGGAAATACAGACATAAACAAGAACTTCAAAAACTATTAGGGCTTGAAGTGAATCCAAACATTCCAATGATCGCAAGTATCAGTCGATTAACGGACCAGAAAGGATTCCAACTTGTTTCTGCAGTGTTAGAGCCACTGATGCAACGTGAAGTACAATATGTTGTGTTAGGAACCGGTGAGTATGAATATGAGTCCTACTATAAAGAAATGGCAGGAAGATATCCACATAAGATGTCTGCTCGGATAGAATTTGATGCATCGCTTGCACAACAAATCTATGCAGCCAGCGATTTCTTCCTAATGCCTTCTGCATTTGAACCATGTGGACTTTCACAGTTGATCGCACTGCGTTATGGATCAATTCCAATCGTTCATGAAACAGGTGGGCTTAAAGACACAGTAGAACCTTACAACCGCTTTGAAGAAAAAGGAACGGGCTTTAGCTTTAATATCTTCTCAGCTGAAGTCATGATGCACATGATTGATGAAGCGCTTGAAGTTTACCGTCGCAAACCAGCATACACGCGGCTTGTACGGCATGCTATGCGTCAAGATTTTGGATGGGATAAATCCGCAGATCAGTATATTGATCTATATAAGAGTTTGATGTAAGAAAAACGGCAGATGCCGTTTTCTTTATGTCCTGGGTTCACATAAATTAATCAATCGGTTCATGAAGTAGGGAGATGCTTTGCGATATTACCTTATCACAGCATGTCATTTTTGATTCCTAAGATTTGATAAAGAACAATGGATTTGAGGGGAAGGTTTCTTAAATGTATACTAAAAGGTTTGGATTTTTGATATAATAGTACACATTACGGAGGTGCTTATATGGTTGATAAAACATTTGTGAAATTGTCTAACTTTAGAGATTTGGGTGGCATGAAGAATCAGGAAGGGAAATCGATTAAGCCTTATAAATTATTGCGTAGTGGTCAATTATATGACCTTCCAAGCCAAGAAATTCAAACCCTTGAAACCGTCTATCAACTCAAGACTATCGTGGATTTAAGACGCCCAATTGAAGCAGAAAAGAGTCCAAATTCTGAGATACAGGGAGCAACGAATCACTTACTCGATGTTTCTGGAGGTGCGGAATATTCCACGACTCAAGAAGCCTTCCTTGAATATCTCTCCAATGTATCAGCAGATGAGTCTTTAATGCGTTCATATGAATCATTTATTCTTAGCGACAATGCAATATCACAGTACCGTCAATTTTTTGATATCCTATTAAACCAAGAAGGCGGATCATTGTTATGGCATTGCTTTGCAGGGAAAGACCGTACGGGGATTGCTGCACTCTATTTGTTAACAGCTTTAAATGTAGATGATGATACAATCATGGAAGACTATTTGCTTACAAATGAGTTAAGGGAACATGATAACCAAATTAGAATTAACGAGCTTAGAGAACAAGGTGTATCAGAACCATTGGTTCAAAACATGTATGAAATGCTACGTGTAAAGGAATCCTATCTTAAACACGCGATAAAATTAATTGATGATAATTTTGGAAACAGAACGAATTTTCTTTATAATAAACTCGATTTAGATGATTCTAAGATTGCAAAACTCTATCATATGTATTTAGATTAAGAAGCAGGGAACTGTTTCTTTTTTGCCAGTTCGTGATGCTATTGAAACGCACATAATCGTGATATAATAACAAAAGACTCGGAGGGTTTATGAAAAACGATAAAATCATTATAAAGGGGGCAAAAGAGAATAACTTGAAGAATATCTCTTTAGAGATACCTCGAGATAAGCTTGTCATTATGACTGGTTTATCAGGTTCAGGAAAGACTTCTCTTGCATTTGATACAATTTACGCAGAAGGACAACGTAGATATGTGGAATCCCTTAGCTCATATGCTCGTCAATTTCTTGATAACATGGAAAAACCGGATGTTGAAGTCATTGAAGGACTTTCGCCTGCAATCGCGATTGACCAAAAGACAACAAGCAATAATCCGCGTTCTACAGTGGGGACTGTAACTGAAATTTACGACTATTTACGACTTCTTTATGCGCGTGTAGGGACGCCATATTGTCCACATCATAATATTGAAATTACATCACAAACTGTGAAGCAAATGGTAGATCGTATTATGGAATATGAAGATGGATCTCGACTCGAACTATTAGCGCCCGTGGTAAAAGATCAAAAAGGGGAACACAAAGATTTGTTGGATTCACTTCGAAAAGAGGGATATTTACGAACCTATATTGATGGTGAATTACACCTTTTAGAAGAACCGATTGAATTAGAAAAAAATAAGAAACATACGATTTCCGTAGTTGTTGACCGTATTGTGAAACGTGACGATAGCCGTTATCGTCTAAACGATTCAATTGAAACTGTATTAAAACTGAGTGAAGGGATTCTGAACGTGAAGATAGGCGATGAGATTATCGTGTTTTCAAACACATTCTCATGTCCAATCTGTGGATTTAGTATTTCACATATTGAACCACGTCTGTTCTCATTCAATGCACCACTTGGAGCATGTCATAATTGTAATGGCCTTGGATTTACACAGTCAGTGGATGAGGATTTCTTGATTCCAGATCCAAGTTTGCCTATCTCAAAAGGGGGTATTCGTTACTACAAGAACATTGTGAATACCCAGAATATTGAATGGCAAACATTTGAGATATTATGTAACTTCGCAAAAGTAGATATTGATAAACCGCTAAAAAGTTTAACCGGGAAACAAATGGATATTTTACTAAACGGAAGTCAGGTTCCTGTGAAGTACAAAATCGAATCACGTTCTGGAAATGTCTTCCAACGCAATGAGCCGCTTGAAGGTGTTGCACGGATGATTGAACGAAGACATCGTGAAACAACATCATCATCTTCACGTGAATGGTATGCATCCTTTATGTCAGAAGCAGTATGTAGTGTTTGTCATGGAAGTAGACTGAACGAATCTGCCTTGGCAGTTAGAGTAGGTGGGTTAAATCTGTATGAATTTACACAGAAATCAGTCGAAGATGCTTTAAAATTTATCATTGATCTCAAACTTGATCCAATGAAAGCTCAGATTGCTGAGCTTGTACTTAAAGAAATCAAAGACCGCCTTCAATTCTTAGTGAATGTTGGACTTGAATACCTAACTCTTGATCGTATCGCTGGAAGTTTATCGGGAGGAGAAGCACAACGGATTCGTCTTGCAACTCAAATCGGATCACAATTATCGGGTGTTCTGTACGTCTTGGATGAACCATCAATTGGGCTTCACCAACGAGACAATGCGCGACTCATTGATACATTAAAACGTATGCGTGATTTAGGAAATACCTTAATCGTTGTTGAACATGATGAAGAAACAATGGAAGAATCAGACTGGATTGTTGATATTGGTCCTGGTGCGGGTGAAAGAGGTGGCGAAGTCATTGCAAATGGCCCACTTGAAGTGATTAAGAATACAAAAGAGTCTATTACGGGTCAGTATTTAAGTGGTGTGCGTAAAATAGAAGTGCCTAAGAAAAGACGCAAAGGGAATAAGTTGTTCCTAGAAGTTGTAGGAGCACAAGAAAATAATCTTAAAAATGTGAATGTTAAGTTCCCACTTGGAACCTTTATTTCAGTCACGGGAGTGAGTGGTAGTGGTAAATCTTCGTTAGTGAATGAAGTATTATCAAAGGCAATTTATCATGAGCTTGGACGTCAGCGTATCAAGCCGGGTAAACATAAGAAAATCAAGGGTCTTGAGAACATTGACAAATTAATAACAATCGATCAAAATCCAATCGGGAGAACTCCACGATCAAACCCTGTAACGTATACCGGAGTATTTGATGACATTCGTGAGTTGTTTGCACGCACACCCGAAGCAAAAATGCGGGGGTATGATAAAGGACGATTCTCCTTTAACATTCCTGGCGGACGCTGTGAAACGTGTAAGGGTGATGGTGTAAAGCGTATTTCAATGCATTTTTTACCAGATGTTTACGTGAAGTGTAGTGAATGTGATGGAAAACGTTACAACGACGAAACCCTCAGCATTACTTATAAAGACAAGACAATATTTGATGTATTGGATATGAGTATTTTGGAAGCAATTGATTTCTTTAGTGCAATCCCTAAGATAAAAAATGGATTGCAAACCTTATGTGATGTCGGCCTTGACTATATTAAACTTGGGCAAAGTGCGACGACATTATCGGGTGGAGAAGCACAGCGTGTTAAACTCGCGAGTGAACTTCAACGCCCTTCCACAGGGAAAACGATGTTTGTGTTGGATGAGCCTACGACAGGCCTTCACTCATATGATGTAGAGAAGTTGATTGGTGTCTTACAACGCATTGTTGATCAAGGCGATACCGTGCTTGTAATTGAACATAACCTTGATGTAATTAAGTCAAGCGATTATATTATAGATATGGGGCCTGAAGGTGGAACACGTGGTGGGACAATTCTTGTCAGTGGAACTCCAGAAAAAGTTGCGAAATGCGAAACAAGCTATACAGGTCATTACTTAAATAAAATACTAGCGAAAGGATGATATGATGGAACTTCAAACATGCGAAGTATCAGTTTTGGTTGATAAACTAGGTTATAAGCAAGTAGCGGGAAATAAGGATGCACTCAAACGTCCAATTCGTTTACAAAGTACATCACGACCTGGACTTGAACTCACAGGGTTTTATGATCATGTAGAGCGTAAACGCGTTAACATTATTGGAAACAAGGAATCTGCATACATTCGTGGAATGGATTCAGAAACCCTTAAAGATCGCTTTGATTTCTTAACAAATGACGAATCACCAACGATTATTGTATCGGGTGGTAATGATGTTCCAAAGGAATTGTTGGAAGTGGCAAACGCTAAAAATTACCCAGTGCTTACAACTAAAGTCACAAGCTCGGAAGTAATTGTTGAAGTTGTGTCCTTACTTGATGAGATGCTCGCACCTGTAATCAATATTCATGGTGTATTGATGAATGTTTTTGGTAAAGGTGTCTTGATGATTGGTGAGTCAGGCATGGGGAAAAGTGAAGTTGCACTAGAACTCATACTGAGAGGGCACTCTTTAATAGCGGATGACCGTGTTGATTGCTGGGTGGTACGCAATCGAGTGATGGGAACATCGCCTGAACTTACGCGAGGATTACTTGAGATTCGTGGAATTGGAATTATTGACGTAACTCAAATGTTTGGTGTACGTGCGTTCTTAGAACAAGAGCATGTTGATTTTGTGATTGAATTTCAACCCTGGGATTCTAAGAATGTATACCGAAGAATTGGTATTGAAGATGAAGAAATCTTTGAAATATTTGATGAAAAATTACCGAAGTTGGTATTCCCGGTTAAAGAAGGCCGAGATATGGCGGCACTTGTTGAATCAGGTGTGCGTGACTTTATGTTGAAGCAACGTGGGATTAATGCTGCCGAAACATTTGATAAACGTGTGATGGATCACATGAGGAAGATGAGTGAGGAGCAAGACGTATGATTCAGTTTTTTCCAGATATGAAAACATTCGTGCAAATCGGGTCTTTATCGATTGCATGGTATGCGGTATTAATTGTAACAGGGGCTTATATTGCCTACTTAATAAGTCGCTATAATATTCGCAAAGCAGGTTATGATGAAGAAATCTTGGACAACGTCTTTATTGGTGTGATGTTTTTTGGAATTGTCGGTGCGCGTTTATGGTATGTACTTTTTTACAATCTACCGAACTATTTGAGTAATCCAATTGAGATCTTAATGACACGAGATGGGGGTCTTGCGATTCAAGGCGGACTCGTGCTTGGTTCAGGGTTTGCCTATTACTATTTAAAGAAAAAAGGAATTGCTTTCCTCCATTGGGCAGATATGATTGTTCCAAACGTATTGCTTGCTCAAGCTTTAGGCCGTTGGGGAAATTTCATGAACCAAGAAGCCTATGGGACAGTAGTATCTGAAAGTTTCTTTAACTTCTTTCCAGAATTTATCAAGAATGGAATGTTTATCAACGGTCAATATCGTATGCCAACATTCTTTATGGAAAGCTCACTCAATGTCCTTGGGTGGATTTTGATTGTTCTTGTACTAAAACGATTCAGTAAGCCAAAACGAGGTGACTTAGTGTTCGCCTATCTCATGTGGTATGGTGTGGTGCGTTTTTGGGTTGAAGGATTTAGAACAGATAGCCTTTATTTTATGGGGATTAGAACCGCTCAAGCGACAAGTCTTGTATTCATCGCAGTGGGTATTTTTGGAACCTTTGGCGGATTTAGACGATTTACGAAACGGTCAAAACCGTTGTTGTTATTGGATTTTGATGGTACCGTTATGGATACGCAAGCACTTATCCTTGAAACATTCAAAACGGTGTTTAAAGAACGTAAACCAGACCTTGAATTAACAGAACAAGATTATTACTCATTTATTGGTCCAACACTGTGGGATAGTTTTGGATTGTACTTTGAACAAGATGAAGTGGAAGAAGTTGTCGCCTATTACAGAATGCTAAACATGAAACTTCACAAAGAATATGTTAAGCCTATGGATCATGCGATTGAAGTTCTTCAAAAGCTTAAGGATGAAGGATATACCCTTGGTATTGTTTCCAGCAAATTAAAAGAACCGATTGATTATGCGCTTGAGCTTACGAACATGACACATCTGTTTGACTTGGTATACGGACTTCATGAATATGAAAAGCATAAGCCAGATCCTGATGGTATCCTGAAGGCAGCACGAGAACTGTGCGCTGATCAATCACAGTTGATATATATTGGTGACACACCAACAGACATTGTTGCTGGTCGACGTGCAGGTGCATTTACGATTGGATATTTGTTTGACGAAAAAAGAGAAGCAGCACTTCGTGTTGAAGAACCAAACAGACTCATTTCGGATTGGAATGAACTTCTCGAAATTTTAAAGGAGGATCATGAATGGACGTACAATATGATGTAATTATTATCGGTGGTGGTCCTGCAGGGATGACCGCAGCTTTATATGCATCTCGTGCTGGATTAAATGTTGCGATGATGGAACGTGAAGCACCCGGTGGAAAGATGATAAAAACAGATATTATCTGCAATTATCCAGGTATTGACTCAATAAATGGTGCAGATTTATCAATGAAAATGTATACGCACTCAACTAATTATGGGGCACAATATCTCTATGGGGATGTTAAAGACATTGAAGTTGATGGTGATGTGCGTGTGGTGGTTACAGAAGATGGTAGTCGCTATACTGCAAAAGCTGTTATTGCTGCAACTGGAACTGTTGAAAGAACCCTAGGATTCCCAGAAGATGAATTACTCTTGGGACGGGGACTTTCTTATTGTGCTGTTTGTGATGGTGCATTTTTCAAACAAAAGAATGTGATTGTAATTGGTGGTGGAAACTCAGCACTTGAAGAAGCAGTTTACCTCACCCAATTTGCGGATAAGGTGACGATTGTGATACGACGGGATGTATTCCGTGGTGATACACATGCCCAAGAAGAATTGTTGAAGAATCCAAAAATAGAAGTAGTTCGTAAACATAAACCAGCTGCTTATATTCTTAATGATGATGGAAAAATTTCTGGAATGAAATTTGTGCATTCAGATACAAATGAGCCACTTGAAATTAAAGCGGATGGTGTTTTCCCTTACATTGGTGCTGATCCAGCAACAGGGTATTTGAAAAATCTTGGTGTATTAGATTCTCAAGGTTACATAATTGCAGATTCTCGCATGCATACCAGTGTTCCAGGTGTATTCGCAGCAGGCGATGCATTGGATAAACCACTTCGTCAAATTGTGACTGCGACATCTGATGGATCAGTTGCTGCACAAGAAGCATTCCATTACATTCAGACTATAGCTAAGTAAAGGCCAATCGGCCTTTTTTGCTGAGTTTAAAAAGCTTTACCTAATTCTATATAAAATTATTTATTCTTACTAAAAGTATCGCAAATAACAAAGAGCCCCTTTGGTATACTTATAACACAGAGACTGGTTTATTTTGTTCTAGGGGGTTTTTATTATGAGCTTTAATTATAAAATGAATAAATTTTTAAGAGTCATGTTAATAATAGTGATGATATTGATGGTTAGCGCTGCGTTCTTGCAAATCTTTTTTCCACAATTTATGGGTTCACACTCAGAATATGGTGTTGCTGTTGGATGGCAAAGAGAAATTGCTTTTTGGAACTTAGCAATCATTCCATTTATCGTCGCAGTATTCCTGAGATATGACTGGTATTATCTTCAAGTACTCCTACTTTCCTTATCACTTGGAGGGTTCTATTTTGGAACAAACCATCTCCTAGGCTATTTATCTGATTCCACAAAAATAATCAGCCTTGTAGGAGCGCTTGAAAACTATGGATTGGTACTGTGTTGGTTCATTGGGTGGCGAATTGAGAAAAGATCAATTAAAATATAAAACCAAATTAGTAGGTTTTGAAAGTGACCTACTATTATTATGGATTTAAATGAACGCGTTCATTTAAATGCTTGACAAGTCAAAATAAAGGAGTACACTATAAATGAACATGTTCATTATATGCGTTTAATCGTTTATATTGATTTGTCTGAAAGGAGATTTATGAGGAAAAAGGACGAAACTCTTCGCGAGTGTATCTTAGAGTGTGCAAGAGAAATCATAGACCAAGAAGGTCCACAAAATCTTAGCATTCGTACATTATCACAAAAGGTGGGTGTAGCGAGTGGCACAATCTACAATTACTTTGCGAATAAGGATGAGATTCTACTGGTGATCACTGAAGAAACGTGGAAACATGCGTTGATAGAAATGAATCGGCAAATAACAGCTGTGTGTTTCACACAACAACTCAGAGACATTTATGAATTCTTAAAAGAAGAAATAAGCGATTCCACGGGTGCGTTAATGAACAGTTTAACCAATGTGCAGGTGATAGGGAGACAACGGATGCAGTCGATGCAAAGTGTACTAAGAACCGACATTATCCGACGCATCGGAAAAGATGAGCAAATCCTTCCAAGTATTTGGAATGAATCTCTATCAGAAGTGGATTTTGCGGATTTGATCATCATGAATATGATGGAAAACTTAAGAACAAACGCTCCAAACATTGATTGTTTTATTGAAGTTGTGAAACGAGTAGTTTACTAAAAGGAGCATGAATATGGCACAAGCAATCGCTGAAACTATTTTTGATATTTGTTATTTGGTTGGCGTCATTACAGCCGGTTATATAATGATGACAAAGGGCAAGTCAAACGGACTTGTGAAGAAGTTTGGAATTATGGCGGTTCTATTAGGTGTTGGGGACAGTTTTCACCTCGTACCACGTATGGTAGCACTTTGGACGACTGGCCTTGAAGCAAATGCAGCAGCATTGGGCATTGGGAAACTGGTTACGTCTATTACGATGACGATTTTCTATCTGATTCTCTATTATATTTGGCGAGAACGTTATGAAGTTGAAGGGCGTAAGCCAGTCACAATTATTCTATGGGCACTCGCAATTATTCGTATCGGATTGTGTTTACTCCCACAAAATCAGTGGCTAAGTTATCATCAACCACTAAAATGGGGTATCATTCGTAATGTACCCTTCGCAATCATGGGATTCATGATTATTATGTTGTTTGCACACCTAGTTAAGCGAAAAGACGATAAGGTATTTCGCTTTATGCCGCTTGCAATCGCTTTATCATTTGCATTTTATATTCCGGTTGTACTCTTTAGCGCGGAATATCCTTTGGTAGGAATGCTCATGATTCCAAAGACACTGGCATATGTATGGATTGTTTATATGGGATGGAAATTATATAAAGAAACAGTTTAAACAAGTCAAAATCAAAGAGCCACTTATAAAAAGGCTCTTTTTCATTTCCTGTTTATAAAAAAACAACGGGATAAAACGGATGGTTTGTGATAAATGAAAGTAAAGCGTGGATATTTTAATAAAAAAGAAGAAAACTACCGTCTTCAATTCATCAAGTATGTGAAAATTTTGCTATAATGAATGAGAGAGGTGTCATTTATGAAACGTAGAATCGTATTGGTAACTGGATTAGCTGGAGCGGGTAAGACAAGTGCTATGGCTGCACTTGAAGATATGGGGTATTATTGTATTGATCGTTTGCCTGCATCATTGATTGATGAACTATCAAACACAATTCAACATGGAAACGAAGTGCGCTATGACCATGTTGCTTTATCCGTAAGTGCACAAGACTTTTACAAGTTCAAGCATTCACTTGAGAATCTGGATGCATATGTGAGTGTGCTCTTTTTGGATGCAAGTTATGAATCCTTGCTTTTAAGATACAAGCACACACGACGCAAACATCCATTATTATTAGCAGGTGTTGCGAACTCATTAGGAGAAGCAATTGAGTTGGAACAAAATGTATACTCGGATATTAAGGAAGAAGCTACCTTTATCCTCGATACATCATTAATAACACAAGCAAACCTCGCATCACGTTTACAAGAAGTATTTGGGAAGAATGCGACACCATCCCTATCAGTTAGTTTTTTGTCATTTGGATTTAGACATGGTCTTCCACTTGATGCAGATTTAGTATTTGATGTGCGATCGTTAAAAAACCCATACTGGGATGAAACACTACGATCGTTGAGCGGGAATGATAAACCAGTATATGATTATGTAATCAACGATGAAAAGACAGCGGAACTGCTTAAACACTTAACAGATTACTTAGACTTTGCGCTTCAATCTGCTAAGGTTGAAAATCGAAACCATTTAACTGTAGCAATTGGGTGTACAGGGGGGCAACACCGATCAGTGTCAGTAACCAATTGGCTCTTTGATCACTATCACAACCAATATGTGACCTTTAAGAATCATCGTGATGCAAAGGAAGTTTACCATGATTAAAGTGGTGATCCTTGGCGGGGGGACCGGGCAATCCGTTATTTTAAGAGGTATAAAACAAGTTGAAGGAATTGAACTCGCAACCATCGTTACCGTTGCAGACGATGGTGGTAGTACTGGACGATTAAGAGATGAATTTTCGATGCCAGCAATGGGAGATATTCGAAATGTGATGGTTTCCTTATCAGATGAGCAATCGTTAATGTCTTCGATTATGGATTACCGTTTTAACGTTGTCGACAGTGAATCCCTTGGTGGACACAGTCTGGGAAACTTAATTCTTACAGCACTGACTCAAACCACCGGTAGTTTTATGGAAGCAATTGGTTCAGTGTCCAAGATTATGAAAGTTAAAGGACGCATTATTCCATCTTCACTTCAATTGCTAACGCTTCTTGCGCGTATGGAAGATGGTACCATCGTTCGGGGGGAATCAAATATCCCTTTGTTTAAAAATGCAATTACCGAAGTATTTTATGATGAACCCGTACGTGCGACCGAAGAATCCATTGATGCAATCGTAAATGCAGATGTGATTCTCTTTGGGATTGGTTCGCTTTTTACGTCAATCCTTCCAAATGTTGCGATTCCAGATATTAGAAGAGCACTCGAATTCACTAAGGCAAAAAAAGTGTATTATTGTAATGCAATGACTCAACCAGGTGAGACAGATGGATATAATGGTGAAGACCATGTTGATGCGATCTTGCGCCATTGTAATATTAAGTTTGACTTTGTTGTTGAAAATATTACTAAAACAGATGAAAATCTTGCCAAGCGTTATCTTGAGACTGGAAGTAAAGGTGTTCACTTTGAGAAG
This sequence comes from Erysipelothrix larvae, assembly GCF_001545095.1. NCBI lineage: Bacteria > Bacillati > Bacillota > Erysipelotrichia > Erysipelotrichales > Erysipelotrichaceae > Erysipelothrix > Erysipelothrix larvae. The sequence continues at coordinate 128,051 of NZ_CP013213.1, forward strand.
ACTGAACATGAGTACAGACTTGTGAAACATGATTTACTGAAAACTGGTGTTGATCAAATTCGACACGATTCAGTGAAAGTGAAGGCAAGCTTTGAGGCATTATTAAAGGAGATGGGATATGTCGTTTAGTAGTGATGTGAAACAAGAAATAACACATCAAGAATATAACTTAGAACAAAAGCGAGCGCTGTTGAGTGCTTTTATGCATCTCAACGCTTCCATGCAAATTGTTAATCGTGTCATCATGCTGAAAATTGAACTCGATAATGCAGCAACTGCACGATTTATCATGACGCTTGTTAAAGAGTTGTATCACGCTGAAGTCGAGCTCACAGTATTAAGACGAAGTAACCTTGATAAACGGAATATTTATCGTCTCTTAGTAACTGAACAGGCCATGAGTATTTTAGAAGATTTAGGAATTTATTCATCTAAAGGACTACGGCCCGTGCCTTATAACATTATTGTAGTAAAAGAAGCGAATGCCCGTGCTTATTTAGCAGGCGCGTTTCTTGCAGGTGGTAGCGTTAATGCACCAAATACAGCAAATTATCATGCTGAAATTCGATGCAATAATGAAGAAATGGCTGAATTTATTCAAAAAATTCTGGGACGTTTTGAGCTCAATGCGAAAAGTATGCTTCGGCGTAATAAACCCGTTGTCTATATCAAGGCAGCAGACCATATAGCAGACTTTTTAAAAATTGTATATGCTCATGAGAGCACCATGGAATTTGAAGATGTGCGAATACAACGCGATTTTAAAAACTCCCTCACGCGTCTTGATAACTGTGAAGTAGCAAATGAAATGAAAAGCATCAAGGCAGGAAGTGCTCAACTGGATGCAATTTATACTTTGATTAAGAATAATCGGTATAACTATATTGACCAAAAACTAATCGAAGTTGGTGACTTACGGATGGACATGCCAGAAGCAAGCCTTAATGAGCTCATCGAAGAATATCAGGACCGTACTGGAAATAAAATAAGTAAGTCAGGATTACAACATCGTTTCAACAAAATCATTGAATTAGCACAGAAATTCGATGATAATAAGTAAGTTAGGAAGAAGGATTCATTATGTCTAATCTCATCGCAACAATCATCTTAATTGTGATATTTGTCGTAGTCTTTATTATATTACCTGTGCTTGCAATTCAGTTGTTTGTTTATCTAGCACCTGTAATCCTTGTGGTGTATATTCTGTATAAGATATTTGCACCAAAAAGGCAGGCTGAACAAAGAACACGAACACACTACAATGAACCGCCACGCAATACATCTGCAGATGATGTCGTGGATGTTGAGTTTACGGTTCATGAAGTAAAGGATGATGACGAAGAATAATTGAGCGGGGAACATGTATGTTAGATAAAGCAAGAAGTGAAGAAAAAAATCTCATCCATAAATATTGGAAAGAAGCATTTCACCATCAAGATGGTGGGTCAATCAATGCTTATTTTAATCACCACTATAAGGATGATGAAAGTTATGTATATCGCGGAAATGATGGGTCAATCATTTCAAGTGCCCAAGTGCGTAGTAAGGTCTTATCGCTCCATGATAAAAAGATTCGAGTATCGTATATCACGGGGCTTTTGACGCGTCCAGAATACCAAGGGCAAGGATATATGAAGAAATTCATGGAAGCTTTATTAGATGAATTATCACAAAAAGACATCGTGACATTATTAAGTGCTTACGAACCCAAGATATTCTCAAATTTTGGTTTTGAACCTGTTATCGAAGATTACGAGTATAACATTAATGCTCGATCAATGTTTGAATTTGGAATCGATGGAATTCTTCTAAACCCAGAAGCTAAAGATTTGAAACGCGTATATGAGACATTTACGCAACATTTTACGGGGTATTTTGTGAGAACATTGGAAGATTTTGAACTGTTGAAAAAAGAATATGCAGCAAAAAATGGAAAAATAGTTGGCTTGACGGTTGATAATATCCTTGTAGGATATGCTGCTTATATCCAACATAATGGGTATGTAGAGGTAAAAGAATGTTGTTATGACAAGAGTGGAACTCTGATGCAATTGATGTCGTTTGTGAGTCGAGGTCAGACAAGGGTTATCCTCACAACTACTACAGCGGAGCAGATAAGAAAACTTTATCCTGAATCACGTAGAGTGAAGCGACCGTTCTTGCTCGGACGTATTAATGATCAAGAGCTCTTTGAGCGTTTATATCATATAAGAATTTTATCTGCCTATTCCGCGTTCCATGCGTATGGAAAACCACTATTTAATAGAGATAATCAGTAGATTGATAAGGTTCTCACAATTGACTATTTTCTCATATAGTGTATAATTATAGTTGTCAAAAATAAGGAGGAACTTTAAACATGACAGTTAAGGTGGCAATTAACGGATTTGGACGTATTGGACGTCTAGCAACACGTCTTATCATCGGATCAGACGATATGGAAATCGTAGCAATCAATGATTTAACAGATGCTAAAACATTGGCTCATTTATTGAAATATGACTCAGCACAAGGACGTTACGGCAAAGATGTTGTAGTAAAAGAAGGTGCATTTGAAGTTGATGGACATGAAATCAAAGTATTAAGCGAACGCGATCCTAAAAACTTACCATGGAAAGAATTAGGTGTAGACGTAGTTCTTGAATGTACAGGATTCTTTACAACAGAAGAAAAAGCTGGTCTTCACTTAGAAGCTGGTGCTCGTAAAGTTATCGTTTCAGCTCCTGCAACAGGAAACATTAAAACAGTTGTTTACAACACAAACCACGAAATTCTTGATGGTAGCGAAACAGTTATCTCAGGTGCTTCATGTACAACAAACTGCTTGGCTCCTATGGCTAAAGTATTAAATGATAAATTTGGTATCGTTGGTGGTTCTATGACTACTATCCACGCATACACAAATGACCAAAACACATTAGATGCTCCTCACGCTAAAGGTGACTTACGTCGTGCTCGTGCTGCTGCAGCTAATATCGTTCCTAACTCAACAGGTGCTGCTAAAGCTATCGGTCTTGTAATTCCTGAATTACAAGGTAAATTAGATGGTGGAGCACAACGTGTTCCAGTTATCACAGGTTCAATCACAGAACTCGTTGCTGTAGTTGAAAAAGATTGTGATGCTGATGCAGTAAATGCTGCTATGAAAGCTGCTGCTAACGAATCATATGGTTACACTGAAGAACCTCTAGTATCATCAGACATCATCGGTATGGCTTATGGTTCATTATTTGATGCTACACAAACTAAAGTTATCAAACAAGGTGGCGTAACACTTGTTAAAGTTGCTGCTTGGTATGATAATGAAGCATCATACACAAACCAATTAGTACGTACAGCTCACTATGTAGCTGCTAAATTCTAATTAGTAGATAATATATACTTTAAAAGGCAGGACCCGTGATTTGGGTCTTGTTTTTTTGTGTTTTGGTGCAATTTGCATGAGCATTGAGGATAGGATATACTATCTTTTAGAAATGATGGGAGATTTTTAGATATGAAGACAAATGCAATGCGAACATTAGATCAGCTTAAAATTCCTTATCAGGTAGTTGAATTTAAAGTGTCTAAAGAACATATGGATGGTGAAGAAGTTGCTCGTCTGGTCTCAAGAAATGTCGAAGAGGTCTTTAAGACATTAGTAGTATGCGACAAAGATGATCTTGTTGTTTGTTTGATTCCAGTATCAGAGCACGTTGATCTAAAGAAATTATCAAAAGCAAGTGGTCATAAATCATTATCGATGCTTCCCCTTAATCAACTCACACAAAAGACTGGATATCAGCGTGGTGGTTGTTCTCCAATAGGGATGAAGAAATTGTATCCAACATATATTCATGAATCTTGTTTAGAACAGGAAGTGATAGCTATAAGTGGAGGTCATAGAGGATGCCAGATTATTATTGACCCACATCAATTAATCGAGTGTATAAATATTAAAGTTGGTGATTATGTGCAGGGATAAAACTATATCCTTTTTTTACTATGAAAAGAGTGTAAAATAGTCTAAAATAAGATTACATGGAGGCTGATTATGGAACAAAGAAATCCGATTATACAACGTATAATAAGTGAAACAAGCAAGGTTATTCTTGGAAAAGAAAGTGTCATCCAACTCACACTCGCTGCTTTTTTAGCAGGGGGTCATGTACTTTATGAAGATGTTCCAGGTATCGGGAAAACAATGCTCGTACGGTCTCTTTCAAGGGTTATGGGATTGCAAGCAAGTCGTGTTCAGTTTACGCCAGATATGATGCCAAGTGACATAATTGGGATCTCAATCTTTAATACATCAACGCAACACTTTGAATTTAAAAAAGGTCCAATCTTTACAGATATTTTACTAGCGGATGAAATTAATCGGACAACGCCACGAACACAATCTGCGCTCTTGGAAGCAATGAGTGAAGGAAACGTCAGTCAGGATGGGGTTACCTATTCATTGGGCGATACCTTCTTTGTGCTGGCAACGCAAAATCCTTCAACTTATGAGGGGACATACCCACTACCAGAAGCGCAACTTGACCGGTTCATTATTCGGTTATCAATGGGCTATCCAACCTATCTTGAAGAATTGGATCTTTTAGAGTCGCCACAACGTAAGACGATTCTTCCAACGTTGCAAGCAGTAGCGTCTCGTGAGGATATCATGTACTTAAAAGACGCCGTAGATAAGGTTACAATTAAAAAAGAATTGTATGAATATGCTTTAGATTTAGTAAGACAAACACGTAAACATTCGAATATTCGTCTAGGGGTAAGCCCTCGTGGTGCTTTAGACTTAGTTCGTGTTGCGAAAGCGTACGCAGTCACTCAAAACAGAGATTACTGTATTCCAGAAGATTTCTCGACACTCTTTGTTCCAGTATGTAGTCACCGTGTGCATACACGCTCAGCACATGACTTCACAGATCGAATCCTTGAAGAAATCTTAGCGAATGTGAAAGCTCCGGTTCAATAATGAAACTGAGTGCACAGATAAGAAACAGCATTGTCTTCTTAGCGTGGTGTTTTTTAGTCGTGTTTGCTTTTACCTTCAATAACCATTCGAATTGGATTTTACTCTTCTTTATTACTACCTTGATGATTGCGTTGGTAATCATGCTTTTTTTACCAATCAATATTTCGATGGAAGGATTATCCAAAGAGATGACCCTGACTCATAAAGAAACACTTGAAGTAAGAATCTACACGCGAACACATGTTCGATTCAGATTTCTTAATATTCAACTTAATACTAAAGTAAACAACATGCTCATACAATCTGAACTTAAAATGCTCCCTACGAAAAAACACGAGATTTTAGCTGTAAAGACACATATCCTTAATCGCGGAATATACGAAATGAATTCACTACAATTAAATGTACGCGATTTTATTGGTTTGATGGAACGACGTGTTATAGATGATACACTGAAGGATTTAATTATATGTCCTGAGATTAATAAATCAGGACCGTTTGTTGCGGATTATTTAGATCGAAAATTTAACATTCAAGCACCTTATAAAAATCGGGAGACCTTTGATGTCAAACTCATTAGAGAATATAATCCAGGTGATCGTATGAATCGTATTGATTGGAAATTATCATCTAAAACAAATACCCTTATTTATCGTGAATATGAACATGAAAATGATAAGCCAGTTATCTTTATTTTCGTTGCTGCAGATGATGCCAATGCAGAATGGATGCTATCACTTTTTTACACACTCGATGTCAATTGTTTCAATGGAACAACGCTACAATTTGGTCTTTTGGGAAATGAGTACATCCCTAATCCAATCAACCGTGATTATGCTGAGCTTAAAATGTGCGATGATTTTGACGTTGGAAGTGTGCGACATGATGCGATACTCTTTTCACCAAAACGCTTGAACCTAATACAGAATACTGCACAGATTTATTGTGATAAGCAACTTGTTGTCTTTGAACAAAACGGAGTTTTGGATATTATTGGTGAATTTGACGAAAGTGGTGAATTAAAATGAGAAAGAAACTTATAACATTTGCGCTCTCCTCATTGGTATTTTTGAGTATCGTCAGCCCCTTTATTTCTTCAACAATCTATACTGAGACAAAGTATTTAATTGCGTTTATTCTCATCGTGAATTTCATTGAAAACTTTGTAGATCAACAGCTGATCTCAATTCCATTACAATTAATATCACTGTATGGATTAGCCTATAGTTACTTACAAGAAAAACCCACCATGATTTTAGACTGGGTCCAAACATTTACGGTGTACGTCGTGAGAAATCTTTATGGATTTTTCAATCGAAGCAGTTCATTGATTATCTATGATGTGGGGATCTTTCTAGTTGGTCTTGTATTAGTGATATTAATTAAATCAACGGTAAGAAAACAGCGTGTGTGGTATGCATCCGCGGTAATTCTTATCTACTTTTTTATCCTTATTGCATTTAATAATGTGATTATAAGACTGCCACTTTATCAACTTGTAATTTCCACAATCCTCTGGCGATTATGGATTCTGTATGAGTACGATCTTCTTAGAAAACCACTCTATACTCTAGGAACCTGCGTTCTTGTTGGTTTGCTTTTCCTTGCATCTGTAAACTATCCAGTTGTTTATAAAGATATTTATACTACAATTCGTCAAACGACGAATCCTTATCGAATAAACTTGTCAAATAACGGATTCTATCGTATTTTTCAATTAAATCGTGTAACTGGGTTAGGTGCATATAGTGGATATAGTTTGGATGATTCGATGCTAGGTGGCCCATTGCAGATGAATTACAATACAGTATTCAGAGTTAAACAAACAAAACCGACCTATTGGAAGTTAGAAAATAAATATGAGTACTCCGGTAAAGGGTGGAAAGAAAACGACCGTGTCTATCAAAGTCAATATAGGCAAGGAGACACCTTTGCGGAAGCCAATAACAGAGTCTCTGAGTCCATGGAAACATCCACAATTACCTATGTATCAGGCGGACTACCCTATATTCCACTCCCTTTTGGAAACGTAACCTTTGATTCAATTTCGGATTTTCGGATGATTAATATTGGACTCTATTCGATTGAAGGAAATCGCATCGGGTTTTCAAGTATTGAACTTCCATCACAAGATCAAAGTTTAATTGAAGGAATGAGCTATTCATGGCATGAGTTGGATATATCTGAAGAAGATCTGAGAAATGTTGTAGTTCCAGAATCCATGCCTGCATTGTGGGTGCAAATTCCAAGTTCAGTTTCGCAAAGTGTAAAAAACTTAGCATCCGAAATCACAGTAGATGCGCAAACTCAGTATGATAAAGTTGAAGCGGTTCGTAAGTATCTTGCTGAGAATGATGATTTTAAGTATGCACTCGAAAGTGTCGCTTATACACCGGACACAATGGAATTTGTATATCACTTCCTCTTTGAAACGAAAGAAGGGTATTGTGAGCACTATTCAACTGCGATGGTTGTGTTGTTGAGATCACTAGGGATTCCAGCACGATGGGCTAAAGGATATTCGACAGGTGTTATATCAAGTGTGACAGACCAAGAATATACAATTCGAAATGCAGATGCACATGCTTGGGCTGAAGTCTATTTTGACGGATATGGATGGATTCCATTTGAAGCAACACCAACATTTAATTTTGATTTTCTAAATCAAGAATCCACAACACCAGATCAAGAAACACCAACGCCAAACCCGTCAGATCCAACAGATCCTGATCAATCCACAACACCAGACACCAATAACCCACAACAAAATGAAAATCCCTCAAGACCCACAGAAATAGAAGAGAATGTAATCTTCGACTTCAATAAACTTACACCAACTCAGACCATACAATACGGGATCATGATTCTTGGTGTGATGGGCTTGTTGTATTATGTGTTTAAACGAGCGATACGCTTGATGCTAACGCATCTCATGATATCTCGTGGGAAGTCCTATCAAAAAACCTTTGTAGGGGTCTTAAAATGTCTTGAGTGGCAATGTGCGCGACCGCAACATGTTGGTGTTGAACTTTATGGAGAGATGATTCCTGAAGACTATCAAAATACTTACAAAACCTTGGTTAAACCATTCCTTGACATTCGGTATGGTAACCACAATGACCGAGCGCTATCTGTTAAAGAGAAACAAGCGTTTAGGAAACTGTTGAAATGTGTAAACATTAAAAGAATCTTCTTTAAGAAGTAAAAAGAAAAACAGGCGGTCTGAAATAACTTGGGGATAATTCAGAAAATGATATAAAATAACTTGGGGAGTAAGTTACCCCAAACAAGTTTGTTAAAGACCAAAGGGAAGCGTAGTCGCACATGACTATAGCTTCCCTCTTTTTGTTATAGTATATCAATAATGAGTCATTTCTTAAGAGAGTCCTTTGTCATAGGTTGTTTTAATTATTGGGTTAATTCGATATGTTGCGTCTTCATTAAGCACATACAACACACGATTCCTAAACCGCTCCCAATTACGATAGCCACTTGCATTGTTTTTTATTTGCTTGATTATGCGATTTCGATTCTCAATCAACGCACTGTTTATGTGTGTTATGGAAACTTCATAATGGGTTTCTCCTGTTTTCTTATTTGTGACCTTTGTGCATTTTTCTACTTTATTGAAAGTTGCGACAATTTCATTTTTCCACTTTCCTAAAGTTCGGCTAAAATCAACGATTGATGCAACTCTACTCTGAGCCATCACTCTGATGAGTGTGTTCAGATTCTCGTGTGCATTCTCAGCTTTTGATTCATTGAAGAATTGATCGAGTAAGAACTTCATGTTATATGCATCTTCAAGGCCATTGCTCGTTTGAAGAATTAGGTCTATTATGTCGTAAAGGTTTAGAAACTTTCCCAATTTCTTATTGCGTTGTTTCGGTACATTTGGATCAAATATATTGTATTTCTTATCTTTAACTGTGGTTGTTGCTTTGGGGTTTTTATAGAGTAACCAGTTGAACTTTTTAAGCAGATAGTATTGCTGGTCACGCTTATAATATTCTTGTCTTTTGACTTTATCTTCTGTTTGCTTCCAGTTCTTAGGAGGTTTTAGTTTCTTCATAGTGTCTACCCTAATAGAGTCGATACGTTTCATTAAATCACTATAAACATGAAAACGATCAACACTGATAAACGCGTTTGGAAGGAATTGTTTTGCGACGACTCTATAGCTATACCACATGTCGATTCCAATACCTAAGACTCCTTTGCGTTCTTCAAGGGGGATTTGGCTAAAATACGCGACTAAGTCTTGTTTCTTACGGGACGGTAATATATCTACGATATTCTTTGTCATTGCATCAATAAGAACGCATACATAATCACTGCGATCACTGTGGTACGCATAACATTCATCAATAAGCAGATAAGCGGGTAGTTTTTGTCTGGAGACAGAAACGTGGGAATCGAAAATAGATGATACTGTAGTGGGAGATAACCGATATCTATTGGCAACTGTGGTAAACGTTTCATGTGGCGATTTAAGATCATTCAGGACATTATATACGGTCAGCTGAGTAATCTTCATATTTCGATACGCAAATGGATTGTGTTCAAAAAAGCATTTATTACACGTTGTGCATTTATAACGTCGTGCACGGTAACGAATGTAACAGGGTATATGTGTTACCAGTGAGTGGAGAAGCTTCTTTTCAGAATAATCTTTGATTGTGGATGTTTTGCTTTCACAAATTGGGCATGTTTGTTCCTCTACCTGAAGCGTAATGTACACATTCAATGCGTCACTTTGACCTTTGATATCAATCTTCTGGACTTGATGGTGTTCTAAGTTAAATAATTCAAGAATTTTTTCGTTACTTAAAAGAGTGGCATTAGCGTTCATAGAAACCCTGCCTCTCTTTGACTATTTTGATAAGGTTTCATTATGTATCTTGCTCCTAAATATAAAAATGATTGTCTGTTATTTAAATAACCATCTTCATTATATTCAATCTGAGGAGTTAAAACTATTTTTCTCATGTTGGTGAAGTAATGGCGGAATGATAGATATTCCGTTTTGTGGATAATATGAAGTAATTCAATCGTTCCAAATAACTTAAATGTCTCACCGATTCATAATCGTTAAAACGTATTTTTATCCGAATATATGTTGATTCATCAATATCAGTTAAAAGCGTGCTATCAAGTTCATGGGTTAATATTATTTCAATTGTGGGTACAGACAGTTGAAAATAGGGAAGTAAGTTACTTGGTATTATTGCATGAGTTCTCTTACATTGATTACAAAAGAAACGTGCGATTTCTACGACAATGGTTAATCGCCCAGTAATTATGGTTTTCGGATAGTATCCATAACGAATCAGTGTATCTGTTTTTGAACAGCACGGACAAGGTATTGTTTTTGGATTAATTGAATTGAGAAATTTGTAATATTCCTTTTGAGAAAACTGTTTATTATTGAATGTGTTTGAGAAAACTGTTATCATATTCTTACTCCTTTATAGGAGGTATTGGATTGGTAGAAACTTAGGTCTGGAAACTTGGGGTTTCTACCATTTTATTAACCTCGTTAAACTAATAATACAAAAAAAATCACTTTAATACAGCACTTAATTGTGCATAAAGTAAAGTGATTTTTTATTCTGCTGGTCTAAGATAATCAGTTTACAACAGAAATCCCCAAACTTCTTTAAAGACAGAGGCTAGAGCAAGATTACCTCACCCCAAGAAATAGTGTTGCGAGTGAAAACCCCAAGTAAAGTTTAATATCCGAAAAACACTGTATATAAAATTACAGTGTTTTTTAATGCTACCAAATAGGAAGTGTACTCCCGTTTGTTTCAGTTTCAATAATTTCTTTAACAGGATCTGACAAGTACAGTTCAACAAGACGTTGTATGTATTGATTGTCTTTCTCTTCAGAACGAACGGCAATGACGTTTATAAAGGGATTGTCTGATTCTAAGTCCACAACTTCTTGAAATATTGAATCATTCAAGCGTATCCCCGCATCAAAGGCAACATTTCCATTGATTGCGGCAAGGTCGACTTCAGCTAAGAAAGGAGGGATGCTATTTGCGAGTGATTCGATGATTTCTAAATTTTTGGGATTCGAAGTAATATCTTTCAAACTTGGAATTTCGGTTTCAGATGTTGAAAGTTCAATAAGACCAGCTGATGCAAGTAAATTTAAAGCACGTCCTTGATTTGAGGTGTCATCTGGAAGCACAATGCGCGCACCCTCTTGAAGTTCAGAGAGATCGGTTATCTTGTTTGAATAAAGTCCCATTGGTGCAAGAACTGTCTTTGCGATCGGTGTAAGGTCATAATTATTTGCCTTGATTTCAGTATTAAGATAAAGAATATGTTGGAAACAATTCAAGTCTACATCTCCATTATTGAGTGCAGCGTTGGGAATGGTATAGTCATCAAACTCAACAATATCTAACGTTATACCTTCTTTTTCTGCTTCTTGACGCACATATTTCCATGCCAGTAACTGATAACCATCAACAATACCAACTTTGAATGATGTACGATTTGGGTCTGTTTCTCGAGATGATTGAGAACACCCAGTCAAAACCAATAAACTCGTTAAACATAATACAAGTAATTTCTTCATATACGCCTCCTTTTTGAACTATTTAGTGTAAATAAAAGCTCGTTTTCCATAAGGGCAAACGAGCGATTGTGTAATTGCCTTAAATTGTATATCTTTTGCACTATACGTTGTTGAGCTCAATTAACTCGCGCGCTGTAATGGGCTACCCCAGGAACATCTAACAGTGACGAAAATGTGTTAATACATAGTGGGTTAGGTCTATTTGTAACACACTTAGACCTGAAACCAAAATGCATCCATTCACGATTAGTGTTCTGTTGTGTGGTCGTATCGTTAACCACACCTAAGATTGAATTGAATTTTTAGTATTCTTCAACGATACATCTTACCATACAGGTAATGTTGCACCATTTGTTTCAGTTTCAATGATTTCTTTGACTGCATCAGATCTAAAGAGTTCAACAAGACGTAAGATATTTGCGTTTTCCTTATCTTCAGTTCGTACCGCAATAACATTAATAAATGGGTTTTCTGATTCTAAATCAACCGCTTCTGTAAATAATGCATTGCTTAATACGAGACCTGCATCATTTGCGATTGATCCATTGATTACAGCTAGGTCAACTTCTGATAAGTATGGTGGGATACTGTTTGCTAGTGATTCAATGAACTCGAGGTTCTTAGGATTTGAAGTAATCTCTTTTAAACTTGGAATTTCAGTTTCTGAAGTTGAAAGTTCAATGAGTCCGGCTTTCGCAAGAAGATTTAATGCACGCCCTTGGTTTGATGTATCATCTGGGATTACGACACGCGCACCATCTTGAAGATCGTCAAGTGAATCAAGCTTGTTTGAGTAGATAGCCATCGGTTCAATGATTGTCTTTGCAATAGATGTAATGTCATAGTTGTTTGCTTCGATTTCTGTATTTAGATAAAGAATGTGTTGGAAACTATTTAAATCAATATCACCACTATTTAATGCATTGTTTGGAATGGTATAATCACTAAACTCAACAATCTCAAGGGTAATGCCTTCTTTTTCAGCTTCTTGTGCAACATGTTTCCATGCTAAGAGTTGATATCCATCGGTAATCCCCACTTTAAAGGATGTACGATCTGGATCGCTACTTGTGGATGATTGACCACACCCAACTAAAACAAATAATACTAACAAACTAGAAATTAATAACTTTTTCATATGTGCCTCCTTCTTAAGCATCTTAGAGAAATAAAAAACCCGCCATCCATAAGGATGAGCGGGCTCATGTTACCACCTTAATTTGCATATATCTCACGATATATACCTTATCGAGTTCTATCAAACTCTATCGCTATAATGGGCGATCCCAGTGAAATCTAAATCAGTAAACCAATCTCGATATCACAAGCTCCAAGTCCATGTTCATATGTTTCCCAAGGTTCTTCTTTCACCATCTGAAGACTCTCTAGTGCAATGCGTCCCATACTACTCTTCTCTTCAACGCTAAATATTTGTTGTATGAGAGCATTATAGTCAATAAGCAGTTACAATGTCAAGTGAAAACACAAAATATTTTCATGAAAAATTTTCAAAGAGTGATTTAGTGTTGAATCACGCGATCAAATTCACGGTTTATTCAAAAGAATCCAAGGGTGATATAGGTGTCTCATGGATATGGATTTTAGGTGTAATACTGAAGCAATGTTACCAAAGCGGCACGGTTGCACCTTTTGTTTCTGTTTCGATAATTTCCTTAACCGCATCTGATCTAAACAGCTCTGCAAGTCGTAAAATGCCCGGATTATCTTTGTCTTCAGTTCGTACCGCAATGACATTAATAAAAGGGTTTTCCGATTCTACATCAACCGCTTCTTTAAATAAGGCATCACTTAATGAAAGTCCAGCATCATTCGCAACAGATCCATTGATGACACCAAGATCTACTTCAGAAAGAAAGGAAGGAATGCTATTAGGGAGCGTTTCAATAAACTCAAGATTCTTAGGATTTGAAGTAATTTCTTTTAAACTGGGAATCTCAGTTTCAGAAGTTGAAAGTTCAATGAGTCCGGCTTTCGCAAGAAGGTTTAATGCACGTCCTTGGTTTGAAACATCATCACCTAAAACTACCGTTCCACCATCTTCAAGCTCGTCCAAAGTGTTAATCTTATTGGAGTATAATGCCATCGGTTCAATGATTGTTTTTGCGATGTAGGTTAGGTCATAGTTATTGTCGCTTGATTCAGTGTCCAAATAGATAATTGTTTGGAAACTGTTTAAATCAATATCACCACTATTTAATGCATTGTTTGGAATGGTATAATCACTAAACTCAACAATCTCAAGGGTAATGCCTTCCTTTTCAGCTTCTTGTGCAACATGTTTCCATGCTAAGCGTTGATATCCATCGGTAATCCCCACTTTAAAGGATGTACGATCTGGATCGCTACTTGTGGATGCTTGACCACACCCGACTAATACAAGTAAAACTAACAAACTAGAAATGAATAACTTTTTCATATATGCCTCCTTTTTGTAGTGTTGAAGAAAAGAAAAACCCGTCATCCATAAGGATGAGCGGGCTCATGTTACCACCTTAATTTGCATATATCTCACGATATATACCTTATCGAGTTCTATCAAACTCTATCGCTATAATGGGCGATCCCAGTGAAATCTAAATCAGTAACCCAATCTCGATATCACAAGCTCCAAGTCCATGTTCATATGTTTCGCAAGGTTCTTCTTTCACCATCTGAAGACTCTCTAGTGCAATGCGTCCCATACTACTCTTCTTTTCAACGCTATATATGTGTTTGTATGCGAGCATTATAGACAAGAATTATAAGCAGTGTCAAGCAAATGACTCCTTTACAAATTATCGATATAGATATCAGTTATGATTAACGTTCCTATTTACTTAGAGTTCGCTTGTTTTTATTGAGTGTTATAAAATATAAAATTGCGGAGAGGGCACCCATGAAGATAAAGGATTGAATCATTGGAGCGAAGTTTGAAGTGCTGTTATTCCATATCTCTGGAATGACTGATGCAACATGAGTCGTTGGCAGGAGGTTTGATGCATAACGCAGTCCTTGGGGAAGATTTTCAGGTTGAATACCCATCATGCCAGAAAGGATCATGATACCGAAGTATGTTACCATGGTAATGCCATACGTAACACTGAATTTTCGTGTTAAAGTTGCAATTGAATAAGCAATGATAAAACTGAAAACAGAGAATAAGATCAAGGAAATAACGAACGTTAAGAATGAAACCATCGAAGGCATTGGAATCTTTAAAATAGGAACAAGGATTACGCTATAGAGAATAATCGTTGTCAGAAGTGTGAGTGCTTGTGCAGCCATTTTAGCGAGAAGTTGCTTGGATGTTGTGATGCCAAAAAGGGTAAGTCGTTGGGTAACTCCTTTTTCAATTTCCTGGGAAAACAGTGCAGCAAATCCAATGAATACCAGGGCTAAAGGAATGATCAGCATGTTAGTCACAAAAAGCTTTAACGTGAAACCACTTAATGCGGATGCAGGAATTTCTTCTTTGTAAATTAAGTAAAAGAGGAGTGTCATGAAAATTGGAAAGAAAACTCCAAAGATTATTGCAAAGATATTTGTAAGGATATTTTTGATTTCGTAGGTAATTAGACGTTTCATTGTACTTGTCCTCCGATTGCATTCATTGTTAATATTTCAACATCGTTATCGCTTCGTTTGAAGCTAATTCCTAAATCAATCAGGCGATTTATAACATATCGCTCATCTTCTTTGTTTGCGCAAGACAAGGCAGTCATGTTATCAGGTGCAAGTAGTTGTTTAACATCCCATGATAAATCATGATGATCGCGGAAGGTTATGATTGAATGCCCACAATACTTTTTAAATAAGTCATCACGATACCCCATATCAACAAGGTGCCCTTTATCAAGAATCATCAACTTATTGGTGAGTTGTTCAAGTTCTTCGTAATAATGGGTTACAAAGAGTATTGAAGCATCTTTGCCTTTGTACCAGTCATTAATCAAACGCATCAATAACTGACGGGTTTCAAAGTCCAATCCAGTTGTGACTTCATCAAAAAATGTAATTTTAGAATCTTGCATGAGGACTAATATTAACGTGAGCCGTTGTTTTTGTCCCCCGGAAAGTTCTTTGAACCGTTTTTTAAGGCTTGGTTCAAATTCAAAGGTATGTACAATGTCTTGAAGTTTGGTGTTTTGTGAATAGGAAGTATTCAAAATAGTCTCGAGCAGTGTTTTACATGAAATTGATTCTACATATTCATTCGACTGCATATGAACTGCCATTTCTTCAGGATTTAAGACACTGGTGATGGAACCTTGATAATCAATCATCCCTAAGCAGGCTTTGATTAAGGTAGTTTTACCAGCACCATTTGCGCCAATAACACCAATACGATCGTTAGGATTAATGGTTAGGGTATCCTTTATCTCAAGTGCTTTAAAGTCTTTGTAGTAAACGGATAGATTTTCAATTGTTATCATAGTGTTCTCCTAGTTTTAGTTTTACTGCTACCCCTTTTTCTGTATTTTCGATGGTCCAAGGGATATTTAGATAGGTTAAGAATGTGTCTACCAAATACAAACCAAGTCCAGTTCCAGATTCTTTTTCAGTATGAGATCGAACAAAAGGATCGGATATATTCGGAAGGATTGCTTCATCAATGAAGGTGCCTTCACTGACGATGGTTAGATAGGTGGATGAATAGGTGATGGATACAGAGGCGTTTGTGGCCGTGTATTTAATTGCGTTTGAGAGAATATTTTCAAGAGAGGGAATAAAATATTGCGGGTCAGTTACAATGTTTCCATTAGGCACATCAATGTGAATCAGTAGGTTTTTATCCATAATCTTTGGATGATAAAAAGTGATGATAGAATCAATACTTTCTTTCAGATTGATTGTTTGAAGTGAATTGTCAGACGTCTGAGGCGCAATATTTAAAGAGGCATGAATGAGTTCATTCATCTTCTTTAACTCAAGCATAACTCTTGGTAATGTAACGTGAGGGTCTTGATACTGACCGACACCATCGAGGTATCCTTGGATTAATAATGACGCACTGGATAAGGGTGTTTTGAGTTGATGCGTAGCATTTGTAATAAAGAGCTCCTGCTTTGATTTTGCCTGTTTAAGTTCCTTGTTCTGAACGCTTAAAACATGCATCGATTGCTTTAAGTCAGCGCTCAAACGGTTGAGTGCGGTTTCTAATATTTCAAATTCATCTCCACGATTGGGTTGGGAAAATTGATCGGTCTTTTCTGTGTCAAAGTGCTTAACTTGATGTGCTAACACTTCAACGGGTTTTGCGAGATATTTTGACAACACCGTTGAACTTAAAATCGCAATCACAATCAACAAACTGGCAATCATTGGAACGCTATTTAAAACAATCGGAGTGAGTTCAGAAAGGTCGGGTGTTGCAGCAGAGGACACACTGAAATAAAGGAAGTTATCGTCGTGCGAGAATGCCATATATCCACTATAAGTTCCGCCATTTGATTTTATACGACTGCCAAACAAAATAATGTCATCACTTGTGATGAGTTGTGACGTATGGGCACCTTCATCAACTGTGAAGTCGTTTGTCTCTACATGGTGAATATTTACGAGTTGTGTCAAACCGCTGTCTTGAAAATATTGTCTAAATATCGAGAAATCAAAGTCTGTAAAGAGATCATCGATATTGATGTCACTGTTATCTTCAACATGATGTGTTCGGTCAACGAAGGCATCAATCATGTCTTTCAATGTTGCATCATTCACTTCAAGTTGTGCATATAATGATGGTGAAAAAACGCTCACATCGTACCCACTTAACGGAATTCTTAGTGTAACAGCCTGCAGGTTTCCTAAATTTGGTGGTGAATTGATTGAGAAATCATTGCGTGTCACACTTCTGTGGAATGTTTCAGTTGATCTGAGGTACTCTTGTTCTTTTGCTTCAGTGTATAATCCAGGGAGTAATAACACGAAATAAGAGATCGACACAATGCCTACCAAAAATGTAGCGCCAATCAACGTGATAAATATGCGTCTAGAAATTTTCATAACGCGGGTCCTTTAAACTGATAACCTAATCCGACCACTGTTTTTATGCACGATAAGGGCAGTTTCTTTCTTAGATTTTTGATATGTGCGTCAATAACACGATCACTCACCATAAAATCATCCGGAGCAATCACGTTCAGTAGTTGTTCGCGCGAGAAGACTTGTGTTGGGCTTGTGTATAAAACGTCAAATATGAGAAACTCTGTTACGGTTAGGTTTAATGATTGATGATTATAGAACACTTGATATCCTTCTTTTGACACTGTTAACGATGCATCAAACGGATGTGATTTTGATCGTCTTAAAACAGCTTCGATGCGTTTTAATAACAACAAGGGTGAAAAGGGTTTGATGATGTAATCATCTGCGAAATTGTTGAATGCTTCTAATTGACTTTTTTCATCATCCAAAGCACTCAACATGATGACTGCACAATCCTTTTGAAGTGTAGATAACGATTTCAAGACATCAAAACCCGATACAACGGGTACGAGAATGTCTAAGATAGCACATGAATATTGGGTTGTGTTGATGCAATCAAGTGCCTCTTGTCCATCACAGCAGACATCAACATCATAGTGTTTCATTAAGAGATATTCGAGTGTGACTTCACGAATAATTGGATCATCTTCTAAATACAATATTTTTGTCATAAGGACCTCCCGTACTGATACTGTAAAATAATTGTGTGAATTTATTATGAATTTATTATGAATTGTATGATGTTTAAAGTAAAGGTTAGGTGTTGCGATAAGTAAATGATTTCGATATAATCTTTGTGAAAGCGAGGGATAGTATGGAATATCCAAGTTGTCCAAATTGTAATGGAACCTATACCTATGAAGACGGAACCCTTTTTATTTGTCCAGAATGTGGCCATGAATGGAGTCAGCATGAAATGGATCTTGAAAAGGAAGCAAATGCTGTAAAAGATGCCTACGGTAATGTGCTCCAAGATGGTGATAATGCAATTATGATAAAAGATGTGAAAATAAAAGGAAGTTCAGATAGTATTAAACAAGGAACAAAGGTATCAAACATACGTTTAGAAGTAAACGGTGATCACAACATAACTGCTCGTGTTGATGGGTATGGTGTGATGGACTTGAAATCAGAGCTTGTGAAGAAAGCATAGGTATTTCTTTTGAAATACTAAAAAGGAGAACAGTATGAAAATCGTAACAACGCATACATTAGAAGGCTATGAGATTGTTGAGTATAAAGGTGTTGTTTTTGGAGAAGTCATCAATGGGATTGACTTCATTAAGGATATTGGTGCGAGCTTTCGAAATTTAGTAGGCGGGCGTTCAAAAGGATATGAAGAAGAAATTATTCAATCGCGGACGGATGCTCTCAGAGAACTTGAATCACGTGCAATGTCAATGGGGGCGAATGCTGTTGTTGGGTTGCGCATCGATTATGAGACACTCGGTGGTGGTGGCATGATTATGGTGTCGTGTACTGGAACCGCAGTGGTTGTGAATGAAAAACAATAAGGAAACTGATTGTGTAAAGGAGGCAACGAAAAATGCCAGAAAAAGTAAAAACAGATTTGTTTAATGAGTTGCCTGTTGAGTTGTTGAGTGTTATGGTTTTTGATCCTGAAACCGGTGACTTTGAGTTGACAGATGAGGCAACACAAGAAGAACGGGATTTGTTTGAAAAGTATAAAGGTCAGAAAGATAAATAAAAAAGGAGCGCGAGCTCCTTTTATTAGCTTATAATGGTTTTACATTTTCAGCTTGCTTACCACGACGTCCGTCTACGATATCAAACATAACTGCTTGACCTTCGTTTAATGACTTGTAGCCTTGTGCAGCAATACCTGAGTAATGTACAAAGATTTCTTCGTTTGAACCATCAACGATGATAAAACCGAAACCTTTTTCTGCATTAAAGAATTTTACTTTTCCTGAATCCATAGTGTCCTCCTGTCTAGAATAAGCGTTTATACATTTCAATTAACAAAGAGAAAACTATTATTAATAAAGTGTAACATTTCTTATAACCTTTACTACATTAACATGAATGGGCACTTAAGTCAAATTTTTAACACAAACTTAATAGACAATTTTTAACACAAACTTAATGGAAAAAGTTAAGTGAAAAGTTAAGTTCCACTTTAAGGGGGGCGAAGTTGATGTTAGTTATTCATAAACTTCCAGTTGCAATAAGTCTTTCATTAAGCCATAGTATGAGTATGTTGCATGACTTAAAAAAGAAGGAGCTTATCATGAGTAATTAGTTCAAGCCCTTAACCTTAGAGGAAAGAAAAATTATACTGGCAGGCACGCAAAATGGATGGTTTATTGGATAATTGATGAATTTTATCCACTGAATCACACCATATAAATAAATTTAATATCTTGTTTCTCATTTTATATGAACTATAATTAAAGAGTATATGAGAGGGGACACTTATGAAGAAAGTTCTAGTTTTGTGTATTTTAACTGCTTTCCTTACTGGCTGTGGTAATAAGAGTAATTCAAGTGTGACGGAGTGTACAATGGATAAACAGTATAGTGCTTATACTACGTCCAAACAGACACTTGAGTCTGAAGGTGATATTGTTAAAGTGATTCTTTTTGAAGGAATCATAGATTATAGTAGTAAGGAACAACTTGAAAGTGCAATAGTGCAAATTGACGCTGCTATTGAATCGGTTAATTCACTAGATGGTGTTGAAGTTAGCTATGAAAAGTTAAGTGATACATCAATTAAGGATAAAGCACGTTATGATTTGGAATCTGCGAGTATATCAACGCTGCAACAATTAGGATTGTTGTCATCAGATGATGCTGCAAAAGAAACTAAATTGATTTCACTAAAAAAATCTGTAACTGCACTAGAAAGCTCAGGCTTTACATGTAAAACCAAATAGATTTTAAAAAGAGAAGAGCGAAAGCTCTTTTCTTTTCCCAAGTATATCGACAAGAGTTCTTATGATAGAGAGGGAGTTTCTATCGCCGCATTTTTCATTTTGACATAAAAAAACCTACTTTTTAGTAGGTTTGTTTGCTTAATGGGGCGATCGACGGGACTTGAACCCGCGAGTGCCGGAGCCACAACCCGGTGCGTTAACCACCTTCGCCACGACCGCCATGTGCTTATTCATTCTACATTATTTAGGTTATTTTGTAAATAGGAAAAATCATTTTTTAGTAGATTCATGTGTTGTGCGTCTAGAATCAATTTATTTATGAAAAAGCTGCATCCTAATCACACATTGACTTAATGGAAAATACTGTTTTTTTAAGCACATTGATTCGGAATAAACTAAGTTGTGAGGATAAAGTGTTCATGATGTAGATATGGCAGTGAAACTGAATCTTACTTTTAAAGTCAACCTATGCTATTATATATAGATGAAAGGAGTTAACGATGAAAACTGCTATAGTAACAGACTCATCTGCAGACTTATCGAGAGAAGATGCAGAATCACTTGGAATTTTCGTGGCTCGAATGCCACTGACAATCGATGGTGAAGATTTTTTAGAAGAAGAAGGAATCTCTCGTGAAGCATTTATTGAAGCAATGAAAAATGGTGCAACAGTCAGTACATCGCAACCTAACCTCTTTAATACAGGAACATTATTTAAAAACTTATTAGAAACACACGATCAAGTATTATATCTACCAATTTCAAGTAAACTAAGTGGCACATATCAGACAGCATGTATTTTAGCTGAAGAATTTGGTGGGAGAGTAGTTGTTGTTGATACACTTGCGGTAAGTTACCCGCTTTTATATGTAACGTTACGCGCGAAAGAACTCGCGGAATCAGGTGTGCCATTGGTTGAGATTAAACAAAATATTGAATCAAACTCATTTATGTTCGCATCATTGATCCCAGAATCAATTGAATATCTAAAGAGGGGTGGGCGTATTAAACCGGCTGCAGCTGCGGTTGCAAACTTGTTGAAGATTATGCCAATACTCAGCGTAACAGATGGAGAAATAGACCTTCTTGATAAAGTTAGAACACATAAGAAAGCTTTGAAGAAAGGTGTTTCGTATGTAGTGGAAGATCGAAACCCAGATGATTATGATTGGGCAGTCTTGAGTGGTGATGCACCAGAAGAAGACATGCTAGAGGTTATTGCGGAAGTAGAACGGATCTTAGGGAGAAGTGTTGTTCGTCGCAATATTTATCCGATTGTTTTAGCCCATACTGGACCGGGAACGATTGCGGTCACATGTATGAAGAAATTCTAAAGAAGTACCAATAAGCGAAATTTACTTCGCTTTTTTCATAGGTTTTTGCTCATAAAAAAAATCAAGATGAAGGAGGATTTTAAACGTGAGAGCTATCGTAACAGTGGTTGGGAAAGACAAGATTGGGATTATTGCTAAAGTATGCACTGTCCTTGCAGAACATGATGTTAATGTATTGGATATTTCGCAAACAATATTACATGATTATTTTAATATGATTATGATTGTGGAGTACCAAGAAGGCACATTTGAGGGAGTGTATGAGAATCTCAAAAAAACAGGTGAAGCACTCGGCGTTGAAATTCGAGTTCAACGTGAAGAAATCTTTGAAGCAATGCATCGAGTTTAGGAGTTTTAGTATGATTACAAATCTAGAAGTATTAGAAACGATTCGGATGATTGAAGAAGAGAAGTTTGATGTTCGAACCATTACGATGGGGATTAGTTTATTGGATTGTGTCGATGAGAACATCGATAAACTAAATCAAAAAATATACAATAAAATTGTGACAAAAGCGAAGGACTTAGTTCAAGTTGGTGAATCACTTGAAAAAGAATACGGTGTTGAGATTGTTAACAAGCGTATCTCAGTAACGCCAATTGCTTTAGTGGCTGGCGCGTGTGATGTCGATGATTATGTATCGATTGCGCATACCCTAGATAAAGCAGCACGCGACACAGGTGTTAATTTTATTGGAGGATTTAGTGCGCTTGTTCAAAAAGGAATGACGGACTCAGATCGTAAATTAATCCAATCAATCCCTCAGGCATTGGCCCAAACAGAGCGCGTATGTTCATCTTTGAATGTTGGTTCTACCAAGACAGGAATTAACATGGATGCAGTCTTAATGGTTGGTGAAATGCTCGTTGAATGCGCAACTTTAACACAAGATTCAGCACTGAATGGGTGTACGAAGTTTGTTGTTTTTACCAATGCAGTTGATGATAATCCATTTATGGCGGGTGCTTATCATGGCATTGGTCAACCTGACTGTGTTGTAAGTGTTGGGGTAAGTGGCCCTGGGGTTGTAAAGCGTGCCTTAAAAGAAGTGCGACATGAACCGTTCCAAGTCTTATGTGATGCGATAAAGAACAGTGCATTTAAGATTACACGCATTGGACAGCTTATTGGAATTGAAGCTGCAAGACGCTTAGGTGTTGAGTTTGGAATTGTTGACTTATCTTTAGCTCCAACGCCTGCAGTAGGAGACAGTATTGCTGAGATATTTAATGAAATGGGATTAGAATATGCTGGAGCACCAGGCACAACTGCTGCGCTGGCATTATTAAATGACAGCATTAAAAAAGGGGGACTTATGGCATCCTCACATGTCGGTGGACTTAGTGGTGCCTTTATTCCAGTGAGTGAAGATCAAGGGATGATTCAAGCGGTTAAAGATGGATTTTTGACACTTGAAAAACTGGAAGCGATGACCTGTGTGTGTTCTGTTGGTTTGGACATGGTTGCAGTTCCTGGATCAACCTCTGCAAAAACGTTATCAGGGATTATTGCGGATGAGATGGCCATTGGTATGATTAATCAAAAAACAACAGCAGTTCGTATCATTCCTGTAATTGGAAAAGAAGTGGGCGATATTGTTGAGTTTGGTGGCCTTTTAGGAACCGCTCCGATTATGCCGGTGAATACAGCAGATTGTTCTCAGTTTGTAAATCGTGGTGGGTTTATCCCAGCTCCGTTACATAGTTTTAAAAATTAAGAGAGAAAGGGTTGCGTTGTCCCCTAATTTGTGGTATTGTACTACTATAGTGATACAAAGGAGGGACACTTATGACGTTTAAGAGTAACTCAATTGCGATTTATCAGCAAATCATGGATATGTTTGTTTTGCGAATCGCTTCAGGGGCATTAAGTCCTGGCGAACGCATCGATTCAATCCGAGATCTTGCAACGCAATTTAAAGTGAATCCAAACACTGTTCAAAAAGCACTTAATGAACTAGAACGGGATGGATTATTGGAAACGGATCGAACTAAGGGGAAGTTTGTGACCGATGATATTGAGAAGATAGCGCAATTGAAACATAAGATTACGCTTGAAACAGTGGAAGAATTTGTAGCGAAAGTTAGAGCGTTGAAGCTAGATCAAGATGAAGTAATCGAGATTTATAATCGTGTCAGAGAGGGAAAGACAGATGGTTGAGAATGTTATTCAAATAAAGGGAGTGTCAAAAGGATACGGCAAGGTGCAAGTCCTAAGCGATATCAATTTGACACTCTCTCGAGGAAAAATTGTTGGTTTATGCGGACCAAATGGTGCGGGTAAAACGACATTGATTAAGATTTTAGTAGGGTTATTAAGGGATTATTCAGGGAACATTTTGATTGCAGATCAAAAAATTGGTCCCCATTCAAAAGGTATTATCTCTTACTTACCGGATGTGGATACGTTTGATAGTAAGATTACCGGAAAACGTGTGTTATCTTTATACACTGATATGTATAAAGACTTCGATGCACAACGGTTTATTGAACTTATGGAACGACTCCAATTAACGATGGATATGGAATTGCGTAAGATGTCTAAGGGAATGCGCGAGAAATTTCAACTCGCATTATGCCTAGCACGTCGATCAGAAGTCTATATTCTTGATGAACCAATTGCAGGGGTCGACCCAGCTGCGCGGGATTCAATTATTCAAACAGTTTTATCAAACTATAGCGAAGATTCACTTTTGATTATCTCAACGCACTTAATTCAAGACATTGAAAATGTGCTCGATGAAGTCATATTCTTAAAGGATGGTACAGTGTTTTTGCATGAAAACTGCGATGATTTACGCTTAGAAAAAGGCATGTCAGTAGATGCGCTATTCAGAGAGGTGTTCAAATGGTAATCAAATTAATTAAAAATGGATTCATCGATTCATGGCAAAGTTTTAGAAATGTTATTGTTGCGATACTCGTTGCATTCACACTTCTTACATTGATGTCATTTACCGGTGAAAGTACAGCTTCTGTATTCTTTGTATCCGCAGCAATGCTTGCAATGTTTGCACTGATTGTTGCAGCGTTTGTAATGTCAATCATGGCATTCATTCGATTATTATATAAATCACTCTATCGTGAAGAATCTTATCGTGCGTTTACACAACCGGTTGCTTCATGGGAAATCTTTGTAAGCAAAATAGTTGTCGCAATTTTATGGACTATTCTAATCTCTGTTGTGGCAAGTGTTGCATCACTCATTTCGATGTCTATTATGTTTAGGGACCTCAGTGAAGTGTTTGCGGTCGTGAAGGATCTATTCAGTTATGTTCTGTCATACATTGATTGGTCACTCTTCTTAGTGTGGGGTGTTGAGTCATTGGTATCTACGATCTTTACATGCTCATTATTCTTAATGGTAGGTGCGATTGTGAATTCAAGTCGTTTCCAAAATAGACGTGTAATGTGGTTTGTTATTATTTACTTGTTAATTGTCTTTGCTTTTGGACAACTAATTGGAAATTTTGATACATCAACGATTGTGGCACAACTCGATCCAGGTTTCTACCAAAATATTGAGAACACTGCAATTTCTGGTGTCGTTAACTGGGCGGATTTATTCACGATTGCGGTTAACCAAGCAGGAGTTCAGACACTATTGTTATTAACATTCCTAAAAGCTCTGTTAGCAGGATTTATGGGATTCGCAACAGTTTGGCTTTGGGATCATAAGCTTGAAGTCATAGACTAAAAAGAAGGCACTGTAACGATATGAAGTATTGAAATGATACTTAAGCGTTACAGGCCTTTTCTTTAGGTCGTTAATCGTGTTTTTTGTCTTAGTTGTTAACTTTTTGAGAGCTCAAAGCAGTATTATCAAATCACATGTTCAGTGAGTTTATCTGAAAAATTGGCTGATGATATTTGCACCACTCACAAATGTGCCGATGGAAGCAAAGATTGAAGTAAGAATAAAGACTAAAGCAATACGAAGGATACGGTTACCATACCAACCTTTTAAAGATTTCGCATCCGTTGTCATCGTGTTAAATTCTGTTTCAAGTGGGGGTCTCATATAGGCTTCTGTGAGCCCTGCAAACATACCAACTGCAAGGACTGGTGATAAGATGCTCAACCAGGTTGTACATGCCGTGACAAGAATGGTAAGTGGGTGTGCGCGTGAAATCAATGCACCAATTACCGCAAGACCAGAACTTATTCCAATCCATAGGAGGAGTTGTTGGAAGCCAACTTCAGGATTATCAAGCGTCAAAAGTACAAGCATTACTACAAAGAAGACGGGAAGGATCCATTGCATCCAATTGTTCTTCTTTTCTTCTGGAACATGATTGAGTTTTGTGAGATCGTGTGATTCATTGAGTGCTTTAATCACACCATCTGTATGAGCAGCTCCAAGTACAACCACTATATTTGTTCCCGATAGTTTCTTGATTTTTTCAGCCATAAAGTAATTGCGTTCATGTAAGATAACTTGACTTATTTCTGGGTATTTATCATCAAGTTCCTCAATTGATTTATATAATAAATCGCTGGATTTGAGATTCTCAATTTCCTGCGCGTCAATCTCGTCATCACTTGCAAATAAAGACATAATAAGAGCAGTTGCAACTTGAGTCTTTTTCCACAATCCCATTGAATTCCAAAGTCGTTTGAACGTTGTTTGAACATTACGGTCAATGTACTGAATGGAGGCATTGATTTCCTTACCGGATAATATGGCTTGTTTCATTTCACCACCAACTTCTGATCCTAAGTCATCAGCGATTTGTTTTTGATAGGATGACAGAATCAGATTTGTGATAAAAAGTCCAAATTTTTTGGATTTGATTACTTCACGAATATCCAAGGGTTTTGATGCCTTAGGGTTTGTAAGTCCTTGAGCTCGGCCATAATCAAGTTCAACACAGACAGTATCTGGTTGCAGGGTTTCAATGACATGTTTTACTTCGTCGACGCTATCTTTTGATACATGGGCAGTCGAGACAAAGGTTATGGTTTTATCGTTATAGTTCAGTGTGTTCATACATCCATCCTTTACATTATAAGTAGATAACACAACAACAAGTCGTCAAGGTTCTTAAGATTAATACCGGTGATCTCATAGAATCGATCAATGCGATATAAAAGTGTATTCCGATGGAGAAATAAACTCTGAGCACTTGAGGAAATATTTCCTTTGTGGTCCCACAAGGTCTTAATGAGCAGTGACATATCTTGTGTCGTGATAATCTGTTTGAGTTCTTTGGATACTGGATAATCATCCAGTACGGGTTTAATCAGCGCAGGCAGGTAGATTTTTAAGAAATTACTGATTGGACTATGCGCTTGGTATTTTAAAAATAATGCTTGTTCTGCTTTAAAGAGTTCAACAAAGTGTTGATCCAACTGATGTGAAAAACCGATATAAAAGGAAGCTTTGGTTTCAAAGTCTTCGTCCAAGGGTCCCATCATTGCTTCGAATTGATCAAGGTCCAGCGTTAAGGTTCCTTTATAGACAAGCAGACCATATGTTGGTGTCACAAAGAAGGCATCTTCAATGCTTCCAAAGTATTCAGATAGCACATCAAGCCATAATTGCGTATCATTGATTGCATCAACGTTGAATTGAATAATTGAGTAAGTTTGTGACGATTCATTCAGTGTATTGTTCCCTAAGATCAAAAAGTCGAACCACTGAGATGTCTGGTTAATTTGATGATACAGAGAATTTAAGAGTTTGATTTCTCGTGAAGATAATGATGCTTTTGGAAGTGTAATCCATTTTCCTTCGCTAAAGTACGATAAATCATCGTCACGCTCTGAGGGATTGTCGAGAAGTTTGGCTTCAGGAAATATTTCTTTGAGTTGCGTAAATTTCATTGCGTTACTCCTTATACAAATTCTTTGTGCACTATTACTATATCATATTTTATGGTCACAAATTATAATGAAACGGTAAAGAAAGAAAATAGTAGGTGATTAATATGGCGAATATAACACTAAAAAATGTACATAAAAAATATGACGGAAATCCACGTTACTCAGTAACTGATTTTAACCTCGAAATTCACGATTCAGAGTTTGTTGTTTTTGTAGGACCATCAGGTTGTGGTAAATCAACAACACTCCGTATGATTGCTGGACTTGAAGACATTACATCTGGAGAAATTTCCATTGGCGATCGCGTTGTAAATGACGTTGAACCTAAAGATCGTGATATTGCGATGGTTTTCCAAAACTACGCGCTTTATCCACATATGACGGTTTATGATAATATGGCATTTGGTTTGAAACTACGTAAAGTACCAAAACCTGAAATTGATCGTTTAGTAAATGATGCAGCGGATATCCTCGGATTGAAAACATACCTAAAACGTAAACCTTCAGCATTATCTGGTGGGGAGCGTCAACGTGTTGCGTTAGGACGTGCGATTGTTCGTAATGCACAAGTATTCCTCATGGATGAGCCATTGTCAAACCTTGATGCGAAACTCCGTGTTGCAATGCGTGCCGAAATTGCGAAACTGCACCAACGTCTTGGAACAACAACAATCTATGTTACCCATGACCAAACTGAAGCGATGACAATGGCAGATCGTATTGTTATTATGAAAGATGGATTCATTCAACAAATCGGTTCTCCAAAAGAAGTGTACAACAATCCTGAGAATGTATTTGTTGCAGGATTCATAGGGTCACCTGCGATGAACTTCTTCAAAGTGACATATAAAGATGGAAAAATCTTCGATAATGATGGATTTGCACTTAACGTACCTGAAGGTAAAGCTAAATTGCTTAACGATAAAGGATACAATGGCAAAGAAGTAGTCTTTGGAATTCGTCCAGAAGATATTCATGCAGATCTCTTAGTATTATCAGCTCAACCAGAATCTGTCTTAAAATCAAAAGTTGTTGTGTCTGAATTGTTGGGTGCTGAAGTAATGCTTTATGCACAAATTGGAAGTCATGAGTTTATTTCTAAGGTTGGTGTACAAGATGTATATACACCAGGAACGGATGTTGAATTGAGCTTTAATGTTAATAAAGCACATTTCTTTGATATTGAAACAGAAAATGTAATTCGATAAAGAAGATTCTCCTTCAAGAAAAAGAGCGGTTGCTCTTTTTTTTACCACTTACCACTAAATTTTTACTCCTTGCCATGAAAATATGAATAAATTTTATAGAATGTGTATAATGAAAACACGAGGTGAATTCTATGAAAAAACTATTGTTTAAAAATAAATTTGAGTTTGCGAAGTATATCACGGGTGCAGTCATTGCAATGTTTGCAAACTTAGCAGTGACACTCGCATTGGCACAAGGATTCAACATGCTCACTGCAACAACACCACAGGAAATGATTTGGGTAGCACTCACAACATTAGGACTGTTCTTATTTGTCCCACTTTCGTTTTTGATATCCCGTTGGTTACGGATTGGGTTTATGAGAGATATATTGGTGGATGTGCGCACTGCATCATTTGAACGTATCATGAACTTAGATATCCAAGCATATCGAAGTCAACCAAAAGAACAGTACTTATCAAATATGGTATCAGACTTGAACCTCTTTGAAAAAGATTACTTTTTGTCTCTGATAAATATTATCAGTTCGGGTGGAACTTTCGTGATTGGTGCTGTGATATTATGGGTTGCTGTTAATCCTTTGATGTCAATTTCAACAATTCTAGTGGCGATGGTACTATATGGCATATCGAGACTCTTTGAAAAACCGGTAAGAGCTGCACAAGAAAATAATCAACATGCGAACGTTGATTATAACCTAGAGTTATCCAACGTATTGAATGGACTTGAAGTCATGAAATTATACCATGTGGAAGATACATTTAAGATGATCGCGAAGTCAATCATTGAAACCGTTGAGTCACTTAAAAATCGCTATCAACGTTTGAATGGATTTCAAAATGGATTGACCGAAGGGATCGGTTCATCGTATCAAATCGTCATGCTTGTGTATGCGGCATACTTGTGGACAATTGGTGATATAAACATGGGATCAATGGTATTGGTTTTCAACTTATCGGGGCAAATGGTATGGGGGTTTATTAACATGACCTCATTTATCAACCGGTATAAAGCAGCAATCGATGTATACAATCGTATTACTAAAAAAACAAGTGAAGCGGTTGTTGAAGGTGAAAGCATTGACGCGTTTAACGGGCTGGTAGTGGAAAACTTAAGGTATGCTTATGGTGATCATGAAGTGTTTAATCATCTAGAGTTTACCATTGAGCCACAATCCAAAGTGTTGATATATGGTCCTTCTGGGATTGGGAAAACAACGTTGTTGAATTGTCTCACACAAACGCTCACTGACTATCAGGGATCAATACATGTGAATCAAAATGAGCTTCAGTCAGTAAATCATTGTGATTATTTGAAAGTCAGTGGGTATGTAAGACAACAACACTTTATGTTTGAAGATTCTATCAAAAATAACATTGTATTAAATCAACCGTATGATGAAAAACGCCTTGAGAAAGTACTCAAAGATGTAGATCTTTGGCGTTGGATTGAGACATTGGATGAAGGCGTTGACCATGTATTAATTCAAAATGGGAACAATGTATCGGGTGGTCAAAAACAAAGGCTATCAATTGCACGAGAACTCTACCGTGAGTGCGACATTCTGTTTATCGATGAACCATCTGCAAGTCTAGATGATGAAACATCCCGCCATATCTATGAAACGATTGCGAAGCTTGATCGAAGTGTTGTCTGTGTATCACACCGACACCTGGATTACTTGAAAACACAATTTGAAACAATTATTGACTTGAAAGGAAGTGCAGTATGAAAAGCGTACGATTTGGTGATAAAAAACAACTGACGTATTTAGTTTTAGCCCTTACTATAGGTGCATTAATCCAAGGATGGGTGACCTTTCTTTTAGGTGATATCGTTGATTATGGGTATGCAGGAAACTTGGATGGTATGCTATCACTCATCCCTCAGTTTTTAATTGTTGTAGTTTTAAATTTTGGAAACAGTATGGTCCAATTAAGTGTAAAAACAAATTATATTAAGCAAAGCATGATGCTACTTAAGAATACGTATATTGATAAATTGATGCAAAAGGATATTACACAACTCCAAAAAGAGTTTACTCCAATTTATCGCTCACAATTAACACAAGATATGGATCGTTACGAAGGTAAGTTCTTTGATCAAATATCGATGTTGGTATTATTGATGAGTAATGCCCTTGTATCTTTATACATTCTATTTACCGTGAATGTATGGGTTGGTGTTGGTTCAACCGCACTGATGCTGGTCTTTGGTGCAATCTCAGCGCGTAGTGGAAAACCACTTCAAAAGAGTGAAACAAAGAAAACAGAATCCTTGAACAATTATACATCGTTTGTGGAAGAGAGTTTGGAAGGGTTTG
This sequence comes from Erysipelothrix larvae, assembly GCF_001545095.1. Taxonomy (NCBI): domain Bacteria; kingdom Bacillati; phylum Bacillota; class Erysipelotrichia; order Erysipelotrichales; family Erysipelotrichaceae; genus Erysipelothrix; species Erysipelothrix larvae. The sequence goes on from NZ_CP013213.1 coordinate 159,177, forward strand.
AAGTTATTAAGCAACACCAATTGGAAACGTCCCGTAAAAAGATGTTCTTTGATTATGCTTCTAAAGTTCAAGAAGATAATTATAATCTTGATGTAAAATCAACGTATATTGATGCATTAAATCAAACACTTCAAATGATTGTATTTTTTATCGCAATTTGTGGTGGATTATGGTTTGCGAATCAAGCAGGTGCAACGATTGGTGCGGTCATTATGGTGATTATGGCGTTCTCAAATATTGTGTGGCCGATGCAACAAATCGTCCCAACCCTTACGCAAATGATGTCGATTCAAGATGTAATTCGTACCTTTGATGAGCGTTTAAAAAATGAAGTTGTAAATCGTCCTGAGACTGTAGAATCGTATGAATCCTTTGACTTCATCGACACTGATTTGGGGTATGATACACCAATCTTACACGATGTTAATATAGAACTTGGACACGATGATAAAGTCCTAATTGTGGGTCCTTCAGGAGCAGGTAAGAGTACGATTTTGAAAACAATGCGTCAATCCATCAAGCCATTGATTGGAGAAGTATTGATGAATGATATGGGCATCTACGAGATTGATGCCATGAGTTATTATAAGAACTTTGCAACGGTTGACCAAGTAGGGTATATATTTAATGGAACGTTGAAAGAAAATGTTACACTACATCAAGCCATATCGGATGATAAAATTCATGAAGCACTCAAACAAGTACGCTTAGATGATTTAGACCTAAATATGGAACTCATTAATAATGGCGCAAATTTAAGTGGTGGGCAGCGCGCCCGATTGTTGAGTGCACGTGCATTGTGTTTGGACTGTTCCATCATTGTCTGCGATGAAATATTTGCAGCCTTAGATGGGTATGTTGCTCAAGAAATTGAACATGATCTTCTTAAACTGGATCAAGCAATTGTAAATGTCAGTCATATATACTTTGAAGAAAACCTTGACTTGTATGATGCCATCTACCGTGTAGACAATGGACAGGTTAAACGGGTTACAGACACACAAACCCTTGTTGATAGTATGCTTAAAGCAGCTTAAAATGTGGTAAAATAGTGGTGAAGTTACTTGGAGGACATCAACATGGTTAAATCGGTAGCGGTGTTAGGCTTGGGATTATTTGGTTCAGCGGTCGCACGTGGTCTTGCGGAAGATGGCGTCAGTGTGATTGCAGTTGATGAAAATATGGATCACGTTGAAGGTGTTATGGATGCAGTGGACAATGCAGTTCAAGCAGACTTTACAAAGCTGGATCAGTTAAAAGAAACCGGTGTGGGGAGTGTTGATATCGGGATTGTCGCGACAGGTGAGAAACTTGAAATCACAATCCTGGGCATCATGAACTTAAAAAAACTGGGTGTTGAGCACGTAATTGTGAAAACAAAGAATGCCAACTACAAAGAAGTGTTGTTAAAAGTAGGGGCATCGCGTGTTGTTTTGCCTGAAGTAGAAATGGGAAGACGCCTTGCGAATGAGCTTGCAAGTGCAAATGTACTTGAAGCCTTTAAGCTGGATGATCGGTATCATTTAGTGGAGATATGCGTGTTGGATAAGTGGGTAGGACATCGCATTAATGAACTTCACTTTAGAAAGAAATATGATTTCAATATTATTGCGATTAAATCACAAGGATTACCGACATTTGATGCTCAAATAGATCCAACCTATGTAATTCAAGATAAAGATTTATTTTTAGTTCTGTCTGAAAACAAAAATTTAAACGAGAACTTACATTTTTAGTTGAATGTTTGAAATATTGCATCATGCCTGTGATAATCTTATGATTTATCACAAATCCAACTAAAATATTCGTTGAAATAAGGGCGAAATAGTCACTAAAAACCTTTGTTAGTGTTACAATTCTATTATGGAGGATTCATTATGAAAAAAGTAAAAGCATTACGTTTTATCTTTAGAAATGGACAAGCTTGGAATGTTGATTTAGAATTTGTTGGGGATCTTTGGATTAAGCAAGTAACCACAAGCTTTGGCCGTATCAATGGGGGAGAATTCACAGAGATCTATCCATGTCAATCTTTCAAGATTGAGATATTCCCTGAAGCTGATGCAGGTCAAACAACAGATATCAACTCTGGTGTTTTAGAAATCGGAATGTCAAACCGTGCTGACCGTTATGCAGATATTGAAATGATGGACATGATTTATGATGATGATTCAATTAACGAACGTCGTGTCTATTTCCCATTCAAAGCGCAAGACGCAGATGGTAATGACAACTTATATCAATCATCAAAAGTAACCAGTGATGGTCGCTTGTTTATTGTGATTGACCCAGAGAAAACTGTTGACGATATCTATCCAAATGTATAGTTTATGAACCAGAGATTTCTTATTCTGGTTTTTTTGGGGAAGAACGTGAATTAAGTGTGTGAAGTTATGTAAAGTAGCCATTTTACCTAAGATTTATAATGAATTAATGATATAATTACTAGCATGGATTAGAAGGTGATTTATTATGGGTAAATGGCAAGCAAAACTTCAGTCATTTATGAAAGGTCGTTATGGGCCAGATATCTTATCACGTGACTTAACGTGGTTAGCATTAGCATTAATACTTGCGAATATATTTATTCGCTTCCAATATATGCCAGTGATTGTATTGGTTATTATATTGATTGGTTACTTAAGAATGTTTTCAAAAAATTACTCTAAACGTTATAATGAAAACCGTATTTACATGAATGCGCGCGTGAAAATAACACGTCCAATTGGCAAGTTTTTCAAACGCATTAAGGATTTGCCGAAATATAAGTATCTTAAGTGTCCAAACTGCAAGCGCGAAATGCGCGTACCAAGAGGGAAAAAACAGATTGTTGTTACATGTCCACAGTGTCGAACAAAATTCGATGCAAAATCATAGGAGTGTTTGATGTCACAAAAAGATTATTATAAGACATTAGGTGTTGCAAGAGATGCAACACAGGATCAGATAAAAAAGGCATATCGAAAAATGGCACAAAAGTACCATCCAGATGTCAATAAAGCACCAGAAGCTGAAGCAATCATGAAAGAAGTGAATGTTGCTTATGATGTGTTGTCCGATCCAAACAAGAAAGCACAGTATGATCAATTCGGATCTTCTGGACCTAATTATGGTGGATACCAACAAAGGCCAGGTGGAAATGGACAACAGTACACCGGAGGTTATTCAAGTTTTGAAGACCTTTTTGCAGAAATGTTGCGCCAACAACAAGCGCGTCAATACCAACAAACCCAATATCGTCGGACAACAAATCAACGGCCTACGACTTTGGGTGGACTAATATTTAGAATGTTGTATGCAATGTTTGTATTGCAGATTATTCTGAATATACTTTCGTTTTTCTTTAGATTAATATAGGAGGATTATTATGAGACATGCCCCGTTATATATACAAATTGCGGAACAGTTAAGAAGTGATATCATTGATGGTAAGTATCCACTTGGAAGTCTACTTCCAACTGAGATTCAACTTGAACAAATGTTCCAAGTGAGTAAAATTACCATACGAAATGCAGTCAAGATTTTAACTGAAGAGGGATATGTAACAAAAAAGAGTGGGGTAGGGACAAGAGTAGTAAAAAATAATATACTGTCGCAATTAGAACACGTAGCTTCTTTTTCTTCAATTCTCGCAAGTGAAGCCAACACATCAATTCAACGTTCATCATTGGATGTTGTTGAAATAGATGAATCGCATGAATATTTCCCAATCTTTGGGAATCGATACAGGAAGTTCAAGAAGTATTACTATAATGAAGGCGTATTAGTTGCAGCGTTTGTTTATTCATTTCAATACTTTGATTTTGATGAAGATGATCAAATGAAGCTCGACCAAATGACATTGCATGAGTTTCTTGCGTCAAAGAACTATGATGCTTATAAGGTACGAGATGAATTTGTCATTATACATCGCAGTGAAAACTCAGAAGCTCAAGAAGTATTTGAAGCGGATGTCGATCTGTTGTTGAAACGTGGTCGCACTGTATTAAACCATCATGGTATGATTATTGGATTCCATACAGGATATATTGATACACAAACATATCCTTATGTTGTAGAGTTTGAAGCATAATAAAGGGCAGTGTCTACGGATGCTGCTTTTTTTATGGAAGTTTGTTAATATCCCAGTGCCACATAATCCAGAGTATTAAGCGATGTTCAATGTATAAAAAAAACGACATTGTGTCGTTTCTATCGAACATAGAGTGTCAGTGTAAATGTAATTTCATCATTACTTTGATGTGCTGAAAGCGCCATATCCATCGATTTTGCTAACTCATAAGCAATAGAGAGGCCAAGACCGCTTGAGGCGTTGGATCTATCTTTGCTATTACGGTATGTGCGATCAAAGATTCGGTTTAGATCAAGAGATTCAGAGGCTCCTTTATTTACAAATGAGATATTAAGCGTGCGTTCTGAAGTTCTTATCGTGGAAATCGAGAAATATTGACTCCCATGATTTAATGCGTTCTTAATAAGATTACTGATAATACGATTGAATGCTGCAACATCAAAGTCGCCTGTGATGGCATCGTCACCGATATTGATTTCAATGGACTCGAAGTGTTGATTTAAGGAATCATAATAAAGTGCGAGGTTTTCTTGCAGTATCCGATTTGGATTCTGTGGCTCAATCGACAGTGGGAATTCATCAGAGCTGAGCTGACTGAGCATATAAAAGTCTTCAACATGGTTGTTTAATACTTTAATACGTTTTTCTACGAGGCTGAGTCGTTCTTTGTCTTTGTCTGATAAATTACTGTCTTGGACTATTTGAATATAACCAAGCATGGATGTAAGGGGAGTTCTGAAATCATGTGCGATTGATGTCGTCATTTGCTGTAGTTGTTGCAGCATCCGATCGTTGTATTGTATCAAGTCATAATATTCTGATAAAAGATTATTCAGTTCATAAACAAGGTTGTTTAGGGATGGTTCATTATCCATAATTTGAATCGGTGAAAGTGTCTTGAAATTTCGCGATACATTGATCTGCTTTGCAAGACCTCTTATTTCATGTGAAAGGATTATGTAAACAAGAATACCACCAATCAATAATCCGATAATGAACAAAATCATAAAAACCCTCCTAGCTTAGGTCGCTTTGTTTTAAGAAGCAAGTTGAAAGTGCACTTGAAGTAAGTACAACCAGTAATAGAACTGCAATAAAGAGTGTTGGTGAGACTTCTTGACTTCCAACTCTGATTTGGGCGAGCATTGAACTCAGGGTAACGGTAGATAATTCTTTAAGTGGCTCAAACAACTCAATAAATCGTGAAAAGAGATAGTTTAGCCACCCAGTTGTGATAAGAATATAGCCAACAATACTTAAGGCAGTGTTTTTGAAACGGTAAACAACAACCGATGTGATTGCACTAAAACCAATAATAGAGGCAAAGGTATAGCCACCAATTCTAACAAGCATCTGTAAAAGTTTCATATCATAGGGGGAAAATCTTCCACCAAAGAGAAGATATATCCCTATGAAAATAAATCCGTGAATAAGGGCTACAAATCCTGTAAAGAGCGTCATCACGATGAGTTTTGAACTCACAACTGTTGCGTGTGATTTTCCAGTGCTCACAAGATTCCCCAATGTATTTGCTTTGAAATCATCACAATATACTGCCGAAAATGCATGTGCACTGATGATAAGGGAAACAAATTGAAGCGCATTGATTCCTTCAAGAAGTATTTGCTCTCCACTTTCAAATGTCGAAAGGACAACGGTCACAAAGAGAAATAAGCCAATCCAAACACCATAGTATATTTTCGTTGATCGTTTATGTGACAGACGATAAAGTTCTGCATGAATTGTTTGAATCACAACCGGCCTCCTTTAAACAGAAATTTCCTTTTTGTTGAAGAGGAATGTTGATATTGAGATGGATACCAAGACGTAGGCTGCCATGATTCCAAAGAATTGAACATTAAGACTAAGATCAGGTCCAGATCCCATAAGATTCATAATTTGCTCTGTAATTGAAAATTGCATTGCTTCATCCAAAAACGGAATGATATTTCTTACCATATTCAAGATATTGTAAACAAAACCTAAGTTAAAGAAGAGATAGAGTGCAACACTGATCGTTGAGGATTGAAACTGTAGCAAGACAATTGAAGATAGGGTTGCATAGGCAACAGAACTTGCAATGACACACACCAAGAATTTTAACAACCCTTGAACCAGTATAAGTTGGGTTCCTTCAAAACTACCACCATAGTAAACATATAGCCCACCATACACTAAGACAAGTCCGATAAAGACTGTAACAGTATGAATTACAAATAGGAGTACTTTTGATAGGATGAGTGCAGTGCGCGATAAACCTGTACTAATTGTGTTGGCATATGTTTTTGATGCGATATCATCACAGTATACTGCTAAGAATACTTGAGTTGTTACAAAGAGTGAAACGACTTGGACCAATCCAAATCCGAGTTCAAGGAAGAAAGTTGGGGAATCAACATTAACTAAAAGTAGCATGATGCCCACAAATGCAGCAACCAAGACACCGTAGTAAATATAGGTGGAACGTTTGCGAGCGAGTCGATAGAGTTCAGCTTTAATGTATTGAAGCATCGCTTGGTCCTCCAATCAGATTAAGGAAGTAGTCTTCGAGACTGGCTTCATTGGTCGAAATTTGATACAGTGTGATTCCATTGCTCACCATTAAGTTGTTAATAATATTTGGTTCGTGAACATAATCATTAAGAATGATTGTTTTATCATCAAAGACACGGAAATTGGTTGTATTTGCTTCTTCTTCAAGGAGTATAGAAGCTTTCGCAACATTATCGACGACAATCTTCAAAGAACTGCGGGTTCTCTCATGGAGTTCTTGAGCTGTAATTTCTTCAATAAGTTTTCCTTTTTCAATAAATCCAAAACGAGTTGCCATTAATCCGAGTTCACCTAAAATGTGGGATGAAACAACGAATGTGATACCAATTTCTTTATTGAGGTGTTGAATGAGTTTCCTAAAGTCAGCAATCCCTTGTGGATCAAGTCCATTAACGGGTTCGTCCAGAATAATCACCTTAGGCGATCCCATCAACGCATTCGCAATTCCAAGTCTTTGCTTCATACCCATTGAGTAGGATTTAAAGGGTTTTTTCACCCCTGCCAAATCAACAAGCTTTAAGACACGATCAATTTCTGTTTTATCTTGAATCCCTTTGAGAAGTCTAAAGTAGTTGAGATTATCATAGGCATTCAAATAGGAGAAGAAGCTAGGCCCGTTCATGAATCCAATATTGTGTCTTCCAACGCGAAGCCCTGAATCGGATGGATCACCAAACAATGCGATATCCCCATTTGTTGGTTGTGTGAGTCCCATTAAAAGTTTAAAGAGTGTTGACTTACCGGCACCATTTCGACCGATAAGACCGTAGATGTCACCAAATTCAAGGGATAGTGAGACGTTGTTTACCGCTGCATAATCACCATAATTTTTCGTGAGATTGTGTGTTTTTATAACTGTTGTCATAATATGTCACCTTTCTTTCATGGGAAAAGTATAGCAATGAAAGTTTAAATTCATTGTAAGTAAGTCTTAAATAAGTCTTAAATCGATAATTTATAGCCTAAACCCCAAATTGTGTCGATTGATATTTTCGCATTATGGTCTGCAAGTGTTTTTCGAAGGCGTGAGATATGAACGGACAAGGTATTATCGTCACCATAATAGGTGTCCTCCCATATCTGTTCGTAGAGTGTTGCTTTTGTGAAGACACGATTAGGGGCACGCATCATGAAAACAAGAAGTTCTTGTTCTTTGAGCGTGAGTGTCAAAGGCGCATCATCACAAAAAAATGTACGGGATGCTTCATGATAAGTGACATTATTAACACGAATTACTTCTGGTAAGACTTCTTTGGGTGAACGTTTTCGTAGTTGAACTTGAACGCGGGCTAAGACTTCCCGATTATCAAAAGGTTTAGTAATATAATCATCTGCTCCAAGTTCTAGAAGGTTTACACGATTTGAGACATCCGAGAGCGCGGATATGATAATGAAAGGGGATGTTGTTAAAAGGCGTGCCTGTTGAATTACTTCAGCTCCAGAAAGGCCGGGGAGCATTAAGTCCAAGAGCACACAATCAAAAGAATCAGATTCTATAAGACGCAGTGCTTCAGTGCCTGAGTAGGCTTGGGTTATCGTGTAGTGTGGTGAAAGTAATTCAAAGAGCAATTGGTTTATTTCATTATCATCTTCTACGATTAGGATGTTCATATGATCCCTCCCATTTTATTAATATCATAGCATTTCATCAGGATGCTTTCAACGCTTGTGTTGGTGTGATTGGATAAATATCAGGGATGAATTTAGACGCATACGTACAATCAAAGAAAAGGTTAAGCTATTGATTCATATCGCTTTATCAAGATGTGTGACTATGGAGTGAACTACCCGCCACTAAGCATACGCTCGAAGTGGGGGCTTCTTGAGAACAAAGCAAACTTAATCGACATTCCTGTCGACCAGCGGTCACTTTTATTTATCAAGCTATCCCCGATGTCCCATCGGTTTATTGTTTTTCATTCTTAGGATTGATGCGAAAGTCTTAATCCTTCATTCAGGATATTGATGCTTGCATTCAAATCACGATCGTGTGTGATGTTGCAGTTGGAACATTCCCATTGACGTATCTCCATTGGTTTCTTTCCATCATTATGTCCACAGTGAGAACACAGTTGACTGGACGGATACCAGGAATCAATCTTGATTACTTTTTTCCCATACCAATCGGCTTTGTATTCGAGCTTTGCCACAAATTGTGACCACGACACATCTGCAATACTCTTTGAAACCCGCTTCGTCTTCATCATTTCTTTAACTTTTAAGGTTTCTATACAGAGCACATCATGGTTCTCGATTAGCTCCTTACTCACCTTGTTTAAGAAATCATTGCGTCGATTTGCGATCTTCTCATGGATTCGTGCGACTTTTAACTTTTGCTTTTGGTAATTCTTGGCTTCACTCAGCGGGACACCCCGTTTCTTTGCCTCCCTTTTACGTTTTGATAACTTACGTTGTTCTCGTTTCAGTGTTTGTGCTTCTTGGTTCGTGAATCGTGGGTTTGGAATCTGTGTTCCATCAGAGAGCACCGCAAAAGCAATCAATCCAAGATCAATCCCAACCTCAGACCCCGTCTTAGGTAGGTGCTCGATTGTTTCTTCGACTAAGAGTGAGACGTGATAGATTCCTGTTGTACTCCTTGATATCGTTGCGGATTTAATATCACCTTTTGGGTGACGATGCATCTTGATTCTTACAAGACTCTTAAGTTTTGGCAGTTTAAGGTATTTATGATCTTTAATGGATATTGTTCCTTTTTGATTGTTTGTGGTATAGGACTGCTCCATTTTTCTTGATTTATACTTTGGCTCACCTACCTTTGGATCTCGATAACAATTCTTAAATGCTCGGTCAAGATTCAATTGTGCATTCGCTAAGGCAAGACTGTCTACTTCCTTCAAATAAGGGTAATCTTCCTTATACTTTGCAGGTGTTGGAATTTTATCGTTTGTTGGAAGTCCGTTTCGATAATCCTCATTCATTTGAAGCCGCTCTTCAAGCATGAGGTTATACGTCTTACGAACACAACCAAACGTTTTTGCGAAAAAGATGATTTGCTCTTGGTTTGGATAAATTCTAAACCTGTAGGCACGTTTCATCGCTTTTCCCCCTGTGTCTCAATATACTGTTTCAACACTTCTAGAGGAGCACCACCAACAGAAATAAAGCAGAAACTCTTTGAGCAAAAAGCATCTTTCCAAAGGGATGCTTTCACTTTTGGAAATTCTTTCTTAATCAAGCGACTGCTTGCACTTTTGTAAGCATTGATAAACTTGCTAAGTGGTGTATTTGGATGGGCTTTGAATAGAATATGAACATGGTCAACATCATGATTCCATTCAATACAGGTGATATTGTAGTTTGGAGCAATGGAAACAAAGATTTCATGAGCCCGTTTCGAAATTGAATCGTTGATGACTTTTCTGCGATATTTTGTGACAAAAACCATATGATATGTCAATAAAAACACAGAATGAGCATTATTGTCTAAAACCTGCATATTATGCACTCCCCTTACATTTCTACTGACTATATTATATCATGATTTAAGGGTTAAAGACAGCCAATTCATCCCCCACTTATAGAAGTCGGAGACTTCTTGGCATTTCTGTTAAATATCGTTTGAGCCTGTATAGAATCCCGGACTCATCCTATATATTATTAACTTATCAAACGTAATGTTGATAAAAAAGAGGAGCAAATAAAAATAATAGCGGTTTTAAGGTGAACTTATAAAAGAATTAAGGGGTTAGGAAATCGATTATCCGGTGATTTTGGTTGATATTTTAGTGTATAATGAATGCAAGAGAAGTAAAGCAAAGATGAAAATTGTATTAGTTAGACATGGTTATACTGTTGGAAATGATTTAGGGCTCTATACAGGATGGTCCAATACATTGTTATCTGAGAAGGGAATTGAGGAGTTGAAAGGATATCGAGATGAATATGATTATCCAAAGACAGATCGCTATTATACCTCGGATTTACAACGTACCATTGACACCTTTAAGTTACTCTATGGTGAAGAAACACCAATCACAGAATCTACATTTGCATTTCGTGAAATTAACTTTGGGGAATACGAAGATGTTCGTTGGGACAAAGTAGCGACACCTTACAACGATAACTATGTTAAGAATCAACCCCATGTTCAAGGAGAAACAATTTCTCAAGTAAGCTTAAGATTATTTGGGAAATTAACAGCTGTGTTGTGTGAAATGATTGATAATAATGAAGATTCCGTGACCATAGTATGTCACTCAGGCGTTATTCGTACCATTCTTATGTTCTTGATGCCTTGCTCATTTGACAATTATTATGATATTGAGACACATAATGGATTAGGGTATATTCTAAATATTGATTTTGATGAGAAGAATCATTATATAACATTAAATGATTTTGAAGCAATTCGTAAAAAGTAAATGAATGGTGGTCTGCTTGGTTTGGGCGGACCTTTTTTGATTAATGAAACGTCGCATCATAATTGCGCTTAAGGTGTGGGCAAAACACGTGAACGTGCGCGATATGCTCCTTATTGATGCCTAAGACAGAAATCAATAAGATGAGAGTGGTTTCGTACGGGATATCCTATAAAAAAAATCATTGAAATGCACGAGTTTATCACCATAAGAAGCGTCTTCCATGTATAATAATAACGTATAAGGAGATTTAATCATGATTGATAAGATAAGTACTCTGGACCCGATATTGTTGGCGTTAATGGCAACTCTATTTACGTGGGGTGTCACCGCATTAGGCGCTGCACTTGTGTTTTTCTTTAAGCAGATTAATGCGAAAGTATTGAATACAATGTTAGGTTTTGCATCAGGGGTTATGATTGCAGCAAGTTTTTGGTCACTCTTAGCACCATCCATTGAGATGGCAGAAGGACTTGGTTATATTCCATGGTTAGTTGCGGCAATTGGATTTATGGCTGGAGGCTTATTTTTACTCGCAACGGATAAACTCTTACCGCACTTACATATGAATCATGATACACGTGATGCTGAAGGGATTAAAACCAGTTGGCAACGAAGTGTATTATTAGTACTTGCAATCACGCTTCATAACATACCAGAAGGTTTGGCTGTGGGTGTGGCATTTGGTGCTGCAGCAAGTGGCGCTTCAACAGCAACAGTTGGGAGTGCAATTGCGCTTGCAATTGGGATTGGGCTTCAAAACTTTCCAGAAGGCGCAGCGGTTTCGATCCCCTTAAGACGTGAAGGATTTTCACGATGGAAAGCCTTTGTCTATGGACAAGCATCAGGAATTGTAGAACCAGTTGCTGGGGTATTGGGGGCACTTCTTGTTACAGTGATGCAACCCATTCTTCCTTTTGCACTCGCATTTGCAGCAGGAGCTATGATCTATGTTGTCGTTGAGGAATTGATTCCAGAAGCACAAAGTGCAAAGGACACATCACACTCTGACCTTGCAACAATGGGTGCAATGATTGGATTTTGCATCATGATGATTCTTGATGTGGCACTTGGGTAATAAATTTCATAAATTTAGGGTATTATAGAGATATACACGGGAAAGTGAGGAATATGATGAATAAGAAAACAAATAGGTTCCCTGAGAACTTTTTATGGGGTTCAGCATCAGCTGCTTATCAAGTAGAGGGTGCATATAATGAAGATGGTAAAGGGCCTTCAGTTTGGGATAACTTTACACGCATTGAAGGGAAAACCTTCAAGGGAACAAATGGTGATATCGCTGTAGATCATTATCACCGTTATAAAGAGGATGTTCAGTTAATGAAGGAACAAGGCCTCAAGGCATATCGTTTCTCAGTAGCATGGAGTCGCGTCCTTCCTACAGGGCGTGGCGAAGTAAATGAGATGGGAATTGAGTTCTACAACAATCTCATCGATGAGTTAATTGCAAATGATATTACTCCAGTACTCACAATTTATCACTGGGATTTACCACAAGCTTTATATGATGAGTACCAAGGGTGGGAAAGCAGAAAGATTATAGAAGACTTTACAAACTACGCGAAACTACTCTTTGAGCGCTTTGGTGACCGTGTAAAATATTGGGTTTCACTGAATGAGCAAAACATCTTTGTAATGCATGGCTATTTAATGGGTTCACACCCTCCAGGATATAAAAATCCAAAACTTGCATTCCAAGTTAACCACCACGCAAACCTTGCGAATGCCTCTGTAATTAATGCATACCATGAAGGTGGATACCAAGGGAAAATTGGACCAAGCTTTGCATATGGTCCAGTGTATCCGAAAGATTGTGATCCAAAAAATGTCTTGGCGCATGAAAATGCAAAAGCACTTCAAAATGATTTCTGGACTGATGTTTATGTGTGGGGACGCTATCCACGTCTTGTGATGAATCAGTTGAAAAAGGTTGGTTTGGATTTTGAAGTAACTGAAGCCGATCAAAAACTTCTTGAATCTGCAAAACCAGACTTTATGGGAATTAATTACTATCAATCAGGTACTGTTGAAATGATGCCTTTAGATGAAGTTCTAGAACAATCGAAACCAAACTACGAAGGAAAAAAAGGAACAACAAAGAGTACAGGACTACCTGGGTTCTTTAAAACGACTCCAAACCCATATTTAGAAACAACAAACTGGGATTGGGCAATTGATCCGATTGGGCTTCATATTTCTCTGCGCCGTCTTTATGAACGCTATGATTTACCACTCCTCATTACTGAAAATGGACTCGGGGAGTATGATAAATTAGAAGAAGGCGATAAAGTGCATGATGGCTATCGTATTGATTATCTTAAGAAACATTGCCTGGCAATTCACGATGCGCTAGAGGAAGGAATTCCAGTTTTAGGCTATTGCACTTGGAGTTACACGGACTTGTTGAGCTGGCTTAATGGTTATCAAAAACGCTATGGCTTTGTATTTGTAAACCGTGAAGAAGCTGAAGGCAGTGACTTGAGACGAATTAAGAAGGATAGTTACTTCTGGTATCAAGATGTAATTGCGACAAATGGATCAAATCTGTTTGAAGACTAATCACATAAATTAACACTAAAAGGAGGCGAAAGTCTCTTTTTCTTCATTAGACTATTATATATAATATACGAAGAAGAGAGGGACTTATGAAAAAGAAACTAAAACGCATTCTTATTGGATTTATCAGTCTTGGCATAATATATGGCTTGTTTATATTCGGGCTTATTTTGAGTACATATCGTGAAGTGCCTCCTAAAGGTGTTGAAGTAATGATTGTTTTAGGTGCAAGAGTAAAAGGAGAAAATCCCGCAATACCTACGCGTGTCTTACAAGAACGTCTCGATACAGCGTACCAATACCTCGTGGATAACCCTGAAACGGTTGTGATTGTAACAGGTGGACAGGGAGAAAACGAGTCAGAGCCTGAAGGTGTTGTGATGGGACGGACTTTAGTAGAGAAAGGAATCGACCCGACACGGATCTATATCGAACAGACTTCAACTTCTACAATTGAGAATATTGAAAATGCGTTGCAAATCATCAAAACGGATACAGCAATTATTGTATCCAATGATTATCATATTTATAGAGCGAAGCGAACTGCAAGAAATGCTGGTATTGAGACTGTGTATGGTCTCGCAGCACCTTCAACAACCATCGCAACATTTAGTTCGTATTTGCGAGAAATTGTTGCATTAGGATATCATTTGATTTTTTCTCATTAAAAAAGACCTCGTGATTTACGTACACCCACAATATTGCACATTGCTTAAATATGAGTACTCGAAAATGGACGATGTATTATTATTGTTAAGCTTATGAAAGGTGCATAAAAAAACGAGAGGTGATGATGCTGATAGCAGGGAAGCATCATCACCTTTCTCAATATCAACAACATGTTTTTGTTGAATCGATTCCATGAAAACACATGTTGAACGCGGTTAATTATTTTTTGTAGCTTTCTTAAGTGTATGTATATTGATTAAAAACATAATGATACCTAAGGCTATTGCTGAACCTTCAACAAATAACGCAGTATTAGTGGTTCCTGATTGTGGGAGTGATGAAACAGGTTTTTGAGTGAACGCATCGGTTGACTTAGGTGTTTCTGAATTTTGGTGTGGTGTGTCAATTTTAACTTTTGGTGTATTGTCAACTTCAGAACTTGGTGGAATATTTTGATTTCCAGAACTTGGAGGAGTATTTGTATTTCCAGAAATCGGTGGTGTTTTCTTGACTTCTGTCGTATTATCTGGAGTTGTTTTAGGATCATTATTTGGCGATTTATCTTTATCTTCAAGTGTAGGAACTTGATTCTCCTTGGTAGGTTCTTCATTATCATTATTTAATGTTTCGTTGAGTTTCCATTGAGCGGTGAAAGTGATAGGGTCAATGATCTCAAATCCATCTTCTAGCATTCCAGAACTAGGGCTAAGCCAACCAAGGAATGTATATCCATCTCGAATAGGAACAAGATTAGTGTTTAATTTACTTCCTTGGTCGAGATAAACATTGAAAGAAAGCTTCCCTGTTACATCTGCTTCATCAAGTTTTCTTGATCCGTCGTTTTGACTTGATAGGAGTGTATTAAAGAAGTCAACTGCAGATGCATCATAGATGCCTCCATTTGCATCAAAGGTAACTTTTGTGACGAGTACAAATGAGATATCAACATTATTATAAAGATTAGTATAAGGTTGAGTTACACCAGTGATGTTTTTAATATTCTCACTGTAGATTTCAGTATATAACTTATTGGTTTTTTCATCCTTAACGGTGAAACTCGAGTCGTCTATTTCCCAGGCAACGCCATTCATACCAATTTTGTTGTTTTCAAAAAGTGCTCCATCAATGTGAATTGAATCTAAACACCCATTTTCTAAGTGGATACCAGCGTCTCTTAAGGAAAAATTATCGGTAATACTACCACCTTTAATAGTCAGCTCGTTTGTATTATCCACTTTGTTGTGAGCAGCATCAAAGAAAATGCCACCACCCAAATCTGCACGGTTTAGGAGTGCTTCATCTTTAGTTGTATAATCAAATGTCGTATTACCTTGGATAGTTGTATTCTCAATAACTGTATTAGTGTTAGTGAAGATACCGCCACCACTTCCTGCGTGATTTCCGATGAATGTTGAAGCTTCAATCCATGTTGTTGGAGTATTATTACTACTCGAGAATATAGCGAGCCCTCCTCCTTGGAATAATTGACTTGGTGTGTAAGTTTTCCCAAAAAAGATATCAGGGTTTGGTATCGTATCTGACTTATTATAGGAGAATGTAGTGTTTGTAATATGTATTTCTTGGTTGTAATTTGCACCTAGTACAACAACCATTCCTCCCCCACCAGACTGAATCGCTTTATAATAGGGTGTATCAATTGATGCCGCAAACCCATATGCTATATTATTGGATAGTGTTGCATCACTTACATCTATAGGGTGAGTATCCTCAAATATATAAACTCCTCCACCTGAGCGGTATGCTGTATTATTGTTTATGATACCACTGATGTCAACCTTACCTCTATTTATTGAGATTGCCCCCCCTTTATTGGTTGCGACATTTTTCGTGAGTGTAACATCTTTCTCAACAATTAATGTACTGTTGTCTCCATCTAGAAAGATGCCCCCGCCTGATCCTGAATAGACCGAAGAAGGGGTGTATCCAGCTTTATTTTCACTAACAACAGCACCACTCTCTAAGTGGATGTATGCACCAAGACCTTCAATTGCACCTCCGTGTCCACTGCTATAGTTTTGGCGAAGTGTTGTGTTGTGCTTAATAATTAGCGACCCAAGAGTATTATTTTTTTCTTGTACTAAGATACCGCCACCTGTTGTATTGCCATCAATTATAATCCCATCAAGTGTGAGTGATGCTCCGTTAACTATAAAATGTCTTGATTTTGAAGCAACAATGATGTTCCCCATCTCTGATTGAATCGTAATATCTTTCGTGATTTCAATTGGCTTATCTAAACTGTAGTTTTTATCAATTACAAGTGTACCCCCATCTTGAGTCTGACTAACAAGATCTGCCAGAGTTGCTTCCCCAATGGCATGGACAAATGTTGGGCTGAATTCACACCCAATAAGGAATACTAAGATGAATAAATTCTTAAATATCGTTTTGATTATTTTCCTCATAGTTTTATTCTTGTGAAATAGGCCTCTTTGTTATTTCACGTTCCCTCCGCAAGGTACTATTCGCTAGGATTATAATAACTGATGCATTCACAATATAACCACTTATTTGGCTATTGTAAGGGCAGTACAAAAATAACTTACGTCGTACTGATTGCACAATATTAAGCCTCAAGTGTGTTCATAAAAAACATTGTTCATTTATTTTGAAATATTGTTTTGTATCTGGTTATTAATCCCAAGATGAAACCTTGAATCAATGATTGGCCTTACTCTGTTTAATATAAAAAAAGGATGATAGGGTAAGTAATCGACCATAGTAGTACCTAAATATATGGGATTTGATTCTGCGTACAGCTTCATCATTAAATGGTAAAAATAATTCAAATTAGATTATGATGTTATCGCTACTTGTTGTTTCTTCCCCCCTTTATTGTCGCGTATTGGTTCCCCGACCCAAACAACAAAGTCTCTGATGTTTGTTGCGTTAATTATAACATTATTTTATAGGGATGTAAGCCTATATTGGTTATTTATCAATTATTTTTATATTAAATTGTCAAAATATTGATTAATTTCGCGTGATAATCAATTTCATAGTATGTATTTTGAAATTATAGGTGAAGCAGTATGCGTTTAATGCCATTAAAAATCGCTTGATCGTTTTGTGTTTTTGGTGGTATGGTCTACTGATAGATTCCAAGACGAATCAGTGTATCTGTTTTTGAACAGCACGGACAAGGTATTGTTTTTGGATTAATTGAATTGAGAAAATTATAATATTCCTTTTGAGAAAACTGTTATCATATGCTTACTCCTTTATAGGAGGTATTGGATTGGTAGAAACTTAGGGTTTGTACCATTTTATTAACCTCGTAAACTAATAAAGAAAAATCACTTTAATACAGCACTTAATTTTAATAAAAAAACAAGACCGAAGTCTTGTTTATTCTGAAGCATAATTATCAAAGTAACCTTGGATGTGGATAACAGGGGTTCCCTTATCTCCAGAACCACTTGTTAAGTCACACAGTGATCCAATGAGGTCTACAAGACGACGCGGTGTCGTACCTTGTGCAGCCATGCTTCCAACAAGGTTGTCAGCTTTGCGATGGATTGATTCCATTATCGCATTCCGTAGCGCTTCACCAGTAAGGTCTTTAAACTCATTATCTGCAAGATATTTAAGCTTGAGTTCGTTTGGTGTTCCTTCAAGGCCTTGTGTGTAACCAGGGGCTACAGTTGGATCTGCGAGTTCCCAGATTTTACCCATTGGGTCTTTAAAAGCACCATCTCCAAAAATCATTACTTCAATGTGTTTTCCCGTTTCGTCAAGGAAACGTTTTTGAACTTGATCAACAAACGAAAACCCATCACGTGGGAAGAGTTTTACGGAATCTTCGGTCGCTTTGTTTGAACCCAAAAGACCGTATGCATCATTATACCCACTGCCATTTATTGGGGATGACAAAATATCGTCGAGTCCATAAACGGTTTTTGCACCTCCATCAAGGAGTTGTTGTTTAGTACGTGCGCGTGTATGAATATCACAAGTGAGCACGTGTTTTGTGTAGTCTAGAATTTTTGTAGCATGATTGCTGAAGATGATTGTTGCTTCACAATCCTCTTTTTCAATAACTTCTTTATAGTATGACACATAGTCCATACCTGTAAATGGATGAATCGGAGATCCAAAGTGTTCTTTAAATTGTTCGAGTGTTAGTGTATCGCTGTATGGGTTAATTTTTGCTTTATCAAGATCTTCAAAAGAAAGTAAAGCATTCCCAACTTCGTCTGATGGATAGCTAAGCATCAACACAATGTGCTTTGATCCGCGTGCAATCCCTTTTAACACAGTAGAGAATCGATTTCTTGATAAAATTGGAAATGTAATCCCAACGATTTCATCTTTGAACTTGTTATGTACGTCTTGAGCAATTGCATCAATGCTTGCATAATTGCCTTGAGCACGTGCAACGATTGATTCAGTGATACAAACAATATCACGATCGCTTATTGTAAATTGACCGCTTTCTTGAGCACTGGTAACACTGTCGACTACGATGTCAACAAGGTTGTCACCTTCTTTAATTATTGGGCAGCGAATGCCACGAGAAACTGTTCCTATTTTTCTGTCCATAATAATCTCCTCACTGAAATATTGTACCACAATCAAGGTGAGAAATTGCTAAGAAATATTGGGTATATTTGTGATTTAGTCCTTTGGTAATATCAAAAGGGGAAGAAGACACGTAAAGAGGGGTATATGATATAAATATGCTCCCACCTATAATTTATTCATACAGTTTAGGTGTACCATTAATTTGTGAAAATCTATGACACATAGTAACTTTTGAACCCAATAATTCATAATAAACTAAAATAATGCATCGGAAAGGTATAGATAAAAGAATAACTGATCATACTTTATTGTAATTGGCTGTGATGACACTTTATAATGTTATCATTGGAAGTTATTTGATCATTAGGATATTGATAAATATTATATCAACGGCCTGATTCAATTGAATTAATACGAGCCGATAGGGCGGAGGTTACGATGAAAGAAAAACAAAAAGAATATCTATTATTTATTGGAATTGATATCGTATTAATTATTTTGCTTAAGATTTTTAACTTTGATTTCTCAAATAACCTACTTCTTATATTTGTTGTTTACAGTGTGACTGGATTTATTTCGGGTATGCTTACGACATACCTATTACAAATAATCGAGTATTTTAAGAATTAAAGCTGATGTGATGTTGGAAAAATCTATGATAAAGGGATGGAAGAATCGATAGATGTCATTAATCCATCAACTCCAAATATTTAATGTCTAGATATTATGTACGTGTGTGGTGCGTTTTTTGTATCGCAGGGATGTTGGTGGTATTGAAGTTAGAGCCTGTCAAGAACATGTTTTGAAAAATAAATTAAGGGATTAAAGTAAAGAGGTGGTGACAGCTTTGCATTGATGATTTGATTTAGTGTGCTGCACCTAAAGGGAGATTTTGATGAAAAAACTAAGTTTAAAATATGATATTTTCGGTTTTACTCTTTTAGGCGTTATGAGGATAATACCTTCGAGTGGAATAGTTATTGTGGATGGAGTGATAAGGGTATTACTCCTTACATTTGGCATCCTATACTTTGTTCGCGCATACAAAGTTCAAAACGACAAAAATGTGACGGAAGTCATAACACCTACACAAAATAAGTGGGTTACACTGGTACTTTGTGGGGCAGCGATTTATGCACTCGTCACTTTATTTGTTTTAATATTTTATCAATGAAGATAAGGGGAGGGTATGATGAAGTTTATGAAACATGAGATGGTTCCATCATGTGTGGAAGCAATCTTGTTAATTACGATTGGAGTGTTGCAGGATTTAGGAATTATGTTTGAAGGGAATCGTGGCATCCCAGCAATCTTTTATGTTTGTTCGCTTCTTGCGCTTATTGGATGGGGACTTATATGGGGCAATGTACGCGATAAGGTTGCAATGATTAATCAGGGATGT
This sequence comes from Erysipelothrix larvae, assembly GCF_001545095.1. Taxonomy (NCBI): domain Bacteria; kingdom Bacillati; phylum Bacillota; class Erysipelotrichia; order Erysipelotrichales; family Erysipelotrichaceae; genus Erysipelothrix; species Erysipelothrix larvae. Next base: position 179,374 of record NZ_CP013213.1, read on the forward strand.
CAATTGATGATATTTTGTATGTGGTGCTTTGGACCATTCTGGTTGCCACCTCAAATGTTTTTAATCGCATCGATTGTTTTCGCATGCATTGTCGTGTTTGTTGATTATATGATCTTATTTCGAAATAGGGCACACTTACATATTGAACGCTTCCAGATTAATAACGAAATTTTATATGCACAAAATCTCGTGATCGCCCCTTTGTTTTTTATCGGTGTAATGATTCGAACTTCTGTGATTACAGATATGTTTGTTGCACTCTTATTTGTGGGGTACCTTATCATGGCTAAACGCAAATGGTGGCTCTTGTCGACCGTTCAAAAGTTTGAGAACAGGAATTATACTGTTTTTGTTATGGGTATAATTGGCATTCTACAGGTTGTAATTTATGCTTATGACTTTGGGATTGTTGTTTCAGTTGTAAATATGATGGTATTTTATGCGATTTTTGATAGCAAAGAACCGCTAAAGAATTCTGTGTGATGATAATTACAGCGTTTATGTATCGCATAATTTGAACGCTGAATGTAATGTTAATGTCCCTAATTTTGGAGGGGACAGATCGGAGGAAACGATGAAGAAGAAAAACGGGATTATGATTTCAGGTATTGAAGCACTTTTACTAATAGCAATTGGAATCCTGAGATATCAAGGTGGTGGCATAATAGGCCAAAATGAAATCGTCCTGGGATTGTTGCGTTTTGGTGCGTTAGTGAGTCTCATCGTATAGTTCTATCAACATGGAAGTATTAGAAATCGTCGATTTAGAATAAATAAAACAACCCAAATTGTTATGTTTTTCTTTTTGTTTGTAGAGACAACTATGGTGAATAAAACAGTCTATTTGATTGCAAGTGTTGTTTTGGGAATGAGCATTGTGTTGTTTGACACCTTGTTTTTACGCTTCAACAAAGAAGCACTTGAAATTAATGTTAATGAACTCAATATATCTACGATATACGCACAATTTGCCTTATCAATGCCACTCTTGCTAATCAGTACTACAAATCGAGTACCATGGGGTACGGATCTTTCAGTTGCATTACTTATGATTGTTTATCTTTATATTTTCCGATCAAAATGGTGGATTTTATCCAAGGTGCAAAAACTCAAAAATCCTGCATTGACCATGGGGGTAATAGGATGTGTCGGCGTGGTTCAGGGGATGATGTATGTATTTAATATAAGGGGTATTTTCCCAATTATTAACATAGGAATTATTTACCTAATCATTGATAATATAGAACGAAAGAATGTCGCTGTATCTTAAATAAGGGTTAGTGGGTAAACACTTAAGATATACGAATAATATCAAAACAAAAAAGAGAAAACTGTAGATTTTCTCTTTTTTACATCGTGCTATGAATGATGGGTTCTTACATACTTATCGAGTGCAAATAATGCATCCGTAACATCATTTGCTGTGTAATTATGTCCCATTTGATGAATGGTTTCATTCTCTTTCGTGGCATGTTGTCCAACCTTAAGGAGTGTGTCATAGGACGCATGCTCAAGCTTCAAGTCTTTGAGTGTTGTTGGAAGATTGAGGGCTTGATAAAAGGTGATATAACGATCAAGGTCTTCCATTGGTCTTTTTTCAAGTACGAGTTGTGTCAAGGTTGTGTAGGCTACGATTTCACCGTGTGTTAGGGTTTGAATGTCACCTTGAAGTGTGCTGAATCCATTATGTATCGCATGAGCAGCAGCTAATCCACAGCTTTCAAAGCCCAGTCCACTAAGGAGTGTGTTGGCTTCCACGACGTCTTCAAAGGCTTGCGTGACGGTGTTGTTTATGCAAGCTTCCATCGCTTCAAGTCCGTATTTAAAGAGAACAGCTTCGCATTGTTTCGCAATCGCTTGAGCTGCAAGGGTTGGACTTGCACCGACCAATGTTGTGCCGTTAGCTTTGATAACGGATTGTGCTTCGACCCAGGTTGACATTGCATCTGCAATACCTGATGCGAAAAGCCTTGGGGGTGCTTTGCAGATAATCCCAGTATCCACTAAGACGAGATCAGGGCTCTTTGCGTAATGCTGATAATGGTCGATGGTACCGTCTTTGGAGTAGATTACCGATATCGCTGAGGTTGGAGCATCGGTTGCAGCAGTGGTTGGTAAAATCGCAATAGGAACATGCATTTGATTGCTGATTGCTTTTGAAACATCCAGGGTTTTACCACCACCCAGTCCAATCACACAATCGATGGATGCTTTGTGTGCGTTATCGCAAAGTGACTGGATTGCTTGCTGTGAAGATTCACCCTTGAAATGCGCCACAATGATTTGCATTCCCAATGCTTGAAGGTCTGTTTCGAGTGTTTGACCGACAAGATTATAGACAAAATCGTCGCAGACTAAGAGTGCGTTGTTTCCAAGCTCTTGAATGGCATTAAGGTGTGTTGATAATACATTATTACCTTGAATGTATCGTGATGGGCTTATAAATATACGAGACATGGTGGTCCTTTCACCTGATTAACAGGTCTACAAAAAGATGATAAATAAGTATCCGCAACTCACAAAAAGTACGTGTGTTGATGGGAGTAATAGTTCGATGGTGTTATCAATCAATTCGCTTAGTGGAACATACTTTGCGCGAAATCAAGAGCTCCAAGAAGCATCTCATTGTTGAGTTGATAATAAATACGATTGCTTGAATCTTGGGTTGTGATCGAAATAAGTTGTTCGTTGATGAGTTCTTGCATGTGGTACGAGATTGTTGCTGGGGTAAGCCCAGTCTCATTTGCAAGCTCTTTGCCGTACATTTTTTTATGGTGTAAGAGTTGGAGAATCGATGATTTGGTTGGATCTCCCAGTAATTTAAGGATTCGAGTTACACTTTCAAACGTGAGGGTGTTTCGTTTTAATACGGATGTATTCAGTAAGACACCGATAAAGATTTCTGAATCGATAAAGACACCTTGATTACAGCCAAGGATGCTTGGACTCAGTGTAATGTTTTCAGAATCATTGATTGTAATTTTATACATGTCTTTGAAGTGGTTTTTGAGGCCGGTTGATTGGTCAATTGTCTGCCACTCATGGTTGAAGTCGTTAAGGTAAGAATCAAAGTGTGTGAGATAAGGGGTGATAAAGTCGATGACTGTGTCCATGATTGATTCATACTGTGGATACAGTGTTTCAGAATTCTCATAGAAATTCATTAAATGCCATTTATCTCCGATTTCAAGATTAAGTCCTTGAATGATGTGAAAAGCAGACGCATCCTTATCGCAAGGTTCATCACTGGCGAGATCGTGGAGGTTCGTAATATATTTATACATGTCTTCCCGGATTGAATGTGATTGATTCGGGGTTTGTTCAGATCGATGTTTGGAATAGAAATAATAATAAGGGAGTAAATTATTTATTTTTAGTACATCATTTAAATCTGTAAACAGCGAGCGAATCGTTTCTTTTTCATGAAATAATGCATCGAATAGGGGCGTGGATTCGTCGTATATTGCATCAATGTTCGCTTTGAACTCTGCGTGTGTGGTGTGTGCGTAACGTTCACTGTTGTTAAGTTTTCTAAGAATGAAAGTGTAGGCTTCGAATGCTAAATTTGGTTTTGTATTAATTGTAATCATAGGTTACCTGTTTCTAATGCACCAAGCTTGCTTTGAAGGCGTGCATAGTTATAGTAGGTCCCTTTCTTTTTCAAGAGTTCTTGATGGGATCCTTCTTCAATAATTTTACCATGGTCTAAAACGATAATGCTATCGGCTTCTTTAATTGTGGACAAACGATGTGCTGCTATTAGCACAGTTTTTCGTGTTTTAAGACGGTTTAGGGCTTCTTGAATGAGTGTTTCTGACTCAGAATCTAAAGCAGATGTTGGTTCATCCATAATCAAAATCGGTGCGTCGCTCATAAAAGCACGTGCAATCGCAATGCGTTGTTTCTGACCGCCAGATATTTGATTTGCGTTTTCTCCAACCTTTGTATCGTAGCCTTGTGGTAAAGACTGGATAAATTCATGAATGTTTGCCTCTTTTGCTGCTTGTTCGACCATCGTTTGGGTGATGGAATCAGGTGGAAGTTTTGATCCCAATGCGATGTTTTCATAGATTGTACGATTAAACAAAGGTGCTTCTTGTTGAATATAAATCATATGACTTCGACACGAGTCCAGTGAGAAATCACTGAGTCTGTGATTGTTTAACTTGATGACACCTGAAGTAGGATTATAGAAACCTAAGAGTAGCTGGAAGAGTGATGATTTACCACTTCCCGATTCCCCAACAAAAGCAATGGTTTGATTGGATGGGATTTCAAGCGATAGGTCATTGAAGAGGGATTGACCTTGTGTATAGCTAAAAGTCACGTGATCAAAGGTAATCGATGGTGGGGTCATCTCATCCAGGTTAAGGATTGGATTGTGATTTCGGGTGTCTTCTTGTTGAGTGTCAATGACTTCCAAAATACGATGTGCGGAAACTGAGATTTCCACAAAGTAGTTCCAGCTTGCGCTTAAGTTACCAAAAGCATAGGAAACGTGAGGTTGAAGTCGAATTAAGACTAAGATACTTGCGAAGTCGAAGTTGTGATTGAGTGATAAATAGGCACAGATTATGAGATACGTAATTTGTGTTGCAATTGAAAGCGTGCTGTTTAATGATTCAGCAGAGATGCTATAGGTATCGGTTTTCACACTGGCATCTTTTAATCTTGTGTTTTCTTCGTGGTAAATTTTTAGAAAGTGTTCTTGAGCATTTGAGAGACGAATGGTTTCTTCATTCGATAAGATTTCAGAGATGATTCGTGTTGATGAGCTGGTAAATGCGCGCATGTGTTGGGCTGCTTTTTGGATTGATGGTGCAAATCGTGAGGATGCAAGAAAGGTAATCAATCCAAATACAATGGATACAAATCCCAAGGGAATGTTAAGGGCAAAGATTGTGATAAGAGATGCGAGCCCAGATACGAAGGGATTAATGACGCGGTAGTTGAGTCCTTGGAAGTAGAAGTCTTCGATGACTGCAGCATCACTGGTTAATCGGGCCATTAAATCGCCGGTATGTGTATCTTTAATTTCCTTTTCATCATGCGATAGGGTATTTGATACAACAATTGTTTTCAAATTATTTTCAGCTCTTAAACCACCCGCTACTGTCATCGTTTGACCACAGAGTAAAAGGGGGAGTGCAAGGATTGAAATGAGTCCTAACGTAATGAAGGGGTTCATATCAAAATGTTGAAGTGTTGCTTGTTGGACGGCAACACGAGAAAGCTCACCAATGATAAATGAGAAGAGATAATTTATGAAACCACCAATCATGCTTCCAAAAATTGAAAGAAGAAAAGCGTATGAACCAAGTTTGCTGATGCGATAAAGTGTGTGGAAAATTTTCTTCTTATTCATGAGTCAAGTCTCCTTGTTTTGTGTAGAGCTTCTTATAGAGTGCATTGTTTTTGATGAGTGATGTGTGGGTACCCTCTTCGACAACTCGACCCTTGTCAAGCACAAGAATTCGATCCATATCTTTGATGGTAGAGAAGCGGTGTGCAATGATAAGTTGTGTTTTTGTTTTTTTGTTGGACATGATAAGTTGGTCTATAGCTTGTTCGGACTCAGCATCCAAGGCAGAGGTTACTTCATCATACAAAACAATTGGGGAATCTTTGAGAATGGATCGTGCGATGGAGATACGTTGTCGTTGTCCCCCAGACAATTTCGACCCTTTCTCACCAAGATTGCTCATTAATCCATCCGGAAGTGTCTGGACAAAAGCCTCAAGATTCACTGCTTTCAATGCCTTCAATGCTTGTGCTTCATTTAGCGAAGGACAGGCAATTTGAAGGTTACTAAAGAGTGTATCCTCAAATAAATATGTGTTTTGAGAAATGATTGATAAGGTGTTTCTGAGGTGTGTCTTGTCCCAATCGTTTATGTCAACACCGTAGACCCTAATGCATCCAGAACTGGGGGTATACAGCCCGCTCAAGAGTTTAAAGATGGTTGACTTTCCAGATCCGCTGGTTCCTACAAGGCCAATGTGTTCGCCTTCAAAAAGGGTGAATGAGAGCTTGTTGAGAATTGTGGTCTCAGGAGATGTAGGGTAACTAAAGGTTACGTTGTCAAATTGGATGATGGGTTGTGATTGTGTATTTGTGGGAAGTGCAGTGCCTGATGGTTCAGAAGGTGTATCCCAAATAGGGAAAATCCGCTGCGTTGAGGCAAGGAGTTGGGGTATGTTTTGGGTAGAGTTTGAGATATCGGACAATAATCCATATGCAATTTGTGCCAGTAAAAATGTAGAAACAAGGGCGCTCACACTTAAAGTATTTGTGGAGGCTGCATAAACACCGACAATTGCAATTAGGAAGTACGGAAGGTTCATCATGACGAGTTGTGGTAGGTTCATAAGGTAAAGTTTGCTAATGCCTCGGATTCCTAATGATGCACTTTTATTTAATGCGTCTTTAAGCCAACCTAGGGTGGTGAATTTCAGTGTAAATGCTTTAATGGTGCTTCGATTTGAAAGGAGTTCTTGAATCAGGGCGTTGGTTTCTCCCATTGCATTTTTCCAAGGTACGATATTCCCGGTAGACTTGGCTACGATAAACCATCCCACCAAAAAGTATAGGGGAATTGTGATTGCGAATGCAGCCATTAAGCGCATATCAAAATACGCCATGCCAATTAATGTTATCACCAAAAGGATTGTCGAACGAATAATGGTGATGGACATTTCAGAAGCCGTTGCAATTGAGCTTAAGTCCGAACTCAGCCTCCCAATAATATCACCTTTCTCTAATGACTGAGAATAGCTAAATTCAGATTTTAAAATGGACTGCGCTGTTTTGTCTTTGAATGCAACAAGAAGTGATTGTTTCATTGTGACTTTTTGCACGTTTGATATCCAGGTTATCAATGTTTCAAGAACTGAAGCAACAATGAGAACGAGGACACCGTTTCGCATACTTTGAGAATCAAAGGCCAAAGTATGTTGTGTGATTGAGCCGATCGCACCAGTTGTGATAATGCTTAAAAGCCCAATATTTGTATAAAGTATGCACAAGTTGATGACTTTCTTGGTTTGATTACCAACTTTGATTAAACGATTGAGTGTTGATATCATGGCTGTCTCCTCTGTTGTTAGATGGATATCTAAGTTGTTGTTAAATACATCTTAATCCGATGTTTGAGATAAGTCAAGCAATTTCTAACAACTAATTAGATACTTATCTAACTATAGGGGAATGAGTCGCTTTGGTTCAATTTGAGAATGAATAAGTAACATTCAATTTTCAGTTGAATAAATGCTCGAATCAAAGTTATTAGAATGTAAGCGTAAATTAAACAGGCGTATTGACACATAAAAAAAGTTCCGATTTCAATTTTCAGGAACGTTTCTTTGAAGTGTAAATTTCAAGTGGAAGATCTTTGCTGTGTGGGAGAAGTGATTCAATGATTTCAGCACTCCAATCCCTTGGATCTATGGTGGACAAGGTATTAAAGATATAGTTTAGGTATGGTTCTATGCGGAGGCCGTTCTCTCTGGAACTTTGAACGACGGTGTAGATTGTTGCACTTGTCTTCGCTCCACTTGTTGTATTAGAAAATAACCAATTACTCCGGCCCACCGTAAAAGGACGGATCGAGTTTTCGCAAATGTTATTGTCAATTGCGAGGCGACCATTTAGAAGGACACGCTCAAAAGTCTCAAATTGATTGAGATTATAATTAATCGCCTCTCCCAAGTTACTTTTGGGAAGCGTTTTGCCTTTTGATTTCTAAAAGTTTGCTCTTGAAATCCTGGAGAAGCGGTTTTGTTTTCTCCATTCTAATTTCAAAACACGCTTCAGGTGTTTTGCCTATAAGCAACTTCTCAATTTTTATAAATCGCTTTGATGCATCGCAGAATGGATGCTGCATCCTTAGCAGTTGCACTGTTCTTATCCGCTTTCTTAAGAACGTATACAATCTTGCGCCTTCCATGAGCGAGACATCCAATTTGGGTCACGTTTTGAAGCTTCTTATACACTTCATATCCATCTGAATGAATGTACCCTGAGTAATTACCTAAGAATTGCTCAACGACCGCAAATTTTCTGCTTGGATTAGTGTCGTAGATGATGATGCTTGGGTCGTATTTATTGCTTCTATATACCCACATGAAGGATTTTTTATTTGTGCTACCATCCTGATGGTTCAGTACTTGGACGGTCGTTTCATCAGCATGTATTATGTCCCGTGATAAGAGATGATCTTTCATCATTCTAGCGATTGGAGCTAAATACTTATCACATGATGCAACGAGCCAATTTGACATTGTCATTCTTGATATTGATGCACCTAGATCATCGAACACTTTTTCCATCCTATAGAGTGGAAGATGTTTTACATATTTATTATTGATGATGCTGGATACAATTTCAGGACTTGCGATACTTCCTTTTATAAATTGGTACCTATGATGTTTTGTTAGGATTTCAATCGTACCATCTACAAGTTCTTTTTCATAGTCTGGACAGATGTTTCGTTCAATCCATACCTTTGCAAAAACGATAACGAAGATGTTCTGTTTCTTTTTTGCTGATTTTTTCATAACCGTCTTCTAATAGCTCGTCCATTGCGTGAACTATTTCTACGATTTCAAGATTTGGGTTTGAAACAGAAACTTTCTTCCGTCCTCGTTTCCCTTTGTCAACGAACTCTTCTTCAATTTCATTTTCTTCTTCGGATAGTATTTCTACCTCGTCAAAAAGCGAAAGCTGGTTTAATATCGCTTTCGTCTTTTCTGATTTGGACCCAAATTTATCATGCCTAAGAGCTCGAATCGCTTCTATGAGCAGATTATTATCATGGATTAAACCACCAACTAAAGACACAATCTCATCATGTGTCATTGATTCAATCTCTGATTTTTCAAGGGTGTTTTTCTCAAGTTTTATCATAGACTAATTATACTAAATTTATGGTTCTCAAAAGTGTATATAATTTATTTGTTCCAGTTAAATCCGTCTGTTTTTCACCTCTTGAAAAGCTTTTTTTTATTGACATTTAGACCTTCAAGGAGCCACTTTAATTGTTGGTGCGTTAGTTTTTAATGATGGTTCAATCACAAATCTTGTGGGATGGCACATTCCTAACATAGGTTTTCCTACTTGCATCAATTAACTTTAAGAAGAAGTATTCATCATCAGGGTAACCATAACCTTGTCTTCGTAGAGTCTTGATTTTATTATTGATACCTTCTATTTTACCCGCAGAAATCTTAATAGTTGCATGAGCGATGATTCCTTCAAAGTGATTGTCTAAGAGTCGTCCAAACCATTGAAAGTGTTTGTTTTTTGTAGCTTGACAGATTTCGACAATTGAACTGATTTCATCTGCCATTTTACTCTCATCATTAAGGGTGTATGCGTAGCGCAATTTCTCTTTTACCACATCCAGTGTGAAGATTAATGCATTCTCTTTCAATAGTTCATCGTAACGTACTTCATGACCTTCTTTACGCGTAATGTTGGGTATATTAAATAAAGAACTGCCTTCCTTGATAATCTTTCCATTTCTGGCTTCATTGTCTTTTCTAATGAGCGTTTCTCGTGATGACATTAAGATGTATCTTGTCTTCTTAAGTGCCGCAGCAGCCTCTATATTCCCTTCATTCTTCAAACGATTTTGCTCATCCTTGCGAACCTCGTTGATGACCTTATCATTAAAGTTTTTGATGATATGAAAATGATCAAATACAACTTGGATGTGTTCGCATTTTTCTTCAAACGCTTCTTGGTAATTTGAGTTCATATCGCATGCAACAGCTTCAACGTGATCCATCCACTTTAGGCCAACATGCTCTATAAAATCATAGACGACTTGCTTCTTCTTTCCGTGTGCAATCCATAAAATGTGACCCGTTTCCATATCGATAATATGGGTTGCATACTTATGTCCATCATGGAGTTTAAACTCATCAATGCCTAGGTATCGTGTGTAGTCCTCTGGTTTCTTTAGTACCTCGCCATCAATTGTATAGAGTTCTTTCAAGCGTTTGAGGTCGATGGCTTTAACAGTGTTTTTCCCTAATCCTGTAATCTCAGCGACTTGCTTGAGGGTATATGTTCCAATACTGAGTAGGTCTCTTGTATAGTTTTCAAGTTCAATAGTAATAAAGTGGTTTTCAGCCTTAAACGGTACACTCTGCATCTTTGAATTCCTACAAGAAACACAATAGAATTGGGGTCTATCAAAACGAACATGCATCAGTGTTGCACCAATACTTAAATGCCTTAGTGTGCACGGTTTACGATTGTTTATATGCATCACCTTACCACAACCGCTGCATACTTTATCTGTTTCTTGAACTTCTAAAATACCATGCATGCAATAAGCATCTCTTTGGGATCTTGTTGTTTCGATTGTGGTGTTGGTGTTATGAAATCCACGGAGTGTATTAGGGATTAAGAAATGATTTAAACATAGTTCTTGTGATTGGGTTAGTGTCTGTGTATAATTCATGTATGGACCTTCCTGTTTGTTTATTCTGCAAAATAAATTCTACAGTAAGGTCTTTTTTCATTCAAGTTGTTATTATTTTACAAATGTCATTCACAGGCAATCCCACATAAAAAGTGATTGACCCTTAATGATGATGTATCATTTGGCTTTGGCCACTTGAATTTCCCACTTTCCAGCCGCTTATAAAAGAGCCAAAAACCATTCCCATCCCAGAAGAGCACTTTTAGTTTGTCTCTTGAACGATTGCAAAATAAGAAAAGGCTTGATGAGAAAGGATCAAGTTTCATCGTTCCAGAAACGAAAGTGCTGTATCCATCAATCCCTTTTCGAAGATCAGTATAACCCTGTGCAATGTACACATTCTTAACTTTCGTAACATCAATCATACTTAGCAGCCTTCAAAATCAAAGAAAGCAACTTCGGATCCACTTCATCCATTATTTCAATCAAGTGTCCATTCACTCTAAACTTCATAGAATTCTCGGCCTTCATAATGACTGGAAGAAATGGTGTCTCCTGCTCTCGCATACGTTTTCTTAAAACGCAAAACCTGGATGTGGAAACAGTGTGTTTTCTACAATATTCTTTCATGGTTAAGCCTGATGTCTCAAAACCATCAATAATTTCTTTCCATTGATCATGAGTATACTTCATTAATATCACCTCGATATAATCATATCTCTAGCGATTACAATTTAATATACGGGTCGTAAATTTACGCTTACGAAGGAATAACACGATCACTTTAGAAAGTATAAAAGAAAAATATAGTGTTCCTTTTTGGTTAACCAACTATTCAATTGTGTTTGACACGAGTGATCAAATGCTTGATCAAATGATAAGTGCGATTAATATTAGAATGCTCTACTATTTTTGGATTCTTGGTTCAGAAAATGAATCAAGAATTCCAAATTATACGCACACTGTACTTTCTAACTATGCGAAAATAAGGAATAAAGGTGTTTTAGCAAAAATAATCGAAGACAGTTTAGTACTGTCAGATGACTCTGACAGTAATTCTATCATTATTATAGAAAATGAAGGAAATGTTGCTATAAATAAGGTCAATGATATCTATGAGAATTCGGATAAGAATGACCAATATAAACTTGCGAAACTAAACAATAAAGCGATTATAAAAGCACTTAATGAGGATTCAATAGTAATAAGTGAATATATTGAACATGAATTTGGAAGTCTAATTAATGATATTTTGTCGATGTCATAGTATAAATCACTAAATTCTTATTCTACAATGCATAACAATAAATAATAAAAACAGGCTCAATTGGTTACTAGAATTGAGCCTGTTTAAGTAGGTGTTATCAACTATATAAACACACGTTACATAATAATTATGCTAAGAATAAAAAAAATACAATTTGTTTGAGTCAGTAATTCAAAGGTCACCTACATAGCATTATGGTGAATATCTTACATAATGGTTTAATCACGAAACTAAGGAAGCCAATTAAACAAAGAAACAACCAAACCGATTGGGATGTCTTGAACTATATGTTATCCCTGTACAGACTAAGTTACTCTTTGCCAGCTTGGGTTTAATTTGGTTGGTGTAATTATAGTACATAATGGATTTCTATAGGTATCACTTAAACGTCTAAATAGCAATGTTTTTTTGTTGGTTTTTTTCACTATTCATTGTCTGATATATGTTAGGATGTAAGTATCACCGAAAGGTAGAGTGGGGTAATAATTTGAATAGAATATTTAAGAATTTTAGTATATTTGTTTTATCTATATTAATACTAACGACAATGATTGTACCTGTGAGTGCTGAATAGACGAGTTCTTCATCGCATGATTTAAACTTACTCATGGAAGAAATTGAGAATAATTTTACATATGAGAACGGTGTATTTTTGATTAATGAAGAAGAAATAATCCACTTAATTGATAATTTTGATTTCACTTCGATGAATAAAGAGTTTGGGACAGACTACAACAAAGATAGTTTTAGAAAAAAACTTTTGAATTAATATATAAATATAAAAAAGAAACCGAGAATAGGCAAAGTAATAGATTTAAGCGATATCTATCATTTCCGCACCATAACGCAGTTGCTGTTGAATCAAGATGGAACTCTATCAGAATATGGATTCCGTCGTATAGAGTTGAAAGAGTAGTGAAAGCCTTTGAGGGTGATTTAGACTTTTCGAGTGCTGATAATAAACTTGAATTGCTTGCTGAGACACTAACGTGGGTTTATAGAGCAACTAAAGCCGCTGAAATGAGAAAGAAAAATACAGGGTCAGGAATTGTATATGATTTTAATCATTATATAAATCGGCTGACGATAATTAACCAAAAGGGACCAGATCCATTCTAACAAGTACGAGACGTAGGGAGGGATTTTACAGATGAAAAAAAAGAATGAATCAGAATCGTTAGAGGATGTTTTTGTTGGATTAGTAAAAGGTGCTGTAATAGGCGGTATCATTATGGCACTCACACAAAATCCATCAATCGGTCTTATTGCATTTGTTTTTGGTGCAACAGGCTTGCCAGATTTCCTGAAACGAAAATAGTTTGCTTATTGAATAATGTAAAGACTAAGGTTTGGTTCTTTAAAATCTGGTGTTGGTGGAAGCCAAACCATAGAATCTTAAGTTACGGTACTCGCTAGAATTTCTAGTGAGTACTTTTTATTTCCAATCTTACCATAGTATTACAAATTAAGAGAACTCTTGTTCTAAAATTTTCAAAACTTCGATAGCCAAATGCTATCCGCTTAATCACTTTGATTAAGTTATTTGTTCCTTCTAAACGGCCGTTAGAGTATGGATACTTTAGTGCGTTTGAGACTGATACTTCATATTTTGTTAACGTATTTATTGCTTTCTTCATCTGTTTCGATATGTTCTTAGGTGGGTCATTTAGAATCTCTAAGAGTGTGGTGATGTTCTTATTACGGATTGCTTGAGTTAAACGTTGATGCACCCAATATGTTTCTTCCAATATCTTATCAACTCTTAATAAATCATCGACAACCATGGATTCGTTCATCAAGTGTCGATAGCATCGATAATAATTGCTGTTATTATTATCAAGTTTGAGGTTATCTTTTAGTATCAGCTTCCAATAGGTTTTAAATTTTGTCTTCGAGTTTGGTTCGTCGTTCATAACAGAAATGCGCGTTGAATTGAGTGCACGATTCAAATGTTGAACGATATGGAAACGATCCGTAATGATTTCAGCTTTATGAAAACATGATGTGTTAAGCTGCATATACGGTTCATACATATCAATAGAAATGGTTTCGACTTGATCATTATGCAGTGGTTCAAACAGTAATACAAACCAGTAATTTACAAGGGAAAAACACCCTAAAACAAATCGAGGATATCTTTGACTTAGAACACTAAGTCTTGGATATCCTTTTTGCTAGCTATCTTCCTCTCGCTGAATGGTTACCCGTTCAAGACAAATAGTGTATAAAACTAACTGTTTGACTTTACAAGATAGGGCAGGTGTGGTATTATTCATACGTTATCAATATACCAAAGACAGTAACGGGGAAACCTTAATCATGTTACCGAGGTTGAAGTTTGAATGTATAAAACTTTTTAACTCGTGTCTTGGATACGAGTTTTTTAAATGGGTGTAGTTGATGAACAGTGTAGATGGAGGTGAATCATTTGCGTACAGAAATACTAGAAAGTAAAAAGGAACTCGTTAGCGAGATTCGTGGAAAAGTTGAAAATGCAGCTTCTACAGTAGTCGTTGAATACCGTGGACTTAGCGTTCAAGAAATCACAAATCTTCGTAACCTTCTTCGTAAGGAAGACATTGAATTCAAAGTATACAAGAACTCAATGTTCCAACGTGCAGTTGAAGATACAAGTTTCGATAGCTTAAAGGAATCACTTACAGGACCTAACGCTGTAGCATTCAGTAATGATGCTGTTGCACCAAGTCGCGTATTAGCTCAATTTGCTAAGAAGCACAAGAAGTTGGTTCTTAAGGCAGGAGTTGTTGACGGTAAAGTCGTCAATGCAGATGAATTAAAGGAACTTTCAACATTACCAAATCACGATGGCATGATTTCAATGCTTCTTGGTATGTTCCAATCTCCAATTAGAAGCTTTGCTTATGCTGTTAGCCAAGTGGCACAACAGCGCGAAGAAGCTGGAGAATAGTTGAATTGAGCCTTGGCTCAAACCATAAGACATATACGTCTATTATTGAAGGAGGAAATATTAAGATGGCTAAATTAACATCTGAAGAACTAATTGCTTCTCTTAAGGAGATGACAATTTTAGAGCTTAACGAATTAGTAAAAGCAATTGAAGAAGAATTTGGTGTAAGTGCTGCTGCTCCTGTTGCGGTTGCTGCTGCAGCTGAAGCTGAAGAAGTAGAAGGACCAAGCGAAGTATCTGTAATCCTTAAAGAAGTTACAGGTTCAAAAGTTGGAGTTATCAAACTCTTACGTGAAATCACAGGTCTTGGTATGATGGAAGCGAAAGCTCTTGTAGACAACGCACCATCACCAATCAAAGAAAACATCAAACCAGCTGAAGCAGATGAACTTAAGACTAAGTTACAAGATGCTGGTGCTGTAGTAGAAGTTAAGTAATTAAGACTAAGCTAAAGGCCCAAGGTGAGGTGATTGTTTGTGAGTCATTACTTTACAGACAATACAAATCTAAAACAAAACCGGAGAGAAATTTCTTTCCGGTTTTTAGGCATTGATTATACACTGCTCACAGATGATGGTGTTTTTTCAAAAGACCATCTTGATATCGGGACTGAAACTTTACTTGAAAGTTGTATGGACTTAGATATTAAAGGGAGCGTGTGTGATCTGGGTTGCGGAATTGGAGTTATTGGTGTCGTGCTAGACCGTAACTTCGAGGTCGAAATGACAGGAGTTGATGTAAATGCGCGTGCCGTTGAACTTGCGAATATAAACTATCGCAAGTATGACGTTAATGGCACAAACATCGTCCAGGATGGTGTCAGTGGTAATTTTGATTCAATTATCACAAACCCTCCAATAAGAGTTGGGAAAAAAGTGTTGTATAGACTTTTCCAAGAAGCACATCAAGCCCTTAAGACAAACGGGTCCTTAATTTTCGTAATGAGAAAACAACACGGTGGTAAAAGTGCACAAGCATATTGTGCGACACTTTTCGGTAATTGCACCCCCATTTATCGCGATCGTGGCTTTATTGTATACCAAAGCATTAAAGTGTTTGACAATAAAGAAAATTAGGTGTATTATAGTAAATTGCATAAGAGTGTGCTTTTATGTACTTTTTTTGATAGTTTGTCGGGTACAGAAAGGATGGCATAGATGGAGAAAAACCAAGTATATCGTATTAAGAAATTTGGGAATAAAGCAGAACGCCGCGATTATTCTCAAGTAAGTGGGCAATTAGATTTGCCAAATCTAGTTGAAATTCAAACTGAGGCTTATGAGTGGTTCAAAAATGAGGGATTACCAGAGGTCTTCAATGAAATCTATCCTATAATTAGCCATAATGAAAATGTTCGTTTACGATTCGTAAATTACGAATTTGATGAACCAAAATATAATGTAGATGAGTGTCGTACTCGAGAAGCAACTTACGCTGCTCCTTTACGCGCAAAGATGCGTTTAGAGTTAGTAGATCGCCAAACTGGTGAAGTAATTGAAAAAGAAGAGGAAGTTTTCTTGGGTGATTTACCATTGATGACTGAATCTGGAACGTTCATTATTAATGGAGCAGAACGTGTAATCGTTTCACAAATTGTTCGTTCACCCGGTGCTTATTTTAAAACTGAAACAGATGAAAAAACAGGACGTGACACCTATACTTCTGAAATGATACCAAGTCGTGGTACATGGTTAGAATATATGAGTGATGATCGTAAAGCTGCAACAGGTCGTGTTGTTAACATGAAGGTTGACCGTAAACGTACAATCGTTTCATCAATCCTTTTCAAAGCATTCGGTATGAGTCTTGACCTTCTTGAAGGTGAAGATGGAATGGAAACTACAGCATTCAAATCATTCCTTAAAGCAATGAACTTACCTATAAATGAAGAATGGGACGCGGTTTCAAGTGAAGGCCGTGAGTTTTTGAGTCTATACGCTTTATTATATACAGCGTATTTTGGAAACTATCCTGAAATCGTAAATACACTTGTTCAAGATAAGACCGTGACATTTGAAGATTCATTGCGTGTTATGTATGAAAATCAACGTACGGATGAAATTCCGACACTTGATGGTGCGATTACATTAATGCATGCGAAGTTCTTAGATCCACGTCGTTATGATCTGAATAAAGCAGGTCGTTATAAATTGCATAAGAAATTAGAAATTTATAACCGTATTGGTGGAAATTATCTTGTGAATGATCTTAAGGACATTCACGGTAATGTCGTGTTTGCTGCTGGGACGCATGTTGAAATGCGTGATGATATCCTTAAAGCTCGTGAAGTATTGGCTTCAGGAATTCAAATGGAATCATTCCCACTTCGTAACATCTTCTCTTATCCTGAAATCACTCAAAAGACAGTGTCCAATGAAATTAATTTAGTAGGACGTGTTTTAGCACGTGATGTTCAAGTGAAGGAAGCTGTATTTGAAGCAGGTCTTGTATTAACACCATCTGACCTTGAAGTGTTAGAAGGACAAGATATTTCAATCTATACCGGAATTATCGCAACACCAGTAACGCTTACGAATGCAAACGTGAATGCAGTCCTGAACTATGGTTCACGTCTGTATACATTGGGACGTGTTCTTGATGCGAATGGTCAAGACCTTGTGTCTGCTAAGGGACTTGTGATTGATCGTTATATTCCAAATACAAATCCTGTGAAATTAAATAAAACAAATGAAAAAGTTGTCTTTGATGCTGTTGACCAAGGAGCTGTAACCCTTTGGTTGATTGGAGCTGCTGTACAAACAACCTTTGTTCAAACAGAACCAGATACGCAACCGGTTAAGGTTGTTGGTATCGATCCATTCTTGGAAAAGAAAACAATCGTTGCATCGGATATCTATTCACAATACTCATACTTCTTAAACTTCCTTGATGGTGTTGGAAGTGATGATGATATTGACCAATTAGGTAACCGCCGTATTCGTACAGTTGGTGAGTTAATTCAAAATCAATTCCGTATTGGTTTAAGCCGTATGGAACGTGTTGTTAAAGAACGTATGTCGATTACTTCGGATATGTCTAACATGACACCAAAGAACCTTACAAACGTACGTCCATTAACTGCGATGGTTAAAGAGTTCTTCTCTTCATCACAGTTATCACAATTCATGGACCAAACAAACCCACTTGCGGAACTTACAAACAAACGTCGTATTTCAGCGCTTGGACCAGGTGGTCTTACACGTGACCGTGCTAGTTTCGAAGTGCGTGACGTTCATAGTTCACACTATGGTCGTATTTGTCCGATTGAAACACCAGAAGGTCCAAATATCGGTCTGATCTCAAACCTTACAACGTATGGACGGGTGAATGAATATGGATTTATTCAAACACCATACCGTATTGTTAAAGAGGGATTTGTAACTGAAGATGTCGTTTACTTATCAGCAGATGATGAAATGGACTATGTTATTGCGCAAGCCAATGAGGTTCTTGAAGGTCACTTTAAATCTGAACAAGTCGTTGTTCGTTATAAAGGTGAAAACATCTTGGCTTCAAAAGATACTGTTGAACTTGCAGACGTGAGTCCACGTCAAATCGTATCTGTTGCGACTGCAGCGATTCCATTCTTGGAAAGCGATGATGCGTCTCGTGCCCTCATGGGAGCGAACATGCAACGTCAAGCTGTTCCGCTTATGAAGCCAACAGCTCCGTATGTAGGAACTGGTATAGAGCACCGTGTCGCAAAAGACTCGGGTTCTGCAGTTGTTTCAAAACATACAGGGATTGTGAAGTATGTTGATGCACGTCGCATTGTTATTCTTGATGATGAAGGCGTAGATCATACATATCTACTTCAAAAATTCCGTCGTTCAAACCAAGGTATGTGTATTAACCAAAAACCAATTGTTTCTCATGGGGAACGTATTATCGCAGGTGATATGCTTGCAGATGGTCCTTCAGGAGACAATGGTGAGTTAGCACTTGGACAAAACATTACAGTTGCGTTTATGACTTGGTATGGATATAACTATGAAGATGCGATCATCATGAGTGAGCGTCTTGTTAAAGAAGATGTGTATACTTCAATCCATATTGATGAGTACACAATGGAAGTACGAGATACAAAACTTGGACCTGAAGAAATCACGCGTGATATTCCAAACGTAAGCGAATCCGCATGTCGTCATCTTGATGCACGTGGAATTGTTATGATTGGTGCTGAAGTTAAAGAAGGTGACATCCTTGTTGGTAAGGTAACACCGAAGGGACAAAGTGAAATATCACCTGAAGAAAAACTCTTACTTGCAATCTTTGGTGAGAAATCACGTGAAGTGCGTGATAACTCAATGAAGGTACCACATGGTGGTAGCGGGATTGTTCAAGACATTCGTATCTTTAGTAGAGATGAAGGTCATGATTTAGATCCAGGTGTCAGTGAAGTTGTTAAAGTATATATTGTACAAAAACGTAAAATCACAGAAGGTGATAAAATGGCGGGACGTCACGGTAACAAAGGGGTTATCTCGAAGATCTTGCCAGTAGAAGACATGCCATTTATGGCAGATGGTACAGCAGTCGATGTCATGTTGAATCCACTAGGGGTACCAAGCCGTATGAATATCGGACAAGTATTGGAATTGCACTTAGGACTTGCTGCTAAGAATCTTGGTGTGAAGTTTGCAACCCCAGTATTTGATGGTATTGAAACCGATGAACTCTTTAATATTATGAAAGAAGGCCATGTAAGTGATGATGGTAAAATGACCTTGTACGATGGACGTACTGGGGAAGCCTTTGATGAGCGTATCTCAGTAGGTGTTATGTACCTCATTAAACTTTCACACATGGTTGACGATAAATTGCATGCACGTGCAACAGGGCCATACTCACTTGTAACGCAACAACCATTGGGTGGTAAAGCACAAAATGGTGGACAACGTTTCGGGGAAATGGAAGTTTGGGCACTTTATGCATACGGTGCAGCACATACGCTTCAAGAATTAATGACAATTAAGTCGGATGACATCAATGGTCGTACGAAGACTTATGCAGCAATTCAAAATGGCCGTGATATTCCTGAACCAGGAATTCCTGAATCATTTAGAGTTCTTAAGCATGAGCTTCAAGCCTTGGCACTGGATGTTAAGTTCTTGGATGAAAGTGAAACAGAAATCAAACTCACATTAGGAGAAGTTCTTGATGATGAGGAAGAAGTTTCTGTAACAACAGAATATGGTATTGATACAGAAACTGAAGACGAAAGCTACAGTGATTCTGATGAACTGATTTCTGATGATGAGGAAGAAGTGACTCAAGAACCTGTCGTTGTCGGATTTGATGACGAATATGAAGATTAAGGAGGCGTGAACATATGAGCATAAACAATTTTGCCTCGATTCAACTAGCACTTGCTTCACCAGAAAGAATCTTTGAATGGTCTTATGGTGAAGTTAAGAAGCCTGAAACGATTAATTACCGTTCTCAAAAACCAGAACGTGACGGACTTTTCTGCGAGCGTATTTTTGGTCCAACAAAGGACTGGGAATGTTATTGTGGAAAATATAAGAAAGTACGTTACCGCGGTGTCGTTTGTGATCGCTGTGGTGTTGAAGTAACAAAAGCATCCGTACGTCGTGAACGTATGGGACATATCGAATTAGCAGCACCTGTTGCACATATTTGGTATCTACGTGGTATTCCATCACGTATGAGTTTATTACTCAACATTACACCAAAGAATTTGGAAGAAGTTGTATACTTTGTTAAGTGGGTTGTTACAGATCCACGCGATACAAATCTAGAATACAAACAAATCCTCAATGAAAAAGAATACCGTGATTATCAACAAGAATTCGGTTATGTTTCATTTGAAGCACAAACCGGAGCCGAAGCGATTCGTACGCTTCTAGCGCAAGCAGATTTAGATGCTGAACATCAAGATATTATGGCTCAGCTTGAATCCGCAAAAGGTGACAAACGCCGTCGATTGATTCGTCGTTTGGAAACTGTTGAAGCCTTCATTAATTCAGATAACAAGCCTGAGTGGATGGTACTTTCAGTATTACCAGTTATTCCACCAGACTTGCGTCCAATGCTTCAACTTGATGGGGGTCGTTTCGCTGCATCTGACTTGAATGACCTTTATCGCCGTGTTATTACACGTAACAACCGTCTTAAGAAATTACTTGAGATGGGAACACCTGCAATCATTGTTCAAAACGAAAAACGTATGTTACAAGAAGCTGTAGATGCTTTGATTGACAACGGACGTCGTTCAAAACCAGTTACAGGTGCAGGTGGTCGTCCATTAAAATCACTCTCACACAACTTAAAAGGGAAACAAGGTCGTTTCCGTCAAAACTTACTGGGTAAGCGTGTTGACTTCTCAGGTCGTTCTGTTATCGCAGTTGGACCAGACTTGAAGATGTATGAATGTGGTATTCCTAAAGAAATGGCAATCAATCTCTTTAAACCATTTGTTGTAAATGAAATGAAGATTCGTGGCATCAGCAACAATGCGAAAGCCGCTGAAAAATTGATCGAACGCCAAGATCCTCGTGTGTGGGATGTTGTGGAAGATGTCATTAGAGATCATCCAGTACTGTTAAACCGTGCGCCAACACTTCACCGTCTTGGGATCCAAGCGTTTAAACCAAAACTAATTGAAGGACGTGCGATTCGTCTTCACCCGCTTGTAACACCTGCGTTTAACGCGGACTTTGATGGTGACCAAATGGCGGTTCACGTGCCTCTATCAGAAATGGCTCAAGCAGAAGCTGAAATTCTAATGCTTGGTTCACATAATATCCTTGGACCTAAAGATGGTAAACCAATCGTTACACCATCACAGGATATGGTTTTAGGTAACTTCTATCTAACAATGGAAGAAACAAAAGAAGAGTTCTTTGAAAAAGCAGATGAACTTGAATCATTAGGCGACTTCCAAGGTGCTGAAAAATGGCGTAACTTTGGTAATAACCAAGGTAAGGCGTTTAGAAGTGTTAACGAAGCACGCCTTGCATATGAACAAGGCTTTATCCACTTGCATACACGTATCTGCATTCGTGCTGCTTCCTTGAACAAAGGAAACTTCAGTGCAAAACAAAATGGACTTTATCTTATCACAACACTTGGTAAGTTAATCTTCAATGAAATGTTCCCATCTGATTTCCCTTACTTGAATGAAGTAAACAAAGATAACTTTAAGACAACTCCAGATAAGTTCTTTGTGCAAATGGGACAAGATGTACCTGAAATTATCAGTCAAATGCCTTTAAATGCTGACTTCAAGAAAAAAGATCTTGAGATCATTATCAAGGAAATCTTTGATCGTTATTCAACCGATAAGACTTCTGAGATTCTTGACCAAATTAAAGATCTTGGATTCTTGTACTCAACGCGTGCGGGTATGACTGTTGCGCTTAGTGACATTAATGTTGCCCCTAACAAGCAAAAATACATCGATGAAGGGAAAGAAAAAGCAGTTCGCTTGATGACTCAATTCGATCGTGGTCTTCTCACACCTCAAGAGTGGGAAGGTAAATTAATGCAACTTTGGGATGGCGTTAAAAACGTTGTTGGTAGCGAGTTGATGCAAAACCTTGAACGTAAAAACCCGATTAATATGATGGCGACTTCTGGAGCGCGTGGTAACGTTTCTAACTTTACGCAGCTCGCAGGTATGCGTGGTCTTATGGCACGTCCTACTCAGTCTAAGTCAAACAAAGGATTCCAACCAAGTATTATTGAGGTTCCGATCTATTCTTCATTCCGTGAAGGTCTAAACGTGAGTGAGTTCTTTAACTCAACCCACGGTGTGCGTAAAGGGATGACCGATACTGCGCTTAAGACTGCGGAATCTGGATACTTAACACGTCGTCTGGTTGACGTTGCGCAAGACGTCATGATTACTGAAGATGACTGTGGTGCTGCTGAAGGTTATGTAGTAGCAGAAATTATTGATCAAAAATCAAATACAATCATTGAATCATTGTATGATCGTTTAGTGGGTCGATATATCAAAGAAACAATCGTTGATCCAAAAACTAAAGAAGTGATTATCGAAGAAGATGAATTCATCGATGAAATTATTGCACGTCGTATTGTGAACTCTGGAATAAAAGAAGTGTCCATTCGTAACGTGTTTACCTGTGAAGCGAAACACGGTATCTGTGCGAAATGTTACGGTCGTAACATGGCTACAGGTCAAGTGGTTGAAGGTGGAGAAGCTGTGGGTATTATGGCGGCTCAATCAATCGGGGAACCAGGTACACAGCTAACAATGCGTACATTCCATACCGGAGGGGTTGCGACAGCTGGTGGGGAAGATATCACTCAAGGTCTTCCACGTGTTGAGGAACTTTTCGAAGCACGTACTCCAAAACTTGCTGCAATCATTTCTGAAATCACAGGTGAAGTAACTGATATTCGTCAAAATGATGACGGTATTGGCTACATTATTACCGTAACAAACGACAAACGTACCGTTGAACACAAAACACTTCCAAATCAACCAGCTCGTTCATGGTTGAAACCAGGTGTTGAAGTGCATGCGGGTGAGAAACTCACTGAAGGATCTGTTGATCCAAAACAACTTCTTGAATTTGCAGGTCGTTCTGCAGTACAAGATTACATCTTGAAAGAAGTTAAGAAAGTATACCAAAGCGGTGGTATTGAAATCTCTGATAAGCACCTTGAGGTAATGATTCGTCAAATGATGCGTAAAGTTATGATCGTTGATGGCCAAGACACAGGCATTAGCCCAGGTGTTCAAATCAACATCGAACGTATGCATGACATTAACGAAAATGCACTACTTTCTGGACAATTACCTGCACGTTTCCGTCCTGTATTAATGGGTATTTCGAAAGCGTCTGTTGAAACTGAATCATTCCTATCTGCTGCATCATTCCAAGAAACGACTAAAGTTCTTACGGATGCTGCGATTAAGTCAAAAGTGGATCCACTTTCAGGCTTGAAGGAAAATGTTATCATTGGTAAGATGATTCCTGCGGGAACGGGTTACCATGGTCACAGAGAATCAACAGTTCGTATTCATGAACTTGCAGCTGAACTGAAGGAAATGCGTGAAGAACGTAACATCCAAGAAGAAGAAGCAAGCTCAATTCTACAAGAAATCGTACGCGGTTAACCAAAGCGACACATCCAATGGGTGTGTCGTTTTTATGTTATAATGCATTTGAGGTGATGATAATGAAAGTTTTACTCGACAGAAAGTTCGAATATATCCTTGAAGAATTAGAGGATGTACGCGATCATATAGTATTTGAGCCTACGGAAGATGTGAGGATGATCTGTGGGGATCATAAATTCGTCAATGAATATTACACACTTCCTCATCTTCAAACCATTCAACTCGCTAGTTCAGGGTATAATATGTTGGATTTGGATTATCTCAGAAAACATAAGATAACGCTGTTAAATTCACGAGGTATCTATAGTATTCCAATTGCTGAGTATGTCGTTAGTTACATCTTAGCAATCTACAAGAAACATCGAATGTTTGATATTTCTCAGGCGAAACATGAATGGAATCCTGATCGTTCACTCAAAAGCATCGAAGGGTCTACAGCGCTTTTGTTAGGAACCGGAGCGATACCTCAAGAAGTTGTGAAACGACTTAAAGGCTTTGATGTGACATTCATTGGACTTAACTCCGATGGACGCATGATTGAAGGATTTGATCAATGTGATGCCCTTCCTAACTTTGAGAAATATCTAAGCAGTGTAGATTTTGTAATCTGTGCACTACCAGAGAATAAAGCAACTGTAAAATTACTGAATAAGACACACTTTTTAAAGATGAAACCGGAGTCTGTTTTTATAAACGTTGGGAGAGGGTCTCTGATTGACTATGATGATGTTTGTCAGTCAATAGGACATCTCAAAGGGTTTGTGATTGATGTTTTTGAAGTCGAACCAATGCCTAGTGATCACCCATTATGGGATTGTCCCAATGTTTATATTACGGGACATGCTTCTGCTGGATCACAAAATAATAATCGGCGGACCACTCAACTTTTTGCGAATAACATCAAACGTATTATCAGCGGAGAAGTGCCTGATAATAGAGTCGATTTAAGAAAGGGATGAATTTCCCTTTTTTTCATAAATTTTTACATTGTTTCAGCAAACAAATGAAAAATGTTTCTTAAAAGTGAAAGAAATGTGAAAATTGTGTTGACAACGTGTGATTTTAGTTATACAATCACAACAATTAGATGAAAGAATTCGGGAGGAGAAAATTATGCACCAATTCAAAAAGATTTTAATTTCTACACTCGCGCTTCTGCTAGTATTAGCAGGGTGTTCAGGTGGTGATACCAATACTGGTAAAGTATTGCGTGTAGCTAAAGATACAGACATTCGTACACTTGATACAAGTGTTGCTACCGATGGTCTATCCTTTGAGGTTATCGAGCAGTTTACCGATGGGCTTTTGGATTATGATGCTGCAGGAACTATTATTCCGCGCGCTGCAAAAGAACTCCCAACCGTAAGCGATGATGGTCTTACTTATACCTTTACACTCAGAGATGATATTTATTGGTACACCAGTGATGGTGAAGAGTATGCACCAGTAACAGCACATGACTTTGTGTTTGCTTGGAGACGTTTAGTTGACCCAGCAACTGCTAGTGACTATAACTACATGATTACCACAGCACAAATCGTAAATAGCGAACAAGTATACTCAGGTGACTTACCTACAACTGAACTGGGTGTTGAAGCAACGGATGATAAAACATTGGTTGTTCACCTTGAAAATGCAGTGCCATTCTTTGAACAACTCATGGCATTCCCTGCATTTAATCCTTTGAATGAAAAATTTGTTACAGAGAAAGGGGATCAATATGCACTCTCTGTAGAAAATCTACTTTCAAATGGACCATTCATTTTCACTGAATGGACAAAATCAAGTTCATGGAAACTGACTAAGAATGAAAAATACTATGATGCAGCCAATGTAAATATTGATGGTATTGCTTATACATTATCTGCTGACTACCAAAGTTCAGCACTTCAATTTGACAGTGGAACAATTGATGTCACAAAGATTTCCGCATCACTTGTTGATCAATATAAAGATACAGAAGCATTCAAACAAGTTCCAATTGGATATGTTTGGTATATCGCATTTAACCTTGCGAAAGTGGAAATGCTAGAAAACACAGACCTTCGTCTTGCAATTGCTTATGCACTTGACCGTTCTAACATTACCGATAACATTATGAAAGATGGATCACTTCCTGCTGAGTATATTGTACCTGTAGGGCTTGCATCATTGAATGGTAAAGATTTCCGTGATGGTATTGATCCATTCCTAGCATACAATGTCGCAACTGCAAAAGAGCATATTGAAAAAGCAAAAGCAGCATTGGGTGTTGATAAATTTGAATTTGAACTTCTGATTGAAGATTCAGAGGAATCAAAAACAAATGCAGCTCAAATTAAAGCTGACCTTGAAGAAATTGGTGTTACTGTAAACATCACATCAATTCCAAAATCTGAGAGACTTGAACGTATGCAAGATGCAACACTAGACTATGAACTTGGTCTAACACGTTGGGGTCCTGACTACTCAGACCCATTCACTTACTTAGGTGATAACTTTGGACTTCATAAAGAACAAATCATTGCATGGAACAATGCAGAATACAATGCATTGATTGAATCAGTATCTCCAGTTGGTTCATTGGCATTACAACCAAATGAACGTTGGGAAGCAATGAAAGATGCAGAAGAGGTATTCCTCAATAACGCGATCGTAGCTCCAGTATGGCAATCTGGTGAAGCAATGCTGATTAATCCTAAAGTTACAGGTATTGAAATTCATGTCGTTGGATCGACTGCATACCGCAATGTGAAGATTGCTGATTAAGAATTAACTCAACTAAAGTACGGCACAGGAGTATTCTATGAGTACTCCTGTTTTAATCAAAAGGAGGAGAAACTATGTGGAAATATACACTTAAACGGGTATTTTGGGCATGTATTACCTTACTGGTAATATTATTCGTATTATTCTTATTGCTCGACTTTATGCCTGGATCTCCATTTAACACAGAAAAACTAACTGCAGAACAACTTGAAATATTGAGACGTTTCTACGGTTTAGATCGCCCTTTCTTTGAGAAATTCTTTATATTCTTGAAAAATGCATTAAGAGGTGATTTTGGAATTTCTTATTCAATTTTGAAGAATGCTCCAGTATCTAGCATTGTATTACCACGATTAGGGGTATCAATTCGACTTGGATTTCAAGCACTCTTGCTTGGGAGTATCTTCGGTGTGTTATTTGGAACGATATCAGGGTCTAAACAAAATTCATGGGCCGATACAATTTCAACGGTTATCGCAGTAATTGGTGTCAGTGTACCGTCATTTGTATTTGCTCTCACACTGAGCTTTACATTAGGTTATAAACTGGGATGGTTCCCGTTAACGTTTATTACCTCACAACCATTTTTATCTTCAATACTACCAACAATTTCACTGTCAATGTTTATCATGGCGCAAGTAACACGGTTCTTAAGAACTGAATTTGTTGAGGTATTGGATTCAGAATATATCAAACTTGCACGCGTTAAAGGGCTTCCTCGAAAACAACAAATCTTTGGTCATGGATTTAGGAATGCCTTAATCTCAGTCATTACAATATATGGACCGCTTGTTGTAAATGTATTAACCGGTTCATTGGTTGTTGAGAAAATATTTAGTATCCCAGGAATAGGGAGTATGCTTGTGACTGCGATTCAAAGTAGTGACTACAATGTAATCGTCATGATTGCCTTTATCTATAGTGCTTTATACATCGTCGTGAACTTGATCGTTGATATTTTATATGGTGTCATTGATCCACGAATTCGTGTTGGAAAGGGGGCATAACAATGAGTGAAAAAGAAAATGTTGCGCCACTTGATGCACTTACACAAGATGACTTTGTACATGTTGGATACATCGACAGACCTGAACAAGAAATGGTTCAAGGAGAAGACGAATCAGCCCTTCGTGATGGTTGGGAACGGTTCAAGAAAAATAAAGGTGCAGTCATCGGCCTTATTGTAATTTCAATCATTATCGTGATGGCAATCATTGGTCCAATGATTAGCGGATATCGCTTTGATGAAATATTCAAAGGGTATAATAACTTACCGCCACGTATTCCAGGACTTGAAAATTTAGGATTCTTTGATGGAACCTCACGGGGTGTGAATGTCTATGAACAACTGGGTGTTACTCAATACTTCTGGTTTGGTTCCGATACATTAGGTCGTGACCTCTTTACACGTATTTGGTCTGGAACTCGAGTATCATTTATCATTGCGATTGTTGCAGTGTTGATTGACTTTGTAATTGGGGTAACTTACGGAACCATCTCAGGATATTTTGGTGGTAAAGTGGATATGCTGATGCAACGGATTCTTGAAGTCATTAATGGGATTCCTAACTTAGTAGTCGTAACACTGTTTGTGCTTGTGTTTAAGCCAGGGATGGTATCCATCATTGTATCTTTGATGATTACAGGATGGATTGGAATGAGTCGTGTTGTCAGATCTCAAGTTTTGAAGCTCAAAGAACAAGAGTTTGTATTAGCTGCTGATGTACTTGGAGCACGAAAAATGATGATTATCGTCAAAGAAATCTTACCAAATATTATGGGACAAATGATTGTTATGACGATGTTCTCAATTCCAAATGCGATTTTCTATGAAGCGTTCTTAGCATTTGTAGGATTAGGTCTTGCAGAACCACAAGCATCACTGGGGTCATTAATTAATACTGGGTATAACAGCATGTTAACTCACCCCCACTTACTGATATTTCCAGTGATTGTATTATCGTTATTAATGTTAAGTTTCAATTTGATTGCGGATGGACTACGAGATGCAATTGACCCAACAATGAAAGGACACTAGGTGATTGGTATGAAAGAAAATCGAATTTTAGAAATCAATGACTTTACGTTATCTTTTAATTTGTCACGGGGTACCAATCATGTCATTCGTAATATTAATTTACATGTAAATAAGGGAGAGACACTTGCTATCGTTGGTGAGAGCGGTAGTGGGAAGTCAGTAACAACAAAAGCGATTTTAGGGATTATTGATGATAATGGAAAGGTGGGGAATGGAGAAATCCTATACCGTTTTGATGATACGGTGAATCCACCTGAAGTGCTGGATTTAACCAAAATGAGCGAAAAGGATTTTCAGACTCGCATTCGTGGTCGTCAAATTTCTATTATTTTTCAAGATCCAATGACTGCATTGAATCCTACAATGCAAATTGGCAAGCAGATCATGGAAAGCATCTTAGTGCATAAAAAGGATATGCCTAAGGCGCAAGCAAAAGCGCGTTCCATTGAACTGTTAGATATGGTTGGGATTAATGATCCTGAGAAGCGGTTTAAACAATACCCGCACCAATTATCCGGTGGGATGAGACAGCGTGTGGTCATTGCGATTGCCCTTGCTTCAGAGCCACATCTACTGATTGCGGATGAACCAACAACAGCGCTAGATGTAACAATCCAAGCACAAATTCTAGATTTAATTAAAGAAATTCAAAAGAAGACAGGGATTTCCATCATCTTTATTACCCATGATTTAGGGGTAGTTGCTAATGTTGCGGATCGTGTGGCTGTAATGTATGCAGGAAAGATTGTTGAAGAAGGGCTTGTAGACGAAGTGTTCTATGATCCGCGTCATCCATATACATGGGGTCTTTTGTCATCCTTACCTTCTACAACAGGAAATGACACAGAACTCTATTCAATTCCAGGGAGCCCTCCAAATATGATACATCCACCTAAAGGAGATGCATTTGCATATCGGAGTGAGTATGCACTGAAGATAGACTTTGAAAAAGAACCGCCAATGTTTGACATCACGGATACACACCGCGCAGCATCGTGGTTATTAGACCCACGTGCACCAAAACTTGAGATGCCTGAAATCTTAAAACATCGTTTAGAAGTCTTGAGAAAGGAGAACCATGATGAGTGAACGAAATGTGATGCTAAGGGTGGATAACCTGAAGCAATATTTCCATATTGATCGAAAAACAACAGTAAAAGCTGTTGATGGGGTTTCCTTTGAGGTATATGAAGGAGAAACCTTCAGTATCGTTGGTGAGAGTGGGAGTGGAAAGTCAACCTTAGGACGCGCTCTGATTCGAATTTACGATCCACAAGGGGATGTAACCTTTATGGGCCAACGCATAACAGGAAAACTTAATAATCATGAACAACGCCATTTGCGTAAAAATATGCAGATGATTTTCCAAGATCCAATGGCTTCATTAAATCCGCGTAAGAAGATTTTAGATACTGTTGCGTATGGGTTGGATATTCATAAAGAAACAAAGAGTGATCAAGAACGTAAACAACGCGTAAAAGAGGTGCTTGAAAAAGTTGGGTTAAGCGAAGAATTTATGACACGCTATCCGCATCAATTTTCAGGTGGTCAACGTCAAAGAATTGGGGTTGCAAGAGCAATCATATTGGAACCAAAGTTTATAATTTGTGATGAAATTATTTCGGCACTTGATGTTTCAATTCAAGCACAAGTTATTAACCTTATGCGAAAACTACAGCGTGAGCAAAAACTCACGTATCTGTTTATTGCCCATGATTTAAGTATGGTTCGTTCAATTTCCGACCGTGTTGCAGTAATGCATCTGGGACATATCGTCGAGATGGGAACGGTAAGTGACATTTATGACAATCCAATACATCCTTATACTAAGGCGTTATTATCCGCAATTCCTCATCCCGATCCGATTCGAGAAAAGAAACGAAAACGTGTTCGGTATATCAAAGGTGCAATTGATTACAATGCCGGTGAGACAGTACAGTTGTCAGAAACTCATAGAGTATTAGGAACGCCTGAGGATATCAAAGATTGGGAATGTGGAGATTATTCAGAATCACTTCAACCCATCGTTGAGTAAGGATTGGTTAAAGGTACATTGAAAAGTGTGCCTTTTTTCGTCTTGTAACAGATTTGTTGCTTTACTCATATTCGTTTATAACGTAAAGTAATTAGAGTATTAAGGAGAGATATATGAATTTAGGTGAAAACTTACGTCAAGTACGTTTAGAAAAAAAATTGACACAAGAGGATGTGTCAAAAGTAATGTTTGTAACAAGACAAACAATATCACGATGGGAACAAAACAAGACCATGCCCAATGTTTATGTCCTGGAGGAGCTGAGTAGATTGTATGAAGTTCCAATAGATCGATTTTATGACAGTACTCGTGAAATGAGTGATACGAATAAAGAGGAGAAAGTTATGAAGAACATTAATTATTATGCACTATTTGGAAGTTTATTTTTTAATATATTTTTATTTTCAGGCGTTGCAATCACTGTTGCTACACTCCTACTTTCCTATTGGCTTATTGTACTCACTTTTATCGCATCACCGTTTATTTTATTGTTTGTTAATGTAACGGGAATGCAAGCATTTGATTGGGTAAATACCCTCTTTGCATTAATTGTATTTCCAATCGGATTGATAAATATACGAATTGCTAAAAAATTCACCGGATATATCATAGAAATGTTTATTAAGTACTGTAAATTCAATATGAAATCAGTGTTTAATACAAGTATATAAAACAATAATATTGTGTCATAAAGTTTTCAAAAACTGCATAATGAAGGATTGGTCCATGCCTAAGTTTTATGCAATAGCGATACACAGTGTCTTATTGTTATGATGGATTTCAATTATTTCGCGGTCCTTTAAGGATAAATGTTTATTTCTGCCATAATGCTTCTTCTATTCATTAATGGGGAAGATGCTTAAACTGTATACTCATAAAATAAAAATTATCCCCGCTCTATAGAGTAGAACTTCTTGAATGCTCAAATTCCACGAATTGTTGCAAAAATGAGATTTAGTTTTTCATTTCATTTAATTCAGTTTTGAAAAATTGTATTTCATAATATCGTTGCAATTCATGCTATGATAATGTATAATAGACCTTGTCTAATTTACAATGAATCGTTTGGAGGTGTAGAAAATGGCTAAAAATGATGTATCAACAGCTTATCGTCAATTGAAATCAAAGAATATCAAAACACGTAAACATGCGCTTCGTATTATCAAAGATCACAAACGCAAAGTTAAAGCTCTAGCTAAATAAGAAAACTGTCAGAAATGACAGTTTTTATTTTACCAGAAGTCCTTGTTTTTCGAGGGTTTTTTTAAGCTTTAAACGCCCTTCGTTAACAGTTTGTTGAGATTTTGTCGCTTGCAGTGTAAAACTATCAATGCGGTTATTCATATCTCTTAAGTCATAGTACTCAGTAACAACAGCGTCATATGCTTGAAGGGCCTCATGATAATTATCAAGTATACAATATTTGTTTTCAAAGTGAATGAGCTCTTGTGGCAGTCTTGGTTTAAGTTGTGGCTGTTGGTCTGGATAGCCCACAACTAATCCAATAATTGGGAAGGTGAGCTTTGGGAGTTCAAGAATTTCAATAAGTTGCTGTGCATCATTGAGGATACTTCCTAAGATAACACCACCTAAACCCATACTTTCAGCTGCAACCATAACATTTTGACACGCTAAGAGGCAATCACTAAAACTGCTCAAGAATTTCGTGGTGGTTGACCCCATATCGCTGGTAACTCCAGCTTCTTTAGCGATTTGAAAATTTCTATAGTTATCAAGAATAAAAATAAAGAGATGACCATTTTCACCAATATAATGTTACTTTCCTATGTCTGCAATCGCTTTTTTCTTCGCTTTATCCGTTACACTGATGATTGACATCCCTTGTAAGAACGAACTTGTTGATGTGTGTTGTGCGACATCCACCAAGGTGTTGATGGTGGCTTGATCCAACGCCGTGTCCTTAAATTTGCGAATGGTTTTATGATTGAGTTGTGTTTGAATTGTTTGATTCATCATAACCTTCCTTTCCTAAAATGTTTTACATAAAATATTATATCATGGGCATCAAGTACCTGCATATGGAATAAGTTTGATAAGATGAAGCTTGAGGAGTTGATGGTGATGAAAATTGTAATATGGTCGGATTTTGTATGTCCGTTTTGCTATATCGGCAAACGAAATTTAGAATTGGCGTTGTTGAACTTAAATGCACAAGTAAGCGTCGAGATGAAGAGTTTTGAACTGGATCCATTTTATCGAAGAGATAAGATAGAGCACATCAATGAAATAGTTGCTAATAAATATGGGATTTCATTGGAACAAGCAGCGCAATCACAAAAGCAAATCGAAGAAATGGCACATCGCGTTGGATTGGAATATCATGCGGATACGATGATTCAAGGGAATACACTGACGGCGCATCGTTTACTTCAAATGGCGAAAAAACATCAAAAGGGTACTGTTCTATTTGATGCATTCACAAAGGCAATTTTTGTAGATGGGTATGACATTCAAGATGTGCATATCCTCAATCAATTATGGCTTAAAACTGGCTTGTCACAAGGCTTGTATGATGAAGCATTGAAAGAATCGTGGACTGAACGTTGTGTTCAAGAAGATGAGTATGAAGCACATATGAAGTCGATTCGAGGCGTTCCTTATTTTGAAATCGATGGGGTTGTTGTTCAAGGCGCTCAGCCTGTTGAAGTCTTTGAAGATGTGTTGAATAAAACACTACAAAATTATGATGCAGAAGCATATCAGTGTAAAGATGGTGTATGCATGATTGGGTAAAAAAAAAGATGCGGATGCATCCTTTTACTCTTGGGCGCTAAGGCCAACAGATTCAATCGTTTCACGAAGTACACGTTGCAGGTATGCCCGTTCAGTGTCTGTCATAAGACGTTGTTGCGCGTTATGGGTTGGAAGTGTTCCAACATGTGCCGCGAGTGTTCCATCATCTCCAACAAAGATAACATACGGGACACCTTCGTATTGAGCACCTTCTTCAAACTGGGAACCAAACTCAGTAAGTTCGTTATTGAGCGCAAGTGTCCAGTTATTTCTATCACTCACATCAACGTAGTTTACATAAAGGTTTGCCTCTGAAACTACTTCTTGCAGTTCGGGAACAAGTTCACGACACCACGCACAAGTTGCATAGCCAAAGAAGTAAATACCCGGTTCTTTAGCAAGTAAGCTTGTCATGATATCTTCATAGTTTCCGGTGATAAAATTGTGATCGGTTACCGTTAATAAATCATAATCAGACAAATCTGCCTTATTGGAGCTGTTAGCACAGCCTGTTAGCAATAGCGTGAAAACTAGAAAAAATGCTAAGATTTGTTTTTTCATAGTGCCTCCTATTCATTGCATGTTATGATTATAGCGAAGTAAATTAAATCTTGCAAGTATCATACAAAGGGAGGATTTCAAAATGTTACAGTGTCCGGTATGTAAAGATAAGCTCATGAATAAGGGGACACAATGGATTTGTGGTCAAGGTCATTCCTATGATTTATCACGAAAGAACACATTAAATCTCTTAATGTCACAAAAACGTAAGTCTAAGATACAAGGGGATGATAAAAAAATGGTTGATGCGCGGTCTCGCTTTTTAGATCAGGGTTATTATCGCGTATTATGCGAAGGGATTATTGAGCAAATACCACCCCATGTTACAAATATTGTTGATTTAGGGTGCGGAGAAGGATGGTATACGCAGCAAATACATCGCGCATTTCCGGTAGAAACAATTGGAATTGATATTTCGAAGACAGCTGTAGATAAAGCCTCACAGCGCAACAAATCAATTACATGGGTGATTGGGTCAAGTTATGCAATATCGCTTTTAGATGACTCGGTAGATGTATGCTATTCAGTGTTTGCACCTTTTGATCCAAAAGAAGTTCAACGTATTTTGAAAGAGGGGGGAACTTTTATTCAAGTTGTTCCGGATGCCGATCATCTTTATGAGCTTAAAGAGCTTGTGTATGATGCGGTACGATTGAATGATCCAGTCCCATATCTTCAAGAATTGAAGCTTGAAACAGAAAGAAAAATTGATGCAATGATTGAAATTGAGGGCAATCAAGCCCTATTGGACTTGTTTTCAATGACACCTTATACCTACACAACACCTCAAAAATTTGTGAGCCGATTGCATGGTGTTGATAAATTGTGCGTAAGAATTGCGTGTTATGTGAGAAAATACACTAAAAATTGAGGTATTTATAACTTATAGGACAATATCGTTTAGAATTTGCCCTAAAACATGGTAAAATATAAGGTGTGGTTATGCTTAAGGAGGATATTATGGAGAACAATAATCGAAATGATTTTACATGGGAAAGCTATTACTCAGTTAGCAACGAAAGAAAGTATGATTTAATTCATCGAGTACGTCGTTTAGACCCAGCAACTGGAGATGAGACTCTGGAAGAAATTAAAACTGAATGGGAGAGCTTGCGTTCAGAAAGTGATGATCCTGCCTTAGATGAGAAATTTCAAGCAGAATTGAGTCGTTATGAAACACGTAAAGGTCGTGTGGTTGATGCAGTTGAAGGAAAACGCGCATTAATTGAAGAAGCGAATAAAATTAAAGATTCTGAGGAATTCCAAAAAACGGCAGATGCATTTAAAGAACTTCAAGCGAAATGGCGTGAACTCGGATTTGCTGGTAAAGAATTAAACGATAAGCTTTGGGAAGAATTCTCAAGCATTAATGATTATTTCTTTGAACGTCGTAATCAATTCTATGAAGAACAAAGTGCAAAACGCGAAGAGGCAAAAGATGTTAAGGAAAAACTAATTCTTGAAGCTGAGAAATTGAAAGATTCAACAGAATGGCGTCAAACATCAACAAGAATGCGTGAATTAATGGATGCGTGGAAAGAAGCTGGGTTTGCAAGTAGAGAAGTTGAAAACAAACTTTGGGAACGTTTCAATGATGCACGTCAAACATTCTATAGAGCTCAAGAAGAGCACTTTGCAGGAATTCGTGAAGCTGAAAAAGTAGCACGTGAAGCAAAAGAAAAATTGATTGAAGAAACAGAAAGTCTTAAAGACTCAATGGACTTTGAAACAGTAAGAGCACGTTTTGATGAAATCATGGAAGAATGGAAAGCAATTGGACACAGTGGACGTCGTCATGAAGAAAAACTATGGGCACGTTTCCGCGAAGGTCGTGATGAATTCTATGAAAGACTTTCATCAAGTCGTAATCAAACACGTGAAGAACGTCGTCAATCAGCATTTGATCGTATTGATGATGTAAATCATGCCATCGAATCCCTTGAATCAATGAATGAAAAGATTGAAGCGAAAGTATCACAACTCGAATCAAGACCATCTCAAACTGAAGAAACAGTGACTGAGCTTGAAGAAACACGAGGATACTTAGAAGAAAACAATAAAAAACTTGACGATTTATACGATGAACTCAAGAAATTGAACGACGATATTGATCGAATTTAAGTCATAAGCCTTCCATATGGAGGGCTTTTTCTTAAAATAATGATAAAATCACATTAATAAAACACATAGGTTTGATTTAATGGTAGGGTCTAATATGAAAAAGAAAATCTTAATAGTTGATGATGAACCGAATATCAGAGTGATGGTTCAAAAATATGGTGCGGTCTATGATTTCGACATCAGTGGCGTTGGCTCAGGTGTCGAAGCTTTAGAATACCTAAAAAACAATCCCTGTGATTGTGTGATCATGGATGTCATGATGCCACATATGGATGGGTATACCGCAGTGACCCATCTTCGAGAATTTAGTGATGTTCCAGTATTAATGTTGACCGCAAAGTCAGAACTCGAAGATCGGCTTACAGGTCTTCAATTGGGGATTGATGACTATGTTGTGAAACCTTTCTCACTAAAAGAATTAATGCTTCGTATTCAAGCAATTCTTAATAGAGCTTCACATTTAGAAGAAGATCTGTATATATATAAAGGCCTTGTCCTCAACAACACACGTAGAGATTTGACCCTTGATGGTGAACTCGTTGAATTATCCTCTAAGGAATTTAATTTACTGTTGTATCTCATCAAGCATCGAGGTCATAGTGCAACACGAAATGGATGCATTGACAATGTGTGGGGTGAAGATTTCAATGGAGATGTTAGAACCTTGGATACACACATTAAGGTACTTAGACAAAAACTTAAACAGTATGGCATGTGCATCATTACTGAACGAGGGGTGGGTTATCGATTTGAAGAAATTTAAGGATCAGCTCAGTATACGCTGGAATTTATTCAGTTATTTCTTGATTTTCCTTATTTTCTTACTTGGTTTGTTGTGGATATTTCAAGTTGGTTTCTTAGATTCATTTTATCGAAGCATTAAGAAACAAAATGTAGAAAGAACAGCAGCTCAGGTGATTCGAAATTATAAGGAAGACCAAGGGTTAGCGTCACTTGAACGCTTCGCAATTGAGAATGAGTTTCATATTCGCGTTGTGAGTAATCAAGGGATCCTAATCAGTGAGAGTGTTGGGGTACCAAGCATTTGGATTCAGGATATACTGAGTTCCCAATATCAACGCATCTATCTTGCAGCGTATCAAAATGGTGGGAGTGTCTATATTCAGATTAACACCACCACCCCCTATATTGGAGACAATAGCGAATACATTACGTATGTGTCCATTATGGATGATACAACCATGGTAGTGATTCAGGCTTTGATTGTCCCAGTAGATGCGACTGTATCGACACTGAAGATACAGTTATTTATTATCAGTGGCATCCTTGCACTCGCTGCATTAATCTTCTCGTGGTTTGTATCCCGGCAATTATCAAACCCTTTGATTCTATTAAACCAAGAAGCAAAGCGTCTGGGCTCATCCCTTGAGATGCATCCCTTTGATGCGACAGGCTATCGAGAAGTCAATGAACTATCACACACACTCAACGAAGCACATTTATCGCTGAAAGAAGTGGATACGATGCGAAAAGAATTGCTTGCAAATGTAAGTCATGATTTTAAAACGCCCTTAACCATGATTCAAGGCTATGGCGAACTCATTCGTGATATTCCCAGTGAAGATAACACTGAAAATGCACAAGTGATTGTTGATGAAGCACAACACTTAGGACGCCTTGTGGATGATTTACTGGATCTGTCTAGACTTCAAGATGGGATCGATACATTAAATCTTGAAACACTGTATATGGATAAAGTATTGGCAGATGTCATGGGGCGTTATCAAAGTATTATTGGACTCAATCAAACGATCCAAATAGATGGTGTTGCACACTATTTGGTTAACGGTGATTCGGTTAAAATTCATCAAGTTCTTTATAATCTTGTCAATAATGCACTTCAGCACGGTGGAGATCATGTATCTGTAACGTTAAGGTGTACAAAAATCAAGGATCATGTCCGTGTAGAAGTCATTGATAATGGGCCTGGTATGGATGAAAGTGAATCGCAAAGAGTCTGGGAACGTTATGTCCGAAGCGAAACAAATCACATTCGAGAAAAAATTGGGTCAGGAATTGGCTTGTCAATCGTGAAACATGTGTTACAATTACACAAAGTTCCATTTGGTGTAAACAGCCAAGTGGGAGTAGGTTCAACCTTCTGGTTTGAACTTAACCTAGAGAAAGAGGAAACTCAAACATGAAAAAACTAATCTTTGGACTCGTTTTAGTCCTACTATTAGCTGGATGTTCGCAAACAAATGTCGCCCCAGATGCGGTTTACACATTTAATGGTGAGACAGTCACAGCAGATGAATACTATGAGAAACTTGTGGACCTATATGGTGTTTCATATATGTATCAAATACTTGAAAACCTCGTTGTGGGTGATCTAGTGTTAACAGATGAAGAAAAGAAGAATGCTCAAACGCAGTTTGATAGCATTATGGATTATTATTCAGATGAAGAAAGTAAAGCCTATTTGGACGCGATTGTACGATCTGCTGGATATACCGGTGGCATCGATGATCTTTTATTGTATATTGAAAATGGGATTCGTAAGCAAAATCATATTGCATCGTATATTGATGCCAACTTTAATGACGAAGCATTCTTAGAAAAACTGAATCCAAGGCAAGTAAAACACGTGCTTGTGCTGTTTGACAGTGATGGTGCTTTCACAACAGCAACCCAGCAGAAAATTGAAGAAATTGACCGTATATTCGCAACGGGTGATCCTGCAGAAATGGAAACTTTACTTGCGGACTTAATTGACGGAAAGACTGTAGTTTTTGAAAATCTAGGCTATACAGATGTAAACACAAGCTTTGAAGCTCCGTTTTTACAAGCAGCACTCGCACTTAACAAAGGTCAGCTAAGTGGATGGGTTCAAACGACATATGGTTACCACCGCATCTATGCGTATGGGGATTCATTTGAAGACTTCAAAGGGGATGCAGGCTACCAAGATGCAGTGAAGACCTTTGACAGTTCAATAGAAAATAGAGCAATGTGGTCATTGCTTCAAGAAAAAGTGGAATTTACAGATGCGTTTGAAGCACAAATAAAAGCCCACTTGGAAATCGAGGATTAAGCGATGAAAAAAGGAATCTTACTTGGATTGGTTGCGCTTGTACTTGCAGGGTGTTCATCAACAGCACACCATGCAGTCATGAGCGAACCCGAAACATTATTTACATACAATGGTACAGATTATACTGAAGATTTTGTTTTCCAATCATTGATTACAAATGATACAGGAAACATTTTGATAAATGAACTTGAAGGGATTGCGATTGCGAATATGCAAGAAAAGAACCCAATTGATATTGAGGCTGCGGTTGAAGAACAGTTAGCCCTTATTAAAGAGGAATTGGGGGATAACTTTGATACGTACATGACAACCTATTATGGTTCTGTAGAAGCATACATTGAACAAATCCTAAGACCTCAAGTTTATTTACTTGAATACTTTGGCTCACAACTTCGTGAAGGTGATTTAGCGTCTGTTAAGTCTGAATATGATATGAAAACCTTGAATGTCTATCTGTTTTCTGAAGAAGCGGATGCAAATAAGGTAAAAACCATCCTCAGTGAATCAAAAAGTATTGAAACACTAGAATCTCAAATCTCACCAGAAGGTAAGACATCCGTAATCTATACAAATCAAAATACTTCGTTTGTTGATGGTATGAAGACGCAAATTGCAACACTAAAAAATGCATTTGATGTAGCAATCTATAACGATACTGATAATGAAGTGTTTTATGTGTTTGTATTGACTGACAATGAACTGTCCGACGATACGATTGTGGATACAATCTTACAACAAACTGATTTCATTGATGTGAAGATGGGGCAACTATTGATGAGTGAATATAATTTCGAAGTGTTTGATGCACGGCTGAAGGAGCAACTTAAAATAAATTCACCAGCATATGTAAAATAGTATGAAAAAAAGACCGATTGGTCTTTTTTATATACTCTTAATTTGGGATTCAGTAATCCGTGCATATCGTGTAAATTGACGTGGAATTGGTGCCACATACGTGTTCATTTTATGGGTGAACGGATTTTCAATTTTTAATCGATACGCATGCAGTGCCATACGATTAAGTGGATTGCGGGTTGCATCGTATTTACGATCCCCTAAAATCGGAGTCTTAAGGTCTTGCATGTGAACACGGATTTGATTCTTACGCCCAGTATCAATGTGAACCGCAAGTACGGTAAAGTCTTTCCCTTTTCGAATCGTACGATAATGTGTAATCGCATGTTGTCCTGAGTTTGAGGAATACATGTGCGTTGTTTTGTTTTCCTTCAGGAAGGATTCAACCGTTCCGGTATCCTGATCAAGATGTCCTTCGACAATCGCAACATACATCCGTTCCTTTACGCGATCATTCCAATTTTCTTGGTACGCTTTTTGGACCGCTTCGCTTTTCGCAAACATAACAACACCCGAAGTATTTTTATCTAAACGATGAATGACATAGATTTTATTGCGGGGATCTTTCTTCTTAACATACTGACTGACTGCTCTAAATGCAGTATTCGGTTCTTTCTTTTCTGTTGATATTGTAAGAAGCCCATAAGGTTTATCAATGACGATAATATTACGATCTTCATAGAGTAATGGGAAGGGTAAATCAAGTTGATCATTGTGTTGAACGATCTTTATGGTCTCACCTTTCGCAATGGGTTCATCAAACTGAGACACGACTGTATCGTTAACAAGGATACATTGGTGTTTTAAAAGTGACTTGATTTTAGTTCGTGAGTAATCGAGGTTTGCATTGAGCAAATAATTGAGAAGTGTATCATCATGTTTTACACTTATTAGGATTGGTTTCATAAAATTCCCCTTTCAAAGGATGAAAACGCTTAATTTTTGTATTAAATATAGATAATTATATTTGACATATAATGTCTTGAATGTTACGATTTGTAAGTAATAAGAAGATTTTGATTTCATTATGAAATTATATCGTGATACTCAAAATGTTGTGTGGAGAACTGCTGGTTTAGACTTAAGTTTTACAAATGACGCTTGAGTTCATCTTATTTCTGATAGGAGGTACTTAGATGAGCACAGGTAAAGTAAAATTCTTTAACGCTGAGAAGGGTTATGGTTTTATTACTGTTGAAGGCGGAAAAGACATTTTCGTTCATTATTCCGCAATCGACTCTGATGGATACAAAACGCTAGAAGAAGGTCAAAATGTTACATTCGATATCGTTGAAGGTCCACGTGGTGAGCAAGCAGCAAACGTTAGAGTTGCTTAATAATAATCACAAACTCATAAAAAGCAGTGTTATGCACTGCTTTTTTATCGTCCAATTGCTTGTTCAATGATCTCTGCATATTTTGAAATATAAGGAAGAGATACCGGTTCGAATTTGAATGACTTCACAAGTCCCAGTAAGTTGATCAACACAAAGAATACAGATACAATGGTCATTGCGATGATGAGCATTGAAGTGGATACAACATTCAGGACAGGGATCCAAAAGACTAGTGCAACAAGAATTCTAAAGATTGAATTCACAAGGATTGATACTAAAATAGTCGCCAGGTTTAATGCAAGACACTGTGCCGCATGATTTCGAACCAATGTATTTTTCTTTTCATAGATCAGTAACAGTAGGGTTGAAACGATAATAATCACCGTGCTTAGTCCGTTTGACTTTGATATACCCGCACTTGTAATTAAGCTAACAATCCATATTAGGCATATCGTAAGTTTAGGATCAAGATCAAGAGAGCTCTCTGATTTGTAATTGTTCATAGAATTCCTCCTTCATTTATAATATAATGAAATGGTATGAAAGTAAATATATAAACTTGGAGGTTTTATGGTTAATCAATTAGCAATGGTCGCAATGGGAGTTTCTATCGCATTGATGGTTGGACTTTCGATATTCGCATTTGTGAAATATCGTAAGAAGGGATTTGTTATATCTGCGATTTTATGGGGTATCGGTGCATTTTTCGTTTATAATGCAATCGGTAATCTTTTAAATAGTGTGCTCGTAGGTGCTATTTTTGGTACTCCAGAAGCATACACAGAATTTATCGAACAAAGTACCTTCGCAACGGGGTTTTATACCGCACTTATAGCTACCATATCATTTATGGCGACGACGATAATTATTACGTTTATTCAACATAAGCGAGGAAATGTGAATGAGGATACTGGAGAAATGACCGGCGTATTCGCGGGATTGTTCTCATGGATTAATCCGATTCAAGGGTCTTTATTCTATTTTGTGAATATGCTTATGTATAGTTTTGCGATTAATTCAGGAGAATCAATTGCGGAAGTCAGTGAAACTGTAACACAAGAACAAATTGATCGTGTTGTCCAAACGATTATCGAAACACCTGCAACAACTTACATTACATTGGCCTTAATGTATATTACCTTGCTCTTCATGTATCGCTTAGCGTTTAAACTCATCGACAAATCTTT
The DNA here is from genome assembly GCF_001545095.1 of Erysipelothrix larvae. Classification (NCBI taxonomy): domain Bacteria; kingdom Bacillati; phylum Bacillota; class Erysipelotrichia; order Erysipelotrichales; family Erysipelotrichaceae; genus Erysipelothrix; species Erysipelothrix larvae. Next base: position 221,805 of record NZ_CP013213.1, read on the forward strand.
TGCTGGGAAACAGAAAGTAGGCATCAATATTGCGATTACTGCAGTCTTGTTCTTTGTTGCCTATCTTGGGCTTCAATTCTTAACCCTCAGCAGTGTTCCACCAGTGATATCAATAATTGGTGTGATTTTACTTGCAGTTCTTGTGCTATATGTGTCTGATAAGGCTACATTCTTAAGGGTATAAGTATGATTGACGACATTACGCTCATTGATGTAAGTGATCAATATGAAGTTATGAACGTTTTTACACGCGTGTTCGATATCTATGTTGACACATTAGAAAAAGTAGTGGGGCGTTGTGAATACCGGTTTGAAGAAGGTATTGATTTAGAATATTATGGTAATGTTGGCTATGTTGTCTATATGCCTTATAGAGGACACGGATATGCTCAGAAGGCATGTATTGAACTTTTGCGAATCATAAAAAGAGATTATCCAGAAATCGATGATGTATACATTACATGTAATCCAGATAATGAAGCATCTCGAAAAACTATTTTACACTTAGGGGCAAAATATCTCTATACAGTGGATGTGAATTCGAATCACGAACTCTATGCCTTTGGGGAAAAGCAAAAAGAAATCTATCGAATAACAATATAAAGGTGAATGTATCAATGAAGAAACTACTAAAATTGCTGACGAATAAGATTTTTGTTGTGGGTCTGATTTTTATTTCCGAATTAGCACTCATACTCTTTTTTGCTGCAGATCTTTTATTTAGATATACATGGCTTTATGTTTTAATGATGTTCATCTCATTCTTTCTTGTGCTATGGCTTGTCAATAAGAATGATGATCCGATGTATGCATTAGCATGGTCCATTGTAATTTTGGTGTTCCCACCATTTGGTGCAATTATTTATCTGCTTGTTGGCGGTCGTCAGATGCCTAAGAAGTTACGTGAGAAAATTTCAGAGTCGTATCCTTATCAAGTAGATGACCAAGATGCTGATATACTCCAAGAGATTCATCAGATTGATCCCGCACTCCATACACAGGCTAACTTTGTATACAATACAGCACATTATCCAATTTATCGAAATTTGAATGCTGAGTATCTTGAAATCGGTGAACGAAAGTTCGAAAGAATGCTTGAAATCCTTGAAAAAGCAGAAAAGTTTATCTTCTTAGAATACTTCATTATTAAAGATGGATATATGTGGCAGACCACCTTGGAAGTACTTACTCGGAAAGTGAATGAAGGGGTGGATGTACGGCTTATCTACGATGACTGGGGTTGTGCACCCTTTGTTGAATTAAAGAAGCAATGTGAAGCAGCTGGGATTAAGAGTGTAATTTTTAATCCTCTAGTACCACGCCTTGCAATGCAAATGAATAACCGATCACACCGTAAAGCAGTGATTGTTGATGGACGATATGGAATTGTAGGAGGAATTAATATTGCAGATGAGTATATTAATCGTATCGTCCGATTTGGGCATTGGAAAGATACAGCTGTTCTTATTGAAGGAGAAGCTGTGTATTCATTAACTTTGATGTTTCTTCAATTCTATCGTTATTATACAGGGATTGCGGAAAACCCCGAATCATATAAATATGATTTTGGGAGAGTGCCAGAAGGAAACGGATATGTTCAACCTTTTGCAGATGCTCCAACGGATGGGATTGATGTTGGGATTGAAGCACATTTAAATCTGATTAATAACGCAAAAGAATATCTTTACATTCAAACGCCTTATTTGATTATTGGGCATGAAATGATTCAAGCACTGTGTATTGCAGCTAAAAGAGGTGTGGATGTTCGAATTTTAGTGCCACATATTCCCGATAAGAAGATTGTGTTTCAGGGGACAAAATCAAACTATGAGGTGTTATTGGAACATGGTGTTAAAATTTATGAATACACACCAGGGTTTGTTCATTCCAAAACAATGGTAAGTGATGATAAGATTAGTATTGTTGGGACAACCAATATGGACTTTAGAAGCTATTACATGCACTTTGAGTGTTCCTTGTTGTTTGTGGACACACAAGTTGTAAGTGCATGTTATGAAGACTTTATCAAGACTTTGGATGTATCGCATGAAGTTACGTATACTGAGATTAGGAGCACAGCATTTATTGTGAAACTCTTTAGAGCAACAGTGCGTATCTTTAGTGGATTATTATAGGAGTAGAATATGGCAAAAATAGGACTAGTATTAGAAGGGGGCGGAATGAGAGGTGCTTACACAGCAGGGTGTTTAGCATGGCTCATTGAAAATGGATATGAGTTTGATGTAACAATTGGGATTTCTTCAGGCGCGCTGTATGGCAGTATGTTTGTATTAGGAAAGAAAGAAACTTTACATCTCGCTTCAACAACAAAAGCAGCGGATTGGAGAAATTCAGGTTTAGGTGCTGTAATCTTTGAGCGACAAGTCGTTGGATATAACTATATGTTTGAGACAATCATCAAGGATTTAGATTATCCGCTTGAAGATATCAGCAAAATAAACGGCGAATTCTATGCAGGGGTTTATGATTTAGAACTTCAAGAAACAGTATGGAAGAATAAATATGAAATTGATGCGAAAGCACAGTATATAAAAGCAGCGTGTACCCTTCCAGTTATGGGACGCGCCGTGAAGATTAATGGTAAGAAATACATGGATGGTGGCATTACAACCATGATTCCTGTGAGTCAAAGCATTGAGCATGGGTGTGATTATCATCTTGTTGTTTCAACAAAATCTGCGGATTATGTAAGAAAACCTCAAAAAGGCATCACATATAAAGCAATGAACATTCTCTATCGTAAGTATCCAGAGTTGAATCGTTCCTTTCAAAATAGAACCAACAAATATTACGAAGAACGTGCTCAAATCGATGCACTGATTGATGAAGGAAAAGCCATCAATTTGTTTCCTTCACAAGAAATGGGTGTTGGACGTTTTGGTGGAACACTTGAACAGTATAATGCTCTATATGCATTAGCATACAAAGATTGTGAATCACGAAGAGACGCAATTGATACGCTCTATCAGCAGGCAAAAAACCGAATGAATCCCTTGCTTAATTCATAAGAACGGATGCATTCGATCAGTGTAATAATCATCGTAGATTTAAGTTTATTTCCATAGGTTAAATGGATATGAAGTGGGAAGTTCGCTGGTAAGTGTGATCTTCTCTTTTTTTGTAGGGTGCATAAACGATAGTTTATACGACCACAATGCAATTTGTTGACCGGGTTTTGAACGTGGGTTATACCGAGCATCTCCCCATAAAGGATGGTTTCTAGAGGCGCATTGAACACGTATCTGATGATGCCTTCCGGTTTCAAGTTTGATGCGAACTCGACTCAGGTTTTCCTTTTTATTATAATCACTTTCAAGCACAGTGAGTGTTGCTTGTTTTGCATTCTTTTTATCTTTATGTGTGACTTTGCTGGTGTTGGTATTTCCATCTTTAATGAGCCAATCGGTATAGGTTCCTAAAGGCATCTCACCTTCAACAATCGCAATGTATTCTTTCTCAAGGGTGCGTGTGCGCACTTGATCTGAGAGCCGGCTTGCTGCTTTTGAGGTTTTCGCAAATACCATGAGTCCGCCTACGGGACGGTCTAAGCGATGAACCAAGCCAACATAAACATTGCCGGGTTTGTTGTAGGTTTCTTTGATGTAGTCTTTCACCATTGTCAGTGTATCAAGGTGAAAAGATGCGTCTTGTTGTGAGGGTTGATTGACAGGTTTATCAATCACGATCACATGGTTATCTTCATAGTAAATTTTCATGTTTTGTCCACCGTGTTGTTTGTCCTAAAATGAGGGGTTTATCTTTAAGGGTAATGGGAACGCCAATGTGTTGGGTGTCCAAGATGCCTTTTAAGGGTTTAAAGATGCGTGATGCAATTGCATGGACTTCGCGTTTTGTGATATGCGATGAGTATGTATTGAGCACAATGAATTCTACATCTTTATCTAAAATATCATTGACTGCGTTTAAAAGCGGTTCTAAATCTTTCTTTATTTCCCAGATTTCTTTATTTGGTCCACGTCCAAATGAAGGAGGATCAAGGATAACACCATGGTAGGTTCTACCACGTCGTTTCTCACGTGCCAAGAATTTCATCACATCATCAACGATTGTGCGTATTTTTTTGTCTTCAAGTGTGTTGAGTTTAATGTTTTCTTGGGTTCGAGAAATCGCAGATTTCAAGGCGTCAATATGGACGACTTCTTCAACATTTTCCATCGCACATGCAATCGTTGCACCACCGGTATATCCAAATAGGTTTAAGATCCGAAGGGGTTTGTTTGCCCTTTGAATGGAAGCACGGATAAAATCCCAATTAACCGCTTGTTCGGGGAAAATTCCTAGATGCTTAAATTCTGTAGGTTTCAATTCCATAGCCATATCTTTATAGTGAATGGTCCATGTATCGGGTAGGTTATGGGTTTCCCATCCATGTTGCGTATGAATTCCGTTGAATTCAAACGGTGTGTTTGTCAGTGGTTGTGTCCATGAGGGTTCTTTACGTTTTAGAATATAAGGTCCAAAGCGTTCAATCTTCATGCCATCACCACAATCGATGCATTCATATTCAATCCAATCTTTTGCTAGTCTCATTTAAGGTTCTCCATCGTCTTCTTGTATCATTATAGCATGTGATATAATGCAATCTCACATCAATTGGTGGCAAGCCTTATGGTATAATAGAATCGGTGATAAAAGTGGAATATATTAACGGTCTTAATGAACAACAAAAAGAAGCGGTTTTAACGCCGTATAAACATGTGCGCGTAATTGCTGGGGCGGGAAGTGGCAAGACGCGTGTTTTAACGACGCGTATAGTACATTTGGTGAAAACTGTTGGTATAAGTCCACGTAAAATATGTGCGATTACATTTACAAACAAAGCGGCCAATGAAATGAAGGCACGCCTTCAAGATATGTTGAAGGATGAATCCGGTGTAAATACCTCTACGATTCATGCATTATGCGTGCGTATTATTCGTGAAGAGTTTGAAGCATTAGGCCTAGTGCGAAACTTTACAATTCTGGATTCTACAGACCAACAGTCCATCTTAAAAGAAGCGTACCGTCAATTTGGTTATGAGCGAAAAGCATTGAAGTATGGTCGCGTGTTGGGATATATTTCAAATAATAAAGTAGCGGGGATTTCTCCCGATCAAGCCCATGCGATGTCCTATGGGTCTTATGAAGATGGATGCATGGCCAAGGTGTATGAGTTTTATCAAACACAGCTTAAGGAAATGTTTGCGTTGGATTTTGACGATTTATTGCTGCAGGTGAATCATTTGTTTAAAACAAACGAAACAGTCAAACAACGGTGGCAACGCCGGTTTAATGTCATTTTAGTGGATGAGTTTCAAGACGTTGATCACATTCAATATAGTATTATTGACTCACTTGTGGGTGATGAGAATGAGTTATATGTCGTCGGGGATCCAGATCAAACCATCTATACATGGCGTGGTGCGAACATGGATTTTATTGTTGGTTTTAACAAGCACTATCCCGATTCCATAACGATTACGCTGAATCAAAATTATCGTTCAACACAAAAGATTTTGGATTGTGCGAATCAGTTAATTAATTGGAATACAAATCGCGTGAAAAAAGATTTAATTGCGAACTTTGAGTCGGATGAACCGGTAATCTATGGTCATCAGGATGATGAAGAAATGGAAAGTTATTGGATTGCGAAGAAAATGCGGATGCTTCATGAAGAAGGGCATTCTTATTTGGATATGGCGGTGTTATACCGTTCGAACTATTTGTCTCGAAGCATTGAAAAGACCTTGGTTAATATGGGGATTCCCTATGTTGTGTATGGTGGACTCCGATTCTATGATCGTGCTGAGATTAAAGATATGATGAGTTACTTACGGATGATTACCCATGGTGATGATTTAGCGCTGCGTCGCAGTATCGTAACCCCACGTCGTAAGATAGGGGAAAAAACATTGAATAAGATTGCGGATGAAGCAAAAGAAAATGGGCGTACGATGTATGAACATATGTGTTATTTGGAGGCAATTGGTGAAGCTAAGGCAAATATCGCAGGGTTTGTGCGATTGATTGAAGATTTAAGAGCGTATTATATCCTCTATCCTTCAATTGACCGTCTGATGCAACGCATTCTTGAGGACAGTGGGCTTCGCAAGATGTATGAAAAAGATGAAGAAATTGAGCGTTTAGAAAGCATTAAGGAATTGATGGGAGATGCCATCTCTTTTCAAGAATCAAACCCAAGTGCTTCGCTTGAAAGTTATGTGCAGATGGTATCGTTATATGGTGATAAAGACTCTGTACTTGAGGGTGAGTTTGTGCGTTTAATGACCGTCCATGCAGCAAAAGGACTGGAGTTTGATACTGTTTTTATTATGGGACTCAATGATGATGTATTTCCTAATCGTACCAGTGTTATTGAAGGGAAAGAGGGAATACAAGAAGAACGTCGTTTAGCGTATGTGGCAGTAACCCGTGCCAAAAAACGGTTGTTTTTATCCAGTAATCAAGGATTTAGTTATGTCATGGGACGGGGAAATCGACCGTCTCGGTTTATTAAAGAAATGGAAAATCCAAGCCTTGTCCATGAGACAAAACGGGCTGCACCACGTCAAAGCACACCTCAGTTTGAAACCCGTCAAAGTGAACTGATTACCCGTGCAAAGAACAATTATCGACCGGGTGATTTAATTGTGCATGATGAGTTTGGTGAAGGGATTGTGATTAGTATTGATGAGGATACGGTTAAAATTGCGTTTAAGTTTCCCTTTGGGACCAAGACCATATCCAGAATGTTTGCAGGGATACGATTAAAAGGAGTCTTAACATGAGTTTAGATCGACTACAAGAACTACGACAATTATTACAGCGTTACAACACAGAGTATCATGTGTTGGATGCACCCACGATATCTGATGTTGCATATGATGCATTGTATCAAGAATTGTTGGAGCTTGAAGCACAGTATCCAGAGTACTATGATCAAAACTCAATTACACAAAAAGTTGGGGGAGTTGTTTTAGATCGATTTCATAAGGTAACCCATAAGCATGCAATGTATTCTTTGGGAAATGCATTTAATGAGGAAGATTTAAGAGCTTTTGATCGACGAATTCGAAATCAGTTTCCACAGGTAAGCTATGTTGTGGAATTAAAAATAGATGGTCTGGCAATGTCCCTGGATTATGATGAGGGTCAATATGTCCAAGCCGTGACACGTGGGGATGGTTCAGTGGGTGAAGATGTAACCTCAAATGTACGGGTGATTAACTCTGTACCACTCTCACTCAATCAAACAGAAACCCTTACCTTACGTGGTGAAGTGTTTATGCCAATTGCTTCATTTACACGCGTGAATGAGCGCCGTCAAGAGGCACACGAACAAGTCTTTGCGAATCCACGCAATGCAGCGTCAGGGACCATTCGTCAGTTGGATTCAAAAGTTGTAGCTGGACGGGGCTTAGATGCATTTTGGTATACACTTGTTGATGCACAAAACTTTGGCGTAACGTCTCAATATGAAGCGCTTAAGACACTCAAGAGCCTAGGATTTAAAGTCAATCCAGAGATTCGTGTTTGTGATACGATGGATGACGTCATTGCGCGCATTCATGAAATTGAAACCTTTAGGTATGACCTTGACTATGAAATTGATGGTGTAGTGATTAAGGTGAATGAATTTGATATTCAAGAAGCCCTGGGATTCACAGTCCGTATTCCACGATTTGCGATTGCGTATAAGTTTAAAGCGCAAGAAGTTGAAAGTGTAGTGGAGGATATTTTTATTACAGTGGGTCGAACCGGGAAAATGACGCCCAATGCACGTCTTAAACCTGTCGAAATATCTGGATCAGTGGTTCAATATGCAACACTGCATAATCAGGACTATATAACACGCAAAGATATTCGCGTGCATGATACCGTACTCGTACGAAAAGCAGGGGAGATTATTCCTGAGATTGTTCAAGTGGATATCACCAAACGAACAGAAGCCTGTGTATCGTATGATTTCCCTAAAGTGTGTCCAGTATGTGGTGGGAATGCAATGCGTTTTGGTGATGAGGCAGATACTTATTGCGTGAATGCCGATTGCCCTGCGCAGATTGTGCAATCTCTCAGTCATTTTGCATCACGCGATGCGATGAACATCGATACCTTAGGAGAGCGTCGTGTTGAACAATTACACAGCGCTGGACTCATCAATACAATCCCTGAAATCTATACACTCTATGAAAAGGTAGATCGTCTTATTATTTTGGATAAAATGGGCAAGAAATCTGCAACAAAATTACTCAGTGCAATTGAAGATAGCAAATCGAATTCATTAGAAAAGTTAATTTTTGGTTTAGGAATTCGCCATGTTGGTGAAAAAACAGCACATGTTCTTGCAATGTATGCGAAAACGATGGATACACTGATGCAAGCGCGCTTTGAAGATTTAATGGAATTGAACGATATAGGTGACGTAATCGCCCAATCTGTGGTATCATTCTTTGAAGATGACCACAATCATCTGTTAATTCAAGCATTAAAGGACGCGGGTTTAAATATGGAGTACCAGGATAAAACAACGTCCAATAAATTCGCAGGTCTAAAATTTGTCTTAACTGGAACAATGGCTCAATATGATCGCAAGCAAGCCCAAGCATTGATTGAATCGATGGGTGGTAGTGTGAGTGGCAGTGTGAGCAGTAAGACAGATGTTGTAGTATATGGAGAAAGTGCGGGTTCAAAGCTTGTGAAAGCTCAAAGTCTCAATGTTGAAACATGGGATGAGGCACGATTTATCCAGGAGGTTACGTCATGAAAAAATTATTATCGATACTATTAGTTGCGGTATTACTGGTTGGGTGTTCTCAAAAAGAGAATGAAACACCAGATAATGAGCAAACACAATCAGAAGTTGTGACTAAGGTCAATGAGGGGGACTACGATATGTTGTCGCCTTTTGTTGCAAGTAGCATTCGTAAGCAACATGCGGATGTATACCGTGAAGTGGATGTTATGGAGATTGGGCGACGCTTAATTGACAAGTCCAAAGCGCATTTTAGTATTAATACCTATAAGTTATCAGAAGGATCTGTGTTAGATGAAGAACGCTATTTATCGCTGATGCAGTATAAAACAGAAGACAATCCAAACGGGTTGAATACGTTATATGAAAATGGGATTGAAGTGGATGGAAGTATTTTGAAACGCCCTGTGTTTGTAAGGGACTTATACGAAATCAATTTCCATAAAACCAATGATGCATCTCAAATTGATGGCGTAAGTATTGCGATGGTCATGGATCGTGTTTATACTACAGATGAGCAAACGGGCGCAACCGTACAATTATCCGATGATACTTTATTTGAAATTGGACGCTCTATTGGGCTTCAACTCAGTGCATATATGCGTACATTAGAGAATATGAATGATATTCCAATTTATATTGCGATTTATGTTCAAGAAAGCTTTTCAGATAAACTGCCAGATAATACCTTGCCTGGATATTATATTGGTGATGCTTTATCAACAGGAAGTACAACGACGTTTACACGAAATCATGAACAATGGATGTTACTGAGTTCTTCAAGTGCATCTGAGCTGTTCCCTGAAATCACAAGTCAATTTTCAACACTTAAAACAAAGGTATCAACGTTTATGAGTGAAGAAAATGTGGGTGTAATTGGTAAGGTGTTTGTTGTGGATAATCAGATCTTATCCCTTGATATCAGTGTAAGAACCGGTGCTAAGACCTTTACTGAGTTGTATGGTGTAAGCCAGTACTTATCTCAATTGATTGAAACTTTTGATGGCTTAAAAGTGCCAATTACAGTGAGTGTGTCTGTGTACCAGACAACGCGTGTTGTGATATCAAAACAACCGAATTCAAAACCTACAATGACGGTTTTACAATAACAGGAGGATAAACATGAAGCGATTTACGAATGAACAAATAGATAGTTTGTGTGAAGATTTAATGCTTACAATCTCTGACGAAGAGCGCGCTTTTATTCTTAAAGAAAGTGAAATCTTTATGGCTCAGTTGGAAGCAATACAGGATGTGGATACCGATAATGTAGCCATGATGTCCTATCCTTTTGAAGTTGAAACAAATTGGTTGCGTGAGGATGTGGTAACCCACGTTCTATCACAAGAAGTGATGTTTGAGAATGCACCTAAAACGCAAGGTGATTACATTGAGATTGTGAAGGTGATTGAGAAATGAGTGAAGCAGTAATATCCAAGATAAAAGAACACGATGCATCCTTGAATGCGGTTGTATCGTATATTGATAATTTTGAACCCCTCCCAACAGGCCCACTAAAAGGCTGGTCTGTTGCACTTAAAGATAATTTTAATATGAAAGGGACCTTAACGACCGCAAGTTGTAATTTGTTGTCGAATTACACATCAATTTACGATTCTCATGTTGTACAATTGTTGAAGCTCTCTGGTGCTGATTTAGTGGTGAAAACATCGATGGATGAACTTGGAATGGGTGGAACCAATTTAAGTGCGCTAACAGGTCCGGTTCATAATCCATATGATTATGACCGCATCTCAGGTGGGTCTTCAGGGGGTTCTGCAGCACTTGCAGGGAAACACCTAGTGCGCCTTGCTTTGGGATCTGATACCGGTGATAGTGTGAGAAAACCAGCGGCATATTGTGGAACAATCGGTGTTAAACCAACCTACGGTCGTATTTCTCGTTATGGTGTGATACCGTATGCTTCTTCATTGGATCATGTGGGTTATTTTGTGAACACAATTGAAGATGCAGCTCAAACTTTGGAGGTTCTTGCAGGCCGTGATGATCGCGATATGACCTCATCATTTGAATCTGTACCCGAATACTCAAAACTTCTCGATATGGATTTGCAAGGTAAACGTATTGGAATCTTCAAAGATGTAATGGATGCAATCACAGATCCACAAGCATTAGCGTTATTTGAATCATTTAAAAAAGACCTTGAAGAAAAAGGTGCGATTCTTATTGAAAAGCACATGAGTCGTGAACTTCTCGTCACCATCTTACCTGTGTATTACACAATCTCTACCTGTGAGGCTGTTGCAAATCATGCAAACCTTGATGGGCTTCGTTTTGGGCTGACTCAAGAAGGCGATTCATTAGAAGCGCTTATGACGAATACACGTACGAATGGATTCAGTACAAACATTAAGAAACGCTTTATCTTTGGTGCCTTTGGACTTGATGATGCGAATCAAGAAGAAATATTCAATAAAGCAAAACGGATTCGTCGCTTGATTGTTGATGCCTATTCCGCAATGATATCAGATGTAGATGTCATGGTGTGTCTTGCAACTTCAACTGTTGCACCACTAATCAGTGGATCTGAAGTCGATGAGCTTTCAGACCAAAACTTAATTGCAGAAAATCATATGATTATTAATAACTTTACAGGATTCCCAAGTCTTACACAACCGATTGGAAAAGTAGATGGAATGCCATTTGGAATTAATGTGAGTGCAAAGGCTTTTGATGAACAAACCTTGTTTGCTTATGCACATCAATTTGAATCAATCATTGGTTGGGAAGGAGACTTTAAGGATGAACTATGAAGCTGTTGTTGGAATTGAAATCCACTGTGAATTAAAAACTGAAACAAAAATGTTCTCAGGAGCTCCGCTTTCATTTGGAGGAAGACCAAATACCGCAATTAATGAGATTGATTTGGCTTACCCTGGAACCTTACCACAAGTAAACAAAAAGGCAGTCCAATTTGGTGTGCGTTTATGTAAAGCACTCAAATGTGAGATTGACCCTGTATTGACCTTTGATCGCAAGAACTACTACTATTCAGATCTTCCAAAAGGATATCAAATTACACAACAAGAACATCCAATTGGTAAGAATGGAGTGTTTGATATTTATGTAGGTGATACATTAAAAACAATTCGTATTAATCGACTTCACCTTGAAGAAGATACAGCAAAACAATTTCATGAAGGGGATAAAACACTCATTGACTTTAACCGCGCTGGAACGCCGCTTGTTGAAATTGTAACCGAAGCAGATTTTAGAACACCCGAAGAAGCAGCAGCTTATGTTGAAGGCATTCGCATGCTTGTTGTATATTTAGGTGTATCTGATGGACGTATGTCTGATGGATCATTACGTTGTGATGTGAATGTATCCATTCGTCCTATAGGAGTTGAAGCGTTTGGTACGAAAGTAGAAGTAAAGAACCTTAATTCGATTAGTAATGTTCAAAAGGCGCTTGAATATGAGTTGAAACGTCAGGAAGAAGTGCTGAATCGTGGTGAAAAGGTTGTGAGTGAAACGCGTCGTTTTGACGAAAAAACACAAACAACACAATCCATGCGCTTAAAAGAGACGGCTGTGGACTATCGATATTTTACAGAACCAAATATTACACCAATCCGTATTCCTCAAGAAATGTTTGAAGAGCCATGGTATGAACTTCCTTCAGAACGCATTACACGTTATATTGAGACCTGTGGGTTAAGTGAATATGATGCGGATGTACTGACACGTAATAAGGAATTGGCAGATTATTTTGATCAAATATCAGTCTTGACCTCATCCTATAAATTAGCGGTTAATTGGATTACCCAAGATTTGTTGGCGGTAGTGGATCATAAGGGTGAACAAACCTTAGATAGCTGGATTACACCAAAACATTTTGTGGAATTCTTGGATGCAATCGAATCTAAAACTATTTCCTCAAAACAAGCCAAAGACGTTTTTGTGGAAATGCAAAAAGGATTGGGTCCTAAGGAGATCATTAAGAAAAAGGGGATGGTTCAAGTTTCTGATGAAGCAATTCTCTTGGGATGGATTCAAGAAGTCTTGGATGCAAACCCACAAGCAGTTGAAGATTACAAAAATGGCTTGGATCGTGCTCAAAAATTCGTAATGGGTCAAGTAATGAAGTTGTCTAAAGGCCAAGCAAATCCACAAGTCACGAATAAGCTTGTAGTGAGTGAACTTGCGAAACGATGACGAATACGTTAAAATTGAGAGTGCAAAAGGGAGGACCTTTTCATGAGTAAAAAAGTGAATACAAAAAGTACAACAAAAAAGAAATCAAAAGGTAAGAAAAAGGATTGGTCTTATTATGTTCTTATCGTGAGTGCGGTCATAATCGCAATCCCGGTATTATTTTTAGGATATGTAGCATTGACTGCAACACGTGGATCAGGGGCACCTGTTAGTGGCAATCGATTTGAAAATGATTTAAATCCGGCCATCCAACAATCAGAAATAAATACAATTGTGTCAAATATTACGGCACTGGATGGTGTTGACGCAGCTTTCGCGGAATTGAAAACTGCAACGCTGCGGATTTATGTATTAGCACCGGATGCAAGCGAGGAGACACTTAAAACTACCGCAACCAATGCGTATGCTAAGGTAACCGAAACATTAGACCCAGAAGTATACTTTACGATTCAAGATACGAAGAAGCAATATGATCTTGAAATCCATGTTTATAATCAAAAGGAAGTGACTGAAGAGTCTAAACCGGATTATATTTATGTGCTTTACTGGAAGTCTTCGAACATGGAAGAGCCTTCCGCTCAAGTACTTACAACACCATTGTCTCAAGAAATTGTAGATTACTTCAGACAAATTGATGACGAAGCAAATCAAGACTCTGAATCAAACAATGCGGAAACTAACAGTGGGGAAAGTGGCGAGTAAAATCTCGCTTTCTTTTCTATTGTACCCAAGGGAGGTATGAGCGTGGAAAAAAGAGCCTCTTATTTAGAGCGCTTTGAATTACCAGTGTTTATTTTATTGCTCTTTATGCCTGACTTTGTATTTTTGCCAAGTCTTGTGTTGTTTGTAATATACTGGTTATATGATTACATCAAGAATCATAAATTCAAGTGGTCATTTTTATGGCTCTTTTTAGCGTATGCGTTTGTTATTGCGGTAAATGCAAACAATACGCAAGGAATTATAACAGTTGTCTATGTCTTTATGTTGTATGTGATGATTACTCACTTTAGGCGTATCATGACGCCCTCACGCTATAACTTGATGCAATATCATATTACAGTCGCATCCATCATCAATTTCTTCTTTAACTTTGTGAATATGAATCCAGAATGGGCTAAACCAGTAACAGACATCCTTGATACGATTATCGCAAGAGGGCACTTACCTCAATTTAGAGATGGGTATTATCGTGCCTATTCTACGTTTGATAACCCAAATCTCTATGCCTTTATTTTGCTTCTAGTATTGTTGATTATCTTCAACCAAATTGAGTTGCAGATTGCATTCAAGCGGTATAAAGAAGCCGCATTCTATATGGGAGCGTTCATGATTAATTCTTATGCACTTCTTTTAACACAAACACGCTCAATCTTATTGGCACTTGCTTTAGGGATTATCATAATTTTAGTTGCCCAAGAACGGTGGACGCAATTAAAACTTTTAGTCTTTATTGGAAGTTTGGTCGCTATTTTTATTCTTGTGAATCCAGATTTATTCCCGCGCTTTATGGAGTTAGAAAATCATGCACCAATTCGCTATCATATCTGGGATGATGCGATTGCCCAGATTCGTGTAAATCCTTTTTTTGGCGAAGGATTCTTCACCTATGCCCTTCATTTCAACTATTCGGATGCTCACAATATCTTTTTAGACACCTTAATTAACTTTGGTTTATTTGGATCTATAATCGGTGGTGCCTATCTAATTGAGATTGTATATCGTTATACGCGCGATGCTCATCCATTGGACATGCCATTAGCCCTTGGAATCTTAAGTGCAACCTTGGTGTATTCAATTTTTGATATCGCAATCTACGCAGTTCAAACCAGTATTCTTTTAGCCCTCGTGTTTATCATTCCAATTCGACAAACACCCGGTCCTAATATTACAAAAGAAATTGTAGATGCGCATCATGAGAAACTTTAAAGTAATGATTCATGATGCAATCTCACTACAACGATGTTGCGGTGTATCCTTATTAAGTTGAGGAATACACTGCAATTTTTTTGTTGGACAAAAAAGGGTTTATTGGGTTGCTGATTTCATAGCGAACCATACATTTGGATTGAGATTCACTTTCAGATTATAGGTAAATAGAAAGCGCTCTTGTTGGATGCATAGATAGAGGTCGAACCCATATTTACAAAGGATATCCTTTAGGGTTCATGGTAGATAATTTAAATCATTATGTTCCTAATCTGTCATGTTGTAGAGTTCTTTGATTTTGGGATGTGATGGTGTATTTCGATGAAGTGACGACAATTAGTGCTGGGGAAAGGTCATTAATGGACCTTTATACATCGTCTATAACATATAATAAATAAGCATCATCTATATCAAAGTGGACTTTCATGAGTATTAGCGATTCAAGCCATACTCAAAAAGACGATGATGCTCAGTTCATGTTTCATCGAAACGCAAACGTATTCTTGAGGCTAGCAGGTTGTTAAGGTTTGGAAGAGCTTCTTGTGATTTCCTAAGAAGTGTCATGTTAAGACGATGTAATTTACAAGAAATCGAAAATAATATAAAAAATTTAGAATGGTATTAATAAATTGAATAGTAATTGTACTAGTGTTATAATACATTAAGGAGGTAGGGTATGAAACTAGAATTCAAAGGAATAAATAAATACTTTGGAGATTTCCATGTACTTAAAGATGTATCATTTACTGTAAATAGTGGTGAAGTCTTTGGTTATTTGGGTCGAAATGGTGCCGGAAAGACAACATCAATTCGAATTCTTATGGATGTCTTTAGAGCAAATAGTGGCGAAATTTTAATTGATGGAACACCATTTAATTTGGAAAATTATAAGATAGGATATTTGCCTGAAGAACGTGGCATGTATTCAAAGGCAAAAATTAAAGACCAATTGGTGTACTTTGCGATGTTAAGAGGGGCAAGTAAACATGATGCAGAGGCTTCCGCGATGAAATGGGCACATCGGTTTGAAATCGACCAATACTTAGATCGTAAACTAGAGACACTTTCAAAAGGGAACCAACAAAAGGTTCAAATTACTCAAGCCTTTTTGAATGAACCCGATATTTTGATTTTAGACGAACCGTTTAGTGGTCTAGACCCAGTAAACTCTAAAGTGTTTCAAGATGCTTTGGTAGAGTATGTGAGTGAGAATCGTTTCGTGATTTTTTCAAGTCATCAAATGAGCTATGTTGAGACATTCTGTGATCGGATTGCGATTATTAACTTCGGTGAAATTGTCCTAGAAGGTGATTTAAAGTCAATCAAGCGTGATTTAGGACTAAACAAGGTATTTGTGAGCGCGAATAATTATTCGCTTCAAGAACTTTCTGAATCATTTACAGCCAAAGGCTACGATGTGTCTCTTGATGGGAAGCATATTGTGGTAGCCTTGTTGGATAACCAAACAAAGACTGATCTTATTCAAACCTTAATTAATGAAGGTGTTGATATACATACTGTTGGCGATTATGAGCCGACATTACAGGATATATTTGTGAATGAGGTAGGGCGATAATATGAAACGATTTAATGTAGTATTTAATTTTGAATTAAAAAGCTTGCTCTTTAAAAAGAGTGTGATTATATCAACACTTGTGATTGCAGTCGTTGCCTTTGGAATCACCTTTGTACCACGATTTGCATCCGGTATTTTTGATTCTGAAAGTGGTGAATCTGAAGGTCAGTTTGAAGTAGTCTTTGATGATACATTTGGACTGCTCTTTGAAAACGAAGCAGACCGCCTGCTTTTTGTTGATTTTATAAAGAATGCGCAAATCTTTACAAGTGAAGAAGAGCTTAAAGCTGCAGTCATTGATCGTACAATCGACGAAGGGATTGTATTTCACTCAGCAACAAACTTTACATCCTATTTATTCGATACTTCATTAGCCAATATGGGTAATAGTGTCGCTTATACAATCACACAGACTGTAAACTTTAATTTGTTCTTGGAACAAAATAATGTCGATCCAAATGTTGTTACTGATGCATTAAGCATTCCAATTCAAACAAACCAAATTGCGTTGGGAACAGATGGAACCCAAGGACTAATCTTCGTCTATATCTTTATCTTTGTGACGTATTTCTTGATTCTGTTATATGGTGCAAATGTTTCAACATCCGTAGCACGAGAAAAAGACAACCGGACAATGGAGTTATTAATCACAAGTACACAACCCCGCGTGCTTATTTTAGGAAAAGTATTTTCAGCAGGGATTGTTGGTATTGTCCAATTCCTTTCGATTGTTGGAATCACAGCATTAGGAGTCTTTTTGAATCATGAGTATATACCTGAAAGCATTATGAGTCTTATTGGTGGGAATATGAGTTGGGATGCAATTCTTGTGTTCTTAGTATTCTCAATCTTTGGGTACATTTTATACTTGTTTATCTATGCAGCACTGGGTTCACTCGTGTCTAAGGTTGAAGATGTGAACAGTGCAGTTCAACCTGTAACGTTTGTATTTGTTATCGCGTATTTTGTTGCGGCAATGTCAATGAATCTTCCAGATGCTGGCTTTGTAAAGATAAGCTCATATATACCCTTTACATCCTTGTTCACAATGCCAATTCGGTATTTGCTAACATCAGTGAATGTTATTGAGCTGCTGTTATCTTTATTAACAATTGTTGGAACTACCGCATTTATTGCAATGATATCAATATATATCTACCGATATGGTTCACTCAATTATGGAAATAAACTAAAGCTTAAAGATGTATTTATAGCGTGGAGACGTGGAGAATAGTAGGGAGGGTTTCGGCCCTCTTTTCTATTGGAAATTTATTTTAAGAAACTTTTTAAAAATTGCTTGACCACTTATAGTTTGTATGTTATATTTTATAAGCACTTGCCTGAATAGCTCAGTCGGCAGAGCAACTGGCTGTTAACCAGTGGGTCGTAGGTTCGAGTCCTACTTCAGGCGCCATTTGCTCATTATTACAACATGGCCTGTTGGTGAAGCGGTCAACACACATGCCTTTCACGCATGCATTCACGGGTTCGAATCCCGTACAGGTCACCATGTGAAAATAACAAACCCTTAGCATTATTTGCTGAGGGTTTTTTCTTAGTGTGCCAGGCATGGCATCTATCTAGCTGGTGCAAGTCCAGTCAAAGTTATTTACCGTCAAGTGTAACGAATCACAAGTCGAAATCAGTGATGATGGGGTGAAAGAAGTGGGGTAGTGAGTCATTTGAGCCTACGAAAAGAAACTTGATATAAGGCTAAATGGGGGATGAGGTTGATAAACAAACCGAAGTCCAAAAGGTAAACGTAAACCCAAGACAGTAAATCAAGAGGTTATGAATGATTAAAGATGATGATGCAACTTATCGTATCGTTCAATCTGATGTTTGAAAAGGACACCCGAAAGTGTCCTCCAAACTTCTTTGGGGTAATCATTACCCCATTATTTTTATAGCTGTAACTAGGTCTTATCCTAAGTTATTTTGTACCGCCCAAACAATGAAGCACAGAGATCATGCTTAATCCTGTGGTTATGTTTAAAAATTATCGAGACATTTTCAAATTCGCTTGATATGGGATTTATATTTTTTCGAGAATTCTTATTTATAGATTGAGCAGTTCATAAGTCTACATTTTTCCCATCTTCTATATTCACTATCTTTCGGCACTCGTTTGCAACATTGATGTCATGCGTTACTATTATTGAAGTCATTCCTTGTTGATTTAATGACTTAATCACCCCGATAATCTCTAAAGAAGTCTTTGAGTCCAATGCTCCAGTAGGCTCATCAGCCAAAAGAACTGATGGTTTAGTTACAATTGCCCTTGCTATCGCAACCCGCTGTTTTTGTCCCCCTGAAAGATTTTCTACCTTCTTGTTTGCTAATTGTTCAATATATAATGATTTCAAAGCTTTTAAAGCTTCTTGTTTCACATCAAATATCAATTGTAATAAACCTAGTGATGGCGTTACGAATGTTTCTGTTGTGAGAATGGAAAAAAGAACCTCTCGCGATGAGTGGTTCTTCCCTGTATGCTCAACTTCCACTACCTTGTTACACCCTGTTCAGGTTTAATAGTTCCATCGAGCATCTCAATAATCCGATCACACTGGTTTGCGAGCTCAACATTATGCGTGACCATTAGAACAGAAATACCTTCGTTCACAAGTCCTTTAAGAAGACTGAAAATATCTTTTGAAGTTTCAGAGTCTAAGGATCCAGTGGGTTCGTCAGCAATCACAACCCTAGGTTCATTTATGATTGCTCTTATGAGCGCAACTCTTTGTCGTTGACCTCCTGATAAATTTTTAACTTTTTTGTCGATAATACTTTCTAAACTTAATTGGCTCAGATACTTTTCCACTCGAGTTCTCTGTTCTTTTTTTCCAATCTTTTGCGCTGAGTACATGAGTGGAATTCGTATGTTATCAAATACTGAATCGTTTTCAATTAAAGAGAAATCTTGTGTTAAGTAACCAAAAAATGAATTTCTAAGTGTTGCTTTTTCTTTTTCGCTCAATTCAGTTGTATTCCGCCCATCAATTATGACAGTTCCACGAGTCGCATCCAAAATTAACCCAAGGATATTGACCAGTGTTGTTTTCCCGCAACCCGATGGTCCTATAATTGCAACGATTTCAGACGCTTCTATGGAAAAGTCTAGATCATCGAGTGCTACAAGTACACTTTCACCATCATTATATTCTTTTCGAATCTGTTTTGTTTCGACTATTTTCATTTGAAATCACTCCTTAATAGACTTGATATTTCTGAGTTGAACAGTGTTTTAATTAGTGGAACTGTGACTATAACTTGACCAATTGCTAATGCACCATAGAAATATGCTGGTGAAATACCGTCTGGCACAACACTCATAATTACGGTCGTTAATAGAAGTGCAGGAATTAAATACATGAATAAGACAAGCAGTTCAATTCTAACGATAATTTGCGTGTTGGTTGCGCCATAGAGCATGCTAATTGAGTATTCTCTTAAATTTGTTCTAACAATGTCATTTAAAATCAAGGTTAGGTTTATCAATACAAAAACGAAGACGAGTGCAAAGAATATAAACAACACTAAGTCATTCATAAACGTTTGTACAAATGGTGACGATTCATTGACATAGTGTGGATAAATTGTCATTTTATCATTGTCTAAAAGTCCAATTGCTTGGACGACGTGGTCTTCATCACTATCATATAGGTGCAAATTGTTTAGGATTTGCTGGTTTTCATCATATGTTAAGTTGCTTATTGAATGTGCATCACTGCTAACAATCACAATCGAATTTTGAAGGTCTACACTTCCGTTTCTGCTATCAAAATACGCTTGTTCTTTAAATACATTATTTTCATTTATTTTATATTCACGCATCGTAGTCTCAAGTATATTTCTACTAATGTTTTTACCATAAAGAATCATATCTTCATCATTCCTTTGGTTTTCTCGACTCATGAAATCACCGAAGAAGTGAATTTTTATATATGCGTTCTCATGGGTTGAATACCACGAATACGCTTTATAACCTTCTAAAATAGAAATAAGCCCATCTGTCAATTGTTGTTCATCACCTAATTCGATGACATTTGATTTGTTCTGAGTCCGTATCCCAATAATGTTGTTTTGTTTCACTGTATTAAGCAGTATTAGCGTCGAAAGTCCACTATGAAATTGATTGGTAACTAATATGAGACAGAACAATGATATCAGTAATTGAACAATGAAACTGAGTGCAAGTGATTTCACTTTCGCTAAATCCTTACCGACTAATTTGATCATTTCCATGCTGTACCACCTCCAGATTTTGTGTTTAAATAAACAGAAACGGACGTTGTGATAAACAAGATGGTTAATGATATAAGTGTACTTATTAGACCAATACCGGGTACTTTTTCTGTAATAAACAAAGGGTTCATGATTGGCATGAGAACCAATCCAGCGACCACCACAGAACCAAACTCGATCTTTAATAAAGATTTAAGGTACATCAACGTAATGGATCCCCTATGACCTCCATATAATCTATTGACTGCAATTCTTCTTCGATCCAAAATGAGATGATGCTTGATGAACATGTAAACAATCATACTGATAATAAGATATGAAATAAGCATTATATTTATAGCTGGATTGTTAATTACAACATTAATGAAACTCCGATTGACGGGCATGCTTGATACATCATAGATTTCTTGTGGAAAGACGTGTTCCCATTCTTCTGAACATTCTTTGCAGTCAGTTTCAAGATAATACAACCCTTCAACTGTGGTTCCAAATCCTTCATAGTTCGCAATATAATCAAAGTTTAGGCGCTCATTTTTCATGAATTCCCCCGTAAATTGACTCCGATCGAATCCATACTGTTCAATATTTCTTGAGAAAAAGGTATTGTTTGAAGTTAATAAAAAGTCAGCACTGCTTGACATAACGCCTTTGAAAACATCCTCGATTCCTCTATTGATTACCATAACCTCAATTCCATTTGAGTCGTTAGGAACATAAATTATGCTCGTTTTTGTTTGTTGGAACAACGTCTGTATTGCGTTTATTATCAACTCTATTGTCTAGATCAGTAGGAGCAAGAGATGTTACGTTAATTTTTTTTACATTCTCTCTCAATCCGAACCGATTTATGCGATTATAGTTATATGATACAGAAATATAGACAACTAAAATAAACGTTGTTGCTGAATAAAGAAATGACAAGACAAAAGTCTTTATTTTCATAAATATCTCCTTACATTATTAGGGTAGAATCTTTTCCATATTCTTTATATTAATTGATTACCAACACATTAAAAACTAGACCTATCGGGAATTGATTGATCTATATTCAAATCCATATCTAAACTGGGTTCGTGGAGCCCATGGGTTTAGGCTATCCCAATACCTGTAGGATCTTGAATAAATGCCTGATCCTCTATATGTATTATTATATAGTTTTCCTGTATCATGTGTTCCTACTGAACCTTCATAATATCTTATCTATCCACGACTGTACTCTTTTTGAGAATTATATCGGTATCCTGGAGAAACTTGAACATAACCGTCATAGTAAAGTCCAATAGGAGAACTTTCTTTTGAAGATGCCCAATTGGGTCCAATATAAGCACTCACGTTTGTAGTAAACATGATTAGCAAAATCAGTGTAAAACTCATCCTATTTAATATTTTTCTTTTTTTCATAATACCCCCTGGTTATAATAAGAAATAGAAACCTACCTTTGATTACTATATTACCAATGCAACCAATTTTACACAATTTAAGCTTATTTATGACCAAGTTTTTTTATGATCATCGATTTTATTGTACTTTAATAATTTTCAGTGGTCTCGTTTTGAAGAAAGGTTAATCAATTCTTTCGTAGGTATCAATTTTTTCTTTTAAAGTGAATTAAGTGTGTGAAGTAACGAGAAAAGTCAATGTTTATTGAGAGAATGGCTCTATTTAGTGCTATAATCCCGTCTTTGACACCTCAGAAGCTAAAAAATGGTCTTAGGCCCTTTAAATAAATGGTTTATGACCATTTCTCTTAGTGTGCCAGGCATAGTTCCTATCTAGCTGGTAAAAATCCAGCTACAGGTGTTTGCCACTAAGAGTAACGAACCACAATCCAAAAAGCAATGATAATGGGTGAAGGAAGTAGTATAGTGAGTCTTTCGTTCCTACAACTAGAAACTTGAATAAGGCTAAATTGGGGATGAATTTGTTCAATTGCCTGAAATTAAAGATATTCAAAATATATAAGGAGCAGTACGAGCACATGGTGTACGTAATAAAGCTTGTATACAATCTTTTGAACAACTTATTGATAAGTAAGAAAACGAAGTTGCACATATATCATCGAGGAAAAATTCAACCAACGTAATATATCTTGGTTCACAACCTAAAGATAATCGTAAGCGATTTAGTGAAATAGCAGGAACCCAATTGGTTTGGAGCAAATCTTGAAAAGACTCTATTGAAATTGATCGCGTAACCCCTGAACGCTTAGGGAAATATGAAAAAAGAAGATCGCTGTAAACAACGATTGATTGGATCCCTTTGATTTTTAAATTAACACGAAGGGAAAAGTATACCTATGCCCGAGAACCAATTTGGGCAGAAAAATCGAAAGAAAAGAAAAAGCCGATTTCTTCAATATCCATGAGGAATAAGAAATACGTGAAAACTCCGCTGTGACAAGAAGAAACGCACGCAACTTAACTGAAATAGTAAATGATGGCAATAGAAATACAGCTGAAGCAATTGAGAGAAGAAAAAAATAGGAACTGGGCATATTAAACGTCAGTATTATTATATGGAGCTCCAGGTATCAAAGTTTCTGTTCAGGTTAACAGGAAACTAGCTTTGGAGGTATCGGTTGGCGTGACTGCGACAATTTATGCATTAGGTACAACTAGATTGTTTTATTGAGGGTCCGTTAGTGGAACATAATTAAATTTTGTGTGATAATACGGGTAAGAAGCAAGCTTATGTTAAGTTGCAGACACTTTGCTCATAAGTGAGATGCACCAATTTTACAAAGAATCAATGCAAACAATGGTCAAGTGCGAAAGTGGGTGCATTCTTGATTACGAAAGAAAAAGGGATGAAAAGATCGGTATTTAATTTGGGGGTGAATATGAAAACATTTTGTAAAAAGCAAACAACATTTTTAATAATTAGTGTAGTATTTTTGGTACCATTCTATATAAGTGTCTATCAGTTTCTTTTAGGCAAAATGCTACCTGTAGATGGTAGCGCAGTTCATTTGTCGAAGTTTTTATTGTTTCTTTTTTCAACATTTGCATTATTCGGTCTTATTGAATATGTTTTTCTCTTGTTGAGATCTTTATTCAAAGTGTTTGTTTATTTTTGTTGGTTCAAAACTATCCAATATTATGTAATATATCCGTTCATATTTGACGGGAATATAAAGTTTAGACCGTTAAGACTTTTAAATAGTAAAGAGACGCAAAGAGATGTGTTTTTACTCAATCTATTAAGAGAAATACCAGAGGGGTTTAAAGAGGAGAAAATGCAGAAGCGGTTTAAAACAGGAATACGCATTAATGAAGTATCATCAATATTTTCTATGACTATCATCGCTTTGTTTCTTTATCCGAATTTTGGTTTCTTTGTTATTCCATTGTTCATTGGAAATGTCATACTCACGATTATGCAGGGATATGCTCTTTATGATTACAGGCTAGTAGGTCCAAAGCAGGTTGGTACATCACTAACGCTAGAAGAATACTTCTTGACAGGAAATCTGTCGCCAAGTTTAGGTGTAAAGAATTATCGTCATTATCTTGAGCGATATATTGAAACCCAAGAGACAAGCCACATTGAGATATTGTTAAGTGTCTTTGAAAATTATATGTTTCTCTATCTCTGCGAAGCAACTAGTGGTGAAGCACTGGGTTCAGATGACGTGAAAACGATCTATTCGAAAATTGTTAGTCCATCACTAAATGACTTGTATTCGATAAAAGGTATTACGAGACAATTAAGAAATCGTCAATTGTTAACATTAATAGGTTCAATTGGTAGAAAATATGATAAAACTGATTATATAGAATTGTACTTTCAGTTAAGCCAACAATATGTTTTAGATTTACATAATAATAGTAAAGTTCCGATTTCTGATGCCATCAGTGAGACATTTGTCTCTTTTGATAATTTTGTTAGGAAAGACGGACACTTGACAACAACAAATCCGTATTTAGTTCCGCTCTTTGGTGCACTTTCTTATGAGATGAAAATCGAGAAAGAATTAATAGATTATTTGTTGCTGAGTTAGGGGAATCAAAGTCACATAAATATGCTATTGTTACGATGTCAATGAGGTATGTGTACCATTTCAACTCTGGATCTAAAGATCCTTTTTTGTAATTGAGAAAGGGAAGACATCGCTCCTTAACAAACGAATACAGGAACTTGATTTGCTGTGCTATAGTAAGCTGCAATAAGTTTCCGTTTGTGATTAACACCTACAGATTGATATGATATATGCACAAGAGAAAACGCCCTGTTAGGGACGTCTTGTTCGTAGTGATTAGTTATACCCTACGTTTGAATCGTTTACTATACTATATGTAACACGTTATCTGAAATCATTCAGTTTCAAACCCAAGTTCACACGCCACTTTTCATTTAGAACCATGAAGTGAAAAGAAAAGAATTACTCTTCGATGATGTTAGGGGCAAAGATATTTCCGAAGATAATATTAATAGAATAGGAGCAAGCTATGACGAATACTGAGTATGGACATTTGCTTAGCAACTTTGAATATCTTAAATTTATAGGGATTCAGAATCATACAGAAGAAACAATTGATTTTGTAAACAACTTCAGGTATACAGATGTCCAAGGCTTAATAAAAATGACAGACTATGAGGAGTGGTATCGTGAAGCCAATATAATAAAGGCGACGGTGATAGTTGGAGGATTCCCACACTTTAAGGGATTGGATGACTTTGACTTTCAAGAAAATATTAATAAAGATCAAATTATTGATTTCATAACGCATCGCTTTATCCACGAGAATCGGAACATTGCATTCATGGGTTCTAGTGGTGCAGGGAAAACGCACTTAGCAGCGTCGAATGGTATTTTATTTGCCAAAAAGCAGGAATCGCATACTACATTAAATGTCACGCACTTATCACTCAATTGAAGAAAGCAAAGCTGGAAAACAGATTTGAAGCAGAATCAAACGTTTCGTGAAATACAAATGTCTATTCATCGACAAGATTGGTTACTTGCTCTTCAATGCAGCGAATTTATAGATGTTATTCCAACTGGTCGATAAGTATCACGCGTCAGAGTCAACAATCTTCACCACAAACATGAATTTCTCAAAATGGGAAGATGTATTTAGTAATCCGACAATCGCTCATTCAACATTTGTCCGTGTTCTTCGCCACGCTCATGTGTCTATATCGCAGGAAAATCATGTAAGTTTTAGGATTATTATGATGAGAATGGAGGCGCAGATCAATTGCACATACTACATACTAATGTTGACAGGTATAGCTAAGTTAATCTTGTATGTTACCAAACTCCTTATCATAATTATACCTAAAGGGGGGCATCGAATGAAAAAAAGAATAATACTCAAGTTATCATTGGTCTTAATTTCAGTTTTGGTTATTTCAAGAACAGCAGAACTTATTGACTGTAATAGGCTTTCAAAAATGAAACCTCCATTACTTGCGATAAATACAAGGAATAATACGAATGTAGGATTGGGTTATACAATACAATTCGATCCCCTTTATCCCCACCAAATAACAGGGGTGGTTCTATGGGGAGGGGATCAGAATAGAATCAGTGATCCATATTACGCATATTGTTTATGCTATTATAATTTTAAATAGTCATAGTGCAAAGCTGTACGCAATTTAAAAATCACAATGATGTATTATGGTGCTTCGAAATACACAGCGTATATTTTCGTTGATATTTAATTTAATGCGTGATAAGGGCATGGCATAATTGTGAAACGATTGAAACTCTTTGGGTTTGAGGTGTATAAACTCTTCCGACTACAAAATGGGATTTTGATAGTACTAGTAGAAAATTTGAAGCAGTTAATATAATTGGTTTATATCTTGTTCTTATCGCAATCTAGGCATTTCAGGTTTATAAATTAAAACAGATAGGACGTGAAAAGAATGATAATTTTGTAGAATTGTGCTCGGCGTGCTTTTTTAATTATTGATGAAATTTAGGGCTGGCCTTTTATTCTTATTAGAGAACCTATCGTTCAGATATTGGGTTCTTTTTATTTTGGGAAGGGCATTTGTTTGGATCGTGATGAAAAAACTGTTGCAAATTTTGATTAAATACATGTGAGTCTGTGACATTTTAAGTTGTTTCGACCATTTATTAGTGAACCAATCAACCGTTGATATTTGATGCATCGAAAGAATGATGATTAACATTGATGTAAGTTCACAGATAATAGCTTAAATGCGGATGGTGTAGAAAATGAGGGTTTGATGGAAAATCGGTTGAAGACACAAAATACCAGGGCTTATAAACTCATTGAGCGGTATAAAAGCACGGTCTATTGAATAGCACTGATACGTGTTGGAAATCGATATGATGCGGATGATATATTTCAAGTAGTATTCATGTCGTATTGTAAGAGACCGCGAATTTTTGTGAGTGAAGGTCATTGTAAAGGCTGGCTAATCAAGACAACATTGATTAGACGCCAAAACTGATTTGAAAGTAAACCGCGGAATGTTAGTGAGCTGACTGAGGAATATGATGTTAAGTGTTCTACGCATGATGCCTATCAATTTGTTTTGGATGGGTTGTTGAAGCTTGATGATAAGTATCGAGCGGAGCTGTAACTATACTATTTTGAAGCATATTTGACGAAAGAAATTGACTCAATCTTAAATGTAAAAGAAGGTACAGTATGGATACAGATGAAATGTGGCAGGGAAAATTAAAAAAAATTGGAGGAATTGAGAGATGAATAAAAGAGAAATTGAGTTTTTGAAATCTTCATTTGAAACCAGTGATGCACTTGTGGAAAAAACGAAACAACGTGTACAAGTTGCTAAAAAGAAACAGCAAGTGGGTTTTGGGTTTGTGCTTGTGATGGTACTTGTTGTTGGTTTAGCTATTATTCAAAGTATGTTACCAAAAGGAGACGAAGTACAAGGTATTGTTGGATTGCCCATCGAAGATTCATTTATTGTACCGGATGCTTGGCAAAAAGATGGATCGGTTTCACTGATGTTGGATTATCAAATCGAGGGGCTTGATGATTGGTTTAAACATGACATAGATGCAATTGTGATTGCGAAAGTAGTCGATATTGGAGAATCAAGATTAAGTGATGAGCTTATTAATGTTATTACGGATGTATCGGTAGAAGTGCTTGAAACAGTTGTAGGGAGTGTCGAAGGAACACTGACTGTACGCGAAATAGGGTTTAGTGCGTATACGGAAATGTCCCAGCATTCATGGTATGCAACACGGGAGGGTGGCGTTTATGTGCTTCCCCTTGCGAACGAAGAGGAAGGATGGCGGATTGAATATGATTTGTTTGTCCTCTTTGAAATTGATGAAAATGGAAATACTGATTCACATTCCAATTATGAGCAATTTCGTAAATACAATGGAGCGCCTTACACAACATTAATTAATGATATTAAGGCATTTATGCATGAGTAGTGGTTAAACCTCGATAGAGTGCATCAAATCAAGGATGTATTTCAAAGAAATAAATGAATTCAGTAAGCAGACCACCTTTGTATCACCAAGAGGTTCATGCTTTTGCAAGTATCCCAATTGAAATCTATGCATCAAAAAAGACTTTTGAAACGTTGGCACTAAAATCATCCAAGGAGTATTCCTCATTGATCTAATTATACGCCTTACACTGAAACTGAGTTGACTTACCATTGTTATCGTGAGTATAGTCATGGGGAGCACCACATCGTGGACAAGAAGTCTTCTTAGGAATCGCTGAACCTTTGCGTCTGGTCCTTACCTTTTCGTTCAAAGCATTCAGCCTTCGCTTGTTCAAAAGTTATGGGAGTATGTTGTTTATGGATATCAGGTGGTTGATCAACTCGAAAGTATCGGTAAGGATCGGATACTGGAGATGGGTTTTTATCTTTAGGTAGGAAACGAATAAGAAAAAACAATGTTTGAAAATTGATTTAGAAATGAAGTTTAAAATTGAAAGCTGAAGTGATATAATCTTAACCATGATAGTAGTTCTCCTATTGTGGTTAGTTGCTTACAATTGTAGAGAATTGCTACCTCTTTTTGAATATGAGGGCATTAAATGTTTGTAAGTCCACCCAAACTAAGGGGGGGAAAGACAAAAAATGATATAAAACAGTAGTGAATAAAGGGGTCGTGAGCTGTTTTACTGGTTGATTTACTAATCAGTTTTGACACAACCTATTAAGTACAAGGGGGATTTTATGATATATGAAGACGGAACTGTAATAGAAGAATCTGATTTGACAGCTATCTATTCTAGAAGAATTGAAAAACACGAAAATTATGAAGTGTGGCAACACCCTTATATCAGGGGAGATGTTTTAGAGAATGATCCTGATTTTCAGCTTGTTTATTTTAATATAGACGGTTCTGTAGACGCTTATCATGTGTCAGATAAAGCATATAGATTTAAAGATCTAGTTCATTTAGGGAAACTGCAACTTGTCTACCATGATATTACTTTAGAGTTCTACGAATACACGCACCTAGTAAAAGATGTGTGGTCAAGTGAGTCGGATTTTTACTTTTCAGAAATATTAAAGAAAAAGGAAAGGGAATAGTAAGGGAGTGTTGCAAAAAAGCACTCATAAATTTACGTTTTATTTAAGTAAATTAGTTGCATGATTATTGCATTCTCCTTAGCTTTTACCGTGGTTACTATTACAGCATATGCAGCGAATAGGTGGATAGTATAAAAACATCATGGAAAGATTATCTGGGGTCTTTAGATAATCATGCAAAATCTTAGTATCATACCCTTTGATAATGAATCTTCCCATTTAGATTAAGTGCGATTAGACAATATGCAAGACCAACTTTGACAAAATCAAATAAGATGTGAGGGAGTATTTGCGCAAGATCATAGTCATGGTGGTTTTCTCAGAAGTTTTTTTAAAACGTGCATGGGTTTATTCTTCATACACCTTCTTTAAACGAGACTTCATGTTACAATCACCAATAATAAATCATGCTAGTAGGCATTATATATGATTGCTTTGTATGGTATGATTATCACAAAAAGAGGTGCTTATGTCGAAGAAAAAAAGAAAACTATGCGTATTTATTGGTGTTGTTGGCATCTGTATGTGGTTGTATTGGGGAAACCATGCGATTCAAACGACCACGATTACAGTGGCAGTTAATGAAGCATCACAAGGGTTGCAGGGTTTTACGATTGTACAGGTTTCAGACGTTCATAATGCATCATTTGGGTCACAACAACACAAACTCATTGATCGCATTAAGAAGGAGTCGCCAGATATTATCGCAATCACAGGTGATTTAATTGATTCAAGTCATACTGATGTTGAGGCTGCGATGACACTGATTCGGGGACTCACTGATTTTGCTCCAATATACTTTATAACAGGGAATCATGAAGCATGGACGCATCAATATGCGGACCTAAAACAACAATTACTTGAAGCAGGCGTATTTATCTTAGAAGATACCGATACGATCATCGAGGTGAATGATGTTTCTATTCAGCTTATTGGATTAAGTGATCCAGATTTTACAGGAGGACTTGATGTAATTGAACGGGAAGGTTTCTTATCTAAGAAACTGGAACAGCTTATTGAAACGAAACATGACTATTCGATTGTGCTATCACATAGACCAGAGTTTTTTGATGTCTATACATCATCCGGTGTTGATCTAGTACTTACGGGACATGCACATGGTGGTCAAGTACGGTTGCCGTTTTTGGGCGGACTTGTCGCCCCTAATCAAGGGTTGTTCCCTGATTATTCAGAAGGGGTTTATGAAAGGGACAAAACACGGATGGTTGTGAGTCGAGGATTGGGAAATAGTATCATTCCTTTACGCATCAATAATCGACCTGAGCTTGTGGTGGTTCGCTTAGGATCATAAAGTAGGTTTTAGATGAATGGAATAAAAAAGCTCCTTGTACGGAGCTTTTCAATTGGATTACTAATAAGCGGCCAGTGTTCCATCGGCACGGGATTCTGTGCCTCCAACATAAACGCCATTCTTTTGTTTGATGATGATTTGTCCACGTCCATACATCAAAGATTCATTCGCATAAATGACATTGTGTCCCAGGTTTAAGAGTCCTAAAGCGATGCTCTTTGGGAAGTCGGGTTCAACTTCAATTGTTTTATCCTTGAGCCATTGCCAACGCGGTGCATCCAATGCATCTTGTGGATTAAGGTGGAAATCAATGAGGTTTGTAACTGCCTGTACGTGTGCTTGAGGTTGAAGGGGTCCTCCCATAATTCCAAAAGGTCCTAGATGGACATCATCTTGACTTAAGAATCCTGGGATAATGGTATGGTAAGGTCGTTTAAATGGTGCGAGTTCATTAGCATGACCTTTCTTTAGGTTAAATTGCGCACCACGGTTATGAAGTGCGACGCCATAACCTGGTACAAAGCACCCTGAACCAAATCCAGTGTAACAACTTTGTATGTATGATACCATGTTTCCTTCGTTATCTGCAGTTGCAAGATAAACGGTTCCACCACCAGGTGCTTCATCAAATGTTGGCATGCATGCTTCATTTAAATCAATTACAGCTGCTCTTTTCTTTGCGTATTCTTTTGACAAGAGCATGTCGAGATTTACATGAGTGAATTTTGGATCTCCAATGTATTGGAGTCCATCACTAAATGCAAGCTTGATGGATTCGATAATCTTGTGGTATGAGTCGACATCTTTCCCATTACTTAGTTCGAAGTTTTCTAAGATGTTAAGTGCTTCTAAAACAACGGGACCTTGGGTATTTGGTGGTAGTTGCCACACATCGTAACCTCGGTAATTTGTGGATAAGGGTTGAACAAATTCAACGTCAAATTTTTCTAAATCACTTTTACGTAAATACCCATTGTAATCCTTCATAAAGGCATCAATTGCATCCGCAATTTCACCTTTATAGAATGCATCGGAATTCGTTTCACCGATAAGTCGCAAAGTTTTTGCGTGATCTTTGAGGACAATCTTATCCCCAACTTGAGGGATACCCTCATGGATTTTAAAAGTATCAAACCATGTCTTCAGCTCTGGGTGATTTTTGAGTTGGTCACCGTAAGTTTTCGCGTATCGTTTGAATAGCCTGCCTACAGTTGGGGCTACAGCATAGCCGTTTTCTGCAAGAAAAATCGCCGGTTCAAGCACATCAATCAGAGGCAATTTTCCAAATTTTTTGGATAATGCTGCCCATGATTTTGGAATACCAGGTACAGTAACGGGTGTCACACCAAAGAGATCAATCGTATCACCTTTTTTACGTAATTCATCTGCGTTAATGAGTTCAGGTGCAAAACCAGAACCATTTAGGCCATATAGTTTTCCTTGATAACTGATGATTGCGAATGCGTCACCACCAATACCATTTCCTGAAGGTTCACACACGGTAAGGGTTGCGGCTGTTGCGATTGCGGCATCAATGGCGTTCCCCCCTTTTTTTAAGATCTCAAGTCCCGCTTGTGCAGCATAGGGGTTTGAGCTTCCTACCATTCCATTGGCACCATAAACGAGGTTTCGCTGTGATGTATAGTAGTGAACGTATGGGTTAAATTTTAACATAAACTAAATACCTCCTTTTGTTATTTAATCAGTGGTGCAAGAATTCCAGCAATTACAACTGAGAAAGTTGTAACTGAAGCAAAACCTGCAATTACATAGGTTGGTGCAATTACTTCAAGCACTGCAGCTTGTTCATCCTTGTCATCACTCACTGCCTTAGCAATTTCGTTTGCAATTAAGTAGGTTGATGGGAATCCAAGGAGTTGTCCAACAGCAATCCCAACAGCAATGTTTTTTGAACCCACGATTTTTCCAGTCGGTAACACATAGAATACTAAGAGTAATGCTGCGATTGTGACAACAAAGACTAAGAGTAAGTTAAGTCCTAATTCGGCGAAATCGCTGAATGAAATTGACGCGAGTGAAGGAATGATGGATGCAAATACCACAATTGATAAGAATCCAGATGTTTTCCCTTTTTCAAGTATTTTTGGTGGTACTAATCCTGTATAACCAATAACAGCACCAAAGAGTAGACAAAGAATCGTATAGTGGATGTTTATGCCAACTTGTAATAATCCTTTTGCGCTGATGTTTGCGATAAATACAAATAAGGCACTCAAACCAAGGCAGACAAAGTCTGTAAAATACTTATCATATTTTTCATAAAATGGTACAGTTGTTTCCTTTTCTACTGCTTTGCCTTCTTTTACAAGCGGACTTGTTGGTTTTCCAGCACGGTATCGTTCGATGATGAGTCGTGCCTCTTTGAGTCCAAAAAAGGACGCAATTGGGGTTCCAACAAATTTTTGAACAGCATAGAGGATTGCGGCAAATGCAGCAACTGTCGGTGCATCCACCGCCATCGCAGCATCAGACATCATTTTCGTCGCGATGAGTCCTCCATTAATAATTGGAATTGATGCGATCACATTGTTTGATCCAATAACTGGGATCAAGACCAAAAGTGCTACACCCGCTACAACCATGGATAAAACAGTCAGTAAAACGGTTCGCCATTCTTGGATAAGTTGTTTGATGTTAATCATGGTACCCATGTGGAATACTAAGAATCCTGCAGCCCATGTAGATACTACATCTAATCCAGAAATTGCGATAATATCTTTTGGTATAATGCCACTCATAAATCCTACCAAAAAGATAATTAACGCTACAAATACAGATGATACTTTTGCCTTGGTCGCAATGCCTAAAAAGTCTCCGATTGCGAAAATTCCAAAGCACACTAATAATGCTCCAAATATAGTCATATACACTTCTCCCTTTTTTTGTATATTGCGATACAGTATAGCACTGGGGTTTATTGATTTCAAGGGATTATTTACGAAATGCAGTTCAAGGATTTGTAACAAATCATGAAAATGTGATGAAAATGAACTAACTTGTGAAAATATTTGCAGAATTATATGAAAAGGACGGACGATATTTTCAAGAGTGAAATGTATCTATGGAAATTAGGGCACGCTTTTAGATCAAATTATTCCTCATAATTAGGGTAGCAAAACTACGTTCCATAGATGTTAAGCACAGTTTCAAAAAGGTATAACAAATACAGAATTCTTTGAATAATTACAACTGAGTTATTACTTCGGAAATAAGTGAGAAGTAAGAAAATCTGCGAAAAAAAAGGTGATACGATGTATCAACCTTATTTCGCAACAAATGGAGCAAGTACGCCTGCAAGACCTGTAATTGTGATTGATTGTAATGTCACAGTTCCAGGTCCTTTTATTACGGTATCAAAGAATCCTTCACCGCCAAGTAATTTGTTCTTGAGTCCCTTAACGCTGACAACCTCAAGGGAACAAGTTGAATCCATAACGGCCATGATTCCTGTATCACAAACAAGTTCTTCCCCTGATTGTAGTTCATAGTCAACAGCGTGACCATCAATTTCTACAAAAGCAATTCCAGGACCAGTGATCTTCTGAAGGATAAATCCTTCACCCCCAACAAGACCTGCTCCGAGTTTCTTTTGCATATGAATCTCAAGCTTTACGGATTCTGTTGCGCCAAGAAATGCTCTTTTCTGACAAATTAGGGATTGACCCGCTTGGAGTTCATAAGCACGAATACTTCCTGGAAAAGAGGATGCAAATGCTATTTCTACTGGACCTTGGGCTTCATAATAACTGAGGAATAAACTTTCACCAGATACCATCCTACCCATCATTTTTCCAAGCCCACCGCCTTTAGTCTCAGTATTAATGGGGCCTTTTACCCATGTACGTCCACCGACTTCACTAAACATTTTTTCGCCCTTTTCCAATTCACAAATTGCAACTGGTAATGGTTCTCCAACAATACGGTACTTCATGAGTCCTCCTTATAGATGCGTGTATGCATGTGACTAATAAGAAAATTATATCATTATCTAAATATTCAAACAATAGTGTAAAGTATACTTGACATCACATCGATTCTATGTTAAGTTTACTTTACATAGGAGGTGGTGTGGTGATTACAAATAGAATTAAAGAAATTCGAGAAATTAAAGGGTACACTCAAATTGATCTCGCTTCGATGGTGCAAGTTTCAAGGCAGACCATAATCTCCCTTGAAAAGGGGTCCTATAATCCCACTTTAGAACTTGCTTTTAAGATTAGTATCGCATTGGATGCGAATATAAATGACATATTTATGATGGAGGATGAAAAATGAAACGGTTTAGGAATCGAGTGGTGTATCTTGTCATTGTGGTGTGGGGTCTCTTTTTTTCGCACCAAGTCTATCGTGCATTTATTAAAGATGTGACATTAGGTAGAGTTACATCTAAGGATTTTGTCTTCTTTTTAGTAATGCTGGTTGGGTTTGTTGTTTTCTTGGTTTCGAGTTTGATTATTGAAAAGCGAAAATCAGGGCTTCCTTTGAAGTTGTTTTTGAAAGAGCATATTGATGTGCTTGATGAAGATGAGCGTGCATATCAGATTGATGCAAGTGTTCGAAGATCAACGGCCTCGATCCTCTTAATGGCGACAATTATTATTTGGGTTATTCTGGAATCGTGGCTACACATTAACGTGTTCACAAACGCAGATTTGCTTTTCTTGATGGCAGTTCTCTTTACGATTTACCAACTCTTGACCTATCATTCAATTAAGAAAGTATATGAATCAGATGAGCAATCACTTGTTTTGAAGCATTCATTTATTAAAAGTGTGTGTATTGCAATCATTACGATTGGACTCTTTGTGGGATGGCAAAGGATACAAAATATTGAATCTGATCATCAAAAAAACAATGTAACCATCGTAGGGTTTACTCAAACCGCTGGATCGAGTGTGAGCTTTGGTCCTATTGAAGGGCAGTTAGATTCAAAGACACAATCAATTGTTGTTTCACAAGATAATTATAGAATTTTAAATCGGATACTGAATCTAGATATTGATAGCCTTCGGGTATTCAATGGCACGATTGACGCGTATCAAAAAGCGAGAGAGGATCATGTCTACACAAAAAATATGGACCCGGATTTGTTCTATCTTGGACTTAGTCCAGTGAGCGTTGTATTTAATGATTTTGATATGGGGATAGTGATACTGGTTGTTGAATAAAAAAAACAGGGGTCATAGTGTGTATGATCCCTGTATATTAAGCAGATTATTTGTTGAATTTATCTTTTATATCATCAACAACATCTTCAGCTTTGTCAAAGACGTCGTGTGCTACGTCTTCTGCTTTTTCTTTTACATCATGGGCAACTTCCTTAACTTTACCTACTGCTTGATCAAAGATTCCTTCAGCTTTGGTTTTAGTATCTCCAGTTAAGTCACCAACGGTTTCTTTAACTTTACCTTTGATTTTGTCGCCTGTTGAATTGTCTGGCATGGTCGAGCCCTCCTTTAACATTATAGTAGCACCATTGATACCCAACAACAATTGTTATGCTTTGTGTGACTTATAATTGTTTCAAAAACCCATCGATGATAATTGTCGGTAAATTATGGGGTATTTTGTGTTCTTATAGGTAAAGGGAATGAAGGATTGTTTAAGTTAACGATTGTTGATAAAATTATTATATTAGGAGTGTAAACATTGTATGGATCGTAAAACATTCAAGGTATTTATGAGTTTTCTTGTGTTGTTAGTTGGCTGTGGTCAGACCAATAGTGCTGTAAAAGATTTTAAGGATTTTGGATTAAGCGCACCGAAGAGTTCGATTCGTGAGGATGTGTATCAAGAAGATCGTTAGTTTGGTGAAGCAAGTGATTATATCATTTATGAATATGATGATGCGTATGTTCAAATGTTGGATGCAGTTGAACTTGAATCATGGACTGTTCAAAAAACACAGTATAATCAAGTTGCATCTGGAAGTTTGCAATCGATGCAGGGAACGTTTGATTCAATAGATTTCACTCAAAAAGCGAAAGCTTGTGGTTCCTATGACGGATACTTAATAGAAACAAAGTATCCAAGTACAAATCCTGAAACGCAGGCATATATCATGGTATGTGAAGAAATAGGAGAGATGATTTTTATTTTTAGTTATTGGTAAAACAATTATGGGGGAATATGCGCAGAGTTCATGTTGATGAAGATGATGTAACACGGATGAGTCTTTTTGAGAAGGCAAAAATTTTAAGAAAGCAAAATCGTATCTTAATTTGGTATCAGTTGATTGCTTTAGGCGTTTTTGTTGCGATTAAATTAATCGTGTCTCAGTATTTAGTTAATGAAAATCATAATTGGATCAGTGGCGAACTCAGTGAACTCGAACTTGATGTATGGCTTAGTATTGGTGGAATGCTTGTTGGAATTGGATACGTCTTTATTGTGAAGCACACTCAGAGGTATCAGTGGTGGAATGAGCGTCCCCAAACAATGAATGTTGTTTCGTTTTTGAAAATACTCACAGTGATGGGTGGACTTCATTTAATTACGACTGTTGTACTTACGGTAATCGAGTATCTATGCAATACCTTTGGATATTCTATCTATGTGGACCTCATTATTTTTGATGAGGTTTTATTTAGCATTCCATTAATGCTGGGAGGGATAATCATTGCGCCACTGGGTGAAGAATTATTGTTTCGGGATGTGTTCATCAATCCAATTATTCGATTTGGGAAAGTATTTGCAATCGTCGCATCATCAATCATGTTTTCTTTGATTCATGGAAATATCCCACAATCTGTCAATGCTTTTTTTATTGGAATTGTACTGGGATATGTGGCGATAGAATATTCAGTAGGGTGGGCAATGATTTATCACTTTATTAACAATGCAATACTGAGTTATGCTTTTACATACCTCATATCCAGATATCGTGTAGAACAAAGGCAAAGCATCAGTTTTTACTTTGAACTGACTCTGTTTTTCATTGGTTTATACTTCGTTTTGAAACACAGTCATGATATCAAAATGTACATCAGAGATAATAAGACCCATCAGGGAAGCCATTTATATATGTTTGTTTCAATTAGTGGAATGCTCCTAATCCTTATGGGTATTCTTTCGATGGTATTATTAGTTGGAAAGCGATAAAGCATTCCATTTTATCAATCAATTTTAAAGCCTATCTATCCATGGACTCAATGATCAAACCTTATTGAGTCTTTTCTTTTGAGGTGTCATACTACTGGAAATTAGGCCTAATACACG
The DNA here is from genome assembly GCF_001545095.1 of Erysipelothrix larvae. Classification (NCBI taxonomy): domain Bacteria; kingdom Bacillati; phylum Bacillota; class Erysipelotrichia; order Erysipelotrichales; family Erysipelotrichaceae; genus Erysipelothrix; species Erysipelothrix larvae. The sequence continues at coordinate 259,576 of NZ_CP013213.1, forward strand.
CATTAAATATTTATAACATAACGCTTGAAAATGGCGATAATTTTGGTGAAGTGGGAATGGGTAATGAAAGTTAACTAAAACATTATAACAATATGTATGGTATTTTTTTGAGTACTCAAATATATAAGAAATCTATGACCATACTAATGTTAAATAATTATTTTAAAACGATACAAAAATTTTTTTATCTGCTAGAATTTTCATGTAATCAAATATGTTTATGTGGCAATGGGGGAATTTTCATTGGGGTAGTGCCATAGAACTCATAAAGAGTGATTCTTTATCATTTACACGCTGTGAGATACTTATACGGCGTTCTTTATACTACTCATAAAACGTGATTCTACCTGGAAGGTGTTGATTGATATAATGCGTCCTGCATTTTTATCAAATCCTGGCCACTTAAGAATCGCGTTTTTTGCTTATGAAATATTACGAAACCTGTGAGAGTGGTTAGTCATAACAATACGAGATTATTGAAGGATTCTCATTGTCACAATGAGAGTAGGAGGAAAGTGTGGAACCAACTAGAGATTTATTGACAGATCAAGAAGATGATTTGAGTTTTGTGGAATTATACGAAGCCATCAAAAAGAAGATGATACTGATTTTGATCGTTGGACTTATATGTGGGGGATGTGCATTTGGGTTTGCATCGGTGTTCATTCGCCCGATTTACGAAAGCAGTGCAATTTTGATTGTGAACAATCGAAGGGATGAATCAAATCAAGCAATTACTTACGATGAAATTACATCAGCACAAAATCTAGCACCTGTCTATAGCATAATAATCAAAAGTAATATCGTCATGGGAAGACTCATCGAGAACTTGTCATTGGATATGACAACCAATGAATTAGCGTCCAAAGTGACCGTATCAGCAATTGATAAAACACAGGTTATTAATGTTGCAGTAAGGGATGAGAATCCAAACAATGCATTACTTTACATACAAGAAATTGTTGAAGTTGCACCTGAAATAATAGTAGAACTCGTTGAAGCAGGTTCGGTTGGCGTAGCATCTATTCCACAGCTTCCGATTAATCCAGTATCACCAAACGTAAAAATGATTACAATTATGGCGTTTGTTTTTGGTGTGATGATATCAATTGGGGTTGTTCTATTAGGTCATATCTTAGACAGAACCTATCGGTTACCAGAACCTCTGGAGAAAGAACTGGGGATTCCAGTTATTGGAATAATTCCAAATTTTGAACAAGTAAGTCGAGGATTACGTTGATGTTTAGGAAGAAAGTTAAGAAAAATAAACTGAATATTTTTGAAGGGACTCATATAATTCATGATGAATCTCCCTTCGCATATTTAGAAGGATATAAATCGTTGCGTACTAATTTAAGTTTTTTAACTTATGGCGGAGAAGTAAAAACGATTCTAGTTACAAGCAGTGTAGCACATGAAGGAAAGAGTACAATTGCGATAAACTTGGCACGCTCTTTAGCAATGGCCGGAAACTATGTGTTGTTAATTGATGGGGACTTAAGAGCACCAGTAATTCAAAAGTATCTGAAAATCACAAACAACATCAACAATGGACTATCTTCTGTACTTGCAAATAAGATTCCAGCAGAAGAAGCAATCTACAAGTATCCAGCAATGGAAATTGAAATTATGTTTTCGGGACCCATCCCTCCAAATGCGGTTGAACTGTTATCGAAAGGACGTGCTAAGCGACTTATTGGTGAATTAAGAGAACGATACGATTACATTATCATTGATTCTCCGCCTTCAGGTATCGTCACAGATGCAAAGGTATTGTCCCAAAGTGTGGATGGACTTCTGTATGTTGTTCGCCAAAACTTTGCTGAGAAAGATCTAATCAAAAGAACAACAAAAGATTATATAGCATCTGGTACGAACATTTTAGGAGTAGTCTTTAATAATTTCACACAAGATAACTTTGCGCGTAAGCGTAAGTTTAACAATTACTACTCAAGTGAAGACTAGCGTGATGACTTAAAAAAGAAATGATCATAGAGACTAAAACACACATTATGGTAGATCAATAAATCGAGATATATATATCAAAAGACCATGTTGAAAAAAATTGCACTGCATGGATAGGCGATGGGTGATAGCCCAAACAAGCACTTTGAAACTATAAGGAAGAACGTTGATTTCCCGGGTTATATCTTTTTGATTTAAAGATTATGACTCCCGTAAAGCATGTTCACATTAAGCGTTAATCTGGTCAGTATGGAAGGGGAAAAATACTGATACAGTGAAAAAAATAAGAGTTTTGAAATGTGCATTCCATGATGAAACCCTTATAAAGTGAAAGAATATTTGGAAGTTATTATTAAAGGTGGAACTAAAAAATGAAGTACAAAATTATAACAACGATCATATTGGGGATTGATTTACTGACTGTATGGTTTGGATACATTCTTTCCTATTGGATACACACAGATAGCTCAGTTACATTTTCAATTGCACTTGATGACATGCTTCGTGTTACACCCTATCTATTACTCATCTATTTCGTAGCATTCGCTATGTTACGGTTATATCATACATTGTTAAGAGATGTCAGTGTTAATGTAGGCGTTAACATTGTAATTGCAACGATCATCGCTACTGCCTCGACAATTCTATTGCGTGAATATACAGCAATCATAAGAAGCTTACCGATGAACACGATACTCATAAGTTTCTTTGTCATCACGTTGATAATGGAACTGAATCATTTTCATTATCGAATACTCTCAATTTATAAGCGCAAAATCATTGTTCGCTCGTTTCAAGAGAGAATTGTAATTTATGGGGCAGGTAATGCAGGAAGATTAGCGCTAAAAGAGTTGCAGACCAATGACAAATATCAATATCGAATCATTGGATTTATCGACGACGACCCTCAACTCAAAGGTTTAACAATTAAAGGAGTACCAGTGTTAGGAGACGGATCCATGTTGGGGGACATTGTGAAAAGACATCGCGTTGATCATGTAATCATCGCGATCCAAAGGACCAATCCAAAACAAAGGAAACAAGTTATCAATAAAGTGCTGGATACTGGTGTCGTAAATGTGTCCCTGATGTCTTCACTTAGTCTTGATAAGCCACATGCGCAAGCTTCACCAATTCGTAAGATTGAAATACACGATTTACTTAATCGAGATGTAGTTCATCTTGATACCGATCATATAAAGGAATGCTTATTTGAACAATCGATTCTAGTGACTGGAGCGGGGGGCTCCATAGGTAGTGAACTCGTACGGCAAATCGTTAAGTATAACCCAAAAAGTATTGTCCTTTATGACATCAATGAAAGTGGATTATATCACATTGAACAAGAATTATTATTTGACCAAAGACAGGGAAATATTCAAGAAGGAATTGAAATCGTCGCAATCGTTGGATCAATCAACGATAAAGAGAAACTGAGAAAAATATTTGCAAGACATGGATGTAATCAAGTGTTCCATGCAGCAGCATACAAACATGTTCCACTCATGGAACGGACACCAAGGGAAGCGATTAATAATAATATTTTTGGAACAAAAATGCTCATTGACGTAAGCATAGAATTTAATGTAAAAACTTTTGTGAATATATCAACGGATAAAGCAGTTAACCCAACAAATGTAATGGGAGCCACCAAGCGTTTTGTGGAAATGATGATACATAGTGAAACGTGCATGAAGTCAAAGACGCGCTTTGTGGCAGTTCGATTTGGGAATGTCTTAGGTTCAAATGGATCTGTGATTCCGCTCTTTCAAAAGCAAATTGAACAAGGGGGTCCAGTTACGGTTACCGATCCAAACATCGTCCGATACTTCATGACAATTCCAGAAGCCGTTAACCTTGTTCTAGAAGCATCAACCCTTGCTAAAGGGGGAGAAATCTTTGTTCTAGATATGGGGAAACCTGTGAAAATTAAAGATTTAGCAGAAAAAATGATTCAGTTATCAGGATATGAACTAAACAAAGACATCCAAATTAAATTTGTTGGTTTAAGACCGGGGGAGAAATTATATGAAGAGCTTCTTATGGATGAAGAGGGGCTCAGACGAACTGCAAATGATTTGATTTTTATCGCACAACCACAAGTTTGGGAAGATGAAGTCATCGAAAAATATCTTCAAATATTAAAAAATGCAACGATGTACTGTGAGCCAAGGGAGATAAAACACGCATTACAATCCGTTGTAAGGACCTATGTATTTGAAGAAAGATAATCATGAAGGGAATTTGTATAAAGGTATGAACTATTTAGTTTTGAAGCGTTTGATGGATATTAATATTTCGGTACTGGGACTCATCATCTTATTCCCAATTATGGCGCTTGTTGCAGCAGCAATCAAGCTGGATTCTGATGGAACCATCTTGTTTAAGCAAAAAAGACTCGGAAAACACAAGAAAGAATTTTACATTTTGAAGTTTAGAACGATGACGACGAATACTCCAGATAATGTACCAACAGACCAACTCCAAAATTCACACATGCTTATTACACGCGTTGGTGCATTCTTGAGAAAAACCAGTCTTGATGAACTGCCACAATTGATCAACATAATTAAGGGTGATATGTCAATTATCGGTCCACGCCCGCAGTTGCCAAACCAAATTGAACTCACTCAATTGCGTGATGATGTGAGTGCATTTGATGTCTGTCCTAGGTTAACAGGACTTGCCCAAATTAGCGGAAGGGATGAACTGTCAAATGACCAAAAAGCGTGGTTTGATGGGCAATATGTTACCAATATAGGTCTTAAAATGGACGTGGTGTGTTTTATACGAACAATTTTTAAAGTAATTAGTAGTGATGGAGTTGTTGAAGGAAAAAAGAATCATAAGTAATTGAATTAATTAACGCAACTGGATTAATAGATGGAGGATCGTATGATAAATATTTTAATCACAGGTTCAAATAGTTATATTGGTAGGCAATTAGAATTATGGTTAAACAAAACGAAACACAATTATAGTATTACACGCATTTCATTACGGAATGGCACATGGAAAACGATGGATTTCTCAAAGTACGATGTTATTTATCATGCAGCAGGAATCGCACATATCAAAGAAACAAAGGCGAACAGCGATCTCTATCAAAAGGTAAATCGTGACTTGAGTTTTCAAGTTGCACTTAAAGCAAAAAAAGAGAAGGTTCATCAGTTTATCTTTCTAAGCTCAATGAGTGTGTATGGCACAAAACAAGAAATAATTACCCTTGATACATTTCCAAATCCAGAAACTTATTACGGACTCTCAAAACTGCATGCGGAGCAGTTGCTTGAATCTCTCTCAGATGAATCATTCAAAGTTGCAATATTGCGCCTTCCGATGGTGTATGGTTTGAACAGTAAAGGTAATTTTACAAAACTAAAGAACTTTGTATGTAAGTGCCCGATTTTTCCATATATTAACAACCAAAGAAGCATGATTTACATTGATAATGTGTCTGAAATCAGCAAACAAATTATTGATGACCAGAGTTCTGGAGTGTTTTATCCACAAAATAATGAGTATGTCGACACGGGAAATCTAGTTAAATTAATTGGCCGCTATTATGGTAAACCCATTATTTTGTCAAAGGGATTTGCAGTTTTACTTAGAGCAATGAAACTCCCAATGGTAAAGAAATTGACGGGAAATCTGGTCTATGACAAAAGTATGTCTGAGTATAAACGTGAATATAGGGTATGTAATCTTGAAGAGTCAATTCAAGAAATCTCAAATCAGGAAATGAAGAAAACATAAATCATGTTAAATAGAAAGAGAAAAATATGAAGAAAGTAATGTTTGTAGCAACGGTTGTGAAGCGGCATATTGCGGCATTTCATCTTCCGTACCTCGAATGGTTTAAAAACAATGGGTATGAAGTTCATGTTTGTGCCCAAAACGATTATGAAAACGCTGATGATTGTATCATTCCACACTGTGATGTGTTTCATGAACTTCCGTTTGAACGCAATCCATTCAGGACAGGGAATTTTCAAGCGTATAAGGCGATAAAGAGACTTGTGGATACAACACATTTTGACATTATACATTGCCACACCCCTGTTGGTGGAACGGTAACTCGGCTCGCATCTCGCAGTGCTCGAAAACATGGAACAAAACTCATTTATACTGCACATGGTTTCCACTTTTATAAAGGGGCCCGGTTGCTGAATTGGATTCTCTTTTACTCAATCGAAAGATGGCTTTCCAGGTATACAGACCTCTTAATCACTATAAACCAAGAGGATTATTTACGTGCACTTCGTTTTAAAGCAAAGAAGGTCAGCTTTACAAATGGTGTAGGGGTTAATCTTGATGCTATAAATGGTATTACAATTGATCGAAATGAAAAACGGAAGGCATTAAACATTCCTCACGATGCGTTTTGCATCTTATCAGTCGGAGAATTAAGCACAAATAAGAATCATCGCATAATCATTGAAGCAATGTCGCGCATAGAATCGAAGCAATTTCACTATATAGTTTGTGGTGCTGGGCCCTTAGAATCAACACTTCTTGAGTTGTCGAGTGAAATGGGGGTTTCTGAGCGTATTCATCTCCTTGGGTATCGAAATGATGTCATTGAAATTGTGAAAGCATCCGATGTATTTGTACTTCCTTCAATCCGTGAGGGACTGTCTGTTGCATTGATGGAAGCAATGGCAGAAGGATTACCCGTTGTTGTGTCAGGATGCAGAGGGAATGTTGATCTTGTGAATCATGGACATAATGGATTTGTTGTTCGCAATAACAACAGTCATGAGTATGCTCAAGCAATCATGCGTATTCAAAAGTCATCGGAAGTACAGTCAAAGTTTATGAAAAACAGTAAATCAAAAATTCAATGTTATTCGCTCAATAATGTTATGGAAGAAATGTCAAAGCTCTACAGTGAGGTAATGGGTTCTTGATCAACAATTAATCGTATAAAGAGCATGCGTTTTTATAAAATGACGCACATAATCACAGCATATTTAGTTAAGGGGGGAGTCTCATATGAGATGTTTATTTGTTCATGATCATGAGTTTGTATTGAAAGAATCGAAAATCTATTCTTCAGGGGTATTATCAAATAATGTATTTGATCGTTATCTTCGGTGGTGTTCGACCTTGAAAATAATGGCTCGCTGTAAAATAGCAGAAGAAAACGGTGGCTTGCCTTTGGATGAATCAAGTCGTGTGAAGAATGTTTCGTTTGAACCATTACCAAACTTTTGGAGAATACAAACAATTGGCAGTGCAATTCGACGCATCAAGCAATCTGTCAAAGGGAGTGATTCAATTATTGTTCAATTACCCAGTATCTACGGTATCATTGCTGCACACTATGCCATAAAATATAAAAAACCACTGATGGTAGAAGTTGTTGGTGATGCTCACGATGCATTTAGGTTTCATGGTAAAATCGGTAAGATACTTGCACCATACCTTTCATATTTTACACGTTGTGTTGTGAAAAAGGCTGATTATGTGCGATACGTAACACAAAAATATCTCCAAGAACGGTATCCTTCGATTGGGAAGACTGCAGGATATTCTGATGTGAATTTAGATAATATGAATCAATCGGTTCTGACAAATCGTATTAAGAAAATAAATGAAAGCAACCTTTCACATCTTATATTAGGGACCATTGGACCTATAGATATTAAATACAAGGGACAACACTATGTGATCAAAGCATTAGGACAACTAAAGCGACAAGGGTATGAGTTTGAATACTATCTTGTGGGGAAAGGGGATAATACCTATCTCAAAAAAATTGCCACACAAGAAGGTGTCATTGATAAATTACATTTTTTGGGTGTTTTGAATCGCAAAGAAATTGTGAGATTTTTGAATAAAATTGATCTTTATATTCAACCAAGTCAAACTGAAGGACTGCCGCGAGCGCTTATAGAAGCAATGAATCAGGGGTGCCCAGTATTTGGTTCGAACGTCGGAGGGATTCCGGAATTAATTGAGGGTGAAAACACATTTAATGTCGGAGATGTGAATCACATTTCAAGCATTTTAAGTTCACTTAAAAAGGCATCATTGACTTATATGGCATCAGAGAATTTTATACACAGCAAACACTTTTATCCAGAAATTCTCAAGACTAAAGACGAGGCATTCTTTAAAGCCTTCTTTTTAGGAGAGAATTATGATTAAAGTACTTCATGTCGTATCAGATCTTGGAAGTGGTGGTGTTGAATCGCTTTTGTATACATACTATAAATACTTAAATCGAAAGCAGATTTGCTTCGATTTTATCGTTCATGAGCCATCAACTGGGATGTTAGAAAAAGAATTAAAAGCATTGGGTTCTAAGATTTATCATGTGACGCCAAAGAAGAAATCACTGATCAAGAACTTCACGGAAATACGGAATATTATTAACTATGGAAATTATGATGTCGTGCATAGTCATCTAAATCTTGCGAGTGTAGTACCACTTTATCTTGCAAAAAAAGCGCAGGTTGGTATAAGGATTAATCACTCTCATAGTGTTAATAGACAGCAGTCAATTCAAAAAACGATGATTTACGAGGTCCTTAAAAAACTAAATCATAATCTTGCGAGTCATTACTTTGCTGCATCTTGTGATGCAGGAACATGGTTGCATGGGATTGATTGGAAACCTACATCACAAAACCTTTTAGTGAGCAGTGTTATTGATTTAAATCAGTTTATCTTTAGAAAAACTTGGCGAGATGAACTTAGACGTAATCTGAATCTTCGTAATAAGATCATCCTACTTCATGTAGGAAGGTTCTCTAGTGAAAAAAACCACCCGTTCTTAATCGATATCATAGAAAGGTTGGATGATCGATTTGCATTATTGCTTGTGGGAGATGGTGCCACAAGACCTTCGATTGAAGCGTTGGTAAAGCAAAAGAAGCTTGACAAACGTGTTCACTTTGTGGGAACGACACACAATGTTGGTCAATATATGAGTGCTTCTGATATATTCTTACTTCCGTCGATTCATGAGGGATTTGGAATCGTGCTTGTTGAAGCACAAGCAAGTGATCTTCCCATATTCGCTTCGAATACAATTCCAAGAGAAAGTGAAATCACTGAACTCATAGAGTTTCTTCCAATTGATTCCGTAGATCATTGGGTGGATGGAATAATGAAGACGAACATTAAGCATAGAATATCAAGAAAAAAAGATTTGGAATCAGCCGGGTATACGCTTGAGGGCAAAGTAAAGGAGTTTGAAACATGGCTGAAACGCAATGTTCACAATAATCATGAATAATAGAGAGGAAATGACTGCTTCTGATGACTATATATGGAATTAATCTCATATTGATAGGAATCAATGCGTTTATCTTTCGGCTGATTACATTGAATCATCAGAGTGATACCAAACGAAAAAAGATAAAAAAAGTGATGATTGGCTTGATTACCTTTCAATTAATACTTATATTAGCGATTAGGGATGACTTAATTGGGGTTGATGTTAAGGTATACTTAGATTTTTTTGAATCAGCACGATCTACGACGTTATCTGTACTTCTTGAAAATCGATTTGAAAATGGGTACATCATATTGAATAAACTAATCAGTGTTCTCTTTCCTGATAATCAGATATTTCTGACAATAATAGCACTGATCTGTCTTATTCCAGTTGGGGTCTTTATCTACAGATATTCGCGATATCCAACTATGAGTTTTTTGTTATATATTGCATTTGAGTACTATTCATTTGTTTTCTCAGGACTTCGACAATCCATTGCATATGCGATTATACTTACAAGTTATACGTTTATTCGACAACGGAAATTAGTGTCATTTCTTTTACTTATATTCTTTGCATCGTTATTTCATCGATCTGCTCTAATCTTCGTTTTTGCATACTTTATACACACAATCCATCTTAAAAAAATAACGGTTATTGCACTGCTTGGACTAAACTTATTGCTTTTTATACTTCGAGTACCCTTATATACCTGGGTATCTCAGAGTTTCTACAGTAGTTATGAGGTAGTAGAAAGTGCTGCGTATAATCGATTAATCTTTAGTACAGTTATTTTGATTGGTTGCTTCACACGCTATCGATATGCAATACAGTATAGTAAACATACAATTGGGCTCTATAATTATGTAATTCTTGGATGTTCGATGATGATGTTTGCGTCTGTAGGAACTAACGTGATGCGAATCGTAGACTATTACTATATCTTCATTATTGTTTTGGTTCCTGAAGTGATTTATTCTCTTAAAGATTATAAAGTGAAGGTATTGATTAACTATGGTGTGATGATATTGATGCTTTCCATCTATATCGTGTTCATGCAAGTCGATGGTTTTGAAATCGTTCCGTTTCGTTTTTTTTGGCCATAAAGCATTGTTGAATATCTCTGATCTAACCTCTTCCTATTACACTGATACCAAAGTGTTGGGGGAGGTTTTTTTGTAAAAGAAGAAGATAACTTATGTATTGAAGAATAAACGGGTTGAAAATAAATGTAGCCAATAATGTGATTTGAGATTAATGAAATTAATAACTAACAGCGAAAAAAGACATTTATAGCAAAATGGATTGGAATATAATACGATCAAATGATGAATAGGATTCGTTAGAAAAAATGAATTTCGTTTGACATGAATGATTTCTATATCAAACCAAAGATTGATTGGGGAAGACGATATTAACTATAATTATCACACATTTTCGCTTATTAAGTGTTTAATGGGTTATTATTTTTTAATTCAGAATTTAGATAAATAGTCGTTCTATATCAAATTGATTGACTTAACATTCAGTTTCATGCAGCAGATTTCTATTTTTTTGAGAGCGTGGTAAAAAAAATACAAATCTGCTAGAATTTAGAGGTAATCTTATAAGTTGATGTGGCAATGGGTGGAATTCCAAGGGGTAGTGCCATTTAATTCTTTTATTGTATCTTTAAGTTTTTTAAAGTGTTTTTACATATTATTGAGCGGATTATTTACTACTCTTACAGCGGGATTCTTAAAATTAGTCTATATGCGTGAATGTTCATTCACAAAGCATAACAGTCTACTTAAGAAATCTCGCTTTTTTAGTTTTTTTATCGCGATGTATCTTAGGTATGCCTGTGAAGAACACTAATTATATTGTCCTTCATATCAAAGGTTTGAAAGAGAGTTGCCATAGTTTCATTATGGAAACGGGAGGTAAATGTGGAACCTAAGAATAACATAAAAATGAATCAGGAAGAAGAAATAAGCATTGTTGATCTTTTGGGGGTAATCCGATCAAAACTTGTGCAAATTGCAATTGTGGGGGTTGCGTTTGCATTGTTTGCTTATATATTTTCTGTATTCTTTATTAATCCGGTATACGAAAGTAATGCGGTACTTATTGTAACCAACCGAAAAGATTCTGGAGGAAGTTCAATTACGAATGATGAAATTACATCTGCCAAGAATCTTGCATCAGTTTATAGCATTATCATCAAGAGTAATAACGTGATGGGAAATGTGGTGAATAATTTGTCGCTTGACATTACACCAGAGTCACTTGCAAAGAAAGTCACTGTTTCTGCAGTAGATAGTACACAAGTAATCCGTGTGTCTGTGCGTGATACTGATAAAAAGGCAGCACTTCGCTATACTCAAGAAATAGTGAATGTCGCACCAGATATAATTGTAGAACTTGTAGGTGCTGGTTCAGTGGGAGTTGTATCAACACCACAGTTGCCAACATCTCCGGTCTCACCTAATGTTCGTATGAATACATTAGTTGCTTTTGTATTGGGGCTAGCACTTAGTATCGGAATCGTTCTAATTAAGCACTTCTTAGATCGAACATATAAAATCCCTGAAAATGTTGAAGAAGAGTTGGGATTTCCAGTTATTGGTATTATTCCCAATTTTGAAGATGCAAGCCGAGGTATGAGAAAATGATCAGTTTTAAGAAAAGAAATAAGCAAGTCAAGAAGAATAAAACATACATTTTAAGTAACAAGTCTCCCTTTGCATATCTAGAAGGGTATAAGTCGTTAAGAACAAATTTAAGCTTTTTGACCTTTAGTGGTGAAGTGAAAACAATACTTGTGACAAGTTCTGTGCCGAATGAAGGGAAGAGTACCGTTTCAATAAATGTTGCACGTACATTATCGATGGCGGGTCATAAGGTACTGTTAATTGATGCGGATTTGAGAGCCCCTGTAATCCAAAAGTACCTAAATGTAAACTATAAAATTACCAGTGGATTATCCTCGGTACTTGCGAGCAAAGCTCAAATTAAAGACGCAATTTATAAAAGTCCTAGTCTTGAAATGGATGTCATCTTCTCAGGACCGATTCCACCAAATGCCGTGGAGTTACTTTCAAGGGATCGCGCAAAGACCTCGATTGAAACACTTCGAAAACGCTATGACTATATCATCATAGACTCACCACCAGCTGGGGTAGTAACAGACTCGGTAGTATTGTCTCAACATGTTGATGGCGTTCTTTATGTGGTAAGACAAAATCATGCGGAAAAAGAACTAGTTAAAAATGCTATGAAAGATCTGGTATCGATGGAAGCGAATATTCTAGGTATTATTTTTAATGATTATATAGATGAGAGATCAAAACGCAAAGGCAGTCGGGATAAGTACTCCTACTATTATCAAAGTGGTAATAAATAGAATTTTATGAAGTCGTACTTACCGAGGAATGACGAAGCAGGAATGCGTAAGCCAATTGAGTAAATGAACCATTTATGGGGGGATCAAATGCAAGTTAGAAATTGATTGATATGATATTATTTATAGAATATATTGGATACATTTTTTTCGTTAATAATTAAGAAGATTAAGCATTTGCAGTGAGGTAGTGTGTAGAGATGTTTTTGCAGTAACACATTCTTTAACTTATAAACAACTCAATTGATTTTAAAAAAGGAAAATAATTTCATGATGAGTTTTAGCATATAAGAAGAATGTTAATCAAGAGATTAAGAGACAAGTAATTGGGATAACTCAAAAAATGAAATATCCGCACTTGGAAAATTTGAAACAAATATAATAAATCAATTGAAAGTAGCGCAAAACGTAATTTCAAACAAACTCGTAGTATGTTCACTGATTCTACTCGGTTGTCTTATCCATTTTGACATTGATAGTTTTTAAAAAGAGAGCGCGAGTATTAATGTTTATTCAGATTTTGTCTATAGATTATCAAATTGTAAGTACGGAAAGTTGTAAGGTGAAAGGAATGAATAGAACGAATACTGTTTTAAAAAGTGAATATGACGAAATAAAATATGAAAATGGAGATAATTTTGACTCTTTCGAGAACTTAAGTCAGGAGATTGGTGTGTCTTTTTTATTTTTATTTATTAAAAGAGTTATTGATTTAATACTCTCTGCGATTTTCCTTGTTCCATCTCTGTTAATCGTGCTACTAACAGGTTTGGCTGTTAAGTTAGATTCAAAGGGTCCAATTTTGTTTAAACAAGAACGGTTTGGGAAAGACGGAGAGTCATTTACTATTTTCAAAATAAGAACAATGTCTCATGCTCCTTTGGATAAATCAAGGGATATGGTTTGGACAACTAAAAATGATTGTAGAATTACTAAGGTAGGGAAAATAATTAGAAAAATACGATTTGATGAGCTACCACAAGTGATAAATGTGATCAAAGGAGAAATGAGTTTTGTAGGACCACGTCCTGAAACAATAGCACTAACAAATAAGTTTAATCAGACTATTCCCGGCTTCTATAAGAGACTTGCTGTAAAGCCAGGGATTACTGGACTAGCTCAAGTCAATGGTGGATATGACCTAAACCCAAAAGAAAAATTAGCTTATGATTTAAAATACATTAACGATGCGAGCTTATGGTTGGACCTTAAAATCCTGTTTATGACTTTCAAGGTCATTTTCTTTAAAGAAGGTGCGAGATAACGATCTGTTCAAATAAGAGAGAATGACTTATAAAGAAAAATGGAAAGGAACTTTTTACTTCACGGGGGGATTAAATGAGAAAAGCGTATACTGACAAGAAGGTTTGGATGTTTCATCACTATGCAACTCCACCAACAATGAGTGGACTTACAAGGCCATACGAGTTTTCAAAGCAATTGCATAAATATGGTTATTCATCCAGAGTATTCTCGGCTTCATACCTTCATTATACTGGTGATAATTTGATTGAAGATGATTCATTATACATTGAAGATAATGACTCGATGGTTCCATTTACGTTTATAAAGACATATCCATCATCTAGTAATGGCTTAAAAAGAGTTTTGAATATGGTGTCTTATTATAGGAACCTTATAAAAACAGCAAAAGTGCTCATAAAGAAAGGGAACATACCAGATATTATCATTGCCTCCTCACCACATCCATTAACAATGTTTGCAGGGCTCAAATTATCTAGGAAAATTGGAGTGCCATGCATTTGTGAAGTACGTGATTTTTGGCCTGAGGTGTTCTTTCATGGCGGAAGACTGAATGAAAATGGACTTGTTGGAAAAATGTTATTACGGGGAGAACGCTGGATTTATAAAAAATCTGATGCATTAATCTTTCTAAAAGAAGGTGATGTTACATATATCACCGATAAAGGATGGTCTACTTTGCAAGGTGGAAATGTTGACACTAATAAGTGCCATTACATTAACAATGGAATCGATTTAAAAGAGTTCACTGAGAATAAGGTGAAGCATAGTTATAGTGATCTTGATTTAGGTGGCGAAAAGTTCAATGTGATTTATATTGGAGCGATTCGACCGGTAAACAATGTTGGAAACATTGTAGATGCTGCAAAGTTATTAGCAAACTATGAGGATATCCAATTTCTAATTTATGGAGATGGAAACGAACTAGAATCACTAAGAGAGCGAGTTATTGAGGAACAAATTACTAACGTAAAATTAAAAGGATATGTTGATAAAAAGTATGTATCTACCATTTTGAGTAATTCTTCAGTGAATATCTTGAACTATTCTCAAAGTAGGTATAATTGGTCTAGAGGTAATAGCTCAAATAAACTATTTGAGTACATGGCATCAGGAAAACCAATAATATCAACAGTCAAAATAGGATATTCACCAATTGAAAAATACAACTGTGGCATTACACTAGCGCAAGATACATCTATAGCGCTTGCTGATGGGATACTAGAAATCTATAATATGTCAAAAGATGAATATTTAACGATGAGCAACAATGCGATTGAAGGTGCAAAAGATTTTGATTATGTAGAACTCACAAAGAAATTAGTGTCAGTCATGGAAAGAGAATTTTAATGATTCAATGTTCTAATACACTTGTCAGAGACTGTGACTCAGCAAGCATAGGATTGACATTACATTTCACTCAGACTATCTAAAACAGTAAAATGATAAATTGAATAACGATGCATAGACTCACTTTTTAATTGGGTTAATAGATCAAGAACTGTTTTTCAGGGTGTTAAGTATAAAACCTTTCGTTTATCTTTGGAATTAGTGAATGCGAAAAATAAATCCAATGATTCAAAGACAATGGGGAATAAGAGAAGCATATCAAGAAGTGATATGTCCCGATTTCGGTAGAAATCATAATATATAGACAAGGCGTAAAAGTAAGGTAAAACAGGTATTCAAATAATAAAAAGTGATTCATTAGGATACTAAGGGGGAAATATGAAACCAAATTTAAATGTAATTGGATTAGGTTATATAGGATTGCCGACAGCGTTGATGTTTGCAAAGAACGGTGTTGATGTTGTAGGTACTGATTTGAATAATAAACTTGTCGAGTCACTATCTAAAGGCGATTTAACGTTTGAGGAGGATGGGCTTGAGTCTTTATTTAGTGAAGCAAGAAATAACGGAATTAAATTCACTACGGAATACTTTAAAACCAATATTTATATTGTTGCAGTCCCAACTCCATATGAAAGTTCAAGTAAAAAATTGGATCCGAAGTATGTTATTGCTGCAGTAAATAATATATTAGATATATGTGAGCCACAATCAATTATCATTATTGAGTCTACAATTTCACCTGGTTCTATTGATAAGTATATTCGTCCAATTATCGAGAACAGAAACATAACCATTGGCAAGGATGTTCATTTAGTTCATGCACCCGAGAGAATCATTCCAGGGAATATGATTTACGAACTAGAACACAATTCGCGAACCATAGGAGCAGATGATGCTTCTATTGGAGAAAAGGTAAAGGAACTCTATGCCACTTTCTGTAAATCTGAAATTGTTGTAACTGATATAAGATCAGCAGAAATGTCAAAAGTTGTTGAAAATACATTTAGGGATGTAAATATAGCATTCAGTAATGAGTTAGCAAAAATTTGCAGGTCTGATGATATGGATGTTTATGAGATAATTCGAATTGCCAATTTTCATCCAAGAGTCAATATATTACAACCGGGTCCTGGAGTTGGCGGGCATTGTATATCTGTAGATCCATGGTTCTTAGTAGGGGATTATCCTGATTTGGCAAACTTGATCCATACTGCAAGAAAAGTCAATGATTCAATGCCTGTGCACGTAATAGGCAGGATACAAGATATAATGAGCGACAATGGAATTAATGATATTTCTAAAGTTGGAATATATGGGTTAACGTATAAAGAGAATGTTGATGACACACGAGAAAGTCCAACCCTTCAGTTGCTTGAAAAAATGGAAAATCACTTAGCAAGTAGGATCAAAGTGTATGATCCATACGTTAAAGAGAAAATAGTAGAGTGTCAAGTTATGGATTTTGAAGATTTCTTAAATGATGTTGAGCTTCTAGTTATAATTACAGCTCATGATCATATCAAGAGTAGTCTTAACATAGTAAAACATAAATTGATCCTTGACACAAAAAATATCTGTGATTTTGATGGCATCTACAAACTTTAAGAATGGACTAATTAAAAATGAAAAAAGTAATGGTGGTCTTTGGCACTAGACCAGAAGCGATAAATGTATTTGTCAACTGAATAATGGTCCAAATCTCAATTGAAAACTGGTCCACTACCGTTTGTCATTCTTTGCTCTTTAGCCAAGCAATTGTTTCTTCAACACGATAACTCTCTCCACTCATATTTAATAGATGTGATTTATAGGTTAAGCGGTCGACTAGAGCAGTTGTTAGAATGGGGTCTTTGAATATTTCTTCCCATCTATCGAACATTAAATTTGTTGTAATAATCATAGAGCCCACTGTTATTCTATTTGAGATTAGATTGAATAGAATTTCACTTCCTTCTTTATCAAATGATACATAGCCGAGTTCATCAAGAATTACTAGATCAAATTTTTCAAACTTCTTTTTGTATTGCGTAATTTGATTTTTTGACATAGCTTCTTTTAACTCTATAATTAGATTAGGAACGCTGATAAATAGCACTTTTTTATTTTCTAGACAAGCTTTGATTCCAAGTGCGGTCGCATAATGTGTTTTTCCCATTCCAGGATTACTCATTAAGATAATGTTTTCTTTATTTTCTATAAAGTTCAATGTTTCCAGTTCTTTAAACTTTCGTTTTAATTCTGAATTAAATTTTACAGTCGTAAAATCCTCCAATGTCTTGTTTTGAGGAAATCGAGCAGCACGAATGCGTTGTTTTATTCCGTTGTCACGACGATTGTTTCGTTCGCAATAAAGCAGTTCGTTAAGAAATTCTTGAAAATCCAATCCTTTGTGTTTCGCTTCCTGTATTGCTGCTTCATAGTGTGTTTTTATGAATGAAAGTTTTAATTCTTTTGACAATTGTTCAATTGTTTCCATTAATTTATCTCCTAGTGCATTAATTGGCTTATTTTCTTAAGTTGTTTACGTGATTGTTCTTGTATGCTGTCATCATACTCAACGGTGTCAATTGTATTTGAAACCAACCGATACTTTAAAGCATCTTTGAGCGTTTTATACGTTTCATTCCTGTTTTCTTGAAGAATTTCTATGAACTCTTTAGTTCTTGTTTTATAATGATTATGGTAGATGTTATAAAGCTCAGGATGTTGTTTTAGGACAAGTGAATTCTTTACAGATCCCGGCTTAGTCATCATTGTATTCAGATAGTGGTCCAACACAAGCTGATATTGATGATGACCATCTATCTTTTTATGTTCGTACACAAATGTGTGATTTGAATAGATGCGTATCGAATTTACGGTGTTTTTGACCGTAACTCTTTTGTGTTGGAGATAGTCTGGGACTGAATAAAAATTATTTTCAACGTGTATACAACCATACTTGTCAACACTATATACTTCGATATCAGCGAATTCATAAGGAATTCTGTAAGGTTGAAGTTCTTTCTTTTCATCTTCGATTGAACTCTTTATATTGATTTCATCAAGAGTCTGTTCAAGATGAACACATGCCTCTTCAAATGTTTCAAACTTATAGTCCTTTGCGAATACACGATTTCGAATTACCTTAACACTGTTTTCTACACTTCCTTTTTCATGACCACTTCGTATATTAGTCAGGTTAATTTCAAAATTATAATAGAGTGCCAGTTTGAGGCAATCATCATTAATTTCTTTTTCATAAGGCGTTATAAAGCGCTTCACGACGTTTCTCATATTGTCATATACAACTTCACCCCAAGAGCCTTTAGAATGCTCAAAGAAGCGAACATGTGCATCTATGAATACTTGTTTGCGTTGGTTTGGATATAAATATGCATACCGATATCCGCTTGCTGGTGATGAGAAAACAGCGAGATAATATGTTCTTGGTTCACCATTAATTAAAAGCTTTACTTCTCCAAAGTCAAACTCTAACCGCTCACCATATCGATAATCTTGTCGAATAAATGTTTCTCGTGAAGCTTGAATTTCATGCACAAAATTTCGTATGGTTGTCTGACCAATATCATGTCCCTCGCTTTTGATAATTTCAAAAATTTGAGTGACTGTTAACTTTTGCTTATGATGTCTTCCTAGTAACATATCTTTATCTTTTTCTGAATCCATAATTTCAATGATGCGTGCTTGAATTTCTTGCGTTAACTTGCGCTTACCTCGTTTGCTTGCATCATAGTGACGGTCCCCAACAATTTGATCAATGACTTCTACTTTTCTTTCGTCTGATAAATCATGATTATCAATCAATTGTATTTGACATTTATTATATTCCTGAAGATACCGTGCGACCGTCTTTCGGTCTATACCCAATTCAAGGGCAATCTTTCTGTTGGACCATCCTTTCTTTTTTAATGTGATAATTGAATATTTGCTCATTTGTGATATCACCTCTTTCACCTCCAAAAGCATTATCACACACTTCTGAAGTTATAAAAATAGTGGACCAGTTTTCAATTGAGAATTGGCCCACTTTTAGATTAACAAATACAATAAAAATGTGCCCTTTGGTTAAAGAACTCAAAACAAGGGAAAAATTAGAAACAGTTGTTTGCGTAACCGGACAACATAGAGAAATGCTCGATCAAGTGTTAAATGCCTTCAATGTGGTCCCTGATTATGATTTATCTATTATGAAGGTTAGTCAATCACTATATGATGTAACAATCAGTATTTTAGAGAAAATGAAGCATGTTTTGGAAGAAGTAAAACCTGATATAGTCTTGGTACATGGTGATACTTCCACAACCTTTGTAACAGCCTTAGCTTGCTTTTATTTGCAAATCTCAGTAGGGCATGTCGAAGCTGGATTGAGAACCTATGATATTTATTCGCCTTATCCTGAAGAGTTCAATAGGCAAGCAGTAGGCATTATATCCAATTTGAATTTTACTCCGACAGAAACAACGAAAAAAAATCTACTTAAAGAGGGCAAGAATCCAAAAGCAATATATGTTACAGGTAATACCGCAATCGATGCACTCAGAACAACAGTACGAGAGAGTTATTGGCATGAACATTTAGAGTGGGCGAATGATAGTAGGCTCATTATGATAACTGCTCATCGAAGGGAAAATATTGGGGAACCCATGCAAAATATGTTTAGAGCCGTAAGAAGAATTATCGATGAAACACCGGATATAAAAGTTATCTACCCAATTCACATGAATCCTATCATAAGAGAGGCCGCTCAAGAAATATTTTGTGATACAGACAGAATAAGAATAATTGAACCCCTTGATGTATTGGATTTTCATAATTTCCTATCGAGATCTTACCTCATATTAACTGATAGTGGTGGAATTCAAGAGGAAGCACCAAGTTTAGGGAAACCAGTACTTGTGATGAGGGAAACTACCGAAAGACCAGAAGGTATTGATGCGGGAACACTGAAGTTGGTAGGCACAGAAGAAGAAGCAATCTATAGTAGCTTTAAGAGTCTTCTTGAAGATGTAGAAGCGTATAACAAGATGAGTAGAGCAAGTAATCCATATGGAGATGGTTTTGCAAGTAAGAAAATCGTTGATATTCTAGAAAATCTTTAAGGTTTATGAATTCGAATCAAATACAGACTAAAAGTATCATTGCTAATGTAGAGAAACGTACATTGCAACAAAAATGATAGTAAACGATTCGTTAATTAATAGACTCATCATAGGAGTATCAACGCATAGAGTTAAGTAAAAATACAAATATAGAAATACGATTTATACATTTATGAATCTTTAAGTGTTTAAGATTCAAGGATAGATTAGCGTGTATTTAACAACAGTTAAATAAAGACACTAGAAGATTAGAAGGCTTACTAAAGGGAATAATTTGCCTGAAAAAGAGTAAGTATTTAGGAGACGATGATATGAGTGATGAATGTATTGCAAAAAAGAACACATTAGAAAAAAAGAAAACTAAGGTTCTATTCATGGCAGTATCAAAAAATACCATGTCGGGTGGACAAACAATGCTCCTTAATATCTTAAAGAATATAAATAAAGACAAGTATGAGGCCACATTACTAGTTCAAGAGGAATGTCCTTTATCATTAAACGCAATGAATGAAGGAATATATGTTCATTATGAGCCGTTTACAAAAGGCATCAAATTTGCACTTAATAATAGGAAGTTAAGGAAAATTGTGTTGCCATTGCTTCTAATCTTATCATCAAATTCATATTTAAAAGGCATAAAGCATGAAAACTATGACATTATATGGTGCGAAAATTTTACATTATTATTGTTAGCGTCGAAATATAAATTTAAAAAAACTCGAGTTGTTTCGAATATGTGGAGTACAATAAATTCCAAATTTGCTTTAAAACTAATTTCATTCATAGCAAACTATATAATCGTTGAAGCAGATTTTCAAAGAAAGAACTTTGAATCAATTGGAAGAGTCAATAATATCTCAACCGTATATTCACAAATTGATTCAAAGATATTCACAAATAACTACTCAAAGAAAACTGCAAAAGAGAAAATGGGGTTTACCGAGGATTCATTTACGATTGGTTTTTTAGGAGGGTGTAGGTATAGCAAAGGCTTTGATTATGTTGTTGAAGTAGCTAATGAGTTAATCAATAAAAGGAAAGTACAAAATATTATTTTTTATGTAGCAGGAAAAACTGAAACTGATGATCTTCTACTGGATGCCAAAGTAAACGATGATATTAATCACTTAGGTGACAAATTAAGGATTGAAGATTGGATAAGTGATAAAGAGCTCTTTTACAAAAGTTTAAATCTATTTATATCAGCATCAAGAAGTGAAGGACTCCCTGGATCGTTAAGAGAAGCAATGGGATTTGAAATACCAGTAATCGCAACTGATGCTGGTGGTTCTAAAGAAGTGGTTGGAGATATGGAGTACATTGTTCACTTTTCAGACAAAGAAAAAATGACGCATCAAATCGCTGACAAAATTGAAGGGTTACTAAATAATGAGCAAAAATATCTTAGTGCTATAAAATATTCAAAAGAAAGAGTGCAGGAACTATTTGTTGGTACAAAGTGGATTAATACGATTGAAAGTATTTTTGATGAACTTATTATCGTTAATAAATAACATGTGTTAGTGAGATGGAGAATGTTTTGGAATGCATGAATAAACTCTGATATATCTGATGATAATAAAATAATCCTCAAGACAATGCATACATAGTCAAATTGATGCACTTTGGATTGTTCATATCACTAAAATAAATCAAGTTTAGAGCCGAGCAGTTGATTACACGTGTACTAGAAAAATAAATATGCTGATGGTACAGAAAGGAGGATCGAATTGTATGAAAAAAGAGGAAATGAGAAGTTCAGATAATGCAAGTGTGAGTATCAATAAATTATTAATATTTGTCATCTATACTTTCCCTTTTATTACTTTATTTAATGTAGGTCGGATTACGATACAAGTTGAGACTATTGTATTTATTATAATTTTCCTAAATGTTGTAAAGGACTTGTTGATGAGAAAGTTGTATGTGAATACAACTCCGTTAAGAAATAAATTAGCACTAATGGCTATTTACACCATTGTTATTTTATCGATAATTAGTTTCTTTTATACATCTAAGTATATTACTTCCCAAATTAAAGATATCACATATTGGTTGCTTAGTTTGACACCGCTGGTTTTTATTGACAAAGGAAGACCACAGCTCGAAGAGTATATTTCCACTATCATGATATCATCATCAATTGGAGTCGCTATTCTATTATATTTAAGAACTGGTATTAGAGGATCTGGATTTATTAGTAGCGCAAACCTAGCAGGGTCACTTTTTGTATTAGCATTTGTAATTGGTTTGGGTCACTTTTTTGAAACAAAAGAAAAGTTATTTGTGGTTTATATGGGTGTTAATCTAGTTGGGATTATTGCAACAGGTTCTAGGGAGGCATTGATGACCCTATTGATTTCAATCGTCTCATTTCTATTAATTTCCGTTCTGTTTTCGCCCAAGAAATTTTTAAAATGGGTTAGTTATATCAGTATTATGAGTTTTATTGGTGTGTATATTTTACAAAAGCATTTCTATGAAGTGTTGAATCGGTATTTAGTAACTATTGAAAATTTGTCTTCTAGAGATGCAGGAAATGTGAATTTTGCATTTGCTAATAGGTTAACTATATGGAAAGAGTTACTTGGTTGGAGCACTCAACATCCTTTTACACCTCTTGGATTTCAAGGGTTGAGAGCAATGGATTTCTATGGACATTATTCACATAATATGTTTTTACAAGCCCTTATTATCGGAGGGTTACTTGGGTTGATAGCATTTATTATTTTCTTAATCAAAATATTTATAGATAGCAAAATAATCATGAAAAATAGTAAATCACCAATAGCAATTTCGTTCTTTTCCTTGTTAATTGCTTATTTAGTCACTGGTCTCGTTTCGGATCATTTCTTAAATTTTTTCACATGGAACTATGTCTATTTTTTACTGTTTAGAGAAATAGAAAAAGAATATAAATACATTTCGAGAATTGATTAGGAGGTCTAGTTTATGAAAGTAGTAATACTTGGTGTTCCAAAGAAAGTTTCCAGTGGTGTTAGAACACATGTTGAGTCATTAAAACATGGATTGAACGCATATAACGTTGAGACTAATATGATATCTTCCTATCCTGAAGGTATTTATAGGTGCATTGTTTCCTTGCCACATAAAATTCTAGGATTCATAAATAAGGATTTAGCATTTAAGTGGAGATACATTACTAGAGAAATTTATGTGAAGAAAGCACTAAAAGAAGCTGTAGAAAATGGAAGTGACATAATTATAAACATTGAATCCGTAGATTGGTATGGGACAGTTAAACAGTACCTAAATAACAAGAATATTACAGTTGTCTTAACTGTACATTCTATCTATTCAGAACAAATCAGAGCTAAAGGATATAGTAGCAGTTCAATTAGTAAAATTAAAGAAATTGAGATAGAAGCTTACCGAAATATCGAGAAGGTAGTCGCTGTAAGTACATTTATTGAGAAGTATATTAAGGACCAATCAAATAGAAATGATATCGCTATGATTTCTAATGGACTCATTCTTGATGACATACCGGTAAAGAAAATTGAAAAACAACAGGACTCAATACTTAAGTGTATGTTCATAGGGAGTCTACTAAAATATAAAGGAGTCCATATAGCGCTGGAAGCTATTAGGATATTAATTGATAATGACATTAATGTTTACTTTGATATCATTGGGGATGGGCCAGAATTTAATAATCTAAATACCATTGTTAAAGATCTTGGGATCGAAGATAATGTTAAGTTTTTGGGAGTGATTCCTCGAAATCAGGCAAATAAAAAAATGATTGAATATGATATAGCACTAGTCCCATCCATCCCATATGGGGATAATGGAGAAGAATCATTTTCTTATTCTTGTGGAGAAGCAATGGCTGCAGGACTTGTAGTCATCGCGTCCAGTATCGGAGGCTTGACTAATATAATTCAAAATGGAGTAAATGGCTATCTAGTAAATTATGGAGATGCTAATGAGATTGCAAAAGTGATTATGGATAACTTAAGCACCATAAAAGAGGACGAAACGTTAAGGGCCAATGCAAGATCAACCATAGAGCATAGATATTCCTCAGAATCAATGGCGAAAAAATATATTGAATTATTCACAAGATAATCACAATCAGACTAGCTTTGAAACATCTTAGGGGGGAACAAGATAATGAACAGAAAAATATTTATATGTGGGAATTTTGGTTATCGGACGAATCAAATAGATGGTCAAACTATTAAGACGAGAGTCTTAAAAGATGAGATTGTGAACCTGCTTGGAGAGAAAAATGTCCTATTTAGTGATACGTCGTATATAAGAAAGCAGCCAATAAAATTCTTTAAAACCATGAGAAGGAACCTAAAAGACTCTGATAATACAGTGTTTGCTTTGGGTAAAAAAGGTTTATCTATTCTATTGCCTATGTTTATAAAATGGAAAAGTAAAAAAACGGAACGAAGATTGAATTATGTTGTAATTGGTGGTTGGTTGCCCGACCTTTTGAAAAGTTCAAAAAGACTGCTGAATTATAGTCAGGGAATAGATGGGATTTATGTTGAGACAGAGCAAATGATAAGTCGATTAAGTGGAATAGGCGTGAAAAATGCCTACTACTTACCCAATTTCCGACGATCAGGAGATCAAAATAAATGCAATGAAACAATTAACGCTCCTTTGAAAGCAGTGTTTTTCTCGAGGGTTTCAAGAGAAAAAGGCGTAGAAATTGCAGTGGAAGCAATAAGGACATTCAACAACAATAACGAAACTCCTATTATTTTAGATATTTATGGGCCGATTCAAAAAGGATATGAAAATGATTTTACTAACGTCATACAAGATAATGTTGGTAATAATATCGCCTACAAAGGGGTTTTAACACAAAACGAGATTACAGAAACGCTATCAAAATATGATTTCATGGTGTTTCCTACTTATTATGAAGGAGAGGGTTTTCCAGGAGCTGCAATTGATGCTTTTATTGCAAGCTTACCTGTTCTTGCTTCACGATGGAAGTATAACGAAGAAGTTATAACCGACCAAGTAACGGGGTTATTATTTGAACCAAACAATACACAGGACTTGATATCTAAACTTTCAGTGATTGCAAATAGGAATGATTTACTGTTAAACATGAAAATTAACGCTTTCTTAGCATCAGAAAAATATGATACTAAAACAGTCATACCAAAATTCTTGGAGCATATTGGAATTTATGATGACAAAACATGTAAAACAAAAGGATCGTTATGAATGGGAACTAGAAACAATACATGTATTTTAATTGAATTTAACGGATTGCCTGGATGTGGTAAAACTACCATTGTAAATGAATTAGAAAACTTAATGGAAAAGGAAGGTGTTCATTTCCTGAATTTGAAGGATGTTTATTTTTATAAAGAAAAGCATAGAATAAGCAAAATAATAACGGTAACGTTTGCGGCATTTTCTAGAAAACAGAGAACTCAAAATATTAAGATTATGAAGTATTTGTTTTTGTTCGATGTTAGTAAAGAGCGAGTACTGTATGCTTTGAGATTAATAAAGCTGCTGTATCAAGTCAGAAGAGTGAAGGATAAAGGATGTGGGGAGGTCATGATACTAGAAGAAGGTATATTACAATATACTGCTTCTATTTCTCATGTAGACACTATTAATAATCAAAACCTGCTATCTAGTCTGATTGAGAGTATGATAGGCTATGTTGACTCAATAATTTGTGTGAACTGCAATTTAGATTACAGTGATATTGTAAAAAGAATTAGACAACGTAATGACCTCCAACGTCGTTTTGATTCTATGGATGATGACCAACTAATTGAAGGCTTGGTGCAAAATATGAAGTGTTTCAATATTATGAGAAGATCATATCAAAAGATTGGTGAGTCAATTGATATAGATACCATTGGTTCACCAATAGAAAATTCTCGAAAGATACAGGAAAAGTACAAATCATATACAGATTAAAAACGTGTTTAATTAAAATGTCTTGAATGTAGTGCTTACAAATTTAAATATTGTTTGGATATATACTCTGTTAAATTAACGTTTGTGTCTAAAAAGAAAATGAGGGAGCAAAATGAAGAAAACTGCAATACTGATTATGTGTTTAACTATGTTATCAAAAGTGTTTGGGTTTGGAAGGGATATGGTACTTTCATTCTATTATGGGGCTACTAGTGTTAGTGATGCTTACTTAATATCTATGACTATTCCTTCAGTAATTTTCTCTTTTGTTGGTGCTGGTATTAGTACTGGATATATTCCAATGTATAGTAAAATTAAAAATGATGAAGGGGAAGAAAATGCACATATATTTACTAGTAACTTAGTTAATATATTACTGGTAATGTGTATTGGCGTTACAATTCTTGGAATGATATTTACTTCAAATCTTGTAAGCATGTTTGCATCTGGATTTGAGGGTGAAACGCTTGATTTGGCAATTAAATTTACTAGAATTAGCTTAATAGGAATCAATATCACAGCGATTCTTTATGTTTTTACTCCTTTTCTACAACTAAACGGAAATTATGCAATTCCAGCATTAATTGGCTTCCCACTAAATTTAATCACTGTTATCTTTATAGTTATCAGCGGAAAAACTAATGTTTTGTTATTAGCGGTTGGTACTTTGATTGCGACAATATCTCAATTAGGCTTGCTTATTCCATTTATTAAAAAGAAAAAATACAAACATTCTTTGTCTTTGAATCTCAAAGATAAACACATAAAGATGATGCTCCTGATTTCTATACCAATAATATTAGGAACTTCAGTTAATGATCTCAATGTTTTAATAGACCGGACGATTGCTTCATCATTAGAAGTCGGAAGCATATCAGCATTAAACTATGCTGGCAAATTAAACGGATTTGTTCGAGGAATATTTGTAGTTTCTATAACAACCGTTTTATACCCAACTATTTCAAAGATGGCAGCTGAAGGGAATATGGTTGGTCTTAAGAAAAATGTCTCACAGTCTATTGTAGGGATTAGTCTTCTAGTAATTCCTGTATCTGTTGGTGCAATGATATTTGCAGAACCGATAGTATCTCTTCTTTTTGGCAGAGGTGCATTTGATGATAATGCAGTCAAAATGACTTCAACTGCTTTGTTCTATTATTCCGTCGGTATGTTATGGACTGGCTTACGAGACGTTCTATCGAAGGCGTTTTATTCGATTCAGGATACAAAAACTCCAGTTATCAATGCAACGATAGGCGTTGTAGTCAATATTATTTTACTTTTGAGCTTGACTCGTTACTTAGGCATAGGTGGTCTTGCTCTTGCAACAAGTTTGTCGTCGCTAGTAACAACGATATTGCTATACATTAGTTTGAGGAAAAAGATAGGCTCTCTAGATACTATGAGTACATTTAAGTCCCTAGTTAAAATAGCGTTTGCATCATTAGGTATGGCTGTGATTTCATTACTGCTTTACAAGAGATTATCTACTTCAATCAGTTCAAGTATGTCTCTGATTAGCGTCATTATCGTTGGGGCCGTCATATATTCTATTTTAATAATTATTTTGAAAATAGATGGTGTTGCTAATATTGTACATAGCTTAAGGAAAAAGATTAAATTACGTTAAAGAAAGTGATTAGGGGCTATCATTTAAATCAAAATTACATAGTTCTAAGGGAGATGCATAAATATTGAGAACTTAACAATCTTGATATTTAGGATGTATCACATCATGAGGAACTAGAGTAATTCTTACATTCCTATATTAGGTGAAATAATTTTTCTCATGTCTCTTAGCGAATTTTATGGTAAGTCGCTATATTAGTCAATTATACTTATCTTTCTCCTTTTCAGCATCCATTGTTGTATGGGTTGTTTTGTGTAGCACAGCTTTTTCATAATAGTTTAATCCGAAAAATAATTGACAACATATACAAGAAGATAATAGAAAGGGATACTACAGCAGCAGCTCATTTGCATAAAATAAACAAGAGAGAATCGCTGCATTTACTATAATAAAAAACCTCATTGATACTCAATGAGGTTGATTAATATTAATGGTGACCTGTACGGGATTCGAACCCGTGAATGCATGCGTGAAAGGCATGTGTGTTGACCGCTTCACCAACAGGCCGAAGGTGAAATAATAAAATGGCGCCTGAAGTAGGACTCGAACCTACGACCCACTGGTTAACAGCCAGTTGCTCTGCCGACTGAGCTATTCAGGCAATTGCTAGTTAATTATAACCCAAAAAAAGATATTCGTAAAGCATATATTTACTTATATTCATAGAAGTAAATATTAAGTTGAGCAGATGTCATTTTAACGATGTTATTTATAAGTTGTAATAATGAAGATATCGCAACGATTGTCGCTGAGAATCTTGAAAAAGCAGGAATTAGGCTTAAACTAAATTCACAAGAAATGTCAGCATGGCAAACTAAAATAATGTACGATAAGAACTTCTCAATAACAATGCTTGCAGGATATCAAGGACCGGATGTTTCTGGAATTGATAATCGTGTAAAAACTGTTGGTTCAGTGAACATTGCAGGATATAAAAATCCTCATTTGGATGAATTGCTAGGCAAAGCAGATCAGTATTCAGAAGTTAAAGATCGTAAGCAATATTATGATGAAGTTCAAAAGATTTTATCATAAGACTTACCGATGATTTTTATCATTGAAAATGGATATAAAACGCCAATAAAAGCTGAATTTGAAGGCACTCCATATCAAGATAAAACACAAGCTTCAAATGAGTTTACGCATGTGAAGAAAAAAGGTGGTCAGTAAATCATAGAAAACATTGATTTTCAATCTGTTTGAGTTGGTGTTAATATATAAATAGGGTATGGATCATTTGGTCACTGTCCCCCTTCCGTAAAGAGGACAGGCCCTATATCAGTCAGCAAATCACTGTATGCCATCGTGTTTGCTGGCTTTTCTTATGGAAAAAAGACAATTGTTTTGTGAAATGTCTAGTTTCAAACTTATTGAAGAAAATATGGAGATATAGATGGATTGACCTATCTTGAGATGATACTAATGCCAATTGACTCGCAAAAATAATGTGGATACGTTCAGATTAAAATTATAGTTATACTCAATTCTTTGAAAAGAAGTATATAAATATATGGTGTAATCTGATATAGTCCAACAAACTAATAGGAAAGTTTGTTGAAGCATTACTTTAGAAAAACTTTTAGTTGCTGCTTATAAGTGCGTTTATGTTGGTCGGTGTTTGAATCAAATCCAAATGTTTTTACAATGACATAACAGTTGAATCAATATAGGATATAGCACCTATCGTTGGCTCAAACGAACCGGACCTAACGTTAAAGAACATATATTTAATAAGGGCGTGATGGTATATGAAGCATCACAATGAATGGATGAAACAACATCAAGGGAATCCTCAGAAACAATGCATGATTGGTCATTGGTTTTGTTTTACAAAGAGAGTGAGGTTTCCAAATTCTAGCAAATCTATTGTCAACATTAAGAAACAAACCTAACACATTGGTAAATTCATAAATTCATGGGAAACCCGTGGTGAAGTAGACTGTGAAGTTGTTGGATATTTAGGTCTGGATAATACATTGTTATCGAATTGACTTCAGTATTAGAGAATCTTTACACTTTTTAAATTGAAAATGTTTTTAAATAACTTAATTATATTTATTGAAAAAGTGTTTTGCATACTTAATTGAGAAAATGAACTAAAATAGTTCGTGATTGTTCTATTACTACTATACATATTAGACCTCCAATTTTATACTGATAGCTATTTTCTTGATGTTTGATAATCTTAAAAATTGTCCATCACTTCAAAACTGTTGTTAATTAAGTGTTCTTGAGGAAATATTCAAATACTAATATGTGACAACGTTTAACTAAGTGTTTGTTAATGTATAAACTGTGAATGACTATTTTCTTGAGTAAAAATGTGAAAATCTTAACAATAATGGCTCTATATATAATTGTCTATCATCTTAATAAATGTACATGAATACGTTACAATTTAGACATAACTATCGTCTTGTAAGTGCTATCATATGGCTATCAAAATTAACAAGTGTAAGGGTGCACCAATTGACGTTTAATGTTATATACTAGTCAATTTTGAGAACAGTGGATGCTGTAAATCAAAATAAATGAAATGGGGATATGTATGAACACAGATCGAACTCCAAAGTTTATTCATGATGAAGAATACCAAAACCTAAAACCACTTGAGATAAGTCTTGTTGATGCACAAAATGTGACAATGTTTATGCATTTAGAAGGAAATTTTCCTCATAATAATATTGTGGAGTTACATTGGCATGAATGGATTGAAGTTTTGTATGTATTAAAGGGGAAGTCAACTGTATACACTGATGAAAAGATGTTTGAAGTTGAAGCTGGGCAAATTTTGGTAATTGGTTCTTCAACACCACATAAAATTGTGGTCAGTCATGGCGCGCATTACACACAATGTCTGCACATTAACCCGAGTGTTCTGATTGAAAATCAATGCTTGGAACCATTATCTGGGAATGCTTTTCTGATTCGAGACAAGCAGGCATTTACCATTGAGTTAGCAAGACTTGTAGAAAACATCAGTAAACGTACAGTACAAAGTCAGCTTAGGTTCAAGGGAGCATTATTAAGCCTATTAGCATTAATGCTTGATAGCATCAATTACTCTGAGGATGTTGAAAGTAAAGTAGAAGTACATGATGTGTTGGACCAAATATGTAATCATATACTGCTAAACTACAGAAGTCCTTTGAGCCTTGGAAAAATCTCTCATTTCTTTGGATACACACCACAGCATGTCGCCTATTTATTTAAGAAATATAAAAATCAAACGTTTAATGATTACTTGAATAGCATACGTATACGGAAAGCTATGTACAGTCTAGAACAATCAAACCAGAGAATAATTGACGTTGCATTTGAATGTGGATATTCGTCTGAGCATACGTTCATACGTAACTTTAAAAAAGTAACAGGTATTACACCACTAAAATATAGATTAGACATGAAAGAAAAAGGCAGTTTATAGGAGGAAAATTTAATGTCAGGAATTGGACAATTTGTTGATGAGAAAATCGTTCCATTTGCAGCGAAAATCTCAGAAAATACAGTCGTAAAAGCAATTCAATATGGGGCTATGGCAACAATGCCATTGACACTGGGGGTAAGTTTATTAGCAATATTACTTAATCTACCGTTTGAAGCTTGGACTACATGGTTGACCACAAACGGAATTGATGTACACTTAGCTGCAACAATCAAGGTAACGATGGAAATTGCAGCACTTTATATGAGTTTTATGATTGGTTACAACAACACAGCCCTAAGAGGCAGAAGTGGCGTTACAGGAGGAATTATTTCACTTGCAGCATTCCTTATTCTTGCGCCGCAAACCATTGCATATGATGGAGGCGTAGTAGCAGGACTAAATTTCGACTATCTTGGAAGCAATGGTATTTTTGGAGGGATGATTGTTGCAGTCATTATATCGAGTTTATTTGTTTATCTTGATAAAAAAGGGATCGTAGTAAAACTTCCTGAATCTGTACCGCCGATGGTTAGTCAGTCTTTATCACCAACATTTATCGCAATCATAATATTCACAGGTGTGTTCTTTGTGCGTGTTGGTTTTGGAATGACTCAATATGGAAATTTCTATGACTTTATCACAACAGTTCTTGGACAACCGATTGTAAATTTGGGAACATCATTACCATCAGTATTAGCGTTATTAGTTCTGATTAACGTTTTTTGGTTCTTTGGAATTCACCCAATGACTCTATTGAGTGTTTATATGCCAGTATTGATGACTGTAGGACAAGCTAACTTAACTGCATTTATGGCTGGAGAAACAATGCCTTATCTTGCATTTAGCGCATCATTCGCATTCTATGCGGTAGGTGGAACTGGAAATACATTAGGTCTAGCTTTGATTATTCCATTTATCGCGAAATCTGAACGCTATAAAGCTTTAGGAAAATTATCGGTTGGACCAAGCCTATTTAACATTAATGAGCCATTCATTTTTGGTTTACCAATTATGTTGAATCCATTGTTTTTAACACCTATGGTTGCAACATCAATTGTGAATACCTTACTCGGATACCTCGCTTATACTTTAGGCGTTTTTAATACACTTAATCCTACAATCAGTTTACCATGGATTATGCCAGCATTTATCACACCATTTTTCACAATCGGATTTGCTGGTGTTTTAACTGTAGTGTTAATAATTGTTGTAGATGCATTAATCTATTACCCATTCTTCCGCAAAGCAGATAACCTCGCTTATGAAGAAGAAAATCAACCGGTTGAGTCGGCAAGAACGTACGCATAGAGGACTAGTGTTGAAAAATATACTCTTATTATGCAATGGTGGAATGTCAACAAGTTTACTAGTTACAAAAATGAAAGCCTACGCGGATTCAATTGGTTTTGAATGCTCAATCGAAGCTAAACCATCTGCCTTCGTTTCAAAAAAGAAACCAGAAGTTGATGTTATATTAATCGGTCCTCAGATTCGACATCAATTAAAATCTATTAAATTATCAGTCGATCCAATTCCTGTTGAGGCTATTGACATGGTCGCATATGGCATGATGGATGGAAAAAAAGTGATTGAACGGGTTATCGAGTTAACAAGTTCATAACAACTACAAATAAAAAGGATAAAATATAGGTGTGATTGTAACATCTATATTTTTTATAGAAAGGATGATGATATGAATGTATTAGTTTATGACATTGGTGGAACACACATTAAGTATGCACTGATAAATGAAGCACATCAAATCTTAGAAAAAGGAAGTGTTGATACACCTAAGAAATCAAAGGAAAAGTTTGTAGAGTGTGTCAAAGAGATTTATGAGTCGTTTGATGATATAGCGGGGATAGCAGTGAGTATGCCTGGACGTATTGATAATATACGAGGGTATGCTTACACCTCTGGTGCATTACTCTATTTAGATGAGACCAATATGGTTGAGCTGTTTCATAGTTTTTGTGACGTTTTTGTTGCATTTGATAATGATGGTAAGTGTGCTGCGAATGCAGAAGCAAAACTTGGCTCACTTCAGGGGATAGATGATGCGATTGTGTTAGTGTTTGGTACCGGAATCGGTGGAGGGATTATCAAAAATCGCGCGGTTCATCGTGGCCATCATTTTTCTGCCGGGGAATTCAGTTTCATGGGTTCTGGAAGTGGTTCAGAAGGTCATTATTTCGGAATGGACGGAAGTGTGCATAAAATGCTGAGAATATATGCAAGGTTAAAGAATCTTGAACCGGATTTGGTAGATGGTCATCTTTTCTTTGATGCCTATGAGGCACAAGAAATGGAAGCAAGACAAGCCATGGATCAATATTGTAGTGGCGTAGTGCCTTATATTTTTAACTTGCAATTCGTCTATGATCCTGAAGTGATTGCGATTGGAGGCGGCATTAGTTCACGGCATGTGTTTGTAGAAGCACTTCAACATCATGTTGATGCATACTATGAAGCAATTCCTTTCAAACTTGCAAAACCAAGACTTATTCAAGCTGCTTTTAGAAATGATGCAAATCTATTTGGTGCACTGATGAATTACGAAGAAAATAAACAATGAAGGAGACACAGTAATGGCAAAATTATCAGTTGATTATTATTCAAATGCTTTAAAGAGACATGTGGAATTAACCGTTTTACTCCCTGTAGATGCGTTAAATCAACAGTTTAAGTATGAAGACTTAAAACCATTTAAGACCTTATACTTACTCCATGGAATGTTGGGGAATCGACACGATTGGATTGATCGAACCTTATTACATAATTACCTCGAAGGAGCAAATATTGCGGTGGTCATGCCGAGTGGTGAAAACTCAATGTATGTTAACAACGCCCTTTCAAATGTTGATTATAGTGCGTGGATTGGTGATGAGTTGGTGTCGATGACCCGTCGCATGTTCCCCTTATCACCTAAGCGAGAAGATACCTACATCGCAGGGTTATCGATGGGTGGTTTTGGATCCTTGATGAATGGGTTAAAGTATCGTGATGTTTTTTCAGTAATTGGTTCATTCTCTGCGCCAATCCAAAAGTCTGACGACTTAAAGAAAAACTACAGTGGTATTAATATGTTTGGTATGTCTTATCAAGCACAATTTGAAGAAAATCCGAGTGCGTTTGATATCTATCAAATGTTGGACCAAAATCAAGGGGACATTCCTTATCTCTATTTAAGCTGTGGATCGCGTGATTTCTTAATTGAGAATAATCGGGAGTTTGTGAAGTATGTCGCTTCAAAGAATATTCATCATGAATATTTTGAATTGGATGATGATCATTCGTGGACGTTTTGGGACGAATCTATTAAACGATTTATTGCTTATTTAAAGCGATAAATGAGAAAGAAAAGGGTGTGATAATTCACACCCTTTTCTTATTCTTGTATGCCTTTTAGAAGTCTTAGACCACTGAGTATGACGAGTATAGTACTGCCTTCATGCATCAATACCGCAAACCACATGTCCATTTGACCGATAATATTCATTATGAGTAAGAAGACTACCACACCCATTGCGAAGATAATATTTTGAATTACAACACGGCGCAGTTTTTTGGATAGTTTATGTGTGTACACAAACTTAGAGAGGTCATTTTCCATAAGAACAGCATCGGCGGCATCAATAGCGATATCAGTGCCATCCCCCATCGCAACACCAATATCGGCATTAACTAAGGCGGGAGCATCATTGACACCATCCCCAAGCATCGCGATTGGACCGTGTTTTGATTGAAGTGACGTTATGATCGTCGCTTTATCTTCAGGAAGCACGTTTGCGATGATTTCATCGATGCCCAATTGTTTACCAATGGCTTCACCGGTTTGTTTTGCATCACCTGTAAGCATGACTGTATGAACATTGTTATCCTTGAAGTATTGAATAGCATGAGCAGCACTTTGTTTTGGGATGTCTTGGATTGCAATTAATCCGACAACACTGCTATCAATTGATAGATAAATTACGGTTTTTCCATCATCTTCAAGTTGACGTGTTTTGCTTTGAATATCTGCGTTGATATCGGAAAATACGCTAGGCTTTCCAATAATATAAGAGCGACTGTCATAACGTGCGCTCAGTCCAGACCCAATTAAGTTAATGACTTCGATATCAAGGATAGGTTCATCTTTGAAGTGCGCCGTAATAGCATCAGCAAGTGGATGATTTGATTTGCGTTCCATATTAACAAAGATGTTAAGTGCTTGTTTTTGTTGTTTAGGGTCAAGTGCATCTGTAAATTGAACATCTGTGACTACGGGTTTCCCTTCAGTCAGTGTTCCTGTTTTATCAAATGCAACGACCTTAATGTCTGATAGATTTGAAAGATAGGATCCACCCTTAAAGAGTACGCCCCGTTTTGCGAGGTTTGAAATCGCAGAGAGGGTTGCTGGGATATCCGTAGCAGCAAGGGCACATGGGGATGCGACAATTAACATTACCATGGTTCGATAGAAACTCATTGTATGACCCCATCCAAAGACACTGAGACCTAAGAGATAGAAGATAGGTGCTGCGATTAGGACACCTGTTACGTAGATGGGTTCAATGCGTTTGATAAGCACTGCAGTCTTTGAGATGTTTGATTGTGCTTGACTTACTAAAGCAACAATTTTCGCAAATACTGTATCAGAACTGTCTTTGGATACTTCCATCTCGAAAACAGTGTTTCCATTGATGGTGCTTCCAAATACGAGATCACCCGTTTGTTTATCAACAGGAATACTTTCCCCTGTAATGGAAGATTGGTCAATGGTAGCCCAACCACTTATGATAAAACCATCCGTCGCGATTTGATCTCCGCTTAATACTTGTAAGTGATCCCCGATTTTTAACGTAGACACATCAACAAGTGTGATAGATCCGTCTTGATTTAAAAGACGTGCTTGTGTTGGTTTGAGTTTTAAAAGGTTTGTGATTTCTTTTTTACTGCGTCCTTCAGCATAGCCTTCCAAGAAGTGGGCACCTGCAAAGATGAGAATCAGAAGTGCAGCTTCTTGATACTCGCCAATGATGATGGCACCAAAGGCAGCCAGTGTCATTAAGACATGGACATTGGGTGTGAATTTGTGGTTTGATTTTGTTGCATAATATGTATCTTGAAATCCTTCAAGTATAATGTGGAGTCCACTAAATAAAAGGGTTGCGACATATAATGTGTTTCTTAAGAATCCTTGAGGAATCAATAGGGCGACGATATACAGTGCAAGTCCAACGAAGTAGGCGGCGATTAAACCGGGTGAATTATGGTTGTGGTCATGATGGTGTCCATGAGCATGGTCGTGTTCATGATGATGATCATGTCCATGATGATCGTGTCCATGATGGTCATGATGCGCGTGGTCATGGTGGCATGTTTCATGCGTATGTGCTTGATGTGTCATGGTGTCCTCCTTATATTAGTATATGAGCATGTGTTCATATACTAATATTATAAAGTGGGAACATATTTATGTCAATCAAAAATATTTTTATGATTAAGTCAAAAAAATCCCCGTTTCGAGGAATTTTTTCATGTTAGAAAAGTCGTTTCTCAAGTAATGTAAAGTCTGATTCAGAGAAGGTATATTTACCACGTACATGTAAACGGACGGGTTCTTCTTGGGATGTATCAAGGATGACAAAGTCAACATCGACCTCCATCAGTCCATTTTGAATGTATACCGATGATAGGTTGTCAAGGATTGAGACAACTCCGGATTGATCTTGAATGTTAATAACATTTTTCTTAAGTTGCTTGGCAGACTTGTTATATTGAATGAGATCGATTGTGAATTGTAGTTGTGAGCAGTGTTGTGATCCATCAAGATAAAATGCATCTTCAAATAGAATGGTTTTGGATTCACCAACTTGATAGGAAGTTCCATATTGAGGTTGACCTAAGGTATTTTTGTTGCATGTGTTCAGTGCGCTTTTTTGTTGGATTTTTGGTTGAACAAGGAAATAGATTCCACCAATACCTCCACAAATTGCGATACAAAGAATATAAATGAGTAATGTTTTAAAGCGTTTATTTCTAAAGCACTCAAAAAGCATGAAACCGATACTAATAATCACAATTCCTGCAAGACATAGTTCAATCATTATTGATACTCCAATCTTTGTATTCTTGATATTAATGGTGATGTCACTGTGAATGATGCTGTCTGACATCGCGAAAACGTCGTACTCACCGGTAATAATGGGTGTTTGTCATACTTATTATCTTAAGTATAGCATGAAATCAAGGGTTCACTGTGTTTCATTTTGCGATGAGGCTTGAGCCTCTTCGACGTGTTGGTCCCAATAGTGTGTGTCTTCATCAGTAATTTGGCGTAAGACACGACAAGGGTTTCCTACCGCAATGACATTATCTGGAATATCTTTGGTTACAACGGAACCCGAACCAATGACTGTATTATTGCCAATGGTTACACCTGGATTTACAGTAACGCTTCCACCAAGCCAAACATTGTCACCAATGGTGATGGGTTTTGCGCCTTCAATGCCGGTGTTTCGTGCATGGGGGGTAAGTGGGTGAATGGGTGTATAAAGGGATACATTTGGTCCAAACTGACAGTTATCTCCAATGGTGATAAGGGCAGAATCGAGGACTGTGAATCCAAAATTCGCAAAGAAGTTTTCGCCTATATGGATATTGAACCCATAGTCACATCGAAAGGGTGGTTCGATTAGAATGTGTTCCCCGATATTTCCTAGGAAATCTTTAAGCAAGGCTTTTCTTTGGTCACGATCCAGTGACTGATTGAACTGGTGTATTTGCGAGCGTGCATGAGCGCGTAGTTTTACAAGTTGCTGATCCGCAGGATCATAAAGTTGTTGTGAAATCATTTTTGTATATTGAGACATTTGTTTCCTCCAAATTATTCATATTAATCATACTTTATTATTGAAAGGGTTTCCATAGCTATTGCAAAGAAATAAGATTTCAAAGGGTTGGTTGTGTTAGGGGGTATTTGTGATATTTTTTTGAAAGTATCCCAACTTATGTGGACTCTTGTTTCGTTTCACGTATAATGTACAAAGAGGTGAGTGAAGTGGATATTAGAGCAATTATTTTGGATATAGATGGGACACTGGCGAAAAGTGACCACACAATTAGTAATCGTACAAAGCAAAAGTTAGAGTTAGCACAAAAGAAGGGTATTAAAGTCGTTTTAGCATCAGGTAGACCAACACCTGGAATGCATTATTATTCAAAGACGTTAGGATTGGAACATCATCAAGGGTTGATTGCATCCTATAATGGTGCATGCATTACCGATTGTACATCAGATACAGTAATCTATGAAAATACAGTTGAACCAGAACTTGCACAAAAGTTCTTAAAGCATTGTGAAGATTTTGATGTCATTCCGATGGTAGTGAAGGGTGAGTATTTGCTTGTGAATGATGCATACCCTAAGGATGTAAATATTAATGGTACTTATGGAAATATTATAAAAAATGAAGCTCGTGTTTGTAATTTAAAAGTTATGGAAGTAGATTTGAAAACCTACGTAGATTTTCCGGTCTATAAAATCCTGATTTCTGGAGATCCTGATGAGCTCATTGAAATGTATGATGCACTTAAAGAACCCGTTGAGGATGACATGACCGTCGCGTTTTCTTCACCATTCTTTATTGAATTCACAAGTAAAGGTGTCAACAAGGCGTTTGCCTTAGATTCAGTTCTGCATAAGTATGGGATTGACCAAAGTCAAACCATTGCTTTTGGTGATAGTCATAATGACTTAGCATTGATTCAATATGCAAACATTGGTGTCGCAATGGGAAATGCTGTGGATGAAGTGAAAAAGTCCGCAGACCTCATTACCTTAACAAACAATGAAGATGGGATTGCACATATCCTTGACCAATATATCAACGAGCTGCCTTAGGGCAGTTTTTTTAAATTAGTACTTGACAAAGAGCGTAAGTGATTATACTGTATATATGTGTATATACATCAGAGGTGAATTTATGAAAATTGTACTATCAAATCGGTCTTCAGTGCCAATCTATGAACAAATCAAACAACAAATTATTGAAGCAATATTAGCTGGGGATGTGCAGGCGGATGATCTTTTGCCTTCGATCCGACAATTGGCCAAAGATTTAAAAATCAGTGTCATCACGACAACACGGGCATACAAAGACTTAGAATCTGAAGGGTATGTTGTGAATGTTCAAGGAAAGGGTTGTTATGTCTTGCCAATCAATCCAAGCATTAATTATGAAAATACGATGCGACAAATAGAAGCTCACTTTTTTGAAGCGTTTGAATTGGCTTCAAGGATTCAATGTTCAGAAGAAGAATTGATAGAAATACTGAGAACAATTATGAAGGAGAGTCATGATGCGTAATGCTATTGAAGTCAAAAACCTAACAAAACACTTTAAAACATTTACCTTAGACACGGTGTCTTTTACAGTACCCAGGGGATACATCACCGGGTTTATTGGACCAAATGGTTCTGGGAAAACAACGACAATCAAATCAATGCTGTCAATGATAAAAGCAGATGGGGGAGAAATTCAGGTCTTAGGCAAGACGATTTCTTCAAAAGATGTAGCGTATATGCAAGAGATTGGGGTGGTTATGGATTCGCCCACACTTGTAAAGGAATGGACCATGGTAGAAGTGAATCAGGTGTTTTCCTTATTTTACTCAAATTGGGATGAAACCTGCTTCTTCAATTATCTAAAACGCTTTTCAATAGACACGTCCTTACGCGTTCAAGAACTATCACGGGGTATGGGTGTGAAATTGATGATTGCTGTGGCCTTATCCCATGAAGCGAAAATTTTAATTCTTGATGAGCCAACCAGTGGACTTGATCCTGTAGCACGTGAAGAAGTGTGTGACTTATTGCAAGAGTTTGTATGCGATGAAGCACATACAGTCCTATTTTCAACCCACATTACGTCAGATTTAGAGGCGATCGCGGATAACATTGTCTTTATTCTAAATGGTTCGATCCTATATTCTGGTCCAACACAAGATCTTCTAGAACGGTATGTGATTGTTAAGGGGGGATTGGATGATCTTGAGGGACTTGATGCAAGTACATTAATTGGACTTAAGAAACATTCGACAGGATTTGAATGTATGATGCTTATCGAAAAGATTTCATCAAATTCAAATGGGTTATTGATTGAACCCATCACACTGGACCAGATTATTATTTTCTTTAACCGTGGAGGTACACATGAAAGCAATTCATAATTTTATTAAACTCGATTTTCTTACAATCAAACCATTCTTAACGCTTAAAAATATCATGATTTACTTAGGGATTGCTGGATTTTTCGCATTCAGTAATCAATCAATCAGTGCATCAATGGCAATGATGATGATGTTTATCACTATCTATGTTAGTTACCCATTTGCGGTAGGAGATCAAAATGGTATTGATACCTTATATATCATTTGTGGCATTGATAAAAAACACGTAGTTCAAGGGCGATATCTTTGGATGTTATTGATGAATTTTATCGGTGCATTGTGCTCGCTTGGTGTGGCATATGTGTTTTCATGGCTATTTAAGATTCCCATGAATCATACTGAAACAATCGCGATATTTGTAGGATTACTGGGGGTGTTTATCGTGATGCAAGCGACACAACTTCCCATCTTCTTTAAAGTTGGGTATATAAAAGCAAAGACGTATACCTACCTATTAATGGTAACAATGATGGCCTTAATTGTGGGTTCTTCCTATCTGTTATCGCAAGTTATGAGCATCCAAACCCTCGCATTTCTAGCCAGCCATCTGTGGCTGATTGTGGTCATCGGAGGGTGTTTGGTGTTAGCTGCGCTTGGGGTTTCTTACTTTCTGTCACTAAAATTTTATGAAAACCGCGAAATGACAATATCCCACTCACAAAGTTAAGGTCTTATTATGAAACTTTGTGCATGTTTTCATAAACATATCTAATTTGTTGTCGCTCATATAAATACTTCTTTACAGAAATATGGTAAAATTGAGCTTAAGGAACAAAAGGAGATATGAAACATGGCAAATGTGAAAGAATTACCTTCACGTAAAGATGTGAAGCTTGAAGATACTTGGGATCTGACGCCAATTTTCGAAAACGACGCAGCATGGAACGATGCGTTTGATGCAGTGGTTTCAGAAATGGATAAGATTGCCAACTATAAAGGTACTTTAGGTAAAAGTGCCGCCAGTCTTCTTGAAGGACTGAAATTTAGAGATGATTTAAGTCATCGTTTGGAGCTGTTGTATGTGTATGCTCATTTAAATTTTGACGTAGATACAACCGACCCCCAAGCACAAGCAATGAGTGGCAAAGTGATGTCATTGGTTGCGAAGTTTAGTGCAAATTTCTCATTTTATGACACAGAACTGTTATCAATTGATGAGAAAGTATTGCGTGAGTATCTCGAAACAAATGAAGGGCTATCCCTTTATAAACACCAGTTTGATCAATTATTTAAGTCTCGCGAACATATCTTAAGTGAAAAAGAAGAAAAAATCTTAGCGGGTGCTGGAGAAGTGTTCTCAAGCCCTTCACAAACATTTGGAATGCTCAATAACGCGGACATTATCTTCCCAACCATCAAGGATGAACACGGCGAAGATGCGCAATTATCACATGGTCGTTATGCACTCTTTATGGAGAGTAAAGATCGTAATGTACGTAAAGAAGCATTCTTGGGAATTCATGAAACTTATGGAAAACTTAAAAATACCCTTGCGAGTACATTAACCGGCAATGTTAAAGGTCAAAACTTTAAAGCAATATTGCGTGGGTTTAACTCAGCACGTCATGCTGCGTTGTTCTCAAATCATATTGATGAATCAGTATTTGATGCCCTCATTGATGGTGTTCATCAAAATATTGGCCTACTCCATGATTATGTTGCCTTGCGACAAGATGCTTTAAAGGTTGATGATATTCAAATGTATGATATCTATGTACCAATGGTTGAAGATGTTGACCTTAAGTTTACATATCATGAAGCTCAAGAAATTATTCTTGAAGCATTGGGTGTGTTAGGCGATGAATATCGTTCAGTCCTTAAGCGAGCATTCTCTGAACGGTGGATCGATGTGACTGAGAATAAAGGGAAACGCAGTGGTGCTTATTCATCTGGTGTCTATGGAACAAACCCTTACATCTTGCTCAACTGGCAAGAAAACATTGACAACATGTTTACCCTTGCGCATGAGTTAGGACACTCTGTTCACTCATACTTTACACGTAAATATCAACCGTACATTTATGGTGACTATTCAATTTTCTTGGCTGAGATTGCATCAACAACCAATGAAAACTTACTGTTGAATTACTTGTTGGATCAATATACGGATCCAAAAATCCGTGCTTACTTATTGAATCATTACTTAGACACGGTCAAGGGAACGGTATTCCGTCAAACTCAATTTGCAGAGTTTGAACATATTATTCATGTGAAGGATCAAGAAGGAACCCCATTAACATCGGATTTCTTAGCAGATACTTATTATGACCTTAACAAGTTCTATTATGGTGATGCAATCAGCACGCCTGAAATTCGTCATGAATGGTCACGCATCCCTCACTTCTACTACAACTACTATGTATATCAATATGCAACAGGGTTCTCAGCATCGACGATGTTTAGTGAACACATCTACAACGGTGGCGATGTGACACCTTACTTAAACTTCCTTAAATCGGGAAGCAGCAAGTACCCAATTGATGTGCTTAAAGAAGCTGGAGTTGATATGACTGAACCAACTGCAGTCAATGAAACATTTAAAGCATTTGATAAACGACTCAAAGAGTTACGTTCAATCATTATTAAGTAAAACAAAAAAGGCTCGCAATTTGCGGGCCTTTCGTTATTTTAATAAGAAATTAAGTCTGCTTTAATCACCTTAATACCGGTTTGTTCATCAATTTCCTGGACTACTTCATCATTGGCAAAAGGATCGGTTATAAGATAGTCAAACTCGTGTACTGAGCCTGTTTTGTAATTTGCCTCTTGCCCAATTTTTCCATGGTCTACCACTAAGATACGCCGACCACGGCAATTACTAATCATCATCTGATTGATTGCGACTTCGCGTCGGACCGATGTTGTCATCCCTTGTTCAATTGAAAACCCACTGCATCCTAAGATTGCTTTAGTTGCTCTGATTTGGGAAATCATTTGCAGTGCGAAATCACCCGTCATTGAGTCTTTGGGTGGTGTCAACTCACCCCCTGTAAGGATGACATTCGATCGATTCTTATAGGGAATCAATGAAGCTTGACCATTGTTTGTGATAATGGTCACTTCCTTGTCTCCAAGATACTTTAAGATAAGGATTGCGGTAGAAGATGTGTTCACAAAGACAATGTCTCCCGAATCAATCAAATCAGCCGCGGCCTTCGCGATTGAGTTTTTAAGCATAGAGAGGTTTTTCTCAGGGATACTTGTATTTTTATAATCAAGAAGGCGTGCACCACCATAATAACGTTCAATCAGTCCCTTTTTTTCAAAATACATGAAATCACGACGAATGGTGAGCTCGGATACATCATAAGTACTTGAAAGGTGTGTTACGGATAAATCACGATGTTTCAATAAATCAAGAAAGATAGCATCGCGGCGTTTGTAGATAACGTCTTTAGATTGTTTCATCATAAGCATTCAGTGCTCCTATATAGGGTGAGTCTTTGTTGATGTCTTCGATCTGTTTACAATATTTACGGATGTTTGATCGGTGTTTCATATCAAGTTCTAAACAAGCACGTCCATAATAATAATGAATGCATTCGCGATTATTATAGCGTTTGAGATCCACTGCCTTGTATGCTTCAAGGCTCTTTTTATAGGATTTGGTGATGTGGTAGTAATCTGCGTCAATTTCATGCCAACTATATAATTGAGATATATCATTTTTCTTCTTGCTTGTTTGCTTGAACCGTTGAAGTTGTGTATAGTTTTCAGTCGCCTCATCAACGTCCCCCAAGTAAACATAAGATTTAAACAATGAATGATAGTGTATTAATAAGTAATCAGGATGTCCGGTGAAAAATGATTCGTGTTCTTTAATATGATTGATACAACCTTGTGGATTATGTGCGTCAAGATAAACAAGTGTTTGTGTCAAAATGAGCGTTGGTTTCATGCCTTTAAATACATCAAAGCGTTTTATTCTTTCCATTATCGATGATACTTTATCAAGGTCACATTCAACAACCAATGCAATCTGTAGGTCTTCATTTAACTTCTTTAGATAGTCATAAAGGATATTGGACATAAGAACAAAGACCATGATTAAGGTAAGAACCCCTTTCATTAACGTAGAATTTTGTGATGTCCATAGCGTAAATATCACA
Source organism: Erysipelothrix larvae (assembly GCF_001545095.1). NCBI lineage: Bacteria > Bacillati > Bacillota > Erysipelotrichia > Erysipelotrichales > Erysipelotrichaceae > Erysipelothrix > Erysipelothrix larvae. Next base: position 304,182 of record NZ_CP013213.1, read on the forward strand.
AAAAGAAAACCGAGGTAAAGAAGACTCTTTCCAATCAGTTTTAGATGTTTTTTGATGAACCACATGTAAAACGCCCCCCTTATTATCTAAAGAATATCATGTACTTTTCAGTGAATCAATGGTTAATTATTTCGAATTGTTCATAAAATTGGTGTGATTGTTCAAATAATAGAAATTATCTATCAATCAATCATTAATAAATGAAATCGTTCATAAAAATCCATTGTAGGTACAGTGAAAATAGATTAAATTAAGGGTGTAAAGGAGGGGGTATTCAAAATGCCAAAGATAAAAGATATAACTCGAGAATCATGGATTCTGGGTGCGTTTCCTGAATGGGGAACATGGCTCAACGAAGAAATCGATGAAACAGTAGTCGATAAGAATACGTTTGCGATGTGGTGGATTGGATGTACGGGTGTTTGGTTCAAAACAGAAAATAATACAAATATCGCAATCGACTTATGGTTTGGAAATGGAAAACGGACACAGAAGAAAAAAGAGATGGATCCATTCCATCAAATGCGAAACATGACGGGTGGTCGTATGACACAACCGAATCTACGTGCAGCACCAATCGTGTTTGATCCATTTGCAGTAACACATGTTGATGCAGTGCTATCAACACATTATCATAATGATCATATTGATCCGTTTTTCGCAGCAGCGGTACTTGAGAACATCAGTGAAGAAGTTCCATTTATTGGGCCTCAAGAAAGTGTGAATAAATGGCTTGGATATGGTGTTCCAGCGTCACGGTGTGTGGTCGTGAAACCAGGGGATGTCATTAAAGTTAAAGACACTGAAATTCATGTAGTGGATAGTTTTGATAGAACGTGTTTAGTCACAGCGGATGAAGACATACGCGGTGTTCTTCCAGATAATATGGATGAAAAAGCCGTAAACTATGTCATCAAAATGCCAGCAGGAACAGTCTATCATTCAGGGGATTCACATTACAGTGTTCAATTCAAAAAACATGGCAATGATTATCCAGATATTGATGTTGCGTTTGGTTCTTTTGGGGAAAACCCAATTGGAAACCAAGATAAAATGACATCAATTGACTTATTGAGAATGGCAGAAGCCTTGGATTGTAAAGTGCTCATTCCACTGCATTATGATGTGTGGACAAACTTTAAAGCAGATCCAAAAGAAATTGCAATGCTATATGAAGCAAAAAAATATGCGCTTCAATATAAATTCAAACCATTTATTTGGGATGTGGGTGGCAAATTTGTTTGGCCCGTTGATAAGGATAAACGAGAATATCATTATCGTCGTGGATTTGAAGATGCCTTCACAGATGAACCAAACGTACCCTTTAAGTCAATCTTATGATTAGCAAGTTCATTAATGATGGGTTAGTAGCATTTTATGATTCTTTCGATACATGGGAAGAAGCGGTACGTGCCTCATGTAACACATTAAGGAATCAAGGATATATCAATGAACAATATGAGAACGCCATTGTGGATAATATTCACGAACACGGTCCTTATATTGTAATCTTACCAGGAATTGCAATGCCGCATTCTACACAAGGAGGAGAAGGTGTATTTAAAACTGGGATCGCATTTATGAAAGTTGAAAAACCGGTACTCTTTGATGATAATGGAGAAATTAAGGATGCACAATTGTTCTTTACACTGGCAGCTGAAGACGCAGATCAACACCTTCAAAACATTACAGATCTTATGGAACTACTCATGAATGAAGATGTTGTGGAAGCCTTGAAAGAAACAAAGTCATTGGAAGACTTAAAAACAATCGCGAATACATATAACTTATAATAGGGGAAGAATAAATATATGGAAATCTTTGTAAGAATTTGGCAATATTTTATGACCAACATCTTAACACAACCGAACTTCTTTATCGGATTCATTGTGTTAATTGGTTACATTTTACTTCGTAAACCATGGTATGAATCGCTAGCGGGGTTCTTAAAAGCAACCGTGGGATACATGATCTTGCAAGTGGGGTCTGGGGGGTTAGTTAATAACTTTAGACCAATCTTGGTAGGTCTGAAAGATCGCTTCAATTTGAATGCGATGGTTATCGATCCATACTTTGGTCAAAATGCTGTGGATGCAGGGATTGAAGCAACGTTCAATCAAACGTTCACCAATGTCATGTGGTTATTGTTGATTGCGTTTGTGGTTAACTTGCTCTTAGTAAGACTTAAGAAATTCACTAAGATGCGTGCCGTGTTTACGACAGGGAACGTACAAATTCAACAAGCTGCAACTGCATTTTGGTTGATTCTATGGGCAATTCCTGAACTTACAGGAACACCAATGCTTGTTGTTATGTCAATTTTACTGGGGTTATATTGGGCCGTTGGATCAAATATTACAGTTGATATCTGTCAAGAACTAACGGAAGGAGCTGGCTTTGCGATTGCTCACCAACAAATGTTTGGGGTAGCAATCTTTGCGAAATTAGCTGAAAAAACACGTACGAAAACATCGAAACGTCTTGAAGACATTGAGTTACCAGGATTCTTATCAATCTTCCAAGAAAACATGGTATCGACTTCAATTCTGATGCTATTCTTCTTTGGAATCATTCTGTTGGTATTGGGTAAAGATTATTTAGTAGCTGCTGAATTTATGAAACAAGCAGACAGTTTCTTCTTCTATATCTTAAAGACAGCGCTTAACTTTGCCGTTTACCTTGCAATCTTACAACTGGGTGTTCGTACCTTCGTTGGTGAGCTTACTCAATCATTCCAAGGGATTTCAAATACAATCTTACCAGGTGCTGTACCAGGTATTGATGTTGCTGCAACCTTTGGCTTTGGTTCACCAAATGCTGTAACCATTGGCTTTATGTTTGGTGCTTTAGGACAATTCTTAGCAATTGGACTCCTCATTTTACTGAAATCACCAACGATTGTTATCGCAGGATTTATACCAGTATTCTTTGACAATGCTGCAATCGGTGTATTCGCAAACAACCGTGGTGGATCGAAAGCAGCAATGATTTTCCCATTCACCTCTGGATTACTCCAAGTGTTTGGTTCTGCACTCATTGCGACATCCGTAGGACTTGCGCAATATGGTGGTTACTTAGGTATGTTTGACTGGGCAACGGTATGGCCAATCTTTACATACATTCTACACTTCTTAGGCTATGCTGGTGTTGCAGTTGTAGCGTTGATTCTATTCGCAATCCCTCAGCTTCAATATAAAGCAGATCCGGAAGGATATTTCTTAATTACAGAAGATTATGATAAATACGCTGAAATGAAAGCTAAATAATAGGAGGCAAAAATGAAAATACTTGTTGCATGTGCAAATGGATCCGGAACAAGTTTAATGCTTAGTATGACGGTTAAGAAGGCAATGAAAACGTTGGGGCTTAAAATAACAAATATGCACCATACATCAATATCTGAAGGAAAATCTTCAGCTACAATGTATGATGTTGTATTTACATCACCGACGTTCGTACACTTATTCAAAGGTGCACAAGAAAAAGGAGTACACGTAATTCCAATCCAAAACGTCATGTCTGAACAAGAAGTGATTGAAGGTTTAAAAAACGCAAAACTTGCGTAAACAATAGGGCGCAAGCCCTATTGTATTATATAAAGGAGGGGACTGTGTTAATTCACGAATATATGAGAACAAAAGAACTGAAACAACGCGTCTTGGATGCGAATTTACAATTACCAAAGTATGGACTTGTGACATTCACATGGGGGAATGTATCAGAGATTGATCGTGATCAAGGTGTAATTGCAATTAAACCCAGTGGGGTTGAATATGATGACATGAGTGTGGACGATATTGTGGTGGTTGATATGGAAGGGACTGTGGTTGAAGGAACGCTCAATCCAAGTTCTGATCTTGCAACGCACCTTCATTTATATCAGTGTTTTCCTGAAATAAATGGCGTGGTACATACGCACTCAAAATGGGCAACATCCTTTGCACAAGCGGGACAAGACATCAATCCATTAGGGACAACCCATGCAGATACCTTTTATGGGCCTGTACCCTGTACCCGTTCAATGAATGATGCTGAAATTATTCAAGACTATGAATTGAATACAGGAAAGGTCATTGTGGAAACCTTCCAATCTGTAGATTACACAAGCATTCCTGCAGTACTTGTACGAAACCACGGTCCATTTGTGTGGGGAAAAGATGCTTTTGAAGCAGTGCACAATGCGGTCATATTGGAAACAGTCGCGAACATGAATTTTGTATCCTTATCCCTTGGACATCATACCCTTGATTCAATTGAACAAACCTTACTTGATAAACACTATTTAAGAAAACATGGGAAGGATGCATATTATGGGCAAAAATAGAGACTATTGTATTTCATTGTATGAAAAGTCAATGCCTAATGATAAGCCTTTGCTTGAGAAGTACTTGCTCGTCAGAGAGTTTGGGTATGACTTTCTTGAATTATCCATTGATGAAACGGATGAAAAACTAGAACGCTTATATGACCAAGACTTACAAGAACATATCCTTGATACGATTGTGGAATCGAAAGTAAACACACGTTCAATTTGTTTAAGTGGTCATCGACGGTATCCTTTGGGATCAAATGATCCCTCAATTGTAGAGCGATCACTCGATATTTTCTACCGTACTGTTGATCTTGCAGTCTTTATTGGCGCATCAATCATACAAATGGCAGGCTATGACGTCTATTATGAAGACTCTGATGAAGCTACAATCCAACGATTTAAAACAAACTTAAAAAAATGCTTGGATTATGCTTCAAAGAAAGGGATTATCTGTGCTTTTGAAACCATGGAAACACCGTTTATGGATACCATTGAAAAGGCAGTTTCATGGTGTAATACATTTCAAAACCCATATTTAAAAGTGTATCCAGATTTAGGCAATATCACAAACTCCAATAATCTCTATCAAACATCAATACTCCGTGATATCGAATGTGGACGCGGTTATATTGTCGCAGCACACCTTAAAGAAGCGAAAGAAGGCGTGTATCGCGACTTGCAGTTTGGGGAAGGGATTGTGGATTTTGAAGCAGGAATTCAAGCACTCTGGGACCAAGGGGTTCGCTTATTTGGATGCGAATTTTGGGCTCAAAAAAATCCTGATTTCTGCCATGCAATCAGAGATAATGGCATATTTATACGAAGAATACTTGATAAAATAGCAGGAGAAAAGCATGAAGATTAAACATATTCACTGTGATGAACTCTACCGAGCCTATGCAGCCCAGGTTATGGAAGTAGATGATGAATTGGCTGTATTGATTGCGTCTGAAGAAGCTGGTTATCCAGGATATATGTATCGTGGAGAGAACTTTGAGCACCGCGAACTATTATGGGAAAAAGGGGGTGGATGTATGTCCATTATTCCAATCCCAAATAAGAAAAATGAGTTTCTCGCAGTCATGGATTTTTACCTTAAGGTATCGCCATCTCAATCCAAACTTGTTTGGGGTAAGTATCATAAAGATACGGGTTGGGTAATTCATGATGTCATGTTCCTTCCGTATTTGCATCGTTTTGATATCTATCCCATTGAGGGAAAAAACATCGTTGTGTGTGCTACGATTGCAGATGATAAACAATATAAGGATGATTGGTCACTGCCTGGGTCGATTTACAGTGGGGAACTTCCAGAAGATCCACGTGAGGGCATCAAGCTTTCGATGATTGAAACTGGGTTTTATCGCAATCATGGATATTTTAGAAAAGAAACCTTGGATGGACCTTTAGGGTATTTTACCAGTGATCAGGGGATTATTACGCTGAATCATGGTAAGAAGGACTGGAAGGTTGAAAAAATTATGGATTCGATGATCAGTGAAGTTGCGGTCATGGACCTAAATGGAGATGGGGTGGATGAGTTGATTACCATCGAACCCTTCCATGGAAATACAATCAAAGTCTATGAAGCAAAAGACGGTGCGTATGAAGCGGTTTATACCTTCCCAGGAGAACTTGACTTTGGCCATGCGCTCGTATGTGCGGATTTATTTGGAAAACCAGCCTTTGTGGGTGGCATTCGGCGTGTAAATTGTGAGCTCTTTACAATTACCTATGAAAACGGTCAGTACAGCTTGAATGTGATTGATCACGGAGGTCCTGCAAACCTAGCGGTAGGGTATCGTGGTGATCAAGTGATCATTGCTGCAGCAAATCATACTCGAAATGAAGCGGCGGTTTATATCTTAGAAAACGAATCATGATGAGGGTGAGTGACAATCACCCTTTTTTTAATTACGACCCTATAAAAAATATTCCCCAATATTTGTGACATTTTGACCGATTTCTTCCATTTATTAGTGAACAGCGCTGTGTGTGATCAACAGCGCCATGCGAAATGAACGATTCTTGCAAGGCGTTGTTTGGTTCATACTGTATAATGAAGATATGTTTAAAACGTGAGTGAGGATGAGGCGTGTGCCATTCGATAAAGATCGAGAAGTTGTGGAAATGTATAAGAGCGTAGTATATGGAATTGCACTGGTTCGTGTAAAGGGTGCCACTGATGCGGATGATATTTTTCAAGAAGTATTCATGGCATATTTTAAGCGACCCCGCGTTTTTCTCAACGAAGGGCATCGCAAAGGATGGCTCATTAAGACAACGATGATATGTTGCCAGAACTATATCAAAAATAAAAGGTCTTATGAAACTTTGGATGAGGAACATATCAGTGCTCCAATCAAACATGAAACACATCAAGAAGTGATTGATGCACTTTTCTCACTGGATGAAACCGTACGAACGGTTATATATCTTTACTATTTCGAGGATTATAAAACAAAAGAAATTGCGTCGCTATTAGGACGAAAGGAATCAACGGTACGTATGCAGATGAAACGTGGACGCGCATCCCTAAAAGCCATCTTGGAGGAATCAAATGATGAAGAAGAGCGATATTAAAACCATTAAGGAAGCATTTAATCCCAGTGAAGAACTTGTGGATAAGGTAAGCAAACGGGCAAAAGAACAAAGGATGACCTTCAGAAGAAGCGGGTTGAGGTTGAGTGTCAGTATGATGGTGGTGGTCGCAATGGTGCTGATTTACCAACAAATAATACCAGGAAATCGGCCGATTGATGGCGGCGTTGAAACACAGACCATCACAGGATTACCGATTGATACATCCTTACTTGTCAGTGATCGATTAAATGATAGTAATTCGAAAACTGAAGACTCCCTAGCCTATGTGATTGAAACAATTGACGATTGGTTTAGACATGAAATAGAAGCAATTGTAATCGCAAGAGTGGTTGAACTTCGTGAACCAAATGAAACAGAATTCAGCATCATAACACCGGTCACACTTGAAATCCTTCAGTCCGTAAAGGGAGATTTGAAGGGTCAAATTAAGGCCTTTGATGTTGGGTTATCAAGTAGCACTATGTATTATGAAACATACCCTAAAACGGATTTAAGGGTCGGTGGGGTGTATGTCCTTCCACTCTATATGGGAGAGAGCGGGTGGACTTTATCCTACACCACTTTTGTCTTATTTGAAATTGATGATATGGGAAATTTAAACTCACATACTGCATTTGAAGGACTTAATAAATATGATGGTAAACCGTATACAACCTTGATTGAAGATCTGAACAAACGCCTCAACGACGCCACCTTTATGTTAAAGACAAGTGCGTTTGGTCAAGCATTTGAAATGTTTGAACTGATTCAAGGCACTGTTTTACACATTGAACTGCCAGAAGCTTCAAATGCAAGTAGAACCTTTGTGACCATCGAAATCAAAGATTCGTTTACGAACCATGTTTTTGATGATGTCATCGTCGTTCAATACTATGATACATCGACAATCCTTCAAGAAGGGGATGATGTCATCCTGTTTGTGAATCTCTATAAGGGCTATGAAGGTAATGATGCTTGGAGTGCGCAGATCGATGCGCAGCAAACAATTCACTCAGGCGGAATATACTTTGATCAGTTTGATGGATTCGCTTATCAAAGTGTCTTAGATGCCATTTATCAACTGAAACCATGATGAAATTAACAGTCTCATCATGAGTGAATTGAAGCTAAGAAACAACGGGTACAAAGAAATGGTTTATTAATCGCGATAAACGAGTCATAAAAAAATCACGGAAATACCACACTTAAGTTTTTCATAGGGTATAGTTTAATATCCTTAACAAATTAGTCTTAGAATAAATAGGGTTGTAACGAAATAGTGTAGAATTTCATATACTTTTGTTGCAACTCTTTTTATGTCGTTTCAAAGACATTTTTTTCATTCTTGAAATAATCTAACACAAGTTCACACGAAAATCATACATGTTTCAAGTGTTAACACTACATAAAATGTTTCAATTTTGATATGATTATAATGACGTGAAGATTGGACAATAACTTATGAGTAAACAACAAAAAAACATGATTATGATATTGGTTGGTGTTATCCTTATCTCAGGGGTAATCACAGGAATTATTATTTGGAACGCACGATGTGTATTGGATGGAACACAGATTTGTTATGATGAGAATAATAAAGTGTTTTACCTTGAAGAAGATGCAAAGGTCAGTGTTCAGGTTGAATCTGATTCTTTGAAGCAATACCTAGAAGAGACATGGATTACCCTACACCCTGAATATGAAGGGGCACTTGAAATCACGGTTAGAGAAAGTTTAACTTTAGATGAATTAGCCGCTGAGGGCTTACCTTTTGATCTAAATGTAACGGGGCAAACCAGTGCTGCTTTTATTATGGATAAGGTGTTTGATATGGGAAGTGCTGTGGGAGATACCATTCTTGCCAATGTTCCAACCCAGCTGCAAGATGCCAGCAATGCATCGGGAATTGTATTTGTACCTAATAGCACAAAGGGGTGGCTTTTTGTATATAACAAAACCTTTGCTGAAGAATTAGGCTATGACCTAACCGATGAAGATTTGTCGGGTTTACCCGATATCTTTGAATCCTGGGAAGATATTATTGAATTCGCACCACAACTTCTTGAACAAATGGATACTGTATTCCCGCTGACCTTTGTGGACCAAGAATCCTTTTACCCCTTCTTAACAGGAGGACGTTGGCTGCTTAACTTCACAAACCGTGGTTCAGATCCTGGATTTGGTTCCAGTGAATTTCTGGATGGATTAGCTCTGATTGAAGCATTGCGTGATGCACCGATTGTGCCAACGCAAGAAGATGGTACAGTTTCGAGTGCTGAATCTTTAGCATGGCGTTATGAAGAAGCGCTGTATAATAGAGAAACCCTCTTTACAATCGCAATTGACTGGATGCAATTGGATGAGCACAGTGCATTAACTGGGGATGAATATGTGTATGCACCGTTCCCAAGTTTTAAAGGGACCCGTCTTTCACCGATGGCTGAAGTGGATGGCTATGTGATGTCGAACGATGTTGAATATCCTTCCGCAACTGCAGAGGTCTTAAGAATCTTAAGAGCGCCTGCTGCCGCAAGTGTTTATTCAAGTGCTTCAAGTAAAACCTTTGTGATGATGCGTCATGAATTTCAAAACTTACAGGTTGATGATGAAACCTTAAATAAGATTCGTGCTTATAGTTACAGTGATTCTGTTCCGGTAATGACACTGGATGATAATCCTGCAGTATTATCGCGTTATGTGTTTCAAGAAGTCGATATCATGGATGTCCTCAAAGATTTATACGATCAAAAACTAAGTGCTCAAGAAGTTCAAGAGGTCATTGTCCAACGTGCTACTGAATGGATTGACACTCACGCAGTGGAGGCAAGTGATGATTGATGCTACATGGGAAAGAGCACTTGAAGAGGTCCTTCATTCGCAAGCGTTTAAGGACTTAATGAACTTTGTTGATGAAGCTTATGCCACAAAAACGATTTACCCACCCAAGGAACAACTCTTCAATGCCTTTAACGTAACCCCCTTTGATGCATGCAAGGTCGTGATATTAGGGCAAGATCCATACCATGGACCAAACCAAGCGATGGGGTTGAGTTTTTCTGTTAATGAAGGGGTACCACTCCCTAAAAGCTTGGCGAACATCTACAGGGAACTGTATGATGATTTGAAGATTACCCGACTCAGTGGTGATTTAACCTCATGGGCTCAACAAGGGGTGTTGTTGTTGAATACACTTTTAAGTGTTGAACATGGAAAACCCTTATCCCATCAAAATAAGGGATGGGAAGTATTAAGTGATGCAGTGATTCACACACTGAATAAACGTGAAGAACCCGTGATATTTGTATTGTGGGGTAAGGAAGCGCAATCGAAAGCAAAATATATCGACGACCATCATATACTAATCAGTGGTCCACATCCTTCTCCATTAAGTGCTTATCGTGGTTTTTTTGGGTCAAAGCCCTTTTCAAGAATTAATCAAGAATTAAAGAAGATGAATAAAACACCGATTGATTGGAGCTAATTATGTTTGATACCTTAAAAGAAGCGCTTGAAGTCTTAGAAGCGCGCAAGAATCGAAGACTGGGAATAGATGGTCTACTCAATGCATTGCCTGAATACAACAATCCTCAAAACGCACTGTCATGTATTCATATTGGGGGAACCAATGGAAAAGGTTCTACCACAGATTTTACACGAAGCATCCTTGAAAATGCAGGATACCGTGTCGGAAGTTTTACTTCACCACATTTAATCGCACACAATGATCGCATTCGGATTAATAATGAGCCTATTGCTGATGATGTGTTGCTTCAGTACATTAATGATACCCATGCAGTGTGGGAAAAACATGGACTCAGTATGTTTGAAATCGATATGCTGATTTCCCTTATTTACTACAGAGATCAAAAGGTTGATGTCTGTATTTATGAAGTGGGTTTAGGGGGGCGTTTGGATGCAACGAATGTGATCATTCCTAAAGTCAGTGCCATAACCCATGTTGATTTTGATCACATGGATATCTTAGGGGATACACTTGAAAAGATTGCCTTTGAAAAAGCTGGAATCATTAAACAAGGGGTCCCAATGCTTACCACAGAAAAACAAAAAAGTGCGCAAGATGTCATTAAGGAAGTCGCAAGACAAAGACATGCACCGTATCTTCAAATCAACATACCAGATTACAAAGTTGATCAAAAATCAGTCACCTTTAAGGTCTTTGATACAGAGATTAGTTTGGTGAATCAACCGATTTATCAAGTTGAGAATGCAACCTTAGCTGCGTATATTGTGAAACAATATGATCCCCAAATATCGAGCGATACCATTAAATCAGGGTTAGAATTAACACACTGGGCGGGGCGTTTTGAAGAGATTCGTGAATCTGTTTATCTTGATGGTGCACATAATATGAATGGTGTCACAAAGCTTATAGAGAGTCTTCAACTGCTTCCAAAACCGTGGACAATATTATTTACAGCATTAAAAGATAAAGAATATAAGACCATGGTTAGCTTGCTTGAAGCACAAGCGGATACACTCATCATTACTGAATTTAACTTTAGTCGTGCTGAATCTGCAGAGAATTTGGCGATGGGACATGATGCCATTGTGATTAAAGATAAGTATGAAGCCATTGATTATGGACTAAACCATAGAAATGGTGGCACGTTTATCATTACAGGATCGCTTTACTTTATTTCCGAAGCTCGTGAATATTTGAGTCAACAATGAGTTTGAGTGTATGTCTGAGCATATGTTATAAACCTATCAAAGACAAAAAAGAGCTCATATTTGCATAGTCCACTTAAAATAAAGAACCACATGATGTGGTTCTTTATTATTTTCAGACACTACTTAAATAGGTTTATCCATAAGTGCTTTGCATCCTTCATTGAATGCAAATAAGGTGAGCTCTTTTTAAGACCATTGATGATTGCACTGATAAAGGATGCTGGTTGTTGATACCCCATAAATGATCAGGCTGTACCCTGTGTTGATTTATACCATCACCGATTTTGCGATAAGTATGGCGCATCAATTCACGAGAAGATGGACAAGATAGATGGAGACGCAAGGTGAGTCAGACATAAATTTATGGGAATAAAGTGTATTTTTTGCGACGTCAAGGTTTTCAAAGGCGTGGTAATGATGTATAGTGGTTGGGGATTTGTTATAATGTGGACGTCAACCGTTGTTGATGCTCGTTTGATATCATGAATTTTTAAAGAATCTTGTTAAATTGAGCAATCCCTTAACAAATTCCTAAAATCGATTAAAATTATATAAGTTTACTGGGGGTTCATTAGTGATTTTATACTGGATGACGATTTATTTGAGGGTGACAATAATTTTAGTTGTATTTGTTTGTGTTATAATTGAGGCTAGAAATTATGGAGGTAACGGTTTATGAACCGAAAAACATTATTCCAGGCATTTCAATGGTATGTAAAAACTGAAGATAACCTATGGGTAAAGATTAAAGAAGAAGCAAAACACTATAAAGAACTTGGACTAACAATGATATGGCTTCCCCCAGCTTATAAAGGGGCAGCAGGATCAAATGATACAGGGTATGGGGTTTATGACCTCTACGATTTAGGGGAGTTTGATCAAAAGGGGTCTGAGCGTACGAAGTATGGTACAAAGCAAGAATACCTCGAAGCAATCCAAGCACTAAAGGACGAGGGAATTGATGTGATGGTCGATGTCGTTCTGAATCACCGGATTGGGGCGGATGGTACTGAAGAAGTTCCAGCCAAGCTCGTAAATAGTGAAAATCGAATGGAAGAAATTGAAGAGAAAACGATTGAAGCGTGGACGCAATATAATTTTGAAGGGCGTGGGGATGTGTATTCTGACTTTAAGTGGAATCATACGCATTTTACGGGAATTGATTATGATGCACGTGATCATGAACAAGGTGTTTTCTTGTTTGATGGTAAAGAATGGGCGACAAAAGTGGATGCTGAGTACGTTAACTATGATTACCTAATGGGTGCGGATGTTGACTTCAGCAATCAAGAAGTGCGTGATGAGTTGTTGCGTTGGATTCGCTGGTATAAAGATCTCGTGAAATTTGATGGTGTAAGATTGGATGCGGTAAAACACATTCAATTCCCATTCTTTAAAGAAGCACTGCGTGCATTACGGGGTGAAGACAATACACTTGTAGCAGTGGGTGAATATTGGAGTGGTGATTTAAAAGCGCTTCATAATTACTTAATGGATGTGGACTTTTCAATGAGTTTATTTGATGTCCCACTGCACCATGCACTACAAAATGCCTCGATAGAGAAAGAAAACTATGATTTACGGACGATATTTAATGGTACACTTGTAAGTAATAACCCCCATTATTCAATAACCTTTGTTGATAACCATGATACACAACCTGGGCAATCTCTTGAATCCTTTGTGGAACATTGGTTTAAACCGCATGCGTATGCATTGACTCTATTAAGAGATGCGGGGACACCCTGTGTATTTTATGGTGATTTGTATGGAGATCCTGAGAATGGCATGGAGAAAGTCGAATGTTTGGAACTGTTAATGAAATTACGCCAAACAAACCTCTACGGTACCCGTTTTGATTTTCTGGATGATGCACATCAGATAGGATGGGTCTATACAGGAAACGATGAAGGGGATGGTTGTGTTGTGGTGATAAATAACGCAAACCAAGCGCAAAAGCGGATGTTTGTTGGGAAACGAAACGCAGGGAAGACGTTTGTAGATGCACTAAACCCAGATTTAGTGGTAGAAGTAGATAGTGACGGGACCGCTGTGTTCTCAGTAATGGAGAAAAGCATCTCCGTCTATGTGAGTGAGGAACGATAACGATGATGATTGCTTATTATGATGATGTTCATATTTTACACCTGCTCAGTGATACGCCTTTAGTTGATAAGGTGTTGTATGGCATTAATACGTTGGAAGTGTTGAGTGTAAATGGTCATGAAGGACAATGGGTTTATGAACTAAGTTGTCCTGAATTACCGATTGGAACGCCAATTGAACTTGTGATTGGCGATGTGTATGTTCATGTAATTCCACGGATGATTGTGAAGACACAGTGGTTTGAAGACACCTTTGGTGTCGAAGATGCTCGTCTTGGATCGTGGGTAGAAGATGAAAAAACCTATTTTGCTGTATGGTCTCCAACTTCTGAAGATGTTCAATTAAAACTCGATGGCAATACCTATCCAATGACCCGAAATATTAAAGGGATCTATACGGCGCAATTTGATCAAAATTTGCATGGCGCTTTATATGCCTACGCAGTGGTGGCACATGGTGAACGCTTAACAACAACCGATCCTTATGCTAAAGCGTCCATGCCAAATCGGGGTGGGTCTGTGGTTGTGGATTTCACTAAACTTGACCTTGAAATCGAAGACTTTAAACCAAAAGGACCGCAAACTTTGCTTGAAGTCCATGTGCGTGATTTCTCAATGGACCCTGAAGTTCCTTTTATAAATCGTGGTAATTTCTTAGGCCTTTTAGAAAGTCATGGGAATTATGGCATGAAACACATTCTTGATTTAGGGGTGAGTCACATTCAACTCATGCCGATCAATGATTTTGAAACGGTGGATGAATTGAACCCGCTTCGTAAATACAACTGGGGTTATGATCCCATGCAATATATGGCACTTGAAGGAAGTTACAGCAGCAATGTCAAAGATGCACATCAAATCATTCGTGATTTTGCGAAAGTAGTTGATGGGTATCATAAAGCAGGTGTGGGTGTGAATATGGATGTGGTGTTTAATCATGTGTATAAACAACAATACCATCCCCTAAATATTCTTGTCCCTTATTATTACTTTAGATATCGTGAGGATATGAAACTGAGTGACGGGTCATTTTGTGGAAATGAGCTCGCATCAGAGAAAGTAATGTGTCGCAAACTGATTGTTGATACCTGTGCCTATTATGTGGACACCTTTAAAGTTGATGGCTTTAGATTTGATTTAATGGGGCTTACAGATATTGAAACGATGCGTCAAATCCAAGTGCGTATGCCAGAGATTATGGTATACGGTGAAGGGTGGAAAATGCCAACAGTTCTTGATGATGGACTGTGCGCAACCATTGAAAATCAATACAAACTCCCTGATGTTGGGTTTTTCAATGATGTCTTTAGAAATACCATTGGTGGTTCTTTGGATGGAGAAGACTTAGGGTTTGCTGGTCATCGTGGAATCCCTGTTGATTCAATCGTATCCGCAATCTTTGGGAGCGCAGATCCAGGGTATAGACCAACCGTCTTTACACATACCAAACAAAGTGTAAACTATGTCGAATGTCATGATAACTTAACGGTCGCAGATCGTGTGAAGATGAATGGTGAGTCATGGGAAAAAGCATTGTTTATGATTGGAATTATTTTAATGTCACAAGGGGTTGCATTCTTACAAATTGGTCAAAGCTTCTTTAGAGATAAACAAGGGGATCATAATTCGTATCAATCACCCGATGACATTAATATGATTCGATGGAAAACACTGGATGCGTATCAATCGATGAATGAAACGGTTCAGAAATGGATTCAAGTACGCAATGATATGTATCAGGTAACTGAAGGATACCATGCCCGTATGAACGACACTACCTTAATCTACGTGTATGGTAATACAACATGGAACATAAACATTGTGGATAAAACGATTGGGTATGAAATCAATGCTTAATCATAAAGCGTGGGTTTAGTTAATTAAAAATCTAAAGGATATGGTTTCAAAAAGAGGTGCGATCACAAATGTGGGAGCACCTCTTTTACTGTAACTTTTGATTAACGATTGTTGAATTTTTTTCCAATAAATAACCCTGAAACCAAATAAGGTGAAAGGAAAATATAATATCTAAAGGGTGCACTGGCATTCAGGTATTCTTCAGCACTCCAATTCCAATCTAAGGCGTCCAATGCAATTGAAAAGTTCAAATAATAAGCGACAAATACGACGCCAAGAAGTGTCGCAATCAGTAAAAGGTTTAAAAGTGTATTGATTGATTTTATCATAAGAGCTATCCCCATTGGCTTTCGCCTTATATGAATCATTGAAGCAAATCATCAAACAAACAGTCAAGTTTGTAAAGATAGATTTGATCCGAATATTCTTATAACAAAAACAATCATTGCAAAATCTTAAAAAAATACAAAAAAAATTTATATCCAGAAAAGTGCTTAAAAAGTAGGTTTCCAACATTTTGTGGGAAACGTTTTCTGAAATCGCATACATAAGTGTTGACACGTAGCATAATTTTTGTATAATAGTGGTAGGAAAACGATTTCATAAGTTTTCGTAGGAGGAAATAATATGTTTAAGAAAGGTTTTCGCTTATTAGCGATTACACTGGCTACTTTTGCACTAGTAGCATGCGGATCTACATCAAGTGGTGATGACAAAGGTCCAGTAACTTTAAAATTATGGGGGTCACAAGATGACCAAGCGTTCTTGAAAGAACGTGTTGAAGCGTTTAAAGCTGCAAACCCAGATACAGACTATACAATCGAACTTGGTGTTGTTGGTGAACCAGACGCACGTGAACAAGTACTTGCTGACTTAGATGCAGCTGCTGACGTGTTTGCATTCCCTAATGACCAATTACGTACATTAGTTGATGCAGGTGCTCTTTACCAAATCACACTAAACAAAGATGCAATTATCGCTGCAAATGGACAAGGTTCAGTTGAAGCTTCTATGTTAGATGACAAACTATTTGCTTATCCATTCTCAGCAGATAATGGATACTTCATGTACTACAACTCAGAAATCTTCTCAGAAGAAGACGTAAAATCATTGGATGCAATGGTTGCACGTGCTGATGCTGAAGGTAAGAGAATCTACTTCGACCTATCAAATGGTTGGTATATTGCTTCATTCTTCTTAGGAGCTGGTGGAGAACTGAGCTTAGCTGATGGTAAACAAATTGTTGACTGGAATAATGAAGCAGGTCTTGCAGTTGGTGAAGCAATTCGTACATTCGCTAACTCACAAGCACACATTACTGGTGACGATGCTGCATTACTTGCAGGATTAGAAGATGGTTCAATTATTGCGGCTGTTTCTGGAACATGGATGGCTGATGACTTTGAGAACGCATTTGGTGAAGGCTATGCTGCTACTAAACTTCCAACATTTACAAAAGCTGGTGAACAAGTTCAATTAGGTAGCTTTGGTGGATATAAATTGTACGGTGTGAAAACAAGTACAGAATTCCCTGAAGAAGCAATGAAACTTGCTGAATTCTTAAGTAATGAAGAAAGCCAAATTATTCGTTTTGAAGAACGTGCTACAGGCCCTTCTAACTTAAAAGCTGCTGCAAGCGAAGCTGTACAAGCAAACGTTGCATTAAGCGCACTTGCTGCTCAAGCACCTTACTCATCAAGCCAAATGGATGTTATTGATACATTCTGGGGTCCTGCTGAAGCATTCGGTACTGAAATTGAAAACGGAAGCACACGTCCAATGCAAGAACTATTGGATGAAATGGTTGCTCAAATCACTAAGTAAAATAACTAAACATGGGTTGGAGGTGGTTGTCCACCTCCAATTTTGTGTTTTATAAAGGAGTCAATAATGGAGAAACTTAAACAATTTTTCGAACCATTTAAGTTTGCAATAAAAGATGGCGATTCAAAAACGAAACTGTCACTGGTTGTGATGGGAGCGGGATCATTCTTGCGAAAACAATACGTAAGAGGGTTTACATATCTTTTGATTCAAATTGGATTTATCGCATATATGATAACGTCAGGTTTATCGCAAATTGCGGGTCTTCGTACCTTAGGTACGGTAGAACAAGGGCAAGTCTTTGATGAAGCACGGGGTATCTATGTCTATACTCAAGGGGATAACTCAATGTTGTTTCTTCTCTTTGGAGTTATGGCTGTACTTCTATTCATTGCATTTGTGGGTGTCTATCGCTTAAGTGTAAAAAACGCCGTTGAGAATCAGCAGTTATGTGAGTCCAAACAACCACTCATATCATTCAAACAAGATTGTCATGATTTAATGGATGGGAAGTTTCATATCACAGTACTTTCATTACCAACAGTACTTGTTACAATCTTTACGATACTACCACTGATCTTTATGATCTTTATCGCTTTTACCAATTACGATATTAACCACCAACCTCCAGGAAACTTGTTTACATGGGTTGGGCTCAATAACTTTAGAGACTTAGTTGCAAGCAATGGAATTATCTCAGGAACATTCTATTCGTTGTTACTGTGGACACTCATTTGGGCATTCTTTGCAACATTCTTAAACTATGTCTTGGGAATGCTTGTGGCGATGTTAATCAATCACAAACAAATTAAACTCAAAAAACTATGGCGTACGCTGTTGGTTGTTACCATTGCGGTACCACAATTTGTAAGTTTAATGTTGATGTCCCAACTCTTATCCGATAATGGTGCATTGAATGGATTGCTTGCATCGTGGGGTTGGATCAGTGAATTCCAACCGATCAAGTTCTTAACGGATCCTAACATTGCCCGTATTACGGTAATTGTTGTGAACGTATGGGTAGGGATTCCATATACAATGTTGATTACATCGGGAATCTTGATGAACGTACCGCAAGATATGTATGAAAGTGCACGCATTGATGGTGCATCCGCTTGGGTACAATTCAGAAAAATTACCTTGCCATATATGTTAAATGTCACAACACCGTATCTGATTACTCAGTTTGTAGGAAATATCAATAACTTCAACGTAATCTTCCTTCTCACCGGTGGTGGACCGCTAACCTTGAGTTATTATAAAGCGGGACGTACGGACTTACTTGTAACATGGCTTTATAAACTTGCACTTACTGAAAAGAACTATGCACTTGCATCTGCAATTGGGATCATAATCTTTATGATTATGGCTACGTTATCACTTGTAGTATTTAGAAGAACACTTGAAGACGGAAGGGAGAGTACATTCCAATAATGAAAAGTATAAAATTCAAACAAAGACTCACATCAATTACTGGACATTCATTCCTTACGGTACTATGTACGGTGTGGTTGTTGCCGATTGTATGGCTTGTTCTACAATCCTTTAGAGGCGAATCAACTGGACCTACCAATAACATTATTCCAAGACAATTTACCTTTGATAATTACATTAACTTATTTACAGATACTCGCTTGTTTAACTTTCCGCGTTGGTTTGGAAACACATTATTTGTGGCAGTCATCTCCTGTGTTATTTCCACAATGCTTGTGTTGATGACCAGCTATGCATTCTCTCGTTTACGATTTAGTATGCGTGAGAAATACATGAAGATTATTCTTGTAATCGGGATGTTTCCAGGCTTTATGTCGATGATTGCGATTTATCATATCTTGAAAATGTTTGGACTAACACAAACACTTTGGGCATTAATCCTTGTGTATTCAGGGGGCGCTGCAATGGGGTATTACATCTCCAAAGGGTTCTTTGATACGATTCCAAAGGCAATTGATGAATCAGCGATGATTGATGGCGCAACAAAAAGTCAAATTTTCTGGAAGATTACCCTTCCAATGTCAAAACCAATCGTTATTTATACCATTCTTACATCCTTTATGGCACCATGGGTAGACTTCGTGTTTGCTTCAATCATTATGCGTGATAGTTATAATAACTTCACCATGGCGATTGGTTTGTATGAAATGTTGAAACGTGAAAATATTGGGACTTACTTTACACAATTCTGTGCCGGTGCGGTTGTGGTTGCGATTCCAATTACAATTCTCTTTATCTTCATGCAGAAATACTATGTTTCGGGAGTTACTGGAGGATCTGTTAAAGGGTGAAACGACTACTTTCTCTTATTCTCAGTATCTTATTGTTGACGGGGTGTGCTTCAAGTTCTGATGAACTGGAGTATGTTAAACCCGAAATCAACAGCACCTACTATCAAATCTTTGTAGGATCATTTAGTGATAGTGATGGCGATGGTATTGGGGATTTAAACGGTATTCGTGAGAAGTTAGATTACATCCAATATGATTTGGGTGCAAATGCTATTTGGCTCACACCAATCCATCCATCCCCAACTTATCATAAATATGATGTTGTCGATTATTATGGTGTTGATGAAGATTTTGGAACAATGGAAGACTTTGATGCCTTGGTAGATGAAATGAATGAACGGGGGATGGACTTGATTCTTGATCTCGTACTTAACCATACCTCATCACGTCATCCTTGGTTTTTAAAAGCTGTTTCAGCACAGCTGAATGGCACCTGTGATCAAACACCAGAGTGTGATTTCTATAATTTCTCAACAACGCCACAAACAGGGTTCGCCCGAGCTGGCAATGATTTGTATTTTGAAGCAGTGTTTTGGGAAGGAATGCCTGACTTAAATCTTGCGAATGAAACGGTTCGGTCTGAAATTCAAGATATTGTTGGATTTTGGATGGATAAAGGCATAAAAGGCTTCCGTCTTGATGCAACAACCCATTTCTTTGCGGAAAATCTTGAAAAGAATGTTGAATTCTTAACCTGGTTTAATGATATAGTTAAACAAGAACGAAGCGATGCTTATCTTGTGGGTGAGGCATGGACTTCTGGAAGTATTGTGAATCGTATGTTTGCAAGTGGTGTGGATAGTTTCTTCAACTTTGATTTCAGTCAACAAAGTGGTGATATCGTGAAATCAATTCAAAGAGGCCAAGGAAACGCACTTGCTAATCTTGTGGTAAATCACACGGATACGATTCAATCGTTCAATGAAGGTGCCTTGGATGCAGTCTTTCTATCCAATCATGACAATAACCGCAGTGCGGGTTATTTAAGTGTGAATGAAAACTATCAACGCATGGCAGCAAGTACTTACCTTTTAATGCCAGGAAATGTCTTCATTTATTATGGAGAAGAAATTGGGATGAAGGGAAGTGGGATTGATGAAAACAAACGCTTACCGATGGTATGGAGTACCAGCGATGATGCCTTTATTCCAAATCCCCCACCCAATGCAACCCAAACCAATACGCTTGAAAAAGGGGTAAAAGAACAAC
This sequence comes from Erysipelothrix larvae, assembly GCF_001545095.1. Taxonomy (NCBI): domain Bacteria; kingdom Bacillati; phylum Bacillota; class Erysipelotrichia; order Erysipelotrichales; family Erysipelotrichaceae; genus Erysipelothrix; species Erysipelothrix larvae. The sequence continues at coordinate 325,049 of NZ_CP013213.1, forward strand.
TTGAAGATAAAACGTCGTTGTTGATGCATTACCAACGGGTTGTATGTGTGCGAAATATGTATCCACAAATTTCACGAGCAAGTGTTAAAGTGGTCGATTTGGGTGAAGAATCGATCTATGCGACACAAATGGATGAAATTATTGTGATTCACAACTTCTCAGATGATTCACAAACTGTTAAAATAAATGGAATAGAAAAGGTAACATTAGTGGATGGAACACAATCGCATTCTCAAAATGAGTTGACTCTGGGCGGATGGTCAAGTGTGGTTGTAACCATAACACAATAAAACAAGTGAGGTGGAAGTATGGCAACAATTAATGATGTCGCAAAAAAAGCAGGGGTTGGGGTATCAACGGTCTCGAAAGTACTCAATAACTATGCTTATGTCAGTGATACGACGCGGAAAAAAGTAATGGATGCAGTCGACGCGCTTGACTATGTACCCAATACTGTTGCCAGTGCTTTATCATCGAAACAAAACAAACGGATTGCGATCGTTGTGTTTATCAATAATAAACGACAAGCAATCGATGAAATCAACATGCAATATCTCTTTGGGGCGTTTAATCGCTCCAAGGAGTATAAGTATGAACTCGTTACGATATTCTCGACAATGTTTGAGGATAAAAATAAAAAAGAGTTAATTCAGTTCTTCAAGTCTTTACAAGTCCAAGCATTAATCGTTTATGGACTCCATAAGGAACAACCGCATTTTAAAGAAATGATTGAAGAAGATCATTTCCTAAGTGTCGTTGTCGATGCACCGATTGTAACAAAGCGAACAACATCGGTTATGGTAGATCATTTGTTGGCACAATATGATATTACAAAACAGATGATTGATGGCTTTGATGGCAATCACTTACGTCAAATCCTGTATTTGGGAGGACGTCAAGATGGATTTGTTACAGAACTGAGACTTAAAGGTGTATTGAAAGCAGGACAAGAATGTGGCGTTGACATCAATGTTCAATTTGCGGACTTTAGTGAACGCAAAGCCCATGATTTATGCATGAAATACGGTGAGAAAGCCAATATTGTAGTCTGTGCTTCGGATTTGATGGCCATTGGCGCAATTAAAGCACTCAAAGAGAAAGATATATTTAGACCTGTCTGTGGTTATGATGGCATCAAACTACTGGGTTATATGAATTATCGCATCCTAACAGTATGTCAAGATTTCTTCGAAATCTCTGAGTCTGCTGTGGATGAAGCACATCGTCTGTTTTTGGGGGAAGAGGGACGTATAAAACACATTGTTTATAAAATTGATCGTATTAACTACGACGATGTCATACTTTAAAGAGGAGGAATTTATGATTCGCGAGGAACTTTTGGCAATAACAAACAATAACATCGAAGAAGCATCATTGGATGCTTTATATCAAGCAGTCTTATCGGTAACACAAAAACGCATTGAGAATATGGAACATGTTCACGGTGATCGTACGGTTTACTATATGTCTGCGGAATTCTTAATTGGGAAACTCTTATCAAATAACATGATGAACCTTGGTATTTATCATGAAATCGCACAAACCTTGAAAGAACATGGTCGTGATATTTCTGAAGTAGAAGGCTATGATCCAGAACCATCCTTAGGAAATGGTGGACTGGGACGTCTTGCAGCGTGTTTCTTAGATTCAATCGCAACCTTGGGCATTAATGGTGAAGGATTGGGACTTGTGTATCACTTTGGACTTTTTAAACAAGTGTTTGAAAATCACATGCAAGTTGAAACAAAGGATGTATGGCTTGATAAACCATCATGGTTACGTAAAACAGATACCGTGTATTCTTTTAAACTCAGTGATGTGAATGTCACATCAAGAATGCATGAAATTGATGTCTTAGGATATCGTGGGAAAAAAACCACACTGCGTCTTTTTGATCTTGATTCAATTGATGAGACACTGGTAACACAAGGCATTGATTTTGATCAAAGTAAAGTGGATTCAAACCTAACCTTATTCTTATATCCAGATGACTCAACAGAACAAGGATTGCGTCTTCGTTTTGCGCAACAATACTTCATGACAATGAGTAATGTGAGCTATATCTTTGATAAGCATCACGATGATATTGACCATCTCTATCAATCCGTCGTTGTACAAATCAACGATACGCACCCTGCGATGTCAATTTTATTGGTAATCCAACGCTTGATGAAACATGGCAAATCATTTGATGAAGCATGCAGTGATGTTCAAAAAATGTTTGCATATACAAACCACACAATTCTTGCGGAAGCACTCGAAAAATGGCCGTTGAGCTATTTTGAAGCTATGGATCATGAATTAGTGGTGATTATTAAGAAATTACAAAAGAAAGTTGATGCGGTATCAAAAGACCCAGCGGTTGCGATTTTAGATAAAGACAAACGTGTTCATATGGCTTCTTTATCCATTCACTTCAGCTACAGTACCAATGGTGTTGCATCCCTACATACTGATATTTTAGTGAATTCTGAGTTGAAGGCATTTGCAGATCTATATCCAGATCGCTTCAACAACAAAACAAATGGGATTACATTCCGTCGTTGGTTGCAATTCAGTAATCCTGAACTAACTCAATATCTCATTGACAAAATTGGCGATGGATTCTTAAGTGAAGCAACCCAACTTCGTGCATTTGAAGCATTTAAAGATGATGCGAGAGTCCAAGAAGATGTACTGCGCATCAAACAAGAACGTAAAGACGATCTTGTATCCTACATTAAGAAAACAGAAGGGATTGATGTAAATCCTACATCTGTGTTTGATATTCAAATCAAACGGCTTCATGAGTACAAACGTCAACAATTAAACTTACTTTACATTATTCATATGATGCATGAGATTCGTGAAGGGCATCTTCCAAAACGTCCGGTAACCTTCTTCTTTGGTTCAAAAGCAGCACCTGCTTATACCATTGCGAAGGATATCATTCACGCATTGCTTACACTCTCTTCAATCATTGAAAAAGATCCTGTGGTATCGCAGTATCTTCAAATTGTATTTGTGGAAAACTACAATGTATCCAAAGCAGAACATTTGATTCCTGCGGGTGATATTTCAGAACAAATTTCACTTGCAAGTAAAGAAGCAAGTGGTACAGGGAATATGAAGTTGATGCTGAATGGGGCCTTAACCTTAGGAACACTCGATGGTGCAAACGTAGAGATTGCTGATCTTGTAGGACCTGAAAATGTGTTTATCTTTGGAAAACACAGTGATACAGTCATTGACCTATACGCAACTTCTGGATACAATGCACGTCATTACTATGAAACCAATGACAACATTAAACGTGCAATTGATACCTTGGTAAGTGAAGAAATGTTGAAAGAAGGAACACACGAAAACTTGTCACGCCTTCACCATGAACTAATCAGTAAAGACTGGTTTATGACACTCTTGGATTTTGATGATTATGTTGAAACAAAAAATAGAATGCTTGATGCATATGAGGATCGTCTTCACTGGGCGAAGATGATGATTGTGAATATTTCCAATGCGGGATACTTCTCAAGTGATCGTACGATTGCGCAATATGCAGACGAAATATGGAAGGTGAACCATGAATAATCGACGAGGCGGAATACTGCTTGCGGTATCGAGTCTTCCAGGATCCTTTGGGATCGGTGATTTAGGGAAACATGCTTATGAATGGATTGACAAGTTGTCAAGTACACATGCATCATTGTGGCAAATTCTCCCATTAAACCCATTAGGGTATGGGAATTCGCCCTATCAATCCTATTCTGCATTTGCCGGGGATGAAATATATATCTCTGTGGAGAAACTGTATCAAGCGCTTGGATTAAGTGTGCCAAGCTTTGATGTAAAGACAGGGCATGTTGACTATGATGCGGTTCGAATTAAGAAAGATGTCTTTCTAAAAGAAGCGTATGCACACTTTGTACCGGATGAAAACTATGAGAAGTTTGTGAAAGAGACGGCATGGCTTCATGATTATGCTGTGTTTATGTCACTGCGTACGATCAATGGTTTTGTATCTTGGACACAGTGGACCCGACTCATACCAGATGAAGACATTGTGAATTACCATAAGTTCCTCCAATATATTTTTATGGAACAATGGCTTGAATTAAAAGCGTATGCCAACGCAAAAGATGTTTTGATTATGGGAGATATTCCAATCTACCTAGGTCATGACTCAGCAGATGTATACTTTAACCGTGATCTTTTCTTCTTGGATGAAGATGGGACATCAACATTGGTTGCAGGTGTTCCACCTGATTACTTCAGTGATGAAGGTCAGTTGTGGGGCAATCCGATTTATGCATGGGAACGGATGGCAAAGGATAACTACCGCTATTGGGTTGATCGTTTGTCATGGAACCAGACCATGTTTGATATCATTCGTATTGACCACTTTAGGGCTTTTGATACGTATTGGGTTGTGGATGGCAAGTCAACCACCGCTAAAGATGGTGAGTGGCGTATTGGGCCACGCAATCAATTCTTTGATTCAATGTATGCCCAAATCCCAGATTTAAAGATTGTTGTGGAAGATTTAGGCGATTTAAGACCGGAAGTGCTTGAATTACGGGATGATTACAAACTTAAAGGCATGCAAATCATTCAATATTCAATTAAAAAAGAAGAAATTGAACGGGATAAAACAATGCCGCAAAATCTTCTGATTTATACTGGAACTCATGATAATCAACCAATTGGTGGCTGGGTTCAAGATAATACGTGGAAACGTAGAATGGAAGTACGCCGTGATATCGGCAAATGTGGCATCAAGGATTTCAACTTTATTGACCGTGTATGTCATTATACCCTTTCATTGAATGCGGACTATGCGATCTTACCGATGCAAGATATTTTGCGCTTGGGTAATGCAGCACGTATGAATGCACCAGGAACCGTTGGCAGTCCTAACTGGGAATGGAAAGTCGTGGATTTTGATGATGAATTTAATAAACGCTTGTTGAAATTCAAAATCATGATGGAACAAACCAACCGAAACTAAAAAGTAAAAAACGAGGCAAATCAATTGACTTATGTCAAATCAATTGGTCTGACTCGTTTTTATTTTCACATCTTATTTGGTTTACATCCAATTTTGTGGTAAAGTATACAAGGAATAAAAGGAGATTTTTTATGATTCGTCAAGAATTATTGGCGTTGCTTGGACAAGATTTAGACGGTGTAACAATCGATAAACTTTATCACGCAGTGAACCAATGTGTACAAAACAAAATGAAAAACATACCCCATGTTAGTGGGGACCGAACCCTTTACTATATGTCAGCTGAGTTTCTAATTGGGAAGCTCTTATCAAACAACCTTATGAATTTAGGCATTTACGATGAAGTAAAGGAAGCAGTAGAAAGCATGGGCTATCGCTTATCTGACCTTGAAGAATACGAACCTGAACCATCATTGGGCAATGGTGGTCTTGGACGTCTTGCGGCATGTTTCTTGGATTCAATCGCAACACTGGGTCTTAATGGTGAAGGCTTAGGTCTAAACTATCACTTTGGACTGTTTAAACAAGTATTCGGTAAGGATCATTTCCAACATGAAACCAAAGATGTGTGGTTAGAAAAACCAAGCTGGCTTACAAAAACAGATTTCACAGTTCCAGTAACACTGGGAAGCACCTCTGTGATTGGACGTATGTATAACCTTGATATTTTGGGATACAATGGTGAAAAAACAACCTTGCGTTTATTTGATTTAGAGAGTGTGGATGAAACACTAGTGGGTGATGGCATTCAATTTAACTTAGAAGCCATCGATAAAAACTTAACCCTTTTCTTATACCCAGACGATTCAACGGATGCAGGAAAACGGTTGCGTTTTATCCAACAGTATTTTATGGTGAAATGTAACTTAGCATGGGTTTTAAGCCAACATGAAGCGCATATTGAAACCTTACACGAACATGTAGCGATTCAATTAAACGACACCCATCCTGTGATGGTGATTCCAATGCTAGCCCTTGAACTTGAGAAACGTGGGATTGCATTTGATAAAATTGTGGAAATTGTCACCAAGACCTGTGCGTATACAAACCATACGATTTTGGCAGAAGCACTTGAAACATGGCCAATCTCATATTTTGAGACCATTGATCGTAACTTATCGGAAATGATTTGGAAATTAGACCGTGAAGCACGCTCACGCAGCAAAGATCCGTTCATTGGGATTGTTGGGTATTACTACATTGTTCACATGGCTGCATTAGCATGTAACTTCTCCCACAGCATTAATGGTGTTGCGGCGTTGCATACTGAAATCTTAAAGAAGACAACCTTAAAGAGCTTTTATGAGTTGTATCCTGAACGCTTCAACAACAAAACAAACGGAATTACCTTCCGTCGTTGGTTACAATTCAGTAACCGTGAACTCACATCGTGGATAGAATCCAAGATTGGTGAAGACTTCACTCAAGATGCAATGAGCCTTGTGAAACTTGAGGCATTCAAAGAGGACAAAGAAGCACTTCAAGAACTTTTAGATATTAAACACCTTAAGAAACAACAATGTGTCGACTATATCTACGAGATATCGGGACGCAAGGTTAATGTGAATTCTATCTTTGATATTCAAATCAAGCGCCTTCATGAATACAAACGTCAACAAATGAACTTACTCTACATTATCTATCTGTATTTACGCATTAAAGATGGTGTTGTGCCAAAACGTCCGATTACATTTTTCTTTGGATCAAAAGCTGCACCCGCTTATGTGATTGCGAAAGACATTATTCATGCATTGCTTGTTATGCAAACATTGATTGAGTCGGATGAAGACGTTCGCAAACACATTCAAATTGTCTTTGTGGAAAATTACAATGTAACCAAAGCGGAAATGTTGATTCCTGCATGTGATGTGTCTGAACAAATTTCACTGGCAAGTAAAGAAGCAAGTGGTACGGGTAACATGAAACTCATGTTGAATGGTGCTTTAACATTAGGAACCCTTGATGGGGCGAATGTAGAAATCGCTGAACATGTTGGCGATGAAAGCATCTATATTTTTGGGAAACACTCGGATGAAGTCATTGATTTGCTGGGGTCTGGATCGTATAATCCACGTGCTATGTATGAAAATACACCATGGATTCGCCGTTGTGTGGATTTCCTTACATCTGAACCGATGCGTAATATTGGAACCTTTGACTGCTTGAACCGCCTTCGTTATCACCTAGTAGATCATGATCCGTTCATGACCTTACTTGATTTTGAAGACTATGTTTGGGTTAAAAATGAAATGTTTGAAGACTATGAAAATAGAATGGAATGGGCTTCTAAGATGATGATGAACATTGCGAATGCTGGATTCTTCTCCAGTGATCGCACAATCGCATCGTATAACGAAGACATTTGGAATTTAAAGTAAAACCAAGGCTGTTGATCCAAAAATCGACAGCCTTTAGTGTTAATGGAGTCGCTCACTGTAGATTTATGATTGGCATGAAGGGCTAGATTGAGCTAATACGTACGCAAAAAAAAGACGGAGCGGATATCACGTTTTAGGAAGTTATTTGTGTAATGTAAATCCATGAGGTAAACATGGTTTGTGATATCCTTGGTTGGTTGGTTTTTTCCGTCTATATTTATATTATAAAGGGAAAATGCCGTTGTGCATGATAAGATTCTATCGTAAAATGAAGGTAAGAAAAGCATCTTTGAAATTTTTTTCTCATGAGTAACAACGTGAAAGGAAACTGAGTTATGTCAATACTAAGAAAACTGGTTGAGCTTAAAGACTTAACAAACAATGAAAAAGTGTTGGTTGATTTTATTTTAGAGGATCCTTCAAAAATTGTGAGCCTACGGCCAAAAGAAATCGCTGAGGCATCGTATGTATCAGTATCCACCATTTATCGCCTTGTGGATAAATTAGGGTTAAGTGGCATTTCAGACTTAAAAGGCGAGATTGCGAAGTCCTTGATTGGATCACGCCATGAAACGTCCATAGAGGACTATAACTTCCCAATTCTAGAGACGGATACAAACTATCAAATTATGAAGAACATGCATCAAATCTACCTTAAAACGATTGATGAGTCCGATGGATTGATGGATTTGGATGTTTTGGGTGAAGTGGTGAATCAGATGCGAAAATCAAAGCGCATAAGTCTCTATGCTTCCTCTGCAAATCTATACTTCGCAGAAAATTTTAAGTTTCAAATGCAAGAGATTGGGATTGATGTATTGGCTCCTGTGGAAGAGTATGTACAGCGGTTGACCGCTGCAAACAGTACAGAGGATGACTTTGCGATTATTATTTCGTATGGTGGACGGGGTCCTACGGTACAATTGATTTATAATATTCTCAAGATCAATAAAACGAAGATCTTATTGTTGACTTCCACCCAAGGCAATCCGCATGTTGATGCATCGGACTATGTGTTATATCTTGCTTCCTTTGAAGATCATTATGATAAGATCTCATCCTTTGCGACACGGCTTACCATCATGTATGTGTTGGATATTATATTTGCGGCATTCTTTAGCCTTGACTACAAAGCACATCTCGATCATAAGCGCACATCATTTTTCAAGCTTTTTGAAGGGATTGGTCCCAAAGAGAACACCAAAAATCATGAATAACACCCTTCGATTACAAAGTATGGGTCTGTGTATGTGTTGGGTTGTATGCACCTTTTGAGTGCTCATAGGTTTTTGCCATAAACATACTGTCATAGCACAGTTGATGGATGCGATGGAGAATGTTGGTGTTGGCTATGATGCCATCCTCAAAGTCTGCATCTTCAATAAATACATATTTTTGAACTAAGAATGCACCCATATATGCAAGGATTGGTTTCAGTTGTGATTCAACCATGAGGTAGTGTTTTGAAGAGCCTGCCAATGCCACAATACCAACCACCTTGTTTTTTAGTGCGTTGGGTGGTAATAAATCGAAGACATTTTTAAGGGCTCCGGGTATGGACGTTTGATAGGTTGGTGTCCCAACAATTAAAATGTCACAGGCAAGGATTGTATTGATGAGTGTCTGTGTATCTTCATTGTATTCCCAAATCGGACGCCCATCACTAAATTGAAGGGCATATTCACCAATATTTAAGCTTGTTTTTGTGTGTACGTCATCGAAACAGTTCATGACGGTATTTAATGCGGTTTTTGTTTTCTTTCCTGAAACTGAACCAATTAGTGCGACGATATTCATGGCAATGTATGCTCCTTTTTACGAACACTATTATACGAAACTTGCGATGATATTAAAAGTGAAGTAATTAGGCATCTGTGTGAAAAAAAGCACGATGGTGTATGGTATACTAAATAAAGATGGAGGCAACGTATGAAACTATTCAATACTAAATCAAACCAAATCGAAGACTTTGTGCCAATCAATGCACCAGAAGTGTCTTTGTACTTGTGTGGACCGACGGTCTATAATTATGCACATATTGGAAATGCACGGCCGATTGTTGTCTTTGATTTATTAAGACGTGTCTTAGAAACAAAAGGATATCACGTTAAGTTTGTCTCAAACTATACGGATGTAGACGATAAAATTATTCGAAAAGCGTTGGAAGAAATGACAACAGAAAAAGAAATCTCAGAGCGTTATATTCATGCCTATGAATCTGTTAGACAGGCACTTCATGCTGAGGGAATCTATAAAACACCACGTGTTACTGAAGTGATGGACGACATCATCGCGTTTATCAAAGAACTCGAAACAAAAGGGTATGCTTACTGTGTGGAAGGTGATGTGTATTTCAGAGTACGCAATGTGTCCAATTATGGAACACTCTCACACCAAAACCTTGAAGCACTTCAAGTAGGTGCACGCATTGATGAGAATGATAAGAAAGAAGATCCTTTAGATTTTGCGTTATGGAAAGTTACAGATGATGCAGGCATTAAATGGGAATCACCATGGGGAATGGGCCGTCCTGGATGGCATACTGAATGTGTGGTCATGATCTATAACACCTTTGGCACACGCATTGATATTCATGGGGGTGGACAAGACTTGAAATTTCCACACCATGAAAATGAAGCAGCGCAAGCACATGCGCTTCACCACCATGATCTCGCCAACCTGTGGGTTCATAATGCAATGTTGAACATTGATGGCGAGAAAATGAGCAAGTCCTTTGGTAATGTAATTTGGGCCAAAGACTTTATTGAAAAACTGGGTTCAAATGCAACCCGGTGGCTTTTATTGTCCACACATTATCGCATTGTATTGAACATTACCGATGAAACAATCCAACAAGCACAAAATGATATTGTGAAGTTTGAAACCGTGCTTAAACAAGCACAACGCACCCTCTCACTGAATCACATCGAGACATCTTTGATCGATGAGGATTTAAACCGTGATTTTTTAAATGCACTGTATGATGATTTGAATGTCGCGAATGCAACGGTATCTCTTTATGCATGTATGAAACACTTAAATCAAGCACTGCGTCAAAAGGATGCATTGGATGCTGTCTCAAAATATACCAATACCCTACGCTTTATGTTGGATGTTTTAGGCTTGGAATTTGACGTCTTTGAATTGACACAAGCCCAACGTGAGATGTATCTTCAGTGGCTAGAAGCCAAGGCAAATCGTGACTTTGAAACGGCCGATGCACTGCGTAATGTGCTTCAAGCTGAGGGGGTTTTATGAACGAATCGGGGAATGTACTTGCTTTTATTGGAGATGCGGTATTGTCACTTCAAGTACGGGAATACTTGGTGTCAAAAGGTGTGTCCCAACTGAGCCGCCTCCAACAACAATCCACGCGATTTGTCAGTGCCAGTGCCCAAGCAGAGTTTATGGTGTCTTTGATTGAATCCGATCTTTTAAATGAGACAGAAGTGAATGTCTATAAACGGGGTAGAAATGCGAAGTCAAAATCTGTTGCGAAAAATGCCGATGTGATCACATATCGTATCGCAACGGGGTTTGAAGCACTGTGGGGATATTTATATTTAGAAGGACATCATAAGCGGCTCGACCAGTTGTGGTCTGAGTTTATTAAGAAGGTGGAATCACAATGAGTGAAATTTTATATGGAAAAAACAATGTACTTGCATATTTAAAGAATGGAAACAGACCGCTCAAGGCGTATAGTTTAAAACAAGGTAATCTCAATGAAATCGAAGGACTTTTAAAGAAGATGAATGTTTCTGTGCAACGTGTTGATAAAAAACAGTTGGACCAAAAAGCAAACGGAAATCATCAAGGCATTCTATTAGAAATCGATGGCTATAAGACAACACCGCTTGAATCAATTATACAAAACGGAGCACATAAGTTATTGGTGATGCTTGATCAGGTTGAAGACCCACATAATTTGGGTGCGATTCTCAGAACCTGTGATGCTGTCGGTGTGGATGGGGTAATAATTGGAAAACACCGCAGTGTTGGACTCAATGCAACGGTTGCGAAAGTATCTACAGGTGCCATTCATACCGTCCCGGTTGCAAGTGTCACAAACCTTTCGCAAACACTTCAAAGCCTCAAAGAACAAGGGTATTGGGTGGTAGCGTGTGAGAATGGCGTTGATGCAGTTTCATATACACAATTCCCAGTCGATATGCCGTTGGTCATTGTTATGGGATCAGAAGGAAAAGGAATTTCACGGATTGTGAAAGAAAATGCCGATATTTTAGTCACCATTCCAATGGTTGGAACCGTTAACTCATTGAATGTGTCTGTCGCAAGTGCAGTAATCCTATACGAGGTAATGCGAAGAAGGGGAGATTAATGTGTCGTATCATGATTTTGAAGCGCTCTATATGATTCGAAAAGGAAATTTTGAAGCAAAAGAAGGATTGGATTGTCGGTATAAATTACTCGTGTATAAAATGGCGAATGTTTACTTGATGAAGTATCATCTCTCAAACACAACACTCCATGATGCACGACAAGCAGGATTTATGGGGTATGAAAAGAGCATTCGAAACTATGATGCAAGCCGATTAACGGGGCTTGCACATTTTGTCAAGCTCACGGTAATTGATCACATACGAACATCCATTCGAACACACATATCCCTCAAAGGTATGATGAATCACTATGCAGTGTCCTTGGATAGTACAATCAGTGAAGACGGGAAACTGGATTATCATGATGTAATCGCAAGTGAAAATCGTTCCTTTTGTCCGGAAACCTATACCTATATCAAAGAAGTGGATCATGAAATGAGTTATATGTTTAAAAGCACCATCACAGATACAGAACGGCGTATATTCGTTATGAAAGCACAAGGGTATGCCTATAAAGAAATTGCGCAAACACTGGATCTCACATCAAAACAAGTTGACAACATTCTCCAAAAATTAACCCGTAAAGTAGAGTTGTTTAAAGATTACATGAACTAATAGCTATTCATTATTTTATGAAATTATGTGGGGGTAGGTAATCCATCACGATTAAGCGTGACAAAGAACCTGGTCAAAGGACTGTCTTAGCTGCGGTGATTTAGACATGATTTAATGATGTATGTGAGTTCTTTAGTCGCAATTATTTAAAGGGCAAACCCAGGTCAAATTTAAATGAGAATGTTGTGTAGTCAAAGGGGTGGCTTCATAATGATGAGATAAGCACTAAACATTGACAATAAAGGTGCGCTATGATAAAGTTATGTAGCACGAAAGTGGGGTTTTTAGTATGACAAATAAGCGAAAAAAAGTGATACTCGTTTGTACAGAATGTTTGTCGCGGAATTATTCCACATTTCGAAATCATGTTAAATCAGAAGAACGACTTGAAATGATGAAATATTGTAAGCGATGTGGCAAACATACATTACATCGAGAGTCAAAATAGGAGGTGTCAAGTATGAAATGGTTTACACTAAGTGGTCTAAAAGAAGAAATTCGTAAAATTGAATGGCCTAAGCGTAAAGAGAATGTCTCGAATACGTTTACTGTTTTGGCTTTTGTGGGATTCTTTGCAGTATTCTTCATTGCAGCTGAGTTCTTAATTTCTGCATTCTTGAAAGTAGTAGGTGCATTCTAATATTATGGAAGAAAAACTTTGGTATGTCGTAAACACTTACTCCGGTCATGAAAATAGAGTTAAAGAAAATCTAGAACGTCGTGTTGAATCGATGGGAATTCAAGATTCTTTATTCAGAGTGTTGGTTGCAGAAGAAACAGTGATTGAATTTAATAAATCAGGTAAAAAAGTTGAGAAAATGCGTAATCTCTTCCCAGGGTATCTCTTTGTGGAAATGATTATGACCGATGAAGCGTGGTATGTTGTTCGAAATACACCCGGCGTAACCGGATTTATTGGATCATCAGGTGGTGGTGCGAAACCATTCCCTGTATCTCCAGAAGAAATCGAATCAATTCTACGTAGAATTGGTATGAGTGATAAGAAACTCGTGGTTGATTTTGGTGTGGGTGATCGCGTTAAAATCTTATCTGGACCTTTTAGTGGTTTAGATGGCGTGATTGATTCAATGAATGATGATGCACAAACAGCAATGGTACTTACAATCTTGTTTGGTCGTGAAACACCAACTGAGATATCATATACTGATTTGGAGAAACTATAGGGAGCACGCTAATGTGCTCTTTTTACTTTGTTTTCTTGTGTGAAGCAAGTACTATATGTTGCACACAAGAGTAAAGGATTCTATAATTAGGATAGAAGTTATCGGAGTGTGATTAAATGACAGTTGGACAAGGTATTGCTGGTGGCAAAATAATTTTAATGGGGGAGCATTCTGTTGTTTATGGGCAACCTGCAATTGCGTTACCTTTTTCTAAAGTTGCGATACAGTGTAGCGTTGATTTTATTCAAGGTGACAATACAGTAGATTGCGATTTTTATCATGGAAAACTCAATGAAGCACCCGTATTGCTTGAGGGTGTTCGTGCACTGGTTGAACGGACGATGAAAGAACTGGGCAAAGAGAATGATGGATTGCAATTAAGAATTGAATCAAACTTACCCGCCCAACGTGGATTGGGTTCAAGTGCCGCGGTTTCTGTCGCGGTTGTTCGTGCGTTATACGATGCGTTTAAAGTGGATTTAACCGAAGATGTTTTAACGGAATTGGTTGGGGTAGCGGAATCCATTTATCATGAAAGTCCAAGTGGTTTAGATGCAACGACCATCGCATCGGGAAAAGCCGTGTTTTTTGAGAAAAATCGAGGAAAGAAGTACTTACCAATGTCAATTGACGGAGTGCTTGTTGTTGCGGATACGGGTGTATTTGGACAAACCAAGCAAGCAGTCAGCTCTGTACGTACTCTATGGAATAATAATCCAGATCATATCAATCCAATCTTGGATCGTTTGGGAGAACTTACAATGCTTGCAAGCGAATGTCTTGAGACAAATGATAGTGTTATGCTTGGACGGACCATGAATGAAGCTCAAGCATTACTGCGACAAATTGATGTCAGCGATGATCGTCTTGAGCATCTTGTTGAGGTTGCAATCGAAAGTGGTGCATTGGGCGCTAAACTGACAGGCGGTGGCAAAGGTGGGTGTATGATTGCCTTATGCTCAACTTATGAAGCAGCAAATTATGTTTCACAAAAACTAAAAGAAGCAGGTGCTAGCAATACTTGGTTCTATGATTTAAAGGAGATTGTTTCACATGAGTAAACGCGTAAGAGCACACACTAATATCGCCTTGATTAAATACTGGGGTAAGAAAGATAAAGACTTGAGGTTGCCGTATAACTCAAGTCTTTCCTTAACATTGGATGGGTTTTATACCGAAACATCCGTGACCTACGATGATTCCTTAGATCACGATGTGTTCTATTTGGATGGCGTATACCAAGACCAAGAAGAAGCACAACGTGTATTCTCTTTTATGCGTTTTCTGCGTTCGCGCTATGATTTACCACAAAAAGCGAAAATTGAGTCATGGAATCATGTGCCTATGGCAGCAGGGCTTGCATCATCTGCGTCAGCATTTGCAGCGCTTGCGAAAGCCGCAACCCTTGATTTAGACCTCGATGATACCACACTTACCCGTCTGGCGCGCATGGGGTCAGGAAGTGCAAGTCGTTCTATTTATGGTGGATTTGTGAAGTGGGAACAGGGTGATGATGATCAAACAAGCATTGCCCATCCGATTGATATGAACCCTTGGGATGATATCCGGATGATCGTCTGTGTATTAAATTCGAAACAAAAACGTTTCTCAAGTTCAATGGCGATGGATAAGACAGTGGAAGAATCCGTGTACTATGAAGGGTGGGTTAGGCAAAGTGAACGTGACCTTGTGAACTTAGAAAACGCCTTAAAAGCACATGATATTCATACGGTTGGGAAAATTTCCCAGGAAAATGCTTTGCGTATGCATGCTTCGCTAATGGCAGTGGGCCTGTGGTATTTTGAACCTGAAACCCTTGATATTATGAATCGAATTCGAGATCTACAGGACAGTATTCCAGTGTACTTTACGATGGATGCTGGACCAAATGTAAAACTCATTACGACCCAAGAATATGTAGACGATGTATTAAAGGTCTTGAATGGAATTGAAGTTCATATCAGTAAACCTGGTCCAGGGGCATATGTCGTATGATTGAAGTTAAACACCCTGGAAAACTCTATGTGATGGGTGAGTACTCTGTAATGCAACCTGGAAACAGTGCAGTGCTTATTGCGGTGAAACAAAAAATGATAACACGTATTGAAGCATCACCAGAGACACGCATTGAAACCCAATATGGGACATTTCGACCACAACACAGTGATGAGAAATCATTGCGTTATGTTAAACAAGCGTATGAAGTCTGTGAAGCATATTTAAGGTTTAAACAGGTTTCATTCAAGCCATTTAAAATGAAGATTACCAGTACCCTTGATGTGGAAGGTAAGAAGTATGGATTTGGTTCAAGTGGTGTTGTGATTGTGAGTGTGTTGGATGCGATGCTTCACTATCATGCACTCAATGTGGATGCATTGACCCTGTTTAAACTGAGTGTATATACGCAATATTTGATGCATGAAATGAGTTCAGGTGGCGATATTGCGGTTGCCGTATATGGACAATCACTGGCCTATACGCGCTATGATACTGCGTGTGTGACTGCGGATATTCGGTGTGTTGAAATGGAATGGAATCAATTAATGATCCAACCCCTAAAACTGGACGTTGATATCTTTGTGGGATGGACCCAATCCCCATATAAAACTCCCGATGCTTTGAATCATGCAAAAAGATTTGAAACACTGTATCCGGATGCGTATGTGAAGCGTTGTGATGAGGCCCAAGAAATTGTGATGGGATTTATATCCAATCCACAAAACTTGAAGTATATTGATATGTATCGAGATTGGATGCGATCATTTCAAAAGTGGACGCATCAAGCGATTGAAACAGAACAGTTAACACATCTCATCCAAAGTGCACAAGATTGTGGCTTTGTTGCGAAAGTAAGTGGAGCAGGTGGTGGTGATTGTGGTATTGCCCTAGGTAGGGATCTTGATCCAACCCCTTTGTATCGTGAATGGGAAAAGCACGGGATTATTCCTGTGGAGATATAGGAGGAATTATGCGTTCAAAACGAAAAGACGAACATGTTGAGTTCGCATTAAAACAACCAGATCAAAAGAGTCCGTTTGAATCCATGCGATTGAAACAAAACAGTTTACCCGAAATCGATGTAGCCGATGTTGATTTAAGTGCAACCTACTTAGGGCATTCTTTTGCTGTTCCGTTTTATATCAATGCCATGACAGGAGGCAGTGAGAAAACAAAAGAAATCAATCGCAAGTTAGCGTTGATTGCGAAGAAGTATGGTCTTGCGATGGCAGTTGGGTCGCAACATGCAGCCCTTGATGATGCATCACTTCGATCGTCGTATGCGATTGTTCGTGAAGTCAATCCGGATGGATTTATTATGGGAAATGTAAATTGTAATGCGACACTTGAAGATGCACAACGTGCCATTGAGATGATCAAAGCAGATGCACTTCAAATTCATATTAATGTTGCCCAAGAACTCACAATGCGTGAAGGGGATCGCACCTTTAGACATTGGATTTCTCATATCGAACAAATTGTTGCAGGTGTGGATGTTCCGGTGCTTGTGAAAGAAGTTGGGAATGGTATGGATCGTGAGTCTGTACGAAAACTCATTGAAATTGGCGTAAAAAGTGTGGATGTTTCAGGGCGAGGTGGGACCAACTTTATTTGGATTGAAGACAGTCGAAATGAAAAACCACGGTATGATTACCTCAAAGACTGGGGCATGAGCACCCTTGAATCACTACTGGATAATCAAGTAAATATGCATGATGTTGAGTTTCTTGCATCAGGAGGTGTTAAAACACCGCTGGATGTCATTAAATGTCTAGTGTTGGGTGCTCACGGTGTGGGAATTTCTAAAATGTTCTTAGATTTAGCAGTTCATGATGATATGGATCTGGATGGGTTTATTGAAGACTTAAAACATATTATGGTGATGTTGAATAAACGCACACTATCCGAATTGACTACCGTACACTATGTATGCGAAGACATACAATGGAGACACTCATGAGAGCAGATTATCACGTACACAGTGCATACAGCGATGATTCATGGTATGAAATGGAAACCGTCGTCAAAGACGCGATTGAATTAGGATTAACTGAAATATGCTTTACGGATCATGTAGATTATGGAATCAAGATTGATTGGGATGATCCCCGTGAACCCAAGACTGTTCAAGGGTTTAAATTGTTGAATGTGGATTACCCAAACTATTTTGCGCAAATTGCGTCCCTTCAAGAGAAATATAAAGGGTTGATTTGTGTGAAAAAGGGATTAGAGTTTGGCATTCAAACACATACAATCCCCTTGTACGAAGCATTATTTCAACGCTATCCGATGGATTTTGTGCTGTTGTCGATCCATCAAATCAAAGATCAAGAATTTTGGACGGGGGAATTTCAAGCGGGTAAGACACACGCTCAATGTTATCAAGCGTATTATCAAGAAATGCTTGATGTTATCACTCAATTTAAAAACTACAGTTGTTTAGCACATATGGATTTGTTGCGCCGTTACCTTGATGTGGAAGTCGATGCTTTTGAATCCACAAAAGATCAAATCACGCAGATTTTGAAGCTGGTGATTAAAGATGGAAAAGGGATTGAAGTGAATACATCCTCAGTGCGTTATGGGGTAAAAGGACTAACACCTTCACGTGAAATTTTAACGTTATATCATCAACTGGGAGGCACCATTATCACGATTGGAAGTGACGCTCATCAACAAGATCATCTGGGGTTTCATATTGAAGAATCGAAGCAAATTTTAAGAGAGATTGGGTTTAAAGCCACCTGTACTTTTGACAATATGGTTCCCATCTTTCATGCACTTTAATTTAAAAGTTTTAAAGCAATGGATCTGATTCAATCGTATAGACTTTACTAATATCTATTGAATCTAACCATCTGTTTGTGCTACAATTCCTTTAAGGAAAAGTCCTTTAAGATGATCCCGAGAGATCAACAAGGTGTTGTAGCAACATTTTAAGGGCAACCGCTCTTTTTTTGTGCGATTAAGGACTTCTTCTAAAATTAAGGGAGAAGGAGGACGTTTGATGTCAACAAATCAAACATTTACTGGTTATTTACCAGATGAAAAGCCATCGTTTGGCAAACTTGTACTGTTTGCAGTACAACAGATTTTAGTAATGTTCCCAGCGACCGTTATGGTTGCACTATTAACTGGGTTCCATGTTTCTACCACTATTTTCGCAAGTGGGCTTGCAACATTATGCTTCTTATTTGTAACTAAGGGGAAAATTCCATTGTATTATGGATCAAGTTTCTCATATATTTCCGCAATTGTCGGAATCACCGGTGCTACCTATGGAGAAGTAGCTCCAGATATTTTAATCTCACAAGCACAATTTGGAATTATCATGTCCGGTCTTGTATCAATTATCGCAGGACTTGTCGTAAATAAATTCGGACAAGATAAAATTGAAAAATTCTTGCCTGCAACAGTAACAGGATCAATTGCGATTATTATTGGTCTTTCCCTCGCAGGTTCTGCAATGACCGGTGCACTTGGATATCAAGTGGTTGACGGGGTTGCATCAATGGATATGAAGTCCGCAATCGTTGCGATTGTTACTTTAACTTCTACCATTCTATTCTCAGTATACCTAAAAAAAGGTATCTTAGGTCAAGTGCCAATTCTTATGGGAATTCTTGTTGGATATGGTTTGAGTATTGCGTTAGGTATGATTGACTTTGGATCAATATTCTCTCAACCAGTACTTCAGGCACCACATATCACCCTACCAAGTGCAAACTGGAAGGCAGTGACAGCAATTATGCCAATTGCAATCGCAACCATACCAGAATCAACTGCGCATTTATTCCAATTGGATATCTATGTAAACAACGTAGCGAAAATGAAGAATTCTAAGAAACGTTATGATATTGGCAATCGTTTAGGCTCAAACCTCATCGGTGATGGTGTGGGTGATATTGTCAGCGCAATGTTTGGTGGTCCTGCAGGAACAAACTACGGCGAAAATATTTCAACGATGGCAATCACAAATAACTTCTCAGTGTATGTGCTTGGTACCGCTGCGATTATCACAATGTTAATTTCATTTGTAAGTCCACTCTCAGCACTTGTTAGCTCGATTCCATCCGCTGTAATCAATGGCGTTGGGATTTACCTCTTTGGTGTTATTGGGGCACAAGGGATTGCGATTATTATTAATAAAGGCGTTGACCTCTTTGATGCACGAAACCTTGCCATCATTTCAGTAATCTTGATCATCGGGCTTGGTGGTTCATTCGCATTTGAAGGCGGCATGATTTTGATTGGAACATGGGAATTACCTGCAATCGCAACCGCATCAATCGTCGGAATATTGTTTAATATCTTGCTCAGTTTTAAAAAGGAAACAGAATAAAGATACACACAACATCATGAAATAATGATACCTGTAACAGAAATTTGTTACAGGTATTTTTAATTGGCATAAAACAAGAAAGGACAAAAATTACCAATAAATAAGAACTTTAAGGGACTGAACGAACACATTAATGGAGAAACAAAGTGTGAAATAAAGGGGATATCCAAAAATCTAATTATTATTAATCTAACTTATAATCATAAAATTTTAGAGTTTGTGGTATGAATAAATTTATTTTATAATGGGGGCGTTAAAGGGGGATTGTCTATGAAAGATAATACAAAGAAAAAGAGTTTAGCACTCTTTATTAGTTTATGTTCATTATTTATTTTCGCTGGATCACTTGTAGCGTACTTCAGCGATAAGGTAACTGGAGAGGCAAGCATTACAGCAGGTACGTTGGATATCGATGGTACTTATGAACTCTACTATAATGGTAGTGAAGAGAAAGTGCCGGATAACAAGCTCTTAAACTTTAATCCAGGGGATTATGTTGTAGTAAAAGCGAGCTTCACAAACGGAGGAACAAAGAGTGCATGGATTCGTAATTCAATCGGATTAACCGGGGGACTTGCTGAACTCACTACAGGTGAAGGGACACCAGTAATTTTAGTATATGAAGGAGAAGTTACCTCTAATTTTACACCTCAAAATGCAAAGAATCTAACATCAAACTCTTATATTTCTGGGACGAAGGTTATTGAAGGTTCAGCGGAAAAAGAACCTGAAGTTAACGGAGTCGAAAAATATGAAGTAACATACACAATTTACTTTAGTCCAGATGCTGGCAATAATGCACAAAGAAAGGATTTAGAACTAACTCTTCAAACTGAAGCTTTACAGTATAGAAATAATAAAGATATATCAGGAGATGATGCTTGGAAAAAAGTACAAGAGTATGTAGCTGACACAAATGTAGTTGAACCATAGTATCTATATGAGAGCATTAGTGGCAACATTCATTTGTTTGTTCACGCCAATCTCAGTGATTGATCTTAATCGTGCATTTGAAAATCAAAATGCAGTTTTACTTGAAATAAACGTTGATGATGTCCATCCAGGTACGTCATCAACGTTTACCTATGAGTTTGATAATACAATGGACTTTGAGGTCAGTCTCTATTTGATAAAGGTAGAAACAACAAACAACAATGAATTAACAAAAAACATTGTTTTAAGAATGTCTCAAAGTTCTATGGAGTTAGACCATAACGGAACTGAAATGAATCTATTAATTGCGACAATTGATAAAGGAGACCGCGTAAAAGTTGATTTTGAATACTCGATTGATCCACATGCTGGCAATGAAATACAAGGGTTATCAGAAACCTATCAACTTGAATTTATGATTTTTAATGGCGATTTGGACTTGCCTGATACAGGAAATCCAGACGTTGAATTACCAACGCCCAATCCACCACTCATATTACCAAGTACAGGACTTGAAGGAGACAATCGTTGGCCAGTTATTGCGCTGGGAGGGGTGTTAATGGGAATCGCTCTTCTACTTAAGGAAAGGGATGATGAAGATGAAACATAAAATAATCGCGAATACAGTTCTAGTTTTATCAGTAATTTTACTTGTGCTAGCACTGTATTTTTCTTTTGTAAAAAAGGACAATGAAGAGATGTTTTTCTTTGGGTACAAACCGTTCATCATAACATCAGGATCAATGGAACCAAAGTATCCAGTAAATTCACTGGTGGTTGTGAAAAAAGTCGATGCATCAACCTTACAAGTCGGTGACGAAATTGCATTTTATAGTCATTTAATCAACGCAAACGTCTTCCACCGTATTGTGGATATCGATGATCAAGGATTTGTGACAAAAGGGGATAACAATAAGAATGCGGATCTTGAAATTGTTGAGACCATTGATGTATTAGGTAAAGCTGTGTTTTACACTACTTTGACCACATCCATCATCGCTCATTTTAATTCACCACTTCATGTTGTACTGTATGGTGTTGTACCTGTATGTTCACTATATATTGGGGTGCATTTTTTTGTTCGATATCGTAAAGAGAAACGGGGTGTGATCCAATGAAACGTTTTGAAGTTCGTGCTTTTATCATCGGATGTATCCTAACGTGCCTTACGGTATTCATATCTCCAATTTCAGGGTTATTAAGTGATGTGGTTTCTCAATCCTTTAATATCAGTGCTTCAAAGATCCAAATCGAAGTCACGGACTTTAAGGTTAAACAAAACACCAAAACGTATCCTTTGGGTACTGATAGTCAGTTTGAGCCAACATTGATTCAAAATGAAGTGATGGGTATTGAATTTACTCTTAATAACTCATCACCCTTTGATGTAGACGTTGAGGGCACCATCGAGTTATCCTTTGTGAACGAAGCAAATGAGACTCAGATTGTAACGCTGTATACGGGTGAAACGAAAGATGCTTCCATTAAAGCAGGCGAACTCAATGGCTTGATCATAGGAGAACAGGATCTTGATACTCAAGAATTATCAGCGACTTCGAACAATCGAACAGGTATTTCAAAGCAAGTCCTCGCTGACACTTTAACAACCAAAGATGGACTTGGTGAAGGGTTTAAATCAAAACGTTACACGTATAAACTGTATTTGGATGGGAATAACGTGGATAAAGAAACACTCATCAGCACAATAAAGGGTAACAAAATTGGGGTTGCGGTCAATGTTTTGGCATCACCTCAAAACAAACAGTCAACTTGGCAATCATCAGTTTCTACCTATGGTGAAATCAAAACGGGTGTTTTAAGGTCGCTCACATTCAATCTTACGGGTGATAATCCACTGTATGTATCAAAAGACGATTCATATCTTGAACCAGGATGGGTTGCACAGGATGAGTATGATGATCCAGTATCGGTGGATGTTAGTGGTCAAGTTGAACCAAGCAAAATTGGGGAATATACACTGGAGTACACTGCGAATTATTATGGTGAATTGCATAAGCTTAGTCGAACGGTTATTGTTACAGACCGTAAAAAGCCAGTCCTAAGACCTTATGTGGAAAATCCGAGAAAGTTTGTATCAGAGACAATTGATCTACGATCGTTTGTCCTTGTTGATGATGGACTCGCTGAACCAAATCTTAAGGATAAAATTGTCATTACAACACCATCAGATTATGATCCGATGAAACCAGGAAAATATAATATTTGCTACAATGTTACCAATGACATCGGTATGAAAGCAGATGAACTCTGCATTAATCTTACGGTTTATGCATACAAAGAGATTGCACCAATGTATGACACAACAATTGCTCTTTCCACGGATGGTCATGTCTATAGCTGGGGCTTATCATCAAATGGAGAAACTGGAAGAAACACAACAACTACACAATCTACACCGGGTGAAATCAGCGAACTGAGTGAGTATGAAGTGGTTAAAATAGATGGCGGAAGGAATTTTGGAATGGCGCTAACAGCTGATAATCGTATCTTTATATGGGGCAATGATTTTTTCGAAGGTGGTGGCGTTCAAGGTAATGGTGTGAAATTCATAAACAACTATGTTCCTAAAGAGCTTGTCGTGATGGATGGTTCAAAAGTAAAGTTTGTTCAAATATCCTGTGGTCGAAATACAGCTGCAGCATTGAGTGAAAATGGCGTTGTATATACTTGGGGTGATGGAAACGATTACGCAAGCGGTCAAAACACGACTAATAGTATCTATGAACCAAAAGTGTTAAATATTGTAGGTAATCCAACCATTAAGTTTGTTAACTTGGGTGTTAGGAATGGAGTTGCAATCGATACTGAAGATAACGTTTATTTTTGGGGACAAAATGGGTTAGGTGTCAATAACAATGGAAGTGATGTTCGTGTACCTACCAATGTGAATGAAAAGCTTCGAAATATTAACGTTGATTCAAATATTGAAGCTACAGGTATTCCAAATATTAAAGAAATTTCATTAGGGACTGATCATGGATATATCCTTATGAATGACGGAAGGTTATATGCATGGGGGGAAAATGATCTTGGACAACTGGGGAATAACACGAGAATGAGTGTTTCTCCAAAAGACCGTGTACCACAAATCATGACTGGATTTGGCGACTTCATTGATAAAGTTGAAGCGGGCGAGAATTATGGTGTTGCACTGGATAGAAATGGAATAGCGTATGTTTGGGGATACAGTGCATTTGGATCTATTGGTGTATCAAATGGTACAGTACTCAAAACTCCTACCATCAAGAACCCAGCTGGTGGAAGGAAAATTACAAGCATCGGAGCATACTATGCAACGACTGGTCTTATCACAGAAGACGGATATCTGTATATGTCTGGAAGTAATGACTTCGGTGAGTTAGGAATTGGAAAAACTTCAGGTAATTCTTATGAATTTGTTAAAACACTCCACCCAGAATAAGCTCATGGTGAAAAAGAAAGTACAGCGTTTTAGTGATGCTGTTAAGTAAGTAAAAACCAAGTTAGTGGATTAAACAGGTTCTAAGGTCAAGAACATAGTTTAGACAGAAGAGAATATTTTCTATGCCAAAAGAGGTACTATCACGAATCAGTGACAGTACCTCTTTGTCAATAAGCTAGAAGTCTATAATTCTTTTGTATTTTGGGTATACGAAAACTGAATTTTTGGTCAAATTACTTATTAATGATATTTATTTAAAATCTATAAATCCTAGTAAAGAGTGTTAAGGTCGTTTATATAACTGAGGACTTCATCGTTTTTTCAGTTCTGTGGATTTTTGATTCACTGACTTGGTTTTATTTGCTCTAAATGAGCGATGAGAATTTTCTTATGCGCGGTAATCATTGCCTTTGAATTGACTTCATTAAGATCCATAAGATGCCAGTTTTCATTGGCAGAAGTAGCTTCACTTAAGGGATGAACGTGGATATCCCATTCTAGGTGTGAGAATTTGTGTTTGAGTGTGAGAAGGGGCGGTGTGTCTTGATGACCATCAGTCATGGGTAAACGAAGTAAACCTTTCATCAATCCGTCACTGTCATCGGTTGATACTAAGAGGGAATGATTCTGTTGATAATACCAAACAGTTTTCTTAAAAGAAGGGACTTTCTTTGCTTTTGGAATATAAGGGATTTGTCCGATGTTTTCACCTCGATACCCTGCACACATTTCTTTAAAAGGACTGCCAACACATAAAGTGTTTGAAGGTGTATAGACCAAGGCACCCAGTTCCATCATGGCTTGATTAAAGTCACTTGGATTGGCTTTGCTTTCAATCAGTTCTTTCTTTAAAAAGGATTCAAAAACTTTATGTGCTTTTCGTGCGTTTACATTCTCAGTATAGTTTAAATAGCGTGCCATCACCCGTTTCACATTTCCATCAATGACGATTTCGGGTTGGTCAAAGGCGATGGATGCGATTGCGCTGGATGTATAATCCCCAATGCCTGGGATCAATAGAAGTTCTTCTTTCGTAGAAGGGATGATGCCATTGAAGTGTTCCATGACAAAAAGCGCGCCTTTGTGTAAGTTTCGAGCGCGGTTATAATATCCCAATCCCTCCCAATGTTTGAGGACATCATTGATATCTGCAGCTGCGAGTGTGCTCACATCTGGAAATGATTCAATCCATCGATTGTAATAGGGGATCATGGTTGCGATTTGTGTTTGCTGGGCCATAATCTCACTGACCCAAATGTGATAGGGGTCTTTTGAGGCGCGAAAGGGTAAGTCTCGCTTGTTTTCATGATACCAGTTTAAGAGTCTTTTCGTAAATTCCATAAATGTATTATACACCAAAAAAAAGAAAAGGGGTGTGTGAGCCCTTTTCTAAAGAGAGATAGTGCAATTCATTATCCAATACTCCATGCACTAAGAAGGAACGCATGAAGTATAATGAGTGAGAGACAATGAATGAGCAAGTAACAACTTTAATTTGGATATAAGTTGTTACTACAATATTACCTTTTTATGAAGAAAAAATCAAGATGAAATGGTATAATATTTCCATATGATGAAAAATAATGACGGAATTCAATTCTATGAGAAAAAAAGCATAAAAAAATTCTCGTTTATTCTCCAAATTTTATTTGGACTTTTTGTAATTGTGATTGGTATCTCCATCATAATGCGTGAAAATTTTTGGTGGTGGGTTGTGAAACTATTAATCCAAGCTTTATTAGTTGGTACGGTATTTACCTTCTTATTTCGTTCAATCACAAATCGAAACCGACTGGATCTTTTAATATCTTTTGGCTCATTAGGATTCTTTATTTATTCTCTTTTTAATGAGAACATCTTCATGGAATTCTTTTCATTGTTCTTTGGTGTATGGGCTTTGTTTAATGCAGCAGTTAGAGGTTTAGAGTTATTTGTTTCTTTCCAAAGAAAACAGAAAGGGAAAATTGTGATTACCCTTGAGTTTTTAGCGGGATTTGTCATGGGGACTTCATTATTAGTGTCCGGGGCAGAATCTGCTTTCTTTGTAAACTTACAAGTTGGGATTTATCTAATCTTGCATGGCATCTTACAAATTGTGGATCTCTTTAGAGTGAATCTTGGTTCAGGGTACACGTTGAGAATGCCAGCTCCGATATTCGCTACAGCGTTACTTCCAAGTTTCCTTGTGAAGAAAATTGAGCGAGAAGTCGCATTGAATCCAGATCTTGTACTGGATACGGTTGAACCTACAATCGGGGATTATGTTTCAATTTATATCTATATCAAAGATTATGGATATAATCGCATGGGTCATATTGATATTGGATATAATGGAGCAATCTATTCGTATGGGTGTCACGATCCGCTCAATCGGCATTCAACTCAAGCTTATGGTGATGGTGTGTTGATTGTAGGATCTGAGTGCGAATTTGTACAGTATAGTGTGGATGATAGTTCGACAGTATATCGGTTCTTGTGTAAACTCACACCACAACAACGGGATCGGATCGAAGAACGCATTGACTTGTTGATGAAACCTGCCTACTACTATGATTATCCTTTGGATCATGAGAAGACGAAAGATTCATACTTAAAACATCTGAAAGATTCACAAGTGGGGGTTGATTATTATAAATTTATCAGTGGACCCTTTAAGACATACAATGTCTTTACCACAAACTGCGTGCTTGTTGCGGAGTATATTGTACAATCTACTGGAATGCAGTTGTTCCATGTGAATGGAATTATTACACCTGGAACGTATTACTCTTATTTGCATAGTAATGTGGGAAGAGTGGGGTCAATTGTTGAGAAAGAATATATTTATAAGAAAATTGGAGCGAAACCCAAGTACTAAAGGGTTTCGTTTTTATGTATTTTCATGTATAATTTGTGTCAAAGGAGTGATGATATACAATGCGCAATTAGTTTCTAAACCACAAGACAATGAACGAGTTCTTATGTTTTTTGTCGTGCTAGAAACTAAAAAAGCTTGATATCATTTTTGTAAAGATTCTTTTTACTTTCTGGTACGCACGCTTGTGGGTATTTTTTTATTTTATTACCAAAAGTGAAAGGAAGAAAACATATGCAGAAAATAATAGACTTGGCTTCAGTTGTGAAAATCTATGGGGATAAAACGCTATTTGAGATTAAACATCTTGAAGTTTTTGAAGGAGACCGTATTGGTATAATTGGTGCGAATGGTTCAGGGAAATCAACCCTGATGAAACTCATCGCAGGTGAAATCATGCCGGATCAAGGGGTGATTGAAGTAATTGAATCATTGGCTTATATGCCTCAACCCCTGGGGTCGAACATTGATGAGATTGAGATTGGTTCCTATAGTGCATCCTTGTTTGATGTTGGACGCAATGCGGGTTATAGCGGGGGCGAGAAGACAAAACGTGCACTTTCAAATGTACTCTCACAAAATAAAGCATTATACCTGCTGGATGAACCTACCACGAATATGGATTTAGTGTCCATCCAACATCTTGAATCAGAAGTATTAAAGTATTCTGGAACTTTGATTGTGATATCCCATGATACAACATTTCTTAATACCGTTGTGAATCGACTGTGGATTTTGGATGGTGGGACTGTCCGTGAATTTGATGGAACCTATGAGATGTGGCAGATACAACAACAACGTGAATATGATTATCAGTCCTTTCTGTATCAACAAGACCAAAAAGAGCGCAAGCGTCTTGAAAAGGAAGCAGCACGGATTCGAATTGAAGCTCAAAAGGTGGGGAAAAAACCAAAACACATGTCGAGTAAAGAAGCGCGGATCTATGCCGGGATTGCGAGTGTCCAACAGGGACATGTTCAACGGCGTTCACGTCAGTTATTAAGTCGTATGGATCATAAGGAAACATTGAAGCGACCTGAAAGCAATGATCCCATAAATATCAGTCTTGGGTCTACTCAAAAACTACGGGCAAAGACTGCAATCACGCTTGAGAACTTTAACCTTGCGTATGGTGAACGGGTGTTATTTAAAGATACCAACGCAACCTTAAAGACAAATGTTTGCAGTGTAATCACAGGTCCTAATGGGTGTGGTAAGACAAGCTTAATCAATGCGATTTTAAGAAAAGAAGATGGGATTGTTGTAAATCCTGGGATACACTTTGGTGTATTCTCACAGTTTCACCAATCCATTGATCTTAAGAAGACGTTACTTCAAAATGTCATGAGAGAGAGTATCTATGACATGGGAAAAGTCAGAACCATTTTAAACAATCTACGATTTTCAAAAGAAGATTTGGATAAAACGGCATCTAAATTATCGGGGGGTGAGCGTGCAAAGTGTGTACTTGCGATGTTGATTGTTTCGGATATTAATGCCTTAATTCTTGATGAGCCTTCCAACCATCTTGACATGGATACACAACAAGCAATGCTAGATATGCTTGAAAACTGGGAACATACGCTAATCTTAGTGAGCCATGATCGGTGGTTCATTGATCAATTAGGGGATCAGGTGTTTGAAGTGAAACACCAGTCACTTGTACCATCAATAAACGGCTAAAAAAAGCGGCACAACTTAGGAAGAGTGTGTCGCTTTGAGTTGTTCTAGACACGCTTTGGCAGTGTCTGAATTTAGATGGGGTTGTTTTAAGAGTAGGTGTACCAATGCTTCAACTTCAGTGGGTTTTGCACCTGCCTTTAAAGCCAGGTTACGTGCATGGAGTGCCATGTGTCCTTTTTGGATACCATCGGTTGTGAGCGCATAGATTGCGGCGAAGTTTTGCGCCAATGCAACACAGGCAATGCATTCCATTAAGGATTTCACATCATGAAACCCAAGAATCTCATAGGCAAGTTTTACTTTAGGGTTGAGTCCAATGCTTCCACCAACGCTGCCTAACGCTAATGGCAGGGTTGTTTCACCACAAATCATGCCTTCATCATTTAATGACCAGGTTGTGAAGGGTTCAAGCTGTCCGTTTCGTGAATGATAGCTGTATATGCCAGCATTGACCGCGCGCCAGTCATTGCCGGTTGCGATTAAGATTGCATCAACACCATTCATGATACCTTTGTTGTGGGTAGCGGTTCTAAAGGGGTCAAGTTTAGACAAAAGGCTTGCTTCAGTAATCTTTTGACCAATGGTATCGCTGAACTTTAAGGTTGATGGGTCAAGGGTGCAGTGTGCATGGACGAGGCATTCTGGCGTATTGTTTGTGAGAATCGCCATAAGGGCGTGTTCTTGGGTGTTTGTTTCAATGAGTGTTCTGAGGCTTTCTAAGATGGTGTTAATCATGTTAGCGCCCATTGCTTCTTGTGTGTCCACTAAGACATCCACAATCACAAGGGTGTTATCGTCTTTGGTGATGTGTCGTGTCGTGATGGATTGAACCCCACCACCCCGTTTTATAATCGATGGGTGCGCCTGATGGGCGTTGTCAAAGAGTGCTTCTTGGTGTGTCTCAATGAAGTCTTGGATGGCTTGGGGATTGTTTG
Organism: Erysipelothrix larvae; assembly: GCF_001545095.1. NCBI lineage: Bacteria > Bacillati > Bacillota > Erysipelotrichia > Erysipelotrichales > Erysipelotrichaceae > Erysipelothrix > Erysipelothrix larvae. Next base: position 354,743 of record NZ_CP013213.1, read on the forward strand.
GATTCACAAAAGCAATCTCACCGCGCATGACACGGGAAATGACACTGCTTGTGAAGCCTCCATTTTGTTTAATGATATTTGCGGCATTACTTGAAGCGGCAATTACTGAGGGTTCTTCTGTGACCATCGGAATGACAATTTGTCTTCCATTAATACAATAATTTGGCGAAACTCCCATTGGAAGTTCGAATGTTGTGATTGCATTTTCAATCATATTATTGTAGGTAGAAGCTGGAAGTGACCCAAAATAATCGGGGTTAATGTGCCGATCACGTTTTAGGATTTCCAAACGTTCTGCAATACTTTTTTTATAAAAACCTTTATACTGTGACATGTATTTCACCTCACTCTTAATCATAGACGAAAAGTGATCAGAATGCTATAAGTTTGAAGTACATTGCGATGCATTCATGGGATTAAGCGTTATAATAGATGCAAGGGAGGTTTGAAACATGAAAACTACTAAAATATCAATTATCGGTGCGGGTTCTGTTGGTTCTGCAACTGCATTTGCACTGGTGAACCATGGCCTTGCGTCTGAAATCGTCATTGTCGATATCAATGCGAAAAAAGCAGAAGGTGAAGCGATGGATATCGTTCAAGGGCAAGTATTTGTAAGTCCAGTGAATGTAAGAAGTGGCACCTATAGTGATACCAAGGGTTCTGACATTGTAATTATTACTGCAGGACTGGCACAAAAACCCGGTGAAACACGGATTGATTTAGTCAATCGGAATATTGAAATCTACAAACAAATGATTCCAGAAATTGCATCCAATAACCCGGATTCAATTTTACTGGTTGTATCAAATCCTGTAGATATTCTTTCTTATGTAACTTATAAGTTATCAGGCTTTGCTGCAGAACGTGTGATTGGCTCTGGAACCGTTCTTGATACCGCGCGTTTTCAATCCATTTTATCGCAAGAGTTTGGTGTGGATGCCCGCAATATTCATGCGAATATTATTGGTGAACATGGAGATACTGAAATTGCGACATGGTCACTGGCAACCATTGCAGGACTTACCATCGAACAATATTGCCGTAACATTGGGTTAGAGTTTCCTGAAGAACATAAAAATGAAATCACAGATGCAGTTAAAAATGCTGCCTATGAAATCATTGATCGTAAAGGCTTTACCAATTATGCAGTCGCCCTTGCGATTACCCATATTGTGAAAGTCATCCTTCGTGGTGAAAACTCAATCTTGACCGTTTCGACACTTCAAAGTGGTGCATATGGGTTAGAAGATGTTTATATCTCAGTTCCGACGATTGTGACACGAAGTGGTGTCAAACAAGTTGTGGAAGTCCCATATAGCCAACAAGAACGCCATGATTTAAAGGTGTCTGCTGATACGCTGAAAGCGATTTTAGACAGTTCAAACTTATAAACATGTGTCTTTTCACATGTTTTTTTATGTTTTTTTTGTATAATGACCCTTCAGTGGTGTATAATAACGCAGTTATAGATAGGAAATGTGATGCGTATGCAAAAATTATTAAATATTGCGGTAATTGCCCACGTTGATGCGGGGAAAAGTACATTAGTCGATGCAATGCTTGAACAATCGGGTGTATTTGGTTCCCACGAAGTGGTTCAAGAACAAGTCATGGATAGTGATGCGATTGAACGTGAACGTGGAATTACCATTTACTCAAAAAACTGTAGTGTAAACTATGATGGCATTAAAATCAACATCGTGGATACTCCAGGGCACGCTGACTTCTCAAGTGAAGTTGAGCGTATTATCCGTACGGTGGATACTGTTATTTTACTTGTGGATAGTTCAGAAGGACCGATGCCACAAACACGGTTTGTCCTTAAGAAATCATTAGAAATTGGACTCAAACCAATTCTTCTGATTAATAAAATCGATAAACCCGATCGTCGTGTGAATGAAGTCATTGATTTAGTGTATGAGCTCTTTATGGATCTTGACGCAACCGATGATCAATTGGAATTCCCAATTCTTTATGGTATTGCGAAGAAACATATCGTGCAATACAACCTTGATGATGAAGGGAAGGACATTCGTCCTCTTTTCGAAACCATTGTGAAACATACCAAGGTGTATCCAGATAAAGATGATTTACCACTTCAACTTCAAATCTCATCATTAGCATATGATGATTATATTGGACGGTTAGGAATTGGTCGTATTTATCAAGGGACTGTGAAAAAAGGTCAAACAGTGATGGTTTCTGATGCAGAAGGAAAAACACGTCGTGCACAAATCGCAGGTGTGTTTACCTATAAAGGATTAAACCGAACTGAAACTGAAAGTGCGGGCAGTGGTGACATTGTCTTAGTATCTGGAATCAGTGATATTTCGATTGGGGAAACCATTAATCAATTGGATAACATTCTTCCATTACCTGCAATTAAGGTTGAAGAACCAACCTTGTCGATGAATTTCTTGGTCAACACATCTCCATTTGCGGGTCAAGATGGTAAATATGTAACCTCGCGTAATATTAAAGAACGCCTTGAAAAAGAACTTGAAGTCAACGTTGGACTTCGTGTAGAACCCACTGCGTCACCCGATACTTTTGTAGTATCAGGGCGTGGTGAACTTCACTTATCGATTCTTGTGGAAAACATGCGTCGTGAAGGCTATGAGCTTGCGATTAGTAAACCACAAGTTATCACACAAGTCATTGATGGTCATACATGTGAGCCAATTGAAGAAGTAATTATTGAAGTGCCGGATGAATATTCTGGATCGATCATTAGCCAAATGTCTTTACGACAAGGTGAAATGGTGGATATGGGTGAAGATCGCGGTATGATTAAACAAGTGTGGTATGTACCAACACGTGGTTTGATTGGATTTAGAAGTGACTTTATCAATATGACCCGTGGTGAAGGGACAATGGTGCGTCAGTTCCATGGTTATTCACCAATGAAAGGGGAAATTGCCCAACGTCAAAATGGTTCAATGGTTTCAACAGAAGCAGGTGTATCCATGACATACTCAATTTTCAACCTTCAAGAACGCGGTCAATTCTTTATTGGACCACAAACAGATGTCTATGAAGGCATGATTGTCGGTATTAGTGCACGGAGCATGGATATGGAAGTCAATCCAACCAAGAATAAGAAGGCAACGTCAATCCGTTCTGCGGGTAAAGATGAAGCAATGCGTCTTGTACCGCCAATTCCATTGACCCTTGAATATGCCCTTGAATTTATTCGTGATGATGAACTTGTGGAGGTAACACCGCACAATATTCGTCTTCGTAAACGTTATTTAAAGAGTCATGAACGCAAGAATGCAAATCGTGAGAAAAACATGGTACAATAGGTCTATGAAAAAACCATTAGACTATACATTAATTAAAAAAGATATACGGTCAAAAGCCCGTCGTGGCGCCATTACAACCCCACATGGTACGGTTCAAACCCCGATGTTTATGCCTGTGGGAACCTTGGCGACTGTTAAGTTTCTATCACCTGAGGATCTTTATAAGATCGGATCTCAGGTGATTTTGAGTAACACCTATCACTTATGGTTAAGACCGGGTGAACATATCGTGAAACAAGCAGGGGGACTTCATAAATTTATGAACTATGATGGCCCAATCTTGACTGATAGCGGTGGATTTCAAGTGTTCTCTTTGAGTCAAATTCGTAAGATTGAAGAAGAGGGTGTTGCGTTTAGGAATCATCTCAATGGAGATAAGCTTTTCTTAAGCCCTGAAAAAGCCATTCAAATCCAAAATGATTTGGGTGCGGATATTATTATGAGTTTTGATGAATGCCCGCCCTATCCTGCAACCTATGAATACATGAAAGACAGCGTTGAGCGGACCCTTCGTTGGGCAAAACGTGGTCAACTTGCACATCAAAGACCCGATGATCAAGCGTTATTTGGAATCGTGCAAGGGGGATCGTTTACTGAACTGCGTCATCACAGTGCAAAATCACTGGTGGAAATGGATTTCCCAGGGTATTCTATTGGGGGTACCAGTGTGGGTGAACCCAAAGAAGTGATGTACAAGATGATTGATGATGCGATTGAATTTTTACCTGAAGACAAGCCGCGTTATTTAATGGGTGTTGGTTCTGTTGATGCAATCTTTGAAGGTGTGTTACGGGGTGTTGATATGTTTGATTGTGTCTTACCCACACGAATTGCACGTCATGGTGCTGCCATGACTACACAAGGACGTGTTAACATCAAGAACAATAAGTTTGCAGAAGACTTTACGCCCTTAGATCCTGCATGTGATTGTGAAGCATGTCAAAACTATACCAAAGCCTATTTAAGACATTTGATTCGTTGTAATGAAGGATTGGGAATGCGGTTATTATCGATTCACAACCTTAGATTCTTACTGAAGTTAATGGAAGACATTCGGTTGGCGATTGAAGAAGATCGGCTCTTAGAACTTAGAGATCAGGTTTATGAAGCCTATGAGCTTCATGAAACAAAATCAGGATTTTAAAAGGAAATTGCATTTTTGGTTGAAGGATTCAATCTAAGATGCAATTTTTTACACACATACACCAACGTTGAGGAGGGTTACCTATTATGAATGTAAATGATTTTGACTTTAATTTACCAGAGGAACTTATTGCCCAAGTTCCCCTTAAAAATCGTGAAACATCACGACTGCTTGTTGTGGCACAAGATCACCTAGAAGATCGTCATTTTTATGATATCGTGGATTATCTTAAATCGGGAGATGTCTTGGTTGTGAATAACACAAAGGTCATCGCAGCCCGTCTTTTTGGCATTAAAGAAGAGACCGGTGCTCATGTTGAACTGTTGATTCTAAAGTTTGAAGGTAACCGTGTAGAATGCCTAGTGGGCAATGCGAAAGTTGTAAAACTTGGAACCCGGTTGAGCTTTGGTGAAGGGCGATTAATCGCTGTGTGTACTAAAATTGGGGAAGAGGGCATTCGCTTTTTTGACCTAGAATATGATGGTATCTTTTTGGAAGTGCTGGATGAATTAGGGCAAATGCCCCTACCTCCGTATATCCATGAACGCCTTGAAGATCCAAATCGTTATCAAACCGTCTATGCGAAAGTGGATGGCAGCGCAGCAGCTCCGACTGCAGGGCTTCACTTTACACCAGATTTGATGGATCGAATTAAAGATTTAGGGGTGAGTATTGCGGAAGTAACCCTTCATGTGGGATTGGGAACGTTTAGACCAGTGAAGGTTGAAACGGTTGAAACCCATAAGATGCATGAGGAACATTATATGATGTCCCAAGAAACTGCAGATCTATTAAATGAAGCAAAAGCAAAGGGTCGTCGTATTATCGCAGTTGGAACAACATCGGTTCGAACCCTTGAAACGATTCTAAAAAAATATGGGGCGTTTAAGGCATGTGAAGGCGATAGTGATATCTTTATCTATCCAGGATATACTTTTGAAGGGGTGGATGCAATCATTACAAATTTCCATTTACCAAAGTCGACCTTAGTGATGTTAGTGAGTGCTTTTGCAGGGAAGTCAGTGATTGAACATGCGTATCAACATGCAATTGATGAAAAATATCGCTTCTTTTCCTTTGGTGATAGCATGTTTTTACAAGAACCTGCCAAAGGGGTGTGTCGTAAAACTATAAAATAGTGATATAATAAGGAACAGTAGAGGGTGAGTTGTATATGGAAAAATTAGAAGTTAAAAAAATATTTCGACGCATTGTATTGTTTGTGTTTCTTGGACACTTTGTCTTAAGTTTCATTCACTTACTTGTGTTTTATATGGGACATCCTCTGTTTGATATGCTCAATGAGTTTCCAATTTGGGTTCAAGTAGTGGGGGTATCCCTTTGGAACTTTATCGCATATGTAGTAGTGGGAATCATTTTGGGTGTGAACCGAGACGATCAACCCCTGTACTATTTATTGTTGGATCGTGCATTAATACTCTTAGCGTTGTTTTTAATCTTAGTATATGGTGCGATTTATATTTCAACCTATTGGTATACTTTACGAAATATATGGTTAATCTATAGTTTACTGAATGCGTTATTTGGTACGTATATGTACCGTCTTCCTACAGAAAGTATTCTGTCATTGTGGTGGGTTGTCTCAACAATCGTCCCATCAATCGCAATGTTTGTGGGCGCTTTGATACGCATGCACTTTGAGGAGAAGAAATCATGAAAAATTATTGGTCTGCACTTTTGGTAATTATCGCAAGTGCACTTGTCTATCATTTACTTGAAAAATTAATACCGGGTGGATTTGGGTGGATCTTAACCTTGGTATACTGTATCTTACTGTTAGTCATTGGGGGATTTTTACTGCCAGGTAGAAAAAAGAACAATCGATGGTTTGGCAAAGTTGTCATCTCATTGATTGTAGTCTTCATCATGGGAATCCGTTTGGATATCTTTGGTGTGTATGAATTCCAACGATTACTAAATTTAGTCGGCTTGAACGGAGTCTTTCTTGATTTACTCTTGGTATATTGTGGATGGGCGTTTTACCAAGTATGAATTTTTTTAAATTCTATCCAAACCCAGTAGAGGGGGTTTCTGTTGAGCCGTTCACAACAGTCTATATGATTCTATTGGCAATTACGCTTCTCTTAGTTGGTGTTGTCCTTTGGATTGGATACAACCAAAATCAAATGATGCGTCAAAAAACGATGCGTACGTTAATTTGGGCACTGCCCATCTTAGAATTAATCCGTCAAGTGTGGTTAATTCAATCGGGTGGGTACGACTTAACAGAACACTTACCCATTCATCTTTGTGGCTTTATGATTTTTTTAATGCCATTATGGTGGATGACACGCAGTAAGTTTTTGGAGAATTTTACCTATTATGCAGGGACCTTTGGGGCACTCATGGCACTTCTTTTTAACTACAACCATGCACCATGGTTTAACATTCAAACCTTCCAAACGTTCTTAGTCCATGGTATTATTTTCTGTATTCCAATTTTTAACGTGCTTTATCTTGGGTTTAGACCCCAACGCAAATATTTTAGAACATCCGTAGTCTGTCTCTTTGGGTTGTCTGCACTTGTCTATGGAATCAATCTGGTATTAGGCAGTAACTACTTCTTCTTAATGGCAGCAGTTGATAATTCACCCTTAGCTTTGATTGAATCGATTGTGGGCTATCCTTGGATGCTTCTTGTAGCAGCAGCTGGGATTGTCTTTATATGGTATTTAATGTTTATTTTCTTTGAGAAAAGTCAACGCAATCGCATGCGTTATGTAGTAAGTAGTGAATATGTTGAACGACATGTTCGTATTATCCGATAAATGAAAGAGTGATGAATATGCGTAAAATTGTACCGCTGGTTAATTTGAATCAAGTCGAAAACTACCTCAGCAATGGTGTGGATAAAGTCTTAATGGGTTCTTATTTTAGCGCAGCACGTCAAGTTGAAGTCTTTACAATCCAAGAAATGATTGAAGTGAATGAGAAAATCCCGGTCGTGGGGTGTTTTAATCGGTTCTATTTTGAACATGAACTCAATCAACTGAAACATGAAATTAAGTCTTTAGTTGAAGGGGGCATTGAAGAAATCACGGCATCAGACTTGGCAGTTTTAGAAATTGTGTTTGAACTGGGTCTGGATGTCAAGGTTATTTTAGATACCGATACAACCATGACCAATATCGACGATGTGAAAACAATGCATGACATGGGTGCAGATGAAGTGGTATTAGGCCGTGAATTGACCTTGGATGAAATTGTGAGTATCAGCAAAGAAACCAACGTGTGTGGTATGCATTTCTTTGGGTATCAATTGATGAGTGCGTCACGACGTAAACATTTAACGCAATATGCGCAATACCGTAATGTCGATATTCGTACAGGTCAACTGTATTGGATGAAAGAAGCCAAACGGGATGCACTTTATATGACCCTTGAGGATCACTATGGGACACATATCTATGCACCGGATGTTTACTCGGGGATTCATGTCTATCAAACGCTAAAAGAAGCCGGGATTCAAACGTTGTATTTTGATGTGATGGGACTTGAAATTGAAGATGTTTTGTTTGTTGTACGGTCTTTAGATATTTTAGAGGATTATGATCAATTTGAAACAATCTTAAGTGAGACCTGTGATATGGTCTTAACCCATGGATTGTTGTATCAAGAAACTGAAAAAGGGAAGTGATGCACATGAGTCGTTATGAACTATTAGCACCAGCAGGTGATTTAAATCGATTAAAGACAGCCGTTGATTTCGGAGCGGATGCTGTTTTTATTGGTGGTAAACAGTATTCGTTAAGATATCGTGCCAGTAATTTTACGCTTGAAGACATTCAAGACGGCGCTACATATTGTCATGATCATGGGGCGCAGTTATTTGTAACGGCCAACATGATTTTTCATGATGAAGATCTTGAAGGGTTTACCCAATACTTAAAGGATTTAGAACGGATTGGGGTGGATGCGGTGATTGTTGCATCAGTTCAAGCGGTGCGTTTAGTGAAGTCGGTTGCACCAAAACTTGAAGCGCATTTAAGCACCCAATTATCCACACTCAATTCAAAAGCGGTCAACTTTTTAAAACGCTTAGGTGCAGATCGTGTGGTCTTGGGGCGTGAAACAACCTTGGAAGAAGTCGATCAATTGATGAAGCATGTGGATGTTCCCATTGAAGTCTTTATTCATGGTGCAATGTGTACCAATTTCTCAGGACGCTGTACCTTGAGTAATCATATGACTTTACGTGATGCCAATCGCGGTGGATGTGCGCAAAGTTGTCGCTGGCGTTATGAAATCTATGATGATCAAAAGGCATTGGTTTCAGACCCTGAGTGTCTGTTTACGATGTCATCAAAGGATATGCGCACAGCGGAGATCTTACCCGAACTTTTGGCGACTGGAGTGTATAGTTTAAAGATTGAAGGCCGTATGAAATCAGAATACTACCTTGCCTGTGTGGTTTCGGCATACCGTCGATTTATTGATACCATTGAAAATGGTGGCGATATTGAGAACGCACGCGCGTTGTGCAATGAAGCCTTATTAAAAGCAGAAAATAGAGAAAGCTTCACTGGATTTTATGAAAACAGTGAATTTGGACGTGAAGGGTACATTTATGGTGAAAATGGTCGCCTTGCAAATCAGGACTTCTTAGGCATTATTCAATCAACGGATGGTGATGAAGTCATTCTCGAAGTGAGAAATCACTTTAAGGTGGGTGAAACCCTGGAAGTCTTTGGACCAAAGACGAATCATAAAACCTTTGTGCTTGAAACATTAATTAACAGTAAAGATGAAGTTGTGGATCGTGTATTTAGACCCTTAGAAAACGTGAAGATTAAGGTGCCTTTTGATGTTGAGGACTTTGACTTTGTGAGACGTGCCTCATGATTGTTGTTGGGAAAATTAGTGTAAAAGCGATCTTAAAGCATCAAAAAAGACCCATCTCTAAACTCTATATGCGTCAAAAACGGGCGGACAAAGATGCGAAGTATATTCTAGGCCTTGCGAAAAGTGCGGGGATCCCAGTTGAGTTTGTCAGTGATGAAGTCTTGTGTGAACTCACACAAACGAAGTCTCATGGGGGTGTCGCAGTTGAATGCGAAGGACGAACTTGTGATAATATAAAGTATAAAGAATCAATGTTGTATATGTGTGTTGAAGGGTTAAGTGACCCCTATAACATGGGGGAAGTTTTAAGAACCGTATCCGCTTTGGGGTTTGATGGTGTTATCACGCCAACCTATGACTTCTATGAACATGAAGCAAAACTCATTCGCGCCAGTGCGGGTGCCAGTGAATCCTTAGTATGGCATTTCAGTGATGATCTTGCACAGACGCTAACCCAAATGGGATCAAAAGGGGTACGCATCGTCGGTGCCCATCGAAATGACACCAGTCAATCACTGACACACTACACCTTTAACTCAAAGAGTTGTATTGTGATTGGAGGCGCTTATCGTGGGTTATCACGAAATGTACTGGACACTGTGCAGGATATGGTGCGTCTTGATTATGATGCACGGGTATCCTTAAGTACTGTTGGTGCAGTCAGTGTCTTTGCATATGCAGCCTTTATTCAAAAGGAGGGAAATTCATGAAATGTGCGATTGCTCAAATGAGAGTTAAAGCCAGTCAACCGTATCACAATCTGAAGACCATCAAGCATATGATTCAAAAGGTTCATAATGCTGCGGACTTCATCGTGTTTCCTGAAATGTGCGTGGGTGGCTATTTTATCGCGGACCAATATCATCAAAAAGACATGCAAGATCTCTTATTGTCCATGAATCAAGACATCATCAACATGAGTGGTGAGTGTGGTGTGATTTGGGGTAATATTGATGTTGTCGATGGTAAACTTTATAATGCAGCCTTCTTTGCACACAAAGGAGCGCTTGTTGGCGTGTATCATAAATCATTGCTTCCAACCTATGGAGTTTTTGATGATGCACGCTATTTTAAATCAGGGCATAATTTTGAACCCTTTGAGTTTAAAGGAAAGAAAATTGCCATCCAGATTTGTGAAGATATGTGGGATGAAACCTATGAGATTTCACCAACCCAAGAAGCATTAAAATACAACCCTGATTACTTAATCAATATTTCGTGTTCACCCTGGATTTTTAAAAAAGAATCATCACGTTCTGCTGTCATCAACCATAAGAATCTCCCGATTCCATTTGTGTATGTGAACTCAGTGGGTCTTCAAAATACAGGGAAGTCTGTGTTATTGATGGATGGGAATTCACAAGTAACTTATAAAGATTCTTGTTATGCATTGAATGATATGTTTGAAGAAGAACTTGCGATTGTGGATTTGGATCATATCAAAAATGCATCCCCAATAAAAACGCACAAGCTGTATCAAGGCTTGTTGCATGCGATTCGTTACTTTGATGAAGAAGCACTCCCTTATGGACCAAAGTGGATAATTGGTGTCTCAGGAGGGCTAGATAGCTCTGTCAGTGCAACCTTACTGACTCATGCTTTAGGTAAAGAGCGTGTAATCGGAGTAACGATGCCCAGTCAATTCACCCGGGATATTACAAAGTCCAATGCGTATCATCTGAGTCAAACTCTAGGGTTTAAACTTCATGAAATCCCGATTGGTGATATGGTGGATGCAACCGTTAAAGGCCTCAAAACATCTGGATACCCAACCGTTGAAGGGCTGACCTTCGAAAACATTCAAGCACGCTTAAGGGGGCATACCTTAATGAGTGTTGCGAGTCTTGAAAATGGTGTCGTGGTCAATAACGGCAATAAAATCGAAGTCGCTTTAGGTTATGCAACACTTTATGGTGATGCAATTGGTGCCTTGTCAATATTGGGGGACCTTACAAAACTTGAAGTGGGAGACCTTGCACGTTCGATTAATGACGCAAACAATAAAGAAATCATCCCGCATAATTTGATTCCAAGTGATGAAGGCGACATGATTTCCTGGGATTTTGCACCCAGTGCTGAACTAGCAGAAGGCCAATTTGATCCGATGAAGTGGGGCTACCATGACCATTTAGTCTTGTATCTGATGGGTGGTTCAATCAACGATCTATTGAAAAAGTATCTTGATGGAAGTATTCTTGATACAAACCTTGGGAAATATCTCAAAGCCTATGGCTTAGATGATCCAGAAGCCTTTATAAAAGATCTAGATTGGGTTTCACGGCAAATGCGAAACGCTGTGTATAAACGCCTTCAAATGCCACCAATTGTACTTGTCAGCGAGCAAGGGTTTGGGTCGGATTATCGTGAAAGTCAAATTCCTCAATGCATCTCTGATGAAACCCAAGCATTGAAAACACGCGTGCTTCATGAAGGGTTGGGTCAACGATGAGTTGGAGTGACATTCTCACACGCATCGTAGCTTCTGTGATCTTAGGGGGCATTATTGGGTTTGAACGGGCACGAAAAAACAGACCCGCTGGACTGAGAACACATATCCTTGTATGTTTGGGGTCGTGTGTTTTTGCACTGATTCAAGTTCAACTCATGCGTGAAACCTTGGAACTGTCACTAACATTGGATCCATCATTACGCGATTCCGTCCGTGTGGATGGCAGCCGCATCATTGCCCAAATTGTATCGGGTGTTGGGTTTTTAGGTGCAGGGACCATTTTTGTTCATAAACAATCCATTACCGGATTGACCACTGCCGCATCCCTTTGGGCTGTTGCAGGAATTGGAATTGCAAGTGGTATGGGATACTTTGCGATCGCATTTGTGGGTGTTATAGGGATTATTGGATCACTTTTGATTGTGGAAAATTATGTCCATGTTCCAAAATCAAACCGCATCAAGATAACCTGTAAAGATGAATTCTCGCATCAAATGATTGAAGAGCTTCTTAATGTAAAAGGGATTGAACACAATCTTGTGATGATTGATGTTAAGAAAATCAATGAAGAAAAACACCTTCTTCTAATGTATGAACTCGAATATAAAAACAATCAACAATACTTTGATATCATTGTGAGACTTAAAAGCATTGATGATATCCTATCAATTGAGACATTCCTCATGTAAGTGTGAAGGAATGTTTTTTTATTCAAGGGTAGGGTGATGCTTTCCAACACCTAAGATATATGTATAAACGCCACGATTACAAAAAAGACGATGTGTGCTAACAGTCAGTGATTTGTGTACGACCATCTGGGTGGTTCATCTCGAATCCACAACTGCTTCATTTTTTTATCATGGGTTTAAATTGTCGTGATGTATATATGCCCGTAAAAAAAGCTACAAACGTAAACCGTAGATTAGATCGCGGGTGTGTTGTTTGTAGCTTTAGGTTTACACTTTGAATAAGATTTCAGTGTAGGTTGGATATGGATAGGATTTTTCTGGTAAGAGGAGTTCAACCTCATCACAAAGATCCCGTAAATGAATTAAGTGTGGACGCAGGTTTTTATCCATGGTGATGGCACGGTCTTTGCATGAATCGATGCCAAGGCATTGAGCCAGCGTTTTTTCACATGCATCGAGTGCATCGCTTAAATCATCGGCCAATTGCACACATTTGTTGACATGTCCTTGAAGGTATTTACTTGACGTATTTACTTGGGTCTGTGATGTGCGTGTAATCTCATCCACAACAGCAGGTAAAAGTCCACGACGTATCATAGATACAAAGGTTCTTACTTCTGTGTTGAGTGTTTCAATATGGCGTTCGTATGAAATCTCACTGCGCGCTTCAAGTTCACGACTGGACAAGATTTTCAATGTGCAAAAGAGGTCCAGTGTTTTTGGGTAAAGCAGGGCAGCGGTTGAATCAATGTAACGGTTTAGGTTTGGTAAGTTACGACGGCGTGCTTCTTCTACCCATGAATCATGGTAACCATCCCCATTAAAGATAATGTGTTTGTGTCGTTTAATAATTGATTGACAAACAAGGAGTGGGTTGTCTGGGTTTTGTTCGAGTTCATCTGCGAATTGTTCAAGGCTTTCTGCCATGATTGCATTCAGGGTTGTATTCACAAAGGCACCACAGATTGATGACCCTGGCATTCTGAATTCAAACTTCGAACCGGTAAATGCAAAGGGTGATGTACGGTTGCGATCGGAGCTGTCTTTTGGAAGCTCTTTTAATGAACCTAATGGGGAGTAGTACACTTTATCACTGGCTTTAGAGATCACATCACTGTGTTCAAGTTGGTTTAGAATTTCTTCGAGTTCAGAACCCATGAACATTGAAATGATTGCTGGTGGTGCTTCAGAAGCCCCCAGGCGTTGGTCATTTCCGGATGTTGATGCTGCAAAGCGCAAGAGTGCACTGTGACGTTCAACCGCGCGAAGTAAAGCACAAACGAAGACTAAGAATCGAATGTTTTCGTGAGGGACTGCTCCGGGGTCAAAAAGGTTAATCCCTGTATCCGTGACAAGGGAGAAGTTGTTGTGTTTTCCAGAACCGTTCACATAGGAGAATGGTTTTTCATGAAGAAGCGCGACCATATCATGTTTAAGAGCCACGCGTTTTAAGGTTTCCATAACCAGCATATTACGGTCTACCGCAACGTTTGCATCGGAATAAACAACCGCAATCTCAAATTGACATGGGGCAACTTCGTTGTGTTCTACTTTGGAATAGATGCCCAGTTTCCACAATTCTTCATTCACATCTTCCATGTAGTGAACCACATGGGATGGAATGGAACCATAGTAGTGCCCTACAAGCTCTTGGTCTTTAGGGGGACGGGCTCCAAAAAGCGTACGCCCCGTAAAGAGCAGGTCATCACGTGAGAAATAGTCTTCTTTTTTGATTAAGAAGTATTCTTGTTCAAGACCTACCATTTGGCGTACGGATTGGACATCGGTATCACCTAAAGCATGAAGCACACGTTTTGATGCTTGGCTCATCGCGTCCATTGATTTCAGTAGGGGTGCTTTCTCATCGAGTGAGTCACCGTGGAATGAAATAAAGACAGAAGGTATAAATAAAACATGACCTCTTAGAAATACTGGTGATGAAACATCCCAATATGTGTAGCCGCGGGCTTCAAAAGTTTGTCTCAGTCCACCATTTGGGAAGCTTGAGCCATCTGTTTCTCCTTTGATTAAATTCTTTCCTGAGAATCTAAAGATTGGATCACCTTTTGAGTCGGGTTCTAAAAAAGCGTCATGTTTTTCTGCACTGGAACCTGTCATTGGTATAAACCAGTGGGAATAGTGAGTTGCACCGTTTTCTAAAGCCCAAGTTTTCATTGCGTGGGCAATTGCGTCGGCAGTTTCTCGATCCATCGGTTCTTCTTTGTGAATGGATTGTTTCCATTTCGTATAAACAGGCCGTGGTAAATACTTAATCATTGTTTCTTCATCAAAACATTTGAGTCCAAAACATTCATAGGGCTTATCAGTCATAAAGCACTCCTCTCAAATAAACTTAATGAAATGATAATAACAGAATAAAAAGGGTATTGTAAATATAAAAAATGAAAAAAACAATTATTTTTTTGATACTTAGTATCCTTTTGTTTGGGGTGGATGGACCCTCAACCGTTTATAAAAAGGCAATCCATATACAAATCGCTAATTGTGTTATAAACATCCTATGTATCACTGTCATAAAATAGTTTATGGGTAGGGAATGGATTGTTTCAATTCCTGGATGTCAAGTGGGGATGGTGAGTGTGCGTGGGGAAGAAGCACAAAAAAAAGTTGATCCTTTATCATGAATTCAATCATGTTAAGAACCAACGTTTATCTTAGATTTCTTGAAATTCTTCTTCCGCAAGAATTACGCCTGTAACTTCTGGAATTTCATCCATTAATAAGGCTTCAACACCGCCCTTTAATGTGAAATCAACCAAGCCACAACCGACACAAGCTCCCAGTAAGCGGACCTTTACCAGTCCATTTTCATCAACACTCACAAACTCGATATCGCCCCCATCATATTGGATGTATGGACGGATACGACTTATGGTATGTACAATCTTTGATTCTAAATCCATCAGTATCACCTACCTAAAAAAGTATAACGCAGTTGCGACAATAAATCCAAGGACAAGCCCACCAATCACTTCAACCCATTTGTGGCCCAGTACGGTTTTCACACGTTCTTGATAGACGGGGTCAGTCAGTTTGTGTTTGGTTAACACTTCAAAGTCATTGATTAATTGTTTTGTCATGCGTATGTTTTGGCCTGCATAATAGCGTACATTCGCAGCATCGTATACGACAATAAGCATGAGGCAAAATGCGATGTAGAAGAAGGTTGATGTAAAGCCTTCACTATATCCGATTGCAAATGCAAGTCCTACAACTAATGCAGTGTGCGAGCTTGGAAATCCGCCACTTTCAAGTGCCATTTTAAAATCCCAATTTCCGGTCTTTATATAGTGAAAAATCGGTTTTAAAAGTTGTGCAACGATGTTCGCGACGATTGCGCATAAAAGCGGATAAAATTCGTTAAACACTGTATCACCTCACATGAAAAATTATACCACATCTTTTGTTATGTGGTATAATAACAATTGGAAATAAGGAGAATTCATGAAGCGGCAATATAAGAACGGACAAATCATAGAAGGTACGATTACTGGAATACAAGCCTATGGGGCTTTTGTACAAGTCGATGAAGATACAACGGGGCTCATCCATATCTCTGAGATATCGGATGATTTTGTGCGTAATATTCGTCAATTTGTATCACGTGGTGAGACCATCATCGCTAAAGTTCTTGATGTGGATAAACAAACGGGTCAGTTGCGTTTATCTTTAAAAGCGATGAATTATTCGCGACGTAGAGAACGTGTGAAGTTACCTGAAAAAAGACCGTTGGTTCCAGAAATGAAAATCGGATTTGAAACGTTAAGAGAAAGTTTGCCCCTGTGGATTAAAGCAAAGGAGACCCCTATGGTAAAAGTAGATTTAAGTCATGCGAAATTGAATGAAGATGTCCTCAGTTATCAATCTGAAGTATCACGCATTCACAGAATGATTCATGATAAAACTGGTAAAGGTTCAGATTATGTTGGGTGGGTAGACTGGGCAAATACCTACGATAAAGAAGAGTTTGCACGTATTTTAGATTGTGCAAAACGCATCCAAGATCAAGCGGAAGTATTGTTAGTATGTGGTATCGGTGGATCTTATCTAGGTGCACGTGCTGCAATTGATATGATGACAAACCCTTATGGTAAAAAAGATTTAGAAATCATTTATGTTGGGAATACATTCTCTTCAACTGCTGTTGTGCGTATTCTTGATTACATTAAGGACAAAGAGGTTGCATGTAATGTAATTTCTAAGTCAGGGACGACAACTGAAACTGCACTTGCATTCAGATTGATTCGTCAATTTATGGAAGAAAAATATGGTGAAACAGAAGCAGCACGTCGTATCTATGCAACAACTGATGCGAAAAATGGGCTTCTTAAGCCACTTGCAGATAAGAAAGGGTACGAAACCTTTGTCATTCCTGATGATATCGGGGGTCGTTTCTCAGTAATTACGCCAGTTGGCTTACTCCCAATTGCGGCTGCAGGCATTGATATTAATGCCCTTATGGATGGGGTTAAAGATGCAACGCATGACTATAATACCGATGACCTTACCACAAATGCTGCCTATGTATATGGTGTAACACGCCGTATCTTAGAAAAACAAGGCAAGTCTGTAGAAATGTTTGTAAGTTATGAACCACATTTGGTATTCTTAGCTGAATGGTGGAAGCAATTGTTTGGTGAATCTGAAGGGAAAGAAGATAAGGGATTACTTCCTGCAAGTGTGAACTTCTCAACAGACCTTCACTCAATGGGTCAATTTGTACAAGAAGGCACAAAGAATCTCTTTGAAACGGTCATTCGTGTTGTGAATCCGATTGAGGATATGGTATTCCCAAGTGATGAAGGGGACTTAGACCAATTGAATTACCTCGAAGGCAAGAGCTTGAACTGGGTAAATGAAAAAGCGTTTGAAGGAACACTTGAAGCGCATGAAATTACCGGAAATGTTCCAAATGTGATCATTGAAATTGAAAAAGTCGATGCATATACCTTTGGGTATCTTGTTTATTTCTTCTTCAAAGCATTAGCAATGTCTGTATACATGTTGGATGTGAATCCATTTGACCAACCGGGTGTTGAAGTATACAAACGCAATATGTTTAGACTCTTAGGTAAAACAAAATAAATTAAAAACAGCCGTTATCACATGAGAATTGTGACAACGGCTTTTGTGTATGATTATTTCAGTTCTTCAGGTTTCAATTTACTAAAATCTACATGACAATAGCCATGTGGGTTTTTCACAAGATACAGTTGATGGTCGGTGGGTGCATCATAAAAATTACGGAGCATTTCTACTTCCACAACCACGGGTTTGTTGTAGGATGCTCGTTTTGAATCCACAAAGTCTTGAAGCACTTTGAGGTCTTCTGTATTAGAAGGGTATAATCCAGTGCGGTATTGTGTCCCAATATCGCCCCCTTGTTTGTTGAGAGATGTTGGATCAATGATTCTGAAAATATGGTCAGCGATGTCACTTAGGGATAGGATGCTTGGATCATAGGTAAGCACGACCGCTTCTGCATGGTCAGTTTGTCCTGTGCAGACTTCCTCATAGGTTGGGTTTTCAACGGTGCCTTGGGCAAACCCTGCTTTGGTGTCGATGATGCCTTTGAGTCGACGGAAGTATTCTTCCACACCCCAGTAACAACCCCCAGCGACAACGATTGTTTTTGTGTTAGTTGATGTCATAATTTTTTGCCTCCATGGAAGTATATCATATCACGAAAAACTACGGGTTTCATGTGTTAAACTATAAGAAGAGAGGATGAGGTGCTTTGATATTATTTAAGTATTTCAAACAGTTTAAGAAATTTGGAATCTTATCTGTTTTATGTATTGCACTGGAAAGTGCGTTTGAACTTGCAATTCCAATGATTATGGCCGATATTATCGACATAGGGATTGCGAACCAGGATGTAGGTGTCATTTACCGACAAGGGGCATTAATGATCATGTGTGCGCTGATTTCCCTTGTGTTAGGGTATTTATATGCCCACTATTCATCACGTTTTGCCTTTAATGTTGGGAATCAATTGCGTATTGATGTGTTTAAGAAAATTCAAACGTTTTCATTTCAAAATTTGGATGGGTTTTCCAATGCATCCCTAATAACTCGTTTAACCTCAGACATTAACATCATTCAAAGTTCAATTAACAATGGGATACGCCCGATGTTTAGAGCCCCTGTGATGCTTGTGATGTCGATTGTGTTTGCCTTTATGATGGACCGTAATTTATCCCTTGTGTTTTTAATTGCCGCACCTATTCTTGCGACCTTCTTAGTGATGATTGTGAAACGCATTGAACCACGTTTTAAGATGCTTCAAGAAGCGGTGGATCGTGTGAATGAAATTGTTCAAGAAAACTTAGTGGGAATTCGTGTTGTGAAGGCCTATGTGCGCGAAGATACTGAAGCCAAAAAGTTTGAAGCAGTGAATGATTATGTACGGGATACAGGGATTAATACCTATCGGGTAGCAACCCTGAATTTACCACTCTTTCAGAGTGTGATGTATTGTACAATTCTTGCGATAATTTGGTTTGGTGGCAATCGAATCTTTGCGGATCAAATGCAAATTGGTGCTTTAACGGGGATCTTAAGTTATGTGCTTCAAGTTTTAAATTCATTAATGATGCTTTCTAATGTATTCTTATTAATTACCCGTTCACTCACATCGGTTGAACGGATTGAGGAAGTGATTGTGGAGCCGGTTGAATTGGATGAAAATGAAGGTGGGCTGCGATCACTGAAAGATGGTTCCATTGTCTTTAGACATGTTACCTTTAAGTATTCTAAAGAATCACAAGAACCGGTACTGCATGATATTTCATTTTGGATCTCATCGGGGTCAATGGTTGGTATCATGGGAACAACGGGTTCATCTAAGAGTTCTTTAGTTCAACTGATATTACGACTTTATGATGTCAGTGATGGTGAAGTAATTGTTGGGGGTCATAATGTGTGTGATTATGACTTAAGACATTTACGGGAAGAACTTGCGATTGTGCTTCAGAAAAACACCTTGTTTTCAGGCACAATTCTTGAAAACTTACGATGGGGTAAGAAAGATGCAACCCTTGATGAAGTGATTGAAGCATGTAAGATTGCATGTTGCCATGATTTCATTGATGCCTTGAGTGATGGGTATAATTCCCGTGTTGAACAAGGCGGTGCAAACTTCTCAGGTGGACAAAAACAACGGCTTTGTATTGCAAGAGCCCTTCTAAAAAATCCAAAAATCTTAATTCTTGATGATTCAACCAGTGCCCTTGACCGTCAAACGGAACAACGTATTTGGGAGGGGTTGAAATCGAGTTATCCAGATACCACAAAAATCATTATCGCTCAACGGGTTTCATCCGTGATTGATACCGATCAAATCATCATTCTTGATGGTGGTGAAATTCATGCGGCAGGAGATCATGAAGCACTTATGGTGCTTGATCCATTGTATCGTGAGATTTACCAATCCCAACAAGAGGGGGTGTTGGCATGAGTGTAAAACGCCCGCAACAAACAAAATCCGCTTTATCGCGTTTGATTCAATACTTGGGCGATTATAAGTGGACCGTCATGCTCGTAGCGATTTTAGTAGTCATCAGCAGTTTAGCCAATGTGTTTGGAACCTTCATGTTGAAACCAATCATTAATGACACCATTGCGATGCATGATTTGGAAGGATTACTGCGAAAGCTTCTTATTTTAGGAACCATTTATTTCTGTGGGGCATCGGCTTCATTAACCTATACGCAACTTATGGTACGTGTCTCACAACGGGTGATTGCGAACATTCGACGTGACCTATTTGAACACATGGAAAAACTGTCCATTCGGTACTTTGATACGCATACCCATGGTGAAATGATGAGTAGTTTTACCAATGATATTGATACAGTAGCCGATGCGCTTAACAGTTCATTTACGATGTTGATTCAAAGTCTAACGGTTACAATTGGGACAATGATTATGATTGTGGTCTTGAGTTGGCAATTGTCCATCGTTGTCTTTGCAGCACTGTTTTTGATGGTGTTATATGTTCGTTATAACTCAGGAAAAAGTCGGGAATATTTCCGGAAACAACAACTCTCATTAGCAAATCTCAATGGGTATATTGAAGAAATCATCGAAGGTCAAAAGGTAGCAAAAGTGTTTAATCATGAGCACGAAGATCTTAAAACCTTTACTAAAGAGAGTGAAAAAGTAAGGGATAGTGCCATTGCAGCAGCAACCTATTCAGGACGTTTAGTTCCAATGATTGTGAGCATTTCCTATATAAATTACTCAATGTCTGCGGTAATGGGTGCACTCTTTACCTTAAGTGGACTTTTGGATGTGGGATCCCTGACTGCCTATCTTGTGTATGTGCGTCAAAGTGCCATGCCATTAAACCAACTTACGGGTCAAATTAACATGATTCTGATTGCACTTGCAGGTGCTGAGAGAATCTTCAATATCTTGGAAATTCAACCAGAAAATGATGAAGGAACGATTACTTCTGACACCCATTCATGGCATCATAAGGGTCAAGATTTCCCAATTCATGGGGATGTAGTCTTTGATCATGTGTCCTTTGGGTATAACTCAAACAAATTAATTCTTAAAGATTTATCCTTTAATGCTAAGTCAGGTCAAAAGATTGCATTAGTCGGTTCAACAGGTGCAGGTAAAACCACCATTATTAACCTATTGAGTCGGTTCTATGATGTCAGTAAGGGATCGATTCTTATTGATGGTCTTAATATTAAAGATATTGTGAAACATGATCTGCGTAAGGAAATGGCGATGGTAACCCAAGATACCCACTTGTTCTCAGGAACTATTATGGATAACATTCGTTATGGGAATCTTGAAGCCAGTGATGAAATGGTAATTGAAGCCGCAAAACTTGCGAATGCGGATTCGTTCATACGCCGTCTTCCACAAGGATATCAAACAAAGATTCGTGGTAAAGCAGATAATCTCTCACAAGGACAACGGCAGTTGTTGTCGATTGCACGTGCTGCAGTCTCTAATCCACACATTCTCATCCTTGATGAAGCAACATCATCCATTGATACACGAACCGAACGATTGATTGAACGGGGGATGGATGCTTTGATGCAAGGCCGAACAACCTTCGTGATTGCCCACCGTCTCTCAACGGTAAGAAATGCCGATTCAATACTCGTCTTAGAATATGGTGAAATCATTGAACGCGGTCCGCATGATGAACTTTTGGCTCAAAAGGGTCGGTACTATCAGTTGTATCATGGACTTGCGAAGTTGAGCTAATAAACATAAGGTATTACACATTGAACCAAACAAATCCATACTAATAAAGTGTGGAAGTGTTTGGTTTTTTTCTTCTACTATGTTTGTGCAGGGACCCTTGGGTGTTCATAATCGAAAGAACTAAAGATCAAATGATGAAATCATCGGTTTGATTCGATGCTTTACACATAAATCTGCATCTTAATTACAATAAGGGTGAAGGTTTCAATTCAGCGATCAAAACACATGTCACTTATGATTATATTATGACTATATATTCTTTTGATTATAGATTTAAGTACAACTAACGTACAATAAGAATATAGGGGGTGGTATGTGTGAAACTGTTAATGTTTACAAACACTGTGTTTAAAATCGGAGGCGTAGCGCGTGTTGTGACATCCCTTGCGAATGAATGGGTAAATTACTATGACGTGACGATCGTGAACACGCATCCTGGCTATTCACCGGAGCGAAAATTGTATAAAATTGATCCGCGTATAAAGATACATCACGACCCTGAGCTTTACATTCATGATCAAAACTTTCGCTTAACACAAGCGTCAAAAAACAAACTGCATGCTTATCTTAAGCATGAAGCCTTTGATGTAATCATTGGGGTGGAAGGGAAGCAATCCATTGCCCTTGCTGATGCATTAGAAGGCATTGATGCTCGGAAAATATCGTGGTTTCATAATTCGTATGAAGGATATTTTGAGAATAAGGGGCGGTTTTTGTGGAAGAAAAATGACCGTTTCAAACAGGCCATGGGAGCTTACGATCATTTAATTGTTTTAACACATCATGATAAGAAACGATTTGATGAAGCGTTTAACCTTGAATCAACGGTTATTCTAAATCCAATGCCCTTTAGAGGAAGTAAGAGTACACCCGTTTTCGATTACAAACGAATTCTTACAGTGGGACGAATTAAACAGCCAACCAAAGGGCTTGATTTGGCGGTTGAAGCACTGATTCCAGTGTTTAAAAAACATCCAGATTGGACGTGGCATGTTGTAGGTAATGGCCCCGATACGATTGCGATTGAAACGATGGTTAGAAATTTAGGCATTGAACGTCATGTCGTCTTCTATGGTGCGCATAGACATGTGAAAACATTCTATAAACATGCAAGTATCTTTTTGTTGCCTTCAAGGTGGGAAGGGCTTCCTATGGTTTCGTTGGAAGCAATGAGTTATGGACTTCCAATTGTGGGGTATGATATTGATGCACTTAAGGAAGTAGTAGGCAGTGCGTTACAAAAAGAAGTCTTGGCCCCGCAATGTTCAATTGAGGGACTTACTGAAAAGGTTTTGAGTCTTGTTGAGGATGAAGCGCACTGGAATTATGTTTCCAAACTTATTCAGCAACGTTCAAATCATTTCTCATTTGAGCGTGTGATGTTTGAGTGGGATTGTTTATTTAAAGATTAGATAACGATACCAAGACTTAATATAGGTCTTGGTATTTTTGTGTTAAAAATAATTTATATCAACGATTGAGTCATTACACTGTGAAGTAACGGACGATTGATCGAAATCAAGCAGGTTTATCCATAAAAAGTGTTGATTCCTTCTTTTTTAATCCTTAGATATACGCTAAGCATCAATACAAATGAGTTGGATTTGTTTTGACGAACTTAGAATCGGTGGATTGTCTCAATTCTTACCGCAAGTTATAATGGTTATAACAATATGAACTATGCTGTGAGTGGTCATATTTAAGGAGGAAGATGATATGAGAGTTAAAGCAGCAGTGACGTGGGATGCGGGTGCTCCCTTTGTTTTAGAGGATGTTGAATTGGATCAACCCAAAGCGACAGAAGTGTTGGTCGAAGTGGTTGCGACAGGTGTTTGCGCAACTGATGCAGGCGCAGCAGGCGGGCATATGGGTGTTCCATTTCCAATTGTGTTAGGGCATGAAGCATCTGGAATTGTGAAAGAAGTCGGTGAGGCAGTAACCTATGTGAAGCCTGGCGATCATGTGGTTGTGGCGTGTTGTTTGTGTGGTACCTGTGACAATTGTTTAACAGGAAAACCTGGTTCTTGTGAGCATATCCCACGACTTAATTTTGGTGGAGCCATGGAAGATGGAACCAAACGTCTTTCCAAAGACGGACACGAAATCTCGACATTCTTTGGTCAATCGACCTTTGCAACCTATGCAGTTACCAATGAGAAAAATCTTATCAAGGTTGATAAGTCCTTAGATCTTGAGTTATTAGGCCCATTGGGATGTGGGATTGTGACAGGCAGTGCGACTGTTTTAGAAGGGTTAAAACCAAAAAGTGGGTCTACAATCGCAATCTATGGCTGTGGTGCAGTGGGATTGAGTGCTGTGATGGCTGCAAAGATTTCAGGGTGTTTAAAGATTATTGCTGTTGATATCAATGATGATCGTTTGAAGCTTGCGAAAGAACTGGGTGCTACAGATGTGATTAACAGTAAAGCGCAGGATATCACAGAAATGGTACGGTCCTTAACGGATGGAAAAGGTGTACATTATGGTGTGGATGCGACAGGAAACTCTATGGTTGCGAAAAGTGCACTTGCTGCATTAACAAATCAAGGCGAGTTATGTCTTATTGGTGCAGGATATCAAGAGATTGGTATTGACTTAAACACTGAGTTTCTATTTGGAACAAAGAAACTATCAGGGTATATTGCGGGGCTTGTATCGTCGAAGTATATTGTCCCACGACTCATTGAGTACTATAAGCAAGGTCAATTTCCATTTGATAAGCTTGTGACATTCTATGATTTTGAGGATATTAATCAAGCGTTTGAAGATTCAAAAACAGGCATTACCATTAAGCCAATCCTTCGTATTAAGAAGTAATTCTTCACGATATTAAAAAGGAGCACTCAAATGAATGGGTGCTCCTTGTGTGTTTAGATAAAGATACCTTTATCCTTTTCTTTTGCTTTTGGAATATTGAGTTCTGGGTCTTTGAACCGTGTTGCGACAACCGGTGCATTTTTTTCAAGTGACGCAGGAACATCAATAATGCGTTGATTGGTTGATCCTCTAAAAAGTGTTTGAAGACTTCGTTGTGCAAGGATAAACCGGCCATCAATGAGGATTTCAATTTGTTCTAAGAACTTTCGAACATAAGGGTCGCGATGTCTTAACAGTGCATCCATTGTATAACCTGTATACGACCACAGGTTATAGCCGTGTTTTTTTAGCGCTACTGCAATGTAATAACAACTTTCTGCTTGGACAAAGGGTTCTCCCCCTGAAAAGGTTACGCGTTTTAAATCGCGTTTTAGAATATCGTCAATGACAGTTTGGATGTCCAAGATTGTCCCACCATCAAATGGGATCGTGCTTTGGTTGTGGCATCCGGGACAGTTGTGTGGACACCCTTGGGTAAAGATTACCGAACGAAGGCCTTCACCATCTACGATTGAGTCGTGGATGAGTGAGGAAAGTCGGATGGTCATATGGAGTGTTTTACACGATCATGTTCTTCGGCGCGTTTCGCATCGTTGAATCGATCAAGGGTACCTACTAAATATCCTGTAATACGACGAATACGTTCAAATGGTTGTGCATTATGTGCTTCTTCACTGCGTCCACATACAGGACATACATCGTTGATGATTCCGGTATAACCACATGCCGGGTCACGGTCTACAGGGTGGTTGATTGCACCATATCCGATTTGGTAGTCGTGCATCTTACGCACAACTTCTTCAAAGGCTTCAAGGTTTTTAGTCGTATCGCCATCAAGTTCTACATAAGTGATGTGTCCACCGTTTGTAAGGTTGTGGTAGGGTGCTTCAAGTTGGAGTTTTTTGTCCACTGTTACATCATAGTAAACTGGAACATGGAAGGAGTTTGTGTAGTAATCGCGATCGGTAATGGCTTCAATGCTACCAAAGATTGATTGGTCAATTGCCACAAAGCGTCCTGAGAGTCCTTCTGCTGGTGTTGCGATGAGTGAGAAGTTGAGTCCGTATTCTTGGCTGTATTCATCGGCTTTCGCACGCATAAATCCAACAATTCGTAATCCAAGTTCTTGGGCTTCTTCGCTTTCTCCATGGTGCACACCAATCAATGCTTTTAGACATTCCGCAAGGCCAATAAATCCAAAGGCTAGGGAACCGTGTTTGAGGACACGACGAAGGTTTTCACTTGGTTTAAGTGTTTCTGAGTTTTTCCAAACACCTTGTCCTAAAAGGAATTTAAAGTTTGATACATGTTTTGCACATTGAATATCAAAGCGTTCAAGCAGTTGGTCTTTCACGAGGTCCATTAAGTCGCCTAATTCTTCAAAGAATCCGTCAATATCTGGAGTTTCATTGTTTAAAAGTCCATGTTTAATACCTAAACGTACGAGGTTGATTGAGGTAAAGCTTAGGTTACCACGTCCGGTCACAACTTCATTATCTGGATCAGTAATATCCCCCATTACACGGGTACGACACCCCATATAGGTACATTCTGTTTCATAATCACCGTCTTTGTAATATTGAAGGTTAAACGGTGAGTCGATGAATGAGAAGTTAGGGAAGAGTCGTTTTGAAGAAACAGCAATTGATTTTTTGAATAAATCGTAGTTAGGGTCTTCTGGATTGTAGTTAACGCCTTCTTTAACTTTAAAGATTGAAATTGGGAAAATCGGTGTTTCACCTTTTCCAAGTCCTGAATCCAATGCGTCAAGGTAGTTGTCCACAACCATGCGTCCTTCAGGTGAAATATCAGTACCAAAGTTCAGTGAACTAAATGGTACTTGTGCACCCGCACGAGAGTGCATGGTATTAAGGTTGTGAATGAATGCTTCCATTGCTTGGAAAGTGATCCGATTGGTGACTGCGAGTGCTTTTTCATACGCTTTTTCCACAAGTTTCATGACAGCATCGTTTTTACCTGCAACTAAACGGAGATCATCTAAAGTGACATCAATGGATGTGAATGCATCGATGGTTGCGACTGCTTTATCCATGTTGAAGTCTAAGAGAAGATCTTGAAGGTCAAGGTATTCATAAATTCGTTGTTTGAATTGTTTTTTGAAGGTGTTAAGGACACCGGGTGCCATGTAGTAGTCAAATGCAGGAATACTTTGGCCTCCATGTTGGTCGTTTTGATTGGATTGAATGGCGATTGCAGCTAAAGCAGCATAAGACATGATGTCTTTTGGTTTACGTAAGTGTCCATGACCTGTAGAGAACCCATTTTCAAAGAGTTTTGCGAGGTTAATTTGATTACAGGTTGTGGTACCCATTGGTAAAAAGTCCATATCATGGATGTGAATTTGTCCTGAATCATGAGCATTGTAAAAGTTATGACTCATTTGATATGCTTTCGCAAATTCTTTGGATACGGTTGAACCAAACTGCAACATCATTCCCATTGGACTGTTGCCATCAACGTTTGCGTTTTCACGTTTACTATCGTCTTCGTGTGCTTCTTTTTGATTGAGGGCTTCAATCGCTTTAAGGAATTTGTGTTGTTTAGAGATAAAGATTTTACGCGATTCATTACGACGGTTACGATATGAAGAAAATGATTCGTAAACATCAATATAATTCTGACGTAAAAGTTCACGTTCAATTAAGTCCTGAATGTGTTCAATAGACACAAAAGGATCCCCGTCAACGCTTTGAGCCAACACCGCTAATACTGCAGAGTACACTTCGTTTACATCATCACTGCTATATTTCTTGTTTTCTACAGAATCAAAGCCTTTTTTGATTGCGACTGCGATTTTTTCACCGTTAAATTTTGATTTGCGATTATCACGTTTAAGTATTACTAAATTTTCTAATTTATTTTCCATAATTCGATTTTCCCTCCGTATAAAATAACTACAAATAGCATATCTTTTATCAATGACAGATTCAAGGCTATATTGGGTAACTTTCGAATTGTTATTCCTTTAACAAAGTTTAATCATAAAATATTTAACGATAAACGATATGCTTGTGAAAAAGTATGGTATAATTACACAAGGTGATGACGATGATAGTAATCAGACTTGATCGGGTTATGGCCGATCGTAAAATGTCTTTAAAGGATTTATCCCAAAAGACTGGAATCTCGGAAGTCAATCTTTCGAAACTGAAAAATGAACGTGTAAAAGCGATTCGATTCTCGACACTCAATGCGATATGCCGTGAGTTGAAATGTCAACCCAGAGATCTACTCGAGTTCATTTATGATCTTGAGTAGTCGGTTTAAGACTTCATGGATAAGCCCTTTTTCAAATTGGGCAAATGGGTGTCCCAAAGTGTGCATGAATGTATCCTTCTTATGCTTTTTTAAGGCGTTTGATGATGCTTAAGATACAGGGTGAAATCCATTCATAGAAGACTGGTTTCTTCCAAGGTGCACACAATTTGTGTGTCTTTAAGACCCGGTTCTAAGGGTCTGTCGTTTTGTTTAATCGGCTTTAGGACTTCTATGAGCCAGCGTCAACGGACACACATTCGCACTAAGATCCTTGTTACGCATGATGTTGTATTTGACACGCATCGTGGTTTTGCTTGTGGACGGTGTTTGTATATTAACCATTTGAAAATCTCCTTTATGGCGATTATAAAATGAATCAATTTGAAATCTCAACACCAAAACACCCTTCTTTTTTCGCAAATACTTGGGTTTATCGTGTGTTTTAACCGTATAAACGTTGAAATCAGAGGGTGGATTTGTTAAAATGTAGTAGATTATTGAAAGGCATGATAAATATGGCTCAGTTTCTAGAATTCTTATTATTAATTGTATCAGCACTGCTGATCATTCTATCATTATTACAAAGCGGAAAATCTGAAGGATTTACGGGGGCATTTACAGGAAGTTCAAGTTTGAACTTATTCTCAAACACCAAAGAACGTGGTGCTGAGAAAGTAATCTCACGTATAACGATGGTTACGGGATGTCTTTATTTTGTTCTCGTAGTTATAATCTTGATAGTACAATAAGACCGCATATGCGGTTTTTATTTTGAAGAGGTACATATGAAACATACAGACACACAGTATGAAAAAGTAAAACAAGCGTTGTTTAAAGCGAATGGAACGGTCTACTCAGTGGATACATGGATTCAAAATTTGAATCAAACACTGGGCTTTTCATCATCCATTTGTGAGTCTGTTTTTAAGACAATGAAAGCCCATGAAGAATTGGTTCAAATTGATGACTTGCTTTATGTTATCGATAAGACGCATTTCAGGCTTGGAACCCTAAGAGTTGTCAGAGAAACCTTTGGCTTTGTCGGAGATAAGGCCGATGCAATCTATATCGGGGGACGCAATTTTAATGGAGCACTGGATCGTGATGTTGTTTTAGTACAATGTAATCAAGTGAATAAACAAGAAGAGGGGGATGTCATCAAGGTAATGGAACGTAAGCGTTCCTTCATCCTTGGTACCTTTGAAAAAAAGGGGAAGACACTCCTTTTTAAACCCTATGAAAATAAATTCCCGTATAATTTTGAGATTAAAGGGGAGGCAACACCAAACCAACGTGTGATTATCGCAGTGGACCGTGTTAAAAATGGTGTCGTAGAAGGCCATGTGCAATCGGTATTGGGATTAGCAGATGAACCTGGTATTGATGTGATCTCAGTGTTAATGG
The DNA here is from genome assembly GCF_001545095.1 of Erysipelothrix larvae. NCBI lineage: Bacteria > Bacillati > Bacillota > Erysipelotrichia > Erysipelotrichales > Erysipelotrichaceae > Erysipelothrix > Erysipelothrix larvae. The sequence goes on from NZ_CP013213.1 coordinate 384,011, forward strand.
TTCATGATCTTGAGGTTGCCTTTAATCAGGATGCGCTTGATCAAGCAGCGACAATGCCTGATGAAGTCGATCCAACAAGTTTTGAAGGACGCATCGATCATCGCAATCAAAACGTCATCACCGTCGATGGTGAAGATGCAAAAGATTTGGATGATGCGATTTATCTCGAACGTAAAGCAGATGGGTATCGCTTGTATGTCCATATTGCGGATGTGAGTCACTATGTAACACCAAAATCACCCCTTGATGTGAATGCGTCAGAACGTACGTCTTCAATTTACCTTGTAGACCGCGTTGTACCGATGTTACCCAAAAACCTTTCCAATGGTGTGTGTTCTTTGCACCCCAATGTGGATCGTTTAACACTGACATGTATGATGGACATTGATTCGAAAGGGGTTGTGGATAACTATGCGGTTTATCCTTCAATCATTCAATCAAAACGTCGCATGAGTTATAATGAAATTAATCAAAATGATACATGGGGCAATGAAACGGATATGATTCACGACATGCTTCATTGTGCACAAATACTGCACTACACACGCAACCAAGCAGGGTCAATTGACTTTGAAAGTGATGAGGCGAAATATGTGGTGGATCATGAGGGGAATGTCTTAGACATTTACCGTCGAACACAAGGTGAAGCCGAAGCCATGATTGAAGCATTCATGGTTTGTGCCAATGAAACAGTTGCCCGGCATTGTAAATACTTGGAAATTCCAATTATGTACCGTGTCCATGAGAAACCAGATCTAGAGAAAGTCAAAGGATTGTCTCATACGCTGCGTACTTTAGGGTACCGTATGAAGGGAAGCTTGGATAAAATTCATCCAAAGACCCTTCAAAAAGCAATGGACTACTTTAAAGATAGACCCGAAGGCCCGGTTGTATCGCGTTTAATGATTCGTTCGATGAGTAAAGCACGCTATGATCAAGAACCGATTGGTCACTTTGGTTTAGCATTGGAAGACTATGCCCACTTTACCTCTCCAATTCGTCGTTATCCTGATTTATGGCTCCATCAATGTTTGAGAAAGTATGTCTTTAATCATGATTTCTCTCACTTTAATGACGATGTGCAGATGGCCCAAGATTGTGCAGCACATGTATCATCCAAAGAACGGGATATCATGGAAGCAGAACGCGATGTTGAGAAGATTAAGAAAGCACAGTACATGAAAGATAAAAAAGGTGAAGCCTATGAAGGGTTCATCAGTGGATTCAGTAATTACGGTATCTTTGTGGAACTGGAAAACACCGTTGAAGGGGTTGTACCTTTTAGAAGTATGCGGGATCATATGGTTGTGGATATGGCCTCACAAAAAGCCATCGGTACGCATACCAATGTTACCTATGTGTTAGGACAAAAAGTAAATGTAAAAGTAGAATCTGTTGACTTACAAGAACATGAAGTAGAGTTCTTTATGAAAGAGAAAAGGGGGGCGAAAAAACGTGTTAAGTATCGCAAAAAATCGTAAAGCGTATCATGATTATTTCATCAACGATACTTTTGAAGCTGGATTAGTGCTCACAGGCACCGAAATTAAATCCATTCGTCAAGGGCATGTACAACTCAAAGAATCCTATATCTCCATCCGCGATGGTGAAGCATGGATTAAAGGAATGCACATTGCACCCTATGATTTTGGAAATCGATTTAATCATGATGAAACCCGTGATCGCAAGTTGTTGTTGCATTCACATGAGATAAAAAAACTATTCAAAGAAATACAACTTCAAGGAAATACAATCGTACCGCTTCATTTATATTTGAAGAATGGTCGCGCGAAACTTGAAATTGGTGTTGCGAAAGGGAAGCATCTCTATGACAAACGTGCAACAGAACGTGATCGTTCCCTGAAACGTGAAGCGCAAAAGGCAACCAAAGAACGATATCAATAATATCCGATAAACTCAATTCAGCTGTGGATTGAGTTTTTTCTTGTAATTAAGGTTTGAATAAGGTTGAGTCCGTATACTATCAGTGTAAGGTGATTAAAATCACATTGAACCAATGGAGGTGATACCAACCGATTGTACTTGACAAGAATTTATGAGTATCCTAAAACTTAGATCGGGTAAGAGTCAATGAATCACAAACGCAAAGAGTTTATCATCAACATGAACACGTATTAACTTCTTCTCCCCTTATACAATCGAAAACGTATTGTGTTTTCAATCTCCTAAAAATATGTTCATGGGTGACTTTACTCTTGTGATACAGGTCTTCTCTTTATAAATCATTACAGTTGTCGGTAGATTATGAAGAAATGACGACGAATCCTTGCATTATGGAATCAATGAGTTGATCCTAAATGCAAGGAATTTTTTGTTATAAAGGGTTTTTATATAAGGTATGATAAATGCAATGTTAATTATTGATAACTTTTGGTGAACTACCCGCCACTTAGCATACGCTCGAAGTGGGGGCTTCTTGAGAACAAAGCAAACTTAATCGACATTCCTGTCGACCAGCGGTCACTTTTATTTATCAAGCTATCCCCGATGTCCCATCGGTTTATTGTTTTTCATTCTTAGGATTGATGCGAAAGTCTTAATCCTTCATTCAGGATATTGATGCTTGCATTCAAATCACGATCGTGTGTGATGTTGCAGTTGGAACATTCCCATTGACGTATCTCCAGTGGTTTCTTTCCATCATTATGTCCACAGTGAGAACACAGCTGACTGGACGGATACCAGGAATCAATCTTGATTACTTTTTTCCCATACCAATCGGCTTTGTATTCGAGCTTTGCCACAAATTGTGACCAAGACACATCTGCAATACTCTTTGAAACCCGCTTCGTCTTCATCATTTCTTTAACTTTTAAGGTTTCTATACAGAGCACATCATGGTTCTCGATTAGCTCCTTACTCACCTTGTTTAAGAAATCATTGCGTCGATTTGCGATCTTCTCATGGATTCGTGCGACATTTAACTTTTGCTTTTGGTAATTCTTGGCTTCACTCAGCGGGACACCCCGTTTCTTTGCCTCCCTTTTACGTTTTGATAACTTACGTTGTTCTCGTTTCAGTGTTTGTGCTTCTTGGTTCGTGAACCGTGGGTTTGGAATACGTCTTCCATCAGAGAGCACCGCAAAAGCAATCAATCCAAGATCAATCCCAACCTCAGACCCCGTCTTAGGTAGGTGCTCGATTGTTTCTTCGACTAAGAGTGAGACGTGATAGATTCCTGTTGTACTCCTTGATATCGTTGCGGATTTAATATCACCTTTTGGGTGACGATGCATCTTGATTCTCACAAGACTCTTAAGTTTTGGCAGTTTAAGATATTTATGATTTTTAACGGATATTGTTCCTTTTTGATTGTTTGTGGTATAGGACTGCTCCATTTTTCTTGATTTATACTTTGGCTCACCTACCTTTGGATCTCGATAACAATTCTTAAATGCTCGGTCAAGATTCAATTGTGCATTCGCTAAGGCAAGACTGTCTACTTCCTTCAAATAAGGGTAATCTTCCTTATACTTTGCAGGTGTTGGAATTTTATCGTTTGTTGGAAGTCCGTTTCGATAATCCTCATTCATTTGAAGCCGCTCTTCAAGCATGAGGTTATACGTCTTACGAACACAACCAAACGTTTTTGCGAAAAAGATGATTTGCTCTTGGTTTGGATAAATTCTAAACCTGTAGGCACGTTTCATCGCTTTTCCCCCTGTGTCTCAATATACTGTTTCAACACTTCTAGAGGTGCACCACCAACAGAAATCAAGCAGAAACTCTTTGACCAAAAAGCATCTTTCCAAAGGGATGCTTTCACTTCTGGAAATTCTTTCTTAATCAAGCGACTGCTTGCACTTTTGTAAGCATTGATAAACTTGCTAAGCGATGTATTTGGATGGGCTTTGAATAGAATATGAACATGGTCAACATCATGATTCCATTCAATACAGGTGATATTGTAGTTTGGAGCAATGGAAACAAAGATTTCATGAGCCCGTTTCGAAATTGAATCATTGATGACTTTTCTGCGATATTTTGTGACAAAAACCATATGATATGTCAATAAAAACACAGAATGAGCATTATTGTCTAAAACCTGCATATTATGCACTCCCCTTATATTTCTACTGACTATATTATATCATGATTTAAGGGTTAAAGACAGCCAATTCATCCCCCACTTATAGAAGTCGGAGACTTCTTGGCATTTCTGTTAAAAGTTTGTTATGATTCGCATTACTATGCTTGACTTTAGTTGATATTTGACTGTATGATACATGTAAGACATAGGAGGTATAACTATGAATATATTAACAGCAATTAGCGGATTATGGATTGCATTGGGCGTTGTTGTCATTGTCGTATTGTATGTTGTCATGGCATATAATGGTCTAGTGAGTCAACGTAATCTAGTGGAAGAAGCATTCTCAACGATGGATGTGTACCTTAAAAAGCGTTATGACTTGATTCCAAACCTTGTTGAAACAGTAAAAGGGTATGCGAAACATGAAAGTGGTACACTTGAAGCGGTAATCTCAGCACGAAACAAGGCTGTAAATGCCACTACTGATGAAGCACGTCTTCAAGCAGAAGGTGACTTAAGTCAAGTGATGGGTCGTTTGTTTGCATTGACTGAAAGTTATCCAGATCTTAAGGCAAATACAAACTTCCTTGATTTACAAAATCAATTGAAACTCATTGAAACAGAAATCGCTCAATCTCGTAAATACTATAACGGTACTACTCGTGACTTTAACACGAAGATTGAAACATTCCCTTCAGTGATTATCGCAAATATGTTTGGGTTCAAACGTAAACCTCTCTATGAAGTAAACAATGAAACTGAACGCGAAAACGTCAAAGTATCATTTTAAGCAACAGGGGATGTAATCCCCTTTCTTTATTTACAGGAGGTGATGACACATGAAACGTAAGTTAATGCTGTGTCTTTTAACTCTGACATTGTTTTTAGGTTTAAGACCAATCAATGTTCATGCTGAAACCAGTACGATTGATGGTCTGAACCTCAATGTTCAAATGAACGTAAACGAAAATGGTGTCATTGAGGTTACAGAAGAAGTAACGGTATATTTTAATAATCCCCAACAAGGAATCTTTGTGGTACTACCACAACTCTACTCTGATTTCGATGTAGGTGGTTGGACAAACAAACCCAATGATAAGCGCAATTATTTCTTTAGAATTACAGATTTTACCTCATCAACCCATGCGGTAACTGAAGATGATGACAGTTCATCGTTAAGTGATTTAGTATTTCGTTTAGGAACAGCGGGTCAATTCTTAACGGGTGAGCAGACCTTTAAGTATTCATATAAGATTCACACCCAAGATTTAGGTCTTGGTTTGGATTATGATGTATTCTTTATGAATATAAAGGGAAATGGATGGAACTTTGATTTTGAGAATGTCGACTTTACCATTCAATTTGAAAAAGACTTACCTGAAAGTTTTCCACATGAAATTCAAGCCGGAACCCAAGAATCCTACAATGTCGTAGAGATACACCGCGATGGCAATACGTTATCTGGAAGTGTGGGACCTTCAAGAACCTATGAAGCTGTGACGATCATGGCAGAGTTACCACATGGATTCTTTAGTTTCGCAAACCATGACTTCACCTTTGTTGGGTTTGGTCTATTGGTTGGGGTGTTAGCACTTTTAATCTTCTGGTTTATGCGTTATGGAAAAGATTATCCGATTGTGGAAACTGTTGAGTTTACTGCACCCGATGGCTTGAGTTCTGCGGAAGTAGCTTATATTTATAATCGGACAGTTCAAGCAAAAGATGTCACTTCACTCATTATCTTATGGGCGTCTCAAGGCTTCTTAACGCTTGAAGAGCTGGATGATGATACCATTAAAATATCGAAAGTTTCTGAATATCACGGTCACAATCGAGAAGAAGAACGGTTATTTATGGCACTCTTTGAAGATCGTGATGAAGTAACAACCCAAGAACTGACCAATACTTTTGGGCAAAAGATTACATTTGCGGTAGGGAGCATTCCGGATTACTTCCGTAAAGATAAAGATAAGAAAGTCTATGATACAAAATCAACGGGTATGAAGGTCTTAAGTTCGATACTCTTAACGGTTGCGTTTGGAATCTATTGTGGACTCGTCGTGTATGCTACCTTTGGTTACAGTGGGTTTGCATTCGTAGGATTTGGAATTGCGGGGGTTCTTTGTGCAATCGCTTGTATCATTGCAGGGATTGGATTTCCGTATATTAAACTCAATAAACTTCACCAAAAAGCCCTTATCGTGCTTTATTCAGTTGGTATTTCACTCATGCTTATCCTGATTCTAAAAGGGGGAAGTCTCTTGTTTAGAATCCAGGTCAATTCACTTCAACTCATCTGTGTGACGTTGATACTAACACTATCCTTAATCTTAACAGGACTTATGGATCGTAGAACACAACAAGGTGCACGGTGGTATGGTCAGATATCCGGGCTCAAACGCTTTATTGAAGTTGCAGAGCATGATCGACTTGTGAAACTGGCAGAAGAAACACCCACCATTTTCTATGACATCCTTCCATTTGCGTATGTATTGGGTGTTACGGATGTATGGAGTAAGAAGTTTGAATCAATTGCGATTGAAACACCCGATTGGTATCATACAACTTCAACCATTCCCAATATGAACAGCATCTATATGTGGTCGATGTTGAATCGTTCCATGAATACCGTCCAACGATCGATGATTTCTGAGCCAATTAATTCAACATCATCAGGCCGTGGCTTTGGTGGTGGCGGTGGCTTTGGCGGTGGTTCATCTGGCGGTGGTGGCTTCTCAGGTGGCGGCTTTGGCGGCAGCGGTGGCGGCGGCTGGTAAGATGGGAGGGACGCTATGCTAAAAGTGCAACGACAACAAAAAATAATAGATTATTTAAAGAATCATGAGTTTGCGCGTGTTGAAGACCTCGTATTACTTACCGATGCTTCAGAAATTACAGTTCGGCGTGATATTATTGAACTTCACGACAAGGGTAAACTAAAAAAAGTGCATGGTGGTGCACAAAGCGTTGATCAGGAATGGGTTAACACTGACATTGATGTGGAAACACGTATCCTTGAAAACATTGACATTAAAAAAGAAATCGCAAAACGAGCCAGTGCGTTAGTACAAGATAACATGATTGTATATCTTGATGCGGGTTCAACCGTGGGTGAAATGATTCCTTTACTTAAAGGAAAGAAAATCATCGTTTATACCCATGGTGTTCACCACGTTACACGACTTGTACGACATGGTATTGAATGTCATCTTGTTGGTGGGGATGTGAAACCCGCAACCCTAGCTTGTGTTGGTGTTGAGTGTATTCAAGCACTTTCACACTATAAGTTTGACCTTGCTTTTTTGGGAACCAACGCAGTTGATCCTGACTTTGGGTTTTCAACACCCGATGTGAATGAAGCAGCAGTAAAACGTAAAATCATTGAACAAGCACACGATGCATACTGCCTTGTGGACCATTCAAAGTTTTATAAAATCTCAAAGGTATCCTTTGCAGATGGTGATGCATTAAAAATCATCACGGACATAAAACCTGAAGGTGCGGATACATCCTTTATCTTCGCATAATCACAACTGTCATACGCTGTCACAATCTTTAAAAATGGATTGAATGATATGCTCGAGATCATTTCATATAACACATACACACTAAATCAAACAGACACGATTTTATAATCCAAACCTGTTTGATTTTTTTTTGGATTTATCTTGGGTGACCCGAATGTTTTATTATTGAATCGTTTGAGAAAGGGAAAATGAACAGGGTAGGTCTACTACCCATTTCAAGTCATGGCACCTGATGGAAGCCTTCGATACACAAATGGGGTTGTGTTTATCAATCCGTTTATTACACGGAGTACACGGATCACATCGTGTACGGTATCTATGGTATCAGTGCGTCACTTTGACCTTGACCTCAATCTTCTGGATTTGAGGGTGTGCTAGGCTTATTAATTTGAGGATTGCTTCGTTCCATAATAGTGTGCGACCTCTTTTCTACATTGGTTAAACGGCTTGTTTTTATGGTCTTCTGATCGGTTCCAAAACGAATCCGTGCATCTGTTTATTTAAACATCACGGAAAACGCATTGTTTTGGGATTCATAGAAATGAGTGTATTTGTCAACTGAATAATGGTCCAAATCTCAATTGAAAACTGGTCCACTACCGTTTGTCATTGAATGAGTTTTAAAAAACTGATATCATAGTCTTACTCCTTTTAGGAGGGTTTGGATTGGTAGAAACTTTTGTCTGCAAACTTGAGGTTTCTACCTTTTTTATGAACTTCATTAAATTAAGTAAACCAAAAAACACTTATATACAGAAAACCATTTTGTATAAAGTAACGTAATGCTTTATTTTGATGGTCTAAGATACTCAATTTATACCAATTAATCCTCAAACTTTCCTTAAGCAAGTGAAGAACGGTCAATTGCTTCACCTTTAAAAGTTGTGTTTTAAAGTGAAAACCCCAAGTTACATCTACTATCCTTTATAAACATCCTTCTGGGTGTTTTTTTACTTCATATGGAAGTCTCACAATGCAATGATAATAATTGTAGTTGAATAATGATTGGAAACTTTGTTAAAAAATAAAGAATAATAACAATGTCGTAATAATTCTGAAGCAAATATTCTAAATTGAATAAAAACCTCAATTATTTAATACTTAAAGGAGCGATTAGGGGATTGTGGGGTATAATGGATGCGCCATAAGGTCTGTATTATTAAAGGAAGGCGCATAGTGGAAGGTGCATCAGGTAAAAAATTGATGCTGTTCACAAGAAAAGGTAAATTATGAAAGAATATAATGAAAGTGTAGATTATAAGGCCATGGATTTCTTTACGAAAGAAAGATACATCCAAATTCATTGGAAGTGGGTTGAGTATTACAAGACGCTTCGCGTAAGCATCGACAATAAAAGAATACATTTTTATCATGACAGCACACGATACGCTTTGAATTATGTCAACACACTCTTTGCCGTGAGTGATCAAGATCGAAATGATGCACTGTTCTTGCTGTTACTGCGCTTGCTAAATTTCGAATGTATCAAGAGTGAGACACTTGATATTACCATAGGTTTAGATAAAATTAACGGAAACTACAGTAGTTTCATTAATGACTTACTTGCGTTACTGAAGGGTTTTTCCTACATACGAATACTAACAATTGTATTTGATGGCATTCCGGATGAAGTAATTGTCATTAATGAGTCAATCAACACTGCAAAGATTGAGCAATTAGAGATCGGAGCAAGTAAAGGACATTATAATCAACATCCTGTTGTTGCGTTTGATGTATGCGAATTGTTCTACTTGGAACAACTCATTGTTCAAGTTAAGGATAATAAAAGCTTGGAAGTTCTCTTAAGAAGTAAGTCACTTAAGACAATTGAACTTTATCTAAGTGGATACAACAATGCAGAATTTGATATCATTAATGACGCATTACAAGTAATCGATATATATGCTTCAGCGAATTACCAAAGAGCAATGAGTTTTACAGAGTGTTTCACAGATGCCGCAGTTATTGTGAATGGATATCAGTTGAGGTAAGAACATGACCTATATATTAGAACAAGTACTGAATGAAATCAAGACGGGTGTCAAGCAATATGAGGACGCAAACAGAACACACTTCAAACTTGGAGCGGTGGATAGTCTGTCAATGTTGACTATTGAAGTTAGCGTAAATTTTGGAGCAATATTATATGAATATGAACCGACTAGTGATGAACCGTTTTCATTATATATTTCAATCAACCAATATTCATTTGATTTTTCCGTCATTGATTTACCTACACTCATGAATGGTTTGAACAAGGAAATACTGATCGATGCAGTATTTATTGATTTTCTATGTGAGATTAAAAGTAAGATTGACTTTGAAATTTTATGTGGAGATATCTGCGAAATCATCAACATTAAGAGAATATTAACAATGTCAATTCGTGGGTTAGTGTATCAGAATGAACGAGTATATTTAGATAACATTGATAATCGAACGCTAAGAAATTTATTTTTTGAGACACAGGTGAACTCAGATGGGTCTATAAGACATCATAAACAGTGTATTGTCACATTTGGCAAAGCTGTTAAAATTAACTTAGAGGGTGCTTTCTTCAATGTTGCGAAATGGGATGACGTTGCAGTAGTATTGAGTACAGATCGAATTACTGATTGTGTAATCAGATGTTATGACACACAAGAAGAGAATTTTAAAGCCATAAGCTCGAACACCTCTAATTTTCAATTAACAACATATTATGAACCAAACTTCATCAAACAGTACCTCACTGTTTGTAGTTATTGGGGAGTATGCTTATTAAAGTTTGAAGAAAACATATTTTGAACCGTATAAAAGGGAGAAGTAACATGAGCCAAGCGCATTACGAAACAATAAAGGAAGTTCTTGATAAATTTACAAAAGTACACAAAGAAAAAGAAGAAATCCTTGTGAACTTACCATTCAACATGCTTGAAGCACTGGGGATAGAGCGAAATGAAGTTAGAATAACACAACTTATTTATAGCCTGATTTCTCCAGGAAAATCAAAATATCATAAAGAATTCCTGATGTTATTTCTAAAAAATGTTTTAGGGTGTTCTGATTGTTATGATGACCACGTCAAATATAAGGTAAGAAGAGAAGTTACGATTAATCGTACAGAAGCGACAAGCACAGGAAGAATTGATTTGTTGATTGTGAAAGAATCAAGCAACAATTCCCTGTTAAATTTAATGCCAATTGAAGTTAAGATAGATGCCAAAGACCAGCCTGAGCAATGTAGCCGATACTTAAAATATGTAGACTCACTAATGAAGCAAAAGAGTATCACTGACACAAAACCATCTAAACTATACTATCTAACAATAGATGGGAGAAGTCCATCTGCGAACGCGTTTGAAAATATGAAAGTAGATAAACCAAGAGTAGTTGCAATATCTTTTAGAAAGCACATATTAAAGTGGTTGGATGAATGTCTAAAGCTAATCAATAATCAAGTAGGGAATCAAGATATTAATAGCGATGAACAAATCGCGAGTGCAATCAAATCATTTAAAGGAACGATAGAGAACATGACTAAAAAGAACAAACCCAATGATTCAATATTACAGATGCTTAAAGATAACCAGGAATACCTCCCAGCAATGTTCGAAATTAGAGATTTCTTGGATACCGGCTTAAAGGAAGTTGAGATTCATGTGCTAAAAGAGATATCTGAAGCAGTCAGTAAATCAGAGCGCTTTAACGGCCAATATTGCTTCGTTGACGAGTATGCAATACTCAATTGTTATTCATATTTAAATTACAAAATCAAAACTGTTTTGGAATATGATAGAAATCTATATATTGCGGTAACGCTTTATAATTCTGACGGTAAGATTACACATTTTGAAGAGGACCATCGAAAAATAGTTGAGAATTTAAAATGTAAATTATCGGATAAAACCACAGATGACGGATTCATTACATGGAAGCACATAAAATTATCAACTGACGAAATATTAATAAGGGCGACTAAACATTCAAATCCATTTGATCACCTTAATAATGTAAAACAAATAGCAGATGAGATCATAAATATATATCGTAGATTCGATGAGAAAATCAAACAGTTTATTTTAGAGAACTCAGAAGGTTATAATTTGTGATGGTCTATGATAATCAGTTTACAGAAGAAAAAAGCCAAAATCCATAATGCAAGAGACGCGCTTTAGATGCCTTCGCTCCAAGAAATAGTGTTACGCGTGCCCCCCCAAAGTAAAGTTCGCGACTCACAATTTACAAACATCCTTCGGGGTGTTTTTTAGGTGATGCAAAAAATTTCTCTAAACAAGAAGAAATTAGGAAAACGATTTCAGGTCAGACCCTTGATTTTAGGAAAGCGTTTTCATATAATGTTTGGGTAAGACTTGTTGGGGGCAAGATTTCAGTTCAGGAGGAGACTATGCGGGTAAGAAAACACCTATTACAATTTGTGTTATTGTTAAGCCTTGTATTTACTGCATTACAAGGTGCACCAGTGTCAGTGGTAAGGGCTGACAATGTTCGTGAGATTACGGTTCATTATACGGGATCGAAACAAGATATTGCATTTCATTTATGGGATGAAACGGGCGGTTTTTTCCATAGTACACAAAAAGAAGCAAACTGGGATGATGGATCATATCCAGCGGTGAGTGGCGATCACCCTTATTATGTTTTAAAAACAAACGAAACGGATAAGACGTGGACGTTAGGTGCCATTGTTCGGTATGGTGAGGATAAAGAAAAAGTGTATGAGGGAGATATACTCATTGAGATCACTCCTGAAGTTATAGATATTTATCTAGGGGATGATTCCCGTGTTTCTTTTGATGGAACCAGTACAGCACCAACACCTGAATCAGATTCAACCGTTGGTCGTGATAGTACTTTTAAAAGTGATGCGAAAGACTACATCTACATTCATTTACTGAATGAAGGCATTAACCCAAGTCAACTCACCCTTTGGGCATGGGAAGATGCACATGATGATTACCGTGAAGGAAATTGGGATACAGATCGTTTACGTCCATATGATGTCACCGATCAATTCGCAACCTTTAAGATTGGGTTGATTGACGATGCGCAACTCTTAGGATTCTTGTTTCACTATGGTGATTCACAGTCATCGGATTACTTCTTTGATGTATCCACAGATGTTCGCGATATTTACCTAAGAAAAGATGATACGAATGTGTATCAAGATGCTGAGTTTTCGGATGTTCAAGTTCAATCTGTAAAATGGGTGGATGTGAATACCCTTGAAATTGGATTTCCATCGGCTACCACAATCGATGAGTCAAGCTTAAAAGACTCGATTGAGCTGTTTAAAAATGGACAGACCATTGACTTTTCAATTGCGAAAGTTGAAGATAAGTCAGTTCAATTAACGGTTGGTGCACAGGATTTCAGCGTTAAGGACAACTACTCCATCACTATTGATGGGCGTTCAATGAATGTTGTGTTTGACTGGCGTTTTATGGATGAACATTACGCAACCGATGCGCCACTTGGAACTGATTGGAACAATGAAGCGGTAACCCTCAACTTCTGGTCACCCAGTGCAACACAGGTTGAAGTGGTGCTCTATGATAAAACCGACCAAACAAAGGTTTTAAAGACGTTTTCAATGGATGAAGTGGATCATGTGTGGGTTCTTGAACTCAAACCAAGTGATGTGGGCGTTGATTCACTGACCAATACCTATTATCAATTTAAGATTACACGCTTTGGGGAAACAGTGTATGGATTGGATCCCTATGCACGTTCCATGGCACCATGGGATGGGATTCATAAATCAGCAAGCTGTGATAGTACTCAGCCTGAGTGTATTGGTAAAGCAGCATTTGTAAATCCTGCAAATACAACCATGGAAACAAGTTATGCTGACATTGAAGGCTATGAAGGCAGAGAAGATGCGATTATCTATGAAGTGCATGTTCGTGACTTTACCTCTGATATTGAGATTGATGAGACACTCAAGGCGAAGTTTGGAACCTTCAGTGCTTTTATTGAGAAACTGGACTACATTGAGTCAATGGGTGTAACCCACATCCAACTCTTGCCAGTAATGGCCTATTACAATATCGATGAAAATAATCGTGATGAACGTGTGTGGGATGCCTTAGCACAAGGTGCTGATAGTAATTATAACTGGGGGTATGATCCACACAGTTACTTTACATTATCGGGTGTTTATTCTGAAGATAACACCAATGCAGAACTGAGAATTCAAGAGTTTAAAGCGCTCATTGATGAGATTCATAATCGTGAAATGGGCGTCATCTTGGATGTTGTATATAACCATACTGCAGCGGTTCATATCTTTGAAGACCTTCAACCAAACTATTATCATTTTATGGACTTTATGGGGAATTCAAAAACAAGCTTTGGTGGGGGTCGTTTAGGAACAACGCACCACATGGCATCACGTATCCTTACCGACTCAATCATGTATTGGGTTGAAGAGTTTAAGGTGGATGGGTTCCGTTTTGACATGATGGGTGACCATGATGCAGCGTCGATCCAAAGGGCTTATGATCTTGCATCGAAAGTGAATCCAAATATCCTCATGATTGGAGAAGGCTGGGTTACCTTTGTTGGGGATGATGATGAGCGTGTTCAAGCAGCGGATCAAAAATGGATGCAATATACCAGTGCGGTTGGATCCTTCTCAGATGAGTTTAGAAATGAATTGAAATCTGGGTTTGGTAGTGAAGGTGAACCACGCTTCTTAACCAATGGGGCGCGTTATATTGAAACCATCTTCAATAATATCAAGGCGCAACCGGGTAACTTTAAAGCGGATGAGCCACACGATGTCGTGAACTATATTGAAGCACATGATAATTTGACATTGTACGATGTGATTGCGCAATCCATAAAGAAAGATCCAAAGGATAACAATTCTGAAATCTTACAACGTCAACGTCTTGGAAACTTTATGGTGTTCACCTCTCAAGGAACTGCCTTTATGCAGGCGGGTCAAGAATATGGGAAAACACGTCAGGTTAACATTGATGCATTTAAAGAACCGGTGGGTGCATGTGGTACGACAATGGATGAACCCATTCATAAGGCAACCTGTATGTTGAATGCAGATGGCACACCATTTGAATATCCATACTTTATTCATGATTCCTATAATTCAAGTGATAAAATTAATCACTTTGACTGGGCAAAAACACAGGATCGTGATACCTATCAAGAAAATGTTCATACCGTAGACTATACGAAAGGGTTAATTGCACTGCGTCGTTCTGTTGATGCGTTTACCTTAGATACACTTGAAGCGATTGATGAGAAGGTTGTCCTGCTAGAGGTTGAAGAGCAAAACAGTGCGGACTTAATGCTAGCGTATGCGATTTATGATGACGATGCGACGTATTATGTCTTAATTAATGGTGATGATGAAACACGTACTTTCACATTTGATTCAAAAACTGCATCCGCAATTCGTAAGGCAGAGGTACTTGTGGATAACCAACAAGCAGGATCAACTGCACTTGAAGAGGTCAGTGGGTTAAATCTTGACGAAACGATTAGCGTGGATGCACTGAGTGGCATTGTGCTTCGTGTTGAAACCCAATCATCAATGAACCAATACTACATTATGGGCGGTATTTTAGTTGTACTGGGTGTTGCAGTTGCGATTTATGCTAAAAAACATCCTAAAGTTAAACACGATTCATAAGAGAAACCAATGAAACACCCTTAAATGGGTGTTTTTTTGAGTGAAAACGCAACTATTTGAGCAGTTAATGATAAAAAATGCAAGAAAATGATTGATTATGATTGAAACCGTTATCAAGTTATGATATATTGTTGGTGTAAAGGAGAGGATAAGATGATCTGGATTTGTACGTTAAATCCTTCAATTGACTATCACATGTCCGTGGATTCCTTGGATTTAGGGAAGACCAATCGCAGTCAATGTGAACATGTTGTCATTGGAGGAAAAGGCATCAATGTCGCAATTGTACTGAATGAACTTGATGTTGCTTCAACTGTTTTTGGATTTGTCGGGGGTTTTACTGGAGATAAGATTGTGAATGAACTCCAAAAATATCCACACATTCACGATGCATTGACCCGTGTTGAATACGACACACGGATTAATGTCAAGGTTAAGGGACAGGTTGAAACAGAGATCAATGGACGTGGTCAACCGGTTAGTGAAACCGATGTTAAGACCATTGAGACAACGTTATCCCATGTGTCTAAAGGGGATCTTGTTGTATTGACGGGCAGTGTAGCAAATGGGATGGATTATCGCTGGTATCTCAACGTAGCACGTCAATGTTTAGATCGTGGCATCGAGTTTGTGGTGGACTTTGCAGACACAACACTGCTTGAAGTGCTCAAGTATAAACCACGCTTAATTAAACCAAATGTGAGTGAACTTGAGGCTATTTTAAATACACCGATTGAAACCGATGAAGACATCATCAAGGGTGCACAAAAACTTGTGAGTCTTGGTGCACAAGCATGCATCATATCAAATGGAGCAAAAGGGTCATTTCTTGTGACACACGATGCAATCTTCACATCGAATATTCCTGAAGGTGACTTTAAGAATTCTGTAGGGTCGGGGGACTCAATGGTTGCAGGATATCTTAAAGGATACATCGCACAAGAGTCTATAAGCACCTCATATCAATATGCAGTTGCATGTGCAAGTGCCACCGCTTATTCAGAACACCTTGCCACACATGAGGCAATCGATCAACTTATGAAACGAGTAAAAATATCAGAGGTAGGAGGAACATTATGAAACTCGAAAATGTACTTAGACAAAGCGTAATGATGTTAGACCTTAAATCAACATCCAAAGAAGCCGTGATTCATGAACTGGTGATGATGTTGGTAGAAGATGGTGTATTGGATAAATCAAATCGTGAAGCGTTTGAATCGGTAATTTGGGAACGAGAAAAGATCAGCAGTACAGGTGTTGGCGATGGGGTTGCGATTCCTCATGGTATGAGTGAACTTATTTCAAAACCAACTGTTGTATTTGGTAAGAGTACCCAAGGCATTGAATTCAATAGTTTAGATGGTAAACCGGCATGCTTGTTTTTCATGATTGCGACACCAAAAAACTCAAACAATGATCACTTGGCATTATTGTCACAACTCTCCGCACGACTTATGAATGAAACTGTGATTCAATCACTCACACAAGCAACTTCAAAACAACAGGTGCAAGACATTTTAAATGCAGATGTTTCACAAACAGTCAGTGAAGTAGATGACGATGCGCCATTTGTGGTTGCGGTAACAGCATGTGCAACAGGTATTGCCCATACTTATATGGCACAAGAAAAACTGCAAAGTGCTGCGGGTGTTCATCATGTCAACATTAAAGTTGAAACCAACGGTTCAGCAGGTGTAAAAAATAAGTTATCCGCTCAAGATATTGAAAAAGCAGTGGGTGTTATTGTTGCGGCAGACATTCATGTTGAGATGAATCGTTTTGCAGGAAAACCACTGGTTCATGTTCCTGTGGCGCAAGCGATAAATAAAGCAGATTCATTAATTGAAACCATTGTGAATGGTAATGTCCCTGCTTATGTCGCTTCACATCAAGACAAAAAAGAGTCTGAAGCACCAAAAGGCGTGTATCAACACCTTATGAATGGTGTATCTCATATGTTGCCTTTTGTAATTGCAGGGGGAATCTTGATTGCGATTGCCTTTATGATTGACCAAATCATTGGGGTACCAACCGATAGTTTAGGGAAACTGGGAAGTTATAATGAACTTGCAGCAACCTTCAATACGATTGGTGGGATGGCCTTTGGCTTCATGCTTCCAGTTCTTGCAGGATATATCGCAATGAGTATTGCGGATCGACCAGGTCTTGTTGTTGGGTTTGTAGCAGGCGGCCTTGCAAGTGCAGGGGGTGCAGGATTCTTAGGTGCACTCTTGGGTGGATTTGTCTCAGGCTATGCGATGAACGGGACAAAGAAACTCCTTGAAGGACTCCCAACCTCCATGGATGGGATTCGAACAGTACTGCTTTATCCATTGTTTGGTGTCCTTGTCGTGGGACTTGTGATGACCTTAGTCAATTATCCAATGAGCGCTTTGAATAATGCGATGAATAATTTCCTTACAGGTCTTTCTGGAACCAATGCAATCCTATTAGGACTCATCTTAGGAACAATGATGGCCATTGACTTGGGTGGACCGATAAATAAGGCAGCCTATGTCTTTGGTACAGGGACACTTACTGCAACAGTCAGTACAGGGGGAAGTGCAGTGATGGCTGCGGTAATGGCTGCAGGGATGGTTCCTCCATTGGGTGTATTTATCGCAACACAACTCTTTAAAAACAAGTTCACGAAAGACCAACAACAAGCCGGTCTTACAAACTTAATCTTGGGAGCATCCTTTATTACTGAAGGTGCCATTCCCTTTGCATCCAGTGACCCAATTCCAATGTTGATTAGTTTTGTGGGTGGATCTGCGATTGCATCAGCGCTTGTGTTAATGTCTGGAATTCAAGTGCTTGCTCCTCATGGTGGTATCTTTGTCATCATGCTTGTATCCAATCCATTGCTCTATATTGCTTACATTGCAATAGGTTCTGTGATTTCTGGAGTACTCATCGGACTGCTTAAAAAATAAGGAATAAACCTTGTAGATATTGATTCATGTTTTGAATTCTTTCTGCAAGGTTTTTTTGTTATTTTGTGTGATAATTAAGTTATTGATTCACATTAGATTATTCTGTGGTATTCTAAATAACAGTTAACCATTTTTTTGTGTTACATGTTATAATTAATAAGGTTAGGAGGTTTCTATGCCACTCAATTTATTATGGTTTCAGTCATTTTTACAAGCAGTAAAAGTGCTCATCGATTTTTTAATTGTTTGGGTTCTTATTTACTACATTTTAAAAGTGGTCCGAAACAACTCAAGAACAGTGCAAATTTTTAAAGGGGTAGTGGTCATAATCCTAGTGCGATTTGTAGCACTTTATTTAGGTTTATCAACAGTACAAGCTTTAGCAGATTTCGCAATTCAATATGGTTTTATCGTTTTTGTGGTTATATTTCAACCTGAAATACGCGGACTCTTGGAACGTCTTGGTAAGACATCAGTATTCTCATCAATTAATACACTTACTGGAAACGAACGTGAGCGTCTGGTTAATGATTTAGTGAATGCGGCAGTGACGTTGTCACGGCGTAAAACAGGTGGACTTATTACCTTGGAACAAGGACATTCATTGGTCGATTATATTAAAACAGGAACCCCAATTAATGCCACCGTTACTGAAGATTTACTAACGTCAATCTTTGTAACTACAACACCACTTCATGATGGTGCTGTGATTATTAAAGGAGATCGCGTTGCGTGTGCATCTGCGTATTTCCCACCAACTGCTCGTGAATTATCCTCACGCTATGGTGCGCGTCACCGTGCAGCGTTGGGAATCAGTGAAATCACCGATTCAATTACGATTGTTATTTCTGAGGAAACTGGAACTATCTCAATTGCAGAAGGTGGTAAATTGACGGAAGTGGATGAATTTAGCTTGCGTGATTATTTAAATTCTGTCATTAAAAACACAGAGAAGGAAGTAAGCGAGAAGATTGATACACGGATATCACGTCGTATTAACTTTGGTCGTTTAAATGTGGATCCAATTCGTGTTGAACGCGTAGATGGTGAAGAAATTCCTCAATTAAAGAAACAAAAAGAAAAGAAAGAACAAACAGAAAAAACAAAAGAAGGCTTTGTTGGAAGCTTTAAGAAACGTCGTGAAATGAAAAAAGAAAAACGTGAAGAACTTAAAGAATCTAGCAAGAAGGTTTATAAAAAAGATCGTTCGGATTCTAAACCCGAACCAAAAGATGGTCGTGTTAATTTAGAAGACATTAAGTCTGCAACACGGATTAATGACGACGCTGACAGTGAAAATCGTGCAGAAACACATTCTGATCAACGTGATGGAGGTGAGTCTGATGAGTGAAAAACATAAGGGGTCAAAGGGACATCCAACCAATGAGAAAACAGAAATAGCACAACGTATCGCCAAGCAATCCGCTCGGTTTGCACGTCGTTATGAAGCAGTGACTGATTTTGTTTCACGCATATTCCGTTGGTTTAGTGCGTGGTTTGACCGTATTATTTTCAATCAGAAGTACAGTAAACTTGTTGCATTTGTTGTCGCAATTCTTGTTGTTATGGCATTTACAAACAACCCTGTGGAACCATTATTCCAAACGAAAACATTAACACGTGTGAAAGTCAATGCGATTTATAACTCTGAAATGTATGAAGTAGAAGGCATTCCAGAATATGTTGAAGTGAATATAATTGGTGATTACAGTGATGTTATCTCTGTGAATGCTAATGATATTACTGTGGACTTAGATCTTGGTAAGTTGACAGAAGGTCAACACCAAGTTGACTTTGTGCCTGTGGGTGTATCACAGCGTGTACGGGCAACCGTCACACCATCATCTGCAAGAGTCACAATTCGACTCAAAGAAACCAAGACGATGGAACTCAGTTATGACTTTATTAACCTTGATAAACTTGGTAATCAATTTGTCTTGGGTGAAGTAACCCTCGATAATCGCGATGTCACAATCTCTGCTTCAAGAGAAACTCTAGATACCATCGCATTTGTGAAAGCGTTGATTGACGTGAGTGGTAAAACCGAAACCTTTACACAAGAAGCAAATGTTGTAGCGTATGATCAAAATGGTAACCGTGTTGAAAATGCAGATGTGATTCCACGTGTTGTGAATGCAACCGTTGAAGTGTCATCACCAAGTAAGACCGTACCAATTTATGTATCCATTGAAGGGGCAATCCCAAATAACAAGGCCGTTGCTTCAATTACACAAGATCATAATGCGATTACGATTTATGGACCACTTTCAGTATTGGATACGATTGATGAGATTGTAATCTCAGTACCCGCATCTACCTTGACACAAGGGCGTATGACACACAACATTACCCTGCCAACAGGTGTTCGTTATGGTAATGTATCGAAGGTTAACCTTGACGTTAAATTAGGTGATGCAGTCACCCAAACATTCGACAACATTCCGATTACATATCGAGAAAATGTGAATGGATTTAAGATTCGGGCAACCAATGAAGATGACTTTACAACATCAATTACGGTAACCGGTACCGCAGAAAATATTGCAAGCTTTAACAGAGACAACATCGCAGTATTTATCAATATGCGAAATATTCAAGAAGGAAACAATCAAGAAGTTCAATTGTATGTTGATTCGAACTTTACCTTACTCAACATTGTCTCAACGAAACAAACAATTATTATTGATGTCATTAAGTAAATAAATAGAAAAGAGGTCTTGGACATGGGGAAATATTTTGGAACAGATGGAATTCGTGGTAAAGCGAATGGGAAATTAACACCTGAATTGGCTTTAAAAGTCGGTCAGTATTTAGGATATGTATACAGAGGGAAGCGTGTTCTTATTGGACAAGACACACGCTTGTCCTCATCAATGCTTGCAAGTGCTCTTGCAGCTGGAATCACTTCAATGGGTGCGGATGCATACCAATTGGGTGTTTGTGCAACACCAGCTCTAGCATATACTGTGAAGCATGAAACATTTGAAGCAGGTGTCATGATTTCTGCAAGTCATAATCCATTTGAGGATAATGGTCTAAAAGTATTCTCACATCAAGGAACAAAGATTGACGATACGCTTGAAGGACATATTGAAGCGTACATCGATGGTGAAGAAACCCTTGAATTTGCTTCCCCAAAAGAGATTGGAATTGTCGTAGATTACAAACAAGGAATGAATGCATACCGTGCATACCTTGAAGCGATTATTCATAACCGTTTTGATGATTTAAAAGTAGCGCTTGACCTTGCGAATGGTTCTGCAGTTTCATCAGCAAAACAAGTATTTGAAGCATGCGGTGCTACCGTATTCGTAATGAATGATCAACCCGATGGTGTCAACATCAACGTTGATGCAGGATCAACCCATCCAGAAAAACTTCAAGCATTTGTAGTTGAAAAAGGATGCGATGTCGGATTTGCCTTTGATGGCGATGCAGACCGTTGTTTAGCAGTTGACCACACAGGAACCCTTATTGATGGGGATAATATTCTATATGCATTTGGTGTCTTCATGAAACGTGAAGGTTCATTAAATGACAATACAGTTGTCGCAACTGTAATGGCTAATTTAGGCTTTACCCGTTCACTTGAAAAAGCGGGAATCCACATGCTCGCAACCCAAGTGGGTGATAAATATGTGTATCAAAAAATGGTAGAAGGAGATTATAGTTTAGGTGGCGAACAATCCGGACATATCATCTTACGTGATTATGCAACAACAGGGGATGGTGTTCTTACAGCACTTAAACTCGCGCAAGTCATGGTTCATGAAAACAAGTCATTGCATGACCTTGTAGCTCCATGCATGCGTTTCCCACAACTCCTTAAGAATGTACCAGTTGCATCGAAGGAAGTGTTTATGTCGCATCCACTTGTGCTTAAAGAACTCGAAGTGATTACTGAAGCATTGGGTGATGAAGGTAGAATCCTTGTACGTCCTTCTGGAACTGAAGAATTAGTTCGCGTCATGGTAGAGGCGAAAACCGATGAGTTGTGTCATCAATATGTGGAGCAGATGATTCAAGTCATTGAGTCGATAAAGATGTAGGTGATGTTATGAAATACGTTATCAATGTTGTGGAAGATGAAAGAGACTTAAATGAACTTGTTAAAAGTTATTTAGAGAAAGCAGGCTATGAAGTGCGTTCTTATATAACTTATGATGAGGCAAATGCCCATGTTCAAGATGAAGATGTGCATTTGTGGATTTTAGATATCATGCTCGATGATAAAAGTGGGTTTGACTTAATCGAGCGAATTCGTAGTGTTTCAAAGTCTACGCCAGTAGTCTTTATGTCTGCGCGTGATAAAGAGTTTGAC
Source organism: Erysipelothrix larvae (assembly GCF_001545095.1). Lineage (NCBI taxonomy): Bacteria > Bacillati > Bacillota > Erysipelotrichia > Erysipelotrichales > Erysipelotrichaceae > Erysipelothrix > Erysipelothrix larvae. The sequence goes on from NZ_CP013213.1 coordinate 406,506, forward strand.
CGAATTATTGGTCTTGAAAAAGGAAGTGATGATTACATCACCAAACCGTTTTCTCCAAAAGAACTTGTGCTTCGCGTCAACAACATTATTAAGCGTGTTTATAAGCAAGATGTTCAAGTTGAAGTTGATGGTTATATTATTGACGAAAAACAACGTAAAGCCCTTAAAGATGGGGAAGAACTTGAATTAACTACCAAGGAATTTGATTTATTGATGATGTTTGTGAAGAACCGTGGTGTTGCCTTTACGCGTGAACAAATTCTTGTTCATGTGTGGGAAACCAACTACTTCGGTTCAGATCGTGTTGTAGATGATACACTCAGACGTCTTCGTAAAAAGATGCCAGGCCTTAATATCCAAACAATTTATGGCTTTGGATATCGTTTAGGATGAGTAAATTCAAAAACTGGGTTCGTAATCTGTCACTTGCACAACAATTATTTGTGATTGTTGTTTTTGTGATGTCCTTCCTCTTTGTATTTTTCTTTGGCGTGTTATCGGTCAGTGTGGATGAATTTGTAAAGTCACAAATGAGCTATATGCTACACCATGCTCAAGATACTGTGATCGAAAACTACAAAATGGGACTGGGAAAAGAGAATGTATTTGGGGTGCGTGATGATTCAATTACCCACATTATTCAAAAGAAAGATGGGACCTTATGGTTTTCATCCGATGATGCAATGGAAGAAATTGATACAACTTTACTCCAACAACTTGTCATCCAAATGAATGCAATTGAGTTGTATGATCGCATTAACTATACCAGTGGAACTCAAAACTTAATTGCGATTCAAAATATTGATAAAGAAGCAACCATTGCTTCAATCATGTCGATTCAGTATCAAAACAATTTTAAACGGGCACTTTTAAATAGTTTTGTGTATTTAATCATGGTTACCATGAGTGTGCTTTTTGTACTCTTAGTTTTATGGATGAGTACCATCATTCACCCGTTGAATCAGATTAAAGACTATATTGAAAAGATCAAACAACAAAAAAAGGCAACGCTGCGTATTGACCGTGGGGATGAGATTGGAGCGGTTGCTAATGCGCTTGTCGAGATGAATGAAGAAATTCAACGACAACAAGCACAAAAAGAAGAAATGCTACAGAATATTTCCCATGATTTAAAGACACCTGTTGCGACCATTAAATCATACAGTGAAGCCATCAAAGACGGAATCTATCCTTATGAGACCTTAGAGAAGTCTGTCGATGTGATTTTAGAACATGCCAATCGACTTGAAAAGAAAGTGTATAATCTGTTGATGTTGAATCGTATGGATTATATGACCAATGAACAAATTAAATCCAATGAGAAGTTACACCTTGCTCCCATTGTGGAACAAGTGATTGTATCATCCAAACAAATACGCCCTGAAATTGACTTGAAGTTAGAATTAAAAGGGGATGATTTATTTGTAGGCCAAGAAGAACCATGGCGTGTAGTGATAGAGAATTTATTGGACAATGCCCTTCGCTATAGTGAAACATGCATTGTGATTACCATAAATTCAAATGAATTAAGAGTTTACAATGACGGAAAAGGCGTGGATCCAAATCGGATTCAACAGCTCTTTAAACCGTATGAAAAGGGGGAGCAAGGCCAGTTTGGTCTTGGATTGGCAATTGTTTATCGTGTCGTAACAAACTATGGTTATTCAATTTCTGTTCAAAACGAAGATCGTGGCGTTTGCTTTACCATTAAAAGGAAAGAAGGAAAAAAATGAAAAGCACTAAAGAACAGCATCTTGCCGTTTTGATTGATGCAGAAAATGTTCCACATGCAAACATCGCAGGTATTTTGGAAGAAATTGCACGTTATGGAACACCAACTATCAAACGAATTTACGGAGATTGGACACGACAAAGCGCTTCAGGGTGGAAACAACACCTCTTGGAGAATGCCATCACACCAATCCAACAATACGCATATACCACTGGTAAGAACTCATCAGATTCTGCGATGATAATTGACGCAATGGACTTGCTTTATGAAGGCAATGTCGAGCGCTTCTGCATCATCTCCAGTGATTCAGACTTTACCCGTCTTGCGGTGCGCTTACGCGAATCAGGACGCTATGTAATCGGCATTGGCGAACGAAAGACACCCAGTGCATTTATCGTTGCGTGTGATAAGTTCATCTATATGGACCTTATTGAAATGAAAACACCAACACAAGAACAAGACTTACAAGTTTCTAAGAAAAAACTCAGTGATTTAAAGCATTTGGTTGAGTCATCCATTAATGACCTAGCAGATGATAATGGTTATGTGTTTATGGGTGATCTGGGGAATTTATTAATGAAGAAACGTCCGGATTTCGACCCTCGTGATTATGGTTTCTATCAATTAACACAATTGTTAAAAGCGATGAAACTATTTGACATTGACGAAAGAAGGGTAGAAAATAGTAACGTAAAACACGTATATATACGTAATCGATGAAAAGAGAAGGAATGTTATGAAGAAGAAGTGTGTGTTAGCGAGCCAGTCGCCCCGTCGACGTGAGTTGATGACGTATTTAGGACTCTCGTTTAGTGTCGTACCATCTAATGTTGAAGAAATATTGGATGGGAATTTATCCATTGAAAGCCAAATTGAATCCATTGCAGTTCAAAAAGCACGACCGATCTTAGAATCAAATCAAGATCGAGTTGTGATCGGTGCGGATACAGTGGTTGTTCTCGATGGAGAAATCTTAGGGAAACCTAAAACAGCAGAAAAAGCTGTTGAGATGTTAAGAAAGCTTTCTGGAAGGACCCATGAAGTCATTACCGGTGTTGCCTTATTATCATCAGAAAATGAAGTGATATTCCACAATAAAACCTTCGTGACATTTTATGAATTAAGTGATGAAGAAATAACTCGCTATGTAAACACCAAAGATCCATTGGATAAAGCGGGGGCTTATTCAATTCAAGGACAAGGTGGATTATTCGTGTCAAAGATTGATGGAGATTTCTACAGTGTGGTTGGGTTACCAATCTCAAGAATCTACCATGAATTGACACACAACAATTGGTAAATATGAAAAGTCGCTCTTAATATGAAGAGCGATTTTTTTAAAAGTTGAACCAGTTAAAGGGATGAAACGAAATGAAATGTTAAGATTTACGAAAATTATCCAATGCATTACCCACCGCATGATCATAAGATTCTTCGAATACCCAACAATCATGAACTTTAAGACAAATAGTAGCTAATGTGAACATAACACTGCGAACACAACGTTGATGTGTTCGTAATATTGGTTCAGTTCCTGATAGAGGTCAGTGTTCTTAAAGGGTAAGGCTTCTATTGTTTTGATGAGCGAAGGATCCAGATAAACAAAGACTTTAAGTTTCATGCCTTGTTTATAAATATCTATCTTAGAGATGTGCGCAAACCCTTTAAGGTGTTTTTGAAGGATCAATCGAATCCGTTCAATGATTTCAGGGTTTAAGCTAATCGACCCGGAGAGTTCTTTGAAAGACGAAATGAGCAGCGATATGGGTTGTTTTATTGAAATCATGGATAATGTCAGGGTCATGAAGAAATCCCCTGTATAGTGTAAAAAACCAAAGGATGAGTCCACGGGTATAAGACTGAGCAACCCAACAGCAAGACCTACACCCAATGATTGCAATCCATCCATGAAGTTAGTTCGCGATTCTGCTTCAAGAATCATGCTAATTCCACCGATCTTCTTGTTTTGTTTCATGTTGAAATAACTCAAAGTAAAACACATTATGACCATTAAGATGGCGTATGGAAGGACTGGACCGAGTATAAGCGTATCACCCCTACCAAACCTAAAATAATCCAGTGCACTTGTAGCAGTATTAACAACCGAAACCCCCAAAAGTCCAAGTGTAAGTAAGGACTTAACAAGCGCATATAAGGGTTCTAAGAAGTACAGACCATCGGGGTAACTTTTCGTGGTGTGTTTACTGATTTTGGAAATATAGATTGCTGCAATCGATGAGGCTAATGCAATGAAAGAGAAGAAGAAATCAAGAAAAAGTGCTTGAATTTGTGTTTGAGTATATACCCAAAACCCTGCAGCTGCAATCAGGGCATTGAAAAGGATGCTGATTAATAGGGCTTGATGTTCTATTTTCTTTTGAGTCATTGAATACCTCCACTTGTATTTAACACATAATTATATAATAATAGACATAGAGTCTATTATCTACAATCAATGTTGGCAGAAATGTCGCCTAAACGACAGATTACATGATAATGTCTATGAAGGAGTCAAAATAATGAACCAAAATGATCGAAGGGTTAGAAAAACCAGAGCAGCACTAAAACACGCACTGATAACACTTATGGATACACATCCCATCAATACCATTACGATCAAGATGTTAGTGCATGAAGCGGATGTCCATCGGGCAACCTTTTATACACATTACCAAGATATCTATGATTTATATACAGATATTGAAACCGAAATCATCAACACCTTGAAACAGACAATAACATCCAATGATGTCTATAACACATCGGATTTGTATCAAGTGCTTATTGATATGATTCATGCGAATAAACAGGTGTTTTGTGCACTCCTATCAGATCAAAATGAGTATTCATTTCTCAGTAAAATGGCACCAATTATAGAAGCCAGTTATCTACAGTTTTGGACCCAAGAAACCCATCAACCCACTGCGACACAAGCGATGGTCTGTCTCACGAAATATCACATCAGTGGGTGCATTTCAATGATTACCTTATGGCTTAAAGGACAACTTCCACAAACGATGCATAAAGAAGGACTTGCTGAACTCTTAAATCGGATCAATACTCATTTTGAAACCTTAGAACTTCAATAATGATTCAAATAAAAAATGTTATTCTGTTTATTTGGTGATGGGGAAGATAACTTAATCACAAGGGATTAGGCGAAAACATAAAAAAAAAGAACATCGATGTTCTTTAGTGTTTAAGAGAATATGAAGCGTTTAATCGAGCGCTTTTTTCTTTCATTTCTTCAAGGACTGTATGTACGGTTGTTTCTTCCATGTCTTCAAATCCTTCTTCAAGTTCAGATATTGCATCAAGTATTGATTCCAATTGAGACAAATCAACATCTCTTAATGAATACTCGTGTTCACTAAAATGCCACGTACGAATTGGATAGTAGTCCAGAATTGCTTCTGAATCACGTTCAACAAAGATTGTATCATACAAATCAAGTGATCCCGATTCAAGCGCGTTTTCAATTTCAGCGATGAGTACTGAATAGTTGTAGCCAAACATACATTGACCTCCTTACATAACTAATGCAAGATACATTTTAACACATTTCGATGTGTTTTTGTAAATAATGAAATATTGAATAATGAAGTGTGTAAAATTTGCGTGTAGTGACCCCATTGATTGGTTTTATATTCATCCCATTTACAATCAATCACTTCATTATACCACTAGGATCTATCGACTTTTATATATTTGGAAAGTGACAATTAAGACGTATACTACGGCACAGGCTCTATTGAAGCATCGAGAGGATCAACGTGTAGGGGGAACACATTTATTCATTGAAGGTGTAGCAGTTTCTGATTTCTCAAGTCATGATACCATTCACATTGATATTCTGTCTTCACCAAATCGTTGGTTGTGGTTTATTGAACCAATTAAGGTTTTCTTCCAATAGGGAATACATGCCAGTACTCAGCGGATTTACTGGCATTTTTTTATGAGAAATGGGGAAGAATTGAAGGGTTAATGAGAATAATATGTCAAAATTGATAAAATATGATGATAGCGCTTGACTTGAAGTTAACTCTAAGGTGTAAGATAAGGGTACGTGACCCAAAGGTTATCACGATGGAGGTTGATCATGGAAAAAGTAAAACTTGGGAATACCGATATTATGGTTTCTAAACTGTGTTTAGGATGCATGAGTTTTGGGAACAAGGATAATGATCCTGGAAATTGGATGTTGAATTATGAAGACAGTGAAGCATTGATTAAGAAGGCACTCGATTTAGGCATTAACTTTTTTGACACAGCAAATGTTTATTCAAATGGTGTCAGTGAAGAATTTGTTGGGAAGATCTTAAAAAAATATGCGAAGCGTGAAGATGTCGTGATTGCCAGCAAGGTGTATTTTAACGAAGGCAATCTTTCTAAAGAAGCCATCTTGCGTGAGATTGAAGGGACGTTGAAGCGATTGGATACTGATTACTTAGATCTCTACATCATTCACCGTTTTGACTACAACACCCCAATTGAAGAAACCATGGAAACCTTGGACTCACTTGTGAAAAGTGGAAAGGTACGTGCTTTGGGAGCATCTGCAATGTATGGGTATCAATTTCAAATGATGCAAAATGTTGCGCTTAAGAATGGGTGGACACCCTTTGTATCCATGCAAAATCACTATAATATGTTGTATCGTGAAGATGAGCGTGAAATGGTTCCCTATTGTAAACTAACCAATGTGTCTTTAACACCGTATAGTCCACTGGCAGCAGGAAGGTTGTCACGAACACAGTGGCATGCTAATACCAAACGAACTGAAACGGACGCAATCGCAATCCGTAAGTATGATTCGACAGAAGCAATGGATCGTAAGATTGTTGAACGAGTGCATGAATTGGCGGATAAATATGGTGTTACAATGACTCAAATATCCCTTGCATGGTTGTTTAGCAAAGGTGTGACTGCACCGATTGTTGGGATTACCAAGATGCATTATTTGGATGATGCAGTTGGAGCACTTGATGTGAAACTTACGGATGAGGACGTTTCATATCTTGATGAATTATATATACCGCATAAAGTAATGGGCGCAATTAGCCCAGAAGGGAAATAAGTATGAGAATAAAGGAAGTCAGTGAGTTATTGGGGATATCGTCACATACACTTCGATATTATGAAAAAGTTGGATTGATGCGTCCAGTTCCGAAAAACGGAGGTGGGATTCGTGATTATGAAGAACAAGATGTTTCGCGACTCCGCTTTATTCAATGCATGCGCAGTGCAGATGTATCCATTGATATTTTGAAACAATATATTGATTTGTTTGATTCACCAGGTGATACAACATTGCAGCGTAAAGCACTCTTAAAGGATCAGTATGAAATCATGCAGGCTAAGTATCAAGCAATGGAAGAAGGGCTTGCATATCTTGAGCATAAAATCAGCTTGTTGGATACAAATCAGCTCGATACAAAGCTTGAGGAAAGTATTAGAAAGTGAAACAATCAATGAAAACATTTTACATGATGCGTCATGGACAGACGCTGTTTAACGTCCGTAGGAAAATTCAAGGGGATTGCGATTCACCACTTACACCGCTTGGACAAAAACAAGCATTGGTCGCAAAAAACTATTTGGAAGATGTGGGGTTTGATCATTTTTATTCATCAACATCTGAACGGCTTCAGATACATTGGAACTCATGATTGGAAGTGAACTTCCATATACACGGCTAAAAGGGCTTAAAGAGCGTAGTTTTGGCATGTTTGAAGGGGAGAGTGAAGACTTAAATCCTTCATGGCAAAATGGTTACGACGACATGTTTCCAAACTTTGGGGGAGAAACAAGTGATGAAGTGATGCTTCGCTTGAAAAAGACCTGTATTGAGATTATGGAACAGGCGGACCATCAAAAAGTGTTGGCAGTGTCTCATGCTGGTTCCAGTTATCATTTCTTAAGGAATTGGCTGGATGATGAAACTATTTCCCAGATTTTTAAAGATGGTGGATTCCCGAATTGTTGTATTGTAAAATATGAGTACCAAGAGGGTGAATTTACGTTTGTCGACGTAATTCGCCCTGACTTCTCAAATCTATAAAAGAAAGAGGATCCATTATGATTTATGCATATTACCTGTTTATGTTCTTTGGGCTAGGGGTGTTTTTGCCTTTTTTATCCGTTTACTTTGTCGAAACGACACCGATGCGTGCCAGTCAAGTAACCTTAATGATGGCATTTGTACCTGTGATTCAGTTTTTTTCCACTAACTTCTTTGCCTTCTTAAGTGACAAAACCCGAAAATATAAACCAATTCTTGTGTTCGCAACCTTGTGCACGATTGCAAGTTGTTTGTTCTTAGGTTATGTAGCACGTTTTGAATTGGTAGCGTTAGTGATCGTCGCCTATGCAATCTTTGCATTTTTCATGCAATCACCGTCTCAATTATCCGAGAACTTTGTCCTTCAGTATTCGAATGAACGCAATATTCCTTATGGTCGTTTACGGTTGTTTGGATCTTTGGGGTATGCGATTGCTGGGTATTTTGGTGGTGCTTTAACTCAAGAGTTTGGGTTGTCAATTATCTTTATCGTATATGCAATTTGTTTGTCGACGCCTTTAGTACTGGTTAATAAGTTTCCAGATATTAAGGAAGTGGAAAGAGAACAAAAAGAAGACATACCGAAGGATTCTAATATCTATAAGCGCTTGTTTGCGAATAAACGCTTTGTGGTTTTATTGTCTGTGTCTTTTTTCATCCTAGCATCAATTAGTGTTATTGCGACATTCTTTGGGATTTATATTACTGAACATGTTGGTTTGGATCTTAAGTTTCTCGGTTTAACAACACTGATTTCTGCAGGGACAGAAATACCGATGATGTTTTTTTCAAACAAACTCATTGATAAATTTGGTGCGTATAAGATTTTAGCGGTTGCGGCAATCCTTAATGCAATGCGCTTTATTGTCTATTTGATGTTCCCAGTTCGAAGTGTTATCTTGCTTGTGACCGCAACCCATGGTATTGGTTATGGTTCTGCGTTCACTTCGATAATCCATCTTATTGATAAAGAAATCCCTGCAAATATACGTGCATCTGCATTATCCCTTAATACAACCCTTGCAATGGGGATTGGGACTTCTGTCATTACAATTTTGGGCAGTACATTCTTTAATGCGCGTACGGTATTTGGATTGTTGGCATTCTTTGAAGTGTGTGGACTTGCAATCTGCCTGTACTTAATCAATACAACCAAAGAAGATGAAACGTTGGTGATTTAGTTCATGATTGAAGAGATGTTAAGTACGTCTCTTTTTTCTTGCCCCTAATTACTTCAATACACTAAAAGTCTGATTTATCATGGTGTGTAAGGCAGTGATGCTGTATAATCAAGAGTATGTGAAAATGTCCAAGGGAGATATTTTTGTTTTTATAAGAAGAGGAGATACGTTTTTGTATGTTTAAAAGGTATAAGGGGAGTTATCTAAGTTATTTTCTAATGTATAACTTTTACTACTTATCATGGGCACTGTTTTCTGCATTGATCTCTGTGTATCTATTGGATAAGGGGTTTAAACCCAGTGATGTTTCATTAGTGGTGTCGTTTTCATTTTTTTCATCCATGGTCGCACAACCCCTTATTGGTGTCATCAGTGATAAGTACAACAGTAAGCTTGTGAACACAGTGCTTTTGTGTATTGCAAGTTTGGGTGGGCTATATTTTGCCTATGCAAAGACCCTTTTTGAAATCACCTTTGGGTATAGTTTGGTGATGTTGTTGGTGAATGGTACCAGTCCTGTCGTTGAAAAGATGGCAACCACAAGCAGTTTTCAATACGGTAAGATTCGTATATGGGGGACGATTGGGTATGCTGTGGGATCACAATTATCGGGGTTGATCTATGAAAAGATATCCCCTCAAACCATCTTTCTTGTATTTGCATTTACGATGGTGCTGTCGATACTGGGGTTATTGGGTGTGCGTGATGTTGAACAACCCATTGACCCTAAACAAGATCGGACGAAAGTCGGGTTTATGAGTTTGTTTAAGAATCGTCAGTATTTGTTTTATATTGTGATTGCGAGTATTTTCTATGGTGTCACAAACATTGGACACACGTACACCTCATCCATGCTTCAAAGTGAAGGGATTGATGTGAGTTTAGTGTCGACGATTTTATCCTTTGCGGTAATCTGTGAATCCCCCGTTGTGTTTTTCTCAGGGAAGTTTATGGATCGCATTGGCAATAAACAATTGCTCTATATAGCCTATGGTGCAATGATCGTACAATACTTAATTTATGGCTTTAGTTTCCCAATGAGCCTTAAAATTCTTGTGACCTTATTATTCAAACATGCACCTGGGATGTTATTTATTATGATTAACCTAAAAGTTGTGAATACATTAATTGATGCAAAAGCTCAGATTACTGCCTTGGCGATTGTTCAGACAGTTCGTAGTTTAGCATCCATTGTATTTCAAAACATTGGTGGTACGCTTCTTGATTTTACAACATATCAAAATCTCTTTTTATTCATGCTGGCCATGATGGTTATCGGGATGGTTCTCATCGTTTTTGCGAAGATTCCATCGGGTAATGATAAACGCTTATTCAGTTAAGCTTATTTAGGTATAATTATTTTTGTTTTTGTGAGAAAATAAGAACATATCATACGTTTCACTACGTATAAAGGAGGCGCTTTTATTATGGGATTTCCAAAAGATTTCTTGTGGGGTGGTGCACTTGCTGCCCACCAATTTGAAGGGGGTGTTTTAGAAACATCCAAAGGATTGAGTGTTGCGGATGTGATGACAGCTGGCGCACATGGTGTACCACGTAAGATCACAGATGGTGTATTAGAGGGTGAATATTATCCCAACCATATTGGGATTGACTTTTATCATCGTTACAAAGAAGACATCGCTTTATTTAAAGAGATGGGCTTTAAGTGCTTTAGAACATCGATTGCGTGGTCACGCATCTTTCCAACGGGACTTGAAGATGAACCCAATGAGGAAGGACTTCAGTTTTATGATGACGTGTTTGACGAGCTTTTAAGAAATGGTATTGAACCAGTTATTACCTTATCTCACTTTGAGATGCCCTATACGCTTGCGAAGGAATATGGTGGATTTATGAGTCGCAAGACCATTGATTGTTTCTTGAAGTTTGCTCAAGCTGTCTTTACACGGTATAAAGACAAAGTAAAATACTGGATGACCTTTAATGAAATCAACAATCAAATGAATTACCAGGATGATATCTTTGGGTGGACAAACTCAGGGGCTCACTTTGGCGATTATGACAATCCAGAAGAAGCCATGTATATTTGTGGGCACCATACGCTTGTCGCAAGTGCAAAAGCAGTGAAGTTGGGTCATGAAATTAACCCTGACTTTTTGATTGGAAACATGATTGCGATGACACCGATTTATCCATATTCATGCAATCCTTCCGATGTCATGCTTGCAACCCAAGCGATGCATCGTTTCTGGTTCTTTTGTGATGTACAATGCCGTGGTCATTACCCAGCGTATGCATTGAAAATGTTTGAACGTAAAGGTTTTAACATCGACATCACTGAAGAGGATAAGAGCATCTTAAAAGAAGGCTGTGTGGATTATATTGGCTTTTCATATTATATGTCATTTGTTGCGAAAACAGGTGAAGGTGCGGTTAAAAACCCATACATCAAGGAATCAGATTGGGAATGGGCGATTGACCCAGAAGGTCTTCGTTATGCTTTAAATATGTTCACTGAACGCTATGAGCTTCCACTTTTTATTGTGGAAAATGGCTTTGGTGCGATTGATCAAAAAGAAGCCGATGGCAGTGTTAATGACGATTATCGCATTGACTATCTCAAAGCACATATTCAGGAAATGGAAAAAGCCATCACTGAAGATGGTGTTGACTTGATGGGATATACACCATGGGGTTGCATTGACTGTGTTTCATTCACAACGGGTGAAATGAAAAAACGCTATGGGTTTATTTATGTTGATCGTGATAACCAAGGAAATGGAACCTTGCAAAGAAGTAAAAAGAAATCCTTTGATTGGTATAAAAACGTCATCCAATCAAATGGTGAGAATCTATAACGATAAGGAGCATGTCTCCTTTTCTTTTACTTTCTACAATGATCCTAGCATCAAATCATGAAACACACCCAGAATCTTTTAATTTTGCTAAACAAGTGTCATAATAATAAAAAAGGGGGTGAATGCGTGTGAAGGTTGTATCACTGATTGATTCATTTAAACACAGTTTTCCATCCCAACAAGGCTGTGAGATTGTGAAACGGGCGATATCAGGTCATGATGTGAGCGCGTTTTGTGTTGCGGATGGGGGCGAAGGAACAACGCAAATTCTTACGGAATTGTACCAGGGAGACATGCGTGAAGTGCTAATTGTTGATCCATGTGGACGTCCACTAAGATCCCCTTTGGGTTATGTGAAGGAAAAGAACGTGGCGATTCTTGAAAGTGCTGAAGGGGCAGGTATTCAAAAGGTACGTCGCGATGAATTGAATCCCTATACCTTAAGCAGTTATGGCGTCGGACTGCATCTCAAAGAAGCATTAAATCTAGGTGTCGATACGATAATTTTAGGATTGGGTGGGAGTGCTACATTGGATTGTGGGTATGGCATGTTGATGGCTTTAGGACTCAGATTTATCGATACCAATGGAAACTACATGACACACTTTGATGTGCGTTTGGGAGATGTGAAAACGATTGAATGGGATCAGCTTGATCCGCGCTTAAACACAATCCATATGATCCTTGCCAGTGATGTTACCAATCCTCTTTTGAAAGAAAAGGGGAGTGTGTATGTCTTTGGGAAGCAAAAAGGGCTCGATCCACAACACTTTGAATCGTATGATCTTGATATGGCACACTTTGCAAAGATGATAAGTGATCATGCTGGGGTCGATGGTGCACACACACCAGGTGCAGGTGCAGCAGGTGGAATTGGGTTTGCCCTTGCCAGTATTTGTGATTGTGAGTTTGTATCAGGGGTTGACCTGATCTTAAATGATCCAATGATTCAACAAGCACTAGACGGTGCTGATGTGGTACTTACAGGTGAAGGATGCATTGATGCTCAATCCTTAGATGGAAAGTTAATATCAGGTGTGATTAGGGAATGTCAGAAGCGATCTGTTGGCTGTGTTTTGGTATGCGGTCACTATGATCTTGATACAAGTCTTGATGGAGTCAAAGATGTCATTGTAATCAGTGATCCTGATTTAAGCCTTGATGAGGCATTGGATCAAGGGCCTGAAAACCTTGAATTAGCAATCTCCAAATATTTCAATACCATGAAAAAGGTCTAGCAATAGGTCTTTTTTTATTTACGGATTCATAATATTCGTAAATTTTGTAGGGATATTGAAATGAACTAAAAAGAGCTGAAAATAAATTCATAAAATGAGTAAAAAAAAACGTATTCATGCATAAAATTATTTGATAAATTAAACACAAAGATTAAGACGGAGGGAAGAAGTTATGCTGAAGCGTCAATTTACGCAAAGCGCTCACCGTTTAGGATTGATGGTTTTAATCAGCTTGTTTTATTTCAATCCATTGTATGCAGCTGCTTATGAAGATAAGCACGATCTTTTAGTTGGTACACATGGAACAAGCGAATGGGTTATTACCTATGATGGGATCCTAAAAATATATGACGGTGAGTTTGAGCTTGGTACCAATCTGAAATGGTGGGATTATAAGGATTTCATCACGAAGATTGAGTTTGTGGGAAATGTAATTGCACATAGGAATTCAACAACCTTGTTTGGAGAATTAGATAAAGTGCAAGAGATTGTGGGGCTTGAGAAATTGGATACCACAGGGGTAGAAGTGTTTCAAGATATGTTTAGAGGCATGACATCCATCAAACATTTGGATTTAAAAGGAATGAATACTGAACGTGGCATCAATATGATTGGGATGTTCAGTGGGATGAGCCAGCTTGAGTCACTGGATATCTCGCAGTTTGACACGTCCAAATTGATGTATGCTCGAGGGTTATTTAGTGGGTTGAGTTCACTAAAATCCTTAGACTTATCAAATTTTGATACACAAAATCTTGTGGATGCACGGTTTATGTTTGAAGGGATGACATCACTTGTAGACCTGAAGATGATGCAAACAGATTTAAGAAATCTTGAATTTGGATATGAATTGTTGGTGGGGGCACCATCGATTCAAAGCATTACGTTAACAGAAACATTCTCTTTTGGAAATGATCCCGATTTGTTTGCGTTACATGATATTATATCAAGTCCAATGTTTGATGACACGCTGTATACAGGCCTGTGGCAAAACGTTGGCACTGGGACACTTGATAACCCATTAGGAGAATTTATCTTCAGCACCCATGATTTATTGGTGTACTACAACGGAATTGAAATGGCAGACACGTATGTCTGGCAACCCATTCTAAAATCTGAAGAAGAATCAGACATTGACCTTGATCTAGAGATTGAATCGGACATTGAGACTGAAAGCGATGAGGGGTCAAAAGAGACGGGGAATACACAGGACCCAGAATATGTTGAGAATGGTCCAGATGAAACGGGGCATGAAAACCCCATAGAGAAAAGTGAGGGTGAAGTGGAGGAAACTTCGTCACTACCACAGGATGAAAACATTGCGACGGATTCGCAAGAGTCTACCAAAAATCTACCAAAAGCAGGAATATTGTCAGTGAGTTATCGAAGTGGATTTGCATCATGTTTTGTGGGATGTCTTGTATTGTTTCTGAATAAGAAATCAATCAAGTGATGCAAGTTTGTGAACGTTTCAAAAAAATTCACTGAAAAATGTTTCTATATCTTAGTGAGCATGTTTAAATTAAGTGTGCAGGGTTACTCTGCACACTTAACTAAGGAGGAATGATGGAAGCACTGTTTTACAAATTTATTTATGATAAACAAATTAAACGCGTGATTAAGATGTTGGATTATCTATATCAAGCGAAACACCATGTTACACTTACTGAAATTGCAGAGTTCTTAGGCGTTACACCCAAAACAATTTATGCAACAATCGACCTGTGCAATACACATTTGTCTGAAGAAGAGTGTGTTAGCATTGTGGGTAAGGAAATTGTGTACAGTGGCGGGGTGAATGAGTCCATTGAGGGTTCATTGATTAAAGTTGCACAAAAATCAATTGAATTTCAAATATTAGAGTATGCTTTTACCAATCGTAGGCTAACCTCAAAAGAACTTGCAGATGAGTTATATATCTCAGACTCGATGTTACGATCACGCATTAAACATATTAATCAAGCGCTGGAGCCCTTTAATTGTATGTTGTCATCGTATACGGTTCAAATGTGTGGGGACGAAAAGAACATTCGATATTTCTACTATACGTATTACAATGAGATTCAAGAACTTTTTATCTCAATCAATGGTGACAAATTACGCTATGTGAATGACTTAACACGAAAAGTCAATTCAGTGTATCAAAAAATCGACGCACCCAAGTTACATTTTAATGTCCAACAAATAGCACGATGGTATCTGTTGATTCGTGAACGCATTGTGTCGGGGAATTATATTGAACTGGATGGGTGGTTTATCGACCAAATTACCAAACGATCGTCTTATGGAATCTTTCGCAGCATTTATGAGCCACAGATTAAAGAAGCGGTGGGGGGACTTTTCATACCAGAAGCAGAACTTGTCTGGGCATATGTGATTTGCTTTAGCGCAACGGTGTATACCGCAAAAGCCCTTGAAGATCCATCCGTGACTTTGTATTGTGATGAACAAGACAATTTAACGCAAAAATATAAATTGGAAGGGTTCTTAGGTCATATTGTGCATGAGTTTGAGATTCCACCTGAGCATCATGATTTGTTTGTGAAAATTCATAAAGCATACTTTATCAACATGTCGTTGCTTACACAGGTCACACCACTTTTTCAAATGGGGTCGCATAATGTACGAAATTATGCCACTAGTACCTTGATTGAGTTATATGAGAAGTGGTATGAAATTTTGGAAGATAAACGCTTAAAGGATGTTGTACCAGTTATATATCAAGAAACACTGGCGTCTCAATGTGCATTATTGACCAGTCAACTCATCTTAGATCAAAAGCGTTACCTTAAACGGATCTTGTTTTCTTTTGAAGGGGAAGCAGGGGTTGCGGCTTATTTAGAAGCAACCGCTGAAAATATTTTGCCAGACTATGTAGATCGCGTCTTTATGTACTCAGATGCCATCTCATCCTATGTGATTGAAGCCATGAAACCAGATTTAGTAGTATGTAATTATGCAGTACCCGAGATTATTGCGGATTATCATTACTTACGGATGTCTAACTTGCCAACACAACAAGAGTGGTCATTATTAAGGGATATGATCATGAAACTACCGCATAAGTTTTAAAAAATAAAGAAAAAAGTCATTGATCGTGAACTACTTTCAATGACTTATTTCATGGGCGTAATGCTTGAAGCTTATTTCGTAAAAGAGGATGTAGTGAATCGGGTTGCGTGTTTGTAATCGAACACACTTTAACGTGGGGGTAACGGTGGGGCCAATCAAGTTCATATGCATCCGACTTGAGTGAATCCGTCGCTTCATTATAGTAAAAGAGGGTGTTTTGATAGATAAACCCTTGGACTTCTTGATAGGTTTGTTCGTGGTAGGAATGACTTTGAACATCAAACTCTAAAAGATGACACACAACAAACGAAACATCGTGATCTGTGGGGATCGGTTGGCTGAGTTTGTGGTACAAGGCTGCATCAGAGAGTGTCAACAGATCATCAAGAATTCCGATGATATTCCACAGCTTTTGACCCGACTCATCATATGAAAGGTAGGGGTGGGATTGAATTATATGACAACACTCGTTATACGTTAAGCGAAGGCTGATTTCATGATTCATGTAATCGTTAATGCTAAAGGATGACAGGGGGGTTAGGGCTTGATTTTCAGTGTGTGATTGTTTCATATTTACTCCTTAATGTAGGATGCGACGACATAAAAAGTTTCAATATCCCATCTTTATGAAAAGTATAACAAAGAATTGGGAATTTGATGGACTAAAATGTTTCTGTTGAGAACAAAATAAAGCCAATCCTTTCACTTAGAAGTATAAAATTTATTATAAGAAAACCAGCATACGCTGGTTAACTTGTAAATGTGGTCATATCCATAATGATGTTGCGTAAAGAGGTCCATTCCGCAAGATTTGGAATGTGAGACAACTTCACAACACGCGTACTCAGCTCCTCTTGATTTGGTAAACTATAATTCGAGACAATTAAGTTTGGGTTTAAGTGATCCAGTGTCACTTTAGTGATAGGCTCATCGATAATATAGCAAGAATCAATATTTTGAGGAATCATGAATTTCGTTTGTTGGATTAAGAAATCGTCATACCCTGATTCACCTTGGAAGGCAAAGAGTACTTTAAGGTTATGATGCTTCAAATGACTTTGCAGGGAGAAGTGCATGAGTGCAAGCCCCACGGCAATGTCCTCCATGAAATAAAGCGGGAACAGATTTTGACCCTCTTTAGAATACAGATGTTGCATCCAAATCTTATAATATTCACCGATTGCTTCTTTCGCAAAGACTTTCACAACTTCGGTTGTTCTTTGAAATTGTGGCGATAGGAGTGTCAGTGTATCTAGGTTAATCAGATACGAGCGCATCTTGTTTAGAAGATCGCCTTCCACTAAAGATGGACTGAACTCACTGCTTAAAAAGAGATTAATGCGTTCAAGAAGATCCAAGTCAACATAGCGGTGAAGAATGAACTCGCGATTACACTGCTCACCTAAACTACAGGTTGGTTCACTGTAGGAAACACAGTCAAGGATTAAGACAAAGGCCCACATGACCTCATCATCACTGAGTTTTGTGATTTGGAATACATTGCTGAATGCATTTCTAAATGCATTTGAGAAATCAGCATAATGGTACATCTTCAATATGCGATCACGGAATGTTTGATCTAGTTCAACGTAATGCTTATACATGATTCGATTGCGGATAATCATGATCCACATCGTCGCTCTGAAGTGACTAATATGGATATTTGGTTTAATTAAGTCAATCGAACCTTCGATCAGTTCACGATAAGCAAGGGCATTGAGTTCAAAGTCCTTATCTACTGCAAAGAAATCATTAAATTCTTGATAGAACGAGAACAAGAAGTATCGAATATCTGTTTCACTGCCTACAAAATCAAGGGGTGAAAACGAAATCGAAATATTGAAGTCCTCGAGTCCTACATTGATTTGTCTCAAAATACGTTTTAGAGAATAGGTAGATAAATAAAGATCAGAAGCTAAACGCTCGAATGTTGTTTTCTTGTTGTTGAAGATACCATCTATAATACGATATACATCGGTTTCACGTGCAAGATCCATAATGACTGCAGGAATTGACACCCCTTCTGGATAGCTCAAGAAATATCCGTCTTTTCCTAAAGACTCAAGTTGGACGTGACAGGGGAGACTTGTATTAAATGCTCGTATATCAGCGCGTAATGTCGGAACTGAACAACCAATCACTTTTGAAAGATCAACAATACTCACAGTTGTTCTTACTTTACTGAGATACTGAAGTGCTTGAACTTGTCTACAGAACTGTCTGTTTATGGATAACGACATAAATAACTGTTTTGAGTGCATAGATTATCCTCCTTTATTAAAAAATTTTATACATGGTCTGTACAAAAAGATTGTAAAACTAATTGGATTGGAAAGAAAGGCACATTTTTTTCTTACTTACGAAAAAAAAGCGCCGTTCATGGTTCATAACGATGAAATAGTCTGGTTTTTAACGTTAATATGTGATATTTTTTTCACACTTTTAAGAAAAAACAGGCATATCAAATGTAAAAAAAACCAACTAAAATGTACATTTTTGCTTAATTTCTTAGTAAAGAAAGGTCTTTTGAAAAGTGACGTTAAGAATAAAGAACTACGAAATTCAATCGCGAACATGAATCAATAATCAATTTCTTTCTTGTACTAGAAAAGAAATTTCTAGAGGTGTAAACTACCCCGATTCTTGGTGAAATAACTGATAAAATTCACATATAAAGCGGTTTTGTGGGGTTGTTTGAAAAAAGAAACAGGGGTAGTGCTTGAGGTGAAATCCATGCCGATACCTATAAATCAATGAATATTTGTTGACAGAGGAAAAAATGTTGATTACACTATTATGTCAGCAGCATGTGTAATCTGACAGTATCAAGGAGAAAATACATATGAAACAATTCGAATATAGAGTTGTATATTCTGATATTACAACCGATCCTTCTTTAGTTTATGACCTAAATGAGATGGGGAAAGATGGATGGGAACTTGCTTCCATTAGCAATCATCCTCAAGTTGGGGGTGTTGAAAAGAATATATTTGGAATCGCAAAGAAAAGCGTTCTTGTTTTCAAACGCGAGATTGTTGAACCATAAAATTATAAAAAAGTATATAAAAAGAGGCAGGATCACAGGTGGCATAAACTATGTTTAAATTCCACTGTGAACACGCCTCTTTTTTATTCGTCTGGATAGTGCTTCATAAAGTCGATTGCATCATCAAAATTAAGTGGCTTACTGAAGTAATACCCTTGGATAACATTACAGCTCTTATTTTTAAGCCAACTTACTTGGTGTTCAGTTTCGGCACCTTCCGCAACAATGTCAAGTCCTAACTCATTTGCCATGGTAATGATACTGTTTAGGAAACGCTCATCCTTATTAATGTCGTCGATAAATGTTTTGTCTATTTTGAGAACATTGATATCCAGTTCGCGAAGGCGTAACATGGATGAATAGCCTCGACCATAATCGTCGATGTATGTTGTGATCCCTAACTCATTGAGTTCAGCAACACGTAATTTAAGCAAATCAATTGTATCGTCAAATGTAGATTCAGTAATCTCAAAACCAAGTTGCTGAGGCGATACTTTATAAAATTCCAACAGTGTTGTGACATTGTGAATACAATCGGGATGTAAGACGTATTCATTGGGTGCATTGATTGACACAATGGGTTTGGAATAACCTTCTCGATTTAGTTTCTGAATAAACTCAAGGGCTTGTGTTAGAATCCAACGTGTTAATGCGTTATAGTAGTCGGAGTTTTCTGCAATCTCGAAAATGAGTGGGGGTGGGATAAAGCCATACTCAGGATGAATCCAGCGTGTGAGAGCTTCAAATCCTACAATCTCATGGGAGTCTACATCAATTTGTGGTTGGAATACAACAAATAATTGATTTGAGAATCCTTGAACTGAAAGCAATCGTAAATCACGTTCAATCACTTGACGTCGTATGAGTTCTTGATGGATATCTTCGGTTACGATAATTTGTGATGTATCCGAAGCTTCTTTGAGTTGCATCGTGGTAACTTTATAGGATTCAAACAGTGTATCAACACTGTCTACTTCTAAAATATCGGTAATATAAGTTGTTCTGAGTTCAAAGTTAAAGTCAACATCATTGATAACATCTTGAATTGATTTCAAGACTGCATCTTCATTTCGGTTGTGTGAAAGCATGAAGAATACATCATCTTGATAACGGTAGATTTCTTCACTCTCAGAATGTGTCTTCAAGATATCAACAAATCGTTTTAGGTTATCAATCAGCGTCTCATGTGTATTGAGAAGTTGCATCCGACGGAAGTTGGTGATCAAGAAAACTGAAACAGTCGTATGGGGGGTGCTATTGGTTTGTTGGAGCATATCGTAATTTGAACGTTTTCTATTGGTTTGGTGGGGATAAGAGGGATTTTGGGTTCTAAGTTTGTGATTGTGTGTAGTGATAAGTCTTTTAGTGTTTGTGAATCGTTATCTTAGTAGAGGGCAGATACTCTTCGTGTTTTTTTTAATTTCGTATGCATGGTTTTTGTTGTCTGTATGTAGGGTTGGATGTATGTGCTTGAGGATAATGAGTAGGGGGTGTTGTCTCATTAAACGGTTTATTTTGTTATGGGTGTATAAGGTTACACATAATTTAGTAGTGTGGAAAGAAATAATAATGGGGGGAAAACCAGTATGAAGGATAAACGATTATCGAATGTGTTGGTATCATGTTTTATGTTTTTAATCATGGTTGCGTCGTCAATTTCTTTTTTTAATGTACGGGCAGAAGATGTTGTCTGTAGTGAATTATCGCCTGTGGAAGGGTTTGTGAAAAGAGAGACTTATGCGCGTTTTTTTGATGAAAACATGGAAGAATATGCGACGAAATATTTATTGGAGTTTTATGTACAGGGGCGTCTTAACACAACGCTTTCTCGTGTAGTTGAAGATGGTAAACCGTATACGATTTTAGAGCGTGATTTACCCAAACATGAATCAAAGTGTTGGCGTGTTATTGAGGTGACACGTAATTTTGAAGCATCAGATGTCTATGGGTTGGGGAGTGTCTTAACCTACAGTCGTGATTTTAGGAATGTCTTAATACGTCTAGTTCCGTTTGATGAACCTGATCATATCGTGGAGCATCGTGTTGATTTTATGGTAGGACAGGATGTGTTTACATCAATTATGGTTCGTGATGGGAATGTTGTAAACATGCCAAAAGAGACACCACCTAAACCGAATTATAAATTGCAGTTTAAGGGATGGTTTATTGATGAGGATCTTTTGATTCCTTTTGATAGTACTGAACCGATAATTGGTTATTTGAAGCTTTATGCAGGGTTCAAAAACACCTTCACAGTAACGTTTAAGGATGCTTCGGGTGAGGTTTATGATATACGTGAGGGTGAAATTGGTAGAGGGATTGATGCGCCGTCGCAAAACCCAAAATCGCTGGTTGAGGGTATGGATTTTCAATTTTGGATGAATGAAAGCGATCGCAGCGATGCTATGGTTGATTTCCCACTTGGAGTATATAAAGACATAACCCTGATTCCTTATTTTAGTAATGAGAGTACTGTGAATTTTTATTCAAGTAATACGTTAATTGATTCTCAACACGTTAAAGTGGGTGAATCGATACAAAACTTCCCAACGCCACAAAATGAAGGGTATCATTTTGAAGGGTGGGGGTTGAAGGCGGATGCTTCATGGGAAAATCAAGAAGATTTCTTTGATGTGACGACACCGATAACCAGTCCAATACAGTTATTTGCGATATGGCGTCCCTTGATTGTTTCATATAGAGTTGATTACTATGTTGAGAAATTGAACTTTAAAGGGCGACCTGGGACTAATCTACATAATTATCAACATACTGCAAGCGTTAATATTGATGAATCAAACAGTAGTGTCTATGCAGGTACTGTAATCGATGGAGATCAACTTCGTGATTATGCAAATCAGTATTTTACCGATGCAACGAATGGTACACTTGGCACACATGACGTCAGCAGCTTGAATCTTGATTTGTTGTTTTCTGAGTTTAGTTTTGGTGCTTCTACTATCATCCAAGGGGATGGTTCATCCATCATCCAGGTATACTATACACGCATCCCATTAAGTGTTCGTTTTGATTTAGGATCGAGTTTTGAAGCAATTGAGATTAATGGGGAAGTCTATCATCAATCACAATCTGTTTATACTTTAATTGCGAAATATGGTCAAGATATCAGTGAACTCTTTCCAGGACAAAGTAATGTGTGGAATAAAGATGGGAATCAATTTGAATCGTGGTCCGTAGTTGGGACACAGAATGCTGTGGGTCAGGATGTTAAGGTTCTTGGTTCACCTTCAACGTTCCCCTATTGGTTGGTTCCTGTTAACTATGAAACCAATCGGTTAATCACATTAAAAGCAAATGTTGCTGTCAATAGCGAACAAGCCAGTCGTCATGTTTATGTGTCAGTCAGTGAACAACACTTAAAAAATGTGCCGATATCAGAAGTTTTTGAGTTGAGTCAAGTAGAAGGTCTTAAAGTGTTGGCACCACACTTCATACGCCATGAAGGTGTTACTTATGAACATGTGGATAAATATGATGAAACATTTATTGTATCCAATGGATTGCAATCCAGTAGTGATGCACTCCCAGTCATTAGCGGTCAAACCTTTCATTCCAGTCATATAGTGAACCATGTCGAAATGAAGCGTGTCTCTCAATTCATTTTTTACACGCGAGATGAAGTCGCGCTTCACTTTGATCCAATGCAAGGATCACTTGAGCCCGCTGAGAAGGTCATGGCTATCCCATCGGGTGATACGATATCACAGTGGCTTAAGGATCATGAGATGGATCTTCCAGTGCCAAAGCATCCAAAAGAGAATCATCAGTTTTTAGGGTGGTATACGACCAATAATCCAAACAATGCGTTAGAATTTGATCCTCAAAGTAAGATGCCGACACAAAAGTGGACCGTGTTTGCCTTATATGAACCAAACGTGAATTCAGTTGAGATCTATTCCAGCACTCTTGATGGCAATTATATAGACTTCCAATCCATTAATCATGGGGAGCCTGTGAAAGAGATTTCTAAGTTCAAGAAGGGGTATTATTATGATGGATTGGGGCAATTCATAGGATGGGGTGTCTATGCACCAGATTTGATTCAATATAACTTTAATGAAGCCGTATATAAAGATCTACAAATATATGGGATGTGGAAAAACAACGACTTTAGAATTACTTATGACTTGGGGGATGGTTTAGGTATGGCTCCAGTCGATACGAATACCTATCAATTCAATGATCGTGTTTCTTTACCACAGAGATTGGATATTCGCAATTCTAAGGGTGATTGTTTAGTGGGTTGGGTTGATACGAAGTCCAATGAATTCTATGACCCGGATATACGTTATCGCATTCAATACGATACAATCTTTAAGGCAGTGTATCTTCCACAAAATTCTGATGTATCAACGGTAGAATATCATGAAAATAATGATTCAGAAGGACAGAGATTAACGTATGTCCTTTTGGTAAATGATGTGCTGAATCGAACGTTTGATAAGGGATACTTTGAAAGAGAAGGGTATGTTCAAATTGGGTGGTCTACTACCTCTAGTGGTCCTGTTGACATTGGTCTATATGAAATAATCCAGTTGAATGATACAATCCGTAAGAACGACTTGGGAGATATAATATTATTTGCAGTGTGGGAGAAAATTCCTACCTATTCAATCACCTTTTTGATTGAAAAGACGGGTGGTGGGACGTTCATTAAGGATGAACAAAGTCTTGATACGATTCGTTTTGACGAAATCAAAATTGGTCAGAAGTTTAAAGATATTGTGACTGAGTATCCTAAAGTACAGGCAGATGAGGATTATGTATTCTCACATTGGAGCTTTGATCAAGTAGAGGCCGAGCCGATGTATGTTCAACAAAACCTTGTCGTTTATGCTCATTTTGTACAAACCAAGACGTTGGATTTAAGCTTAGTGACCCTGACGCCATCAACAAAGACATACAGTGAACAAGACCCAACTTATCAGGTTGAATGGCCCTTTGATGCACCACAGGAACATTTTGATTTTATCACCAATCGTGAAGCAGGTGAAACGGTACGCGAAACACCTTATGAAGTAACACTCAGCATTCGACCAAAACCTCGATATGAACGATTTTATACAATGGTGAATGCCGTAGCACCAAGCACACTAAGTATTTTACCGTTAAATGTGAGTGTGAGTCCACAGGACAATGAGAAGACATATGGAATGGATGATCCAGAGATATTGAGTGCTGTATCTGTTGACTTTGAAGTGCTTGAGCATGCAATGGCTGATTTTAAGAAACCTGAAGTTGTCTTCACGGTGGAGCGTGACATAGGAGAAAATGCGGGAGATTATGAAATCAACGTCCACCCAATCAGTGATCCAAATTATACTTTCACAACCCATAAGGCAATCTTTAGGATTCACAAACAAACGACGCCTTTAGTCCTTGAAGCACCTAATCTATCAAAAATCTATGGAGATCCTGATCCGACTCAAACCGAACTAATAAAAGGTGTCACGGGTAAAAATCTTTCATTACGGGATACCTTTGAAGCACTGAAATTGAGTGTAAGTCGTGAGCCAGGAGAAGGGGCGAATGTTTATAAAACAACCGTGAATTTTGATCCAATTGTGTATGAAAATTATGCGAGTGTTGAAGTTGTAGATGGGACACTCACAATTGATAAACGGAACATAACATTACATGTGGACAATCTCCCTCAAGGCGATACGGTATTGTATCAAGACAGCATATTACCGCCACTACGTGCAAGACTTGATCAAAACACACCTCTGGCATTCAATGATGAAGCCTTAAATTATGAAGTTTATCTTGTAGACTATGAGGGTTCATTTGACAAGATGACCTATGATATCAGTTGTCGGTTTGATCCTGAGGATTTAGTGAATCGAAATTATAATATTAAGGTGGTGAAGGGAACCTTAACCTTGCGTGAAAAACCTGTCGTTCCATCACCCCCTGAATCTTCAAAGGATCGTGAAGTTGGTCCAGAGAAAGTAAAACCACCTGTCCCAAATGTTCCAGAAACAGGTGAAGAAACAAACCAATCATCCAGCGAAAAAACTCCTGATTCTAAATCATATGAAACAACAAAAGAGCCGGATGTTCAAAAAGATGCTATAAGTCCTCCGGTGAATAAAGAGGCAGTGATTGAACACGGTAACAAAGGGGTAGTGATTGAACACGGTAACAAAGGGGAAGTGGTTGAACAAGGTAACAAAGATGCAGTGGTTGAACCTGGTAAAAAAGAAGAAGTGGTTGAACCTAGTAAAAAAGAGAATACGGTTCCCGTTGATCGTACCAGTGACCTCAATTTTACACAAAATACGACATGGTCGCTTGTGAATTTAGCGGTCGCACTGTGTACTTTTATCTCAGCATGTCTTCTTGCACTAGGACTCATTAAACAAACAAAACTTAAGGGTGAATTGAGTGATGAAGACTCACCTACTATGTATTGGACCCATGTCCGTACCTGGCAAATCTTATCAGTACTTGGTGGACTGAGTGCTGGAATTCTTTTTATCATCACACAAGATATGGTGGGTAAGATGGTATTGAGTGATCGATGGACCCCTTATATGGTAGCCTTATTGGGAATTCAAGGCGTATGTGGTTTAATTGGGTATCTAAAAAAGAAACGCGCACACGATTTGAATAACGAGAAATAAAAAATAGTTAAAAAAAGAAAATGGCCGAAATTAAATTTGGCCATTTTTTTAAGATTTATGCGTTGCGATATCAAGAATAAGATTACGCAAGTGCGTCCATTCCGCAAGATTGGGAATATAGGACAAGCGTACGACAGGACACGGGATATCTTCAGAATTGGGAATGTCATAATTCGCTACGACCAAATCAATCTGATTGTCTTTGATTTTCTCAAAGGTAATGGGTTCATTGAAGATGTATTGTGGTTTTGTGGAATGTGGAATCATAAAATAGGTTGCTTGGATTAAGAAATCATCATAACCCGGTTCTCCTTGAAAGGAGAATAAAATCTTCACTTCATTTTGTTTTAAATGACTCAACAAAGAGAAATGAAGCATAGCGAGTGCAGAGGCAACATCTTGAGTATTGGTGATTTCAAACACATCTTGAGCGTGTTTGGTTTTTAAATGTTCCATCCACGTTAAATAAAACTTGTTAATGGATTCTTTGGTAAAGATTCGTGTTGCTAATGAGAGCTTTTGAAAAGAAGGGGAGATTTGCGATAAGGATCTAAGATTGATTAAGAACGAACGCATGTTTTCAATGTAGGCACTTGACATTATTGATGCATCAAATTCTAAGGATAAAAAGTTATCGACGCGCTTTAAGAAGTCATCTGTTACTTCGCGGTGAAATACAAAGGTTTCATAATTCAATTCACTATAGGAAACACAATGAAGCATGATTAAATAAAGCCATCGAATTTCATCTTCAGAAACATCATCCAGATTAAACTGATCTGAAAAAGCCTGTTGAACACAGGTCTTGAATCCCTGATAATTATCCAAAGACTTGGATTCAATTGAATAGGGTGTTTTGATCGTTAAGGTGTTTTGAGTACTTAGGCGTTGTTTTAGAATCATAAACCACAAGGTTGTTCTAAAGTAATTGAGATGCAGCTTTTTACCATTATAATTGGATGCAGTTTCTAAAAGCAGTTGATAGGTTGGACTGTTTGTTTCATAGTCAGGATCGGTAACAGTTAGGTCGTTGAAGTCTGAATAAAAGGCATAGAAAAAGTAGCGAATATCCGATTCACCGCCTTTAAATTCTACAGTCGATGTGGACAGAGAAATATTAAATTGTTTCAATTCTTCATTAATATGGGATAAGGTGCGTTTTAGAGTAAAGGGTGAAATAAACAGGTTATAGGTTAGTTCATCAAAGGTATAAATTTCATTGTGAAAGAGCCCATCTATAATCTTATAAACATCAGTATTCTTTGCAAGTTCCATGGTAATTTTAGGGATTGAAAGTCCTTCAGGATAACTTAAAAAGTAACCGTTTTTCCCTAAGGATTCCACGCGCATATAGGGTGGGAGCTCTTCATTGAGTTCTCGAATGTCGGAACGAAGGGTTGGAATGGAACATTCAACGTGTTCTGCCAGTTCAATGATACTGACTGAAGAGTGCACTGAAGACAAGTAGTAAAGTACTTGGACTTTACGGCTGAATTGTTTGTTGTTGTTGAGCGCGTAGAATAAACGTTTAAACATTGATGGCCTCCTTAATCATAGCTGGTTTTTTGAGTGCTATTTTATGCTGTTGCACAAAAAAGAACCGAAGTCGTTTCATTTAACAATGAATTTTGTTTTAGCTGATTTATTGCTACCTATACTATATCTCAAAACGAATCGGTTATCATTAGACATAATTCTTTTTTATACCAAAAATTAATTTTATTTTCACAAGAACGCCTTATTCACCAAATCACCGGTGTTTTTTTATGAAAAACATGGGAAAGTCAATCTTCTGTGTCTATTTATTTGGTATAAGAACCAAAAACTCACACAGAAAGGAATTGACATGAAGAAACGATTCACAACAATGTTATTTCGAGGGCTACTGTGTTTCATGATGGTGCTAACAAGTATCCCCTTTATTAATCCTCTAGATGTGGATGCCAGTTCGGTAT
Organism: Erysipelothrix larvae; assembly: GCF_001545095.1. NCBI lineage: Bacteria > Bacillati > Bacillota > Erysipelotrichia > Erysipelotrichales > Erysipelotrichaceae > Erysipelothrix > Erysipelothrix larvae. Next base: position 434,260 of record NZ_CP013213.1, read on the forward strand.
CATCAAAAATCGATTACATGAACATCCACTATACGATGGGCTCATATAAGGGTCAACTGGGTCGCATCTATGTTGATAAACTTTTAGCTGTATGTATTGAACCAAGTACAGAGTTTATTGGGGGCGATTATGCGAAACACCCCATTAACAACAGTGGATTAAGTGAAACAAAACTAAAGAAGATTCGTCTGATTGATTACTATGGTAAACAGATGAACATGGCGGAGGATGACCATGTCTATGCAACCGTACAATTGTATATTTGGGAAGTGATATCAGAGCGCATTGTATCGTCAATTAATGGAGACTTATCACTGATACACTATGAATCAATTAAAGAGCAAATCAATCGAAGCATTACGCGTCATGATATGATGCCTTCATTTCATAACAAAACATTCGAAGTTGAAGAAAACACGACCTTTGAACTGTTGGATACAAACGCTGTGTTAAGTCAATTTGTTGTTACTTCGTCAAATCCAGAGGTTGCAACCCTGACGCAAAGCGGGAATAAGCTCATCATCAAGACACATAAAGAAGGAACCTTTGAACTAAAGGGGCAAAAAATCGATGCCAAGGATGTCGGTGACAGCTTTTCCTATTTAAAACCAGGACTTCAAACCTTAGCAACCCTAAAGTTGGATGATCCACTCAACCTTTTTGTATCCTTCACATCAACCACATCAAATGAATCCTTTGAGTTAACAAAACTGGATGATCAAGGAAATGTTGTGGAAGGGGCAGTGTTTGACATTGGGGGAATTAAATATACCACCAACAAAAACGGTAAAATTCTAATATCAGATCTCAAACCCCAGACCTTAACCTATCAAGAAACCTTTGTACCCGATCCTTTAATCGTGGATCATAAAACCTACGAAGTGAGCATTGAAAAAGGAAAGACAGCCCTTGTTTCTGTGGAAAATAAGACCGCAACTGGAAAAATCACGCTGAAAAAAACCACTGAAGATGGAAACGGTGTTGAAGGGGTACGCTTTGGAATTTATCGCAATCAAATTGAAATCATGCAAGTAATTACAAATTCAAAAGGAGAAGCACAAAGCAGTGCTTTACCATTGGGTGAGTATGAAGTGATTGAATTAAGTGTTCCTGATTATCTCATCCTCGATCAAACACCACGAAAAGCAGTGCTTTCCTATAAAGACCAAGACACGCCCATTGTGTATGCGCACATCGATATCACCAATTTGTATCGACCGGTCGCAACAATCAGCACCTCACGCATTCGTATCGATACTCAAAAGGCTGAGGATGGTTTGCTTGTTGAAGCTTGGTTTTCAAAAACCATGCATTATCACGATGCAGTCAATGACTTTAAAGAAACCACTGTACGGGTAGAAGTGGTGAATCAGACTTATCAATCCATAGTTTATTCCCAAGAGTACACGGTGCTAAGTTTACCTGATTTTGATGTTTATCAGCTTCCATCTCACATTCAAGGCATTGATGAATCGCATCACTATGAAGTGAGATTGTCGACTCAAGAAAGTCATAAAGTAACCCTTGAACACCCATCCATCAATACCTTAGGGGTTACTGCATCCCAACAATCCATGTTTGAAAACAGCCAAGATACCCCGACACTGTATGTTGAAGGGATTGTTCGTACAGAACGCTATCAAGGGCAAAGCATGCTGATGTATTTTGAGCGCTTTGAAATAACAGTTCCCCAAATGGATGCATTGATTGCAGGACGGGGATTTGCTTATGATGTCACAACATCGTATTCCAATGACCTAAACAAAACAACACAGGTTAGCCTTACCCTCATGGCGCATAATGAACTGGTGGATGGGGATTGGTATGCGCGCACGGCTTCGATGGCGATGATTCCTTTAGAAAATAAAGGAACAATGCATCAGGTACCGCGTGTGTATGCCTATAAAGATATCAGTGGCGCACTTATTAATGAAACGACGTATCAAACCCTGACACAACAACAAAAAGAACAATACCGGGATGGGGGTCATCAAATCTTGACACCCCTGTGGTCTTCTGACTTGGGAATTTATCATCTGAAACTTGTATCAGATCCAATTGGGGTTCATGAAATTACAGTTACCTTTAGTGATCAAATCGAATTGTATGCGTATCTGTTTGGGTGGGAAAATGATGAAGGCCCTTCACCAACAATCAAATCAGACCAAGTGTTGGTATCTCCAATATACAGTGCTGATGCGAATCAAAATGGCACCCTTGATGTATGGGAAGACACACCGATGCCAGACAATTGGGGGATCACGCAAAAGGATGGATCAAGGACCTTATCCATCGCCGAGAAACAGTTTTTAGACCTTAACAATTAATGAACTAAACAAAGGAAGCATAAACGTATGAGAAAATACTTCATAACATTTCTAGTCTTTGGGTGTGGAATGGCGCTGTTTTTCATGCTGTATCAATACAATATGAAGTCAATTAAACGTGATGGGGTGATGGAAACTCTGGAAAGAACCAGTGAAGTTGCGTATATCAATGCTTTGGATGGATCATATCGAATCACCAAAGGATCCATGAATATCACAAGTCAAGAAACCTATGAAACGATATTTAAAGAGATCTTTCTTAACGACTCCACGGTTAATCTTGATCAAGAACACGTCATCTTTGCCTTTGAGTACTTAGTTGAACTTGAAGATGGCACAACACTGAATACCGCATTACCCCAACAATTCATTCACCAAGGTGGCGTTGTGAAGGGGATTCGAAATACAGTATGGGTAGATGGTCAAGATTATTCGGTACGCTATATCTTAGATATATCGAAAGGGCGTGAATAAATTTTGTTCAAAAGCAAATCAAACCATGAAACCATTCAATCCAATGCCGACATCGGTGGCATGATGGCTGTGATTGAAGATTCCATTAACACAGATTATCCAGAACTATCTGTTAAAGCACTTTTTGATAAACAGGCAAGAGAAACCTTGCGCATCAACCTCATTAAGGATCATAAGGGTCGATTAAGTGAAGACGCATCCCACCGTATCTTATCCGAGATTGTTGGACTGGGCTTTTTTGAAGAACTTATCAAAGATGAATCCATTACAGATATTGGCTATAACGGAACGGATTTATGGGTCAAGACCAGTGATACAAAACGCCGCATGCATCACCCTGATCTCAATGAAGCCTATATCCTAAAGATCATTCAACGGTTCTCAAATTATGTCCATCAAGAGTTTTCTGAGAAATCACCGATATTAAATGCCCAATTGGATAACATACGCATTAATGCAATCCACCGCAAACTCTCACCAACAGGGACTACTATGTCCATGCGCCATGCCCGAAATCGCCTCGTATTAACACACGAAAACTGGCACCAATTTGCCCATGATGCAGTGTTTGATCTACTGGATTTATGTCTAAAAATTGGCATCAACCTTGTGATTACAGGGGAAGTTGGAACGGGGAAAACTGAACTTCAAAAGCTGTTGATTGGTTCAATTCCTGATGACTTTAAATTGATTATGGTAGAAGATACCTTGGAAACACATCTTAAGGATATTTATCCTGATAAAGATATCTTGTCATGGCTTGTTGCACCAGGGTTTAGTCACACTCAGTTTATTAAAGAAGCCCTTCGAAATGACCCAGTCTATACAGTGTTATCCGAAGCACGCGATCACGCAATCTATGAAATCCATCAATCCGTGTTATCGGGACACAAGATACTATTAACGGCCCATTCCGTGAATGCTCGCGCATTTATCCCACGCATGATTGGGATGACTAAACAAAAGTTTCACGTCGATGAAGCTTCCTTGAAACAAGAAATCCTGCGTTACTATGATTTTGGCATTCATTTGGATAAACGCACGGTGCATGGGAAAACCCTGCGATTCATTTCAGAAGTTGTGGAATATACCGATGCAGGACTTCAGACCTTGTATTCAAAGGATGTCACCATTGATCCACAAACCCAACACCTCAGTGAAACCCAACAGTTTTATCCACTTTCAGATGCGATGGTTGATCGCTTATATAAATATGGTTATTCACCACAATGGAATGAGCGAATCAAAGAGAGGTGATGTTTGATGAAACAGGTGATGAATATTGACCAACTCAATGCCATTCACATGAACTATGAAGCAAAACTCACACGGAAGCACATCGCAAAGATGCTGATATTCCCCACACTGTATGTCCCAACTTTATTATTCACAATCTTCTTAAGGTGGTGGTTAATCCCAATTGGGTTACTTGCAGGATTAGTGTATGGGGGATTGGTGATGTTGCCTTTAATCATCACAGCAAACTACCAAAACAGAGCATTTAAAGAACGCAATCGATTTGTCAATAACTTAGCACAAAGCTTACATCGAAAAAATATCACGATCTTGGATGCACTGCGTGAAGTCTCAACCCATCGTTTAAAGGGAGAGTTAAAAAATGATGTGGATGTCTTGGCGTATCATGTCGCCATACACGATACCAAAACACGTAAAAATGCGTATCAAGCGTTGATTCAGAAATATGAACACGATCGACTCTTTGTGCAATTTATTGAACATGTAATAACGGTAGACTTGAACGGACTTGATTCACTACAACCCTTGAATGAAACAGCACAATCACACGACAAAGCTCTGTTATGGCAAGAACACTTTATTGATTCAAAGAAGCAATCGCTCATTTATTTTATCACCAATAATGTACTGGCGTTTTGCTTGTGTGTGGCTGTTATTTGGCTGACGTGGGATAACTACATAGAATGGTTTGTGAAAACACCAGTTGGGTGGGTGTTTGGCTCACTTTATCTTTGTTTGACCTTCTTTTATAACCATCGCTTTGTTGTTGATTACTTTGATGAATCAATCATGGAGGTGAAGGTCAAGTGAAACAATCGTTTGGGTTGTCGCTTTTACCCCAAGAGATCGTGCAAAAGAAACATGAAATGGGAACAACCTATCATAAAATTGCATCGTGGAGTCTCAAAATGCACTGTGGTCTTGTGGGAATCTTAGTGTGTGCAGGATGGATCGCGGTTCAAACATCCATGAAAGGGGTCGCGTGTGGTCTTGTGTTATCAGTGGTATTATTGCGAGCCTTAATGCTCTTCAATGTGAGACAAGCGTACCAAGGGTTTCGAGACGCGCGCAATGTAGAGTTTCTCTATTTCTTCAGTCTTTTAGTTCCACACCTCTCACAAGCGGTTGGTGTAAAAACTGGATTGTATCGGATTCTCACAAAGCTTGAGATACGCCTTGAAGATCAAAGCATCTTGAAACAAGGTGTGAATCGTTTGGTCATCCAGATGACCAATCACCCGGGAAATATTGAACCCTTCCTCGAGTTCGCCCGCCTTTGTTCAGGGACTGAACTTGCGGAAGATGTTGCGGTCGCGCTGTTTGACTTCCAACAAAACAGTGATGACCAAGAGGCCATAAATCGCCTTAAAGATAAAGTTAATAAAGCACTGGATAAGCGCATGGAGGATGTTGTAACGCGAAAGATATCACGATTCCGATGGTATTCATCGCGTGTGGTGATGTCAGTATTCGTCCTCATTCTTGGCATTTTAGGAACCTCCATTTGGGCAGAAATTATGCGTGCATTCAGTGTCATTAAATAGGAGGAACGCCATGTTTAAAGCAGAAAAATCAGTCGTAGTTGATTTTCTTACGGTGTTTATATGGGGAATGATTACAATTTTTATGGTTGTATTTCTCATTGTGTTTAAACAAGTCTCCGACAATAATCACTTCAGTGCCTATGCCAGCAGTGTCATTTCACGCCATGGTGGCTTAACGCAAAAGGCTAAATCTGTCATTGACGCTTATAGTGAAAACCACTACAACGGTCGTTATTTTATTGAAAGCGAGATTCAAGAGGCGCAACACTATGGAACACCGCTAACCTTTATCATCTCAAATAACACAAAGGTTTTGTATTTTGATATTCCCATACGCATTCAGTTTAGTGGCTCTGCCACATCGAGGATTCGGTGATGTTTAATGCAGAGAAACAAACAGCCTATGAGCTGGTCATGATTTTGTATTATGTGGGAATCTTTATTACCGTGATTACAGTTGTATGGGGTTTGTTTGACCAAACCATCATGATTGAACACCCATATCACTTATTTTAAAAAACATGAAAGGAACCAATAACCAAATGAACAAACAAACAGTAAATCAAAAATCAAACGAAATGAAGGGATGTTTCTATGCAGAAAAAGAACAAACGAACACATTAGTTGGGATTATCTTTATTCTCGCGATCGCAGTTGGAGTCGGAACTATTTTTCTCTCATCGTTTCCAAAAATTGGTGATCAAGTTATTGAAACAGTTGAACGCCAATTTAACCGCATTGAATCAGGCAATGACTAACAGTGTCGCTTTAAAACTCAAGAAACGCTTGAGTCAATTGGTTTCAAATCCACGGCTTATTGATGACTTTAATATCTGTGTGGATTTGATGGTAGATGAAGGGTGTACAGTCCTACACCTCTTTGAATTGTTTCATGAGTTTGGCCATTATTGTAAGTGTATTGAACGAAACGGAACTGTGACTCTGATTCAAGTGTCGCAGTTCATCTTTCTATTTAAAGACGATGCAATCACCCTAAACATCACCACACAACAATCCCAATCCTTCATTCTATGCACACTTCCATTTGATGATCACCTATTAGAAAATCTACGCGCAGTATGTTATGAAGGGATGGTGTTTAGTCAAGCATGTATTCTCTACTGTTTTCCTTCCCTAAAAGCATGGGTCTTTAATGTGGTAAATGCGCCAAAATGGCCCTTTTATCGAAAAGGCAGTGATGCATATCTGTATCACAAGGGATTAAAGACACTAAAAGATGCCCATCATTTTAATACCAATGCGCACCGCGAAACACTTAAAATAAGAGGTATGGATGGGTTATGATTGGTGATTTATTCATCAACTAATACTTCAATAATGCGTGAGAAACACGTATAATAAGTCTAGAGAAAAAGAGAGACAGTGGTGGATATGATTGTAATAGAGAATGAAACAATTTATCAAAAAGAAGCGTTAGAAGATACACATTATCGAAATTGCGAGATTCGTTTTGAAGACACAGAACACTTTATTCGAAATGTTGTCTTCGAACGGTGTACCTTTATCTATGGTGACAAGCACAAATGGGACATCCGAGACTGTACCTTTAAAAATTGTGATTTATCATTGGGAGGGTTTGAAGACAGTTATTTAATGAATGTTACCTTTGATTATTGCAAGTTGATGAGTTTTAGTCTGCATCAATGTTACCTGCATAACCTTTTGATCTCGAATTCAATGGGTCAATATTTTGGAATATCAGATTCTAAAATACGCAGTGCAACGTTTAAAAGCACACCGTTTCACACCGCGTCTTTCATGCATTTAGATCATAAAAACATGACGTTTCATGAGTGTCGTTTGGATGAATGTAACTTTGAGGAGACCCGCTTGAAGGGAATTGACCTTCGAAGTTGTGAGTTCAGCTATATTTTATATTCACCCCACTTGGTCAAAGGATTGAAGATTCGTTCGGATCAGGCAATCATCTTCGCAATCCAAATGGGCTTGGAAGTGGATTACTAACGACGATATCAATAAAGGCGTTCACATAAAAATAAATGGTACTTCTATGGGTTTCGTGCTAGAATAACATAGGTGATAAATATGAATTCTTTATTAAATTATGATTATGATGAAATGATTTCTTTTATGGAATCAAACAATGAAAAACCGTATCGTGCGAAGCAAGTCTTTGAGTGGTTATACCGTAAACGCGTGGATTCAATCGACGCAATGACCAACCTCAGTAAAGATCTACGTCAACGCTTGAAGGAATCAACCTATGTTGATTCTTTAGAAATGGTTACCAAACAAGAATCGAGCGATGGAACCATTAAGTTTCTGTTTCGATGTGCAGATGGTGCGTTGATTGAAACGGTACTCATGGTTTCTGACTATGGCTATTCTGTATGTGTGACTTCACAAGTAGGCTGTAACATGGGATGTAAGTTCTGTGCTTCGGGTTTATTGAAAAAAGAACGCAACTTAAGTGCTGCGGAAATGGTAACCCAAGTCCTGTATGTTCAACGTGAAATTGATGCTCGTGAAAAACGTGTCAGCCATATTGTGGTAATGGGGATTGGCGAACCGATGGATAATTATGATAATGTGATGCGTTTTATCCGTACGGTGAACCATGACTTAGGCCTTGGGATTGGAGCACGTCATATCACTGTATCAACCTGTGGTGTTGTACCGATGATCAAAAAGTTTGCGCAGGAAAAGACACAAGTGAATCTTGCGATATCACTTCATGCACCAAACAATGAATTACGTTCAGAAATTATGCCAATCAACCAACGATTCCCTATTGAGAAATTAATGGAAAGTTTGCATTATTATCTTGACTTAAACCATCGAAGATTAACCTTCGAATACATCTTGTTGGATGGTGTGAATGACCAAGTAGAACATGCACTTCAACTATCTAAGTTAATCAAAGGGATGAATGCATATGTCAATTTAATTCCGTACAATCCTGTTTCAGAACATGGGTATAAACGGACGCCCATGAATCAAGCCATGGATTTTCTTGATGTCTTGATGAAACATGGCATTCAAGCAACCATTCGTCAAGAAAAAGGAACGAATATTGACGCTGCATGTGGGCAATTGCGCGCGAATAATCTTAAAAAAGCATCATAAATAATTTATATTTTAATAAGATATTATCCCAATAAAATATAAAATGCTTTTTAAATATAAAAGTTTTTTAGGGGAGGATGTACAGTGAGAAATCTTAACAATTATCATTGGCATGAGTTTTTGAATCTTATCATTCCATTGTCAAATCGCGTTCACTTATCATCGTATGTTTCATTTAATCCGGTTAATGAATGTGAAGCAAAGCGCGTTCAAGAAATTCAGAGATCGTCACTGTTGAAAAGTTTGGACGAATTACAAAATGTTGAGTCACATCCAAACCTTTGGCGATGGTATAAAGACAGCCCTGAAGCACTTGAACAGGATATACAATTTCTTATGGATGAATTGAATGAATTGAATGATTCCTGTATGTCTGTAGTTAAGGACTTTTCAATTCACGATGTATTCAAAGAAACTGTTTTCGAAGATGCTTTGATTGATCATCGCATTGAACAAAACAACTATGTGAGTGAAAATCCAGTCTTTAGAAATTGTGTGTTTAATCTGGATGAATCGGTGATTGCAGATCTTTATTCCATGGACAATCCGTATGAAAGCATTGACATCAAAGGATGCGTGTTTGAAGACCCTGCATTTTTTATGAATGATACGTGTATTGCGGCAATTTGCTCGCATGAAGGGTACACAAATTTTATGCTTGAAGACGACGTTGTTTTAGCTCATTTAGCTCCAGATGGACACGATGATAATCCTGTAGAATTTGTAACGTTTTCTTTGCCCGATGATATGATGGAACTGCTTGTGGAAAAGAGTTTCAGCCAAACGTGGTCTGATCAAGAACAGTTAGAATTCGTGCTTGAACATGGAACAATATGTGAGGATGGTTCAGGGAGTATCGCAATCCATATTGATGATTATAATGCACTTAATAAAAGTGAAAAATAGCCTTTAAACAAAGGGTTTATGACATATTAAAAGCAACTCAATTGAGTTGCTTTTCAAGTTAATCTAAGGTGATTAGATTCAATATTTCAATCACCCATTGGCACAATGTTAAGCTTGCTTGGTTTGCGATTTGCACAACCTCTTGATGAGAATGTTTACCATCACGAAGCCCTGTTGCCATATTGGTGATAACTGAGATTCCTAAGGTTTTTATACCCAGATAATTGGAGACAATTGTTTCAGGAACAGTCGACATTCCAATAGCGTCTGCGCCTAAACTTGCATACATCTTTATTTCTGCACGAGTTTCATAATATGGCCCTTGGAAAAAGGCGTAAACACCTTCTTTGTAGTCTATATTGAGTGCATGTGCGACATCCCGCGCATGCTGTCTAAAGGTTGAATTATAAGGGTCGCTCATATCTGGAAAACGTGGTCCAAAACGGTCATCGTTTGTGCCATGAAGCGGATTTGTGGAAACGCCATTAATGAAATCATCAATGAGCATCAAGTCACCGGGTTTAAGATTGGTATTAATCCCACCGCATGCATTTGTGACAATAAGATGTGTAACACCCAGTTGTCTCATGATGAAAATAGGGTACGTAACTTCTTTCATTTCAAAGCCTTCATAGAAATGGAAACGGCCTTGCATAATCATGAGGTTATAGTTTCCCAGTGCGCCAAATACGAGATTCCCTGCATGTCCCTCAAGCTGTGATTTTGGGAAGCAAGGGATGGTTTCATATGGGATGACAGTAGGGTCTTTGATGTGGTCTACTAGACTTCCCAAACCACTTCCTAAAATGATACCAACAGTTGGTTTTATTTTGATTTTTTCTTGAATATAGTGTACAGAATCCTGCACTTGATTATAGAACATATTTTTTCCTCCTAGCACAATTATACTGTATAAAACGATTAAGGTATAGACGTTTTGTATGGGTTATATCGACGATTTTTAACTATATTTTTTTAAAAGTGAGCTCAAGAATAGCCTTTGTTGTGTTCATAATTTATGATTTTAAAAATGGGTTCCATTTTCATTTTTTTTATAAGAGTCCTTGATTTACGTGATTAATTTTGCAAGAATATAAACATTAAGAGGGAATAATTATGGAAAATACGTTAAACTATTCTTCAATATCAAGGCATTCACTGATTGAGGGGACTGTTGATTGTGATCATATTCTAAATGTGTATGGTAAAGTATATGGGAATATTTTTTCCAAAAAACTTGTGCTGAATAATGCAATTGTCTATGGTGATATCAATGTTGAAGAGAACATAGAAATTATTAACAGTCATGTTTATGGCAGCATTACCGCTAAAACTGTGACTTTTTCAGGTGTTTGTAGTGGCGATATTCATGCATCGCGTTTGGAATTCTTAGAAGATATGTGTTTAGTATATGGAAATATCTTTGTGGATTCTTGGCGTGTTCGACCTGATACAAAGCTGCGATTAAAGGGGAAACTTGCGGTTAGTGGAATTGTGAGACATTTTGCTTGGGATCAAGACGTTTTGTCAAAGGATACATTGGGTCGCGATAAGTCCATTGGAACACGTGTTAAAGAAACCGTTCAAGACATTGCGATCACGATATTAAACGATCGTGAGGAAGTGCAAGATGTTTCAAAACCAATCTTAACTGAAGCTAAAGAAGTAGAAGCGATTGCAGTTGAACCTGTATTGGAAGTGGATATCACAACACTTCAAAAGGAAATCATGCGCGATGTGTCGGCTGCACTGGATCATGCAGATGCACTTGAAGAAAAAGCAGCATCAAACGATCCTGCTTTAAGTGATAAGAAACGGTATAATTTCTTGTCTAATCTTGCGATTGTACTCATTATCTTGATTACAGCGCTCTTATTGTACCTTGTATCACAAGGAATCATTTAGTCTATATTTTCGTTGGTAATGTTGATTTCTGTTTGGGTATAGTTTCCGGCTGTATCATAAATCATTACGGACCCATTCACTGCACCTGGGGGTAAATCAAAGATCAGAGTGTCCTCTGATTCACTCAATTGTGCATTGGATATCGACTCACCAATGGTTAATGAAGAGTTATCGAGTGAAATACTGGATGTTTCTTCTACAAATGTAACATAAAGGTGATTTGCATCAAAACTAATGTTTGAAATATGAGGTGCAACATAATCAAGTGATTGAATTTGGAAATCCTGTGTTTGGATTTCCTTTTTTGCGGACTCAATGATCACTTCATAGGACCCATTTTCGTCAACTTGGACATTCGCAATGGACCCATCTGCATAATTTACAGGATAAATCGCTTGTGAGTCAGTGTTTTTGACATAGATACTGCTTATTTTTGAGGCGTTTTTTATGTCAATGGATACCACAACGGGTTCATTTGTGGGTTCTTCTTTGAATGTGATACTTTTAATTGAAACAGGTGCGAATTGGTCGATTGCATTCAATGAACCAAAGGCAACGGGTGTAATCACCGCTACCGTTGCGATGGTTCGAATTGGAATCTGTGTTTCTTTGAAAAACTCACTAATTCGTTGCCCAAGTGCTGTCGTACTTGTCGCAACATCAGGTATTGTAGACGACGCGACTTCTGTAACTTCTGGTGTTGAGATCTTAAGCGCATTGAACATTTCCATACCCAACTTGACTTGAAGAATTGGAAGAAACGTGTACAATGTATTTGGACTGATTTTCTTAAGCGTCAGTGTTTCTTGTAGATTCTTCTTTACAGTATTAATCCTACTTTTAACCGTACCCTCTGGAATGCGTAATTCATCCGCAATCTCACTGATGGATTGGTTATTGCAAAAGCGCATAATTGCGACTTCTTTTTGACCGTTGGGTAAACTTTTGATTTCCGTGAGGATAATCTTTAGAATTTCTTGTGAATTATAGGCTTCATTGGGTAATGTCTTACTATCTGCGATTTGCTCGGAATCTGTTTCATTGAAAAATGAGACATCAGTTTTCGAGCTGTTTTTTATTTCACGGATGGTACAATTTCGCGTAATGCGATCGAGCCATGTGTAAAATGCTTTTGGGACCTCAAGTTGATTGAGTTTTTCAAAAACGATAATAAATACGTTTTGAGCGATGTCTTTCGCAATCCCTTCGTCTTTAATCATTTCATAAGCTTTATAATACACTCTGTTGTAACATTCATCATAAATGTCATCAAATGCAGAGAGATTACCATTTTGAAACTCAGTGATTGAACGTATGTCTAATGTCATAATCTATGCCCCTTTTTTATGTTTCTTCGAATGAAGAATGTCAGTGCGAATTGCGAATATTAAGAGTGCTGCGGCAACGAGAATCACCAATACTTTCATCGCAATTTGCTGTGTTGTTTGTGAATTTTGAATGTGAATTAAGTCGTTGTTGATGGATTGGTCACTATTTTGACTGGTTGTGTCATATTTCGCGACAAGGACAATCGGTTCTTGAACGCGGTAAGTTTCGACATCAATGGGTGTGTCATCAATGAACCATCCGATAAATGCATAACCTTCATGTGGTGTGACATACGGTCTTGAAGTCAAGAGATGATCTTTTGGATATAAAAACGTTTCATATTCAATAGTTCCATGCTCACCGCAGTCAAACGTCACACTGATGAGTTGATTGGTTAACAGATTTGCATGTGACTCACCAACACTCAAGGATAAACCGCCAATGGTGTAAACTGCGTTAAGGGTTGTATCTTGTGTAAATTGGTAAGTGTTTAGATCAAGGAGTCGGTCTTCATAAGCCCACCCTTTAAATACAACAGACTCATCAATGACATCAACATTTGGGATTTGGGTTAGTGTTTCCCCTGAATACAGTTCGTAGGTAGGCAAACTTGCGAGCTTTCCATGCATTCCGGGATCAAATGTGATGGTAATTAAGTGTCTTTGTGTCCATTGCGCGTACAGTGTTGTATCTTGGATAATGCGTAATTGATCACTTAAACGATATTCTGTGCCACTGCCATCTTTGGCGGTGTTGAAGTGCGTCAAGGTTGAACCTTCAAGCTTCTGTAAGAAGGATTGAAGGGTAATTGTTTGCGCTTTATTAAGATTAAAGGTTGATACGTCAGTCTCAGAATTTGGATGATTCCAATAAATGGTCAGTTTAGCTGTTTGCGCGCTCCATTGTGCATATAACGTGGTCGGTGTGTTCAGTGAAATTTGCGCACCAGGCATATAGGATGTGCCACTGCCATCAGCTCGTGTATTCCAACCCGTGAAGGTTAAGTTCCCATGTGTCATTTGCCCAGGTGGCTTAATGGATACAAGGGCACCACTCACAAATTGATTGGGTTCGATGGGTTGGTTTGACCCCCCATTTGCATCATAGGTTAATGCATATAAATCTTGAGCACTAATCATGATGTTATTGGAGGTTCCAGACCCCAAAGAGTAGCTCAGTATCCCATTATTTACAGACGATTTAACGCGATAGGTTAATAGTACTGTGACCAATCTTCCCGCACTCAGTGGTCCTAAAGAAACGCTTTGTTTATTGGACGAAAGGGACACGCTGGTATCATTTGAACTCGCATTTAATAGCTCAAGTGCGTTATGAGTTGGGATCGTAATGACAGGATTGTTGTCACTTTGTGGGAGTCGAACATCTAATTTTACAGTGAATGAATTCGACGGATTCAAACTCAGGTTTTGAGACCATGTTGCGCCATTATCTGCTGAAGTATACGCATTGAGTGTGGGGTTTTGAGTGGGTGTTTTAATCATCGAAACACTTTGTGTGTTTGTCTTTGACGATGTTGCACCACTAAATCCCCAATAGACATTATCGCCATTAAAAATAGATTGATAATCTGATAGTGAATGGATCTGTTGTCCAAATCCTTCCACAGTATAAATGAGTTGTTTTGTTTGTGCATTCCATCGCACATTCACTGTACGGGTTTTTCCATCCGCTAAAATGTTTGTTGGACTGAATTGAACGTTGTAATGATTGGTTGTTTTCTTTGAAGGAATGGTGATTGCAATGTGACCGGTTTTTGAACTGTTTACCGTGTTATTAACTGAGATATCCGATACACCAAAATCATGGATATCGGTATTGTTGTAGTGGGTGTCAAATTCGAGTGCCAAAGAGTTTTCAATGAAAGTTCCAGTGCTGCTGCATTGATAAACGCCAAGACATTCACCGCCATCACCCGTTGCATTTCTTCCCCGTCGGTCATTGTGTAAGATAAATGCAATCCCTTCACCACCATCTGGTTGATTGCCTAAGTTCACTGCAAAAGATAAATCAAAATCAAAGTTTAAGTTGAGTGTCTCTGAAGCAAAAATGGCACCTGTTTGACTGGCTGTATTGCTTGTAAGCGTAACTGTGTTACCGGCATTAAGACTCCTAAAAAAAGAATAATTGGTTCTTGAGTTACGACCAATATCCGCATGGATTGTGGCACCATTTAAGATCAATAGTGCACAAGATATGCTCAAAATGAGGAGTATTTTTTTTGTTTTACATTCGTAATTTCTCATAATCTGCCTCCAATGTTAATTTAGCATATAAACTTTTCAAAAACAAATCTTCTTTGTTTTTGTGGAAAAATGCTTGATTTTTCTCTCTAGTAAACAAAGAGTCTTAAAAATAATTTTCAAATGTATGAAACAAATGCACTCGTTCACAAAATTAAAAAGATTTATTCTAACTTTACAAACAAATAAAGTGAAAATGACACTATTTTAAAAGCAGATATTTACATGTATTCCCCCTCGATTCTTAATAAAAACACTGGAAATGGTGGTCATAATATGTGAATATCGTAGACTTTTGAAAAAAAACAAAAAAGTCACAAAAAAAATGAACCTTTTGTGTCAAAAGTTGCTCTTATAGTGTGAAGGATCCATTTTCATGGGTGTTTGAAAGGAGAAATTATGGAGAAAAAGAAAAAAGGCAAACGTAATTCGATTGTTTATTCAATACTAAAAAAACTTCAAGTTGTTTTAGTCGTGATGGCAATTGTCGTGACGTCGATGTATGCATCGGCATCGAATGCACTTGCAGCACCGAATTCAAAAGCCGAAGAAGCTCCGCAATATGGGCAGTTATCTGCGGTTAAATTTACACAGATAACCTCAGGATAT
Organism: Erysipelothrix larvae; assembly: GCF_001545095.1. Taxonomy (NCBI): domain Bacteria; kingdom Bacillati; phylum Bacillota; class Erysipelotrichia; order Erysipelotrichales; family Erysipelotrichaceae; genus Erysipelothrix; species Erysipelothrix larvae. The sequence continues at coordinate 449,980 of NZ_CP013213.1, forward strand.
TTAGGAGGAATGGCACTTGATTCAACGGGTGCTGTATGGTCTTGGGGGTACAATGCTGATGGAAACTCAGGATTTGGTCCAGATGTACCTGCGTATGCAGGAGGAATGAAACGAATTCCTTATTTCGTTGATAACAACATCAATGTAATCCAAATAGACTCAGCGTACCATACAAGTTATGCACTTGATGATCAAGGGAATATGTATGCTTGGGGAAATGGTACACAAGGACAAATTGGGAATGGTGCCAATACAGGAACAAACCCTACACCAACCCGCGTGAACATTAACAAAAAAATTACAAAAATGTACGCTGGTCACGGTGAAATCACAAACTCTGTGCTTGCACTCGACGTGGATGGCGATATTTGGGCATGGGGATATAACCCAGGTGGCAGAATCGGAGTTAGTGGTCCTGCTTATTCAAATACTCCAAAGGTTATACAAGTACCTGGAGGCGTAAAATTTAAGGATATCGCAGTTGGATCAAGTGCATTTTTAGCTATCTCAACAGACGGTGAGCTTTATAGTTGGGGAAATGACACACATGGTGCTTTAGGCCGTGGTACTACCGCCGGAACTGTAACAACTCCAACATTAGTTCCACGTCCAGCAGGCATGGAAAAAGTTAAGCAAATTTCAATATGCTATAGCATGGTTGTGGCACTTGATGAAAAAAATCAAGTGTGGCAATGGGGTGCACTTTATGGTAGAGGTACAGCTACAGGTCATGTTGATAACACATCTACACCAATTCAACTTACAATCAGTGCAGCTGAAATCAGTGATTATGGCTATACTCCGATTCCAACTAAAGTTTTTGCTGGGGAAAGTGTAAGCTACTTTGTTGATCAATACGGTCGTCCATGGGCTTGGGGAGATGGACGGTATTTTGGCTTTGGTCGTGAAGGTGGTTATGAAGATGCAAATAGCCAATTAGTAAAAGAAGCTGAACAATGGCCAAAAGTTATTGGTGATGGGGACACTCAGATTTATGACAGACGTGACAAACTTCCAATGTACTTAAGTGATCCAGCAAACCCTAGTGGGGTATCTCGTAATACGTATGGCGGATATAGTGGTATTAATGCATTACATCCAACAATTTACGATGAAAAATACATGCTGAAAGATCAAAATGGAGAAATCCTTGACATAAACGGGACAATATTAAAATATCAATCGTCAAACGGAAGCGGACGTGTCCGTGGATTCTACTATAAAGTTGATGCTTCAGGTACGATTACCAACGAAGTCGGACTTCCTGCGACAGATCCAGAAGAATCAATCTGGATTGACTTAGCACTTAAGGATATTCCTTCTGTTGTAAGTATCACGACATCACGTTCAAGCTATACATTGCTTGATAAAGATGGAAACATCTATAAGTGGGGAAATGATGGCTCTGGCTCAATTGCTTGGGGTTGGGATTATGATCCAAAATATGATCAAAACGGTAGTTTGGAGCGAGGTCTTTATGACCGTTACTCATATGAAGTTATTTATATGCGTGGCGCACCTACAGTGGACCCAATAGACTTAGAAATAGAAAAACCGACCAGTAAAATTTACTTAACGGGAGCAGCTACTGATAAGGATACAATTGAGATTAAAGCAACGCTACCAGCTAGTTATACAAGCAATTCGATGAATATCATAATCACACCGCAATTAAACTACATGAAATATGTCATTATTCCTTATGATGAGTCAAATCCTGATTTCAATGTAAAGAATATCGATGTTGATACATTTAATGCGTTGTATGCGAAGTCTGCTTATAAGAGCGGAACGCTCGTTGATACACCAATCAAGGCAGACACTGCAGAACAAGTCGTTACAAAAACAGTGGATGTCACTGAAAATTCACGCGTTATCGTAATGATTGAAGATGTCGCATATGGCCGTAAATTGAATACTGTTGCATCATACATCGCTACGAACTTCTATACACCAACCGATATTTTCCAAACAGGACTTGGTGATAAAGAAGATGGTACTTTTGAGGTGCTTTATGCAAAAACACAAGATCAAGTTGATAAAGCGGATACTCCGTACGACAACGTTGATTTAGTAGGGATTCCACTTGATGCAAAAGGTCAAGTTATTAATAATCCAACATTTGGGTATGATGGTGTAAAGATTACTGCAATCAAACCACTACCAAATAATGAAGATATTTACTGGAATCTAAAAGCAACAGAAGTGAATCCATTAGATATCATCTTAAATGATGTGAAATACATGAACAATCGCGAATATATTCATGAGTTCTTCTACGAACGGAATATGGATAATTGGGCTTACATCACCTATGAAGGTGTTGATGTTGATACCAATCAACCAGTTCCTGGATTCAAAATGGATGTGGATAATCCAGAGCTTGTGAAGAAATACATCGAGATTGCTCGTACAGCACCAACAATCACAGATTATGAGATGGTTGGTTACTATATCAACGATGGTACGACACTGTATGACTTAGATTCAAGTAATCAAGCTGTCTTTACACCTGATAAAGATACGAAGATTACCTTCGTTTATGGACAGCCAAAATTCAGCGGAAACAAAGCTGTAAGTGATGCAAATGGTGATGGTTTCGCTTCACCAGGCGAAACATTAACCTATGTATTAACGGCTAAAAATGACAGCAATTTCAATGCGAAAAATGTGGTTATTCAAGATGAATTCAAAGAACTACTCAATCACATTAATGACCCACGTGGAAACGCACTTGTTATGGATGTCGATGGCGTTAAGACAAATCTAACGGTTGAAAACCTTATGAATGGTATCACAACAGATATCAAAGCAAATGGGACAGTAACCTTCACATTCTCAGTAACGGTTAAATCTACACTGGATACGAATGCAGTGGATAAACTTGAAAATACCGCAACGATTAAAGATACACCAATTACGGTTGATATTCCTACGGGTGTTGCAATCTTAAGTGGTTTAAAAGAGGTTACGGATACAGATGGTGATAAGATTGCCTCACCAGGTGAAGCAATTGAATACAAGATTTCTGTTTCAAATAACGGAACTGCAACTGCAAGTGATGTCTTAATCCAAGATACACTCGCAAGCGTATTAGGATATGTAGATGCACCATATGCAAACCAAGTAGTCATTGACGACAATGGCAGTAAAACATATGCAACGGTCCAAGACTTAATCAATGGACTTTATGTAGATGTTAAAGCAGGACAAACAGTGACTGTTACCTTTAAAGTTACCCTACTTTCTACATTGGATGTTAAAGCAGTAACGTCAATTGATAACAGTGTAAAAATTAATGACGTGCCTTACGATGCAAGTATTCCAACTGGAAAAGCAAACTTAGTATCAAGTAAGACAGTTACCGATGCGGATCTTGATGGATTTGCATCACCAGGCGAAGTGCTATCATACTTAATTAAAATAACAAATGATGGTTCTGTAGCTGCTACAAATGTCGAAGTTAAAGATACACTTGATACACTCATTTCACAAATTAAGAGTACAAATGTGACCGTAAGTATCAAGGTTGGAAACTCAGTTACTGTGACACCACTGTCTGAGCTACAAAAAGGATTCAACATCGATATTCCAGCAAATACAACTGCGGAAATTTCATTCAATGTTACCTTAATTGATACACTTGATGTTGATAATGTGAAATTTGTTGAGAATAAAGCGACAATCAATGGTCAACCTGTTGAAGAAAAAATTCCAACGGGTAAATCAAATCTTATCATTGATAAAGTTGTGAAAGATGCAAACAACGATGGTTTCGCATCACCAAATGAAAAACTCAACTATACAATCACTGTTCAAAACAGCGGTGATGTTGCAGCGAAAAATGTACAAATCACAGATAAACTCGCAGGGGTTGAACCCTATATTAAAAATGCTTCATCGGTAATTGTACGTGTTTCCAATGGGCTTACGACGCAAGACACTTCGTTAAGTGATCTTCAAGCAGGATTAACCTTGAATATCGCAGCGAAAGAGACAGTTACAATCGAATTCACGGTTGAACTCATTTCTAATCTTGATGTTAAAAATGTGACTGCAATTGAAAATGTTGTGACAGTTGATGGAACAGACAAGAAAGTTGTGATTCCAACAGGTGGAGAAGATGTCGTTGCATCGAAATCCGTAGTTGATAGTGATGGAGATGGCTTTGCTTCACCAGGCGAAAGAATCTATTACAGAATTGAAATTGTAAACAACGGGTCTGTAAAAGCCACTGATATTGTTATAAACGATTTACTAAGCGAAATCAAAAACTATGTCGTTGCTCCAGAATCTGAAGCTCTTTTGATTGAGGTCAACGGTTCTCAATCAAATGCAAATGTTCAAGCACTTATGAATGGTATGTCTGTTGATATTGAACCGAATGGAATGGTCGTATTGACCTTTGGACTTACCGTTAAGCCAGACCTTGATGTAAAAAATGTACCGGTTCTAAAAAACGTTGCATTTATTAACAATAAAGATGTTGATACAACAATTCCTACAGGGGATAGTAGTATTACAGATCTTAAAAAAGAAGTAAAAGATGCGAATGGTGATGGTTTTGCTCAACCAGGTGAAGAACTTTCTTACACAATTTCTGCGAAGAATACAGGTAAAGTTGAGAAGAAGGATCTGATAATCCAAGATGAGCTAACAGAAGTATTAAAATATGTTGAGGATACCTCAAATGTAAGTGTAACCTTGACAAATGGAACATCTGTTACAACACATAGCATTCAAGATCTTGTTAACGGTCTCAAAATGTCACTGGGCGCTGGGAATAGTGCAACGGTAACCTTCACCGTTAAGGTCAAAAGTAATCTTGATGTGAGCTCAGTTAGCAAGATTGAAAACATCGCAACAATCGACGGAACACAAGTTCCAGAAGAAATTCCAACAGGTAATAAAAACCTATCAAATTCAAATAAAGCTGTAAGTGATGCAAATGGTAACGGTTATGCTGAACCAAATGAAGAACTTACATATGTAATTACCGTTGTCAATGATGGTGATGTTGCAGCGAAAGGAATTGTTGTACAAGATGAACTTACGGAAGTCTTACAACATGTGAATGATCCAAAAGCTTCAACTGTAACAATCGTTAATAATGGTGTGCCATCCGATAAGACAGTCCAAGATCTTATAAATGGAATCACATTGGATGTAGATGCACATTCAACTGCAACCCTGACATTCAAAGTTACCGTTAAGGGTGACCTCGATGTGAGTCAAGTAAATATGATTCGAAACATCGCAGTGATTGATGGAACACCAACTCCAATAGAAATTCCAACAGGAGACAAAGATCTATCGACATCAACGAAGACTGTTCAAGACTCTGATGGCGATGGACTTGCAGCTCCACAAGAGGATCTACACTATACCTTGAGTGTAAACAATACAGGGAATGTAGAGGCGAAGGACGTTCTTGTTAAGGATGAACTTACGAATGTATTGAAATATGTTAACAACCCTCGTGGTTCAAACATTACAATCACAGCAAATGGTGTGTCTTCAACGGCTACCGTTCAAGATCTCATCAATGGCATCACCTTAGATGTTGCTGCAAATTCAACAACAACCATTGAATTCACGGTCACAGTGGATCAAAACCTTGATGTTGCAAATGTTCCTGTAATTGAAAATACAGCCGAAATTGGCAACATGGTTGTGAACGCTTCAATTAATACCGGTAAGAGCGATTTAGCACTTACAAAAGATGCAGTGGATGCAAACAATGATGGGTTTGTATCGCCAAGTGAAGATCTAACCTATACAATCACTGCAGTTAATAATGGTGATGTTGATGCGAAAGATGTCTTTGTAAAAGATACACTCTTCAACTTACTACCAAACATCAAAGATATTTCAATGATTGAAGTTGAACTTAACAATGGTGGTCAAATTACCAACATTCCACTACAAAACTTAGTGGATGGATTCAACATTGACATTAAAGCGAAAGAAACCCTTGTTCTAACATTTACAGTTACTGCAATTGACACATTAGATGTGAATGCAGTGCCTTACTTTGAAAACAAGGTAACATTCGATAACCAAGATGCAACCAAGACAATCCCAACAGGTGATTCAAGCTTGACTGCGTTTAATAAGGATGTTAAAGATGCAAACAATGATGGATTTGCTTCACCAGGTGAAACATTAACCTATACAATTAGTGTTAACAATTCAGGTGCGGTAACGAAGAAAGATGTCATCATTCTAGACGAACTCACTGAAGTGTTACAACATGTTATGGATACTTCATCAACAACCGTAACACTCACCAATGGAACAAGTGTTTCAACACATACAATTACTGAACTCGTGAATGGTATTAAATTTGACTTACAAGCAGGTGATACTGCAACCGTAACATTCAGTGTTAGCGTGAAATCAGACCTTGATGTAGATCTAGTAGATATGATTCGAAACATAGCAGTGATTGATGGAACATCAACTCCAAAAGAAATTCCAACAGGAGACAAAAATCTCTCAACATCAACGAAATCTGTAACAGACGAAAATGGTGATGGTATTGCTGCTGCTTCTGAAGAACTCACCTATACACTTACCGCAATTAATACCGGTAAAGTTAAAGCGAAAGACATTGTAATACAAGATGAGCTCAAAGACGTATTAAAACACGTTGACGATCCACGCGGATCCATCGTAGAAATCGATAACAATGGCACGAAGTCACAAGCTACAGTACAAGACTTGATGAATGGTATCGTCTTTGATCTTGATGTTGGTGCGACAGCTACCTTCACATTCAAGGTGAAAGTAATTGCGACTTTGGATACTGGAAATGTTAAAGCAATCGCAAATACCGCAACCATTGATAAAGTTCCAGTGGATACAACCATCCCAACAGGGGCTGAATATATCGTTGCAACAAAACAAGTTGTTGATGCAAGCGGTGATGGCATTGCGTCTCCATCTGAAGTACTTACGTATACAATCTCTGTAATGAATCAGGGAACTACGCCATCAACTGAAAAGATCATCGATGAATTAGTGGATGTCTTGAAATATGTTGAAGACCCACGAAATCAAACAGTAACAATCAAGGAAAACGGTGTAATTACCGGTCAAACTACAGTTCAAAACCTAATCGATGGGTTTAACCTCACGATTGACCCAGGTGACCGTTATGATTATTCATTTGATGTAACGGTAAGAAGTGATCTTGATGTTAATAACGTATCTATGATTTCTAATACCGTATTTGTGTCAGGGGTACCTACAACTGCATCAATTCCAACGGGTGATGTTGACCTTTCAACATCAGACAAAGTGGTAAGTGATGCAAATGGTAATGGATATGCTGAAGCAAACGAAACACTTACCTATAAGATCATCGCTAAGAATACGGGTAAAGTGGATGCAAAAGGTATCGTTATCCAAGATGAACTGAAGGACGTATTGAATCATGTGAATGATCCAAAAGCAACGCCTATTCTAGTGGGTGTTAATAATATTGTGATGCCATCAGCGTATACAGTCCAAGATCTGATCAATGGTATCACACTTGATGTTGATGCAGGATCAACTGTTGAACTTTACTTTGATGTAACAGTTATATCAACCTTGGATGTTTCTTTAGTTGACAAAATTAAAAATACAGCAACAATCGGTAAAGAAGACGTGACTGTAATCATTCCAACTGCTGAAGGAAACCTTACAGATCTAGACAAGAAAGTTGTTGATGAAAACCAAAATGGCTATGCAGAAAAAGGTGAAACACTTACCTATACAATTACTGCGAAAAACTCAGGAATCGTAACTGCGAAAGATGTCATGATTAAAGACGAACTCACTGATGTGTTGCAACATGTAGAGGATACAAGTAATGTCACTGTAACACTTACAAACGGATCCGTTGTCACAACGCATTCGATTAGTGACCTCGTAAATGGCATCATCTTCGATATAAATCCAAACGATACTGCGACAATTACTTTCACAGTTAAAGTTAAAGCAGATCTCGATGTTTCATTAGTAACAAAAATTGTGAACATCGCGACAATCAATAACGTACCAACTCCTTCAGAAATTCCAACAGGTGATGGTACACTCACAGATATCGATAAGACGGTTAAGGATGCAAATGGTAATGGCTTTGCTGAACCAGGCGAAGATTTAACCTATGAAATGAAAGTGACCAATTCAGGAGCGGTAACAGCAAATGACTTGGAAATCAAAGATGAGCTATTGGATGTACTCAACCATATTGAAGATCCAAGCAATGTATCTGTAGTATTGACAAATGATACACATACATCAACCCATACAATTCAAGAACTGATTGCAGGAATTCACTTCAATCTTGACGCAGGTAAAACAGCAACTGTAACATTTACAGTACGTGTTAAATCAACACTCGATGTATCACTTGTTGACAATATTTTGAATACTGCAACAATTGGTGGCGTTGATGTCGATGAGAAGATTCCAACGGGTGATAAAGACCTTACAACATCAACCAAATCCGTAGACGATGCAAATCATGATGGAATTGCTTCACCAAATGAAGTTCTTACCTATACAATCACTGCTATCAATAGTGGAAAAGTTGAAGCGAAAGGCATCGTAATCCAAGATGAACTCATTGAAGTACTTAAACATGTTAACGATCCACGCGCATCAATCGTAGAAATCGATAACAATGGTACGAAGACTCAAGCAACCGTTCAAGACTTAATCAATGGTATTACCATCGATCTTGCAGCAGGCGCTAACGCAACCTTTACATTCAAAGTAACCGTACTTGGAACACTAAATGTAGGTCTCGTGAAAGAAATTGCGAATAAAGCAACCGTTGATGGCGTTGAAGTTATTAAGACAATCCCAACCGGTGATACTGATCTCTTGATTGGTAAAACTGTTGTTGATGAAAACACAAACAGATTTGCAGAACCAGGAGAAAAACTTACATATACCATCTTTGCAACAAACAATGGTAAAGTGGAAGCGAAGAACTTCACGATTAAAGATGAACTTGCAGGCGTTTTAGGACATATTCAAAATCCAAATAATGTCTCTGTAACATTAACCGTTGGATCAACTACCTCAATTCATACACTTGCTGAACTCATGAATGGATTGACATTTGATTTAGGTGCAAATGAAAGTGCATCCGTCGTATTTACCGTAACGTTGTTAGATACATTGGATGTAGAACAAGTACAATTTATCCTTAACACTGCAACAATTGGTGGCACCGATGTCGAAGAGAAGATCCCAACCGGTGATAAAGACCTATCAACTTCATTCAAATCAGTGAGTGATGCAAATGGTAACAATACAGCTGAACCAGGTGAAGAACTTACCTACACAATCACTGCAATTAATATCGGAAAAGTTGAAGCGAAAGGCATCGTAATCCAAGATAAACTCAGCGAAGTACTTAAACATGTTAACGATCCACGCGCATCAATCGTAGAAATCGATAACAATGGAACGAAAACACAAGCAACCGTGCAAGACTTAATCAATGGTATCACCATCGATCTTGCAGCAGGTGCAACTGCTACCTTCACATTCAAAGTAACCGTACTTGGAACCCTTGATGTAGATTTCGTGAAAGAAATTGCGAATAAAGCGACAATTGGTGGCGAGGATGTCGAAGAGAAGATCCCAACCGGTGATAAAGACCTATCAACTTCATTCAAATCAGTGAGTGATGCAAATGGTAACAATACAGCTGAACCAGGTGAAGAACTTACCTATACAATTCATGCTGTTAATACCGGAAAAGTTGAAGCCAAAGGCATCGTAATCCAAGATAAACTCAGCGAAGTACTTAAACATGTTAACGATCCACGCGCATCAATCGTAGAAATCGATAACAATGGTACGAAGACACAAGCAACCGTGCAAGACTTAATCAATGGTATTACCATCGATCTTGCAGCAGGCGCAACTGCTACCTTTACATTCAAGGTAACCGTACTTGGAACCCTTGATGTAGATTTCGTGAAAGAAATTGCGAATAAAGCGACAATTGGTGGCGAGGATGTCGAAGAGAAGATCCCAACCGGTGATAAAGACCTATCAACTTCATTCAAATCAGTGAGTGATGCAAATGGTAACAATCAAGCTGAACCAGGTGAAGAACTTACCTATACAATTCATGCAATTAATACCGGAAAAGTTGAAGCCAAAGGCATCGTAATCCAAGATAAACTCAGCGAAGTACTTAAACATGTTAACGATCCACGCGCATCAATCGTAGAAATCGATAACAATGGTACGAAGATACAAGCAACCGTGCAAGACTTAATCAATGGTATCACCATCGATCTTGCAGCAGGCGCAACTGCTACCTTCACATTCAAAGTAACCGTACTTGGAACCCTTGATGTAGATTTCGTGAAAGAAATTGCGAATAAAGCGACAATTGGTGGCGAGGATGTCGAAGAGAAGATTCCAACCGGTGATAAAGACCTATCAACTTCATTCAAATCAGTGAGTGATGCGAATGGTAACAATCAAGCTGAACCAGGTGAAGAACTTACCTATACAATTCATGCAATTAATACCGGAAAAGTTGAAGCGAAAGGCATTGTAATCCAAGATAAACTCATTGAAGTACTCAAACATGTTAACGATCCACGCGCATCAATCGTAGAAATCGATAACAATGGTACGAAGACACAAGCAACTGTTCAGGACTTAATCAATGGTATTACCATCGATCTTGCAGCAGGTGCAACTGCTACCTTCACATTCAAAGTAACCGTACTTGGAACCCTTGATGTAGATTTCGTAAAAGAAATTGCGAATAAAGCAACAATTGGTGGCACCGATGTTGATGAGAAGATCCCAACCGGTGATAAAGACCTATCAACTTCATTCAAATCAGTGAGTGATGCAAATGGTAACAATCAAGCAGAACCAGGTGAAGAACTTACCTATACAATTCATGCAATTAATACCGGAAAAGTTGAAGCGAAAGGCATTGTAATCCAAGATAAACTCAGCGAAGTACTTAAACATGTTAACGATCCACGCGCATCAGTCGTAGAAATCGATAACAATGGTACGAAGACACAAGCAACTGTTCAAGACTTAATCAATGGTATCACCATCGATCTTGCAGCAGGCGCAACTGCTACCTTTACATTCAAGGTAACCGTACTTGGAACCCTTGATGTAGATTTCGTGAAAGAAATTGCGAATCAAGCAACAATTGGTGGCATTGATGTCGATGAGAAAATCCCAACTGGTAATACAGACCTTTCAACATCATACAAATCAGTATCTGATGCAAATGGTAACAATAAAGCAGAACCAGGTGAAGAACTTACCTATACAATTCATGCAATTAATACCGGAAAAGTTGAAGCGAAAGGCATTGTAATCCAAGATAAACTCATTGAAGTACTCAAACATGTTAACGATCCACGCGCATCAATCGTAGAAATCGATAACAATGGTACGAAGACACAAGCAACTGTTCAAGACTTAATCAATGGTATTACCATCGATCTTGCAGCAGGCGCAACTGCAACCTTCACATTCAAAGTAACTGTCATTGATACACTTAATGTAAATACAGTGAAAGAAATTGCGAATAAAGCAACAATTGGTGGCATTGATGTTGATGAGAAGATTCCAACTGGTAATAAAGATCTTTCAACATCATACAAATCAGTGAGTGATGCAAATGGTGATGGTCTGGTTCAACCAGGTGAAGAACTTACCTATACCATCCATGCAATCAATACTGGAAACGTTACTGCTAAAGGTGTATTGGTACAAGATGAACTCATCGACGTATTGAAACACGTTGATGATCCACGTAACAATACATTAACACTCGATAACAATGGAACAATTTCTGTTCTCAAAGTTCAAGACTTGATGAATGGCGTAACGCTTGATATTGCTCAAGGCGGATATGCAACATTGACCTTTAAGGTTAAAGTTCTTAGCACCCTTGATGTGAAATCAGTGTCTGAAGTTGCGAATACCGCAACCATTGATGGAGACGATCACAAGATCATTATCCCAACAGGCGATGCAATCTTAGACTCAAGTAAGAGTGTTCAAGATGATAACCGTGATGGTTATGCATCACCAGGTGAGAAGATTACTTACCAATTGACTTCAAAGAACACTGGAACTGCGAAAGCAATCGGTGTTGAATTCAAGGATCAAATGGAAGACTTGTTGAAATATACATCAGTCAAACCAACAGATCAAGTAACCGTAACAAATGGTGGCGTGGTAACATTCATCACAATTCAAGACTTGATTAACGGAATTAACGTTGACATTAATGAAAATGAGACTGTAACACTTGTGTTTGAAACACAAATCCTCAGTGATCTTGATGTCGATGCCGTGACGAAGGTTGTAAATAAAGCGACAATTGGTAGTGAAGAGAAGATTGTGGAAATCCCAACAACCTCAAACACTGTAACTTCATACAAAGAAGTGAAAGATGCAAGCGGAGATGGCTATGCATCACCAGGCGAAGCACTCAATTACAAACTATCGATTAAGAATAACGGTAAAACCTCAATGAGTGATGTATTTGTACAAGATAAGATGGAAACACTTCTTAGCTACATCAAACCAGTCTCAGGTGATACAGTAACCATCAACAATAACGGAACCCTAAGTTCAGTATCAATCGATCAACTGATCAAAGGACTCTATGTGGATATTGCACCAGAAGCATTGGTTGAAATCACATTCACTGTGGTTATCATCGAAAATCTAAATACAACAGATGTTAAAGAAATATCGAATGTTGCGACACTTGGTGGCAAAACAGTCACTGAGAAGATCCCAACCGCAGATCCAAATCTAAACACATCGAAGAAAGTATCCGATGCAAACGGAAATAACGTTGCAGATAAAGGTGAAGTACTCTCCTATACAATCTCTGCAACAAACACAAGTAGTGTCGATGCTTATGGCGTACTCTTCTATGATTCACTTGTGGATGTATTACCATATGTAAACAACCCAAGTGATAATAAAGTAACCATTAACAATGCTGGCACAATCACTGAAAAGAAAGTCAGTGATCTACAACAAGGATTCTCAGTCGATCTCAAATCGAATGAAACCGTAAATGTTAGCTTTGAAGTAACAGTTAAGGAAGATATCAATGCGAAAGCAGGCGAAGTCATCCGAAATACAGCTACTGTTGGTAAATACGCGCCTACAATCGAAATACCATTGTTCCGCTCACCTGACCTACCAAAAACAGGTCTTAAGGAACATGTCATGATGCTCGAGAAATCTCTTGTAATCATCGGAACTGCATTACTCGCAATATCGATTATCGTGAAACGGAAAGAAGAACTAGAATAAGTAATTGAAGAGGTGTGATCTCAATAATTTGAGATCCCCTCTTGTCTTATTAGAGGTGAAGAATGAAGAAGAAAAACAAAGTTTTAATAGGTGGCATCGCTGGGCTTGTGGTTGTACTTGCGGTATTAATCGTTGTACTCATCGACCCATTTAAGAGTGAAGAAGAGAAAGTCACCAACAAGATTCAAAGTATTGGGGGAGTATTCTACGAAGATTTCTTCTATCCTCAACAAGTTCTAGGATTAAGCGAGGCAGAGATTGCACAGAAATTGACAGCATTTTCTACAGAAGGGATTTCAGTAAGTCTTGAAGATGTGAATAAAGTGATGGAAATCAGTGACAAAGTCAGTGACCCAATAAAAGAAGTCACCCGTGACGATGCTAAACTGGTTTGCAATCCATCAACAACCATCATCATTACACCAAAGGAACCATTCAGTAAAACAGATTATGACATTAGAGTCTCTTTAGACTGTAAATAAACAATTTAGACAGGAAGGCAAACATGGAAAATAACAAAGGATTTAACCTCGATGAAAATTACTCGGTAATTTCATCAGGTGTTACCATTCGTGGTAACATTGAGTCAAAAGACTCACTCAGTATCGCAGGCATTGTCGAAGGCGATGTGTACTGTGAGAAAGAAATCGAACTCGCACAAAATTGCACGATTCATGGTGATATTAAATCAGCATCCATCGCAATTAATGGTGCAGAAATTCGCGGAAATGTCAGCGTCGAAGATCGTTTCGTTCTCGACAAAGACTCAATTATTGTTGGTTCACTCAGCGCAAACAGCGCGCGTATCAATGGTCGCATTGATGGCCCTGTTAAAGTAAGTGGTGAAGTATCAATTGCTTCAACTGCAGTTGTGATTGGGGACTTAATGTCTTCATCATTAGTTGTTGAAAATGGCGCTCAATTAAAAGGGAGCTATACAGTGTATGTAGAAGAAGTACATGAAGAAGCAGATGCTTACATGCAAAGCAATGTTGATGAAATAGTAATTGAACACTATTACCAAGCACATGATTTCACGATGCCAGAGGAAACACAACCTGTTGAGGCAGTAAGTGAAGCATCTGTGAACCAAGAATCATATGCTCAAGAAGATCAAAATACAAATAACGAACAATTCGAAGGATAGACAACAGGACATTGTGCCCACCCACTACTTGATCTCTTTCAACGCAATGTCCAAGACCAAAAAGGCCGTTTTTAATGCGGTCTTTTTTTGCTTTTTTCTCTTTTATATCATGAAATAAATCTATAAACATGCGATAAATGAGATGCTTTATAAATAAGCGACGGCATCAAAAGTGCCCCTAAACATTGACTTAAAAAGAGGTTGATAAAGATTAGTTTAATACCAAAAAATAAAATTTCAAACCTATGAAACGAACCCTAGTGTTTTTAGGGGTATAAAAGCGTTAATCTAAAAAGAGATAAGATATGTTATGGACACTAATATATTGAATCAATGATATGCGTGGGAGTTCATTGAATCTTGTTTAAAACCTGATGATAAACAAAGAAGACATCCATAAAACAAGACTCAATGATCACAAAATCACGCTTAGGAAACAAAGAAAGGGACTCAATAAAAAGATACTTTTTATTACAATAAGGATTTAAAGAATGAAAAAGAAAATACGGTTACTATGGGGGCTATTAGCTGCACTTATACTTGCGATTGCAATTGCGATTGTACTAGTACTCAATCCTATCAAAAGCGATGAAGCGAAAGTCACAGATAAGGTTAAAACGATTGGAAGTACATTCTATGAAGATTTCTTCTATCCTCAACAAGTGTTAGGGCTCAGTGAGGCAGAAATCGCACAAAAGCTTACAGTATTCTCAGATGATGGAATTTCAATCACACTTGAAAGCATTGAAAAGGTATTGGAAATTAAAGACAAAGTTGGTGACGCAATAAGTGAGGTTACAAGCGAATCAGCAAAACTTGTATGTAATCCACAAACAACAAAAGTCATCATTATTCCAAAAGAACCATTTACGAAGCATGATTATGACGTAAAGGTTGAACTTGATTGTAAATAAAAAAAGGGAGGAAGTATTATGGACCATAAAAACTATGCATTGGATGAGAGTTACTCAGTAATCTCAAGCGGTGTCACGATCAAAGGGAATATCGAATCAACAGATTCACTCAGTATTGCCGGGATTGTCCAAGGTGATGTAATGTGTCACAAAGAAATTGAACTCGCACAGGATTGTTGTATCAGTGGAGACATTAAGTCCACATCGATTGCGATTAACGGTGCCAAAATTGAAGGGAACGTGACAGTAGAAGACCGTTTTGTGTTGGATAAAGACTCAATTATCATCGGTTCTTTGAGTGCAAGCAGTGCCCATATTAACGGTCAAATTGAAGGACCTGTAAAGGTGAGCGGCGAAGTATCCATCGCTTCAACTGCAGTAGTAGTCGGTGATTTAGTCGCATCCTCATTGGTTGTTGAAAATGGTGCGAAGCTAAAAGGAAGTTATACCGTATTTAGTGAAGAAGTAAACGAACCAACCATGCACAATGAAGAAACAGTCATTGAACGTTACTATCAAACACAAGAAGGATTGGAACAAGATTCAAAAAATGATGACTTTGTCATTACTACAGATGAACTTGATGCCTAAATATGAAAAGCAACCCACACGGCGCGTGAGTTGCTTTTTTTTAATGGTGTATTTTTGATTAATCTTACGCGATACAAACGATTCACACAGCATGATTTTTATCGATGAGGATCGACATACTTTTCAACATTACGCTGATGTTCTTCATAAGTTTTCGCAAAATAGATTTCACCAGTCGTTACATCCGCCACAAAGTACAAATAATCTGTATCATCAGGGTTAAGGACTGCTTCAATCGCGAGTGATACTGGGTTCATAACCGGTCCTGGAGGAAGCCCTAAATGAATGTACGTATTGAATGGTGAGTCAATATCAATGTTTCGCTCACATTCTTGCCATGACTCATAGGTTTGCAATGCATAACAAATTGTAACACTCGATCCCAAGGTCATATTAATATCCAAGCGATTAATGAATACATTTGCGATTGTTCGCATGGACGCTTCTGTATTTCCTTCATAATTCACAATCGAAGCTAAGGTTAAGAGCTCATGGACACTAAAGCGGGATTGTTCAATCTCATCCGCAAAGGAATCCAAGACCTTTGCCATATTATTTAAAATTGTATGGGTAACGTCATCAATTGTCGTAATGCGTTTAAACTCATAGGTATCTGGATATAAATATCCTTCAAGCTTCACCTTCAAATCATCAAGGGTTAAGACTTCATTGAGGAATGGATAAGTTTCCACAAGGGATTCAATATAATCCGCATCATTCCAAGTGGCTAAGATCTCATCAGCTTCTAAGTTAGTTTCTTCACCAAGCAGTGCTGCGAAGTCTTTAGCCCAGCCCCCTGAGGGTAAAGTAATCGTCACAACGTTTGGTTGTGCATTACGCTGGTCATCAAAATGCTTAATAATCTGGGTGGTTGTCCATGAAGCATCAATTTCGTACACGCCAACAAAGAGCGTCTTATCCAACTTGAACCTCAAGATAAATTGCATGAATGAAGCAGAACGAATCACGCCTTCTTCTTCTAAGTGACGACTCACACTGGTATATGTATCTTCTGATGTAACGTTAATTGTATGAATCTGTGATTCAGAAGTAACCCCGCGATTCATGGAATAGAATGTGATAAAAACAACTGCAAGTATTGCTACCCCAATCCCAATAAACCAATACTTTTTCTTAAGGATAAAATCCATCCGGTAAACCTTCCTTACTCTAATGAAAACATAAAACACGAATAATATGGTCCTGTATAAAATACCATTGCTTATATTATACAGTGTTATGTGACGAAATGTTAGACTTAACGTCCAAGAAATTGGGTGTGGTAGGCACTCTATTACAGGAAATGTCATCATCGTGGTTATGCAAACATAATACCCCAAAACCGAGTAATATCACCAAAATCCAACAAAATATGCACTATTTACTGTGATTTCAACACAAAAGGAGAAGAAATCACACTTAGAATCATTCAACTTAGTTCAATAATATATGAATACCCAATAAATGGTCATACCTATAATTATGGGATAACTTACAAATTTTAAGGATATATTTTATCCAGCTGGCTCAAGAAATTCACAGGGTTTGCTTGGTAAACTCATGAAATGAATCGGTCTTGTTCTTGTGAATTGACGCTATCTATGCTATAGTACACAAAGGGAATGAAGTTCTCCCTGTTCTGATTAAGACAAACCGCATATGCTGATGACTTCTATACTTTTTTAAGTATAGGGTTGTCAGCATTTTTTATTTGAAGGAGAAGAAACGTATGTTACAAAGCATCGGGTTAATATTTATCATTGGGTTTATCATGCAAGAAGTCTTTCAAAAGGTCAAGATTCCCAGTCTTGTAGGATTCTTGTGGTCAGGCATATTATTAGGGCCATTTGGGTTTAATATCCTCGATGAGTCCCTCCTTAATATCTCAGGGGACTTAAGAGAAGTTGCACTGCTCATCATTTTGACACAAGCAGGGCTATCCTTGGAATTATCAGACTTTAAGAAAATGGGGCATAAAGCCATTTTCATGTCCTTTGTTCCTGCTTGTTTTGAAATCTTTGCGACGTTTATGGTTTCGCAATATCTATTTGGTCTCAGTCCAGTTGATGCACTCTTGTTGGGTGCCATCATTGCCTCTGCATCCCCAGCAGTCATTGTACCCCGCATGCTAAAACTGATGAAAGAAGGCTATGGTATCAAGAAAGGAATCCCACAACTAATCTTAACCGGAGACTCTGTGGACGATGTTTTCAACATTGTGGTATTCTCCAGCGTACTTGGACTACAAGGCGGAGGAAAACTAACATTCTCACAATTTTTACTGATTCCTGTTTCTATATTAATAGGGGTGGCAATCGGAGTGGGCCTGGGATTGATTGTTTCAAAGCTTTTTGAAAGGATAAAACACCGTTTCGAATTTAAAACCTTGTTGCTCTTAAGCGTTGGATTTTTACTCATGGGTGTAGAATCTTATGTGGAATCATTCTTCCCATTCTCAGCGCTTATCTGTGTGATCGCAATGGGTGTTACCTTATTAAATATGCAACCAAAGGATGCAGTCAGTGTATCCAACCAATTATCTAAATTATGGATCGGGGCACAAGTCTTGTTATTTGCACTCGTTGGCGCAAGTGTAAACATCAACTATATAACCTTTGCAGGAATATCCGCAATCCTCATGATGATTGTTGTTTTATGTATTCGAGGCGTAGGGATCTTATTGAGTCTATCAGGCAGTGATTTTACACTAAAAGAAAAACTGTTTTGTGTTTTATCAGGCATCCCAAAAGCCACAGTTCAAGCGGCAATTGGAGGGATTCCACTTGCGATGGGGATTGCCAGTGGTGAACTGATCCTCGCAATCTCTGTAATCGCGATTTTATTCACTGCACCAATTGGTGCAATGCTTTTGGATACTTTGTATCCAAAATTATTAACAGATGATCGAAACACGGATAGAATCATTTCATAAAAAGGATGAGTATCTTCGATATTAATGATATTATAGGTATGAAATAAAAAAACATGATCTTTCGATTTATTTAACTGGCTGATCCGTTGAGAGCACACGAATGAGGAGAACGAACCGATGACAAAAGATTTTTCGTTTGATGCAATTCTAGAAGAACTTGATAAGCGACATTTAAAATATAATCATAGTGGTGAGATGGTTTTTGATGATGATGTATATGTATCAATCTGGGACATTTCATCTGGAATTTTTCGATATCATGTTCACTATCTAAACTATGAATCAGAACATATCGAAATTGAATATAAAAAAATTCAGACTTTACTCCACGATTCATTAAAATGGAATCAATTCGGATTTACACAGGATTTCAAGATGTTTCCTAATCGAACACCGTATCATAAAAATAGACACACTGAACTCAATTTTGTAATGCGTGGCTCCTTGGATTTCAAAGTTCAAGGTGAAATCGTGAGTGTATCTGAAGGTGATATGTTAGGGATTAACACTATGACATATCACAGCGAACACGAACTGGTAGAGCCATTATATGTCGTCTTTATAGGTTTTAATGATACTAAGTATGTAGCGTCCATCCTTGATTATGTTGAAAATCTGCAGTTTCGAAAATTTATGAATCGATCCCTGTCAAAATCTACAATGGAAGCAGAATATGTTTTATATCACGACATTGACAAATTTGACGAAACCAAACAACTCTTAGAATTAATCATTCAAGAAATCGACGCGAAGAAACCAGGGTATAAAAGTATTCTTAGAGGACTATTTATCCGATTTTTTACCCATATGAATTCCCTGCATGGAAAGGATACGTCACAACCGGCAAAAGGATATCGCTACCTTGTATTTGAAGAGATGAGTCATTATATAAATGAACACTACGCAACAATTTCACTCCAACAACTTGTGGATTTATATGGCTACACGAAAGACTATTTTAACCGACTGGTAAAGGAAATGACAGGAAAGACATTTATCCAGTATGTCCAAGACATTCGACTTGAGAAAGCGTGTGAATATCTTGCGACAACCGAATTACGTGTTGTTGAGATTGCGGATAAAACAGGATATTCAAATATCTCATATTTCTACAAAATATTTAAAAATCGAAAACAAATTACCCCCGATGAATATCGAAAACGCTATAAAATATAGCGTTTTTCTCGTTTATAGTCAATATCTTGACATTAAAGTCGTATTTGGTTAATGGGTTGATCTACAAATGATTGTAAACTAATAATGTAATCGCATTCAAAGAAAAGGTGATAAAGTGGAACGAATAGATATACAGCATGTGATGAAGGAGCTCACACTTAAGGAGAAGGCTTCTTTATTGTCGGGTGCAAACTTTTGGAATTCTAAAGCAATCGAACGATTGAATATTCCATCAATTATGCTTACCGATGGACCGCATGGTTTAAGAAAACAAGGTGGAAAAGCCGACCATCTTGGACTCAATAAGAGCATACCCGCAACGTGTTTTCCACCTGCAGCTACATTAGCAAACAGTTGGGATCAAACCATACTGTATAAGGTTGGTGAGGCACTTGGGAAAGAAGGCGCATATGAGAATGTGGGTGTTGTGTTAGGACCGGGCATGAATATCAAACGCAACCCACTTTCAGGACGAAACTTTGAGTATTTCTCAGAAGATCCATACCTGAGTGGATCGTTATCTGCAAGCATGATTAAGGGCATGCAAAGCCAAGGTATTGCAGCCTGTGCCAAGCACTATGCGGTCAACTCACAAGAGTTCCACAGAATGTCTGTGGACGAAATTGTTGATGAAAGAGCCCTTCATGAACTTTATTTAGAATCATTTAGGATTGCTGTAGAGGATGGCGAAGTTGACTCAATCATGACATCCTACAACAAAGTCAATGGGACCTATGCCAATGAAAATACCCACCTTCTGGTGGATATCTTAAGAAATCAATGGAACTTCAAGGGTCTTGTTGTTACTGATTGGGGTGGAAATAATGATCGCGTTTTAGGACTTAAAGCAGGAAATCATTTGGAAATGCCGTCAACGAATGGCATGACGGATCAAGACATTGTGGATGCAATTCATCATGGAACCTTGGAAGAATCAATGCTTAATGATCGTGTTGAGGAATACCTAAACTTTTTAAATCATTTAATCGATAAAAAGGTTGAAGGGGTACAGGTTGATATGGATGCACAGCACCAAATCGCACGACAAGCTGCTCAAGCTTCGATTGTTTTATTGAAAAATGATCATCAAATCCTTCCATTAAAAAAGGACACACGTTATGGTTTGGTAGGCGATTTCATGGTAAATCCACGCTATCAAGGTGCTGGAAGTTCACTCATCAACCCAACACGATGTGATAACCTCTATGATACTTTAATGGCCAGTGATTATACCATTGCAGGGTATGCGCAAGGGTTCCATCGTTATGGGAAAACAGATCCGCGATTAGTCAGGGAAGCAGTCAATTTATCAAAAATGGTTGATACAGTTCTTGTATTCTTAGGACTTGATGAAAGCAGCGAAGCAGAAGGTGTTGATCGTCAACATATGAAGCTTCAACAAAACCAACTTGATTGCATTCAAGCTATTGTCGAAACAGGGAAACCCGTAATTGTAATCTTAGCAGGAGGTTCTCCTGTAGAACTGCCATTTATGGAAGCACTGGATGGGTGCATTCATGGATACTTGCCAGGTCAAGCCGGTGGTCTTGCATTATTTGATGTATTAAGTGGTGCCGTAAATCCTTCAGGAAAACTGGCAGAGACCTATCCTATTAAATATGAAGATGTTGCATCTTCTGCATATTTCCCAGGACATCAAAACACCTCTGAACACCGTGAAGGCATCTTCATTGGATACCGTTACTTTGATACCGTTCAAGAAAATGTGTTGTTCCCGTTTGGATATGGTCTATCTTATACCCAGTTTCATTATGAAAGCATGACCCTCAATCCAGACGGTGTTACAGTTACCCTTGAAAATACGGGTGAAGTGGCAGGAAGTGAAGTGGTCCAAGTATATGTTCACAAATGTGACTCAACAATCCTAAGACCCAAACAAGAACTTGCAGGATATGCGAAGGTACACTTAGAAGCACATGAAAAGACCACAATCACCATTCCCTATAGAGACCATGCATTTAGTTTTTATAATGTAAACAAAGGCTGTTGGGACAGTGAAAAAGGCCAATATGAGATCATGGTTGGGGCATCATCACGCGATATTCGATTAACGCAAAGCATCGATCGAGATGGAAACGTTGATATCGAGGATATCTACACACCCATGCAATATCAAAACCTTGAACTCAAAAACATCACTCAAGCATCATTCCAATCCCTGCTTGACTTTAAGCTTCCAGAAAGTGAATGGGATCCTAAGAAAACCTTAGAACTCAATGACATCATCGAACAAGCACGCACCAAAAGTGTATTTGGTCGGTTTGTAAACTGGCTTATTGATATGCTGTACAAATTCTTTATGTGGCGTGGCAATCCGATTGCTGCCAATAATGTACGATTTGCGCAAAACCTTCCCTTTAGAGGCATTGCGCGGATGTCAGCTGGACGGGTCAATATGAAAGCTTTAGATGGACTTATGGATATGTTTAACGGTCACTTTTTCAAAGGACTGTTTAGGTTTGTAAAGAATTACCTATTTAATTAATGAGGAGAAGACATGAATTTTAAAGAATATTTCGAACAAAGAAAACAGCGTAAAGCACGGATTGTCGACGAGGTCAAACGCGCTAAAGCACTCGAAAAGACAAACAAAGAAGCACTTAATGCATTAAGTAAAGATGAAAAAGCTTCACGTATTAAGCAAGAAAAGATTGCGCGTAAACACGCGAAAAATGCACATAAGCAAGATCTTAAAGCAATGGAACGCAAAGAAAAGCGTACGCAAAAGAAAGAAGACAAGATTTATAAAAAAGTCTATAATCGCCCGCGTCGTGCACTCAAATGGGGTGTGGTTGTGATCATTTTTGCTTTTATAACTGTTCAATATGGACCAACTATTAATAATCTATACCGAGCAGTAACATCAAAGGATGTGAGTGCTAATACCTCAACTCCAGAAGCAATTGCAGCACGTTTACATGGTGAAAAAGTGTCCGAAGAAATCGTTGAAGAAGGAATTGTCTTATTGAAAAATGAAGACCATTCATTACCTTTTTCAAGTACAGACAAAGTCAATGTTTTTGGAACTGCTGCCCATGAAATTCGCTATGGTGGTGGGGGATCAGGTGCTTCAAATGACACGCATGCCATTGACTTATTTGAAGCGTTTGACCAAGTAGGTCTCGAATACAACAAAGATCTTGCTGATTTTTATAAAGAAAAATCATCCGGAGGTTCCAGTGGATCAGGGCTCTTTGAGGTAGTTAAGGGATTACTTGGAAAAACCTCAATTGATGAGCCAACAATTGATCACCTAAGTGATGAAGTCCTCACACAAGCTAAAGCGTACTCAAATAAAGCAGTCATTGTTATTTCAAGTTCTGGTACAGAAGCAAGTGACTTCTCATTAGACCAATTAAAACTCTCAGATAATAGACGTGCTCTCATTGAAAAAGTAGCTGAAAACTTCTCTGATGTTACCATCATCATCAATGCAGGAAACGCCATTGAACTGGGGTTCATTGAAGAATATGACACAATAAAATCAGCAGTATGGATTGGAACTCCAGGACCTTTTGGAACACGTGCACTTGCAAACATCTTGATGGGAAACATCAATCCTTCAGGACGTCTCACAAGTACCTATGCTTATGATCCATCTTCCTCACCAGCAAGTGTTAACTTTGGTGATTTCCAATATGATAATACAAAATTTGCATTCATTAACTATGAAGAAGGTATTTATGTAGGGTATCGCTTCTATGAAACTTATTATTTAGGAAATGAAGAAGGCTATGCTAAAGCAGTTCAATACCCATTTGGATATGGATTAAGCTATACAAACTTTGATTGGAATATTGTATCGACAGACCTTAATAAGGACACAATTACCGTGAATGTCGAAGTTGTAAATACAGGTGATGTTGCAGGGAAAGATGTTGTTCAAGCATATTACAGTGCACCATATTATGAAGGTGGCATTGAGAAGTCCGCAATCAACCTTGTAACTTATGGAAAAACACAAACACTCGAACCAGGCGCACGTGAAACCCTTACCTTAACCTTTGATGTTCGTGATATGGCTTCATACGATATGAATGATTTAGAAGCATATGTTCTTGAACACGGACTTTATACCATAAAACTTGGCAGAAATGTTCATGACATTGCGCAAAGTGTTGAGTACACTGTAGAAGAAACAGTTGTGTACCAAACAGATAAAGACACACAAGTTGCATATGAAAATCGCTTTGAATATGCAAATGGAGCCCTTACATATCTTTCGAGAAATGATTGGGAAAATACATTTCCAACCCTGGATAATCTAAATACAACGGCTTCTGATATCTTATTAGAAGCACTCAGTGCACCACGTGTTGCACCAGAAGGTTCAAAAAATGAAACCTTTGGTGAAGATCATGGGTTAAAGCTCGAAGATCTCAAAGGGCTCGATTATGATGATGAAACATGGGATTTATTCCTAAGCCAATTCACAGCCAATGAATTGATCGAACTTGTGACAAATGGTGCATACAAAACTGTAGGAATTGAACGTCTGGGTGTTCCGCAAACACTTCTTATGGATGGGCCAGCAGGCTTTAGCTACTTCTTTGGATCCCTTGATACTGCAGGATACCCAAGTGAAATCCTTGTTTCCTCAACATGGAATCAGGAACTTGCTTATACGATGGGAGAAGCAATTGGACGAGAAGGTGTTGCGTATGGCATTCAAGGATGGTATGCGCCTGCGATGAACTTACACCGTACAGCCCAAGGTGGCCGTAACTTTGAGTACTTCTCAGAAGACCCAATCCTATCTGGATATACATCCGCTAATATGACAAAAGGATCTGAGGATCAAGGTGTAATTGTATTCATGAAGCACTTTATGATGAATGATCAAGAGACAAATGCACGTTCAGGAATTACAGTTTGGTCAAATGAACAAGCAATTCGTGAGTTATACCTAAAACCATTTGAAATTACAGTTAAAGAGGGTGGTGCAACTGGTGCTATGTCAAGCTTCTCTCTTATTGGAACGACATGGGCCGGTGCAAATACAAACTTACTTCAAGATATATTAAGAGAAGAGTGGGGCTTTGTTGGGATGGTATCCAGTGATGCGGTCTTTGGATTTATGAAAGCCGAAGATGCAATTATCTCAGGGAATGACTTGATGCTTGATATTCTGACACCAAAACTACAAGAAAGAAGTTTGAAGAAGTCGTTTAAATCAAATCCAGAACTTTATGGAACGGGATTAAAACAATCGGCACACAATATTTTCTATGCAATCCTACAAACATATATTTTTGATTAATAACGAAGCGGGAGAAGAAATCAAATGAAAGCATATAAGGGGAATTTTCAAATTTTAAGTGTGATTCTAATTGCACTCATGTTCATCGGATCACTGTGGGATTATCAAATATCTCAAGCAATATTCAATATCGAAAATCCGATTGCGGTATTCTTAGCAGCCTATGGTCAGATGCCAGCGTCCTTGATGATGAGCATCGGAGGAACACTATTGATTGTTGGGAGTGAAAAAAAGTTAGGAATAGGGACGATACTACAAGTTCTCGTAGGGATTGTATTCAATGCATTTGGGTTATTCATGGCATCACATGAGCCTACAATGTATTATCCAAACGCATCATTTATGATGGTTGTAATCATTAACATTGTATTGTTTGTCTGTGTTAATGCACTTATTTTGCGGCTGTTGAATACAGGCGATAAAAAACAACTAAGAAATTATGGCTGGTTCTTAATCTTCATTGTATTCTTTCAAATCTTATTGATTAATGGAATTAAGGTACTATGGGGAAGACCACGCATGCGCTTAATCGCATCCAATCCAGATGCAACATTTCAAAATTGGTGGATCATTGGATCAGACTTAAAAGATAAACTCATGCCAACCGGTGTGATTTCTGAGGAGTTCAAGTCATTTCCATCTGGACACACTGCAAGTGCTGCATGTATTTTTGGATTGTGCATTCTTCCATATCTCAATACGTCACTCACAAAATATAAAAATGGTTTCTTCTGGAGTTGTGTTGGGATTACATTGGTGATTGCCTTCTCAAGATTGGTGATGGGAGCACACTTCCTAACGGATGTAACCATGGGTTTCACAGTATTTGTGGTTGTATTTATAGTTGGACATCAACTGTTTTATAGCGATAAAAAAATCTAAGCAACTCTTTTAAAAATCATGAGTGTAAATCTACAAAAATTGATTTTATAAGTGATATAATAAAAAAGAGGAGTGAAAAGGAAATGCTATTTCACACGAAAGTATTTGAGACACGTGATGAACGCTTATTTCAAGAAATATGTACTAAGTTAGATTCTAATAAGGTTCACTATAAAGTGAAGACTGTGGATACAAATAATAATCCGGAAGAAGACTTAGGCGTAAAGTCAACGCTAAGATGGGCAGGAAGTTCAGAACCACCACTTCATGAAACACACCCTGTTATCAACAATTACATGATTTTTGTTAAGAAAGAAATAGAGGATTCCGTTTCCAAAATACTGACATCAAAGCGCACCTAAGGGTGCGTTTTGCTATAGATACGCTAGATATTTAAACCGAGTTTGACTATAATGAATAGTGTAAAGGGGTGGTATCATGAATGTTATTCAATATATAAAAGAGAAAGATACAGCGGTTGATCTTGAAAATCCTGTTGACGCGTTGGTATTATCCATCCTCCCATATTTTCAGTTTGAACTCATCGAAGGGTTTCATAAAAACATGCCCCTTAAGATTAAAGATCTTGTACTCTTTGATTTTGAACACATCCCAATGACAAGTTATCTAAAACCACATTATAGTTTACTCAAAGAAATGATGCAAAATACGCAGTTTGGAAATGTTGAGATCGTGGAATTTGTGAGTGAAACCGATGTTGAATCGGTGTTTCAATATGCTTCAATCCTCTTAAGGGTTAATAAATCTGCACTTTTTGTAGCATTTAGAGGGACCATGCCTACTGTGGTAGGATGGAAAGAAGACTTTGTTTTATCCTATTCAGAGGATATTCCATCCCATCATATTGCATCAGACTATCTAAACAAAATCGCATCAACTTCAAAACAACCTTTGTATTGTGGGGGCCATTCAAAAGGCGGAAACGTTGCCGTTTATGCCGCATCGACCCTCAGGCGTAAAGCCCACCTAAAAAAGGTGTATAACTTTGATGGCCCGGGATTTCAACATGAAATCATTCGCAGTAAAGGCTATATTCAAATCCTAAAAAAAGTTAAAAAGTATGTTCCTGAATCTTCAGTGATTGGATTACTGCTTGAATCATCGGAAACACAAACCATTATCAAAAGTTCGCAACTGGGTGTGCTTCAGCACAACCCCTATACCTGGAAAATAAAGAATGGTCATTTTGAAGTTGTAAGTCAACTCAGTGAGAATGCACAATTTCTATCAAAATCCCTTCAAGATGTTTTGATTGACATTCCTCTTGAACACAGAGAAACTGCCCTTACTCAAGTGTTTGACGCCATGAAGACGTATAAGTTGGATCAAATTGATCAATTGCGAGAACTCTTCACCTTTGATAATGTTCGTAAAATATCGCAAGTCTATCAACATGCTGATGATGAATCAGTGCGACTTTTAGCGGATATCATCAAGACGACCTTGTCTTCAACCGCGAAGATGAAGGTTAAAGAAACAGTGAATCAAATCTCTAAACGCGTGCTATCGAATGAAGAAGATACCTCAAGTTCAAAAGACCCAACACCTTAATTTCGTGTTTTGGATGAAGCTACCTTTATTCTTGAACACTTGCTGTGTTAAATGGGTATCTGTTCAGAATAAACTAGTTCTAAAGTCAAGGATATAATTTAGACAGAAGAGAATATTTTCTATGCCAAAAGAGGTACTATCACGAATAAGTGACAGTACCTCTTTGTCTATCCTCTTTTTTTAGGATATTAAACTTTACTTGGGGTTTTCACTCGCAACACTATTTCTTGGGGTGAGGTAATCTTGCTCTAGCCTCTGTCTTTAAAGAAGTTTGGGGATTTCTGTTGTAAACTGATTATCTTAGACCAGCAGAATAAAAAATCACTTTACTTTATGCACAATTAAGTGCTGTATTAAAGTGATTTTTTTTGTATTATTAGTTTAACGAGGTTAATAAAATGGTAGAAACCCCAAGTTTCCAGACCTAAGTTTCTACCAATCCAATACCTCCTATAAAGGAGTAAGAATATGATAACAGTTTTCTCAAACACATTCAATAATAAACAGTTTTCTCAAAAGGAATATTACAAATTTCTCAATTCAATTAATCCAAAAACAATACCTTGTCCGTGCTGTTCAAAAACAGATACACTGATTCGTTATGGATACTATCCGAAAACCATAATTACTGGGCGATTAACCATTGTCGTAGAAATCGCACGTTTCTTTTGTAATCAATGTAAGAGAACTCATGCAATAATACCAAGTAACTTACTTCCCTATTTTCAACTGTCTGTACCCACAATTGAAATAATATTAACCCATGAACTTGATAGCACGCTTTTAACTGATATTGATGAATCAACATATATTCGGATAAAAATACGTTTTAACGATTATGAATCGGTGAGACATTTAAGTTATTTGGAACGATTGAATTACTTCATATTATCCACAAAACGGAATATCTATCATTCCGCCATTACTTCACCAACATGAGAAAAATAGTTTTAACTCCTCAGATTGAATATAATGAAGATGGTTATTTAAATAACAGACAATCATTTTTATATTTAGGAGCAAGATACATAATGAAACCTTATCAAAATAGTCAAAGAGAGGCAGGGTTTCTATGAACGCTAATGCCACTCTTTTAAGTAACGAAAAAATTCTTGAATTATTTAACTTAGAACACCATCAAGTCCAGAAGATTGATATCAAAGGTCAAAGTGACGCATTGAATGTGTACATTACGCTTCAGGTAGAGGAACAAACATGCCCAATTTGTGAAAGCAAAACATCCACAATCAAAGATTATTCTGAAAAGAAGCTTCTCCACTCACTGGTAACACATATACCCTGTTACATTCGTTACCGTGCACGACGTTATAAATGCACAACGTGTAATAAATGCTTTTTTGAACACAATCCATTTGCGTATCGAAATATGAAGATTACTCAGCTGACCGTATATAATGTCCTGAATGATCTTAAATCGCCACATGAAACGTTTACCACAGTTGCCAATAGATATCGGTTATCTCCCACTACAGTATCATCTATTTTCGATTCCCACGTTTCTGTCTCCAGACAAAAACTACCCGCTTATCTGCTTATTGATGAATGTTATGCGTACCACAGTGATCGCAGTGATTATGTATGCGTTCTTATTGATGCAATGACAAAGAATATCGTAGATATATTACCGTCCCGTAAGAAACAAGACTTAGTCGCGTATTTTAGCCAAATCCCCCTTGAAGAACGCAAAGGAGTCTTAGGTATTGGAATCGACATGTGGTATAGCTATAGAGTCGTCGCAAAACAATTCCTTCCAAACGCGTTTATCAGTGTTGATCGTTTTCATGTTTATAGTGATTTAATGAAACGTATCGACTCTATTAGGGTAGACACTATGAAGAAACTAAAACCTCCTAAGAACTGGAAGCAAACAGAAGATAAAGTCAAAAGACAAGAATATTATAAGCGTGACCAGCAATACTATCTGCTTAAAAAGTTCAACTGGTTACTCTATAAAAACCCCAAAGCAACAACCACAGTTAAAGATAAGAAATACAATATATTTGATCCAAATGTACCGAAACAACGCAATAAGAAATTGGGAAAGTTTCTAAACCTTTACGACATAATAGACCTAATTCTTCAAACGAGCAATGGCCTTGAAGATGCATATAACATGAAGTTCTTACTCGATCAATTCTTCAATGAATCAAAAGCTGAGAATGCACACGAGAATCTGAACACACTCATCAGAGTGATGGCTCAGAGTAGAGTTGCATCAATCGTTGATTTTAGCCGAACTTTAGGAAAGTGGAAAAATGAAATTGTCGCAACTTTCAATAAAGTAGAAAAATGCACAAAGGTCACAAATAAGAAAACAGGAGAAACCCATTATGAAGTTTCCATAACACACATAAACAGTGCGTTGATTGAGAATCGAAATCGCATAATCAAGCAAATAAAAAACAATGCAAGTGGCTATCGTAATTGGGAGCGGTTTAGGAATCGTGTGTTGTATGTGCTTAATGAAGACGCAACATATCGAATTAACCCAATAATTAAAACAACCTATGACAAAGGACTCTCTTAAGAAATGACTCATTATTGATATACTATAACAAAAAGAGGGAAGCTATAGTCATGTGCGACTACGCTTCCCTTTGGTCTTTAACAAACTTGTTTGGGGTAACTTACTCCCCAAGTTATTTTATATCATTTTCTGAATTATCCCCAAGTTATTTCAGACCGCCTTTTTTTAGGGTCCATTTTAAAGTAGGAATACCTCATTGTAATCTGCGAATGAGTAACAGTTAACTTAAGGATACGAGACGTCAAAAAGTCGGGGTTTTTACTCAAGTGAACTGAAGTCGTGATTGATGATTTCTTGAAGTTTGAATGTTTGTCCATCATATGCATAGTTTAAGAATGAACAATTTTGAATACGGGTGGTGCGTTTTACATCACTTGTATGTTCCCATTTACGATAAAATTGAGCAATTGCTGCACCGTGGGATACGATGAGAATGTTTTCGCCATCACTCTTATCAACAACCTCTTTGATTGCAAGTGTAATTCGTTTGTTGAAGTCATCTTCATCCTCGCCCCCAAATTGCACAAAGAAATCACGATATGGAAGGGGTGGATTTAAGTGTTCCCCTTCAGCCTCCAAATCACCAAAGTTCCATTCTCTTAAGTTTTTGTCGGTTTCGAAGGGAATATTTGTAATGAGTTTTAAGGTATCAATGGCACGTTCTGATGTTGAACTGAATGCTCGATCAAATACAATTCCAATTTCATCAAGATGTGCTTTCGCAATCTGTGCTTGTTTGATTCCAATGTCTGTTAAGGGAGAATCACAAAACCCTTGGATTTTCTTTTGGCGGTTAAATAACGTCTGCCCATGACGTACTAGATATACATTTTTCATCAGTGCCTCCTCTTGTCAATACGCGGTTTATCGCATATAATTACTATACAACACGGTTGTAACTACCGGTCAAGTGATATGGAGGGTTTTTTATGGCAACAATGAAAGAAGTGTGTACACAACTGGATCTCAGTTATGAAACATTGAAATATTACTGCAATGAAGGGCTTGTACCCAATCACACGCGGGATAAAAACAATCACCGTATTTTCAGTGAGAAAGACATCCAATGGATCAGTGGACTTTTATGTCTAAGAGATTGTGGCATGAGTATTAAGGATATGAAACAATACATGGCGTATGCCTATGAGGGAATGGATTCAATTCTTAAACGCAAAGCAATGCTTGAAGAAACAAAGCAAGACCTGGAAGCGCGTTTATCAGTCATTCAAAGATCCTTGGATTTTATCGATACAAAACAACAATACTACGATGATGTGTTAGCGGGTAAAATTGCGCTTACCAGTAATCTAAATCTAGATGAAGCATAATAAAAACGACCATGATATAGTTAAATTAATAGTTTTAGAATTTTAGGAGGTATCTATGACAACCAGACTAAAAGAATCCATAGAAAATGATAGCTCTCAATTAGGTAATAAGAAATGGATATTCTTCGATGTTGGTTATACTCTTACCAATGAAACCAAATGTTATGAGGACCACGTCAAACAATGCGTTGATAGATTATCTAAAAAAAATATAGTTGTATCAGAAACTGATTATTATAATTTGATGATTGATGCTTCTAAGAATGGACTGAAACCTATAAGATCTGTTTGGGAACAGTTTAGCAATAAAGAAAGACCAAAATGGAATGCTAAATCAGAAGTAATTTATGAAGACACCTATTCGACACTCGAAAAGCTATCTAAGAGATACAAATTGGGTATTATTGCAAATCAAATTGAAGGACTTGAGAACCGTTTATTCGAACACGGTATATACAAATTTTTCAAGGTAATAGTATCATCGCATGAAGCTGGTGTTAAAAAACCAAATCCTCAAATTTTTCAAAAGGCTCTGCAAGAAGCAAATACAACTGCTGATAATTGTATTTATATTGGCGATAGACCTGATAACGATATTGTGCCGGCAAAGAAACTCGGTTTCACAACCGTTAGGATCATGAAAGGACTTGGACAATATCAGCCAGAACACCCTTGCTATAGTTCAGATTACACTATTAAAGATTTGCATGAGATTTTGTGTTTGCTGAATTACTAAACAATGGATATGATGCAGTTGAATTTTTAATCAAATTAATAATGAATAGTTGAAAGGATGAGAAGTATATGAGAACGGAAGTTGTTACACTTACTAACATGTGCATGATTGAAGATGGAGATAAAATATTGGTTTTGAATAAAACCGGGGAAAATGATCCAGAGTATGTCGGGCTTACCTTTCCTGGCGGACATATAGAAAGAGGAGAATCACTTGTTGACTCAGCAATTAGGGAAGTAAAAGAAGAAACAGGTTTAGATATTGATAATGTTGTTTTGTGTGGTGTCAAACATTTCCCTACCGATAATGGTCGATATATTGTATTTTTCTTTAGAACAAATTCATTTTCTGGTGTTCTCAAATCTTCAAACGAAGGTGAAGTCTTTTGGATAAAAAAAGCAAATTTGACAGATTATCAACTTTCAGTTGACTTTGAAGAAATGGTTAATATTTTTACTGGTGAAAAATCAGAGTTTTATTATTATTTAGAGGAAAATGAGTGGAAATTTGATATTAAATAATTGTAATTAACATATGAATCTTAGGATAAAAATGTTTAAAAAAAACGCCACTCATAAAGAACTCAAATATGATTATACTTACTTCTAATGGTCTTTCTAATCCATCATTAATCAACATAGTGAAAAATGAATCCAGTTCAAAAATTATTACAAAACTTAATTTTTTTTCGCATGCAAAAAAAAATGAATGCAAATGATATAAAATCTTTATTTTTCTTTGTAAGTATGCAACAATTAAGGTGCATATTTTTTTTACACGCAATCATTTATAGGGTATTTCACCGCTCATCGCTTGATCTTTTTTTTGTGGGGAGTTAAGGGGTAATATGAAAGAATATATAAAACCATTTACGCGTCAAATGGCATTTGGGATTACAATAAAAGCAGTTGGATCATTCATCGAACTGCTTTTACCCTATACACTGGCCCTCATTATTGACGAAATCATTCCAACACGTGACATTCAAAAGGTGATGATTTATGGATTGGGCATGGTGATTCTTGCCTTTATTGCATACCGCATGAATGTATACGCCAATCGACGTGCGAGTAAAATATCGAAAGAGATCATTGTTGAGATGCGCGATGACTTGTTTCAACGTGCACTCACATTGACTTCACATCAAATTGATAACATTGGGATTTCATCCTTGGAAACACGCGTTACCACAGATACTTATAATGTACACCGTATGCTGGGTATGACACAACGTATGGGGATTCGTGGACCCATTCTTTTATTAGGTGGAATCATCATTTCCTTTGCAATGGAACCAGTCCTGGCCCTTGTCATGGTCTCTATGCTTCCATTTATCTCAATTTTAACCTATTTTAGAGCCAAAAAAAGCATTCCCTTATACCGCCAAGTGCAAGAAAAACAAGACCACTTAATCGGTGTTGTTCGCGAAAATATTCAAGGGATGCGTATTATTAAAGCCTTTGTTCAACATGAACATGAGGAAATGAAATTTGAAGGGGTGAATGATGGTCTTGTATCAACTGAAACCTATGTTGGAACCAAAATGGCATTGATTAATCCCTTGATGAATCTATTTATGGCGGTCTGAAATAACTTGGGGATAATTCAGAAAATGATATAAAATAACTTGGGGAGTAAGTTACCCCAAACAAGTTTGTTAAAGACCAAAGGGAAGCGTAGTCGCACATGACTATAGCTTCCCTCTTTTTGTTATAGTATATCAATAATGAGTCATTTCTTAAGAGAGTCCTTTGTCATAGGTTGTTTTAATTATTGGGTTAATTCGATATGTTGCGTCTTCATTAAGCACATACAACACACGATTCCTAAACCGCTCCCAATTACGATAGCCACTTGCATTGTTTTTTATTTGCTTGATTATGCGATTTCGATTCTCAATCAACGCACTGTTTATGTGTGTTATGGAAACTTCATAATGGGTTTCTCCTGTTTTCTTATTTGTGACCTTTGTGCATTTTTCTACTTTATTGAAAGTTGCGACAATTTCATTTTTCCACTTTCCTAAAGTTCGGCTAAAATCAACGATTGATGCAACTCTACTCTGAGCCATCACTCTGATGAGTGTGTTCAGATTCTCGTGTGCATTCTCAGCTTTTGATTCATTGAAGAATTGATCGAGTAAGAACTTCATGTTATATGCATCTTCAAGGCCATTGCTCGTTTGAAGAATTAGGTCTATTATGTCGTAAAGGTTTAGAAACTTTCCCAATTTCTTATTGCGTTGTTTCGGTACATTTGGATCAAATATATTGTATTTCTTATCTTTAACTGTGGTTGTTGCTTTGGGGTTTTTATAGAGTAACCAGTTGAACTTTTTAAGCAGATAGTATTGCTGGTCACGCTTATAATATTCTTGTCTTTTGACTTTATCTTCTGTTTGCTTCCAGTTCTTAGGAGGTTTTAGTTTCTTCATAGTGTCTACCCTAATAGAGTCGATACGTTTCATTAAATCACTATAAACATGAAAACGATCAACACTGATAAACGCGTTTGGAAGGAATTGTTTTGCGACGACTCTATAGCTATACCACATGTCGATTCCAATACCTAAGACTCCTTTGCGTTCTTCAAGGGGGATTTGGCTAAAATACGCGACTAAGTCTTGTTTCTTACGGGACGGTAATATATCTACGATATTCTTTGTCATTGCATCAATAAGAACGCATACATAATCACTGCGATCACTGTGGTACGCATAACATTCATCAATAAGCAGATAAGCGGGTAGTTTTTGTCTGGAGACAGAAACGTGGGAATCGAAAATAGATGATACTGTAGTGGGAGATAACCGATATCTATTGGCAACTGTGGTAAACGTTTCATGTGGCGATTTAAGATCATTCAGGACATTATATACGGTCAGCTGAGTAATCTTCATATTTCGATACGCAAATGGATTGTGTTCAAAAAAGCATTTATTACACGTTGTGCATTTATAACGTCGTGCACGGTAACGAATGTAACAGGGTATATGTGTTACCAGTGAGTGGAGAAGCTTCTTTTCAGAATAATCTTTGATTGTGGATGTTTTGCTTTCACAAATTGGGCATGTTTGTTCCTCTACCTGAAGCGTAATGTACACATTCAATGCGTCACTTTGACCTTTGATATCAATCTTCTGGACTTGATGGTGTTCTAAGTTAAATAATTCAAGAATTTTTTCGTTACTTAAAAGAGTGGCATTAGCGTTCATAGAAACCCTGCCTCTCTTTGACTATTTTGATAAGGTTTCATTATGTATCTTGCTCCTAAATATAAAAATGATTGTCTGTTATTTAAATAACCATCTTCATTATATTCAATCTGAGGAGTTAAAACTATTTTTCTCATGTTGGTGAAGTAATGGCGGAATGATAGATATTCCGTTTTGTGGATAATATGAAGTAATTCAATCGTTCCAAATAACTTAAATGTCTCACCGATTCATAATCGTTAAAACGTATTTTTATCCGAATATATGTTGATTCATCAATATCAGTTAAAAGCGTGCTATCAAGTTCATGGGTTAATATTATTTCAATTGTGGGTACAGACAGTTGAAAATAGGGAAGTAAGTTACTTGGTATTATTGCATGAGTTCTCTTACATTGATTACAAAAGAAACGTGCGATTTCTACGACAATGGTTAATCGCCCAGTAATTATGGTTTTCGGATAGTATCCATAACGAATCAGTGTATCTGTTTTTGAACAGCACGGACAAGGTATTGTTTTTGGATTAATTGAATTGAGAAATTTGTAATATTCCTTTTGAGAAAACTGTTTATTATTGAATGTGTTTGAGAAAACTGTTATCATATTCTTACTCCTTTATAGGAGGTATTGGATTGGTAGAAACTTAGGTCTGGAAACTTGGGGTTTCTACCATTTTATTAACCTCGTTAAACTAATAATACAAAAAAAATCACTTTAATACAGCACTTAATTGTGCATAAAGTAAAGTGATTTTTTATTCTGCTGGTCTAAGATAATCAGTTTACAACAGAAATCCCCAAACTTCTTTAAAGACAGAGGCTAGAGCAAGATTACCTCACCCCAAGAAATAGTGTTGCGAGTGAAAACCCCAAGTAAAGTTTAATATCCCTATTTATGAACTTAGGGATGGTGCTTGTGATTTTGGTCGGTGCCTATCGTGTCAGCAGTGGATACAGTGAAGCGGGAAAAATTATCGCATTCGCCAGCTATTTTACCATTATTTCAAATGCCATGATGGCGGTGAGTCGGATTTTTGTAATGTTTTCAAAAGGACTTGCAAGTTCAAGACGGATCTTGGAAGTGATTGACACACCCTATGAAGAAACGCATGGAGATTTCGACACCTATGATCGATTACAACCTGCAATTGAGTTTGATGCTGTCTCTTTCTCATATTTAGGAAATAAGGATAATGTCGCCGATATATCGTTTACCATAAATAAAGGAGAAACCCTTGGTATCATTGGACCCACTGGATCAGGGAAGTCTACGTTGATTCAATTGTTGCTGAGGCTTTATAAACCACAAAAAGGGACAATCTCAGTGTATGGTCATGATATCCAAACCTATGATGCACAGTATAATCAATTGTTTGGTCTGGTTCATCAACATGATTTTGTATTTCAATCGACTTTGGGCGAGAATATTCGTTTTGGTCGATCCTTTGATGATGCAGCCATTTTAGAAGCAATGAAAAATGCTCAAGCCAGTGAATTTGTCAGTCGATTACCCAAAGGTCTTGAAGCACCCATCGCAAGTAAAGGAACCAATGTATCGGGTGGTCAACGACAACGGATTCTAATCAGTCGTGCTTTAGTGAGTTCCCCGGATATCTTAATCCTGGATGATTCAAGCAGCGCGTTGGATTATCAAACCGATGCGAAACTCAGAAACGCACTCAAAACACAGTATCGTGGTGTTACCAAGGTGATGGTGGCACAACGGATTGCGAGTATTCTCAACGCTGACACAATCCTTGTGATGAAAGATGGAAGAATTTTAGATGTTGGAACCCATGAAACACTCCTTAAACGCTGTGATTTATACAATGAAATCTATGATACACAGATGGGAGGCATGATTGATGACTAAACGCACACTTAAAAACCTATCACGCTATCTCATGCATTCAAAATGGTGGTTTATCTTTGCCCTGTCATTGACGCTGATTGGTGATGTCTTATCCTTATTGGGGCCAAAACTGATTGGGCTATCCATTGACACCATGCGAAATCCACACGGCGGTGTTGATTTTGATCAGCTTTATACCTATGTAGGACTCATGGTCTTTATCTATTGTGTATCGTTTATCGCCTCCTACGTATCGCAAAATATTTTGCTTCGAATCTCGCAAAAGGTAGCATATTCGATGCGTAAAGACGTGTTCTCACATCTTGAGAAAATGCGCATTCACTACTTCGATACCCATCAAACTGGGGACATTATTTCCCGCATATCCTATGATATTGATACCATCAATACATCCCTAAGCAGTGACCTTGTCACGATCTTATCGGGAAGTGTTACGGTTGTGGTTTCAGTGGGAATGATGGTGGCAATTTCCATGCCCCTTTCACTGATACCTTTTGGAACCATCATTTTTATGTCCTTTTTTGCACGATACCGGATGAAGAAAGTGAAACCACTATTTACCAAGCGGTCGATTCAGTTGGGCCAGTTGAATGGTTATGCTGAAGATATCCTAAGAGGCCATAAAACCATCAAGTCTTATGGACAAGAAGCTTACTTCTTCAAGACATTTTCGAATCATAATGAAGTGGCTGGTGAAGCCTATTATCAAGCAGACTATCAAGGCAGTATCATGGGACCTACGGTAAGTTTTGTGAATAACATTTCGCTGTCATTGATTAGTGCCTTTGGTGCGCTTTTATATCTTAGAAATGCATTAACAATCGGGAACATCTCGTCATTTGTTTTATATTCACGAAGATTCTCGGGACCTTTAAATGAAATATCAAGTTTAGTCAGTGAACTCCAATCAGCAATGTCTGCAGCAGAACGGATTTTTGCACTTTTAGATGAACCTGAAGAAATCATTGATTCAGATACAGCAGTTCACCTACCAAAGGATGTCCCTTTGGGGGTTCACTTTGATCATGTGAACTTCGAGTACGTAAAAGATCGTCCAGTCTTAAAAGATTTAACATTGGATGTAAAACCAACACAACAAATCGCAATTGTGGGTCCAACAGGGTCAGGTAAAACGACCATCATTAACATTCTCATGCGTTTTTATGAAATCAATGCAGGAACCATTACCATTAATGGAATCAATACTAAGGACATTGCACGGGAAAGTTTAAGACGGTCAATGGGCATCGTACTTCAAGACTCATGGGTATTTTGTGGGTCTATTTATGAAAACTTAACCTATGGTGTAGGGGACTGTGATATGGATGCAGTGATTGAGGCGTGTAAGAAATCAAACATCCACGACTATATTGAGTCCTTGCCAGATGGATATCAAACATGGATCCAAGATGATGCACTCATTATTTCAGAAGGGCAAAAACAGTTGTTATCCATCGCACGTGTATTTCTATCAAAAGCCAGCATCTTAATTCTTGATGAAGCAACCTCAAATGTGGACACGCAAACAGAACTGATGATTCAAAACGCAATGCAAGAAGTGATGAAGGGACGCACTTGTTTTATCATTGCCCATCGACTTTCTACCATTCGTAATGCAGATGAAATCCTTGTGATTCAAAAAGGGGAGATTGCGGAAACTGGTGATCATGATGATTTAATGCGCCAAAAAGGGGCTTACTTTTCCTTGTATGCCAGTCAATTTGAAACCCAAGATCGTGTTGTGATTGAAGAAAAAGAAGAGGATGTTGTTTAAATCAGTGTGATAAAAGGATGGGTATCGATTTTTTCCATTGACGAATCCTTGAAACACTATACCCCCAGGGGTATACTTAAGGTGAACGCTGTGGAGGTAAAGTATGAATCAAAAACGCGTTGTAGTTGTAGGTGGATCAGCGGGTGGCATGAGTTTCGCAACCCGATATCGTCGTTTAAATCAAAAGGACTCAATCATAATTCTTGAACGGGGTCCGTATGTATCGTATGCAAATTGTGGCTTACCATATTATATATCTCAGGAAATCCCAAGTCGGGAAGATTTATTTGTTGTGGATCAAGATGTGTTAATCAATCGGTTTAAGCTTGACCTTAAGACTGAGCATGAGGTTGTATCGCTTGATTCAAAAAAGAAAGTAATCCACTGTATGCATCACGGAAAGCCACTTGATATTCCCTACGATATGTGTGTTTTATCACCGGGTGCTAAACCCTTTGATTTAAAAATTAGCGGCAGTGAAACCCATCCTGCATTATTTACACTGCGTAATGTTGAAGATGTGGATCGCATTGTCGACTCACTTCAATCCAATCATTTGAAGCATGCTGTTGTTATGGGGGCGGGATTTATTGGTCTAGAAATCGTAGAAAACTTAGTTCGAAAAGGACTCACGGTAAGTGTTGTTGAAAAAAGTTCACAAGTGCTGCCACCCCTTGATGTGGAAATGGCGCAAGCTTTACATCAGACCCTGATTGCACAGGGGGTTAAGGTTTATATTAATCACAGTGTTGTGTCCATGGATGCATCATCCTGTGTTTTAGATGATGGGACACGGTTACAAGCCGATCTCGTGCTGAGTTGTGTGGGTGTTGTTCCAGATACTCAGTTTGCGAAACAATCAGGGATTATCTGTGGCATGCGTGAGGGAATCGTGGTGGATCATCGTTATCAAACCAACCTTGATTCCGTTTATGCCTTGGGAGATGCGTGTATTACACAACAGTTTTCCAGTAAAAAAGATGCCCTGATTCCCCTTGCATCCCCAGCAAACCGGCAAGGAAGACACCTTGCGGATATTTTAAGTGGAAAATCAAAAGAACGTACGTTGACCTTAGGCACCTCAATTCTTCGTTTGTTTAACCTGAGTGCAGCATCAACTGGACTGAATGAAAAACAACTGGAAGGGCAAGCCTATGAAGTCTTTCATTTGAGTGCAAATGATCATGCAGGGTATTTCCCAGGTGCAACACCGATTCTATTAAAGGTCCTTTTTGATCCAAAAACCCATCTTATACTCGGCGCACAAGCGATTGGGGAGAAGGGTGTGGATAAACGGATTGATGTGATTGCGACAGCCATCAAAGCAAACATGAAAGTCAATGAACTTCAAGATCTGGA
Source organism: Erysipelothrix larvae (assembly GCF_001545095.1). Classification (NCBI taxonomy): domain Bacteria; kingdom Bacillati; phylum Bacillota; class Erysipelotrichia; order Erysipelotrichales; family Erysipelotrichaceae; genus Erysipelothrix; species Erysipelothrix larvae. The sequence continues at coordinate 490,645 of NZ_CP013213.1, forward strand.
ACTCGCTTATGCACCCCCTTTTGGAAGTGCGAAGGATATCGTGAATATGGCAGGGTATGTCGCAGAGAACATCCTTGATAAAACAACCCATCGCATTCACTGGAATGCACTTGAAACCCTCCAACAAGAAGGGGCGTATCTTCTGGATGTCAGAAATGATGAAGAACGCGCTGAGTTAGGGTATATCATCGGTTCACATCATTGTCCTTTGGATGCACTAAGAACTCACCTTCACACATTCCCTAAAGATCAATGCATCATCGTATACTGTCAGTCTTCAGCGCGAAGCTATAATGCAGAGTGTATCTTAAGAGATGCAGGGTTTAATGTTATGAATATGGATGGGTCCTTTGGCTTGTATCGACTCATAAGACCCGATCGCATTGTGATGGATGGATCCTTATGAAATGTGACACACACATCCAAACCCGTCTCAAAAAAGTGAGTGGCCAAATGAATGGGATTTTGAAGATGATGGAAGACCAACGTGACTGTGAGGACATTGTAACGCAATTGTCTGCAGTACGCGCAAGTGTTGACAAGATCATCGCACTTATCACAACTCAGAATTTGGTGGATTCCATTGAAGAAACGTATAATATAGAGCTTAAAGATCTCGAATCAGAACTTGCACTTTTTATACGCAGTCGATGAATTTATAGTACAGAGCCTTGACTTTTCGATGAATTCGCTGTAAATTGTATTTGCAAACGATTTGCAAATACGGAGGAACTATGAATATAAAGAAACTAAGTGCCATTGTTTTGGCAGGACTCTTATTAGTTGGGTGTGGGACAGCAGCTGATAAAGAAAATCAACTGAGTGTTGTAACGACATTCTTCCCAATTTATGATTTAACACGCACCATCGCAGGTGATGAAGTTACGGTTGTGAACATGATGGGATCGGGTGCATCTGCACATGATTTTGAACCAAGTATTCAAGACCGCTTAACACTTGAACAAGCAGATATTTTTGTCTATAATGGCGCAGGTATGGAATCATGGGTGGATAAAACCCTTGAGTCCATAGAGTCTGAATCCATTGTGGTTGTGAACACATCAGAAGCTGTGAATCTTATTCATACAGATGATCACGATCATGACCATGAAGAAGAAGACCACGACCATGACCACGACCATGATCATGATCACGATCATGGTGATACAGATCCACATATTTGGCTTGATCCAATCAATGCAATCGCTCAAGCTGAAGCAATTCTTAATGCGCTTGTAGAAGTAGACCCAGACAACAAAGAAGGGTATACGACACGCTTTGAAGCATTGAAAGAAGACCTTTTGAACCTTGATACGATGATGGTTGAAGGGATGAAAACTGTCAGCAATCCGATGGTTGTCATGAACCACAGTGCGTTTAGCTATATGGCACAGCGCTATGGGTTTACCATTGAATCCATTTCAGGCATCATTCCGGATACTGAGCCATCTGCAACACAACTAACATCAATTATCGATATTATTCAAGAACATGACATTCAAACCATTCTCATGGAAACAACAAGCAGTCAAAAAGTGATTGATACGCTTGTGAACGAAGTGCATGTTGATGTACTGTTGGTGAACACGCTTGAATCAGTCAGTGAAGGCGACACCATGAATTATGTAAATATCATGAAATCGAACATTGAGAACTTACTATTAGCCATGAAATGATGTATGATATAAGAGGATATTTGAGAATATCCTCTTTTTTAAGGAGTTTAATATGGAAGCAGTAAAAAGACCGCGGGGGGTTCGATACAGACTGAAAAAAGGGCCAAAGATCGTGATGATTGGTGTTCTTTTTCTTTTAGTAGGCTTTACCTTTTACCAAAGCCAACAACCGAAGGTTCGATTTAATGAGGAAAAAATTGTTGAGTATGGGGATCGCTTTGAAGATGCAATTGCTTCAATTGTGAATCAAGACAAATCCCGTTTTGACAGTGTTGAAGTTGTTTCGATGGATACATCGGCGATTTCTACTGAAGAAACACCGACATTTGAGGGGTCAATTGTCGCAACATTTAAAGGCAATACAAAGACCGTTAACTTTCAGTTTTCTGTCAAGGACACACAAGCACCTGTGATCGTATCAGATGTGACGTCGATTGATTTTAGTGATGCAAATCCTTTTGAACTCACAACCCTTTTAGAGACGGTGAGTGCATCCGATCCAGTAGATGGTCCATTAACACTGACGTATTCATTTGATGATATGAAAGAAACCCGAAAGCTTACCGCAGAAGAGTTCAGCTTAGCGGTACGTCAACTTGTTTATAATCGCAGCTATGCTTTTAGTGCACATGCTACGGACTCAAATGGTTTAAGTTCAAGTAAACACTTTGATGTGACGATTACAGATGGAGGGATGAAATCAGTATCTTCACTCTCAGAGGAAGAAAAACTCGCCTTAATCAATGATTTCACTGCGAAATATAGTACAGTCTATGATGTCACCAATGATTCGGTAATCCATGAATCGGGGTACGATAGTAAGATTTATCCAGCATCAATGACCAAGATGATGACGGTGTATGCAGCCCTCTCCATTTTGGAGTCAAACATTACACCTGCATGGAACAACAAAGAAGTCGTTACGTTGGATACGGTATATACAGTACCAACAACGATTGACTATATTCATGCTTCAGATGCGTCAAATGCAGGCATTTGGGGCAATGATGTTGTCTCAATTCGTGATCTCTTTTATGGCATAATGCTTCCTTCAGGAGCCGATGCAGCATTGGCACTTTCTGAAGCCTTAACGGGTTCAAGTGATGGCCTGGTGAATAAGATGAATGAGATCGCAAGTGAATTAGGAATGACGCGTACGCACTTTGCGAATGCGACAGGACTTCACGACAACAATCACTATACAAGCATGAAAGACCTCGTGACGTTATTAAAAAGTGCATGGCAAAATGATGCCTATCGATTGATCATGTCATCAAAAGTTTATGTTACAGACCAACCGTATGTGAATGGTCGTCATGATGTCTTTGAATCAAGTTCACTCTCCATGCTAAACATGATGGGTGATGACCTTGTTGTTGCGTCAAAGTCTGGATTTACAGATGAATCCGCACGCTCATTGGCGTCTGTGGTCATTGTTGATGAAGCCGTCTATTTCATTGTCGTGAATCAAAGCAATCAAGATGGTTTAGGCTTGAGTGCTGTCACTGATACAATGTATCTCATCAATCAATACATTAAATAACAATTTTCGCAATCCCTTTTCACCCTTTCATTGCAAAGACCCGCATCATTTGTCATAATAAATACGTTGAAGTGAGGTAATTACATGAAGAAGTTGGTTTGGACTGGTATTGCGTTTTTGTTTCTAATAAGTTGTGGACTCTTTTTGAATCTTGAGGGCCTTTCTCAAGATGCGATGTGGGTTGTGGGAATCTTTGGTGCTTCTTTAATCTTGTGGATCACACAAGGGATTGAATGGCCATCGGTTTTTGTATTGTTAATATTGGGATTAATTCCAACCCTTGGATTTAATTCAGTATTAATGAGTGCGTTTGGAAATTCAGTATTTGGATTCTTGTTGTTTACCTTCATGAGCACCTATGCTTTAGGAACAACACCGATTATGAAAAACATTGCCTATAAGACGATGGACTTAAACATTGCACGAAAAGGCCCCCGTACCTTAATGACATTATTGTTGGGTTCGGTCTTATTGGTTGGACTTTTTGTATCTCCAACTGTTTTGTTTTTCATTGTATATCCGATCTTTGAAGAAATATTAAATGTATTGAATGTGAAAAAAGGCAGTCCATTTGGGGCAGCCTTAATGATTGGTTTAGTCTTTATTGTCAGCCTTTCTTCAGGCATGACACCTATTGGACATGTTTTCCCTGTCTTGGCAATGAGTGTGTATGAATCCATTGCTGGGACGGCGATTGATTATGCTCAGTATATGACCTTTGCAATTCCTTTTGGAATCATCCTTTATGGTGTCATTGTGTTTGGACTATCACGCATGTTTAAATTTGATGCAGTGGATATATCCCATTTGCCCCATCACACAACCCAACCGATGGAAGCCAAAGATAAAGCGATCATCGCAATCTTTAGTGTGATAGTACTCTTATGGATTATTCCAAGTATCATTACAACCCCTTGGACTGTGAAATTAAACAGTTTTGGAACCGCATTTCCCCCATTACTGGGTGTAAGCTTAATGAGCATGATTCATATCAATAAGAAACCCTTGTTAAAGATTACAGATGCCTTATCTAAAGGTGTTCCTTGGATTAGTTTGTTAATGGCAGGTGCAACCTTAGCACTGGGAGCAGCGTTAACACACAGTGATATTGGTATTATTAATGCCTTACAAAGTAGCGTAGGGCCAATGATATCCCATTGGCCACGCCTTGGATTTATTGCGGTCTTTGTGATATGGGCATTATTTCAATCCAGTATTTCATCACACATGGTAACTGCACAAGTGGTTAGTGCAGTGGCAGTACCCATTGCCCTTGTCAGCACGCAATTGGATGCGAAAGCAATTGTGATGGTAATAGGACTCATGGCTTCGATTGGATCATCTACCCCTGCATCCATGCCTTATGTTGCGGTTATTGGAAGTTCAGGGTGGACCAATCCCAAAGAAATCTTAAAGTTTGGTGTTGTGATTACGATTGTAATCGCCCTGTTAACAATCTTTATTGGGTACCCTTTCGCAGAATTCATACTTTAAAGGAGTTGATTTTATGAATGAACGCATTGAAAATGCGCTAAAAGTATTTCGGTATAAACGCACAAACATAAAAGCAGTGTCGTGGGGACTTGCAATCCTGTTACTGGTCGGCGGCATCTTTTTACTCAATGCACTGAGTGAGCTTGAGCGGTTTAAAGTGCTTCAAAATCCGTATGTGACCTTTGGATTGTATCTTGTACTTTTAGTAGGTGCAGCAGCGCTTTTTACATATTACAACGACTTTAAATTACGAAAGGCCCTTGCAGAACTTGACTTTATTGTAGATGAACTCAAAGACCCCCAAACCTATCTTTCAATTCTTGATGGCTTTGGACGCTTTGATAAACGGATGGTTACCCCTGCCTATCTCCATGCGAAACTGCGTGCAATGATGTATGCAAGCAGTGATCGAGAGATTCAAGAGTTTGTGAATAAATTTGAAGATGTTATGGGTGATTCTTTGAATATCGAATCAGCGCTTTTTAGAATTAAGAGTTATGGTGAAAAAAGACAGAATGTCGATAGTTTTGAAGCCATCATAACAAAGAAACTGGATAAAGCATATGCTAAAGCAAAAACCAATGCGATTCGAGCATCTATCGATCATCAGCGCAAATGGCTTGATGTTCAAACGATGGTTGTGCGTCTAAAATTTAATGAAGTCTTAAAGGTACTTGAGTTACTGCAAGAAGATGAGTGTACCCCACTTGAATCCGTACGTATTAATTATTACAAAGGACTTGCATATGCACGGTTAGGCCATAATAAACAAGCAAGAGAAGCATTTACACAGGTAATTCATGAAGGGAATACAACACGTTTTGTCCACGATGCAAAAGGTGAATATGAGAAAGTGAGGAATTAGATGGCAGATAAGCAATTTAAGTCATTATTTGATATTATCGGACCCGTGATGATTGGTCCAAGCAGTTCGCATACTGCAGGCGCAGTGCGTATTGGAAATATGGCCCGCCATATTTTTAAAGAACTCCCCGATTCAGTCAATATCTATTTGTTTGAATCATTTGCGGAAACATACAAGGGACATGGAACAAACCTCGCGCTTTTAGGAGGACTTTTGGGAATGAGCCCGGATGATGAACGCATTCAAGATGCAATGCTCTTGGCAAATGAAAAAGGAATTGACTATAAGTTTATTCCCCTTGCAGATAAGGTAGAACATCCCAACACTGCGCGCTTTGTCATGCGTAAAGGGAATAAGAAGATGTCAGTAACTGGTGTTTCTATTGGAGGAGGCAATGCCCAAATTACCCAAATCGACGATTATGATCTTGTGATTCAAAATGGGGTGAGTACCATTGTTACCTATCATAAGGATGTACCAGGGGTAATTGCGAAGGTGTCGGTGTTATTGAATGAATACAATATCAACATTGCATCGATGAAGCTTTGGCGTAAACAACGAGGAAAAGATGCATCGATGGTCATCGAAGTAGATCAGGTACCAGATGACTTTGATGTGAACTTGTTGTTGCGATGTGAACATATGAAACACATTATTTATGTACAAGGAGACGATCATGGATTCGATTAAAGCATTGATAGAAGCTGCTAAAGACTATGAATCCTTGGCAGAATGTGCCATTGATTATGAAGTTCAAAACAGTGGCATGACAAAAGAACAGGTCTTAAATAAGATGAAATACCAACTGGATACGATGAAGAGAACTGTAGATCAGGGTGTGAATGGTGTGCGTTCTAAAACAGGACTTACAGGTATGGATGCAAAAAAATTACATGAATACATCAATACAAAGGATACACTGTGTGATACCACAATCTTAAATGCAGTTCAAAATGCGATTGCAACCAATGAAGTCAATGCAGCAATGGGACTCATTTGCGCAACACCCACTGCAGGAAGTGCTGGAGTCGTACCGGGTGTTCTTACATCGCTTCATGAACGATTTAATATGAGTGAAAAAGAACAACTTGATTTTCTCTTTGTATCCGCAATCTTTGGTTATATCATCGCAAACAATGCATCAATCAGTGGTGCAATGGGTGGATGTCAGGCTGAGATTGGAAGTGCCAGTGCTATGGCCAGTGCAGCGTGTGTATGTTATCGCGGAGGGACACCAGAAATGGCAGCGCATGCGCTTGCAATCACCATTAAGAACTTATTGGGGCTTGTATGTGATCCGGTTGCAGGATTAGTCGAAGTACCGTGTGTTAAACGAAATGCCTTGGGTGCATCACTCGCACTTGTCAGTGCAGATATGGCCCTTGCAGGAATCAAAAGTAAGATTGACCCTGATGAGGTTATTGAAACAATGTATCGTGTGGGACAACAAATGGATGCATCATTAAAAGAAACAGGCCAAGGGGGACTTGCGACAACACCCAGTGGTCTAAAATATACTGAAGAAATCTTTGGTGGAAACCGCGAAGGTTTATAGATTAATCTAGTAAAAAAGCATGAATTATGGTATTATAATTCATGCAATCATGCACCCGTGGCGCAATAGGATAGCGCATTTGATTCCGGTTCAAAAGGTTGTGGGTTCGATTCCCGCCGGGTGTACCATGAGAGTTTATCAAACCCTTGTCTATTAACAGAGAAGGGTTTTTGTATGTTTCACATCATGAGGTGTGGGAGCGCGAAAACAATATCGAAATCATGACTCGAGGCAAAGGAACAGTAAGCGCTTGCATTGTTTGTGTGTGTGATACTATATTCGTGATAATAAAGGGGGAACATGATATTTCATCCATAGTTTTATAACACTAATTGTCATTGCATCGAGTTTATCCTTGTTTGGTGCTCAAAATATATCTGTTAAGCCTGATGAGACTTTTTTTAGAATCTATATCGAAGATTATATTATCCAGTACGTGGTATAAGTGGTACTATTTCTACAGCAATTATGCTTACATACAGGGATGACTATGTAGACGATGGTATGATTCTCAAATTCTATGAGGACAAGAAATAGTTCAACACAAGGAACTTTGATCAAGTCTCTATTTCCATATATTGACACGGGAAGAAATGGTAACCGACCGATTTACCTTAATACTGGTTTACAATATTGGACTCAAAAGAATTCTACTTCTTTTGATGCAATGAATGGCGCTTTTCCACCTTTTATAGTCTCGAAAAGAATGATTAATAAGGGTTATCCAGTGATGGTGGGAACTCTTAAACTTAACCACTCCGATAATGACAACCATTGGGTTCGTGCATATCGGTATCAAGATAACGGATCAAGGACCCGTTATTATTGAGCAATAACTCATGGAGGTACAGATAATGGCATCATAAAGGTAGAGAAGTTGTAGGTTTGTATAGAAAATAGGAGAATTGGATGTGAACCGAAAGAAAAGTGTCATAATAATCGCTATAGTTTTTGTATTTTTTGCACTGTTTATCACAATAAAGGAAACTGTTTATCCAAGATTTCGGTATATAGACTCTTACCCGTGTACAGCGTTCAAACAAGATTACGGCGTTAACGTCGAAGCGCTAGACAACAACTGTGAAGCGTCAACCATTAAAAATTTTGTATTTTTTAATCCCATTGAAAATAAAGTTGCAGGGAGAAATTCGCTGAATGATACCTTGTACTTCTATGAACTCGAAGCCTCAAACACTGGACGTTTTTTAAAATTATCAGACACTTTAATCCATGAAGTTGTTGATACAGAAACATTAACCAAAGAGAACTTTGACATTTCAATCATCTATGGAAATGCAATCGAAGGGGATATTGAAAGTGGGAAGATTTCAATCGAATTAAACGATACTCAAGACAATCACACCATTAGAATCCATATATTTAGCAATGCCCACTTCGAAAAGGATAAACCGATAGATAATGAAGTAGTTCAAGAAGTTTTATCAATCGTCAATTCACTTTTGAATTAAAATGATCATACAGCAACCGATTATTGGTTTTTACGTAGGGTATCAACCAAAATTATAAAAAATAACGCTTCATGTATCGAAATTAATCAAAATTTCAGAACAAGAAGCGTTTTATTATGGTGATGCATCGCATTACTATGGATGGACCACTTCTATAATAAGGGTTTGAGCATTGCATGGTCATTACACATCGAAGTTTATCAAAACCTTATCTATGATACAATACTGGTTGCCTTTTGCATGTTTTAGAAAAGTATTGATGCGACATCCGCATTTATTGATATACTAAAATAAAGCGGGGATTACAAAAATGATCAAATTAAAACAATGGTTTAGACCTACCAAGAATAAAATTATTGGTTCTGTTGGTGTGGGATTTATAGCAGTAGCTGTGGTATTTGGAATACATGTTGTAAATCTACAAAATATTGCGCGTGAACGAGCGAGGCAATCAGATCTACTAAAGTCTGTTGAGATCATTCAACTTCAAACAGACCTCGAATACGGTCAAGAATACCTGGTGTCTGATTTAATTGAAATTAAAAATCAGGATGACGTGACTGTTGAGGTTGTGAATTATGATCTATCACTGAGTGATGATTCAACCGCTCGATTTACTGGAATGGGTGAACAAGTCATCATCTTCTCATTATCATACATGGACTCAAGTAATACACGTGAATTAACTTATGAAGTTAAAGACACACAATTTCCTGTGTTTGATGGAGTGACAGATTATGAAATCACAGGTGGCGATTCACTTGATTACAAATCGAACATTAAAGCTACAGATCCAATTGACGGTGATCTTGAAGTGTTATTCTCTGGAGATGTTGATGTCAACAAAGTGGGAACATATGGCGTAAAAGCAACTGCAACTGATATTAATGGAAATAGTTCAGAAAAAGAATTTCAAATTGTTGTGAAAGATAAAGAAGTTGTTCAAGCGGAAACACCGACTGAACAAAATAAACCATCCACAAGCAATACCAAATCCTCAGCCAATACAGAAAGCACATGCAAGCCGCTTATTTGGAACAGTGGGAAAGTATTTGACAGCGAAGAAGAGGCAATTGCTTATGGTGATGAGTACATTACAACCAATTGGCGTACTGCAAGTTCATATACTTGGATTAGCTCATGTGGTAATACGAAATTTACAATCGAATTTGAATATAGAGATTAGGAATAATGATTCTTAATCCGATTTCTCTTCACACAAAGGATAACGCTCCAATCGATACCAAGAATATGTTGACATGAACACCGTGTCATACTTTATGATGAAAGTGCAAAAAGCAATCATGACAGTTGCGGTTGCACTTTTTTTGGAGGTGGCTTGGAACGCGAGTACATTCAAATGATATGCAGATTGATGATTGGGAGTACTCGGTGGGGTTTAGATAATAATCGGACAGGAGGAAGGTATTAATAGGGGGATAAGAATACATAGATTATAAGGAAATGCAAGGGGTCTATTTCACGATGGTGATCCCTAAGATGGTACAAGTCTAGCAAACTAAACATAGAACGGAGGCAACATGAAATATAAAGGAACAATGCTTGTGGTGAAAGATATTGAAGCATCAAAGTGTTTTTACACAGAGGTTTTAGGATTACGGGTCATTTCAGATTTTATAGAGAATGTAACCTTTACAGGAGGCGTTTCTGTACAAACAGAAGCATCATGGATGCAGTTTACAGGGTGTGATGAATCTTTCTTTCAATATCAAGGAAATGTTATGGAGGTATATTATGAAACAGAAGATTTCGATGGTTTTGTTAGTCGAGCCAAAGATCTAAAGGTAGCATTTATAGGAAACGAATCCATGATGCCTTGGGGACAGAAAGTTGTGCGGTTTTATGATCCGGACAAACATATTATTGAAGTCGGTGAAGCATTGAAAGAAATGGTGAAGCGCTACGCTCAAGAAGGATTGAGTGTGGATGCGATCGTAGAGAAAACGATGATGAAAAAAGGCATCGTTGAACGGTTTTTGAAAGGTTAAGGGAGAAAACGATGTTGAATACATATGAAGAAGCAATGAAGCGGTTGGATGAACAAATTGGAAACAAAGATGGGCTCTTTGCACTGTCTACAATCTCACAAAATAAAGGTCCCAACGGCGCGTGCATTCCTGCTGCACGTCTTGTAGATGCTTATTATGAAGAGGGTGCGCTATATATTGTTACACATGCGAAATCAAATAAAATGCTTGAGATTGCTGAAAACCCAGAAGTTGCAATCTGCGTTATTGTTGAGAATTTTACCGCAAATGGCAAGGCTGAGAATTTAGGGTGGGTTTTGAATCCACAAAATGAAGTGATTATTGAGAAATTGCGTCAGATATTCGCTGAGTGGTATTATGTCGCAAATAATGAAGCAGACGAGAACTGTTGCATCATGAAAGTCACACTGACAAAAGGACTTTGGTATGATGCGCATGAAGGGACTCGCACTGAAATTGACTTTATCAATAAGACGGTAGTATAGCAGCTTATTGGATGCTTCTTTTATAAGATTTATAGAAGAAATTGCGACTTAATGCCAAGAGTATTTGGATTTATTGACTCCACATAATGGTGTTACGATCGAAGCGATTCAAAGTTGATTAACGTGGACTGTTTCAGTATCATATTAGACCAAAACACGGTTCCGTATAACATTTCATGTGATGCGTGTTTTTTGCTTCAGTTGGTTATGGCATCTCACCATTTATACCATAAATGCATCATCATATACGTTACGATTCAATCTAAATCAAACTACAGATTGAACCGAGCTTTCTTCGTGTGATACAATTAACAAAACTAAAACGTTGTGGAGGATAAAAAGCATGCGTAAAGCTGAGTGGTATGAGGGAAAAGAAGGGATTGCCCAGCATTTAGTATATTTGAATGCAAAAGCAAAAGAGTTAGAGAAATTAGTTCATAAGGATAAGACCATGATTATTCGTGGTGCAGCAGGTCGAAAGTGCCCATTAGGTGGTAGAGCTAAAGTCAATGATGTCATTTATTTTGTTGAAACTGGAGGAGACATGATGGTTACTCATAAAGGTATCATTTCAAAAGTAATTGAGAGTGAAAAAATGACCCCCGATGAATCGATTGCTTTTATAAAGATTTATGAACAAGAATTAAATCTTTCAAAAGACCAATATAAAAGATGGGCCGGAAAGCGATTTTTGGCTGTTTATGAAATATCTCTGTTGCAAGAGATTGAGCCATTTAAGTATAACAGAGAAAACAATATGGATGATTGGATTATAACAGATGATATCAATAAGATAAAACTGTAGAATAAAGTCAATACAGACAAATTTCAGAGTGTGAAACACGTCAAAGTATATCGATAATAATTGAGCAGTCAGGGAAGTGTTTGTATAAAAATAGAGATTAAAAACGTGTTTAGGGACTGGTTTTCCAAATAAGACTCAAGGAACCCTTGAAACCAATATGATCAAAGTGCCTTTGATCATTTTTTATACTCGCTACTGATAAAAAACATGAGGAGTTATTGGCCAATTTTTTTCTTAAATGAAGTGACATATTGATCAAACCACATTAATAATTTATAAGAACGCCCACTTTCGTTAATGGGAACATAGTGGTTGTATTGACCACTTTCATAGCGTTTTAGGATATTGTGGGAGTCGCGGATGATTTCTATATCATCAATACACCGTATGGAGACTAAGCCATTGTTTTCAATGAATATATAAGCGAAAATTGGATCAATATAATTTAAGAGCTCTGGAGTATTAAAGGTCATCATTACTTGTGCTGATGTTTTTTGAGTGATGTTTTTGATGAAATACTTGAGTGTTTCTGAGCTGAATAAAGCATCCATATCATCATAAACAACTGCATTGCCTACAAGCAAGTCGAGTAGGGCAAAACAAAACTCAAGAAAACTAAAGTAGCTTTTTGGAAGTTGGTGGTTTTGTGCTAATTGAACTTGATCACCAACTTTGATATAGGTCATCAGTTGATACGCTAATTTACCATCTTTTTGTTTTTCATATTTATAACGCACATGATCAATGTTTGGATATAACACTTTCGCAACTTGAGTTACAAGAACACCCCCAGCGTTTTGAAATAATTCAAATTCAGAAGGACTGATGCCATGGGTTGCATAGACGCTTTGATTCTCAACGATATTAAAGTGGTCTTGATGATTGAACGATTCATGTTGAAGGTGATAACGACCCAAACGTTTCAGAAATTCACAAAGGTGATTTTTAGGGTGAATAATGTCTTCGCGATACCCATAGTAAATGAGTGATAGGAAGGTATAGTTTTGGATGTGTTCGTTGAATTGACGTCTGAGCCAAGGTTCCATGGATTTTGAGAATTCTTGATCACAAAGGTATAACGCATGCCCGGTATAAGAAAAAAGCACGTGGAAATTGCCACGGACTTTCCTAAAGAGGACTTCTTTTTCAAGGGTTCCTTCTGGAGTAAACTCAAGTGTATAAATATATAATTCTTTATCAATGATGAGTTCATAGTGTATTTTTAAAGCCCCTTTAGCACCAAGACGGGTGTGTTGTTGCGCGTGTTGTCTTAGATTAAAGGGTTGGACAGTGCTGTTTGATTGGTGAATACGGAAATTATACAAAAAAGCATCCGTGGTGCATTTTAGAAATCCAAGGGCATAGATGATGGATGTTTTCCCAACACCGTTGTCACCGAAAAAGAAAGCGGCTTGTTTTAATGAACCACGTCGAGTTCTGAACGAAATCTCTTCATTACTTAGATTTCTGAAGTTTTCAGTGTATAGTTTTGAAAACATAACGCACCTCCTTTTTGTGTATCAATAATTTTGATACCTTGAGTATAGCAAATTCGTATCGCATAGCAACGAATATGATTATAAGAGTTTGTGCGCGTTTTAACATTATAAAAAGTGCGTTTGGATTCAGGGTACGCATCAAAAAGCCGTTTGCACCAATCGTGCAAGCGGCTAAGGATTATTTAATCCGACGTTTGTGTCTGATAGATATGACAATAAGAACAAGACCTAAACCAATAAAGATTAAGTCCAAACTGTTAGTGCTTATTCCAAGTCCAGGAATTACTGTCTGTGGTTTTGGCACAAAGGGTTTGATTGGTTCTTGAGGTATGAGTACATTGGACACAATATAACCCGTCTTTGACTCACCGGTAATGTGTGTGCGATATCCAGATACAGCCTGCTCTTGGATTGTGTACTCAATTTCAACACCATGCTCATAAACCGGTAAGTTATCAAAGGATGATGTCCATTGATTTGAGTCGTCCAATACGAGTGTCTGTTGTGTTGGGTGTCCATTTTGGTATAGTTCAATGCGTACAGGTGTTCGAAGTCCAAGCGCATTGTTATTGTCAATCCATACTTTTGAAACGGTGATTGATCATGTTTGTGGAATATGTGTATTGGTAATCACATACCCTTGGTCTACAGAACCCGTAATTGTTGAAGTGTACCCTTCCAGTGGTGTTTCAATCACCGTGTATTGGTAGCGTTGGTGATCGCCACCGGGTCTATAAAGGTAAAGGTCATCAAAGGATGCAGTCCAGTTGTTTTCTTGTGAAAGCATCACGGTTTGGTCGCTTACCTTGCCATCGATTAAAAGGGTGATTTCCACTGCAGTACGTAAGTTATCACGGTTAGCGTCATCATCCCACACTTTCGTAATAGATACCTGTGTTTTTTCTGGAATGTGCGTGTTTGTTATGACATAACCTGCTTCTTGAGATCCTGTAATACCTGCACTGTAACCTTCAATTTGTGTTTCTTCTACGGTATAAGAAATTAGTTCTTGATTACCTCCGGGTTTGTAAAGGTAAAGATCATCAAAGGTTACGGTCCAATTGTTTTCATCTGACACGATAAGTGTTTGATGGGTCGCTTCACCATCTGCATATAAAGTTACTTCAACTGCATGGCGAAGGGCATCTCTGTTGTCTTCATCAACCCACACTTTTGATACCGGTACGGATGTTTTGAGTGGGGTATGGGTATTGGTGATGACATAGCCTGTTTCTTGTGACCCTGTGATTTCACTGGTATAGCCTTCTACCTCCGTTTCGTTTACCGTGTAGAGGATTTGTTCGTGATTGCCACCAGGTCTATAAAGATAAAGGTTATCGAAGGATGCCATCCAATTGGTTTCTTGGGATAGGATGCGTGTTTCGCCCGTCGCTTCACCATCTGCATACAACGTCACTTCAACTCCATGTCGAAGGGCATCATAGTCATCATCGTCAACCCAGGTTTTGGAAACGGTGACGGATGTTTTTTCAGGCATGTGAACGTTTGTAACTTTGTAACCATCATCATGGGATCCTGTGATGTCATAAAGATAACCATCAAGATCCGTTTCTTTGACAGTATACTCAATGCGTTCATGTTGACCACCTGGCCTGTAAAGGTAAAGGTCATCAAAGGATGCAGTCCAATTGTTTTCTTCTGACAAGATCCGTGTTTGGTCGGTAGGTTGACCATCTTTATAGAGGGTAATCTCAACAGCTTCACGCAGTGCATCATAATCATCATCATCGTCCCATACTTTTGAAACAACCACCTGTGTTTTGTCAGGGGTATGGGTATTTGTGACATTAAACTGGTCACTTGAAGTTTTTGTGACATCATTGGTATATCCTGTAACACTGGTTTCCACAACAGTGTATACAACCGGTTGCATTTGACCACCGGGTTCATAAAGGTAAAGGTGATCAAAGGATGCAGTCCAATTATTTTCTTCTGACAAGATCCGTGTTTGGTCGGTAGGTTGACCATCTTTATAGAGGGTAATCTCAACAGCTTCACGCAAGGCATCATAATTATCATCATCAACCCATGTCTTTGTGACGCTGATGGTGGTTTCTTCAGGTTTGTGTGTGTTTGTGACTACAAATCCATCATGTTGAGTGCCGGTGATGGTTGAATCATAGCCATCAAGCGACACTTCTTCAAGGGTATATACAACTTCAACACCTACAGATCCGGGTTTAAATTTATCCAGATTCTCAAATGAGCCCATCCAATGGGTGTCGTTTGTTAAGGTGATGGTTTTCCCCTTGAAGACACCATCTTCAAGAAGACGTATGACTACATCATCTCGAAGTGCATCATAGTCATCATCATCAACCCAGACTTTTGTGACATCAACCTGTGTGCTTTGTGGGGTGTGCGTGTTGGTGATGGTCATCGTAAGGGTCTGGTCATCTTGAGTCACAACTGCGATGTATTCATGAACCTCAGATTCACCAACGGTATAAACAAATGGGTTTGTTTCAGGACCATAAGGAAGCCCTGTAAAGCTAAAGGTCCAGTTTCCTGAGTCGTCAGGTGTTACGGTTTTTGTTTCGAGTGGAAGTGAAACAATCTCATCATTTTCAAGGGATTGGACATACAGTGTGACTTCAATGGATTCAGGGCGAAGGCCATCGCGATTGTTGTCATCATCCCACACTTTTGTCCCATCGACTTGGACTTGATGGGTGTATGTGTTGGTCAATTCAAAGCCATCCATCGTTCCACTCAAGGAATCACTGTATCCAGTTGGTGTGCTTTCTTTGAGTGTATAGGAGATAAGTTCGCCCGCCTTATCGTATTTTGGAAGGGATGTAAAGGTGCCACTCCACAAAGGTGCACTCAGAACAAGGGTTCCTAATACTTGATTGGTTTTGGTATTTACTGCATTCACACTCACTGTTGATGGGCGTGTGCTCAATTTGTTCGCGTAGTCTATCCAAGCTTTTGTTACGGGAATACTGATGGTTGGGGAATCATAGGTATTGGTCAGTGTAAGCCCATTTGTAGTGGTGGTATAACCATTTGGTGTCCAAAGATTCCCATCTGCATCCACTTCTTTCACAAAGAATGTATACGCTTCAACATTCTCATCGTAAAGTAGAATATTGGTCCAAGTTACCGTTTCAACACCACTCACGAGTTTTTTAACAGCTTCATTAGGGACTTTTTCAGTCACATTGTTTGAGTCAGTACGCCACAGTTGTAACCAGATGGTTGGATTGTTTGGTGCCGTTGGTGCATTTAGGTTGTTCCAACGTTTTGTGGCATTGACACTGCCAACAAGGCGATCATTGGTAATCACCAATTGACCGTTGACACTGGTGAGTGCAGGGTTGTTTGACATCCACGTTGCATCATTTAAAATGATTTGTGTTGCACCATTTGCGTCCCGTTCAATGATAAGTTTAAGATCAAGATTGGATGGAAGGGATACATACCCGGTTGGTGTCTTGATTTCTTTGATAAGATAACGCCCAGCACGTACGTTGGTTGTGATTAGCCCGTTTTCATCCGTAATCAGTGATGCATAGGTGTTGGTTACGGTGTTGTTTACACCGTTCACGCGTTGGAGTGTAAATTCCACA
Source organism: Erysipelothrix larvae (assembly GCF_001545095.1). Lineage (NCBI taxonomy): Bacteria > Bacillati > Bacillota > Erysipelotrichia > Erysipelotrichales > Erysipelotrichaceae > Erysipelothrix > Erysipelothrix larvae. Next base: position 507,638 of record NZ_CP013213.1, read on the forward strand.
TTCGCAATCGGTTTATTGCTTAAGCTGTCATTTTTTTGAATGCTGAGGGGTACCTTAGACCCATCGCTTGCCGTTCCAATATACCATTTTTCTGTGCGTACTTCTTTACGGACAGTTTCAGTCCATGAGTAGTTGGAATAACCACGAATTCCTGCATTGTTGACTACTGTGATAATGCCTTTCACACTGACATCAAGTTCAGTTTGGTAGGTCAATTTATACGTGTTATTGATTTGGTTTTTGCTTTCAGTATAGGTTGTTCCCCCAACATCAAGTGTGAAGTCTTTGAAGGTTAGGGTGAATGACTTGAGGGGTGCATCGCTATAGGTAATGACATAATTGTCTGGGGAAACTTCAACAGCTTCACCCGTTGGTGTAACCAACCAAACAACAAGGGATTCTTTAATAAAGTGGTGAAGACTGGTTGTGTTATCATTTCCAAGTTGATCAAAGATTGTCCCGTCTTTAATTGGTTGACGATCTGGATTAAGGGTAACATTCCAATCAATGATATCGGTTTGTTCATTTTGAACACCCGATTTTGAAGGATTGTTGTTTTGGTTATTTTGGTAATATTTTATGGTTGCAAAATCACGCGCGATGATTTTGTTTTCTTCATCGAGATTGTCAGTAATGATCGCAAGGTTAAAATATCCCTCTTGAGATTCATAACCCTGAAATTTACGGTATGGATATTCAATGATTTCACTGCGGTAAGTCACTCTGTATTGGTAAGGCCCATCGGGAAGATCAACACTGAACGTTTGGTCGGAGGTGCTGAGTGTGAGTGAGTTGGTAATGTTAACATAACCCGAACTGGTTAAGCGTTCAATCACAATCGTATTGGCTAAGATTTTTTGGTCAGTGTTTGCAGTATCGCTATAAACAGGATTCACCAGGTTCATCAAGCCTGAATTCACAACAACTTGCCACTCTATTTCACGTGCTAAGACAAGGGAGTCTTTATTGAGAATTTGAATTGCATTCTTGTCAATTTGAAGGGTGCGCTTACTGACGGTATTGGTTGTTTGACTTGGTGTTGGGTGTCCAGTATATGCGTATGTCAACTTATTGATTGTGTCGACAAGTTCATCTTTAGGAGCAAGCTTTGTAGTGTATTTAATCCGATACACAACGGGGTTTGTTTTAGGGATTGTAAGGACAAATCCAGGACCACTATACCCACTATCAGATGTGTCGTGATTGGATATTGTGTACAATGAAGTGGGTACCAGCGTTTCAACTTGACCGTTTACTTCATAAAGTTGGACGGGTGGGACAATTGTTGAAGTGAGGGGTTGCATCGTGTCTGTAAACACCAGGTTTTTGATCACATTTTTTTGTGAGTTAAAGGTGATTGTCCAATCAATGTAGCGATTGGTCCCTTCAGTTCGAACATTGGATGTTTTCGTTGCGGTAAGTTCACGAGGGTTTAAGGTTTTTGAGGTACTTTCAGTAGCACCATGCCACGTTAAGGACACAGTATTATTGGTTGTGACATTATCAACCGGTGCACTTGTGATGTACACGATGGTATATTCTGTAGCCAGTGTATCGTGTGTAAAACTGAGTACGAACACTTTGCTGTTTAGATTCCAATTGAGGGTATAGTCAACACCTTCAACCAATTCAATTTCAACATTTGCACTGTTTCGATAGGATATCTTAAGATGTTTGGTTGTGCTGTAGTTGATGAATGAAAGGTTGGCGTTAATGGTATCCGTTAACACTGCATTTTTTAAAATAAGACGGCTTGAATTGAATTTCACAGTCCATTCGATATATTGGTCCCCTTGAGCAATGGTTTCATCGTATAAGAAACGACCATCTTTCGAAATCCCAGCTTTTGGACCTGTAATGGTTGCTTCTAGGATTCCCGTTTCCCCAGAAGGTGTGCCCGTTCCATTTCCACTGTCTCCATCTGGTGCATAGAAGAAGATCTTCGCATCATTCGCAACCTGTGGCTGTTGGATTCCAAGGTCAGTATAGGTGGTTCTATATTTTAAAACATAGGTTGCTGCACCGGCATTATTCAGGGTCAGTTTAAAACCATGTTGTCCATTAAGGGCATCATTTGATGTATGCACATAGTTTGTATCGATGGTATATTGGTTAGAATTGAGGGTGACATTATTGCGTGTCAAAACAAACGATCCATCGACAAGGTTGAAGTAATTGGAATTATAAAGATCGACAAGGCTGATGGTTCCAACATTAATTTTTTGTGGATTAATGGTGATGGTCCATGCAATGTAAGGAATGCCATTTTCAATCTTTTGATTCGCAACTTTAGTACCCGTAGGAATCGTGTTCACATTTACACTACCACTTGCGCCTTCAGTTAGTGGGTTTTCATCATCGACTGTGTTGATGACTTTGCCTTCATAGCCCAGTGGAACACTGGATTCAAAGGTAATATCATAGGCTTTGCCATTTGAGTTCTGAATGGTTAGGGTAGACTCTGTTGGGTTGGTTTCGCTCACTGAAAGTGTATAATCAGTCACAACAGTTCTTGTGATGACGTTTCCAAGGCTGTTGAACGTAAGTTCTTCAATCCGTAGGGTACTTGGATTAACACTGCCATGACTTAAAATATCGTGTAATATGACATTACCCAGTGCATCCTCATCATAGTTGTAGTGAATGGTCCATACGATGGTATCGTAGATTGTATTGCCTGACCCATCTTTTTTTAGGGCTCCGGTTTTTGTGATTGTTGGATTGATGCTTCCCCAATTCACATGAATTGGATCAGCGTCAAGTGTTTCTTTTGATGTGGTTGTGCTCTCAACCGTTGCGCTGTTGTTAAGGGTTGAACTTGTTCCACGATCTCCTTGATCAAGTTTTGTGGTGTATTCAATTAGGTAGATATCTTCAATATCACCCAATGCCAAAACAAACCCATGAGCATTGAGGGTAATGAGATCTGAGGCATCGATGATGGTTTTAGTTTTATCACCATTTAAATTCTTTTTAATTTGAGTGATCACGATGTCATCAATGGATTCAATGGTTTGTCCATTTGATAAGGTATCGGTTACCACGACATCCTTAAGGGATTGCTTATCGGTATTAATCAGAATCGACCAATTTGCATGGGTAGGTCTTACAGTGGTTGGAATAAAGGTATCCCCACTATAAACACCTGTTTCACCCGTTTTGGTATCGACGTTTTCTAAGTCTTCAGAGAAATCGAGGGTGATGGTATAAGGTGCATCTTCTGAAAATGGAATGTTAATCTCTACTGTTTCTTCTTCGTTGACATAAGATTTATCAAAGGAGAAATCAATGTACAGTTCTGCGTAGCGTTCTGAGTAGTTGTTGATGTTATCGTTGAACGTCAAGGTTACCATACCATCTTCACTCAAGGTGAAGCTTCCAACAACAACTAAGGTGCCATCATCGTTAATCATAATATCCTTTGTAGCATAACTGTTTGGCACTAAGCCATCTGGGATTTTGAATTGGAATGTTGCATCCGTCGGAATGTTATCAGTCTCGAAAGGGTAATCATCCGATCGATGTTCTAAATCGAAGTGATAAATCATGGATACAGTTGCATTCTCGATTGAATCATAGTCAAGATGGAGGGTGTCGTTGTCGGATAACTCGTAGTCATGACCATCGACACTGACACTCACTGATGACAAGGCTCGATCAAGCCATAGCTCACGGGGGTCCCATATTCCAGATTGTAGCGAGGATATTTCAGCTTCTGCATAGATTGTGCTGAATCCCAAAAATATAACAACTAAACAAATCAGAATATGCTTTATTCGTTGTACCACAAAAATCACTCCTTCTTTTTTATGTAAAATGCACATATTATTTTCCTGCACAAGAAAATATATTGAATTCATTTTACGAATAAGAAAGAATTTTACATATCAATATCACGCATCTTTACTTAAATCATGACGGATTGCATGAAAAATGGGCATGGTTCAAGACTTTATTTGATTCCAAATTGTATAATGTCATGTTAAGTTCGACATAATTTCCATTAAAAAATCATAGTTATTATTTATTGCTTGACTTAGAGTTCACTTCAACAGATATAATGGGGGAGTATTTAAAAAGGAGCGAAGCACAATGATACTAGAAACAATACAGAGTCCTCAAGATTTAAAAGCTTTATCTCACAGTGATCTTCATACGCTTGTAGATGAAGCACGTGAAGCACTCATTCAAAAAATCAGCCACCATGGTGGACACAGTGGTCCCAACTTAGGTGTTGTGGAAATGACGGTTGCACTGCATCGTGTGTTTGATTCACCAACGGATAAACTCATTTTTGATGTATCGCATCAAACATATGTTCATAAAATGTTGACAGGAAGGGCCTATAGTTTTTTGGATGTCTCACAGTATGATGCAGTGAGTGGCTATACCAATCCGTGTGAAAGTGAGCATGATCTGTTTACTGTGGGTCATACTTCAACATCCTTGTCACTTGCAAATGGGGTTGCGAAAGCACGGGATCTTAAAGGGGAGACCTACAATGTTATTGCACTGATTGGTGATGGTTCCTTATCAGGTGGGTTAGCTTATGAAGGGTTAAACAATATTGTAGAGCTTGGTAGTAATACGATTGTCATCGTGAATGACAACGATCAATCCATTGCCGAAAACCATGGTGGGATCTATCAAAACTTAAGGGCTTTACGACAGTCAAAAGGCCGTGCACCGAATAATTTCTTCAAAGCAATGGGTTTTGAGTATCACTATCTTGATAATGGCAATGATTTAGATGCACTGTTGTCCCTGTTTGAATCACTGAAAGACTGTGATCATCCAGTTTTATGTCACATTCATACCCTTAAAGGAAAAGGGCTTGATTTCGCAGAAAAAAACCGCGAGTCATACCATGCAGGCGGTCCATTTGATCGTGAAACAGGCGCATATGTAACACTTGGTCAACCTCAAGAAACGTATCAATCACTGATTACTCAGGCACTGATGGCAAAAATGGCCCATGATCCAGAAGTGGTGGTTGTGAATGCAGGGACCCCTTCCATACTCTTCAATAAAACCCAACGCGAACAGATTGGGAAACAGTTTGTGGATGTGGGGATTGCGGAAGGTCATGCAGCAACCATGGTGGCGGGGTTAGCTAAAAATGGGGTAAAACCCATTTGGGCGGTGTTCTCAACCTTCATGCAACGCAGTTATGACTCAATATCTCATGATATTGCCCTGAATAATCTTCCCGCCACCATCCTTGTATTTGGTGCATCCATCAATGGGATGAAAGACCAAAGTCATTTGGGTATTTTTGATATCCCATTCTTAGCTTCAATTCCAAACCTAATCTACCTTGCCCCAACAAACAAGGAAGAAACCTTCGCCATGCTTGAATGGTCGTGTGATCAAAACGACCATCCAGTTGCGATTCGTGTTCCTGTGGGCGAGGTTGTTGAAACAAACAAGCAAACAAACTTTGATATATGCCATCCCTATGATGTGATCGAAGGGGATACCGTAATGGTTATCGGGGTTGGAAATTTCTATGCGCTTGCTCAGGCGATTGTTAAAGGGCTTAAAGAAGATCACAAGATCAATGCAACACTGGTCAATCCAAAGGTTCTATCGGGTGTTCCACTTTCCTATCTCAATAACATCAGCCCATCACATCAAATTGTTGTGACGTTGGAAGATGGGGTATGTGATGGTGGATATGGTCAGCGCGTATCAAGTGCATTGGGGCACACTTCCATCAAGGTTTTCAACTATGGGCTGAGTGCAGCGTTTCACGATCGTTATGATGTGAACACACTGCTTGAAGACCATGGCTTGAGTGTTTCAAAGATCAGTGCGAAAATTTTGGATGAACTAAAAGGTTCTCATTAAAGACTTCAAGGAAGTCTTTTTTATTGGACATAATAAATAATCACCCCATTTGCTTGACGTTGTTTTTATAATTTGATAATCTAGTATTAGAAACTAGGTGATTGAATATGAACTACGAAGCATGGATTCATGAAATTAAAGATTTTACATTACCACGATACAGTGAACTTCCTGAGATACCACTGTATTTGGACCAAGTGTTGGAATATGTAAATTCAAAACTCATGCCCATCTTTCGATATGAAAAATATGAAATTACTGGGTCTATGATCAATAACTATGTGAAGCACAAAATGATGTCTGCACCCATTAAGAAACGGTATTCAAGAAATCATATTGCCTATATTATGACGATTACGATTCTTAAGCAAATCAACAGCATACCCAGCATTTCTCAAGGGATTAAAGCCGTACGCAGTGAGTTTGGAAGTGGGGATGCGTATGATATATTCATTGGGTTTGTTGAAGAGGGAATTCGGCATATATTAGCGCAGACATACGATAATACCTCCATTTATTTAGGTGAGGAAAAAATAGTTTCGACACTTGTACCAATGAAAGCAGCGTGTATCGCATTCGCTGCGAAAATCGTTGCAGAACATGCACTGGAAAGTCTTATGGAGGAAAAAAACAATGACCAATGAAAAAATCGCAATTCTTGTCGACTCAGGATCCGATATCAGTGAAAAGCTCAAAGAAGGAATGGATGTTTACAGCCTGCCACTTCGTGTCACCATCGATAATAATTCCTATACCGATGGACTTGATATTACATCAAAACAAGTCTATCAAGCACTGGATACTTCTAAAGTAACCTCTTCCTTACCCAGTGGGGAAGACATTGAACGGCAACTTCATGAACTTAAAGAACAAGGGTATACCCATATTATCGCTATTTTAATCTCAAGTGGATTAAGTGGTACCTATAATGTAGTTCGTCTTTTATCCGAAAAAGAAGTAGGCCTTACCGTTGCGGTTTATGATACCAAAAACATTAGCTTAGGATGTGGATTTATCGCCCTTGAAACAGCACGTTATGTGAAAGAAGGTCACAGTTTTGATGAAGCTTTGGCTTTTGTTGATGATGCGCTAAAACGCGGAAAAGTATACTTCACAGTTGGAAATCTTGAGTACCTTCAACGTGGGGGTCGCATAGGACTTGTTGCGGGAACGGTTGCGAATGTCCTAAATATTAAACCGGTAATTTCATGTAATGAAGACGGTATTTATTACACCATTACAAAAGTGAGAGGCTTTAAACGAAGCATTCAAAAGATGATTGATGTCGCAGCCCATGATCTCGGTGATTCAAAACACTATCGTGTCACCTTAATCAATGCAGACACATCTGAAAATCTTGAAGCAATTCTTAACTACGCCAAAGAACGCTTCCCGTATGCGACATCGGTTGAATTTACCGACTTGTCCCCAACGCTTGGCATCCATACAGGACCTGAAGCCGTAGGCATTGGAACCTATCGATTTGATTAATTGCTGTAAAGCCACAGATCTTGTGTGGCCTTACAGTTTTTTTTATGCCTTCGATTCCCTTTGTCATTTGAAAAAAAGTTGTGATTTGTATCAATGTTTCTTATAATAAAGGAGCAATGAACTAAAATGAATAAGGAGTGTATGTATGACTGTGTTTAGTACCCTTACACCACTTGCCCTAATTGCAATTGTGATTGTCGGTGTATTATGTATTTTTTATGCTGTATTGATTCATGGGAAAGATCCCTACCATAAGATTTTAAGAAAAGTAGGGTTTAATGAGACGCAGGTTCACATTGGGAATGTATGCTTTAACTATGCACAAGGACCTAACCATGGGCCAGCTTTATTGTTATTGCATGCTCAGCATATGGATTGGTATTCTTACAGTCGGGTGCTTCCAGAACTATCAAAGTCCTTTCATATCTATGTCCTTGATTATCATGGACATGGAAAGACACATGCACCCGTTGCATCCATGAATGCCAATCAGATGGGTGAAGACATCGCACAGTTTATTGAAACAGTCATTCAAGAACCGGTCTTTATTTCAGGAAACTCTTCGGGAGGGATCTTAACTGCATGGCTTGCAGCGAATAAGCCAATGTATGTCAAAGCGATTGTTCTTGAAGACCCAGCGCTTTTATCCAGTGAATACCCACGGGTGTTAAATACCATTGCAGATCGATCCTTTGCAATCTGTGATCAATTTATTAAGGATAACGAAGAAGACTTTTTAATCTATTGGATTGGGAAATGTCGTGACTTTTTTAAACGGTATGTTGGCGTTGATGTCGGTCCGATGCTTCAATTCATGGTACGCCTTTATCGCCATTATCATGAAGGACAACCCGTTGAAATCATCTTTTTACCGACAACGGTTCGTCTTATGATGCGGGGGATGGATTACTATGATCCCCACTTTGGCCAAGGGTTTCACGTCGGTTCTTGGAACAAAGACTTTGATCACAAAGACGCACTAAGACGCATTAAAGCACCCACGCTTTTACTTCATGCTAACTATGAAATAACTGAGGAAGGTGTCTTAAATGGGGCCCTTGATCAAGACGATGTGGCGATGATTCAACCCTGCGTTCCAAACATTCACACCAAACGCATTGACTCAAATCATGTGATTCATTTGGATCATCCAGATACATACATTCAAAATCTTAAGGATTTCTTTTTGAATCAACCCTAAAAAAATGCACCATACCGGTGCATTTAGTCTGTATTGAGGGTAAAGCGATAAACTTCAAAGGATCGGACATCGGGAATTGAATTGGTGAATTCAATTACTGAATGTTCACTGATAACTGCTTGGTATTCTTGCTCATCCAGGACGATTTGGTTTTCCTCTTGCAGCACAGGGAAACCCGTGTAGGAAAGTCCATTTGGGGACAGGAAGTTCGAGAAGTCATACTCACTGAGACTGATTTTCTCAAATCTAAAGATAACATTGGATTCGCTGATTTCTTGTCCAAGATAGTTCACTTCGTTTGGAAGAAAACTGAATGCATCCGTTTTAGGATCATAAATGATGGTTTCATGGTCGATGTTGATAAAGCTTGAGTAAATCAGTTCGACACTTTCAATCCCCGTATCTAAAATAGATCCTGTGTCAAAATGGACAGTGACTTGATGTGCGTCATTGTAAGTGGTTGAAGTAGGAGAATTGATGATTTCTCCTGAGGTTGTAATGAGTCGTACTTTCATTGTGACCAATTTCATCGATTCAATGGGTTCAACATGCACCATGAGTTGTGATTTAATCCCTCCAAAGGTAAAGGACTCAAGGGTAATGGTCCCAGATGGTTCATGGATGGTTTGATTGAGTTCAATCTGTTGGGGTGTTACCTTCTTTGAACCATCAACTTCAATGGATAGGGTGGTTGCGTTTGGTTGAGTAATGTGAATGATGTCTTTGTCCACAATGTCTCGATCAAAGGACAGTATGGTTAGATTTGAATCTGTTGCCTCACCAAAAATTAGAGTACTTGGATTTTTATTCTGCGCATCTGTTACCACAATATCCACACCCAGTAGGTTTGAGCGATCCGTTTTGAATATGATGGTATTTGAATCAACGATCATGGTTTCAATCAGGAGTTTTTTACCCTCATGGTGTAAGGTTGTGTTGATGGGTTGGTATTTGTTTGCGTCAATAGCCTGTTGGACTGTGTCATCAATAAATCGAAAGGCAAGGGCAATTTCTTTAAGGGGTGTGTCCAGTGCAAAGATATAAAATGATTTTGATACATTTACAAGGAGTAAAAAACCAAGGGTTAACACACCCAGTGTTCCCACACTCAATTTTAGGATGTGTTTGAAGCGATGGGGGTGGGTCATTGCATCAATTTGATCGTGTAATGCTTGGGATGCTTTTACGTTTTGGGTTGTTTTAATCCAGTCTTTGAATTGTTGATTGTTTTTCATTGGGGTTCCTCCAATTCTACTCTTAGGATTTCAAGTCCTTTTTTTACGCGTGACTTAAGGGTACTTTGTGGCACTTTCATAATTTTAGACAACTCAACATAGGACACTTCAAGGATGTAATGAAGCACGATGAGTTCTCTTATTTCTGTTGGAAGCGTGTCAAGTGCTTCATGAATATAGTGATAATCTTCAGGGTTTTGATCATTGGATCCTATGGTATCGTCATACTCGATATAATGTTGATGTTTCTTGAGATAATCTTTGCATACATTAATTTGGATGCGCGTTACATATGTTTTTAGATAGTCTGGATTGCGTAGACGAAATCTATTTTTATAGGCTTTGTAGATTGTCTCAGCGACAAGGTCCTCAACATCTGGATGGTTTCCAGTAATTCCAATCACAATCTTTTTGAGATAGTCGCTTAACTCATGAAGTGATTCGCTAAACACTTCGTTTGTTCCCATATTTTTTCCTCCTATACCCATTAGACTGCATTAACGATCCAATCGACGAAATTTGATACATAAAGTATACATAATATTTTGATAATCATACATATAGAAACTTAAAAACGCGTGTCGATATGACTTAAAAAGTAAAAAAAAAGAAGCAAGTGCTTTTGTCTTATAACAGTGACCCTGCTATTTTGACCTTGCTTCTTTGGCTTTAAGCGACGTAACAAGACTGTCTGAAATTGCCTGTGCGATGGCATCTTGATGGTTCATATAAAGCGTATAGTCCGATTGATTATCAATATGAACAACTTCAAGTAACATACTTGGAATCCCTTGTTGGGCGATGGTTTGTTGGGTTATAAATTCATCATCACTGTATACGATACTGTTTCCTGTGATCAATTGAAGTGCGTTTGATACCGCATAGTGCACGGTTAAATCAGAGTCGTTATAGGTGTTGTATATGATTTGTGTTCCTGAATATAGACCGTGTTCACTGGCATTAAAATGAATCTCAATCACAAAATCATACGGACTAAAATCATACAATGCACCGTGGTATTTGATGTTTCGATATACATTCTCATCAAATAGTGTGACAGCACCACCTAATGTTTCAAGATTCGCTTTGATTAATGTTGCGATATATTGAATATGCGTGTGTTCATAGGACATGTCAAAAGCCACTGCACCTGAATCATAAAAACCGTGTATATCGGTGCCATGTCCCGTAATGAGGGCAATGTGAAGGGGGTTATCATGTACCTGATTTGAGATATCGATGATCTGTAGTTCTTGAGGTGTCGCTTGTGATTGTTGCGCAATGATTTCAAGTTGACGTGTCGAATAATGTTGGTATATGCGGTAATCTTTGAGTGTTTTTAATGCGATTGGGATTGAAATAATGAGGCAGATGAGTGCACTCAACAGTCCGAGATATGGAATTGAACGACTGATTGTTTGTTTAACTTTATGCATGATACCACCCCCTCTGTTACCTTCAGTGTACAGGATGGTTTATTGAAGCGACCAGATATATGATTCATGTGCATATACAGGTTTGTTATAGGGGTAAGGAGGGAAAAAAAGGATGAAATTTGACCAAAAAAGAAAGGTTTTTTTGGGAAAAAGTATGAAAAACAAGATATTATCGATTCTTTTGTTTATAATATTAATTTATAGATGTTATGACATTAGGAAGGTGATCTGAAGATGAGTTTGAAAAAAGACGAAATAAAAGGGATGATACAGAAAAAAAGAAACCTTTGGATGTGGGGGTTACTTGGGATTGTTGTACTTTTATTCTTCATGTATGATAATCCAATCAAAGCGCAACTGGGGCGGTTTATGGGGGTTGTTTCACCGTTTATTGTTGGTATAGTGATTGCTTACCTTTTATCACGTCCAAGTGACATAATCGAGTCTTTTTTTAGAAGATCAAACCATGCGTTTATTGCAAAGAAAGCGCGTGTACTCAGTGTACTTTTGTTATATGTTGGATTAATTACAGGGATCGTGATGATTGCACAATTTGCACTCCCTGTAATTGTGACCAATATCATTGATTTTTCAAGTCATATTTATGACTTCTACTTGCAATTTATGGATACCTTATACTATCAGGATTACCCAACCTGGCTTGAATCCATTTTAACAACAGAGACCATCGATGCAATCATGCAAGCTTTATCCATTGAAAGCATCATTCGATCCATTGGAAATTATGCACCCACACTGGTGCTTACAATCATCAATCTATCATCGGGAATCATTAACTTATTCATCAGTTTAATCTTTTCAATCTATATGCTTGTTTATAAAAAGAATGTGCTGGGCTTTGTGAAGCGTGTCGCGCATGTATTTATGCCTGAAAAACGGCTTTCGCAAGTGAGCATGTATATTGGAAAGTCAAGCGCAATCTTTTACCGCTTTATCTTTGCTCAATTTGTGGATGCTTGCATTTTAGGAACCCTCGCAACCCTTATGTTAACGTTGTTTGGCGTTCAATATGCCATTCTCTTTGGAGTATTTTTAGGGTTTTGTAATATGATTCCATACTTTGGATCCATGATTGGCTCAATTCTAACAACCATCATTACCATCTTTACAGGGGGGCCTCAACTGGCCTTATTAACAGGAGTTGGGCTTTTAATCCTCCAACAAATCGACGGCAACTTTATCGGACCCCGCATTATGGGGGATTCACTTAATATTAATCCGATGTTAATCATTGTTTCGATTACAATCGGAGGGGCTTATTTTGGAGTAGTTGGTATGTTTGTATCCGTGCCTTTAAGTGCGATTATTAAGCTGTTTGTGGATGATTTCTTGGATTATAAAGAGCGTAATCTTAAGAATTAATGCAACAAAATAGTGTTACAATCCAGCGACCATATCACCAATATCTATGAACATAAATACGCCACTATAAAAAATCTTCAAGTAGAAGGAGAAAATAAGCTTATACATTTCTGAAGTTCAGTGATATAATCTGAGTTACAAACAGTACTTAGCTGTCTGTATAATGATAGAGAATTTTTATAACCTGAACTGGAGATGTTAAACAATGAAATCAATCTACATCTTACTTACACGCTCAAAGACTGCGGTGTCAAAAATGATATATCAAGTAACTCAAGATGCTTATACGCATGTATCGATTTCCTTTGAACCATCACTTCAACCGATGTATAGTTTTGCACGTAAATACAACTATACACCCTTACCTGCGGGCCTTAAGGATGAAGACTTGGACAACGGGTTCTATAAGCGTTTTGAAAATATCCCGTGTGCGTTGTATGAGCTTAACGTTGACGAAGACGTTTACGAAAAGGCGAAAGCGCATGTGGAGAGTATGAAACTCCAAATGGATGAATATCGATTCAGCCTCTTTGGCCTTGTTATGTGTAAGTTCAACATTCCCTACGAAAGAGAAAACTACTATTTCTGTTCACAATTCGTTGGGGAAATCTTGGCATCATGTGGTGCTTTAGACTTACCAAAACCACCAACCTTAATGCGTCCTGCAGATTACATGGAGTTTTCTGAATTGAAGTGTATCTTTGAAGGGGATGTGAAACGCCTTCGGACGGAATATCGAAAAGTTGAAGACAAGGATGAACCATCCAGTATCTTAAACTTCTTAAGAATGAGATAAAAAAGCAGCTAAATGCTGCTTTTGATGTTTATGGGGAGCTTGACTTCAAAAATTGTAATGTCTTCATTGGATTGTTTGATGCGAATGGTACCTTGATGAAGATCAACGATTCGTTTAGCTAAAGGGAGTCCAAGGCCATTGCCTTCTGTGGTGCGTGAACGATCTGATTGATAGAATTTCTCAAAGACACGGTTCCATACATTAAAGGGGATGGGTTCACCACTGTTTGAGATGAGGACGGATACCATCGCATCTACGTGTGTGATTTCAATTTTAATTTCAGAGCCTTTTGGTGCAAATTTAATGGCGTTGGTTAACACGTTTATCCAAACTTGCTTCAACATTTCTTCATTGCCTTCAATGGTGATTTCATCACTATCAAAATCAAGTGTCAACTGTTTGGGTTCCCATCGATTTTCTAATAACACGATAATCAAGCGGATTTGTTCGGTTAAATTAAAAGGTGTAACGTCTTTTAAGATGCGTTGATGCTCAAGACTTGAGAGATTTAAAATATTGGTGGATAGATCGGTAAGCCGTTCGGACTCAGTAATGATAATATCAAGATATTCAGTACGTTGAGCTTGTGTAAGGTCATCGTTTTTTAATATTTTCGCAAATCCTTGAATGGAAACAATCGGGGTTTTAAATTCATGGGATAAGTTGTTTACAAAATCAGAGCGTAACATTTCAGTGCTTTCGAGTTCGTGTGCCATGTGATTGAAACTGTTGGTGAGTGTGTTGAATACATCCGGGCCCCTTAAATAGATGCGCGTTGAGAAATCACCTTTTGCGAGGTTATCAATGGCATTCACCAAGCTTTCGACTGGACGCATTGGAATGCGACTGAGGATGAAGGACACAAGGGTACCAACAAGTACGGTCGCTGCCATAAAGGAGAAAAGTGAAAACCCTCCAAGTCCAGGATACCACTTAAAAAAAATTCTAAATAAGTGGGTTACAATAAACATGAGTAACATTGTGATAAACATGAAGACAAAAAAAGTGAATGAGAAGAGGATTTTAAGTGAAATTCTCTTGAGTAATTGTTTGCATTTATTCAACGTGCTTCACCACCTTATAACCAATGCCACGGATTGCGACAATGTCGAATTCAGGGAATCCTTCACAGCGCTTTCGCAACCGTGTAATGTGAACATTTACGGTTGTATCCAGTGAATCGGAATCCATCCCCCATATCTCGTCCATTAATTGAAGGCGTGTAAATATCTTATTGGGATTGGATAGGAGCTTATACAGTAAATAGAACTCCTTTTGAGGCAGTGTTTGGCTCTCGTTATTACGAGTCAGGGTCAATGCGTCATAATCAAGGGTTACTTTACCGATGGTGAGTTTATGCTCGTTGGTAATTTGTGCACGACGAAGCAGTGCTTTAATTCGAAGCAACATTTCATCCTCATTGACAGGTTTCACCATATAATCATCAGTACCAACCAAAAATCCTTTGCATTTTTCTTCAGGAAGTTGTTTAGCAGTCACCATTAAGATGGGGGTTTGATCCCCACTTTTTCTCAGTTCGTCGGTAAATTCATACCCATCCATAACGGGCATCATCACATCCAATAGGATTAAGTCAATGTGTTGTGAGTCAATGAAGTCTAAGGCCTCTTGACCATTACTCACATGATCCACCTCATAACCGGCTCGATTAAGGACTGTTTGCATGAGTAAGGCTGTATTACTGTTATCTTCTACCACCAATATTTTAAACATAAAAACGCACCCTCCTTTATACGATTCATTATACCATCATAGATTAACTAAACATTAACGAATTCCTTTTCAAAGTTAATTTTCAGTTAACATACATAGCGTACACTGAGTATGTTCAAAAAGAACAAGCAGCTGGGAGGAATTGATTTTGTTACAGATAAAAGATATACGTAAAAAGTATGTAACGGGTGACTTAACACAGATTGCACTTGACGGTGTAAGCTTTAACCTTCGCGATAGCGAAATGGTTGCGATTTTAGGTCAAAGTGGATCCGGTAAAACCACGACATTAAATATTATCGGTGGTTTGGATCACTATGATTCAGGTGATATTATCATCAATGGCATTTCCACCAAAAACTATACAGACCGTGATTGGGATTCATATCGTAATCATACAGTAGGGTTTGTATTTCAAAGCTATAACTTAATTCCACATCAAACAATTTTGTCGAATGTTGAATTGGCGCTGACAATTTCAGGTGTTTCAAATGCTGAGCGTAAAAAACGTGCGATTAAAGCGTTGGAAGATGTTGGATTAGGCACTCAAGTACACAAAAAGCCAAATCAGATGTCTGGTGGTCAAATGCAACGTGTTGCGATTGCGCGCGCACTTGTCAATGATCCAGATATTTTGCTTGCTGATGAGCCAACGGGTGCACTTGATAGTGAAACAAGCGTTGTGGTCATGGACTTACTGAAAGAAATCGCTAAAGATCGACTCGTTGTACTTGTAACGCATAATCAAGAACTTGCTGAAGCGTATGCAACACGAATTATTCGACTCCATGACGGTCAGATTGTGAGTGATTCAAACCCATTAATCGTTGATGAAACAAAACTTGAAGCACCTAAGCATAAAAACCTTGGGAAGACTTCAATGTCATTTAGAACAGCCTTATCACTAAGTTTTAATAATCTTCGGACAAAGATGGGTCGGACCTTCTTGACTTCCTTTGCAGGCTCGATTGGTATTATTGGTATTGCGTTAATTCTGTCCTTATCCTCAGGAGTTAATGCGTACATTGATAGTATTCAACGTGACACAATGGCGTCTTATCCGATAACATTGCAATCACAATCTATGGATTTGAGTAGTATTCTAAGTGCTGGACCCCCAACACAATCTTCATCAGGGAATACAGATCGTGACAGAATCTATTCCAACAGTACTGCTTTAGAAATGGTAAATCAGGCAACGTCAAGTATTCGTGAGAATAACTTAACGGAATTTAAGAAATATTTGGATGATCCAGAGAGTGAAATTCATGCTTTTGTGGGTGAGAATGGTATTATTTTCTCCTATGATGTCGCTTTTACAGCCTATGCATTTGATCCAGATGGAAATCGTGTCAACACGGATGGAAGCACTTTTGAAGATGATTCAGATACGATGTTTGGTTCAAGACAAGCAAGTGGTCCAATGGCTCAATTTATGACATCATCAAATTTTGTGGAATTAATCCATGGAAATGATGATTTAGTGGGACAAATTGTACTTGATAACTATCAATTACTTGAAGGTGCGTGGCCTAAACAATACGATGAAGTGGTCTTGGTAGTAGATCAAAACAACGAAATTTCATTGACGGCATTGTTTGAACTGGGTATTTTACCATCTGAAGATTATAAAGAAATCTTAGATAAAATCGACAATGGTGAAGAAATCGAGTTTGAAGAAAAAAACTTTAGCTATGAAGAAATCATGAAACAAGAATTTGTCATGATTCCTGCAAGTCACTTCTATGAAGAAGGTGAAGACGGACTCTTTACCGATATTAGTGATAATGAAGAAAAGCTTGAAGCCTTAATTGATAACAGTGTGCGTCTTAAAATATCAGGGGTTATTAGTCCTGTAGAAGATGCATCGTATCAAGATATCAATGGTGTCATTGGCTATACACGTGCCCTTACAGATTATGTTATTGAAGAAACAAATAATGCTCCAGTTGTGAAGGCGCAAGAAGCAAACCCTGATAAAAATATCTTGAATGGGTTACTGTTTGAACCAAAAGATGATGCAGCTAAGATTGAAGATGCTTCAGAATATCTTGCCCGTATGGGTGTGTCGGATAAAGCAACACTGTTTAGAAGTATGCTTCGTCTGATTTATGCGGATGATCCTCAAATGATGGCGCAACTTTCTTCATTGAGTGAAATCGAACAAGCAGCAATGCTTGACCAATACCTACAAAACCCAGAAGATGACGTCTTGCTTCAAATCTATGAGACATATATCTCAACAGGAAGCTTTGATGACAATATGAGTGCATTTGGGGTTGTAAGTCTTGATGCTCCAGCATCGATCAGTATTTATGCCGATAGCTTTGAAGATAAAGACGGCATCACACAAAGCATAGCGAACTATAACGAAACGGTAAGTGCAGAAAATCAGATTACATTCACCGATTATGTTGGACTGCTTATGTCTTCTGTCACAACAATCGTCAATGTTGTGTCCTATGTGTTGATTGCCTTTGTAGCGGTATCCTTGGTTGTATCTTCAATCATGATTGGAATCATTACCTTTATCTCAGTTCTTGAACGAACCAAAGAAATCGGAATCCTTCGTGCAATTGGTGCATCCAAGCGCAACATTTCCAATGTATTTAATGCTGAGACATTTATTATTGGTCTGTTCTCTGGCCTCTTAGGAATTGGAATTACATTATTGCTATTGATACCTATTAACTCAATCATTCATTCGGTGACAGGAACCACTGCAGTTAATGCAGCCCTACCGGTTGAAAGTGCTGGTATTCTTGTATTACTTAGCTTATCACTGACAGTAATTGCAGGACTTATTCCAGCAAGTAAAGCGGCGAAGAAAGATCCAGTAATTGCATTACGCAGTGAGTAATGACGACACAGATTTAAAACCATCAATAAGAACCCAAGAGTATGACTTCATAAAAGTCATACTCTTTTCACACTCAAACGCATACATAAATCACAACTAAGTGAAAGACCTATAGTATAATAAAAGTGATAAAAAGTCTTTAGGATTGTTCGTTTTAAAACGGCAATACGTTCAACGCACACACTCCAATGCGTATGTCTTTGTATCGGTGTGTTTGTACGGTGAAGCCACTGATTTATTTATAAGGGTTGATTAAGGGGATCGTTGCTATTTTATTGGGAAGCGTGCTTGAGTAACTATCATGAATGAAAGGGAGTGATTTTTTGAAAAATGATCGAAAGGTTCTGGGTACATCATCACACTGTAAGAAGGTACAGCACCATGATGCAATTAAAGAGCTTGTGGCATGTCAAAAGGCGTTTGATACCTTGTGTTTTAATGCAGTGATGGTTCACATGTCTTATGATGATCAAATAGAACTTCAAAAACTCGTGATGCAAATGAGTCATGCTCACCATCATCAATGTCTGGATGCGTTTGAACGCGGGATTGAGATGTTTTACACCGCATTGTATGATATCAGCAGGATGAAACATTTGAAGGTAATCAGTGAAGAAACACGCAAACACACCCATCAATGTAGAGTATCGATGATGACATGCTTTGAACACAGACAAACCTTTTTAGAAGATGCGTTAGATATCTATCACAGTTTGTGTAACAAAGATGCACAACGACTCGAAAACAGCATTGAAAAAGCGCTCATGTCCATTATGCATTACCATTTATCTACTAAGACAATGCACATCACTTGAAAGGATCAGCAGGGACGCGTGTTCTTGCTTTTTATTTTGAAGTAATGAATGATTCAAGGTATGATATACTTAGACAAAAGAGGTGGTTTTATGAACAAAGGCATCCGATTCTTATCCAAGGTATTAGCCTATGCCCCTGTGGTTTTATTCACGATTATTGGAATCTTGTCGCTGGATGGTACTGAGGCGTTTGTCTATCTCATCTTGGGACTCATTTTATACAGTATTATTGGCTTTGGTTTGACATCACCTCATAAAGAATATCAAGCCTCGGGAATTTTGAGTCTTCTGATCTTGACGGTTATTTTTTATTTGGGTGCCTCAGAGATCTTCAAGTCTACAATGACCATGCTTTACATTTGGGTTTACTATGCGGTTGTCTATGGCTTTTCACTGTGGGTCACTCATACTTCTTCGAAAGAAGATCCATCATGATTTGGGTGTGTTTATTGAGGGGGATTAATGTAGGTGGAAACCATAAAGTGGATATGAAACGCTTAAAAGATGTATTCAGTGAAAAAGGATATCATAATATTAAAACCTATATCAATTCAGGAAATGTGCTGTTTGAATCCTCTGATACACAAGACACACTTACAACTGAAATTACGCAGTGTGTGAAGGATGTTTTTGATGTGGACACACAGGTCCTCATTTTAGACAAACAGACCTTTATCGCGATTGCTCAAGCAATCCCGGATGCGTTTGTTAATGATTCAACCTATAAAGCGGATGTGGTGTTCTATCTTGAAGGGTTCAATCCGTACGTATTCTCATTCAAAGAAGGCATTGATCAGGTGGTTTATCACAAATCAGCACTGATTCATTGTGTGCTTCGAGAACATCAAACACGAAGCGGTCTTAAGAAGATTATTGGAACCCCAAGTTTTAAGAAAATAACCATTCGCAACGTCAATACTGTGCGTAAATTGTGTGAAATGCTCCTACAAACGGACTCCTTGTGAATAATTGGTGTTTTTTTTGTGGTATACACGGTGAATTTTTGATTTTCATTGTGTGATGGTTATTGTTTTTGTTAAAATAATGAGTATAGGAGGACCACATTATGAAAGTAGGATGTGTAAAAGAAATAAAACAACATGAGTATCGTGTTGGATTAACTCCAGATAGCGTGACTGTGTTTGTCAGTCATGGGCATGATGTATATATAGAGAAAAATGCAGGATTGGGTTCTGGTTTTGAAGATCAAGAATATATCGATCACGGGGCAATCATTTTAGATAAAGCCGAAGAAGTTTGGGAACTTTGCGACATGATTGTGAAGGTAAAAGAACCCCTTGATCCTGAATATAAACATATCAAAGAGGGACAAATTCTCTTTACGTATTTACACCTTGCGGCAGATGAACCATTACTGGATGCGTTACTTGCATCAAAATGTGAAGCAGTTGCGTATGAAACCATTACGGATCGAAATGGACGCTTACCTCTACTGAAGCCAATGTCAGAAATTGCTGGACGTTTAAGCATTCAAGAAGGAGCCCATGCGCTTGAAAAACCCTTTGGTGGACGGGGTGTGTTGCTCAGTGGTATCCCAGGTGTTCCACGTGGGAATATTGTAATTGTGGGAGCAGGAGTCGTTGGACTCAATGCACTTCAAGTTGCAGTTGGTATGGAAGCAAATGTTACAGTTCTTGATGTTAACTTAGATCGTTTAACTGAAATTGATACACTGTATGGAAATCGCGTTCAAACTTTATACAGCACAGAGAATTCATTGAAAAAAGCATTAGTTGAAGCGGACTTAGTGATTGGTTCTGTTTTAATTCCTGGAAGTAAAGCACCAAAGATTATTAAGAAAGAATACCTAAAAACGATGAAACCAGGCTCAGTGATTGTGGATATTGCCATTGACCAAGGCGGATGTACTGAAACCAGTCGTCCAACCTATCATGACAATCCAACCTATGTTGTCGATGGTGTCATTCATTATTGTGTTGCGAATATACCGGGTGCAGTCGCACGAACCTCGACAATTGGTCTTGTGAATGCAACCTTACCGTATGGATTGGCACTTGCAGATCATGGGGTACTCAAAGCAAGTGAAACCGTTGTTGGGATTAAAGAGGGTGTGAATTGTTATCATGGAAAGATCACATCAAAACCGGTAGCGGATACTTTTAATCGACCATTATCTGATCTTGTATAAGCAAGGGTTTTGAACTGACTTCGATATCTTGAACAAAGATACGGCATGCAGTTCAAATCTCTTGTTTTTTCTTATGTAGACACGAATATTATGCGTTTAATTTGTAAATTTAATGAAGATTATGAACAGTGCGTGAAACTTTAGTGAGACGTGAAGGTTTTGATTGACTTACCTAAATGTATGCGTTATCATTTGGGCATAGGAGGAAGTGTTTTATGCGTAAAATTGTCTTATTATGTGCTGCGGGTATGTCTACAAGCTTATTGGTGAATAAGATTAACGAAGCAGCAACTGCTGAAAATTATGAAATTGATGTTCAAGCATATCCAGTTTCAGAAGCTAAGAATAAAGTTCCAATTGCAGATGTCGTATTATTAGGACCTCAAGTGCGTTATGCCCTCGCGAAATTGAGAGAGCAACATCCTGGTAGTAACATCGATGTGATTGACATGCGTGATTATGGTACGATGAACGGGAAAGCTGTTGTCGCAACAATCCGTAGAATTTTAAACGATTAATTGCACAGTATCATTGATTTTAAAGCTGGTCCATAGTGATCAGTTTTTTGTGTCGTTTTGATCAATTTTATGACATAATATTTAAAAGAGGGTGCGTATGGTAAATTTAAGCTTTGACATTGGAACGACAAACATTAAGTCGATGGTAACACGAAATGAAAAGATCCTTGAGGTCCAATCTGTGCGTCTTGAAACCCATCAAGAAGGGCTTACGATGACCCAAGATCCATCTGTGATTTTAGACATCATCAAAAAAAGAATTCAAGCGGTTGATAAAACCTATGGCCTTGAGTCCTTTGTGCTTGTTACAGCAATGCATACCTTAATACTTTTGAATCAAGCATATCAACCAATGGAACCCATGATGCTATGGTCTGATAATCGGGGTGAATCTGTAGCGGACGTATCGAATAAAAAGATGCTCCAGTATTACTTTAGGACGGGAACACCCTATCATCCCATGTCACCCTTTGTGAAACTCAAAACCTTTGATCAAGGGTATTTAGCGAATTGTTTGATTTCGGACTTAAAGGCGTATCTTATGGTTCACCTGACCGGTGCGTTTGTAAGCGATGTTTCTTCTGCTTCGGCATCTGGACTCATGAACATCCATACACAATCCTGGGATCAAAAGATTTTAAATGAACTGATGCTTAAGCAAGACCACCTCCCAATCATTAAACCCTGTGACTTTACAACAACCACCCATTGCTTTGATAGGCCAATTGGAGTGATGGTTGGATCAACGGATGGTGTGATGGCTAATCTTGGAACGCAAACATCAAACCGCCAATGTGTTTTAAGTGTTGGAACCAGTGTTGGGATTCGTACGTTGAGTGATGTTAGAATCTTGGACTCAAAATGCAAGACGTTTTGTTATTGCGCTCCTTATGGACAGTTTTTGATTGGAAATGCATCCAACAATGGGGGCAACCTTTATGATTATATTGCTCATCATCTTTTTGATGGACACTTATCCTTTGAAGATTTTATTGAAATGATTGGTTCTGGAATTCCAAAAATTTATGCAACCCCCTTTGTCTTTGGTGAACGGGGTCCGTTTTGGATTAAAAACCTTCGCCTCACCTTCAGTGAACAAAGTGTGAACAATCAAGAAAAAGCGCAGGCGATTATTTATGGAATGTTATCGAATATCTATCTTTTAAAACAAAGCATTGCGTCTGTTGTATCTTCAGATCCAATCTGTCTTACGGGTGGTTTTTTCAATGACACACGGCTTGTGCAATTATTGGCCGATCTATGCCAACACGATGTCATCTGTGTAGAGGATGAAAATGCAGTGTGTGTTGCAGCAATGCATCTACTCACACAGACGCCCATACATCAAACATCCCATCACGTCAAACATAAAAAAAATAATGCGCTGATTCAATATCGAGCGCAGGCGAGTGCATATATTATGCAGTATGTGGACCAAAAGAAAAGGAGTTTGGAATAAACTCCTTATTGATTAATGTGCTTGTTTACTGGTGAAAAATGATACAACAGCGACCACAATCACAGCACCAAGAATTGATGGAATGAGCGCCATACCAGCAAGGGATGGACCCCAGCTTCCAAAGAGTGCTTGGCCAATGGATGAACCCACAAGACCTGCAACAACATTGAGTATGATTCCCATACTATTTCCTTTGCCAGTGATACCACCAGCTATAAATCCGATTACCCCACCAATAATGAGTGACCAAATCATTGGATGTCTCCTTCTTCATTCATGTCTTCAAATGTTTCTTTGATATCATCAACTGTGTCTGACACAGCTTCTTTAACATCTTCTACGGTTCTTCGCGCTTTTCCTTTTCCTTGTTGGACGAGGCCTTTTGCTTGAAGTTCTGGGTTATCGGTTAAATCACCGATGCGTTCTTTAACCTTTCCGCCCACTTCATCCACAACACCTTTTCGTCTGAGAAACTCGAAAGCCGCAATTGAACCAACAGCGGTTAGTAACCCTGCAAATAACTTTTTCATACTAACGCCTCCTTTAATAAAACCCTAACACCATACCAGACCCCAGGCAACGAATATGCCCAGCAAAAAGGCGGGTTGAATTTTTTCCAAGATGAAAAAAACAGTGATTTAGTGTATGATATTTGAGAATGGAGTGAATTTTTTTATGGATTTTTGTCCGAATACAAATTTAAAAGTAAAACAACATCCAGATATGTTTCATATGAATACAGATTCCTATCTTTTAGGAACCTTTATGAAACTAAAAAAGAATGACATTGTCTTAGATGTTGGTACAAATAATGGCGTGTTGTTACTGTATGCGTCACTTCAAAAACCAAAGGCTTTAATTGGATTGGATGTCTTTGAAGAAGCCATTTCATTGGCCAAAGAAAACATGATGCTGAATCAAGTGGATGCTCAGCTTTATGTATCTTCCTTTCAAGATTTCAATCAAAAAGTGGATGTTATTGTGTGTAATCCACCCTATTTCAGCGGCGATAACCGCAATGAGAATCATTTTTTAAAGGTTGCACGCCATGAAGAGTATCTCGATATGGACACCTTGTTTTCAAAGAGTAAATCACTGCTTAATGATAAGGGACGCATGTTTTTGATTTATCCTGCCTCACGACTTCAAGAATTGTCTGTCATCGCAAATAATCATGGATTCGCCATTAAGAATCTTGAGTTTGCGATGAAGAAAGATAAGAAACGGGTTCATACGGTCTGTGTCCATTGTGTGCGTCGTGGGAATATGGGGATCGATACTATTAATTTTGTAACGGTATAAATGTGATATGATAGATGTAAAGAAGGTGCGTTATGTTAGTAAAAATAGATGAAACAAATCAAGAAGTTTATCAATCACTTGCAAAAGAAATGTATTCAAGTGATGCGGTATGTTATCCCTTTAATCCTGACGTTGTAAAACGTAATGTACAACGGTTTATTCATCATGATGATGTGGACGGGTTTTTGATTGAATGGGATGGTACCTTTGTCGGATACATCCTTCTTGCCTATATGTTTTCAACTGAAATTGGAAATTATGATGTCTGGTTAGAAGAAATTTATATTAAGGAAACCATGCGAGGTCATGGCCTAGGATCAAAGGTAATCCAATCACTTAAAGGGCGGTTAAAGCATAAAGTTGGCCGGATTCGACTCGAGGTTGCTCATGATAATCAAGGAGCAATCTCACTGTATGAAAACCTCGGATTTGAAAAAGCCCCCTATGAAGAAATGATTTTCACCTTTGAGGAAACGGAGTCGTAAATGATGCGAATTGAACGTGAGATGATGGAAACCATCCACTCGTTTATCGAAAAGCACCCAGATATTCAATGTGCGTATCTCAATGGGTCACGTGCGAATCCAAACGCACCCATCGATATCTATCAAGATTATGATTTGGTCTGTGTTGTGGATTCACTCATCCCTTACCTAAACACCTCTTCTTGGTTAAACCAATTGGGAACGGTGTCTTTTATTCAAGAGCCAAACTGGCATGTCAAAGGCGACCGTTCAATTCAATGGTATGGCTGGTTGATCTTGTTTGAAGATCACAACCGCATTGACCTTACCCTTGAAACACGCGACCATTTCATGTCAAAAACAAAGGATTCAATGACGAAGGTGCTCTATGATCCCCATCACTATTTTGATCAAAACATCGTGTCATCCGATCGTGATTATTGGATTTCGAAACCCAGTCAAGCCATCTTTCATGAGAGTGTGAATAATTTCTGGTGGTGTCTTAATAATGTGGGGAAAGGCATCATGCGAGATGAAATGCCGTATGCACTAAAGATGTTTCATCAAGAATGCATCGGTGCACTTGATCAAGTGATTGAATGGGACCTTGCATTTCAGCACACCTTTAAGCTTAACCCTGGGAAGCTGGGGAAATGGTTCAAAGACTTTATGGAACCACACGACTATGAACGGTACTTAAAGACGTATACTTCCGCAAAAAAGGATGCCCTTTGGGAAGGAATTGATTGTGCAATGGACCTCATGTCATTGTATGCCAAACGTGTCGCAAAGGCCTTGGACTATCCCTATATTGAAT
This sequence comes from Erysipelothrix larvae, assembly GCF_001545095.1. Classification (NCBI taxonomy): domain Bacteria; kingdom Bacillati; phylum Bacillota; class Erysipelotrichia; order Erysipelotrichales; family Erysipelotrichaceae; genus Erysipelothrix; species Erysipelothrix larvae. The sequence goes on from NZ_CP013213.1 coordinate 533,169, forward strand.
CGGAAGAACATGCAATACGATCTTACCTTTCATGGATTAAACTTACTAAACACCAACACCAATAATATTTTAAAGGAGTCATTATGAAACAGGATGTTTATATCATTGCAGCACAACGCACTGCAATTGGAAGTTATTTAGGTGCATTTAAAGATGTTTCGCCCGCACGTTTAGGCGCGGATATTATCAAAGATATACTCAACAAGACCCAGCTGAATCCAAAGAATATCGATGAAGTAATTGTGGGGAATGTTTTATCACCAGGCCAAGGTCAAGGCTTAGCACGGCAAGTGTCTATTTTGGGAGGAATTCCCTTTGAGGTACCTGCATATGCGATTAATATGGTCTGTGGATCGGGATTAAAAGCGGTGATGAATGGTGTCGATGCGATTTCAAATGCATCCGCACACCTTGTTTTCGCAGGAGGAGTTGAATCCATGAGTCAAGCCCCATATCTTGTATCCCACAAAACCCGAAGTGGTCATAAAATGGGTGATTTGACGATGGTCGATGCAATGATTCATGATGCACTTACCGATGCCTTTGATCACACGCATATGGGAATCACTGCAGAAAATATTGCGCAAAGTTATGCCATCACCCGTGAAGCACAAGATGCTTTCGCAATGCACTCACAAGAAAAAGCCATCAACGCCATTGATGCAGGTGTCTTTCGTGATGAAATCACACCTGTCACCATCTCAACACGAAACGGGGATGTGGTGGTCGATGTGGATGAATATCCCAACCGTAATACTTCAATGGCGAAACTTGCGAAATTAAGACCGGCCTTTAAAAAGGAAGGAACGGTTACTGCTGGTAATGCTTCAGGCATTAATGATGGGGCAAGTTTTGTCTTACTTTCTGATCAAGAAACACTGGATAAGACATCAATACAACCCCTCGCGCGGATTGTTTCAATGGGACAAGGGGGCGTGGATCCTAAAATGATGGGTATGGGTCCAGTACCTGCAATCAACCAAGCGCTTATGCGTGCAAATCTGTCGTTACAGGATATTGATGTGTTGGAATTGAATGAAGCCTTTGCAGCCCAATCATTGGGTGTGATTCAAACACTCAGTGAGACGTATAATATTTCAACTCAAGAATTAATGGACAAGACAAACATCCATGGGGGTGCAATTGCTCTTGGGCATCCGGTGGGTGCCAGTGGTAATCGCATCTTAGTGACCCTGACACATGAACTTAAACGCAGTCAAAAGCGGTATGGGTTGGCATCCTTGTGTATTGGGGGTGGCATGGGCGTCGCAATAATCATTGAAAGTGTCTAAAAAGTGCACTTTTTGCTTGTTAAAAGGTTAACTTTCCTTTTAGTTGGTTATACTTGATACAAGGCTAAAAAGCCATGTATAATAGGGATGAATGTGGGCTCTATGAGGTTTTTAGCAGGCCAAGAGGATGAAGGCCATTCTCAATAATCAACAAAATAGAAAAGAGGAAGCAAAAATGATTATTCTATCTGTAAACTCTGGGAGTTCATCCCTAAAGTTTCAACTCTTCACAATGCCACAAGAAGAGACACTTGTATTGGGACAAATTGAAAAAATCGGATTGAAAGATTCAATTGTAACGGTGAAATATAATGGAAAAAAAGATGTGGATATTGTTGATGTAAACGACCACAAACAGGCTGTCACAATTCTACTTGAAACCTTGACTCGAATTGGGGTTTTGAAAGATATTGAAGACATCAAAGGGGTAGGCCATCGCGTTGTTCATGGTGGTGAGGTTTTTGATCATTCAGTAGTCATTGATGATGCAGTGGTTCAGAAAATCGATGAACTCTCATCCCTTGCACCGCTACACAATCCTGTGAACTTAGTGGGGATTGAAGCGTTTAGAAATGTATTGCCACATGCAACCCATGTTGCGGTGTTTGATACAGCATTCCATCAAAGCATGAAACCTGAAAACTACATGTATCCAATTCCATATCAGTACTATGAAAACTATAAAATTCGTCGTTATGGGTTCCATGGAACATCCCATTTCTATGTTTCACGTAAAGTGTGTGAACTGATGCAGCGTGATCCTGAAAACACAAACATCATTACACTCCACTTAGGAAATGGTGCTTCAATTACAGCCATTGAAAATGGAAAATCCATCATGACATCCATGGGCTTTACACCTCTAGCAGGCATTATGATGGGAACACGTTCGGGTGATATTGATCCTGCAATCATGACCTTTATTGTCGATCATGAAGATAAAACAAGCGATGAAGTATTGGATGTCTTAAATAAAGAATCGGGAATGTTAGGGGTAAGTGGTTTATCCAGCGATGCCCGCGATATCATCTCAAAATATGAAGAAGGGAATCCACGTGCTGTATTAACATTGGATATCTATGCCAACCGTGTCGCAGAAACTGTGGGCTCATATTTTGTGAAACTGGGTCATGTGGATGCACTTGTATTCACAGGTGGTATTGGTGAGAACTCAAGTTTTATTCGTGAACGCGTACTAAAGAACATTCAAGAAGCGATGGGTCTTGAGTTAAACTGGGATATCAATGCATCTACGATTGGTGAAATTGCGAAGTTTAGTAACGATGCAAGTAAATCTGAAGTATGGGTAATTCCAACCAATGAAGAGTTAGTACTTGCCCGCGATACCTTCGAAAAAATCTAAGCAATTGTATCAAGCTGTTGTGATTTATCACAGCAGTTTTTATGTTCAAACACACGCTTCTTATCAAACCTTTGGATGCCCTTTTGTGCTTTAAAGATGCACAAAGACTCCACCGTGTTTGAATGATACAAGCCATGCTCACTAAAAAACACACAATCTCAACGCAGATATAGTGATATACTAACGTTATGAACCGAGTTGATGGGAGGGTTTTATGAAACGTTTTTTTATAGTACTACTTACAGCAGTTTTTGTCCTGAGTGGATGTTCAAAGGACCAAGACTCAATCAACAAAAATGCGAACATCACGTTTATCGGTGAAGCCATCGAAGTGGGAACAACCCTGAGTGATTCGTTTATTTTGAATCACATCGAATCTGATGGCGTTGTGGAAAATACTGACCTCAGTGTTCTCTTTGAGAATGGTGAATCACAATTCACCTTTAATGAAGAGGGCACGATTAAAGTCACCATTCGATTAACGCATGAAGATGATGTCCTTGACAAAACAATTTCAATTGATGTGAAAGATACACAAGCACCGTTTATTATTGGTGCCTTTGATCGCGAAGTGGCATTGAATGAAACGGTGGATTTAAATCAGTTGGTAAGTACCCGTAACCCAAACGATAGCCTTGAGTTTAGTCCTTCTACAGTGGATACATCAACGTATGGAACAACTACGGTTAGTGTGAGTGCATATGATGGACATGATCGCGTATCTACTGAATTTGAAATCATCGTAACAGACTTTTCATCAAAAAGTGATTTTAGATTTTTTGGTCAAACCTATGGAAATCTTGTTGCCTTGAATAAAAACACAAACTTGGTGCTTGTAAACAAACGGTTTGGATTGGGTGAAAGCTATACACCAAAGAATCTTGTGACAATCGATGATGAATACGCCTTCCAACAACGACAAGGAATACAGGTCGTACAAGAAGCCTATGAGGCCTTTGTTGCCTTGAATGCTGCCATGATTGAAGAAACATCACTGTCACCTTTAAGCATTTCAACGGCCTATCGTTCCTACAGTTTCCAAAGTACCCTTTATAACAATTATGTTCAAAGTGATGGTATCGAAGCTGCGGATACGTATTCTGCACGTCCTGGATTCTCAGAACATCAAACGGGACTTGCCCTTGATATTGCTGCAGATAATAAAAACCTTGATGCTTTTGGGGAAACCCAACAAGCGCAATATGTTAAAGAGAATGCTGCACGGTTTGGCTTTATCATCCGCTTTCCACAAGGAAAAGATCGCATTACGGGGTATCAACATGAATCGTGGCATATCCGCTATGTTGGTGTTGAATATGCATCGCTTATTGAAGCATCAGGCTTGACCTTGGATCAGTATATCTTTGCCCATAATTTGACAGATATTCAGTAAATCATAAACGTTGGAATTATCCAGCGTTTTTTTCCATTTATCAAGTTATAAAATTAGTGTGAATTTGATGTAGATATTTGATATGATAGACCTAGGAGATATAAACGATGATTCGAAAACTGATACACGCATGTGCAAATTCAAAAATTCCTCAAAACTTAGAGAGTGACATTTGGATTTTAAGTATGGATTCAACTGAGACTCAAACTGAAGTTGTAGTGTTCAATCGTATGTTTGAGCCATCTCATATACACAGTCTCACGTTTTTATGTGATGATACACCGGTTAACACAATCCAAGAAACGCAATTGGATGATGGTTGCGTCCGTTGCATTCTTGATATTACACACCCAAAACAAATCACAGTGAAGAAGTATTGCTTAGGTGACACCTGTGTAAAGGTTGATCACATTAAACTGTATCACGTAGAGTTTGATGTATTGACCTCTGATAGGGTAGCTGTCTTAAAACAAGCAGATGCGCGTTTTGAAGTCATGCCCTCATTTTCAAACAATGAGTGGCAATGCATGTGTTCCTATGTAAACACAAACAGCTCAATATGTAAGCGCTGTGGCCAATCAAAGCAGGATAATATAACATTTACACACCGTGATATACAAGCAGAGATGCTTGAAGGAGCACTTCGCGCACTGCCTGATGATATCGACGATATGGATGAAGCGCTAAGCACATTGAGTGAAACATACAACCGCCCCCTTAATGAAGTGAAACAAATGGTTCAAGTCATTCAACAGGAGCATAAACATGTAAATCATTCTGATACAGTACCTTTGAAACGCAAAAAATACCAAAAGAAACACATCCTTATACTGGGTCTTGTGTGTGTGCTTGTGATATCCTTTGTGTCCTTAAGACCCTTAGTGAGTCGATACAAACAGTATCAAGCAGCCAACGCATTGTTTGACCAGGGAAATTATACGGAAGCAAGAGCCTTATACAAACAAGATCTTGGGTTTTTGTCCAGTAGAGAAAAGGTCGTGCAGTCCGTCTTGAATGAGGTTGAGTTATTGATGTTAACATCAAGCACCGAAGATTTCATGCAACAAAACATATCGATGAAGCTGTCTGAGTTGGATAATGTATTCGATCCCTATCAAGAATCTCAAAAGAGTCAAAGCATCTTAAGAGATCAAGTCAGTGCTTTTGCGATGAAGTATATTGATACTGATCAGTATGAAGTCGCGATGGGTGTTGTGTTTAGGTTGTTGAATTTCGAAGACCCTTTTTCTACTGAATTCAAAGAAATCGCGAAAGCAAAAATTATTAACAGTGGAACGACCTATGACTACATTATTTATTGGTGGTATTTTTCTTATGGTAATGATCTTACGGATCTGTATGAAGCCCTTGATCGGTTAATACAGACGGATATCTTACCCAATATCCATAACAAAGACGCGGATATTAATGAACTCATTGATTATCTGAGTGTGGTAATCCAATATGCAACGCAACTGGTCCACGCTAATCCAGACAAATACCTAGACACAGTGCTTGAGGTGTTATATCAAGGTCAATTACTGATGGCCACGTATGATAATTATTATGTAAACAATCCAAATGTACCAAGCATACTTTATAGTCAAAATTATAAAGATTCAAGAACTGCCTTTGACCCTGAAAAATATGCGCTCTATAATTATTGGATTGAGCATTCACAACCTATGGAAGAAGGAACCGACGAGAACTCAGTTGCATTAACCCTCTATCCCAACGAAACATCATTTACGCTCGTTGTGGAACTTGTGGGCGAATTTGATCCAACGATGGAAATAACCGCTTCAATCATGGAATTAGGTATCGAAGACAAGCCATTCAAACTTTCTAGCGATGGGCGCATTGAAATCCCAATTGACTTATTGAGTCTTCAAAGAGAAATCCCTCAGCAATTCTCAGTGATGTTATTTGGAAATAGTTCACGTGGATCCGAATACCTTTTATCGCTGGATGTCTTTACAAATCTTGACTAATACGATGAAATTTAATAAGTGGGGATTGTTAGAACACTTAAAGTAAGATATAATTTGCTTTGAAAATTAGTGGGAGATATCGAGGAATCCATATGATACTTTATACAGTAGTACCCTGTTATAATGAAGAACTTGTTTTACGTGAAACCTATCATCAGTTAAAAGAAAAATACAATCATCTGATGACAGAAAATCTCATCAATGATCAAAGTCGCATTGTATTTGTGAATGATGGTTCTAAAGACAAAACGTGGTCAATGATTCAAAAATTAGTCCAGGATGATGTTTATATTAAAGGCATAAACCTAAGTAGAAATCGTGGTCATCAAAATGCACTCTTAGCTGGCCTTATGACTGTGAAAGAGGAAGCTGATGCAGTAATATCTATGGATGCAGATTTGCAAGATGATATTAATGCAATGGATGAAATGATTGAGAAATATAAAAAAGGTGTGGATATTGTTTATGGTGTACGTTCTTCACGTAAAACAGATTCATTTTTTAAACGCGTTAGTGCAGAAGCATTCTATCGATTGATGCATGCTTTAGGTGTTAGCACTGTTTTTAATCATGCAGATTATCGTCTGATGAGTAAACGCGCTTTGGATGGTCTAGCCTCTTTTGAGGAAGTGCATTTATTCTTACGAGGAATTGTTGTAATGATTGGATATTCATCCGATACAGTATTTTATGAACGAAAAGAACGCTTTGCAGGAGAGAGTAAGTATCCGCTAAAAAAGATGATCTCATTTGCAGTTGATGGTATTACATCATTAAGCATTAAGCCAATACGGATGATTACATTCTTTGGCATATTTGCTCTGTTTGTAAGTGTTGGTATGATATTTTACACACTTATCGCATATTTTAAAGGGGATGTTGTTTCAGGATGGCCAAGCATTATGACCAGTCTATGGTTCTTGGGTGGAACACAATTACTATCGATTGGGATCGTAGGTGAGTATGTAGGGAAAAACTACATTGAGACAAAACGAAGACCCCGTTATATCATTTCTGATTATATCGGTGATCCGCATGATTAAGCGGTTATTAGATCTCCAAATCGTTAAGTTTGGTATTGTGGGTGTGATGAATACCGCGTTGAGTTGGGTTGTGATGTTTTTTCTTTACAACATCATGCATGTTTCAGATACAATCTCAACATTGGTTGCGTATATTTTAGGAAGTATTTTAAGTTTTATCTTAAATCGAACCTATACGTTTCAATCCGAAGCATCAATCGGGGCATCTGCCTTTAAATTTACACTGAATGTCGCAATCTGTTATGTGGGGGCTTATGTCATTTTTAAACCATTCATTAAATCGATGGTTGCACTTGTGAGTCAAAGCCAACACGTCATTGATAATATAACGATGATGCTTGGTTCAGTTGTTTTTACTGCGATTAATTTTATCGGTCAGAAGTATTTTACATTTAAGAACTAGAGGAGTATGTGTGAGATGAGTCAGATTATGAGTATTTTGATGTTATTAACGGGGTTTGTGATTTTATGGTGTGTTGGATTTCCATTCACTCATTTTGCGTTTAGTAAAGCTGATAAGCGGCTATCAAATGATGGGATTCATGCATTATCCTTATTTTCTGGATATGCATTGATCATTTGCATTGAACTTTTACTTGTACCTTTAGACATTCCGGTGAAATTTACAGCTTGGCCTCTATTAATTGGAGCTTTGATTGTATGTGTAATCTATATAAGAAAAAATAAAGAGACGATCGCGTATCCTTCAAAACAATTTCTATTTTATGCACTCATAATCCTTGTGATATCAGGATTTAGCTTTGTGATTATTGGTGCTCAGTTTTTTAAAGGTTTTGCGTGGTGGGATACTTTGTATTATGCATCACATGCAGAGTTCTTAAAGAATCTTCCATTTAGTTCGCTGGATTCAAAGGTTTTTGATCTTCCTTACCTAGGATCAAGTTATCACTATTTCCACGGAACACATCGTATCGGGCGTGGCGTATTTCAAGCATTTATTGCATCCGTGTATTTCGTAGATGGTTCATCCACACTAGGATTTATGAATGTTTTGGGTGTACTGCTTGTATATTTGGGTGTCGTCTATGCCTTAGATGGTTTTCCATTATCAACGCGTAGGAAGTATTTCATTGCGTTTGCCGCAACCGTTGTACCAAATGTTGTGATCACTCAGATGGAAGGGTTTATTCCGATCGGGCTTTTCACTGCATTTACAGTGGTGCTTGTGAGATTATTTATGGATGTTCTTGTTCAAAAACAAATAAGTACTGCCATTTTGGGAGGGATCCTTGGCGTTTCCTTTTTTACGACACTCCTTGATGGAACCTATGTTGTATTAGGAATGATAATACTCAGTGCCTTGATTCTCCTTTTCACCAAAGAATTTAATAAAGTGTATCTATTAAATATTGGGGTGATTCTCTTAACAATCGTAATTTTCGTGTTTCCTTATCGGGAACAGTTTTCAATTGAATTGGGTGGCAGTGTTACACGAAGTAGTCTAAACTTTATCTATTCCTTCGCGAATTCATCACTGGGATTAAATTGGATTTTTTGGGGCAGAACCCTAACCGGTTCATATGTACCAGATAAATTATTTTTAGTGATGACTTTTCTTTCAATTTGTTTCTTTATTGCGAGTTATGTAGGTGTTTTCTTTACAATGTATAAAGGTCATCGACGCGAAGGATTTACCATGCTTGCGCTTTGTTTAATGCCGTTTGTATTCTTAAGTATGAAAGAAGGAAATGAAGCATTAGATTTAAGGTATTCTTACTTTAAGGTACTAACGTTTGCAGTACCACTGATAGTTGTGGGGCTTATGAATTTTTTCTACATCGTATTGGATTGGATCAAGGAAATATCTGTGAATGAGTTGGACACATTTTATAAAGGGATGTACCAGGTAACCCATCGTATTTTATTTGGACTTGTTTTACTTTTGATTGTGGCGTTCAGTATTTCTTCAATTGAACGTGTGAGTTTACCACTTCGCGTTGACTGGATGAAAAATAGAGGAATTAGTGATCGTGCGAGTAACTTAATTCGATTTAATGATGCTCAAGCACAAGCCTTTTATACACAATTGATGCGTTTAGAAGATGAAAACATCTTACTTGTTGGAGCAAATGATGATTTAGGGTTATGGTGGTCAACTTATTATGGTCGAAATAATTCATTATATACCTTGACCAATAGCGTATTTAAAACGTATATTAAAGATTTTCCCGAAGTTGACATGGACTCAATTCCTGATGATGTTGTGATCATGGTTACACCCGATAACAAAGAAAAGGCGATTGTGCCTGCACAAAAACAAGATAGTCTTGCGCTTTCAGTGAAGACTTCTTATAATAATGAACAACACCTTTATGTAAAAAATGATGCAGTCATGAATTTAGATGAACTTGAACTCTTGGTATATTCAAAACAAGAAGTCAGTGAAACAGTATCCTTTGATATTGATGTGTTGGAAAATGAATCTGTAACGTTAAATGTGCAAGGGCGTACCTATGTAATTACGCAACCAGAGAGACTCAGTGTTCGTGTGGATTTGTTGAAAGGTGCACAAAAGATTCCTTTTAATTTCAATGGAGCGAGTCTTGTTGAAATCAGTAATGTATCTGTGGGAGCAACCGATGATTAAATATTGTGTTTATTTCTTGAAAGGTCTATTGATTGGCGTGTCGTTTTTGGTTCCAGGAATGAGTGGTGGAACGATGATGATTCTTTTAAATGTGTTTGATGAAGCCATTCACTCATTAAGTTCATTAATGCGTGGAAAAATACATAAATTAGACTTAATGGTCATCATGGGAATTGGAGTTATTCTTGCACTTGCACTTTTCTCTCCCCTTCTCTTGAGCCTCTTAAATCGAAACTATGAACTCACGATTTCCTTTTTCTTAGGGGTCATTGCTGCAGGCCTACTTTTATTTAAGCGTGAGATTGATCTAAGAAGAGTTCATGCGATTGACGTGGTTCACTTATTATTAGGAATCGTGATTGTATTAGTTTTGAATCACCAAGCATCTGCCTTTATTAATCTGGACACTCAAGCTGATGGTGTTCAGTTCATTACGCTGATTATAGTGGGGATACCTGTTGCCGTTGCATTAATCTTACCAGGTATTAGCACCTCATTTTTATTGTTGAGTTTTGGGGCTTATGAAATGGTTTTAACGGCGATTACTTCTTTTGATTTAAGTATTTTAGTCCCACTTGCTATCGGAATTGTTTTAGGAACTGTGGCCTTGACGCATTTCTTAGAAAATCAATTGAAAAAGAACCGTCGCCGTCTTTACTTAATTATACTGGGGTTTATTGTTGGATCGGTATTCGACATGTTTAATCAATTCAAATATTATAGGGTTGAAGAAATTCCGTTTATGATTTTATTATTTATGGTTGGATTCGTAATTATGTTTGCAATTAATTATTTTAACAAAAATGCATAAAATGAGGGATTTTCTCTCATTTTTTTTACACAAATCATCGATTTGAATCCATTATTTTATTTAAATACATTCAACGCGTATTTATAACAAAATTGCTCACTCTGCACAAGTGAAGCAATTATTTGTTAGTTTTGAATCGATTTTTTTTGATAATTTTTGCATAAGTTTATCTGACACTTTTTATGTTGGAAATATACCTTTATAATGGTTTGGGTAGGAGGAATATTATGAAGAAAATTGGATTATTATTAGTAAGCCTGTGTGCAATACTTGCAGGATGTAGCTCAAGTGGTGAAAAACCTCTTGAAAAGATTACGATTGGTGTGATGCCATCGCTTGATAGTGTTCCAGTAATTTGGGCAGAAAAACAAGGGTATTTTGAAGAATTAGGGCTTGAAGTTGAATTGATTGTTTATAGTAACGGGAATGATCGTGATACACAAGTTCAAACTAAAGCTGTGGATGCGGTTGTAACGGACATTATGGGTCTAGTGGCAATGCGTGAAGCGGGGTATGATGTGGTAGGATTAAGTTCAACACAAACGATTTTCTCAATGGTTACCAAAGAAGAAAACCTAACAAAAGATGTAATTTCTGTTGGTATGGCTGAAGTAAGTGTTACACAATATGCAGCAGATTTGGGATTGACAGACTTTACTATCAAAAAGGAATTTATTGATGCAGTACCACAACGACTTGAAATGGTTGCGAAAGGGCTTCTTGATGGTGCAATCTTACCAGAGCCAATGGCATCCATGTCTGTAGTGAATGGATTGGACCGTATTGTCCTTGAATTTGATTCACCGAACCTATTAATGTGGCAACAATCTTCTGTTGATTCAAAGAGTGCTTCAATTACAAAATTCTATGAAGCATACAACAAAGCTGTAGGAACACTCAAAGATGATGAAAGTGCACTTAAAGATGCAGTCATTGAAAAATTAGGACTTGATACTCAAATTAAAGATTCCATGGTTTTCCCAACCTATACTGAAGCCAGTGAGTTAAGTGAAACTGTGTATGATTCTGTTGTTTCTTGGATGAAGTCAACATTAGATATGGATACTGATGTGAAATTTGAGGACGCAGTGAATACAAACTGGGTAAAATAATGATAGAAGTAAAGAATTGTTCACTTTCTTATGGAGAAACAAAGGCACTCGATGATGTGTCTTTTTCTCTTAGAAAGGGTTCATTAACAACCATCGTAGGGCCATCGGGATGTGGGAAATCTTCGTTGCTTAATATCGTAGCTGGCCTTGTAAACCCTCAAAGTGGTGTTGTGGAAATTGATGGTGAAATCGTACGTGGTGTCAGAAATAAGACCACCATTTTGTTTCAAGACTTGGGATTATTTCCGTGGAAATCAGCCTGTGAAAATATTGCATTTATTTTAAGAGATCGTGGGTACAGTAAAATAGATGCCCATAAAAAAGCCTGTGAAGCATTAGAATTAGTGGAAATGGGATCCTTTAAAGATCGCTATATTGAAACCCTGAGTGGGGGACAAAAACAACGTGTTGGATTCGCTAAGGCTCTCGCCCTTGATCCGGATGTGATTCTTTTTGATGAAGCAACTGCAGCTTTAGATGCATTTACTTCAGAACAAATTCAAGATGTCTTGAAAAACATACATTTAAACTCAGACATTACCATTGTATATGTGACACATAAGATTGATGAGGCGGTTTATTTGGGAAATTCAATCATGGTAATGCGTGAGGGGAAAATCCTTAAACAAATTGAAAATACCATCTATGATATTGAAAACTGTCGTGAGCATCCATCATTTTTTGAACTGTGCATACAAGTTAAGGAGGCGCTATAGATGATTAAGAAAAGTCTAAAAACGCTGTACGCCTTTGTATTTTTATGCATTATTTGGGAATTGTTGTATTTGTTTTCTGCAGGCATTGGGATTCCTTCCATTTTAAATACCATTCAAGCGCTAATTCGAAATTTTCCAGTGTTGATGCGTCATTTATTCGCAAGTGCCTTAAGACTGTTCTATGGGCTTTCAATTGCGTTTATCATTGGAACTCTGACTGGATTTATCATGGCTAAGGTTGAACTGATTGACACACTGCTTTCACCCATTGTGTATGTCATCACACCCTTACCTAAAGTTGCTTTTTTACCCATCGTGATGGTAATCTTTGGAATCTCAGAGACAGCTCGGATTATTATTTTAGTGTTTGTGGTCATTTTTCAATTTATTGTTGCATCAAGAGATGCACTTAAAGCCATGCCAAAGGCGTATCAAGTTTCGATGAAATCATTAAATCTTTCAAAAAAATCCCAACTTATAGATATTTTAATTCCTTATAGTGCACCGTATTTATTCAGTGCAATCCGATCAGGATTTGGAATGAGCATTGCGGTTTTGTTCTTTATTGAAACCTTTGTAAACCAAGTAGGGATTGGGTATTATATCATGAACCGGTGGGGAATGGTAAATTACCCAGACATGTTTAGTGGCATTTTACTCTTAAGTATCTTTGGATTTGTGGTTTATGGATGCATCGATTGGTTGGAACAAAAAACTTGTCCTTGGCGAAATATTTCAAACAAACCAAAGTCATGATATAATACACACTAAGAGGTGAGATCAATGACAAAGGATGAAATTCAAAACTTACTGATGACCTATCAAAAAGATCAAAAAGTGAACTATGATGATGTTTTGAAAAAAGTCATTAAGAAGTGGCATGCTGATTCAATCAGACCCACAGTTTTGATGCATAGTTGTTGTGCACCTTGTAGTACAGTAATGTTAGAATCTTTGTGTGAGCATTGTGATGTTACGGTATATTTTTCAAATTCAAACATTTATCCGCAGGTTGAATACGACCGGCGCGCACTTGTTCAAAAGGAATTTGTTGAAGCATTTAACGCCTCAACAGGCAATGACGTGAAATTCATTGAAGCCCCCTATAAACCCAATGCGTTTGTAAAGATGGTTAAAGAAGGACACTTAGAAGAAGAGCCTGAAGGTGGTAAACGGTGCAATGCTTGTTTTGATATGCGCCTAGATAGTGTCGCAAAAGAAGCTGCACGATTGGGTTTTGATTATTTTGGAAGTGCAATTACACTTTCTCCCCATAAAAATAGTCAGTTAGTCAATGCAGTTGGACTGGATGTTCAAAAACTGTATGATGTGAGTTATTTACCGAGTGACTTTAAGAAGAACAACGGTTACAAACGGTCTGTGGAGCTGTGTCATGATTATGATATCTACAGACAGTGTTACTGTGGATGTATCTTTGCGGCTCGTAAACAAGGGGTTGATCTTATGAAAATCAGCCAGGAAGCAAAAGAATTTATTGAGCTGAAGAAGAATGCGCAGTAGTTTTTTACGACTGCGTTTTGTTTTATCCTTGAGTCAAGGAAAATCGATGATACACTAACGAAATTAGGAGGAACCTCATGCGATTGGAAGATGCAAAAGTATTAACACTTGTCAGTGATGATTTTGATGATTTGGAGTTTTTTTATCCGATGATTCGACTCAAAGAAGCCCATGCGCAGGTAGATGTTGCTGCACTAAGTGCAAACACAACCTATCACGGCAAATATGGACTCAGTGTAACCAGTGATATCGCATTTAAAGATGTTGATATTTCAACTTATGACGCTTTATTAATACCAGGTGGATGGGCACCCGATGCGCTTCGTCGCATTGATGACGTATTAGAATTTGTACGATACATGGACCAACATAACCGTGTGATTGGACAAATCTGTCATGCAGGATGGGTATTATCCTCTGCGGGTATTTTAAAGGGACGCCATGTGACCAGTACACCAGGGATCAAACATGATCTCATGTATGTAGGTGCAACGTGGAGCGATGTCCCTGCAATTAAAGATGGAAATCTTGTGTCTGGACGAAGACCTCCAGATCTTCCAATCTATTTACCGTATCTACTTGAAGCAATTTTAGAACTTTAATCAATCAATTAATCAATGCCTAACATAAGGAGGGAACCTATGGCTGAATCATTATACATTAAAGGTGATACCGCGATTTTAAATTTCAATGATGGATTTCCAGTGCGAAATTCAGATATTTTAAACAGCGATGCATTCAAAATCATCATCGATGGTTATTTACAACAAGCACAACCGTCAATTCTTGAGTGGTTGTCATTATCGAAAACAAATGGAAAAACAATTCAAAATGAATTAATCTCATGCTTACGCGAATTATTGGTTACACCATTAGACAGTGTAGCGCACCCTTATATTCAAAACCGTCGTGCTTTACTTGAAGTCATTGAAGGTATCTATACCTATTGGCGTAATTTCCAACGATGCTCGATTATCTACATTAATAAACACCAAAAATCAGAGTTAATCAATTTTATGGAACGGGACGGTGAATTCAACCGGATTCTTTTGGGCTTTTATCGTATTTTCCAAGAGAAAGTTCAAGGAAGAAAAAATTCAGTGTATCGTCAACTTCACGCAGGGACGAATGCCAGTGTGACGCTGATTGTGAAACAAAACAAGGTACCAAGTACCTATAGTAATGTTAAGAAGTTAGTGTCAATCGACTCAATTTTACTGCGTTCACCACTTCTCCTTCACCCAAAAACAAATAAACGGGAAGGTCATTTCCAAGAAGTGTATGAAAACCCGATTGAAGGGTTAGAATTTTCATCGGAAGAATTCTTCTGTTACCCAGCAAAAGTTGGATCCTATCTTGCAATGATTTATTTCCATAAAGACTTTATCTTCTCAGGGTTATCGTTGTCAAATCTATTTGAACTGGCTTCAACTGAGGAAATAAATAGCCGCAAACCGGATATTATTGTGACCTTTGGTGTCAAAGATGGAACCGATGATATGGTCTTCTATAATGATCGTAAAAACGATATTGTGGTTGGGAAAATTGCCTATAACCCAAAAATTGAATACTTTGGGTATTTAAAGAAAATCACGTTGACCTGTCACAATGTGGCTGCGATGAACAAAAAACGCTTGCCAATCCATGGGGCAATGGTCAATGTCTATCTAAAAGACAAACGCAAATATGGCGTTGTATTTATGGGTGACTCTGGAGCAGGGAAATCTGAGATTATCGAAGAGATTACAAATATGGGTAGCGATAACATTGAACGCATGGATGTAATTTTTGATGATATGGGATCTTTTGGACTAAACAATGGTGAAGTCTATGCAAAAGGAAGTGAAATTGGTGCCTTTGTGCGCCTTGATGATCTTGATAGAAGCTTACCTTATCAAGCCATGGACCGTTCCATTTTTATGAATCCTGAATCCACAGTAAATGCACGGGTAATTATTCCTGTGAGTGATTATGAGACAATCTCAAGTGATCATAAAGTTGATTTCTTCTTTTATGCAAATAATTACGAAGACAAAATCGGCCTTGAAATCTTTGAAAATGCAGCGCAACACAAACAAGTATTTGTTGAAGGGAAGCGTATGGCAAAAGCAACAACGCATGAAGTAGGGATTACTACATCCTACTTTGCAAATCCATTTGGACCGCTTCAAAAACAAGATGTGTGTGATCCGCTCATCGATCTATATTTTGATGCATTTAAAGGATCAAATGTTCATGTAGGACAAGTATTTACCAAATTAGGTGTTGAAGATCGTGATGAAAACGACCTGAAACGTTCAGCAAAAGAAGTACTCGATATGTTAGTGAATTATAGGGGGTAAAGACCATGAAAACAAGAATCGATACCATAGAACTGAGTGGCATTCGTGCATTTAGCGAATATTGCCAGCAATTTGAAGACATTGTCTTCTTAACAATCGGTGAACCAGACTTTGATACACCACAAGTGATTAAGGATGCATTGATTCGCTCGGTTTCAAACAATGAAACACATTATCCACCTGCAATCGGTCTGACATCTCTTCGTGAAAAGATTGCTGCGTATGAAAACACACACTTCTCAGACAGCTTTACCAAAGAGAATGTCATTGTTACAGCAGGTGCAACTGAAGGGTTAACCTTGGGGATGTGGACAACATTGCAAGCAGGGGATGAAATCATTGTTCCAACGCCTTGTTTTGCCCTTTATTTCTCACAAGCTGAGTTGTGTGGTGCAAAAGCAGTGTCACTGTATAATGCCGATCATAACTTTCAAATCACACCACAGATGTTAGAAGACGTTGTGAGCGACAAAACACGCGCAATCCTTTTGACATCACCGAACAATCCAACGGGTGCTGTACTTGATCAAGCATCGCTGGATGCGGTATGTGATTTTGCGAAAAAATACGACCTTAAGATTTTACTGGATGATGTTTACCGTTCATTTATTTATGAGGGTGATTGTCCAAGCATTCGAAGTCGTGCTGATATGAAAGATCGTCTGATTATCATCCAAAGCTTCTCGAAATCGCACGCGATGACTGGGTGGCGTTTGGGCTATCTGATTGCGGATGAGGCATTAATTTCAAATATGCATAAACTGCATCAAAACTTAGTGACAGGGATTCCAACTTTCGTGCAAAAAGCAGTTGAAGAAGCCATGGACCTGGACTTAACTTATATGCAAGATGACTATAAGGTGCGTCGAGATTATGTGGTTGAGCGCTTAAATAAAATGGGTCTTAGTGTTGAAGCACCAAAAGGCGCATTCTACATTTTCCCAAATATCACAAAATACGATTCAGATTCCCTTGCATTTGCGAAACGCATCCTAAAAGAAGCCAAAATTGCCATGATTCCGGGTATCTATTTTGGTCAAGATGGGTATTTAAGAATTTCATACTGTTATTCAATGGATGTCTTAAAAGAAGCCATGGACCGACTAGAAAGGTTCATGAATACCTTGAATCAATAATCATTGGTTTACAACTTTTGATTTTTGAGTATAATGAATAGAGTAAAGGAGATCTAAAATGAAGACGAGACATAGACTGGGTTTATTGCTCTTGATTTTTGGGATGTTCGTACTTGCTTCATGCTCAAAAGAAGTTGATGAGCCAGTGGTTGATACAATCGCTGAAGCATTTAGTGCGTTTAATGGAACAAAGTCAACCAATGGTAAAACCTATATTGATGTGAATCTACCAGAAGATCATGTGTTCAAAACCGCTTCATCTGAAGATATCTTGGGTTTATTAAGAAGTGGAACAGGGGTAGTATATTTTGGGTTTCCAGAATGTCCCTGGTGTCGAGCATCCATTCGCGTAGCGGATGATGCAGCTAAAGCTGTAAATTTAGATTCAATATATTTTGTGGATGTTTTGGATGAGCGCGATACACAAGAAAAAAACGAAGCCGGTGAGATCGTAACAACCGAAGAAGGAACACAATTTTATAAAGATTTATTGGATGTATTGCGTGATTGGGCTCCAGAATATAGTGGCCTTGATGATCCTACAATCCGTCGAATTCATACACCACTTGTTGTTGTGGTTGTGAATGGTGAACTTGTCGCAAGTCATGTGGGAACCGTAGCGAGTCAAACGGATCCATTTGTGCCAATGACACAAGACATTTACAATGAATTATTAGAAGTATATCAAGATATGTTCTCATTGATACCAGGCTGTGGTGAAGGTGCGAATGTATGTTAACCCTTGGAGACAAGGGTTTTTTAAAGGGAAATGGCGAGAATGCATCCATAAGATCGGAGTATATCGCAGATAAATTTATGGATTGATACAATTTATGCCTATACAAAGAATTAATATGCCCAGAACTTTCCTGTGTGTATTTTTACGCAATAAGTGTAATTTAAGTTCTATTTTAGCTGAATTGTGTATAATAAGTGTAAGCAAGAAACTTTTTTCCTAATGTCGAAAATTATGTGATTACATTAAAAAGGAGCATTTTGTGGTAATATATTTATGTTTGTTGTGTACTTCTGAGGTGTTAATATGAATAAATACACAAAGCAATTAATTGTTATGCTATATAAGGTATTCGTATATGTTACGTTGTTTGCTGTATTCTTTTTTGGCATGAGTCTGCGTAACATAGCATTACAGAATATTTCACGTACACTTGCAACCATCACGCTCATGTATGTTTTAGTGTTTGCGTTGATGTTGTCTGTTTATGGGAATTTTAAAATTGGGGAACGTAAAAGTAAACCCATTATTTATGGTGCCGTCGTATCTGTGTTAGTCAGCGACTTAGCGGCATATGTTCAGCTGATGATTATGAATACCAATCTTCACAATAACCCACGCTTAACCTTTGAACACATAGATTTACTGCTTATGATTGTTTGTGTTCAAAGTGTTCTTATCATTATATTTGCGTATTTTGGAAATTACTTCTACTTTAAACTCTATTCACCAAAACACACCCTCATAATTCATGATGGGGTGCGCAGTCTAAAAAGTATTACAAATTACTTCGAACGCTATAAGCTCCAATACCGTGATCCAATTATTCTTCATTGTGATGATAAAGAAGCGGTCGCAACGACGCTTAGTGAAAGTGAGTTTGTTTTATTGTCCGTTCGTGACTTAACACTGAGAAATTCATACATCGAAACGTGTTATGAATGTGGAATCTCATATGCGTATATTCCTGCCATTGCAGATCTTGTTGCATTTGGAGGCGAAAACATCGTATTTGGGGATATCCCTGTGATTCAAGTTAGTAATGATGGACTCACATTGGGTCAAAGAACCTGGAAACGGTTGTTGGACTTGTTTGTGGGGTTTTTTGGAATCCTTTTATTGATTCCAGTATATGTAGTTGTGGCGATTATGATCAAACTTGAAGATGGTGGCTCCGTCTTCTTTAAACAAGCACGCTATACAGTAGATGGTAGTGTATTTAGTGTTTATAAATTTAGAACCATGAAAGAAAATGTAGAGAATTATTCGTCGACAAGCGAAGACGATCGTATTACAAAAGTGGGCAAATTCTTACGTAAAGTACGTCTGGATGAATTACCACAATTTATCAATGTCATGAAGGGTGAAATGAGTGTTGTTGGACCACGTCCAGAAATGCTTGAAAATGTGGAACGCTATGAAAGTGAGCTTCCTGAATTTCGTTACCGTCTTCAAGTGAAGGCAGGACTGACAGGAATTGCGCAAATCGAAGGGCGTTATAACACATCCCCTGAAGACAAACTCAAGATGGATTTGTTATACATTGAGACCTTTAGTATCTGGATGGATATTAAATTAATTCTCCAAACGCTCACTGTTGTCTTTAAAAAAGACAGCACTGAAGGGTTTGAAAAAAAGAAATGATGTCTGGTGACTTGATATGAAAAAAGTATGTATCTATACAAACCATTACGATCCTGAACAGTTCAAGTTGAATGATATTTCACGAGAACTTGTGAAAAAAGGGTATGATGTAAAAGTAATTACTCAAACTCCAAATTATCCATCGGGGTCTTTTTTTAGCGGATATGGATGGTTTAAGAAACGACATGAAATGATTGACGATCACATTGAAGTGATGCGACTTCCTGTGATACCACGCGGAAAAAATCCAATCATGCTCATGTTGAATTATCTCTCGTATATCATATCAAGTTTCTTTTATGCGACATTTACGCGCGATCAAGCTGATGTCGTGCTTGTCTATTGCACGTCACCTTTATTTATCTGTTGGGCAGGACTTCGCTTTGCGAAAAGACGCCGTCTTAAGGCAACGCTTTATCTGATGGATTTATGGCCTGGAAATCTTTTTGCAATGTTCAACATTCCTTCTCAACGACTTAAAAACGCCATTGAACGGATGTGCATTAAGATCTATCGTCGCTTTGATTCAATCATGATCTCATCGCAAATGTTTGAAGAGGTGTTAGTGGACTATGGCGTGACACCTTCCGCGATTCACTATGTCCCGCAACATGCAGAATTTGATGATCACATATGGACAAAACCATTGGACACTTCAACCCTAAAAATAATCTTTACAGGGAACATTGGTCAAGCACAAGGACTTGATTTGCTTGTGGGGGTGAGTCAGCGCCTAAAAGAAGCACAGATCGATAATGTAAAATTCACGTTATTGGGAGATGGTCGATATAAACAACCGCTTATAGAATTAATTCGTGAACACAATGTCATGGATTATTTCACCTTTATTGATCCAGTTGCCCGTCATGAAGTCATCCATTATTTGAACCAAAATGATTTCGGGTTTGTGTCTTTAAAAAGTGATCCAGTCATCAGTCGGACCCTCCCTGCAAAGGTTCAATCCTATATGGCTGCAGGCATTCCAATTCTTGCATCAGGGGAAGGTGAAACCCAACTGACATTGAAACTTGCAAGCTGTGGATTTTGTGCCCAGGCTGAAAGTATTGATGATTGTGTGCGTGTCATTAAAGAATGCATGGCACTTGATCCCTTAGCACTAGAAGAAATGGGTAAAAATGGGTATACTTATAGTAGAGAAAATTTTAGTTTAGATAAATTAGTGGATCAAATGGTTCACATTATGAAAGAGGAGTAAGCAAAGATGTTTAAGGACAAGATATTATTAGTAACCGGTGGAACCGGATCATTTGGACATGCGTTAGTGCGTCGTTTCATTAAAGAAGATATCAAAGAAATTCGCATCTTATCACGTGATGAAAAGAAACAAGATGATATGCGTAAGGAATTCAATGATGATCGTCTTCAATTTTATATTGGGGATGTACGCGATCGTTCAAGCATTGTCCATGCAGTACGGGGTGCAGATTTTATATTCCATGCTGCGGCGCTTAAGCAAGTTCCTTCTTGTGAGTTTTTTCCAGTTGAAGCCGTAAAAACCAATGTATTGGGAACGGATAATGTGCTTGAAGAAGCAATTGCTCAAGGTGTAAAACGGGTTGTTTGTTTATCTACGGATAAAGCAGCCTATCCAATCAATGCAATGGGGATATCAAAAGCCATGATGGAAAAGACCTTTGTTGCGAAAGCAAGAATGGCTCGTGATACAACCATTATTTGCGGAACCCGTTATGGAAATGTTATGGCTTCACGCGGCTCTGTAATCCCACTCTTCTTAGATCAAATTAAAGAAGGCAAACCCCTCACCTTAACAAACCCTCATATGACCCGGTTCTTAATGAGTCTTGATGAGGCGGTTGACCTTGTGTTATTCGCATTTCAAAATGGGAAACCTGGGGATTTATTTGTTCAAAAATCACCCGCAAGCACCATACAAGACCTTGCAGATGCGATTTTAGAACTGACAAAATCAGCGGTTGGTTCCCGTGTAATTGGAACCCGACATGGTGAAAAACTCTATGAAACACTGCTTACCAAAGAAGAGTATGTGAAATCCGAGGACTTGGGGAATTATTACCGTGTACCGATGGATCAACGTGACTTAAACTATGATAAGTATTTTGTAGAGGGTGAAGAGAATACAAGTGAACAAGAGTATAATTCACACAATACCTATCAATTATCAATTCAAGAGATTCAAGAGAAACTGTTGGATCTTTATGAAATTAAAGATGAACTTAAAGATTTACGCGTAAAATGAGGTGGAGGGATTCATGAAAGTATTAGTAACGGGCTCAAGTGGTTTTGTTGGGAAAAATGTCGTAAGTACACTGAAATCGTTTGAAGACATTGAAGTGTTGCTTTTTGATCGAGATGATACAGAAGAAACATTAGAAGATGCTGC
This sequence comes from Erysipelothrix larvae, assembly GCF_001545095.1. Classification (NCBI taxonomy): domain Bacteria; kingdom Bacillati; phylum Bacillota; class Erysipelotrichia; order Erysipelotrichales; family Erysipelotrichaceae; genus Erysipelothrix; species Erysipelothrix larvae. The sequence goes on from NZ_CP013213.1 coordinate 555,260, forward strand.
ACAAAACTGTGATTTTGTGGTGCACCTTGCAGGAGTCAATCGTCCTGACAATGTTTCGGAATTTTATGAAGGCAATGCGTCCTTGACAGAGAAGCTCTGTGCACTTTTAGAAAAGCACAAAAACATCGTGCCAATTTTAATCACAAGCAGCATTCAAGCGACCCTTGACAATGATTATGGAAAAAGTAAAAAAGATGGTGAAATTGCCTTATTGCATTATGCACAGAAACACAGTGTTCCGGTGATGATCTATCGCCTTCCAAATTTGTTTGGGAAATGGTCGCGTCCATTCTACAACTCGGTTGTTTCGACATGGTGCCATCAAATCGCACGCGATGAACCCATTACCGTATCGAATCCTGATTATGAACTGACCCTTGTTTATATTGATGATCTTGTATCTGAGATTGTCTCACACATCAGAAAAAATGTCGCATTATCAAAGGATCACTACTATGAGATTGAAACAAAAGAAACGCTCACGCTACGTACCCTTGAACAGACCCTGCGTTTGTTCAAGCAAAGCCGTGATTCGTTGGTAGTTGCGAATATGGATCATCCATTTGTGAAGAAGTTATACAGTACATATTTAACTTACCTTCCAACCGATCAATTTTCATATCCATTAACCCAACACCAAGACCAACGTGGAAGTTTCACAGAGATTGTGAAAGCACCGGAGTTTGGCCAAGTGAGTGTTAATATTTCAAAACCTGGGATCACGAAAGGGAATCACTGGCATCACACAAAAACTGAGAAGTTTTTAGTTGTTAAAGGATGCGGTGTCATTCAATTTAGAGATATCTTTGAAACTGAAGTGATTGAGTATCATGTGTCGGATGAAAAGCTTGAAGTTGTGGATATTCCACCGGGATATACACACAATATTATCAACACTGGAGATGCGGATATGGTAACCATTATGTGGTGTAACGAATCCTTTGATCCACAAAGACCCGATACCTTCTTCTTAGAAGTGTAACGATTTAAAGGAGTAAATCATGAAAAAACTAAAAGTGATGACGGTTGTTGGAACACGTCCTGAAATTATTCGCTTATCTTCCGTTATTGAACGGCTTGAAACCAGCGATGCCATTGACCATGTTTTGGTTCATACAGGACAAAACTACGACTACGAACTGAATGAGGTCTTCTTTAAAGATTTCAATATGCGTAAGCCAGATTATTTCTTAAATGCTGCGCATGGGGGTCCAATTGGTACCATTGGTCAAATCTTGATGAACATTGAACCCATTCTTGATGACGTAAATCCGGATGCATTCTTAGTGCTGGGTGATACGAACTCATGTTTGTGTGCAATTGCAGCAAAGCGCAAGAAAATTCCAGTCTTTCATATGGAAGCAGGAAATCGTTGTTTTGATCAACGTGTTCCTGAAGAAACAAACCGCAAGATTGTGGACCATGTTGCAGATATTAACTTAACATACAGTGATATTGCACGTGAATATTTGTTGAAGGAAGGACTTAACGCGGATCAAGTGATTAAAACCGGAAGTCCAATGTTTGAGGTCTTAGCGCGCCGTAAAGATGCAATTGAAGCATCTCAAATAATTGAAACCTTAAATCTGACAAATGGTCAATATTTTGTGGTATCAGCACACCGTGAAGAAAACATTGGTGACTTGGCTCATTTTACAGCTTTAATTGAAAGTTTAAATGAAGTTGCGAAAGTTTATGATTTACCTATTATCGTGAGTACCCATCCACGAACTCGAAACATGTTAGAGAAAACTGGGCTTGAACTGGATCCACGGGTTCAAACGTTAAAACCTTTAGGGTTTAATGATTATGTTCATTTACAAAAATATGCGAAAGCTGTATTGAGTGATAGTGGAACTATTAGTGAAGAATCATCAATCTTAGGGTTTAAAGCACTCAACCTTCGCGATGCGCATGAGCGTCCAGAAGCGATGGAAGAAGCATCGGTGATGATGGTGGGTGTGGGTAAAGAGAGAATCTTACAAGGATTAGCGGTATTAGAGCATCAATCACCTGAGACATTGCGCCTTGTTGCGGATTATTCAATGCCCAATGTATCTGAGAAAGTATTGCGTATCTTAATTTCGTATACAGACTATATTAAACGCGTTGTTTGGCAACAAGATCCGCGTCAATAAATGGTTGAATAAAAATTACTGGGGGGGAAAAGTCATTTCATCATTGAAATGCCCTGGTGATACACTGTGATCACCTTTTTCTTTTCACTCAAAGTAACTGAATCAAAACGACCTAATGACAAAGGTCTGTGAAGTTGTTATAATTTAATATGAATTTACATCAAGGGGGATAGGGTTTGTGAAGACAAATGAAGAAATAATATATGAAATAATTAAACGTAGATTTGTGGTAATTATATTGGTTCCCATCGTGTTTAGTGCTGCGTATTTTGGTTATGTGCGCTTAAGTGGAAGCAGTAACTTTAATGCAACCGCAACGCTTCTGATTAATAATAATCAGGATATCGGTGAAAACTACTCACCCGGGAAATATTCCACAATTACATATTCAATGGAAGATCTCGCAAGTTCATCCCTTGTTTTGGAAAAGACACTCAAAGGTGTACCGGCATTGAATTTAGAGATGAGTGATTTGAGTGATATGATAGATGTTGAAACGCGGGCGTCTGCGCAAACAGTAAAAGTTAGTGTTAACAGCGCGCATAAAGAAGACGTATTGCCAACTGTTCAATCACTTGCAAACAGTATTAAAGAAGTATCACAGGATATTTATGGTGTCGATATTGTTCACATTATCGACATGCCCGATGAAGTGAGTCAGGTATCACCGGCATTAAGTAAAGTACGACTCTTAGGTGTATTTGCGATTAGTTTTATTGGGATACTATTACTCGTACTTGGAGTGTCATGGAAAAAAGTGGCAGCTAAGTAAATGTACCTGGGGAGGGGACTATGAGAATAGCATACATAAATACTGTTTTAGATTATGGCAGTACTGGTGGGCTTGTGCGTGCTTGTGCTGAAGATATGAAGCAAAAAGGTCATGAGGTTTTGATGTGTTATGGACGTTATGACTGTAAATCCAAAGAAGATACCTTTTTCTTTGGAAATAAACTTTCGACCTGGATGCATTTCGCAATGACCTTATTATTTGGAAGACATGGACTGCATTCATCTTTTCAAACACGAAAGTTATTGAAGCGACTGGATGCATTTCAGCCAGATGTTGTCCATTTACATAACATTCATGGGTTTTATCTCAATATTGAGATGTTGTTTAAGTATCTTAAAAAGAAGAATATTCGAATTGTATGGACCCTTCATGATTGTTGGAGTGTCAGTGGTAGCAGTGCTCATTTTGATTACGATGGGTGCGAAAAGTGGGATGAAGGCTGTGTAGTGTGTAAGAACACACATGTCTACCCAAGAGTCTATGGATTTAAACGGCAAGAGAAAAACTTTGCGCTTAAAAAACGATTGTTTACATCGATTGATATCGATAAAATGACCATTGTGACACCCTCACACTGGCTTGAAGATTTGATAAAAACAACCTTCTTAAATCGATATCATATCGTCACAATATACAATGGTATCTCCTTAAGTCGATTTGAAGCCAAGAAAGTACAACCTGCTTTAGATACTGTAGAACTTTTAGGTGTTGCGAATGTTTGGAATAAACGTAAGGGATTTGATGATTTTCTTGAACTTGCCAAAATGCTTCCCAAACACTATCATTTGACATTAATTGGACTCAATGAAAAACAAAAAGACAGCTGTCCGTCAAATGTTAAGGGAATCTTACGAACGTCAGACTTTCATGAGCTTGTAAAAATCTATCAAGCGGCACATATCTATTTAAATCTAAGTTACGAAGAAACCATGGGATTGACGACTGTCGAAGCACTTGCATGTGGTACTCCATGTATTGTTTATGATAAAACTGCGGTACCTGAAGTCATTGACACATCGTGTGGCATTGTTTGTGAAGCAGGTAATTTAAGTGCACTTAAGTCGACCATTGAGTCGTTTGATTTTAAGCAATTCACAGGTGATAAATGTGTTAAGCGGGCTAAATTGTTTGAATCAGCAATTATGCTTGCACAATACAGTCAGGTACTAGGAGCAAATCATGGAACAAATTAGAGTGCTTTATATACATGGTGGAACCTTAGCACGCGGTGGTACTGAATCCTTTATGATGAATACGTTGCGTACAATCTCACGCGATATTCATATTGACTTCGTAGTCCACGGTGATGAAAAAGGTGTGTATGATGATGAAGTCGAGGCTTTGGGTTCAAGCCTTATGCACGTACCCATTAAGAGTAAAGACCCACTTGGGAATAAGCGCATGCTTACTAAAATAATGCGTGAAGGAAATTATGACATTGTGCATGCCCATTTAAATGCCATGAATGGTCCTGCACTTAAGATTGCGAAAGCATGTGGCATTAAGGTGCGTATTTCACACTCACATGCAAGTGAACATTACACACAAAACCCACTTAAGACATATCTAAACAATCGCGCAATGAAAAGCATTCCTAAGGTTGCTACTGATTTGTTCTCATGTTCTCAAAAGGCCGGGGATTTTTTGTATGGCACGCATCCCTATACAATATGGTACAATGCAGTCGAGCTGGATCGTTTTGCATTTGATCGTAACAAACAAGAAAAACTTAAAGCAGAACTCAATTTAAGCGATAAGCGTGTCTACGGTCATATCGGACGGTTTAACTTCCAAAAGAACCATCCTCAATTGATTAAGATTTTTGAAGCCATTCACCGTGAAGATCCAAAGTCACACCTTGTGCTTGTCGGAACAGGTGAGCGCGAAATGGAAATCCAACAGTTGATTCATTCGCTTGCACTTGATGATGCAATAACACACTTGGGTTCGATATCCAATGTTCATGAAATATTGAATCTGTTTGATCTCTTTGTGTTGCCATCATTGTTTGAAGGACTTCCGTATGTATTGGTGGAAGCACAAGCGAATGGACTTCCAATCATTTCATCTGACAACATTGATCAAGAGACGAAAATCAATGATAATTTTATCTTTATTGATCCCAATGATATTGAGCGTTGGGTAAAAACGGCTCAAACACTTGAACTTAAGGATCGAAGTATTGATGTTCAAAGATTTATTGATCGAGGATTTGAACTCAAATCCGCAACACAAAAATTGGAGCATTATTATAAGGAGCGCGTGAAAGGAAACACTGTATGACACTTGCGTACTTTGTCACAATAACCATGCTGTTGACCTATCTCATAAACAGTGCACTGGTATGTTATTCAAAGAAACCACAAAACAAAGAAGCGTATCGATTTTACATTGTCCTTGCTTACCTTGTTTATATGTTTGTAACTGTATTTCGTCCCATGGGTCCTGGCTTGGGTGGAACGGATACGTGGGGGTATCGAAACTACTTCCTGAGTTCAAGAGGATCGCTGATGCATGGACTCACGGTTCAAACATACGAAAAAGGGTATGCCTTTTTTGTTTGGTTTGTACGCCTATTTACTACAGAATATCGCGTTGTCTTGTTTCTTGTGCATTCATTTATCTTTGTCAGTACTGTATCATTTCTCAAGAAAATACGCTTTAATAAATACTCATTTATAACCATTATGGCCCTTGTTTTTCTCGCACTGGATAGCATTAATATTGTCCGTATCATTGTGGCGGTCTGTATCTCTTACTATCTATACGATGCACTATATCAGGGACGCATATATAAAGCGCTGGGGATCATTCTCTTAGCAAGTTCTGTTCATATTTCAGCGGTGATTCTTTTTGTGGTGTACTTTATCTATATCGTGAAGCGCTATGAAAAAGATTTTTCACTGGATAAATTAATGATTTTAACCTTTGTGTTTATGATTGGAACCTTTATCGCAATCCATGTGATGGACTCAATCATCAATCAAACCAAGTATGTATTCTATGATCAAGATGAAGGGATTGCCTTTCCAAGCTATATCATGTTTCTGGGTGTGTTCTTGGTATCAATCATGCAGTATAAAAAATTGGTAAAATTTGATAAAATAAATGAGGTGTTGATTTATGCACTATCTGTTGGATTGGTTATTTTACCGCTTCAATACCGCTATGCGATTATGTATCGGATGTTGTTGTACATCCATCCAATTATGTTTACGTTAATACCCGCGATTTTTGTGGAAGATGAACCGTCTTTTGATGAGCATAAGTTGACGAAAATCGCAATAAATTGTATGCTAGTAATGTTTATAGTCTACCGTATTTATAGTTTCTTTACGGGTGAATTGGTAGACTTAGGAAGTTTTGGGGGTTTTTAATGTTAAGATACCATTCTTAACCGATCTATAAAATCAAATGTGGGGGTTATTTTGATTGATTTTAATGTACACACATTAAAGTGATGACCACCATTTTTGCGTTGTTTTCATCACTTTAAAGGAGGAAACAATGCTTTTTTATTCTAATGACATCAACGGTATGGTGAGTGTCCCTGACACACCATGCCATCAATCTCGCTATGCAAAAACAACCTCCAGACAAAACAAAACCCAGCAAAGATGTTCTACAGAATTAATGAATGTGAGGGGATCTTCATGAGAGTCCTTTTCATTAATTCTGTTGTAGATTATGGGAGTACTGGGAAAATTGTGCGTGATCTTGCGAATGGATTGAAACAAGAAGGACACGAAGTGTTGATTGCTTATGGTCGCAATGGCACAAACAATCCAGATGATACCCTTGATATCCAAGATAAACTTGGATCTGCGTGGCATTTGTTAATGTCGCGTTTATTGGGGCGTCATGGCTTGCATTCAAAACGTGCAACCCGAAAACTAATTAATGCGATAGAGTCGTTTAAACCGGACGTCATTCATATGCATAATCTCCATGGATATTACCTTCATGTACCCATGCTTTTAAAAGCACTTCAAAATTCAGATGCAAAGCTTGTTTTAACATTGCATGATTGTTGGACGTTTTCTGGAAGCAGTGCTTACTTTGATTATCATGGTGTCAGTGGGTGGCATGAGGGGGTTGTGCAATGTAACTCAACGAGGGATTATCCCGAGGTGTTGGGTTTTGCGAATCAAAAACGAAATATGAAATGGAAACGGAACTCTTTTACGAAGCTAAACAACCTGAGTGTGATTACGCCATCCGATTGGCTCACCCAGCTTGCGCAAGCATCAATATTAGGGAAGTTTCCAATTACCACAATTCATAATGGGATTGACTTATCTGTGTTTAAACCAACTAAAGGTCTTAACTTAAAAGAAATTAGCGATGCCGACACAGTGATTTTAGGTGTGAGTAGCATTTGGGAACGACGAAAAGGGTTGGATATTCTGATTGAAATGTCAAATAAACTTGAGGATCATGAGAATTTGGTGCTTGTTGGATTGTCCCAAAAACAAATCGACGCCTTACCGCCACATGTGATTGGCATCAGTCGTACATCGAGTATGGAAGAGCTTGCTAAGCTTTATTCACGAGCGAATGTGTTTGTCAATCCAACCTTAGAAGACAACTTTCCAACCACGAACCTTGAAAGTTTAGCGTGTGGCACACCGGTTATAACCTTCGATACCGGTGGTAGTCCTGAGGCAATTGATGGGAGTACGGGGGTTGTGTGTAAAATAAAGACAGCTCAGAGCTTAATTGAATCCATTCGAAATGGAAAATTTGAACCTGGATGCAATTCAGATTGTGTCCAACGCGCGCACTTAATGTTTAGTAAAGAACGCATGATTGCGAATTATCTCAAACAACTGGTGGGATAAAAAGGAGATAAAAATGAATCAAGCTATAGATTTTGTCGTAATGTGGGTGGATGGAAATGACCCAATATGGCGTGAAAAGAAAAAACACTATAAAACTGATAACGTCTTTAAAGAAGATGATTCAGAGGTCCGATATCGAGATTGGGACAATTTAGAGATATGGTTAAAGAGTGTCGAGACATTTGCACCTTGGGTGCGTAATGTATTTATTATTACAGACAATCAGCAACCTAAGATGAATGGTAATAATCCAAAAGTGCGAATCGTAGACCACAAGGATTTTATTCCTGAACAATACCTTCCCGTATTTAGTGCGAATCCCATTGAATTGAATGTGCATCGAATCGAAGGATTGTCTGAGCAGTTCGTCTTATTTAATGATGATATGTTTCTGATACGACCGGTAGCCCCTACAGATTTTTTTGATAATGGAAATCCAAAGGATATGTATGGGTTAAATGTTGTTGCTGGCATTGGAATGAAAGAAATTATTCAAAATATTACCCTTAATGATGTGAGTTTAATCAACGCTCACTTTAATAAAGGTGAGTCCTTGAAAAAAAATCGTTCAAAGTGGTACTCATTAAAAAATGGACCGTATTTACTGCGAACCTTATTACTGAAACCATGGGGCTTTTTTACAGGATTTGTGGAACCACATGTTGCGAATAGCTATCTTAAATCAACATTTGAAGAAGTGTGGACAAAGGAATATGATGTTTTAGATCAAACATGTTATCGTAAGTTCAGAAATATCGGTGATGTGAATCAATGGTTGATTCGCTATTGGCAACTAGCATCGGGTATATCAGTTAACCGAAACTATAATTTCGGTAAATTTTTTGATGTTACTGATGAAAATGTAGACGCATGTGCTCAGTGGATTATGAATCAAAAAAGTTCAATTGTTTGCATCAATGATAAAGAGTCAATTCGTGATTTTGAAAGTGTAAAGAATAAACTGAATCATGCTTTGGAATCTGTAATTTCTATGGAAGGTAAGTAAAATGAAAAAACTCAATTTAAATGTCACAACAATCGGCATTGCGAATGCTGTGATGTTATTACTTGTATCACTATTTAAAGAAGTAAGACTATTCAGACCCTTACACTCTGTGTTTCAAATTCTATTATTAGTTGGGATTCTAGTGGGTGGATTGGTAATCGGTTATAACTTTTTTGATCAAAAAGAAAAAACCCTGTTTGATAAGCTGAGCTATGGACTAGTGATTACCTTAGTAATATCCTCTGTATTATCACCACAATGGCGTAGCGAAAGTATTAAAGACAGTGCTGTCACAGGAATTTGCGTATTAGCAATCTTTCCGCTTATTAATGGGCTGTATGTCCATAAGAAGCATCGGTTTTCTTTGAATGTAATCCGATTAATCATGATTTGTGTCACAATTATCTCATTTGCTTCCATCGTGCTCTTTTTTATCAGTCCTTTAATTCAGTTTGATTTATTGGGTGAAACGATAAAAATTGGGATGAGTACAAATCGACTTTTTGGCCTGTATCATTCCTTATCCCTGCCAATTGCGGCATCATCGCTTATTCTAGGCTTTAGTTTCCGCTTTAATCCACTATATGTAAACTCGACAGATCAACGATTTCTATTCATCAGTAATTTAATCGTGAACTTCGTGTTTGTTGCTTTGTCCTTTTCATATGGTGTCATTATTGCATTAATTGTGAGTGTTGCTTATGTTAGCTTTTTTGGTGTTTTGAAACTTAAGAAAAAAGTGTTGGTTGCGATTTTAGTTGCGGTGTTTGCAGCGAGTGCGTTTGGGGGTGCGTTATATGTGACCCGTGTCGGTATATTTGCAGTCAGAAATGTGAGTGATACAGGGGGTACCATCGAAGATCCAGATGAACCACAAGTTCCAGATGATATCTGGAAGGAACAACATTATGGCATTCTTACTGGACGTGATACAATTTGGCTGTATGGATTAACCCATCTCAAAGAACGCCCTCTCATTGGGTTTGGAGCAGCAGCCTTTTATGGTGATTTAGTTTTAGGAACTCAAGAACTCCAATCTTTACACAATGTTTATGTTCAAAGCCTTGTGAGTGGTGGTATTATACATTCCGTCTTTTCTTTCTGGGTTATTGGTTTGATTGTTATACGGTCATTAAGATACTCAATTAAGAGTCAACAAGGTCAACATTACATGTATAATTTAGCATTAATAGGATTACTGGTGTTTAGCGTAATCGGTGGTTTTGTAGAAACGAATTTATTATATGTAAATCGTTTCCCACAATACATATTCTGGATCTGCTTAAGCCTTTTAACCTTCAATGTATCAAAACCACGTTATGATGAAGTTCAATAATATATACAGGGCTTGAAATTGCGCATCGAATCGTGGGAATATTCTTGATTTTTTAACAATTTAAAGCACAATAAGATTTAGTTTGCTTCTTTTTTAAATCCCTCCATTAATTTCTATGTTAATTATCACACAATTTTAGCCAGATTACGGTGAGTGTGATAAACTTATATTTAGTTATTGGGGGGATTTTTTTGTGAAAATATTTAAGACGAATCATGAAAATAGCGCGTTAAAAACTGTAGGGTGGATTGTTCTATTGATTCAAGCAGGGGCATCCTTGTTTGCACTGTATACGTTCAATAAGACGAATATATTCATCACACGATACTTTATGGTGGTGTGTGGTGTTTTATTGGTCTTATTTTTGTTGACGAGTGTTTGGGTAGTAAAGACGAAAGGGTTCAGTGCACGAATTGTAAGTGTATTACTTTCATGCGCAATCTTGTTTGGTTCATTTTATGCATTCAAAACCGATCAATTACTTAAAACGATAACAGGGGGTAAAACAGACACCCATTTTATTCATGTTGTCGTGAAAAAGGAAAGCAGTGCTCAGACCATTTCGGATGTTGTACATGATCCAATTGGTGGAAACACATCTTTAGATTTAGCATCAATCAATAAAGCAAAAAGTTTGATTGAAGCGGCTGAAGATGTTGATCTTCAAATTCAGGATTATGATGGTTATGATACGTTAATCAATGATTTGTTTGATGGAAACATTAAAGCCATGATTATTGGGCGGTCTGAAATAACTTGGGGATAATTCAGAAAATGATATAAAATAACTTGGGGAGTAAGTTACCCCAAACAAGTTTGTTAAAGACCAAAGGGAAGCGTAGTCGCACATGACTATAGCTTCCCTCTTTTTGTTATAGTATATCAATAATGAGTCATTTCTTAAGAGAGTCCTTTGTCATAGGTTGTTTTAATTATTGGGTTAATTCGATATGTTGCGTCTTCATTAAGCACATACAACACACGATTCCTAAACCGCTCCCAATTACGATAGCCACTTGCATTGTTTTTTATTTGCTTGATTATGCGATTTCGATTCTCAATCAACGCACTGTTTATGTGTGTTATGGAAACTTCATAATGGGTTTCTCCTGTTTTCTTATTTGTGACCTTTGTGCATTTTTCTACTTTATTGAAAGTTGCGACAATTTCATTTTTCCACTTTCCTAAAGTTCGGCTAAAATCAACAATTGATGCAACTCTACTCTGAGCCATCACTCTGATGAGTGTGTTCAGATTCTCGTGTGCATTCTCAGCTTTTGATTCATTGAAGAATTGATCGAGTAAGAACTTCATGTTATATGCATCTTCAAGGCCATTGCTCGTTTGAAGAATTAGGTCTATTATGTCGTAAAGGTTTAGAAACTTTCCCAATTTCTTATTGCGTTGTTTCGGTACATTTGGATCAAATATATTGTATTTCTTATCTTTAACTGTGGTTGTTGCTTTGGGGTTTTTATAGAGTAACCAGTTGAACTTTTTAAGCAGATAGTATTGCTGGTCACGCTTATAATATTCTTGTCTTTTGACTTTATCTTCTGTTTGCTTCCAGTTCTTAGGAGGTTTTAGTTTCTTCATAGTGTCTACCCTAATAGAGTCGATACGTTTCATTAAATCACTATAAACATGAAAACGATCAACACTGATAAACGCGTTTGGAAGGAATTGTTTTGCGACGACTCTATAGCTATACCACATGTCGATTCCAATACCTAAGACTCCTTTGCGTTCTTCAAGGGGGATTTGGCTAAAATACGCGACTAAGTCTTGTTTCTTACGGGACGGTAATATATCTACGATATTCTTTGTCATTGCATCAATAAGAACGCATACATAATCACTGCGATCACTGTGGTACGCATAACATTCATCAATAAGCAGATAAGCGGGTAGTTTTTGTCTGGAGACAGAAACGTGGGAATCGAAAATAGATGATACTGTAGTGGGAGATAACCGATATCTATTGGCAACTGTGGTAAACGTTTCATGTGGCGATTTAAGATCATTCAGGACATTATATACGGTCAGCTGAGTAATCTTCATATTTCGATACGCAAATGGATTGTGTTCAAAAAAGCATTTATTACACGTTGTGCATTTATAACGTCGTGCACGGTAACGAATGTAACAGGGTATATGTGTTACCAGTGAGTGGAGAAGCTTCTTTTCAGAATAATCTTTGATTGTGGATGTTTTGCTTTCACAAATTGGGCATGTTTGTTCCTCTACCTGAAGCGTAATGTACACATTCAATGCGTCACTTTGACCTTTGATATCAATCTTCTGGACTTGATGGTGTTCTAAGTTAAATAATTCAAGAATTTTTTCGTTACTTAAAAGAGTGGCATTAGCGTTCATAGAAACCCTGCCTCTCTTTGACTATTTTGATAAGGTTTCATTATGTATCTTGCTCCTAAATATAAAAATGATTGTCTGTTATTTAAATAACCATCTTCATTATATTCAATCTGAGGAGTTAAAACTATTTTTCTCATGTTGGTGAAGTAATGGCGGAATGATAGATATTCCGTTTTGTGGATAATATGAAGTAATTCAATCGTTCCAAATAACTTAAATGTCTCACCGATTCATAATCGTTAAAACGTATTTTTATCCGAATATATGTTGATTCATCAATATCAGTTAAAAGCGTGCTATCAAGTTCATGGGTTAATATTATTTCAATTGTGGGTACAGACAGTTGAAAATAGGGAAGTAAGTTACTTGGTATTATTGCATGAGTTCTCTTACATTGATTACAAAAGAAACGTGCGATTTCTACGACAATGGTTAATCGCCCAGTAATTATGGTTTTCGGATAGTATCCATAACGAATCAGTGTATCTGTTTTTGAACAGCACGGACAAGGTATTGTTTTTGGATTAATTGAATTGAGAAATTTGTAATATTCCTTTTGAGAAAACTGTTTATTATTGAATGTGTTTGAGAAAACTGTTATCATATTCTTACTCCTTTATAGGAGGTATTGGATTGGTAGAAACTTAGGTCTGGAAACTTGGGGTTTCTACCATTTTATTAACCTCGTTAAACTAATAATACAAAAAAAATCACTTTAATACAGCACTTAATTGTGCATAAAGTAAAGTGATTTTTTATTCTGCTGGTCTAAGATAATCAGTTTACAACAGAAATCCCCAAACTTCTTTAAAGACAGAGGCTAGAGCAAGATTACCTCACCCCAAGAAATAGTGTTGCGAGTGAAAACCCCAAGTAAAGTTTAATATCCGATTATTGGTGGTGGACAAATCTCCATGGCCAGTGAGGTTGATGAGGCATTTGAATCAAAAACACGCATTATCGCAACGTATCGATATGATCAAGAGGTTACACAACGTGTCAGCAAGCCCAGTGTCCTCAAAGAGACCTACAGTATCTTCTTAAGTGGGATTGATAAGTATGGCCCTGTTTCAACGGTTTCAAGATCCGATGTGAATATGATTATTACAATAAATCCTAAAGAACATCAAATTCTACTAACCAGTATTCCACGGGATTATTTTGTGACCTTAGCAACATCAAATGCCAAAGATAAATTAACCCATGCTGGATTATATGGGGTTGAGGAATCCATGAAAACACTTGAGAATTTATTTGGTATTGATATCGACTATTATATTCGCGTAAACTTTACATCGGTTAATAAGATTGTGGATGCCTTAGGTGGCGTCGAAGTGTATACAAAATATAATTTTATTTCATCCGGTGGGAAGTATTCCTTTAAAGAAGGCAATAATTATGTGAATGGGGATAGTGCCTTATCCTTTGTTCGTGAACGGTATCATTTACCAGGGGGCGATAATGCACGGGTCTACCATCAACAACAACTCATTCAAGGAATCCTAAATAAGGCAACATCTCCTTCAATTATCACGCGTTATGCATCGGTCTTGGACTCAATATCTGATTCAATTCAAATGAGTTTAACACAAGAAGAACTTACTGCGATTATTCGTGATCAAATGGATACAATGAAAACATGGGATGTTCAACAATACCAAGTGAGTGGAACGGGGAGTTATTCAGAAACATATAGTTGGAAAGGAAAACAGCTTTATGTTATGATACCTAATGAATTAACTGTACAAAAAGCAGCATCATACATTCACCAAATGGAAAATGGACAACGCATTGACGTGAGTAAATAAGTGTGGCGGCATGGTTAAACATGTCGCTTTTTTAAAGGGGATGAGCGCATGAATAAGAAGAAAACATACATCAACCTTGGCATCGTGTTTGCCTTAACGCTGGCGGTTTTAGTATGGCTTCTACACGATGACTTTGAAACAACCCTCAGTGTCCTTAAAACCAGCAATCCTCTTTATCTAATTGGAGCTTTAGCTGCGTTTATTACGACCCTTTTCACCAGTTCTTGGATTCTTCTGAATTGGGTGCGTTTATTTAAACCAAACTTCACATTCTCAAATATGTTTCGGTCTAATTTCTTAGCCGTCTTTGCCCGCAATGTTACACCGATGCAATCAGGTGGACAACCGATGAACGTCTACGTGTTGAATACTTTTGGTGTGAATGTAGAGACATCCGTATTTATTTTATCCATTGATTTTGTGGTGTTTCAAACAGCACAGGTTCTATTTTCATTAGTATGGATTCTTTTATATCTCCCATATTACCGGTCGAACAATGTTTTGTTTTGGGGTGTCATCCTGGGATTTGCGATTAACAGTGGACTTTTAGTCTGTTTATATTTATTAGTGTCAAGTGCTCGCTTACATCGCTTTATCGGGAAGTATGGTGTGAAGCTTCTAACGAAAATTAAGATTGTAAAACACCCAGACACAATCATGGATAAAGTGGAACAGAAAATCAGTGAGTTTTCTCAATCCCTTTCATATCTTAAAGACCATAAAGGTGTAGTGGTTAAAAACTTATGTATCGTCCTTATGGGACTAATGTTTACCCACTCAATTCCATACCTTATTGCGCATACCTTAAATATTCCTGTCGGGATCGAACACTATTTTGAGTTTGTGGCACTCAGCGTATTTGTTTCAACCTATAATGCTCTGCTTCCGATGCCAGGAGGTACCGGTGGGTTGGAATCGGTATTTATGATGATGTATGGTGGCTTTGTAGGAATCACACATCAAAACGCCTTTATGATTCTATGGCGTTTTGTAACCTATTATTTTATTGTGATTGCAGGAGCGATTTATTTTGTGATATTTACCAGTAAGAAAAATCTTGAACACACGGATTCTAAGATGTAAAGTTTATGTGCTATGGTATAATGGACTAAAGAGGTAACAGTATGACACGTATCGCATTTATTTATGATTTTGACCGCACACTTTCACCAAAAGATATGCAGGAGTTTGGGTTTATTGATCAATTAAATTCGAACCCAGAAACGTTTTGGGAGTTATCCCATTCGCTCAGCAAGAAACATGCTATGGATCCTATATTATCGTATATGCTTTTGATGAAACAAGAAATGGAAAAAATGGGGAAACATATAACAAAACAAGGACTCAAAGACCTGGGTAAAGACATCGAGTATTTCCCAGGTGTTAAGGATTGGTTTTCACGTATGAATTCAATGGCATTATCATTGGGTTTAGTTGCGGAACACTATATCATATCATCAGGACTCAAAGAGTTGATTGAAGGCACTGAAATATTCCATGAGTTTAAGGAAGTCTTCGCATGTGAGTACACCTATGATGATAAGGGGTATGCAATCTGGCCAGCACAATCCATTAACTATACAACCAAGACCCAATTTATCTTTAGAATTAATAAAGGTGCGATGGATGTATCGGATATTATAGAACTCAATCAATTTGTCCCATATAATGAGCGCCCAATCCCTTTTGAACACATGATCTATATTGGTGATGGGATTACAGATATTCCAAGCATGAAGGTTGTGAAAGTAAATGGTGGACATTCCATTGCAGTTTTTCAAAAAGGACATAAAGAAAAAGTTGAACAGCTTGTGCGCGATAAACGCGTGAATTTCTGTGCACCTACTGATTACACCAAGGGGAGTCACATTGAAAAAATATGTGAATTGATCTTGCAAGAAATCAGTGTAAATGTGAATCAAAAGCGCTTACGCGATAAAATCGAGTTTATTTTGTGAAAATTAAATGAAAATGTATATAAAATACTGTACTTCCTATAAAAATTTGTTATAATCATATTCGGGTATCAGCTTGAATTAATCCCCCCCCAATTCAAGTTGATATCTTTTTTATTAACTTTGTTTCAGAAAAGTTTCAAAACATTTTCAATAAATTTGCAAAAAAGCATTGACATTTAAGTTTAAAACTCGTATTATAACAACATATTTCGGTGAACAAGAGAGTACATTTGGACATCTTACCAGCGAGTTGGCACAGAGTGGAAGGCCAATAAAGATTAAAAATGGAACCGCACTTGGGAGAATCTATATTGAACTTAGTAGGTATAGACGTATATCGGCGTTAACGATTTGAGGGGTGAGTTGATTTTTGATTCACAACTGGAGTGGTACCGCGATTGATTAACAGTCGTCTCTAGAATGTAGAGACGACTTTTTATTTTCTTAAATACGAAGTCGCTCTACAACAGATAGATGAAAAGGAGCCTAAGAGTATGAAGAAATATCTATCAATTTGTTTAGCATTAGTCGCTGTTGTATTAACAGGATGTGGATCAGGAAATGGTGCACAGGAAGAAAGTCATGTCGCAAAAATAAAAGAAGCAGGGAAATTAGTGCTTTTAACTGAAGCAACATTCCCACCCTTTGAATATCAAGATTCATCTGACAAAGCAGTGGATGGTGTTGCAGGTGTTGATATCGAGTTTGGTAAGTTACTTGCTGAAAAACTGGGTGTTGAACTTGAAGTCTTAAATCTAGACTTTGGAACACTTGTTCCATCACTTCAAAGTGGTAAAGGTGATTTGATTGCAGCGGGTATGTCAGTACAACCTGACCGTGCCGCAATCGTTGATTTCTCAACATCTTACTATGAAAATGGACTTTATATTATTGTTCCAGCAAATTCAGATATCGCAACAAAAGATGACTTAGTGGGTAAATCAATTGCTGTTCAACAAGGAACAACCGCTAATGATATTGCTTTAGGTATCGAAAACTCAAATGTTATGGAATTTAAAGGCATGGTTGAAGCAGGTCTTTCAGTTGCAAGTGGCCGTTCTGATGCAAGTATTGCGGATTTACTTCCTGCAACAGTTATCACTAAAAATGAACCATCCCTTAAAGTATTATCAGAACCTTTGACTTCAGAGTCTACAGCTTTAGCAGTTCCTAAGGGAAGTGACTTCATTGAGTTAGTGAACGAAACAATTAAAGAAGTGAAAGAAAGTGGACAACTTCAAGCGTGGTTTGATCAACACTATGATGCAGTTGTAATCGAAGAATAATATGTTTGGATTTCTATCATTAGACAATTTCTACCGCGCGTTTATCGCTGAAGAACGTTGGAAACTCTATCTTGATGGACTCAAAACGACCTTGCTGATATCCCTAGTAGCCTGTCTATTAGGGATTCTCATCGGTTTAATTATCGCGGTAATTAAATATAGTTACCAACAAGCACAAGCAAATGGTCGTGTTGGCATTGTCCTCAAAGTTTTTAATTCAGCAGCAAACATCTATACAACCGTCATACGCGGTACACCAGTCTTACTTCAACTCTTAATTTTATTTACCGTGGCATTCCAAGGGCTCAATGCAGCCTTTATTGGGTTTGGCATTAACTCAGGCGCGTATGTATCCGAAATCATCCGTGGTGGCCTTCAATCTGTTGACTCGGGTCAAAGTGAAGCAGGGCGTAGCTTAGGGTTAAGCTCCATGCAAACCATGACCATGATTGTGATACCACAAGCATTTAAAAATATCGTTCCTTCACTTTTCAATGAGTTAATCGCAATGGTTAAGGAAACATCCGTTGCAGGATCCATTGCAGTAACAGACCTTACCAAAGCATCACAAGGCATTCAATCACGGCTTTACTTAATTGAACCGTTGTACATTGTCGCAATCATTTATCTCATTTTGGTATTTACCTTAACACAAATACAGAAAGTCCTTGAAAGGAGGTTAGCACGTAGTGATCGAAATTAAAGATTTACATAAATCATTTGGTGAACTTGAAGTCTTAAAAGGCGTCAGTGCTACCATCAATCAAGGCGATAAGATCGCAATCATTGGTCCATCTGGATCGGGTAAAAGCACCTTACTTCGGTGTTTGAACCTTCTTGAATTTCCGCAACAAGGTGCCATCCTATTTAATGGAAAAGATGTGACCAAGTTGTCTCACGCACAACCCTTCTTTAAAACCTTAATGGGGAAGATAAGCAAGAAACCTAAGGATGAAAATATTGATGATTTTAGAGCACAAGTGGGAATGGTGTTTCAACATTTCAACTTATTTAATCATAAAACAATCCTAGAAAACATCACCATGGCACCGATTAAGTTGGGATTATTGAGTGAAACTGAAGCAAATAAAAAAGCTGAAGAACTTCTCAATCGTATTGGGCTTCTTGATAAAAAAGATGTGTATCCATCTACTTTATCAGGGGGACAAAAACAACGGATCGCGATTGTGCGTGCCTTGTGTATGAATCCAAAGGTTATGTTGTTTGATGAACCAACGTCCGCCCTTGACCCAGAAATGGTTAAAGAGGTGCTGGATCTGATTAAGGACCTTGCTGATGAAGGCATGACCATGGTCATTGTGACCCATGAAATGAATTTTGCCCGTGAGGTCGCTTCTGAAGTATGGTTTATGGATGAAGGGTACTTAAAAGAAACTGGTTTAGCTCAAGACCTATTTGATCAACCCAAAGATGAACGTTTAAAGAATTTCTTATCCAAGATACTGTAAGTAAAAAGGACACGCCAAGCGTGTCCTTTGTCTATTATGATCGCAAACTTTCAATATTTGTCAGTATTCTTTCCGCAAGCTTAATAAACACAAACGAAAGGACTGCACTGTAACCTGAAAGAATCAAAAACCCAATGAGGGATGAAGTGAAGATGCTCATGGTGATACCAATGGTTGGCACAATCAGGGCGATAAATACCACAACCATGTTCACAAATTGGGAAATAGTGGCCCCCAGTTTGGAACCCAAGTATTCACGCGCGATGACTGAGAGATAGACAATCATGGCACGCACTAATACTTGAGCAATAATTGTGAGCACCATATCCATAAAGGTTGCGCCAATCGCAATGCCTGCAGGCAGGGTTAACATGATGGCCCGTGCACACGAAATCAAATGATCCAAAAGTGTTGCATAGAAAAGTTTCTTGCTGATAGAATCTGGCATGATATACAAGGCAGCTTGTCCAAATTCATCTTTCCATGTTGGAGCGGGTGAGAAAAAGGCAACTAAATACATGGTAATCCCGCAGATTGTAGCAAAGAACATTTCAGGGGGAAGTTCAAGGTTGAAAAATAGCTGTGCAACCGCGACCCCAATCCCTGCAATCAGATACATATAATCTCCAAATCTAAAGAATAAACGGCTTGAACGTTGTCGTTCTATAATTTGTTTATAAAAGATGACTTGAGCACCTTGACCGGATAAATGCCCTTTTCCAGCATGGACTTTTTTAGATTTCCCCAAGGCTTCGCTTAATGAAACATCGCCTTTCTTTTGTTTATCTTCAAGCAGTGCTTGTTTCTGTGAAAAGGACAAAGCATCTTCATAATAATCCCCTTTACAGGGCATCGTATAGGCGATCCATGTTAAGCCAACTGCACTGATAAGATACAGGATGGAAGAAAGGATTGAAACCATCGTAGGACCAAGGATTACCAAGTTAATCCATCCTAATTGCCATCCAAAGATGGGAATCAACAGGATAACGGGATGCGAGACAAGGTTATGAATTGTTTGGGTTGATGCCCCGTTTTGAAGGATATAAAACCCAATAAATAGCGAAACACCTGCAAGTATGCCATAGACCCCCCACTTGATCCATTTCTTTTGCGATAAGGACAGGGTTTCAGATGCATACATAATCAGTGCGAGACTGTAAGAGAGTGAGTTAGAGAAAACTAAATCCCCCACCCCCATAATGAGTGCATTTAGAACTGGAACGTTGAACACAAAAATCGCAGCAATGATCAGTGCAATCTGCATGGCAAATGTAAGATAAGCAGTTTTAAGAAGCGCAAACAAGAGGGCTTGCTTGGGTGAAATGGGCGTTGCGAGTGTGAAATGAATATCTTGTTTTCTAAAAACAACCCCTTTTCGGCTAAAATAGGAAAGGGTCGAAGGCATGGAGATGTAAATCGTGAGTGCACTTATCACAACGACAAACCAAGCCGGTGAATCAAAGTTTTCATTTACAATCATAGACTTAAACATAAAGGGCAAGAATACAAAATATCCAACAGCTAACGCAGTCCCAATTAATTTTAAAGGCTTCTTTAAAAATTGTCTGAATGCATTTTTTGCGGTCATTTTATATTGATAAATCAGTGCATTATTCATGTGTGTCACCGACTTCATGAAGGTCAATGGACGCATCTTTATCCCCAGTTATTTCAAAGAAGAGATCTTCAAGTTCCGATTCACCCGCTTCTTCACGTGTTATATCCGCAACGACTTTACCCAATTTCATTAAGATAACACGGTCCCATAATTCATCCACCATTTCCATCATATGCGTACTGACAAGGACTGTTTTTCCTTCAGCTCTGCATTCCTTAATGACCATCTTGAGTTCTTTAATTGCTTTTGGGTCAAGACCCACCATCGGCTCATCCAACACCAAGACCTGTGGATCAACAATCAGTGCACAACAAATACTCACCTTTTGCATCATCCCTTTTGATAAAGCATCTCCCAGTTTGTCTTGTTTGTCGTATAGGTCAAATCGTTTTAGAAGTTGATCGATTTTGTTGTTATCAATAGGTGTACGATAAGCGCGTGCAATGTATTCGATATGTTCACGAACAGTGAGTAAAGGGAACATACTTGGAATTTCAGGGACATATGAAATCATGCGCTTGGCTTCAAAGGTCTTATTGTCATATTCACCAATCGTCACATCCCCATCAAACCGAAGAATTCCCATAATACTTTGGATGGTGGTGGATTTACCCGCACCATTGGGTCCAACAAGTACCGCAACTTCCCCTTTATTTACAAAAAAGTTTATATGATCCACCGCTTTAACATCACGGTAGAATTTGCTTAAGTTTCTAACATTTAACATACTCAGTCTCCCTTTTATGTCATTTATTGTATCACAGTAGTGATACATAAGTAAATGAACCCAAGATTAACGCCTGATATGTGAACCGATTATTTTACTTAAGCAATTGCTTTAGTGATTGATGTTTTCTATAATAGAATATATATAACGAGGAGGCACAGTAATGCACAAATATGTCATCAGTTCTCAAAATCTTCGGGTGTTTGCGATTTCTAAAGGCGCAACAATCACTCAAATCCAAGTCTTAAATCAGGGTGTGTGGATGGATACAATCTTAGATTATGCAGATGAAAACACGTATCTTAACACGGACCCTTACTATTTAAATTGTGTGGTAGGTCCACATGCAGGACGGATTAAGGATGGTGTGTATCAGATTGGAGATCAAACAATCCAATTGGACCGCAATGTCAATGGAAATCATCATCATGGGGGTAAGGATAGCTTTAAAGACATCTTGTTTGATGTTCAGGTCGAAGATCAAACCTTAACCTTTACTACTTATGATGAAGTGCATGGTATTGATGTGAGCATTTGGGTACGTGTCTCGGATTCAGATCTCACCATCGCTTATAAAGCAATCCCTAAAACCCCTCAGGTCATCAACATGACCCATCATTTATATTTTAATCTATCCGATGAGAAAACCATTAAGTACCATACCCTTAAAGTTGATGCACCATTTGTGCATGCAGTTGATGAAACCGGTGCATCCACCTCAGAAATTATTGAGGTACACAATACGCCTTTTGATTTCTCAAACAAACCGTATCTTAAAGATCGCCTTGAGATGACACACCCCCAATTTGAATTCACACGCAATATTGATCATGCATTTTATACAAAGAATCTACCCTTAGTCTTAGAATCTCCACGCGCTCACTTGGGTGTAGAAATCCGATCAACCGCTGATTATACCGTGCTTTATACCGCAAACTTCTTTGAAGGTGAAACATCCTTTGTGAATCGTGGTCCATCCCAGCGCGCCGAAGCCATCGCCATTGAAAGTCAAGATTGTCCAAACGGTGTGAACATTGAAGGCACCAAGGATCAAATTTACAATCAAGCGCGTCCGTATACTCAAACGACAACGTATCATTTCTACAGTCTATAAACATCAAAAAAAAGTCCATCAAATTGGACTTTTTATCTTAAAAAGAAAACATAACCTAAAAGTAATGGGATGTTACTCATCGATGTATTCTCTAATAACACGATTTGATAACATTGTGGTAATCGATACCCCTTCATCACTGATAACTGCTGCGACTTCTTGAGAGGTTAGCGTGTGTCCATCTTGTGTTCCAAATAAAACAACACGATCACCAATGTTGCAATCAATCCCTGTAACGTCCACAATTGCAGTATCCATGCAAACAGCCACGACATGGGCCTTTTGACCATGAATCATGACCGGCATGAGTGGTGATTGTTTATACAACATCAAGCCATCCCCATAGCCTACATTAATGATCGCGATGTCTGTGGGGGTGATTGCAGTGAAGGCACGATTGTATCCGGATGTATCATGTGGATTAAGGTGCTTGCGTTCTAAAATTGTGGCAGTCCATGTCATGGGTTCAGTGATGCCAATGCGGTAATCTTCAAAGATTGAATCCATGTAGAGGCGTCTTCCTAAGCGTACCATGTCATGGTGGGCTTCACCAAACCATTCCGATGCACCACTGTTACAAAAATGCAATTTACCAGGGTTAATGCCTGCATTTTTGAGGGTTTGAATGGCGTCCATGTATAAAGTGTGTTGTTTAATGGTGAGGTCACTGTGTGCAATTTCACCTTCAATTGGATGTGAATAGGTACTGTTTATGGTGAGCCATGGTCGTGCTTTAAGCAGCGGTATTAACGTATCTAATTCTGAACCCAATTTGAACCCAAAGCGGTTAAAGTGTGTGTTTATTTTTAAGTTTACCCTGAAGGTCGACTGTGGATGTTTACCATGGAATGAATCAAGCCATGTTAAGGTTTCAAGGTTGTGAAGCAGTATTTGAATATCATGTTCAACACACAGTTCAACGCCTTCTTCACTCATTCCTGCTAAAAGCATAATTGGTTTTGTGATACCATGTTCTCTTAGTTCAATCGCTTCTGAAATATGCGCGACACCAAATCCTGTTACATCGACTTCATCTTGAAGTACTTGAGCTACTTCCACCAACCCAAACCCATAGGCATTGGATTTAACCACTGCAAGAATCGATGTAGTTGGATTGAGATGCGCTTTAATTTTATGAATGTTTTCATTGAGAATGTGTTTTTTGATTGTTAGTGTAGAATTGTCCATACGATTACCCCATTTGTTCTTACTTATTATACACGAATGTAAGATGAAGTCATACTAATTGAGAACGATGAATGAGTTTTAGTATGATAAGACATGAGGTGAAGGTATGAATATGCAGGTATTATTGTATTATTTTTATACAGATATTGAAGACCCCCAAGCGTTTAAGGAAGCACATCTTACACTGTGTCACTCACTTGAGCTCAAAGGGCGTATTTTAGTGTCGAAAGAAGGGATTAATGGTACGGTTTCGGGAAGTGTTGAACATACAAACCGCTATATGGATATCATGAGACGTGATCCCTTGTTTCAAGGCATTGAGTTTAAAGTGGACTTAAGTGATGACCATGTTTTTGGGAAGCTGAAAATCAAGGTAAGGCCCGAGCTTGTGAACTTGAGTTTGGATGAAGATATTGATCCACGACGTGTTACAGGACGCTATGTGAATCCAAAAGATTTTTATACACAAATGCAACAAGCGGATACCATTGTCATTGATGCTCGTAATGATTATGAATATGATTTGGGTCATTTTAAAGGGGCAATTCGTCCTGATATTGAAGTCTTTAGAGACTTACCACAGTGGATAGAAGATCATGAAACACTCCTACAAGGAAAGCGTATTCTTACGTATTGCACCGGAGGCGTACGATGTGAGAAATTTTCAGGGTGGCTTGTGAAAAAAGGATACGAGGATGTAGGTCAATTACAGGGTGGAATTGTGACTTATGGTAAAGATGACATGGTCCAAGGAAAAGACTGGGAAGGGGCATGTTATGTATTCGACAAGCGTATCAGTGTTGGTGTCAATCGCGTAAATCCAAGTGTTGTCGGTCGTGATTATTTTAGTGGTGAACCATGTGAACGGTATATTAATTGTGCCAATCCAGAGTGTCATCGTCAGATGATTGTCAGTCAAGACAATGAAGTGAAGTACCTGGGCAGTTGTTGTGACGCATGTCGACTTCATCCAAACAACGAATATGTTAAAGCACATGGCTATACACAAGAAGACATAGAGAATATTAATCGACATCTAAAGATGGACTAGCTTCATCTTTTTTTTAAAACGTCATTGACATCGAAGGGGTGTAAAAATATATCGGTTGATGTATAATAAAGATTAGATTATAAAGAGGAGATAACAATGAAAGTATTAGTTACAGGTGGTGCAGGCTTTATTGGAAGTCATACCGTAGTATTAATGATGCAACAAGGCTATGAAGCTGTGATTGTAGATAATCTCTATAATGCAAGTGAAGTTGTGTTGGATCGTATTGAAGCCATAACAGGCAAAAAACCACGTTTCATTAAATGTGATATCTTAGATAAAGAAGCACTTCGCGGTGTGTTTGAACAAGAGTCATTTGATGCAGTGATTCATTTTGCAGGACTCAAAGCAGTGGGTGAATCCAGTGTTAAACCGATTGAGTATTACCAAAACAACATTGCTGGAACTTTAAATGTATGCGAATTAATGCGTGATTATGGTGTGAAGAAGATTATCTTCAGTTCTTCCGCAACCGTGTATGGTAAACCAGAAAGCGTTCCAATTCCTGAGACCGCAAAAACCTCAACAACCAACCCATATGGGACAACAAAACTGTATAATGAAGTCATCTTACAAGACATCCAAAAAGCGAACCCAGATTGGTCTGTTATTATCTTGCGTTACTTCAATCCAATTGGTGCACATAAGAGTGGAACAATGGGTGAAGATCCAAAAGGTATTCCAAACAATCTTGTGCCTTATATTACACAAGTTGCGATTGGACGTCGTGAATTCTTGAGTGTGTATGGCGATGATTATGATACCCATGATGGTACGGGTGTGCGTGATTATATCCATGTACTTGATTTAGCACAAGGTCATATTGATGCACTCAAGTATACTACCGACCATGAAGGCTACTTTACCTTTAACTTAGGAACAGGTATCGGATATTCTGTGCTTGATGTTGTGAAAGCATTTGAAAAAGCAACTGGAAAAACCATCCCTTATAAAGTACAACCAAGACGCCCAGGTGACATTGATGAATGTTATGCCGATGCAACGCGTGCGAAAGAAGCTTTAGGATGGGTTGCACAATATGATATTGATACAATGTGTCAAGATTCATGGAACTGGCAAAAAAACAATCCATTTGGTTATGAACAATCAGAGTAATTAAGAAGTGATGTAGAGGGAAAACACAATGCAGTGTTTTCCTTTTTATGTACCAACTACGGGCCAATAGATGAGTATTATTTGCATTGCTTGAGTATTATTTGCATTGCTATAGAAAGGTTTTCAATATTTTTTTTTGATTTTTCACAATTTTGTCACGATTGTTTGCTAAAATAGTGTGAATCACAGAAGATGTGACATAGATGAGAGGAAGTGATCTAATGGAATGGATTCGATTAATCGGAGTTGTGATTA
Organism: Erysipelothrix larvae; assembly: GCF_001545095.1. Lineage (NCBI taxonomy): Bacteria > Bacillati > Bacillota > Erysipelotrichia > Erysipelotrichales > Erysipelotrichaceae > Erysipelothrix > Erysipelothrix larvae. Next base: position 581,343 of record NZ_CP013213.1, read on the forward strand.
TTGTTGTCGGATTCTTAATGAAACTAGATACATTGGCTGTAGTTATCTTAGCGGGGTTAATTACAGGGCTTGTATCGGGGATGGGGATAATTGAAATTTTGCACGTATTAGGAAGTGCTTTTATCACCAATCGATTTGCGTCGATTTTTATCATCAGTTTACCCGTGATTGCGATATTGGAACGCTATGGACTGAAAGTTCAAGCATCAAATCTGATTGCGAAAATTGGACATGCAACAGCAGGGAAAGTCTTATCCTTGTATATGGGGATTCGTACAATCGCTTCAGCACTATCAATTCGTATTGGGGGACATGTTCAGTTTATTCGTCCACTCATCTTACCGATGACTGAAGCAGCCGCTAAAAACGATTTAGGTCAAGATCTTGATGAGGCCCAAACAGAAAAAGTAAAAGCTTACGCAGCATCTGTTGAAAACTACGGGAACTTCTTTGGTCAAAATGTCTTTGCGGGAAGTACAGGTGTACTCTTAATTGTAGGAACCTTATCAACACAAGGTTACGCAATTACGCCAGCTCAAGTAGCGATTGCTTCAATTCCAATTGCAATTTGTGCTGTGGTTGTGTCCGTCATTCAATTTATGATCGCGGATAAGAAAATGAAACGAGGTACGAAGTCATGACCTATGAAGCAATTGTTGCCTTGTTTAATAATTGGCAAGAGATTATCTTTGCATTAACTGGGCTTGTATGTATTAGCGCTGCAGTGCGTGCACTAAAAACAAGTCCCAAACCGTATGGTACCTTTTCATTTTGGTTTATCATTGCACTCATCTTTATGTTTGGAGGGTTTGTGAATACCACAAGTATGACTGAAGCAGTGGTGGGTAAACCAATTCCAGCTTCATTTGTAGGATTCTTAATTTTGATTTTGGGTGTTTTATCTGCAACAGGTCAAGTTAAAGTTGGTACGGTTGAAACTGCACAAGATGCAGAAATTGCATCCAATGCAAACCGTGTGGGTTTGTGGGTCTTTGTACCAGCGCTTGTTCTCGCATTTTTCGCAGCAGGTCTTTCGATGTTGCAATTCAATTATGGCGATAAAGTCGCGACCATACCCGGTGGATTATCCGTAGGGGTTGCATCACTGCTTGCACTCCTTGCGGCATTTATAATTTCACGTGCTAAGGTAAAAGAAACGCAAACCGATACAGACCGACTCGTTATGCAAGTAGGATCAGCAAGCATCTTACCTCAGCTTTTATCCGCACTGGGTGCAGTTTTTACAGCAGCTGGAGTGGGTGATGTGATTTCTGCGATGTTTTCTGGGATTATTCCAGAGGGCAATGTCGTGATGGGTGTCATTATGTATGTCTTAGGGATGGTAATCTTTACCATGATTATGGGAAATGCGTTTGCTGCTTTCCAAGTCATCACCATTGGTGTGGGGATTCCCTTTGTTATTGCAGCAGGTGGAAATCCAGCAGTTGTCGGTGCACTTGCACTGACAGGTGGATATTGTGGAACACTCCTAACGCCAATGGCCGCAAATTTCAATGCCTTACCCGTCTCCGTGTTGGATATGAAAGATAAATACGGAGTCATTAAAGCACAAGTACCATTTGCACTTGTGATGATTGTGATACACATTGTATTAATGTTGTTGTTAGCATTTTAATCTTAACGATAAATTGGAGGAACTTATGAAAAAAATACTTGTAACTGGATTTGATCCATTTGGCAATGAGCCAATTAACCCAGCAATTGAAGCAGTAAAACTATTACCCAATGAAATTAAAGGTGTCGAAATTGTGAAACTTGAAATTCCAACGATACGCTATCAATCACTCGAACTCATTGATCAGACAATTCAAGCAGTTGACCCGGATGCAATTCTTTCAATTGGTCAAGCAGGTGGACGCTTTGATATGACGGTTGAACGTGTTGGGATAAACCAAGACGATTTTAGAATTCCGGATAATGGTGGCAATCAACCCATTGATGAGCCTGTTTATAAAGATGGCCAAGCAGCATATTTCTCAAATCTACCGATAAAAGCGATGGTTGAGTATATGAAAAAGGCTAACATTCCAGCATCCGTATCAAACACAGCAGGGACCTTTGCATGTAACCATGTTCTGTATGGAGTTCAATATCTTATTGATACGAAATATCCAGGGAAGAAATCGGGGTTTATGCACATTCCATTTATGACCCAACAAGTTGTGGATAAGCCAAACATGCCATCTCTTGATATTGAAACGATGGCAAAAGGCATTGAAGCAGCACTTGAAGCAATCATTGACTATCAAGCGGGTGATATTGTTAAGGGTGGCGGCGCAACGCACTAACAGAAGTAATCTTCGCCGATCCATTCCATTATATTGAGTGGATGTTACGCATTTTGCGTAGGGGTTTGAAGTCATCAAAATATCAAATTTTTTAGGGCATATTTAACACTAAATTAGCCAAAGTGATATAATGAAGGTAGGAGGAAATAAGTATGAATAATCTATATGAAGCATTGAATACATTTCTTGCAGATCAAACCGTATTGAGTATGAAAATACACAATGTACACTGGTACATGGTAGGTGAAGGATTCTTCCCTATGCACAAAGAAATGGATAAATTGTATGACCAAGCACAAGAAAATATTGATCTTGTTGCTGAACGTTTGTTGGTGTTAGGTGCAAAACCTTTAGGTAGTTTAAAAGAAATGCTTGCACGTACATCTGTTGAAGAATTATCAGACACACATGTAAATGTTGTTGAAGGGGTTCAATCACTCATTGCTGATTTTGATCGCCTCTATAACTTGGCACTTCATATTGTGAAAGAAGCTGAAAATGTTGAAGATCCAGGTACTGCGGATCACTTCACAGCGATTTCTCAAGACCTTGGTAAGACTTTGTGGATGTTAAAAGCTTACACACATAACGCAAAATAATGAAACATAAAAATACCGCTTAGCACGATTAAGCGGTATTTTTTTTTGCTTGACGAAATGATTGCTGTCATGAAGAAGAAAACGTCCAATGATCTGAAAAGAAACCCCATCAACTTATGTTTATTAAAAGTGAACAATCGTGCGACCTGTGTGGGTGCCTTCTACGAGTTTACTGATGGGTGTGTCAATGTCTTCAAATGACTCTTCTTGGGATATAAGTGTATCCACTACACGCCATTCATGTGCTAATTTATGCCATATGAGATCACGCATTGTGTCATCACAGTATACTGCATCGATGCCGGCTAAAGTAATGCCACGTAGAATGAGCGGGAAGACTGTGGTGTTTAATTGCACACCTCCTACCTGACCGCACAAGGTCATGACCCCTTTATAATGTAGAAAGGGAATTAATGCAGACGCAATGTCACCCCCTACTGTATCCACAATCCCATGGTAGGTTTGTTTCGCGAGGGGTTTTGTATTATTGTGAGTTATTTCTTCAAGCGTATAAACTTGTGAGGCACCCAAGCTTAAAAGACGCGATGCTTCAGTGTCTTTCTTTCGTGTGAGGGCATGAACATTAAATCCAAGCTTGGATAGAATCGATAGTGCAATCGAGCCAACTCCACCAGTAGCGCCCGTGACTAAAATCGGATTTGAGTGATCTGGGGTAATGCCATGATCTAAAAGGGCTTGAACGGATAAACCTGCAGTGAGTCCTGCAGTACCATACTTCATGATATCTTTGAGCGAAAGGGGTGCGGGGATGTGTTTAACCCAAGTGCTTGGGATGCGTATATATTCGCTGAATGCACCAGTGTGGGACACACCAAATTCATAACCAATCACAAAGACTGGATCACCGGGGTTAAACATGTCAGAGGTACTTTCTACCACAATCCCACTGGCATCAATGCCTGGAATCATCGGGTAGTTTCGAATCACCCCACCCTTTGGATTGACTGCCAACGTATCTTTATAATTAATGGAAGAATAGGCAGTTTTGATGATCACATTGCCTGGACTGAGATCCTCCAAAGAAACGGTTTGTATTGATCGTGTGAAGGAGTCGTCGTGTTTGTTGACGACATATGCTTTAAATGGTTTCATAAGTGCCTCCTTATAGGTCTTGTTAATCGTATCATAATTTCATGAAATTAGGGTGAAGTTATGGCATAATAAAGGAAGGAGGATTTGCTTATGGAACTTAATGATAGCTTATTATTAGTGGTTGATTATCAAGAACGCTTAATGCCTGTGATTCACGATCACGCGCAGGTACTAAACCGTGCCATTCGCATGGTGGATGCTTTTAACATCTTTGAAGCACCGGTTTTAGTAACTGAACAATATCCAAAAGGCTTGGGGTCGACGGTTCAAGAACTCAGCGATCACTTCACAAAAGACACTAAAATTATTGAAAAGACACGCTTTAGTGCATTGTGTGATGAACTGATGGTGGATGATGCATTTTTGAGTCGTAATCATGTTGTTCTCATTGGAGTTGAAACCCACGTTTGTGTGTATCAAACAGTCCAAGACTTGATCAAAGAAGGGTATCAAGTAAGTGTGGTTTATGATGCAGTTTCATCGCGTTTTGAAATGGATCGTGCCTGTGGATTTGAGGCAATTAAAGCGTTGGGAGCTCGCGTTGTGACCAGCGAGATGATCATTTATGAATTGATGGGTGATGCAACACACCCTAAGTTTAAAGACATTTTAAAGATTGTGAAATAAGTATAATAATGAACAAAAATAGAATATGACATGTCATGGTATTAACTTTACCTCATTTTCGTTTGTATGATACAATGCATGTGTTTGAAATGACAAATAAGTGGTTACAGTGTAAAATTTATATACATTCTAGGGGAAGAAAGAATCATCAGATGCTTACTTGACCGGTTATTTCAATGAAGGAGTTGAAAGAATATGACAAAAACACGTCGCTATGTATATGTTACGTTTTTAATGACATTGATTTTGTTTATGACGTTTACATCGTATGGTTACTTTAATCTAACCCCGTTTATCCGCGTTACGCTGATTCAAATACCTGTAATCATCGGGTCATTATGGTTTGGATGGCGCACGGGTGCTTTATTGGGATTTGCATTTGGAATGTCCAGTTTGATTTATAATACGATAAATCCTGTGGTGACATCCTTTGTATTCTCCCCGTTTTATCCAGTAATCGGAACTGATCAAGGATCACCCCTTGCCCTTATCATTGCCTTTGTACCCCGTATTCTTGTCGGAATTGTACCGTGGTTTGTGTATCAAGGGCTAAAGAAAATTGAACGCCTCCCTAAAATTCCGCGTATTGCGATATCTGCACTTATGGGATCTTTAACCAATACTTTGTTGGTGTTAGGATTGATTTATGTATTGTTTGGGACTGCATATGCCCAAGCGCGCAGTGTTGCAGTTGAATCCTTAGCAGGCATTCTTCTCACCACAATCTCTGTCAATGGTGTGGTGGAAGCAATCTGTTCATCCGTCATTGTGACGGCACTGTTCACACGCATCAAAGTAAATCATCAAGATTAATTCAAATCGAACCAGTTAGTGAATCTCAAGTTTACTAACTTTTTTATTGGAAGCGTTGATTTTAGTCTTTGTTTAATCGTGGGTTATTTTGTGAAAAATGTTAAGGATATGAATTCTTTGGATAGATGTGATATAATCGTACTCCGTGCTTGTGGGAGGAATAACAATGAAAAAACGACTCAATGAAATGGGTGTGCTGCTATGCACCTTAACGTTAGCAGGATTTGCAGGGGGCTTATTAATTAATGTGGGAATTGGTTCAGACACTGTAACTGTGTTTTTGGACGGGCTATCTCGTGCACTGAACATCAGTGTAGGCTATGCATCCTTATTATTTAACATCACCATTGTAACCTTAGGGTTTCTCTTGGCGAAAAAAGATATGGGATGGATGAGTGTTGCTTTTTCATTAGGTGTTGGGTTCTTTCTAGATTTCTTTATTGTTCAACTTGGACGTTTCAACCTGGATACATTAAACTATATGGTTCGAATTCTACTTGTATGCGTAGCACAACTATCATTTGCACTTGCATATGCGTTTTTAATTCATTTTAAATCCGGTATGAATCCCATAGACTCAATTGCATACAAACTTGCAGCTACATTTAAATGTTCTTTTAAAGTGGCGCGCACTGGAATTGATGTGTTTTTGATCACATCAGGTTATCTTATGGGCGGGGTTATTGGAGTTGGATCACTGATTGCGGTGTTGACCACAGGGATTCTCGTATCAACGGTATTAGATCTTTTAAGTCAAACAAATAAAGAGATTTCTAAAACATCCATGAAATTTTCGCAACAATCATCAAATTAAATATAAATATTTTAGGGATTTTAACTATTTTTTCATTTCTATGAAGAGAATATGTGAAAACGTCTTCAATCCTCGCATGTTAAGTAAGAAGGGTTGCATTGTAGATAACTTTTTTGATAAACTATAGATGCAACAAATGGAGATTGCGGAGGAAAGAAATGAAAAAACTATTAGGTAAATTAGTAGTTCTATTTGCAGTGTTTGCACTTACTGCTTGTGGTTCAAGTGGAACACCTTCTGATGGTGAAGATGGTAAGTGGGATAATAACTCACTTTATTTGATTACTGACGTTGGAACAATTGATGACAAATCATTTAACCAAGGGTCATTTGAAGGTATGGAAAAATTTGCGGATGAAATTGGTGTTAAAGCAAATTATATCAAACCTGCTGATGAAACAGAACAAGCTTACTTATCAGCAATTAGCGATGCTGTAAATGCAGGTGCTAAAGTTGTTGTTACACCAGGATATATGTTTGAAACAGCAATTTATCAAGCACAAGAATTATACCCAGAAGTTAACTTTATCTTAGTTGATGGTGAACCACGTTCAGGCGATGGCGAACCTGCTTCATACAAAGATAATACAGTTGGAATTTTATTTGCTGAAGAACAATCAGGATTCCTAGCTGGATATGCTGCTGTAAAAGATGGACTTACAAGCCTAGGATTCATGGGTGGATACGCAGTGCCTGCGGTTGTTCGTTTTGGTTACGGTTATGTTGCGGGAGCTGATGCTGCTGCACGTGAACTTGGAATCCAAATTACAGTTCGTTACACATACTTAAACTCATTTGGAGCAGATCCTGCTCACCAAACACAAGCTGCTGCTTGGTATAATGATGGTGTTGAAGTAATCTTTGCTGCTGCTGGTGGTGCTGGTAACTCAGTGATGGCTGCTGCTGGTTCTGCAGGTGATGGCAAATGGGTAATTGGTGTTGACGTTGACCAAATGAGCGAATCAACATCTGTATTAACTTCAGCAATGAAAAACCTACAACTTTCTGTATATACTCAAGTTAAATCAGTATATGAAGACAAGTTTGAAGGTGGTAAGACACACTTACTCACAATTGAAGAAGATATGGTTCAAATCTCAGATGACTTCTCACGTTTCACAACATTCACAGAAGATGATTACAAAGAAATCGTTGAGGCTCTTAAAGCTGATAAAGACGGAATCCGCACAAGCATTCCTAATACTGAATCAGCAGATTCTGCAGACAAACTTGAATTGACAAATACAACTGTTACTGTTATTGAATAACATAAACCATTAAGTCAATTTAGAGCTTTCAATTTAGAAATAATCTATTTTGAAAGCTCTTTTTATTAGTTTATAATATAATTATATTGAAAGGGGAATTTTCTATGAAACCGGTTATAGAAATGAAAAACATTACTAAACGGTTCCCAGGGATAGTTGCCAATGATAATGTTACGTTATCATTGGAAAAAGGCGAAATTCATGCATTATTAGGTGAAAATGGTGCGGGTAAGTCAACCTTAATGTCTATTCTATTTGGTTTGTACGAACCCGATGAAGGAACAATTGAAGTAAATGGACAGCCAGTCAACATAAAAGATCCAAACGATGCGAATCGCTATGGGATTGGGATGGTGCATCAACACTTTAAACTTGTTGATAATTTTACCGTACTTGAAAATATTTTACTGGGGATTGAACCAACAGAAAAAGGAATTTTTAAACCAAATCTTGCACGAAAGCGTGTTGAGGAATTGTCAAAACAGTACAACTTCAACATCGATCCTGACGCGAAAATTGAAGATATTTCCGTAGGGATGCAACAGCGTGTTGAAATCATCAAGATGTTGTATCGCAACAATGACATCTTAATTTTTGATGAGCCAACTGCGGTCTTAACACCACAAGAGATTGATGAATTGATGAAGATCATGCATCAACTTGTATCTGAAGGAAAATCAATTATCTTCATTACCCATAAATTGAATGAAATTAAACATGTGGCAGATCGTGTCACAATTTTAAGAAAAGGGAAATATATCTCTACGGTTGATGTTGAAAATACAACGGTGGAAATGATGTCTGAATTAATGGTTGGCCGTAAGGTTAACCTGAGTTTAGAACTTGAACCCAAAGAAACCGGGAAGACGGTCCTTAAGGTTCGCAATCTTTCCTATAATCCACTCAATCCAGCTGCGAAGTCTTTAGCAAATTTAAACTTTGATTTAAAAGAAGGTGAGATTTTAGGAATTGCGGGAATTGAAGGGAATGGTCAAACCGAGTTAATCTATGCCTTAACGGGACTCATTGATCACACTGAAGGAACGATTGAATTGAATGGGGAAGATGTATCAAAGGCATCCATTCGTCACCGAAACACGCATGGTTTGGCACATATTCCTGAAGACCGTCAAAAGCATGGTCTTGTACTTGACTTCTCATTATCTGAAAACTTTGCACTTCAAACCTATTTCGAAGATGCATATCAAAAAAACGGCATGATTGACTTTGATAAGCGTGAACAACACGCGAAACAACTCATTGAACAATTTGATGTTAGAAGTGGGGAAGGTGCAAAAACAAAAGTACGGAGCATGTCAGGGGGGAACCAACAAAAAGCAATCGTTGCCCGTGAAATGGAACGGGATCACAATGTATTGATTGCAGTCCAACCAACACGGGGTCTTGATGTGGGAGCGATTGAGTACATTCACCGTCAAATCGTGAATGAACGCGACGCAGGGAAAGCCATCTTAATGGTTTCCTTAGAAATGAATGAGGTTTTAGGATTATCCGATCGCATCCTTGTTATGTATAAGGGAGAATTTGTAGGTGCATTGAATCCAAAAGAAATTACAGAACAAGACTTAGGTCTTTATATGGCAGGTGTGAAGAAAGAGGCGGTTGATTATGAAAAATAAACTTAAATCAGGGTATCAAGCAGCACTTCCTTCACTCATCTCGATTCTTGTCGGTCTTGTGATTGCGGTGGTAATTCTGATTGCAACAAATCCAGCCAACGCACTGGATGGGTTCTTTAGAATGATTAAAGGTCCCTTTAATTACGGTGCAGCACGCGGGCTGGGAAATATGTTGTTTTATGCAACACCCATTCTTATGACCGGGTTATCTGTAGCCTTTGCATTTAAGACAGGACTATTCAACATTGGTGCTTCAGGTCAATTTATGATTGGTTCCTTGGTATCGGTGTATATTGCGATTAAATGGACCTTTATACCGACCTCTGTATTATGGCTGGTTGCCTTGTTATTGGGTGCACTTGCCGGTGCTTTATGGGCCGCAGTTGTGGGGATTTTAAAGGCTTGGCGCAATGTCAACGAAGTCATTACCTCCATCATGATGAACTATATCGCAATGTATCTTGTGATGCATGTGATTCGTTTTGGTGGCATCTATAATCAAGCACGCAATGAAACCATGAAAGTTGCTTCTCAAATACCAACCTTTGGTTTGGATAAAATATTTGTGCGCTCCTTTATCGACGGCGGTATTCTCATCGCGCTGATTTGTGCGGTTATTATCTATGTTGTATTAGAAAAAACAACCTTTGGTTATGAACTTAAAGCAGTTGGGTTAAACCGAGATGCTGCAAAGTATGCCGGAGTAAATGAAAAACGGGCGATTGTGACATCAATGATTATTGCTGGAGCACTTGCTGGATTGGGTGGTGGATTAACCTATCTTGCAGGAACCTCTAAGAGCATTAACGTTGCAGCTGTGATTGCATCCGAAGGATTTGACGGAATTGCGGTTGCATTATTGGGAATGAGTCATCCATTTGGCGTCGTATTCTCTGCGTTCTTTATTTCTTATTTAAAACTGGGTGGACAAGCAATGCAAGTCATTGGTTATGTTCCTGAAATCGTTGAAATGATGATTGGTATCATCTTGTATGTATCCGCATTATCCCTTCTATTCAGACGAATCATTACGAAGTTTAAAGAGAGACGCTTAAAAAAAGTAGGGGAGGAATCATAATATGAATATGAATGATTTGTATTTCCTAATTCAACAAATGATGTTGTTCTCCGTGCCACTTCTTGTAGTCGCAATCGCGGGTATGTTTTCTGAACGCAGTGGTGTGGTAAATATTGCCCTTGAAGGGATTATGATTATGGGTGCATTTTCAGGAACCTTGTTTATGCACTTGAACCAAACAAATGGTGGCCTTTCGGGCTATCCATTGCTCTTTGCATCCATGGCGATCGCAACGGTGACAGGAATGGTATATGCACTGTTTCATGCTTTTGCATCCATTGAAATGTCTGCAGATCAAACCATCTCAGGGACAGCCTTGAACTTATTTGCCCCTGCATTTGTGATTTTCTCAGCACGTTCAGTGATTGGTATCCAACAAGTCAATTTTCAAAATACATTCTTAATTCAAAGTGTTCCACTTTTGGGAGATATTCCAATCATTGGAAGAATGTTCTTCCAAAATGCATACCTATCAACCTATCTTGGATTTTTAATCCTGATTATCGCAAGTTTCGTATTATATAAAACTCCATTTGGCTTACGACTTCGATCCGCAGGTGAAAATCCACAAGCAACCGATGCTGCTGGTATCAGTGTGCGCAAGATTCGGTATGCCGGTGTCCTTATTTCAGGCGCACTTGCAGGATTGGGTGGACTCATCTATATTATCCCTGTTACCGTTACCTTCAACGCTGATGTTGCAGGGTATGGGTTCTTGGCAATTGCGGTATTAATTTTTGGACAATGGAAGCCAAGTCGTATCTTAACGTCTGCGTTGTTCTTTGGATTGTTGAAGACTATTTCTGCTTCTTATTCAGGCATTCAATTCTTCTTCAACCTAAATATTCCACAAGTAATCTATCAAGTCATCCCTTATGTTGCGACCTTGATTGTGCTTGTTATTTCATCGAAGAAATCACAAGGACCCAAAGCACTTGGGGAACCTTTTGATAAAGGAAAACGTTAATTAAATATATGTATGAGTTCAATCATTGATGGACTCACCAAAATAAAGCGGTGCATTCATTTGAGTGCACCGCTTCTTATGTTTAGGCATTAAAGGCTTCGTTGATAAACAAGAGGATATCCTTTGTGACCCGTTCTTTTTCGTCATCATTGAGCACCTCATGGCGGGAGTGTTCATAGATGTTTGCACGAATTGGAATGGATATGTGTTTTTGTAGATGATAGATGGCTTGATTAAACCCGTCTCGTTTAAAGTCTGGACACGGATCTTCTTGACCGATTACAAAAAGACAAGGGATGTCCGAGGTAAAGGGAAGTTGATCTTTATCATACACTTCATAAAACAAATCCATGAGGACATCATACCCTTGATAGGTTAACGGAAATCCACACAAAGGATCATTGAGGTATGCTTGGACATTCTCTTTATTATTTGAGAGCCAATCAATCTTTGAACTTCCTTTAGGCAATGATTTCGCAAGGGTGTTATTCAACATTGAATCAATAAAGAGAGCGGGCTTGGTTTTCCTTCCCAGTCCCAAAAGGGAAATACCCCGTTTAAGAAGTTTAAACCCTGCTGGTTTATAAGGAGACCCAGATAAAATAAGGGCATCAACGGTTTGTGGATGATGGTAGAAGAAGGCACGGGCTACTAAGGATCCCATGGAGTGTCCAAAGACGATATGGGGTTCAGGTAAGGGTTCTAAAAGTGTGTAGAGTGCGTCTGTCATGGCTTCAACGGATTCCAAATGACCTTTTTGATTGTTTGTGATGGATTCGCCATGTCCGGGTAAATCAACACTCAATACAGCATAGCCCTTTTGTGATAGTTGAGATGCAAAGTGTTGATATCGTTTACGATGTTCGGCCATTCCGTGTATAATAAGTACAGTACCGAGTGCTTGAGGTGTTTCGATATAGGTGTGTTTAAGATCCATTAATATCACATCTCCTTGATATACATGATTATATCAAGGATTCGCACACTTATGAAGTCATATACAGAAAAGAGGTTTTTATGATCAGTGTTATTGGAGGCGGTCCCAGTGGAATGATGGCAGCATACAGTGCAAAGCTTCACAATCCGAAAACGCGTGTTGTGTTGTTTGATAGAAATCCGAATTTAGGCAAGAAAATGCGATTGACAGGAGGTGGCCGCTGTAATGTTACCGCCAATGTATCCCTGGAAGATTTGGTGAAATCCGTGGTGAAAAATGGACGGTTTCTTTACAGCAGTTTCAATAATTTAGGTCCCCAAGAAATTCAAGCGTTTTTTAAGCACTATGGTGTAGAACTGATTGAAGAAGATCATCACCGCATGTTTCCAAAGTCACATCGTTCCCATGATATTGTGGACGCCTGTGAGCGGGCGTTGGTTGATGTGGGCGTTGAACTTCGTTTAGGGGTGAATGTCGAAACACTGACACCAACTTCAATCAGTGTTGATGGTACATCCATTCAATGTGAACATATCATCATCGCAACTGGTGGTCGTACCTTGCCTCAAACAGGGTCTGATGGCAGTGGGTATGAGTTTGCCAGCGCATTGGGTCATACGGTCACAAACCTATTACCACAAGAAGTACCATTGGTCTCAAATGATGCCCTGATTCAATCAAAAGCACTTCAAGGCTTATCGTTTAAGGATGTTCAAGTGAAGGTAAAGGATGGTAAGAAAACACTCGCAACCCTCACCCATGATCTCATTATCACGCATTTTGGTTATTCAGGACCCGTCGCCTTAAGAGCCAGCTTTTATGTTCAACGTCTGATTGAAAATCAAAAGGGACCGGTCACCCTTGAAATTGACTTTATGCCTGGGTTTCAAGCGATTGATGACACACACCCAAACCTTCAAAAAAGACTCTTGGATGTCCTATCAAAGCAAGATTCATCGCTTATTGATGCGTTGAAACACTTTAAAACATCAATCTATGCAACCCGCGGTTTTAGTTATGCTTTTGTCACCAATGGGGGTGTCATGGTGAAAGAGATTGATCCAAAGACCATGAAATCTAAACGCTTTGAAACGATTTCCTTTTGTGGGGAAGTAATGGATGTGAGTGCATTTACCGGGGGTTATAATATCACCGCAGCACTATCAAGTGGATATACTGCAGGAAAATACTGCATGGAGGGGAAATATGAAACAGTGGATATTCTTTGATGTTGGATCAACACTGGTCGATGAAACAAAGACCTATGATGCCTTTATACACGCCTGTGTTGAATCGTTCGCGTAAAGAAGGGATTTATGTGTCGTTTGAAGCGTTTGAATCAAAAATGATTGAAGCGTCCACAAACGGACTGCCACCCATACGGACTGTTTGGAATGCTTTATCTTCGTCAAAGCGACCGTTGTGGAACACCCAACACGAAACCTTAATCCAAGACGCCTTGTATGTCCTTCAAACCTTATCAAAGAAATATCACTTAGGCATTATTGTAAAATCAAGGGTTGGGTCTTGAAGCGCGTCTTCATGCATTTAAGATCAGAACCTATTTTGAGTGTGTTATATCCTCCAGTGATGTTGGGTTTAATAAACCACAACGTGAAATCTTTGAATATGCTTTAAAAATAAGTGGCTGTGATCCTCAAGATGCGGTCTATGTGGGGGATCGTTATGACAATGATAGTCTTCTTTCGAAACAACTGGGATTTACAACCGTTCATTTTTTAAATGGTTTAGGAAAACATCAACCGATCACAAAGATGCAAAGTGACGATACAATAGAGTCCCTCACACAACTTCTGGATCTTTTTTAAAAACTGATAGCTTTGCGAATTTTGGTGTTTTCGTGTTTGACTTTACAGCCCAAAGTCTATATTATAAGTGTAGAGCGATGAAAAGAAGTAGTAAATCGGTGGTGTATTTGGTAAAGAGATCTGATGGTTGGTGAAAATCAGAAGTATACACGGTTGAACTCGTCTTGGAGCACTTTATGGGATATGTACTGTAAAGCGTAAAATCTGCGTTAAAGATTAAAGCGCCCATAATTGTTTATGGGAACTAAGGTGGTACCGCGGTAATTGATTATCGTCCTTTGCGTGGTGCTTTTTTTTATAGTTTAAAGGAGAAAAGATATGTACAATCATCTTGATATTGAAAAGAAATGGCAAGCGTATTGGGAAGAAAACGAGACGTTTAAGACGGATACGCATAATCTCAGTGTTCCAAAATATTACGTCTTGGATATGTTTCCCTATCCATCAGGCGATGGCCTCCATGTGGGACACCCACGTGGCTATACAGGGACTGACATCATTGCACGTCGTAAACGGATGCAAGGATTTAATGTGCTTCATCCAATGGGGTGGGATGCGTTTGGACTTCCTGCAGAACAGTTTGCCTTGAAAACAGGAAACCATCCGGATGGCTTTACCCAAAAGAATATCTTAACGTTCAAAAAACAAATGCAGATGTTGGGACTTTCGTATGATTGGTCGCGTGAATTATCCACAACAGATAAAGACTATTATAAGTGGACGCAGTGGATCTTTACGAAGCTTTATGAACAAGGGCTTGCTTATGTTGATGAAAAACCGGTGAACTTCTGTCCAGAACTGGGAACCGTGCTTGCAAATGAAGAAGTCATTGATGGTAAAAGTGAAGTGGGTGGCTTTGATGTCATTCGTTTACCAATGCGTCAGTGGGTCTTGAAGATTACTGCCTATGCAGAACGGTTACTTGAAGATTTAGAGCTTGTTGATTGGCCAACCTCAACCAAAGAAATGCAAATTAACTGGATTGGGAAATCAGTGGGTTCAAATGTCGTCTTTAAAGTAGACAATCATGACTTAGAGTTTACAGTGTTCACAACCCGTGCAGATACCTTGTTTGGTGCGACGTATTGTGTCTTAGCACCAGAACATCCATTCATTAACCAAATTACGACTGTGGATAAAAAAGAAGAAGTTGAACAGTATGTTGATAAAGTGTCGCATAAAAGTGATCTTGAACGTACAGAACTGAATAAGGAAAAAACCGGTGTATTTACAGGGGCGTATGCGATTAACCCTGTGAATGGTAAGAAAGTTCCAATTTATATTGCCGATTATGTACTGGCTTCTTATGGAACGGGTGCCATTATGGCGGTGCCTGCACACGATGAACGTGACTATGAGTTCGCAACGAAATATAACATTGACATTATTCCAGTGCTTGAAGGTGGGGACTTAAGTGTTGAAGCCTTTGTGGGTGATGGTAAGCATATCAACTCTGATTTCTTAGATGGTATGGGTAAAGAAGAAGCCATTGAAGTAATGAATGCATGGCTTGTGAAACAAGGCGTTGGGGAATATAAGATTTCGTATAAACTGCGTGATTGGTTATTCTCACGTCAACGTTATTGGGGTGAACCCATTCCAATTGTGCATATGAGCGATGGGTCCATGCGTACAGTAGCGCTTGATGAATTACCCCTTGAATTACCGGAAGTTGGAGATTACAAACCGGCACCTGATGGTCAATCACCGCTTGCGAAAGCAGAAGATTGGTTGGAAGTTACCTTCCCAGATGGTTCAAAAGGACGTCGTGAAACCAATACCATGCCACAATGGGCAGGCTCATGTTGGTATTATATGCGTTATATTGACCCAACCAACACTGAAGCAATTGGCGATCCAACACTCCTCAATCACTGGTTACCGGTTGATTTATATGTGGGTGGTGCAGAACATGCGGTTCTTCACTTATTGTATGCACGGTTCTGGCATAAAGTCTTATACGATATTGGTGTTGTTGCAACGAAAGAACCGTTTGCGAAACTGTATCACCAAGGGATGATTTTAGGATCCAACAATGAAAAAATGAGTAAGTCACGTGGAAACGTTGTGAATCCCGATGATATTGTGAAGACACACGGTGCTGATGCACTGCGCGTCTATGAAATGTTTATGGGACCATTTGATGGGGCTATTCCTTGGAGTACACGCGGTCTTGATGGAATTCGTAAATGGTTAGACCGAGTATGGCGTCTTGTTATGGATGAAAACAAGCTCAGCGATCACAATGATGGATCACTGGATTATGTATACCATGCAACCGTTGAGAAAGTGGATCGTGATATTGAAAACTTCGGATTCAATACAGCCATCTCACAATTAATGATTTTTGTTAATGAAGCGTATAAACAAGAAACACTTTACAAAGACTATGCTCTTGGTTTTGTGAAATTGTTGAGTGTCTTTGCACCACATATGGGTGAAGAAATGTATGAAGCCTTAAGTGGACAAACAGGGATTGCTTATGAAGCATGGCCAACCTATGATCCTCAAAAATTAATTAAGGATGAAGTCCAAATTGTGGTTCAAATAAATGGTAAAGTGCGTGCGAAATTTGATACAGCAAATGGTCAATCCGATGAAGCTTTACAAGACCTTGCATTTGACCAAGATAACATCAAGAAATATCTTGAAACCTTTGATGTAGTGAAGGTGATTGTTGTGAAAAATAAGATCGTGAACATTGTGGTCAAACCGAAAGCATAATGATGTGAAAATGTTAAAAAAATCAAGATTTTTCACAAAGTTTTGAAATTTAGTGTAAAAAAAAGCACAATTGGGGGTAAAAAGGGGCTCAGTTTGACAAACTGGGTGTTCCTTAATTGTGTGAGATTATGGGGTGGGGTATAATAATATGGACAATTATAGGAGGAATATTAATGGGAACAAAAATTGTTGTTGTCGGTGCCGGTTATGCGGGTGTTCTTACAGCTAAAAAGCTTGCTAAGAAATTCAAGAAAAATTCCGACGTACAAGTAACGATTATTGATAAAAATCCGTTCCATACAATGTTAACAGAACTTCACGAAGTGGCAGCTTGCCGCGTTGATGAAGAAAGCATTCGCATGGACCTTAAAAAGATTTTTGCTGGACGTCGTGTTGATGTTAAATTAGATACAGTTGAGACTGTTGATTTTGATGCTAAAAAGGTAGTTGGGAAACATGAAACTTATGATTACGACTATGTTGTAATTGCTTCAGGTTCAAAACCAACTTACTTTGGGGTGCCAGGTGCGAAAGAAAACTCATTCACACTATGGTCATATGATGATGCGGTTATTTTACGTGACCACATTCACAATACATTCCATGCAGCTTCATGTGAACCAGATCTTGCGAAACGTCGTAAGATGTTGACATTCCATGTTGTTGGTGCTGGATTTACAGGTGTTGAAATGATGGGTGAGTTGGCTGAGTATGTGCCAGTTCTTTGTCACAAACTAAGCCTTGATCCAAGCGATGTAACCATGGTTAACCTTGATGGTATGAATCGCGTAGTACCGATCTTACCTGAAAAACTTTCTGCAAAAGTTGAACGTCGTCTTGCGAAGATGGGTGTTCGTGTAGAATTAAATGCAATGGTAAAAGAAGTCGGTGCAGATTTTGTAGTTTACGAACGTGATGGTAAACAAGTCCGTGAAGAAACAACAACAACAATTTGGACCGCAGGTATTGAACAAAATGACGTCGCAAGCGATTCGGGCAAATCTCTTGAAGCAGCACAACGTGGTGGACGTATTGAAACCGATGGATTCTTACGTGCTAAGGGTCGTGAGGATGTATATGTTGTCGGTGATAACATGTACTATATCGTTGAAGGTGAAGACCGTCCCGTACCACAAATGGTTGAAAATGCTGAACACAGTGCTGGAACTGCTGCAAACAATATCGCGGAATCAATTCGTGGTGGCAACAATCTAAAAACATATAAACCTGCATTCCATGGTGTTATGGTGTGTATCGGTGGTAAATATGGGGTAGCTCATGTTGGACTTCCAAACTTCATGTTCTCACTTCCTTCATTCTTCGCAATGTTTGCGAAACACTTTATTAACATTGTATATTTCATTCAAGTCATGGGTTGGACAAAGATTTTCAGTTACCTTAAACATGAATTCTTTACAATCCGTAACCAACGTAGCTTTGTAGGTGGTCACCTATCAAATCGTACACCAAGCTTCTTATTGATGCCTGTACGTGTATGGTTGGGTGCTGTATGGTTGTTTGAAGGACTTTACAAATGGCTCGCAGAAGGATGGCTTGAAGAATTCAAACTTCCTGACTTCTTTAAATATGCAAACATGTTCTATGACAATATTATTGACAGTGCAACTGCTGCTTATTATCATGTAGGAACTGAAGTAGCACTTAAGGGCTCAGATATGATTTCTGCAGCAACCGGTGATGCTGGATCAGGCGCTACAGGCGATGCTGCATCGGGTGCGACTGGAGCTGGAGGCGGAACTGCATCAGCAGGTGAATTATTATTTAATGTTCGTTTCTTCAATGTGTTCCACTTAATCTTTGTTTCTTCAACTGCACTTGAATCAGCAAAACTTGAAAACTATGCATTCAAACTAAACGTTCCACTTATGAACTGGTTTGTTGAAAATGTAATTCTTGCAAATCCTGATTTTGGTATGATTATGCAAGTATCAATCGTTATTATGGAAATCTTAGTAGGTCTTGCATTAATTGCAGGTCTATTCACAACATTATCTGCAGGTGTATCAATTGTATTACAATTGATGTTCCTCATGACTACTGGTTGGTATCTATCAGGTGCTTGGATGTTCTTTGCAAGCTTTGCAGTATTAATCGGTGGTGGACGTACACTGGGTCTTGATTATTGGGTAATGCCATGGCTTAAGAAGCAATGGACAAAAATTCCGTTCTTTAAGAAGTGGTACCTCTATCACGAGTAATTGGTGAGTCTCAGTGAATGAACTAATCAAAAAAAACTTAGAGATGGTAAATGCGGAGGTTGATAATTTATTGTCAACCTCTCCTTTACTCATTCGGCAGTATATGACGCATTTGGGGAAAGCTAAAGGAAAAGGCATTCGTGCGAGCGCAGTTCTTGCAAGCTCAATCACAAATGAAAATGACATTCCTTTGGACGCAATTCACTTTGCAAGTGCGATTGAACTGCTACATCTTGCATCACTGGTTCATGATGATGTGATGGATGATGCAAAAGTTAGACGTGGAATCACAACTCTTAATGAAAAATACGGACGGAAAACCGCAGTCATTTGCGGAGATTATGTGCTTGCTTTAGCACTGAAATCCTTCGCAAAAATTGAAGATGGGGCGAAATATTCCGGATTCAGTTTATCAACAACAATGGAAGACTTGGCATTGGGTGAGTTGAATCAACACATCAACAATGGCAATCTATACATATCAATACCTGAATACCTTGCAATTATTAAAGGAAAAACAGCTGCTTTATTTGAAGCTTCATTCTATGCAGGCGCAATTACAAGTGGTGTCGATAATGAAGAAGTTGAAAAGTATAAACCCTTTGGAAACAATGTGGGTATGATTTTTCAATTGATGGATGATTGTCTTGATTATGAATCATCTGAAGCTGTGGCATTAAAACCCGTAGCCTCTGATTTTTCACAAGGGGTTATCACATTGCCACTCATTCATGCATTTGATGAAGAACCAGAGTTAAGAACAACATCATTGACACGTGAAATTGTTATTGATCGTGTTAAGAAGTATTCAGGCGTACCTTTTACAAAAATGAAAGCTCAAAAATATTATGATGAAGCGATTGCGATTTTGGAAACATTGAATGTGAGTTCAATGAAGAAGGATCAACTTCAATTCATTCTTGATAAGTCAATGGGGAAAATATGATTAAACGACTTTTTAAATTTGTTGAGATACAGACAAAGATCACAAGTTTCTTTACGTTTATGCTCATGATTGGTGTTATGATTTATCATAACATTAACATTGACCTGATAAAGACTTGTGTCTTTTTCTTAGGGATGTTTATCTTTGATCTCACTACAACCGCAATAAATAACACAATTGATTCTAAAACAAATGGTCAAGACTTAGGGTTTACCTATACTCAAGGCAAGATGATGTGTTTTGGACTCTTCGCAATTAGTACCATTCTCGGGATTGCACTTGTAATACTCACCGATTGGATTGTCCTTTTATTAGGCATGTTCTGTTTTGCAGTCGGGGTTCTTTACACCTATGGACCTGTCCCGATATCACGAACACCCTTGGGTGAGTTTTTATCCGGAATCTTATACGGATACTTTATTCCCTTTATCTTATTGTATATCAATATCGGACACGATTTACTGTCCGTGAGTGTCGGTGAAATCATCACGCTTAACGTTCATACGAAAATGTTTATCGGATTTGTGATTGCGGGATTTATTCCCACACTGCTAACCGCAAATATTATGCTGGGCAATAATACCTGTGATGTTGAAGCGGATGTGAAGGTCAATCGATTCACACTGCCATTTTATATTGGTAAACCAAACGCAGTAATCTTAATGCGAATCTTATATGCACTTGTGTATGTTGGTGTGATTGTTGGGGTAGTATGTGGGGTGTATCATCCCATTGTGCTTCTGACACTCGCAACAGCACCTGTTGTCATGAAGCATGTTAATGTGTTCAAAGAAAAAATGATTAAGCGTATTTCATTTGTGAATGTCATTAAGAATTTCATTCTTGTCATGGTTGTGCTTAACGCCTTGGTTTATCTGAGCATCTTACTTTAGGGATTTACAAAAATATAAGACCAGCCACAAAAATCGAAGGGGTAACAATGATTAAAAGACTTTTAAAATTTATTGAGATACAAACCAAGATTACTAGCCTCTTCCCATTTTTACTCATGATTGGGTTTATGATCAGTCATAGCATTGATATTGACATTGTAAGAACAAGCATCTTCTTCTGGGGGATGATTTTCTTTGACCTCACCACAACCGCGATTAATAACACTATTGATTCAAAAACAAATGATCAAGACTTAGGGTTTACCAACAATCAAGCAAAGATAATGTGTTTTAGCTTACTTGCAATCAGCACGTTAATGGGCATCATTCTTGTTGTGTTGACGGATTGGATTGTACTTATATTAGGCATGTTCTGTTTTGCGGTAGGGATTCTCTATACGTTTGGTCCTATTCCGATATCACGCACGCCAATGGGGGAGTTTTTCTCTGGGATTTTACATGGATATTTCGCCCCATTTATCTTGCTTTATATTAATGTTGGCGCAGCGCTTTTATCAATTGAATTTGGTGACGCTATTTCTATACAAATCCATACCCAAATGTTTGTGGATTTGATGATTGTTGGGATGGTACCAACGCTTCTGATTGCGAACATTATGTTGGGTAATAATACCTGTGATGTGGAAGCGGATGTGAAGGTGAATCGATTCACGTTACCCTTTTATCTGGGTAAACCCCTGTCCATCGTTTTAATGCGCATCCTCTATGCCGGTGTCTATGTGGGTATCATTAGTGGTGTCGTATGGGGTGTGTATCATCCCATTGTACTGATAACGCTTTTTACAGCACCGATTGTTATGAAGCATGTGAGTGTCTTTAAAGAAAAGATGATCAAACACATCTCATTTGTGAATGTCATCAAGAATTTCATGCTTGTAATGGGTGTGCTTAATGTAATGGTTTATCTTAGTATCTTACTGTAGAGTGTACATTGTGCACTCTTTTTTATATGTCAGGCAAGGCATCTATCGAGGTGGTGCAAGTTTAGCCCCAGGTATTTACCACCATGTTGCATTAGTGCAATAAGCTAAAAATCAGTGATGATGCTATAAATCCAATGTACAAAAGGCAAATTTAAAAACTACTAGACTGTAAATCAAGAGGTTTTGAATGACAAAAGATAGGTGTGTTAAAGTCGTATGTTTCCCATTGATTCTGTGATCATCCCACAATGTGTTACAGCCATTTCACCCCTTTTTTATACAAAATAAACATGATTCTCTATTTTAGCATGTCCTCCGAGCTTAACTTTTCGTCCAGCACCATCCCGTATCACCATTTTCTTATCGTGGTTTATCCCCTTTTCAAGTTCTTTAGCTTTGTGGTATATATAAACCAGGTGATCTACATGTCCTGGCTTTGCTTAAAAGCCCCTGGCTTGTTTTCTATAAATACTACTGATATTGTGTAGTGACCAACATTATCATGTTAATGGATATTAAAAAAGAGGGATAAACCCTCATAAAATATTATTCATCGTGTTCAATGACATCCACATCAACGACTTCACCGTTTTGATGTGCACTTGCCAGACGTGTTTGACGTTTAGAGTGGAAGATGATTTCAACCGCTATCCCTAAAGCAACAACCAGTCCGATTGTTATCATCCAAAGGATAATTCCGGCTAAATCTGCAAATCCTTCACCAGAGTGTGCAAACATATAGAACAGTGAAACAAAGGCGATGATGTATCCGACAATAAAGATCATAAATGCTAAGCTGTATTTAAATGAAGTTAAGATGAAGAAATAGATTCCTACACCAACTCCTACAAATACATAATTGAGTAATACATGCCAGTCAAATGGGGATTTCAACAATCCAAAGACCGCAATCGAAAATAGTAGAACCGTTAATGCAGTAAAACTTAGGCTAATAATTAATTTATTCTTAAGTGTTAATCGGTTTAACATAAGATAGCCTCCTTCTCCTTAAATCTATTCTAACAAACTACCCCTAAGAGATTCAATCATTATGTTATCGAGTTTTAAGCCGTTTTCTACATAGGACTCAAAGCTGCCATAAACATGATCTATTTCATCAAAGGTTGCTTGTAAATAATCGGGTGATACAAACGTGAGCGCATGGTAATCCTCGTCACTAAGGCTCATCGGCCCGTTTCGTTTGCGTGTTGCTTCAATTAGGGCTTCGACGTCCTTCTTTGGTTGATTATTTGTAAGCAGATACTCGTTCATTAATGTATCAAAATCTGCACCTAACAGCTTTAAAATGAGTGCTGCAGTGTATCCGGTGCGATCTTTACCAGCAGAACAGTGGAAATACGTACTGTTGTGATTGTTCACAACACATTCAATGAAGCGTTTGTGCTGTGTAAGCGTAAAGGGATTCGTAACAAATGATTGGTACATGGGAATCATAAATCCCTTGAAATCATGATTCTTTAGTTTGTTCATGATATCCTTTGGATCAGCACTGGTGCTTGATAATTCTGGCATCAGTTGCAAGGATACATCCATAACCCCTGGAATGATGATATTCGGGTGATCATGACGTTCGTCTTGACTGCGTAGGTCTAGGACGGTATTAATATCAAGTTGATTGTGAAACGTGTTTTGGTCTTCTAAGGATATTGAATCCAAAGGTCCCCCACGAAACAGCTTGGACTTAGTCGTGCCATAGGCTGTCTTAATTCCCCCCAATGATCTAAAATTCCGTATCGATTGCATATGTGTCCTCCAAAAAATATCATATCATGAAACACCGGTATGATTGTGTTTTTTCTTAACAAAAGCTGTGAAAATCACCAAAATATTAAACAGATTTTATCACTGTTTCATATTAATGAAAATTCCTGAAATGAAATTAATATTATTTTATAGTATACTATTTAGTAGTATCAGTTTTGTGAAAGAGGTGAACTCAAATGAAATATACAAGGCGATTGAAAATTATCTGGTTTGCATTTTTATTAATTGTTGCATTCAGTTTCCTTGCACAGGATTTTTTGGGTCGATCTCTGGGGATGGATACAGCTATTTATGCTGTTTTGTTTATGTTTTTATTTCTGCAATTACGTGACATTATTAAGCATAATGACGAAGAATAAATGGGGAGAAGCTTATGGAAAAATTATTAAAGCTAAGAAATCGAAAATTCACAACTGTGATCGTTGTAGGATTAACTTTACTTGGCATGGAAATGA
The DNA here is from genome assembly GCF_001545095.1 of Erysipelothrix larvae. Taxonomy (NCBI): domain Bacteria; kingdom Bacillati; phylum Bacillota; class Erysipelotrichia; order Erysipelotrichales; family Erysipelotrichaceae; genus Erysipelothrix; species Erysipelothrix larvae. The sequence continues at coordinate 605,303 of NZ_CP013213.1, forward strand.
TATTTTTGTCACGTCCAGTTATGAACTCAATGCGTATGATTATGAATCAAAGTCATCAACCAATATCAACATCAGAGAAACTCAATGATGTTTCTGTGAATGATATTGTTGTATTGGATAGTGAATTTATCGATGCATCCGGATTTGGTTATTATAGCAATGATAAACTCGTAATTGATTATACTTTGGGTGCATTTGAAGATGAATATATTTTGGTAGTACAGCCTTTAGGGAAGGGAATTACTAAAACAGTCCTTGTTGATCGACAAGTACAGTTTGTAGGTAAACGCGTAAATGATCATGATTCTGTGAAAGCACGCGCCTCAATTGTGAGTGATTTTGCGGATTATTATGAGATAACTGAAGAAGAGGCAGAAACATACTTTGCACCTGAAATTATTGAATTTGTTGGAGTGGTTGGTGATGTACCTTTATGGCCAATCGTTGTGATCGCTGGGACTGCACTGATTGTGATTGGTCTTGCTGCTTATGTGAAGAAAAGCCACCAGAAAAAAATTAAAGAAGTGTTGGAATATGATGAAGCACTACACATTGCATCACAACTCGAACTCCCTGAATTTCAAACGAAGCATGCAATTCTTGTTGATAAGTATCTAATCAATAAAAATGCGTGGAATGCAAAACAACAGTTTATTATGAAAGATACCATTGCTTGGGCTTACATGCATACAATGAGAAACTCATTTTATGGGATACCAATCCATAAATCGTATTCAGTGATGATCTATGTTAATGGGACAAAAAAACCAATTCAGATTTCAATGACTGAACACCAAGTCCAAACCTTGCTCTCAATGCTTCATGAAATGAATCAGGGTGTTGTAGTTGGGTATACTCAGTCATGGATTAAGCTTTGGAAGAAAACATTAAATAAAGCTGATTTTAGACAATTGATTCTTGAAACCCAAGAAAGTAACTAAGCGCATGTGCGCTTTTTTTATCAAGAAAGATAAAGGATAGCATATAAAAAAACCACTTTTGAAGTGGTTAATTGTCATCATGGTACTCCGTCACGGGCTCGAACCGTGGACCCACTGATTAAGAGTCAGTTGCTCTGCCGACTGAGCTAACGGAGCATGTGCTTTATTATTATACTATTTTGAGCGGATTGTTCAAGTCTTTTTGATAAAAATCATTAAAAAGAGGGGCGATCAATCGGAATTTTATGCCTATAAATTGAAGCGCATCTGTGGTTGAAGTATAATGACTGTAAAGGGGTATGAAAGGGGCATAATCATGATACAAACAGAGCTCGTAGTGATTGGGAAAGGCCCAGCGGGGATTCAAGCATCAATCTATGCGGCACGTGCAGGGGTTGATACAATTGTAGTCGGTAAAGATATCGGAATGATTGAAAATGCTACAATGATTCAAACATTTTTGGGATACGAATTGATCAGTGGGTCTGAGCTCATTTCCAAAGGGATTGAACAAACTCAGAAAATGGGTGTGCCAGTTATCAGTGATGAAGTCGTATCTATTTCACATGATGGTTCCTATTTTAGAGTTGAAGCAATCCATGAAACCTACGAATGCTTATCAGTGCTGATTGCGACCGGTGCAAAACGCTCTGTTTCTAAGATTCACAATCTCAATGCATTCATGGGTAAGGGGGTATCAACCTGCGCAGAATGTGATGGTTTCTTCTTTAAAGACAAAAAAGTAGGTGTGATAGGACATCGTCATTATGCAGCCCATGAAACAAACACACTTCTTAAGATTACTCCAAATGTAACTTTATATACAAATGGGAAAGATCCAGAGTGTGAATTTGACGAACGTGTTATAATAAATAAAGAAAGTATAAAAGCGGTTATTGGAGATCATAAGGTCAAAGGATTAGAGCTAGAGAGTGGTTATGGTGAACTTGATGGTGTGTTTATTGCGCTGGACAGTGCATCATCCATTGATCTTGCTTCAAAACTTGGAGCACTCATCGAACACAACAAAATATGTGTGAATGCGAACCAAGAGACCACAGTACCTGGGCTTTTTGCTGCGGGTGATTGTACCCCTGGAATTCAACAAGTTGCGAAAGCTGTAGGTGATGGATGTACCGCTGGAATGAACAGTGCGGTATATATCCGTAATCGTAAACATAAGATTAGAGGTAGTTAAATGTCAAATAAAGAATTAATTGAGAATTGCGTCTTGTTAGATCAAAAGTCGTATGAAGACCTGACGTATCTTTTTAAAATGTTTGCTGATTCAACACGGTTGAAAATCTTCACTGTGCTTGCATATAAAGAATGCAGCGTGAATGAGTTGACGGAAGTTTTAGGCGTTACCCAATCCGCAGTATCACATCAACTGTCTACGTTGCGTGCTGCAAACCTCGTGAAATATCGAAAAGATAAACAAACGGTCTATTATTCACTCCAAGATAATCACGTCATGATGATCTTTAAACAAGCACTGGAACACGTGAAAGAATAACCTCACAATTTGATTGATTTTCCGCATGAGATGTATGACGTTTCATGAAAGAATTTTAACTGTTTACATTTCTATATGAAAAATGTATAATGGGTGTATGTTTGAAGGCAAAGGATGGTTTCGATGCAACAAGAATTGTTGAATAATGGGTATTTCTGGCAAAAGCTAGATTCACTAGTACTCTCTACAAACTTAGTGATTTCACAACCGAAAGGTTCACGTCACCCGCAGTATCTTAATATGGTCTACCCCGTAGACTATGGGTACTTAAGTGACAGTGCTTCTATGAAAGTATTTAAAGGGAGCCTTAAGAAATCAACAGTTGACGCGATTATGATCGTTGTTGATATTTTAAAGAGAGACTTAGAAGTTAAATTGATTATGGGATGTACTGAGGATGAAGAAGTGAAGATACTTCGCTTTATCAATCAAACAGACTATCAAAAAGGATTTTTAGTTCGTAGAGGTAATGATTTACCTGAATGGGCACTTACCGATTAACAATTTAGATCAAAAGAACATGCGGATGCATGTTTTTTTATGCATGTCGCAGCGTTGCTTCACCCTTTATTTATACGGAAAACACGCATGAAAGTATGAAAATTTCGAAATATTTCACACGTTCGTGTGAGTGACAGATGATGGGTGTGGTATAGTTATTCTATAATGTGTTTATAAACACAAATGGAGGAACTATGTCACAGAAGATTGTTGGGATTGATATTGGTGGGACACAGATAAAGTATGGATGCTTGGATGAAACAGGAACCATCTTTAGTAAAGGCGTAATCGACACACCTAAAAAAGGTGAAGAGATTCTGGATGCCCTTGTTACAATCTTTGAGGGGTATAATCAAGATCATGATGTTAAAGCAGTTGGGATTAGTGCACCTGGTATTATAAATAATGAAGGATATCTCATTACAGGCGGTGCAATTTATGACTTCTATGATTTTGATTTACGCGCTGAAATGATGCGTCGTGTTGGCGTTGAGGTGTTTGTAGAAAACGACGCTAATTGTGCCCTTTATGCGGAAAAATGGATTGGGATTGCTAAGAAGTGTTCAAACTTTATTCTAGTTGTGATTGGAACCGGTGTGGGTGGTGCAATTATGATCCATGATAAGTTGTATCGCGGGGCTCATTTTAGTTCGGGTGAATTTGGGTTTATGTTTGCAAAAAACCCAAAAGATACAGATGCGCGACGTTCATCATGGAGTTTAGTAGGGTCTGTTCAATCAGGAATTGTAGATGCTTACAAAACCCTTAAAAATGATGGTGAAGTTGTGTCAGGACTTGAGGTGTACAACCGCGCTTTACAAGGTGATTCCATTGCAAAACAGGTAATGGATGATTTGTACACAACCTGCGCGCAACAAATATATAACCTTATCGTATCCTTTGATCCAGAACTGGTTGTGATTAGTGGTGCAATTAGTGGGAATAAAGAGTTTATTCAAAAGGTCAATCAAAAGGTAAACGATATGAAAAATACACATCAAGACATGGGGAATATTGTATTCCCTGAGATAGTTGCTAGTCAGTATCTCAATGACTCAGGCATTATTGGTGCTGCATATAATGCAATCAAGCAATAGGTTACAAACACAATCCAAAAGGGTTGTGTTTATTATTTTTTGTTGGTTTTTTCACAAAACATTCACATAACTTTCGTGTCACGACCATATTCAAAGCCAGTCCTCATGATAGAATGACTATAGATTGAGCAAGAAACATGAGGTGTTAAAATGAATCAATCAACTGAGGAGAAAATATTAAAATCTTCGATGTTTGTGTTATTAATCTTTGCAGTATCCGGTGTAGTATTTGGAAATCTCTTAAACTCTGAGGTCATCTTGTTTGAGGGGATTTACAGTACCCTAAGCATTGTGACCAGTTATCTTACCTTAAGAGTGACGCGATATATTCGCAAAAAAGATGACGATAACTTCCCTTTTGGAAAAGAGGGAATTATACCACTTGTTGTTTTATTGCAATTTTTAATTCTAAATGCGATGCTCATATATATGTTTGTTGATGCAATATTGATCATACTAAGTGGTGGTTCTGTCACAAATCTTGGATCAGTCATTGTGTATCTCTTATTCACAACAACACTGGTTAGTATCTATTGTAAACGTCTAAAAAAAGCTTCAAAGACCAGTCAATCTCCAATCATTTTATCTGAAGTTAAACAGTGGCACGTCACACAGAAACAAGGATATTTTGTTTTGGGAGGCTATATTTTAGGCTTTGTCTTATCGCAGACATCAACCCAAGGAATTACCCCCTATATTGATCCAATTATCTTAATAATCTTTACCATCTTAACGATTTCTCAAACGTTTAATGAAATGATTAAAGCGTTTAAAGAATTGATTGGTATGTCTACGATTGGCGATAAAACGTATGAAGTCATGGAAGATAAAATCGATAAGATATCGGATGAATTTAGAATCAAAGATTACTATTTACGAGTAAAGCATTTGGGTGGAATGTTGGTTATGGAGATTGATTTTCTTGTAGATCATCAATTTGAATGTGAAACAGTGAAGGATCAAGACCGTATTCGAGATGAAGTGTATCGCACGATCCATAAAAATAACTTAAATCTATGGTTAAGCATTTCTTTTACAACAGACCCCCGATGGATCGAATAACCCAGGTTTAAACGCCTGGTTTTTTTTGTAAACACACTTCATATCCTGATGTATAGATTGTATTGGGATAAAGTGAACCCCCAGTTTTAACGCAACCATGAAGTCCTTTTTATCTTAGAGAACATGACAAAAGGTGTACTAGCGTTTTTCGCAGTGTATATTACGCATGTTATGGTGTTTTTTATTCACTGTTTTCGTTAGAAAACTAGCACTTCAATTGATAATGCTTTATAGTTTAGATAGAGGTGGTGAATTATGGATTGGAAAGACGATTTTACATTTGATGTATTACAAAGAGGACATGAACTTCATTTAGAGGAACGTGTTGATTTTGAAATTGATGAAGATATGATATGGGGTGTTGTTCACGATACAGCCGATTACAATGTTAACATTGAAGTTGATGACCAAGGGGTTCAATCAATGGCTTGTGATTGTCCTGATTCACAAAAACTGCGCTGTCAGCACATGGCTGCGCTCATGTTTGCCTTCGAAGAAGAATCAAAGGATTTTTTTGAAAATATGCGAGATTTATTTGATGAGAGTGCACTTGAAATCGAAGATGTATTGGATACGCTTGATAAAGATTCACTCATTGAATGCTTATCGTTTATTTATCAACGCAGTGAAGAAGCCAAAGTATTAGCAAATTTATTCGTGCATAATTATTTTGAAGAATTTTTTGATGCGTTTGATGAAGATGAATATGATGATGATGAACTAGAGATGGACGAAATTGACTTAACGGACTGCGAGATCTCAGAGATTTGCTTAACACTGGATATGTATTTCGATGTTATGGTAATGGAAGATTATGATGAGGATGATCCAGAAAATGAAGGGATTTATCTTTTCTTAACCTCACTTGAAGCGGTGTATATTAACAGTGGTGACGATGAAAAACGTGCGATTTTCACATGGATGACTGAAAACTACGATGCATTTGAAACAATCGATGAGGCAGACCTTTATTTTTCATGTTTTGAGAATCTCTTTGTGGATGATTTTCTAAATCAAACAAAGTTTACGTATTTATATGATTTAGTGCTCAGGGATATCTTACCCTTTGAAGAAAATAATGGATCAGAAAGTGCCATGAGTGCTTTGTTTGCTGTCGCAAAGGTACTAGACCGTGAGAATGTAATTGAAGAAATATATGCCAAAAATAAACACCATCGGTATGTGTTTGCACAGTATATCCAACATTTACTAAAAACAAACAAAAATAATGAAGCGCTTCAAGCGTTAGAAGAAGATTGTTCCTTTTTAAGACGTTTAAGTCGTCGGGACTATGAAACCTGTGGTGTGATTACAGGACTTGCGTATGAAATTGGCGATCTAGATGCCTTTCGATATTACTTTGAACATTTAATTCATCATGATGATTGGGTTGATTCACAATTATTTATTGAATATAAAAACTCATTTAATCCGGCACAATGGCCTCAAGCCTTTAGGGAGATTTCTGATGTCATGAAGATGCAACAAGACTATGCTGATATCTTAATTGATTTACAGGAATACAATGCGCTTTTAGAACATATTATTGATCAGGGTGATGTTTCACTGTTATTACTTCATGAAGATATTCTAAGTGCTGCACATCCACAACGTGTCATTGATTGTTATCTTAGAATTGCGGATGCTTATGCGACACAAACAGGACGATCGGCGTATCAAAAAGCGACGGAAATCCTAGGGGAATCTTTGAAGCATCCAAATGCAAAAACCCACGTGGTAGGATTACTTGAGACATGGAAAACAAAGTATTCAAATCGAAAAGCAATGCTTGAGATCATTGAAACTTTCGAACAAAACTTATAAGCCTAAAAGAAACGTTGATAGAATCAGCGTTTTTTTTCAAACAAAAAGAATCACACAGGTGATTCTTGGTTCTTTAGGATTAGATTAGATTTAAATGCTTCAGTGCATTGTAGATGCCATGATCATCGATATCGGTTGTGACATAATCCGCAATTTCTTTCAGGGTATCGGTTGCATTTCCCATCGCAACACCAATGGCAGCATGACGCAACATGTCTTGATCATTTTCTGCATCACCAAATGCAATCACTTCATCCCATGTTAATGAGAGCTTACCTAGCACAGTTTCAATGCCTTTGATCTTACCAGCATTCACAGAATAAATATCATAAGCATCTCTGTAGGCTTTCGCAAACTTCAGTTCAGGATACACAGGACGCAGTGTTTCAATGAAGGTTTCATCCCCCATTAAAAACAGTCCCATCGGTATTTCATCCCCTAATTCAGCGTCTTGATAATCCAACAGAATGTGTTCTTTTGGACTGCCTTTTAAATAAGACGTTAAAAATGTTTCAAGACCATGATAGACATGCATTTCATCCAACATTTTTCCAGCAACCCCAATGTTATGTTGACGGCAGATTTGAATGATGGCCTCAACATCTTGGCGTGTTGGTGTTATGTACACAATATGGTCACGTTCCTTATTAAAGACACAGGAACCATTAATGGTAACCACATAGTCTGGCTTAACACGTTGGAACACATCATCTTGAATAAAATAGTAAGCACGTCCCGTTGCAATCATTACTTGAACACCTTTCTCTTCAAGAGTTTTAATTGCTTGGTAGGCACTGGGTTTGATTAATATCTCTCCGCGTTCAATGAGTGTATCATCGATGTCGAAGATCGCAAGCTTTATATTTTTAATATCCATGAGTAGATAATACCATAAATGTTCGTATTTTTAAATACGAAGAAAAGAATACTGGCCCATATTTAAGAAGTTAACATTCAAGAAATTCACCCCCATTTTCTCAATCAATAATGATATAATAAGCTTCGAGGGATTCGTATGAAACAAAAACAAATAAAACTTACTAAACGAAAAATCAATAAAATAAAGAAAACGATCACATCAATTCTTGCGCTTATCGCAACAGTGTATGTGTTATACCAACAACTCAATCCACAAGAAACAGCACAACCCGCACAGCATCAAACATCAACCGTTCGATGTGTGGATGGGGATACATTTTGGTATGGGGATGAAAAGATTCGATTACTGGCGATTGATACACCCGAGTCAACCAACCAAATTGAGGTCTTTGGAAAAGAAGCCAGTGAAAGAACCTGTGATTTATTAAATGGTGGAAGTAATCTTGAATTTTATTATGATGAAGGCAATGAAATCGACAAATATGATCGCCATCTTTATTGGGTATACATTGATGGTGTGTTCTTACAAGAACTCCTTGTATCTGAAGGCTTAGCAGAGGTTAAATATGTTGATAAATCAACTGTCGATCAATCGCGCCTAAAACAACTTGAGAATGCTCAAACACATGCGAAGGAAAAAGCTCAAGGGATTTGGTCTTTGGATTCATAATTCATTATAAAAACTTTATATATAGAAAGAAAAGTCGTAGCGAACCTACGATTTTTTTGTGAAGTGTCGCACAGTGATTGAGTTCTTGGTGGTGGAATCCCCAAAGAATTGAACATATTTACAGTTTAAATGGAAATCATCCGAAACTTGTTGATTTTATAGGGGGGAATAGAGTATAATGCTAACTAATATTAAGGAGGAAATGGAATGAATGGTAAGGTAATCAAAGAAGCGTATACATTTGATGATTTGTTGCTAGTACCTGCGAAATCAAGCGTGGTACCAGCAAATGTGTGTCTAAAAACACGCCTGTCTAAAAAACTCTCATTAAATGTACCCCTACTTTCTGCAGCTATGGACACTGTTACAGAAGTAGATATGGCAAGTACCATGGCAAAACTTGGTGGAATGGGTATTGTTCATAAGAATATGACGGTACAAGCACAAGCAGAAATGGTAAAGGCTGTTAAGGACAGCGTGATTGAAGATGAGTTTACAATTGCGAATGTTGACGAAGCGGGCAAACTTCGTGTCGGTGCAGCAGTGGGTGTTGGTGAAACAACTTTAGAGCGTGTAAGTGCACTTGTTGAAGCAGGCGTTGATATTGTTGCAGTAGACAGCGCACACGGTCACTCTGACGGTGTATTAGAAACCGTGAAGAAAATTCGTTCACAATATCCTGATCTTGACATTATTGGAGGTAATGTCGTGACAGCACAAGCAGCGACTGATCTTATCTATGCAGGAGCAACCGTCATTAAAGTGGGTGTTGGTCCTGGATCAATTTGTACAACACGTGTAGTTGCTGGTGTTGGGGTTCCTCAACTTACAGCTGTTATGGATGTATATGAAGTTGCACGTCAATATGGTGTGGGTGTTATTGCTGATGGTGGTATAAAGCTATCGGGTGATATTTCTAAAGCACTTGCAGCAGGCGCGGATTGTGTCATGCTGGGAGGACTGCTTGCAGGATGTGAAGAATCACCAGGAATTGTACTTGAAGTATTTGGAAAAAAGGTTAAGAACTACGTAGGAATGGGATCACTGAGCGCGATGCAACGCGGATCAAGTGATCGTTATTTCCAAGGTGGTGTTGCGGAATTATCAAAACTGGTACCAGAAGGTATTGAAGCAACCGTTCCTTATAAAGGCAGCATTCGTGATGTAATCTATCAAATGCTTGGAGGTGTGCGTTCAGGTATGGGATATTGTGGATGTGCAACGATTGAAGCAATGAAAACAAATGCGCAATTTGTGAAGATTACCGGTGCAGGGTTACGTGAAAGTCATCCTCATGATGTCGAAAATGTAAAGGAGTCACCAAACTACAATGGGTAATAAAATATTAGTCTTAGATTTTGGTTCGCAATACAACCAGTTAATCGTCCGTCGTATTCGTGATTTAGGGGTATATAGTGAACTACTTGATCATGAAATTACAGCAGAAACAATAAAAAATGATAAAGATGTTGCAGGGATTGTCTTATCAGGTGGCCCAAATTCAGTCTATGAAGAAGGTGCATTTACACTTGATCCTGAAATCTTCAATTTAGATATTCCGGTATTAGGGATTTGTTATGGAATGCAACTGATGTCACATTTACAAGGTGGTAAGGTTGAAGGTCATGATAAAAAAGAATACGGGCTCGCTCCTGTAGAAGTGAATAAGGTGAGTTTACTGACTGATGGTATTCCTGAGTGCTTTAATGCATGGATGAGCCATGGTGACCAAGTAAAGGCTGCTCCAGAAGGTTTTGAAGTAACTGCACGCAGTGAAAACACTGAGATCACAATGATGGCAAATGAATCAAAGAAACAATACGGGATTCAGTTCCATCCTGAAGTAAGAAATAGTGAATTTGGTCTGGATATTATCTCAAACTTTGTATTCAATATTTGCCATGCTGAAAAAGGGTGGTCAATGGAACACTTTGTCCAAGAACAAACAGATAAAATCCGTGAACAAGTAAAAGATGAACATGTAATCTGTGCTTTATCTGGTGGTGTTGATAGTGCCGTTGTAGCAGCCCTTCTTCATCACGCAATTGGCGATCAATTGACCTGTGTGTTTGTTGATCACGGTCTGTTGCGTAAAGGTGAGGCTGACTCTGTCGTGGAAGTATTTAGAGACGCATTCCATATGAATCTGATTAAGGTCGATGCGCAACGTCGTTTCTTGGATAAACTTGCAGGTGTTGATGATCCAGAACAAAAACGTAAGATTATTGGAAATGAGTTCATCTATGTATTTGAGGATGAAACAAAGAAACTAAAAGATGCGAAATGGCTTGCGCAAGGTACTTTGTATACAGATGTTATTGAGTCAGGAACAAAGACTGCACAAACAATTAAGTCACATCACAATGTAGGTGGACTTCCAGAAGATATGGAATTCAAACTCATTGAACCGCTTAACACACTCTTTAAAGACGAAGTACGTCAGCTCGGACTTGTATTAGGTCTTCCTGAGAACATCGTACACCGTCAACCATTCCCTGGTCCAGGTATCGCAATTCGTATTCTTGGTGCAGTGGATGAGGAGAAAATTAAGATTGTTCAAGACAGTGATTATATCTTAAGAGAAGAAATCGCAAACGCAGGACTTGATCGTGACATTTGGCAATACTTTACTGTATTAACGAACTTGCGTTCAGTTGGTGTCATGGGTGATCAAAGAACTTATGATTACACACTGGCATTACGCGCAGTAACTTCGATCGATGGAATGAGTGCTGATTGGGCTCGTATTCCTTATGATGTATTACAAAAGATCTCTGTTCGTATCGTAAATGAGGTTAAGGGTGTTAATCGTATTGTGTATGATATTACATCTAAACCACCTGCAACGATTGAGTGGGAATAATAACTAAAAGTGCGAAATATCCACTATTTAAAGGGTATTTCGCACTTTTAATTTGGGTTCTCAATTGAAAACTGGTCCACTATTTTTATAACTTCAGAAGTGTGTTTAACAAATACAAAAAAAGGATTTCCCAACTCAGTGCTTCATCATAAGTTTTGAAACCTCGTTTTGTTTTCCCTTTTCGTTCACCAAGATAGTTTTTATAACGAAAGTTGCAGAAATATGTTTGGTTTACTTCATTTAAATATACTGTCATAATTAATCCTCTACGTGTTGATAATAAAGCAACTTTATAAGTATATATTAATTATTTAAAGCTGAAGTTCCATTTTAAAGTAAGATATTCAGTATTATTAATATCATTATCTGTACTAACGTGCGTTAAAAGTATATAATTAAAGCACATTAGTACAGGAGTGAGGGATAAAATGATAGATAAACTTAAATGGATATCAAAAAATAATAATGGTTTGATTTATACTAAAGATGTAACTCAATACAATATTAGAAAAGAAGTTTTAAGTGATCTTGTAAAGTCAGGTGATCTTGTTAGATTAAAAAGAGGGGTATATTGTTTCAAAGATGAAATCATCGATGAATATTATTTATTTCAATTAAAAGCACCACAACTTATCTATTCATTAGGAACAGCTTTGTTTTTTCACGGTTATTCCAATCGAGTTCCAAATGTGCTCTCAATTACAGTAAAGCAAGGTTACAATGTGCATAGAATTGACACGCAAAAAATAAATGTTAGATATAGTAGTGATGAACTATTTGAACTTGGCCTTACAGCAATTAAATCACCTCAAGGCATGGAAGTTCGCTGTTATGATTTAGAAAGAACAATTTGTGATATTGTCAAAGAACGTAATAAAATGGATCCGCAAATATTTTCAGATGCAATAAACCAATATTTTAGTAATAAAAAAATCAATTCTAGACTATTGATGAAGTACGCAAAGGCTATGAAAATTGAGGGTGAAATTATGAAATACATTGAGGTATTACGATGAGAACATCAAAACAACTAAAAGGTTATTTAAGAAATTTAGCAAAGGAGAAGAATATCTCTGCTCAGGAATTACTACAGATATTCATGTTTGAAAGACTAATTGAAAGATTATCATTGTCTGAATATCGTAACCATATTGTGCTAAAGGGCGGACTACTCGTTGCATCACTGATTGGTATTGATGAGCGAACAACAATGGATATGGATACAACAATTGTTGGATATCCAGTAACTGAGGAGTCAATGGAAACATTGATTGAAGATATTATTAAAGTCGAACTAGACGATGGAATTCAGTTTGAATTTCTTGGTTTGAACCCAATAAGAAAGAATGACGATTACAGCAACTATACAATCAAACTTGAAGCAACATATGAAGAAATACGTGTACCTTTAAAGATTGATGTTACAACAGGCGATGCAATTACGCCAAGAGAAATAGCATATGATTATTATCTTTCATTTGAAGGAAGAACAGTTTCTATATATTCCTATCCAATTGAAACTGTGTTGGCAGAAAAACTAGAAACAATTTTGAGTAGAAATGTTACCAATACCAGAGCACGAGATTTTTATGACATCTATCTTCTTTATAATACACAATGGGAAAAGGTAGATATTAGTGATCTTAAAGAGGCTTTGATTGCGACTGGAACAAATAGAGATTCCTTGGATGAGATTGATGCTTATTCGGAAATAATAGAAGATATATCAACTTCAAGAACTATCATTACATCATGGGAAAGATATCAGAGTGAAAATGCATATGCACGAGAAATAGAACTTAAAAATATACTCATAGTTATTAGTAATATCTTAGAATTACTTAACTTAGATGATAAATGATTTTAATAATTCTTTACATGTAATTGTAAAGTACGACTGTTTATGTTTAAAGATATCCGGAATTTTTCCCTTAGTTTCTTCATTGACTTTTCCGATTAACTGTAGACCGTCAGTTAATAACAACATTAATCAGCACTAAAAAAGCGAATTAATCCAATACACTTAGTTAAGGTGTTGGGTCAATTCGCTTTTTATGTATGCAAATTATTCCAATAGAGAATACAAAATGCTTAATTCCTACTATGATTATTTTGTGAGTATATATAGAAGAACAAGCCATATGAATTAAGACCTAATAAAGAAAATTATCGAAGACAAATCATTAAATTTAGAATTAAAAGAGAGAAAATCTCGTAACTATCTTCACAAATGAAAGAGATAAGTTCTATGCTAAGAAGGGATCTATTTGCTGTCCTTATTGTGGTGGTCGTCATGACTCACTACACGCTCATATAGATCATCGTGTATAGATACATCGTGTTTCTGATTATGAATAGAATTTCCGGCATAGTTCATTTGTGGTTCTTCAAGCTTAAATTCAAAAGTCTCCCAATCCACAATTCCTAATGTTTTCTCACTATCATATAGGTGCAATAAGAAATCCGCCATTTGTTCACTTGTATGATACTGCCCAAATTTTTTATCATAATCATAGTCTTGCGTGTTGTTTGCTAACTTGCCAAATTCTGTTTTGGTTGCGGCAGGTGCTAATATTTTTGCTTTCAGTTTTGCGCCGCTGGCTTTTAATTCATGTGCCAGTCCTTCTGTAAATGCACTCACATAGAATTTTGTTGCACAATAAGTCGCTGCATTTGGAACAAGAACATAGCCACCACGAGAAGATAGGTTGATTAACTGAGTTCCTGAAACATCCCTATATTCATTGACATATAATGTGGAAAGAATAGTTAATGTCTCAATATTTAGTTTCAACATATTCTCAATTTTTTCCAAATTCTGTTGTGAAACACTAGCATAATCACCAAACCCCGCATTATTAATCCATGTTTCAATCGAATAGCTTCTTAATTCCTCATATAGAGAATAGGCAGTTGGAATATCAGACAAATCACAGCTTTTTGTGATAACTTCGATTCCCGAAAAGGAATCTTCAATTTCTTTCTTCACTTCTTCTAGCCGATTTTTCCTCCGAGCAACTAAAATTAAATTTTTTCCTCGTTTAGCAAAAGCCTTAGCAGTTGCGTAACCAATGCCAGAGCTTGCGCCTGTAATAACAACAAATTTTTTCATAGAAATTGCCTCCTTAGATTGTTTCTTATTTCATCTTACAATCTGGAGTTTACTCCATGTCAAGCTTTGTTAAAATAATTAATCATAAAGCTTCCTTTTTGTCTGCCAACATCCGTTTATAGGTATCAATTTTTTGGTTTAGGAACTGAATATTAGCATCAATTTCTCTTTTTTTGACTTCAAGAATATCAGATTGCTTATACAGCAATTGCATTCTGTCTTCAATCGTTTCATCCCCTTGATCACGTAAGTTTGCATAGTGCTGGATGTCTTTGATTGGCATACCAATCTGCTTTAATCTCATGATAAATTCGATCCAAGCAACATCCGATTCGCTGTAAACTCTACGATTACTCTCATTTCGTTTGGGTAAAATCAACTTTTCCTTTTCATAATAACGTAGGGTATCAATCGAAAGGTTTACTTTTTTAGAAAATGCTCCAATACTATAATTCATAAGGTTCTCCATTTCATTTTTAATTTTCATGATTGACATGGAGTTAACTCCATAATATATCCTTTAAATTATACTATAAAAAGGAGAAAAAAATGAATGAAACAATAAAATTAATGACAGGACATCATTCCCACCGAAAATTCTTAAGACACTTTGTTATTCCTACGCATGAAGTCGAAGCAATCATAGCCTCAGCGAAACAAGCACCGAGTTTCGAAAATGGACAATTTTATAGTATGATTCGCTTAACCGATTCAAAACTTAAACAAAAGCTTGTTGAATTAAATCCAAATAACCCTCAAATAAAGGAATGTTCAGAGGCAATTCTATTTATTGCTGACTTATATCGAACGAGTATCGTAAGTGCTGAAAATGGTTCAGTTTATGATGTTACTGATAATCATGATGCCTTATTGACTGCTGTCTCAGATGCTACATTGGCGTGTGAAAATGCTCTAGTTGCAGCAGAAAGTCTTGGCTATGGAACTGTAATTGTTGGCGGGATCCGCCGAAATGGTTTGGATATTATTGAACTGTGCAAACTCCCTCAATATACCGTTCCATTATTCATTCTTTGCATCGGTAAAGCAACAGATTCAACGAAAATCAAACCTCGCCTGCCAAAAAATATTACCCTTTTTGAAAATGAATACAAAAGAATTGATTATAATTCAATGTGTCAATATGACGATACAATGAAAAAATATCGTGATACAGGAATTGATAAGCCATGGATTTCTAAATTTGTACATTACTTCAAAAAGAATAAACTGCAAGTAACGACAACCGTTTTAAGAAAACAACGTTTGATAAAATAAATAACTTAGGACTGATTTACTCACAACATTGTTTATAGTTTTGTCACCAAAATTCGTATAAGTATCTATATTAGGATCCAACTTTTCATCAGTAAGTGTTGGTAAGGCAGGTGTAAATAAGGTGCAATTAGCCTTTGAAGTGTACCCAATATGCGCTCTTAAGTTTTGCATCTTAAAATAAAACAACCCTCTAAATATGGGCATTTAAAGCTCACATTTCGAGGTTTTCTTTTTGTAAGCAACAATTGTATAATGGACGTTAGTGAATTGTTTTTCAAAAAATATTAATTTTTGATTTACTTCGGTATTTTTTGTTAAAGGCTACCTTGAATACGTTCTCTAGAGTTTTTTATAACATGATCGCGATAATTAAATCAATAATAGTTTTCATGTGCTTAAGAGCAACTGTACCCTATGAGTGATTCCCTTATTGTTCTCAGGTGAGTATAGGTTATCTAATTTGTGTTCTAGTATATTGTAGACTACAATGGCAACAAAGAAAATCAGACAATGCGCATAAATAAGATCCTGAATTCTCAAAATAATGGTCTTGCTTTAAACTCACCTTTTGGGATGGTTGGTACCAAGTGGATTTCGACTATGCTCTTTAGCGTTCTAATAAAGAAAAAAACGGAAAATAATGAAAAAACAATCTTAAAAAGCAGCCATTTGGTTTAATATAAAAACTTATTCTTCAAAGGGTAAAACATCCTAAAAATTGAAGTCATTGGTTGTGCTATAATTTTTCATAGGTAAAAAGCTTATGTTGTACACTATTTAGGACTAATGAGCAGGATTCATGAAAAGAAAGTTGGAAATATAGATGCTGAAGAAATTTAAACGCTTTGGACTGATTATCAGTATACTCTTGATGATGAGTGGCTGTACAAGCAAGCAAACAGTTGAAAATTCGCCGATTGATTTATTGGCTGATGCAATTGTACTTCATACCAATGATACACATGGATATGTGAAGGCAGATGATGAGAATGGTGTGATTGGGTTTGATACGATTGCTGCAATAAAAGAGCGTGTTGGGGACAAAGGGTTATTACTGGATGCAGGGGATATGTCAAATGGAATCCCATTTGCTTCTAAATCAAAGGGACAATCCCCCATTGAAGTGATGAATGCAGTGGGTTATGATGGGGCGACATTGGGAAATCATGAATTTGATGTTGATGGCAATGTTGATGCGATTCTTGAAGCAGCTGATTTTCCATTTATGTCCGCAAATACACGATATAAAGAAGATGGAAGCCTCCTAACACATGCCCATCAGATTTATACGATCAATGGAGTTAACGTTGGGGTGTTTGGCTTAACGACAACAGAGTCAGCATTGAACCCTGTATCAACCCGTGATCTTGATTTTGGAAATCAAGAATCTATCATCGAAGATGCGCAAGCTCAAGCCGATGCATTAAGCGCTCAAGGGTGCGATATCATTATTGTTTTATCACATTTAGGGGTGAATGAAGTAGAGGGTGGTGCAACAAGCCTTGATATCGCAAAGGCATTGGGGGATAAAGTGGATGTCATTATTGATGCACATACACATACATCACCCCTTGAAAACAAAGAAGTGAATGGTGTTCCAATTGTGAGTGCTGGTGGGGAAACTGATTCCAATGTAGGGTGGATTACATTCACTGAAAACAGCAATGATGACTATGATGTTGAGGTTGGTTTTATTGATTATAATACTGCCCGTGAAATGTATACACCAGTGTCAAGCATAACATCACTCATCGATGAATTGAATGGTCCAGTTGAAGCAATGGCGACAAAGGTTGTGACGCATGTTGATACACATCTTGATGGTGAACGTGAAATGATTCGAACACAAGAAACAAATCTTGGGAACACCCTTGCGGATGCTGTATTAGCATTTACGGATGCTGATATTGCGATGTTAAACAGTGGGGGAATCCGTGCTTCAATTGATGTAGGGGATGTTACAGAACTGGAAATCTATACAACCTTTCCTTATGGCGATAGTGTGTATGTGTCAAAAGTGCTTGGAAGTGTCATCCTAGATGCTTTGGAAATCGCTGTGTCAAATTATCCGGAAGCGGAAGGAACTTTTGCGCAAGTAGCGGGGTTGGTCTTTAGTTTTAATCCATCACAAGATATTGGAAATAGAGTGACATCAGTCACTGTGAATGGCGAAGTGCTCGATACTACCAAGGAATATGTACTTGCAACCAATGATTACTGGGCAACAGGTGGAGATGGCTATGATCTCTTTATTGAGCCTTTTAAAACACCGTATGATTATGATAAACCGCAGGAATCTGTGTACATAACGGATGTCTTTTTGTGGTATCTGAATCAAAAAGAAGGGGTAACTTCAAACGTTGAAGGAAGAATTATAATTGAGTAAGAATTGTATGAAAAGAAGGTCGAAGGACCTTCTTTTTGACGGAAATTATCGTAGATTGCATACTGTATAAGCATAGGAGATTTGCGCATGAAATGCTGATATTAAAATTAACATATTATGGGTGTTTATATTGCATTTGTAGAAGTGCTTCAAATCGGTTGAAGACGGTTTTAAGGACTTCTTTTTGTGTCCCAAGATTTAAACGTACCCAGCCTTGTCCATGATCGACAAAGTAACTCCCAGGGACCATGGTAACGGCTGCTTTTTGAAAGAAGTTAGTGAGTGCTATCTCATCTTCAAATACATCTTCGATATTAGCCCAAATGAGAAAACTGGAATCTGCTTTCATGACCTTTGCTTTTGGCATGTGTGTTTCAAACCAGGAATAGGCAAGATTGAAGTTTTCTTCAATATAATCTCCGAGTTCATCAAGCCAGTCTTCGCTTTCATTATATGCCGCAATCAGTGCAGGAATAACAAAGACATGAGGGCTTGTTACATAGACGCGCTTTAAGTAATCTTGGAATTGTATGCGAATCTGTGGGTTTGCGATTGTAACATAGGATGATTTTAGACCGCCCAGATTGAAACCCTTATTTGGGGAAACACAAACAATGGATAAATCTTTAATGTTAGGATGTGCATTCCATAGGGAGACAAAGGTTGTTCCTTTGTGGATAATGTCACGGTGGATTTCATCGGATATGAGTAGGACATTGTATTTGAGGCAAAGTTCACTCAATTGATATAATTCTTCCTTTGTCCAAACGCGTCCACTTGGATTTTGTGGGGAGCAAAGGATGAATGCTTTGACTTGATGTTCGATAAACTGTTGTTCCATGAGTTCAAAGTCAAAGTAGTAGCGCATGTTTACAAGCTTGAGTGGATTTTTAATGAGTCTACAGTCTCCGTGAAAAACGGCATCGGCAAATGGTGCATAGGCTGGTGTATTGATCATGACTGCATTGTGTGGACTACAAAATGTTTGTATGATGTAATGTAAAGTGCCGCATGTTCCAAAGGTGAGTTGAATCCACTCTTTCTTGAGTTCAATATTGAAACGCCGTTTATTCCAGTGAATGATAGCATCATAGTATTCATCATAGGTATAGGAATATCCAAAGTCTCCAAGCATGCTGCGCTCAATGAGTGCTTGTTTTATTGCAGGTGCACATTCGAAATCTAAATCTGCAATATCCATTGGAATTGCATCATCACCAAGGTGGTACTTATTTTGAATGAGGTGTTTGTCCCATTTTCTTACTTTTGATTGTCTTCGGTCTATTTTTTTATTAAAATCGGTCATTGGTTGTCTCCTTCAATTATGATCAGTGTTTTGGGGGTTTTATTTAGGACGACTGCTTTCCCGTTTGAAATGAGGACATCATCTTCAATGCGTACCCCACCCAATCCTTCGATGTAAATGCCTGGTTCACATGACATGATCATGTTATCCTCTAGAATCATTTGCGAGGATTGGTTTAGGAGCGGGAAATCTCCTGAACCCATGCCAAGTCCGTGTCCAAGTCCATGTGTAAAATAAAGACCATATCCTTCTTTTTCTATGAATGCACGCACCGTTGCATCAACGCTTTGTCCGGTTATACCAGCTTGTATCGTATCAATACCAAGTTGTTGGGCTTTTTGTACTGTTTCGTAAATTTTAAGCATTTCTTGAGAAGGGGTTTGAATGCTGATGGTACGGGTCATGTCAGATTGGTAATTGTTAAGGGTAATTCCAAAGTCGAGGGTTACCATTTCGCCTTTTTGGATTGTCTTTTGAGTTGGGCGTCCATGAGGGAATGCACCGCGTTCTCCAGATACAACGATTGGGTCAAAGGCCATGCTTTGTGCTCCATGTTTTAGGCTATAGTAGTGAATCAAGGCTGAAATTTCCAGTTCGCTCATTCCAACGCGGATTTTGTTTAGAACATCATTAAAGATTTTATCGGTCATTTCGCAGGCGCGTTTTACACTTGCAATCTCTGAGTCATCTTTGATTCTCCGAATTATTTCGAGTTCATCATCAAGTGGGATTACATTTAATCCTGCTGTCAACATTTTGTTTAAGTCAGTTGCACTTAGGTTTTTTCCTTCTACAGCAAGTGTCTCGTTTGTGCTTAGGATTCGTTTTAACACGTCAACATAGGCCTCTCCTTGTTGGTGGACAATGATGTCAAAGGTTTCTTTTAAATGTTTGGCTTCATTGATATATCGTCCATCCATAATGAGGGTCCATTTATCTTTGTGGTAAAGGACTTTGACACCACTTCCTCCCAATGCACCGACGTAGAGTTTGTTGACTTTGCCGGTAATGAGGAGTGCTTGCGCTCCACTTTGTTTGATGATGGTTTCAATTTTCTTTCGTCTGTTTATCATAGGTCCTCCTAAATATTGAAAGACGCTAACACGTAGCGTCTTTTACTAAAAGTCCAGATCAAGCTCTCCGAGTATGTCTTGTTCATCTTTACTGAAGATTTTCTTTTGATTTATCTTCTCTTCTTCTTGTCCTAATTCTTGGCGTTCCATAATCTTAAAGAATGGCCAATATAAAGCGACTGTTAAGATAAGTTGAATGAGATTTGCGACAATTGACATGAAGTCACCGTTTGTTAAGAATCCTTCAAGGAAGACACCAACATAAGGTGGATCAAAGATTGGTTTTGCGACAAGACCCCAATCCATCATAAACATTGGAAGTGTTCCGATGATAGCACCACCAAACACAAATGGAATGAACATAATTGGGTTCAGGATAATTGGTCCCCCAAATAGGATTGGTTCATTGATCCCAAAGAGTGATGGGAAGAGCGAAACTTGTCCAATCTTTCGGTAGCGTTCTGATTTAGATAATAGGCAGGCAATAACCATTCCAATCGTAATACCAGCTCCGGTAAATCCAAAGAATGCGCTTGAAGATCCGGCTGTATAGAAGTGTGGGATTGCTTCTCCTGCTTGCATTGCAGCGATATTTTCTGCGATGAATGTTGCCATAATTGGACGTGTAATTGGTCCAAAAACCGAGGAGTGAATTCCAAAGAAGAAGATTAGGCAGATCCAGAAGTTTAAGAAAAGGAGTGCCCAGGGGTTGTCCATCGATCCAACGAGTGGTGCAAGGACCTTAGTAAGAATCTGTGGTGGTAATTCACCGAATAATTGAATTGAGAAGTAACGAATGAGAATGAACGTGCCACCGACGATAATTGTTGTTGGGATGAGTTCGAATGATCTACTTACGAAATCAGGAACACCTTCTGGCATTCGGATTGTGAGGTTGTGTTCTTTACATATTCGATAAAGTTCAACAGCTACCATTCCGACAAGCATTGCAGCAAAGAGTCCTTTCGATCCAAAGTTTGAAATGGAAATTCCACCTTCAACTGTGTTTACTGATACAAAGAGGAATGCAAATGTAGCAAGTGTGATACATCCAGGAATAAAGAGTTTGTAATGATTTCCCAAGTAATATGCGATCATCATGGTTACATAGATTGATAAGAAACCAATCGAAAGGGTAACAGGTAGATCGAGTAGGTCTGCATTACTAATGATAAACTGGCTCACAGGGTTTCCTTCACCAATCATATTTGGGAGGGCTGGGATGATTGCGAAGAAGCTACCGATAATCATGAATGGTGTTGTCGCAACCATGGATGATTTAATTGCTGCAAGGTGACGTTGACGGTCAACTTTGTGGGCAATGGGCATGAGGTATTTGTTCATGAAATTTTCGAATTTTTCGAACATGTTTAATTCTCTCCTTGTTCAAGTTGATGTTTACGATAGGTTACTAGTGCAAGTTTTAATACTGTTGCACCATCCATACTTCCATAGACATCTTTGTCAATGACGGTATATGGAATGTTTCGAGGTTCACACAGGGTACCAATAAAATCTGTTTTATGTGAAACTTGGGGACCAATTAGGACGATATCCCATTGATCAATGACTTCTTCGAGTGAATCTGCAGGGATTGCAGTAAAGTCAAAGTCTTCTATATTGAGTTTTTCGCTATTTTGTATTACTTTTTTCATATTTTGCATGAGCATGTTTGTGGAAAAACCACCGGCACAGCATAAGAGTATTTTCATTTTTATGATTCCTTCCCTTCAAAGATATCAACCAGAACATCAATCAAATCGTGCGCTAATTGACTTGTCATATAGTGGTCTTGTGCGTGCACCATCAATAATGATATTGCGGTCTTACTTTCACCACTTAATTCTTTTGTGATTAATTCTGTTTGTACTTTATGTGCTTCTATATCAAGTTTTCTTGATTCTTTAAGAAGCAGTCTTGCTTGTTCGTAATCCCCTTGTTTCACACACTTTAAAGCTTCAAAGGCTTTACCTTTACTATCTCCTGCTGAAGATATCATTTGAAATATGCTTTGTTCTTGCTCATTCATCGTTAGTCTCCTTAATAAATTTTGTTACTGAATGGTAGGTATCCCAGTCGAAGGTCTCAATTATGTCAACATAGATGTCAATAATATCTTCAATATCTTGGGCGTTTACGATTGAAAATGCGCAATGTCCATACCGAACTGGCAAACATGTAACTGCTGTGGGAATTCCTTGGTTTACTTTATGTGCTTCTCCACCATCGGTTCCACCACTGTTAAACATATCAAGTTGTATGTTTTTGTTGAGTTTTTTTGCGCTTTTTTTAATAATTTCGATGAGTGCTTTGTTAGGAGCTAAGGTTCGATCAAAGTTTGTTACAATCATTCCTTCTCCAATTTGTCGCTTGTTTTTATAGGAACGGTCAAATTCATTGGAGTAACACGCTACATCAACTGGAAAGACAATATCGGGACTTACTTTGTAAGTTGCGGTTTTTGCACCGCGTATTCCAACTTCTTCACTGCTAGTACCAACGCCATAAAGAATGTTTGGATGGTCTTTACCTTGAAAACGTTCAATTACTTTCGCAAAAACATAGCATCCTAGGCGATCATCAAATGCTTTTCCAATAAGGATGTTTTCTAAATCGAGTGTTTGAAATTCTGTTGTATAGGTAACCATATCACCAACATCAATTCCTAGGTGGAACACTTCTTCTGCAGTGGTTGCACCAATATCTAAATATGTATCGGTAGCGCTTGTTCCACTGAGCGTGGATTGAATGATTCCTTCGATCTTTTTCCCGCTTTGTGTTGTGATACGTACTTTTTGCATAAACTGAGCTGTTGGTTTAACACCACCTACTGTCATAAGTATGATCTGTCCCATTGGGGTAATGTGGCGAACACAGAAACCCACTTCATCCATGTGTCCACAGATCATGATTTTCGGTCCGTTTTTATTACCGATTTTTTCGAAGATAATACTTCCCATCCCATCTGTGTCTACTGAATCTACTTTATCATTTAGCGCATCATATAGGATATCGCGTACTTCTTGTTCCTGTGCAGCAATGGCATCTGCATTACTTAAAGCTTTTAATAATTCCATGTTTTACCTCATCTTTTCATTGAGTAGTAGCATAAACTCAAGATAATTGTTTGCTTTGTGTAAGTTATTGACCAAATCGGCATCTGACATTACCTCAAATACAAATTTGGATATGCGTTGATGAAGGGTAAGCTGGCCCTTTTTCAGTGAAATCAAAAAGATTACTTTTGGCATTTCTTCAAGGTCTTCTGAAACGATTCCAATATGAATACAATCTGTCACTCCAGACATTTCAAGGGGGTGTGGTGTCGCAACACGATTTAAGAATATTGTGGACATCACTTCTTCACGTCTCATCACGCTGTCAACAAGGGAGGGTTCTGCATACCCTATATCTACAATCTTTTGAGCCATATTTTTGATGATGTCGCAATAAGACAGATTGTGATACACAGTAAACAGTGCTTCCTTAAATAACCCTCTGATTGTTTGTGATGTTGGATTGAATTGATCCAGTAAGAACATGTTTTTGATTTTTATCAAATCTTGGTCATCTATAAACTCATTAATCGTAATGACTGGAACCGTATAGGAACGGTTGAGTGGTCGAATTGTAAAGATGATGTCTGGATTGTAGAGTTCAAGTTCGGATTCGTTCATAAATGAGAATGTCTCAATTTGACTGGTTGGAAGAATGGATTCAAACTTTAGTTTTAAGAGAAAATCACTACCTCCTCCTGGCGAACACACAATTGCAACACGTTGATACTTGCTAATTTTTTTTCTAGATTCCTTCTCAATGTGAACGGCAAGATGAGTTGCCATAAAGCCAATTTCATCATGGGACACTTGAATGTTATATTCTTTTTCAATTACCTCAGCAAATAGAATTGCCATATTGAAGATTGTTGGGTAGCGAGCACTGACATCCATGACCAAAGGATTGTGAAACGCTACTGCATCATTCAGTCGTTGCACTAAGAGTGAAACATGGGAATAAAAGCTTTGTTGAAACTCATAGTCATTCATGAATTGGGTTCCATACATTTGGTCACATTGGGCAAGAAATGATAGAATAATCCGAACGAGTTTATCATCAACATCATGAGATGATGCTAAGATCAGTTTTGATTTTTCTGCTACGAATTGATTGAAAAAAGTTTGAAAATCAAGGGGTATCCTTACTTTTATGAGGTTGAATACGTACTCTGACAAATCCCTTGCTACACCATAGTTGACGACTTGTAACGGCTCGTCTTCAGGGTTATGGTTCCATGGTGTTGATAGATGGATTATGGTTTGCATCATATCGCGTGTATCATTGAGTTCAGCGTAATTCATGGTTAAGTTATTTCGACGTAAGACATGAATTAATGCTTGTTCTAAATCCTTGAAGATTGATTTATCAACGGATGGCTCATGTTTTTCATACAGATCAAGGTATTGACTCCTTAGTTCGTTATATGTTTCTATCCGAGCTTTTGTTGATACGATGAGTTTTAATCCATAATGTGCACGTCTTAACAATTGAATATCTCTTTGTCTTAAATACGCTTCTACATTATCAATATCGTTTTTTATACCAAAGCGACTCATATTAAATTGATTTGCGATTGATTCGATGGTAACAAAAGATTCATTTGACAAAAGTATTTGAAGAATCAAAGCTTCCCTTTGCTTTGGAGCGTATACAGGAGCGATTGCAATTTGTTTAAGATATACATGGTACTTACCTTTATCATTGATTTGTAAGTAATACCCTTTACCCCTTTGGAGTTTAAGGTCAAATCCATGTTGCAGACCATCTTCACTCAATTCTTTGATCTCATTTCTTACTGTTCGATTGCTGACAGTCAACAACGATTCAAAATAAGAAATATCTAGAAATCCGTGTGCTGTTGCTAATGCTTCTAAGATTACGCTTTTTCTCATTTACTCATCGTCCTTTCTTTCATTGATTTTCAAAAGCGTTAACAACTACATGTTAATTATAAAATGGAGACTAACACTTATAAAAGATTTGGTTTTTCAATCCTTTTTGGCAAAAACTTGGCTAATTAATTGTTCCTATAATAATAAATAATCATATTCGTGTTTAAAATCCTAAATATATTAAAAAAATCGTTGAAAAGTGCAATTATATTGTTAGAAGGGATAAAGAAATACAAATATCAAGCCAATTCTTGAAGTAATTCTGCTACCTCATCGTCTTTATGAGGATACATATGTCCATAGGTATCAAGCGTGGTTTGGATCTTCTCATGACCCAAACGTTTTGCTATCACAATGGGTTGAATCCCTTGTTCAATGAGTAGAGATGCGTGAGAGTGTCGTAGATCATGAACACGAATCCGTTACAGTTTCGCCTTCTCACAATAGGTAGGCATTGAATGTTCGAACTTGTGTTTGGTAAATGGAAAGATTCTCTGTGACGGTTTGATTTTATAATGAAGTTTCAGGTATTCCTGAATGTGTATGATTAATGAGGAATGGACTTTGATTTTGCGCTTTCCTTTTTCAGTCTTGGGTTCTGTAATGATATCCTCTCCATTGATTCTCTGATAAGAATGATTGATTGAAATGACATTATTTTCAAAGTCAATATCATTTGGAGTTAAAGCTAAGAGCTCACCAATGCGGATGCCTGTCCAATACAAAAGCATGTAACCGATACAATCAGTTGGATCATCAATGACATTCATGAACTGATTGAATTCATCTTTGGTAAAGAATGACATCTCCGTTGCATGCTTTTTGCCCATGGAACCTGCTTTATGACAAGGGTTATCAGAGAGATTGTAGAAACGAACGGCATAGTTGAAGAGTGCGACGAGCTGATTATTGATACATTTCAAATACGTGGGCTTGTAACCCGATTGTAAGAGCTTGTTCTGCCATCTTCGAATGTCGTGTGGCTTGATTTGATTGATCGGCTTAGAAGCGAAGTGTGGCAGGATTTTCGATTTGAAAATATGTTTCTTACTTTCCAATGTGCTTAAACGAATCCAATCACAATCAAAACGGATTATCTGTTTATCTGTTACAGAGGAACATGAGTAAAAGCGACGATGTAATTTTCACTGGGATAAAAACATCGTCCAAACGTCGCTTTTCAATTTTATTTGCCTGAAATTATGTACACAAATAATTTCATGCTGTTCATGAAGTCCTTTAAATACTGGATACTATGCATGTCATGATATTAAATCATCTCTGTTGTTATTTCTAAAAAGCAGCGATGATGCTGGGCGTTTATGGTCAGAAAGCGACGCTAAAAATATGAAGAAGCGACGATGAAAAGAGAGGTCACATTTATCCGGATAGAGAATAATAGTTGTAGTCTGGCAAGTTTAAGGAATTAGCGCTTTGTGTGGCTCGTGTGCGATTGTATTTGTCAACTGAATAATGGTCCAAATCTCAATTGAAAACTGGTCCACTACCGTTTGTCATTCTTTGCTCTTTAGCCAAGCAATTGTTTCTTCAACACGATAACTCTCTCCACTCATATTTAATAGATGTGATTTATAGGTTAAGCGGTCGACTAGAGCAGTTGTTAGAATGGGGTCTTTGAATATTTCTTCCCATCTATCGAACATTAAATTTGTTGTAATAATCATAGAGCCCACTGTTATTCTATTTGAGATTAGATTGAATAGAATTTCACTTCCTTCTTTATCAAATGATACATAGCCGAGTTCATCAAGAATTACTAGATCAAATTTTTCAAACTTCTTTTTGTATTGCGTAATTTGATTTTTTGACATAGCTTCTTTTAACTCTATAATTAGATTAGGAACGCTGATAAATAGCACTTTTTTATTTTCTAGACAAGCTTTGATTCCAAGTGCGGTCGCATAATGTGTTTTTCCCATTCCAGGATTACTCATTAAGATAATGTTTTCTTTATTTTCTATAAAGTTCAATGTTTCCAGTTCTTTAAACTTTCGTTTTAATTCTGAATTAAATTTTACAGTCGTAAAATCCTCCAATGTCTTGTTTTGAGGAAATCGAGCAGCACGAATGCGTTGTTTTATTCCGTTGTCACGACGATTGTTTCGTTCGCAATAAAGCAGTTCGTTAAGAAATTCTTGAAAATCCAATCCTTTGTGTTTCGCTTCCTGTATTGCTGCTTCATAGTGTGTTTTTATGAATGAAAGTTTTAATTCTTTTGACAATTGTTCAATTGTTTCCATTAATTTATCTCCTAGTGCATTAATTGGCTTATTTTCTTAAGTTGTTTACGTGATTGTTCTTGTATGCTGTCATCATACTCAACGGTGTCAATTGTATTTGAAACCAACCGATACTTTAAAGCATCTTTGAGCGTTTTATACGTTTCATTCCTGTTTTCTTGAAGAATTTCTATGAACTCTTTAGTTCTTGTTTTATAATGATTATGGTAGATGTTATAAAGCTCAGGATGTTGTTTTAGGACAAGTGAATTCTTTACAGATCCCGGCTTAGTCATCATTGTATTCAGATAGTGGTCCAACACAAGCTGATATTGATGATGACCATCTATCTTTTTATGTTCGTACACAAATGTGTGATTTGAATAGATGCGTATCGAATTTACGGTGTTTTTGACCGTAACTCTTTTGTGTTGGAGATAGTCTGGGACTGAATAAAAATTATTTTCAACGTGTATACAACCATACTTGTCAACACTATATACTTCGATATCAGCGAATTCATAAGGAATTCTGTAAGGTTGAAGTTCTTTCTTTTCATCTTCGATTGAACTCTTTATATTGATTTCATCAAGAGTCTGTTCAAGATGAACACATGCCTCTTCAAATGTTTCAAACTTATAGTCCTTTGCGAATACACGATTTCGAATTACCTTAACACTGTTTTCTACACTTCCTTTTTCATGACCACTTCGTATATTAGTCAGGTTAATTTCAAAATTATAATAGAGTGCCAGTTTGAGGCAATCATCATTAATTTCTTTTTCATAAGGCGTTATAAAGCGCTTCACGACGTTTCTCATATTGTCATATACAACTTCACCCCAAGAGCCTTTAGAATGCTCAAAGAAGCGAACATGTGCATCTATGAATACTTGTTTGCGTTGGTTTGGATATAAATATGCATACCGATATCCGCTTGCTGGTGATGAGAAAACAGCGAGATAATATGTTCTTGGTTCACCATTAATTAAAAGCTTTACTTCTCCAAAGTCAAACTCTAACCGCTCACCATATCGATAATCTTGTCGAATAAATGTTTCTCGTGAAGCTTGAATTTCATGCACAAAATTTCGTATGGTTGTCTGACCAATATCATGTCCCTCGCTTTTGATAATTTCAAAAATTTGAGTGACTGTTAACTTTTGCTTATGATGTCTTCCTAGTAACATATCTTTATCTTTTTCTGAATCCATAATTTCAATGATGCGTGCTTGAATTTCTTGCGTTAACTTGCGCTTACCTCGTTTGCTTGCATCATAGTGACGGTCCCCAACAATTTGATCAATGACTTCTACTTTTCTTTCGTCTGATAAATCATGATTATCAATCAATTGTATTTGACATTTATTATATTCCTGAAGATACCGTGCGACCGTCTTTCGGTCTATACCCAATTCAAGGGCAATCTTTCTGTTGGACCATCCTTTCTTTTTTAATGTGATAATTGAATATTTGCTCATTTGTGATATCACCTCTTTCACCTCCAAAAGCATTATCACACACTTCTGAAGTTATAAAAATAGTGGACCAGTTTTCAATTGAGAATTGGCCCACTTTTAGATTAACAAATACAGCGATTTTTGTCATTTTCTGGGATAAAGGGGCAGACTTCATATGTTTACGCCACTTGAAGCCTGTGTAAGGGCAGAAAGTCCATAAATCAAGAGAACATACCTTCAAACAATCAAAAATTATGATTTTATGGGTTATTTATGAAGTAAGACCTGAACGATAGCAGGTTAAAGTAAAGGGGGCACATCAGCGAGCAACGCTCGCTGAAAGAAGTATATTTTTAAGGAAATCTTGACATTAATATTTCAAGATATTAGCAAGCCATGTTACATATAAGTCACTGCGTTAAGATAGTGATGTTAAGAAAAATATTTTGCGTAAAATCTATGATCTTTTTTCGGATCCAATAGAATAAGGTAACACGCCCGGAAATAAAATTAGTATTAAGAGATAAATTCCTATTACTACAACAATGAATTTCGATGTGTGTTTCATCATGTTTTAAATGCTTTAAAACGATTCAATAACTGCGTTATCCTATGAGTATGGTTTTTGCTAAAAGAATTGTACAATATGCTATTCAACGATTACTGCTCTCACTTTGAATGAGTAATACAGCGAGCCACAATCGCTGTATTTCGATATCGGCATAATAACGGGCAAGGTAACCAATTTACCTCGTATGATCTCACAGAATATTGTCTTGAAAACGAAAAGCATGAACAAAGATGGATGTCAGTATGATAGTACAGTGATAGAATGTTTCTCTAGTACTGTGAAATTTTAGACTGATAAATCGATGCTTTTTCAAAGGGGACAAAAAAATTTGGAAACTCCAGTATCATAATATTTGCTTGGTTGGTATATCCAAGTAAGCTGCATGTGTCAAAAGGGTAAAAGACCCCCAATAAGAATAAACCAATATCTAAAGTAAACTAAGTGTAATTGTTCGTATTAAGTAATATCGTGCTCTTTTTGAAGGGTACACATCCAGTATCCAAATCCTGAGCCTGCAAACAATAGCACAAGACTTTCTAAGCAAAGCGTGCTAAAGCCCTGGGGCATAATCATTAGGGTAGAAGCCAAAATGATACCCAATATACAATGAAATAACACAGTATGCGCGTTATTGAAAGCAAAATTCATCATTTTCGACAGCAATAACACCGTGCATATGGTTCCAATTAAAATAGGAATGATAATCATTAAATCAAAGTTGATTAATCCATCAGTCATATGCTTATACAATCCCAGATACACAATTAAATTTGTTGGGCTAAGTCCTGGTATAATTAACCCAAGCCCAATCAAAACACCCACAATTATCCATGTACTGAATTTTGGGTGTGGATTTAGATAAAGTAGAGTTTCCCCAAACACCATAAGCATCAAACTTATCAAAAACACTAAAATGAGTATGATAATGTGCTTTTTCTCTCGTCCCTTTGCGCCTGCTTGCTTCCAAAGGGAAGGTACAGTACCGAGAATACAGCCTACAAATAACCATAAAATTTGAGTTTCATACCTGCTTAAGAAAAAGCTCATGAGGTACGAAAAAAAGATCACACCTGAAATACCACCAAGTCCAAGTGGAATAAAGTAAATGATATTACTTTTGAAATTATGGGTTATATGTGCTAAAAAAGTAATGATTTGTTGGTATACGCCAAAAACGGCAGCTAAAGCGCCTCCGCTGACTCCAGGTAAGATAAAACCAGATCCGATCAAAACGCCTTTTATAAATCTCAAAATCCAATCAATCATGGGTAATTTACTCCTTTTTAAGATCATACTACTAACTGATTCTGTATACTAAATATAATTAAGTACAAGCCAATAAAGAAAGGCAACTTATCAGAAGATAGATTGCCTATTTGATGTCATTTCTTTGTAATCAAATTGTCAATGAGTTGATAAAGAAAGAACAAGCAGAATAAACCGATGCTATACAGCGCAAGTGTTAAACTGAGTGCAGAGAGTATAAATGTAATGTGTAGCAGTGAATCCAAGAAATGAATGATAAGGAATACGAAAGCGAAAATGGAAGCATATCCTAATAAATAATAGTGTGTTGTTTTCTCGAGTAAATCAACGCCGTTTGCTTCTGTAAACTCCGCAACTTGGAAATGACTGATTGCCTTTTTTACCGCAAGTTCGTGTGTTTCGCCTTGACTTATTAAGTCCAAAACAATATCATTCAAATACTGTTCAAGCTCTTCCTTTTCATCGTTACTTACAGTCATATGATCAACGAAATGATGAATGTCGTCGAACTTTTTATACATCGTCTTAATCTTTAAATGACTCATATAATTCAGTATACTCCATATCAAAGCAACTGCAAATCCTACACCATACATCACTGTTTCGGTTGTTGGGGCAAGATTGCCAAAATATCGTCCGATGTAAAATGATGCAATAAATGCTGCGATGGAGAGACAAAGAACCCATGGGTATTGCATCTTAGATAGATTAAAAACTTTTTTGATAATGTTCACTACGAAACCTCCTTAAATGAATTTGTTCACTAATTGGACAGTTTGCTCCCAATCAGCGCTCAGAATTTTTAGTTGCTCTTTTCCAAGATCGGTTATTTTGAAATACCTACGCCGACCTCCACCCGTCTCATTTCCCCAATAAGCTTCAATAAACTGATTTTTTTCAAGACGCTTCAATGCAATATACATGGTAGCTTCTAAGATTTCAAACAGGTCATCGGATCTTGCTTTGATCCTTTTTGAGATTTCATAACCATAATTATCCCCACTCAACAACACGCTCAATATGAGAATATCAATTGTACCTTTTAGCATTTCTTTATTCAAAGACGCACCTCCTCAACTACTCAAAACTATTATGTATTGAATATGAACTTAGTATAATGTGAGTACTTAAAAATGTCAAGTACTTAATAAACTTTTTATATTTTGCTTTTATTGCACTATAGATAAGATGATACGCCGATTCTGTAGAAAGGTAGTGATATCCTTTTTGTTACCGTAACATTGATATATATGGATTTGATTTTGATATGCTGACTGTGCTTTAAAAAAAACGGGTCAAACACCTTTGTTTGCGATTGATCGAGAATCACATTAGTTGATCAATAAAATAGAGAAACGAGCAGGTAAATCCTATCAGAGGTTTTGTGCAAAGAATATATGGATTACTATAAGTGAGAGTACTTTCGAAATCAGGGGGTTCAACGGTGTTTTATTGTGATTAAATTAATGTATTCACAAGGAGGTGCCCATGGTTAACAGAATCTTTGAATCAATCCAACCGAATTTCTTTCGTATTCTTTCCAATGCTTCAAAGTTTGAGTACGCAGAGTGCTTAGCACTGTTGTATGAATCCCTCTCAGAATCTAATGAGTATACCATGCTCAGACACGATGCTGTTTTAATCTTACAAAACTACTTCGAACAGATTCGCCTTAAATCAGATGAGACTTTGGTTCAAACAAGTCGAGATCGTGCGAATAATTATTTGCGTGAAATGAAGGAAACCGGATGGGTTGAAGAAGATATCGGCGCAAACTATCAACAAATGCTCTCCCTATCAGAAACCGCAGTCCAGTTTCTGATTTTTATCGATACCTTGAAGTATGATACAGAGCTCAAATACTCCAGTCAAATTTATGCCATTTACCGCAGTTTTAAACCATTTGATCTTGAGAAAGGGGAGCTTGTACTTGAAGAAGCCTACAAAAATACCGTCTCTTTTTTTGATAGTTTAAGACGACTCAATACAAGTATCAAGAAATACATTCAAAAAATCTTTGATGAATCCATCACCAATGACTTATCAGAACTGTTTCAACTGCTGACGGGAGAGTATCAATTGAAAATTGTGGATGCAGCCTATTACCATTTATTAACGAAGGATAATCCAAGTCAATATACCTTTACAATAACCGATAGCATTGAACGCATTCTTTCAGATTATGATGCAATGCATGAAATGAGCCTCAGAAATGCAGTAGATAATGAAAGTTATGAACGGAATTACCAAGACCTTCAACTAAAACTGACCTATATGTTGGAGAAATTCTTAAACATCCAAACATTGATCCATGAAATCAACAAGAAGAATCAAGCCTTTGTGACCTCGGCAATTGGCCGTATCTATTTTTTAATGAACGAATCAACCGATATCACGGGGAGTATCAATGAACTGATTAAAAACATGGCACTATATCCAGACTTTGAAGTGGAAGGCTTATTAAGTGATGTCAGTATTCTCGATGATGCCTCCTTGGCTTCACCGCGTAAACGCACCCTGAAAGAATCGTCCTATATTGAAGAAATGGATGAAACACAACGGGATATCAGTGGAATCCAAGATAAACTGGTTGAATTAAGCAAATACTCGAAACAACAAGTCGATCGGATTGTGCTTGAACTCCTAAAAGGGAAGCAGTGGATCCATGTTAAGGAGTATGACACCCTTGACGTCACCATGGTTACGCTCATCTTCTTATATGGGTACGCATATGATGCGTCCTACACGATTGAACAAACACCCGACACCTACATCAACCAAGAAGGCAAAGTACTGGGGAATTATATTATCAGAAGGAGACCTGTATGAACAAAGCAGAAGAACTCAAGAACTTTTCAATGAAGTTCTCACGACAAACCGAAAAGGAACAAGAACAGTTTTCTGAAATCGTCAACAAACTGTTACGCTGTAATTATCTATGTCGCGATAATCCGTCCGATCGCTCCCACTATTTTGACGCTCTGATTATCCGTGAAGACATGCGTGCTTATTTATCCATCATAGATACCGATATCATCATCGATGAACTCAATGGTGTAATCGGACTTAAAGTCAACGGTGAATCCAGTCACCACCGATTAAGACTGCGTGAAACGATTATTCTTCTGTGCTTGCGTAAACTTTTCTTCATTAAGAAACAATCCGTGTCGATGATTGATACGATCGCGGTAACCCTTGAAGAAATCATGCAAGAACTCCTCAATACGGGATACTTTGAAAAAGGGGTTGGGAAAACAGAATTTGAAACCACCCTTAGAAAACTTAAATCCTATCATCTCATCGACTACTCATTCACCCAATCACCCGATGTCATTATCCTATGGCCATCCTTGCTGCATGCAGTAAATGCCAATACCTTAGAAGAAATCCAAAAGAAACTCGATGTATACAAAGACAATATGGAGGTAGACGATGAAAATACTGAAGAAGATAAAGCTGATTAATTGGCATATTTTTTCCAATGAAACCATTGAATTATCGGGGAATACGTTAATCACGGGTGAAAATGGCAGTGGGAAGTCAACCATCCTGGATGCCATGCAATACATCCTTACGGCAGGCTCAACGAAATTCAATATGGCAGCCAATGAAAGCAGCACTCGAACTTTAGTCTCTTATGTCCGTGGAAAACTCGGGGTAGAAGGCAAGGAATTCATTCGAAGTGGTGATGTAGTCAGTCACATTGCCTTGGAATTCTATAACGAAGAATCCGATGTAATTCAAGTGTTGGGTGTGGTCCTTGAAGTTGGTGCACAATCAATGGCAAAACCCCACTTCTATAAAGTTGATCAACCTTTTGAAGATGCATGGTTCCTAGAAGATCGAAAAGTCCGGAATTATGCGGAGTTCAAACAAACCCTAAAAGGCCTTCAAATCGAGTTGGATACACCCACTACCGCTACCCAAAGACGCACTCTATTTATGAACACAATGGGTTTAGATCTAAAATACCGTGAACTCATACCCAGAGCCTTAGCCTTTCGCCCCGTCAATGATATCCAAGACTTTATCTACCGCTATCTTCTGAATGAACAAAACATCGACATTGATGCTTTACGAGATAGCATTCGCGAGTACCGCCGCTTAGAGAAACAATTGGAACATGAACAACGTTACTTCCAAAAACTTGAAATTATTGATGCGAAATACACACAATTAAAAAAACAGGAATATGAAGTTTCGGTCAATGAAAGTGCGATTCAATTGTTAAGGTTGAATCTATATAAGAACACCATTGAAGTAAATGAGAAACAGATCTATGGGGACCAACAACGCTTAAAACAACTTGCCAAGTCAAAAGAGCAAGCCAATGAGCGTTTGGGAATCTATCAAGAAGCCCTGGCGGATATGCGAAAGAATCCAACTCTAGAGCGCTTAGAAAAACTTAAACTCGCACTGGCTCACGCTAAAAAAGAATATGAATCAAATGAAGCAATCTTAAAACATGTCGAAACTGAATATCATCGGTTAATAAAAACACTGAAGTCCGTGGATTTTAAAGAAACCATTCATGATGGTAATGATGTTCAAGCAATCCAAAACCAACTTGCATCCATTAAGAAAGCAGTGGATCAAAAACTAAAGACGACCTATCTTCAAAAAATTAAATATGAGGAAGAGATCGAAGCGACGCATCGCACACGCTTGGAACTCGAACATGACATTGAACGGCTCAAACGCCAACAACAAGTTTATCCAGAGAACGTCAAAAAACTCATTGTCGTCTTAAAAGAACGCTTGAGTGAGTTTTACCATGAAAGTGTTGAAGTCCGTCCACTTTTTGAATACCTTGAAATCAAGGATGAATCATGGCGTAACGCCATTGAAGGGTATTTGAATACACAACGCTTTAATATCATTGTGGAGCCTCGCTATTTTGATATGGCAGTCAAAATATATGACCAAATCAAACACGACATGAATATTTATGGTGTACGAGTTGTGGACGTTTTAAAAACACATGGCAAAAAAGCTCTGGAAGGTTCCTTAGCACAACACCTTACAGTCATGGACGAATATGTGTTGGGTTATATGAACTATTTATTAGGGTCAGTAATCTGTGTTGATTCAGTATCAAACTTGAAAGAACATCCCATTTCCATAACTCAAGAAGCCATGGTTTACAAAGGCTATGCCGTGTTTGCCATTCGACCTGAGATTTATAAACGCCCTTACATAGGTCAAGCTGCGATCCAGATACAACTGACTCAACGTCAAGAAGAACACAAAGCGCTTATGCAAACCTTGATTGAAAAACGGCAACACAAAGATGCTCTTGAAGTTGTTGAAAACACGCTAGAGTCCATTAATATCTTAAATCTTGAAGTCAGCATCTCAGGTTTAAAGGATCGAAAAACACTCTTTGAAACTTATAAACTGAATGAAGATGCCGTGAATCAAATCCAAAGTAATCCGAATCTCACACTTCAACTTCAAAAAGCACAAGAGCTTGAAGTCAACATCAAGACCTTACAACAAGAGATATCAAGAAGTGATCAAGCAATCGGGGGACTGAACAGGAATATTGCTGCCACAACTGAAAAGAATGAAGATGTTAAGGCAACCTATGAAATCCTTTATGATGCGTATGAGCGTACCAAAGATGACAATCCAAGCCTTCTATTTGATGCAGAAGCCACCATGAAATCCAGTTTAGATGCGTCAAGTCACAATCACCAACGTGCCATGGATACGCTTCAGACACAAAACAAAGCCTTGAGTGCGAACTTTGTAGATCAAAAATTGTCTTTACAACAAGATATGAGTGAGTATAACCACATGAGTAACAGTGGCTATGGTGTGGGTCTTGAATGCATTGATCAATACCTTACACGATATTATAAACTTCGTGATGTTGATTTGATTGCATCACGCAACAGTTGTCGGCAAGCACGAGAAAAAAGTGAACAACAATTCCATGACAGCTTCATTCACCAGCTCTCACAAAATATCAAACAAGCACGCAGAAATATTGATCTTCTAAATCGCCAATTGCGTAAGCATACCTTTAGGGATGAGCAATATCGCTTTGACATCTCAGCCAGCAAATCACCGCACTTTGCACAATACTATAAGATCATAACCTCTGATAAAGAAGCATTCCCAAGTAATCTGTTTATGCAAATGCTGTCGCAACAAGAAAGTGAAGTCATGAAGGAACTATTCAGACGCATTACTGCCTTTGATGATGATGGTAAAAATGAACAAGAACTCAGACGCTATACGGATTATCGAAACTACATGAGTTACGATATTATCACAACCAAGGAGAATGGTGATATTACCCGCTTATCCACAGTGATTAAAGAGAAATCAGGGGGTGAAACCCAAACGCCATTTTATGTGACGATTGCTGCATCCTTTGAACAACTTATCTCAAAGATATCAATGGTTGATTCAGGGTGTGTCGTGCTTTTTGATGAAGCCTTCAACAATATGGACTCTCAACGCATTCGTGCCATGTTAGAGTTCTACAATAACCTCAATATTCAAATTGTGATTGCAGTACCACCCGATCGCATCGCATCAATCAGTGAACATGTGGATACGGTCCTTGCAGTAGGACGCAGTGGAAACAGCGGATTCACGCAAAGGATTCAATATGGAAAAAACGACACCCAATAGCATACTTAACGTGCTTGTGGATAAGTACGAAAGCTCTGAAATCTCAAAAAAGAAATCCAACCGTAACATCGCCATCAAGATAAAGATGGTAAACTACGACGAAGAATACTATGATTCACGCGCGTTTAAACGGTACCAAGCATATCAAGATACCTTCAACTTACTCACGAGCCTTGATTTTGTGAGTGTTGAATCTGAAGGGGAATACGTCCTTTCAATCATGCTCAATCTCAACAAAATTGACGCGATTTATGAATGGTTAGGACGTACGAACATCAAAGTATTCCGACAGGAACGCTTAGAAATCCTCAGAAACCACAACACACACCGTGAACTAGCACCCGTCTGTACCTTTCTCATCGAGCGTGAAATGAGCTTTAAATCCAACAAGCAATACTTTAAAGATGCTCATGAGCTCAAAGAAATCTTAAAAGCTATCGCTTACTTAGAAACACAAAGAGATTTTGAATGTACGCTTCGCCAAGCATCACAGATTATCTATGGCAATACCAAACGACTGGAAGCACTTCAAGGAAAAGTCAGTAAACTGTTGCGTGCAGTGGAACCAACACTTGAAGGGCAAACCGATCAATCCATATTTGAGTTGTATGGCATTGTAAGAAATCCAACATATATCTATCTAAAAGGGTCTATGAACTTAACCATTAAAAACCAAGTCATTCAATTAGGTACATTGGGAGGAAGTCTGGGATTTTCATCCGATCTTCTTCAAGATTTATCCATCAGTGGTGAAGGACCACGGTATTTGATCACGGTGGAGAACCTTGACACCTTTCACAAAATCCAGCCAACACAGGGTGTGATTGTATACTTAGGCGGGTTTCACAATGCAGCAAAACGAAGTTTTCTACAACGAATTTATACACACTCCCCAAACATTCACTATTATCACTTTGGGGATATTGATGCAGGCGGATTCTCGATTTTTCAAGACCTTATCAAAAAGACAACCATCCCATTTGAACCCATGTTGATGGATGTAGAATGCTTACACACCTATCATAACTTCACACGCCCCTTAACACAAAATGACAAGACTGCACTTGAAGCAATGCGAAATACGTCATTTTGCGCAGTCATTGATTATATGTTACGTGAAAACGTTAAACTTGAACAAGAAATCGTGGATGCTAGTGTGTTTATCTCAAATCTTGATAATCATCAATAAAATAACGGGCTCTAATTTGAAATAATTAAAAAAAGGTCCAGAGGATTTAAGTCTTCTGGACCTTTATGTTACAACGTGAATAATAATGGATATTTACATACCACCCTTATTTTCAAAGACACTTGCATCATAGAGCTTAAACACCTTGCGATAGAGCATATCGCTAAAAAGGGCACTGACTACGGGGACGATAAAGAAACATAAGCAGACAATTCCCAGTTGAAGTAAGCTAGAAGTACCATTTGAAACACCTGCTTCAAAGGCAGCAAGTGGACCTACTAAACCTACAATACCAAATCCTGAAGATTGCGCCGTTCCCGCGATGTTAAAGAGTGATGCAACAAGACCACTGATTGCTGAAGTGGTGATAATCGGAAGGCAAATGATTGGATGTTTCACAAGATTTGGAATCATCATTTTCATTGCACCTAAGAAAACAGCAAGTGTCACACCTTTTTCATTGTTCGCACGGATTGATCCAACAACAAGCATGATTGCACAAGCACCCACACCAATTGCTGCAGCTCCAGCTGATAGACCGTTTAGCCCAACTGCAAGCCCAATCGCAACGGTTGATATTGGTGTGATGATAATAATTGAAAACGATATTGCAATTAACACACACATTAAGATGACTTGCATATTTGTAAAGGTG
The DNA here is from genome assembly GCF_001545095.1 of Erysipelothrix larvae. Taxonomy (NCBI): domain Bacteria; kingdom Bacillati; phylum Bacillota; class Erysipelotrichia; order Erysipelotrichales; family Erysipelotrichaceae; genus Erysipelothrix; species Erysipelothrix larvae. The sequence goes on from NZ_CP013213.1 coordinate 644,783, forward strand.
TTAATGAGTGTACCAATTTGACTGGTAATACTACTTACATAAGGTAGGATTAATACCCCGATAAATCCTGGTAATGCACCACCTAGAATTGGAAGCAATACTACCGTAAGTGATCCAAGTTTATCCTTGAAGAGATCAATGAGGATGACTGCAAAAAACGCAGTAAACATAACATTGAACAGATCTCCGGTTCCCGCAATTTTCCAATAGTTATCTGCTACTTGATAGGTAACAACCCCTGACCCAATAAATGTCGCCGCAGATAGGCATGCGCTTTGGATGCCATTATAGCCAAACTGAAGCCCAATCAACGCTCCAATAACAAGTGGGACTGTAAATTGAATTGCATATACGACTTCCCATAATGTTTGGAAAATATCCATATTTGTTGACTTGTATAAGACTGAAAAGACTTGGCCAAGTATTGCATTTGGAATCAGTGCGACAACAATCCCTGTCGCAACACCCCCTAATATTTTATTCAGATACTCATTCGGTTTATGTCTAAAGATTGACATTATTAATTTCCTCCCCATTTATATATCTAAAAAACACTTAAAAAACACTAACATGCACAGAATTATGTGTCAATGTGTGATAAACGCAATATTAGAAAGGATAAATCAGTATAACTGAATAAAATGAGCATATAATGTATTGAATGTGAATGATAACGTTATTGATGAGTATTGATAAATTTGATAACGCGAAAAATAAGATGTATGAGTGAAGCACAAAAAAAACACAAAAAAAACCAAAGTACTCAATCACGTGAAGCACTTTGGTTTTGAATCGATGGTTGATTTAATACCATTCCATTGGATAGGTTAAGTATTCAATCGGTAATAGTTTTTCTGCTGTGATGAATCCTGCAGGAGCTTTTAATACTGAAGGAATCCGATTCACAATTGTTGCACAGGTATGTGCTACTGTATCTGGTTTCTCAACTGAGAATACCATATCAGGTTCACCAAAGAACTTCCAATCACATTGGTCACCTTGGTCAGGTAGGTAAACTTTACCCACACATTGCACAACGAGTTCAACCCCTTGATAGGTCTTGATGGTTGTGACTGCAGACATACCTACAGCATTGCCTTTAGGAATGGTTTCACCCAATGTTTCTGAATAAATGTCTTCATCAAGGATGATCGGAACACTCTTTTGTGAGATATCTTTAATCACCCAACCCATTTTAGCACAAATGCCTTCACCTGCATTCCACATATAGGATGGGAAGGATTCTTGTGAAGCAATTTCTTGATCAAATGCTTCAGGTGTGAGTCCAACACCATGTGCTTTCGCAAGTGCTAATCCATAGTCTTCAACATTATAGCTCACAATGCCTTCCATACGATCAATGCGATTAACACCACCCGCTACAAGACATGGCATGTTGATCCAATAGATATCTTGCATACCAGAACCTGTAATCGTGATGCCGTGTTCTTTCGCAAGACGATCCAATTTATTGGTTTGTGCAGGGGATGTGTTCCATGGATAGATTGCTTCTTCGCATGTTGTTACAACATTCACCCCATTCTTTGCACACATTTCAAAGAATTCGTACATTTCTGGCATGTAACTAAAGATTGTGACAAGTGCCACATCTGCATCACAGTTATCAAACACAGCTTGTGCATCAGCTGTAATGGTTATCCCTGTTTTATACCCAAAGTTGGCATAATCACCAATATCCATGCCTTGGAGTTCAGGATTATTATCAATGGCACCGACAATCTCTGCACCATGATCCTTAAGATATCGAAGTGCAACCTGAGACATCTTACCACAACCATACTGTATAACTTTAATTTTCATAGCAATTTTCCTCCTTTTCTTATTTGCTAATCTTTTCACTAATAGTATAATGTCTATAGTAAGTATAGAGTCAAGGGGGCGAAATTATGAACATCAAAATTGGTGATTTTTCGAAGATGAATGACATTTCTATACAGACCTTACGCTATTACGATAAGATTGGACTTTTGAAACCAGCAACTATTGATTCTGAGACGGGGTATCGTTATTATAATGTTGGCCAATGCAGCCTAGTGGATACCATTCTCTATTTGAGATCGCTTGATTTCTCACTGAAAGATATTCGACAATTCTTAACGCAATCAGGCAGCAAGGTTGAACAAATCCTCTTAGATAAACAAGAAGCCTTAATTGAGGAGCGACAACGGATTGATGAGCAAATCTTTTTGATGCGACATTACACACAAGCGTATCAGTGTTTTGAAACCAACCAGGAACTGTATCAATTCGCAATTGAAACATTCCCCAAACGCTATGCATATCAAGAAACCATTGAAGGTTCGATCTATGCAATGGATGATGATGCCTATGAGCTTTGTCTTCGACAATTTAAAAAACAAATGAAAAACTCTAATCTCAATCGTATGTATTTCAACCGGATAGGTACAATAATCCAATATGATGATTTTAAAAACCAACAGTTTTTTTCAAATCAAATGTTTGTATTTGTACCCAAGCACCTCGCCAATGTCGTCTTCCCAAAAGGGGACTATGCAGTCACTTATGTCTATGAGTTTGAAAGTGAAAAAAACACCCTGTCTTCGTTTTATAAAAGCATCAAAGATCATGGCTATAAACCAAGTGGGGATTATTATTGTGAGGTCGTGATGGAAAAACCATACCTAAACCTCGAACAACGCTCGATGTTTATTCGAATGCAGGTGCCCGTTGGGCTTATTTAAACAATACCCATGCTCTTTTTTAAAGCAGTCTTTCACACAGGTTCCACGCTACTGAAAGGGTTTAATGAACGTATTTTTTTCTGTAAGATCTTTAGAAAATAAGTATACTTTATGAGTATCATGATATATGATGAATATAAAGTAAGGATTCAAAAGACCATGGAGGAACCTAATGACAAAGTATGAAAAAGCAATTAAGTTAATGAATGATTATTGTGGTAAAGGGAAAGACAATGTAATTGCCCTTGCGACCATTGCATGTGATGAAAACAGTGATGGGAAACTTCGTCCTTCTGTAAGAATGGTTGATGCCTATTATGAAGAAGGCGTGTTTTACATCTCAACCAGTGCATCCAAAAAGAAAATGAAAGAAATTGAAGCGAACCCAGAGGTATGTGTGAGTGGATTGGATTTATTTTCAGTTCACGGTTTTGCGGAAAACCTGGGGTGGGTTAAGGATGAAAAGAATGCTGAAATCAGAGCTAAAATGACGAAGTATTTTGATTGGTTTACCATTCATGCAGATGAAAATAACCCGGATTCAATCGTATTAAAGGTAACCTTGACAGATGGTGTCTTGACGGATAATGAACGCACCTATGATGACTTGATGTATCATGTAGATTTCATAAAGAAAGAAGCAGTGTAACGTTAAGTCAAGTGCTGATCACATGATGCGTATGCATTCAAGTGGTGGCACTTTTTTTACCTTTAACTGATACACCCAACAACGATAAACGGAAAGGTAACGTATTGATGACACAACATAAAAGAAAACAGTATAAAACGATGATTTATGATATCGATGGAACCTTAATCAATACCCTTGATATGAATATGCGACCGTTACAAAAAATCATTGAAGAAGAAACCGGTGAAGCTTGGCCCTATGAAAAAGTGCTTCAGTTTGCATCGCTACCAGGTATGAAGGTGATGGAGATTTTTGACTTTAAACATAAAGACACAGTGTACCAAAGATGGGTTGAAGCTGTGAATGCATATGAAGGGGGTGCAACTGTGTATGATGGCATCCGTGATGTTCTTGATGCATATCAGAACAAAGGGGTCATACAAGCGGTTGTATCGTCAAAAACCAAAGCACAATATGACATTGATGTGGTTCAAAAAGGGTTGGGTCATTATTTTGAAACAGCTGTCCTTGCGGAAGATACAGACCAACACAAACCCCATCCACAACCCATTTTGGAGTGTTTAAAGCGGTTGGGTATTTCGCATAAAGATGCCCTATATATCGGTGATACCCTATCCGATTATCAAGCAGCACAAGCCGCTCACGTTGACTTTGGATATGCTGTGTGGGGAAGTGTTTCAAGTGTTGGTATTGATAATCCAACCTATGTATTTCACAGCGTTGATGAACTCACTCCCGATTAAAATAACGTTTCGTCAACAATTTTTTAGTTTTTTTGTTTCCTAAGTGGTTTATTAGTCCGGAAACAGGTGTCTTCATGATTCTTACGTTTAGCTTCTATAATAGAAATAAGCTATAAAAACGTGAAGGAGATAATTATGAAACGACTCTTAGATTGTACGGCTTCAGATTTTAGAAAGATGAATAAAGAAGAAAGAATCCAATCCATTGCCTTGAGTGAAGGACGGGTAATTGTGTCGGAAATGACCTTACTCAATCATCCTTTATCGCTGTCATGTGCATCCATGGGTGAGTTGTATGCGGCATTTGGAACAGATATATTGTTGTTGAATATGTTTGATGTATTCAATCCTGAAATTAATGGAGTGTCTGTTAAGAATCCAAACGATGTCATCCGTGAACTCAAACGATTGACGGGGAAATTGGTGGGGATAAATTTAGAACCGGTTGATGAAACCAAACCTGTAATTGGTAAAACCTTTGAGGTACCACAAGGACGACAAGGAACGAAAGCGTGTGCTCTAAAGGCCAAAGAATTAGGGGTTGATTTGATTGTGTTGACGGGGAATCCAGGAACAGGCGTGAGTAATGATTCCATTCTTTCCAGTATCAAAGTGCTCAAGGAAACAGTGGGAGACGATATCATTCTTGTTGCGGGGAAAATGCATGGTGCAGGCAGTCTTAATGAAGCGGGTGAAAACATCATCAATCAAGAAACCATTCAACACTTTGTACAAGCGGGGGCGGATATTATCTTGCTTCCAGCACCCGGGACCGTACCTGGAATTGGCTTTGAGTTTGTGAAGGCCATGGTTCACGTTGCGCACACGTTAGGTGCTTTAACACTGACTGCGATTGGAACCTCTCAAGAGGAATCCACAACCGGTACGATTGAGCGTATTGCCTTAATGTGCAAAATGGCAGGCACGGATATTCACCATATTGGGGATGCGGGGTATGCATCAACAGTTCCAGAAACCATTATGACCTACAGTAAGGTGATTCGAGGCAAACGTCATACCTATAATCGGATGGCAACCTCACCCATGCGTTAAAAAACTTCGACGTGATCCATTGCGGATTAGTCGAAGTTTTTTACTTCATAATCAATATCAGGAATTGCGCCATGTTGACTGACAACACGGGCACTAATCTGACGTGCATAGTCCAGTGCAAAAGGGAGTGTGCTGTGTTGCCATCTTTCAAAGGATTCATGTGAGTTTGAAAGCGATGCGAGCACCATTGCGATAAAACTATCGCCTGCACCGGTTGTATCGACTTGAGGTACATTGAGTGAGTCGGTATGAATATAGGTACCGTCTTGTGTGAGTGTAATGGAACCGTCCTTTCCCATCGTACAAATCACAAGTTGTTGATGTGTTTGAAGCTGTTTAAGTCCCGCTTTGATATCCTGTGTGCCACATAACCACTTAAGCTCTTCTTCATTAACTTTGATGATGTCACACAAGGGAATACATTTCATAACCGTTTCATAGGCAAGGTCTACGTTTTCCCAAAGTTTTTCACGAAGATTGACATCAAAACTGATAATCCCCCCAAGTGCTTTGCATTTGTTGATTGCATGGAGATGTGCGCTCAGTGTTGTTTCATAAGGCACCAGTCCCAAGGAACAAAAATGAAGAATGTCACGGGGTTTAAAAGGGATGCGGTCAATATCTTCAATGCTTAAAAATAAATCTGAACTTCGATCACGATAAAACTGGAAACTGCGATCACCTTCAGTGTGTGACACCAGTGCGAGTGCTGTTTTATGAGGGCTCTTTGTTAAGGGAAAGTAGATATCATTATCTATGAGAAATTGATGCATGGATGATCCAAAGGCATCTTCGCTTATTTTCCCTACAAACAGTGCAGGGGTGTTACTGCGTCGTATATGACACGCGACATTGGCGGGTGCGCCTCCAATATAAGGAACATATGCATCGCCTTCTTGCATTAAATCAATAAGCATTTCTCCAATACTATAGATCATGGTTTATGTCCTCCAGTTCATAATAGGTGATTTCGAGATCTTTGGTGGGTGTGTGAATCACAACACTCCCTTCAGTTTCCTGAGGGAAGAACCGGGAAGTCATTGTGAATTTTCCTGAATTAATGAAAATTTCAATTGTAGATGTATCTCTGAAAACGTGTATATTTTTGAGTCCTTCTTCTATGTTTAACGTTCGTATTTCCCCAAACTCGATTGCGAAACGATTGTTAAAGTTGCTCCGGTCTAAAGTTAGCATCTTTGATGTTTCGTTATAGTGTAGGACTAACGATTCTCCATTATCATTATGATACAATTCAATCTTAAAGTCACCATTAATTTTATCTATGTAAAGTTCATATATCTTAAGAAGTTTTGATAATTCGGAAGGGCACTTTCTTAATTTATGTAGGTTGGGGTGGGGGGTTTGATATAAAAACCCTTCTTGAACATGAAGGCGTCGTGGTAATGAAAGAACGTGTGCCCAACCATGTTTGTCGCTGGGATAATTATCTACTGCTGAGCCAACCCATGCAAATAGTACGCGTTCTTCTTCTTCATCAAGGAATGTTTGAGCTGCATAAAAATCAAACCCATGATCAATTAAATGGGGTTCGATATCATCGACAAATTCATTCGTTTTGAAGTTGTATTGCCCAATACAATATACATTCGGATAAATATTAAACATATTTTTTGGTGAATTAAAAGCACCTTGCGGGCAGAATAGAAGGACATCGCTCCCGTCTATAGAAAATAGATCTGGACACTCCCACATATATCCGAAATCATTGTATCGCGTTTTTATCTCACCCACGAAGGACCAAGACATAGGGTTGTTTGAAGTATACATAAGCGCAGTTCCACTTAAGTTTTCTCGTTGTGCCCCGATGATCATATAATATTGAGACCCTTTTTTGAATACTTTTGGATCTCTGAAGTGGTCCGTATATCCAGTTGGGACTGAGTCAATCAAAACTTTCTTCTCAGTGATTCTATGTTCACCTACTATAGCATGCATTTGATATGAGTTTCGATGATTGTCATCATCACGCTGATTTCCTGTGTAAAATAAATGAATTTGGTCATCGATTTCTATTGCAGAACCAGAGTACGCACCATTTTTATCGTACTGGGTGTCAGGGGACAAAATTCGGTTATCAGGAATCCAGTGAATTAAGTCTGTGGAGGTAACGTGATTCCAATATTTTAGGCCATGTTTGGGTTCGTGTGGATGCCATTGATAAAAGACATGGTACACACCGTTGTGATAGATAAGGCCATTTGGATCGTTTAATAATCCAGTTGGTGGTTGTATATGAAATAGATTTCGCCAAATATCACGCTTGACGTAATCTTTATTGTTATTGATTTTATTATTTTTTTTGTTCATTTAAGGCACCTCCAATTAAGTGGCAACGATACCACATAAAAAGCATAACACAATCAAGTAAAACACGCAATAATTGAAATAAATTTTGTGAAAGGGGTTGCTTTTTAGGAAATGTAGTGATAATCTAGATGCATGACGTGGTAACGATACCACATTTCATCAAAAAATAGAGGAGGAAACAGTTATGGATTACAAGGTTATTGCACATCGAATTCTTTCTGCCGTTGGTGGGAAAGATAATCTTCAAAACTTTGAGCATTGCGCGACACGATTAAGAATCATAGTAGTGGATGACTCTCGTGTAGACTCAATGCAGATTGAGGCGCTCAAAGAAGAAATTGGAGGATACTTTTATCAAACAGGTCAACACCAATTTATTATTGGAACTGGGAAAGTAAATTATGTTTATGAAGCGTTTAAGGAGTTAAGTGGGGATTCCCAAAATGAAATGTCAGATTTTAAGAAAGATGCATATTCGAATCTAAAACCAATGCAAAAATTAATGCGAATATTTGCGGATGTACTTGTTCCACTAATCCCCGCGCTTGTTACTACGGGGCTTCTTATGGGGATTCGAGGGCTCATCACAAATCTAGGGGTTGAAATGACACCAGAGTTCCTAACACTGTTTGAAATGGTGACTGATGTTGCGTTCGCGTTTCTACCTGTGTTGATTACATATTCTGCAACCAAACGATTCGGTGGAAATCCAATATTAGGGATTGTTGTGGGTCTTATGATGGTTGCTCCACAACTTCCAAACGCTTGGGCGGTTGCATCGGGTGATGCCAATCCTCTAGTAATAAGTATTTTTGGACTATCCATAAACATTGTTGGGTATCAAGGTTCAGTACTTCCTGGTATTTTTGCTGGATGGTTAATTGCATATGTGGAGCGAAATGTACGTAAAGTAGTGCCTTCAATGATGGATTTGATCATCACACCATTTACATCAATCCTTGTATCAATTACCGTTATTTTATTTGTAGTCGGACCGATTCTCCATGGAGTAGAGAATTTCTCAACACAAGGTGTTTTGGCTCTTACGCAAATGCCGTTTGGAATTGGCCACATCATTTATGCAGCATTCCAACAGATCATCGTGATTACAGGATTGCATCATGCATTAAGTATGATTGAAATCCAATTGATTACAGAAACAGGTGTTAACATTCTTCAACCACTAGGTACAGCTTCGATGGCGGGGCAGTTTGGAGCTGCGATTGCTGTCGCAACTTTAATTCGCAACAATAAACAAAGATCGAATGCAGTATCTGCATCTATATCTACATTATTCGGAATTACAGAGCCATTACTCTTTGGTGTTACTTTACCTAATCCAAAAGCATTCGTAATGGGTATGATTGGTGGAGCAGTTGGAGGGGTTGTGACATTCTTGCTAAATGTTGCTCCAGCAGGGATGGGAATCACCTTTATACCGGGATTATTACTCTATACTGATTCGTTTGGATCGCTTATTGGATATGTTTTGGTAATTCTGAGTGCATTTACCGCAGCATTTGTCTTAACACGGCTTTTTGTTAAAGTAGAAGCATAAATAAAACCTCCGTCTCAGATCATATTGATTGATCTTAAAACGGAGGTTTTATTGTGTTGAACTGCGTTGAATAATTGATAGTTCGATATCCTGTGATTCAAATGTATAATCAGGAACTAAATAGCTCATCATTTTGTGAGCTGCATTTTGTCCAAAAGCTTGATAGTCAATATTTAGTGTTGTTAGTGTTGGGTGGATAAATTGACTTAGATCATAGTTTCCAATCCCCATAATTTTTACATCGTCTGGGACTAAGATATTGTTTTCTTGTAAGTATTTTAACGCACCAATTGATATATTATCAGTAGCCCCAACAATGATGTCGAACTTAATCGTCGACGATTCCCGATCCATTATATGGTAAGCTTCTTCTTGGCTAAATCCAGAAATAAGGGTTCTGACCGATTTGTTTATAGAATCAAGGAATCCTTTTTTTCTGTTAACTCCCACTGCGCAATCACTTTCAGAGACAGATAAGTATAAAATGTTATCAACATCTAGTTCATTTACATATTGTCCGGCTAGAAATCCGATTTTATAGTCGTCCAAAGTAATACTGTCTATTTGAGGGTGGGATTGTCCGGTAAATAATATTGGTGTTCTTGAAGATTTTGCTAAGAGTACATGCTCATCTGTAATGGCGTGGGCCATTACGATGATTCCATCAAATCCTTGACCAGCGATTCGTCGGATTGAACCAATTTCATCTTCTTCAATCGTATTCTTGGGGACCACAACCATTTGATACCCTAATTTTGATAAAACTGAGTTCATCCCTTTTAGTGATTGTATTGCGGTAAATGAATCAAGCCGAGGAATAATGATTGCGATGAGTTTACTTTTATTGGTCTTCAAACCACGTGCGAAAACATTCACTTGATACCCTGTGGACTCAATGGCGTTTTTTATCTTCGCTTTATTTTCGTCGCTGACATACCCATTATTAAAATACCGTGACACGGTACTTATTGAAACACCTGCAGCTTCTGCAACATCTTTGATTGTCATACCATCACCTCAGCTCTATTGTATCACAACATCGAAACCTCAGGTTCACAAAAAATACTTGAGGTTTTTTGTGGAAAGTGAGCGGTGTGAAATGGCTGTACATGTGATCCTTATTTTGTGAATCATTATTCTATCAACCTAAAGATTCACGATAAGTGATGTGTATTGTGGTTTAGTTATGCTCTATAAAAAAGATAAATTAAGAGTGGTGTCACTTTTGCAAGGTTTTATTTGTAATAAGTGTAGGAGGGTAGATGATGAGAGACGATTTATTTTTAAAGGTTTTGAATCAAAACAAAGATCCGATGTTTCGCTATTGTGTTTCAATCACACATAATTTTCATGATGCAGAGGATTTGGTTCAAGAAGCATTTATAAAATTATATGAATTAGAAATTGACGATGAAACGCATGCCAAAAATTGGCTGTATAAAGTCTGCCATAATGCAGGGGTACTTGAATACGCAGTCCCTATGTATCGCTTCCATGTTTATGTTGAAGGTGTTGCGATTGATGGGGAGGAACTCCTGGTTGAGCTCTTTGTTCCTGCGCTTTAAAATCATGGGATTTTACGTCAAAACAAAAGACCTTCGGGTCTTTTTGTGTGTGAACTTTTGGTGAACACCCTTTTTCACATAAAATTATCATCAAAAACACAAAGAATATCACGTAAAATTCAAGGATAATCATATTAAGAAAAAGGTTTATATGGTAAAATAGACTATGAAAGGAATCGTATGACTAACTATTATATAGAATGCCTTGAGACATTAGAGACCCTAATGGAAGCGGGGAAATTGGAAGAAGTAAATCGAATTTTAATTCAAGAATTAAACATGCCCTATGTGCCAGAACCATACTTAACGAAATTTAACGAGCTTAAATCACGTGTTCATGAGTCAAGGGGAGGTTCACGTAAATCATTGTGTTTTGATGAAATCATTGACCTACTACAAAAAGACACAACGTCGCAAATGGTCGCCTTGAGTTCACTGGAATCGATGAATTTGCACCGGTATCAAGGGGATATCAAAGAACTTCTTGAATTAAACACGCTCGATGATGTTGTGAAAAAACATATCCTGATTTGTTGTAAAGAACAGAATTTGGATATGACTGTGAAAATTCAAATGAATGGAAGCGAAGTGAGTGTTGATATAGCACAGCTTCAAGATCCATTCACCAATCCAAAGTATCTTGAAATCTATCAAGCACTCAGTGAAACATTTGAAGTAAATAACCCATCAATGTTCGCAATTAGTCTTGAAGTGCTCAATGGACGTGTCTTTGAAGCATACCCATTTTGGGATGATTCACTGGATGCTACGTCGATTGAAAAGCAAGTAAATACGTTTTTTGGAATTGATGTATAGTTAATGCGCAGTTATTTTATTTTTGATAAAATATAGATGAATCAATGTTTTAGCACTCATTTGTTGACAGTGCTAATTATTATGTTATAATAGTTTCGTACCAGGAGGAATATATGAAATCTACATGGACTTTAAATGAAAACTCAACAGGGAAATTGATCGTTGAGGTTGAACCAAAAGCGTGGCAAGAAGCGCAAGAAAAAGCGATGGATGCTTTAATTAAGAATGTTGAAATTGAAGGATTCCGTAAGGGCCATGCACCTAAGAAATTGGCTGCAAAACAAGTAAATCCACAAAGTGTAATGCTTGATGCGGTAAACGTTGTCGCAAATGATGCATTTGTTGCAGGGATTGTTGAACACAAATTAGAACCTGTATCACAACCTGCTTTAGACATTCAAGCAATGACACAAGAAGCATTAACACTTACATTTGATATCACCATTAAACCAGAAGTTGAATTGGGTGAATACAAAGGGATTAAAGTTAAAGCTGAAGAAATCGTAGTAACTGATGAAGAAGTTGAACACGAATTAACACACATCCAAGAAGAAAACGCAGAATTTGTTGTCGTTGAAGAAGGCGTTGTTGAAGATGGTAACACAGTTGTTATCGACTTTGAAGGATTCAAAGACGGTGAAGCATTCGAGGGTGGTAAAGGTGAGAACTATTCATTAGAAATCGGTTCAAACTCATTCATTCCTGGATTTGAAGAAGCATTAATTGGATTAAAATCTGGTGAGGAAAAAGATATTGAATTATCATTCCCAGAAGGCTATCATGTTGAAGAACTTGCTGGACAACCTGTTGTATTCCATGTGGTACTGCATGAAGTAAAAGTGCGTGAGTTACCTGAAATCAATGATGACTTAGTAGCATTATTAGAAGACGAAAGCATTTCAACACTTGATGAGTTGAAAGCGAAGATCAAACATGATCTTGAACACCAACGTGAACACCAAGAAGAAGATCGCGTGAACGATGTATTGGTTAACACAATCATTGAAAATGCGAAGGTTGATGTCCCTGAAGTAATGATTACTGAAGAACTTGACCAAATGTTTAACGAATTCAATCAACGTCTTGCCCAACAAGGTATGAACTTTGAACTTTATTCACAAATCTTAAATCAAACTGAAGAAGATGTTAAAGAACAAATGAAGGAAGATGCTGACAAGCGTGTTCGTACACGTTTAGTTCTTGAAAAGATCGCAGATGTAGAAGGCTTAAAAGCTGAAGAAGAAGATGTTGAAAAAGAATATGAGTCAATTTCACAAATGTATGGCATTGAACTTGATCAAGTAAAACAAATTGTCTCAGTTGAAGCAGTAACTTATGAATTGTTATTGCGTAAAGCGATTGAGCTCGTACAAAGTACGCGAGTTTAAAAAAAGGACGCGTTGCGTCTTTTTTAACCTAAAAAGGAGGGACCGCAATGAGCGAAATGAATACAATGAATGTTCCTGTTGTCGCAACAAGAGGGATTATTCTATTCCCAAACCAAGAAATATTAATTGAAGTAGGACGCGATAAGAGCATGAATGCAGTTGAAGAAGCCGAAAAATTCTTCAATGGTCATGTACTTTTAGTCAGCCAAACGGATATTATGGTCGATGAACCCCATGAACAAGATTTGTTCAAATATGGTACATTGGTTCAAATTAAAAATGTAAAACGCAAAACAGGATTCTTACGTGTAACCTTTGGCGGATTACAACGCGCACGCATTGATTCATTAAATGAAGACAGTCAAATGTTCTTTGCGAGTGTTACACTTCTTGAAGATGAGATGGGTGACCACGATGAAGAAGTTGCATTAATTCGTACGATTACCAATGAAATTCAAAAAATGTCACCACAAAATGTCAGCATTCCACGTGAGATTGTCAATCAATTTACGATGGGAATTTCTTCAACACAGCTTGCAGATCAATTCTCACAATACTTCCCATTACAATTGGATCGTAAACAACAATTGCTTGAAACTTTAAATGTGAATGAACGTTTAATGATGATTATTCAAGAAATTCAACGTGAGAAAACACTCACAACCATTGAATCGGATATTAACGAACGTGTTAAAGGACGCATTGAAGAAAATCAACGTGAATACTATTTGCGTGAAAAGATGCGTGCGATTCGTGAAGAATTGGGTGATGTGGCTGATGTGGGTGAAGATACCGATGAATTCCGTCAGTTAATCGAAAACAACCCATATCCTGAAAACATTAAACAAAAAGCACTTGAAGAACTTCAACGTTATGAAATGTTACCGCAGGCATCCGGTGAATCGGGTGTGGTGCGTTCTTACTTAGAATGGCTCTTAAAAACACCATGGTGGCAAGAAACCAACGATGATGAAGATCTCAACAAAGTGCGTAATGTCTTAGATTCTGATCATTATGGACTTGAAAAAGTCAAAGATCGTATTATGGAATACCTTGCTGTGAAGCAAATGACGGGTACCCTTGATGCACCAATTCTATGTCTTGTAGGGCCTCCAGGGGTAGGGAAAACATCCCTTGCAACCTCAATCTCACATGCACTCAACCGTAAGTTTGTGAAAGCATCTTTAGGTGGAGTTCGTGATGAAGCAGAAATCCGTGGACACCGTCGTACTTACTTAGGATCAATGCCAGGTCGTATTATTCAAGGGATGAAAAAAGCAGGTGTTGTTAACCCTGTATTCCTTCTTGATGAAATTGACAAAATGGCATCCGACTACAAAGGCGATCCATCAAGTGCAATGCTTGAAGTCTTGGATCCAGAACAAAACAAACTCTTTAGCGATCACTACTTAGAAGAACCTTATGATCTTTCGAAAGTAATGTTTGTCGCAACCGCAAACTACTTAGGTGATATTCCTGAGGCCCTTCGTGACCGATTGGAAATCATTCAACTCAGCTCATATACTGAAGATGAGAAAGTAAATATTGCCCGTAAGCACTTAGTACCAAAACAACTTCGTGTTAATGGATTAAATGAAACACAATTCACACTCAGTGATGACATGCTTCGTTACCTAATCCGTCACTACACACGTGAAGCAGGGGTACGTCAATTAGAACGTGTCATCGCATCACTATGCCGTAAGACGGTACTTGCGATTCTTAAAGATTCAAAAGCATCCATCGATGTAACCGAAGCCATGATTACTGAATGGCTTGGTAAGACAATCTTTGAGTATGGTCAAAAAGAACAAAAGAATCAAGTCGGTGTTGTGACTGGACTTGCGTATACCTCATTTGGTGGTGATGTACTTCCAGTTGAAGTAACCTACTTTGACGGTAAAGGTCGCCTTATTGTTACAGGACAATTGGGTGATGTGATGAAGGAATCTGCAGAGATTGCCTTTGGATTTGTGAAGAGCCATGCGAAACAACTTGAAATCGAATCCGATTTCTTTGAAAAACATGACATCCACATTCACGTTCCTGAAGGAGCGGTACCTAAAGATGGTCCATCTGCAGGAATTACCCTTACAACCGCATTGATTAGTGCCATTACAAATCGTGAAGTTTATTCAGATATCGCAATGACGGGTGAAGTTACCCTTCGTGGTAATGTTCTTCCTATTGGTGGTCTCAAAGAGAAATCTCTTGCAGCACATCGTGTGGGGATTAACCGCATTGTGATTCCAAAGATGAACATGAAAGATATGGATGACATTCCTCAAGTTGTGAAGGATAGTGTCAAATTTATTCCGGTTGAATCCATGGAACAAGTGCTCAAGGAAGCACTCGTTCAATAAGATGCTCCAAGCACAAAATGCGCAGCTGATTCTTTCTGCTGCGCATTCTTCTCAATTCCCCGAAACTACAAAACCGGAAGTTGTAATGGTAGGGAAATCAAATGTTGGGAAATCATCCTTGATCAATGCACTGACTAACCGAAAACGTTTAGCTTATGTGGGTCAAAGACCTGGGAAAACACGACTCATTAATTTCTTTGATATTAATGAAGATTTATTGCTTGTGGACGTTCCAGGATATGGCTTTGCCAACCGTTCGAAACAAGAACAAATCGACTATGGAAAACTCATGGACTCCTACTATCAACTCAGACATCCAGCCTTAATGCTTTTACTGGTAGATTGTAGACGAGGGATGGCAGATGAAGATTATTTAATGCTTGAGTTTGCCTTTCACCATGACATTGATACCGCAATTGTACTCACAAAAACAGACAAATTATCACGTTCAAAAGTGGTTTCACTGCAACGCAACATCGAACGGGATACGGATCTTGAAGTGTTTTTATTCAGTGCAATTGGTCCCAATCAAGTTGATAAAATAACAAACCGAATCCAAAAGGTCTGTCGCTGACAGCCCTTTTTTATTGCTGAAACATCTGTTTATCACTGAGTATTGAAGAGTCCATCCAAATGTGGTATTATAACTTCAACGTCGATGAACAAGAGGTTTCGTAACAAACCATAGACAAAGCGAGCTGGCACAGGTGAAAGACAGCCTATGTGAGGGTATGAAATGTAGCTTGGGAGACGATATACAGAAAAAACGAAACATACAAGTATGTATATCCGTAATCTTGCGTTAAAAGAACGAAAGGCATCACAGGATGCAAATTAAGGTGGTACCGCGATAACATCGTCCTTTGGAGGGTGTTTTTTTATGTTTAAAAAGGAGACTTAGTATGAAACATTGGATTGAAACTGAACGTATAATCCTAAGACCAATTACCCTTGAGGATGCGCGTGATATGTTTGAGTATGCACACGATCACGAAGTGTGTCGCTATGTAACCTGGGATGCGCATCAATCGGTGGAACAAACTCAAGCCATTATTCGTGATTTCTTTTTACCAAAAGAATCCAATGAAGCATGGATTCCCACTTTTGCGGTAGTCCTTAAAGACACCCATAAAATGATTGGAACCTGTGATACTGTGGCACCAATAACGATCGATGGTAACGTAGAAATTGGCTATTCGCTAAACAGAACATATTGGAATCATGGCTATGCGACGGAAAGCTGTAAAGCTTTATGTGCCTATCTCTTTAATGAAGAGGGTGTCCGTCGCATCAAAATACGACACCATGTAGATAACATTGGGTCACGACGTGTTATTGAGAAATGTGGGTTTATTAAAGAAGGCGTCGAAAGACAACTGGTGAAATTTGAAGATGGCTATGCTGATATTGCCATTTACAGCATGTTTAAGGAGGAATTAAAATGAGCGACTTATCAAAAAAATATGAACATAAACAAGTAGAAGAAGGGAAGTATCAAACCTGGGTTGAAAAGGGATATTTCACTGCAGGTGATTCATCAAAAAAACCATATTCATTAGTAATACCACCTCCAAATGTAACGGGTAAATTACACTTAGGGCATGCGTGGGATACAACCCTACAAGACATCATCATGCGTTATCAACGCTTGTTAGGTAAAGATGTCTTGTATCTTCCAGGTATGGATCATGCAGGCATCGCAACGCAAGCAAAGGTTGAAGAAAAACTTCGCGGCCAAGGCATTTCACGCTATGACTTAGGTCGTGAAAAATTCTTAGAAGTATCCTGGGATTGGAAAGAAGAGTATGCAAGTCATATTCGTGAACAATGGGCGAAAATGGGGCTCTCTTTAGACTACACACGTGAACGTTTCACACTTGACGATGGGCTAAGTGAAGCTGTTAAGAAAGTGTTTGTTGATTTATACAATGACGGGTTAATATTTCAAGGATACCGAATCATTAACTGGGATGTAGAAGCACAAACCGCCCTTTCCAATATTGAGGTTATCCATAAAGAAGTCGAAGGCGCCTTTTACACCTTTACCTATGAAGTTGTGGAAACGGGTGAAAAATTAAGCGTTGCAACAACACGTCCTGAAACCATGTTTGGAGATGTTTGCATTGTAGTTCACCCTGATGATCCACGCTATACACACCTTGTAGGCAAACATGCAATCAATCCAGCCAACGGTGAAGCACTCCCAATCATTACCGATGAATATATTGACATTGAATTTGGAACAGGGGTCATGAAATGTACGCCTGCACACGATCCAAATGACTTTGAAATTGGGAAGAAATATGGGCTTGAGATGCCAATTTGTATGAATCCTGATGGATCGATGAATGAACTTGCAGGAAAATATGAAGGCATGAAACGCTTTGATTGCCGAAAAGAATTAGTGAAAGACATTGAATCAGCGGGGAATTTAGTTTCCGTTGAAAAACACATTCACCAAGTAGGACACTCTGAACGTACGGATGTGATTGTTGAACCATACCTTTCAAAACAATGGTTTGTAAAAATGAAACCATTGGCTGAGGAAGTTTTAAAATTCCAAGATACAGAAGAAGGAATTCATTTTTATCCTGAACGGTTTAACCACACCTTCAACCAATGGCTCGAAGGCATTGAAGACTGGTGCATTTCACGCCAATTATGGTGGGGACACCGTATACCAGCATGGTTCCATAATGAAACTGAGGAAATCTATGTCGGCTTAGAAGCACCTGAAGATATCGAAAACTGGCATCAAGATGAAGATGTATTGGATACATGGTTCTCATCAGCCCTTTGGCCATTTTCAACCTTAGGGTGGCCTGAAGAAACCTCTGATCTTGCCCGTTATTATCCAACGGATGTTTTGGTAACTGGTTATGACATTATTTTCTTCTGGGTAGCTCGTATGGCATTTCAAGCACGCTATTTTACCCAATCACGTCCGTTTAAGGATGTGCTTATGCATGGACTGATTCGTGATGAACATGGGCGTAAAATGAGTAAATCATTAGGCAATGGGGTTGATCCAATGGATGTAATCGAACAGTATGGCGTCGATTCACTGCGCTATTTCCTTACAACCAATTCAACACCTGGACAAGATGCACGTTATATGCCAGAAAAAGTTGAAAGTTCATGGAACTTCATCAATAAGATTTGGAATGCGGCACGCTTTGTGATGATGCACCTTGATGGAAAACACTATGATATCAATGCGTCACTGCTTTCTGAAGTAGACCGTTTTATCATTAACCAATTCAACACTACACTAAAAGAAGTGCGCATGAATATGGATAAATATGAGTTTGCACTTGCAGGCAATGCCATGACTCGATTTGTATGGGATGATTTCTGCAGTTGGTATATTGAGCTTTCAAAAAGTGGGCTTCAAAGCAGTGATGAATCCGTGGTATATGCAACAAAAGCAACCCTAGAAACCATGCTTCATCATATTGTGGTAATGCTTCAACCGTTTATGCCTTTTGTTACCGAAGAACTTTACCTTGCTCTTCCACACCATTTGGAAAGTATCAATCTTGAAACATGGCCGCAAGCAATTGACATCAGTGATGACGGATTGGATGCCGTAGCGATGATGATTGAATCGATTAAAGCGGTTCGTGAAGCACGCGTAAATTATGATGTGAAACCGTCGAAACCATTGGATGCAATGATTCTTGATTCAAACAACACCCCTTATCCTCTCAGTGAAACCTTATGTGTGATGACTCAGAATATGGCAAAAGTGAGCCTATCCACCATAACACAAGATAAACTGGTGCTCCCGATTAAGGGTGGCGCAGTTGTCTTAGATAAATCACAATTAGTGGATGTAGAAGCGCTTAAAGAGAAATTAAATACAGAAGTGGTGCGTTTAGAAAATGAATTGAAACGTTCAGAGTCTATGTTATCAAATGAAAACTTCACCAAACGGGCACCACAAGCCAAGGTTGACCAAGAAGTTGCGAAACGGGATGAATACAAACGTCAGCTTGAACTTGTCTTAGCACAACTCAACGAACTGGTATAGTCAAACTAGTTTTTATTGTGTTGGATACCCTTCAGGATGCATTGATGAAAAAAGTGACATAGTGCATCATTAATATCTAGTAGAGATGGTCATAGATCCTTAACGTTAAGGGTTTATGACCTTTTGTGAACTCATTCAATCATTCAACTTAAAACGGATGAATAATAAGGAACGTGTGAATCAAACGACACGTGGTAAAAAGGTGTTTGATATCAATGCATCCTTATCACTATTATTGATGTGTGTGTTTTGTACGCTTTAGTCATGTGATGGCATCGAAGTATACGAAGGGGTTGTTTTCGCTCATTTACAAAATGGATGTCAAGAAAACCAATGACAAGTGGTATAATGGACACAAGGTTTCAAAACCTTTTTAAAATCAATGCGTGATGAGTGATACGAAACTGGAGGTGTGTGTATGTATGATTTTAAAACAGTAGTTCGACGTGATGCGCAAGGATCATCAAAATGGAAGTTGATGACACAACACAACAATCATTTGGATCCATCAATTGTCCCATTATCTGTTGCGGATACCGATATGGTAATGGCACCAGAAATAGTGCAAGGACTTAAAGACTATCTAGAAGTGATGGTGTTGGGGTATACGGGGTTAACACAATCTTACTATGATGCAGTCATTGGATGGTTTAAAAAACGTCATAATTGGGATGTTGAAGCATCGTGGATTGTAGAGTCGCCTGGTGTTGTGAATGCACTCTTTAATCTCGTTGCTGCCTTTACAAAAGTGAATGAGGGAGTCATTATCATGCCCCCAGTTTATTATCCATTTCGATCAAGTATTGAAAAACAAGACCGTGTGGTCGTTGAAAATGAATTGATTTATAAAGATCATGGGTATTCCATTAATTTTGAGGACTTGCTTGAAAAAGCTCAAGACCCAAACAATACCTTATTGATTCTGTGTTCCCCACATAATCCAGTTGGTCGTGTATGGACAAAAGAGGAACTCACGAAAATTGCGGAAATATGTTATGACAATAACGTCTTAGTCATCTCAGATGAAATCCATTTTGATTTAATTTTACCTGGGTTTAAACATACTGTGTTTTCTCAAGTAAGCGATAAAGCATATAAAAACAGCATTATCGCAACTGCACCAAGTAAGACCTTTAATCTTGCTGGACTTCAAACATCAAATTTGGTGATTGCAAATCCAGAATTAAAAGCAACATTTAAACAGTATATGGATAAAACACCGTTTCATGCGTTAAATGCAATTGGACCAAAAGCATGTGAAATTGCCTATACGCAATGTGATGCATGGCTTGAAGAATTTCTTGCATTAATCGAAACAAACAGACGTATGTTTAAAGAATTTATTGAATCAAAAATCCCAGCCATTAAAGTCATTGAACTCCAAGGCACTTATCTGCAGTGGTTTGATTGCACAGAGTTGGGTTATGATGATGAAACCCTGAATAAAATACTAATAGACACATGTGATCTTTATCTTGATGCTGGAAATCTTTTTGGAGCATCTGGAAAACAATTCCAACGGATCAACATCGCATGTCCAACACACGTACTACAGGATGCATTAATAAGACTTGAAGAAGGAATTAGATAACGTATATGAATAAAGAGTTTGTACTAAATGGAGTTAATGAATTAGAAGATTACATGATAAAAACACGACGCTATTTGCATCAACATCCAGAAGTGTCGTCAAAGGAATATGAAACATCGGCTTTTTTAAAACGGGAAGTACGTAAGTTTGGGTTACCTGTTTATGATGTTGAAAACAGTACAGGATTTTATGCTGTCTTAGATACCCAAAGACCCGGTAAAACAATTGGTCTGCGCACGGATATAGATGCCTTACCTGTTACAGAAAAAAAAGTAAATCTGAAGGGTGAACGCACCTGTCTTTCACACGTAGAGGGCGTTATGCATGCCTGTGGTCATGATGGTCATATGGCCGTTGTACTTGCATCAATTCAGTTTCTTATCAAAATAAAAGATCAACTCAATGGGAAGGTTGTATTTATATTTGAGGAAGGTGAAGAGATTGGATCGGGGATTCATCAAATGGTTGCGGCACTGAAACCACTTAATATGGATGCCATCTATGGTACACACCTTGCAGCATTTATGGATACAGGGACCATCAGTATTGAAGAAGGACCACAAATGACCGGTGCCATCATGGTAGAGTTTGATTTAGTAGGGCGTGGCGGACATGGATCGCGTCCAGACCTTTCCATTAACCCCGTGTTTGCTATGGCAAATGTCTTAACGGGTCTTGCATCAGCATGGGTTAATCAAATTGATGTGAGTAAAACTGTAACGCTGGGGTTGACTCAATTTCAAGCTGGTACTGCATACAACGTGTTCCCAGATTGTGCATTTGTAGGGGGAAGTTTACGATATTTTGATTATGACGAAGGAAAAAAAGCATTAGAAATCTTTAAAAATGTCACAACCAAAATCGCAGAAGCACACCTATGTAAAGCCGTATTTAGAGAGTCCACTGCCATTGCTACCATTCCAGTCATTAATGATGAAGCACTCTCCAAAATTGCGCGTGATGGTGCAAGGGAACTGTATGGTGATAAAGTGATTCATGGTGCACCATGGTATGCCTCCGAATCATTCTCACTGTATTCGAAACTATGCCCAACCACCTTTGCATTTGTGGGGTGTAAAAATGAAGATGTAGGCAGTGGTGCTGACCATCATAATGAATATTTTGACATTGATGAAGCAAGTTTATCCTATAGTTTAGGATCAACTCTCATGTTTGCTATCAATCTATTAACAAAACAAGATTAAGCCAATTATTTGGCTTTTTTTAAAACTTCGCTTAAATCAAACGATATCCCAAATATTAAACAGAATTCTTCGAGAATTTCATATATTTTTAAAGGGAATGATTCAACGATTTAGTCGCGAAACCTTTTGTGGGGTGATTTAAATAAATTTTAAGTCGGTTTCTTTTATAAAGGTGGTAATGAAAGCGCTTATATATTATAATCTAGTTATGATAAAGGAGGCAGTTTTTATGCAGTATGTTTATTTGTTTTCTGAAGGTAATGCATCCATGCGCGAAACATTGGGTGGGAAAGGTGCAAACCTAGCCGAAATGACAAACCTAGGACTTCCAGTTCCTCAAGGGTTTACAGTAAGTACTGATGCTTGTAATCTGTACTATGAACACGGTGAAGTTCTTTCAGAAGACGTAAAATCTGAAATCTTTGATAAGCTTAAAAAGCTTGAAGAAATTACAGGGAAGAAATTCGGTGGGAATGATAATCCACTCTTAGTATCTGTTCGAAGCGGATCTCGTGCATCCATGCCAGGGATGATGGATACCGTTTTAAACTTAGGGATCAATGAAGAAGTACTTCATGCAATCGAAAAAGTGGATCCAAAACTTGCATACGACTCATACCGTCGTTTTATCACCATGTTTGGTGAAGTGGTAATGGGTGTTGAAAAAACTTACTTTGATAATGCGTTAAATCACATTATGAAAGCTCATAATTATGAGTCTGACCATGACTTAACGGTTGATGCATTGAAGGAAGTTGTGAATTCATTTAAATCTGTTTACAAGGAACACACAGGGAAGCATTTCCCAACAGATCCAAATGAACAACTTCTCTTAGCAGTTGAAGCGGTCTTTAGATCATGGAACAATCCACGTGCTATTTATTACCGTAAAATGAACGATATCCCAATGTCATGGGGTACAGCAGTTAACATTCAAGAGATGGTATTTGGGAATATGGGTGAAGGGTGTGCAACCGGAGTTGCCTTCTCACGAAACCCAGCAACCGGTGAAAAGAAATTATATGGAGAATTCCTTTATAATGCACAAGGTGAAGATGTTGTTGCGGGAACCCATACACCACTTCAAATTGTGAAATTGAAAGAAGAAATGCCAGATGCATATGCACAGTTTGAAGAAACTGCGCAGAAGCTTGAAGCACATTATCATGACATGCAAGATATGGAATTTACCATTGAACGTGGTAAGTTGTTTATGCTCCAAACACGGAATGGAAAACGAACTGCACAAGCTGCTGTTCGGATTGCTGTTGACATGCTTCATGAAGGACTCATTACAAAACAAGAAGCAGTTGATAGTTTAGACCTAAAAATCATCGATGGCTTACTCCATCCTCAATTTGATGCCGATCGTCTTAAGAAGACAGAGCCAATCGCAACCGGACTTCCAGCATCACCAGGTGCTGCAAGTGGTGTTATTGCACTAGATGCAGCGTCTGCAGTTGAATACTGTGATAAAGGACGTGATGTTATTTTGGTAAGACTGGAAACATCACCAGAAGATATTGAAGGGATGAACGTATCCAAAGGAATCCTTACAGCACGTGGGGGAATGACGTCTCATGCGGCTGTAGTTGGACGTGGAATGGGTAAAGCAGCAATTGTAGGATGCAGTGAAATCCAAGTTGATGATACAGGCGTTACAATTCAAGGAAAACACTACAATGAAGGGGAATATATCTCAATTGATGGATCTACAGGACATGTATATCCAGGACTTCTAAAAACAGAACAAGCATCGATTAAAGAAGACTTTAAAGAAATCCTTGAACTGTCGGATGAGCTTGCACCAATTCAAGTTTATGCAAATGCAGACTCACCACAAGACGTTGCACGTGCGATTGAATTTGGTGCTAAGGGCGTAGGATTAGTACGTACTGAGCATATGTTCTTTGAAGCTTCACGAATTCGTGCAGTGCGTGAGATGATTCTCTCAACAACACAAGGTCAACGCGAAGTAGCACTGGATAAGATCTTACCAATGCAACGCGAAGACTTCGAAGGCATCTTTAGAGTGTTGGAAGGACGCAGTGCGACCATTCGTTTCTTAGATCCACCACTTCATGAGTTTATGCCAACAACAACACAAGATATCGAAGAATTAGCGGTTGTAATGAATCGCAGTACAACAGAACTTCGCGAAGTGATTCGTCGTCTCCATGAATACAACCCAATGATGGGACACCGTGGATGCCGTCTTGCGATTACTTACCCAGAAATCTCAATGATGCAAACACGTGCAGTCATTGAAGCTGCAATCAATGTTTCAAAAGAAACAGGTAAAAATGTTAAACCAGAAATCATGATTCCACTTGTAGGTGATGTGAAAGAGTTTACCTTCCTTGCAAGTAAAGTCAGAGAAACTGCAGATGCACTCATCAAAGACAGTGGATTGGACCTTAAATACACTGTAGGAACGATGATTGAGTTACCAAGAGCCTGTGTTCTCGCAGATGAAATCGCACAACAAGCAGATTTCTTCTCATTTGGAACCAATGACTTAACACAAATGACCTATGGATTCTCTCGTGATGACGCAGGTACGTTCTTGAAAGACTACTACAGCTTAGGCATCTATGACAAAGACCCATTCGCAACTGTTGATCAATTGGGTGTTGGTTCATTGATCAAGATGGCAGTAGAAAAAGGACGCGCAACCAATCCAAACTTGAAGATTGGTGTCTGTGGAGAACACGGCGGCGATCCAGCGTCCATTGCATTCTTTAAATCAGTGGGTGTTGACTATGTGTCATGCTCACCATATCGCGTACCAGTAGCGCGCATTGCAGCTGCTAGAGACGAATAAATCCAAAGACCCTTAGGGGTCTTTTTTAACTTGATGAGCAAGCGATGAAGCTAATGATAAAAGAAATGTCCTACCACTCTCACTAAATTGGAAGGGAAGCTGTAAGTAAGTGAGAAGGTGTTAATACCTGTTTTTGAACCATGTTGAATGAGAGTTAGCGGAGTTCAAGGCAAGGATACGAGAGCGTGAATAATGGTAAAAAAAAGTTCATCAGAAGTGGTGAACTTTATACATTGGATGGTCGTTATAACACTGCAGGTAAAGGATCAAATTACCGCGGCACATAGAGTGTCAATAAGGATTGTATCGTGTTTAGGTGGTTCGTAAGCAACTAATAGAAATCGAAGGAACTATAGTTTGCTATTATTCTTCTTTTTTTTCAAAGGTCTAACCTAGCTAAGCATATTATTACATTAATATTTTTAAAAGAATTATCGTGTCCATCCCTTTGTTCTGATAAATGAATATTTAATAACCTCCTAGATTTCACAGATTTGTTTTAATTTTGGAATCAATATAGATGCAAATACACCAAGTAATGCTACACAGAACAATGTTTTATTTATCCCAACAATTGTGCTCAATGCACTCGCAACTGTCGGCATAAGAAGTGAAGAAACGCCTGTGAAAATACTTAAAGCAACCAGTTGACTGCTACTTTTCAATCGTGTATCACTGAGATTAAATATGAGTATTTTAGATGTAATTAAGACAAGGGGTGTGGTGAACATTTGCAATAAATTAAGAAGAATCATGATTATAACGTTGCTAGTAAAACTATACAATACAAACTGAATAGTAATAACAAAGGCACTTAGTTGCAATAAATTAAAATGATTATACCTACGCAAAATCCTATACCCAAATAAATAAGTTGGGATTTCTAATAAAGACTGTAATGTCCATTTATATGATATTTGAGTATTAGTTGCACCAAGTTCCAGCATTTTATCAATCACAATACCATTGTTTGCCACTATTATTGAGTATAACAAAAATAAAATGAAAACGAGTAATGCATATTTTCTGTCTTTAAACAATCCAGCTAAGTCACTCATTTGAATTTTCTTTGTATGGTTAATTTTTTTTATGTCTGAAATCCTAATTACATTAATCAATACAAATATTGTTATAATTACAATAGTAGCCGAAAGATACGCATATGAGAAATGTAACACTAAAATTGATGCTATTATACTAGAAATTGCCCATCCTATTGACCCAAACGCCTTTATAAAGGATAGTTTTGCTTTTGGCTCTTCACCACTGCTCAGAACCCACGTATCCATTAAACCACAGCACGTATTTAATAGTCCAATTGAAAGGGCATTGATTATAAAATGAAAAATATAGTTCATCTCACTTTGTACAAATAGAATTGCAGAAGTTATTCCAAATATGATGAGTGACGCAATTAGAACTTTTCGAATCGTCTGAAATCGATCAGCTAATATTCCAAAGAACATTTGAAATAAAATAGTTGTTAGTGCATATCCTGACAAAATTGTTCCTCTTTGTACTATATCGTACCCAAGACTCGTCAAGAATGGAGTAATACTTGTCATAGCCATGCTGAAACTAACATAAGAAAAAAGGTATAAAACACAGAATATCCTTATACTTTTTTCCCGATTTAGGCTTTTAGTAGTTGATAACTGCATCTTTACCACTTTCAACTTTATTTAGTATTTTTTTTATGACAATCTTACACTCACTAGGATTTTCCAGCAAAACCATCGGTACTACCAATTCATCAAGTGAGTTCAGATACTCCTGATTAATCGTAATTAGCAAATCACCAACGGAAACCTTGTCACCCTGACAAACATGAACGGTAAATAAAGAATCTAAATAGTTAGCACTATCAAGTCCAATATGCAGAAGAATTTGCAACCCATCATCATTTTGTATAATAATTGCATGTTTAGTTGGTGCTATCAGACTAATCTCTCCGTTACATGGAGCGCACAAATTTATTTCTTTGGCAATAATTGCAATGCCTTCACCCATCATTTTTGTTGAAAAAACTTGATCTTTTACATTTTCTATTGGAATTAACTCCCCAGTAATATGAGCCATTAACTCACATTTCTTTTGTTTTCTTTTTTTAAACATATTTTTACCTAAATCATTCCTATTTTTATTTTTATAATTAATGTTGTCATTGCTATTAGTAAAACAAACAAAGCTAACAGAATAATTTTTTTATCTTTTGATTTATTTGCTTTGATGTAATGCTTCTTAATATTCTTTATACCGATAAAATTATATATATAAAAGAATAATACCATTATTGCTAATTGGTTCATTAGAATTATCTGAGAAACAAATACAATTGCGAATGCAATCATTTCATTCTTGTATTCTTTCTTTTCTCTGATTTTGAAAATTACAAATGCACTGTAGATGGATGAGATGTTTACAATTAAATTAATACTTTCAACACTACTATTATTTAGTAGTGTTGAAAGATTAGTGTTGAGTGCATACACACTCATACTTAAATAAAGTAAGTAAGCTGCTGGGACAAATATAAATAGGCTACATACTAGCATTAAATAGATATTCTCATCATTTACAATTTTTAGAATCTTTGAAGTTAGCTTCGCCATAATTTACCTCCAAAAGTACTAATTAAGTTCTGGCCAGAATTCTTTATTTACCTCAATTAAATCATCAAGGATCTGTTTAGCGACTCTTTGACTCGGAACAGTCTTATTAATTGCCAAAGATTGCCATAATTTTAGATAACTACCTTCAACCCATGCATCAACAGCTAGCTTTTCTGAAGCAACTTGTTGTTCCATTAACCCTTTTTGGAAAGTTGGTATAGTTCCAATAGAAATTCTTTCAAAACCATCTTTACCAACTATACATGGAATTTCAACCATCGCATCTTTTGCGAAATTTTCGATTGCACCATTATTCTCAACAATTAGGATAAATCGTTCTTTTGTGTTAAATGCAAGTGCGCATGCCAATTCAACAATGAACTGTGAATGTTCACTAGCGGCAAACCATGTGTCTTTAGCTGTACCATTTTCAATAATCCTATTACATTCATCAAATGTATTTTTTTCGCGTCTATCCATTATTTCATTTGCTCTAGTATAATTTGGGTCAGTATGTTCATTTGTTTCATCGCCCATTAAGTAATACTTTAGATATGTATTAGGTAATGTTTCAGGTTCTAATTCCCAAATATCTTTCGCAGCTCTCATAGTGTCTAGCCAACTTGACTCTTTATGTTGCCCTTGTGGTGTAAATTCTTCATATCCTTTTTTCGCAACATACTCTTTAAGTTCAGGCATCAAATCTTTACCTGTTGTCTTTTCTTGAATACTTGTCCACCACCCAAAGTGATTTAATCCATAGTAACTAACATCGAACTTCTTGCGTGAATTTAATCCAAGGATCCGTGCAAATATTTCTTCTAAACACACTGGCATATCACAAATGTTGATTACTCTTGAATTAGGTCTCAATACTCTACAAGCTTCTGCAACGATTGCAGCTGGATTTGAATAATTCAACATCCAAGCATTTGGAGAATATTTTTCCATGTAGTCGATCATTTCAATTACTGGTCCAATTGTTCTTAAACCATATGCTATACCACCAGGGCCACAAGTTTCTTGTCCTATAACACCATATTTCATTGGAATCTTTTCATCTTGTTCACGTAAAGCGTATAAACCAACACGGATTTGAGCCATAACGAAATCAACATCAGTAAATGCCTCTACCGGATCAGTTGTATATGAGAACTTAACACTTGGATTTTTTTCTGAGACAATTATTTTACATGCTTCCGCTACAGGATGCTGTCTTTGCTTGTTATTGTCGTATAGAACGATAGATTCAATTGGAAATTTTTCGGTATTCTCAAGCAACATTGTAACAATTCCAGCAGTGTAAGTACTTCCTCCTCCAGCTAATAATACTCTTTGTTTTTTTCGATTCATTTTTTAATTCTCCTCTAACAATATTTCAAACTCTTCTCTTACACTTGGTACAGACATCCCTACAATGATTTGTATCGCATTGCCATTATGTACTAACCCATGAGCCCCTGCTTCTTTAAAGTTCTTTTCAGGTGCTAAATCCTTATCATTTACTAATGTAATTCTAAGTCTTGTTGCACAATTTGTTACATCGACAACATTATTTTTACCACCAACCAATTCCAAGTATATTGCAGCTTGTCTTTCAGCTTTAGTTAATTTTTTATCACTATTTTTTTGATCAACTTTACTGTTTTCTTGTTTTTCCAAGTACTCGGCTTTACTATACAGTTTTGTTTCATCCTCTAGTTCTCTACCAGGGGTTAATAAATTGAATTTTTTTATTAAGTAAACAAAAACTACAAACCAAATTACCGTAAAAACTAAACCTAATGATACTTGAATCAGATATGTTCGCCAGTGATACATTCCCAACGGCAACCAGTTTAGAACGGTCCAATTTATTAATCCCCCACCAAAATCTCCAACCACTCCAAAAGTAAACGCTAGTGCTTGTAATGTGGCATCAAGAAGTGCGTGTACCACGAATAAGATAGGTGCTGAGAATAAAAACGTAAATTCTAATGGTTCTGTAATCCCAGTAAGAACAGAGGTTAATGTTGCAGGTATCATTAATCCAAGAACTGCTTTTTTCTTTTCAGGTTTTGCAGTAACATAGAAAGCTCCAGCTACACCGAGAGATCCAAATACTTTACCCATGCCAGATAATGAAAAGCCAATCGGATACATTTCTTTTAGGGTATAAGCAGTTGTTTGGAAATTGTGCAAATTAGTAGCCCAGTAAGCGGATGTACCACCTTGGACAATTACATTATCGTAAGTAAATGGGGCATAAATGAAATGATGTAATCCAGTAGGAATTAGAATTTTTTGCAAGAAGGCATACACCCAGATTCCTAAACTACCACTATTCATAAAGAACCCTTGTAATCCAGACATTAAAGCTTGGAAATGTGGCCAGATTAGACATGTTAGCAGTGCAACAGGTAACATCAGGAAGAAGCAAATCGCAACAACCAATGATGATCCTTTGAAAATTCCAATCCAATCTGGTAACTCATTATCAAAATATCGATTATGCACCCAGATTACAATTCCAGAGATGAGTAATGCTCCAATCATACCCGTATCAAGTGTTTTAATCCCTGCAATTGTTGTCAATCCACTTCCTGTAGTGATTTCCCTTGTGAAATCGACACCAAATGCTGGTCCCCAATGCGTTAACATTCTTCCTACAAAGTAATTGAAAGTTAAATAGGTAGCAACTGCTTCGAGACAAGCTCTAGCTTGTTGTTTTTTTGCTAGTGCAATTGGTAATGATAAAGCAAACAATAATGGTAATTGATTAAATACCATCCAAGCACCTGCAGATACAACATCCCAAAATTGATACCAAATATGCGATGGGTCAGCAAGCGATCCCATGATGCTACTATTCTTAAATACAATAGAAAATCCTACCATCAATCCAGAAAATGCAAATAGCAACGTTGGTGTGAACATGGCACCACCAAAGCGTTGAATTTTCTTCATCATATAATTTTCTCCTTTTATAATGTCTTAAACGTTTTGACTTACCCATATTAGCATGCGCGTTTTTAAACCACAACGCTAATTCTGTCATTAAGTAATGTTTACTAACTCTTGAAAAAATGCACATATATTGTGTAATTTTCACATCGCATTTATTGAAATCAACAAAAAATGCCCTAAATAAGATAGGACATTTTAAACTGATTATTTTGATTTATATTACTACACCTTAAATTGTTATTGAATCTCTTTATATTTCGACAACTTCTAATAACTGACGTTCTCTCTTGTAGATACTATACTTAATGAATAAAAACTCGATAAGCAAAAAATATAACATAGTTGTCTTAAAAGTTGCATGACGTTCTAAAATTGTGAAATCAGTTGTCGAAATATACAGTGAGTCATCACTAAGTTGTGAAAGTTTGCTATCTTTAAAGTCAGTAATCGAAATGATTTTGTTTCCGTTCAATTTAAGCCTTTGCGCGATATTTACAATTTCCTTATTATCTCCACTTAAAGATATTAGAATCACAACATCTTCTCTATTCACTAAACTATAAAAGGCATTATCAAAAGTTACTCCACTAATGTTATGAACAATTTTCTGTCCTGACAAAAACATGCGTCGAATTTGCTCTGAGACTGCATTTTGAATATCACCTGATCCATACACATATGTTTGATTAGATTCATAAATTAGCTTGCATATACTATCATAATTTTTATTTCTTTGACCCTCAACGTATTTAATTACTGAATCACACATAGTGTCAAACATGTTATCATTTATTTTGTCTGTTTTGGTTCCTTGATTCTCCCAATCTAAAAGAACCTTAAATTCACTATATCCTCTTAGCCCTATTTTTTTAACAAATCTAGTTATTGTTGTTCGTGAAACATTGCAACGCTTCGCAAGTTCATCAATACTCATTCTAGAACATTGCTTTTTATTTGCAACAATATATGTCCAAATTACAATATCAGTCCCATTTAAATTCGCATACTCTTTTAGTACATATTCATCGATTAGCATAGTTTATCTCCCCATTTATTATACCTTGAAATCGCATACTTTTAAATTAATTATAAAAACAAAGTAACTTCAAGAATCAAAAAGTGGTTCTGATTGTGATAAATATTCCTGTCTAAATCAATTCCTTGTTAATGTTTAGCTTATTTATGCAATACCATTATCTAGTTGTGAAACAAGTAAATATTAAGATGGGATAAATAAATAAATAAATAAATCTTTTTGAATATGAGCAAATCATTTATAAGTGCTTTATAGAAAGAAAGAAAGCAAGATTAAAAAAGATGAACTAGATGAAAAAGTCGTGAGATTTGAAATCTTGTCTTTTAAAAGTCATTGAATGATTGTTATTTCAGGAGTAGAGTAAGAAAAGACGATAGCTTTGTTTTTAATAGATCTTCAATGAAGATAGTACATATTACGTTGCTTTCTAAAGGGGGGATTGGTATAATAATTTTTTAAGTGAGGAAGATACGATGAGTGTGTTAGGGAATTTAATTTGGTTTATATTTTGTGGGTTCTGGCAAGGATTATCATGGTTATTAGCAGGACTTTTTTGGTGTGTCACAATTATCGGAATACCGTTTGGTCTACAATGTTTTAAATTAGCTGGGTTGATGTTTTTTCCCTTTGGAAAAGAAGTCATTTATGGCGGTGGTACCATGTCTTTAATTGCGAACATCTTTTGGATCATCTTTAGCGGGATTCCCTTAGCACTATGGGCACTGGTGAATGGTTTAGTTCTTTGTCTCACAATCATTGGAATTCCCTTTGGACTCCAATGCTTCAAGTTCGCATCCCTTGCTTTAATGCCTTTTGGCACAACGGTTCAAAAAAAGACACGCTAAGGCGTGTTTTTAATTTAGAAAAAGGCGATTTCTCGCCTTATAAGGATTCAATTTCATGTCGTTTGTACAGATTCCAATATTTCATATAGGGGTGTGCATTGGGATCAAAATTCAATTGATATAAACGAAAGGTTACATCATATCCTTTGGGTTCCCAAAATTCAGTATAAGAATATTGATACTTCATGCCTAACTTTTTCATGACTTCACCACTTGCAGGATTGTTGATGTCGTGGGTCGCGGTGATGTATGGAATCTGTGTTTGTGAGAGTGTATTCAAGATACAGTGTGCACCTTCTGTGATATAACCCTTTTTTTGATATTGAGATAAGATGGCATAGCCAAAATCATAGCTATCTGGTTCACCTAAGGTTATATATCCAATGGGTTTATTTTCTTCCTTTAAACACACTGCATAACGATAACTGGTGTCAGCATCGTAGTAGGATAGAAACCGCTGGGTCAACTCTGCTAAAGAAGCTTCACGTGTTTTGGGAATAAACCAAGGTAAAAAGGTGTTTACCGTTTCATCTGTAAAGATTTCATGAAATGCGTCCAAGTCATGAATCGTAAATTGTCTTAGGATCAAGCGATCTGTATGAAGTGTAGGTGTATTCATCGATTAATGAACATCATTGTCCCAGAAGAATCGTTTCACAAGTGCGGTTGTGAGTAAGTATCCAAAGACAATAAGGATGACTGTTTGGAAGTTATAAGCGCCAACTGGTACTAAATCAAAAGTAAATGCAATCGGTGTTGTCACAATCAATACGGTCAATGCACATGCCACAAAGGATGCGACAACAAGTGCAAGAGATGGATGTTCTGTAAACATGTTCAATGGATTCTTCTTGCGAATCACAAAGATAATGGTTGCTTGTGAGATAACCCCAAATGTAAACCAAAGTGTTTGGAAGGTTGTTGCATCGTGAATGTTAAGTACAAAGTAGAATACCACAAAGCATGTGATATCAAAGATTGAACTTAAGGGTCCAAAGAGAATCATAAACTTTTGAAGCGTTTTACTTTGAAGACGTCGTGGTAAGTAAAGATCTTCTTCAGCACAATGGTCAAATGGAATACCAAGTTGTGCTACATCGTTGAGTAAGTTTTGTACAAGGATGTGAATTGGAAGCAATGGTAAAAATGGAAGGAACAAACTTGCGACGATAACTGAAATCATATTCCCAAAGTTTCCGCTGACTGCCATTTCTAAGTATTTAATCATATTCACAATGGTCTTACGCCCTTCAAGAATTCCTGCTTCAAGAACGGTAAGGTCTTTTTTAAGAAGAATAATGTTTGCACTTTCTTTCGCAATATCCACAGCAGTATCTACAGAGATTCCAACGTCTGCTTTACGAAGTGCAAGGGCATCATTAATCCCATCACCCAAGTAACCAACAATATGACCGTTATCTTGGAATGCACCAACAATGCGTTGTTTTTGAATCGGTGAAATCTTCGCAAAGAGTTTACAATGACTGACCGCTTCGCGAAGCGCTTCATCACTCATTGCTTCAACTTCATTTCCGACAACAGTATATTCAGTATCAATGCCAACCTTTGAACAGACTTTCTTCGCAACACCTAAACTATCTCCGGTAATAACCACAACATCAACGCCGTGATTATGAAGGCTTTCGATCGTTGGTTTTGCACTTTCTTTAGGAGGATCCAAGAACCCAATAAAGCCAATAAGAACAAGTTCGCTCTCATCTTCAACCCCAAACTCATGGTCAAGGGGAATGTTGTTTTTTTGTGCGACTGCAATCATACGAAGTCCATCATGATTGTGTTGTGAATACACCTCATACGCTTCTTTACGTGTTTCTTCATCGAATTCAGAAACAACACCATCGCGGTCAATATATTTGGATAAGTTTAAGATTTCTTCTACAGCTCCTTTTGTGATTAGTTGGCGTTTACCTTTACTATCTTCTAAGATAACACTCATACGACGACGGCTGAAATCAAATGGGATTTCATCCACAATGTCATAGTAATTCACAAGGTCGTCCATGTTGTAGCTTTCAGCACGTTCAATGATTGCAAGGTCAATTAAGTTTTTGAGACCACTTTGGAAAGTA
Organism: Erysipelothrix larvae; assembly: GCF_001545095.1. NCBI lineage: Bacteria > Bacillati > Bacillota > Erysipelotrichia > Erysipelotrichales > Erysipelotrichaceae > Erysipelothrix > Erysipelothrix larvae. The sequence continues at coordinate 679,154 of NZ_CP013213.1, forward strand.
CTGTTGAGATAAGCATGGCGTAATACGCGCATATCATCTTCACCTGTTACGTCCATATACCGTTCAAGGATGATTTCATCTTGCGTAATGGTTCCTGTTTTATCAGTACAAAGGATGTCCATTTCTCCAAAGGTAGAGATGGATGATTGAGACTTCACAATTGTTTGGTGTTTTGCCATATTAATTGCACCACGTGAAAGGCCACTGGTTAATACAACGGGTAACATTTCAGGTGTAAGTCCAACAGCAACGGTGAGTGCAAAGACAAAAGCATCCACGAAGTCGCCTTTTAAGATTCCATTGAGTACAAAGATTACCGGTACCATAATCATCATTAATCGTAAGAGTAATTTTGATATTGTGGAAATACTGTTTTCAAAGCTATTGATTACTTTAATATTTTCAAGTGATTTTGACATGGAACCAAGATAGGTCTCATTTCCTCTTCGGATGACTACACCCCGTGCTGTTCCACTCACTACGTTTGTTCCCATGAGTGCAAGGTTTGTGTAATCGGATTCCTGTTCAACAAGTTCTTCATCAAAAAGCACATACTTTTCAACAGGTTGTGATTCTCCTGTGAGTGTTGCTTGTGACAAGAATAAGTCTTTTGCAGAGATAATTCGCAAATCAGCAGGGATGATATCTCCTGCAGAAAGTCGAATGATGTCTCCAAGTGCGAGTTCATCAATTGGTTTTTCAATGAATTTTCCATCTCTTAAAACAGCGGTGGTATTGGATACCATGTCCAATAGTTTTTCACTTGCTTTATTTGACCGCTCGTCTTGAATGTAAGATACAAGTGTTGATAAGATAACCAGTGCTGTCAAAATCCCTACAGTAACATAGTCTTTTCCGGTACTTGGAATAATAACATCGGTGATTAATGTAATAATTATGACAACAATCAACACAAGGTTAAAAGGATTGATCAATACGTTTACAAATCCAATCAATGGATGTTTCTTTTTTTGACCTACGATTTCGTTTGGCCCAAATTCTTCGATATATGCTTCAGCTTGTTCTTCACTAAAGCCGTTTTTGTCTGCTGGGAGCGCACTAAAAAAGTCATCGTGTGACATTTTGAGCAGCTCCAATAATGTATTATTGTTATTCTTCATGCTCTTAGCCCCTTTCTTAAAAAGAACTGAAACTAAAGCGTGACGCGTCCATTGGCGATACTCAATGGGTCATCGTCAAAGCTTGCTTCAGTAATAAAATGTGTTATCTGACTTCGCGGGTTCATACAAGTATCACCAACCTTTCCTTTGTTATTCTAACAGTATTTAAACGATGTTTCAATCAAAGCGCGATATAAATAAACAAATTTTTAGGCGCGCTTAAAGAATTTGCGATACTTTTAAAATCAACAATGACCAAAATTACAGATGAAACCAATAGCGTCTTATGGGTGTATCTTCTTCAAATAGAATGTTTTCAAATTGTCCACCACAGCCTTCAATAACTTTAATTGAGGCGATATTCGTATCGTTAGCAGTTACTAACACATCACAAATGCCATACGTTTTGCATTTTTCAAGTGCAAGATGCAACATTAACTTACCATAACCCTGGCCTCTTTTATCTGGATGAATCGAATAACCAATGTGACCCCCAAAGTTTCGTAAAGATTCATTCAATTGTGTTCGAATGTTCACGATCCCAACAAGTGATTGATCCTTCATATCAACTAAACAATAGGTAAATGCAGGGACAAAGCCAGGTTGCACAGTGTCCTGATGTTCATCACGCAGTGATTGTGCAATCCAATCTGTAACATGGGGAAAATGATTGATACCGGCACATCCATGAATGGATTCATTGCGCTTATTAAAGGCATCCTTATAGTCTTGAATTTGCTTTGTGTAATCAGACGATAGTTTTATGAGTTTGACCATACTACACCTCCGTGAAGTCTTATACTTCTTATCACCATTCTACCAAATTTTACGCTTCAAAGATATCACAAGACCGCTGTTTTGATAAGAATAAAACAGCGATTTAAAGCGTATCAGTTTAAGCGTATCCAAATAGAAGTTATAAAGGGCTTGATATAGAATTCTTGAATAAGTAAAACAAGTGATTTGGATAATTTTAAGGGAATTTTCTATCCACAATAGGGTAACTTGATTCTTTTTGAAACTATTTTGTCTCGATTTGTTTTCTAATGATTGAAAGCGTTTTGAACGACCGCTTTTCAATGATCCATATGATATTTTCTTGATGAGAAAAAAAAGCATAAAAACTTATGTAAAAATAAAGTTGATACCAATAAAAAAAACAAAGTATAATTACACTAAAGGTATTTGCCAATAAGGGGGAAATATGACGAAACGAAAAAAGATATTAATCGCAAGTGTTTGTTTTTTAACTGTTTGTGCAGTGATTGGTGGAGCATACTTACACCACTACCTTTCAATAGATCGTCGTGAATATGCTCTGATTGTTGAAGGTGAACGCTCTCCAGTACTTGAAGTATTTGATGATTATGAAGAAAAAGGTGCTTACGTCAGTGTGGATGGATTGCGTGATGATTCAATTGTAGTGAACATCAAAAGCAGTTTAAAAACAGATGGCTTGGGTGTGTATGAGCTTTTGTATTGGGTTGAAGGTCGTGAGCAGCTATCAAAAACGCGCACAGTAACAATCGTGGATACCCAAAGTCCAGAAATTAAACTAAAGGGGGGCACTGTGAACCTTTTAGTTGGAGAAGAATATAAAGAACCAGGCTATGATGTGAGTGATAATTACGACACAGAAATTGAGGATAAAGTGGTTGTTGAGGGTGAAGTAAATACAAAAAATGCCGGAACGTATACCTTGACCTATTCTGTAAGTGATCAGTCTGATAACTCCCACAGTGTTAAACGTGAAGTTATTGTAACCAAACCAAAACCAGTCGTTCACGTAAAACCAGTAGAAGAAAAGGGTGAAGAAGTGAAGGTAGTTGTTCCAAAAACAGGGGAAGTTCTTAAAGAGATTACTGCGCTCAAATTCTCAGGGGATGGCTTTAAACTTGAAGGAAGCCATGAAACGCTGATTCAAGCAGTGAACCTTGTCAATAAGGATACCCAAAATACAGTGACATATGATACCCAACTCAGTGATCATAAGTATAGTGTGAATATCAATGTTACGAATCTAGAAAATGGAAGCTATAGTGTTCGAGGAAGAGAAATTGATAATGCACCCCTAACATTCAATTTGGATCCGCTTTTGAAACTGGGACGGGGTCGTGTCGGCAATAAACTGGTTACCTTTACTTATCCAAATAATACTCTTGAAATTAAAGTTGAAGATTTCGCTTATCAATATGACATCGCCCTTAATGTGGGTCATGGTGGTCATGATTCGGGTGCCATTAACAAATACATCTATGAAAAAGTAATGAATTTAGAAGTATCCTTATATGAAAAGCAACGCTATGAAGAACATGGACTTAAAGTTTACATCAATCGAACCAGTGATACCTTTGGTGAAGTGATTGGAGAGAGCGAATGGAAGTCCCTAACGCGCTCTGCGTTTAGTTTTGGACACTATGCTGCAGTTTCACGAATTGCCTACAGTAATCACCATAACAGCTCTGCATCAAGTCTTGATGGGTGGGAAATTATTGTATCAGCACCTTCAACACGAGAACAAAACGCGGTTGAACATGCAATTGGTGCCGAATTTGACACACTCATTCCAAACATGGCAAAACGAAATCGACTCTATACACGTGACTATGACTCAGAGCGAAACTTCTCTAAAATGAATGGCGAAGTGTATAACTTTACAACCTACTATGCGATTATTAGAATTCCTTTAGAAAACTATAATGCACGTTCTGTGTTATTTGAACCAATCTATATCAGTGATATGGAGGATTTCCGGTGGTATTATCAAGAAGGAAATTGGAAGACAGTCAGTGAAGTGAAGATTAAGCATTATGTTGAATCACTGGGACTCAACTATATTGCACCTGCATCAACACAAACACCAAGTGAAGAGAGTGCGGAGCTTCCTCAAGAAGAACCACAATCAGATACTTCAAATTCTGAAACACCTCAACCTGATGATGCTGAATAATTCAAAATCTAATTGAATCAACCAATCAAAAGAAATCGAGACAAAATGCGATTTCTTTTTTCGTATCACTTATGTACTTGGGTCAGTATAAAAGTGTTGTTTATGATTATAAAGAACCAACCATTCTTTCTTTATTTTTTGAGCCGGTTTGTGTATAATAGTTAGAATACAAGGAGGTGTGAACGTGATTAATACAGTATTATTTGATTTAGACGGAACATTATTAAAAATGAATAACGATGCTTTTGAACATGCATATCTTGGTTCGCTGGCAAAAACAGTATCCCATTTAATTGATCCCCAACATTTTATTAAGTCCTTGTGGCAAGCAACTCATAAAATGGTTGCGAATGATGGATCAAAAACAAATGAAGATGTATTCTATGATACCTTTAGAGGACTTGTTGGTGATGCATATGAACCCTTAATCCCAGTGATTGATGATTATTATCACAATGGATTTGAGGCAGCACGATCAACCATTGAGTCAAGTCAAGAAATGATTGACGCAGTTGAGATACTTAAAGACAAGGGCATTCGCTTGGTTATAGCAACCAATCCGATGTTTCCAAAGATTGCGGTTGAAAAGCGCGTCGAGTGGGCAAAATTGAATTGGGAAGATTTTGATCACATTACACATTTTGAGATTTGTCACTACTGCAAACCCAATCCGAAGTATTATGAAGAAATCAAACAGGTCTGTGATTTAGATCCAAGTTTTTCAATGATGGTTGGTAACGATGCCCAAGAGGATTTAGTTGCGAAGACATTAGGGTTTAAAACCTATCTTGTGGACGATGACTTGATTCATCGCGGTGGGGATATCGATACAGATTATCAAGGAAGCCGTAAAGACTTCTTAGAATTTGTGAAAGGCTTGTGATTTGTGTTCATTTTATGAAATCTTTAGTTTATGTAGTGAAAAATTTGTTATAAGTTGATACAATAAGGTTAATAAAGGAGGTGACCATCATGCCGAATGTTGTAACGCATGGATTGATGGCGCTTGATGTATATAATCAATTGCCACCTTCTACGATTAAAACAGCAATCAAGGCGCACCCAAAGGCGTATCTTTTAGGGAGCAACGGACCCGATATCTTGTTTTACTATAACGTTTTTCCATGGCAGGACCAAACGTTAAACAAGAAAGTTGCAGATTATGGCAACCATGTTCATTCATATAAAGTTGATGCTTTCTACAACGAAGCTGTTAGTTTTATTAATCGCTTGCCTGATGGGAAACGAAAAACGATTCTTACAGCTTATCTTGCAGGTCATTTAATGCACTGGTCATTAGATTCAACGGCACATCCGTTTGTATTCTATCGATCAGGTGAAATCGCAGGCGATACGAGATTTTGGCACTATCGTTATGAATCAATGCTTGATTCACTGATGGTGCTTTATGTGAAACGTCGTAAAATGACCAGCTTGCATGCGACTCGGTTTGTTGATGTTTCGGATGATGAACGTCGAATCATTGCATCATTCTATTCTGTAATGCTTGAGCGTGTTTTTGATATACGCGAGGATTCAGAAGTGATTGATTCCGCAATAGAGTCAATGAAGAAAATTTTGGTATACTTATATGATCCACGGAACATTAAGTTACCTTTAATAAAGGAATATGAAAAAAGATTTGGAGAACCCTGGGCTTTTTCAAGCCACCTCGTGAGTTCAGATATTGACGCGAAGTATGATGTCTTGAATTTGAAACACGAAACATGGTGTAATCCAACCAATGCTGAAGACATTTCAACACAGAGTTTTGTAGACCTCTACAACGAATCCATTGATTTAGGAATTGATGGTCTTTCAGTATTGCAGGAACTCTTTGATGGATCACGTCACACGATTGATTCATTCACCCAAGGAAAGTGTTACGATACTGGGCGTTTAGAAGGTGTTCCAATGAAGTTTTATGATAGTATTTATGATAAGTAGAAGGCGAGGAACCAATTATGCTAGTTTATATTCATGGTAAAAATGTAGATATCACAGATGCAATGCATCAACGCGTGGAAGATAAGTTGAAATTCATGGAGAAATATTTCGATCTTGATGATTCATATCGTGCAAACGTTGTTGTAAGTGTATATCCTGATGGCCAAAAAGTTGAGGTTACAATTACTACAAAAATTGGTTTATTACGAGCAGAAGTGAAACATGATGATTTCTATGCTGCACTTGATTTATCTGTAGACAAACTGGAAGATCAAATTCGCAGACACAAAACTAAATTATCACGTAAAAACAAAGAAAGTTTAGCGCAATCATTCTTGAATTTGATTGAAGAGTCTGAGAATGAAGACGAACCTAAATTAGTACGTACGAAGACAATCGTTGCGGAATCCATGGAATTGAATGACGCAATCTTAAATATGGAACTCTTAGGACACTCATTCTTCATATATACCGATGAAGAAACCGAAGACATCGCAGTTGTTTACAAACGTAAAGACGGCGATTATGGATTATTAGAAGTTGAACGTGAATAAAAAATAGGAATTTAACTTATTCATGAATCGTGGTATAATAGTGGAAACGTTCGGAGGGCGATTATGAGTATCAAATCGAAACTAAAAAATATCTTAACACCAATTGAAGATGACGAATATATTGAATTAAGCACTGAAGAAGCAGAAAGCTTGAGTGATTACGAGAAACCACGTGCAAATGATGGATTTAAATTACCATCCAATGCACAAATGGTTTTATTCGAACCACGTTCTTTTGAAGAAGCAGAAGAAGTTGCGAAATACCTTAAAGGAAATAGAGCAGCTGTTGTGAATCTTCACCGTTTGCAAAGAGATTTTGCACAAAGAACCATCGATTTTCTGACTGGCGTTGTCTTTGCTTTAGATGGATCAATCCAAAAAATTGGTCACAATGTAATTTTGTGTACACCAAAATCAATCGGTGTTGAAGGCGAAATTAGCATGAGCATGGACGATTTCGATAACTAAATCTATGAAGGACCGCTTTAGAATCATGCGAAGTGGGTACGATCGCTTTGAAGTTGATCAGTATCTTTCTTCACTTGAAGGTCAATTAGAGGAGCTTAAGTTACGTTCAGAAGCTTATTTATCTCAAAGCCATGCGACCCAAAAACAATTGGAGTTGCAAAAGGTTCGTTATCAGCAATTGGTCAAAGAAATCGCAGCGCGTGAGCGTGCATTAGACCAACTCTCTCGAGATGCTTTGAAAGAAGCCAACAAGATTGTTGGGACTGCAAATCAAAACGCAGATCTCATTGTACGAGAAGCATTATCCGCTGCACGACAAATTTTGGTTGAAATTTCGCGAATTTCCAGTGAATCCCACTTGTTACGCGAAGAATTGGGTGTTAAACTTAAGAAGTTAGAAACAGTGGTCGAAGGGTTAGAACTCCCTGAAGCCCCAAATGTTAAATTATTTAGCGATGATCACGACAGGTCTTCACAATAACAGTTAATTTAGAGACTTCGCGGTTGGTGAAAGCGAAGAACTGCTTGTGTGAGATATCCCGTGTGAGCTATTTATCTGAAACCACAAAGTAAGATAAATCGGATGCCTACCGTTATCAGGCTTAAGTGCATTACAAGATGTAATGAATTAAGGTGGTACCGCGTTATAAACGTCCTTGTTTTAAGGGCGTTTTTTTATTGAAGGAGGAAATTTTTGATGAGTGTGAACTATAAAGACACATTGTTATTACCAAAGACAGATTTTGAGATGCGTGGGAATCTCAACAAAAAAGAACCCGGGCTACAACAGGCATGGGATGAGATGAAGCTTTACAATCGAATGCTAGAACAACGAGAGGGAGCACCGTTATTTACACTTCACGATGGGCCTCCTTTTGCCAATGGGAACATCCATATTGGACACGCACTCAACAAGTCATTGAAAGACTTTATCATCCGTTCACACTTTATGGCAGGGTATAAGACGCCATTTAGACCAGGATGGGATACGCATGGACTCCCAATTGAGGTTGCAATTCAAAAAACTGGTGTTAATCGTAAGGAAATGTCCATTGCTGATTTCCGTAAGTTATGTGAGGCTTTTGCACTGGGACAAATTAAAATTCAAATCGCAGACTTCAAACAATTAGGAACTGTTGCAGATTATGACAATCCATACATTACCTTAAACAAAGATTTTGAAGCAAAACAAATTAAAGTCTTTGCGAAGATGGCCCTTAAAGGCATGATTTATAAAGGACTTCGCCCGGTATATTGGTCACCATCGAGTGAATCTGCTCTAGCAGAAGCTGAAATCGAGTACCGTGATCGCAAAGATCCACAGATCTATGTTTCTTTTAAGGTTGTCGATGGAAAAGGACTCTTAACATCCGACGATGCATTGATCATCTGGACCACAACACCATGGACCATTCCTGCAAACCTTGCAATTTCAGTGAATGAAACCTTTGACTATGCCCTAATTAAAACGGATAAAGGTCAATTTGTCGTCCTTGAGAAGATGGTTGAACAACTCCAAAAAGAATTGAACTTTGAGTATGCAGAAGTACTCAAAACTTTCAAAGGGAAAGAACTTGAAGGTGTCACAACACAACACCCACTTTATGATCGGTTATCACCGGTTCTTTTAGGGGATCACGTAACGGATGATGCAGGGACTGGGTGTGTCCATACTGCTCCAGACCATGGTGTTGAAGACTTTGAAGTTGGGAAAAAATATGGCATTCACCCAATTGACCCGATTGATAATCAAGGGGTATTACGTGAAAATACCGGTCCATTTGCAGGGCTGTATTTTGAAGATGCCAACAAGGCTGTCACAAAAGCGCTTGATGAATGTGGTGCACTCTTAAAATTATCCTTTATTACGCACTCCTACGCACATGACTGGCGTACAAAAAAACCTGTAATGTATCGTGCGACTACCCAATGGTTTGCATCCATTGACATGGTACGTGATGACGTACTTCGCATGATTGATGAAGAAGTAGAATGGAACCCAACTTGGGGTCGTAAACGGATGTACAACATGATCAAAGATCGTGGTGACTGGACGATTTCACGACAACGTGCATGGGGTGTCCCACTGCCAATTTTATATGCAGAAGACGATACACCCATCATGGAAGAAAAAGTATTTGATCACATTGTTGAATTGTTTAATGAACACGGAAGCAATGTTTGGTTTGAACGCGATGCAATAGATCTACTTCCTGAAGGCTATACCCATCCAGGTTCACCAAATGGTACCTTCCGTAAAGAAAAAGATATTATGGACGTATGGTTTGACTCAGGTTCATCGCATACATCAGCCTTAAATCACGATGAAGTGCCACTTCCTGTAGACCTTTATTTTGAAGGTTCAGATCAATACCGAGGTTGGTTTAATTCATCCTTGATTATTTCAGCGGCAGTCTATGGTCACGCACCGTATAAAAATGTTGTATCACATGGATTTGTCATGAAAGATGATGGGCAAAAAATGAGTAAATCTTCTGGGGATGCGCTTAAACCAGCGAAAATCATTGGTGACTTAGGCGCAGATATTCTCCGTTTATGGGTTGCAAGTGTTGATTACCAAAACGATGCCCCAATCTCCCAAAATGTCTTAAAACAAGTCAGTGAATTATATCGTAAAATCCGAAATACCTTTAGATTCATGCACGGTAACCTCACAGACTTCAATCCAGATACCGATATGGTAGCATTTGAAGACTTAAGTGTTTTAAATCGCTATGTACTCAGTGAAGTGCATAAAGTGAATGAACTCAGCCAAGAAGCATATATGAACTATGACTTCCAAAAAGTCACGACACTAGTTGGTAACGCATTAACAAACCTAATGTCAGCATACTATCTTGACTATACCAAAGATATTTTATACATTGAAGGTCAAAATTCACGTCAACGCCGTGAAATTCAATCCGTCTTGTATGAATCACTGATGGTGTATTCACGCCTTATGGCTCCAATCTTAGTGCATACAACAGAAGAACTGAACAAGATTTTTAGACCTCAAGATGAAAGCATTCACTTGACTGAGTTTGTGAAGGTTCGTGAAGATGTTTTAAGCGTTCAAGAACTTGAAGACTTTAAACGTTTATTTGAACTGCGAGAAGCGGTATTTAAAGCACTTGAAGAAAAACGCGCGGATAAAGTTATCGGTAAGTCCCTTGAAGGCTTGGTAAAACTCCATTTAAGTGAGAAAGACCAAGCATTGGTTGAACAGATCCTTGGAAATAATGCAGCACAATGGTTTATCGTTTCACGTTTAGAATTTGTTGATGAAACACTCCCTGAAGTCTTTGGCTTTGAAGTAGACGTTGTGAAAGCAGAAGGATCAGTATGTCCACGTTGTTGGAATATTGTGACGGATGCACATGAAGAGACAGGATTATGTGGACGGTGTCATCATGTAGTTGGTGAACTTCATGAAAATCATTGATTCTCCAAAAAATGAATGGATTAAACACTTAGCACAGCTCAATCAAAAAAAGCACCGTGATGCATCTGATTTCATCCTTGTAGAAGGCGCACATCTGATTGAAGAGGCACGCAATGCCAAAATATTAGAGCAGGTGTTAAGCACACACGAACCCTGTGATGTGTTAATTAGCGATCGCGTGAGTGAGAAACTCTCACTTACTCATTCTGGGTCAACTCAATTTGGAATTGTTCGAAAACCCTCGAATGATCTGTCAAAAGATGCAACGCGCATCATGATTTTAGATGGTGTTCAAGATCCAGGCAATGTCGGAACCATCATTCGTTCCGCTTATAGTTTTGGGTTTGATGGGTGTTTGTTAACACCAGATTGTGCCGATGAGTTGAATGATAAAACCATTCGATCCAGTCAAGGCGCGGTGTTTCATCTTCCCATACATCGCCTCACATCCAAAGAAATCTTTGAGTATCTGTCTTCACATCAAATGACCCTTGCAGTTACAGATGTTGTAAAAGCACAGCCTTTATCTGCTGTTAAAGACGTTGATAAAATTGCTGTGGTCATTGGTTCTGAAGGGAAGGGTGTATCGGAACCCTTCAAGCAAAATGCGCATTGTGCCATTAAGATTGAGACCTCTCGGTTTGAATCCTTGAATGCCGCAGTTGCTGCAGGTATTATTGCCTACACACTTCGAAAATAACAACATTAAAACGGGGTTTCCTTGACTTAAGGAGACCCCGTTTTCTTCATTGTTATCAGTCGTTATCCGTACAGAAATCCATAAACATCTCGATTGGATAGTTTCCAAAGATGGTAGTCCGGCGAATCAACATTTTATCCGTGTTTTTGTCACTGTACCCATTGGAGGTATATTGTCCAATAAATGCTAGGTGGAATCCTGCATCCTTTAGCGCAGCCTTTGCACGATCATTAAAATCGAAGAATGGATACGCATAGTAATTAGATCCTTGAAGTTTCTCTTGGCTCAATTTCAAATCCGCAATCATTGAATCATAGGGTTCACATAACATCTGACCCCCTTGGGAGTAAGTCGTATTTTTAGGACATTTATAATTATTGTGCATGTCATCAGAATGGGATTCGAATCGTGCATATTTTGAATCCATATACTCACTTACATCAACCTTACTTGTGATTATAAAGAAGGTTGCATTCATCCCATACTTCTCAACAAGGGGTACTGAGTTTTCCAAGTAAATGCCATCATCCAAAGTGAGGGCGACTGTTTTTCTTGGAATCTGGATTTTGCTATCCAAAAACAGTTCCAACTCTTCCATGGTCAGCGTTAAGAAATCTTCATCTCTCAGATATTGTAGGTGCGATTCGAACTGTTCTATGGGATGACAAATTTCTACAGAAGCACAGGTTTGTGTTTCAGGGTCATAAACCGTGTGATAGGTGAATGTTCGAATGGTTTTTCGCGTCTCAATGGTTGTATTATCAGAAGGATACACAGACTCAACTTCTTTCACGTAAAATAATGTATCATCATAAGCAACACCATACTTCCCATCTTCTTTTATGATGATTGGAAGATCAAAAGAGGTATCGAGTGTTAAAACAAGTTCATCATCTTCATTGTAAAATTGTGTGGGTGTCGGTGTCTTCACATTCTCATTAAACATCACATATCGTGTATAACGCTGATCCTTTTCAAATTTTTTTGAAACACCATCAACATCATAGATGTTGATATATGCATCAAAATTCTTCACTTTAAAATATTGCGTGTCAACGTCGATGGGTTCATTTACAAGTTCAAGTGGGTATCCTTCTTGAATGGTTCCACATTTTTGATAGGCACCATTCTCAAATGTATAAAGAAATGTTTCTTTATTCGTGATGACATTGTAACTGAATCGACTGATTATTTCTTGAAGTGTTTTTTCTTGTTCAGCCCGTTCTTGGTCCTCTTTTGCTTTTGAACTTAATGAATTCACAACAAAAACTCCTGCAACACACAGAATCACAACACACATTCCAATCGCAATTTTTTTCTTCATAAGCCCGCCCCTTTTGATTAAATCATAACGTAAAGCGTCATAATTATCAATCATCTAAAATGATAAAGAAAGATCTCCTAACAAATATAAATTTTACAAAGGGTGATAAGAACGCTTGGAGGATGAGTCATTTGCTTAACACATATTAATGTTTATATTTTATTGAAACTACGCTTAAATTTCATGCTTAATTATTGATATAGAAGATAAATTGATACAAGAAAATAAAATAACATTATAAATCGATAATATTACATATAATATATTGAGTGGATTCTTAATCTATGCTAGACTTGATATATACATTTCTAGCGGGGGAGACCGATGAAAAAACTCATAAAATCACTATTAAAGGTGTGTGTGGCACTGGGAGTGACATTATTAATTGTTGCTTTTACGTTGGTAATATCGATTAGACTCTTGTTTTCTGACATATCCATCAATGCCAAAAATATGTTTGTGACCACAATGCTTGAAACCGGAAATTTCAAATTTGTTCCCGGGCTTTTTTTGTCGGATGCACAAATTCAAGAGATTGTGGATCGAAACTCCATGAAAGATATGGATACAGATGAAGATTTGTCCTTAATTGATGTGGATAAAGAAAACATCAATGATATTGAATTGGTTCAAATTGAAGGAAGATCCTTCATGGCAAAAATGTTAATCATCAAAGACCCATCACGGGTTACATTGGCCACAACTTATCCTTGGTCTGAATTTGGAAAAGAACTCCATGAGCTTGTGGAAAAAGAAAATTCACTCGCTGCTGTCAATGGCGGTTTGTATCAATCAGCGCATAATAAAGGGGGCTTTCCCTTAGGTGTTGTGGTGTCAAAAGGGGAAATCCAGTTTAACCAACCCACAATGAATGGGTTGTATCTAATTGGAATGGATACAAAAAACCTTTTACGGGTTATCAGTTTAGAGGGCATGAATGCAAGTGATGTTAAAAAGCTTGTAGAGACCGAAGGGATTCGTGATGCGGTGACCTTTCAAGAAGAAAATACTGATGCGAATAATCACTTTGTTAAACTTGTGGTCAATGGCGAAGCCAGAGCACTTGAAGGTAAAGGGAGTGGTGCAAACCCACGGACTGCGATTGGTCAGAGAAAAGATGGTTCAATTTTACTTCTTGTGACCGATGGTCGTGGTTCAGGTGGACACTTAGGCGCAACCGCCTCAGATCTCATTGAAATTATGATGGAATATGGTGCTGTGAATGCCGCAAACTTAGATGGTGGCAGTTCATCTTCTATGTTTTTAAATGGACACTATGAAATGACCAGTGTAACACTTTACTATAGTAACTCTTCTTGGAGACTACCTAACGCGTTTGTAGTAGAAAAGAGGGGTGAATGATGAAGTTAAATAAATTTAAAAAAGGGTTGTTAATATATACCGGAGTTCTTGTCCTTCTTGGAGGTCTGTTTGTTGGATATGTTGTCTTAAGTTTGAAAGACTATGAAGCAAATCAAATCGATACGTATGTTAAAAAAGCACTGACAAAAGGCGCTTTAAGTGATGAGATCGAATTAAGTAATTATGAAACACAGAAAGATGTGACTAAAGCACTTCAAAACCTTGTAGATCATACTGAAATTAAGATTAAAGAAACACAAAAGAATCATTACATCATCACATCTGATGGTGTCGAAATTGCGCAGCTTGAAGTTGAAGAAGGAAAAGCAATGACCAAATTGGGTATCTTGAACTATTCAAAACTATCCACCAAGTCACTGACTTTCTCAAATGGTGGGGCATTATATGCTTACAATGTACAAATTCCTTCAACTTATACACTCGAAGTCAATGGCATCACAGTTGATCCAAGTGAAAGTACGGGCCGTGAAGTCTTGGATGGGTACACGGATGCACAGTCTCAAAATGCACCTACAAATTCTGTTTATGCATTGAATGGATTTATCAATAAACCAACAATTGTCATTAAAGATGAGTCGCAAGCAATCGTTGAACCAACAATTGACAAAAATAAAATCACCGTGAGTACTTTTTATAAAACAGATGATGAAGTGGAAGCAATGAGTAAACTGGTTGAATCCATTGATGTGATGAAGCTCGCAAAGAACTATAGTCTATTCATGACCAATGACTTAACCGGTGCCAAACATGGTTTTGGAACCCTTGAACCTTATTTTATTGAAGGCACAGAAGTCTATAAACAAGCCTATCAATGGGCAAGTGGTGTCGACATTAGCTTTGTGAGTGATCATACATTCAAAAATCCGATGTTCTCAAATGAACGGTTATCACAGTTTGAAATTTATGATAAAACATCATTTTCTGTCTTAGTTCATTTAGATAAAAACATGATTATTACAGGGAAAGAACGGATTGATACCATGAATTCAAAGTGGTACTTTGTGTATGACAATGGGTGGAAACTGGTAGATATGAAGCATATTGGTAAGGGGAATTAATATGGACAACATTTACATCATCATTCCATCATTCAATCCAGATGAATCAATTATGCGTGAGTTTATCACTGATTTATATCAAGCATGTCAGAACATTGTGATTGTTAATGATGGTTCGGATGCATCCCATGATCTATTTTTCAAGTCGTTTGAACACATGGGTATACCCGTACTCAAACATGTCGTAAATCAAGGGAAGGGACGGGCGATTAAGTCAGGGTTCAATTATGTGTTGAATCATCATGATTTTGATGCAGTGGTAACGGCAGATTGTGATGGACAACATGCTGTAAAAGACATCCAAACATGTGGCCGCCTTGCACAACAACATCCCCATGATCTAGTATTGGGTGTTCGAGACTTTAGTCAAGATGATGTTCCAAAAAAGAGTCGGTTTGGAAATCGAATCACCATCCAAGTTTTTAAGATATTCATTGGGTTGAATATCACCGATACACAAACAGGGCTGCGAGCGTTTAGTCAAAAGGTTGCGAAAGAATTTTTAGGTGTTGCTGGAGAACGCTATGATTATGAGACCAATATGTTGATCTCATGTAAAGAAAAAGACATTAAGATATCAGAAACACGCATCGACACAATCTATATTAATAAGAATCAAACCTCACATTTTAATCCAATCAAGGATTCTTTCATTATTTATAAACTCTTTTTTAAGTATATTTTAGTCGCACTGAGTTCCTTTATTCTTGATATTTCATTATTCCAATTGTTTATGTGGATGCTGAGCATGGATCGAAAGATTTTCTATGCTACAATCTTTGCACGCGTGTTCTCTTCAATGTTTAACTATAAATTGAATGGAAAACTTATCTTCAAACACAGCTCCATAAAATCAATGATCAAATACTATCTTTTGGTACTTGGGATCATGTTGATATCAGGGTTTATGGTAACGTTTATTTGTGAGATACTCACGATAAAACCCGTCTTGGTTAAGCTTGTTGTTGATGGATTGCTCTTTGTTTTGAGCTTTGTTGTCCAACGCGAATGGGTATTTAAACGATGACCAAACCGAACAAAAACTAAGGACACATTTTAGTTTTATCGTAAGGGAAATAAGCAAGTATGACAGATATATAAACATTAGAATAATTTTATAAATGTTTTCTTGTTTTTGACTTGATAAATATGTGTAATCGGTTACAATATAAGTAAGCAAAGGAGTGATGAACCATGGTAGCGATTGTACCTAAAAAGATAACAGGGGTACTTTTAGTGGGTTCATTACGATATTTTGATATGGGATAGATACGGTGTGTCTATCTTTTTTGTTTGTGAAGGAGGAGACTATTATGGATCAGACAAACAAAACTTTCTTTGATGCTTGTGCTCAAGGAGATCTTGAAGCAGTCGTCAATGCACTTGATAATGGTGCAGATGTTAATGGTGTAAATGGTGAAGGACGTACAGCCCTTATGCGCAGTGCGAAACGGGGTCATGTTGACGTTGTAACCTTACTGCTCGAACGTGGTGCTAAAGCAGATGCTCAAGATCTTAAAGGTAAAGACGCATTGATGGCAGCATCAAAGAAAGGCTATACCAAAACGTCTAAATTACTCATTGATGCAGGAGCCGATGTAAATACACGTGATCATAAGGGAAGAACCGCGTTAATGCGTGCTTCATTCTTAGGCCATTTGGATTTAGTGAAGTATCTTGTGGAATGTGGAGCAAATGTGAATAACACCGATGATATGGGCCGCACCGCACTTATGGAAGCTGCGTTAGCGTTCAGATTTGATATTATCAAATTTTTAATCGAAGAAGGTGCAGATGTTAATGCACAAGATGTCAATGGATGTACTGCTCTTATGAGAGCATGCTACTCCGGATATGCAGATTTAATAGAGTATCTTCTACAACATAATGCCGATAAGACGATCGAAGATAAAGATGGAAACCTCGCAATCCATTATGTTCGTCAACATAGTTTTGAAGATTTAAAACACCTATTAAAATAATATAATATCTGGAGGAAAATAACTTATGACAATGCGTGATTATCATTCAAATAATGTAAGAAATGTTGTAGTATTGGGGCATGCCGGATCAGGGAAATCTTCTGTTGTACAGGCAATGCTTAAGAAAATTGGAAAAGTAGACCGAATTGTAAGTGCTGAGAGTGGCCAATCAATGGTAGACTTTGAACCTCAAGAAGTTAAACGAAATCAATCAATTTATACTGCGCTTGTCCCAATTGAATGGGAAGGTAAAAAAATCAATTTTATAGACACACCGGGTTACTTAGATTTTATGGCTGAAATGATTTCAGGTTATAGTGTTGGAGATAATGCATTAATTGTTGTGGATGCAAAAGAAGGCGTCGATATCGGCACACGAACTGCATTCAATTGGATTCAAAGAGATTTAAAACCGACAATCTTTTTCGTAAATAAGATGGATGATCCCGAAGTATCATTCCATGAAACCTATAATGAACTTCGTGAAGCATTTGGTAATTCAGTGATTGCGTTTGAAATTCCAATTCGTGAAAATGGAACTGCAATCGGTAGTATTAACTTACTAAGTAAAAAAGTATGGTATTATGGTAAACCCGAAACACCATTTGACGTTCCAGAAGAATATCAGGCGCTTGTAAGTCAACACTGGGAAGAAATCTGTGAAGCAGTAGCAATGACAGATGACGGACTCATGGAATCCTATTTTGAAAATGGAGATATGAGTGAAGCAGATATCCTAAAAGGCGTGTCCTTAGGTGTTCGGAGCGGTGACATTCGTCCGGTATATTGCGGAAGTGCCATGAACAGCGTTGGTATTCGAAGACTTTTAGATTTGATTACAGAATATTTACCAAGTTATGGTGAAAAGGAAACCGTAAGCGGTCATACACATAAAGGTGAACCTGTTACTTTAAAAACAACTGAAGATGAAAAAATGAGTGCGCAAGTATTCAAAACAATCGTCGATCCATTTGTTGGACGCATCAGCTACTTGAAAGTTATGAGTGGTGTGTTGTCCAGTGATTCTGTAGTGACAAATGTTAATCAAGACGAACAAGAACGCGTGGGTTCTTTGTATAGTATTCAAGGGAAACACCAATTGGGTGTTGGAAAGCTCTTTACAGGGGATATTGGTGCAGTTGCGAAACTATCCGTAACACATACCTTTGAAACATTAGCAGCTAAAGATCTCGATATCATTTATGATACACCAACTTTACCACAAGCACTTTTAGGGGTTGCGATATGGCCATCCGCTAAAAAAGATGAAGACAAACTCAGTCAATCACTTGCGAAAGTTATTGAAGAAGAAATAGGTGCACGCTCAGAAACAAACCCTGAAACGAATGAATTGATTCTCTATGGGCTTGGTGATCAACACTTAGATATAATGGTTCGTAAACTAAAAGATAAATATGGTGTTGATGTCACAATCACAGTACCAGAGATTGCGTATCGTGAAACCATTCGTAAAAAATCAACCGGTGAAGGACGCCACAAGAAACAATCTGGTGGAGCAGGACAATTTGGTCATGTGTTCGTAGATTTTGAACCGTTTGATACCGATGAAATGGTCTTTGAAGAGAAAGTATTTGGTGGTGCAGTTCCACGTCAATACTTCCCAGCTGTTGAACAGGGTCTTCGTGAAGCAATGGTTAAGGGAATCTTAGCAGGCTATAAAGTTGTCGGTGTAAAAGCAACCTTAACGGATGGTAAATACCATGAAGTCGATTCAAAAGAAATCGCCTTTAAACAAGCAGCGCGTCTTGCGTATCTGGATGGTATGCCAAAAGCAAACCCTATACTCCTTGAACCGATTGTTGAACTTAAAGTGCATGTACCCGATAGTTATACCGGCGCAGTTATTGGTGATTTGAATAAACGCCGTGGTATCATCATGGGTATGGATGCTGAAAACGAAACAGATCAATGTATTACTGCAGAAGTACCGCTTGTTGAAGTGAGCCGTTATTTATCAGAACTCCGCTCAATTTCTCAAGGCCGTGGTACCTATGAACAAAAATTCCTTCGTTATGATGCTGCACCTGAACATATCGCTCAAGCAGTCATTCAAAGACGTAAAAAGGATGATGAATAAGGGGTAAACACCCATCAAATAAATAGTTGAAAAAGCCAAGAATCTTAAGTCAAAGATTCTTGGCTTTACGCGTTGTGCTATGTACTATTTGAAATATAGAGTTAGTAAATTATCAGATTTTTTTGATAAATATCGATGGTTAATTGTGCTCTTTATTTGGTAAAGAATCGAGATATCCAGAAATTACACCGGCAACTAAAATGATGATCCACCATGGATGCCATCCATTATATGAAAATCCTATAAATAAATAGGCAAAGACAGCCAATGACATAATGAGACCAGAGAATTTACCAGGATTGTATTGGATATTTTTCTTGCGATTAATCAGCGAATCATAAAGGCCATATGGAATACTAACACGTAGCATTAAGAATAATCCACATGTGAAGATGACTGCGCCTACACTAAAGGAGTAGGCCTGTGAACCAATCATAATGCTCACGATAAAGGCCAATAGCATGATTGCAATGGAACCAATCAAAACAAGGATAAACCGAGAAGCATAACGATCAGAAATATCTTTTACTCTGAGTGTATCATCGCGTGACAGCATGTTATGTGAGTCTTGTACATCTTCAAATGTATGCATCCTAAATCCATAAAGAATAAATACACTGAGGGCTAGGATTACGCTTATGAACAATGGAATTAGCAGAAAGTTACGCATAATTGGGAGCATTGCAATCACAAACCCAATGGCTCCAACACCAATCGCAATTGCATTTGCGAAGCGTGGAATAAAACGTAAGTAGTCGTCGAGTCTTTGTGACTCAATGATTGAACCATCAAGTGGGAGGTCAAGACCCAACCCTTCAATGAGTTCATCAATATTTCCAAACTCTCCAATAACATGACCAATTGCATCCGCTTCGCTCATTTGGTTCTTAATATATTCGTCGTATTTCATTAACATCGAATCCAGTATTTGATCTTTCGCAATGTTTACACTCTTAGAATTTGGAAGAGATCTAAACATAACTTCTACATAATCAATAATCTGTTGCATGAGTTGTCTCCTTAGTAAAGATGTCTATTACATCTTTTATTTGTCCCCACTCTTCGCACTTTTCTTTATAATACACTCTACCTTCTTGAGTGATTGTATAATACATGCGTCTTCGTCCTTGCGTTACAGTTCCTTCATATGAGGAAATATATCCTTGTTTTTCAAGTCGAGTAAATGTTGAGTATAAAGTTGTTTCTTTTATACTGTAAGTACCACCAGTCATTTCGGTAATTCGCTGACTAATCTCATAGCCATATGAATCTTGGTTGACCAACAAGGATAGAACAAGGGTATCGTTATAACCGCGCATACTATCGCTACTTATCATAAGATCTCCTTTACTTCATCTGTCGTGGTAATAATAACACAAGTACTACGACAGATGAAGTAATATGCTTTTTATTTTAAGTGTTAGCTTAACGTTAAATCAATGAGGAAGATCTCAGATAATAATAAACCAAAGCTGAGAGGGTAATTCATGCGTGGCACTTGATCGTAAAAATAACAAATCAGAGTATGAACACGCTTATTATAAGGGTGTGAGTGTAGTGTTCAATCGATGAAGATAAGCGTGACATATGGGTGTTACTGAGTATGAATGGGTTCAGGATTATGGGTCCAAATTATATCGTTGTGTCGTGATTATCAATTTTTTTGTAATCAATGAAATAGTGATCGTGCGAAAAAAAAAGAGCGTAAAGCTCCATTTTTTTAGATTGCATGATTGTAAAGTTCAGATACTTTGTCCCAATTGATAACTTCAAACCAGTTTTGAATGTAATCTGGACGACGGTTTTGATAGTTTAGATAGTATGCATGTTCCCAAACGTCGATTCCTAAGATTGGGGTAAGACCAAGGGAATATGGACTGTCTTGGTTTGCAGTTGAAATCACATCTAATGTTTTTTCTGGTGTAACAACAAGCCAAGCCCAACCACTACCAAAGCGTGTTTTCGCAGCAGTGTCGATTTTAGCTTTTAATGAATCCAAAGATCCAAAGTCACGTGCAATGGCTTCTAATAATTCAGTGCTTGGAAGTTGTCCTTTTGCAGGTGCTAAGATTTCCCAGAATAATGTATGGTTAACGTGTCCACCAACATTATTTTGTACTGCAGCTCTGATATCATCCGGTACTTTGTTAAGATTTTTTAAAAGTTCAACTGGGTCTTTTTCCTTTAGTTCTGGGTGTGCATCCAAAGCAGTAAGTGCATTGGTAATGTATGCTTGATGGTGCTTTGTATGGTGTATTTCCATGGTTTTCGCATCAATTTGTGGTTCAAGTGCATCGTATGCATAATTTAGTTTAGGTAATGTATAGTTCATCATCGTTTTCCTCCTAATATACTTCAATGCTATCACTCTTTTACCATGAAGTCTAACAAACTGCCCAATGAACTAAAATTAACAACATCAGTCTAAAATGTGGTAAACTATAGCTATAGTTTAAGAGGTTTTGGAGGATATTTTTATGTTTCAACATTGTATAGAGGTTTTAGAAAACCGTGGTGTAACCATGGATGATTTGATTGATTGTGTTGTATACCTACAACAACGTTATCTTGATAATATTGACCGTGAAGAAGTTCGCGTAGATATTATTGAAATATTACAAAAAAGAGAAGTTCAACACGCGGTTTTAACGGGTGCTTTTATTGATATTGCTGTGGAAAATGGCACCTTTGGCTCAAAAGAAATTGAAAACATTATTGCGAATGATGAAGGGCTTTATGGTGTGGATGAAGTCTTGGCGTATGGCATTTGTAATCTATATGGATCAATTGCGCTGACTAATTATGGGTATATTGATAAAGTGAAACCTGGAATTATAGGTAAACTTAATGAAGACCATGATGGTGTTTGTAATACATTTATGGATGATATCGTAGGCGCGATTGCAGCTGCTGCAGCATCGAAGCTTGCACATACAAACGGTAAAAAGGACTAATCTATGATTTCACAGGCAATTAAACAACAAGTACAAAGGGTTTTTGATGCTTATGCAGTCCGTAGGGATGCAGTTGTTTTGTTGTGTGTTGATCCAACCTTGGATAAGCGTTATGTCAAACCACTTTTAGAAAGTGTGATTAGCATGGTTGGGGAAGGGTGTGTTTGTATTGTAGGGGATTGTTCCTTTAATACAAATGAGCAGGATGTCAAAAGTCTGCGCTCTTTAACCAATCAAGAACGACTTGTACTTGCAGCGGATTACCCGCTACAACTGCTTTCATTGCGTCAAGATAGCATTCTTGCACGGCATCCTTCGTTATCAATGGGTGGAGTAGGTAAGATGGCTAAGTTTATTTTTAGACATTCACACCTTGATTTCCCTTACGATAAACCTTCTGCGTTTTCTGATTTAGAAGACCTGAATGCTTTTTTTCTCTGTGTTGGAAATGTGTACCCTAAGTTTGCACTAAAATATGCTGACAGCACAAACCCACAACGCGTCATAAAAAAAGAAAGCTGTGTCTACAATAATGAGTTGTTGTCGTATCTCGATTTTGAATGTGATTTCAAAGCGATTGATGATAATTTTTACCATCTTGATGAAGTTTCATATGATGCTGAAGGGTATCTTGATATATATAGTGGATGGTATTCAAATATAATTATAGAATTAAGGAAATCCTCTCGGTGATTTCCTTTTTATTTGGTGTATAATATTGGTATGAAATATTTTGAAGGATACAAACTAAAAACAGCAATCGCAATTTTATCAAAGTTCATAGAAGCGGTATTTGAAATCATTATACCGCTTTTAATGGCGCGTTTGATTGATTCAGGGATTGTTGCTGGAAATGATTCGGTTGTTTATTCAAGTGTGGTATGGATGCTTATTTTGACATTATTGGGGTATTTATCTGCCCTTGTCTGTCAATACTACGCATCTCATATTTCACAAATTGTCGGAGGGCGCATTCGATCGGATTTGATGAAACATGATTTAGAATTATCAACCGATCAAGTGGATGCATTTTCAAGCTCCGTCTTAACAAACCGTATTACCTCAGATGTCTTGTTTATTCAGGACATGATTGCACGGGTTATCCGTTTAGGCGTTCGTGCACCTTTTTTGATTGTAGGGACGATTGTAGCACTGTTTACCATTAATCAAAAACTATCCTTGGCATTATTGATTGCATTACCGCTTTTTGTTGGAGTTATCTGGGGATTTATGATGCTCACAATGAGAGGACATGCCAAAGCAACCACACAACTGGATCGTGTTACGGCGCGTGTAAGTGAACTATTGTCTGGGTCTCGCATTATTCGTGCATTCTCAAAACAAGCGCACAGTGATCGTGTCTTCAACAACGATAATGATACCTTGTTTAAACGTCAATCGACTGTAGGGATCTTTGCGACACTCTCGAGTCCTTTTACAACCTTAATGATGAATGGACTCATGGTCTTATTGATTTACATTTCTGGGATTCAAATTAACCTGGGGTCAATGACTCAAGGTCAAACACTCGCGATCATAAACTATTGTAACCAATTATTGATTACATTGATTGTTGCAATGAACTTAATCATGATTATTTCCAGAGGGACAAACTCATTAAAACGGGTGAAGCAAGTTTTAAATACACAACCACGCTTGAGCAGTGATGGTGATGAACGTATTGAGAAACCCTTTAAACTTGTTTTTGATCGTGTATCATTTAGCTTTCCAGATGAAAAACGTCGCGTCCTTAACGGGATATCATTTACACTTGAACCAGGTAAAACATTGGGTATTATTGGATTAACCGGCAGTGGGAAAAGTACCTTACTGAAGTTAATTCCACGCTTCATGGAAATTAGTGATGGCTCGATATGCATCGATGATTCTGATTTGAGTGACTTTAACATTCATTCCTTGCGCGATGGAATTGGTTATGTACCGCAAAACGCGCAGTTTATTCGGGGATCTCTCAATGATAACATCACGATGAGACGCTTTGAAAATCCAGAAGAAGCGCTCACCGATGCACAGGGTCAAGACATTTTGAGTAAGGGCTTGGATGTGTTGATTGAGGAGTCAGGGAAAAACTTATCGGGTGGACAAAAACAACGGGTTAATATTGCACGCGCTTTAGCAAAAAAACCTAAACTCTTACTTTTTGATGATAGTTTTTCTGCGCTAGATGCGATTACAACTGCACGTCTTCAAAAAACCTTGCGCACAAAATATCGTGATACAGCGCAAATTATTGCAAGTCAAAGAACAAGTTCAGTGTCTCATGCAGATTGGATTCTTGTTTTAGATCAAGGACACATTCTTGATGAAGGAACCCATGAGTCTCTTTTAAAAACAAATGAAATTTACCAACGTATTTATTCACTACAACAAGAAGGGAGCGATTGACCATGAAATTTACACGTCGACAACTTGTTGGAATCACGCTATGTATCGTGCTCTCATTTATTGCTGCCTATATTCTTGTATTAACGCCAAAATATTTAGGAAGTGCTGTAGACTTAATGGTTGGAAAAGGAAATGTGGATCTGAGTGGTGTCAGAAAGATTCTCTTATTCTCATTAGGTCTATACAGTGCGTATTTTTTGTTAACATGGTTTGTTTCGTGGTTTGCGAATCAAATTGCAGTTCGTTTTGTGAAAAATATTCGTTCACAACTCGAATATCGTCTCAACCGCAATCCGCTCTCATTTCTTGATACACACCCCCATGGGAATCTTTTGAGTCATTTCTCAATTGATGGAGAGCTCTTAATCGATGGGCTCTTCCAACTAATCTCTCAATTATTCAGTGGTGTCTTTGTTGTCTTAATCTCTTTATATTTTATGTTGCAGGTAAATGTTCGAATGACCTTGATGGTTATCGCTATGGTGCCTGTGATGTATTTGACATCCAGTGCAATCGCTAAGCGATCGTTAGTACTGTATCGACGCCAACAATCCCTAGCAGGTCAGTTGGGAGGCCATGTTCAAGAGGCCATGAATAATCACCAGCTCATCCTAAGTTCAAACTATCAAAAAGAATCTGTGAAGGACTTCGAAGCAATTCATGCAGAGTATAATGAGGTAGGGGAAAAAGCACAATTTCTTGGGGCTCTTGTAAACCCAACCGTTCGTGTGATCAATAACATCAGTTATGTCTTGATTGGTCTTATGGGTGCTTATGTATCAAAGAACTATGGGCTTACAGTTGGGACACTCACCAGTTTTATTAGTTATTCCATTATCTTCTCAAAACCATTTAATGAATTTAGTGCAATTGTGGCTCAGGTTATGTCTGCAAAAGCAAGTTATGATCGGATTTTGGAAACTTTAGCGTATCCAATTGAAGAAGATCGTGGCGAAAAGATGACGTTAAAAGGTGAAGTCGTATCCTTTGAACATGTAGACTTCTCGTATGTAAAAGGGCATCCAATTATCCAAGATTTATCTCTTGAAATACCACCTCTGTCAAAAGTTGCGATTGTAGGACCAACAGGTGCTGGGAAATCAACGTTGATTAATATCTTAATGCGATTTTATGATGTTGATTCGGGCATTATTAAAATTGACGGTGTGGATACATCAACATTAACCAAAGAATCCTTAGGAAATGTCATGAGTATCGTACTCCAAGATCCTTGGTTGTTTGAAGGGACCATTCGTCAAAATATAAAATATGGCAAACCACATGCAACCGATGCGGAAATGATCGAAGTTTCAATTCAGGCCGGGTGTCATGATTATATTCAATCGCTTGATAAAGGTTATGATACAAAGATTGATTTAGGATCGCAAAATATCTCATTGGGTCAAAAACAAATGATAACAATCGCACGCGCTTTAATGGTTGATGCACCCATCTTAATTCTGGATGAAGCGACGTCAAATGTCGATGTATTGACTGAATACAAAATTCAAGAAGTGTTTCGAAAGATTATGGCTCAGCGAACCAGTTTCTTTGTGGCCCATCGATTAGCGACGGTTGTGGATTCAGATGTTATCCTTGTAATGCGTGAGGGTAAACTGGTTGAACAAGGAACGCATAAAGAGCTGATGGCACACAAAGGGTTTTATCACACATTATTTATGAGTCAGTTTGATTCAGTATAAGCAGGATTAAAAGTTGCAAATGCAACTTTTTTTGTGCAATTTATGCACGAATATGCACAAAATCTGGAAAAACAAGGAGTTTTGTGAAATATTTTTCACTTTTATTCAAGATAATACACTTAAAGCGCGATAACTATGATAGACTATTGATATAAATATATTTTATATGTGGGAATACAAAATATATTGTCATTTTAAGAGGAGGAAGAAGAATGAAGAAGTTTTTTCGTGTTCTCATAGCACTCAGTTTCGTGTTTGTGCAGAACATTACGCCCGTTTTCGCTGAAGGGTCAACCACAGGTGATGTAAGGGAGGTAAACAATGCATCACAATTCCTTGACGCATTGAATTCACAATCAGTTTATGAGATTAGACTTGTTAATGATATTGTGATTTCCTACGATGATACAAACAATATTAGCAAGTCATTTATCGTAGTTAATGCTGACAAAAAAATTGTAGGAAATAATAAGACGATATCTTTTGAAGGATTGATGCCTAACAGACATTTTGGTGTCTTTGATTTTCGAGGGGATACAGAAATATCCGATCTCACAATCCGTGCACCCCATAAAGCTGATCCTGAAGATGAAAATAAAGATCAATACACGCCAACGGTTTTATCATTTGGTGGTAAGGATAAAACGGTAGTCGTTAATAATGTTACCGTGAGAACCGCACAAGACTCAAATAATCTTCAAGTGGCAGTTGCTGTATCAACAACCAATGGTAACGTTACATTTGATGGTTTGTTTATTGACGGGGGTCGTCTGTTCTTTAACACACCAAACACTGGGAAAGTGACACTCAAAAATAGTGTGATTTCACAAGCTAATGTATCTTTTAAAGAAAAAAGTGGTTCAGATGAAATCTTGACATTTCCAAATCTTGGGGAAAATCGAGACTACTTTGCGTACATGAACGAAGTTGACCTTACGCTATCAAATACACGGCTTTATGTGAATGAAGCAAAAGGTAAACTACCTGAGAAATTGGTTAACTTTTTGAATCAATTAGACCCAAATGCTTTACAAGACATAAAGGATGCCACTCCGACATCTAAAAATAGTGTGCTTGTAAAAAGTGGTCAAGGATTTACGCAATCACTAAAAAGTTCAACCGTAAACAACATTGTATTAGGCAATGATATCACAGATCTTTCCTATGATTCTGAAGGAACATTGTTTTCCGTAAATCATGACGTCACAATTGATGGGAATGAGAACACGCTTGCTTTTGGGAAAGCGTGTGTCATGCCTGCTAAAGGGGTACCGGTATTTGATTTCTCTTCGAATACAACAATCAAAAATTTGATTCTTTTTGCACCAAATAAGATGGATAAAGCGACGGATCGAAAAGAATTTACACCAACATTGTTCTCATTCAAGGGAAATGATGTCAGTGTAAATTTGGAAAACGTCACCTTAAATGTTGCGAATGGGTCCCTAAACCCTCAAATTGCAGTGTATATTTATGCAAAAGGTAACTCAAAATTCACCTTTGATGGCGTAAGTATTCCAAGTGGAAGACTGTATGTAGCACAAAGTGCTGCTGGTAGTCTTGAAATGACGAACTCAATCATCTCTCAAGAAAATGTCATGACCCACGATGACAATCTCAGTGATGAAATCTTAACCTTAAACTCTGAAACGTTTAAAATACATGGAGTAAAATCAAGATTTGTTGTGAACGTTCGAAATGTGAACACCCAAACGTATCTTGTGAACTTCCTCATGGATTTTCTTAAAGAAACCGGAATTGATCTTGAGATTTCACTGAATGGTCTTGCCAACTTTGAGAAAGATACAGTACAGGTAAATGTAGGAGATCGTATATCGCTTCAATCCATCCACACACTATTTGGACTTGTAGATGGACCAAATAATACAACACAATGGTCAAATGTTAAGGTAGAATCAAACGATGTTGATAATGGATATCTTGTTACAACAAAAGCTGGGAACATTAAAATCAGTGTTGATTATGGATTTGAAGTTAACGGTGCGTTCCATACAGTTCAAACTTTTACATTCACATTGATCGTGAAATCACCTCAAGAACCTGAAGTTCCAACAATAGACACTGAAATTGTTGGTGATGAAAATATTTCTGAAGAAGTAAATGTTGATAAAATTGAAGTGCAATTTGACGAAAGTCAATTTACTTCAGCAGTGAAACGCTTTGAATTTGGACTTCCAACAATTACAAATTCTCAACAGGAAAATATTGAAACACAAATGCTTGCTTTACTGGATGGTAAATATCAAGCACAACAACTCATTGTGTTAAGTATTCGTCCAATTGGAGAAAACGGTCAGAAACTACAAGTGGTAAATGGAACTGTGGAAATTACGATTCCTGTACCAACAAGCTTAGACCCTAAAGGATCATTTGCAGTATTCCACGTAAGTGAAGATGGAACACTGGAACTCCTAGAGCATACCGTTAACAATGGTTTTATTACATTTAAAGCTACGTCATTCAGCAATTTCGTTGTAGCGAATGTTGAATCAGTTGTTGAAGAAACACCTGTTGAACCAGAAGTACCAACAACACCTGTTGTACCTGAAACACCAACACAACCTGAGACACCAACACAACCTGAAACATCAAAACCGGATGATTCAAAGAATCTTCCAGGAGCAGGCTTGTTGAATCTAAGCATGATTGGGTTCTCGATGACTGGATGTGGACTCTTGACATTGTTTGAAGCGCATCGAAAAAAACGTAAATAATAAACTAAAACAGCCAACTTTAGAAGTGGCTGTTTTCATTTGCTATTCATAATAAATGACGTCGGTTGCGTATTGTTCTACCAGTCGGTTATCGTGGGCAATAAATACTATCGTAATGCCTTGTTGATTCAGTTGAGAAAGCATGTCCATAAAGATTGTCGCATTCGCAAAGTCAAGAGCACTGGTTGCCTCATCCACAAGCAATAAGTCAGGGTTTTGAATAAGACTTCGGATGATCGCAACGCGTTGTTTTTCACCACCGCTCAACTGGTGGGGAAACTTCTCTTTAATATTACTGATCTGATATTCATCAAAGAGTATATCAAGTCGCTTAATGATATCCTGATTTAAGGTTTTATTGGCTTTAAATGAAATCAAGCAATTATCCATGGCACTTAAGTGAGGGAATAAATTAAAATCTTGAAAGATATAAGCACATTTTGAATAAGTGTTTGTGACACTGCCACTAAAATTGGTTTCAAGACCAGCAATGATTCGAAGCGTAGTCGTTTTTCCAGAACCACTTTTCCCATAAAGCGCAGTCATTGATCCATCTTTGATTGTGAGTGATGAATTATCTAGAATTTTTTGTGACCCAAAAGAGAGGGAAACATTGTTAAATTGAATCATGAGATGTTCCTTTCATGTTTAACTTTTTACTGATGATATTAATCACAAACACAACCAAGGCGGTGAAAAGTAGGTAACCAACGCCTACAAGCACTAAAGCATCGACACGTAAATCCCTTGATACGGCTTCTTTCGCAACCATAAGCATCTCTGGAAGTGCAACCGCTGCAAGCAGTGATGTGTCTTTCACAAGCGTAATGCATTCGTTACTGATTGAGTACAGTGTGTTTCGCATGACTTGAGGAATGATGATATAACGGAACGCGTTAATTTTAGAAATATTCAACATTTTCGCTGCATCCCATTGTCCTTTTCCAATTGTCTTAAAGCCCCCTTTAAAGATTTCTTGGAAATATGCACTGTAATTTAGAATAAAGGTAATAATCGCAAAGAAGAGACGATTGTCTCTAAGTGGAATTGGAAGGATGAGGGGGAGTGCATAGAAAACAAAGTAGAGTTGAAGTAAAAGTGGCGAACCTCTAAAGAGCCATGAGTAAGCACTCAATATTTTTTGAATAAAAGGTCGTGTATTACTGATGTAACCTAATATGAGTCCAATTGGCATGGAGACAATGAGGGTTACCACATATACATTCAAGCTGATTCCAAATCCTTTCGCAAGATTTGGAAGTAAAGAAATCCAGTAACTCATCGTTTAATCAAATCCTCGCCGAACCATTTGATGCTGATTTCTGAGAGTGTTCCATCTGCAATAATCGCATCAAGTGTATCATTTATTTTCACTTGCATTTCCGTGTCATCTTTTCGAAGTCCAATTGCATACTCTTCACTTTGCAGTGATATATTTGGAACCACGATATATTCATCACTCTTTCCAATAAGGTAACGTGCATAGATTTCGTCAGCAACCACAGCATCACTGTTTCCAGCTTTTAAATCTAACAACGCTTCATTAATGGTTGTGAATCGATTCAGTGTAAAGGATCCGTCTTCAAGGGTTTCTACCAAGATACGTTGCCCACTTGATTCGGATTCAACGGCGATGTGTTTGTCTGTTAAATCATCCAAAGTTTGAATTGAATCATTGTCTGCACGTACAATTACAACAATCGAGTTTTTAAGATAGCTGTTTGTGAATAAGACTTCTTTTTGACGCTCTTGAGTAATGGTGAAACCATTCCAAATTGCATCAATACCACCTGAGTTTAATTCAAGGATTTTTGAATCCCAATTAATGTATTGGAAGGATACGTCCATATTGAGTCGTTTAAACACTTCAGTAGCAAGATCAACGTCGAAGCCGACAATCTCTCCATTCTCATCTTTAAATCCCATTGGTGGATAATCGGTAAATCCTACCGTAAATGTTTCATTTTTTGATGAACCACATCCTACAAGAAGTAAGATACAAAGTATCAGTGCAAAGCATCGTTTCATAAAAAGTCCCTCTCTTTTTTTGTTATCAATGGTTGTAGTATAACACCATACTTCACTAAAGTAAAGCGATAAAGTGAAAAAGTGTTTTATTTTCTCATAAAAGATTGGTACAATGGTACAAAGAGGTGATGCATGTGGAGCATAAACGTTTGTATGATACAATCTTAAAACTAAAGGATCTTCAACAAGCTG
Source organism: Erysipelothrix larvae (assembly GCF_001545095.1). Taxonomy (NCBI): domain Bacteria; kingdom Bacillati; phylum Bacillota; class Erysipelotrichia; order Erysipelotrichales; family Erysipelotrichaceae; genus Erysipelothrix; species Erysipelothrix larvae. The sequence goes on from NZ_CP013213.1 coordinate 710,202, forward strand.
AAGCGTTTTTCAAAGACTTATGTACAGAAAAGGAATTGAAGGATTTTTCAGATCGGTTGGAAGTAGCTGAGAAACTTCTTGAAGGAAAAACCTACGATCAAATATCAAAGGAAACCTCAGCAAGCAGCGCAACCATTGCTCGGGTAAATCGGGCGATTATGTATGGTAAAGGTGGCTATAAATCTGTAATACAAAACGATTCATAATTTTAGGTGTATTTAAGGTTTATAAACTATACTTTGAGTAAAGAAACGAGGGGTTTAGGATGCGTTTATTATTAGCTGAAGATGAACAAGACTTAAGAGAAGCCATGGTTGAGATTTTGAAACAACATCATTTTAGCGTGGATGCAGTTGAAAATGGAGAAGAAGCTTTGGAGTATATTGAGTTTGGCGATAATTATGATTGCCTCATTCTGGATATTATGATGCCTGTGATGGATGGCATTAGTGTTATCAAAGCACTTCGCGAACAAAAAAGAATGATTCCAATATTAGTGTTAAGTGCTAAAAGTGAGATTGATGATCGCGTGTTGGGACTTGATACGGGTGCCGATGATTATTTAGTTAAACCGTTTGATGTTCAAGAACTACTTGCACGAATTCGTGTGTTAACACGACGTCCCATTAATGAACAAACATCAACCCTTACGATTGGGAATGTTACGTTGGATCGTGCGAACTATTCAATTCAAACTGAAAAAGGTCAGTTGGTGCTTCCAAATAAGGAGTTTCAGATTTTGGAGTTGCTTATGGTAAATCCGCAAAATGTTATATCCAGCGATGCAATCTTCAGTAGAGTATGGGGTTTAGACTCTGATGCTGATCAAAATACAGTATGGGTTACATTGTCCAATCTTAGACGTAAGCTCAATGTGGTTGATGCGACCCTATCGATAAAAAGTGTACGGAATGTTGGTTACACCCTTGAGGTTACCCAATGATACGCTCATTACGAAGACGCATTGTTTTAATCACCCTGCTTTCGGTCGGTCTTGTTTTAACGGTCATGGTTGGTGGAGTAAATATTGCGAACTATCTGCAGATAATCAATAAAGCTGACAGTACCCTGGAAATGCTCGCAGAAAATAGGGGGACCTTTCCCAACCAATCCTTACCCAATCGCGATCGACGGCCTGAAGAACGCTTTGAAACGCGATATTTTAGCGTTCTTTTCGATGCAAATTACGCTGTAAGGGAAATTGATGTATCCTCGATTTTCGCGGTATCCAGCGCCCAAGCTGTTAATTTTGCAGGGAGTGTATTAGAATCTGGAAGCACAAAAGGTTTTGAGAATAATTATCGATACCTTGTTGTGACTGAAGGAAATAATACCCGAATTGTATTTATGGATATACAACGGGATTTAGAATCCTTTCAATCACTCTTATTTAATAGCTTTCTAATTTCATTTATTGGTTTTGGTGCTGTAATTGGATTATCACTATTCTTCTCAAAAATACTTTTAAAGCCCGTTGAAGAAGCCTACGTCAAACAGAAACAGTTTATTACAGATGCAAGTCATGAGCTAAAAACGCCCATTACCATTATCAAAACAAACATGGACGTATTGTCCTTATCAAACAATGATAATAAATGGATTGACAGTACAAAACGTCAAACAGATCGTATGAGCATCATGGTCAATGATTTGTTGTTTCTCTCGAAGATGGATGAGACTCAAACATTGGGAATTAATGAGGACGTGAATATGAAACAACTTGTGGAAGAAGTTGTTCACGATTATCAACCCATCATTTCAAGTGACTACAAGCTGAGTGTACAGTGTGAAGAAGCATTCTGTAAGGGCGATCCAGCCTTACTCAAACGATTGATTAATGTTGTCGTTGAAAATGCCTTGAGATATGGAATCAAAAATCAGGTCATTGATCTTTCACTGAAAAAAACACGCCCTCATCATTTTGAATTTAAGATTTTAAATGCTTCTGAAATATCAAACGTTGGGAATGTTGAGTCAGTGTTTGATCGCTTTACGCGTATGGATGACTCTCGAAATCAAAAAACAGGCGGCAGTGGTATTGGTTTGTCCATTGCGAAATCAATTGTGACACTTCACCAAGGAACGATCCATGCTACTGTAAATAAAAACCATGAATTTATGATCACAATTAAGATTTAAGACTGTGTAATCGGTGCACCAATTTTAAGACTTTTAGCCTACCATAATCATGTTTATGCGTATACATGAATCCTAGATTACAGATCAATTTACTGTAATCTTTTTTTATTTTTTGAATCAAGCCGTGATTTTAAGGTCTATTTTAGGTTAGGCAGGTATAGTAAACCTATACGTGGAGGCAACTTATGAAAAAGACACATACATTTGAACGATTTGAATCGAAGTATCTCTTAACAAGCAATCAAAAAGATGCGCTGATGGCGTTATACAACGACCATCTTGTTGAGGATGCATTTCCGCACACGCATATTGTCTCAGTATATTTTGATACCTGTGATTATCGCGTCATTCGTGAATCAATTGAAGCCAAAGATTATAAAGAGAAATTAAGGTTGCGTAAATATGTTTCTGACAATCAAAGTGGCACCTTGTTTTTTGAAATCAAGCGTAAAGTAGATGGGATTGTTTACAAACGAAGAAAAGGAATTACGAGTCTTCAAGAGATTCATCGCATTCATGATTCAAACCCGAAAGAACTTGATCAAATTGAACACGAAATACAGTATGTATTTCAAAGAAATCCAGATCTAAAACCCAGCATTTTGATTGGATATGATCGCGATGCATATAAAGCCTGTGATGATGATACATTTCGACTCACAATTGATACAGCCATTAAAGCACGATTTATTGATGTCATGGATTTAGAGGATACGGACGGTGATCATCTTCTTGAAGAAGGTATGTCACTGATGGAAGTAAAAACGCGGCTGGGGTATCCGCGATGGTTTTTAGATTTTTTAAATGAGAATGGTGTTATTAAACAGTCTTTCTCAAAATATGGCAATGCATTCAAGCAAAAAGTTGCCCAAGGAGAAATTATCTATGGTTAATCAACTATTTACAAGCATCTTTGAAATCACAGGATCGATTAATCTTGTATCCTTTTTAATCTGTATCGGTGCTGCCTTGTTATTGGGTTATATTTCTGCATCAATCCATACGGTTGGAAATACGTATTCTAAAGGATTTGTGGTATCCCTCGCATTGCTACCAGCAGCGGTATGTGTTGTGATTATGATGGTCAATGGAAATGTAGGAACAGGGGTTGCGGTAGCAGGGGCCTTTAGTCTGGTCCGCTTTCGATCACTACCAGGTACTGCACGTGAAATTAGTTCCATCTTCTTAACGATGGCCATCGGACTTGCGACTGGGATGGGGTATATTGGATATGCCGTGCTATTTGTGATTGTGATTGCACCGGTACAAATTATCTATTCTAAATCAACATTTGGTGAAAAAGACATGGATTCATTACAACGTACTGTACGAATCACCGTACCCGAAAGTTTAAATTATACCGATGCATTTGATGAAGCATTCGATGAATTTACCACTTCACATCAATTATTGGCAGTCAAAACAAGTAATATGGGGAGTATGTACCGTTTGACCTATTCAGTGCTTTTAAAACAGAGTCAAGATGAAAAGAATCTTGTGGATGCACTGCGTGTCAGAAATGGAAATTTAGAAATAAGCAGTTCACAGCGCGAATTTGTAGCGCATGAACTTTGAAAGAAGGAAACAACTTATGCGAAAAATTGGACTCATATTAGGCATGTTATTGTTGTTTGTGGGGTGTTCACAAGTGAGTGAACCTCAAGCGCAAGAAACACCAAATCAAGAGACTGAGACAGTAGACAGTGATGCATTGGATACATCGAATCTAAATATCTTGGATGCATCAACAATGTTCAGTGATGATGATAAGGATACATCATTTGATGCAACAACCGCTTTGTCCCTTGATGTAGGGTCATTAACGAATGCTTCTTCAGTAAACGGTGTTACAATCAGTGACGATTTTATTACCATTCAACAAGCAGGAACTTATGTTTTATCAGGAACAACAACACGAAGTGTTAAAGTGGATGTCAGTGAGAGCGAGAAAGTCCATCTTGTGTTCAATGGCGTCACAATTAATGCAAATAACTTTGCGGCACTCTATATCTACGAAGCCGATGAAGTGAAATTGACCATCGCCTCAAACAGTGTCAACACACTTACAAACACGGGTGGGTTTAGCGAAGATGGTGATGTTAACGTGGATGCAGTCATCTTCTCACGTCAAGATCTAATCCTTAATGGTGATGGATCATTGAGTGTTAACGCAACCGATGGAAATGGAATTACGGGTAAAGATGATTTGAAACTGTATGGCACGTTAGTGAATGTTACCGCAACAAATCATGGAATCGAAGCAAATGACAGTGTTCGCATTGGTTCAAGCACTGTTGTTGTAAATGCAGGGCGTGATGCAATCCAAGCGGATAACACTGAAGATGTGACGAAAGGATATGTTTATGTTGAAACATCAAATCTAAGCCTAAACGCAGGAAATGATGGCATTCAAGCCAGTTCAGTCCTACAGATTCAATCTGGAGATTTCAAAATTGTAACCTTTAATGGTGTTGATTCGTCAGTGGATGAGTCATTGGATGAAAGTTATAAGGGGCTGAAAGCTGATGGCATTGTATTTTTAGGAAACGGAACGTATGACATTAATACAGCAGATGATGCAATCCACTCAGGTATGGATGTCATCATTGATGCAGGAACTTATTCAATTAAAACCTTGGATGACGGCATCCATGCGGATGAAACAATCCAGTTAAATCGTCCCGTTATCACCATTTTAGAAAGTTATGAAGGACTTGAAGCAAAAGTTGTTGAAATTGATGGAGGTACGATATCAATCAGTGCATCCGATGATGGCATCAATGCATCCGATGGCACTACAACTTCTGGCGCACCGGGTCAAATGGGAAACGCGAATTCTGACCTATTGATTCAAATCAATGGCGGACTTGTATCTGTTAATGCAGGGGGTGATGGCATTGACTCCAATGGCAATATCGAAGTCACAGGTGGTGAAGTGTATATCAGTACCGATGGAAGTGGTGGCGATGTGGGCGTTGACTATGATGGAACGGCTTCAATCACAGGTGGTATCATTGTTTCCACTGGCTCACAAGGTATGGCTCAAAACTTCACAACCGCAACACAAGGAAGCATTTTATATGGCGCTTCTAGTACCATCGCACAAGGATCTCAGATAAAGGTCAGTGACCAAGAAGGCAATGGATTGATTGACACGGTCGCAGCAGGTGACTTTAATTCAATCTTAATATCATCACCTGATTTTGCACAAAACGATACCTTAACATTAAGCTTGGGTTCCAATGAAACAACAATTACACTCACCACTCTTATTACTTCCTCAGGTAATGGGAACCAAGGTGGTAGACCTGGGGGAAGACGATAGTTATGTGTGATTAATTAAGTGTGATGTAAGTTAGGTATTAAGATGATTTACGCCAAATGTAAATCATCTTTTTTTCTTGGTGGTGGTTGCGAAAGAAAGCTGATTTTAAAGTGATAAAATACGATACAATGAAAGAAAGTCACCATTTATCATGATTAATTTACAATGTGTTTATTCAAAAATATTAAATTCTTTGGACCACTTACCCAAAAAAATATGAAATTAGGCTGTGTTTGAAGTATAATAGTTTAGTGAATGACGAGGTGATTGTGTTGATTTCTAAATTAATTATAAATGCGGATGATTTTGGACTTACGCGAGAGGTTTCCCATGCAATCATTGATGCACACGTGAATGGCGTGGTTACATCAACAACATTAATGGGAAATTGTGAAAAAAATGTATTAGTCGATGCGCAAGAGGCTTCGCGCAAATATCCCGATTTAGGGATTGGTGTTCACCTAGTTTTAACTAAAGGACAACCTATTTTAAAAACACATAAGACGATTGTAGATGGACTTGGAAAGTTTAAATATAAAGCAGACCAGTTTGATGAGTCTGTGGATGTTAACGAAGTATATGAAGAATTCAAAGCGCAGATTGAACGAATTGCGCAAGTGATTGAGATTACTCATTTTGATTCGCACCATCATGTTCATCTGGATCCATTATTTCAATCAGTTTCAAAACGTTTGTGCAAAGAATTCAAAATACCGATGCGTTGGAATAAAGCAAAAAAATTCCAATATGTCTATTGTTCGCATGGCTTCTATGACGAAACTGCGACCCTTCAAGGACTTCAAGAAATCCTACGCAAGCACCACGGTCTTGTTGATGTGATGGTCCACCCGGGTTATGAAGATGATCCTTTCTTAGATGAAATCTCTGCATACACTTCAACGCGCTATGAAGAGTACAAGGTACTAACATCTCAGGCGCTTAAAGATTTTCTTGTGGAACATAATATTGAACTCGTGAACTATCGGTTTGTAAAGAAAACACCCTAGGAGACCCTATGAAATTAAAGAAAATATTTTATGTTGTTGTGTCTGCACTTTTTTTGGTTTTTGGATTAATTGGTATTGTCGTACCAGGCCTACCAACCACCCCTTTATTGCTCGTCTCTGTATTTTGTGCTGCGCATGGTTCGACTCGCTTTCATCAATGGATGATTCGCCAAACATGGTACAAAAATCATGTAGAATCCTATGTTGAATCCCGTGCAATGACGCGCAAATCAAAAGCAATTATCCTCGCAACAGCATCCACAATGATTGGTGTTGCTATGATTTTTGTAGGATATTGGCAGATTAAAGTGATGTTGATGATCCTTGTTGTATTAAAATATGTCTATTTCTTGAAGTATATTGAAACGATTGAACCTACAGTTCAAAAAGAGGGAAAACTTGAATGATTAACTGGAAACTTGTCGGTTTAGTAAACACATCCAAACGTAGAATCAAACGGATTGTGTTATTAAGCAGTGGGGCTTTACTGATGCAAGGTCTTTTTCTACTTATAATTAAAACCTGGATTGACCAAGGCTTGGCCATCAATCAAGACTTTATGTTTTTATGCGCAGGTGCATTACTCTTAATAATCCTAAAAAATGGCTTTAACCTATTTCGTTTTAGACAATCTACTGCTTTAAGTAGTGAAGCAAAATCAACCCTAAGAGGGCTTTTGTTTGAAAAGATATCACGCATTGAACCCAGTCAGATGAAAACAATGAATCATGCTGAATTGGGTCAACTGATGAGTGAGGGAATTGATCATTGTGAATTGTACTTTGGGTCCTATGTGCCACAATTTTTCTATGCATTTATTGCCCCCGTTTTACTCAGCATAATGGTGAGTTTTTTTAGTGTAAACGTCGCAATCTGGTTGTGTGTTTGTGTTCCTTTGATTCCCATTGCAATCATGGCTGTTCAAAAGATTGCGAAACGTCTTCTAGAGAAATACTGGGGTTCATATACCACGATGAGTGATAACTTTTTGGATCGCTTAAAAGGATTAAAGACGCTGAAAATATTTGATGTTGATGATCGGATGCAAGATCAAATCGATGCTGATGCAGAGCACTTTAGAAAAGCAACCATGCGTGTACTTATCATGCAGTTAAATTCAATCAGTATTATGGACTGGGTTGCGTATGGTGGTGCATGTGGTGCGATAATCATCGCGCTCACTCAATATAACCGTGGGGATTTAACGCTTTCTGCACTCATTTTCATTGCTTTAGTGTCAGCGGAGTTTTTTATCCCAATGCGACAATTAGGATCATTTTTCCATGTTGCGATGAACGGAGCTCAAGCAGCACGGCGCATCTTCTCAATTCTTGATCTTGAAGACATGAAACGCGATGTCGCCCTAACACAACTATCAAAAGGGTATCATCTTGATGATGTCACTGTACACTATGGTTCAAAGAACGCATTGAATCATGTTTCACTGGATTTCACACTAAATCAAACCATCGGACTTGTAGGTGAAAGTGGGAGTGGAAAAAGTACCCTAGTTTCCTTATTGTCAGGATTTAAGTCAGACTATGACGGAACAATCCTTATTGATGATATGGACATTCGCTCAATTAATCTTACGGATTTATACAATCATGTGGGCTATGTTGGTTCAGATAGCACTGTATTTCAAGGGTCATTTCGATCAAATCTACAGATGAATGATTCCTTTTCGGATGAACTGATGATGAAAAGTTTACAAGAGGTTGGACTGGATCATTTTGTATTAAGCAAAGGCGGTCTGGATTTTGTTCTTGAAACAGGCGGGGACGAATTATCTGTTGGCCAAAAGCAACGGTTGTGTCTCGCACGGTGTTTACTTCGTAAAAAAGCAGTTTATATTTTTGATGAAGTCGCATCGGGTGTTGATTTAGAATCTGAAATGATTATTTTAGATGCAATTCATACCTTAAAAGCACCCAACACCCTGATTATCATTGTGTCGCATCGACTCAAAAGCATTGAAGCGTGCGATGGGATTGTGGTCATGGATCAAGGACAGTGTGTTGGATATGGAATTCATGAGTACCTTATGAAATCGTGTCCAACCTATAAGAATCTTGTATCAACACAAAGAAAACAAGAGTTGTTCTTTGAGAAAGGAAATGACGCATGAAAAAGAATATCATCAATATGACGCGTCTTTTTGGTTTTCTTGGTGCGTCACGATTTAAACTATTTCTCGCCGCTTTTTTTGGAATCTTAGGGCATGTTGCGGCATTCTTGATTCCTGTTTTGGGTGTGTATTCTGCACTCACTCAAAACGTTTATCTTAAATCAATGATCGCCTGTGCGATTTTAAGAGGCTTGTTTCGATATATTGAACAAGCACTTAATCATGAAGTCGCCTTTAGAGTCCTTGCGGAAATTCGCCACACTGTCTTTGTTGCATTGCGCAAACTGGTTCCTGGACATTTTGAACGCTATGGCTATGGGAATTTAATGACACTCATTACCAGCGACATTGAACTGTTGGAAGTTTTCTTTGCACATACAATATCTCCGATTCTCATTGCACTTATCTTTAATGGAGCCCTTATCATCTATTTACAATCCCTGCACATTTTGTTTGCGCTTGTTGCACTGTGTGCCTATGTTTTGATTGGTATAATCTTTCCGCTCTATTTTTCGAATAAAGGGTATTCAAATGGTGTAAAAAGTCGCAATAAATCCTCACTAATTAACACGCTCACCTTAGAGAGTGTCTTTGGATTTACAGATATTACACAATACAAAATGTGGAATGTGAAGATGGATGGGCTCAAAAAACAACAACACACCCTTAACTCACTCAACGACTCACTCAATCGCATTAACGAAAAGAATCGATTCATCACTGATTCAACAGTTCTCTTATCCTTTGTGTGTATCTTGATGATTGGAAGTATTCTACATCTTGATATGACATCAACCCTTCTTGGCGCTACGATTGTAGTCAGCTCATTTGGGCCAGTCATCGCACTCTCAAATCTCTCGTCTAATTTACAGCATACGTTTGCCAGCGCAACGCGTGTCTTGAAACTTTTAGATACACCGCCATCAATGGTGCCAGTCACACAAGGTGATGCCTGTGACTATCTTTCATTTGACATGATAGCGTGTGATCTTGGATATCATGAAACCCCCGTGCTTGAAGCATTTAGCCTTCACTTGGATCAAAGGGGGATTGTTGGTATTAAGGGTGCAAGTGGCAAAGGGAAAACGACGTTATTTAAAACGATGATGCAATTGATCCCACCTCTAAAAGGGAATATATTATGGTCATCCCATGACATCCGTCGTATCAATACTAAAACGCTTCGAAAAGAGATTGGGTATATGGAACAAGAGACGACTCTTTTCAAAGATACAATCGCTAATAATATCCGAATTGGGAAATGGGACGCAACCCATGATGAAATCAGTGAAGCAGCGAAGAAGGCAAACATCCATGATTTTATCATGACCTTACCCCAGGGATATGATACACTCATTAATAATTCAGTCTCATCGGGTGAAAAACAGCGTATTGGATTAGCACGCCTGTTCTTACACGATGCATCACTGTGGCTTCTTGATGAACCTACCAGTAATTTGGACAGCTTGAATGAAGCAGAAATCATGCAAACCATCGAAACACTCAAAGACGAAAAAGCAATTGTGATAAGTTCACATCGTAAATCGACCCTATCGATTGTTGATTCTAAAGTAGATTTAGATCATATTTCTGGTACCATGTGAAAGCTTTGTGATAAAACCGGATTTCCCTATAATTTTAGTTTATAACTTGCTATAATTGTGAAGGTGATGGTTTTGAGACAAAGTATATCAATGTTACTCTTATTACTGATTATAACTGGGTGTGCACAATCGAATCCTTCGACTGATGCTACTGGCTTTTTATGTGAAAAACAGGATTATGGTTTGGTTGAAGTCCGTGAGTTAATCCTGGATAGTGATGGAACAATAAAGAAACTGATTTCTACATCACGCATTGAATTTGATGCCAGCCAATCTGCAGATGTTACAATCGAGGATTATCAGATGTTCTTGGCCCAACTCTATGAAAGCCTTGTATCTCAAGATGATGGAATCAATTATTCAAGCCAAATCATTGAGAATATTATTGAAGTAATCATGACCTTTGATATGGTTCAAATTTCAGATAGTACGCTTGTTTGGCTGGGGTTACCCATTGAAAATACTCAAAATCGCATTATCGTTGAACAATATATCGATAACCTAGAATCAAACGGTTATCAATGCAAAACTACAACAGCTACCCTTGGGTAGTTTTTTATTTCAATGGATACACGGTTGGATGTAAAATATTATTTCTTCTATGGTATAATACCCACAAGGAGCGTGATATATAATGCGTATAGGATTTGTTGGCGTTGGTAATATGGGTGGTGCAATACTCGATGGGCTGATGAGTTCAGGGGCTTATCAACCAAAAGAAGTATCCATTAGTGGGTCAAACCCTAATCGATTAAAAGAACTAAAACTGAAGTATGATGTCGTGGTTTCAACATCCAATCTTGAGTGTGTTACATCAAGTGATATTGTATTTTTAGGGGTTAAACCCGATATTCATGCCGTAATCGCGCATGAATTTAAAGACGAAGTGAAATCCAGTGTTTTAGTATCAATGGCTGCCAAGGTATCGCTTCAAGAGTTAGAACGGATTTATGGTCGAGTGGCTATTGTTAGAATTATGCCGAATTTGAATGTCACAATCCAAGAAGGAATTACTGCTATTTGTCGCAATCAGTATGTGAGTGATGAACATTATGAGGCAATTCAAACAATCCTTCAAACCTTAGGTGAGGTCGTGGAGATCGAAGAATCATTGATGAGTGCATTTATTGGTATTGCAGGAAGTTCTCCAGCTTTTGTATTTCGCTTTATCGATGAACTGATTAAACCCGCAATTGCAGATGGAATGGATCCAAAGCACGCCTTGCATATTGCATCTGTGGCAGTCAGTGGCAGTGCACATTATCTTGATGTGAGTGAAGAGAGCGCAACACAACTGATCAAAAATGTAAGCTCACCCAATGGCACGACGGTTGAAGGGTTAAAAATGTTGGATAAGTATGGATTTGATGAAACGATTGAAAAGGCAGTGGTCGCGGTTATGAAAAAAGATAAAGGCGAACTATAGGGGGATTTATGAGTTGTTTATTACGAATACAAGAATCAAGTCATGATTTTACAGATACAGAAAAAAAGATTGCGGATTACATTGTTGTAGAAAAATCACATGTGATCAATTATTCGGTGCAAGAACTTGCGAAAAAGACAAATACTTCTCCAGCGGCAGTTGTTCGGTTTTCAAAGAAGATTGGTTATAAAGGATATATGAACCTTAAGGTTGATTTAGCACAAGATATCAAAAACGATCGTGTGAAAACAGATAATATTGTACGTGAGGATGATGAAATCTCAGTATTAATTCAAAAGGCGAAGAATTCTTCGTTGGACACGTTGGATAAAACCTATCAGTTGTTGGATGAAGATCTGCTCTTACACGCCATTTTAACGATGCGTCATGCAAAACGTATTTTCTTATTGGGAATTGGTGGCTCCGCAATTGTATGCTATGATTTACATCAAAAACTCTTGCGTGTAAATGTTGATTCTCGTTTTGAAATGGATTATCATGTGCAACTCGCTGCACTTAATCACATAACAAAAGACGACGTCTGTATTGCGATATCATACAGTGGGGATACTGAAGAAATCGTCTATGCTTTGAAATATGCGAAAGAGCAAGGGGCAAAGACCATTGGGATTACACGATTTGGGAAAACACCCATTCAAAAATACTTGAATATTGCATTACAAATACCGCATACAGAAAAAGAATACCGTCTGGGATCAATTCTATCTCGGTTTTCATTTTTAGCGGTAACGGATTTATTATATTATGGCGTTGTTCAAGAATCCTTAGACCGACGAATTGAAACAATTGTTAAGACAAGAGAGCTCACAAAAGGGCTTCATAAAAATTAAAAGGCCGTATTTACGGTCTTTTTTTAATTCTTGATTGAAATATTATTTCGTTTACCATATAATATCTATGAAATAAGGGAGAAATATTATGTTAAACCTATCAACGTTACAAACAGAACAAAGAAATCAGAATACATTGAGCATTGACACATTATCAACACTTGAAATGGTACACCTTATCAATCAAGAAGATACACAGGTTCTCAATGCAATCAGTGAATGTGCACCCAGTATCGCAACGGCGATTGATGCCATTTATCCGTGCATTGAAAACAAAGGGAGACTTGTGTATATGGGTGCTGGAACTTCCGGAAGATTGGGTGTATTGGATGCTTCAGAATGGTTTCCAACCTATGGTGTAGGTGAAGAATCTGTTATCGGTATGATTGCAGGAGGCGATGTAGCATTAAGAGTTCCAATCGAAGGTGCTGAAGATGATCGTGACCAGGCTGTTAAAGACATGCAATCAATTCACTTTAATCAAAACGATGTCTTGCTTGCAATTGCTTCATCAGGTCGTACACCCTATTGCATTGGTGCGTTAGAATATGCTAAATCATTGGGTGCAAAAACTGTTTCATTGGCGTGTGTTTCAAAAAGTGAAATTGGTCAGATTGCAGATATCGCCATCGAAGCCATCACAGGACCTGAGGTTGTGACTGGATCAACCCGTATGAAAGCGGGATCGGCACAAAAAATGATCCTAAACATCATTTCAACATCCTGTATGATTAAGTATGGGAAGGTTTATGGAAACCTCATGGTAGATGTAAAACCTACGAATGTGAAACTGATTCAAAGAGCTAAGAATATTATCCAAGAAGCAACGGGCTGTACACAAAAGCGTGCATCCGATTTACTGACACAAAGTCATGACAATGTGAAAGTTGCGATTGTTATGGAACTAATGAATGCCGATTATGAGCATGCGTGTCAAATGTTATCGGACAATGAGGGACGGATTACACATGTTGTTTCACGATAAGGACACAGTTATTGGTCTTGGCATCATGTCTGGGACTTCTTTAGATGGCATTGATGTTGCATCGGTTCTTTTTGATAAAGGAAGGTGTACATTACGACATTTTGAAAGCTATCCAATCGATGATGACCTGAAGCAAAAAATACTGGATGCATGTAACCCTGAAACCTCGGGTGTCGATACAATCTGTTCTTTAAACTTTGAACTGGGAAAGACCATCGCGCAGTGTGTGGAAACATTTCAACATACTTACCATGAACCCCTTGATTTTATCGCAACCCATGGTCAGACGTTGTATCATATTCCTTCAAGTACAGACCATCTCGTACGTTCAACCCTACAAATTGGTGAACCTTCCTATCTGGCGTATCAATTTGGTGTGCCAGTCGTATCAAACTTCAGAGTGATGGATATGGTTGCTGGTGGTGAGGGAGCGCCTCTTGTACCATTTACCGAAAAGATTCTATTTTATGATGAACAGGTTACAACCTGTATTCAAAATATTGGTGGGATTGGGAATGTGTCGGTCATCTCAAAAGATAAGCAAAAAGAAGTGATTGCCTTTGATACAGGTCCTGGGAATATGTGGATGAATGCTGCCATGCAAGCCTTTTACAAAAAACCTTATGATAAGGATGGTGCAATTGCTCAGATGGGGAGTGAAATACCCGAACTCATGCAGGACTTAATCTGTGATCCCTATTTTAACATCACGCCACCAAAAAGCACCGGTCGCGAATATTTTAGCGAAGCGAAGGTTCATGCCTTTTGTAAAAGGTATTGTGATCGCCAAGAAGACCTAATCCATACGCTTACTAAATTCACCGCCTATTCAATTTATCGCTCGTATCAAGATTACATCTTGCCACACGAAACCATTGATCGTATTGTTTTATGTGGGGGCGGTGCCTATAACAAGACTCTTGTCTCAATGATTCAAGCGTATTTTAAAAACAATGCACTTAGCGTTGTGACAATGGAAGATTTAGGGTATTCTAGTGATGCAAAAGAAGCACTTGCTTTTGCATTGTTGGGCTATAATACACTGCTTGGAAACGTCAATAACTGTCCAAGTGCTACAGGTGCTAAAGAACAGGTAATATGTGGGATGATTACCCCACCACACAGGAGAAACACATGAGAAAATTAGGAATATCAATCTATCCAGACAAATCCTCAGTAAGTGACATGAAGACATATATTGAAAATGCTGCACATGCAGGGTTTTCACGCATCTTTTCGTGCCTACTGTCTGTTGATAAGTCAAAAGCAGTGATTGTTGAAGAGTTCAAGGATATTAACGACTTTGCCCATGAACTCGGGTTTGAGGTCATCGTGGATGTCAGTCCTCGTGTCTTTAATGAGCTGGGAATTTCATACAATGATTTATCGTTTTTTAAAGAAATTGGTGCAGACGGGTTGCGTCTTGATCAAGGATTTACAGGATTAGAAGAAGCAATGATGACGTATAATCCATATGATTTACTCATTGAAATTAACGCAAGTATGGATACCCATACAATTGATACGATTATGGATTATCAACCCAATCGTTTTAACTTAATTTCATGTCATAACTTTTATCCACATCCATATACTGGATTATCCTTAGATTTCTTCAACAAAGCCAATGCTCATTTTACTCGTTATGGTTTAAGAACTGCGGCATTTGTGACTTCACAAGCACCTGCTTCATTTGGTCCATGGCCAGTATCCGATGGCTTATGCACCCTAGAACTGCACCGTAACTTGCCTCTAGATGTTCAAATCAAACATTTTATCGCAATGGACAGTGTCGATGATATCTTGATATCAAACTGTTATCCATCACCACAGGAGCTAAAAGCAGTCTCAAAAATAAACCTCACAAAGGTTAATTTTAGTTGCACACTCATTGATAACTTACCAGAAATTGAAACAAAAATCGTATTGGAAGAGCCGCATTTTAACCGTGGTGATGTAAATGAGAACTTGATTCGTTCAACACAAAGCCGTGTGAAATACAAAGGGCATGCTTTTGAATTAGTGAATGTTCCAGATATCATTCGTCGTGGTGATATTATTATTGAAAGTAAAGACTATGGTCATTATGCAGGTGAATTGATGATCGCGAAGACAGACATGAAAAACTCTGGGAAAAGTAATGTTGTGGGACGTATAAATGAGGATGAGGTGTTCCTTTTAGATTATATTAAACCATGGCAAAAGTTTGAGTTCACACGATGAAACACTATCGATTGGGTGTAGATGCAGGGGGGACCTATACCCGCTATGCTGTATATCTCGATGGTGATTTAGTTGAAGCAGTCACAGGACCTTCCATTCATTTTATGAGCGTTGGATTTAAAGGCATTGGTGAAGCCATTAAAAGCGGATTGAGTCAATTATCCCAAGCGTATCCTTTTGAGAAAGTATTATTTGGATTAGCAGGCTATGGTGAAGATCAGACATTACGGAATAAAATAAGTACGCAGGTTCATTCTGTGTTTTGTGACGCAATCTGTATCAATGATGCTCAACTCGCTCACATTGCTGCACTAAAAAATCACGATGGCATCTTTGTGATTTCCGGAACTGGATCAATTGCACTGCGCAAACATCTCAACCAAACAACCCGTACTGGTGGTTTTGGTTATTTGCTGGATGATAGTGGAAGTGGCTTTTGGATTGGTCAAGCACTGTTAAGACGGTTTACGCACGAAGTGGATGGCAGAGAAAAACGGACGTCGGTTTATGCTACCATCATGGAAGCATTTGATTTGAAGTCTGGGTATGACATAATTCAATCCATATCAAATGCACAAAACACCCGTCAGACAATCGCATCGGTCAGTGGTTTGTTTAAAACATCGACTGAACCCGTTGTCCTTGATATCTTTAAAGAAGCAGGCTATCACTTAGCATGTTGTGCTAATGCCTTAGTTACTGAAGAAGATGACCAGGTGAAGTGTTCATGTGGTGGTAGTGTGCTTATACACAATACGCATGTGCGTGAAAGCTTTGTCCATCACTTAACCCATCAAATCAACTTTAGTTTTGAACCCTATAATGCATGCGATGCAGTGCTCTATATTTAATCAATAAGCAGACGTGTTAAAGAGTCTGCTTTTTTTAGGTGAATGTGTTATTATGATGTTAGAAAGGAGTGTTTTATCGAGAATACGATAGAACCAATGATAGTATGGGAAAATATAAAATTGTGATGGATGAAACAGAAACAGGTCTTAATCATTCGATTGCTGATACAATCATTAAAGGTGGAGATACAACACCCCTTGATTTATTGCTTTATGCAGTTGCAGGATGCAATGGATTAGTAATTAAAAACTTATTGGAAGCCAATCGCATTGACTATAAACTGAATCGCATAGAATGTTCAGGGGAAACAGATCCTGACACGAATAAAACGAGTAAAATTGATGTCGCAATATATCTCAGTGTTTCTGAAGAAAATAAGGCAAAAGTTGAAAAACTTTCACATCAAATTCCTAGGTTTTGTACCGTGGTGCGAAGTTTAGACCCTGCCATCGATATAACAGAAGGCGTAGTCTTTGAATCATGAAAAAAAGGTATCGGATAAAAGTGTTTGCTTAATCCGATGCCTTTTTATATAGATGTGGGTTTGTAAAGCCTTCCTTGCACGGTATTTCTTCTTGCCATTTCTTTATCAATATCATTTAATACAGAGACTTTCTTTAAAGTCCATAAGGGTGCTAAAACATCGTCCAAAACACCATCACCCGTTAAGCGAGCAATCACAGTTTCGGGAGGTAACAATTCCAATTGCGCAATCACAAGATCAACATAAGTTTCTTGGTCGATGATATCAAATGGTTCTTGGAGATAACTTTGACCTAAAGGGGTGTCTTTAATGACATGTAACATATGTATTTTTATCATTTCAGGCTTCAATGAAGCACAAAAGCGCGCCGTTTCGAGCATCATCTCAACACTTTCATTGGGGAATCCATTGATTATGTGCAGACATACTGGAATATTTGCTTCTTTGAGTGCGTTAACACACTCAACAACACTGTTTAAATCATGCCCTCGATTCATCCAAAGCCCCGTTTGATGATGGATTGATTGAAGACCAATCTCAAAGGTTACTTCCTTATGAACGCTCATTGATTTAAAGAACGCAATCTTTTCTTGGTCAAGACAATCTGAGCGTGTCGCGATATCGATGGAAATAAAGCGATCATCAAAGAAGTAGGGGGTGTAGAGTTTTTTTAGTGCATGAAGGGGTGCGTGGGTGTTGGAATAGGATTGAAAGTAAGCAATCGCTTGTGCACCGTTCCATTTTCGGTTCATAATTTCAAATCCACCCTGTATTTGAAGTTCGATATTCTCGGTATCTGGAATCATATCTCCAGACCCGCGTTCTGAGCAAAAGTTACACCCTCCATAACCAACGGTTCCATCGCGGTTGGGACATGAAAATCCAGCATCAATGCAAACTTTATATACTTTTGAACCATACTTTTGTCGGGTATAGTAATTGTAAGTATGATAGCGTTTGTTGTCGTTTGAGTAGATAAAGGGTGAATTCATAAATGCCTCCAATGAAAATAAGTAACAGTATAAATTTCTATATACTGTATTTTATCATGATTTTGGGGAAAGCATCAGTGCATTCAGTGAAAATAAATACCATATTCTCAATAAAGGTCAAATTATGCGGTATAATGAACACGTTAATATGGAGGTAATTACTATGGGATTTCCTAAAGGTTTTTTATGGGGTGGCGCGACTGCCGCTAACCAATATGAAGGTGCATATAACGTTGATGGTCGTGGACTTGCAAACGTTGATGTCATTCCTCATGGTCAAGATCGTTGGCCAATCGCAATGGGTGTTAAACATGTAGACGGATTTATGGATGGTTATTACTATCCAGCTCAAGAAGGCGTTCGTTTCTACGAAAATTATAAAGAAGATATTAAATTATATGCTGAGATGGGATTTGGTGTATTCAGACTCTCAATTGCTTGGTCACGTATTTTCCCAAATGGTGATGAAACACAACCCAATGAAGCAGGGTTAAAATTCTATGAAGATGTGTTCAAAGAGTGTAAAAAATATGGGATTGAACCACTTGTAACGATTACTCACTTTGACTGCCCACTTCACCTTACAAAAGAATATGGTGGATGGAAAAATCGTCAGTTAATTACATTCTATGAAAGACTTGTGCGAGTATTGTTCACACGCTACAAAGGCTTGGTAAAATACTGGTTGACATTCAATGAAATTAACATTATCTTACATGCTCCGTTTATGGGAGCAGGTCTTGAAATCACTGAAGGTGAAGACAAGCAACAACAATTGTATCAATCAATTCACCATGAACTTGTTGCGAGTGCACTTGCAACAAAGATTGCACACGAAATTGATCCTGAAATCATGGTAGGATGTATGTTAGCTGCTGGATCAACCTATGCATTTACACCAAACCCTAATGACGTATGGGATGCTTATAAGAAAGATCGTTCAAACTATTTCTTTGTTGATGTACAAGCACGTGGCGTGTATCCAAACTATGCACTTCGTGACTTTGAATTAAAAGGCATTCACATTGATATTACTGAAGAAGATAAAGAACTTCTTGCAAATAATACAGTAGACTTTATTTCATTCTCATACTACTCATCAAAGGTAACTTCAGTGGATCCTGAGCATACTGCAAAAGCAAAAGGCAATATGTTTGAATCACTAAAAAATCCATACCTTGGTGCAAGCGAATGGGGATGGCAAATTGACCCTCTTGGATTCAGAATTACGATGAATGCATTGTATGATCGCTATCAAAAACCATTGTTTGTTGTTGAAAACGGATTGGGTGCAGTAGATAAACCAGATGCAAATGGTTATGTTGAAGATGATTACCGTATCAGCTATATGCGTGATCACATTGCCGCAATGCGCGATGCAGTGAGCATTGATGGTGTTGATCTTCTTGGATACACAATGTGGGGTCCAATTGACCTTGTATCTGCTTCAACAGGTGAAATGAGCAAGCGTTATGGATTTGTGTATGTAGACCGCGATGATCAAGGAAACGGAACATACAAACGTACGCCAAAGAAATCATTTAATTGGTATAAGAAAGTAATTGCTTCTAACGGAGAAGACTTAGATTAATACATCAAAGACAACCTTGACGGTTGTCTTTTTGATACTTGTTGGGTAAATAAAAAGTGCTTGATAAGCACGTATTTATAAGCGTTGAATTGATTGAATCATAAAATCAAACAATTCTTTTTGTTCGACATCCATCGAAAGCATCTCTTCTTCATCAGAAAGCTCTGATTTAAACTTATTGAATTCAGGGATCATTTGAATGGAGGCAAGGGGATACCCCTCATCAATAATCGGACTTCTTTGATTCGTGAAACAACGCGGTGTTTTTTTCTCAAATGTAAGCAGTGTCTCACCATACGACAAGGCAACTCCCTTTAAAAAATATCCGAATAGTTTTCCATCGGATCCGTATTGATTTACAAGACCAATATAGTGTTCAATCATTTCTTCGTCATTCAGATAGCGACCATGGACTCTTCTTACATGCGTATTGGGTTGAAGCATATCCGGAAGGGTATCAAAGAATAAGCCATCATCTAAAGAAATTGTAGGATACTGACTTGCTTTAGCATAAGTCTTAGCTTTTATGATTGCATTTTCCAGGGGAGTTTTCCCTGTTTCTTCAACATCAATACTTAATCCTATATCCGATAAGGTCAGAATATCAACACCATATTCTTTGAGTTTATGAGCATAATAGCGTATTTTCGCCTTATTCGTTGTTGCAAATAATATTTTCATCCCTTACATCCTCTTCCTTACAAAACGTATTATAACATAGACATAAAAGGCTTTAAATAAATGAAACCAGTTAAAAATACTGTACATGTGATTGTGAGTCAGATAATGGAAGCCTTCTTAATAATATAGAAGCAAGATAAGTAATCTCTATATTAAAAAACTGTGCATATCAGTTAGGTAATCAAGGGATGTTCCCATGAAAAAAGGAGAATTCAGGTTCTCGTCTTTAAAGATGGGTAATGCCTAAACACTCACTACACTAAATCGTTTTCCAATATAGTGCCCATTTTCTGCATCATCAACCATCGCAATTGCATAGTCTGCATAACTAATGTGAGAGTCACCACTTTTACTTAAAGTAAGTTGATCTTGCCCGAGTTTATAAGAACCAGTTCTAAGTCCGTCAGGTTTAAAAATCGGCGGCTGGGCTTAAGAAGGTCCACTGTACATCAGTTCTGGTTTTAAGATGTTCCAATGCTTCACCCTGTGCATTTGCAAATGGCATAAATGCTTCTGGGAAATCCGGTGTATCCTTTAGTAATATCGTATGATCTGGATCTACAAAAAGACTGCCAGCCCCGCCTACTATAAGTAAACGATTGTCATGGCTGCTTAATATATTGCAAAGGTGGTCCACTGAACTCACATGCAGTGGAATTGTTTCTTGAGTCCATGCTCCAAATGCATCGACAATGACATCAAATGATTTGATATCTTCATAGGGTTAAATCAAATAAGTCTTTCTTGAGTAAGACAGTACCTTTGGCTGCTTGTCCCTGTCTAATAATTGATGTGACATCATGTCCTCGAGATACCGCTTCTTGAACAATTAACGATCCCGCTTTCCCATTTGCTCCAATAACTCCAATTCTCATTTTTAATTCACTCCTTTTGTGAGAGACTTCTATATTTTGTTCTCTAAACTTATAACATACTCATTAGTATCATTTGTATAGTAGGCACTCTAAAGTGCTATAGGCGCTATATTGAAACCATTGGTTTATTAAAGGAGATTAAAATATGATTGACCTAAAAGACCTTCCAGATTGTCCAGTAGAAACATCGCTACTTTTAATGGGCGATCGATGGAAACTGTTGATAGTAAGAGAATTACTCTTGGGAACAAAACGATTTGGTGAACTGAAAAAGTCACTCAATGGTATTTCTCAAAAAGTCTTGACGCAACATCTTCGAGCCATGGAAGAAAGTGGACTTGTAAATCGAAAAGTTTATGCTGAAGTACCCCCACGTGTGGAGTATTCTCTTACAGAAACGGGGTATAGTTTGAAATCAGTCCATGATGTACTTTGGGAATGGGGACTTCATTATAAAACAACGTTAAACGATTAATAACTTAAAGGTGTGCAAATCCCACACCTTTACCTATATAAAAAAAAGAGCCTGAGCTCTTATCGTATTTATAAATGTACTTAATGTTTCCATTGAAGTAAGTGAATTTCTTGGAGCGAGTGAGGGGAATCGAACCCCCGTCTCAACCATGGCAAGGTCGTGTGCTACCATTGTACCACACTCGCATAAATGGCGGTCTAGACGGGACTCGAACCCGCGATCTCCTGCGTGACAGGCAGGCATGTTAACCACTACACCACTAGACCATGTTTTAATACGAAGCAAATTAGAATGGCGGAGATGGGGAGATTTGAACTCCCGCGCCAGTCACCCGGCCTATACCCTTAGCAGGGGCACCTCTTCAGCCACTTGAGTACATCTCCAACGTTGTTTCGCCACTTTTTTTAGCGCTATTACATACTACCATAAGAACTGACTTGAATCAATACTTTTTTACACATTTTTTAAATAATGTTTAGGACTGAAGGTTCATACTTATGGGGGTAAAAAGCAAGCAGCTTTTTTTCAAAAAATGAAGTGCATCAAGCTTTAGGAGAAGGTTCTTCCGTTGCTTTGCTTATCTATTTAAACATAGTCAGAGATATAAAGCAAGATGAAATCTCAAAAAAAATAATTTTGTAATGTGAAAAGTTAAGTTCCACTTTTGAAACACTAATAATACTAGGAGATTGATTTAAATTTATTGATGCGATCAACTCAAAATGTATCGAGTTTATGTGTGAAAGTATCTCATATAATGGGTCAATCACTTTTTATGTGGGATTGCCTGTGAATGACATTTGTAAAATAATAACAACTTGAATGAAAAAAGACCTTACTGTAGAATTTATTTTGCAGAATAAACAAACAGGAAGGTCCATACATGAATTATACACAGACACTAACCCAATCACAAGAACTATGTTTAAATCATTTCTTAATCCCTAATACACTCCGTGGATTTCATAACACCAACACCACAATCGAAACAACAAGATCCCAAAGAGATGCTTATTGCATGCATGGTATTTTAGAAGTTCAAGAAACAGATAAAGTATGCAGCGGTTGTGGTAAGGTGATGCATATAAACAATCGTAAACCGTGCACACTAAGGCATTTAAGTATTGGTGCAACACTGATGCATGTTCGTTTTGATAGACCCCAATTCTATTGTGTTTCTTGTAGGAATTCAAAGATGCAGAGTGTACCGTTTAAGGCTGAAAACCACTTTATTACTATTGAACTTGAAAACTATACAAGAGACCTACTCAGTATTGGAACATATACCCTCAAGCAAGTCGCTGAGATTACAGGATTAGGGAAAAACACTGTTAAAGCCATCGACCTCAAACGCTTGAAAGAACTCTATACAATTGATGGCGAGGTACTAAAGAAACCAGAGGACTACACACGATACCTAGGCATTGATGAGTTTAAACTCCATGATGGACATAAGTATGCAACCCATATTATCGATATGGAAACGGGTCACATTTTATGGATTGCACACGGAAAGAAGAAGCAAGTCGTCTATGATTTTATAGAGCATGTTGGCCTAAAGTGGATGGATCACGTTGAAGCTGTTGCATGCGATATGAACTCAAATTACCAAGAAGCGTTTGAAGAAAAATGCGAACACATCCAAGTTGTATTTGATCATTTTCATATCATCAAAAACTTTAATGATAAGGTCATCAACGAGGTTCGCAAGGATGAGCAAAATCGTTTGAAGAATGAAGGGAATATAGAGGCTGCTGCGGCACTTAAGAAGACAAGATACATCTTAATGTCATCACGAGAAACGCTCATTAGAAAAGACAATGAAGCCAGAAATGGAAAGATTATCAAGGAAGGCAGTTCTTTATTTAATATACCCAACATTACGCGTAAAGAAGGTCATGAAGTACGTTACGATGAACTATTGAAAGAGAATGCATTAATCTTCACACTGGATGTGGTAAAAGAGAAATTGCGCTACGCATACACCCTTAATGATGAGAGTAAAATGGCAGATGAAATCAGTTCAATTGTCGAAATCTGTCAAGCTACAAAAAACAAACACTTTCAATGGTTTGGACGACTCTTAGACAATCACTTTGAAGGAATCATCGCTCATGCAACTATTAAGATTTCTGCGGGTAAAATAGAAGGTATCAATAATAAAATCAAGACTCTACGAAGACAAGGTTATGGTTACCCTGATGATGAATACTTCTTCTTAAAGTTAATTGATGCAAGTAGGAAAACCTATGTTAGGAATGTGCCATCCCACAAGATTTGTGATTGAACCCATATAATTATGGGAATCAATATCTTTGATTTAAAACTATTTACATTGACCCATTAATCATGTAGTGTATTGGTTGTATAATACAGTATTTTAATTAGATAGGGGGCGTCATTCGTGACCGTTCGAAACAAAAAAGAGTTTCTTATTAATATTGCCTATGCAGCTGTAATGCTGTCTATTACGTATGGTTTATTTAGATTTGCGACTGGATACTTGTTACCATTTATATTTGGGTTTTTGATTGCATCATTGGTAAAACCACTCGTTTCATATACAAAACGTGCATTTGGTAATCGGAAGTTATTGGCCATCGGTGTTGTTGTTGTATTCTATATCTTAATCGCGCTAGTGTTATTTTGGTTAGCCCTACGGTTTATCGCTTATGTTCAAGTTATGGTTCCAGTAATTGAGAGTTTTTATGAAAAAACGCTTTCGCCTGTGTTTACATCACTTGCGCAAAGTGCAGAACAATGGATTACACAACTTGATCCAACAATGGCAAATATCGTTGATACTGCATTAACAGAAATGAATCAAGCTGTAATCTCAGTGGCGAAGTCATTGTCAGGTGTTATCGTTACATGGATTACGGGACTTGTGACATCAATTCCAAACTTATTTATTGGATTATTAATCACAATTATCTCATCATTCTTCTTTACACTGGATTACTCAAACATTGTAGATACGTGTTTGAATGTACTCTCTCCAAAAACGAAACAATTGGTACTCGATGTGGGACAATTGTTCTCAGTACTTATTGGGAAGTATATTAAGTCATATACAATTATTATTTTTATTACGTTTACTGAACTCGCAATCGGATTTTCAATTCTAAGAATTCCAAATGCAATTATGCTTGCGGGTATTATCGCAATTGTAGATATATTACCGGTGCTTGGTACGGGTACAATTCTTATTCCGTGGGGTATTTATTCGCTGATTACAGGGAACGTATCTTTAGGGGTTGGATTAGTTGTAATCTACGCTGTGATTACGATTATAAGAAATATCCTTGAACCAAAAGTAATTGGAGACCAAATTGGACTTCATCCGATTGCTACCTTGATTTCGATTTTTGTTGGGTTGAAGCTCTTTGGCTTTTGGGGACTATTTGGTGTTCCAATCTTTGTAACCATAGTTGTGACACTTCATAAAGAAGGTAAAATTGACTTCTTCAAATTCTTTGGATTTAGAGGTGCGGGTAGCGAAGAATATCAAGAACAAGAGATTGCCAGCGAATAATTTTGATTGTATTTGATTAAGGATTAACATAGAATGGCTCGAATAAATCGAGCCTTTATTGTATCACAGCAAAAATCAATGATCTGCGCTTTTTCGCTTGCACTATTATCGGGTCGTGCTTGAATGAAATAATTATGAAAACACTTGACTTTTGGGGTCGTTGTGGTAGTATTAAATAGCTTATGAATATCAAAGGGTTTCTTATGCGTAAGAAGCCTATATATTGTGAGTGGTTCGGCACACATGGAACTGTGTGCATAAATATACAAAATGGAAGGAGAAATTTAATGCCAACAATTAATCAATTGGTGCAAAAAGGAAGATCAAAACGAGTATACAAATCGAAATCTCCAGCTCTTGGTCGTTCATTGAACACTATCAAACGTGAATACACAGAAACAAATAGCCCACAAAAACGTGGTGTTTGTACTCGTGTTGGAACAATGACACCTAAGAAACCTAACTCTGCGTTACGTAAATATGCGCGTGTTCGTTTGAGCAACGGTATGGAAGTTACTGCTTATATCCCTGGGATTGGGCACAACTTACAAGAGCACAGTGTTGTTATGATTCGTGGTGGACGTGTTAAGGACTTACCTGGGGTACGTTACCATATTATTCGTGGTACTTTAGACTGCGCTGGTGTAAACAACCGCCGTCAAAGTCGTTCTTTATACGGAACTAAGAAACCACGCGACTAATTTAACAAGAGTGAAAGGAGACTAATTATGCCAAGAAAAGGAGCGGTTCCAAAACGCGATGTTGTTGCGGATCCAATTTACAACTCTAAATTGGTTACACGTTTAATAAACAAAGTCATGATTGACGGGAAAAAAGGTGTAGCGCAAGCAATTTTATACAACGCTTTTGAAATCATTGAAGAAAAAACTGGACGCCAACCTATGGAAGTGTTTGAACAAGCTTTAGAAAATGTTTTACCATTACTAGAACTTAAAGCACGCCGTGTAGGTGGGTCAAACTTACAAATCCCAGTAGAAGTAACACAAGAACGTCGTTTGACACTTGGACTTCGCTGGATCGTTCAATACTCACGTTCACGTAGTGAAAAGACTATGGAACAACGTTTAGCGAACGAAATTATCGACGCATCTAACGGAACAGGTGCTTCTGTTAAGAAACGCGACGATGTACATAAGATGGCTGAAGCGAACCGTGCGTTTGCTCACTATCGCTGGTAATATTAACAAGACGAAAGGGGTGTATGAACTATGTCACGTGAATTTTCTTTGAATATGATGCGTAATATTGGTATCATGGCGCACATTGATGCTGGAAAAACAACAACGACAGAGCGTATCTTGTATTATACGGGACGTACACATAAGATTGGAGAAACTCACGACGGTGCTGCTACCATGGACTGGATGGCACAAGAGCAAGAACGTGGGATTACAATCACTTCAGCTGCTACAACAGCTGCATGGAATGACCACCGAATTAATATCATTGATACTCCGGGTCACGTTGACTTTACAGTTGAGGTTGAACGCTCACTTCGTGTACTAGATGGCGCAGTTGCTGTTCTAGATGCGAAATCAGGTGTTGAACCACAAACAGAAACAGTTTGGAGACAAGCTACAAAATACGGAGTTCCTCGTATCGTATTCGTTAATAAAATGGATGCTACAGGAGCTGACTTCTTTATGTCAGCTGAATCAATCCGTACACGTCTTGGTGCTAAATCCGCACCAATTCAACTTCCAATTGGTGTTGAAGATCACTTCGATGGTCTTATTGACATCATTGAGGAAAAAGCACATCTATTTACTGATGTGACACAAAAATCAGATGATATCGTAGATATTCCTGCTGAATACTTGGATCAAGTAGCTGAAGCACGTGAATTACTCTTCGACTTCATCGCAGAATATGATGAAGATTTCATGATGAAAATCCTTGAAGGAGAAACACCTTCTATTGAAGAAGTTAAAGCGACATTACGTAAAGCCGTAATTAGCGGTGATTTCTTCCCAGTGCTTTGTGGAGCAGCTTACAAGAATAAAGGAGTTATCGCAATGCTTGATGCAGTTGTTGATTACCTTCCTTCACCTCTTGATATTCCTGCAATCCAAGGAACACTACTCGATGGTGAAACACCGGCAGAACGTCATGCAAATGATGATGAGCCATTCTCAGCACTAGCATTTAAGGTAATGACTGACCCATTTGTGGGACGTCTAACTTACTTCCGTGTATATTCAGGATTTATCGGTTCAGGTTCCGCTGTGTATAACTCAGTGAAACAAAAACGCGAACGTATGGGACGTATCATGCAAATGCATGCGAACCACCGTCAAGAAATCGACACAGTTTACGCTGGTGAAATTGCAGCTGCAGTTGGTCTTAAGGAAACATCAACAGGTGATACATTGTGTGAAGAAAAGAACGCAATTATCCTTGAATCAATGGTATTCCCTGAACCAGTTATCAACGTTGCAATCGAACCTAAATCAAAAGGTGACCAAGATAAGATGGCAATTGCGCTTTCTAAACTTGCTGAAGAAGATCCTACGTTCAAGACTTATACAGACGAAGAAACAGGACAAACTATCATTGCAGGTATGGGTGAGTTGCACTTAGACATCCTTGTTGACCGTATGAAGCGTGAATTCAAGGTTGAAGCAAACGTTGGTGCTCCACAAGTAGCATACCGTGAAACAATCCGCAAAGCAGCTGATTGTGAAGGTAAGTTTATCCGCCAATCTGGTGGACGTGGACAATATGGTCACGTTTGGATCAAGTTTGAACCAAATCCAGGTAAAGGATTCGAATTTATCGATGCAGTTGTTGGGGGAACCGTTCCTCGTGAATATGTTAAACCAACAGGTGAAGGTGTTAAAGCCGCATTAGATAACGGTCTATTGGCTGGATATCCAGCAATCGATATTAAAGCTACATTATTTGATGGATCATCTCACGATGTCGATTCAAGTGAAATGGCATATAAGGTTGCTGCAAGTATTGCGTTTAAAGAAGCTGCGAAGAAATGTGATCCAGTAATCCTTGAACCAATCATGCTTGTTGAAGTTACTGCTCCAGAAGAGTACTTAGGTGCTGTTATGGGAGATATCTCTTCACGTCGTGGACAAATCCGTGATCAAGAAGAGCGTGGAAATGCAATTTCTGTTAAAGCATTCGTACCACTTTCAGAAATGTCAGGGTACACTACAGACCTTCGTTCATTCACACAAGGTCGTGGACAATCATCAATGCAATTTGATCACTACGATGAAGTGCCTAAGAGCATTGCTGAAACAATTCAAAAACGTAAACGCAATTAATTAAGTCTTTAAATTGACTGTTGATTTTAATTGTAGTTTAATCTAAAATAGATATTGAATAAAATTCAATTTAGGAGGACATACATTTTATGGCTAAAGTAAAATTTGACCGTTCCAAACCACACGTTAACATTGGTACATTGGGACACGTTGACCACGGGAAAACAACTCTAACTGCTGCAATTACTTCTGTATTAGCTAAAGCAGGTGGTGCTGAAAAATTTGCATATGATCAAATCGATAAAGCTCCAGAAGAAAAAGAACGTGGAATCACAATCAGTACTTCACACGTTGAGTACGAAACAGAAAAACGTCACTACGCACACGTTGACTGCCCAGGGCACGCTGACTACGTTAAAAACATGATCACAGGTGCTGCACAAATGGACGGTGCTATCTTAGTAGTTGCTGCTACAGATGGTCCTATGCCTCAAACACGTGAGCACATCTTGCTTGCGCGTCAATTAGGTGTTCCATACTTCGTAGTATTCTTGAACAAATGCGATATGGTTGATGATGAAGAATTAATCGACTTAGTAGAAATGGAAATCCGCGAACTATTGACTGACAATGGTTATGACGGAGATTCAGCTCCAGTAATCCGCGGTTCAGCGCTTAAAGCTCTTGAAGGCGATGCTGCATGGGAAGAAAAAATTACTGAATTAATGGCTGCTGTTGATGAGTTTGTTCCTGAACCAGCTCGTGAAACTGACAAACCATTCTTAATGTCAGTAGAAGACGTATTCACAATCTCAGGTCGTGGTACAGTTGCTACTGGACGTGTTGAACGTGGAGAATTGAAACTTAACGAAGAAGTTGAAGTTATCGGTATCCGCCCAACTCGTAAAACTGTTGTTACAGGAATCGAAATGTTCCACAAGATGTTAGACTCAGCTATGGCTGGTGATAACGTTGGTGCGCTTCTACGTGGTGTAAACCGTGAAGAAATCGAACGTGGACAAGTTCTTGCTAAACCAGGATCAGTGACACCTCATACTAACTTCCGTGCTCAAGTGTATATCTTGACTAAAGAAGAAGGTGGACGTCATACTCCTTTCGTTGAGAACTACCGTCCTCAATTCTACTTCCGTACAACTGACGTTACAGGAACTATTAAACTACCTGAAGGTGTTGAAATGGTTATGCCTGGTGACAACGTTGAAATGGTTGTTGAATTAGGAGCTCCAATTGCTGTTGAACAAGGTACAACATTCTCTATCCGTGAAGGTGGACGTACTGTTGGTGCTGGTAACGTAACAGAAATTATTAAGTAATTTAAATTAAGACTGCTGATCGATTGATTGGCAGTTTTTTTGATTCTAATCACACTCCCTTAGTACGCATGATAAATTAAGTGATAAATCAACTTAAATTAGATATGCTTATTATATGAGAAAAAGGGGAGGGCATCATATGCTAACACGAATGAGCAGAACAAAAATAATCGGGATTATCGTGACCGTGTGTCTTGTGGTTGTGGGTACTAGCTACTTGGTCATGAATCAAATTGAAAATCAAAAGCTACAAAGAATCCAAGAAACTTTAGAACAAGAACAACATCGTCTATCAAATGTTTCGCTAAATGTGGTGAATGATACTTTAGAATATGGGGTGTCTTATCAATTGAAAGACTTGATTGATGTTGATGTTGAAGATGATATTAAGGTGTTGTACATCCTGAATAAAGAGTTAATCAAACCTGAATCAGAAGTTTCCTTTTCAAAAATAGGTGAACAGAACTTAAGTGTGCGATTATCGTTAAATGAATCCAATGCAGAAAAAGAAGTAATCTTTAATGTTATGGATACAGTACATCCCGTAATTAGTGGTGTAAAAGATCTTGAAGTAACTCAAGGTGAGACAATTGACTATAAACAAGACGTCCATGCAAACGATCGTGTTGATGGTGATTTAGAAGTAGTCTTCACTGGAGATGTTGATTTAAACAAACCAGGCTCTTATGTCGTTGATGTGAGTGCAGTTGATAAAAACGGAAACGAAGCGAAAGATCAGTTTACTGTAGTCGTAAAGGAAAAGGAAGTTGTTGAGGTAGCAAATAAAGTGCCTTCGACTGGATCCAATTCAGCAGGTACAAACCGTACAAATCAAAATACAACACCATCTTCATCACAACGCATAACCCGTTCTTACTTTAGTGAAAAGAGTGGACGGTATGAAGAGAACGTCGCTGCTTTAGAAAAAGCATTGGAAATTATTGGGCAACAAGGGTGGTCTACGAATACTGATAAATTTGAAATGGCTAAAACAATCAATGGTTTTGTCTATACTTACATTATCAATGGATATCCTGAAAGATATTGGACTGCCTATACCGGATTAGTTGATCGCGGTGGTTCTTGCTGGGCATACGCTCATGCATTATTGTTTTTGACCCAAGAGATGGGAATAGACACTAAAACAGTAGCGGTCCGATTTGATACGCTTGAAGGTGGAACCTTTGATTTATATGGTCCTAAGTCGGATGAAGTCGTTGGAATGATGGCTCGTGCATCAGATCATATGGCTGTCCAATATGTATATGGAGGCGTTACCTATATTTTTGAACCTCAAATAGGTGTCGTCTTAACTGAAAAAAATGGTAAAGTTTACCTTATCGATGATTATGACGCAAAGTTTGAGTGAGTGACTCATGAGAACTACTCACTTGAATCACTAAAAATGACCTCGTGTCATTTTTTTAAGATAATAACACTCTAGGACAACCTGTTCAGCTATAAAATATTTAAGAATCTATTGAAAAAATTGTTATGCAAATGCAATAAAATCAATCAATAACAGACTATTGAGTAGCTTTTACTCCATACCTTACTTGAATAAAAAATAATTTTATGCATTTTAGGAAAAAATGGTATTTAATTGGTTGACTTTTGTAGTGTTTAGGGTTAATATATATAAGCACCGAACAAATCGGATGCAGAAGAATTTGGTCTTTGAAAACTGAACAAGAAACGTCAATTTCGAAATTAGAAATAAAGTAAAAAACAAACTGTCAGAGTTTGTGTTTATAAAAGATAAACAAAAAAAGAGAAAGAATCAAATGGAGAGTTTGATCCTGGCTCAGGATGAACGCTGGCGGCGTGCCTAATACATGCAAGTCGAACGAACGGACCTAGAAAACTTGTTTTTTAGAGAAGTTAGTGGCGAACGGGTGAGTAATACATAAACAACCTGCCCCAATGCCTGGGATAACAGTTGGAAACGACTGCTAATACCGGATAGGTTTAGATATGGCATCATATTTAAAGTAAAGATGGGATACATCACAATGGGATGGATTTATGGCGCATTAGTTAGTTGGTGAGGTAACGGCTCACCAAGACGATGATGCGTAGCCGGCCTGAGAGGGTGACCGGCCACACTGGGACTGAGACACGGCCCAGACTCCTACGGGAGGCAGCAGTAGGGAATTTTCGGCAATGGGGGAAACCCTGACCGAGCGACGCCGCGTGAGTGAAGAAGGCCTTCGGGTTGTAAAGCTCTGTTGTAAGGGAAGAAATGTACGGATAGGGAATGATCTGTGCTTGACGGTACCTTACCAGAAAGCCACGGCTAACTACGTGCCAGCAGCCGCGGTAATACGTAGGTGGCGAGCGTTATCCGGAATTATTGGGCGTAAAGGGAGCGTAGGCGGTTTATTAAGTTTAAGGTGAAAGTTCGGGGCTCAACCCCGTGACGCCTTAGAAACTGGTAGACTTGAGTACAGGAGAGGTGAGTGGAATTCCATGTGTAGCGGTAAAATGCGTAGATATATGGAGGAACACCAGTGGCGAAGGCGGCTCACTGGCCTGATACTGACGCTGAGGCTCGAAAGCGTGGGGAGCAAATAGGATTAGATACCCTAGTAGTCCACGCCGTAAACGATGGATACTAAGTGTTGGGAAGAATCTCAGTGCTGCAGTTAACGCAATAAGTATCCCGCCTGGGGAGTATGCGCGCAAGCGTAAAACTCAAAGGAATTGACGGGGGCCCGCACAAGCGGTGGAGTATGTGGTTTAATTCGACGCAACGCGAAGAACCTTACCAGGTCTTGACATACCGCGCAAAAGCACAGAGATGTGTAATAGTTATGGCGGATACAGGTGGTGCATGGTTGTCGTCAGCTCGTGTCGTGAGATGTTGGGTTAAGTCCCGCAACGAGCGCAACCCTTGTCTCTAGTTACCAGCATGTAAAGATGGGGACTCTAGAGAGACTGCCGGTGATAAACCGGAGGAAGGTGGGGATGACGTCAAATCATCATGCCCCTTATGATCTGGGCTACACACGTACTACAATGGCGTATACAAAGGGAAGCGAAGCAGTGATGTGGAGCGAATCTCATAAAGTACGTCTCAGTTCGGATTGGAGTCTGCAACTCGACTCCATGAAGTCGGAATCGCTAGTAATCGCGGATCAGCATGCCGCGGTGAATACGTTCTCGGGCCTTGTACACACCGCCCGTCAAACCATGGGAGTTGGTAATACCCGAAGCCAGTGGCCTAACCCGCAAGGGAGGGAGCTGTCGAAGGTAGGATCGATGACTGGGGTTAAGTCGTAACAAGGTATCCCTACCGGAAGGTGGGGATGGATCACCTCCTTTCTAAGGAGTATTAGAAAGACGTCGAAATTGGTACACACGTTTCTTGTTTAGTTTTGAGAGATCGAAGCGATCATCTCAGGATCTTTGAAAACTGAATAATAGAAGAGATTCAGATAGGTAAAAAAATGGATCTTTTTGGATAGTTGAAAAACTAAGAACACAAAGTCAAAGTTAAAAAGCAATTTAACAGTAACTTAAGCAAACAAACAAAGCGAACACATAAAAAAAACAAAGCGCAATCCAGTCTTATGCAGGCTGAGGTTGTAATGACGTGATTAAATATGGAAGGGCGTACGGTGGATGCCTAGGCACTAAGAGCTGATGAAGGACGCGACTAACAG
Organism: Erysipelothrix larvae; assembly: GCF_001545095.1. Classification (NCBI taxonomy): domain Bacteria; kingdom Bacillati; phylum Bacillota; class Erysipelotrichia; order Erysipelotrichales; family Erysipelotrichaceae; genus Erysipelothrix; species Erysipelothrix larvae. Next base: position 743,616 of record NZ_CP013213.1, read on the forward strand.
CGAAATGCTTCGGGGAGTGGTACGTACACAATGATCCGGAGGTATCCGAATGGGGGAACCCAATACTGGTAGAGCAGTATTACAGTCAAATGAACACATAGTTTGATATGAGGCAACCTTGCGAATTGAAACATCTTAGTAGCAAGAGGAAAAGAAAATAAAGAATGATTCCCTGAGTAGTGGCGAGCGAAACGGGAAGAGCCCAAACCGACTTTAGGGTCGGGGTTGTAGGACCACGATATGGGATTGATTTGAGATAGAAGAATGGCATTGAAAGGCCAGCCGAAGAAGGTGCAAGCCCTGTATTTGAAATTGAGAATCACTCTAGTGGGATCCTGAGTACGGCGAGGCACGTGAAACCTTGTCGGAATCTGCCGGGACCACCCGGTAAGGCTAAATACTCCTTAGTGACCGATAGTGAACCAGTACCGTGAGGGAAAGGTGAAAAGAACCGCTGGCGCGGAGTGAAATAGAACCTGAAACCGTATGCTTACAAGAAGTCAGAGCCCGTTAAAGGGTGATGGCGTGCCTATTGCATAATGAACCGGCGAGTTACGATAGTGTGCGAGGTTAAGCTGAAGAGGCGGAGCCGAAGCGAAAGCGAGTCTGAATAGGGCGAAATAGTACAATGTCGTAGACCCGAAACGAAGTGATCTAGCCATGACCAGGTTGAAGTTTGGGTGAAACCAAATGGAGGACCGAACCGACCATCGTTGAAAAGCTGGCGGATGAGTTGTGGCTAGGGGTGAAAAGCCAATCGAACTTCGAGATAGCTGGTTCTCCCCGAAATAGCTTTAGGGCTAGCGTCAAGTGAATGCCATTGGAGGTAGAGCACTGAAAGTGTGATGGCCCCATCTAGGGGTACTGATCATTATCAAACTCCGAATGCCAATGGTTAATGCTTGGCAGTCAGTCTGTGGGTGATAATGTCCATAGACGAGAGGGAAACAGCCCAGATCGCCAGCTAAGGTCCCAAAATACATGCTAAGTGGAAAAGGATGTGGGGATGCACAGACAACTAGGAGGTTGGCTTAGAAGCAGCCACCCTTGAAAGAGTGCGTAACAGCTCACTAGTCGAGTGACCCTGCGCCGAAAATGTACCGGGGCTAAGCATGTTACCGAAGCTGCGAATTTATAGTAATATGAATGGTAGGGGAGCGTTCTATACAGCGTTGAAGGTGTACCGTAAGGAGCGCTGGAGCGTATAGAAGTGAGAATGCCGGTGTGAGTAGCGAAATGTCAGTGAGAATCTGACACACCGATTGCCTAAGGTTTCCAGGGGAAGGCTCGTCCTCCCTGGGTAAGTCGGGACCTAAGATGAGGCTGAAAAGCGTAGTCGATGGACAACGGGTTGATATTCCCGTACCCACAATACAAGTGAAGGAATGACAGAGAAGGCTAGATACAGCGCACGACTGGAAGAGTGCGTCCAAGCGAAGGAGCAGATGTGTAGGCAAATCCGCACATCAATGCAAAGGCGTGATGGGGAGTGAACCCGTGAGGAAGTAGCGAAGGTGTTGATGCCAGCTTTCAAGAAAAGTTTCTAGCGATAATTGTATGGTGGCCCGTACCAAAACCGACACAGGTGGGCAAGGAGAGAATCCTGAGGTGAGCGAGAGAACTGTTGCCAAGGAACTCGGCAAAATGACCCCGTAACTTAGGGAGAAGGGGTGCTCTATGAAGAGTAGAGCCGCAGTGAAGAGGCCCAAGCGACTGTTTAACTAAAACATAGCTCTCTGCAAAGCCGCAAGGCGAAGTATAGGGGGTGACGCCTGCCCGGTGCTGGAAGGTTAAGGGGATGTGTTAGGAGCAATCCGAAGCATTGAACTGAAGCCCCAGTGAACGGCGGCCGTAACTATAACGGTCCTAAGGTAGCGAAATTCCTTGTCGGGTAAGTTCCGACCCGCACGAAAGGCGTAACGATTTGGGCGCTGTCTCGGCAGCAGACTCGGTGAAATCTTAGTACCGGTGATAATGCCGGTTACCCGCAACTAGAAGGAAAGACCCCATGGAGCTTTACTGTAGCTTGATATTGAACTTTGAGCCTACATGTACAGGATAGGTGGGAGACTGTGAAGCGTGTACGCTAGTATACGTGGAGTCACAACTGGGATACCACTCTTGTATGTTTGAAGTTCTAACCGCGGTCCGTAATCCGGATCCGGGAACGTGTCAGGTAGGCAGTTTGACTGGGGCGGTCGCCTCCTAAAGAGTAACGGAGGCGCCCAAAGGTACACTCAGATTGGTCAGAAATCAATCGACGAGCGCAAAGGCAGAAGTGTGCTTGACTGCGAGACTTACAAGTCGAGCAGGGACGAAAGTCGGGCTTAGTGATCCGGCGGTTCCGCGTGGAAGGGCCGTCGCTTAACGGATAAAAGCTACCCTGGGGATAACAGGCTAATCTCGCCCAAGAGTTCATATCGACGGCGAGGTTTGGCACCTCGATGTCGGCTCATCGCATCCTGGAACTGAAGCCGGTTCCAAGGGTTGGGCTGTCCGCCCATTAAAGCGGTACGCGAGCTGGGTTCAGAACGTCGTGAGACAGTTCGGTCCCTATCTGTTGTGGGCGTAGGAAATTTGAGGAGCGCTGTCCCTAGTACGAGAGGACCGGGATGGACATACCGCTGGTGTACCAGTTGTTCTGCCAAGAGCACCGCTGGGTAGCTAAGTATGGAATGGATAAGCGCTGAAAGCATCTAAGCATGAAACCAACTCCAAGATGAGATTTCCCATTCGTAAGAAGTAAGATCCCTGAAAGACTATCAGGTTGATAGGTCAGAGGTGGAAGTGTAGCGATACATGGAGCTGACTGATACTAATAGATCGAGGTTTTAATCACAAACGTCTTATAAACAACAACACATCCGAAAGGATACAACGTCAACTTATCAATCGACTTTCTATTATTTAGTTTTGAGAGATTCTCTCAATTTGATCTGGTGATTCTAGCGAAGTGGTCACACCTGTTCCCATCCCGAACACAGTAGTTAAGCACTTTAGCGGCGACAATAGCTATGCCTGCCATAGTTAAGATAGCTCATTGCCAGTTAATCAAGGACCTTCACTTTGAGGGTTCTTTTTTTTATAGTTATCCGTTTGTTTAGTCTGTGAAGCTATGATATAATTTGGTACATGGAGATTGAATATGAAAGAATATATAACACATAATTTACAAGAGACAATTGAATTAGGAAAGGCATTTTCTTCAAGATTACATACAGGATGTGTCATAGCCTTAACGGGTGAGTTGGGTGTTGGGAAAACGGCCTTTACCAAAGGTATTGCTTTAGGATTGGATATTGAAGATACAATTTCAAGTCCGACATTTACACTTTTAAAAGAATATGAAGGACGATTAGACCTCAAGCATATCGATGCTTATCGACTTGAGAATGTTAATGCAGACAGTTTAGCCCTTTATGATCTCATGGATGACAATGCTGTTGTTGTGATTGAATGGAGCAATTTTATATCGGATGATATTGACTATGATTTTTTCGTATCGATTGAAGAAGTCGATGAAATAACGCGAAAGATTACATTAGAAGGGCGGAAATTATGATTACATTAATGATTGATACATCACATTCTATCTGTGCGGTTGGTATTGCAAAAGAGGGTGTGTTGATTGATTCAATTCAAGAGGTACTTAAAAAGAAACATTCTGAGCGTCTTGTGTGTGCAATTGATGAGCTGTTGAAGCGTAATAATGTTGATAAAGCATCAATTTCTGAAGTGTGTGTCACGGATGGACCGGGTAGTTATACCGGGATGCGTATTGGGTTAACATTTGCGAAGGTTCTTGCATTAACACTCAATGTTAATCTGTATACAGTCGATACATTGGCATCACTGGTAGGAAAAAAGGATGGCTTTGCTTTTATTGATGCACGATCTAAACGCGTATTTGGTGCGTATATTCATGCGGGTGTTGTTGATCAAGAACGAATCTATATGGTGGATGAGCTTCAAACCATTGCAGGTCCATTTTATGGCGACACACATTTACTTGAACAAGAAACACAGTATCTCAATATTTGTGAGAATATGCTTGAGTTAAGGGATACTTGGGCGTTGATATCCAATCCCGATGTATTAGTCCCACGGTATTTATCATGATTCGAGAAATGACTATTTCTGATTTGGAAGGGATTCAAATCCTTCAGGATGAAGAACTTAAATCAAATTGGAGTGAGACACTTTACAAACAAGAATTGTTGGATTTTAATACCATCGCATTTGTGTTAATTCTTGATGATCAACTTGTCGGTTTTGTTTTAGGAAAGATGCTTGTAGACAGTTCTGATCTTTATCAAATTGTGATATCTAAAAATGCTCAAGGAAAAGGATTAGGTACTCTGCTTTTACAAGCCTATTGGGATGAGGTTATCAAGCGTGGTGGGAATGCATCAATTCTTGAAGTCAATTCAAAGCACAAAGAAGTAATCGCATTTTATACGAAGTTTGGGTTTAAACAACTCTATATTCGTAGACACTATTACGGGCGTAATAGGGATGCAATCATTATGAAAAAAGAAGGTGACGTATGTTAATTTTAGCTATAGAATCAAGTTGTGATGAGACATCCGTTGCGATTGTTGAAGATGAAAATGTACTCAGCAATATTGTCGCAACGCAAATCGATGTTCACAAAGAGTTTGGTGGTGTATTTCCAGAAGTCGCATCACGCTTACACATCGAAAACATTAATTTTGTCATTAAGGAAGCACTTGTTAAATCAGAGAAGACCTTTGCTGATTTAGATGCAATTGCTGTCACTCAAGGCCCTGGATTAATTGGGTCTCTTCATGTGGGGATGATGGCAGCAAAAACACTTGCGTGGTCCCTTGATTTACCACTGATTCCTGTGCATCATATCGCAGGGCATATCTATGCCAACAAATTAGTGGGTTCTTTTGAGTACCCTTTGATGGCGCTGGTTGTATCGGGAGGCCATACTGAACTTGTCATGATGTATAATGATTATGAGTTTGAAGTGATTGGTAAAACTCAAGATGATGCAGTGGGTGAGGCATATGATAAAGTTGCGCGTCAATTAGGACTGGGTTATCCAGGGGGCCCAATTATTGATAAGCTTGCAAAACAAGGCCAACCACACTATACGTTACCCAATGTAAAGACAGAGAATCCTATAGATTTCTCATTTTCAGGATTAAAGTCTGCGGTTCGTCAGCTTATGTTAAGAGAAGCCCGTGAAGGACGTGAGCTTAACGTAAATGATGTTGCCTATGCTTTTCAACACAAGGCTGTAGAAACACTCATGAAACGAGTTAAGCATGCACTGAGCACTTATGATGTGAAGACGTTTGTCTTGGCTGGGGGTGTTGCAGCCAATGCCCATCTTCGTGAGAATGTAGAAGCACTTAAACAACAGGTTGGGGATATTAATATCTTAGTTCCCCCTCTTTGGGCGTGCATGGATCAAGCGGCTATGATTGGCATTGCAGCCTTTGATGCAGCGCGATTAAGACCCGCAGGAAGTTGTGATATTTCGTCATTTTCTAACATGACTTTGTGATTTTTTTCTATTTATCACATTTAAACCACTATAAGTTTGTGATATGATTACCATATGGTGGTGATGACAATGAATAGTAATAATAGATATGATGTTCCAAAAGCAACAATGCAACGATATCCAGTATATCTCAAAGCATTACGAAAATTACAAAGTATGGGCGTTGAAAGAATTCTTTCAAGAGAACTATCTTTATTTGTGGACATCGAATCTACAACAATCCGACGTGATTTTTCATTTATTGGATCACTTGGAAAACAAGGATATGGGTACGATGTAGAAACCCTTATTAATACATTCGATGAGTTACTGGGTGTCAGTTTTGATGAAAAAATTGTCCTAGTAGGAGCCGGTAACCTTGGCCGTGCAATTTTGAATTATAACCGTTGGAATCATGTTGTGGGAGAAATAGTGTGTGCATTTGATGTTGATCCAAATAAGCTTGGGGAAGTATCAGACATTCCAATTTATCACATGAGTGAGTTAGCATTACGCATGCCAGAGGGCTGTCGTATTGCCATTCTTACTGTTTCAAAAAATGTTCAAGAAACCGTTGATAAACTGGTTGAACATGGTGTTGTGGGGATTGTTGACTTTTCAAGTGAACACATTCAAGTACCAAAACATGTAATCGTAAAAACAGTAGATGTGGTGTCTACTATTCAGGAATTAATTTTCCAAACCAATAGTTTTAGGTAATCGTAAAAAAGGAGAGAGCTATGATTTCGTATATGACTGTACGTGAGTGCTATGACTTAATTTCATATGGCACAGACGTTGAAATAGATTCAATAGAATATGTTCAATTACAAGGATGGATCCGTACCAATCGTAAAGGTAAGAATGTTGGGTTCATCGAGTTGAATGATGGAACATACTTCAGAAATGCTCAGTGCGTATATGAATCATCACTTGAAGATGCTGATACAATAGCGAAGTATAACACAGGAACAGCTGTGACCATTACTGGGAAGTTCGTATTGACACCAGAAGGAAAACAACCTTTTGAGGTTGTACTGACTGAAGTCGTATTGGAAGGATCATGCAGTCCTGAATACCCACTTCAGAAGAAACGTCACTCATATGAGTATTTACGCGAGATTGCACATTTGCGTCCACGTACTAACTCATTTTTAGCGGTGTTTAGAGTTCGTTCAGTATTGTCTATGGCAATCCACGAGTTCTTCCAAAACCAAGGATTTGTCTATGTACACACACCAATCATTACAGGTAATGATGCAGAAGGTGCTGGGGAATCATTTACAGTTACAACGCGTAGCGATGATAAGTATGACAAAGACTTCTTTGGAAAACATGCGAATTTAACCGTATCAGGACAACTTCATGGTGAGGCGTTTGCACTTGCATTTAGAGATATATATACATTTGGACCAACCTTCAGAGCTGAAAACTCAAATACTCGGACACATGCCAGTGAATTCTGGATGATTGAACCAGAAATCGCGTTTGCAGATCTTGAAGATACGATGGTCTTAATTGAAGACATGGTTAAATATTGCATTGAATATGTATTAGAAAACGCACCAGAAGAAATGAAATTCTTCAATGAGCGTATTGATACATCACTCATGGAACGGCTTCAATCACTTTTAGTGTCAGACTTCAAACGGATGACGTATACAGAAGCCATTGAAATTCTTGAAGCAGTCAATGATCGCTTTGAAACTCAAGTTTCATGGGGTTCTGATTTACAAACTGAACATGAACGTTATTTATGTGAAACCGTTGTTAAGGGTCCAGTATTCTTAACAGATTATCCAGAAAATATCAAAGCATTTTATATGCGAGTAAATGAAGGCGGCAAAACAGTTGCTGCATGTGACCTTTTAGTCCCAGAAGTTGGCGAACTTGTTGGTGGGTCACAACGTGAAGAACGCTTGGACGTTTTAGAGGCTCGTATGGAGTCGATGGGCGTACACAAGGAATCTCTTGAATGGTATTTAGATTTACGTCGCTACGGCGGTGTAAAGCATGCAGGATTCGGGATTGGGTTTGAGCGTTTCTTAATGTACATTACTGCAATGGCAAATATTCGTGATGTTGTGCCATTTGCACGTACACCTAAAAACTTAGACTATTAACATAAGGAGTTGAGGAATGATGTATCGCCCCAACTATGTACCAAAGCAAAAGAAAAAGTTAAACTACAAAGTGGTTGTACCACTTGTAGTTCTTTTTGCTTTAGGCATGTATATCATTGTTGCGACTTTAATCAAAAATGAAACACCCCAAGAAACGGGGTATGCAATTTGTGGACTCAATGACTATGATTCTAGAAAACTCCTTGAAAAACGTCAAGAAGAAGTCTTAAAAAATATGGAGACCCTTCCAATGAATGATTATGGTGTCTACGGAGAGTCGTTAACTCTCTATCAAAACGCGTTCTCATTTAATACTGCAGACCCAATGATTGGAAGAACTGTAACCTTAACAAATCTCTGTAAGCCACAAGAGCAATTTACGTTCTTATTTGGTAGCAATCTTGATATGCGTATTCCACTGGATACATTGCCAGAAGGATTCTATGATGTCGATGTTTTAGCGGATTTAAAACACTATGCTTTAGTGTCGGATGCAACACTGACTGATACATTTTCAACCGTTGTTCGTGATGGTCTTGTTAATAATGCGACAATTCACGCTACCCAAGATCTCTTTGATATTGGTGAAGAAAAAGTTCTGAATAAAAACTATGTGTTTTTGGAAGTAAAATCAGCACAACCTGCTGAAGAAGAATACGATATCGTTCTGGATCCTGCAGGCGGTTCAATTCAATACAACGGGACATCTGACCCTGGAAATACCTATGGCGAGTTTATTGAACGTGATGAAATGTATACAGCAGCAGTTGAAATCAAAAGTATCTTAGAATCCCATGGATTGCGTGTATTAATTGCACGGGATAATATCACACCGGTCAATGTTTTTGGTGCAGGTGGGCGGATTTACGATGCCTATAATTTCAAGGCAAAATACTACATTCAACTTCAACTGGGAACCAGTGGTTCTTCGATGGATCGGGGAATGATGAGTCTATTCTCAAATCATGCATCCAATCGCTTATCAACCTCTATTGTAAACAGCTTACTACGCTCAACAAGCCTTCAAACAACACCTTACGATGATGGAGACAATATCAATGGTGTTTTCCGTACGAGCAGCTTGTCTGGGTTTGATTACAACGATGTAGTGAGAGAAACTGGCGGTAAGTTTACAGGATCTGGTTTATTGGATGAAGACTTTAGTGAACTACAGGGGTTTGCGAAAGATTTTCGTAATGGAATGTATGGCATCACACTTTTATATGGGTATCTCACCGATGGTGATGATTATCATGTGTGGTCAACTGAAAAAGATAAAATAATAGAAGCAACTGCACAAGGAATCCTTGATCAGTTGAATATTGGTGGAGAAAATTAATGATTGTACAAGTCAAAGACGCTGACAAAGCTTTTGGAGGTCAGGACGTCTTTAAGAATTTAAATCTAAGCATCAATGAGCGGGAAAAAGTCGCAATCATTGGTGCAAACGGTGTAGGTAAAACTACACTTTTTAAAGTCTTAAATGGTCAAGAAACACTTGACAAAGGAAATGTTTACTGGAATTCAAAATCAAAGGTGGGCTTTTTAGACCAAATTCACCTTGATCCAGATCCATTAACTGTTGAAGACTATATCCTTGAAGTGTTCAAAGATTTAATTGAAATGGAAGCACGACTTCAAACACTCGAACAAAATATGACCCAAGATTCGGATGAATCCATGATGGAAACCTACTCAAAACTCCAAACCGAGTTTTCAATGCGAGGGGGTTATACCTATCACTATGAAATTCGCTCATTTTTCACAAAGTTTGGCTTTGATGATGAAGACTTAAAGCGCGATATTCATACCTTTAGTGGTGGACAAATTACACGCCTTGCATTCATTCGACTCTTATTAAGCAAGCCTGATATTCTGTTTTTGGATGAACCTACAAACCATCTTGATATTTCAACAATCCAATGGCTTGAAGGCTACCTTTCAAATTATGAAGGGGCTGTTGTATTAATATCACACGACCGTTTATTCTTAGATCGCGTGTGTAAAGTAGTTATTGAGATTGAAGACATGGTTGCGACACGCTATGAAAGCAATTATTCAAATTACATTGAATTAAAAGAAAAAGCCATCGCAACACATAATGTTAAGTTCCAACAACAACAAAAAGAAATACAACGCTTAGAAGCCCTTATTGAGAAATTTCGCTATAAAAAGAATAAGGCAGCATTTGCGCAATCAAAAATGAAATACCTTGATCGCATGGATGTGATGGAGAAAAAAGAAGTTAAAAATAAGGAATTCAAAGCAGAGTTTTCACCCAATGTACGCGGTGGGAATGATGTCATGACCGTTGATAACTTCTCAGTGGGGTATGATAAACCACTGGTGACCTTATCCTTTGAATTCAAGCGTGGTAAACGGTATGCAATTGTCGGGGATAATGGAACAGGAAAATCAACACTTCTAAAATCAATTTCTGGCAAATTAGAACCTTTAGGTGGAGAGCTCCTATTGGGACATCAAATATCCATTGGATACTTTGACCAACAACTCCTTGATTTCTCAATGACAAATACCGTACTTGAAGAAGTTTGGGACACATACCCACAACTCACGCAAACAGAAGTGCGTCAAAGTTTGGGACGCTTCTTATTCAAAGGGGAAGATGTGTTCAAAAGTGTCGCGGTTTTATCGGGGGGTGAAAGAGTTCGTCTCAGTTTGGTTAAACTCATGTTAGCCCATGATAACCTGTTGATTCTTGATGAGCCAACCAACCACTTGGACATACCTGGAAAAGAAGCTTTAGAAAAATCACTGAAGAATTATGCGGGAACGATCCTCTTTGTATCTCATGATCGTTACTTTATCGAAACAATCGCGACCGACATTTTACGTATTAGTGATCACAAAATAGAGCATACACAAAAAAGTGACAAGACCTTTGAGGTCTCTACACCCAATGAATACCCTGAGAAAAAGGAAGAAAAGAAACAACAATACATCGATTTCAAACAACTTCAAAGGCGTATTAAGAAACTTGAAGAGGAGTTATTGGAACTTTCAGAGTCTTTAGAACTCCACCGTGAATTGCGATTTGATCCAGATTATTATCATGATCATAATAAAATGCAAGAACTCGATGCGACCATTGATGAGATCCATAATGATATTAAACAAAGAGAGCATGAGTGGACTGAACTGGTGGAAACAATGGAAGAAACGCAAAAATAGGATTGCTTGAAGCAGTCCTATTTTTTATGGTTTCAAAGCACCGTTTTTTTCAAAGAGGCTTTTTATCATCACAATAATATCTCTATAATCTAAAATGTGACAGAATAAAGCAAAAAGTAAGCAAGCGTGATTCAATGATGGAGCACGATATATTAAACGATTGCATAAAAAATGAGATGGTTTCAGTTGAGCATCTATCTTTAGATCTTCTGATAACCATCTCTCTTTTCTTTAATTTCAAACCATTGCATTCACGTTTAATTTAATCATATAAGGTTCATTCGTTATGTTCAATTTCATATACATCCCCTAAGACTTGTTCACTAAACCACGTTGTATGGTGTTGTTTTAGTAAGTCGTGTGAGGCTTGTGGACCATCCGTATAAGCCTTATAATCATGGATTGGGTTGTTTTGTGATGCTTCAATCCAGGATTCCACAAGGGTCCAACATTGAACGACTTGTTTGAATGAAGCAAACAGTGTGTGGTCATTGTTGAGTGCCGCATTCAATAAGCGCTCATAAGCTTCAGGTGTTTCTTGTCTGAAAACATAGTTACATGACTTACAAAAATCAAGATACACAGTTTGTTTCTCACCATCGGTACCCGGTTTATTCATGTTGAAGCGAACATAGACCCCTTCATCTGGTTGAATCTTTATTACAATCAGATTGCGTGGTGCGTGTTCTTGTGACTTCAATTCCACAACCACTTCCGTTGAACGCCGGTGCATCCGTTTACCCGTTCTAACAAAAATCGGTACATTGTGAAGGCGCGGTGTTTCAACATATCCTTTAAAAGCGACAAAGGTTTCTGTCTTTGATTGCGAATTAACGTTGTCTTCATTAATGTAAGACTTCGAGTCCTTGTGTTCAGTATATTGACCATAGACAATATCAGTTTGAGGATTTCGAATCGTAAATGCATCTAATGCATTTTCTTGCATTGTATGAAGATCAGTTGCATCTAAAGATAGCGGTTTTTCCATGGTCACAATGGATAAGACTTGAAGCAGATGTGATTGAATCATATCTTTTAATGCCCCGACTGTATCATAGAAATTTCCACGGCTCTCAACACCAACAGTCTCAGTTGCGGATATTTGAATGTTATCAATCATATCTGCATTCCATACACTTTCAAACAGTGCATTCTCAAACCGTAAGGTTAAGATATTTTGAACCATTTCTTTGGCTAAATAATGATCAATGCGAAAGATGTTCTCTGGATTAAACAGCTGTTCTAAAGCTTCATTAATGGCTATTGAAGACTTTAAATCATTCCCAAAAGGTTTTTCAATGATTAAACGTGCTTCATCAGCTAAACCAGCTTTATTGAGATGATTTGCAATTGTCACAAAGTAAGAAGGGGATACTGCGAAATAGAATAAGTGTTGATGGACGATGCCATCACTTTTATCCAATGAACTGTAAAAGTCCCTTAAATGTGGATACCCTTCAAACTCTGTGAATGTTATTTTGATATAGTGTATGTGATTTAAAAACTGATCAAATACGGCATCATTCACTGAATAGCGACTGTTGGATTCAATCCAAGGTCTCAGTTGTTCACGATAGGATTCGGTTGTGAAATCACGCCGACCTACAATGACAATATGTGAAGATGCGCTAAACTTATTACCATGTACCAAATTGTAAAAAGCAGGTAACAGTTTTCGGTAGGTTAAATCTCCAGTTCCCCCAAAAATGGTAATAATTGTGTTAGGATTATTCATTTGAGTCACTCCATTCAAAATGGAATGTCCCTTCCTTGTCCGTACGTTCAAAGGTATGTGCTCCAAAGAGGTCACGTTGTGCCTGAATTAGGTTTGCACTTGAATCTTTTGTACGAATTGCATCGTAGTAGCTCAATGCATTGGTAAATGCAGGGACACTAATACCGTTTTGAATCGCAAGCGATAAGACATTTCTTAACTCTGGTTGATAGTTATACACTGATTGATTAAATGAAGCATCGAACAATAAGTTTTCAAGCTCTGGATTTGTAGTATAAGCATCGGTAATTTTATTAAGGAACTTCGCACGGATAATGCATCCTTCGCGGAATATCTTCGCAATTTCACCATAATGAAGCGTCCAACCATATTCTTTTGATGCATGACGCATCAAGTCAAACCCTTGTGCATATGCAATAATCTTACTTGCATAGAGGGCTTTACGAACAGACTCTACAAATGCATTCTTATCTTCAGGATGCACGTTTTTGCCGTTGAATTTCAACATGTCACTCGCCTTAGTACGAATGTCTTTTTGTGATGACATGAAGCGTGAGAATACCGATGAAGCCAGTAGGGATGCATCAGTGCCTGTATTTAAGGCTTCTTCTGCAGTCCATTTACCCGTTCCTTTTTGACCCGCTCGATCAAGAATCACATCCACAAGATGTTTTCCAGTCTCTGGATCAATTGTTTTAAAGATTTGAGCGGTGATTTCAATCAAGAAGCTATCCAGTTCACCATTATTCCAGGTTTCAAACACATAGTGAAGTTCTTCATTGGTAAGACCACCCACATGTTTTAATAAGGCATAGCTTTCCGCAATTAATTGCATATCTGCATATTCAATACCATTGTGAACCATTTTTACATAATGCCCTGCACCATTGTCTCCAAGGTAGACACAGCATGGTTCACCATCTTTTTTCGCAGAAATATCAGTGAGGATTGATGCAACTTCTTGATACGCGTCAAGACTTCCACCTGGCATAATTGACGGACCAAAACGTGCACCTTCTTCACCACCGGAAATACCAACTCCGAGATAGCGAAGTTTCTTTTCAGTTACAGCGTGGTAACGTCGAATCGTATCCTTGAAAAATGAATTACCACCATCCATGATGATATCATTTTCATCAAGAAGTGGGAGCAGTTGATCAATTACAAGATCAACAGCACGTCCAGCTTGGACCATTAATATAATTTTACGTGGTGATGATAGCGAGTCAACAAAATCCTGAATGTCTTTGTACATGTGTAATCCTGCATCGGGATTCTCTTCAATTACTTTCTCTGCTACCGAAGTCGTCCGATTATAGATTGCAACCTCATATCCGTGATCACGGATGTTTAATGCTAGGTTTGAACCCATTACGGCCATACCAATAACGCCAATATCATTTTTATTCATAAAAATCCTCCTGAATATATTTTATAGTAAAAGTTCAACAAATCAATCTTTTCTTGATGAACCTTGAGCTGCCACAGCTTTCATTTTCGCCTCAATGGCTTGTTGATCGCCGAGGTAATACTTATCGATAATGTTGAAATAATCATCAAATTGATAGATAAGTGGAATTCCTGTAGGAATGTTAACACCCATAATTTCTTCTTCAGAAAGTTTTTCTAAGTGTTTCACAAGTGCTCGAATTGAATTGCCATGGGCAACAATCAAGACACGTTTCCCTTCAACCATCTTCGGTTTGATCTCATTGTTCCAATAAGGAAGCACCCGTTGAATGGTTGTTTCAAGAGATTCATTTAAAGGCAAGGTTGATTTATCTTCAACATCACGATAGGTTTCATCGTTACGTGGTGCACGTGGATCATCAAGATTTAATTCTGGTGGTAATACATTAAAGGAGCGCCTCCAAAGGAGTACTTGTTCATCCCCATATTTCTCAGCAGTTTCTTGCTTATTTAATCCTTGTAACGCACCATAGTGACGTTCGTTCAATCTCCAGTGTTTATGAACTGGAAGCCATACACGGTCAAGTTCATTTAAGACGCGGTCTAAAGTATGAATTGCACGTTTTAAATACGACGTGTATGCAATGTCAAAGTCAAAATCAGCTTCTTTTAGAAGTTTCCCCCCTTGAATTGCTTCTTCAATTCCTTTTTCTGTTAGATCAACATCAGTCCAGCCGGTAAAACGATTTTCTTTATTCCATGCGCTTTCGCCATGACGAATAAGTACTAATTTTGTCATATTTTATCCCTCCGTTTACGTTCATTTTAACTCATATGAACTTATTTTGAAAGTTCATCACCTTTAAATTCTATGAATAATGAGTAAACTGTAAAAATTCGCTGATTTAACGGAAAAAACTATCAAATATTCATCATTTTAGCACTTAACACTTGACAGTGCTAAAACAGAGTGATATATTAATACTGTAAGTTAGCACACAGGTACTTAGAGTGCTAAAAGGAGGCAAATTATGAGAAACCAAGTAACACGCAGACCACAAAACTTAATCGAATCATTTTTCAATGATGATGTATTTTCAAACTTCACGTATGGAAAAGACATTGATATTTATAGAAAAGACAATGCCTTTGTTGTAGAAGCAGATATCCCTGGATTTGACAAAGAAGACATTAGCCTTGATTTTAAAGGAGACATCCTTACAATCAGTGCTGAACGCAATGAAGAAGTAGAAGATACCTCGAAGAAAAATTATTACTATCGTTCACGTCAGGTAAAGCGATTCAATCGTCAAATTCGATTCAGTGATGTCAATGCACATGAAATTAATGCATCGTATGATAATGGGGTACTTAAGATCACTTTACCAATTATTCATCAAGAAACCGCTGATACTCGTAAGATTGAAGTAAAATAGCACAAATTGAAGAGGGATTTTCCCTCTTTTTTTGATTATTTGATGACATTCTTAAAAAGTGCCTTCTTTTTTTACAGGTATTGAGACTGAGAATGATATAATATCCTTAAGTAGGTGATCACACGATGAGTACTGTTTCTTTTGAAACACAAAGTATCTTAAATAAAATAAATGAAGCTGGATTTGAGGCGTATATCGTTGGTGGATTTGTTCGCGATATGTTGATGCAACATCGATCGTATGATATTGACATCTGTACCAATGCGCCGTATCAAAGTCTTGTAGATTTATTTCAAGAAATGAATTGTATAACCAATGAAGCATACGGGTCCATTGCTTTTAAGCAAGGTGAAGAATCCTTCGACATCACACATTTTCGAAAGGAATCCGATTATCGAGACAAACGCCATCCTTCACATGTGAAATTGGTTGATTCCATGATTGAAGATGTCTTTCGTCGTGATTTCACCATCAATGCCTTATTATATCATCCCGACAAAGGGGTGATTGATTTAGTAGGCGGACTCAATGATTTACAAAAAAATCAATTGAAAACAGTCTGCGATCCATACTTTAAGTTTTCTGAAGATCCACTGCGAATCGTGCGATTGTTCCGGTTTATGAGCCAATCAAATTTCTCTGTTGAACCAAACACCCTAGAAGCCGCTTTGTCACACATGCATCTACTGGGAGATTATAAGAAACATTGGACAAAAAATGAATTGTTTAAGATGCTAATGGGACAATATTTCTTAGATGTAAATACCGCATACCCGCAGTGTCTTTGTACCTTAATCCCAGAACTCAATCGTGCTCAAACGTTTAGTCAGGATAATCCCTATCACATCTATAATTTGTATGATCATACCTTGCATGTGATTCAAGGTGTTGAATCCATTGACTTAAAGATTGTGGCATTATTCCATGATTTAGGGAAATTGAATACGCGAATTTTTGTTGATAATCGTTCCCGTTTTCCAGGGCACGCTCAAGCGAGCTGTGAAATTGCGAAAGATTATCTTGAAGGATGGCATCTCGAATCAAAACTACGCAAATATATTTTAAACATGATTGCAATGCATGATGTTGATTTGGGGGATTCACGCCAACAACTGGCATCTTTTATTGTCACACATGGCTATGAATTTATCGTGGATCTTGTGGCATTTAAGAAAAGTGATAATGGTGCGAAATCAGAAAAAGCAAATTATCAATTGGAACGCTGTGAAACGTATACAACGTTATTAGAAGAAATCAAACAACAGGGTGTTTTCTCCGTTAAAGATCTCGCAATCACAGGGACTGATCTTGTGAATCTACAAATCGCATCACACCAACGAAAAACAATCTTAAATTATTGTCTTGAAAAGGTATTGAGTCAAGAAATAGCGAATACCTATGACGCACTCATCGAAACAGTAAGGAGGGTTCAAAGTGGCATATATTGATATTAAGAACATTCGTAAAACTTATGAAATAGGTGGCGTGCAAATTCATGCAGTTTCAGGCATTAACATTCAAATTCAACGCGGCTCATTTAATGTCATCGTTGGACCTTCTGGAGCTGGGAAAACAACCGTCATGAATATTTTAGGCGGTATGGATACACCCACTTCAGGAACGGTTGTTGTGGATGGAAAAGGGATTACGCGCCAAAGTGATCGGGAACTCACCAAATATCGACGCGACGATGTCGGGTTTGTGTTTCAAAGTTATAATTTAATACCCAACCTTACAGCGCTTGAGAATGTTGAACTGGCAACGCAGATATGTAAAGATGCCAAAGACCCAATCGAAACTTTAGAACAAGTTGGGTTAGGTGATCGTCTCAATAACTTCCCATCACAAATGTCTGGGGGCGAACAACAACGGGTTGCGATTGCGCGTGCGATTGCGAAAAATCCAAAACTGTTGTTGTGTGATGAGCCAACAGGCGCATTGGATACTGAAACGGGAAAACAAGTTTTAAAAGTACTTCAAGAATGTGCACAAGTCTATGGCATGACCGTCGTGATTATCACCCATAATTCAATCATCACACAAATGGCAGATTGTGTCTTTGAAATAAAAAATGGTCAAGTCGAAAACACCTATCATAACCAACACATTAAGCATGTGGATGAAATCTCATGGTAAAAGATACACTACGGGAAATAAAACGCAAACTCTTTCAATTCTTTGCGATCGCGATCATTATCTTTTTAGGTGTTGGATTTTATATAGGGATACAGGTCACAGGGTATAACATGCGCCTTACTGGTGACACGTATATGGAAGACAAAAACATGTTCGATACTACCTTAATCCATACACTGGGTATTGATGAAACCATGATTGAGGACCTTCAAAAAGTACTTGGGGGTGAAGTGGTTGGGGTTGTTGAGGAAGACATGTTTGTGAAAGGCAATGCATTTGATGATGTCATGCATGTCATTGAATACTCAAATAACACCGCAGATGATCTCACACTCATTGAAGGGAAACTTCCAACCCAACCCAAAGAAGTAGTTGTGGATTCATTAATGGCGGAGTTTTCGGGATTTAAACTAGGGGACACCTTAACCTTACACAAAGAATCTATTTTCGAATCACAAGATGTCACCATCGTAGGCTTTGTGGAATCGAGTCTTTATATGAACATGGAACGCGGTAATTCCAGCTTAGGCAGTGGAACAGTCCGTGGCTTTTTGTATGGAAGCCAACTCGGTAAAGCCAGTGAAACCCTTCTATATACCAGCGTTCGCATCCAAAATGCTACGGTAAAAAGTGTTGAAAATACACTGAATAAAGAAGGGGATGTACTCTCTGATGGGCGGTTTAATCGCTTAATTCAACCAAAAATTGATGAATTGGTGGATGCCCAACAAACCCTAAACGAGAATCAAGAAAAAGCAAATCGCGAATTCGCAAAGGCACAAGCACAACTAGACAGTGCTCAAGCACAACTAGACAGCGCAAAAGGTGAGCTAGAAAAAGGTTTGGATGATCTTGCAGGAATGACCCTTATTGGCTCACTGGATGAAAGACTCATGATTGTGAAAGGGAACTATCAACGCGCTAAAACGCTCATTGAAGAAAGCATTGTCCGCATTGAAACGCAAATCGAAACCGTAGAAAGTAATGAAGTCAAAGAGTTTTTGAGTGTTGAACTTAAACAAGCAAAACAAGAACTAAACACAATTAATGCGCAATACGGTGTGGGATTGAAAGAAGTTGAAGCTGGGATTAGTGCGTATCATACCGGTGAGGCTCAACTTGAAACCAACCGCACACAGTTTGAAACCGAAAAACTAAACACTCAAAAACAATTGGAAAATGGGCAGGCCAAGATTGATGAGGGTTATAAGCAAATTGAAAAGACAGCACATGGAAGTTTTATTGTTAGAACCCGACAAGAATCCATCATAGGCTATCGTGAATTTTATGATGACAGTTATCGTATTGAAAATATTGGAAAAGTGTTCCCTGTGATTTTCTTTGGTGTCGCCATCTTAGTAACCTTAAGCACCATCAGCCGGATGATTGATGAATCAAGAATGCAGATTGGGGTGTACAAAGCACTGGGTTATTCGTCCCTCAAAATTGCCATGAAATATGTGTTGTTTTCAGGCTTTGCATGGATTATTGGAAGCATTGGTGGCATGTTTTTTGGCTTCATGTTTATTCCAAGCATCATCTATAATGCGTATCGGATTATGTATCAGACCCCCGATTTAGTGGCAGGGTTTGTGTGGCAGTATGCATCCCTTCCGCTCTTTTTGAGTTTTTTAAGTTCAGTGGGTGTTGCTTTTTATAAAAGCATGCGAACCACCACTGAAAAATCCGCAAACCTTCTACGCCCCTTGGCACCAAAACAAGGACAACGCGTTTTCTTAGAACGGATCCCATCACTTTGGAATCGTATGTCATTTCTTGTGAAAGTCAGCATTCGAAACTTATTTAGAAACAAAACCCGATTCTTAATGACAATCATTGGTATTGGGGGATGCTGTGGACTGTTAATTACAGGGTTTGGACTCAAACACTCAATCTACTCAATTGTTGATTTACAATTTGATAAAATCATCAATTACGATGGCATCGCAGCCTATGATGCATTTGATATTGATCCTGCCTTATTTACAGATTATGTAACCTCATATGTTACAAGTATCAAGGTTGATAACAGTGATGTATCTTTATATGCCTCGGATGATTTAGAACATTTGGGCGATTTTATTGTATTTAACGATATTGAAACCAAAACCCCTGTTGAAATCGATGAAAATTCAGTGCTTGTTTCTCAAAAACTGGCAAGTTTATTGGGCGTAAAACGAGGCGATGCGGTTGATTTTACGTATGAAGGGCAATCAATTTCACTTAAAATCACCAATATTGTTGAAAACTATGCCAATCATTACATCTATTTGAATTATAATATGTATGAGTCTGTCATGAATGGGACTGAACCCTCAAACTTTGTGACCTTTAAAACAGATTTGGATTCGAAGGATGTTGGTTCAAAACTTCTTGAAAGCAGTCATGTGCTCACCGTACAATTCTTAGAAGATATTTCAGAAACCTATCGAGAAATGATGGGAAGTTTTGATATTGTCATTGTCGTGATTGTTGCCTGTGCCTTGGCTTTAGAAGTTATTGTGTTGATGAATTTAATTTCGATGAATATGAGTGAGCGTCAAAAAGAACTGGCAACCTTAAAAGTACTGGGCTTTTATCCAAAAGAACTGGCGTCTTATGTCTTGCGAGAAAACATCATTCTCACGCTGATTTCATTGGTTTTTGGCGTGATATTTGGACGCTTCTTACACCTATTTGTGGTAGAAGGTGCAGAAATTGATAAGGTTTTATTTAATCGAGAAATTCTATGGTCCAGCTATGCTTTGGCCATTGCCATAACTTTTGGATTATCCATATTGCTGAATTTATTCATGGCACGAAAAGCAAACCATGTTAATATGAGTGAGGCACTCAAAACATTTGATTCGTAGAAAAGGGAGGATCTGTATGGTTGAAATTCAGAAGAGAATGCGTATTCTGTTTGCGGTATTTGTTTGTATTGTAATTTTTTTGATGGGTTCAATGTTTCGAAATTTTGATAGTATTGTGTCAAGCTTTGTCATGACATTCATACTTTTCATTGGCTTTGCGATCCTATGGACGATGATGTCCAAACAATTAACACGATTGTATCGTGAACGGATCATCCGTGTGGCCCTTGAAGAAACCTTTGATCACTTTGTCTATGAACCCGAGCAAGGATTTTCAAAACAGACCATCTATGATACCAACCTCTTTCCAAAAGGCAACACCTACACCAGCAGTGATTTAGTCCGCCTTCAATTAAATGGAAACACCATTGAAATTGCGGATGTCAAGATTGAAGATGTTACTACAGATGATAATGGAACCCATGTCTCAACGTATTTTACGGGTAAATGGATGATGATGAAGTCCAAAAAACCCATTGAATCAAAATTGTATATTATTGATCGTGATAACCGAAATTCAAGGCCGAAGGGATGGCTGTTTAAAGGCAAAGAGCTTGAGAAAGTTTCGATGGAAAGTATTGCCTTTAATAAGCAATTTACAGTCTATGCTTCAAACCCCCATGATGCATTTTATGTCTTAACACCACAAGTAATTCAAGGGGTGATTAATCTGGATGACCATAATTTATCTGTGTATCAAGATAAAGATAAAACACATGTAGCAGCCAGTGGATCCAAACCGTTTGTGAATGTTACCATTTTCTCAAATCTCGATGAAATCAATGAACGAAATCGGGTGAAGCAACAGTTTGAAACGATTTTAGAATTTATTAAGTTTTATGGAATAGAAAGCGAAGGTGAGTCATAATGGGATGGCTTTACATTGTGATTCCACTGGGAATCCTATCAATCTATATCATCAGTGTTTTCAATCAAATTGTACGCTATGATGCGAAAATCCTTGAGTCATTTTCAAACATTGATGTGGCATTATCAAAACGATATCATGTATTAACCCAACTCTTCGATGTTGCGAAAGGGTATGCGAAGTATGAACGCGAAACGATACTGGACATTATATCCCTTCGCAAGGGATCAAACCTTGAAGAAAAAGCACAGGCTGAAGGACAGCTTAATCATGGGTTTGAAAGAATCGTTGCACTTGCTGAAACCTATCCTGATTTAAAAGCTGACCGATTGTTTAAAAATCTTCAAGATGCTGCAAAGGATGCTGAAGAACACCTTCAAGCAGCACGAAGGCTCTATAATTCAAATGTCACATTGTATAACCAACGCATTAAAACTTTTCCTGGACTCTTAATAGCAAGCAACATGAAAACAACGCATTATGATTTATATAAAGCACCAGAATTTGAGACCCATAATGTCAATTTAAATCTCTAGCTCATTTAAACAGTGTGCATCGCTTGTTAATAAGAAGTGTAGACTGTTTGTTTATATTTAAAATGAATCAAAGGAGGTCTGTGATGAAACAGTATTTTGTATTAACGGATGTTCACGGTCGACTCCCCACTTTAAACATGTATGAAGAACGGGGATTTGACATCACAAATCCACACCATTTTATTGTATGTTTGGGTGATTATTTTGATCGTGGCATTCAAAACCGAAGCGTGTTGCGTTTTTTTAGTCAACTTAAACGAAAGTTGGGGGACCGATGCATGCTAATTTATGGCAATCATGATCAATACTTCATGGATTTTGTCAGTGTGATTGAAGGAAGCTGTGTGATTGGACAACCCATAGATATTCAATGGCCCCAATTTGAACGGTGGATGTTTAATGGTGGCGCATCAACCCTAAAAGAACTCTTTGGTTCGATGAATGGGAAATATACCCTTACCAAACAAAAAAATCTTCAAAAACTTAAAGAATTTGGGACACTGCTCCAACCGTATTATGAAACAGATGCTTATATTTTTACCCATGCAAGCATCAATGAACAGCGTGAAGTGGATACCTGGGATCGTGATTTTATCCATCATGGTATAAACACAAACAAGACCGTACTCATTGGTCATACACCTCATATATACCTTGAAGGGGTCTGTGACTTTGTGACGTGTAATGTTTTGAAGGGCACCCCTTTTACGTATAGTTATGCTC
The DNA here is from genome assembly GCF_001545095.1 of Erysipelothrix larvae. Classification (NCBI taxonomy): domain Bacteria; kingdom Bacillati; phylum Bacillota; class Erysipelotrichia; order Erysipelotrichales; family Erysipelotrichaceae; genus Erysipelothrix; species Erysipelothrix larvae. The sequence goes on from NZ_CP013213.1 coordinate 766,145, forward strand.
AATCAAAATCAAAAACTTTGTGCAATGTATGGAATATTGACAACGGTCAAGGCAACAATCTTGCAGTCTTGGTGGAAGATTGAGAAGAAATGCACTTTATATTCACTTTTCGTCAGATATTTTATTCTCATTCGTTGGTAGAAAATGTGTTTTATGGTAGAATTAACTAGATAATGAGGTGACAGATTATGAAAAATGTTTTAATTGAAAGATTGATTCGATATTGCAAAGTACACACACGTTCAGATAGTGAATCCACAACGGTTCCTTCAACAAAGATCCAATTTGATTTAGCACATATCCTAGTAGATGAGTGCAAGGCGATTGGACTTGAAGATGTAACCATGGATAAAACTGGCATTGTGTATGCAACCCTTCCTTCAAATATTGAAGAAGACGTACCAACAATTGGCTTTATTGCCCATATGGATACAGCTGATTTTAAAGGAGATGATGTGAAACCACGCATCATTGAAAACTATGACGGCAAAGACATTGTCCTAAATGAAGCATTAGGCATTGTAACTGCTGTGGATGTTTTTCCAAATCTTAAAGATTATGTTGGGAAAACGCTCATCGTTACCGATGGCACAACACTTTTAGGTGCTGATGATAAAGCAGGGATTGCGAACATCATGACAGCGATGGAATTCCTAATTCAACACCCAGAAATTAAACATGGTAAAGTACGTGTCGCATTCACAATTGATGAAGAAATTGGGACTGGAGCGGATTCCTTTGATGTTGAAGGATTTGGAGCTCAGTTTGCTTATACAGTGGATGGCAGTCGTGCGGGTGAAATGGAATATGAAACCTTTAATGCTGCGGGTGCACGCATTACCTTTACAGGGGTAAGTGTTCATCCAGGGACTGCAAAGGATACTATGGTCCATGCCGCAATCTTAATTAATGAATTTATAAACCAACTTCCTGAGAAAGATCGTCCGGAACATACAGAACGCTATGAAGGCTTCTTTATGATTACAGATATGGCATCCACGATTGAAAATGGACGCGTTGACATGATTATTCGTGATCATGATAAAGCTAGCTTTGAAGCGCGTAAAAAACGGCTCATCGATATTCAGGATGCAATGAACGCGAAATACGGTGCAACCCGTGTTTCTGTAGACTTAAAAGATCAATACTACAATATGCGTGATGTGCTTGAAGAAAACATGCACGTTGTTGATTTAGCGCGCACAGCAATTGAAAACATTGGCTTGACACCAATTGTTGAACCAGTTCGTGGTGGAACCGATGGATCACGGCTTTCATATATGGGACTTCCAACACCTAACTTGTTCACAGGTGGGGAAAACTTCCATGGGAAACATGAGCTTGCGGTTGTTGAATCGATGGAACAAAGTACTCAAACAATTTTAGAAATTATTAGATTAAACGCGTGTAAGCAAGGTGAGTGATATTTTGAAACAGATTGAGATTAAAAATCTTGTATTTGGATATGAAGAAGATGTTCCTGTTTTGAAGCATGTCTCAATGTCAATCGAAAAAGGTCAATATGTATCCATTATTGGCCATAACGGAAGTGGTAAAAGTACCATTGCGAAATTATTAATTGGCTTAATGGAACCGCAACACGGTTCCATTCATATTGATGGTGAACTACTATCAACTGAAAATGTTTATGATATTCGACAAAAAATTGCGATTGTGTTCCAAAACCCTGACAATCAGTTTATTGGTTCTACAGTACGCGATGACATCGCTTTTGGACTTGAAAACCGTCGCGTTGACCCTAAGGAAATGGATGCGATCATCCAACACTATGCCCATGAGGTAAACATGACTGAGTATCTTGATCATGAACCCACTAAACTTAGTGGGGGTCAAAAGCAACGTGTTGCGATTGCGGGAGTGCTCTCAATGAACCCCGAAGTGCTCATCTTAGATGAAGCAACCAGCATGCTTGATCCTAAAGGACGTAAAGAGGTCAATGAACTGGTTCATGAACTGCATGATGTGAATGACATGACCATTTTATCCATATCCCATGATATTGAAGAAGTAGCGATGAGCGACTATGTTTTCGTTATGAACGAAGGGGAAGTCGTACTTCAAGGAACCCCTCAAGAAGTGCTCTTGCATTTTGATGCGCTTCAAGAAATTGGACTGGATGTACCTTTTAGCGTGCAATTTTATATGAGTCTTAAAGAACAGGGAATCGACGTTGATTCACCCTATGATTTAGAAGGGATGGTTGATGCATTATGGCAATTAAATTCGAACAAGTAAGCTATGAGTATTCACCAAACTCACCTTTTTCATATACTGCGCTTAAAGATGTCAGTGTTGAAATTGAAGAAGGGAAAATGACCGCTATTATTGGGGCAACAGGGAGTGGTAAATCAACCTTGATTCAGCATCTCAATGGTCTTCTTGAACCCACAAGTGGTTCAGTGAAGATTTTTGATCATGAGCTGGTTGCGAAACGAAAAAATAAAGGACTTAAAGCACTGCGCAAAGATGTAGGGCTAGTCTTTCAATTCCCTGAACTGCAACTATTTGAAGAAACAATCTATAAAGATGTATGCTTTGGACCCAAGAACTTTGGGATGAGTGAACAAGAAATTAAAGATAATGTTGAACGCGCATTGACCTTAGTAGGGATTGAAAACAGCCTTTGGCAACGCTCTCCCCTTGATTTATCAGGTGGGCAAAAGCGACGGGTCGCAATTGCAGGGGTACTTGCAACAAACCCACGCCTGATCGTATTGGACGAACCGACTGCTGGATTGGATCCACAAGGGACACACAGTATGATGAACCTGTTTAAATCACTCAATGAAGATTTATCAAAGACCGTAATCATGGTAACCCATGATATGAACCATGTCTTAAAGTATTGCGACAATGTTGTTGTGATGCGCGAAGGACAGGTTTATTTTACAGGTACAACACAGTCATTGTTTGAAAATCCAAAACTCTTAGGCGATTTAGGCTTTGTGATGCCTCAAATTATTACTCTGAACGAAATGGTGTTGGATAAAGGCTTCAAGATACACAAAACATGGGATCTTAAAAACCTCGTTGCCCAACTTGCACAGGAGGTGTCTCAATGAAAAATATCGCATTAGGACGCTATATTCCTCTAAATTCAATCGTTCATAAACTTGACCCTCGTATGAAAATCTGTTCCATGATTGTATTAATGACTTCAATTTTCTTAGTAGGAAAAGCCAATGCTTTGTATGCGTATGGTTTAATTGGACTCTTTCTTATCGTCGCAATTTTATCGGCGAAACTTACCTTTGGGTTTATTCTTAAATCATTAAAACCCATGATGTTTATGTTAGTGTTTTTAACCATAATCAATATATTCCAAATGCGTACAGGACGCGTGCTTGTTTCGATTGGGGATTTTAAGATTTACAGTGACGCTTTGACGCAAACATTATTTATTGTTGTTAGACTGGTTTTCATGATTATGATCACAACCCTTCTTACCGCAACCACAACTCCTTTGGACTTAACCTTGGGAATTGAAGATTTACTGTCACCCTTTAAGAAAATGGGGGTGCCAGCTCATGAAATCGCCATGATGATTTCAATTGCACTGCGCTTTATTCCAATCCTAATTGAAGACACACAACGCATCATGAACGCACAATCAAGCCGAGGTGTGGATTTCAAAGAAGGCAGCTTCAAAGAAAAAATACTGGGTGTTGTCTCATTGATTATTCCACTGTTTGTATCTGTACTACACCGTGCTGAAGATCTTGCGGATTCAATGGAAGCACGAGGCTATTATCCAGGACTAAACCGCACACGGTATAAACAACTCTCGATTAAGTTTATGGATCTCTTTGTCTTTGTATTGTGTATCGCACTGTGTGTGGGCGTCTTTATGATTCGTAGGATTCCCGTTCTATGAGAGTCAAAGTGACCCTTGCATATGATGGATCAGACTTTGATGGATGGCAAAAGCAACACCATGGCAGAACCATTCAAGGCGAACTTGAAAAGATTTTGAAGAAAATCCATAAACATGATGTCAAAGTGGTTGGATCAGGGAGAACCGATGCTGGCGTCCATGCTTTAGGACAAGTCTTCCATTTTGATACAGATCTTATGATTCCTAATGATAAATGGCCTCTTGCCATCAATGCACTGTGTCCAGATGATCTTCGCATTATCAAAGTCCAATCCGTTGATGAAACCTTTCATGCTCGATACAGTGCGGTTCAAAAGACGTATCAGTATCAGGTCAATGTTGGAGCTTACAATCTTTTTCAACGAAAAATGGTCTATCAATTAAATGCCTCAGTTGATCTTGACCTGATACAGGAAGCAGCTAGCTTATTAATTGGAACTCATGACTTCACAAGTTTTAATGCAACATCACACGAAGAAATTGAAGATCAAGTGCGCACAATCCATGCCATTGATATCAATCAAGAGGGGGATATCATTACCTTTACCCTAAAAGGCAGTGGGTTTTTACGCTATATGGTGCGTATGATTGTTGCGTCACTTCTTGAAGTTGGGCGGCATCGTTTACCAATAAACGCTTTGAGTTATGCACTCAAGCATCCCGATAAACGGGCATTAAATAGTAACGTGCCTGCTTGCGGACTTACCTTAATTTCTGTACACTACGAACTCTTATGATGAGTTCTTTTTTTACAAGAAACGGTTATAATAAGAAGAAAAGGAGTGATGGGTATGAAGTACTTCCACATTGCGGATTTACACTTAGGTAAAAAGATCAATGAACGCTCAATGCATGATGATCAAGAATGGATTCTTAATCAAATCGTTACACAAGCAAAAACACATCAAGTGGATGGTGTGATTATCGCAGGTGATATCTATGATCGCAGTATTCCACCGGTGGAATCTGTAAAACTGTTTGAACACTTTTTAGAAAGTTTAAAAGGTGTTGTTGATGCAATCTATATTATTGCAGGAAATCATGATTCCCAAGAACGCCTATCTTTTGGGTCAACATTCTTTAAAAAAGAAAACATCTACATCAGTGGGCTTTATGAAGGATCGCTGGTTAAAGTCGATGCGAAAGATGATGTAACAATCTATTTGTTACCATTTATTAGACCCCATATGGTGCGCCAATATTTTACACAAGAAATTAGTAATTATCATCAAGCAGTGGATGCAATCTTAAATCAAGAAATCCTGGATTCATCCCGCTTTAATATCCTTGTCGCCCACCAATTTATCGTAAGTGGGACTCAAGAACCCCTGCGATCGGACTCAGAAACCATCAGTGTTGGCGGTGTAGACTCTGTGGATGCCAGTGTATTTGATGCCTTTGACTATGTCGCTTTAGGGCACATTCATCGCCCCCAGTCGATTCAACGAAAAACCATTCGATATGCCGGATCACCCCTTGTCTATTCACAATCGGAAGTAAATCAAGAAAAGTCCATCACACTGTTAGAAATCATGGATAAAACCCTCACACAAGAAACAATACCCCTTGTTCCGATTCGTCCAGTTAAGGTGATAAAAGGTCACTTTAGTGACATCGTTCAATCTGAGTACACCCTCGACTATGTTTATTTGGAACTAGAAGATACCCAAGAAATCACCGATGCATCCATGCGACTTAGGCAAGTGTTTCCAAATGTTTTATCCATCCGATACCTTTACACACAATCACTCACAAGCTCCAGTGAAACCCTGGAAATTAGCCGAGTGGAAGACTTATCCATGGCTTCACTATTTGACGCCTTTTACCAAACACAAAACAATCATGAAATGAGTGGTGAACAAAAGAAACTCATCGATTCATTGATTGAACAAGGAGATGCACATGCGACCAATTAATCTTACAATTTCTGCATTTGGTCCCTACAAAGACACAGTGAGCGTCGATTTTGATTGCTTTCGTCAAGGACTCTTTCTGATATCGGGTGATACGGGTTCAGGGAAAACATCCCTTTTTGATGCCATGACCTTTGCTTTATATGGAGAAGCCAGTGGTAAAGATCGCAGTGTAAAATCATTTCGAAGTCATTATGCGACCTCTGATGATAAAACAGAAGTAACCCTAAAATTCGAGCACCAAGGGAAGGTGTATATCATTACACGCTCACCCAGCTATATGCGCTTAAAAAAATCAGGAGAGGGGTTAACCCAAGAAGCAGCTTCGGTTCTTTTAGAAATGCCAAATGGCCACACACTTTCCAAGCGCAATGAAGTCGACGAGGCGATTTTGGATTTATTAGGGTTAACCTATACACAATTTAAACACGTTGCCTTGTTACCACAAGGTGAGTTTAAAGATGTTTTATTGGCGAAATCACAAGAGCGCTCTGAATTATTTCGCAAGATCTTTTCAACATCGAAATACAACACACTCCAACAAGACCTCAGCACCTTAGAACAAGAAACTAAATTTGAGCTATCGATTATCGAGAAAAGCCTTGAATCACTGTATCATCAAGTGAGTGTTGAGACTCAAGATCGAACCCCAAAAACACTTGTAGAAGCACTCAATACGCAAATTGAAGCAACGCACAAGCACATTGAGGGTCTCGATAAGTGCATAAATGACGTGAAATCAGTGGAAGAAAAAGCAAAAACAGCCTTAACACTGGCTGAGATTGAAGCAGATAAACGCACGCAACTTAACCAAAAACTGCTTGAAGCCAAACAACTTGAAGCACAGGAAAACACAATTAATGCATGGAAGGTGTTGAATGAGAAGATTGATATTGCACAGAAAACATTGGGTGAAGATGCATTAATCATTCGTACCTTAAAACAGACGCTGTCTCAAAATACTAATACGATTCAACAGTACCAAAAAGAAATGCTTGGTACACAAGCAATTACGCAAAAAAACAAAGAAGCGCTGGAATCATTCACACAACAAGCACCACAAATTCAAGAAGAAATATTGAAGGTAGATCGTCTCAAGACCATGGTTCCTGATCTTGAAACAATTCAAACACTTACGTCTTTGATGGCTCAAGGGGAAAAGAAACAGAAAGATTTTGAATCAGTGTTGAATCAAATGCTGTTGCAAGAAAAAACAAAAAAAGAAGCAATTGAAACCGTACGGGAAAAGAAAGAAACGCATCCAAAACTTGTAGCCTTGCATCAAGAAAATGAACGATCACTTCAAGAAATGAAGCATGCATTTACCCGTCATGAGCACTTAGAACGGATGCAACAGTCGCTTATAACCCTTCAATCAAAACAGCCCCTAATCACACATGTTTATGAATCCATACGACGGCTAGACACAACCATGAATCAAGCATATCGCAACCGATTGGATCAATTTCTCGATCAACAAGCAGGTTACATTGCGAGAACACTCAAAGACAATGAACCCTGTCCTGTCTGTGGTTCAACACACCACCCCCATCCTGCACACAAACCTGATGATGAGAGTGTAGATCAGCAAACCATCGATACCATGATGCAGTTTTCAAATGCCGTGTCTGAATTGAGAAATCAAACCGCTCAAAGTATGAATAATATTCAAAAGGACACACAAACCCTGATTAATACACTTAACGCAGTGTCAAAAACGATAGCTGAACCCAAAGAAGTATTAACTCAAAAACTTGAAGCGTTAACCCTTCAACAACAAACCCTAACACAAGCAATCAATCAGTCTTCTGAAATCATTGCGTCACTACCAAGCATTAATCAGGAATTGGAAGTCTTATCCCAATCAATTTCCCAAACCGAACACGCACTTCAAGCACAACGCATTGAAAATGCTACCTATGAAACAGATCTTAAAACACTCAATCAGCGGGTAGGGGATTATGATATCAAGGCAGTAAATCAAGAAATCAAGATGCTTGAACTTAAGCATGAAACCTATCAAAAAGATCTCAACCAAACACAAACTACCTACGATCAATCGAAGTCAAATCTTGAACGCATTGATACATTAAGTCGTCAACTTAATGATACAATCAAAAAAGATACACAGACCCTTGATACCCTTGAAGCACAGTTTGTACACAGTGTCATACACGCTGGATTTGAAGATCTTTCGGATTATGAGAATACCATGACAAAAGCGCCTGAATATGATGCAAATAAACAAAGAATCCATGAGTTCGAAACAACACGACTCAAAGTAACTCAAGCCATACAGAGTCTTGAACAAGACCTAAAAGATGCGAAACATGAGAATCTAGAAGATCTTAAAACACTGATTGAGAATACTAAAAATCAATTGACTCAATTGAACAATGAATTACGAACGAATCATTCAACCTATGATCAATTAAAACGTCTGTATGATGATATCCTAAAAAAACAACGCCAATACGACACGCAAGCGCATCATTTTGACATGATATCAAATCTTTCTAAAACCGCAAACGGTCGTCTTAAAGGTGCGCTTAGAGTATCCTTTGAACTGTATGTTCAATCCGCTTACTTTAACAAGATTCTCATCTATGCAAATCAAAGACTTGCGGCAATGAGTGATGGACGGTATCAACTGTTTAGAAAAGAAGACTATGACGATAAACGTCCAACTGTTGGCTTGGATTTAGAAGTCTTTGATGCCTATACGGGTATGAGACGTGATGTTTCGACTTTATCAGGAGGTGAAATGTTTAAAGCTTCTTTAGCGATGGCATTAGGGTTATCCGATGTCATCCAAAGTATGTCAGGTGGTATTGAAATTGACATGCTTTTTGTCGATGAAGGCTTTGGCTCACTGGACCAAGAATCATTAAATCAAGCCATCAACACCCTTATCGAACTCTCTGAAAACCATCGCCTTGTGGGTATAATTTCACACCTTCAAGAACTGAAACAACAAATCGATCAACAAATTATCATTCAAAAATCCCCGACTGGAAGCAAACTACAACAACGTGTATAACATCACGTAGGAGTCATTGTTATGAAACCAATCCTAAATGCTTACCCGCGTCCCAAAATGGTCCGTGATCATTGGATAAACTTAAATGGACTCTGGGATTTCAAACTGAATGAAACCCCCACATATCAAGCCACATTTGATACATGCATCTGTGTGCCCTTTTGTGTTGAATCCCAACAATCCCTTGTACAAAAGCGCGTTGAACCCCAGCACTTTATGCATTATCGAAAATTCGTGAATCTGAATATTGATGATGATGCTTGTGTGATCCTTCATTTTGGTGCAGTCGATCAAACGGTTGATATCTTTATAAACAAACAGCATATTAAGCGCCACAGTGGGGGATATGCATCCTTTGATGTAGATATTACACCTTACGTGATTCATGGCAACAATGAGCTCTATTGTGTCGTTAATGACAAAACAGAAGCATCACCCTTAAGTAGAGGTAAACAACGACTCAACAATACTGGATCAATGCGTCATATTTTTTATACGCCGTGTAGTGGGATCTGGCAAACTGTATGGCTTGAGATTGTTCCTATTGATCACATCAAGGATATTGTTTTCGATCCAGACTTTGATACCAAGACAGTATCAATGTGTATCAATACGCAAAGGGATGCGGAAATCAGGATGTCAATTCATGTTGATGACACCCTCATTCATACCGATACGATTGTTTCAAATACACCCCATTCCATCACATTTAAAGACATCCACCCATGGACCCCCGATACCCCAAATCTTTATAAAGTACATCTAGATTACAAAGGGGACTGTGTTCAAACCTATTTCGCATTTCGCAAAATATCCATCGTCCATGATGCAAAGGGTACGAAGCGTTTTGCACTCAATAATACCCCCATCTTTATGAGTGGTGTTCTTGATCAGGGATATTGGCCAACATCACTGTTGACACCACCTCATGATGAGGCATTGTTACACGATATCAAGCAAATGAAAGCAGCTGGATTTAATACCATTCGCAAACACGTTAAAGTCGAATGCGAACAATTCTATGCTTTGTGTGACACCATGGGAATGCTTGTATGGCAAGACATGCCCAATGGGGGAGATGATTACAACTTTGGTCTTGTATCCTATCTTCCAAATCTATCCGATACACTCTCACGACATATTAAAGACCACCACTATTCACGCTTTAAACGCAGTGATGAAATGGGAAGACAGATGTATTATCAAGAACTTACGGATATGGTTTTAAAACTGAAACATTATCCATCGATTGTTGTATGGGTGCCTTTTAATGAAGGGTGGGGTCAATTTGATGCAACCCAGGCTACACACCTCATTAAATCTTTAGACTCAACACGCCTTGTGAATGAAGCCTGTGGATGGTTTGATCAAGGGGGTGGGGATATTTACACCATTCATTCCTATTTCAAACCCTATCATGCCAAACCCAAAGATCGTGTGGTCTGTTTGAGTGAATTTGGTGGGCAAGCACTCGTCATCCCAAATCACACGGTTTCTGATAAGAAGTTTGGCTATAAAATGTTGAATCAAGAAACGGCTCATGAATCCCTTGAAAAACTTTATCATTCAAAAGTCATTCGTAACATTAAACACGGCTTATCTGCATCAATCTATACGCAACTCAGTGATGTCGAAGCTGAAGTCAATGGACTGATGACCTATGATCGAACGGTCTTTAAATTCGACCTCAAACGCATACAAGCCATCAATCAAATCATTTATGATACGTTTGACTTACTCATGAACCCATAACTTTCCAGGTGATATCAACAGTTCTATTTTCGATAATTACCATACGATGAAAATAAGGACAATTTGTGCATTGAATTCAAGAAAGATATCTAGGAAAAATGATTTTGTCCACCAAAGCTCTTAGCGTTTTTGAGTTACACTCACATTTCATCCAATGATTCCAAAAATGAAACAAGGGGAGTGTATGATACAAACGGATAAACCCATGACGTCTGCATTCTATTTGAACCATTAAAAACCCTGTAGAAGCAATTAAAACCATCTTTGACTAAATACAACACCCCATGAATGGATTTTAAAAATGTATGAAACGAAATCTGTGGTGAATCATGTGCAAGATGATAAGCACTGTGTTTCTTAAGATGCTTCACCAGGACAGTTTTAGTGGATATACGGGAATCAATTTGAGCTGATTTTGAAGAGACATCGCGTGTCTCATGATTGAAAACAAGACAATGCTTGCTTTGTGTCCTGTTCTTGTTCACCTGCATCGTTTATTCTTTAGATACAAGGAGGTCTACCGATTATGAATCAACAAAAAATTGGAGAATTTCTAAAGAGACTTCGCCAGGAAAAGGCGCTTACCCAAGAACAATTTTCAGAACTGCTGAATGTTTCCCGCAGAACCGTCTCCCGTTGGGAAACTGGAAGCAATTTGCCTGATATAAGTATTCTAATTGAACTTGCTGATTTCTTTGAAGTAGATCTCCGAGAAATACTTGACGGAGAAAGGAAAAGCGAGAGAATGAACAAAGAATTAGAAGAAACTGTTCACAAGGTGGTCGATTACAGCAAGACGCAGCAAGAGAAGCTGAATAAACGAATGCACCTACTTTTTATGATGGGACTCATGACATTTCTCATCTTTTGTGCCATGTATTTTGGGAAGATTGATAGCAAGACTAGGACCTATGAGCATGTTTCTGGGTTTTTACTTGGGGTGTCCCTAGGTGTAATGATCATCGGTGTGATGATGACCAGTAAATTTTCATCACAAATTCGAAACTATAAAATGAGAATTCTCCAGCATAGAAGGACGGACAACTATGAAAAATAACTGTGATATATTCATGAGAATAGGTTTCTTAATTAATGGTGCATTACTGATCACCAACCGGTTTATTAAAGAGGTTAGCGATGGGGTTGCGATACCCATTATGGGAGTTGGAATTGCGTGTATGTTTCTGGGGTTTTATAAAAACCTATCAAGGGAAAAACATTAAACGATAAAGAATCAATACATGTCCAATAGGGTGGTCGGTAATACGCAGTTTTACCCACTAAAAAAGCATCACGATTGATGCTTTTTGCAGTTTTTAGATTCACTTTATTTCAACAGAAAACGATTCAAAAGGCTCGTTTCAGTCTATGATATTTTTGCCGAACACATAGAGAGAACAAGCCCACATGAATTATAACTCATTTAAAGAAATCATAAAAAACCCAATACATAAAATCCAGAAAAAACTTCAAGATGAAACGGATGGAACGGATGGATTGGAATGTCAACACTTTTATAGACGATTTTTATGAGTGCATTTTCCTATACTTAATTGGTGGTACATACCCCAAGCTCGAGTGAAGTCTCTTGTTATTGAACCACCATACATATGCACTAAATAGCTCTCTTAAATTAGGATGGTGTATTGTCTTCATTTTCTTGCCATGAGAAATTGTAGGACCACCACAGTATGGACATTCAAGCTTTTTGAATTTTGAGCGTGATTGAGTAGTTCATTTGGCCTTTGGACTTGAAAGTGTCCCACTTTTTAATCTCATCCTTACCTAGATTTAGAGTAGTTGTGATAAAATCTATAATAGGAATAATAATTCCTCCCTTCGTGTCATTTTGATCGCAACTCAAAGATATCACGAAGGGTTATTTTATTTTTCTCAAATAGTACCCACACGGTATTTTAAAGCGCCTTAAAAAATCCTGTGAAGAACTTAAAGTGATAGATCACGTTTTTGATAAGCAACAAAACCGATTATGGTAAATAAGATACCCAGTGATGTGAGCGTGATAAGCGGGAATAAGTCAAGCGTTTCAAGGGGAGTTATGTGGTAGAATGGTGAGAACCCTTTAAGCCACTCAGGCATTTTCAACATATTTCCAAAATACACAACAAAGAATCCATATCCTAACATAATCCAAACAAGTACATAGAGTTTTGGTAGTATTCCACATAAAAGAATGCCAAAGCCAAGAATAAATAAGATTGCAGGCGTTAAAATAAGAATAGCCTCTGAAACCTCACCCAAGGCCATCGAACCGCCGCTTGTGCCATAGGTCGATAGTATGGATACACTACTTAGTAGAATTAGTGCCCCAAGAGCATAGATAAGATGCGTCATAAGAATATACAAGCGGGATATTGGTTTTGATATGAGGTTTTCTAAACGTCCGTTTTTCTCTTCAGTAAGAAGTCGCCCCATAAAGGTAAGGGGTGCAATTGCAATTAATATACTAAATATTGTAGCGAGCATTCCTAGATATTGTTTTGAGAAATCAGCACCAGTTGTATTAGGAAACATAACCTGAATGAGGTCATTCCCTTTAAAGAATTCTTGTATGTCAGTAAAAGTATAACCAAAAGTAAAACCAAGTGCTATTACTCCAACTACCCAAGAAATCAGGGTCGTTTTATTCATAGAATGGAGTAATCCAAAGCGTCCTAACAAGCTTTTCTTAGCGTATTCACGTCCTGGCTTTTGCCTTATATAAGCACCATCGTAATCCCGATGATAATTGAGGAGTAAAGCAATTGTTGCCGCAATCAAAGCGGTTGAATACATCAAAATAAGGATAAACCAACGATTATTGGTAAAGGGTTGTGCCAAATACAGCCATGATAAAGGGAATAACCAGGAAAGATGCGGTGCTTGAATATCGGTTATCCCCCGTAAGATGAAGTTGAATCCTAAAAAGGCAAAGCTTGCAACCATCGCACTACGATTGGATTGAAATATTTGTGACCAAATTGCGCTAAAACAAGCAAATAGAAAGCCAGTACCACCCAAAGAGAAGGCAAATAGGAAACCTCCTTGCGTACTAAAGACCGTTGTATCAATGAATATAAAACTAATACCAATACAAAGAGACAAAATGAGATTAACAATTAATGCTTGTATAAGTGAAGCAATTAAGGGAGCAAATCTTCCTGTTGGAAGTGCTCGTATCAGTTCAAGAACACCACCTTCTTCTGCTTTGCGGGTATTTGAACTCATGATTAGTATATTCATAATCACAACAAGAATGCCAGTGAATAAAGACATTTCAAGAGAAAAGAGCATCCCTGTTGTAGGTTGAACATCCGGTGCTAACCCAAGTAGTAATATCATTGCGGGACTATTTAGTGTTTCATAAAGAATTTGTTTTTCTACTTCAGACATTTCCATACTACTATAGTAAAAAGCGATGCCTGAAACAGAAATAATGAAGCCAAGTAACCAAATTAGGATTGAATTTCGATCTTTTTTTAAGTAAAAACGAAGAAGTTTCAGACTTTGATGCAGGTTATTAGTAAGCATTATTTTGTACCTTCGCTCTGATCGTAGTGTTTCATGAATAAATCTTCAAGTGAAGGGAGTTGATTATCAATATATGTAATACCATAGGGTGCAAGTTCTTCTATGAGTACACTAATTTGATGGGGGTCAATTGAAAATGAGAAGTCAGTAGGTGTTCCCTTAACATCACTTAAATAGCTTAAGTCAAATAGAGTCTTGAAGGGTACACTTGTCTTAATGTTCATTTGAACACGAGCTAAGTGTCGAAGTTCACTTAATGACCCAATATCAACTATTCTACCTTCTCGTATAATTGCGACGCGATCACATAACTTTTCAACTTCGGATAAGATATGACTTGAGAGGATTACGGATTTTCCTTGTTGTTTAAGCGATAGAACTTCGTTTTCAAAGACCTGAGCCATTAAAGGATCCAAGCCGGAAGTCGGTTCATCGAAGATGTACAAGTCTGCATTTGAGGCAAGTGCTGCGACAATGGCAACTTTTTGCCGGTTTCCTTTGGAATAGGTTCGCGTTTTCTTTGTAGGATCCAATTCAAACCTGAGAATTAAATCATCCCTTTTACTGAAATCTGAGCTTCCTTGTAATGACATCAATAAATCAATGACTTCTCCACCCGTAAGGTTAGGCCATAAATTCACATCACCTGGAACATATGCAACATGTTTGTGTATTTCAAGAGAATCATCCCAAACATCTTTATCAAAGATTCGAGCACTTCCTTCATTTGCTTTTAGAATTCCTAATAGAATACGGATTGTTGTAGATTTACCCGCACCATTTGGTCCAATAAACCCAAGCACTTCACCCTTTTCTACATTAAAACTCACATCATGCAATGCCGTGAAATCACCGTACTTTTTATTTAAACTTTTGATTTGAACTAAAGCCATACAAGCACCTCCATATAAATATGACAGAATAATTATAGAGTTTTTTTATGCCTATTACAATCTAATTAAATAAAATAGAATATAAAGAAAAAGCAAATAATTGAGCAAAAAGATTAAAAATAAAATCAGTAAATTATAGTTTATTAAATTTGGTAATATTGTTTTTGCCAATATACTTAAAAACCAACCTAGGTACTATAAAATCGGTTGGTTTTTGATGAGATATTTTGGGTCTTTTCTAAATAGGTATCTGGTCCGATGCGAATAAGGAGAGGATTTCTGATTTTGTCATTGTAACCACTGAACCATCCGAATCTTCCACAAAGGTATCCGAGAGTTGTTTCTTACGCGATTGAAGCAACTGAATTTTTTCTTCAATGCTATCTTTCATAATAAATCGATAAACAAGGACATTCTTTGTTTGTCCAAAACGATACGCACGATCTGTTGCTTGATTTTGTGCTGAGATATTCCACCATGGGTCAAAATGAATGACCACTTCTGCGTTGGTTAGGTTAATCCCAGTACCGCCAGCGCGTAAGGAAATCAAGAAAACATCCACTTCTCCATTTTGGAAGGATTGCACCCTTGTTTGACGGTCTACTTTATTCACACGACCATCCAAGGTATGGTAACTAATATGGTGATGATTTAATGCTTCCGCAATAAAATCAAGCACGGACGTGAAACTTGAAAAGAGTAAAACTTGTTTTCCATCTTCTTTTAAATCTTGAATAAAGGAAACAACCGCTTCAAGTTTACTGGAACGATGCGTGATGTTTTCGTATATGGTTCGTGGTTCACAACAAATCCGTCTTAACCGTGTTAACAGTGCTAACACTTCTATATCACTGGTTTTCTCAACCTTACCCAATATTTGAAGTTCTTCATTAACCTGTGCCAAGTTCGCATAGTACAATTTACGCTCTTCATCACTAAACTCAATGAGCATATCAATCTCTGTTTTATCCGGTAGATCCGACAATACTTCTGTTTTAAGACGCCGAAGGATAAACGGTTTGACCATTTGCTTGAGTTGAACACTGACTTCTTTGTTTTGTTCTCTGACAATTGGTGATTCGAAGTGATCCTTGAAATATTTATACTTGTAAAGGTATTCAGGCATGAGAAAATCAAAGATTGACCATAGCTCAGCAAGGCTGTTTTCAATAGGGGTACCTGTGAGTGCAAATCGCTGTTTTGCATTCAACAGTTTGACACACTTAGAATTTTTTGAATTTGCATTTTTAATGTATTGTGCTTCGTCCAATACGACGGTTTGAAACTCAAGTTCTTTTAAGCGTTCAATATCACGTTTTAAGTAATCATAGGATGTCACAACAACATCATAATCTCCAATCGAATCAATCAACACATCACGTTGTTTCTTAGAACCATGAATGATACAAGGTTTTAGATGTGGCGAAAACTTCAAAATTTCCTGTTCCCAATTCAGTAATACTGAAGAAGGGCAAATTACAAAATGTGGTTTATCACCGGTATTACTAGCGAAATAGCAGATCATTTGAAGGGTTTTTCCTAAGCCCATATCATCTGCGAGAATCCCACCAAATCCATAATGTTCCAACATCTTTAGCCAACGATAGCCTTCGACTTGGTATGGACGTAAACTTGCGTTAATGGTATCTGGGACATTGAATTGCGTCTGATTCACAATTTGAAGTGCATCCAAATGTTTTTTGAAAGGTGTTGAGGTCTCAATACCATACTGCGATGCAAGTGCATCAAGCATAAACACACGATACGGATTGACATGAACATTCCCTTCTTCTAAATCATTGGCAGAATTCCCAGTCTTTTCTAATAGTTCTTGTGCATCGTGTAAGTCTTCATCCAACAAGGCAACCAGCTCACCATTTTTAAGGCGATAAAACTTCTTCTTACGCTTATAGGCGTTAAGAACATCTTTAATTTCATCTTTAGGAATTATGTCGTGCTCTAAATCAATACCCAACAAATCGTTTGAAAAAGTAATCCCCAAACGGATTGGATTTGCTTTACGAAGGCTCAAGCGTTTTAAGCTTTCAGACACATATACATTTGAAAACTGCTTGAGTTGTTCAAGGCCATCTTGAAGAAATCCATTGGTCTTCTTTTTTTCA
This sequence comes from Erysipelothrix larvae, assembly GCF_001545095.1. Lineage (NCBI taxonomy): Bacteria > Bacillati > Bacillota > Erysipelotrichia > Erysipelotrichales > Erysipelotrichaceae > Erysipelothrix > Erysipelothrix larvae. The sequence goes on from NZ_CP013213.1 coordinate 783,292, forward strand.
AGATCAAAGGATGTGATTTTCTTTGTTGAATCAAGGATTCCATCATATTCATTAAAGATATCAAGAACGTATTCAAAGGCAACACTGGATGATTTCTTAGAAGTGAACGTTTCATTAAGCAATGTGTCATTATGATAGGCTTTCACATTAAAAACTGCGACCCCTTCTTCATTGATATCCCCAAATATATCAATGCGATTATCCAATTCAACCCGTTGAATCACCCCTGAGGTATTCACCTTAAAGTACTGACTTACATTGTTTAATATATATCGGTCAAAATCAGAGAAGTCCTCTTTTCTGAAAACCAGTGGATTGGAAGCAAGTCTAGAATAGAGCACGCCAACATTTGGGTTATTGTGGGTGTCCATGCGTATGCAGCGGTACTTAGTATCATCCCCATGTACCATCGCGTATAGATTTTTTTGTCCGACCATAAAATATGACTCATTCGCAAGTTCAACTTGAATATACTCACCATCTACACTTAATTGAAGTTGAAGGGGATTATCGAATAAATCAACCGTTTCAAACGCCAATCCATCCAGAGCATTCATGTCACACAATGTATCAAAGAATAAATCAATGGTTTTCGCATTGATTTCAATTTCATTTACTCTTCTTGAGTGCTCATCATTTGTGAGGGTACAGACCTGCATCAAGTTCAAGATTTTAAGTGAATCTACATCAAAGGCTGACTCATGATGAGAAGTTGAGAAATCTTTACCATATTTATGAAATGAGTTTGACGCGACATCCTTAATAAATTCTGAGATATTCTTGATGAAATACATGCGATTTTCACCAATCTTGATTCGAAGATAAATTGCATCAGCGTAGACTTGTTCGACAATAGGTTCAAGTTTAATGGACTTGGCTTCAACACGACGTATATCTTTGAGCACATTTTTTTGTTGGTTTAGAAAAACGTCCGAAGCATTCACCATGCTTTGCATGCGCAGTTGTTTTATGTGTGCTTCAAACATCTCACGACGATTGCTTTCCCAATGAAACGGGAAGGTGTGTGGGTTTGCTGCATTAACAAGGCGCATGACAGCACCTACATGAGCACACGCACTATCTGAGGTGCAATAATAACAGTCACAATCATAATAAGTGACTTTACCAAAATTATTCCACTGCAACTCAACTTCATAGGGATATCCGTGATAATCAATTGCGGCATTCAGTGAGTAACTGTTACGAATTGGATTGTGATCGATATGAAAAGAATCTACTGTGTTCATATACTGTCCAATTTTTATATAATTCCTACTTTTTGATACTACATGTTTTATTTCTTGTTCTTTAAACACCATAAATTACTCCTTCGCTCCCCTTATTATACCGTTTTTTAATGTACTCGTCCCATTAAAATAAAAATAAGGAAAAGCAGCCAATCCGGGAAGGTATAAAACAAACAATGAAATTGAAGTAAACGGTGAGTGAACGTGTGAATTAGGGACGTAATTCTTCCTATGAAGTTCATCATGAAATCAAGCGAGGGTTAATTTTCGCTTTCAAGTGATTTTACTTGACATCTAGACGTAAACAGCATAGAATTATAGACGGCACTTTATGCCAATTGTAGCCCCGGAAACTACATTGGTTTAGGAGGAAAAGATATGCGTCAAACAACTATGACGAAGCCAAGCGAGGTAGTGCGCGAGTGGTATGTTGTCGATGGAACTGACAAGACTTTAGGACGTCTTGCTACTGAAGTTGCAACTGTACTACGCGGTAAGCACAAACCTACATTTACACCAAACGTTGATGCTGGTGATTATGTAATCGTAATTAACGCTGATAAGATCAAAGTAACAGGTGATCAAGAATTCAAAAAATTCTATTACAACTACTCTGGTTATGCAGGTGGTGTACGTAAGCGTTCAACACGTGTTATGCGTGAAAGCTACACTGTTGAATGGGTTGAACGTGCAATCCACGGTATGATCCCACACACAAAATTGGGTGACAAACAACGTAAGCACTTATTTGTATACACAGGCGCTGAGCATCCACATGCTGCGCAACAACCAAAAGAATTGGTTGTTAAAGGTTAGGAGGAACTATGGCAAGCAAGAAAAAAACTTTATCGTACTACGGTACAGGACGTCGTAAGACATCTGTTGCTCGTGTTTACTTAACTCCTGGCTCAGGTGTAATCACAATCAATCACAAACCGATTGATGAGCATCTTCCAAATGAATTGTTACGTATGGATGTACGTTCACCATTTGAAGTAACCTCAACAGCAGATCAATTTGATGTAAATGTAAATGTCTATGGTGGTGGATTAACTGGCCAAGCTGGTGCAATCCGTCACGGTATTTCTCGTGCATTACTTGAAGTATCAGTAGACTATCGCCCAGCTTTAAAAGCTGCAGGCTTCTTGACACGTGATCCACGTGCGAAAGAACGTAAAAAATACGGACTTCGTGGTGCGCGTCGTGCTCCACAATACTCAAAACGTTAATTTTTTATTACATGTTTTGTACTCAAAACCCACTATTCAGTGGGTTTTTTGATGTTTGAGATAGGTTGGGAAAGGTCTATAAAGTAGCAAAATGGTAGCAAAAAGGTAGCAAAGTTCTCATTCGTGAAATAATGACACTTCTCTCACAACTGATATTCCATCTTTTTTTGTCTTAGTACAGCCAATAATCTTGTATTTGGGATAAGCTGTACCTTTTTCTTTATTTACTGTAGTACCAACTTTTATACGAACCATATATAAGGATTGGTACGATTGCCTGGTTGTTTAGCAACACCACCAAATCCTTTAGGTAACACACGTGTCATAATTTATTTCCTCCTTCTGGTTTATCGTTGAAGTATCCAAGTTCTTCCCAGACAAGTTTATCGGGACAGTAGAAACTGAACACCTGAGAATCATTTTTTTTACAGGCATATCCAAATTTTAAGAAACCTTGTTTTAATCCTTCTCTTAAGAATGCTCTGGATCTACTAGTTGCTTTTGCGATCTCTTCAATAGGAACATGTCTTCCTGTAAAGCTTGGTGTGTTGGCGTACATAATCTTATTTGACATTTTCTTACTCTCCTTTATAATTTTTGACTGTGTTGAGTTATTTTGTTCTGAATTACTTAAGAATTATGTATATAAAAAGCCAACTGAGTAAAACATCAATTGGCTTTATTTTAAATATTTACAATGAATCTTGAATAGATGTATTTGTTAATCTAAAAGTGGGCCAATTCTCAATTGAAAACTGGTCCACTATTTTTATAACTTCAGAAGTGTGTGATAATGCTTTTGGAGGTGAAAGAGGTGATATCACAAATGAGCAAATATTCAATTATCACATTAAAAAAGAAAGGATGGTCCAACAGAAAGATTGCCCTTGAATTGGGTATAGACCGAAAGACGGTCGCACGGTATCTTCAGGAATATAATAAATGTCAAATACAATTGATTGATAATCATGATTTATCAGACGAAAGAAAAGTAGAAGTCATTGATCAAATTGTTGGGGACCGTCACTATGATGCAAGCAAACGAGGTAAGCGCAAGTTAACGCAAGAAATTCAAGCACGCATCATTGAAATTATGGATTCAGAAAAAGATAAAGATATGTTACTAGGAAGACATCATAAGCAAAAGTTAACAGTCACTCAAATTTTTGAAATTATCAAAAGCGAGGGACATGATATTGGTCAGACAACCATACGAAATTTTGTGCATGAAATTCAAGCTTCACGAGAAACATTTATTCGACAAGATTATCGATATGGTGAGCGGTTAGAGTTTGACTTTGGAGAAGTAAAGCTTTTAATTAATGGTGAACCAAGAACATATTATCTCGCTGTTTTCTCATCACCAGCAAGCGGATATCGGTATGCATATTTATATCCAAACCAACGCAAACAAGTATTCATAGATGCACATGTTCGCTTCTTTGAGCATTCTAAAGGCTCTTGGGGTGAAGTTGTATATGACAATATGAGAAACGTCGTGAAGCGCTTTATAACGCCTTATGAAAAAGAAATTAATGATGATTGCCTCAAACTGGCACTCTATTATAATTTTGAAATTAACCTGACTAATATACGAAGTGGTCATGAAAAAGGAAGTGTAGAAAACAGTGTTAAGGTAATTCGAAATCGTGTATTCGCAAAGGACTATAAGTTTGAAACATTTGAAGAGGCATGTGTTCATCTTGAACAGACTCTTGATGAAATCAATATAAAGAGTTCAATCGAAGATGAAAAGAAAGAACTTCAACCTTACAGAATTCCTTATGAATTCGCTGATATCGAAGTATATAGTGTTGACAAGTATGGTTGTATACACGTTGAAAATAATTTTTATTCAGTCCCAGACTATCTCCAACACAAAAGAGTTACGGTCAAAAACACCGTAAATTCGATACGCATCTATTCAAATCACACATTTGTGTACGAACATAAAAAGATAGATGGTCATCATCAATATCAGCTTGTGTTGGACCACTATCTGAATACAATGATGACTAAGCCGGGATCTGTAAAGAATTCACTTGTCCTAAAACAACATCCTGAGCTTTATAACATCTACCATAATCATTATAAAACAAGAACTAAAGAGTTCATAGAAATTCTTCAAGAAAACAGGAATGAAACGTATAAAACGCTCAAAGATGCTTTAAAGTATCGGTTGGTTTCAAATACAATTGACACCGTTGAGTATGATGACAGCATACAAGAACAATCACGTAAACAACTTAAGAAAATAAGCCAATTAATGCACTAGGAGATAAATTAATGGAAACAATTGAACAATTGTCAAAAGAATTAAAACTTTCATTCATAAAAACACACTATGAAGCAGCAATACAGGAAGCGAAACACAAAGGATTGGATTTTCAAGAATTTCTTAACGAACTGCTTTATTGCGAACGAAACAATCGTCGTGACAACGGAATAAAACAACGCATTCGTGCTGCTCGATTTCCTCAAAACAAGACATTGGAGGATTTTACGACTGTAAAATTTAATTCAGAATTAAAACGAAAGTTTAAAGAACTGGAAACATTGAACTTTATAGAAAATAAAGAAAACATTATCTTAATGAGTAATCCTGGAATGGGAAAAACACATTATGCGACCGCACTTGGAATCAAAGCTTGTCTAGAAAATAAAAAAGTGCTATTTATCAGCGTTCCTAATCTAATTATAGAGTTAAAAGAAGCTATGTCAAAAAATCAAATTACGCAATACAAAAAGAAGTTTGAAAAATTTGATCTAGTAATTCTTGATGAACTCGGCTATGTATCATTTGATAAAGAAGGAAGTGAAATTCTATTCAATCTAATCTCAAATAGAATAACAGTGGGCTCTATGATTATTACAACAAATTTAATGTTCGATAGATGGGAAGAAATATTCAAAGACCCCATTCTAACAACTGCTCTAGTCGACCGCTTAACCTATAAATCACATCTATTAAATATGAGTGGAGAGAGTTATCGTGTTGAAGAAACAATTGCTTGGCTAAAGAGCAAAGAATGACAAACGGTAGTGGACCAGTTTTCAATTGAGATTTGGACCATTATTCAGTTGACAAATACAATAGACAGGCTACATTTTCATTGTGCTGTAATTTGTGTGTCTGCATGTTCTCACCTTAACTTTCTTTTGTAACACAGACACTACCACAGTTCTCTTAACATATCTATCAGAACATGACTTAATAACACAAGAGAATGATTCAGCATGAAAAAAGTACTGAATCACTCAATCTGTTATCAAATCAAATATTAGAAAACATTTGATTATTAAAATTTTAATTTTGGTTAATTCGAATCTACGAAGGAATCATCTTCGTAGCACTATTAGGCACAGTTTGGATTCGCTGCTTCGCTAGAGTCTCACCATTCCCAATCAAGGAAACACTTACTTGGCTTGCGACGGTCTTATCACGCTCGAACGTCCATAAGTGGCGTATAATTATCACTATCACAGTCACCGCAAGATAGGGTATCAAACCTATTTCATCATCCAGTTTCATCGCTCTCTAGTTTTCTTAAGGTCATGGCGCACTAATGAAGGTTGCTTGTGTGATAGATAAAGTCACTAATAATGGCTATACAATTTTCAAAGAACATCCCACATTTTTATGTGAGAAGAGGAGGATTAAAATCAACCCCTCTATAGTGATAAGGAATCTCAGAGCGTTTTGAGCACCTTTTTTGCTAAATTTCTAAAAACTTTTTTTTATTTGAGCAACATTGAGCGATGTCTTTTGCTTATAGTGGTCTGACTCATATTCTTTGTTTTTGCATACTCGCGATCACTTAAATCGTGGTAGTATATCGCAATGAGTAAATCTTTTTCATCATCGGTAAGGGTGTTAATTGCTTTATAAAGTGCTTCGTATCGTTCCATTTTAAGTGCCTCGTTTCTTGTGGGGTCTAAATCTTCTAATAGTTTTATTTCAAGTGTGTTACTTTCGTACTCATCAAAAAGATGGTCTAGGTAAACCCAGGTGTTGCGGATTTGTTTGGTAAGATAGCGTTCATGTTCAATGCTTTTCCAATATTCTCTATAAACTTCTTCGCTAACGTTAACTGCTTGGTTTATAATGTAGATCACATATGTATCATTCATATTGATATTCCTCCTGTTTCTGTAATCTGTATTTGATTTGAAACAGGGTGGTGCTCTAACATTTAGAATGCAAAAAAAACTCCTTTAAACCCTGGAGGCAACTATAAAGAACATTTAATTGTTATGAGTGGCCTTCAAGTATAATAGCCCAAAGTGTCATATATTCAAATGAACTTTGCTTAAATGGAAACTCCGTACCGTTTATCATAAATCTGATTATAATCCACGAATGATTTCAAGTAACTGATAAATGTTAAAGTTGCTTCTAGCTTGATTAAACAGTTACTATAAGCTATATATATAGAATTAGGTAGCAATATTTTTATGAAAGACTCCGTATACAAGCAAAGCCTATTAAAAGGTTTAGTAATTGTACAACGAATTTCTTAGACACCATTTTGTCAAACGAATACTAATTTAATAAAAATGTTCGTTATTACTCCTTTGTGCTTTAAACAATGTATTAATGGTCAAATTAAGCAGCATAAATTTAAATGCTATCTTATATCACAAAGAATTCTTGCTGTAGAATTTACAATTTAATCAATTAAAAATCAACTTATTCGTAATTTGTTGAGATTAGATGCTTGAAACTTATAATAGAATCAAGGTTGACATGTGTAATAAAAATAGGATGAGTAATGAAAAAATTATACAAAATTGTGGTAACAAGCGTATTGCTAGCAACGTTTACTTTAAATGTAAGTGCCGTAATGCTAAAACAATATACAAGCACCACATACGTGGAAAGCACTCATCCGAATATATGGGAATATGTAGGAAATGTTTCCGTTAAGGGTGCAGATTGGATTCGTATCGATGAAAACAACTGGGCATATCCAAGTTTTAGTCGGATTACCTATCAAGCTCCGAATTTTTTAGGAGGGACATTATCAGGGTATTCAAATCACCCTAAAACAGTATATTCAACAGGGAAAAACGATGGTACACAACGTAAGGCAAGTATAACCGTAAAGGATTCTCTTAATCCGATAAATGGTAAAACTAAAGCACTTTGGAATATTAATCTTATTAACCGTGGAGTGCAGCCGGGTGATCCCAAACCTTGGAGCGTTGAAACCAAATTAACTGGATTAGAATAGACCTAAAAAAAGTATTTTAAAAGTGATTACACATGTCTTCCATTTATAGAGGTGATACTATGAAAAAAATTAGATTATACGCAATGAGTACTACAAATTTATTAATTCTTCTAACACTTTTAATGATGCTAAGTTATGTGCATTTAAGTGCAAAAAGAGAGAAACTTCCATTTTTTATGACACCTAATTTTATTAAAGTAACCAATAATAGTGCTAACAATGTGCCAGTTAGACTTCTTGAAAAATATAACTCAGAAGAAGATATCACAATCATCAGTGCTTATGACGAGGAAGCCACAATTGGTATTTATGATCCAAATATGAACTATGCTATGGGGAATACAGTGATTTTCTTTGGCCAAACACGTTATTTTTCATCAAGTGACTATTTGAATGCGACGAAATCTGGAATTATAGTATCTGATAATCTAGCTTACGATATGGAACATTGTAAATTATCTAATAATGATCACATTGAAGATGTTATGTATTGTACAGATTCAGAGAGTATGCTTTCAAATGATGGCAAGACACGACAAATTGTTAATTTATTTTCATTTGATAATCTCGGTGAATCCGTGTATCTAGATTATTATTCAGAATCTGGTAAAGGTGTTGTAAGTCAAATCGTTAGTGATCTTAAACAAAATGGATACCACGTTGATTCAAGCGACATTCCTAATGTTATTGAAGCACTAATTCAGCCAAATAAAGGCTTGATTAGTGTCATTATGACTGGAAGTTTTGTTTTTTATATACTATATTACATTGTGTCATACTGGTATTTCTTCAATATGCGAAGGGAAGTTTCAATTCACTATTTACATGGGGGACAGTTTAAAAGTATGGCTCATCGCTTTGTAAAGCCACTGTTTTATATTTCAATATTACAGCTAACCGTTGCATATCTCTTTGCGAATTATCAACGAAGTTTTGGCTACTTAATTATGAGTAATGGATCATTACTGATTATTTCTATTTTCCACATCGTGCTAACACTTTCCATTCATGTCATTGCTTACCAAAGAGTTTATACAAGCATTAAGAATAAGCGAGGTGATACTGATTATGTTAGATAATATTCGATATGGACTTAGGGATGTCTACAAAAATAAAATTTTCTTCATAATAACCGTCTTTTTCTTAGTTACACTTAATGTGGTTGCGGTAATAACCGCATATTCAATTCGCTATGACTATTATGAAAGAGAACAAATTGAAACTCAAGAAGCCGTTAGATTTAAAGCTGTTCCTGTAGGCTATGATTTCAAGTATGATAAAAAAAATCTTGATAAGTATATGGAAATACTTAATCAAAATGCAATGACATATCGAATTTCATATACACTTTCTGAAGAAAATGATGCATTGGTTTTTCTTGTTTTTGGGGATCCATCTCTAATTAATGATGAAATTGAAAGTAGTTTGAATACTGATGAAGTAAAAGTTTACACATATGACGAAGCAGTTGATAAAGAAATTAAAGTTCTCGACGAGACCTATCCGGTACATTTAATCAATTATGATAATCATAATTTGAGTATTTTTAATGATATAGGACGAGATTCTATATTAGTTGTCTATCAGGGACACAATGCATATGAAGTTATAAATCTTCTTTTACAATCCGATTCAGGTACCTTTTATGAATTATTATCGCAAACAATTGTACGCCAGGATGATAGACAGCGTATTGATGCATTCATGGACTTTGTGAATACAAATATTAAAGAGTTTAAATTTATAAGTCCGTATATCATCGCGATGGATGACTATGTTTCATCAAATCATGTCTTTATTCGTCATTATCTCATACCCTTGTATATTATTATGTTTTTCATGGGTGTCTTTTCATTCCAAGTAATTTTTAAAGGGCTTTTGAATAAGATGCAAAGAGAATTCACGATTCATGTCCTTCATGGTGCAAAGTTTCGCGATATCTTGATACGGCAACTGGTGTTCTATTTGTCGATGATGATAACTGCGGTAGTTTTGGCTGGAATCTTTGTGTTTCCAATTGGAAGACAAGAACCATTGATTGTTCTCTCTGTATTGATTACAAGTGGATTGATTCTGCTGATGAGTATCATTTATATCTATATTGCATTGAAAAGAACAAATTTATTTGAGAACTTGAGAGGAGATCATGTATGATTTTAGAGTTGCGAAATGTTAACCGGATCTATGAGACCGATGGTTTACGAAAACAAGCATTGAAAGATATTACGATTAAGATAAGTTCTGGAGATCAGATTATGATTTTGGGTGCTTCAGGATCTGGAAAATCAACGTTATTGAATATCATTGGGTTACTTGACAAAGGGTATGAGGGGCAGTACCTGATTGATGGTATCGAGAGAAAGACGTTAACAGAAAAAGAGCAAGCAACATTGAGAAGTCGTTTATTCGGATATGTATTTCAAGATTTTGTTTTAGTCGAAAATGAAACAATTTTTGAGAATGTCAGAATTCCATTAATTTATTCAACCATTGAGAAAAGTAAGCACAAAGCGATGATTGAAACGGCTCTAGAAGGCGTAGGTTTAGCGGGGATGAGTCGTAAACGTGTGAAGTATCTGTCAGGTGGTGAACGGCAACGTGTTGCGATTGCACGTGCGTTAGTAAATCAACCGAAGATTGTGATTGCGGATGAGCCTACAGGATCGTTAGATCAAATTACACGTGAACAAGTATTAGATATCATATACAATTACCTCGATGAGGATAAGATATTGCTTTTTGTTACCCATGATTTAGAGAATAATCGAAGAGGTGAACAAAAAATAATTGATATAAAAAACGGTGAGTTATTTTTTGACTAAGTCGAATGGTGTTGATATAAATTTGCAAAGTGAGAAAGCAATTTGCTTTCTTTTTTTTTGAAATCAAGAGCCATGTTTAAGCATATTAGCAATTTTAAAATTAACTATTAAATATCTAAAAAATACTATTCTATGGTAATATGAAATAGTGATGGGAGGGGTAATCTGTGTTTAAAGTAGCACTCGTTGATGATAATCCAAGCATTCATAGTATTATTAGAAAACTATTGAATGATTCATTTGCGGTTCATAAATTTGAATTGAAGTCGTACTATTCTGCCGAAGATCTTTTAGAGGATTATTCTAATAGTCATTTTTCTTTTCTTTTATTAGATATAGAAATGCCTGAAACAAACGGAATAGAGCTGTCGGAGAAACTGCAATTTCTGAATCACAAAATCCCCATAATCTTTTTGACGTCGTATGAACACTATATGAAAGATGCCTTTGGATTAAATGTCTATAGTTACATTTTGAAAGATAATATGATAGAAGAGCTACCCAGTGTTATAAGAAAACTTTTAGTTACTCTTGAAGTAATTGAAAATCGCATACAAGTATCGTTTAATACAGATATGGGAAATATTAAGCTTTACGAGGAAGATATTGTATGTGTTTATTTTGAGGATAGGCGACCAACAATTTATACAAAAAAAATAAAGGTAAGGGTTTATGGAGAGGCTTTGTACTCTGTGTATGAAAAACTTTCGAGTGATATGTTTTTACAACCAAATAGTGGAATTATAGTAAATCTTAAGTATATAAAGACGATTCAAGATATGATTATATATTTAAATTTTTTTCCTTTTCCGATAACTATTTCAAGAAGTAAAATTAGAGTCATAAAGAGTAAATATACAGAATTCTTGGCCAGAGGAGATTCACTTTGATTTTGCAAAATATAATACTCGTTATCATCGAGTTATTTTATTGTTCAATTGATGTAATGCTCTTGCATTATTTTTGTTCAATATTGATGACAAAGAAAAAGAAAAATATGTTTGTTGAAATTTCTATCTATTGCATCGCTGTTATAGGAGTATTTTTGTTAACATATGGTACACTTTTTTCGAAAAGTGGCAATTTATTATCGTTTCTTATTATGCTGCTATATGCATATATAATATTTGAAAAAGCATCGAGTGGTGCATTTATTACGGTAAGTTTTTATTATATCTGCTCAGGAATTGTAACACTTCTTACTGCTTCAGTAGTACCGATGGTTTTTGATACATCTATTTCTAGTATAATGTCAAATCCGTTATTTCGATCATTAATTGTCCTATTTACGAAACTATTGATACTTTTAATAGGGTTTTTCTGCCGTAATAAGTTTAGTCTATATTCAGACAATACAGTAAACTTGCGTGGCGTCCTGATATTCTTTGTCATCGTATTTGTCAATTTGACTTTTGTTTTTGAATTTGTGTATTTAAGTGAAGAAATTCCGTTGGAAAACCTAGTTTTAACTATGATCTTCACTTTTATAATCTTTATTGTATTAATTACGATATTAATGATGAAGTATATAGATGAAAAAGAGAAAACTATTAATCTTGAAATTAAACTTGAAGAAGCAAACCGGAAAAATGAAGAATACATAAAAATTGCGAGTGACCAAGTTGAAATTATGAGGGTAAAACATGATTTAAAAAATCATCTTGTTGTTTTAGATAGCTTCATTCAGCAAAACGGCATTGAAGATGCAAAAAAATATTTAGACAAACTTTTTGTTCATCCAGGGTTAAAATCATATGTAAATACTAAAAATATGATTATAAATGCAGTAATGAATCAAAAAATTGCTGAATATCCAAATATTAGGTTCAAGGTAAGACACGACGATAATTTCTATAATATAAGTGATACTGCATTAACGATTATTTTGGGTAATGCTCTTGATAACGCAATTGAGGCAGTTAAATTTATGAATAGTCCAGAAGTAAAAGTAGTTTTTAGTGAGAACGAAAACTATATTAAGTTGTATATAGAAAATCCATTTAGTATACAACCAATAATTAGACGTGGAAAATTCATAACACAGAAGGATTCGAGATTTTCTGGTATCGGTATAAATAATATATTACAGGCTTCAAAATCAGTAGGTGGTGAAGCGGTTTTTAAAGTTGAATCTAACGTATTCAAACTTGTTGTACTTGTGGATAAACATTTCAATCAATAAAAATGCAAAATAAACAAAATATATTTTAAAGTATGCTTTATATGGCTATGATAAAAGCGGTGATTAATATGGATTATATTACAAAAAAAATAAGCAATTGGCTTTTAAAAGAAAATTACATTACTGATGATCAAGCTGACGATATCATATATGCTTTAGAAATAGTTATTTCCAATATTCTTCCGTTTACCACCATTTTGATTTTGGGAGTTGTATTTCAACAATTGACCAAGACTGTATTATTTTTTCTAGTTTTTGTTGGTTTTCGAATATTAAGAGATAGATATCATGCGCCAACTTTTTTAAAATGTTATATACTCACAGTTGGTTCGTTCATAAGTTGTTTAGTAATGTCACTTATCATTAATCTTGAGGTTCAACTCCTATTTACATTCTACATGGTAATTCTAAATATTCTACTATTCGTAGTCTTCAAAACAAAAATCGATGAAGGTCAAAATCAAAAATCTAATTTTATCTATAATTTTATATTAATAACGTACAATTCTCTATGTTTAATATTGAGTAAATTTGTTTTACATGAGTACACTGTTTTTTTATCAGTTCTTGGACTAATTATTGTTTCAACGTCAATTGCCAAAGAAAAATCAAATTAGCAAATATAAAAATACAACTTATTCAATATTGAAACAGTTTATTCAAAATCATTTTACATAAAAGTAATTTTGGAAACTCTAAATAGATAAAGGAAAACTGGACTTGATGAAGATTATACATGTAAGTCGTTGACTCAATTTTGTATGAGAGAAAAGGACTGTTATATAGTCTTCTAAACGGAGGGATTTAAAGTGTAGCTGTCTAGTAGTTGTTTAGAATTCCAAAGTTTGTATATAGTTTACGATGTTTGACAAATGTAGCATGGAGTAGCAAACCACTCACAAACCCTTATATCTAGTACATTAGGAATTATCAAAACGTTAATTTTTTATTACATGTTTTGTACTCAAGGCCCACTATCTAGTGGGTTTTTTGATGTTTAGATATCGTAGAAAAACAGCATAAAGTCCCCTTTAAGAAGCACCAAAGCAGTGGAATTAACCATCACAATGTGCCCAGTTGAATGAACATGAACACTCAGTGAACCTAAGACAATTCAACTTCATCATTTTATCGAAAGTTTTTATATTAATTGTATATTCATGCATTTGATCGGCTATAAAATGTCGCTTTACACATATTGTCAAATAAAAACTGGCTAAAGATAAACACGTGTAACAATCCAAACAAATGCTTTAGGGTGTAGAATATGTATAAAAAAAGACAACAAGCACGTTTTGATTTTGAGCTTGTTGTCTTAATGGTTACACGTTTTATATTATTTCGCGATAAGTTTTTGTTCATCGGCGAGTTGCTTCTTGTCCATTGTTTTGAAGAATGGATAATAGAGACATAAATCAAGTGCTAGAATCATAAATTGAAGAAGAATTGCACCAATATTCCAATTCGTTGCGATGGCACCACTTAATCCAATAGGCATGGTCCAAGATGGGTTAATTCCCACAGGTCTTGCGACAAGGTTAAAATTCATCAATGTATACACTACAAGAAGATTAATCACTGGAACAAAGATATATGGAATCAACATGACAGGATTCAAGACAATTGGAACACCAAACATAAGAGGCTCGTTGATATTGAATACCGATGGTACGATACTAAGTTTACCCATTGTTTTCATTTGTTTACTCTTTGAGAAAAATGCAAGCAAGATTGCGAGTGCTAGTGTAGCACCGCCACCACCGAGCCATACAAAATTCATCATAAATGGATAACTTATAATATTAGGAATCTGTTTTCCTGCTTCAAACGCGAGTCTGTTTGCGTCCATGAGAGAAAACCAAATTGGATACATCACGGCACCAATCAAATCAGTTCCGTGTATGCCTAAGAACCAGAAGACAGATGAGAGAATAATCGCAACTAAAGTACCACCAAGGCCACTACCAATTCGAGTGAGTGGGATTCCGATTAATGTTGTTACAACATCATGAAGTCCTTGTGATCCTGTTTGACGTGCAAAGTAATCAAGAAATGCCCAAATAAAGAGAATTGCGAATCCAGGGATAATGGATGAAAAAGCAGCACTAACCCCCGAAGGTACTGTTTCTGGCATTTTAATTGTCCAGTCCATTTTCACGATGAAGCGATAAATTTCTACACTCACAAGTGCAAGCACGATTGCGCTAAATAATCCACCACTGCCAAGTTTTGAATAGTCAATACCACTCAAACCCTCACCATCAAGTACAGATGGCGTAATGATGATAAATGCAGATAATGAGATGATTCCTACGGAAACGTCGGGAAGACCATATTCTTTTGCAAGATTATAGGCTACACCAAATGCAACAACAAGTGCCATTACCCCAAAACTACCATTTGTAATTTTACTTAATACACCCCCAACATTGCCAAATTTAGTCAATGTTTCAGTCCAATTTGGGATGGGTAAATTTCCAATTACCATTGATAATGATCCAATGATTATCAATGGCATTGCCATCGACATCCCCAAGAAAACAGCGTGGAAATGTTTTTGCCCTTGCAGTTTACCTGCATAAGGCAATATTTTTTCTTCTAAAAACGTATTAATTCTTTCCATATTTCCTCCTATTATGATGATGAAAATCAATTGTTTGACGCATCATCACAATTCTTATAATTCCTATGAATAGTTATCTTTATACCCCTTAAAGTATATAAAAATTCATGAATGAGTCGGTGTAAGCAAAAACATAATTTGCAGTGTTACACATGATGTCACGATAAAAAACGAATGAAATGTGTTTTTTATCGTATCCCGTTAATGAATACATTAAGATGTATCCATTAAATAGCAAAAAACAAACAAAGGCTTTCATTCGCCATATCAGCAATTTTTTAAACTATCCATTATTCGTTTGATTGTCTCTACATATACTGCATCGTAAAGTTCTCTTTGTAATGGTGATGAAAACAATGGTTAATTCATCAATAAAAGCTGCATTAGTGTCAAGAACTCTGGTTTTCTTTACAATGAAGAGACGAGCTGGAGGTGATAATCACCTTACACTCATATCATAACACTTTATTGTACTTCACCTTTGCTTTGTATCAGAAAAGCCTATTGATGCTCTCTATATCACATTTATTTATTGTTATAAGCTGTGATTCATTTGGATCAAATAAGTGGATAGATGGGGGTGTGAAGTGATATTATGACGCAAATATGATCTTAGAATCAAACTTTTTGATGCTTCTTGATGTTGAATAAGTGAAAAGCGTACAGATCATGAATCGAATCGTATTAAATAAATGATGATGCTTTGGGCAGATACATAAAGTTAATCTGACAAGAACTCATAAAAATCGCATAATTGCGTCTCGACGATGAAGATGCAGTGGATGATGTTATCAAGACAATGAAATAACGGAAGCAAAAGGGGTACGTATTGGCCGTGTTGTCAACGATACTGGGACCGTTTGTAAGCTGTTAAATGCGACTTAAACCCAGCACAACTCTTCAACTGATTGATACGCGCTCAAAAAAGCACAAGGGTCATAACCATTGATGAACTAAAAAGGGGTGCTATAATAAATTTAAGGAGTGAGTATATATGAAAGATAGAATACGACGCGTTATCAACAATCATCAATTATCTTGTGAACATACCAGCAAGTACTACTATATTTTACGAGGGTTTAAACCCCTTATGGGAGCTGTAGAAATCCCCGTAAAACCTTATGCAGATTCTTTGGATCCTAAAGAAAATCGGTACATTCTCGAAGAAGATCTTCCAAACCATGATGCTCATGAATTTGAAGGCTTCGACGTATGGACTGTTACCTTTAATCTGTTTGACGATAAGATTCTTGATGAAAATGGCCAGTTGGTTGATTTAAACCCCTTAACACTGCCAGTTCGATTTAAAAACCTGAATATTTTCAATGAAATTAACCCATTAACAGGAATTGTGGATAATCTGGAACTGGATAATGACGACCGTCTTGATTACTTAAAGGCAATTGGATTCTTAAAATAAAGCACCCAAATCGGTGCTTTATTTTTTACAAACACTATCTTGTTTGACAATATAGTAAGAATCGTTTATACTACCACTATATTGCAATACAAGAGAGGTGGTTTTGATGGATGTATCACAAATGCTCAAAGGAATTCTAGAAGGCTGTATCTTGGAAATAATCTCAAAAAAAGAAACCTATGGCTATGAAATGACCACGCATCTAAAAGAAGCAGGACTTACGGTTAGTGATGGAAGCATCTATCCACTCCTTTTGAAACTTCAAAAAGAAAAATTAATTGAAGGTGAGATGAAGCCTTCAAAAGAAGGTCCGATGCGAAAGTATTATCATCTTACGGACAAAGGAAATCAATCACTTCGTGAATTCAAATTGAAATGGAATACGATAAGAACGGGTGTTGACCAATTAATGGAGGGAAATCATGGAACCCAATAAATTGATAAGACTTAATCATATAATGCAAGAGAAACTTAATGAAACCAATCGTGGTTATTATGATGTAGTATTAACTAAGGTAAGGTTTTCATTTCGAGATGAAAAACAATCGGAGGAAACATTGTATGAAGTGCTCACAGATCTCGTGATGGCTCAAGAACAAGGCATTGATGGTCAAACGTTCTTTGAAATGGCGCCTGAAACGCTTGCCCAAGCAATCATTGAAAACAGTGAGAAGATGAAACGAAGGGAACTCATAAAGATTGTGATGCCGGGTTTTCTAGTCTATATCCAACTTGCAATTACAACTCGAATCTTCCATGAAAATATTCAGATTGGACGAGTCCAACTCCCTTTTGAACTCATTTCTGTTGGAATCGGTTTGTCTTTACTACTCTATAGTGTTGTTAAAATGAGTCGAAAAAGCTACGTAAAAGCCACCATCGGTATTGTTTGTTTACTCTGTGTTGTTTTTCTTTGTGGGTTTATCCTGTTATCACAAAATAAACAGGATTACATGCTCTTAGACCATAAGACCTATGGTTGGGTGATTGCTGTCATGAATTGTGTATTGATTGCATTTACAATAAACCAGGATAAACATGTGGATCTAATTGCAAATCTTTGTTCAATCTTATGTGTATGTGTAGGGGTTTTGGGAATCATAGGTGTGATAACACAAGCGCTCAATAACCGCATGCCTTGGCTCGTGTTCGCATTTTTAGGGGTGTACTGTGTGATGTATTTTATAAAATCTGTACACCATCTTACAACCCTTATCAAAGCACGCACGTAATAAGGGTTTCTTTTTCACTGAAAACTAAAAAAATATACCCATACTGAAACTACGATTTAAAAATGTCGTAGTTTTTTTGCTGTAGAGTGAAAATCAATGTCTATAAGTTAAGATAATAGCGGACTTAATAAATGAGTGAAACCCTATCATTATAACAATATATATAAGCGACTTCTATAATTCTGAGATTTTCTGATAAGCATCTATTCTACCAAGTGTTTAAGCACTTAATAGACGATTTAATAGTGTTTTGAATTACAAATCCATACCTTGAACTATGACTTTTTATCGCTGAAATTGAAATAACATCCTTTATAAAATCCCCTTATATGATATAACCTTCTCTATTTTACTAAGCTATAAGCGGTGCTTATAATGAAGATGTAATGAGATGATCATCGCATTTAATGGACTTTATTCACCAAAATGCACAATTTATTTGCAGCACTTTTTAGTGCGCACTTTTCAAAGGAGAAAGGAAGCAGTATGTCAAAATTAATCGATTTTAAGAAAATACTGAAGCAAACAAATCCTGATGTAAAACCCTTTCAAATCATGGATGAGAAGGGTGACATTGTGAATGACGCCTTCATGCCAGATCTTAGTGATGATCAGTTAATTCAGATGATGGAAGTGATGGTTTGGGGACGCGAATATAATAATCGCGTCAGTATATTAAGTCGGCAAGGTGTGCTTGGAAATCTGCCACCAACAGAAGGGCAAGAAGCAAGCCAACTCATCTCGCAGTATGCATTAGAAAAAGGAGATTGGCTGTTACCATCCTATCGCGATGTCCCCCCAATGATTCGCCATGGCGTGAAAACACGTCAAGCAATCAATTGGTATAACGGACATACTGATGGGTTTAGTTATGACAAATCGGTGAAATCATTTCCACCACAAGTCATTATCGGTGCACAAATAATCCAAGCAGCGGGCGTTGGATTAGGGTTAAAACTCGATGGACAGAAACACGTTGCATTGACCTACATCGGAGATGGCGGAACATCACAGGGCGATTTCTACGAAGGTCTTAATTTCGCAGGAGTCTATGATGCACCCGTTATCTTCGTCGCTCAAAACAATGGGTATGGTATCTCTGTTCCACGATCTTTCCAAACACGATCTAAAACATTGTCTCAAAAAGGAATCGGTGTGGGGATTGCGCATTTATTTGTTGATGGAATGGATCCTTTTGCGGTTTATGTTGCGACGAAATCCGCGCGTGAGTATGCAGTATCAGGACAGGGTCCAGTACTTCTTGAGTTTTTAACGTTTCGGTTTGGACCTCATACACTCAGTGATGACCCACGTCGATATCGTGAACATGAAGAAGTGGAACAATGGCGGTCAAAAGATCAACTAGTTCGCATGCGAAAATTTTTAGAACGCAAAGGATTGTGGACCCAAGAACACGAAGATGTGATCAAAGAAAAGACACAACATGAAGTTAAAGAAGCATTGGATGCATCCAGAAATGTGGAAAAACAAACGGTGTCCGGTTATCTAGAATCTATGTTTGAAGTGATGCCTCAGACAATCAAAGAACAATTTGAATTTTATAAAGCAAAGGAGGGGCAATAAGCATGGCTACAAGAAATATGGTCGAAGCAATTACTAGTGCATTGGACGTTATGTTAGAAGACGATGAAAAGATTCTTGTGTTTGGTGAAGATGTTGGGAAAAATGGCGGAGTTTTTCGTGCTACGGATGGTCTTCAAGAAAAACATGGTGAACGTCGCGTATTCGATACACCTTTAGCTGAATCTGGAATCTTAGGATTATCCATTGGATTGGGTGCTGTTGGATATAGGCCAGTACCAGAAATCCAATTCTTTGGATTTGTGAGTGAAGCGATTGATTCGCTTACCAATCAAATGGCGCGGATGAGATTTCGAACAAACGGAACCTTAACCTGCCCAATCACCTTGCGTAGCCCATTTGGAGGCGGTGTCGGAACACCAGAAATCCACTCCGATAGTTATGAAGGATTTATCGCGCAAATGCCTGGAATCCGAGTTGTTGTTCCTTCAAATCCTTACGATGCAAAAGGCCTGTTGATTGCATCAATACGGAGCAATGATCCCGTTGTATTTCTTGAGCATTTAAAGCTTTATCGCGCAGAGAAAATGGAAGTTCCAGATGACATCTATGAAGTACCACTTGATAAAGCAAACATCGTCAAAGAAGGGCATGATATCTCAATTGTTGCATATGGTGCAATGGTTAAAGAAGCAATCAATGCTGCGACAATTCTAGAAGAAATTGGCGTGAGTGCAGAGGTTGTAGATTTAAGAACCATCGCTCCTTTGGATATTGAAACGCTCCAACAGTCTGTCTCAAAAACAGGCCGATGTATAGTGGTTCAAGAAGCACAACGTCAAGCAGGTGTTGCAAGTCATGTAATGTCAGAGCTTGCGGAAAGACTGTTCTTAGATTTAGAAGCCCCCCTATCAAGAGTAACTGGTCCAGATACAACATACCCATTCCCTTTAGGGGAAAGTATGTGGTTACCCAATGCCCATGATATCGTGCGTAAAGTACAAAACATAATGGAAAACTATTAGGAGAAACACGATGGTCTATAAATTTGAACTCCCAGATTTAGGAGAAGGGATAACAGAAAGTGAAATCTTAGAGTGGTTTGTAAAAGAAGGGGATGTTATTAAGGCGGATGATCGGCTTTTAGAAGTTCAAAATGACAAAACCTCGATTGAAGTTCCATCACCACTTAGCGGTACAATTAAACACATTCATGTAAATGCCCATGATATCGCAAAAGTTGGGCAGGTACTTGTAGAAATAGAAGGTGAACATCTTGAAAGTGAAACACAAGCAGTGGATGACAACGAATCGAATGAAACAATTCAAAAAACAAGTAACAACAGTTACACATCATCTGTCAAAGCAAAAGCGATCCCATCAGTAAGAAAATATGCTCGAGAAAAAGGGGTTGTGCTTAGTGATGTCACACCAACTGGGAAAAACAATCGGGTGACGATGGCGGATATTGATCGTCATATAAAAAACGAAAACCAAAGGGTCCCTAGTGTGATTACACCAAAACCTATCGTCACAATTCCAGATGAACATCACACAAGAAATATAGAGCCAATGAGTGCAATGCGAAAAGCAACGATGCATGCATTAATTGAGTCAACACGAATTCCAACAGTCACAATCTTCGCGGAAGTAAATGTTGATAAATTGATTAAGCATCGGAATGCGTATAAAGAATATGCACTCGATATGGAATCAAATCTTTCTTATACAGCATACTTTGTCAAAGCGGCGGTCACAATGCTTAAAGCACATCCAATTTTCAATGCAAAGATTGACGTAGAGAAGGAAGAAATTGTTTATAAAGATGCCATTAATATCGGTGTCGCAACGAATACACCAAGAGGGCTGTATGTCCCAAATATCAAACAGGCAGATCGAAAAAATCTACTCGAAATATCCGATGAAATCGTGAAAAATACACGTTTAGCTCACGAAGGAAAACTCAGTCAAGAACACATGAATAATGGTTCATTTACCATTACGAATGTTGGGGCATTTGCTCAAGATAGTGTGTATGCAACACCAATTCTAAACACGGATGAAGTAGGTATCATAAGCACCTCCCGCTTTGAAATGAAAACGATCGTTTGTGAAGATATGAGTGTTCAAGTGGCACCGATTATGAAACTTTCATTCACATTTGATCATCGAATTGTGGATGGTGTCGATGCACAAAAAGCATTGGAAACATTTAAACAAATCTTAAGCGATCCAAACATGCTTGGACTGAAAGGGTAAATTATGGTAGTTGGAGATTTTGCAAAGCAAACGGGATGCTTAATTATTGGCAGTGGTCCAGGTGGCTATGTTGCGGCAATACGGGCATCACAACTTGGACAACAGGTCACGATTGTAGAGAAGGATGCAATTGGTGGCACATGTCTTAATGTCGGATGCATTCCATCAAAAGCGCTGATTCAAGTCGCAACAGATTATGAAAAAGCGACACATTCAAATCCATATGGTTTAAAGATTGATGGGGTATCCTTGGATTTTAAAGTTGCTCAAAATTGGAAAAAGAATGAGGTAGTAAGAACTTTAACGCAAGGGATTAAGATGTTATTGAAAAAAAACAATGTTGAGATTGTTTATGGGAGTGCACACTTTATTGATAATCATAGGGTGCGTGTTATGGGGGATGAAATCAATCAAACCTATCAATTCGAATCCTGTATTATTGCAAGTGGTTCACGGCCTTTAGAACTTCCATCATTTAAATATAATGAATCAGTTCTTGATTCAACAAGGGCCTTAAATCTGACTTCAATTCCTAAATCGCTCATCATTATTGGTGGCGGTTATATCGGATGCGAACTCGCATGTATTTATTCGAAATTGGGAACACACATCACAATTCTTGAAGGAACGGCTCACATCCTACCAAACTTTTCCAAAGACCTCGTGAAATATGTTGAAACAGCACTCGAACATAAAGGTGCCAACATCGTTACTCATGTCTTTGCTAAAGGGGTTGAGTCGACGCAGGAAGGGTGTATTGTGAGTTTTGAGAAAGATGGACATCTAAAAAAAATCACTGCTGAAAAAGTGCTAGTAACCATCGGAAGGCAACCCAATACCGATACCATAGGACTTGAGTATACGGATGTTAAAGTTGATGCAAAAGGACTGATTGAAGTCGATGATCAAGGAAGAACGTCGGTGCATCATATATTCGCAATTGGTGATGTTACTTTTGGCCCACAACTTGCACACAAAGCTACTTATGAAGCAAAGGTTGTTGCAAGTGTGATCAATGGACATCCTGGGGGCTTTGATAATTTAGTGATTCCAAAAGTATGTTATACAACGCCTGAAATCGCGGGTGTTGGTTATACACTTGAGGAAGCAACTCAGAATGGAATTCATGCTAAAACAGCACAATTTCCATATCATGCTAATGGACGTTCGCTCACAATGAATCAAACTGAGGGGTTCATTCGTATTATATATAATCAAGAAACTTTAGCACTACTGGGTGCAGAGATTGTCGGAGCTCATGCAAGTGAATTAATCGCTGAATTAACAATGGCACTTGAAACACATCTTACACTTGAAGATGTTGCGCTCATTATTCACGCACATCCAACCTTAAGTGAGATGATTGACGATGCCGCACAAATCGGCTTAGGACACCCAATACACAGTGTGAAAGGAGTTTAATATGGAAAAAATATTTGAAAAAGGATTTTCAATGAAAGTTCTAAATGGTGTTGCCATTGGGACAGTCGCAGTGCTGATTCCTGGGGCACTCCTCAATGAACTCTTTACAGCATTATTGCCTGTGTTTCCACAAGGGCAATTTATTCTCACTGCAACTGCTTTAGCAACAACACTGATGGGTGTAGTCGTGGGTGTTATGGTGTCCATTATGTTTAAGTTCACACCAATACACACTGCTGCAGTTGCGATTGCATCCGGTTTGGGATCAGGAGCATGGTCGGTGAATGAATCCGGACAATTTATCGTTCAAGGAAGTGGTGACATTATAAATATGTCATTGACCGCGACCATTGCTGTAATCATTATCCTTGCTTGCGGAAATCGCTTCAGAGCATATACCATGCTGGTTGTACCAGCACTAACTTTAGTTGTTGCCGGAGGTTTAGGTGTTGCTATACTACCCTATGTAAAAAGCATCACAAGCGGTATTGCTGAAATCGTGAGAACATTTCTAGATTTACAACCCATTCTTATGTCGTTTCTGATGGCAATTGTATTTTCAATCATGATTGTTTCACCGATATCAACAGTGGGTATTGCTTTAGCAATCAATCTGAGCGGTGTAGGGTCAGGGGCTGCCAATGTGGGTGTTTGCGCAGCAGCATTTGGACTTGCTATTTCTGGGTGGAAAACCAATGAACTGGGAACGTCAATTGCACTTATTATGGGTTCGCCCAAAATGGCCATGCCCAATGTGATTAAGAATCCAAAAATAATGCTCCCAATAATCATAAACGC
The DNA here is from genome assembly GCF_001545095.1 of Erysipelothrix larvae. NCBI lineage: Bacteria > Bacillati > Bacillota > Erysipelotrichia > Erysipelotrichales > Erysipelotrichaceae > Erysipelothrix > Erysipelothrix larvae. The sequence goes on from NZ_CP013213.1 coordinate 807,302, forward strand.
CGCAATCAGTGGCATCATCTGTGCTCTATTCCAACAACAAGGAACCTCCTATTCCGCAGGATTTGGATTTAGTGGCCTGATTGGACCGTTGAATGCAATTCGCATGGCGGGTGGATTTACACCGATAAACATCTTCAAAGCAGTCTTTGTCTTTGTAGGGGTTCCAGTGGTGCTCGCATTTATCATGAGATATGTCTTCATGCATACTCGAAAGCTTGTGAATGCTGAAGATTATCGAATCGATGTAAAGTAGGTGAAACAATGAGAGACTTTATTGAGTTAGAAACACGCCTTGTCATGAGCAAACATGAAGCAAAAAAAGTAGCATGTGTGTGTGCTTATGAAAGGCAAACACTCATCGCAATCGATGCTACAGCTCGAAAAGGGTACATAAAACCGATTTTGATCGGTGAGAAAGCACGGGTTAAAAAAGCATTGGAGGACCATCAAATCAGCTCTGATTATGAAATTATTGATGTGGATAGCGATGAAGACGCAGCTAAAAAGGCTGTTTCGCTGGTACATGAAGGCTATGTTGACTTGATTATGAAAGGATATATTCAAACCAGTGATCTGTTGAAAGCTGTTGTGAATCGGGACCAGGGCATCCGAGATAAGCCGATTCTCTCGCATGTTGCTTTAATCGAAGTGCCTTATCAAAACGAAATGTACTTCGTGAGTGATGGGGGCATGAATACATACCCATCATTCAATCAAAAGAAAGCAATTATCGAAAACGCAATCGAAGTTGCCCATTATCTGGGCGTTGATCGTCCAAAAGTTGCCTTGCTCGATGCTGCAGAACATACAAATGCGCGCATCAGTGCTTCCTATGAATCACGTGACTTAAGTAATTTGAAATGGAATAACGCGATTGTTGAAGGCCCCATTTCCCTTGATATTGCAGTGTCAAAAACAAATGCACGCATCAAGAATTATCAAGGGAAGATCTGTGGTGATGCGGATATTCTAATTGTCCCTGACATCATCAGCGGAAATATTTTGGGGAAAGCCGCAACACACTTTACCAATGGCATTATGGCTGGCATCATCTATGGAGCGAAGGTTCCCATTATTCTTGGTTCACGTGGTTCAAACGAAATTGAGAACGAGTATTCAATTATTGTGGCATGTCTTGTTGCACAAAAGGAGCGATTATCATGACTCTTATTCTGAGTATTAATCCTGGTGCGACCTCTACTAAGTTTGGACTATTTGATGGCTATCACGAACTGTTCAAAGGAGAAGTACCGTTCATAAAAGATGCGCAAAGGCACACTACGCTCATTGATCAACTTGTTCCTCGATATGATGCCATATACACAGCCATCAAAGATCAAGGCTATGATCCACAAGATATTGAAGTTGCAGTGGGAAGAGGTGGTATATTACCACCCGTTGAGGCAGGAGCACTTTTGGTGGACCAACACTTGATTGATTATTTATTGAGTCATGCTGAAGTCGTGCACCCTGCAAATCTTGGTGCTTCAATTGCACAGAAGTTTGTTGATCAAGCACATCAATGTGTCGCATATATTTATGATCCAATCTCTGTAGATCAAATGATCCCTCTGGCTCGATTTTCAGGGGTAAAAGAAATTGAACGAAAGAGCATCGGACATATTCTTAATTCTCGACAAGCTGCGATGCATTATGCGCAAACTTTAGGGAAATCTTATCATGATGTTAAGGTCATTGTAGTGCATGCGGGAACAGGAATTACACTTACTGCACATTCAGAAGGACGTATGATTGATTTGATATCGGATGATGAAGGCCCCTTTTCTCCAGAGCGAAGTGGTGGTTTGCCATTAAGGAAATTTATGGCAATGTGTTATAATAATAGTGAAAAAGACATGATTGAAATGACACGTCACAGCGCTGGACTTGTTTCTTATCTTGGAACAAATGATGTTCGAAAGGTTGAAGCATTTATCGACAATGGTGATCAATACGCACATTTGGTGTTGGAAGCAATGGCTTATCAAATATCAAAAAGTATTGCAAGTCTGGGGGCTGTGTTATATGGAAACATAGACGGAATTATCATTACAGGCGGTTTTGCACGATCAAAACGCATTATTGATTGGATAAAAGAGCGTGTCGCTTTTTTGGGGGAGGTGATAATATATCCAGGTGAATTTGAAATAGAAGCATTAGCTTTTGGTGGATACCGTGCTTATTTAGGCGAAGAAGAGATACATACAATTAAGAGATAAAGTGGTGGGGGTTTTGTATGGATGTTAAAGATCTGAAATATTTTATAACGGTCGTTGAAGCAGGAAGCTTTTCAGCTGCTTCAAAGGTGTTACATGTAACGCAACCAGCTTTAAGTTGGAATATTAAACAACTGGAAGAAGAGCTTGGTTTACAACTACTAAAGCGTTACAATCATGGTATTAAAATGACAATGAGTGGTCAACTCTTGTATGAAGGTGGTAAAGATGTTGTTGAAGGGTTTGAACGGCTCGAACGTCTACTGAGATCTGATAACAGTTCCTATCTTAGAGAAGTTAAGTTTGGCCTGACAACACTTTTCGCAATCGAATATATGGATGTATTCGAAAGCTTTAAGAAAAAGTATGATCAATACAATCTAACCTTTACGCAACGGGGATCAAAAGAGATCCAGAACATGTTGATTCGCGGAGAGATTGATATTGGGCTCACATCAGAGCCGACCTACTATTCCAAACTGTCGGTGAATGCAAACCGTCTTGAAGGGTATTATATTGACCTTGGTGTATTAGTAGGGAAAGACAATCCACTCTTTGACAAAACAAGTTTGACACTTCTTGATTTGAAGGATATGGAGTTCTCAATGCTCACAACTGATTATGCAATCAGTAATGAAATTCCAAAACGTTGCAGCGATTTAGGGTTTCAACCTAAAATTGTCTATGAAAATGAAAATTGGGAAGTAATTGTGAAGCATGTTGAATCCTATGGATCAATTTCGATTCTACCTTCTGAATTTGAACAATTCTTAAATCGAGAAGATATTAAATGGATTAAACTGGATGATCCTGAAGTATCACGGTTTAACCTTCAACTTGTGACAAGTTTAGATTTATCAATCCGAGATGATCATGTCTTGTATTGGAGAGTCTATAATGAGTTATTGGAAAGAAATAAGCGGAATCCTGATTCATAAACAACAAAGCATCAACGTGATTTTTAGTTGATGCTTTTTATGTGCTCCTTGTATATCACATAAAATAGTGATTCAATAAGGGTATCGTAAGGGAGGTCATCAATGAATAGAATAGAAAAAACAAGAGCGTATCTGGATGCATTATTTAACAACAGCGAGCATCTTAAAACATCTTTGTATGATAAGTCATATCGCTATGAACATACGCTAAGAGTCGCTTCATGGGGTAAACGAATTGCGCAACATGAAAACATTAATGAAGAAGCGCTTGTTATCGGTTGTTTACTGCATGATGTTGCCTATATTGAGAAACTGGATACAAAAGAGAAACAGATTGGTCATGGTAGGCGTTCTGCGTCCATTGTGAGGGACTTTGTGCACGGATTAGGGTTTGATCCAGACACCACGCAATCAATTCTCTATGGCATTGCAACCCATGTAGATGGAAAGGCAGACTTTGAAGGTGAAAGTACCATACTTTCAGAAAGCATCAGTGACGCTGATAATCTTGATCGATTTGATGTCTATAGAATTTATGAAACGTTAATCTTTGCGGATTTTTCAAACCTAAGTCTTGAAGACAAGCTAACGTATTGCACAAAACGCATTGAAGCCACTCAGAACAATATGGCACATGAGTTAGCGACACACTATGCAACATCCATATTTAGAGAAGAACTGAGTTATATGCAAACATTCTTTGAAAAGATGCTAATTCAATTAAAAGAAAGCAGATAGTTATAAAAAATCCCTTAGGTTTCACAGGATGTACTGATCTTGAAAACTTAAGGGATTTGATGTTTATCGATGGAAACTAGAGGCCATGTTTATGAACTGATTGACTTCAATTTGCGACAATCAATTTCAAACGTATGGAGTGTCCGCCTTATTTGTTGATCCTTTGAGATTAATGCTTTTATATATCAAGGCGTATCGTGTGATGATACCATTTTAGATAAGTAAACACACTGAATTGTCATGTGAGATTTATCGTGCTTTCTTTGCCTTAATGAGTCCAGCATGGATTTTTGCTATATTGTCACCACCAAATATCAACGTACTTTGAAATCCAGCATTGTAGTCTATGCTTAAAAACTTCTCGACAGATTTTTTCTTCTTTGGTATAGCTAGAGCCCAAAACCCAAAAGCTGCCAAACGAGTTAGGGTAACTCTGGATAAAATTTGTGATTGTGTTTCGATGCTCGCGGAAATAATCGCATTCATATCAATGTGGTATGAACCATAATCCAGTCTATCTTTAGTTACTGTCACTAAAACGGTTTGTTCACCGGCAATTTCACCACCACCATAGTATTTTAAACGTGCCTTTGCGATTGTTGCTGCCTTTGCTTTAGCATTTGCTGCTTCGACAATCTTTCTTATTTTTGCATCTTTTTCCTTTTTAGCCAGATCCTTTGCTTGTAATTCCACGGATCCTTGGGTTGCTGAGTAATAGGTTAGAAAGATGGCTAAACCCAACAATAAAAGAACCATCACATCGTTTTCGGTTGAATCCGTAAGAACTGACCACCCAATCCAAATGGCGATTATTGCGATCGTTCTTTCTCCCTTACTTCGTGGAACCCAAATCTTATTGAGTCGTTTCATGCGATCCTCCTACAAATACACAAGTGAGTCAATCACTCAAATGTCCTTTGAAAACATTATGTTCGATGCCGAAATAAAGCTTAATTCATTCACTGAACGTTTAGCTTATTTAACGAGGTCCCATCAGTTAATTTTATAATACACTAAAACAAGGAGATTGTTGATAGTTTTATACCATTTTTTCATTCAATTCCGTCAATTTATGATATTTACCACGAAAAGAAAGGAATGATGATTGATATCTTAAATTGAATCAATCTAATAAAGGAATACTGGGATAAATCTGGTTCAATCACAAATCTTGTGGGATGGCACATTCCTAACATAGGTTTTCCTACTTGCATCAATTAACTTTAAGAAGAAGTATTCATCATCAGGGTAACCATAACCTTGTCTTCGTAGAGTCTTGATTTTATTATTGATACCTTCTATTTTACCCGCAGAAATCTTAATAGTTGCATGAGCGATGATTCCTTCAAAGTGATTGTCTAAGAGTCGTCCAAACCATTGAAAGTGTTTGTTTTTTGTAGCTTGACAGATTTCGACAATTGAACTGATTTCATCTGCCATTTTACTCTCATCATTAAGGGTGTATGCGTAGCGCAATTTCTCTTTTACCACATCCAGTGTGAAGATTAATGCATTCTCTTTCAATAGTTCATCGTAACGTACTTCATGACCTTCTTTACGCGTAATGTTGGGTATATTAAATAAAGAACTGCCTTCCTTGATAATCTTTCCATTTCTGGCTTCATTGTCTTTTCTAATGAGCGTTTCTCGTGATGACATTAAGATGTATCTTGTCTTCTTAAGTGCCGCAGCAGCCTCTATATTCCCTTCATTCTTCAAACGATTTTGCTCATCCTTGCGAACCTCGTTGATGACCTTATCATTAAAGTTTTTGATGATATGAAAATGATCAAATACAACTTGGATGTGTTCGCATTTTTCTTCAAACGCTTCTTGGTAATTTGAGTTCATATCGCATGCAACAGCTTCAACGTGATCCATCCACTTTAGGCCAACATGCTCTATAAAATCATAGACGACTTGCTTCTTCTTTCCGTGTGCAATCCATAAAATGTGACCCGTTTCCATATCGATAATATGGGTTGCATACTTATGTCCATCATGGAGTTTAAACTCATCAATGCCTAGGTATCGTGTGTAGTCCTCTGGTTTCTTTAGTACCTCGCCATCAATTGTATAGAGTTCTTTCAAGCGTTTGAGGTCGATGGCTTTAACAGTGTTTTTCCCTAATCCTGTAATCTCAGCGACTTGCTTGAGGGTATATGTTCCAATACTGAGTAGGTCTCTTGTATAGTTTTCAAGTTCAATAGTAATAAAGTGGTTTTCAGCCTTAAACGGTACACTCTGCATCTTTGAATTCCTACAAGAAACACAATAGAATTGGGGTCTATCAAAACGAACATGCATCAGTGTTGCACCAATACTTAAATGCCTTAGTGTGCACGGTTTACGATTGTTTATATGCATCACCTTACCACAACCGCTGCATACTTTATCTGTTTCTTGAACTTCTAAAATACCATGCATGCAATAAGCATCTCTTTGGGATCTTGTTGTTTCGATTGTGGTGTTGGTGTTATGAAATCCACGGAGTGTATTAGGGATTAAGAAATGATTTAAACATAGTTCTTGTGATTGGGTTAGTGTCTGTGTATAATTCATGTATGGACCTTCCTGTTTGTTTATTCTGCAAAATAAATTCTACAGTAAGGTCTTTTTTCATTCAAGTTGTTATTATTTTACAAATGTCATTCACAGGCAATCCCACATAAAAAGTGATTGACCCATAAATCTTCTCAAAAATCTTCTCACTAGACAAAAAAGCATGAAAAAACCCACTAAACAGTGGGCTGATTGAAGTATGGTGGAGCTTATCGGGATCGAACCGATGACCTCCTGCGTGCAAGGCAGGCGCTCTCCCAGCTGAGCTAAAACCCCATATTCAATTTTTGCAGTAAGCTTTAATGGTGGGCCTGAATGGATTCGAACCAGCGACCTCACCCTTATCAGGGGTGCGCTCTAACCAACTGAGCTACAGGCCCATCTTTGCTGACTGCCTATTAAATATACCATCATGCAATCTTTATGTCAACAACAAAATAGAAAAAAATTTAAAAAATAAAACGAAGACTGATTGAGATAAAATTAGCGTGTATTTTAGGTTGATGAGTGATGGAAACTATCACGCAATTTATCACTATAAACACAGTTTTTGACGTGGAGTAGCATTGTGTTGGATGAAGAAATATTCAATGACACCAAGACGGTTGATTTTCCTTTCTTGTGATATAATTGCAACAATGAGAGAAAAAAAGTGCAGTGGTTTTATTGAATAAATTTAGTGTGAAGTAAGTGTGTTGAAATAAATCAATGATTAAATCATGAATTGATGAGTTCGTCGACGCCATTATAAAAGAATGGTGTTATGATGTATGTACATCATATAACAAATACACAGGTTTCTTATGAACTCTTTGAGCATCCTAAGCCTTTTATTTATGGGGTTATGAATAGCTGTGTTGTTGTAAATGATTTAAAGAATATCAAACTATACATGGATCAACTATTTACGAGGTAGGATTGATTCATTTTATATATCATAGCGTCATCAAGATAAAAGTTGATGCTGTTTCTTAATGTTTTGAGCAGAATAGTTAAGGAATATGGATTGTATGTAAACTGAGTCGTTTATCCAGGGTGTTTGATATCAGCAATTGATTTAGGATGTCATGATGATCTGATTGCTAAAAGCAAAGTGATTCACATCTTTTTATTGCATCAATTTTGTGCGATTTTTTTTGAAGGCTATTACGTTATTACTATCCTAAAAAGCACATGTTATCCTTATTCTTGGACTGAATAAGGAATAAATGTGAATATTATGATAGTAATTGGTTAGTTTTGTGTTAAAAAATCCGCAATATTATGTTATTCTTTATTATATTGCGTTTAGCACGCGATTGGAGGATTATAAATGTTAGGTTTAACTGCCGTTGCAGAACTTCAACCAATTCAATTGAACATTATCCTAGGAGGGTTTGCGCTCTTCTTGGTTGGGATTCACTATTTAGGTGAAGGGCTTACTGAATTAGCTGGGTCTCGTATATCAGATTATATTGAGAAATATACAAGTAATCTCATGATGGCAATACTCATGGGGACAGTTATTACTGCAATCATGAACTCAAGTACTGCTGTTACCGTAATTTCCATCAGTTTGGTTCGCGCAGGAATGATGACGCTTAAACAAGCGATTGGTATTTCCGTCGGAGCAAACATTGGGACAACAATGACTACGTTCTTCATGAGTATGAACATTGAAGATTATGGTTATTACTTTGTATTTATTGGTGTACTCTTAATTGTATTTACAAAACGAAAAGTATGGTCAAATGCAGGGTATATATTCTTTGGCTTTGGATTGCTCTTTGTCGGACTCGACATTATGAGTGAGAAGCTGTTAGTCATTCAATATTACCCATGGTTCCAAGACTTCATGTTCTCATTAAAAGATAACTCTTGGCTTGCATTGGGAGGAAGTACCCTTGCAACTGTCATAATCAATTCATCGTCTGCAATCATCGGGATCACACAAACGCTTTTCTCAACGGGTCAAATGGAAATGGTCGTTGTATCTGCTTTTGTATTTGGATCAAATGTTGGTACGACACTGACTGCAGTTGTTGCATCGATGGGTGGTTCAGTTTCGACACGACGTGCAGGATGGTTCCATGCTTTGTATAACGTCATTGGTGCCTTACTTGGAATGCTTGTGATTGTTCCATATTCAGCATTTGTGACATGGGCAAATACCTAACTGAATGGATCACCACAATTTTCAGTAGCACTCAATCACTTTATTTTTAATATTGCATCTACAATATTAGTTATTCCATTTGTTCCAGCATTTGAACGACTTCTCGAAATTATTATTCCTGGAGATGATGGAATCCGTAGCCGTGAAAAAATTGAACCTCTTGATGAATCATTGATTACAGTATTCCCTGAAGGTGCAATGCAACTTGCGAAGAAAACAACCTTAAAGATGGCAGATATCGTAACTGAATCCATTCAAACATCACAAAGCTACCTTCATTCTCGAGACAGCGAAGATTATGATGTTGTGATGCAACTTGAAGAAATGGTAAATAAATTGGATACGGAAATCACATCATACTTATTAAAGATTATGAAGCAAAGTGGCAATTCAGCTGATGTTGCGGAAACCTATACAAAAACACTTGAAATCGTTAAGAACTATGAGCGGATGAGTGACTTATCAACAAACTTAGTTGAGCTTTATAACATGACTGTTGAAGGAAGAGAAACCTTCTCAGAAGAAGCGATGGAAGATATTGACACAATGTATAAACTCCTGCTTGATATGCTTCATCGTTCAATGAAGATTTACCAAAATGAAGATTCTGCAGGGTATGAACTCTTGCTTCAAGATGAAGAATACATGGACCTTATTGAAGATAAGTATCGTGAAAAACACTTCAGAAGACTTGCAGATGGAATCTGTGATACGAAGTTTGCATCTTCAGTATTTGTTGATGTACTAAGTACACTTGAACGTATTGCAGACCATGGTGTTAACGTTGCAAGAAATGTTAACTCAGCAGTCAAAATGCATTCATCTGGGCATTAATCATCAATGACAAAAAAACACTTTCGAGTGTTTTTTTTTTTGATGTCTAATCGGCCAATACGATGTATTGTATCCATAATTTACCCAATGAATTATGAAGTGTCTAGAATTAATCTACTGAATGTTTTCTTTCTATCAGTCTAAAATACTCAATTTGTGTAAACATCTCATATAAAATATTTATAATCATTGATCGAACTTTTAATACACTTATTCGATGGTAGAATTATAAATAGATTTAATAATGCTTCAGAGTGTAATACTTGAAACTGCATAAAGAAATTGATTTGAGATCATATAATGATTTATTCCAGTTTCTTTGACAAAAGCATAAACTGTCATATTCTTTTTGAATTAAATAGTTGTTGATGTTATTAATTTACATAAAGAAGCCATAAATCAATTTTAGGATGAATCATGTAGACGATGTGGGCTACTAGAGAAGTGAGGGAAAAAATGGAGTTAAAGAAAAGATTAGTGAAACATTTTAGGACACGTTTTATCGTTGTTCCTTTATCGTTAGCACTCGCATTATCGGGATTTGGAATTAGTACTATAAGTGCTACGGGGAAAAATGTATCATCCAATGGCATCAGCCATTATGATGGTGTACCTGCATCTTTCTATAAAGATGATAAGGATATTGCAGACTCTTTAGATATAGATATCTCAATATGGGATCACCGACAAGATGCTGTTCATTTTCAAGCAGGTACTTTAAACAATGGATTTGAACAAGGACTTCTTCAAAAGACATTGGGCAGTGATGGCTTCCCAGTAGCAAGTGGAAAAACACCAACTTATCCTGCAAATGATTTTACGTCTTCAAGTTCAAGAGACTTTGCAAGTTGGTGGACGGGTGATTCTAGAGTGAATGATGACTTTAGTAATCATAATGGATGGGAACAACAAAGTTTACCAAATGCTTTTGGTAACGGAACTCCTGAAAACTTCTACCATTATAAAGACATGCAAGATTTCTATGATTCAGTAATCTGGATGAGCGATTGGTCATCCTATTGGGATATTACGTGGATGAAGACAGGTAACTATGTAGGTTGGTATAATTTTAAAGATGGTTTCTATGCACCGATGAACCAAGATGAAAATGGAGGAACGGATATCAATGGGTTCCCACTTGAGTATTTCGCTTATAATGTCTCAGTGTATAAATACTTAGCAGATCCAACGAAATACACCTCTCAAGATGAGGGATTTGTTACTACGATGACAAATCTCAAATACCCACGTTGGTATTTTGAAGTGGATAATATGAACGATACCCGAAGTGATGATCGAAGTGCAGTAGGTGTGGGTTTTGGTCAGTATTTCCTTTATAACGTAAAACATAGAAGTGAGCAACCTCTTGATGATGTAAACGGTGGGTTAGGTGCACCGGGTGCCTTTGACCAAGCATTTCCAGGAAATTATGTTGAATCAGGTAACCCTGGAGAATCTGGATTTGATAGTGGAACGTTCCCAAACTATAATACAGAAACGTATTCGTTCTACAGTGCTAAGAAGCAAACAGCGGATGAGAGTCTTGTTTTAGACCCTGTTAAGGGACATTTGACACTGAAATATGATGAACACACAAAATCTTATGTTTATGACAGCGACTTAAATGATTATAATGGTACATCTGGATTTTACCCACTTAATGTAGGTGTTGATGGTGTAACGCTATATGATGATACTTATCGTGCTATCGCAGGATCATTTAGCCATAATGATATGACTTTAGGTGTTAAAACAACAGACGGTGTATCAGAATTCCCATGGGCTGATGAACTGTGGAGCAATGAGCTGGCTACTGATGACTTGGGAGATACACTAAACTTCCACTTTTCAGTAAAAGGATCTTCAGAATTCACTTACTATGGAGAGGGTGAATCATTTACATTTTCGGGTGATGACGACTTCTGGTTATATATTAATCAACAGCTTGTGATTGACTTAGGCGGCACACATGGTGAATTATCATGCACTGCAACATTCTTACCAGATGGAATGGTTCATATATCAGCAGTAACGGATACTGAAGGCAATGAGTTAGCTCCTGAGCAAACACTGTCACTGGGCCTTGTAAAAGGACGTACTTATTCTCTAGACTTCTTCTATGCTGAAAGACATACACATGAGTCTAATTTAATGCTGTCGACAAACCTGACACATGATAAGTTCTCAGTTAATAAAACAGCAACGCTCAATAATGAAGGAACTGAAGTGTCTTACTTAGTAGAAGTAACAAATGAAATGGAAGATGTTTTACTTACGATTGTGAAAGTTGCAGATTGGATGAATCGGGGTAATTCATTTAATAAAGACGGAGAATTTGTTAAGTTCAACACAGAAGGAGCCCCAACGATTGAAATCTCTAGGGATAAAAAAACCTGGCTTCCATTAGATTTAGGAACCCCTTCATCAGATGAAGCAGGTTTTAAGGTATTATCCCATTTCTCTGAACATAACACTCAAGAAGGAATTGATCTTGAAGCTGGAGCAAAAGTTTATTTCAGATATACATATACTTTGACAGAAGAAGATTATGAACACAAAGAAATCTACAATGTATTCTCTGTTACCACAAAGAATCCAAAAGATGATGATGCTGTAGTTGATGTCGGTAAGGGTGGCGTTGATTTGGATACTTCTAGACCATCGATTATTAAGGTGTTTAATGTAGATGATGGTGTAGCCATTCCAAACGCGACATTTAAATTTAACACAACCCCAATTTCTAAAGATGGTATTGATTATGATGGAACCAATATGCCGGATATATCCGATGCGTCTACAACCTATGATAGCCAATCACAGGATCTATTAAGGCGACGCATCATGATTAAACTTCCTGATTTTAGTCAAGAAGGAACCTATATTTATCGTGTTTCGGAAGTGTTGGATACGTATGAATTGGATGATGACGAAAGGTTAACCTATGCGACCAATGTTTATTACCTCACGATGATAGTGGTTGATGATGGAAATAATCAATATGGTTTGAAAGGCTTTGAGTATTCAAACGATTTAGATGGTTTAGATAAAGTAGAAACTATGGTATTTATGAATAGCTATACTAAAATTCCTGATGTTGTTAATGAAACATCTTCCTTAATTATCAGTAAAACGATAGAAGGCAGTGAAGAAATTTCCAATCAAAAATTTGATTTTAATATCTTAATTAATGCCCCAACTGAAACAACCTTAACAACATTCACCTACGTGATTGTTGATGCAAATGGAAATGTTGGAGCAAAACAAACAGGGTTATATAATGCAAACTTTACGATTTCCTTAGCACATGGTGAACATGCTAAATTCGATGATTTGTTGCTTAACGCGACGTATAAGATTCAGGAGAAAGATCATGCTAACTATAATGTATCTTATACAATCACAAACGGTGATGTAGTTGGAACATCACAAGAAGGAACTGATACAGATGTACAATTACTACATGAAGAGGGTACGCGTGTTGACTTTGTAAACAAAGTTATTGAAGTGAAGAAGCCAAGTGTCGAAGCTGACTTGCCAAGTACTGGTGTTCATGCTATTCACCAGACTGTTTACACACTCATGTTAGTTGGTGGATTTAGTATGTTGCTTTTTACTGAGTCAGAAAACAAACGAAACAAAAGAACCTAAATAAGCTACAAACCTGCCCTATCTTTGTACATCAGAAAAAAACAACACCGAGTAGCTTGTATAAAACCTATATGATGTATGTTGTGCGGCTAAATAAAAAAAACACTTTGTCAAACCTATGGTATTTACTTCGTACCGAGTCTTTGATGAAGTGTCTCTTTTTTGATCGACATTATCTATCAAAGCAATCTTGTAAGGGTCTTGGATAAATAAATCGAATTAGATTTCTTGTATTAAGATATGTACGTTTTGATGCAATAAATGTATGCTCATTACTTTCGAATGCTTTTGGTGCAACAATAACTCTGGCAAGAATCTAAGATAAAGATTTGACTCAACACAAGGGAACACCATGAATGAAATTCAAATAGAGAATCCTAAATAAAGATAAGACTTTGCTGGTGAAACCATAGATAATCAGTTGATGAGAAATCGCTTGTACAAAGATTATACGATTACGATGGACATTGAATGCATAAAGCTCACCACCATTCCCTTCTCAGTCATGGATATAACTGCACAAACAGGTCACAGTTATTTCCAATCCTTCATCAGGATCAAAAATTTAAGGTGGTATAATCATACTATAACCGTTTTTATAAAAGGGTGAAGATGTATGTATGGTGAAGCAAGAATTAAGTGAATCAATCAGAAAAAGGGGGAAAGCATGAATGAATAAACAGGTGAATCAATTACGAATCAAAGGGTGGATTGTGGGGGTTCTTTATGCACTGTGTGTAATATGTCCTTGGATCATTCAATCCGGTGTGTCTTTTCTGTTTAAAGTCTTCTCAGCAATCTTCCTAATAGTTTTTAACCTTACAGCTTCAAAGGCTGCTCTGAACCGTTTAAAACACATTCAGTTATCAAAGGGTTATTATCTACTGCGTGCGTTCTCGTCGTTTCTTGTCGTTTATATAGGGGTAGTATGGCTTAATGTCACCCATCTTCTTAGTATGAATAGGTGGTCTATCGCAGCTTTTATAATCTGGTCACTTGGATGGGGTGCGGTTCTTTTTTGGAATGGCATGATTCGTATATTCACGACTTCAGTACAATTAGGGATTCGATCACGAACTGTTGGAACGATCCTAGGTATGATACCCATTCTGAATCTTATTATGATGTTTTGGTGGTTACATCTTGTACATGATGAATTAATATTTGAAGGGGATATTGAAAGGGAATATGAGGTGTGTTCTCGCAATGAATGTGAAACACAGTACCCAATTTTACTGGTTCATGGCGTATTCTTCAGGGACACAAAACTCATGAATTATTGGGGACGAATCCCACACCACTTAATTCAAAAAGGGGCACGTATCTATTATGGAAATCAAGAATCAGCACAAAGTGTTGAAGAAAGTGCACTTTCCTTAAAAAAACGGATACATGAAGTACTGGAAGAAAGCGAATGTGACAAAGTGAATATTATTGCGCATTCAAAAGGAGGACTAGATGCACGGTATGCAATATCGTGCTTAGAAATGAGTCCCTATGTTGCTTCCCTGACTACGATAAATACCCCACATAATGGGTGCAGGTATGCAGAAGTAATCCTTGATCATGCGCCAAATAAATTCGTTAGTGGTGTTGCACATATCTATGACATGATATTTAAACGTTTAGGGGATAAAAACCCAGATTTTGTATCGTCAGTCATTGATCTCACAGAATCACGGTGCCTTAGTTTACGTAAGATTATGGTAGATTCAGATGATGTATATTATCAAACAGTGATGTCATGTTTAACAAATAGATACTCTGCACGATTCCCACTTTCCTTTGTCTATGATCTTGCGAAGCATTATGATCGTGAGAATGATGGACTCGTATCAATTGAATCAGGTTTAGCATTTCAAAACCCTACGTTAATCAGACCCACAACTCGACGTGGGATATCTCACGCTGATATGATTGATCTACACCGAGAAAACATAAAGGGGTTTGATGTCAGACGCTTTTATGAAGGACTTATTGTTTCGCTAAAGCAAAAGGGTTATTAAAGTGTTTCCAATTGTAATTTGAATTATTAAAAACATATGAAAAAACCAACAATCCCTTGAATACTTACAAATAAGGGGGACTAAAGAACTGAAGGGAACACCAAGAAACAACCATAAAACATAAATGGGAGAATGATACTTAAAAATAAGTTAACTTAACTGATGGAAATTCTGTTTTTAAATTTTGTATGGTATTTTTCATGATTTTTGATACAATTAGTACATAAGAAATGGAGTGGTTCAATGAAAGAGCATGTTATTCGTTTGATGCCTGGAGATGATTTGATCGGGGCACTAGAGAATTACTGCCAAAAGTATGAAATAGAAGCCGCATATATTGGAACATGTGTTGGTAGTTTATCACAAGTACGTTTTAGAAAAGGACACTCTAAAACTGTTAATACAATTATTGGTCCACTGGAAATTGTATCGTGTGTTGGAACACTATCAAAAGGTGGCAATCACATTCATGCTTCGGTCAGTGATGAAGACTTTTATGTACGAGGCGGACATCTTGTTCAAGGTTGTATTGTTCAATCTACAGCAGAAATCGTCCTTGTTCAACTTGAAAATTATGAACTTAGTCGTTCAAAAGACGTATCAGGTTATAAAACACTCATTATCAACGAGTTACAAAAATCTTAATGAAATCATTACAGTCAATTTATTGGCTGTAATTTATGCCGACGTAGCTCCAACGGTAGAGCAATCCACTCGTAATGGATAGGTTGCCAGTTCGAATCTGGCCGTCGGCACCAGTAAAACATACACAACACTTGGATCATCTTCTAAGTGTTTTTTATTGCTTGTGAGATCGAATGATTTTCAAAGTTAATATCGAAATAATCAATGATTTACACTCCAATCACTGTGTTATAAAAGGGTTTGACGCAATCTGCTTACATCATGCTTTTTGATAGTAATTGAATGGCAAAAAACTGAATGATATAATATTTGTAGTTGGATTGTAACTGAGATGTCAGGCAATACCTAGAGCAACATTTTTATAATGTTCCTTTAGGTATTTTTTTATAAGAGGGGAGGTGGCGTGATGTATACGGTCAAAAAGGTTTTTAATAATAACATCGCTTTGGTGGAAGACGATTTTCATGATGAATTTATTCTACTTGGCAATGGATTGGCGTTTCAAAAGAAAGGGGGAGATGTGATTGATGCGTCAAAGATTGACAAAAAATTTTCGCTCGATGCTGAAGCATTCACTCAGAAGTTTAGCCAATTATTCAGCGAAATCCCAATTGTCTATATTGAACTAGCAATGCATGTAATTGAGAACGCTGAGAAAGCGTTGAATGTTGAATTTAATGAAATGATCTATATTGGACTCAGTGATCATTTACGTTATGCGATTGAGCGTGCTAAAGAACGTCTAGATATGCCAAATGTTATGTTATGGGAAATCCGACGGTTTTACCCCAAAGAATACGCAGCTGCACTCAAAGCAATTGAACAAATTTATTATTATGAAAACGTTTGGTTGAGTGATAACGAAGCAGGATATATTGCGCTACATTTCGTGAATGCTCAAATTGATTCGCCAAAAATGAGTCTTACCATTGAGTTGACGACAATCATTATGGATATCATGAAAATAGTTCAGTTACAATTCAAAATAGAGATCGATCAATCATCCCTTAGTTACACCCGTTTTGCAACACATATTAGCTATTTTGTAAGACGGCTTATGCAAGGGGAATTATCTGAAAGTGATGATAGTTTCATTTTCGAACAGATGGTTCAAAAGTATCCAGATACATTTCGATGTGCGCTTCAAATTGAAACATATTTAAATGTTAAAGCTGGTGTGCGTTTGACAAAAGAAGAAATTGTATATTTCATGATTCATATTAATCGAGTTGTGGAACAAAGCATAGAAAAAAAGGAGAAAATCTATGAATTATAAGGAAACTGCGAAAACAATCCTTGAACAAGTAGGTGGGAAGGGAAATGTTGCTGGATTTACAAACTGTGCAACTCGACTCCGTTTCACCTTGAAAAATAAGGAAAATCTCGACTTAAACGAACTGAAAAAAATTGATGGTGTCATTGATGTTGTTAAAAGTGGTGCTCAATTTCAATTTATCATTGGGACTGATGTAACCAGTGTTGCCAAGGAATTACACTTATTAGGGCTTGAAGGGGATGGAGCTGGTGAAAACGATTCAAAAACAACGATGAAACCGATTGATCGTTTGTTTGATACGATTTCTGGAATCTTCACACCCCTGATTCCTGCACTTACTGCTGCAGGGATGTTGAAGGCGGTATTAGTGTTACTGAGTACATTTAAAATTGTTGCATCAGATTCATCTTCGTATCTAATCTTAAGCTTTGTTGCGGATGCGGCATTTTATTTCTTGCCTGTATTTGTTGCTATATCAACAGCATTCAAACTAAAATGTAATCCGTATATTGCAGGGCTTATTGGTGCATCCTTAATTCACCCTAAGTTTTTAGCAATGGTTGCAGAAGGTACACCCGTTAGTTTATTTGGAATTAATGTACCACTTGTATCATATGCATCAAGTGTAATTCCTTCGATTTTGTCTGTATTGTTTATGAGCTATGTTGAACGATTTGCAGATAAAGTGTCACCAAAAGTAATTAAATTCTTACTAAGACCCTTACTCACATTAATTATTGTATTACCATTTACCCTGGTTGTATTTGGTCCATTAGGCTCTTATGTAGGAAATGTACTTGCGAGTGGCGCAAACTTTTTAAATGAAAACATTCCTTGGCTTGTATCTGCATTAATGGGTGGACTATTCCCTTTGCTTGTATTAACGGGGATGCACTGGAGTTTTGTTCCAATTATTGTTCAATCTTATGCAACATATAATTATGAAGGAATAATGGGGCCGGGTAGTTTTGTATCAAATATCTGTCAAGGAGCTGCTTCTTTAGCGGTTGGTCTAAAAACCAAGAACAAAGAGCTGAAACAAACTTCGATTTCTGCTGGGGTAACAGCACTATTAGGAATCACAGAACCAGCATTATTTGGGGTAACGCTTAAAGTTAAAAAAGCCCTAATTGCTGTTATGGTAGGGGGTGCAGTTGGTGGCTTGTATGCAGGGATTCAAGGTGTAGTACGTTACACCTCTGGAACACCTGGACTTGCGAGTTTCGCTATCTTTATTGGAGAAAATCCAATGAACGTTGTTCATGCACTCATCTCAGTAGGAATTGGTTTTGTGGTAACTTTTGTGTTGACTTGGTTCTTCACCGATCCAGACAGTGATATGAAGATAGAAACACAGGACAAGCCAACCTTTAAGGCGATTGAGAAAAAAGAAATTCTCTCTCCATTGGAAGGTAATGTTATAAATATTAAAGACGTAAATGATCCAACATTTTCCAATGAAATAATCGGGCGTGGTATTGCTGTAATGCCAACTCAAGGGATTGCATATGCACCTTTTGATGGGGTTGTACAGATGGCATTTTCCACAGGTCATGCGATTGGATTGGTGAACCAAGATGGTATAGAATTACTTATTCATATTGGGATTGATACAGTTAAGCTTGAAGGAAACGGATTCAAGCTCCTTGTAAAACAAGGTGATACTGTAAATAAAGGGCAAAAGCTTGTGGAGTTTGATATAGATGCCATTAAATCAAAAGGGTTTGATTTAACCTCGCCTGTTATTGTGACGAACTTACATGAAGATGTGGAACTCATTACCACAAATCAAGAAACGATTACACGTGATGAAACACTCATCGTTTTATTATGAAAAACGAAAACTTTTTATGGGGAGGTGCTATCTCAGCATGTCAAAGTGAGGGGGCATATAATAAAGATGGAAGAACACCTTCCATCTTTGATACCTTGCCTTTGCCAAATGAAGGAAGATGGGCATTATATGATAACCCATCAAAAGCACTTTGTGGCGACTTTGATACGTACCCAAGTCATCATGCAATTAATTTTTATGACACATATAAAGAAGACTTGAAACTGTTGTCGAAATTAGGGATAAACTGTTTTAGAACCTCCATTAGTTGGAGTAGGGTTATCCCATCACTTGATGGGCAAGTGAATGAAAAAGGACTTCAGTTTTATGTAGATCTTTTTACTGAATGCAAAAAGTATGGGATGAAACCTTTAGTGACATTATCCCACTTTGATACCCCCCTTTATCTTACGGAAACCTATGACGGTTGGAGCCATAAAGAAACATTGAACCATTTCTTGAGGTACGCAGAAATTGTAATGACTGAATTGAAAGATTTGGTTACTTTATGGATTCCGATTAATGAAATAAACATGATTTTACATATCCCATATTTAGGTGGTGGGGTGGTTGAATCGAGTAACAAGATGAAAGCAGCGCACAACATGTTGCTTGGAAGTGCTGGCGTTGTGAAACTAGCGCATGAAATCAACCATGATAACAAAGTAGGATGCATGCTTGCAGCGGGTCTTTATTACCCTTATACATCACATCCACAAGATGTATATTGTGCGCAAAAAGAGAATCGAAAGATGTATCTTTTTACAGATGTGCAAATTCGTGGCAGTTATCCAAAGTGGTTTACTATGCAATCTGGATTGCAAATTACAGAAAATGAGCGCAATCTTCTTAGAGACTACACAGCGGACTTTATCGCAGTGAGTTATTATACATCGCGTCTATTTGCAGATGAGAACAGAGTCGATATTGAAGGGGTAGATGGAAACTCAGCAAAGACTTTGCGCAACAAGTACCTAGACATCACACCGTGGGGAAGACAGATTGATCCATTGGGACTTAAGACAACACTTATCGATATGTACGATCGATATCAAACACCGATTTTCATCGTTGAGAATGGGTTGGGTGTAGAAGATACACTTGATCATGATTGTATAAACGATGATGATCGCATTGATTTTATACAACAACATATTTCGCAAATGACACAAGCAATATCAGAAGGCGTGGATGTTATGGGTTACCTGACGTGGGGAATTATTGATGTGATTAGTGCTGGCGGTGGTGAAATGAAAAAAAGATATGGATTGGTGTATGTTGACCAAGATGATTATGGAAATGGTAGCAAACGAAGGATTCCTAAGAAATCATTTTATTGGTATCAAAAGGAAATAGAAAGAAGAAACTTTACTAAATAAAAAAATGTTGAGATATTCTCAACATTTTTATTGAAGTCATACAATTATGAGTTTCCTTCAACTAAACTATTTAATAATGCATCAAAGACATCAAAGAACGACAACCTATTTTTATCTTTGTTTGCAATTAAGTAGTTTTCCAATCGTTTAATTTTCTCATCTTCAAGCTTAACCCATTTGATACCCAGCTCATTTACAATTTCGCTTGTTGTATACGGTAAGATACCAACTGTGTTATGTTCACTAATGTGTTCGAACAGTGGCGTCCACTCTTCGCCCTTAAACACAATTGGGCACTCAAGCTTTAAGGCTTCCAATCGGGATTCTAACATCATATAGAGTGAACAATCTTTTGACAATGTCACTAATTCTTCATCTTTCAAATTTTCAAGTGTTAAGAATCTTTTTGACGCTAATGGATGATCATTTCTTAAGGCAATTCCTATATCAAAATAAGAGTGTTCAAATTCTAATAGTTTTGCTCTAAACTTACTTGTGTCTACTGGTCCAGAAACAATCGCTAAATCTAATGTATCGTTATCCAATATCATATCTTGCAGTTCACAAGATCCCCGTTTATATGTATCAATGTTAAATTGTGGATTGTGTTCATTAAAGTGTTGAACAGCATTCACAAACAACGCTGAACTAAATGGAGCAATGCCAAGGTTGATTGTACGCGGATTATTGGATGTAAAATCAAGCATTTTCTCATCAAGAGTTTTGATAGAGTTTAGGATTTTTTTAGCGCTTGTGTATAATAACTTACCAGCTTTTGAAACAATAATTCCTTTGTTTGTTCGAATTACCAGTTCAGTTTTGAAATGTTCTTCTAAATTCCTTATGTTCCAGCTTAGTGTCGGCTGAGTAACAAATAACTTCCTGGCAGCCTTTGACATACTTTGACATTCCACAACAGTCACAAAGTAGTGTAATTCACGTAATTCCATATGGACTTTTGTATATGAATGTTACTCATATACACTCCTTTCCCCTAAATGTTTCTTTAAGATATGTATAGTTTAACATACTTTCAAGTATGTTTTTAATAAAGTCTCAACCCTAAAATTAAATTAAAATCTAATATATAGTTTGGATATAAATTAAATTATGAGTAGTCATAAGTTTGTTTTCTTATAATGAAAGCACTTAATCAAAAGCGGAAATTGTAGGGTAAATAACATCATTTTTTACATATTTACATATATGGTTATTTACAAAAAACGGCATATACAATCTATTTTTATAGCCTTTTATACACAAAAAGAGTAAGAAAGATAAATAATTTCATTTATAACTTGATAAAAGGACCATCATTAAAATGGATGAAAGAACCGACAAAATAGAATAATTTTATATCTGAAGCTTTGGTTAATGGCAGTGAAATGGCCTCAAAAAATTGTCTATTTGTTCAATGCATCACAAAAGTTATAATGTTTAAACGAAAATTAATTTATGCTTTTTTTGATTCCTTTTTCGTGTTTGGTGAATAAATAGACGAAACATTGATTCATAATCTATAACATCTATGGTATAGATAAATTCCATATCAACGAGGTTTCAAAATGATGGTAAGATAATGGATAGATGGAGGATATAAAATATGAAAATTTTAATCGCTGGGTCTGGAGCTATGGGTGCTCGATTTGGCTACTTACTTAAAGAATCTGGAAATGATGTTTTATTTGTTGATACATGGCAAGATCATATTGATGCAATTAACAAAAATGGACTACAACGTATTATTGATGGTGTAGATATTGGTCCAATCCATATTCCAGCAGTAAAGCCTGAAGATGTCGTTGGGCACTATGACTTAGTGTTGTTGTTTGTGAAATCACTTCAACTTGATGACATGATGCAACGAATTACCCCTTCTTTATCTGAAGACTCGCGGGTGCTTTGTTTACTCAATGGTTTGGGGAATATCGAAATTGTTGAAAAATATGTCTCAAGAGACCGTATTTATCTAGGTATGACATTATGGTCATCAGGATTAAAAGGGCCGGGAGTTTTAAATGCCGTGGGTAGTGGTTCAATCGAAATGCAACAAGTGAATAATCTTGAAAGTGATTTTGATGCAAAACTTCTAACAACCCTCAATGATGCAGGACTAAACGCAGCCTATAGTAAAGATGTCATCCAGTCTATTTGGCATAAAGTGAGTTTAAATTGTGTGTTGAATACCTATTGTACATTGATTGATTGTAATATTGGCGAGTATGGTGCGTATGAGAAACATCAAGAACTTACAGACCTTATCCTGAATGAAATTATTGCAGTGGGTAAAAAAGAGGGTATCGAAGTTATCTATGACATCGTCGCAAATAATATTAAAGGTGTGTTCTCTCCAGAAAAAGCAGGGGGACATTATCCATCGCTGTATCAAGATATTGCTAGTGGAAGAAGGACTGAAATTGATGCACTTAATGGTGCTATTGTTAAATTAGGCGAAAAACATGGTGTAGAAACACCGGTATGTAAAGCGATTACATTAATGATTCACTCTAAAGAAAATGTAAATGATCTGCGAAACAACTAGTTTTTGCGTACTAAACAAAAAAGATTTGATAACAGTGCCTTCTCATTGCTTGAAAAGTGTATCATTTTAAAAAAGTCTTTGATATAATAAACGAGTATAGATACAAAGGAGAATAATCATGGAAGGAATTGAACTACTAAGTTTTCAAATGATCTCATTTAATGGATCAGCACGCTCATGTTTCGTTGAAGCAATTGCTGCTGCTAAAGAAGGAGATTTTGAACGTGCTGAGCAATTGATGAATGAAGGTGAAGAGCAATTTGTTGAAGGACACCGCGTACATGCTCAATTAATTCAACAAGAAGCATCTGAAGGTAAAACAGATATTAACTTACTCTTAATTCACGCTGAAGATCAAATGATGAGTGCTGAATTAATGAAAATAGTTGCTGCTGAATTGATCGATATTCACAAAAAGCTTAAGTAATAACTAGAGCCATATGGCTCTTTTTTTAGGTTAGTGATTAGAGAAAAGGAGAACGACACTATGAATAACTATACACTCATATTTCAAAAATGCTTAATTGTTGGATTTTATGTTTTCCAATATTTTAAGTTTAATCAAGCAAAACGTTATGACGAAACGTTGAAATTAACGCTTAACAAACGATCTTTGATTGAAGTCGTTGTTGTAGCCCTTATAAATATCGCATTTATTGTTTATCCTGTTTCAGAATCAGTTGAAGGAATTTTGTTATTTGTAGGAATTGTGATGATGCTTTATACCTTTTTTCATACGTATCGTTATGTGGGGATTGGAAAAAAACTTATCTTCGCACAACAACATGCATTTGACATTCGTCAAATCACAAAGAAATCATATGAAAAAGGGAAATTTGTGTTCGTAATTCGTGATACACCTGTGTCTGTTCGGTACCCAATTGCAGACATAAACCTCGTTATGGAGCGTTTATCGGGCAGAAAACCACGAAAAAATAAGAAATAACATAAATAAAATGGCGAGTTGCTCCCTTTAGACTAGACTCGAAAGGTTTTTGTGATATAATAAAACAGTAATGTAAGTGTTACCATTAGGAGGCTTTATGAGAAAAATTGTATTATTCTGTTCGGCAGGGATGTCTACAAGTATCCTTGTAAATAAAATGATTGAAGCTGCAAAGGCTATCGATTATGATTGCACAGTTGAAGCTCACTCAGTAAGTGAAGTTGCTCGTTTGGGTGCTGACGCTGATATCGTATTATTGGGCCCACAAGTTCGTTTCAATCTTGCAGGTGTTCAAAAGACATTACCTGGCAAACCAGTTGAAGTTATCGACATGCGTATGTACGGTACAATGAACGGTGCTGCTGTTATCGATCATGTACGTAAAGTATTAGGTGATGACAAATAATAAATGCTAGATATCTAGCATTTTTTTTAACTTAGGAGGCAATATGGAAAAAGCAGTAATTATATATTATAGTGCAACAGGCAATACTCAGATGATTGCAGATACAATCGATGAGGCGTTGAATGATGTTAACCAAGCGCATTCAATGTATTTTATCAGTGAAACAAGTGTGGATGAGGTTAAAGATTCTGATATCTTCTTTTTAGGGTGTCCTGCTATGGGTGTCGAAGAAATTGAAGAATATGAGTATCGACCATTTTTTGATGAACTCAAACCATCCCTTGAAAACAAACCGGTTGTGTTGTTTGGGTCGTTTGACTGGGGTGATGGGGAATGGATGGAAACCTGGGCTCAAGAAGTAACAGAAGCAGGGGGCATTGTATCTGGGAAATTCACGGTGATGTTGACTCCAGAAGATGATTTCTTGGAGGAAGTGAAAACATCTGTAACCGACTTAATGAAAACTTTTCAATAAAATGTAATAAAATTGAAAAATATTTGTAAATGGTGTTGACTTTTCATTTTCAGCATGTATAATAGTTTTATAGATTAAATAATCTATAAATTCTTGTCCATTAGAAAATACTTAAATTCACCATTTCCTTACTATCAATGTGTATTTCCTCCAATTATCAAATTGAATTTAGGTTTTCTAAAAATAATAAAAACACTTCAGCCCGGAAGTGTTTTTATTTTGTGTATCCTTTGGTATACTAGTTACAGGTGATAATGATGAAAGTAATGATAACAGGAAGTTATGATCCAATCACATTGGGTCACATTGATATAATTAAACGTGCATCTAAATTATTTGATGAAGTCTATGTTGCTCTATTAATTAATGAAAATAAAGTTTCATTATTTTCATTAGAAGAACGTGTTGAATTTGTTCAAAAAGTCATAAATGACTTAAAATTAGATAACTGTAAGGTAGTGAGTGATCGTGGACTTGCTGTAGATTTTGCACAAAAGCTTGGATGCAGTGCCTTTGTTCGTGGTGTAAGAAGCAGTGCTGATTATGAATATGAAGTAGGACAAGCATCGATTAATAAGATGTTGAATGAAAAGATTGAGACACTCTTTCTCGTTGCTGCTCCTGATTTGGCACATATTTCTTCATCAATGGTTAAGGCAGTTGCTAGTTTTGGAGGAGATTTGTCGCAGTTTGTACCAAAACATGTCGAACATGCTCTGCGTTTAAAGTATCCAGTGCAAATTAAGGGAACAAAAATATAAAAGTGTGACGTATGTGAATTTATCACATGCGCCACACTTTTTATTACTCAACAGTTACAGATTTCGCAAGATTTCTAGGTTGATCAACATCACAACCTCTGAGGGAACTTGAACTATAAGCGAGGAGTTGAAGCGGTATCGCTGCCACAAAAGGCATCAAATCATCGTCAACATGAGGGATGTTGATTCGATGATCATATAACGATTCATCCGCAGCTAAATGTTCGGGTGCAATAAGAATCATTTTAGAATTTCTTGCACGTACTTCCTGCACATTGCTGAGCATTTTATCGAATACTTGTGATTGTGTCACAAGGGCGACGGTTAGAACGTCGTCAGTAATAAGTGAGATGGTTCCATGTTTTAGTTCTCCTGCTGGGTAACTTTCTGCATGGATGTAAGAGATCTCTTTTAATTTCAATGACCCTTCAAGGGCGATTGCATAATCAAGACCACGTCCAATAAAGAATGCATCTGTTACAGCAAGATATTCTTTCGCAATTTGATGAATTTCTTGACTGTTATGGATCAATGATTCAACAAAAGGAATGACTGTATTTGCATCTTTCATCGCGTTGTTTGTTAGTTTTTGAGTTAATTGATAGAGTGTTGCAAGTTGAGCTATGTATGCTTTGGTGCTTGCAACTGCTATTTCAGTTCCCGCATAGGTCATGATATACCGTGATGCTTCACGTTGAATGGATGATCCATAGACATTCACAACTGCGAGGGTTTTGATATCGTGATTGTTAGCAAGTCTTAAGGATGCTAATGAATCCGCTGTTTCCCCCGATTGTGATACGACGATTACAAGATCGTCTTTGTCTAAAATAGGGTCCATATAACGGAATTCACTTGCGACTTCAACATAGACACGTTTACGTGCATATTTTTCAATCCATTGTTTCGCAACCAACCCAGCATGCATTGCAGTTCCACATGCGACGATATGGATGTCATTGATATCTTGAAGGAATGCATCATCCAACTTCAATTCTTGGCTAAAAGTCGTTTTTAAGACTTCTGGTTGATCGTGAATTTCTTTTAGCATATATGTTTCGAATTCACCTTTATTTACGGCTGTTAGGCTCCAATCTGCCTCTTGAACTTCCTTATAAATCGGGATGAATGATGCGAGGTCATAGAATACTTGTGTATTTGATTGAATAATTGCCATTTCATCGTCTTCTAGGATGTAATAAGATTTCGTATAATCCAGAAGTGCAGACATATCCGATGCAATGAACGTTTCATTTTGCCCAACACCGATAATCAACGGACTTCCTTTACGGATGCAATATATTGTATCTTGATCCGATTTATCTAGAATCGCTATTGCATAAGATCCTTCTATTTTTTTGTGAAGTTCTTTTATTGCATCGAGCATTACATGTGTTTCTAATAAGGATTCAAGCAAGACTGCACATACTTCTGTATCTGTTTCAGATTTGAATGAATAGCCTTTGTTTAGTAGATCTTCTTTGAGTTCACTATAGTTTTCGATAATACCATTATGAACGAGTGTAATTTTTGATTTACCATGCGGATGGGCATTTTCTTGAGTGGGTTTCCCATGAGTAGCCCAACGTGTATGACCAATACCGATTGATGCATTTTTTATTGATTTTGTTAATGGTATAAGATTGTTAATTTTCCCTGTTGCTTTTTGGGTCTGCAAATTGCCGTCACTAAAAACTGCGATTCCACATGAATCGTAGCCGCGATAAGCCAAATGCGTTAGACCGTCAATTAAAACATCAACTGCGTTTCGCGAGCCGACGTAACCGATGATTCCACACATAGTGTTTCTCCTTTATATTATTTTATGATTATATGTAGTTACTGATTCACAAGGGATTTGTTTATTTGTCCTTGTGTTTCGATCTCAGTATGACCGAAGAGGCACCCGCCGAAAACTTCGATAACCTCTCACCTCGTCACTCATTCAAGAGTCTGGCGCTTTGAATATCATTCATTCTGTTTAATCTTAATCCCTCCTCCCTTGGTACATTTTATCATAAGTCATGAAAAAAAAGAAACCTTTTCATTATCACACTTTTTGATATATAATAATTGAGTATGTTCCCGTAGTTCAACGGATAGAACAAGGGCCTCCTAAGCTCTAGATACAGGTTCGATTCCTGTCGGGAACGCCAAAATCGTATAAGGCCACTAATCAGTAGGCAATGGGGTCAACTTAACACAAGCGTGGTTGACTCCTTTTCTTATGTTTTCTAGAACACTTTCGATATATATAATAATGAGAAAGTGAATTGTAGTGTTGAATTGTTCAGGCTTGTTGAACTGAATGGATGCAAGTATTTATTTGAGGGAAAATAAACTTTTTCAAAGAGGAAGTAGCTAAAAATGAAAGAGATGGATGGATTGATATTACAGTCAATAAACTGTGGCGAAGAAGGATTAAACACAAAGAAGTTCGTGAATCATTTGAATCGAATCCTCACATTAAAATATGTGTGGTGAAACATGAACTGAAGAACCCCTGTAAAATGGGCTAAATACATCATGTCTATTTCACAAATTTGCATTAAGACGAGTTCACGTGTAAGGAAGTAGATGAACTTAATTCGGATCGTTGGAAGATTGAAACACATTATAAATTTTATAACACTGATTTAGAAACTGAGCGATTAAATACGACTTGTCATGATGTTTTCAAATGTAAAATTCTTACACGAATTATTGCTTTGAAAGTTTTAGGTATCATTGAAGAAGAATTGAACGAGGTTTTACAGAATTAAAGAACGCTTACTCACGTTGATGGATTTACAACAAAATGTGTAACTCTAAAAGATCTTATGTATAAAGGGAACCTGGCAAAGGGGGTGATATTCGACAATGTTGAAGTCATTTTTGAGACAGTGTTCTTAATTACCGAAATCGCTATAAAAAATATAGTGCCTATCAAGAGAGATAGACACTATGAACGCTATGGTTGCTTTATGAAATCCTCGCCATTCTATCGATTTATAATAGATAGAAGGGATCATTCGAAGGTGCGAAGAACTCAATTCGGCCTGAGAACGGTACGATAATAGTGTAGTTAAGACAATTAAATTGCAACACAAAATTTGTGCAATCATATAGCGAAAGTTGAATTAATGACGCTTGATTTATATATTGCTAAGCATTACGCAATTATCAGAAGAATTCAAACTTCCAAAATTAAGATCAAAAGAAAAGGAGTCTACTAAGCTTATGCTAAGTTGACCCCACTGACCACTTTTGAAGTGGTCCGTTAGTTTTTCTAGTTTTGACGCAATAGTTAAATATTTGGGTATATATTATCAATCATGGATGTTATAGGTAGAAATCTTCTGAGCTAAACTATCAATATTATTATTTAACATTCCTATTGTTTTTGGTTCTAGTCTTGACACAAGATTCGTAATTATTCTTTCAAATAAACCTAATTCTGAAGGGTTTAGATCACCACCAAAATTATACCTATATAGAGAAGTCGAATATATATCTTCAGGAAAACAATCTTTAATGTATTGTTCAGCTGAGTCAGGAGTAGTACAGCTGACAAATAATGCTAACTTTTTTGTTAATAATATATCTTGATTTTGTTGTGAAAATAATTTAAGTTTGTTATCCATTTTCCCCATATAAACCGGACCACCAAGAACAATCCAATCAAAATTATTCACATCAATCTTTGGGTTGTCACAGATATTTGCTAATTCAATATTACCAAGTAATTTTGACTTGAGATAAAGAACTGAATTATGAGTGAAACCATGTCTGCTGGTATATGCTATAAGAATTTTCATTTTTTATTTCCCCTTAAGTAGAGCATTTTCTACGGCTTTTAAAATGGTATTGCTACTATATGTAGCAGAAGCTATGGTGTCAACTTCTAAACTTTGTTCAGATATAATATTCTGAGTGATTTTTTCCGCTTTTGATCCGAGCCCATTATTATGCTTGATTATATCAATTTTAGTGATTTCATGATTTGATACAGTTACTTCAACTTCGACTTCAATAAGTCCATTATTACTATTCCCATGATATGTACCATCATTAACCAAACTCATTGCAACACTATCAACGGGTAAGATATTTGTTGCCATTAATTTATTAACGAAAAATATGCTGAACACAGACAGGAATGCTACACATATGATTAGTGTTATATAGAAACGCTTCTTTCTTCTAGTTGACTTCATAATTTATACGCTTTCTCCTTTGATTCCGTAAATAATCATGTCAATATAGGATTCTATTAATTCTTCCCAATTCTCTTCAAGATAGAGTTTATTTTCGATTGCATTCATACCAAATCCTAATAGAGAAGTTACGATCATCCAAGACGAATGCGAGTTTACAGAGCTAAGCAATTCTCGTTTATAGCCGTCGTATAAAAGTTGTTGCAGTAAATTTTCACCTTCATTTCCTCCTTCTGAAGCTTTGAAAAGTGTCTCAGATCCACTTCGAATAAATGCTATCCCCATTTCTGGGCTGTATGTCATACTCAAAACAAACTGCCTAAAGACTTGCTTGAGTTGAACAAGTAAAGGTTGTTTCAGATTCGCTTTGTATACATCTAAAGTATCTGAAAGAATTCTATCGTATATTATCATTCCTATGTCAGCAGCAATTTCTGCTTTATTGTTATAATATAGATATAAGGTAGTGGGAGAATAATCGATTATTTGTGCAATTTTGCGCATTGAAAGCTTCTCGTAGCCCTCTTGATTTATAATCTTTATACTGGCATCAATGATATTAGTTTTCATGTTCTCTTTCTCTTGTAATCGTCTTTGACTCATAATCCCTCCTTAACAGTGTTAATTAAGTTAACGGTGTTAATATATCACAATATTTTATACGTGTCAATTTAGTTTATAATCTAATATGAAATGAGACCTTACTTAAAAAGACTTGCGCGTATAGAATTGAAATATTAGGCAAATAAGACTTCAATAGTAGAGTGAACCTATGAACAACGCACAACACGGTGGTATAAGATTTAAATGAAGACGTGCATATTAGTAAAGGTAAACTCATAGGTTCAGAGATTGTATTCTACAAAGCTCGAAGCATTGGCAAAGACTTTTCTTGGTGAGAATAATAACGTTTTGAAATGAAGACCAAGATGCTCATTGAATCCATCGAACTCAAAGAGAAGCAACTCAAAGAACTGTATAACAAATACGAAGAATTAGCGCTTAAGCTTCACTATCCGATTTTACAACTCCTGGAATAGGAATTAATACAGGTTTTACTATCCTTTGCGAGATTCAAGACATCAACCTCTTCGACTCTGCAAGGAAGCTGGTTGCATTCTCCGGGTGTAATTCTTTTTGTGTATCAATCCGGGATTACAACGCACCTACTACAGCGATATCTAAACTAGAATCATTTCATCTTCGTCGTGCACTGTATCAAGTTGCATTGACCGTTAGTGATTTCAACCCAACTTTCAAATCTTATTGTTCATTAAAACGTTCTCAAGGTAAAAGTCATCGTTGTGCACAAGGTCATGTTGTTCGTAAACTACTTAGAGTTATTTTTAAGCTGCTGACTGAAAACCTAGAATTTAATCCAGATCTCAGCAAATAGTAATTGTTTTGCAATATTACTTTATTGAGACGATTCATTCGTTGTTTTCAGTGTATACATATTCACTTTTCAAAGACCTTTCAATAATTCTAACTTTTAGTTTGGACAAATATACAGTTAGCTCCTTCATTTGAAAAGCAACAAGAATTAGTTAGGAGGACAGAAGATGAAAGTTTTATTCCTCCTTATCATAAAATATTCCTCGATTTGGACAGAAATGCAATTCAATACGTGGAAGTTGTTTTTGGACCCAAAATGACTGATGCAAAAAAAATACTAGCAATATCACTATTAAAAAAATTTGTACCAAGAGCATCTTATCGTGATAGTTGTCTAAAAATAAAATAATAATACATTGAATAGTGCTCAGAAATCGTTTTTTTTTTTTATTGCAAAGGACGACGATTAAAAACAAAGGATAAACGATAGCTTTATACCTTAGTGAGTATAGCAAGAACTAAAGTTTTATACTATGAGTTCTGACACAATTTCACCTATTGACTATTATGTCTATAGATTGGAATACTATGAACAATCACGGATTTCACGAATCGAATGCAAACAGTATATTTCTGAGGTAATGTAATCAACAATTTTTTAATATTTAATTGACTTAGTAACGTCATTATCAGGAAATCACACACAATAAGTGATTGACCTAAAGTAATCTTTCTAATCCAATACCGCTTATTAAACAGCGTTCTTTTTTATTTCCAAGCATTTGATAAGTCCAGTCGACAAAACCACCATCAACCATTTCAACGGTTTCATTTCCTTGTTTGACCGATAATTTGAAATTGATACCTTTATAATAATTATTATCAACATCATCATCGTGAATTGACAACTCTATATTAGGAAAAATAAGTTTGATAGTTTCAACCATTCTGTCGAAAAATCCGTCATTATCTTTGTATCCGTTACGTTTGCGTAGAGTAATAGAGAAACGACCATTTTCTATTTCACTGAGTACATCCTTATAATAATTTAAATGCTTTTCTAACAACATTTTTTCACAAGTGTAAGACCCTGTATCGATACCGGATGAAACCATGCAAAATAAGCAAAAATGTGAATATAAACCTTCTCCTACAAAATTTTGCGCTCTTATTGCCCTAGCAGTAGTAGCCATGTGAATCGGTACTGTGTTACTTTCTTCTTTTCTTTTTAATTTATCAGCGATAATTATAGCCAACATATTAGAAGGATCGGAAAGTATTTCTATCCCTCGAAGAGCACTTACAACGTTATATTGATCTACTGAGCCAAAAGCACTACAGCTACCTAATGGAGCGGAGGGAGAAAGCATAATCGGCTTGATATCCATTTTGCGTGCTTTACTCAATAATTTTGATTCCAAAGTATGAATTTTTTCTGGGTCTATACTGCTAGGGATCGTAAATCTATTAGCTTGGTATGACTTTAGAATATCAGATGCAGCTAACGTATTTGCTTGTCTATCAAACACTTCTAATAGAAGTGAATTCAAATCTGATTTTGATAGAGATGATAACTTGCCAACTATATCTTTATCCCCAATTTTATTTGTAATTCTAGTTAAAATATCACTCATAGTTATCCTCCGTACTGTTACTTTTTAAAATGATTATAGAGTGCCAGCAACTACTAATCTAGGTCGTTTGACCAACAATTAAGTAAATATTGAATACATACTATTTAATGTATTTTTTACTTTGGGTTTATTTGATTAAATCATGAAAATACCGTAATGCAACCCTTTCAGCTTCAACCTTTCGGAAAAATGAACTTTGTGATAATTTCTCTCTTAACTCAAGATATAGGTTGATAGTAGCCTTCAATGCATTAACACAGCTTTCGTAATCATGAGTAGCGACCGTTTTTTCTAATGCTTCAATATATTGGGGTGCGTCCAATTCAATTTTTCTAACTCCACGAGGTAATTTACCTAAGTGAAGCTGTATCAATGGGGCAAGTACTGATTGCCTTAAGAAAGATAAGAAATCAATTGTTTCAAATAGTTCTCTACGTCCAATCTTAGTACAAGCGTAATGAACCCAAATCCAAAATCTATCTTCAATCCACTGTAAGTCTGGAGTTGGGAAGTGTGGTTCCTTTTTAGAATACATTTCTGTTATGCAATTGTTTTCTTCATAGAGAATAACTGAATCTTCAACTCTATCCAGTAAACCGTTTAAGGTTGTGAACTTAAAATCAACATGAAGAACAGGGGAATCATAGAGGGAGATGATCAATCGAGGTTCTCCCACATGTTCGCCAGTAAAAGCAGAAACTAATGTACCAAACTGTTCCACGATAAGTAATCGTTGTTCGTTAACTTCTTCATAGGATTTATCTTCTACTACAATCACAAAATCCAAATCAGAATATTCATCTAACGATTTTGTGATATAAGAACCGCTAATTGCTAGTCCTATTAGCCTACTATCTCTTATTGAAAATTCTAATACCTTTTGGATCATATCTTGTTGTGTTTTTGTCATAATATAACACCGTTCACTTTCTTGTATTAACAATCAATCTAATTTAATAATGCATAAGAATAGTATATAACGAAGAAATACAAGGAATAGGTCACTTGACCCGAAATAAAAAAGTATTGAATAGTTATTATTCGATACTTTATTAAAATCCTACTTATGTTGTTGGAAGATTCTTTAATACCTCCCGCTGGTTAATTACACTAAATCTTTTATTTTCATACGCAATTAGCTGTTCTTTTACACATTCATTTATAGCACGATTAATGCTTCTAATTGGAGCATTTACTTCGCTAGCAAGCTGTTTTTTGGTAAGTAGGTTTAATTCACTTCTATGATAGTGTAAGGATATACACCTCAGAACTCGTTCCTTAACACTTAATGATGATAATTCTTCAATTAGTTCAGCATTTATAACTAATTTATTGGTTATATCTCGAATCAGAAATTTTGTAGCTTCAAAATCTCCTCTTAACCAGTTTAGAAAATCATCTCTATGAAGTTTATATACATTACAATCTGTAAAAGCGACAATTTCAACGGGTTTTTTTCCATCATTGAATTGTTCCGTTTCTCCAAAAAAACTACCGCTTCTATAAAGGTGAATAGTTGAGATGTTTCCTTTCACATTTAGAATGAATGCTTCTGCAATACCATCAATCATAAAAATTACATATTCATTGTCTTGCTCAGCAAAAAGAATAGTTTCATTCTTTTTATACGTCTTTTTTACAAGCTTCTTTTTAATGTCTTCATTCATTAAATCAATTAAATGCATATTCATCTCTCCTTACCAAATCTTTGATTGAATTATAACATCTTTCAATTAGTTAGGTAAGATAGGTAAAATATATTCGCATAGAACCTTTTTCATCATAATTTATCGAGTTGGTATTTTTCTGGAAAGTAAGCTCAAACTCGGGAAGCTGTGTAACTTTGATTTCCTTACCAGGTGTTTTATTGTTACAGTATCGGTCACTTGATTGTAATAGTGCTCGTTGCCCTTTTATATAGAATGCTAGATAAATCGTTTTTTTATTTGGAACGTCAAATAACATACATGACCACTTTTGAAGTGGTAATTTGAGTTTATTTCAGGAAGATATATCACATTTAGTGGAGGTTGATTTGTGATATGGATACTGATCAGAAAAAAGACACTTAAATCCAAGTGTCTCTATTCTTATGTGCGAATTGTTGAAATGTTTGTGGTTTTTTGTGCATAACTTCTTCGAATATAGAAGTAACCTTTTTAGCGGTGCCAAATCGTGTCATCATGTAGAGCATTCCCATGACAGTACAGTATTCTTTGTCTAAGCCTCGTATTTGAATCCAATATTTCTTCGCAAAGGATGGTTTTGGATTTGCATAAAGGATCTCTCTTTGAAGTTCGTGTGATAGAATTCTTGCAACCTCCCAGTAATCAATGGCCTCAGGTCCAGTAATTGAATATCCTGTGTTTTGATGTTGATTGGGTTCGCTGAGTACTTTCGCTGTAATCTCTCCAATGTCTTGTGCATCAATAAAGCTCGTGAGAGCATTTTTGACAGGAACTACTATGCGATTAAAGTGCTTAATTTCAAAGGCGTGAATACCGCTGATATTTTGCATAAAAAAACTTGGTCTAATATGACAATAGGGGAGTCCAACTTTCTCAATGTATTTCTCAATCTTATGGTGAGGGGGTACAGGATTATTTTCAACTCCGATCAGCGATAAAAAGCTAACAAGTTTTATGTTCCCTTGTTTTTTAAGCGCATCGATGAATGGTTTCAAGTCATTAGGGTTACCAAGATGTGGTGGTCTCATAATAAAAACACGATCGACGTCTTCTAAAGCGTTGTTGAACGTTGAAGGATTTAGAAAATCAAAAGCTGCAATTTTAACTGTGTCCCCAAACATCGTTTTCAAGGTGTTTGGATCAATTCCACATGCTGTGACTTCTTGATTGTTTTGAAGGGCGTACTTCACTACATATTTTCCAACATTTCCAGAAGCACCTGTAACAAGAATTCGTCCCATTAGTTATCACCTTGTGTCAAGATTGAATTTGCTGTCGCAATAAGGTCAATCATTGTATCAAATTGCACATCACCCATTTTTTTGCGAAGCGATACGATTGAATCAAAAATCGATTCGTATGTTTCATTCACTAAATGAATTGCTTTATCAGTGGGTGTAAGCTGAATGCTTCGTTTATCAATATCTGACTTTATTTTCTCAAGATATCCTTTAGAAACAAGTGAAGTAACCATGTTAGTAGCCATGGATTTTGAGAACATAAAAAATTGAGCAACTCCTTTGGGTGTTTTTTCGAAATCTGTTTTCACTAAGTATATCAACAAGCCCGTCTCGCTGGAGCGAATTGGCAAGTTTTTATTCAACCTGATATTCATTCTACAAAATAATGATATTTGCTCAGAGGTGTAGTGGTATTTATCCATAATAACTCCTTTTAGCATAAAGATAGAATCTCATTAAATAATAGTACACTAGGTGTACTAAGTCAATGGATAGTTGTGGATAAAGTGCAACAATCATATCATTCATAAAAGGCATGACATGTATAGGTTTGAGGTATTAGACATGTAAACCTTCAAATGATAGAGTGAACCTATAAACAACGCACAACACGTTGGATAAGGAGGACGTATATGAAGACACGCGTATTGGGTAAGAATGGACTCGTTACTTCAGAGATTGGGTTTGGGTGCATGGGTTTGAATTATCATCGTGGACCTGCTAAGGATCGTGATGGAATGATTAACGTTGTGAAGGAAGCCGTTGCTTCAGGTATTACAATGTTTGATACAGCGGCTGTATATGGACCGTATACAAATGAAGAACTTGTTGGAGATGCATTGGTTGGTTTGAGGGATAAAGTCCAAATTGCGACCAAAGGCGGGTTTAAAATTGATGGTGCTCCAGGTGAATTGGATAGCAATCCTGAATCATTAAGAGCACAACTTGAAGGATCTTTAAAACGGCTAAAAACAGATTATATTGATCTTTATTACATTCACCGTGTGGATCCAAATGTACCAATTGAAGATGTTGCACTTGCGATGAAGCAATTCAAAAAAGAGGGGAAAATCCTTCATTGGGGCTTATCAGAAGCAAGCGAAGAAACGATTCGTAGAGCACATGCTGTAGAACCGCTCACTGCTGTTGAGTATGAATATTCAATGTGGTGGCGCGAAATTGAAACTTCAATTCTTCCAACACTTGAAGAGTTAGGTGTTGGACTTGTTGCGTATAGCCCACTTGGAAGAGGTTTTTTAACTGGAAAGGTTGACGCGAGTAAAGACTTTAGTGAAAATGATAACCGTGCCGATCTTCCGCGCTTTACAAAAGAAGCGATGGAAGCAAATCAAGTTGTCATTGATTTTATTACCCGATGTGCACAAGAAAAGAATGCCACACCGGCACAAATCGCAATTGCTTGGGTAAATGCTCAAAAACCTTGGATTGTACCAATTCCAGGTACAACCAAGATTGAACGAATTCATGAGAATAATGCTGCTGCTAATATTTCATTCACTCAAGAAGAGATGAAGGAAATTAACGATGCTTTAGATCGACTTGAAATCGTAGGTGATCGTTATCCTGAATCAGAAAAAAAGAAGACAGGTCGTTAAACACTATGTTAAAAGACTATCTTAAAAAGGTAGTCTTTTTCAATGTTCATCTTTATCTTAATATTTTAGATACGTCGCGTAATCGCTCATGACTCAGGATGAAGCGTGGTATAATAGGATAAAAGGATTTGGAGGAATGTTATGGAATTAAGAGTGCTTCGCTATTTTCTTACCGTAGCCCAAGAAGAAAACATTACCCGTTTTGCTGAATTGCTTTATATCACACAACCAACACTCAGCAATCAAATTCAACAGTTAGAAGAAGAGATTGGAACACAATTAATAATTTGAGGTACTCGAAAAGTTACTTTTACCCCAGCAGGTGTTTATCTTCAAAACCGTGCAGAAGAAATCATTAGTTTAGTTGAACATACAAAAAGCGAGCTTCAAGAACAGGCAACAGAAGTTAACGGACTGATTACAGTTGGAATTCCTGAGTCCGATGCAGGCCAACAAATTATCAGCTTTTTAAAATCTTTTCAAGACCAATATCCTAAAGTCACGTATGATATCTATACCGGAACGGCTGATATGGTCAAAGAACGCATGGATAAAGGACTGATTGACATTGGATTGCTGATGGTACCAACTGATGTTGAAAAATATCATTATATATCGATGTAACAAAAAGAAACCTGGGGAATCTTGCTACCCAGTGATTCAACCCTTGCACATAAAGAAACGATTACGCGAAATGATATACTTGATCAACCGCTATTGATCCCAAAACGTTACAAATTAAGCAAAGATTTGGCTCAGTGGTTTCAATGTGATATCGCAACTTTGAACGTGGTCGCAACCATTAATTTGACGACCAACGCTGTTATTATGGTTGAAAACAAGATGGGGCTAGCAACTGTAATTGGAGGATCTTTCTTGGGGGATGAAAACAACAATGTATGCTTTAGACCGTTTTATCCAAAAGTAGCCCGTGAATCCATTTTGGCATGGAAAAAATACTAAGTATTTAGTCCGACAATCACCAAGTTTTTAGATCATGTAAAACAAATGATTCAGAGTAAATCATCAGATTAGGTGTGTATTTTCACGATATGAAAAACGTCTCTTTGATGAGACGTAAACATGTTTATGATTCACTTTTCTGTATACATTAAGCGAAGACGTTCGATCTCTTCATGGCTAACACCAATACCATCCATGATAAAGCAACTAAAGGAACCAAATTTATCAGTTGCTTCTTGATATGCTGTTTCAAGATATTCCGATGTAACTCCCAAGAATGTTGCCATTTTATTGACTTCAAAAGGACTGTATCCTTCCTTTAACATCGTTCTTAAGATCTCTTCGTTTGCTTCTTTTCTCATTTCATTTGTGAGCAAGTAATCATCCATAATTGAAGCTTCGTCAACATCGAGTAGTGTTAAAATAATTGCAGCAGCAATGCCTGTACGATCTTTCCCTGCAAAACAATGGAAGATTGTAGAACCTTCGCTATTATTCAAAAGTACATCGATAAATTCACGATAACCTTTACATGCAGTTTCGTTGGTTATGATTGACCGATAGATGTCCACCATCGGATCAATCGATTCGCTATTTCGATTCTTAAAGAACGACTTTTTGCTTGCTTTATTCTCGATATTTTTCATGATATCAATATTATGATAAAAAACGCCATCTAATGTATCATCGGGTGATCGTTTGACTTCATTATTTGAGCGGAAATCAACAATATTTCTTAAATTGTATCCTTCAACAAGCAACACCTTATCTTCTTCTGATATATTCACAAGTTCACCAGACCGTAACAGTCTGTGTTTTTTTATATAAGAACCCGATCTGGTTTTTAAACCACCTAAATCTCTGAAATTTACCACGGTATCCATAGTATCACCTTTGCTTTCTTTTTTATAACTTATCATCATTATACCGTATTTAAGCTCATCTGTAGCTATAAATTATGTTGTAGGTGTGAGCATCGGTAATCTCTAATCTGTAATAAGGGTGATATAAATTCACACATCACACATCTAATTTCAAGGCACTATACATAAAGGTTAGGTGGATTTATTAATGCCGTAGATATTAGGGCTTTTCATTTCATGACTGACCTTATATAATTATTAAGGAAAGTTTGAGGAAAACAATGAAAACAACAGTAGAAATGAAAATTAAAAATGATGGTTCAATCTTCATTGAACTTGATGATACCTATGCACCACTTACCGTAGAAAACTTTTTGAAGTTAGTGGATGATAAGTTCTATGATGGATTAACATTCCATCGTGTGATTCCAGGCTTTATGGTTCAAGGTGGCTGCCCACAAGGAACTGGTATGGGAGGACCTGGATATGAAATCAAAGGTGAATTCTCATCCAATGGTGTTGAAAACCCGATGGTTCATCACCGTGGTGTGATCTCAATGGCACGTGCTATGAATCCAGACTCTGCAGGAAGCCAATTCTTTATTATGGTTGCGGATGCACCACATTTAGATGGTCAGTACGCAAGCTTTGGTGCTGTTACTAAAGGTATGGATGTTGTAGATCGTATCGTATCCGTTCAAACAAACAGAATGGATAAACCACTTGAGGATGTAGTAATCGAGTCAGTAACACGAGTTTAGTCTTGTTAAAGAATCAATTGAACCCAAGGACGTTATAAAGTCTTCTGGGTTCTTTTTTTATTTTTTAAAACCTTTACCTTTTAATACTTTTGGGAAATTCAAAAAGCGCTTTAAACACTGGTCGAATCAATATCGCATGTGTACCTTTTTGAATTATGTTTGGTTACACGTTGACAAAATGGTACACACAGCTTACGATGTTGATAATACTTAATGGATTATAGACCATGAGTGATTTTGACGTACCCAATAAAGTGGCTCAAAGCAACGAATTAATTGTAGGGCGATGGGGAATGAACAACACCATGTTAAAGCTTTTTGAAATGACTGTGTTTTGTATTGATACTAAGTTACCATTGCCAAGTCGTAAAGTGACAATAAGCAAGCAAGAAATATTTGAATTGTTTAAATACAATTCAAGCTATACATATACTGTATTTCAGGAGCATATAAAGGAATTCAAAAAGGCTTACTCTGAAAAAGTTGACCCAGACCAAATGATATTAGACGACTTCAATCAAGGAGAATAGCACATGAAACAATACCCATTATCATTCAACGTGGAGGAATAATATGAAACTATATTTAGAAAAAGCAACTAACAACATAGCTGTTTCTTTAGGAATTCTTTACATAAGTTTTTGTCTGCAGATAAATGTATATTATGAAATTGTAAATCAATCACAACAAACAGGTACGTTCAATTTTGGATTTACAGAAGTGTTGATACTTCTGATATCGCCCCTATCTTTTTTTTGGGGAGTTCTATTGTTTAGTAAGCTCATGTTAATTAAGCTCCAAGAAACAAAAATGAATAAATGGATAATTTTGCTTATTTGTATTTTTTCTAGTGTCATTATATTAGCTGTGATTAGCAGTCGGCAGCCACTTACCATAGAATGGTCAATAAGTATATTAACAGTCTTAATCCTCGTATACAGCAGTTTTTTAACAGCTTTTTCTATTATATGATAGCGCTTTACTTTTGGAAATGGTAATATTTTTTCTGAGATTATTTTCATAAAGGAGAGAATATGAAAAAATTAGCGAACCAATTGTCACGAACTATCTTGATGATTCTATTTTAGTATGCTTTGTATCGTCGTTTGTTGTAAACGTGCAAGCTGACACTTTAAATGATGATACTCCTGCTACAGTACTAGGAGATACACACATTGTTGATGAAATGTATGTTACAAACGATATCGTTATACATCAATACTATGATTATGGCGAACAATACAAAGTAACAATATTTTTGATACCAAAAATATATCAAGTTAAAGAACAATATTATTCTATTGAAAGTTGGAGTATTGCAGTAGAAGAACAATTTTAAAACAAACTTTGCACCTGATAAATCACGGTTTACACAAGACTTTTTAGATCGGGTGGCAGACCGTGTTGGATCACTTGAAACATCATCAAGCACATTGGCAAGTATCATCTATGATGAAGCCTTAAATCATATTTCGGGTCAATACTTTGATCGTGGACTCCAACCATCCTTATCGTCTCCCTTGTCTTACAATAAAGAGAACGCCCAAGCACTTTTTAGAAAAAGTGTTGAATATACCAAACTGGACTCAACGATGACCCTAAAGGGAATCTTGGATTAAATCTTTATTCCCCTAATAAACGCACAAAAAAACACCGCCTTCATTGATCGTATTAAAATGAATGGTGGTGTTTGTCTTTGTTTGATTAAGTCACCTCAAAACAGAGTGTGTCTTGAAGCATCGTCTTATAGTACTAAAGTCTGTTTTCTTCAAGTCCTTTTGGAAAGGTGTTGATTACATCACATCCATCCGATGTGACGATTACCAAGTCTTCGATTCGAATTCCGCCCAATCCTTTCACGTAAATTCCAGGTTCGATTGAAAAACACATGCCATCTTGAACAATCGTATCATTGGATGAAGATACATCCAAGGTTTCATGACATTCAATCCCAATGCCATGGCCTGTTCGATGAATAAACTGTGCACCATATCCTGCCTGAGTGATTACATCCCGAGCTGCCTTATCAATATCTGACAACTTAACCCCTGGTTTAACTGTATCTATTGCAGCAAGATTTGCCTTAAGCACAATGTGATAAAGTGTTTCAAGTTCAGGGTTTGAACCATAGAAAAAGGTGCGGGTCATATCTGAACAATAATGGTTATAAATACCACCCATGTCGACTAAGATTGCATCGCCTTTTTTTAACGTGCGGTTACTTGGGAGTCCATGGGGATTTGCAATGTTTTCTGAGAAAAGGACAATCGGTGTGAAACTTGGACCACTGAGTGGATGTGTACTTTGTTGTTTAAGAATTATGTCTGCAAGTTCACGCTCACTGACGCCTTCTTTAAAAAGGGGAACGAGGGATGCCATGATGTCATCGTTAAGTTTTGATGCATGGCGCAAAGCGTCTTGTTCTTCTTTTGTTTTGATGGCACGTTGTGATTCAATTAAATAAGAACCATCAACAAAGGTTCTGCCTTGTCTAAAGAGCGGAAGTAAAAACTTTGCACTAAATCCGCCATCTACCGCAATCGCTCCGGTTTGAGGGAGGGCATCACTTAAGAGCGTTTTAATATCGTCACTGTCTTTGAATGCCACTGTTTGAATTGATGTTTTATTCTCAAACATTTCATTGAGAAACAGAACGGGTGCTTTGTCTTTATTAATAATAAGTGCTAAAAGACGTTCGCCCACATCAAATTCTTGACCAATGTAATAGTAGATAGAAATTGGGTTTGATATAATCATTGCGTCTTGAGATAAAGTATTTTTGAGATGATCAATGCGTGTCATATAAGTCTCCTTTTTATTTTATGGTATAATGTACTTAGAGGTGATATCGATGGTAAAAGATCAAGAACGTTTTACGATTGTTATTAGTAACGGTAACTTATCGACCGGTCCTCAACTCGTGTTGCCATCGTTTAGACCAATTAGTCTTTATGAGATTGAAGATGATTTCGATCAGCTAACACAAGAGGTAGAAGTCGGTGTGAGTGATGAGATGATTCGAAATGAAATGATTGAATTTCTCAGTGCGTTTAAAGAAGCATTGAGACTTAAAAATGTATTGCCACTTGTTGACTACTTTGTGATGAATCATGGTGGCCGTGTTAATATGGAACAAATCAAACCAGCATTTGATGCGCTCAGTGAGCTCATTGATACTGTTACGGATTCCAATCGTAGGATGAATTAGGGAGAGACTGTGTTCTCTTCTTTTATTTTGTCCAACTGAAGGGTGAGTGCATGAATTGAAATGTGGAGTTCTTTTACAAGATATCCAAGCGAAACCAATAAAAACAATAAGCTGATTCCAAATACATAAGGGGCATAAGGAAGTGCGCCTTTTATCATAATCATAAGCATACTCATGACAGCAAACGTGAAGGCAAGTGCACCCCATATTTGCATAGCGCGTATTAACTTCATGCGGTGTTGAAGATTTTTAATCTGTTCTAAAACATTAGGATC
This sequence comes from Erysipelothrix larvae, assembly GCF_001545095.1. NCBI lineage: Bacteria > Bacillati > Bacillota > Erysipelotrichia > Erysipelotrichales > Erysipelotrichaceae > Erysipelothrix > Erysipelothrix larvae. The sequence goes on from NZ_CP013213.1 coordinate 850,443, forward strand.
ATTTTTTCGTTCCTGTTCTTTCGCCAGATCTCTAACGAGTCCTGCCAACGTTAAAAATCGATTTGTGTAAGCGAGCATTAACAGCGAAATCGCAGGGAAAATTAATGCTGGCGTTTGTAATGTGAATTCCATAACATACTCCTTTACAATGTTTGCTTGCATAATAACATTATTATACCTAAAATAGGAGGTGAGATAAAGGAGGCTTGCGATGAAGTTTTTAAGAAATGAATCAACAAATCCATATTTCAACTTAGCGTTGGATGAGTATGCAATGAAATATATTGATGAAGATGAGGACTTTTTCTTCTTATGGCAAAATGAACCCTCAGTCATCATCGGTAAAAATCAAAATGCATCGGAGGAAATCAATCAGCGTTTTATTGATGAACGTGGAATTCATGTTGCGCGTCGCGTATCAGGGGGCGGTGCGGTTTATCATGATTTTGGAAATCTTAACTTTACCATCATCACTAAAGTCGATGATCCAGGGAAAGTGAACTATAAAAAGTATGTACAACCTGTGATTGATGCCTTAAAGGCAATGGGTGTTGAAGCACAAGCATCAGGAAGAAATGACATTCTTATTGATGGTTTAAAGATCTCGGGAAATGCACAACGGATGGCAAATGGTCGACTCATGCATCATGGAACATTGATTTATGATGTCAATATCGAAGATATGGTAAAAGCGCTTAATGTTGCACCGGATAAATTTGTATCAAAAGGCGTTAAATCAGTACGCTCACGTGTCACGACTATTAAAGAACATTTACCAAAGGATACAACACTTCAGAGTTTTTGGGATGAACTGCATTATTATCTATCAAATCATGGACAAGATGAAGAAATAATACTTTCAGAAAAAGACATTGCGGCAATTGAGTTTGAAGCGTTAAATCGTTTTTCAACGTGGGATTGGATTTATGGGCAATCTCCTGAGTTTAATTATGTCAACTCCCGACGATTTACAGGCGGCAAACTTGAAACAAATCTTGAAGTAGAAGAAGGTAGAATCAAACACTGTCGGTTTATCGGTGATTATCTTGGACTTCATGATGTTGCGGATGTTGAAGCGCGTTTGGTCGGCGTTCGCTATAAAGAAACCGATGTAAAAGCATGTTTAGAACAGTTTGATATGAAGACATATTTTGGATTAATTACCCTTGACGAAATCCTAAATTTGATGTTTGAGAATTCGTTAACACACGAGTCAGTTTAATTCAAGGCACTATCGTTGAAACCCTGCTGTTTAAATGATTAAATATGAATATATGGTCTAAAAAACGACCTATGAAATGAAGGGAATGGAAATACAATGGCAAAAGTAAAAAGTTTTAACCCGTTGGACTTCGCAAAACAAGTTGAAAGTGTTGATGCGATTTTTCCAACTGTCCAGATTTTAGATGAAACTGGAAAAATTGTTAATGAAGATCTTGTTCCTGATCTAAAGGACGAGGAATTAGTTGAACTCTTTTCTCGTATGTTATGGTCACGTGCACTCAATGATCGTTCAACAACCTTAGCACGTCAAGGACGTCTTGGATTTTTTGCACCAACTGCAGGTCAAGAAGCAAGTCAGTTAGCAAGTCATTTTGCATTTGATAAAGGGGATATCTTATTCCCAGGTTATCGTGATATTCCGCAACTTGTACAACATGGACTTCCACTACACAAAGCATTCTTATGGAGTCGTGGCCATGTTGAAGGAAACATTTATCCAGAAGATTTAAATGCAATGCCACCACAAATTATTATTGGGGCTCAAATTGTTCAAGCTGCAGGGGCAGGTCTTGGACTTAAAAAACGTGGAAAAAAACAGGTTGCATTTACGTATACAGGTGATGGTGGTTCTTCACAAGGTGATTTCTATGAAGGTATCAACTATGCAGGGGCATTTAAAGCACCGGTAGTATTCTATATTCAAAATAATGGTTATGCAATCTCAACACCACGTAGCTTACAAACTGCTGCGAAAACATTGGGACAAAAAGCAGTTGCTGCAGGGATCCCAGGTGTTATTGTGGATGGTATGGACCCACTTGCAATGTATGCAGTATCCAAAGCAGCACGTGATTGGGCAATCGCAGGCAATGGTCCAGTCTTAATTGAAACACTGACATCTCGTTTTGGTCCGCACTCATTATCCGGTGATGACCCTAAACGTTATCGAGATCAAGCAAGCTTTGATGAATGGGATAACAAAGACCCATTGATTCGTTTCCGTATTTACCTCACTGAAAAAGGACTATGGGATGAAGCAAAAGAAACAGCACTTATTGAAAAAGTAGATCAAGAAATTAAAGATGCAGTGAAGTTGGCAGACCAAGCACCAAAACAAAAAGTATCAGACTTCTTGAAGAATATGTTTGAAGTACCAACCAACACTATTGAAGAACAAATCGCTACTTTTGAAGCGAAGGAGGGCAAATAATGGCACAGCTAACAATGATTCAAGCCATTACACAAGCGCTTGATATTGCCTTAGAACGTGATGAAAACACATTAATCTTTGGTGAAGACGTAGGACTAAACGGAGGCGTTTTCCGGGCAACAGAAGGTCTACAAGCAAAACATGGCGAAGACCGCGTATTCAATACTCCGCTTGCGGAATCTGGAATCGGTGGACTTGCAATTGGTTTAGCGCTTGAAAAATACCGTCCAATTCCTGAAATTCAATTCTTTGGATTTGTTTTCGAAGTGATGGACTCAATCGTCGCACAAATGGCACGTACTCGTTATCGTTTAGGCGGTACACGTCATATGCCAATTACCATTCGTTCACCATTTGGTGGTGGTGTTCATACACCGGAATTACACTCTGATAACCTTGAAGGGTTAATGGCTCATTCACCAGGACTTCGTGTTGTAATCCCAAGTAACCCATACGATGCAAAAGGACTTTTACTTGCATCCATTGAAAATAATGACCCGGTTGTCTATTTAGAACACATGAAGCTATACCGTTCATTCCGTGAAGAAGTGCCTGAGGGATACTACACAGTACCTTTAGACAAAGCAAACGTTTCCCTAGAAGGAAACGATATAACCATCGTAACGTATGGATATATGGTACGTGAAGCACTAAAAGCAAGTGAAAAACTAAAAGCAGAAGGAATTTCTGTTGAAGTAATTGACTTACGTACTGTGCAACCACTTGATATCAATACAATTGTGAAATCAGTTGAAAAAACTGGACGCTTAGTGGTTGTTCAAGAAGCACAACGTCAAGCAGGTGTAGGTGCTGCAGTGATGGCTGAAATCGCTGAACGTGCGATTTTAAACCTAAAAGCACCAATTGGTCGTGTTGCAGCTCCGGATACAATATTCCCATTTGGTTTAGCTGAACATGATTGGCTACCAAATGAAGAAGATATCATTGCAAAAGTTAAAGAAATCGTAGCTTTTGATTAAGGAGGAGAAATATGTCATTCGTATTTAAAATGCCAGATGTTGGCGAAGGCATCGCTGAAGGCGAAATCGTACAATGGTTCGTTAAAGAAGGCGATACAATTACAGAAGATGCACCCTTATTAGAAGTGCAAAATGATAAATTACTACAAGAAGTTCCTTCTCCTGTTAGTGGAACCATCACGAAAATTTTAGTTCCAGCAGGAACAATCGCAACCGTTGGTGATCCATTGATCGAAATTGAAGCTCAAGGACATGCAAGTGCTCCTGAAGCACCAAAACAAGCAGACCCTGCGCCAAGTGTTCCTGCACCAAGTGCACCTGCATCAAGTGGGGCATCATTCACATTCCATTTACCAGATGTTGGTGAAGGGATTGCGGAAGGTGAAATTGTACAATGGTTTGTTAAAGAGGGTGAGCGTGTATCTGAAGATGCACCACTCCTTGAAGTACAAAATGATAAATTAGTTCAAGAAATCCCATCACCAGTGAATGGGGTTGTCGCAAAAATCTTAGTTCAACCTGGAACGGTTGCAACTGTCGGCGATGCACTTGTTGAAATTTCAGGTGCAAGTGGACACGGTCTTCAAGATGCTGGTGCACACGTACCAACACCACAAGCACCTGCAGTTCAACCTACAGAAAACTCAGTTTCACATGCAAGTAATACAGTTGCAGGACGTGTTTTGGCACTTCCTTCAGTCCGTCAATACGCACGTGAAAAAGGCGTAGACTTAACACAAGTCGCTTCAACAGGTAAACATGGTCATGTTACAAAGAAAGATGTTGATGCATTCTTAGGTGGTGCACGTCCTGAAACTCAGACAGCACCTACTCAAACTGCTTCAGCTCCAACCACAACAGTGGCTGCTGCACCTGTTAAAGTTGAGGCACCTGCTGTTGCTGTAGTCACAACAGGAAATGTAACCCGTGAAAAAATGACACCAACACGTAAAGCAATTGCGAAAGCAATGCTTAACTCTAAGTCAAAAGCACCACATGTTACACTCTTTGATGAAGTTGAAGTATCAAAACTTGTTGCTCATCGCAAACGTTTCAAAGACGTTGCAGCGCAACAAGATGTCAAATTAACATTCCTTCCATACATTGTGAAAGCACTCGTAGCTGTAGTTCGTAAATATCCAGTGCTCAATGCAAGTGTTGATGAAGTAAATGAAGAAATAGTATACAAAAACTTCTACAATATTGGAATTGCTGCTGATACACCTCATGGACTTTATGTGCCAAATGTTAAAGATGCTGATAAGAAAGGAATCTTTACCGTTGCTAATGAAATTAATACACTTGCTAAAGCTGCCAATGATGGTAAGTTAGCGGGTCCAGATATGCGTGATGGTACCATTACAATTAGTAATATTGGTTCAGCACGTGGCTTATGGTTTACACCGATCATTAACTTCCCAGAAGTCGCAATTCTTGGTGTAGGACGTATAGAAAAGAAACCTGTAATTCTTGAAGATGGTACTGTAGGAGTTGGACAAATGCTCGCATTGTCGTTAAGTTTTGATCACCGCATTATTGATGGTATGACTGCTCAAAATGCAATGAACGAACTTAAGCGCTTATTGAGTGAACCCGAACTTCTCTTAATGGAGGTGTAATTGTATGGTAGTTGGAGATTTAGCTTTAGAGCTTGAAACAGTTGTGATTGGATCAGGTCCTGGTGGTTATGTTGCGGCAATTCGTGCAGCACAAATGGGACAAAAAGTCGCAATAATTGAAAAAGATGCAATTGGTGGTGTATGTCTTAATGTTGGGTGTATTCCATCAAAAGCACTGATTAATGCAGGACATCGATTCCAAGAAGCGCAACACTCAGAAACATTTGGTGTCAGTGCTGAAGGTGTAAAACTTGATTTTACCCAAACTCAAAAATGGAAAGATGAAAAAGTTGTTAAAACACTGACTAAAGGTGTTGAAATGCTTTTAAAGAAAAACAAAGTTGAAATTATTCGTGGAACAGCATTCTTTAATGATACCAATCAACTGCGTGTTGTAACGGATGAAACAGCGCAATCGTATACCTTTAAACATGCAATTATCGCAACAGGAAGCCGTCCAATTGAAATTAAAGGCTTCAAATTTGGAAAACGCATTTTAGATTCAACCGGTGGCTTAAACCTTAAAGAAGTGCCTAAGAAATTGGTTGTTATTGGTGGCGGATATATTGGGAGTGAACTCGCGGGTGCTTATGCAAACTTAGGTGCAGAAGTGACGATTCTTGAAGGACTTCCATCAATTCTTGCACAATTTGATGCAGACATGACAAAACTTGCTGTTGATAACTTCAAGAAAAAAGGCGTTACGATTGTAACCAATGCTATGGCAAAAAATGCCGTTGAAAATGATAAGGGTGTTTCAGTAACCTATGAAGCTGAAGGGAAAGAACATACCATTGAAGCAGACTATGTTATGGTTACAGTAGGTCGTCGTCCAAATACCGATGATTTAGGACTTGAAGTAGCCCGTATTGAAACTACAGATCGTGGACTCATTAAAGTCGATAAACAAGGGCGTACGAGTCAACATCATATTTTTGCAATCGGAGACATTACACCAGGGCTTGCTTTAGCACACAAAGCTTCCTATGAAGCGAAAATTGCTGCAGAAGCTATTTCTGGTAAACCTGTAGAAATTGACTATGTTGCAATGCCTGCTGTATGTTTTACAGATCCAGAACTTGCAACTGTGGGACTTACTGAAAAAGAAGCAAAAGAACAAGGACTAAATGTTAAAGTATCGAAGTTCCCATTTGGAGCAAACGGTCGTGCATTGTCTCTCAATGCAACTGAAGGATTTGTTCGTCTAGTTTCTGAAGCAGATACAGGCTTGTTATTAGGTGGTCAAGTTGCAGGTGTCGGTGCATCAGATCTAATTGGTGAACTTGCTGTTGCAGTTGAATCACGTTTGAATGTCGAAGACATCGCATTAACAATCCATGCACACCCAACATTGGGTGAAACCATCATGGACGCAACTGAAATTGCACTTGGATTACCAATTCACGTCTAATATTGATTTAAAACATTGACAAAAGGAGCTTTTTGTAAATGGGAATTAACCCTCATTTCCAAGGCTCCTTTTTCTATATATATAGGGAACTCACATCTTGCGTTAAAAAAGTCCCGATTCTTGTAGGAAAAAATCCAATTTTTGACTTCGATGGTCAAAATTGTTGAACCCTCCCGATCTATACATCAGACAAATGAGGGTGATTGATATCATAGTACTTCGATAAATTAATAACAATATGTGGTGAAAGGACAAAAATTGAGCATAAATCAGTATAAATGATTTCAATATCAGCAATAAATCAAGGTTATTGACATAAAAATACTTGAATTTAATAAAATAATTTTTTCACATAAAGAAAGTGTTGTAAGGGGATCATTTTGGTATTGATGCGAAAGACACTGTATAAAAAATATTGATAAAGGCACTAAATAGTGTGTTTTGTGAACTTTCTGTGAAATCATCGATAATGAAACTGTTGATTTATAAGGACAAATTATGAAACAATTTTCAGAATATTTTTGTAAAAAAATTACATTCTTTTGAATTGTCTATGAAAAAGCGTTGACTTTTGATTTCAATAGTATATAATAAATTTCATACAGAACGACAACTGTATTGATTTCTAAGGAGGAGAATTATGAAGAAATTACTAGCCGTATTTCTATCAGCACTTCTTGTCTTAACAGGATGCGGTGGCTCAGGTACTGCACTTGTTGAAGATCAAAGCGCTGAAACATTTACGATCGGTGTTCCTGCGGCAATAAACGGAAGTTTTGTTCCAGGTTTCACAAATAGCTCATATGATCTTTGGATCATGAATGCATTGTATGGATATGGTGTTTACTATAACGACCGCGACACAGGTGAATATAAAGTAAACCCAACAGTAGCAACTGAAGAAGTTACTGAAAATGCTGATGGTAGCAAGACATACACATTCACAATCAAAGATGGTCTTAAATATTCTGATGGTGAAGCTGTAACTGCTAAGGATTATGTATTCCAAGTATTATGGCGTGCTTCAAAAGCATGGAACTCACAAGCAACTCTTGATGCTTCAGTTTGGAAAGAAATCGTTGGTTATGCAGACTATCAAGCTGGTGGAGAATTCACTGGTGTTAAATTAGTTGATGACAAAACATTCTCATTAACAATCGATGGTGAATACCTACCTTACTTCTATGAAAAAGCTTATGTAGCTGCTTCACCTTATCCATCACATGTTTACTTCCCAGGTATGAAGTTAAATGCTGATGGTAACAAGTTTGAAAATACAGATGCAGAAATTGTTGCTGCTGTAGATCAAGTTGCTACAAAAGAACGTTTTGCTCCAACAATCTCATGGGGACCTTACAAATTTGTAAGTAACCAAGACAGTGTTGTAACATTAGACCTAAATGCTGAATACGCTGGAAACTATGAAGGTGCTAAAGCAGAAATCGGTAAATTAGTATTCCGTGAAGTAGATTCATCACAAGCTGTTGATGCACTAAAACGTGGCGAAATTGATATTTCTGCTGGTAACGTTGAGGGAGATTACATCAATGAAGTAAGAGCTGAAGATAGCGGCCTTGCATTCACAAGCTACCCACGTAACGGTTACGGAATGATTTCATTCAAAACACAAAAAACTACAACTGCTGTTAAAGAAGTACGTCAAGCTGTTGGTTACTTACTAAACCGTAACGCATTTGTTGAATCAATCGCTGGTGGATATGGTAAAGTTGTTGACGGTCCTTACGGATTATCATCATGGTTCTACCAAGAACGTTCAGAAGAAATTACAAATGTTATTAATCAATATGCATTAAACGTTTCTAAAGCTACTGAATTACTTGATAGCACTGACTATATTTACAATGAAGATGGATCAACTCCATGGGATTCAGCTAAGAGCACATACCGCTACAATAAAGCTGGTGAGCAATTAGTAATCTACCATGCTGGTTCAGAAAACAACCAAGTTACAGACTTGATTAATAGTACTTTAGTACCAAATGCTAAAGAAGTTGGTATTAACTATGTTATCGACTACCTACCATTTAGTACTCTATTGAACTACTACTATGGATTAGAAGAAAACAAATATGGCGCATTCAACTTGGCTTCAGGATTTACTGCAATTTATGACCGTGAATCAGAATTGTCAATGTATGCAGATGTTGAGTCAATCAACACAAGCCAAATCAACAGCCCAGAACTTGATGCAACAATCAACAAGATGAGATTCTTAGATTCTGCAGAACGTGATGCTTTCGCTGATGCATTTGTTGAGTATGTTGATCTATGGAATGATATCTTACCAGAACTTCCATTGTACTCAAATGAATACCATGACTTCTTCACAAAACGTGTAACTGGTTATGATGGTAAGATCACTTCACTAAGTGACTTCTCAGAAAACTTCGAGTACCTACGTATTCAAAATGTAGATTAATCCTCTTTCTTAGAGGCAATTAAATAAGTGGTGATTAGGAAGTGATTGTTACAGTTACTTCCTATCATTTTGTTATAAAGGAGAATTAAAATGTTTAAATACCTAATAAAAAGATTAATTTCTCTTATTCCTGTTGTTATCATAATTTCGGTTCTTTTATTTACGTTTGTGCAAATGATGCCAGGCGATCCTGTGGCAGTGATGCTTGGAAACAGTATTACAGATCCTGAAGAATATAAAGCTGCATATGAAGCAATGAGAGCAAGAATGGGATTGGATGCAAGTTACTTCGAACAATACATCCGTTGGATTGTGAATTCATTAAAAGGTCAACTTGGATACTCAATCGCAATGAATAAACCTGTTACTGAAGTTGTTGCTCGTCCACTTAAGAACACAATAATCTTAAATGTTACCTCTTTAGTGTTGTCGTTTGTTATCTCTGTTTTTGTTGGGATTCGCTCCGCTGTTAAAAAGGGATCGTTTTTCGATAAATTCTGGCAAGTAACATCTATTGTAGGCGTGTCAATGCCGACACTGTTAATTGCTGTTTTACTAATATATGTTTTCTCATTGAGATTGAACTTAGTTCCAATGAGTGGTATGCCAAGTATGATTGATGATGGTAGCCTTAGATACTATTTGGAACTTCTTCCATTTATGTTTTTACCATTATTGACACTTACGCTTGGGTCTTTTGCGTCTACAATTCGATACATTCGAAATGCTATGCTGGATGTATTAAGCAGTGATTATATACGAACTGCACGAGCAAAAGGTGTATCGGGAAAAGTTGTTATTTACTCACATGCATTTAGAAATGCTTTGATTCCAGTTGTAACGATTGTTGCGGGATCAATACCGGGTATCTTTGGTGGTGCGGCGATTACTGAGCAAATCTTCGCATGGAATGGGATTGGACGTGTTCTTATTGCAGGGGTAAATAATCTTGACTATAACTTGATTCTTGCAATGAATATGTTCTATGCAATTTTATCACTTGTTTCAAATATTATTATGGACGTTGGATATGCACTTGTTGATCCACGTGTCAAAATTGATTAGTTAGGAGCCTTTTAAAATTATGAGTGAAAAGAAAAAGAAAACTTCATTTTTAAAGACAATTACTAGTCTATTTTTACCAGGTGGGAGAAAAGATAACTTCGATGATGTTATCGTAAGCCCAACTCAACAAATTGCACGTAATTTCTTTGAAAACAAACTGGGTGTTATTGGTCTTGTGGGATTTATTTTGTTATTCTCGTTGGTGTTTATTTCAACATCACTTGATACAGGATATAATCCATATAATCATGAAACAACACTTGCAAACTTAGGACCAAGTACGAGCTATTTAAAAATTGATAAGAGCTTAAATGGTTCAAATGTTGACAAGATCGTTTCAGGTGTATCATTCAGTGTTGCACTTGATACGGATGGTAAACTTCATTTCTGGGGGAATAACCCAGCATCAAACGTTAATGTTGAACAAATCGTTGAACTTACAAAAGATAAAACGATTGTAGATATTGCAGCAGGTTCACGACACATTATCGCATTGACTAACACTGGTGATATCATCGGTGCTGGTGAGAATAACTTTAACGAAGCAAGTTTTCCATCAGAAGTTAAGCAATCCTTAATGGGGGATACCATTAAGAAAATCGACGCCGGAGTTTCTGTATCTGTAATCTTAACAGGTAAAGGGCGTGTTATTGTATGGGGTAGTACTTTAGCGAATAATCTTGACACAATTCCAAACAGTGTCCAAGGTGAAATCGCAGATGTTACTGTTGCACCATTTAACTTAGTATTAACAATGAAAGATGGAACAATCACAACATTGGGAGTTCGTAGTAACGAAGTTGCTGCTGTATCTCCTGAGCTCGCAGCGGGTGAGTATAACATTGTTCAAACTGTAGTTTCAGAAAATACAGTAATTGCTCTTGATGATCAGGGTGTAGTTCATTCATGGGGAGCTTATGGTGAAGGCCGTAATGTTATACCTGAGTTTGACGCTAAAATTGTTGAAATCTATTCAACACGTTCAACATTCTTGGCACTTGATGAAAACGGAACACTCTATACATGGGGTGCTGATCGTTTTGGACTTCTAAATATTCCTTCAAATGTATCTGCTAAGAACGTTGAAACTGTATTCGCAAATTTCTTCTCAGTTTACGCTGTAAATGATGATGATAGCATTACTGCTTGGGGACATGGCGGGTTCCGTTTTGGTTCTGATAGCCTTGGTCGTGATATGGGTGAACGTTTACTTCATGGTGGACGAATTTCCTTAACTGTTGGTGCGGTTTCTGTGTTAATTTCTCTTATTATCGGAGTGATTGTAGGTCTTATTTCAGGATTCTACGGTGGATGGCTTGATAATCTATTGATGCGTATTGCAGAAGTTATTAACTCGTTTCCATTCCTCCCACTTGCGATTACCTTATCCGCATTCTTACCGCCATCTATCTCGGAGAACCAACGTCTAACGTTAATTATGGTTATCTTAGGGATTCTATCGTGGCCAGGTATGGCGCGTCTTGTTCGTGGTCAAATTCTTGCAGAACGTGAGAAAGACTTCGTACTTGCTGCACGTGCGCTTGGATTAAAAGAAAACGTGATTATCATTAAACACATTCTTCCAAGTGTATTTAGTATGATAATTGTAAATATGACACTTGGGTATGCTTCAAGCTTACTTACTGAAGCAGGTCTTTCATACTTAGGGTTTGGAGTTAAACCTCCATCACCTTCATGGGGGAATATGCTTAGTGGTGTTATTAGTTCTGTTGTTATCGAACGTTACTGGTGGCAATGGGTTCTTCCAGCAGGATGTGTTCTTCTTGCTGCATTAACTGTAAACTTAATTGGTGACGCACTTCGTGATGCTATTGATCCACGTGCAAATCAAAAGTAATTGGTTTGTATGAAACGATTAGATTGGAGTCGAAAATATGTCTGAAAAAATTCTATTAAAGGTAGACCACTTACAAAAGTTCTTCCCATTGAAAAAGAAGAGTGTCTTTCAAAAAGAAGTTCAATATGTACGTGCAAATAAAGATATCTCAATCAACATTCACGAAGGTGAAACATTAGGTCTTGTTGGTGAATCCGGATGTGGTAAATCTACATTTGGTCGTACATTGATTCAATTGTATGACCAAACTGGTGGAGTATCACTGTACTATGGTGACACGATAGAGTCTATGATGCCAAGTTATGTTGAAGCATGTTATAAATCTATTCCTAAAGTATTCAAAGGTTACAAACATGATCTTGAGAAACTTAAAGAAATCGAAAAGTTGGCAGCTCAAGAAACAGGAACTTCAGCAGTTCATGTCGAAGAATTGCGCCATGCGAAAATTGATTTTGAAAAGAAATACGGGAATATTCTGCGTTTAGCAGGTGGACTACTTGTTCACAGCAACTTAGATGAAGTGAAATCAGTGTTACTTGAAAAGTATCACAAAGGTTCTGCTGTATCAAAATATATTAAAGGGATTGAGTTTGAAACAACACGTTTAGAAGCACGTGGTGAAGATCCTTCGAAATCTACGAAGATTTCTGGATTTAAGAGTAAACTTGATCAAGCTGAAAAAGAACTTGTTAGTGTTGATGAAAAAGTTGAAAAACTCAAAGATTCATTGCGTTCAAATCCTGAATTTGATACCTTCGAGTCAATGCTTGATAACGGAATTGATTTATCTTCATTAACGAAAACAGAAATGCGTGATTTACGTAAGGATTTACAAATCATCTTCCAAGATCCATATTCATCATTAGACCCACGGTTTACTGTAGGGAACATCATTGGTGAAGGTCTTGTTGCACATGGTATCTTCGACAGTAATAAGAGCGAAGGATACCAAGAGTATATTGAAGATATTATGCAAAAGTGTGGATTAGCACCAGAATATATTCACCGTTATCCACACCAATTCTCTGGGGGTCAACGTCAAAGAATTGGGATTGCACGTGCTTTAGCACTTAATCCACGATTTATCGTATGCGATGAAGCGGTTAGTGCACTTGACGTATCCATTCAGTCTCAAGTTATCAACTTGCTTCAAGATTTAAAGGATGAAAATAATTTAACGTACTTGTTTATTACCCATGACTTGGGTGTTGTTCGTTTTATTAGTGATCGTATTGGTGTTATGTACTTTGGTAACTTAGTTGAATTAGCACCTGCTGAAGAAATCTTTGATAATCCTCAACACCCTTATACACGGCAATTGTTGAATGCAATTCCTAAAATGACAAAACCAGGTGAAATTATTGAACCGCTACCGCTCTATACCGAAAACGATGTCTTTGATTTTGGTTTCAAAGAAACAGGCGAAGCGGACAATGATTGGCATGAAGTGTCCCCAGGTCACTTTGTAGCGTGCCGTTTAAAGAATAAAGAAAGTGTCTAGGAGGGTCAAAATATGAGTTTATTAGAAATTAAGAATCTACATACTTATTTTGATACACGTCGTGGACTTGTTAAAGCTGTAAACGGTGTTTCATTTAAAGTAGAAGAGGGTCGTACATTAGGGATTGTTGGTGAGTCTGGTTCTGGAAAGAGCCAAACTGCGATGTCGATTCTACAACTGTTCGAATCAAACCAAAAGATTTATGATGGTGAAATTATATTTGATGGTAAAGTGCTCTCAGATTTCAATGCATCTCAACTTCAAGAAATTCGTGGAAATGATATTTCAATGATTTTCCAAGAACCGATGACAAGCTTAAATCCTGTTTTTACGGTTGAAAAGCAAATCAACGAAGTACTGATGCTTCACCAAAATATGAGTAAAAAAGAAGCTTCAGAACGTTCTTTAGAAATGCTGAAGTCTGTAAAAATTCCTAATGCTGAAGCAGTATTAAAACAATACCCTCACCAATTATCTGGTGGGATGAGTCAACGTGTTATGATCGCGATGGCCCTTGCTTGTAATCCTAAGCTTTTGATTGCGGATGAGCCAACGACTGCGCTTGACGTTATCATCCAAGCTGAAATATTACGTCTTATGAATGATTTGAAGGACAAGTACCGTACCTCAATCCTCTTTATTACCCATGACCTTGGCGTTATCAGTCAAATGGCAGATGATGTTATCGTTATGTACGGTGGGAAGATTGTTGAGGCAGGACCAATCCTTAAAATATTCGAAGAAGCAAAACACCCATATACAAAACGCTTGATGGCTGCTTTCTTAAAGACAGACATTAGCCGTCGTAAGGGTGAAAAAGAAACAGAAGCAGACTTATACTCTGCTGAAAACGAAGTATATGATTTCCATAACTTCCGTGAAAATGCAGTTGCAGATACAGATTGGTATGAAGTATCAGACGATCACTTCGTTGCATGTAATTTACTAGGAAAATAACATGGCTTTGTTCAAAAAAAGAAAAGACATGTATGATGAAGAAGAAATCGAAAAGAAGCTAAACGATATGGAGTTTGAAAAGGGCGATATGTTTGCAATGTTTATTGCTGCAATGATTACCTTTTTACCCGCTGTATTATTACTTCTTGGTCTATTCAGCCTCATCTTATGGATTATCTTTACATAAAGTAAACATTTTAATTCTCAAAACAGACGCTCCGGTGTCTGTTTTCCTTTTTGATAAAGCCTTTCACTTTAATGAACTTAAATTGTGTGGTATGATATTTTTGTGAACAGGGGTGCTGTAAAAGGCTGAGATAATACCCTTAATCACCTGATCTAAGACTAGACTATTATTAATAGTCAGAGCTAGCGTAGGGAGTTCAAACTTTTTAAGTTCCTGCGCCTCATATTATGGAGGTGTTTTTTTATGAAAACAAAAGATCTGGTAAATATGTCTCTATTTGTTGCATTATATGTCGCACTAGAGTATCTTGATTCAGCATTTAGTATCTTTAAGATGCCACAAGGCGGAAGCTTATCGTTTAGTATTCTTGCTATTATCTTTGCAAGTTACTTCTTTGGGATAAAAAAAGCAGTCGCCGTTACTGCTTTAGCATTTATTGTCCGATTTATGTTGGTTCCAATGTCCGTTGTACATCCAATGCAATTTTTACTGGACTATGTACTTGCGCCAGGTTGCTATGCCATTGTATCGGTGTTACCCGAGATAAAGGTGAAAAAGTTGCCTACAATTCCGTTATCCGTACTCATTGCAGGCTTTATGCAGTTTATGTTTCATAATATCTCAGGATGGGTTTATTATGCACAATATTATGAAGGAAATCTATTTTGGGGAGTCCTTGCTTACAATGCAACCTATGTGATTCCGACTGTAGTTGTTGGGTTTGTCGTTGTCATGTTAATGAAAGATCGAATGATGACAATCTTTCACGCCTTGAATCGATAAAAAATAATCGAAAAGATGTTGATGTAAATGAATCGACATCTTTTGATTTTTTTTATAGGATATCCCCTGGTTTTTCATCACTATTCTAAGAATTACCAAAAGGAATAAAGCCTGTTTATAGGCCTTTAAGCAAATCTATAAAAATTAAGTAAAAAAGATGAAGAATAGTGTTGACTTGTGGTAGGTGTAATGGTATTATTATCAAGCCGGTTCGGTAAGAACGGCAACGAATTGGTCTTTGAAAACTGAACAAGAAACGTCAATTTCGAAATTAGAAATTAAAACAAAAACAAACTGTCAGAGTTTGTGTTTATAAAAGATAAACAAAAAAAGAGAAAGAATCAAATGGAGAGTTTGATCCTGGCTCAGGATGAACGCTGGCGGCGTGCCTAATACATGCAAGTCGAACGAACGGACCTAGAAAACTTGTTTTTTAGAGAAGTTAGTGGCGAACGGGTGAGTAATACATAAACAACCTGCCCCAATGCCTGGGATAACAGTTGGAAACGACTGCTAATACCGGATAGGTTTAGATATGGCATCATATTTAAAGTAAAGATGGGATACATCACAATGGGATGGATTTATGGCGCATTAGTTAGTTGGTGAGGTAACGGCTCACCAAGACGATGATGCGTAGCCGGCCTGAGAGGGTGACCGGCCACACTGGGACTGAGACACGGCCCAGACTCCTACGGGAGGCAGCAGTAGGGAATTTTCGGCAATGGGGGAAACCCTGACCGAGCGACGCCGCGTGAGTGAAGAAGGCCTTCGGGTTGTAAAGCTCTGTTGTAAGGGAAGAAATGTACGGATAGGGAATGATCTGTGCTTGACGGTACCTTACCAGAAAGCCACGGCTAACTACGTGCCAGCAGCCGCGGTAATACGTAGGTGGCGAGCGTTATCCGGAATTATTGGGCGTAAAGGGAGCGTAGGCGGTTTATTAAGTTTAAGGTGAAAGTTCGGGGCTCAACCCCGTGACGCCTTAGAAACTGGTAGACTTGAGTACAGGAGAGGTGAGTGGAATTCCATGTGTAGCGGTAAAATGCGTAGATATATGGAGGAACACCAGTGGCGAAGGCGGCTCACTGGCCTGATACTGACGCTGAGGCTCGAAAGCGTGGGGAGCAAATAGGATTAGATACCCTAGTAGTCCACGCCGTAAACGATGGATACTAAGTGTTGGGAAGAATCTCAGTGCTGCAGTTAACGCAATAAGTATCCCGCCTGGGGAGTATGCGCGCAAGCGTAAAACTCAAAGGAATTGACGGGGGCCCGCACAAGCGGTGGAGTATGTGGTTTAATTCGACGCAACGCGAAGAACCTTACCAGGTCTTGACATACCGCGCAAAAGCACAGAGATGTGTAATAGTTATGGCGGATACAGGTGGTGCATGGTTGTCGTCAGCTCGTGTCGTGAGATGTTGGGTTAAGTCCCGCAACGAGCGCAACCCTTGTCTCTAGTTACCAGCATGTAAAGATGGGGACTCTAGAGAGACTGCCGGTGATAAACCGGAGGAAGGTGGGGATGACGTCAAATCATCATGCCCCTTATGATCTGGGCTACACACGTACTACAATGGCGTATACAAAGGGAAGCGAAGCAGTGATGTGGAGCGAATCTCATAAAGTACGTCTCAGTTCGGATTGGAGTCTGCAACTCGACTCCATGAAGTCGGAATCGCTAGTAATCGCGGATCAGCATGCCGCGGTGAATACGTTCTCGGGCCTTGTACACACCGCCCGTCAAACCATGGGAGTTGGTAATACCCGAAGCCAGTGGCCTAACCCGCAAGGGAGGGAGCTGTCGAAGGTAGGATCGATGACTGGGGTTAAGTCGTAACAAGGTATCCCTACCGGAAGGTGGGGATGGATCACCTCCTTTCTAAGGAGTATTAGAAAGACGTCGAAATTGGTACACACGTTTCTTGTTTAGTTTTGAGAGATCGAAGCGATCATCTCAGGATCTTTGAAAACTGAATAATAGAAGAGATTCAGATAGGTAAAAAAATGGATCTTTTTGGATAGTTGAAAAACTAAGAACACAAAGTCAAAGTTAAAAAGCAATTTAACAGTAACTTAAGCAAACAAACAAAGCGAACACATAAAAAAAACAAAGCGCAATCCAGTCTTATGCAGGCTGAGGTTGTAATGACGTGATTAAATATGGAAGGGCGTACGGTGGATGCCTAGGCACTAAGAGCTGATGAAGGACGCGACTAACAGCGAAATGCTTCGGGGAGTGGTACGTACACAATGATCCGGAGGTATCCGAATGGGGGAACCCAATACTGGTAGAGCAGTATTACAGTCAAATGAACACATAGTTTGATATGAGGCAACCTTGCGAATTGAAACATCTTAGTAGCAAGAGGAAAAGAAAATAAAGAATGATTCCCTGAGTAGTGGCGAGCGAAACGGGAAGAGCCCAAACCGACTTTAGGGTCGGGGTTGTAGGACCACGATATGGGATTGATTTGAGATAGAAGAATGGCATTGAAAGGCCAGCCGAAGAAGGTGCAAGCCCTGTATTTGAAATTGAGAATCACTCTAGTGGGATCCTGAGTACGGCGAGGCACGTGAAACCTTGTCGGAATCTGCCGGGACCACCCGGTAAGGCTAAATACTCCTTAGTGACCGATAGTGAACCAGTACCGTGAGGGAAAGGTGAAAAGAACCGCTGGCGCGGAGTGAAATAGAACCTGAAACCGTATGCTTACAAGAAGTCAGAGCCCGTTAAAGGGTGATGGCGTGCCTATTGCATAATGAACCGGCGAGTTACGATAGTGTGCGAGGTTAAGCTGAAGAGGCGGAGCCGAAGCGAAAGCGAGTCTGAATAGGGCGAAATAGTACAATGTCGTAGACCCGAAACGAAGTGATCTAGCCATGACCAGGTTGAAGTTTGGGTGAAACCAAATGGAGGACCGAACCGACCATCGTTGAAAAGCTGGCGGATGAGTTGTGGCTAGGGGTGAAAAGCCAATCGAACTTCGAGATAGCTGGTTCTCCCCGAAATAGCTTTAGGGCTAGCGTCAAGTGAATGCCATTGGAGGTAGAGCACTGAAAGTGTGATGGCCCCATCTAGGGGTACTGATCATTATCAAACTCCGAATGCCAATGGTTAATGCTTGGCAGTCAGTCTGTGGGTGATAATGTCCATAGACGAGAGGGAAACAGCCCAGATCGCCAGCTAAGGTCCCAAAATACATGCTAAGTGGAAAAGGATGTGGGGATGCACAGACAACTAGGAGGTTGGCTTAGAAGCAGCCACCCTTGAAAGAGTGCGTAACAGCTCACTAGTCGAGTGACCCTGCGCCGAAAATGTACCGGGGCTAAGCATGTTACCGAAGCTGCGAATTTATAGTAATATGAATGGTAGGGGAGCGTTCTATACAGCGTTGAAGGTGTACCGTAAGGAGCGCTGGAGCGTATAGAAGTGAGAATGCCGGTGTGAGTAGCGAAATGTCAGTGAGAATCTGACACACCGATTGCCTAAGGTTTCCAGGGGAAGGCTCGTCCTCCCTGGGTAAGTCGGGACCTAAGATGAGGCTGAAAAGCGTAGTCGATGGACAACGGGTTGATATTCCCGTACCCACAATACAAGTGAAGGAATGACAGAGAAGGCTAGATACAGCGCACGACTGGAAGAGTGCGTCCAAGCGAAGGAGCAGATGTGTAGGCAAATCCGCACATCAATGCAAAGGCGTGATGGGGAGTGAACCCGTGAGGAAGTAGCGAAGGTGTTGATGCCAGCTTTCAAGAAAAGTTTCTAGCGATAATTGTATGGTGGCCCGTACCAAAACCGACACAGGTGGGCAAGGAGAGAATCCTGAGGTGAGCGAGAGAACTGTTGCCAAGGAACTCGGCAAAATGACCCCGTAACTTAGGGAGAAGGGGTGCTCTATGAAGAGTAGAGCCGCAGTGAAGAGGCCCAAGCGACTGTTTAACTAAAACATAGCTCTCTGCAAAGCCGCAAGGCGAAGTATAGGGGGTGACGCCTGCCCGGTGCTGGAAGGTTAAGGGGATGTGTTAGGAGAAATCCGAAGCATTGAACTGAAGCCCCAGTGAACGGCGGCCGTAACTATAACGGTCCTAAGGTAGCGAAATTCCTTGTCGGGTAAGTTCCGACCCGCACGAAAGGCGTAACGATTTGGGCGCTGTCTCGGCAGCAGACTCGGTGAAATCTTAGTACCGGTGATAATGCCGGTTACCCGCAACTAGAAGGAAAGACCCCATGGAGCTTTACTGTAGCTTGATATTGAACTTTGAGCCTACATGTACAGGATAGGTGGGAGACTGTGAAGCGTGTACGCTAGTATACGTGGAGTCACAACTGGGATACCACTCTTGTATGTTTGAAGTTCTAACCGCGGTCCGTAATCCGGATCCGGGAACGTGTCAGGTAGGCAGTTTGACTGGGGCGGTCGCCTCCTAAAGAGTAACGGAGGCGCCCAAAGGTACACTCAGATTGGTCAGAAATCAATCGACGAGCGCAAAGGCAGAAGTGTGCTTGACTGCGAGACTTACAAGTCGAGCAGGGACGAAAGTCGGGCTTAGTGATCCGGCGGTTCCGCGTGGAAGGGCCGTCGCTTAACGGATAAAAGCTACCCTGGGGATAACAGGCTAATCTCGCCCAAGAGTTCATATCGACGGCGAGGTTTGGCACCTCGATGTCGGCTCATCGCATCCTGGAACTGAAGCCGGTTCCAAGGGTTGGGCTGTCCGCCCATTAAAGCGGTACGCGAGCTGGGTTCAGAACGTCGTGAGACAGTTCGGTCCCTATCTGTTGTGGGCGTAGGAAATTTGAGGAGCGCTGTCCCTAGTACGAGAGGACCGGGATGGACATACCGCTGGTGTACCAGTTGTTCTGCCAAGAGCACCGCTGGGTAGCTAAGTATGGAATGGATAAGCGCTGAAAGCATCTAAGCATGAAACCAACTCCAAGATGAGATTTCCCATTCGTAAGAAGTAAGATCCCTGAAAGACTATCAGGTTGATAGGTCAGAGGTGGAAGTGTAGCGATACATGGAGCTGACTGATACTAATAGATCGAGGTTTTAATCACAAACGTCTTATAAACAACAACACATCCGAAAGGATACAACGTCAACTTATCAATCGACTTTCTATTATTTAGTTTTGAGAGATTCTCTCAATTTGATCTGGTGATTCTAGCGAAGTGGTCACACCTGTTCCCATCCCGAACACAGTAGTTAAGCACTTTAGCGGCGACAATAGCTATGCCTGCCATAGTTAAGATAGCTCATTGCCAGTTAATCAAGGACCTTCACTTTGAGGGTTCTTTTTTTTATAGTACTTTAAAAAGGTGTGTTGATATGAATAAAATTTTCATCTAGACATAACAAATTAAATTGTAAAATTGACATATTTTTCATCGAACTTCCATATAGTGTGATATAATTAGTTAACCGATTAACTATTATGAAGGA
Organism: Erysipelothrix larvae; assembly: GCF_001545095.1. Taxonomy (NCBI): domain Bacteria; kingdom Bacillati; phylum Bacillota; class Erysipelotrichia; order Erysipelotrichales; family Erysipelotrichaceae; genus Erysipelothrix; species Erysipelothrix larvae. The sequence goes on from NZ_CP013213.1 coordinate 871,128, forward strand.
GTGATCATATGTTTGACTTATTAACAGAAACTTTTCGTGCGATGGCACATAAGCAACGAAATGCTTTACGTACCGAATTAGCAAAGCACGGTCTCTATTTGGGACAACATCGGATTCTTTTCTTACTCAAAGATCAACCAGGACTGTCTCAAGTTGAAATCTGTGATAACTTGAATGTAACTAAAGAATCGTTATCCTTAAGTCTTAAACGGCTTCACAATGCTGATCTTGTGTATTGTGAGAAAGATGATCATGATAAAAGAAAGACACTGTGGTCTTTAACCAATCTTGGATTAGAAAAGGCTCAGGTGTGTAAGAAGGGGTTTAAGTCAGTGAACGAATCGATGTTTGGGGAACTATCACATGAAGAAATGATTCAGCTCGAATCATACTTCAATAAAATGATACGGGGGTTAGAAAGAAGAGAGATTGATGAAGAAGTTATTTAGTATTTTTAAACCCAGTATTCCACTTGCCCTTGTTGGCGTTGTAATGGTTGGAAGTGTGGCATTGATTGAACTCTATCAAATTCAATTAATGGCACAAATTATTGATGTAGGAATTGCAAATCAAGATATGAGTGTTATTGTACGGGTCGGCTCATTAATGGTAGGTCTGGCCTTAATTGGCGCGGTGATTGCGGTGTTGGGACTTATCATTCCTGCACATGTGTCAACGCTTTTTGGGTTTAATCTCAGATTATATTTATTTGATAAGATTCAAAACTTCTCAGTTAAAAATGTTAACAAATTTTCAAGTGCGTCCTTAGTTACGCGATTAACTAATGATATTGATGTTGTTTCGAGAACCCTTATGACCATTTTAAGACTTCTTGTAAGAGCACCAATCCTTATGGTCAGTGCTGTGTATATGACCTATATCACGAATAAAGAGTTATCCTATGTAATGCTTGTTGCAATTGTAATATTATCGACTATTTTAGTAACAGTGATTCAACTTGGTTTCTCGCGTTTTGTCTTCTTGCAAGAAAAAGTAGACCAGTTGAATCGAAAAATACAAGAATCATTGGTAAATATTCGTGTGATTAAATCCTTCGTACGTGAAGATTTTGAAGACGAAGGGTTTGAAAAAGAAAACGAAGCTTTTTATAATGCAGCAATGCGTGCGAATTTATTGATGTTAATCAGTAACCCTGCACTTATGGCAGCAATTAACTTCGCAACAATTATCATTGTTTATATGAGTTCTTTCTTAATTATTGATAGCCAAATCTTACAAATCGGTGACTTACTGGTCTTTGTCAATTATTTAAGATTTACCATGTTTTCTATGATGATGTTGAGTTTCGTATTTACGATGGTTACCCGTTCTAAAGCATCACTTATTCGGATTAAAGAAGTAATTGTGGAACCCATTGATATCACAAATCCCATCGAACCAACACGTGTATCCAAGGAAAGTGGCACCATTGAATTCAAAAATGTAAGTTTCAATTACTTTGGTCATGAAGCAGATGATGTTCTCAGCGATATCAACCTTCACATTCAAAAAGGTGAACACATTGGAATTATTGGAAGTACAGGAGCAGGAAAGTCAACCTTAGTCAATTTATTAGTGCGGTTGGTTGATGTATCTCAGGGAGAAATATTGTTGAATGGAACAGATATTCGACATATGGATGTTTTTGAGCTTAGATCTCATTTTGGATTTGTACCTCAAAAGAATGTCCTGTTTTCGGGAACTATTGCGGATAATTTGAAATTTGGATCACAATTAGTTGATGAAGATGCAATGATTAAAGCAACACAAACTGCATCAATCTATGACTTTATTAACAATTCAAAAGATCAATTCGAGTCGACAGTTGTACAAGGCGGTACAAACTTTTCAGGTGGGCAACGCCAACGGTTATGTATTGCCCGAGCTTTAGCAATCAATCCAAATATATTGGTGCTTGATGATAGTACCTCTGCTTTAGATGCTGCAACTGAAAGTGCTGTTATGAAAGCAATTGACGATAACTACCCGACCCTCACCTTAATTAATATTGCGCAAAAAATAAGCTCAGTACGTATGATGGACCGCATTGTTGTATTAAATGAAGGGCAAATAGTAGGCCTTGGAACACATGATGATTTATTGGAACACTGTACCGTATACCAAGAAATCTATGAGTCACAAATGAGAAAGGAAGCATCATATGAGTGAGAAGACACTAAAAGTAGGGGGAAAACCCAAACAAAAAGGTGGAACACTAAGACGCCTCTTAGGATATCTTGGAAGAAATAAATTTCTATTATTTACCGTATTTATCCTATCTGCGATTTCTACACTTGGTGCTGTCTATGGTTCATATGCAATTTCGCCCTTAATTACAATTATTGAAAATGGTCTGAATGGAACCATCTCACGTGTGGATGTAACCACACAATTAATTCGACAGCTGTCTATCCTATTTATCATTTATGCTTTTGAAATTGTAGCGAGTTATCTATCATCTAGATTCATGGTTAAGATATCACAACAAGCAGTAAAAGATATTCGAAAAGATATGTTCTCGCGCATTCTTCGCATTGATATTCGTTATCATGATATAAATACACATGGTGAGCTTATGAGTCGATTTATTAATGATATTGATTTAGTGACCGAAGGGTTAAACTCAGCAGCAGCGTCACTTGTGTCCAATGCATTATCCCTTGTGGGAACACTCATTGCAATGTTTATTTTAAGCCCAATTCTAACCATTGCCACTGTGATTATCTTGCCTTTACTTTCCTTAATGTCGCGTACGGTTGTGAAATTTAGCCGTAAGTATGCAAAACTGCAACAACAATCTCTTGGGAAATTGAATGGATTTGTGGAAGAAGCCATGGAAGGTCAAATTGTAACCCAGCTGTTTAACCACCAAGAACAATCCAATCAAGAGATGCGTCGCTTGAGTGAAATATATCGTAAAAATAATAAGTATGCACAAATTACATCCTTGATGATGATTCCTTTAATGCAAAATCTAAATACGATTAATTATGCAATCATCGGGGTATTGGGTGGTTACCTTACAATCAATCATGGTTTGTCAGTCGGTAACTTAGGGGCATATGTTAACATGACCCGTCGTTTGGGATTCCCAATTAATGAAATCGCAAACCAATATACAATCCTACAATCATCAGTTGCAGCAGCAGAACGTATCTTTGAACTGATTGATTGGCCACTTGAACCTGTTGACTCAAAAGACATTATGCTCGACCAAGTTGAAGGGGATGTTGTGTTCAGTGATGTTCGATTTGGATACAAGAAAGGCGTTGACGTTCTTAAAGGAGTTTCATTTTGGGCGAAAAAAGGACAAAAAATTGCCTTTGTCGGATCTACAGGTTCGGGTAAAACAACCATGATTAACCTGATTACACGATTTTATGATATTGACAGTGGGAGTGCTACATTAGATGGCATCGAGTTGAAGGATATAAACCGATACAGTCTTCGTAATCAGATTGCGATGGTGCTTCAAGACACCCATCTTTTCACAGGAACGATTATGGACAATATTCGATATGGTAATTTAGATGCAAGTGATGAAGCGTGTATTGAAGCTGCTAAGCTAGCAAATGCCCATCACTTCATTAAACGACTTGAATACGGATATCAAACTGTAATCAGTGGATCAGGGGATGAACTTTCCCAAGGCCAACGACAACTTTTAAATATTGCTCGGGCTGCGGTTGCTAATCCAAAAATCTTAATACTTGATGAAGCAACTTCAAGTATCGATACACGAACCGAACGCCTTATTGAGAAAGGAATGGACCGTTTGATGGCTGGAAGAACAACATTCATTATTGCCCACAGACTTTCAACAGTTAGGAATTCAGACGCAATTCTCGTATTGGAACAAGGGGAAATCCTTGAGCGTGGTGATCATGATTCTCTGCTTAAATTGGGTGGTCGCTATGCATCCCTCTATACAGGGCAAAGTGAGCTCGAATAAATGTTATGAATAATTTAGTACCTTTCTTCATGATAGCGTAAATTAATGCTATAATATGCAAAAAGGGAGTGATTATTTCATGCTTAGAGTGGAATTTTTAGGCCACAGTGGATTTGTTGTTGAAACGGACAAAGCAGTCTATGTTTTTGACTTCGTTTACGGGAACCTTCCATCACATTATTTAAAGAATGAATCAAAACCGGTGTTATTTTTAGTGTCGCATCATCACGAAGACCACTATTCAACATCGGTTTTTGCGTATCAAATGACGACAATTCTCTCATTTGATATCGATGTAGTACCCTATCGTGATGTCTTTAAGGTAAGACCAGGGGATAATATCAACTTAGGATTTGCGAAAATCTTTGTTTACCCAAGCACAGATGATGGTGTCAGTTATGTGATTCAAGAAGATAACCTAACATTTATGCACAGTGGTGATTTAAATGATTGGCATTGGAAAACAGATTCAGGTGTAAACGAAGCAAAAGAAGCAACACGCAGTTTCAGAGAAATTGTAGATCGTCTAGTTCAATATAAAGGCATGGATTTGATGATGTTTCCAGTCGATCCAAGACTTGGAAGAGATTTTGATCAAGGCGCGCGTTATATCATTGAAAAACTTGAACCTAAAATCTTCATTCCGATGCATTATAGGGGGCAAATTGAACGGCTCACGCCATTTATAGAATGGACACAAACAGTGCCTTCTGTGCATTTTGAAATTCCACGACATGACAATAAGTACTTCAACTTTGAAATTTAAAGCAATTATATTCGACTTAGATGGGACCCTTGTAGATTCTTTGTTTGATTTGGGGTCAAGCATGAATAAGGTTCTTTTACGTCATAACTATCCAATCCATGCAATGGATCGGTATCGACACTTTGTTGGCAACGGAATGCGTAAACTCGTGGAACGCGCATTACCCAACACTTTTGAACATGATATAGAATTCTATTTAGACGAACTCTTGACAATTTATGCTGATAACTGTTTAATGAAGACACAGACATACACTGGAATCGAAGCATTGTTACAACAACTAAAGGATGCATCGATTCAAATGGCAATCATAACAAATAAGAAACATGAGCTTACAGATAAAATCATAGAGGATCTGTTAAGTGATTTCACTTTTGAAGCAGTGATGGGAGATTTAAATGATGGCAAACGCAAACCGGATCCATATCACACACTTGCTGTGATGGAAACGATGGGTGTAAGACCATCTGAAGTACTCTTTGTGGGGGATTCAAATGTTGACATTGAGACAGCACAGAATGCAGGTGTAGAATCATGTGGTGTATTATGGGGATTTCGCACAAAAACAGAACTCATTGACGCAGGTGCTACCTATGTCGTTGAGAAACCATCAGAAATCTTCGAAATAATTCACTGAAAACACATACATGGTGGCTACCTAAATTGAGCCAAATATGTTAAACTTGGAGGGTAAGGGGTATTTTTTTATGGATGATAAACGACTCATATATATATGCGGGCATCAATTTCCGGATACAGATTCAGTTGTATCAGCAATTGCTTATGCTCACTTAAAGCAAAGAAAAGGGATTAATGCAGTTGCATGCCGACTAGGGCCAATTAATGCAGAGACAGCATTTGTTCTTGAACGTTTTGGAATACGCAAGCCAATCTTATTGAAAGATGCACGTGCAACCTTAGAGGAAATAGAAATGGATGACGTCGTTTCAGTACGCATTCATACTACAATTAAAGAAGCCATGGAATTGATGTCTGAAACTGGAACACGAACACTTGCGGTTGTAAATGAAAAAAATCAACTGTTGGGCGTTGTAACAAACTCCAATCTTGCTTATGTAGCGATTGGAGATACTGCACATACAATCAAAATGCTACAACAAACTCCAGTTGAAAATATCGCGAAGTCTATTGAAGGAAAAATTGTTTACGCGCCTTTAGATTTTAAATTTAATGGTAAAGTAAGTATTGTTGCGATCGCATCAACTAAGCTCCAAAATTATGAATTAAGTGGTAGACTCGTTGTCATCGGAAATGACACGGATTCACAAATAGAAGCAATCAATCGAGGGGCAGCTTGTATCGTAACGGTATGGACAAAAGAAATTGCACCGGAAGTAATTGAAATGGCAAAAGAACATAATTGTGCCATTATCATGTCAGAGCATGGTTCTTTGAACACATCACGATACATCTTCTTTGCACCAAGTGTCGATAAGGTTATGTCAAGTGACCCAATTTACTTTAACAAAAGCGAATTTATCGATGATGCAGCCGATCGTATGTTGAAAACACGATACCGTTCCTATCCAGTTGTAGATGATCAAAATCGAATTTATGGTTTTGTATCTCGGTTTCACGTACTCAACAGTAAGAATAAGCGCGTGATTCTAGTTGACCACAATGAGTATTCTCAAAGTGTAGTAGGAATCGAAGAAGCTGAAGTACTTGAAGTGATTGATCACCATCGAATTGGTGATGTCAGCACCGCAAAACCAATCTATTTCAGAAATGAAATTATAGGCTCAACAGCTTCAATCGTTGCGAAAATGTATGAAGAAGCAGGGGAGCAAATTCCAAAAGATATCGCTGGTTTACTCCTTGCAGCAATGATTTCTGATACATTGAATCTCAAATCGCCAACAACAACACCGCAGGATCTCAAAATCGCGGAGAAACTTTGTCAAATATCTGAAATCAATCGCGATGATTTTGCCCGTGAGATGTTTGAAATAACATCCTCTATTGGTAATAAATCATACGAAGAAATCATTAATCAAGATATTAAAAGTTTCAACCTATCAGGACACAATGTCGTGATAGGACAAGTCGTAGTTTATGAGTTTGATGAAGTCAACAATATCTTGGATGAATTCACCGATGCAATGGATCAATATGTAAAGGTAAACAAAATTGACCTGCTTACCATTGTATTCACAAGTATTGTTGATAATGGATCAATTATCCTGGCTGCAGGTGAAATGAAAAAAGCAGTTCATGATGCATTTCCAAATCGTGAGGGTGAACGATATTCGTTCTTCTCTGATGTTGTGTCACGTAAAAATCAAATTGTTCCTAAATTATCTTATGCATTATCCCAATATAAAACATCAAAATGAGATGCTTTCCAAACTGGCTCTAAACCAAAGAACATAAATTAGCCAAAAACGAAAATATTTTCTATGCTTAAAGAGGTACTATCACGAATAAGTGGTAGTACCTTTTTATCGATAAGCTAGAAGTTTATAATTCTCTGTGTTTTGGGTAAACAAAAAATTAAATTTTTGGTCAAATTACTTATTGATGGTATTTATTTAAATCTGTAAATCTTAGTAAAGAGCGTTAAGGTCGTTTACATAACTGGGAACTTCATAGTTTTCTGCAGTTCTGTGAATCTTTGACGCCTTCTTTCACTTCTGCTGAAGGGTTGTAATAAAATGCCTGAGTTTGACTAATACGTCCTTTAAGTTCTTCTAGTTTTTATACACCGGTTTTTTTTACGCTCTTGGTATAAATATCAATTACTTTTTAAGAATATAAATAAAATGTATCTTAATATGAACCAAACCCTAAATCTGTTAGAATAATTTCTAGCTAAGTAACACAAGTAAAATTTCTTTCTTGTAGAAGAAAAAAATATCATCAAATATGATAATAAACGGTGATTTTTCACAAAATAAGCCATCTAAAGAACGAACTTTGTTAAAAATAATAAAATATGTACATAATCCGGTTATATTAATTGAAAGAAACGTGAAAACTCCCTATAATTTGGTTACAATCTTCATAGAAATGAACGAAAGCGAGAAAAACTGATGAAAAAAGGGTTCACTTTAATCGAAGTTGTAGTTGCTTTAGCTCTATTGATTATTGTAGTTGCGGTCGTGAGTACAGCATTTGCTTTAACTGGTAGAGTTAACGCTGCAGCTAATCAAAAAATAACAGCCCAACAGGTTGCGGTGAACGCAACAGAAGAGCTGAGATATTTAGCAATCAATGAAAGCACTGATAAAGACAGTTTGTTAGTAAGTTTATCAGAAACTGATTTGTTTGGAACTTACAATGTTTTATCGGCGGTCTGAAATAACTTGGGGATAATTCAGAAAATGATATAAAATAACTTGGGGAGTAAGTTACCCCAAACAAGTTTGTTAAAGACCAAAGGGAAGCGTAGTCGCACATGACTATAGCTTCCCTCTTTTTGTTATAGTATATCAATAATGAGTCATTTCTTAAGAGAGTCCTTTGTCATAGGTTGTTTTAATTATTGGGTTAATTCGATATGTTGCGTCTTCATTAAGCACATACAACACACGATTCCTAAACCGCTCCCAATTACGATAGCCACTTGCATTGTTTTTTATTTGCTTGATTATGCGATTTCGATTCTCAATCAACGCACTGTTTATGTGTGTTATGGAAACTTCATAATGGGTTTCTCCTGTTTTCTTATTTGTGACCTTTGTGCATTTTTCTACTTTATTGAAAGTTGCGACAATTTCATTTTTCCACTTTCCTAAAGTTCGGCTAAAATCAACGATTGATGCAACTCTACTCTGAGCCATCACTCTGATGAGTGTGTTCAGATTCTCGTGTGCATTCTCAGCTTTTGATTCATTGAAGAATTGATCGAGTAAGAACTTCATGTTATATGCATCTTCAAGGCCATTGCTCGTTTGAAGAATTAGGTCTATTATGTCGTAAAGGTTTAGAAACTTTCCCAATTTCTTATTGCGTTGTTTCGGTACATTTGGATCAAATATATTGTATTTCTTATCTTTAACTGTGGTTGTTGCTTTGGGGTTTTTATAGAGTAACCAGTTGAACTTTTTAAGCAGATAGTATTGCTGGTCACGCTTATAATATTCTTGTCTTTTGACTTTATCTTCTGTTTGCTTCCAGTTCTTAGGAGGTTTTAGTTTCTTCATAGTGTCTACCCTAATAGAGTCGATACGTTTCATTAAATCACTATAAACATGAAAACGATCAACACTGATAAACGCGTTTGGAAGGAATTGTTTTGCGACGACTCTATAGCTATACCACATGTCGATTCCAATACCTAAGACTCCTTTGCGTTCTTCAAGGGGGATTTGGCTAAAATACGCGACTAAGTCTTGTTTCTTACGGGACGGTAATATATCTACGATATTCTTTGTCATTGCATCAATAAGAACGCATACATAATCACTGCGATCACTGTGGTACGCATAACATTCATCAATAAGCAGATAAGCGGGTAGTTTTTGTCTGGAGACAGAAACGTGGGAATCGAAAATAGATGATACTGTAGTGGGAGATAACCGATATCTATTGGCAACTGTGGTAAACGTTTCATGTGGCGATTTAAGATCATTCAGGACATTATATACGGTCAGCTGAGTAATCTTCATATTTCGATACGCAAATGGATTGTGTTCAAAAAAGCATTTATTACACGTTGTGCATTTATAACGTCGTGCACGGTAACGAATGTAACAGGGTATATGTGTTACCAGTGAGTGGAGAAGCTTCTTTTCAGAATAATCTTTGATTGTGGATGTTTTGCTTTCACAAATTGGGCATGTTTGTTCCTCTACCTGAAGCGTAATGTACACATTCAATGCGTCACTTTGACCTTTGATATCAATCTTCTGGACTTGATGGTGTTCTAAGTTAAATAATTCAAGAATTTTTTCGTTACTTAAAAGAGTGGCATTAGCGTTCATAGAAACCCTGCCTCTCTTTGACTATTTTGATAAGGTTTCATTATGTATCTTGCTCCTAAATATAAAAATGATTGTCTGTTATTTAAATAACCATCTTCATTATATTCAATCTGAGGAGTTAAAACTATTTTTCTCATGTTGGTGAAGTAATGGCGGAATGATAGATATTCCGTTTTGTGGATAATATGAAGTAATTCAATCGTTCCAAATAACTTAAATGTCTCACCGATTCATAATCGTTAAAACGTATTTTTATCCGAATATATGTTGATTCATCAATATCAGTTAAAAGCGTGCTATCAAGTTCATGGGTTAATATTATTTCAATTGTGGGTACAGACAGTTGAAAATAGGGAAGTAAGTTACTTGGTATTATTGCATGAGTTCTCTTACATTGATTACAAAAGAAACGTGCGATTTCTACGACAATGGTTAATCGCCCAGTAATTATGGTTTTCGGATAGTATCCATAACGAATCAGTGTATCTGTTTTTGAACAGCACGGACAAGGTATTGTTTTTGGATTAATTGAATTGAGAAATTTGTAATATTCCTTTTGAGAAAACTGTTTATTATTGAATGTGTTTGAGAAAACTGTTATCATATTCTTACTCCTTTATAGGAGGTATTGGATTGGTAGAAACTTAGGTCTGGAAACTTGGGGTTTCTACCATTTTATTAACCTCGTTAAACTAATAATACAAAAAAAATCACTTTAATACAGCACTTAATTGTGCATAAAGTAAAGTGATTTTTTATTCTGCTGGTCTAAGATAATCAGTTTACAACAGAAATCCCCAAACTTCTTTAAAGACAGAGGCTAGAGCAAGATTACCTCACCCCAAGAAATAGTGTTGCGAGTGAAAACCCCAAGTAAAGTTTAATATCCGTTTTATCCAGTGACATCTATGAATTTAACCTGGTTGATTATTCAATTGTTTTAAATTTCTCACGCGGTAATAAACTCGTTAAGTTATCCGTAACGCTTTCGAATGGGGAATCATTCGAGACAATGGAGTGGTTAGAATATGCAGGATCGTAAAGGATTTACTTTAATTGAATTAATCATTGCAATGCTTATTTCTGGAATTGTCCTCACGATTCTGACAACCTTTGTAATTTATGTTCTGAACATTCAAAGGAATCAAGAGAACTTTCTAATTGCACAAGATGCAGTTCGAGTTGCTGGACTAAAAATAGAAAAAGACATTCGCACATCGTCACAATCAATCAAGGTAAGTACAGAATCAAATTGCACAACGATTAGTGAAAATGATTTTGATGTGCCTATAATCTACTGTTTATCACAAAACACACTAACAAGAAACGGTGATTTTGTTACGAACAATATTGAAACATTTACTATTACGCAAAGATTATCAGATGCAATTGATATTTATATTAAAGGAGTATATGAAGGGAGAGCTATTGAATATGACCAGAAAATCTATCTCAGAACTGCTTCATAGTAAGAAAGGATCAACCTTGATTACAGTTGTGATATTGTTCTTATTCTTCATGATAATCGTGAGTACAAGTGCAATTGCAGCTCAAAGCAATATAAAACGTGCTGTGACAACGAATCAGTATGAATCTGCTTACTATGTTGCGGAAACAGGATTGAGCGAATACACCGATAAAATCACAGACTTCATCAACACGTCAACCAAAGATTATAGTGGAAATTTCGCCCAACTCGTTACAGATTTCCTTGTGTCAAACAGTGCAAGTCCTGATGGCGTGATTACAAGTGATTATGGTCAAGTGATGGACAAACCTGCTATTGCTAAGATTCATTTAGTTTTGGATCAAGTGGCAGATACAAGTGCAACGTTTACACTGACGTCTCAGGGTACTTTAAACAATAGTGAACGAACTGTTTCAAAATCATTTGTTTTCACTCAATCTTCATCTGGAGAATATGAATACGATGGCTTTAATTCAAATGGACTCATCACAATCGATTTGACAGCTACTTCAAATACAGCTATGGGAGTTCCGGCAAATGGAACAACCCTTACTGGTCCTGTAATTACAAATAAGCCCATCGATTTCACGAGTGAAATCATTATTAATTCAGCTGTTGTCACCAACAACAATATCACCATACCAAATGGGATTACTTTACGTGGTGTACTTATTACATCGGGGAAAATTGAGATAAATACTAAAAGTGGAAATGCTTCATTACACACAGTTGTATTAAAAAAAGGTGGATCCATTTATGTTAATTTAGGTTACGTAAATGCGCTTAATACCATCGATTATGTATTAGTGCCAGAAGAATATAAAAATTCACTTTCATCGGTAATCACTTACAAAACGGACTCAGATACTAACAACGCATTTAATGCTGCAGCATATGAAAAGATTAAAAGCAAGGTCATTTTTTATAAACAACTCAACTTTAACCCTTGGGATATGAGTTTCTATTCGGACAGCAGTATTTATCCCAAATCAAACATTAATCCAGTCAGTATTTTTGGAGAAAAACCAACATCAAGTAATAATGCTTTAGACTATGGTATCTATTTCCAGTCTGATTTTGTTTTAGACAATATGGATAAACCAGATATCGTGGATGATTACGTTCCTACTGTTGTGATGCCACAGTTTCCAGAAACAACAAGCGCTAATGCATACAATCAAACTGGAAAGGCGATTACAGTTTCACCTCCAGGGAATGAGGGAACACGGTTTGAAATAGTCAGTGCAAATAACGAGTTTCGCTATTATAGCGAAATCGCGTATCAAACAAATTATCGAACACTCGATTTATCACAAGGTTCTCAAAAGGTCTACTCATTTGAATCATTTAAAGTGGAAGTTCCTACAGAGGGAGTCAATGACAAAACATTAACGATTAACGTAGGTGATAAAGATGTATCTTTAGTCGTCAAATCGTTCAATATTGTAAATGCATCACTCAAAGTTGTTGGAACCGGTTCACTATCGGTATATGTGACAGGTAACAATGGTGTGACTAAACCAACAGATTTAACACTATCAATATTTCAACTCGGCTTATATAACACCGAAGGTGGCGAAAATCAAAATGACCCCACTAAGTTCAAAGTTTTCGTCAAAAGTGTTTATAACACAGATGGTTCGCTTTATAACTTGTCTTTAGGTAATAATCAAAGGTTTGATTTGTATGCTTCTGTTTATTCACAAAACTTAAATGTCACCTTTGACTCACCATTCAAAGGAGCATTTGTATCAATTGATGGTACAAGTATAAACAAGAGTGGCTCAGGGAATGATATAAACAGTCCCTTAATCTTTGCACCAAAAGCCATCTTCGAAAATCGTGGACTTACCACTGGATTTATTGTTGTGAAAAACTTCAAGTTTGGCGATTGGGGTGACTTATCCTTCAATCAACAGTTCGACAAAAATACACTTGAAGACATTTTAGGGCCAGTTATTGCAGGTTCAACAAATGGTAGCGGTGGGAATGGATCGGGAACAACCAATCCAGGAACAAATCAAAAAATTCTAACATGGGGTTCTTCAAAAGAATTAGGAGGTGACTAAAGATGCCAAGTTATAAAGTCACGATGATTACACCAAATGGTGAAACGATAACGGATGTTTTACCAGTAGACAACGTCAATCAATTATTAAGTCTTGTAAAGCAACGCGGGAATTATTGTGCAGACTATGAACTGGTAGAATCTTTCTCGAAAAATCATTTCAGACTAAAACTCAGCGCTTTAGTTGTATTCTGTTATCAAATGAGTGCCATGCTAAATGCAGGTGTTCCGCTAATTGAAGCTTTAAAAATGATTCAATCAAAAACTAGAAAGCCTAAAGAACGTAATATCTACAGTAATCTCTATGAAGAAGTTCAAAAAGGAAACGCGCTGTCTGTTGCGATGCTAAGACAAGAAGGGGTCTTTGATCCCTTACTCATTAGTATGATTCAATCAGGCGAACAAAGTGGCTCCCTAGGCGAAATCTTAGAAACCATGTCGCGTCAATATGATCGCGATAAACGAGTAAAAAGCAAACTAAGAAGTGCGAGTATTTATCCGGTGGTTCTCTTAGTTGTGTCAATAGCAGTTGTGGTAATACTTGTAGTATTTGTCTTGCCAGGCATCACATCATCTTTCCCAGAATCTGCGATGCCAGCATTAACACGCGTATTATTAGGGATATCACACTTCATGATTAACCGTTGGTATGTTGTATTGATGATTGTTTTAGCACTGGGTGGTGGGACTTATCTAATGATTCGAAATAAAGAAACACGCTTAAAAATAGATCAATCAATCTTGAGAATCCCAATTGCAGGTGAGCTTATGAAAACGATTTACTCAGCACGGGTTGCACGCTCATTTGCATCTTTATATAAGCATGGTATTCCTGCACTCAAAATGATTGATTTAACAAGTCGTGTCATTGGAAATACCTATTTAGAAAAGCAATTTGAACAAGTTTATGTAGAAGTTAGTCGTGGTGAGCTGATTTCAAATTCAATCGAAGCAATTCAAGAGTTTGATTCAATGTTACCTACGATGATTCGTGTCGGTGAAGAAACCGGAGACCTTGAAGGCATTTTGTCTAAGATAGCGAACTACTTTGATGAAGAGTCTGAAGCCGCAATGACACGTCTTGTAGGACTGGTAGAACCAATGATGATTATCATTTTAGGCATTATGGTCGCAATTATCGTAATCGCAATCATGCAACCAATCTTTACCATGTATCAATATGTTCAGTAAGTGGAGAAAATTATGAAATATGTAATTGAAATAAGAGATCAGTCTATTCTGGTTTTAGCAGGAAAACATGCTAAGAAAAAAATAAACCTTGCAACCGACTTTCGAATTGATTTTGATACACCGATCATAGAAGATGGGAAACTATTAAATCATTATGACATCATTAAACAAATTAAAGAAGCAATTAAAGCACATCATCTTGTGATCACAAAAGTACGCGTGATAATGAATAACAAATCAATCCTTACGCGTGACCTAACGATTCCAAAAGTTGAAGCGAAACAAAAATCAACACTGATAAAAAATGAAATGATTACACTGCTTAATCTTAACAGTGATTATGTTGTGGACTATCGTGATTTGTCAGATGTCAGAACAAAGGATGGAAAACAACGTGTCCTTGCCTGTGCATTGAGTGGTGAAACAATCGATTCAATTGAACAATTCTTTAAAATGTTAAAAATTAAAATCGACTCAATCGATGCCTCCGTCTCAACAATGATTCACTTTATCCAAACCTTCGAACTTGTAAACAAGAATCTATCGTCACTGGTCATCGACATTAACGATTCTTATGTGCGTAATTATCTCTTTATGAATGGAGAGTTATTACTCTTTAGAACTTTCTTTATCCAAGAAGATGCAAATATCGAACTTGTTACAAATCGCATCTACCAAATCATCGATAACATTAAACAACAGCATGAAGGTGAAGCGAAACAAGCAATCTCTGAAATTGTCTTGCTTGGAAATCGAAACCGATATCCTATCGTCACAGCACGTTATAATGATGATCCGAATATGAACGTAAAATGCACAAATATCACAGACTATGTTAAAACATCCACTAAAAACTTCATGGGTTATGGAAATGGGTTAGGAGGGCTTCTATGAAAAAGCACATTAACTTATATGATGCCTATTTAGAAGGTCAAAAAGGCCGGCGGTCACGTTCTAAAAACTTAAAATATGTGGTGGTATTGTTGGCTCTAGGACTAATTATTGGTGGTTATGGTACAAAGCTTACATTGGATAGAACATCCCTTCAAAACGAAATTCAGAAACTCTCATCCTATGTCACAAACACTTCAAATCAAGACGTTGTGAAAAAGGCTGAAGCAATCCAAACCGATATCAGTACCATGACACAGCTCAGTGATGCTTTGGATAATATTGTTTCCGTATTTGATGAGAAACAATCCATCAGTGGCGCTATGATCAAGCAAATCACACAAGCTTTACCAAATGGTGTCACACTAAAATCCATCGGCTTTCATGGTGCTGCAATTTCATTGACCATTGCTTCAACAACCAACAATGGTCCATCCGAATTTGTTGATAAGATTTTGAAACTTGATTTTGTTGAGACAGTTGATTACAAAGGCTACACATCATCAGGAAATGTCTTCTCAAGTAACTTCTTAGTGGTACTAAAGGGGGATTATTAAGATGAGTAAATTATCAAAACGCGAAGTATTATTGTTGTTTATGTTGGGGTTCGTATTGATTATTGGTGTGGGTGTTCCACTATGGATCGTTCCACTTCAAGAGGAAATTAATACACTTTCCCTTGAAAAATCGACACTGGATCAAGAAAAGATGCGCATTGAATCCTTAATCAATCAAGAAGACGCGTTGAGTGAACGAAAACTTGAGTCAATCAAAGAAACCGATGACCTTCTCTCAAAGATATCAGTTCGTGTAAAACCGAGTGAATTTGATCAGTTTCTCAATGACACCTTATCCACTGCAGGCTTCACCATTCAATCCATCAGTTATGGTGAGATTGCACCAACGGTTCCTCAAGTCATTTCAGCCGATGAATCAACCGTTGAGTATTCGTTGAAAACCCTCTTTGATCAATATAAGAATGTGAAATCAGAAGGGGGAACATCTGAAACGATTGCTGATGAACTTTTAAAACAAACCATCACGATTACAATGAATGGAAGTGAAGCCAACCTTCCACAACTCATTGACACGGTCAATGAAATGGGAAACACCTATTTTATTTCTTCAATTGCCTATACAAAAGGTGATGCAACAAGCACAATCACCTTAAATTTAGATATTTATTTTATTGATTAATTGCTAACGAATAAAAAGCGACAGGTACATGCTCACAAGTTCAGTACCAATCAAATATGCGCAAAAGATTCCAAAGCATAAATAAGGACCAAAGGGTATTTCAGATTTCAACCCTTTAGACTTTAAAGCTAAAGCAAAAATACCATATAATCCACCGATTATCACACCAATGAAGAAGGCAACCACAATGTTTGTTGCACCAAGCAAAAAACCACTGGAGGCCATAAGCTTGATGTCACCACCACCCATTCCCTTTGTTATTAGGGCAATGATAAGAAGTGGAACACTGACGATCACGGTTCCAACCAGTGAGGATATCAAGTTACCTTCTAAAAAGAACAATTGAATAAGTCCCAAAAGGAAAATCAGCACATGAAAACGATCATTGATAATCATTGTATCGATATCTATGAATGTGATGATGATGAGGATTGACGCAAGGGCACATGCAAGTGCAGTCTGTAGAGTTAATCCAAATCGCATAAAGCTTAATAGAAAGGTGAGTGAGGTAAGAACCTCAAGCAACGGATAGCGCCAAGATAACTTTGTCTTGCAGTATCGACAGCGCCCTTTCTGAATCAAAAAACTAAAAATTGGAACTAAGTCAAGTGCTCCCAGTTCATGATGACAGTTGTCACATTCTGACCTTCCAGTCGCTATATTTCGCTTTGCTGGAAGTCGATCAATCACAACGCCATAAAAGGAACCAAGCACGAGACCAAGAATTCCAATAAAAACCATATAAATTTCATTCATAGTATCACCAGAGACATTATACCAAAAGAAAGGTGGGTTCGGATGAAAAATTTAAAACTTGGAGAATTATTAGTAAATGACCATCTCATCACACAAGAACAACTTGATGATGCCTTGGAAATTCAACGTGAAGTCCATAAGAAATTAGGTCAAATATTTATAGAAATGCAATTGATAAGTGAAAATGAGTTGCTAACAGTACTTGCTGACAAACTCGGATTTCATTATTCAGAGCAACCACTCTCACTTGTAGAGAATGGTATACAAGATGTCGTTTCCAGTGAATTTGTTAGAGCCAATAAAATTTTGCCATTATATATCAAAAATGGAACGCTCTACGCTGCGACCAATGATCCCCTTGATTTCGCAACATTTGAAGACTTAAGCATGATAACTGGACTTGACACCCGTCCAATTGTTTCACCCCTTAGCAAGATTGAACAAGGCATTGGGGTTGTCTATTCGTTTACCGATGAGAATATTTCTGAAGCAGATAAACTAAGCATTCAAGAAGAACAACTGATGCAGCGCGTTGATTCAGCACCGGTTGTTAAACTGGTGAACCAAATCATCTCGAATGCTCAATCACTCAATGCATCAGATATACACATTGAACCGGAAGAAGATGTAACGAAAATTCGATACCGCATCGATGGCATTCTCAGTGACCAAATGACATTGAAAAAAGAATTGCATGACTTAATTACTACGCGTATCAAGATCATATCAGGCATGAATATTGCAGAAAAACGATCACCACAAGATGGTGCGTTCAGGATTCAAACCGATTTTCTTAGAATCGATATTCGTGCAAGTTCAATTCCTACCCCCAAAGGTGAAAAGATTGTGCTTCGACTTCTTGGTTCCGATCGTAACGTTCAATATGAATTATCCAAAATTGACATATCCGACACAATTAAGGATAAACTACGAAAAATATCTCAAGTTCCAAATGGAATCTTATTACTAACAGGACCTACAGGAAGTGGTAAAACAACAACCTTGTACTCGCTCCTTCATGAAATCGCAACACGAGAACGCAGTGTAGTGACAATCGAAGATCCTGTTGAAAAACAATTTGATGGCATCACTCAAGTACAAGTTAACCCACGTGCTGGGCTAACCTTTGCTACAGGACTACGCTCTATTATGAGGCAAGACCCGGATGTCATCATGGTCGGAGAAATTAGAGATACAGAAACCGCAACAATTGCCATTCGTGCCGCAATCACAGGGCACTTTGTATTGTCGACATTGCACACAAATGACGCAATTGCATCAATCGCAAGACTTGTTGATATGGGCGTTGAGCCGTTTATGGTTGCATCTTCAGTAAAAGCAGTTCTCGCACAACGTTTGGTACGTAAAGTATGTCCACATTGTGCTACTAAAGAAGAAACATCCCCTGAAGACCGACGATTACTCGGAGATCCAAATCTAACACATACTATGAAAGGAGGTGGTTGCGAGCGATGCGACCACACAGGATACCTTGGACGGTCTGCTGTGTTTGAGATTGTATTTGTCGATGAAGTAATTCAAGACATGATAGCATCTGGCGCAAAAGCTCAGGAAATAAGAGAGTACGCTAAAACGCAAGACAGCCAATTCTTACAAGATGATATTCTTCGTTTAGTAAGAGAAGGCAAAACGACTGTACAAGAAGCACGGCGAATCTTGTTCAGTATCGATTAAGGGATAGCCGTAATTTATATTAACTAAGAAAGAGGAGAAATATTATGAAATTAGTTAAAAACAACAAAAACAAAAAAGGATTTACATTAATAGAATTAATCGTAGTTATCGCGATTATTGCAATCTTAGCACTCATCTTAATCCCAACCATCTCAGGATACATCGCACGTGCAGAACATGCACGTGATGAAGCAAATGCTCGTAACCTCTATACTGCTGCAATTTTAGTTGCTGAAACAGAAAACGTTGACCTTAATGCAACAGATGCTGGTGCTAATGTGTATGGAAAGGCTAAGGCTTATATTACAGTTCCTGCTGACGTAACAGCATCGGTTACTGTTACCAATGGCGAAATTACAAGTGTAACCTACAATGATGTTACATTTAATGGAAGCGAATTTACAACTCCAACAGAGTAACATTCTCACTTTACTTTTAGGGTGACGATTATTACATACAATCACAAGTCTTTGGGTTAAAATCCAAAGGCTTTTTGTCATTAGGTGGGAATATGAATGAAATGTGATAAATAGTGTTATATCGCTGATAAGGCTTGGTTATTTTACATTTTCGTGTATAATATTAAGTGGAAAACGAAGGAGAGAATTTACATATGGCAAATTGTTTAGTTGCTCAATCTGGTGGACCTACTTCTGTAATCAATGCAACGGTTGCAGGTGTTGTTAAGGCAAACCAATTGAACCCTATTTATGATACAGTTTACGGTGGTTTACACGGTATTGAAGGTATTCTACAAGAAATGTTTGTAGATCTAACACACATGAGTGAGGACGAAAATAAAGTACTTCGTCAAACACCATCAAGTGCATTAGGATCATGCCGTTATAAATTAAAACGTGAAAACGTGAAAGACTTCGAAAGACTCTTTGAAGTTATGGAAAAATACGACATTGAAACATTATTCTACACAGGTGGAAATGACTCAATGGATACAGTATACGCTTTAAGCGAATATGCTCAAAAGAATGGAATCACAAACCGTCGTTTTGTTGGTTGTCCTAAGACTGTCGACAATGACTTAATGGTTACTGATCACTGTCCAGGTTTCGCAAGTGCTGCGAAATTCATCGCAACAACTGCTGCACAAACATGGTTAGATAGCACAGTGTACACACGTCAAGATGTATTTATTCTTGAAACAATGGGTCGCGATGCTGGATGGCTTGCTGCTAGTGCTTGTGTTTCTGGAAATGTTGATGTTCTTGTATTGCCTGAAATCGCATTTGATAAAGAAGCATTCTTAGCAACTGTTAAAAAACACATCGATGAAAAGAACAAGTGCTACATTGTAGTATCAGAAGGTGTTCGTTATGCTGATGGTACTTACTTAGCTGCTGGCGAAAGCAAAAATGACCTCTTTGGTCACGCTGTTTTAGGTGGCGCAGGTTCTGCACTTCGTGAAATGATTTTAGAAGCTGGAATTTCTGAGCGTGCAAAAGTACAAGACTTAGCAAATGCTCAACGTTCACACGCTGTTGGACAATCACTTGTTGATGTTGAAGAATCATTCAAACTTGGTATGTCAGCACATATGCGTTCTGCTGATAAATCATTCTCAGGTAAAATGGTTGGTGTTAAACGTGTTGAAGGTGACAAGTATGATGTTGAGTTCTTTGCAACTGATGCATCAAATGTCGCAAACCATGTTAAAAACTTCCCAACTGAATGGGCACTTCCTGATTTTGCAGGGATTTCTCAAGAAGCAATCGACTACATTGCACCATTATTAGTGGGCGAACCAGTTGTGCTTTATGACGAACGTGGATTACCACGTCACGTAGTTCCTTACTACATGCGTTAATTAAAGGCTCCTCATCTGAGGAGTCTTTTTATTTGCTCTATTTTTTTTATTAAAAGCAGAAAATAATTTATTGAATTAAGCACCAGGTTCTGGTGCTTTTTTATGAACATTGTCTATTTTTATGCTATAATGGTGGTACGAAGTGGTATAAAGTGGAAGAAAGTGGTGAATTCAGATGTTCATGGGTGAATACCAACATAATTTGGATAAGAAAAATCGAATTATTGTTCCTGCGAAATTCCGTGAACAACTTGGAGATATTATGATCGTTACACGTTGGCTCGATGGGTGCCTTGCAATCTATACCCAAGACCAATGGAAATCAGTATATGAAAAGATATCACAACTACCATCCACAAAACGTGAAGCACGACGATTCGTTCACATGATTATGGCAAAAGCTGCAGAATGTGAAGTTGATGCACAAGGACGTATTTGTATACCAGCACCACTCGTGAAAGAAGCAAGTCTAGAAAAAGCCTGTGTTGTCGTTGGTGTAAGTGACCATGTTGAAATATGGGATCAAACGCGTTGGGATGAATATTATGCTAACGCAAGTGAAGATTTTGAAGAGATAGCGGAAACGCTCACGGATTTCTTCTAATGAAGCATTACTCAGTGCTCCTTAATGAATCAATCGAAGCTTTGGATATTAAACCAGAGGGCATTTATGTCGATGGTACATTAGGCAGAGCAGGACACAGTACAAAAATTCTAGAGAAACTTACAACCGGAACACTTATTGCTTTTGATAAAGATACAGATGCACTTGAAGAATCAAAAAAATTACTGGGTGTAAAGCCCATCCTCATTCATGACAGTTTCGCTACAATTGGTGAACACCTTGATGAATTAGGCATTGATAAAGTCGATGGATTTCTCTTTGATTTAGGTGTATCATCCCCACAGTTTGATGATGCCGATCGAGGCTTTAGTTATCGTTTTGATGCAAAGCTTGATATGCGAATGGATCAAACACAAACATTGAGTGCATATGAAGTAGTCAATGAATATAACGAAGATAAACTTGTAGATATTTTAAAAACATATGCAGATGAACGTTATGCGAAAGGGATTGTGAAAGCAATTCTAAAACATAGACCGATAGAAACTACCTTTGAATTAGTCAGTTGTGTTAAGGAAGCCTACCCTTCATCCCAACTAAAAAAAGGACATCCAGCGAAGAAAACATTTCAAGCAATCCGTATGGAAGTCAATAATGAGTTGAAAGATATCGAAAATGCACTCCAGGATGCAATTAAGTACACCAAGGTGGGTGGAAGAATTGCGGTAATCACATTCCATAGCATTGAAGATCGACTCGTAAAACAAAGATTCAATGAAGTGGCAACACCACCAAAAGTAAATCCAAGAATTCCACAAATTGAGGTGAGTCAACCTAAGTTTAAGTGGATTAGTAAACAAATAAAGCCAAGTTTGAAAGAGCTTGATGAAAATAATCGCTCACACAGTGCAATACTGAGAGTCATAGAAAGGACTGAATACGATGGCTAAAATAGTAAAAGTAAGAAAAAAGAGAACCTTAAGATTAGGAAGTGTTGCGGCACTTACTTTATTTCTTGCGTTAGCATTTTCATTTATTACCGTCATTTTTGTTCGGTCTGAAAATCAAAGAATGCTAAGAGAAATCGACAGTATCAATAATAAAATCGCTGAAGTAACAGCACAAAATCAAGACGTTGCACGACAAGTAAATGAATTGTCAAGTTATGCTAGGGTAGTTCAAATGGCTCAAGAAGGAGGGCTTGAATTCAATCACAACAATCGACTCTATGTTAAGGGTAATTAGTGATGAAAAGACGTGCTAATATTCGAATTTTATTATCATTTTTAGTTGTAACAATTGTGTTTGCACTCGTTAGTGCAAACGTTTTTGTTGTCTCAATCCTTGGATGGCATATTAACTCTTCCACAAGCATTCGTGATAAAGTAGAAGGCATGTATGTTGTTGAGGAGGACATCATTGCGAAACGGGGGAACATTATTGATCGTAATGGGAATATCCTCGCTCAAGATGTGACAGCCTATACGTTGTATGCAAACATTGATCCGGATCGATTCAGTGCAAATGGTGATGCTGCCCATGTCGTTGATAAAGAAGCAGCTGCAACAATCATTGCTTCAGTCATTGATTCTGAATACAATGATGTGCTGGCAATTTTAAATTCCGAAGGATCAAAAGAAGTTCAATTTGGAACAAAAGGTAAATACTTATCATTATCACAAAAGCAAAAACTCGAGGCTTCAGACATTTCTGGTCTAGGGTTCTATGAGATTGTTCAAAGAAGCTATCTTTCCGATACGCTTGCTACAACCCTAATTGGACGCTCAATTTTCGATGAGGAAAGTGGCGAACAAAATGGTATTATGGGTATCGAAAGCTATTACAATGACATCCTAACAGGTGTTAATGGCTCTGTTGTATTTCGTCAAGACAGTGATAATTATCGATTTGAAACGTTTGAGAATTTATCGAGAGATGCCATCAATGGAATGGATGTCGTCTTAACAATCGATCGTGGGATTCAAGAAGAACTTGAGATTGCGCTTCAAACCCTGCTTACTTCGGATCTTGTCCATGCTTCAGAAGCATGGGGAGCGGTTATGAATATCAAGACGGGTGAAATTCTTGCATTTGCAGATCGTCCAGCTTTTGATGCAACCGATCCAGAAACAACTTATCTTAATCGTGGGACTCAATATCAATATGAGCCTGGATCAACGATGAAGACCTTTACAATCGCTTCTGCGATAGATAATGGTGCAGTTACACCAACATCAACCTTCGATTCAAGTCCATTCTATATCGGGCTTGATGCCAATGGAAAAGCAATCCGTGTCACGAGTGGACAAAAAAACATTGGTGTTGTTAATAATGCGGATTATGAACAATATGGGACAATTACACATTACCTCGGGTATCAAAAATCATCCAATGTTGGGATTGCTGATATTCTTGTCAATCATTTAAATCCAGAAGAATTGAAAAACGATTTACTTGAACTGGGATTCTTTGACAATGTCACATCAGATCGAATTCCGGATGAAACAGGGTATTTGGTATGGGATGGACCACGTGAAAAAATCAACAATGGATTTGGCCAAGGATCAACTGTTACCATGCTCCAAATTCTTCAAGGTTATTCGGCAATTTTTGGCGATGGAACTGTAGTTAAACCATATTTTGTGAAGCAAATAATTGATACCGCAAATAATACAATCGAATATGAAGCTCAAAAGCAAACACTGAATAAAGTTTATAAAGAGTCAACGGTACAAACAGTTCGTGACTTGATGTATGAAAATGTTGAATCAGTAGATTTAACCCGTTTTAAAATGGATGAAGTGAGTGTTATGGCAAAATCAGGGACAGCACAACTTGTAATTGATGGTGCTTATAGTCGTTCACAATATATATTCTCAGCTGCATTAGGATTCCCTTATGAAGACCCTGAATATATGATGTATTTTGCATATCAAACCGGAAATCATGCAACACGTAACTCTGCAAACATCATGAAAAATGTGGTGCGTAAAGTAGTTTCAACCTATCCAATTTCTTCAGGAGAAACGGATTATGTTCCTGAAGGTGAGTCCTTTACAATGACAAATCTCATTAACCTTCCTGTAACGCTTGCTAAAGATAGACTTGCAGAAAACAAGATTACACCGATTATTTTTGGCGATGGATCAACAGTCATTAATCAATATCCTAAGGATGGACAAAGTTACATGGGAAGTGATAAAGTATTACTGTTCACATCGACCAGCAATATTATTATGCCTGATATGACAGGGTGGACAATGAAAGAAGTCCGTGCCTTTAGTGATACAGTTTCCTTAACGCTTAAAGCATCAGGAAGTGGTTATGTGAAGTCGCAATCAATACCTCAAGGCACTGTTGTTGAGACCGGTGGTGTCCTTGAAATAACGTTAGAATAGGGGTTTAGATATGATACCAGCAATACTTGGGGGTATTAGTGCATTAATCATCAGTGTATATGCATATCCAAAGTATATAAAATACTTAGAAAGTCGAACAATCCAACAAACCGTCAGTGAGTTTGCTGTGGATGCATTTAAAGAAAAAAAGAAAACTGTAACGTTTGGAGGAGCGCTATTTGTGCTTATTCCAACGATTTTATCACTGATTTATGCAATTGTTTTCAAAAATGTATGGATTCTCTTGATGTCCGGAACCTATTTACTCAATG
Organism: Erysipelothrix larvae; assembly: GCF_001545095.1. NCBI lineage: Bacteria > Bacillati > Bacillota > Erysipelotrichia > Erysipelotrichales > Erysipelotrichaceae > Erysipelothrix > Erysipelothrix larvae. The sequence goes on from NZ_CP013213.1 coordinate 896,115, forward strand.
GAATCTTAGGATTTGTTGACGATTATAAAATCGTTAAAGAAGGAAAAAATGATGGTCTTTCCGAGAAACAAAAGCTCATTTTTCAAGTTGCAGTAGCCCTTGCTTTTTATGCAGGATATGTGGCTTTAGGTGGTGCAAATGTTGTCGGCATTCCATTTGTAAACATTCAACTTAATATTGGTTTTGTATATCCAATACTTGTCGTGTTCCTCATTGTTGGAACTGCTAATGCAGTGAACTTTACTGATGGTATGGATGGATTGGCAGCAGGTACTTCCCTGATTGCGATGCTTCCATTCATGATCATTGCTTTTAAACACGCCAACTATGATATTATGTTTCTGCTATTTTGTGTATTTGGAAGTGTTTTAGGATTTCTTCTATATAATGCACACCCTGCAAATATCTTTATGGGAGATGTCGGATCTTTACCATTAGGAGCCTTATTCGCAACCACTGCCATTGTATTACACCAAGAACTTTTACTTGCGTTAATTGGCGGCGTGTTTGTTTTAGAAATGCTTAGTGTTATTATCCAACAAACCTACTATAAAAAGACAGGGAAACGTCTGTTTAAATATACACCAATCCACTACAGCTTTACCTTGTCGGGTTGGAAAGAAGTTGATGTAGTCCATCTATTTTGGGGTATAGGTGCTGTATTTGCAATATTAAGTATTCTAATTGGAGTATTTTTCGCATGAGAGCCCTTGTAATCGGTGCTGCACGATCAGGTGTTGGAGCGGCACATTTACTCACTCAACAAGGATATCATGTTACGTTGGTGTCAAATCAAGATTTCAATGAGCGTGATGACCTTGAAACCATGGGTGTTCAAGTTATTTTAGATGACTCAGAAACCGATCAATTTGATCAGGTTGATCTTGTGATAAAAAATCCAGGTATACCAAATTCACATCCACTTGTATCACGTTTTTCACATGTTATTAATGAAATTGAATTGGCATCGATGTATAATCCTTCTGGGAAGTTATATGGAATTTCAGGAACAAATGGTAAAACAACAACCGTGTCACTCCTTTATGACATGTTTAAAATCCATGATTCCCATGCCATCGTTGTGGGAAATATTGGGATTCCTTACAGTGAAATTGTGTATCAAGAAGGGGATGTTTCGCGAAATGTTGCCCTTGAACTGAGCTCATTTCAGATGGAAAATTTACCAGGATTAAAACTGGAAGCGTATGCTCTAATGAATCTTACACCTGATCATTTGGATCGTTATGAATCGGTAGAAGCTTATTTCAGTGTTAAATCACGCTTTGGATCACAGGCAAAGGTTGTTGTGCGAAATGCAGATGATGCAGAAGTCATGAAATACACCCAATCACTAGAAGTCCCTTTTATTAATGTCTCTTTAGAATCTAAACAACACGTGTATCTTGAAAAAGGGTGGTGCTTCTATGGTGAGGATCGCTTGTTTCCATGCGATGCACTTCAACTCGCAGGGAAACATAATCTGATGAATGCCATGTTTGCAGCCGTAATGGCGTATTTAGGCGGCGTAACATCGGATCAAATCACGCAGGCACTATCTACATTCAAAGGTGTTGAACATCGCTTAGAACTTGTGCAAACGCTTCATGGTGTTCGGTACTTTAATGATTCAAAAGCAACTAATCCAGAATCAACTGAAAAAGCATTAAGTGCATTTGATGATCACCAAGTTATTTTATTAGCGGGTGGATATGACAAGAAAATTCCTTTTGATATTCTTGCAAACTACACATCAAAACTCAAAGCAATTTATGTCTTTGGCGACAGTGCGCTGTCAATAAAATCAGTATTTGAAGAGGCAATTGTTGTTGAAACAATGTTTGAAGCATTACAACAAGCCCATAAGATTGCAACAGAAGGTGATGTTGTCTTATTATCTCCAGCTTGTGCATCCTTTGATCAGTTTAAAGATTATGAAGATCGGGGCCGTCAATTTAAAAAGATGGTTCATGAATTATAAAAAAGTTCAAATAGTACTAAAACATATAATTCAAAGATCATAAAGTCGATACCAACCCAACATTGCGCATAAACAGCCGATTATAGTGGGTTGGTTTCTTTTTGTGAGAAAACACGACGAGAACTTTTTGTTTGGATTGGGAGCTGATTCACATTTTTTACGTGATGAATCAATCCATTTTTGTTTAAAGATAGGTCTCGTTTTGATATAATACGTTGGTAGGGGTGACGTTATGCCGATTTACAATGAACAGCACGTTCAATTATTATTAACAATGCGCTTGATGAAGATGCATCGCGAAGGATTTGACGGAGTAACCTATGATGATTTTCAACGGATATTTACGAAATATATCTTAAAAAATCAGATGGGTGCAACCTTAAATCAAATAACAGATCGAATTTTGAATATCTCAACAGATACGATCATTCGTTACTTGGCACTTGATGCAACAATCAGGAGTAAACAGCAATCATTGGGTGATGTATTGACCGAAGGAGATCTATGATGTCCAAACGTCGAGTATCACTCCTTTTTGCATTAGTCGGGTTATCCTTTGTCGTATTGTTGCTACTGGGTACCATCAGCAACCTAAATCCTGGGTTAGGATTTGGACGCGACCTACGCTTAATTATTGATGTAAAAGAATCCCCAAATCAACTCATCGATTTTCTGATGTCTCAAAGATCAATGGGACGCGAAATTCAAGTAGACTCTATCAGTGATACCATTAAGATGATTTCTATCTCGGGTGTCAGCGATCTTCAAACCTTTTTAAGTCAAGTATCAAGCCAATTGTGGCGGACTACCATCATGGAATTAGGAACCTTTGGTTCATTGTCAAATTTGGGCCAATTTATGTTTACACTTGAGTTTTATGTTACTGTTTTTGTATTAACATTTGCGGTTTATTGGCTCATTCGTTATAAAACACTGGGGTTGTTTTCAGTACTCACAATCTTTGTTATCATTTTAGGGTCACTGACAATTCTTAAACATCTTTCCAATCCATTTACGCATGTGATCTGGTTCTCGATGCTTTTATCATTTTGCTTCTTGTTGTTCCAACAAAAAATGCTTATTAGTTATATTTCCAGTGACACATTCACAAATTCAAACGAGATGGACCAAACGATTTCACGAAATGTTCGCACGCATGCAATCGTCCTTGCATTTTTTTCATTGGTGCTCTATGCTACAAATTTTGGATTAACGTCTTCCGCACGTTATTTTGCACTCATTGCGGTATTTATGATCGTGCTATCCTTTGTTTTACCATTTAGCTTAAAATCCGTTCGTGATTTTATGATCCATGAGAAACACAACCAATATTTTCTGTCCTTAAATAATTTCCGTGGTTATTCTTCGGATAAATCACTACGGGTATGGGGAAGTGTTGTAGTCATGGGATTGATTGCAGTTTTAGTTGGGGGAATCCTATTTAATAACTTCAACGTTCGTTCACGGGAGTTGTATAATGAATATGAATCCAAAACTCTGTTTTTAATCGAAGCAGAAGATGCACAAAGTTTTATTGAAATGCATGCGTCATTTGCGACACACGATGTTCTTAATGACCAAATCACCTTTTTTATCAGTGACGAGCGCTCAATGTGGTTTTTCTACAATGAAAATGTCAATATTGAAAATCTAGAAATTGCACGGGATTCAATCGAACAAAAGATTAATGTTACTGGTAATATTTTTGAATTTTCGAGTACAGAAAATCCAATGGGATCCCCCTTATTCTATTTTACAGAATTGATTTTTGTGATCTTGGGGTTTATGATTGCGAATACCCATCCAAAATATCGCTATGGGATTGTTTCGATTGTGTTAAACATTCTATCACTAGCCATATGTTCAGGTTGGTTTTCGCTGTTTTCACTTGGACACTCTCGTATTACAGTACTGTTGTTTTTAAGTATTCCAATCCTCAATGCATTTTTTATCATCACAACACCCAAAGAATTAAAAGATTACTCATGGTCGAAATGCATCGTATATGCTACGGTACGATTAGGAACCATTATGATGATAATTGGGATTCCGGTCCTGTTAATTATTCCAAGCCCAAGCGATAACATTCTAGTGATGATTAGTTCACTGATTATCTGGTCATTATCAACAGTCTGTTCATTTATCTTTTATCCATTAATAATGAAAGGAAGTAAACATGAAATATTATCAAAACCTTGATTGTGATCCTCGATTTTCAAGTGAAAGTATCTTTTGTCAAAAGATATTCTCTTTGCTCAACTTATCGGATGATAAGGTTGAAGAACTGCTGAAACCATCCCAACACGTGGTTCATGACGCAGTGCTCTTTGATGTTGTTTCATTTATGAAACAATCCAAGAAACTCATGATTTGTGGGGATTATGATTGTGATGGTATCACAAGTACGACCATTGCGATGATTCTTGCCAAGAAATTGGGTGTTGAAGCTGGATATTATATCCCTAATCGAATTGATGAAGGATATGGAGCGAATAAAAACACACTTAAACTTGCTTTTGAAAAAGGGTATGATGCCGTGATGATGATCGATAATGGTGTTAAAGCCCTTGAAGCCATTCACTATGCCCATGAAGTTGGTATGAAAGTATGCATTGTTGATCACCATACCTATGATGAAGCCCCACCTGTGGATGTATTTGTGCATCCAGATGTCTTATCACCCTATTGCGATACCATGTGTGCAGCAGGACTAATGTATACCATTTGCGAAACAAATGGGTATGCAGATGATTATCTATTAGCACTTGGATGTATTGGAACCTTAGGTGATGTCATGCCTTTGTGGCATAAAAATCGTGAGATTGTGATGGAAGGTCTAAAAGCACTCAACAAACATCAGTTCTTACCGCTTGTTTCATTATTGAATACAAAAAATGCACCCATTGATGCCATGATGGTATCCTTTCAAATTGTTCCGAAAATAAATGCAGTGGGAAGAATGGCAGATATGGTTAATGTGAATACAATGATACCGTATTTGATGGCAGATGATGAAAACCTCATCTTAAACTTCTGTGCTCAGGTTAACAGTGTGAATACAGTTCGAAAGAACTTAGGCCAAGATTTAAAAACGATTGCGTTGGATATGATTGATGAATCCATGCCTGTAAACATCATTTCAGATGAACGGTTTCATGAAGGGTTATTAGGAATTGTTGCGAATCAATTAACAACACTTACTGGAAAACCAACCATGGTCTTTCAAAAAGTAAGTGAAGGGTATAAGGGCAGTGCACGCTCAAAAACCATTTCTTTGTCGGAATTGTTCAGTAAGGTTAATGATGCCTACTTTATCGCAATGGGAGGGCATGACTTTGCTTATGGAATGACCATCCATGACCATCAATTTGAGGCGTTTTCACACGAGGTTCAATCAGTTGCGAAAACACTTGAATCTGTAAAACAAGACGATGCGATTGTCTTGATGGACGAACCCTTAACAAAATCGATGCTTGAAAGCATCAGTAAATTTGAACCGTATGGTCCAGGGTTTCAATTGCCACTTTTCGCAATTGAGTGTCCCGATGCAGTCTCCGTATATCCAATAGGAACCAGTGGATTCAGATTTAGTTTTAAAAACTTTTGGTTAAAAAGTGCTGTGTACTTTAATCCATCCGCAAAATTTGATGGTGATAACATGCCAAAAATGCTCATCGGAAGATTTTCCATTCATTCACAGTATGGACTGTCATTTACAGTCGAAAGTGTTTTATAATAAGTATGGAGGTGTGATATGCGATTTCGTAAATTATTAAGTATCTTGGGGATAACATGTTTTGTTTTCATCATGGGATTTCCAACTCACATTAATGCAGAGACACAAACACAACAACAAAATGAACTAACAGGTGAAAATGAAACAACGAATCAGACCGAAAATAGTGAAGAAGCAAAACGTATCATCAGTCTCAATAAAGAGTCTTTTCGAATTGAAGAGTTTTCCAGCGATAAACTTGAGGCGACAATTAACCTTGAACCAAATACCTACTCACTGACGATTACAAGCAGTAACCCAGCGGTTGCGACTGTGAGTACCAGTGGGGATATCAATGCATTAACACCTGGTGAAACAACGATTTCAGTGTTAGTCATTGTGAATGACTCTAAGACATCCTATACCCGAACAATACCGGTCACAGTCTATTCCATTACAGGAACCATTATTTTTGAAAATGAAGCCCGTACTGTAAGTCGAGGAAGCTCTTTTGACATCAGTTATACCTTGTCTTCAGACGCATTGTCAAAACGCAATATTACGTGGAGTTCATCAAATCCAAGTGTCGCAACGGTAGTTAATGGTCGTGTAACGGGGGTTGAAGTTGGTACCACTACCATTACCGCAACCATTGGATCCATTTCTGCATCCATGCGCGTAAGTGTGGTTGTGCCTTTATCTCAAATTGAATTCAATCCACCCACACTGACTCTTGAAGTTGGACAAACTTCAAATATTCCAAATCTTATTTTTGTGCCTTACGATACAACAGATTCTCGTAAAGCGACTTATGAAGTAGAAGATCAAGAAATTATTGTAATTGAAAATGGTGTTTTACGTGCCTTAACAGTGGGAAAAACATTTGTATATGCGCGTGTAAATAATATCGAAGCAGTATTAGAAGTCCATGTCACACCGCAAACAGAGACTGCAGAGTCACAACAAATTCCTCTTTCCATCCTAAGATCTGAAACAGGAGCGCTTGTGTTAACAGTCAGTGATCTTTCAATCTATCAAGGCAATCGATTCCAATTCATCTTGCCATCTGAAGCTGTTAAACAATATATGACAAGCGAAGGCACTACTTACATTAAAATAATCTGCGATGATTATTTGATTCGTGATAATTGGAAGTTCTTTAATGGGATGATTGTTGATAAGTCGATTATGGGATTAGTTGATGAAGATATCGAGTTTCAATTTATCACAACAAATAATGTTGAACAAGTTGCGTTTCGTTTCTCGCAATCTTATGATAAAGACATCAACCTCAATTTCACCTTGACCTCTATCGCAGAATCCAGCCAATTCTACAGTCAATTAACGTCACCAGGTTATACATTACGTTTCTATAATTCAGAAGGGTATCCAGCAGGTACGCGCTTTAGCATCAGCCCAACGCTTTTAGGAAATTCAAGCAATAAAATCCACTTGCTCTATCTTGTGGAGAACAATGAATTAGTGGATACGCAACAAGAATCAAAACTTGATAGCGAACTGAATGTCGTCCATTTCATGGTTTCAGATAATCTTTATGTTATTACATTTACGAAGATCGGTGTGAATACGGCAAAATCCATAATTATACTCTTAGCATTGATATTATTCGCTGTGTTCAGCGTTGTTGGTTATCAATTTTACCAACGATTTAAACATAACGGTTGGAAACTGTGATATAATACAACAGTAACTTTGGAGGCATAATAAAATGGATTTAAAACAGTATATCGCAACAATTCCTGATTTCCCGCAAGAAGGGATTTTATTCAGAGATATTACACCTTTGATGGCAGATGGAAAAGCATTTAGAGAAGCAACAGAACGCTTTGTCGCTTTTGCTAAAGAAGTCGACGCAGAAGTGATTGTTGGCCCTGAGTCACGTGGATTCATCTTTGGATGTCCAGTCGCTACTGAATTAGGAATTGGATTTATCCCAGTACGTAAACCCGGGAAACTACCTCGAGAAACAGTATCCTTTGAATATGATCTTGAATACGGTTCAAATGAATTACATGTTCATAAAGATGGCATTAAACCCGGTCAAAAGGTGCTAATTATTGATGATTTACTTGCAACTGGTGGTACAATAGAAGCATCAGTTAATCTTGTAAGACAATTGGGTGGTGAAGTTGTAGGGTGCGCATTCTTAATTGAGCTCGCAGATCTAAACGGCCGCGAAAAACTCAAAGGGATCGATGTATTCACAATTATGCAATATTAACGAAGTCATCGTACTTCGTTTTCTTTAAAATATAAGGAGGTGAGAATATGCCAGGAAGCACAAACATTTCAATCGATAGTATCTTAAAAGAGGCGAAACGCTATATTCAAAAAGACGAAAATATTCAACTCATTCAACATGCTTATGATTATGCAAAAGAAAAACATGATGGACAATATCGCAAAAGCGGTGAACCGTATGTAATCCATGTGATTCAAGTTGGATATATTCTTGCGTCTTTAACAATGTCTCCAGAAACCATTGCAGCAGGATTACTTCACGATGTCATTGAAGATTGTGGCATTACAAAAGAAGAACTTGCGAAAGAATTTACTCCAGAAATCGCAACACTTGTAGAAAGTGTTACTAAGATTGGGAATCTTGAATTTAAAGATGAAAAAGAATATCTAGCCGCTAATCATCGTAAGATTTTTATCGCAATGGCCAATGATATTCGCGTTATCTTTATTAAACTTGTAGACCGTCTTCATAATATGCGGACACTTCAATTTCAATCAGAAGAAAAGCAGAAAAAAATAGCACAAGAAACCCTGGATGTATATGCTCCAATTGCGCATAGACTCGGGATTTCTACCATAAAAAATGAATTGGAAGACTTAAGTTTCCAATATTTACACCGTGACAAATATTATGAAATCGCACGCCTTGTGGAAATGCGTAAAGCAGAACGGGATGCACAAGTTACCCGGATGATTACACGCATATCAGAATTATTAACTGAAAATGGCATCAAGTTCAATATATTTGGCCGTTCAAAACATCTTTATAGTATCTATAAAAAGATGACAACCAAGCATAAACGTTTTGATGAGATTCTCGATTTATTAGCAATTCGTATCATTACCGAAAGTGAATTAAACTGTTATGAAATCTTAGGCTATATTCATGCAGAATATCGTCCAATACCAGGGCGTTTAAAAGATTATATCGCAATGCCAAAAATGAATATGTACCAATCCCTCCATACAACAATCGTTGGTGATGATGGTAATATTTTCGAAATTCAAATTCGTACCTACACAATGGATGAAGTCGCAGAACGTGGGGTTGCAGCACACTGGCGCTATAAAGAAGGCAGTAAGATTCCTCAAGAAAAAGAACAACGTGAAATTGAAGAACGGTTGGCTTGGTTTAGTGATTTCAACCAAATGACCGATGACGATCAAAATGCGCTTGAATACATGGAACTCCTTCAAAGAGATATTTTTGATGCGAACATCTATGTCATGACACCAAAGGGACGTGTTATTGGACTGCCTAATGGCGCAACACCTATCGATTTTGCCTATCGAATTCATACAGAAGTCGGAAACACAACAGTGGGTGCAACGGTAAATGGCATGTTGGTTCCTTTAAATAAGGAATTAAAAACCGGAGACGTCGTGGCGATTAAGACAGCAAAACAAGCCAAACCATCGGAAGATTGGTTGAAGGTTGTTAAAACATCGCATGCACGCAATAAAATTAAAGCGTTTGTTCAAAAGAAACAACAAGAAGAACGCGAAGAGCTTATCGTTAAAGGTGAACATATCTTTAAAGATGAGTGTAAACGACGAAACGTCGACGAAAAAGAAGTCAAGACTGCAAAACGCTTGGATGCAATCCTCAATGGATTTTCATTGAATTCACTGGACGATATGTACTTTGCATTGGCTACAAAATCACTCTCCACACAAGCACTCTTTGAGAAACTATCCATTCACAAAGAACCTGTGAGCGAACAAGAGAAGTTTGAACGCCTGATTCATAAACAAGCAAGTAAACGTGTCGAAGGTGATTTAGGAATTCGCGTGGATGGCATCGATTCAATGATGATCTCACTTGCAAAATGTTGTACACCAGTTCCAGGTGATGACATTATTGGATATGTTTCAAAAGGACAAGGTGTAAAAGTTCACCGAAAAGATTGTCCAAATATCGTGAATGAGACACAACGTTTAATTAATGTAAGTTGGGAAGATGGTGTTGATAGTGCAGAATACGAAACAGTATTGTCCATTCTGTCTACCGATCGCAACTTCTTGCTCACTGACTTAGTAACAACTGCATCACAATTACGCGTAAAACTAAACGCTGTGAATTCTGAAGTTGATGATGACCGGATTCATGCCATCACCACAATGCGCGTTGTCGTTAAAGATGCGCAACAACTCAGAACGCTGATTGCGAACTTGCGAAAAGTCGAGTCTGTAATTCGTGTTGATCGAAAAACACTCTAAAGATGATGGGGTCCCTTATTGGACCCTTTATTCTAATCAATTAAGGAGATCATCGATGCTAGATAAAACATTGCCTTACATTGGTGTCATCATGATAAAAAACAAAACTCAAGATTATCCACGCTATTCATTACCAAATGGATATTCATACTCGTTTTATAAACCAGGGTTTGAGAAAGATTGGGCGTTACTGATTTATGCATTGGAGAATACCAATTCACTCAATGAAGCAGAAAACATCTTCCAAAAAGAGTTTTTAACAAGACCAGACTTACTCAAAAACCGTTGCTTATTTATTCTCGATGACCACCAACACATTGTATCAACCGCTTCCTTATGGGAAGGCAATCATTTTGGTTGTGTCATGACCCGCATTCATTGGGTATCAACCGCCAAAGACCACCAACAAAAAGGTCTTGTTAAAGCGTTGATGACGCGACTTCTCGATTTAAACCAAGAACTCGCACTCACCACGCCCATCTACCTTACATCGCAAACCTGGAGTTATAAGGCAATTAATATCTATGAGCATTTTGGATTTGAACCCTACTTAGGGGACAAGCCTTTGAACTGGAAATCAAATGCGTTTAACCTAGAAAACCCAAAAGCATGGGAAATGATTCATCGGAAAATACAAGCATATAAGAATCTTAAAGATTAGTGCAGTTAGAGTTACAGATTATCTTGTATTTTGTATTGATTCTATGGTATGCTTAATCCATGAAAATCGAAGATCGTGAATGAATCAATGGAGATTGCTTAGAGACATGTTGAAATGGTGAAAGACATGCTTTGGAAATTGATGTGACACACAGGAGATGAATTTCTGAAATCAAGTAGGAAATTTCGTATATCGGCGTTAACGATTTGAGTAAAAAAATAAGGTGGTACCACGTTTCATTACGTCCTTGGTAGCACCTTTTATATTTCTTGAAAGGAGATAACAACAATGTCAAACAAATTTGTAGCACCCCGTGGTACTCAAGATATTTATGGGGAACAGTCCAAGAAATGGCAGAGCTTAGAACGCGATGCACGCGCCATCGCAGCGAAATATCACATTGAGGAAATCAGAACACCAATCTTTGAACATACTGAAGTATTTAAACGTGAAAACGATGCAAGTGACATGGTAAATAAGGAAATGTATACCTTTATTGACAAAGGGGATCGTTCATTAACACTGCGTCCTGAAGCCACAGCAGGGATATCTCGTGCATTTGTTGAACACAAGCTTTATGCAAATGGTAAAGGCGTTCAACGTTATTTCAGTATCGGACCTAACTTTAGATATGAACGGCCACAAAAAGGACGGATGCGTATCTTTAACCAATTTAATATTGAAGTTTTCAGTGAAGCCAATCCGGTTGTTGATGTTGAGACGATTATGATTGGACTTGATTACATTCAGAAACTTGGGATTAAAGATTTCCAAGTTGTTATCAATACATTAGGGGATAAAGAGAGTCAAAAAGCATATCGTGATCGACTTACTGAATACTTCAAGCCCTATGTTGACACCTTATGTGCAGACTGTAAGCGTCGGTATACACAAAATCCACTGAGAATATTGGATTGTAAAGTAGATGGGGATAAACCAGAAGTTGTGAATGCACCTAAGAGTAGAGATTCATTGAATGAAACATCTCGCGTATACTTTGAAACAGTATGTTCCTTATTGGATTCAATGCATATCAATTACCGCGTGGATGATTCCATGGTGCGTGGGCTTGATTACTATAATCACACTGTGTTTGAAGTTGTATCAACAGATCCAAATGCAGGTGCCCAATCTACAATTTTCGCAGGTGGTCGCTATAGCGAAATGGTTGAATACTTTGGTGGCCCTAAAACAGATGCAATAGGATTTGCGATTGGGCTTGAACGTGCATTGATATACGCAGAAATGTCTGGAACACACTTTGATACGGAAGATCACATTGATGTTTATGGGATGCCACGCGATAAAGAATCAGTGCTGTCAATCTTTAAAGCCATCCAAGCATTAAGACACGAAGGCTTTATCTGTGACTTTGATCATGATGTGAGATCGATGAAGGCTCAATTCAAAACAGTCGACCGTACACATGCAAAAGTTGTGATTATTTGCGGAGAAAATGAACGTGCAAACAATCAACTCACACTTAAGAATATTGAAACACAACAACAACTTCAACTGTCTTTAGAAGAAGGCATTGAAACAATTAAAGAATGGTTAAAAGGAGCTTAACATGAAACGAACACATCATAATGGAACCCTTAGAATGGAACATGTTGGACAACGTGTCGAACTTGTAGGGTGGGTATCAAAACGCAGAAACTTTGGATCAATTGTCTTTATTGATTTGCGCGATCGCAGTGGTTTAGTCCAATTGGTTATCAATCAAGAAGAATTTCCACGTGTCGACAAGATTCGCAGTGAATATGTATTAAGTATTTCTGGAATCGTGAATGAACGTAAAGATAAGAATCCAAAACTTCCTACAGGTGATGTTGAGATTGTAGTTGATGGACTTGAAATCATCAACGAAGCACAACAAACTCCGATGATTATTGCGGACGAAACGGATGCACTTGAAGATACACGACTTAAATATCGCTATCTTGACCTTCGTCGTCCAATTATGCAAGATCGTTTGATCAAACGGTCAAAGATTACCGGACAAATGCGTCGTACCTTAGAGGATTTAGGATTCTTAGAAATCGAAACACCCATGCTTACGAAATCAACACCTGAAGGAGCACGCGAATACTTAGTGCCATCACGCGTTCATAAAGGTGAATTCTATGCTTTAGCACAATCTCCACAAATCTTCAAACAATTACTGATGATTGGTGGCTTAGAACGGTATTATCAAATTGCACGATGCTTCCGTGATGAGGACTTAAGAGCAGACCGTCAACTCGACTTTACCCAAGTGGATATCGAAGCATCATTTTTAAGTCAAGATGAGTTTATGGCAATTATTGAACAGGTTGCATCCGATGTTATGGTTCATGTCCTTGGTCATGAAAAACCAGAGTTTCCACGCATTTCATTCTATGATGCTTTAAATGTTTATGGCAGTGATAAACCGGATCTTCGTTTTGAATTACACCTCAGTGATGTTAATGGTGTATTCAAAGACAGTGAATTTAAAGTCTTCCAAGACACATTAACACAGGGCGGTGCATTGCGTGCACTTGTGCTTTCTGGAAACCATGCAGATACAATTACCCGTAAAGTGAGTGATAAGTATACCGATCTTGTCAAGAAAAATGGCATGAAAGGATTGGTTGTCTTAAAAGCCCAACAAGACACACTATCTGGAAGTGCAGCGAAGTTCTTATCAGAAACTGAAATAAAAGCACTTTACCAAACCCTTAACTTACAAGAAAACGACGTGCTCTTTATTGGAAGCGGTGAATGGGAGCAAACCTGTACTGCAATGGGTGCACTTCGACTTCAATTGGCAAAAGATTTTGACTTAATTCCAGAAAATACATTTAAGTATGCATGGATTGTAGACTTCCCAATGTTTGAACTGGGTGAAGAAGGGGAAATCATTGCCCGTCACCATCCATTTACCTCACCAAAACGTGAAGACATTGAGCTCTTGGATTCAGATCCACTTAAAGTTACAGCACAAGCCTATGACTTATCACTCAATGGATTTGAAGTTGCAGGCGGTTCGATGCGTATTTATGATCAAACCCTTCAAGCGAAAATGTTCAATATTATCGGATTTAGTAATGAAGATATTGAAAGTCGCTTTGGATTCTTTGTGGATGCCTTTAAATATGGTACACCACCACATGGTGGTATTGCCTTTGGGCTAGATCGCTATGCGATGGCATTAACAGAGTCTGATTCAATTCGCGATGTTATTGCCTTTCCAAAAAATGCATCGGCTCGGTGTCCATTAACCAATGCACCTGCCCCTGCAACAGAAAAACAACTCAAAGAATTACATATTGAGATTGAAGACTAAGTTGTATAAAAAAGGTATGCCATGGGTGAATCAAACCCCCATAGTGTTTTCTTATCAAATGACACTTATAAAAAATGGGACACACGCTTACTACAGTAAACGGGTGTCCAATTTGATTCAATTGTAAGCGTCTAATACAATACATATGGAAAACACCTCGTGCTGTATGGGATAATTAACCCAATTAGTATGAGGTGTTTGTTGTTTCTATGATTTACTTGTTCTTTGCATAAACTTGTTTTGGCAGTTCCTTTGAGTAAGGCAACAAGCGCTGGAGTGATTCATGCCGTGTTGATTTAGGCATAAGTATCATTTCGTCAAGAATATATTCAAAGTATGATTGAATATCAAGATTGTTCAGCTTTGCAGTTTCTACGATGCTATAGTAGATTGAACTCATTTGTGCTCCATTTTTCGTCTTTGAGAATAAAAAGTTCTTCCGTCCGATTACAAATGGTTTAATTGCACGTTCTGCTCGTTATGCCGACAATTCCAATATGCCGATAGTTGAGGGTTAATATGACTGTTTAGTCTTTCTTTCCACCCTAACTAAACCAATTTCGGATGAAAATCGTGCGCAAACCATATGTAAGTCCAATAAACAGTCCATATTTTAAGTGTTTGTAAGCGCACTGTGCAAATGCAGATTATAAAAATAAAAAGCTTAGAAAGGGTAAAAAACATCGAAAAAACATCGATCGTCACATTTTCATAAAAATTTTTGATATAATTCTCATAATCTCAATTAATGAGTGAAGGGGGAAAAATGAAAAAAATAAGTAAGCTTGTGACATTTTCAATCTTATCACTGATGATAGGAACTACAAGCATTACAAACGCATTAGCAGATTATGAAGAAGAAAAACAGAATGATTCAACAGTAGTTGAAACTGTTTTCACTGAAAATTTATTTGTGACTCAAGAAGAAATGGATCAAATTAATTTGATTCTTAAAGACGGATTTTCAAAAAACTCTGAATCTTCAGCATCTAACTTATATTCAGTTGCAAGAGCATACGGAGACAAGTGGGATTATTCACCTTTTACTTCCGTTAGTTATGGCTCTTTTAATTCAGATACTGAATCATCATTAGCTGTAGAAGTAGCCACTATAGGGTTTGTGCCACTTGCTGGAGCGACATCTATTGCAAATGTAATATTTCAACAACATACTTCCGGGGATAATCTTTGGTATAACGTTAAAAGAACACAATCAAGAGTTAATGGGGTTACAAAAGTTCAAATGGTTTTTGATATCAATAGAAATTCAAGTAGAACAATTCATCTATATCGGTTTACTTTCAATAGATCATACACGATTTTGGATTAGTCATCATGATGAGAACAATATGGTCGTATTTTATTCTCCTTTTAGGATATATAAACACAATAATTCTACAGCAAAAGCCAATTCTCTTTAATCTTTTTATTTTTGCTTGGCTATTATATAATTTAATATCTGGTAAACTAAAAGAGAAAAAGGAGGGGCATGAAATTAGATGGATTCTGGATAAAAGTTCTATACCATTTGTTTTGTTTGTGATTCTAATTTTAATACAGATAATCTTTATTCCTTATGATTTTAGGTGGTAAATTTTACATTTTTTGATAATATCGCAAGTGTAGAACTAACCCCATTTTTCTTTGAAGATTCAATTAGGGATTTCGTTACATATACACCGAGTAGTTGTGTTGCGGGTCAAAACCACAGGTAAAGTTTTATATCCCCAAAAACAAGAATTCTCTGTTGAGTACTCTTGTTTTTTTTAGTATGACGGGCATGTCATATATCTTGGGTGATAGTCCCAAGGAACGTATCTATCGCGAATCCGATAGCGACTTGCAAGTTTTACATCGTGAGGTGTGGGAGAGAGGAAGCAATCGCGAAATCGTGGCTTGACGGACAGAAACTAGGTACAAGGCTTTTTGAACGGGTAAGTTAGCCAAAGGTAACAAAGCCCAAAAGATAGACGTAAGTTCAAGGTGCAAACCTAGCTAGTAAACAAGACAAAGATATATGACTTATCCCATGAGGTCTCACGAACGAATAAGTACGAGCACTTTATAATCAGCAATCGTTAAGGTTGGTTTTAAAACGGTTTATCTGAGAAGTCAGCCGAAGTCAAAGTAGGTATCGCCTTGATAAAAAAAGGACTAAACAGTAAATCGTGCAACAATAAAGATGCTGTCTCTAGTGGATATTTGATATCGGAAATAGTGGGAACGTATTTCCACGAAAACTAAAATAAAATATAAAATGAACCAATGGAGAGCAAAATAGAAAAGGAAGGAACAATGCATGTCAGAATTACTCGAAAGAGTCTTGGATAACAACAATCTCAACCAAGCGTACCTAAAGGTAAAAGCAAACAAGGGGGTGGGAGGTGTTGATGGTATGGATATGGACACACTCCTTGAGTATCTCAAGGAAAACGGTGAGTCCATCAAACAAAAACATCAGAGACCGCAAATACAAACCACAACCAGTATTGAGAGTTGAAATTCCAAAAGGCAACGGAAGCGTAAGGAAACTGGGAATACCAACATTGGTAGACAAAAGTTATCCAACAAGCAATCGCCCAAATATTGACACAATATGCGAAGAGCACTATTCAAAAGTACAGTTATAGGTTTCGTCCAAACAGAAGTTGTGAAAAGGCAATACCAAGAGTATTAGAGCTGTTGAATGATGGACACGAATGGATTCAATTTACCAGAGTCTTGAGCTATTGATGCATATCCGTCGATCCCTTTTCTTAGATCTGTAGCACCATGGACGAGATACACCATTGGTATCTTCTCAAATTGTATCATTAATAAACACCTCATTTTCTGGTTTAGTTATTCCAGATATAACGAGGTGTTTCTAGATGTGTCCTATTAGACGCTTACATTCAATTGAGCATAGGGTGTAAGAATGAATGGTTATTCTTTTGTATTCACAATGTCATCGACAACACTCATCAGATGATACGAATCATCCCAAGACATAATGGGTGATTCCAAGAGGTTGTTATTGAGGCATTCATTGACTTCATAGATTTGATATTCAAGACCATTTACAAGATGATCATAATGGTATTCAGTTACAATATCACCTTGAGTTAAGGTGATGGATGTTGCATTTGAAAATCGTGGAACACGAATTGTTCCTTTTGGACCTACGATAATGTAATCTCTTGGAGAATCACAATCAATCGATGCAAATAGATGAATGTGAACATCATCAACCGATTTGATTAAGACAGAAGTATCAAGATCGACGCCTGTTTCACCAAAGGTTTGAATGCTTTCAAACACTTTAGACTCTTTTCCAAAGAGATCGAAGGTATAGGCAAGGGGATAGACGCCCACATCCAATAGTGCCCCACCTCCCAATGATTGATCGAAGAGTCGATTTGTGGGATCAAAGGGTGGTTTAAACCCAAAGTCACCATAAACTAAACGAGGGTCACCGATGGCGTGATCTGCAAGCAATTGCTTAACATGCCTTGTTGCAGGTAAGAACCGTGTTTTCATTGCTTCCATGTAGAAAGCCCGATTATTCTTAGCGGCATTTAACACTTCTTTTAATTCATGGGTATTCAAGGTGCTTGGTTTTTCACACAACACTGCTTTTTTCGCATTCAAAGCTTTAATTGACCATTCTTTATGAAGATGGTTGGGTAATGCGATATAAAGTGCATCGAGGTCAGGGTGATTGAGTATGTCTTCATAGTTTCCATAACACGCATCGGGTTGCAACCCAAATTGTGATCCAAATAATTCTGATTTTTCTTTACTGCGCGATGCTACTGCGACTAATTCTCCATTATCAACACATTTGATTGCATGTGCAAATTTTGTTGCGATGTGGCCAAGTCCGATAATGCCCCATTTAATATTCTTCATATGGATGCTTCTCCTTTATTTTTATCATTATACCAAAGAACCCTAGAAAATATGATTCTTTGCACTCAAGAGCTCTCATAAAAAACTCCGTATACTTGGTTATTGTATACGGAGTTCAACATCCTATCACTTTAATCAAAAAGTGATATCGGTTGATTCCCTCATCGTGTCCTTTTTATCAGACCGATGTGAGGTTGAGAATATGAACGTGCACAACGCTATCCTGGATGATAACGATACTTACATCAGCATATCGAGTCCTAAAATGAATTAGAATTCATTTGATGAAGGAACATCGCTTGCAAACGTATTGATACTGTGCGATGTCATTATCCTCTGTATAAATATGATAGCACACTCTGAAAGGGGGTTCAACGATACGACTATAGAAGGTATGCATGGATATAAAAAGACTCCGCATGCTTCTTCACAATTGCACACGGAGTCCATTGCTATAATCTGCTTTATTGTTAATGTAAAGCAGATTGACTCAGATGCAACACCTTTATGTGTTACATGAGTTTTAGAAAGGCGATAAATCACGTATCCTTCACTACCATAAGATCTCCTCAAAGCAATTACTTAACTTCGTGTCCACTTATCGACCTTTCTGTACTCTAATCATAAACAATCTTGAAAGGGCTATCAACTCATATGCTCAAAGATTTGATTTATGGATCGTTTATTTCGTACAACCAGTTCATTTATTCATGATCAAATAAATGGATTGCAGTAATATTTAGAGATACTTCTAAGGGGTTCAAAGTTTATTGTCCATTGTGTTTTAGGGTTGTTTATTAGTGCTAAGTATGATATTATACCTACGGCACTAAAATGCTAGTTCACACACTATGGATTCATCGATCCGTGCTCACAAGAGTTATCGATGTTAGAAGTAGTGGAGGCGAAACGGAAAGGTAGGAATTTTTATGTCATTAGTAACAATGAAGAAGTTACTTGAAAGCGGGGTACATTACGGACACCAAACACGCCGTTGGAACCCTAAGATGAAGCCATATATTTATGCGGCTAAAAATCGTGTTTACATCATCGACTTAAACAAAACAGTTGATGCTTTAGAGGTTGCTTACACAGCACTACGCAAGATTGCGGAAAACAATGGTAAATTGTTAATTGTTGGTACAAAGAAACAAGCTCAAACAATCGTTGTTGAAGAAGCACTACGCAGTGGTTCATTCTTCGTTAACCAACGTTGGTTAGGTGGTACATTAACAAACTTCCGTACAATCCAAAAGAGTATCCGTCGTTTGATTGAAATCGAAGAGATGGAAAACAGTGGCGCAATCAATGTTTATACAAAGAAAGAAATTGCACTATTACTAAAAGAAAAGAACCGCTTGGAAAACTTCCTTGGTGGTATCAAAGAAATGAAGAAACTTCCAGATGCTGTATTTGTTGTGGATCCAATTGAAGACCGTAACGCAGTATTAGAAGCTCAAAAACTTGGTATCCCTGTATTTGGTATCGTAGATACAAACTGTGATCCAGATGTAGTTGACTATGCAATCCCTGCAAATGATGATGCAGTACGTTCAATTCGCGTGATCATTCAATTAATGGCGGATGCTATGGTTGAACCTAAGGGTGGCGTATTAGCTGTTGCTTATCAAGATCAAGATGGTGAAGATATCTCAATGGAAGATGTAATCATCAACGTTGAACAACAAGCTGCTGAAAGCGAACGTCGTCGTCGTCAACGTCAAGAAGAACGTCGTCGTCGTGATGATCGTCGTCGTCAACAACGTGGACCACGTCGTGATGACCGTGATGATAACAGACGTCCAGCACGTGAAGCATCAGAAAACAAAGAAGTAAAAGAAACTAAAAGTACAACAGAAACGAAAGGTGGAGAATAATTCATGGCTGTAACTGCAAGCTTAGTAAAAGAACTACGTGAACTTACTGGAGCTGGAATGCTTGATTGCAAGAAAGCTTTAGAAGCAACAGATGGCGATGTAAAAGCTGCTCAAGATTGGTTACGTGAAAAAGGAATCGCTTCTGCACAAAAGAAACAAGGTCGTATTGCTGCTGAAGGTTTATCAAGTGTTGTTGTTGATGGAAACCGTGCAGTTGTTGTTGAATTGAATTCAGAAACAGACTTCGTTGCAAAAAACGAAATGTTCCTTGAACTCGTTAAAACAGTGGGTAATTCAATCGTTGAACAAAATCCTGCGGACTTAGATGCTGCTTTAGCACTTGAAGTTAATGGAAAAACATTGGGTGACTCAGTTGTTGATGCTACTGCAACAATCGGTGAAAAGATTACATTACGTCGTTTCACAGTAGTTGAAAAACAAGACGATGAACAATTTGGTTCATACGTTCACATGGGTGGTAAGATTTCTGCATTAGTTGTTGTTAAAGGCGGCGATGCTGAATTAGCGAAGGATATGGCAATGCAAGTTGCTTCAATGAATCCTCAATATACATCTCGTGAAGATGTTCCTCAAGATGTAATTGACCATGAACGTGGAATTCAAATCGAAATCGTAAATAATGATCCTTCATTGGCTTCAAAACCTGAAAAGGTTATTGCAGGAATCATCGAAGGACGTATTAGTAAATCACTTCAAGATATATCACTTCTTGATCAAATCTTCTTTAAGGATGGAAGCTCAAAAGTGTCACAAATCCTTAAGGCTGCAAATGCTAGTGTCGTAACTTTCGTACGTTTCGCTGTTGGTGAAGGTATTGAAAAACGTGAAGAAAACTTCGCGGAAGAAGTAGCAAAAGCTGCACAAATCTAAAACACTTATAGGACACATTTTTGTGTCCTTTTTTTGAAAGGAAGATCGTTATGTATAAACGCGTATTACTAAAACTAAGCGGGGAAGCCCTAGCAAGCACTGATGGGATCTTTGACCATGAAGTTCTTGATGATTTAGCAAGACAGGTAAAAACGATTGTCGATGACGGCGTCGAGGTAGCAATTGTTGTCGGTGGAGGCAATTTTATACGTGGGAAAATGGCTGAAGAACTTGGGATTGATCGGATGCAAGTTGATAACATGGGGATGTTAGGAACAGTCATCAATTCATTGGCGATTCAAGGAGCACTTGAAAAAGTAGGTGTTGAAACACGAGTTCAAACTGCGATTGACATGGTAAAGGTGGCCGAACCCTATATTCCACGTCGCGCAATTCGTCATTTAGAAAAAGGTCGTGTTGTTGTATTTGGTGCTGGAATTGGTTCTGCATTCTTCTCAACCGATACTACTGCTGCGCTTCGTGCATCAGAAATTAAAGCAGATGTTATCTTGATGGCTAAAAATGGGGTTGATGGTGTGTATAACGCTGACCCAAATATAGACTTTTCTGCAGTAAAGTATGATAGTTTATCCTATATGCAAGTATTACAAGAACAATTGAAAGTGATGGATTCTACCGCAACATCAATGTGTATGGAGAACGATATTGATTTAATTGTCTTTAATATGAACGAAAAAGATAATATAATAAAAGTAACACGAGGCGAAACGATTGGAACCATCGTCTCTTTAGGAGGATAATAATATGAGTAATGCACTATTAAATGAAGGCCGTAAATCAATGGAAGGTGCCATTGCGAACTTTGAACAACGTTTAGGTACCTTACGTTCAGGACGTGCAAATGCAAGCCTATTGCATGGTGTAATGGTAAACTACTATGGTAGCCCAACACCACTTGACCAAATCGGGCAAATATCAGTAAGTGAAGGGACACAACTTGTTGTGAAATTATTCGATCCTTCATCACTTAAGGATGCTGAACGCGCAATCAGTGAAGCACATCCAAATTTACCAGTACAAAATGATGGAACACTCCTTCGTATCAATGTTCCAAAGTTAACTGAAGAAACACGTCGTGAAGTAGCAAAAGACGTAAGCAAATTTGCTGAAGAATCAAAAATTGCTGTACGTAATATCCGTCGTGATTTGAACGATCTTGCAAAAGACGATGATACTTTAACTGAAGATCAAGAAAAGAAAATGCTGGAAGATGTTCAAAAATTAACTGATGAATTCGTAAATAAGATTGAAGAAATCAGTAAAGCTAAAACCAAGGAAATCATGACGGTTTAATTGATCATGAATGGTCCTAAGCATGTCGCTATCATCATGGATGGAAATGGACGATGGGCGACAAAGCAAAATAAAGATCGTACATTTGGACACTATTATGGGAGTGAGAATGTGCGTGAAATTGCATTGGCTGCTTTAAGTGTTGGGGTAGAGGCTCTAACACTTTATGCTTTTAGTACAGAGAACTGGAAGCGGCCACAAAAAGAAATTGAATATCTCATGAAATTGCCAGCAATATTCTTCAACAAGTTTTTAGATGAACTGATGGAAAAGGGCATTTCGATTCACGTAATCGGGGATTTATCAAAAATTCCTGAGAAAACACGAAACGTCATGCTTGACGCAGTAGAAAAAACAAAAAATAACAATAAACTTATTCTTAACTTTGCATTGAATTATGGTTCTCGTGATGAGATTGTACGTGCTGTAAACAAGTTAGTGAATAATGATGAACCGGTCACTGAAGAATCACTGAATGATGCTTTAGACACATTTGGTTTACCTGAGGTAGACTTGCTCATTCGAACTGGTGGAGACACCCGTTTATCGAACTATTTATTATGGCAACTTGCTTATGCAGAATTAATGTTCGTTGACGACGCTTGGCCGCAATTTACGGCAGATCGCTTTTTAGAATGCCTGAGCAATTTTGGAAGTAGAGAAAGGCGTTTTGGAGGATTGAATCAATGAAAGAAAGAATAATTACATCGATAATTCTAGTGGGAGTTTTAGCACTTGTATTGATATCTGGACAGACCGGATTTATGGTCTTTGTCGCAATCGTCGGTGTGATTGCCGGATATGAGATCTATAAAATTAAAAAAACAGAATGGAAACCGTCAATCTTACTGATTTTATGGGCGTATATACTTTCGGGTGCATTTTTACCAACAGACTATTTCATTGCTGTTTTATCAATTGCTCTTATCCTCTTGCTTGCTATCTCAGTATTTAATGAATGGTTTAGTGTGCAAGATATGGCATTTGTATTTATGATGGGTACAATATTAGCGTTGACGCTCTCGTCATTAGTACTCGTATTCTCGTATGATTTATTTGTATTGCTTTATGTTGTACTTGCAACATATTCAACAGATATATTTGCATACTTTGGGGGAACATTCTTTGGTAAAACAAAACTTATTGAAAGGGTATCTCCTAAAAAAACTGTTGAAGGTGCAATTATTGGTGTAATTGGTTCAATCACAGTTTCATTACTCTTTGGAATGGTTTATGTTGTAAACCGCGGTATTTTGCCATTTGAAGTAATTCTAACAATCTCATTACTCGTTCCGTTTGTAGGACAAATCGGTGATTTAGCATTTAGCTTAGTCAAACGTTTCTACAATATTAAAGATTATGGAAATATACTACCAGGTCATGGTGGTATCTTAGATCGTATTGATAGTATTGCATTTAGCTTCATTGTATTTACAGTGGTATTATCAATCATCTTATAGGAGGTTTTTATGAATGTAATATTTGAAAATTTAATTAACATTCTTGTTTTTGCCGCCGTACTCAGCATTATTGTAACAATCCATGAACTCGGACATTTGATTGCTGCAAAGAAATTTGGCGTATATTGCCGAGAATTTGCAATCGGTATGGGTCCGCTCATATACTCGAAGCAAAGCAAACGCTCAGAAACAAAGTATAGTATTCGCGCATTACCTATTGGCGGATATGTTGCAATGGCTGGTGAGCCTGGTGAATCAGGGATGGAAGATGTTCCCTTAGAACGAACAATCAATGGTATTGCCCGTTGGAAACGTCTTATCGTAATGCTTGCAGGGATCTTTATGAACCTTGTACTTGCATTTGTTGTGTATTTAGGAATCTTCTCAATTTATGGGATCGTAGACACACCCCGTCCAATCATTCAAGAAGTTGTTGCTGAAAGTGCAGCAAGTGAAGCTGGAATGATGGCCAATGATGAAATTATTCGCCTTGAATTCCGTAATGGAAATGTTGTAAGACCTTCAACTGCAAATGATGTCGTATTAGGAATTACTTCATTCCAAGGTGAAACTGTTAATATAACAGTATTACGTGATGGACAAGAAGTGCAACTCACAATGACACCACAATTTGATGCAGAATCTGAAACATACAAGATGGGTGTTTATTTTGAATCGGGTCAACTCATTCATGTATCCTTTTTTGAAACAATCCAATACACTTTTGCATTTATAGGTTCCATGATTGGAACGCTTGTTAAGGTGTTAGGATGGTTAGTTCAAGGAATTGGATTAAACAATGTAGGGGGTCCAATTGCAATCTACCAGCAAACCGCAAAAGTACAACAATATGGAATGCTGTTCTTCTGGGAATTGATTGCTTCGCTGTCTGTCTCATTAGCAATTATGAATTTGATTCCAATACCAGTATTAGATGGTGGACGTGCATTAATTATTACAGTGGAAATGATTGTGCGTAAACCACTCCCTAAAAAGGTTGAAAATGCAGTGATGATTGCAGGGTTTGCAATTATGCTTGCAATTATGGTGTTTTTTGTCTTCATGGACATCAAGCGCTTGTAATGGTTGCCTAATTAAACATAAAACAAAAAATATGTTATAATTAAGCAAAGGAGTTGAGGAGATGAATTACAAGATTGAAAAACTTGAAATCGATCCCTTAGTCGCGGCGTCGACTAGAGTGTCGATTCCGGATTATTCAAAAGACGTAGCGAATCGTGCATTATATGCACTAAAGAAAGAACTAAACCGCAAAGGTATAGATGTTTCAGAAGAAGAATATAGCTTCTTAGTTCAATACGATTCTGATGAACGACTTGAAGTTGTGGATGTTGAAATATTCACGCGTGTGAAGGATAAAGGTGATGATACCGAATCGGTTAAATTTATCGAACTTCCAAAACAAGAAGCAATACTTCGCGTCACAACAAACAATTTTGAAGACATTCATATTGCTTTAGCAGAATGGATGCATGACCATGACTACGTTGCAGACGGAGGCCTCCGTATGGTAGTTCATGATGGCAGTGAATATATCTGTGACTGCCCAGTAAAACCTGCAGATGACTAACAAAGACAGCTTCGGCTGTCTTTTACTTACTCTAAAGTTAGTAAACATATTTAATGATTTATTGATAGGATTGTCATGAGATGGTTCATCACTGGGCTCTCATGGAATATCTAAATTTAAAAAGTCAGAAGATGAGAGAATCCTTCTGACTTTTCTTTAGGTATCGATCAAAAATGAAATGGCCATTTTCTTAGGAATATTATTGTTTTTATCAAAACGACATAAAAGGACAGACTTTCTCGCTTCACTACTTATTCATGTTGAAACGATAAATTTGGTGACTACACTGCGATAAATATACAAAAACACATAATATTTCACAGAATGAATCTTATAAAACATAATCATTTTTGATACTAATATTACAAATAACTTTCCCACGAAAGAAAAAATAGAAGTGCTTCTGAACTACAATGTAATACAATTGTATTGAAATGTCATACAAATATGTGATATAGTTTGAGTTACATAAGGGGTGAATTATGAAGACAGGAGTATCAGTTTCGCTTAGACTCAGTAAGAAAGACAGTGAATTGATTCGTAACTTTGCAGATCTTAAGGGAATTAGTGTTTCAGAGTTCTTACGTGATGCAGCGTTGAAACAAGTGTTCAATGAAATCACTGAGCTAGAATATGCAGAAGCAAAAGAACGCTATCAAACAGAACACAAAAGTTACAACTCAATTGAACTTAGAGAAGCGTTGGGGTTACAAAAATGACATTTGAATATTCAGACGAAGTCCTTGAAGACTTAAAAAATATAGAACCTAACTTAGGACGCATGATGTTAGATTATTTTGAAAAAAACTATCTTAAAGGACACAAAATAGTGCAGAAAAAAACACACAGTGGATGTGTGTTTTATAGCGGAAAATTTCGCTTTATTTATGATGTATTCACAAATCATACGGTGGTGTACCGAGTGATTACTGAATAAAGAATATAATTGCGATGAAATGAGAGATGGCAGCAAGATTAATAAATATATGCCAAATCATATGGAAATAAGGCTTATCCTTTTGCATATAGAAGTAGGTACCGATGCTATAGAGGATCCCACCTAAGGCAATTAAGGTCATAAATACCCAATTTCCAGTACGGATCATCTGTGGTAGTAAGACTACAGCGGTCCAACCCATTACTAAGTAAATTGTTACAGAAACTTTAGGAATTGATTTCTGTGCTATTGATTTATATAATATTCCTACAAGGACCATGAGCCATTGAAGGAATAGAATCGTATAACCCAAGGTTCCACCTATCGTATAGAGGCACACTGGAGTATACGTACCAGCAATTGCAAGGTAGATTCCAATATGGTCTAAGATCCTAAATACATATTTGTGTTTTGTATCATAAGCCATTGCGTGATACAGCGTTGATGCAAGAAACATTAAGAACAAAGAGATTATAAAGACGGAATAACCGATAGATAATATCAGTCCTCCATTCATATATCCTCTCACACTTGCATAAGGAAGAAATAGCAGGAGTAAACCAGACATAACACCATGTGTGACTGAATTACCAATTTCTTCCCCTAAACTTAACCGAACGTTATTTTTCATTGATACGTCAGATGTCATAAAATACCTCCTGATCTATTTAATTATAGAATGTACGAGAATATAAAACAAGTCATCTGGTGTGCGATAATCTTTATGCGCTATAAAGAAAGAAAATAACCGAATAATTATTGAAATTATGATATGATAAATTAGTTGTTTTATAAATTAACAAATAAGGGAGGAACCTTGTGAGAAAAAAACAGAAACTGATAACCGTTCTTTTAGTAGGGATGCTAATATCTAGCGGTATAATTACAAATGTGTTATCTGAAGATACCATTTCTGATAGAAGTACGCCTGTTTACACGGTTCACAGAATTGAGCCAGATGGTAGTTTTTCATCTACAGTAGATAACTTTAGTACTAATAACTTTAACGACGCTCAGAAAAAAATGAATGATTATGCTAATTCACAAGACAACAAAAATATTGTTGTAAGATCGACAACAAGCCGGTCTGACACAAAAATTGTTTCTGCTTTTCGTGCTCGAGCTCAAGCGTATCCTTACAGAAAGAGTACAATTTTAGGGACAGATGGTGCAAAAACACTTGGTATTTATTATGATAATCAGCTAAAAAGCAGATACACTTATGTTCCAGCACATTACGAATTATTTTATTACCAAACTGTTTTGGTGAATGGTAAACTTGTTGCTGAAGTAGAAGTAAATGGTGCTCGTGGATTTGTAGACCTCGATCAAATTGATATTGTTCCATTGTTTTACTATGAAACAAAGAAGGAAATAATGTTAGGTGGAAATGAAGACTATTATGCAAAGAATGGATCAGATGCAGAACAACCATATAAGAAGATTGTTAGTCTCACTCATTATAAAGTTGTGTATGATGCTTCAGCTAAAACTAACGATCTTTCTGTTGTTGTAACGACCTCACATAAGAGCTCTAGTACAACAGGAGCTTCCACAACTTTTGCAATTGCTCCAAGTTGGCTTCCTCCTGGAACATATTATTCTGCAAATGGAATTAATTATTATTATGATATTGAACTAAAACAGCCAGTAAATAATGGAGCATCATTTTATGCTTATTATGTATGGTTGCCAGTTCGCTCAATGTCAAATATTACTGCAGATGATTTAAATAATTACTTGGTTAATAGATTAGGATATTCTTCCGATAAAAACAATGCTAAATATTCTGTAATTGCAGGCAATGAACAGTTGTTTATAGAATATGCAAATAAATATGGGATGAATGCTTTGATGGTTTTTGCTCAAGCTTGTTTAGAATCTACTTATGGATCTTCTACCTATGCAAGAGAGCGATTAAATCTATTTGGATGGAATGCTGTAGATTCGAACCCTAACTTAGCAACAACCTTTGCGGGATTAGATACAGCATTATCCTCATTCATGGGCACTCTATTTAGAGGGTATTTCTCAATCAATGATTGGAGATATTACGGAAATTCCTATGGTAATAAAGGATCGGGTGTGACACCGGCATATGCTTCTGACCCATACTACGGATATAAAATCGCTTCAATTGCGTACTTTATCGATTATCGCTCTGGATTTAAAGATTACGATGCTTATCAATTAGGTGTAATTACAGATAATAAGCCTGTGGATGTAAAAAAATCCTCTTCTAATTCAGCTGCAAATTGGTATTCTACTAAAACTAATAGAATTAATCAAACATTTACTATTCTTTCTGAAGAAAATGGATTTATTAAAACTAACCTCTCAATGCCAACAGAAAATGGTTCAGTGGTGGATAAAGATGTTGAAGTTGATCTTACTTCAGTCTTTGGGTATATTTCTTCAAATAGGATTACCAAGCTTCCAAAAGTGACCAATTATGGTACTTCAGTTCCTCAAACAAGAATTACACTCAAGTCAAGCGAAGTTAATTACATGATATCAACTGGTGATGGAACTAGCCTAAATATGAGATCTTCTTGGACAACAAACTCACGAATAATGACTACCATTCCTGACAATGCAATTGTTAAAAGTGTTGGAATAGCTTCAAATGGATGGGTTAAGGTTGAGTATAATGGATTAAGAGGCTACGTTTCTCCTGACTTTGTAAAACAAACAGAATCTCCTATTGAGGTTCCAACAGGAATGAAAGGTGATTTAAATGGCGATAGTAAGATTGATTCAAGAGATATGATGGCTATTTATCGCCATATCATTGGAACTGTCACAATTTCAGCAAATGATTTTTACAAAGCTGACATAAATGGTGATGGGAAGATTGATTCAAGAGATATGATGGCAGTATATCGCCATATCATAGGAACAGTAACAATTCAATAAAGGAGATAACATGAAAAAATTTATTAGAGTAATAACTTGTTTTTGCGCAATGGTTATTGCATTAAATCCGTTGCAGATTTTTGCCTTATCAACAATTGGATATAATGTTTCAAAAAAAAGCTTGTATGTAGGAGAAACAGCTACTATAACAATATCAATTTCTGATAAGCAGGGTTCTTTAGATGCAAATGTAAGTGCTTCTGGTGCTGTAAGTAGTGACACATCAAAAATTCTTACAATTCCTGGTGCTGGAAATTCATATACAATAAAAGTTACAGCGAAAAGCGTTGGTACTGGTACGATTTCAGTATCAGGATTTGGGTTAGGTACTGGATCCGCAGACGATGAACCTGTTATTAACCAGACGTTTACTTTTACAGTTACTGAAAAACCTAAGACAGATTCAAACAATAACAATACTAATAACAATGCTAATAACAACAGCAACAGTAGTGGAGGCAACTCTAATACCAATAACGATATTGAGAAAGAAAAAGAAGCTAATAAGCCAACAGCTCAGGAATTAGCTGCACAAGAACTAGCTCGTAGAAAACAGATTCCATTGATTTCCAAAATTGACTTTGTTAATCCTGATAATTCTGAACAAGTATATGGCACTAAAACAACTGAAAAGGATATCTTTAGTTATGAATTTGAAGGGCCAAAAAATGTTTCTTCTATCAAGCTTAATTTAACTAAGATTGCTGATAATGTAACTGTGACAGGATCTGATTTAGTTGAATTTGGTGAAATTGAGTTTGAGAAAACTGTTATCCTAAGTGCAGTTCAGGATGAAGTTGCACAAGAAATTAAAGTTAAGGTAACACGTCCTGTAACTGCCACTACGACTCAACAAGTTGATGGTGTTGATACTAAAATTGTTGACCGTGATGAGGCAGATGCATTCCTAAAAGAGTTCTCATTTAAGCGTGAAGTTTACACTGATGCCAATGGTAATGAGTCTTTCTATTATACAAATGACAGTGTAAGGGTTCAATTGACAAAAGACACATCAAACAGAGCGTTCTGGTTATTGTTAGATGAAAACAATCAAGTAGTTCGTGAAGTAGTTCCTGTATTCTCCGAAGCTTCACATACTGTATCATTCCTATGGGAAGCACCAGAAGAAGTTCAAAATGAGAAACACCAAAATCAAAGTTATGCACCGCATACTTTTGAAGTTTCTGAATCATTACAAGCAATTGATCCAACATTAGTATTTAATACTACTGTAGGTGCTTGGAAGACTGAAAATATTAAAATTGAAGCTACAGGTGGTCAAACTGAAATAGGTTCACCTACTGCTGAGACTGATTCAGATGAAGTTAGTGATTCTCCAGAGCAAACCCCAGAAGCAGAAGCCAATACAGATACTTCAGGAGAAAATACTGATCCTGTAGTTGGATTCCTTGCGTATGGAATGGATTCAAATGGTAATGAAGGGTTCAAGTATATTGATCAAGTTAGCAACACTTCGATGGCAGCATTTGCATCATTCGATATTGTTGATAACTTCCACCGTACATGGGCTTATGTTGCAACTGGAGTTGCAGGTGTTGTATCTGTAGCATTCCTTGCATACTTCATCCTTGAACGTCGTAAAGTTAAAGATTTAATTCAAAAACATAACTCATTTTAATAACAATCGGGTTTAGTCTAAGTACTAGACCCTTTTTTTCATTGATGTCTAGTTTGTTGAGATAAAATACATTATTGTATTGATACTATCGATAGGTATCGGTTTTTTTTGTATAACTTGACAATTTTTTGCTTTAGTCTTAAAATTTAAGTGCGTGCAACTATACTTCGTATAGGCATTAGCTTTTGTCTAAAAAGTTTTTGTCTACGAAAAGGAGGATAGTTGTTTTTTTATTAAACTTTTAGGCAAACGTTAACAAAGAAGGGGAGAGCGATGAAGGAATTTAAGATTCGAAAGGTATTGACACATAATATAATACTGGGGTCGGATGGGGATAATGAGTATATCCTTATAGGAAAAGGTATTGGATTTCAAAAGAAAACAGATGATGTGATTTTGGAAGCAAACATTTCGAGTTATTACGTTATTCATGATCGAAGTAAATTGACAGATTATGAAATGATCGTTTTAAATACTGATGATTCTGTATTGCTTGTGACTGAAAAAGCCCTGGGGTATGCGGAGGTGAAGCTAAATCAGAGTTTTGATGGTGGCATTCATATTTCGCTTTTAGATCATATCAATTTCGCCCTGTATCGACTTAAGAATAATATTGAAGTTGGAAGTTTCTTTACGGAAGAATATTATCTGATGTATCAAGATCTCTATGACATTGCTTCAGAGATGGTTTTGATGATTAATGAAGCACTTGATGTTCGCTTACCAAATACAGAGATTGGATCCATTATATTGCACCTTCATGCTGCATTGAATAAAGAAAAAGTATCGACTTCTGCTTTATATGCACAAATCATTAGTTTTTCATTGGGATACATCCAGAATAACCTTCCATTGGAAATTCCTTCGGATTCAATTGCGCGAACACGACTCATTACGCATTTAAAGTTTGCGCTCAAGAGAACTGAACAAAACAAAACGATTGATAATCCATTGAGCGATGTCATTCGTGAGAAATATTTTGAAATCTATCATTTGTCAATGATCTTAAGTCAAGAAATCGAATCGCGTTTCCAAGTCAAATTACCTGAATCAGAAATTGGTTATATTGCATTACACATTTATAATCTGCAATATTAGGAGGAAGTATGTTAAACGAAATTAAAGGAAAACTTGTCGTATCGTGTCAAGCATTGGAAAATGAACCGCTTCACAGTGCGATGATTATGGGGAGAATGGCAATTGCTGCTAAAAATGCAGGAGCATGTGGCATTCGTGCTCAAGGTGTTGAAGATATCCTTGAGATTAAACGGGTTACAGGATTACCTGTAATTGGAATTATTAAAAAGGACTATCCGGATTCTGAGGTGTACATCACAGCAACTCAAAAAGAAGTACAAGCACTTATTGATGCAGGGTGTGACATGATTGCACTGGATGCTACTAAGCGTGTGCGGCCTAATGGGGAACTCACTGAGGACTTACTCGCACTGATTAAAAAAGCAAACATTGAATCAATGGCCGACATATCAACCCTTGATGAAGCAATTGCTGCTGAGAAAATGGGCTTTGATTGTGTGTCGACAACCCTTGCTGGATATACACCTTATTCCACCAATGTTGAAGGTCCTAATATCCAACTTATTCAACAAATTCTTCAAAATGTTACGATTCCTGTTATTGCAGAGGGGAAAATACACGAGCCAAAACAGCTTAAAGCTGTGATGGACTTGGGTGTGCATAGTGCAGTTGTGGGCGGTGCAATTACACGGCCTCAAGAAATTGCTGCACGATTTATAAAGGAACTTAAACAAGGAGAATAATATGTTTCAAAAATTACAAAAAATAGGGAAGGCGTTTATGCTTCCGATCGCAATTCTGCCTGCAGCAGGGTTGTTGTTGGGTATTGGCGGTGCACTTTCTAATGCAAATACAATTCAAGCGTATCCGTTTTTAGATGTACCATTTTTACAAGCAATTTTTAGCGTGATGTCAGCAGCAGGAAGTATCATCTTTGGAAATCTTGCAATGCTCTTAACGATGGGACTTGCTGCAGGACTTGCAAAACGCGATAAAGCAACCGCAGTCCTAGCAGCTGTTGTTGGCTATCTAGTGATGAATGCAACAATTTCAGCACTTTTAGGAATATTCAATCCAGATGGTGCTGCAATTGATACAGGTGTTGTGGGTGCCATTGCTATCGGTAGTATTGCAGTGTATCTACACAACCGTTACCATAACATTCAATTACCACAAATTCTTGGATTTTTTGGAGGTTCACGGTTTGTTCCAATCGTAACATCTTTTGCCGCAATCTTTGTGGGAGCAGTGTTCTATTTAGTGTGGCCACCGTTCCAACAACTTCTGATATCAGCGGGTGAAGGCATTGCAAAGATGGGACCAATTGGTACATTCTTCTATGGGTTCTTAATGCGTCTATGTGGTGCTGTAGGGCTACACCACATGATTTATCCAATGTTTTGGTATACAGAACTGGGTGGCGTTGAAGTTGTGGCAGGACAAACAATTGTCGGTGCTCAAAATATATTCTTTGCACAACTTGCAGATCCAAACCATACCGGCCTATTTACCGAAGGAACACGATTCTTTGCAGGTCGCTTTGCAACCATGATGTTTGGTCTACCAGGTGCTGCACTTGCAATGTATAAACTGGTTCCAAGTAAACGCTCGAAACAATATGCAGGGTTATTCTTGGGTGTTGCTTTGACATCATTTATCACAGGGATTACAGAACCAATTGAATTTATGTTCTTGTTTGTATCACCGGTACTCTATGTTATTCACGCATTCTTAGATGGTGTTTCGTTCTTTGTTGCCGATATCCTCAACATCTCAATTGGGAATACCTTCTCAGGGGGTGTGATAGACTTTACACTCTTTGGTATCTTGCAAGGTAATGCAAAAACAAATTGGTTGCTTGTGTTACCAGTTGGGGCAATCTGGTTTGCACTCTATTATGGCGTCTTTACATTCTTCATTAAGAAGTTTAATGTACCGACACCTGGTCGTCTTGATGACGAAGAACAAAGTGTGCCAACGGTTACATCCAAAGAAAGTATCAGCGATGAATCCAAAGTTATTATTGAATTATTAGGTGGACCTGAAAACATTCTCGATGTGGATGCGTGTATCACCCGCCTTAGAGTGAGCGTAAAAGATGCGAATGCAGTCAACAAAGATGCCATCAAGTCAATGGGTGCAACTGATGTCTTAGTTGTTGGAAATGGTATTCAAGCAATCTTTGGTGCAAAAGCAATTCTGTATAAGAATAATATTGCCGATTACTTAGGCATCGACGAATAGTTACTCAGACAGATGTTATGTGGTTAAACACTGAGTTAGAAATGAGGGAGCAATGTTTTTTAAAAAATCAAACAACGTATTGAATTCGATTACCCAAGGGTCAATCATCACATTAGGTCAAGTAAGTGATCCAGTCTTTTCAAACAAAATGGTTGGGGATGGGTATGCAATTGAACCCAGTGAGGGCCTTATTTATGCACCCTGTGATGGTGAAATTACGGTCGCTTTTCCTACGAAACATGCCTATGGAATCAAAACGCCCAAGGGTGTGGAAGTTTTAATTCATTTAGGAATTGATACAGTACAACTCAATGGAGCAGGATTTGTAAGTCATGTAGGGGTGGGGGATGTTGTGAAAAAAGGTCAATTGATTGCTGAGATGGATTTAGAATTGATCCGCTCAAAAGGAAAAGAAACAACTTCCATGGTCATCATCACAAGTGGTGAACCCATAACACTTCTTACTCAAAATCAATCCGTAACAAAAAATGACGCAGTAATGTCTCTATAAGCTTATAAAACGCTCATGTCAGCAATAGATGTGAGCGTTTCTCGTGATTTCATTAACAAAACAGATTTAATGTATACACAAGAGCCTTGATTAGTGGTAAAATTATTGGGTATGAAATAGGAGGCAATAACTTTATGAGCAAAAAACCGGTTGTTCTAGTAGTAATGGATGGTGTTGGTTTAAGTAGCACAGTTGAAGGAAATGCTGTATTACAAGCTAAGACTCCAACACTGGATAAATTAATGGCTGAATGCCCTAATATTACGCTTAAAGCACATGGTCACGCTGTAGGTCTACCAACAGATGATGACATGGGTAACTCGGAAGTAGGACACAATGCATTGGGAGCAGGTCAAATCTACTCACAAGGTGCAAAACTAGTCAATGAATCAATTGAGGATGGATCACTTTTTGAATCAAAAACATGGAAATGGTTAAGTGAAGATCTCGATGGTCATACACTACACCTTATTGGACTGTTATCCGATGGAAATGTACATTCACATGTGAATCATGTACTTGCAATGATTAAACAAGCTAAAAAAGATGGTGTTAAACACTTAGCACTACACGCACTTCAAGATGGTCGTGATGTTGATCAACAATCTGCACTTGAATACCTTGGACAAGTTGAAGATTTAATGGCTGAACTCAATGACGATACATTCCATGCTGAAGTTGCTTCAGGCGGTGGACGTATGCTTGTAACAATGGACCGTTATGATGCAGACTGGGGTATGGTTGAATGTGGATGGAAGACACACGTTTTAGGTGAAGCAAGAGGCTTTGCAAGTGCGACTGAAGCAATCGAAACATACCGTGCTGAACAACCGGGTCTTTCAGATCAATACGTACCTGCATGGGTTATTGAAAAAGATGGAAAAGCAGTAGCACCAATTGTTGATGGAGACTCAGTAATCTTCTTTAACTTCCGTGGAGACCGTGCCCTTGAAATCTCAAAAACATTTGAAGCAGGTGATGACTTTGATCGTTTCGATCGTGTACGCGTACCAAGTGTAAAATATGCAGGCATGCTTCAATACGATGGAGACTTGGAAATTCCAAAACACTTCTTAGTTGAACCACCACATATTACAAACACAATGACAGAAACAATGATCCAAGCTGGAAAATCAATCTTTGCGATTTCTGAAACACAAAAATTTGGACACGTTACCTATTTCTGGAATGGAAATCGTTCAGAGAAGTTTGATGATTCACTTGAAACTTGGATGGAAATAAAGGGTGATGATGTAACATTCGATCAACGTCCTTGGATGAAATCTGCAGAAATTACGGATGAAGTGATTAAAGCACTTGATAGTGATCAATTTGATTTCATTCGCATTAATTTCCCAAATGGTGATATGGTTGGACATACTGGAGACTTCTTAGCATCTGTAGTATCTGTTGAAGCAGTTGATTTAGCACTTCAACGTTTACTTCCAGCAATCAAACGGAATGACGGAACATTATTAGTCCTTGCGGATCACGGTAATGCAGACGAAATGTTTGATAAGAAGGGTAAAGTAAAAACATCACATACATTGAACCCTGTACCATTTATCGTATATAACAGAGACGTTACATTAAAGCAAGATGGAAACTTTGGTCTTGCGAATGTCGCTTCAACCGTGTGTGATTTAATGGATATTGCACCAAACCCAATTTGGGAAGAAAGCCTAATTGAATCGAAGTGAGCTCATTAAATGAGCTCTTTTTCTTTAATCCACGTCATAAACGTGGTATCATTAAAGAGCAAAAATGAAGGTGAAATATGGACGTAGTTAAAGTAGTGGTTCACGCGCTGGACCATCAAATGAAAACAGTAGTATTATCAGAAAAACAAGTAAACTTAAATCAAGATGATCCAGTGGATGCTCTTGTTTTAAAACTATCCAAGAGTTTAATCACAAGCTCAACAACATCAAAAGCAATTCTTAAAGAGAGTAGCTTTTTAAATGATATTGTGAATCAACAATTCGATTTTATGGGAACCAGTGAGAAAATCGCAAAGCATTGGTTTGACCTAAAAGATGCATCCGCACGATTTACAAGTTGTAATCTTCTGTTTGCGATGATTGATCAAGAAGATGAGGGTGGATACCTTTTTACAATGTTTGAAGTGAATAGTAAACCGGGGTATATCTCTGTTGTAAAAGAAAATGAAACAGACATTGAATTCCAAGGACGGATTTTGAGTGAGTCTTTTGGTGGCATTAAGAATGCTTTTGGAATTGACTTAAGCAGTGGTGAGTTAACTGTCAAAACACCGCTAAAGACCCAAGATGTAATGGAAGAGGTCTTAGATTGTGAGATCTATCTTAATACTAAAAATGCAGTGACAGTCTTACAAACAGTTGTTGACACGGTTTCAATGTCACGAGATGAAGATTCATTGATGAATATTATTAAAACAAAGCAATTACTCACAGAGAATGCGGCACTTTTTGATGAAGTCGCACCCAAAGAGTTAATGACACAAGTCTTTGAAGATCTAAGTGATCAAGACCAAACACTGGTCGATGATGCCTTTGAAACCCATCATGTTGAAAACTTTTTACCATCCAAACAAGTGCAACGCTTACGCGCAGCAAAAACGCATACCATTGTAACTGAAAGTGGTGTTGAAATAAAAATACCCCTTGACTCCGTTGAAGTTGATCGTGTGTTAGAAATCGAACACGATGACAGTGGGTATGCAACCATTCATTTAAAGAATATTGGTAAGATTCTTTAGGTGATATATCCGATTATCTAGAGGTGCATTATGAAAGAAAAACTTAAATCTTTATCACTCAATCTTCTGTTGATATTTGGAATCTTTTTCTTTGCGCTTCTCATCTACTTGGTCTATATAGCAGGGCCAAATAGAGCCTATGAAAAAGAAGACCGACAACTCATTGAAGCCTTTGAAAAAAGCAACAACATTACAAACCTTACACTTGAGAACCGCTTCGCTTTTGATGATGTAACTTACATCGTGTCAAACAGTTCGAGAACAACCTTATATTGGTTTTCACGTGACTTAAAAAATAGTGGTTTTGAAACCTATCAAGACTTTTCACCTGCACAAAGATGGGTAGATGGACAAGGATTGACCGCAACTGATATATCATATGGAGTGTATGAAGATAAACTCGTTTACTTTATTCGTACAGATCGATTTGATTTTATCATAGATTTTGAAACACAAGATGTCGTATTACGGATTGGAGTGTGATGCATATGTGGTGGAATCGACCGTATGTTAATCGAAGAGATTGGATCTTAGAAAACTTAAAAACATTGAAACTTTCTGCAAAACAAACCGTATTGTTGTTGATGATTGATTATATGAATGGCCAAAATGAAACCATAGATTTGAATTCCTTAAATGTTAGAACAGGGCTCGAAGTTTCTGAAATCGACATGATTTTGCATGACTTACAACGCTCAAAGCTTTTAGTTGTGAAACCATCTAAAGATCGGATTGTATTCAGCATTGATCCGTTGTTTGAAGAAGGGGTTCGCTATGAATATATGGATGAAACCATTTATGAAGTGTTTGAATCAGAGTTAGGACGCTTGTTATCGCAACCCGAGCTTGAAATGTTAAATACATGGTTAAGCAAATATACACAAGATGAAATCCTGGATGCACTTAGAAGTGCTATTGTTGTTCAAAAAGTATCCATGAAATATATCAACGCAATTCTCATCAATAAGCGGGACGCACAATGAGAACGCAAAAACTACCTGTAAATGAAGTGCTCGAAATCCTGGATTCGCTGTTTCCCAATGCGAAAAGTGATTTGGATTACCGCAATAACTTTGAACTCTTGATTGCGGTTATTTTATCTGCACAAGCAACCGATAAATCTGTGAATAAAGTAACCCCTGAATTATTTGAACACTATCCCGATGCTGATGCATTATCCCAAGCACAAACACGTGATGTTATTCAAATTATAAAGAGTATTGGCTTGTATGCAACCAAAGCAAAAAACATTATTGAAGCATCAAAAATCCTAGTGGATGTGTATGGGGGTGAGGTCCCATCAGATTTTGATGCGTTAGTTTCTTTACCCGGAGTTGGAAGAAAAACCGCGAATGTTGTCCGTGCAGTAGGGTTTAACATACCCGCTATCGCAGTGGATACCCATGTTCATCGTGTCGCAATTCGTTTAGGGTGGGCTAAAAAAGATGCCTCAGTATTAGAAGTAGAAAAAGCATTGATGAAGAAAATACCGAAAGAATCATGGGCAAAAGCCCATCATTTGTTACTGCTCTTTGGAAGGTATTACAGTACAGCACGTGATAAACGAAATATTTATGATGTGTTAGGAGAGATAAAGGAGAATCAAAATGAGACAAACGACCATTAAAGAAATCGCAACATGGCTTCAGTGTGAAACACGCGGTGAAGCGTTGTTAACCGGCGTGAGTGTTGACAATCGAAACGTAAAACAAGGCGACTTGTTTGTATGCCTTCAAGGGGCTAAAGTAGATGGTCACACCTTTGCCCAAAGTGCGATTGATAAAGGTGCAACGTGTTTACTTGTAGATCACTATCTTGATCTTGATTGTCCTCAAATTCTTGTGAGTGATACACTACAAGGGCTCAGTGATATTGCATCAGCATACCGTGATACTTTGGATGCAACGTTTATTGTTATTAGTGGCAGCAATGGCAAAACATCAACAAAAGATATGTTCTTAAGCTGCTTATCTGAAGTGGGGCCAACCATCGCAACACTTGAAAATCAGAATACTGAAATTGGAGCTTGTTTGAATCTATTTAGAATGGATGGACACACACGTTTTGGAATCTTTGAAGCAGGATTGGACGACCCAGGTGATCTCCCAAAGATTACATGTATCATCAAACCAGACTATGCAATACTCACAAGCTTAGATCAAGCGCATATGGATAATTTTGGTACAATGGAAGCTCTTGGAAAAGAAAAATTCACACTCTTTGATGGCATAGACCCTGCGGTTTGTTATTACAATGGAGACAGTGAAATCTATCGATCACTTGCCTATGGACAACATCCTTTTGGATTGAATAAAGACAATGAATTTGTGGTAGCAGCAATTGATGTTAAACAAGAGGGTGTTTCATTTACAGTGAATGATGATGCATATTGTGTCAACTTACTAGGAAAACACCAAGCAATTAATGCTGGAGCTGTTGTAGCGGTATTAAAAGCAATGAACATTTCCAATGAAGTTATTCGTAAAGGGCTAAAACAGGTCGCACTAACAAAGATGCGGACTGAAGTATACAAACATCATGAAGCACTCATCATTTTTGACGCCTATAAATCAAGCCCTCAAAGTGCAATGGCTGCGATTGATGTTGCTGCAGCCTATCCAACCGATACCAATCGGTTTGTTGTGATGGCGGATATGTACTCTTTAGGTGAGGGAAGTGAACAAAGACACCAAGAAGTGTTGGATCATATGCTTGCCTATCCATTTGAAAAGTATTATTTATTTGGTGAAGAGTTTGGAAAAGTAGTAAAGACTTATAATGATAATCGAATTATGTGGTATGATGATTTTGAGGATTTAAAAAACGATGTCACAAAACTGTATCAACAAGACTGTCTCATCGTATTTAAAGGGTCTCGATATTATGAACTCGAACGATTATTAGAAGAAGGAGTTAAGTAATGAATAAGAAAAGAATCTTGTTATTTTTTGGATCACAAGATAGTGAACATGATATATCAATTAAAACTGCTCAATCAATTTTTGAATTCTTCCCTTCGGATGAATTTACATGCTATCCAATATACATCAAAAAAACAGGTGAATGGATTCATGGGAAGTACACCTTAGACTCATTCAAAAATAAAAATTTCGAAGGTCAAGAAGTATTCTTACGGTTTGATTCAGAACACCCAGGTATATTTCTTAGAGATACACGACGCAAAGTGTATGCTGACGGTGCTTTTTTAGCATTGCATGGTCCAACTGGTGAAGGCGGCCACATTCAAGGGCTATTGGATATGGCGATGATTCCTTATACAGGCAGTGATTTACTTGCGTCAGTGACAAGCATGGACAAAGCACTCACACACCAAATTCTTGAAGGACATGGGATTAAGATGACAAACTATCAATGTGTATCATCAATTGATGATATTGATATTGAAGCGGTTGATTACCCAGTCATCGTAAAACCATCACGTGAAGGGTCATCATTTGGTGTATCAAGTGCTCATGACTATGAAGAGCTTTTAAAGGCGTGTGAAGAAGCATTTAAATATGACACACGAATACTCATCGAAACCTTTGTTCGCGGTTCTGAAGCCTCTATTGCCGTCCTAGACACAAATAACCATAAGATTGTCAGTGAACCAGTCCAAACAATCCTGAAGTCAGAATTCTTCAGCTTTGAAGATAAATACATTACGGACGATGTAATTGTACATTATGA
Source organism: Erysipelothrix larvae (assembly GCF_001545095.1). Classification (NCBI taxonomy): domain Bacteria; kingdom Bacillati; phylum Bacillota; class Erysipelotrichia; order Erysipelotrichales; family Erysipelotrichaceae; genus Erysipelothrix; species Erysipelothrix larvae. The sequence continues at coordinate 937,000 of NZ_CP013213.1, forward strand.
TGCAACTTATTCTGACCAAACAAAACAAAAACTCAAAGATCTATCCCTTGAAATCTTTGATATTATGGGTGCGCGTCACTTATCACGGCTTGATTTCTTTGTGACAGAAGATGAAACAATCTATTTTAACGAGATAAATACAATGCCAGGATTTACAAGCACATCCTTTTATCCAATATTAATCGCCAATGAAGGCCTTGAATACACTGATTTAATCCGCACAATTTTACAGGATGTCGTAAACAGTAAATAATACGCTTAACCAATACAACACAGAGAATCACACTTCTTAAAAGAAACGGTGATTCTTTTTTATGTGCGGTGACTAAAATATCATCCAAGCACACTAATAAACAACACGGCATGAAAAAACGCATTTTAAAAAATCCTAAGCGAATGAAGTTGGGTTTTACTACAGGATGAAAAGTTAATAAAAAAGCGAGTGATTACCACTCGCTTTAATGGGTTATTGAGTTTTAATTGTCAATGTTTGACCTTCCATAGAGCTCAATCGAATCGAAGTTAGTGGCGTTTCGTTTGGGCCAGAAATTGAAACAATATTATTTCCACTTCCCTCTTTTTTAAGAGTGAAGTAGCCTCCAAATTGATTCGCAAACTCACTGTATGGTCGATTGGTATAATTCATTACATCGATTACAAAGTCATTAATAACTACAGTCATCTTTGATGATTTTAGTTTACTAAGCGTAACTTTTTGTCCACGATAATCTGGGCTAACGGATGCAACGGTGTTGTATCGATTAATATCTGATACGGGTTGGTAAGTAAGTGATACTACGTCTTTTCCATATTGGTTGCTAAATCCAGTAACATCATCTTCTGTTTCGAAGTCTGGTACTTCAACTTCTGAGTTGCTCATATCCAGTGTATTACAGATTTCATTACTGCGTTTATCTTGGTTCTTTTCAAAGGTATAGTAAGCACAAACTCTTACTTCGCCAGAGGTAAAGTTAGATAATGTGAGTTCTACGTTTTCTGTGTCACTCATCACTGTTTTTTGAAGTTCACCATTTACATAAAGATCTGCTTGATAACGGACTGCTCCAAAGATCCATGATGGGTCATACAGACGTTTTCCAGTAAAGGTACGCCCTGTTGATGATGTCATTTCAAAGGTTGTTGGTGCAACCGTAAGTGCATCGGCATTAGGGTATGGCGTCATGTTGACTGTAATCTTGGTGTTTAGAAGACCACCACTTGTCGTAATTGTAGCACTTGCTAGATCATTGAGTGTTGGTGGTGTTGCTTCAACAAGATTGAGGCGATCACGTTTTATAAGACCTGTTGTTATGAGGCTTGAATCCATACCATCAATTGGTGATTGATATGGGAATGTGCCTAAGATATGGGTAATGTCTGAAACCGTTGAAGGGCGAGATATTTCTCTTCCTACACCGTATTCTTCTGCAAGGACATCCAAGATATAACTGTTCATATTACCCGGTAAGTTGAATCGTTGTATTTCAGTTGTGAGCCATGCATCTTTGTCAAACTTATCAAAGCCTGACCATGTCGCAAAGGTGAATCGATCGGTTGCATTCACAATCCATAAGTCCTTCGCAGAGTTTGCAGGAACACCAAAGTTGTTTGCATTTGCTTGGTCGTGGTTTGTCGTACCTGTTTTACCATAAACTGGGTAAGAACGACGTGTTGGCCGTGCGGTATAGGTTAAGTTATCGAGGATAACATAACGCATTGTTTGAGCGGTCATAAACGCTGCTGCTTCCGAAATTACTTGGTTTGAAGCATAAGGTGACATCACGGATTCTGAACCATCCTTAAAGTCAACTTGACGAATTGTATGCGGTTCTGTAAACACACCTCCATTAAATATGGCTGCATAAGCACCTGCAAGTTCGTAAGGTGATGTTTCAAATCGGTTACCACCAATTGAGAATTGGTGATCGAAACCATCTTCTTCAAAAATATTAAATCCAAAACTTCTTAAGTATTCAATGTATCTTTGACGACCAATTGAATCATACACTGCTGTAAATGCTTCAATGGCTGGAATGTTACGTGAATCTGAGATTGCGCGTCTTAAGGTTACTTGACCTTCAAATCGACCATCCCAGTTACCAACTGCAAAGTCAGTTCCACCCCAAACATATGGTTGGTCCATCATGACGTGGGATGTTGCCCAACCTAAGTATTCAAAGGCTGGTGCATAATCAACAAGTGGTTTGATTGTTGATCCTGGTTGTGAATGTGTTTCTTTAACACGTAACCAAGAACGTTTGTTGTTATAATCATAACCACCCATAACAGCAATCACTTCTCCCGTTGAATTATCAACGATAGAACTTGCCATTTGTAAATCTGTTCTGCTACCAAAGTTTAAGTTACTTACTTCACGACGTGAAACTTGATCCATCGCTGTTTGAACATTGATGTTCATTGCGGTGTGGATAACCATTGGAGTTGTGACAGGGCTTTTACCAGTGATTTCTTCAGCTTCAGCAAGCACTAAGTCAACATATGCTTGATAATCAAGTGTTTGATTTTCACCAGAACGGTCCACAAATAAGTTTTCAAGTGGTACTGTCATAGCCCGTGCATGTTCTTCTTCACTGATGTATCCATGATGAAGCATCATGTCAATAACTGTATGCGTACGATCTGTAGCAGTTTCAAGACTTGCATAAGGCGTATTGTTTGATGGTGAATTAATGACTCCTGCTAAAAATGCCGATTCAACAAGGTTCAATTCACTGACACTCTTATCAAAATAAAAGTTAGCGGATTTCTCAACACCTAAGATGTTATTCCCAGTACCAAAGTTAATCTTGTTCACATACATTTGGAAGATTGAACGTTTGCTGAGGATATTATTGTTGTTGAGGCTTGTTGCGATGTAGATTTCTTGAATCTTACGTTTAATTCCATCAGGCCCACTGTCTGCAGGCGTTACAACTTCTCCTGTGACTGGATCTTCTTTAGAGAATACACCATTACGAACAAGTTGCATGTCAATTGTCGAAGCACCACCACCTGAGAAGGATAATCTCATGGATAAAACTGAGTCTTTAACGTTATTTAACATCGCAATGGAGAAACGTGGTAAGTCAAATCCATTATGTTCATAAAAACGCGAATCTTCGATTGATAAAAATGCATCAATTAAAGAATTCGGAATATCCTCGTATGTAATGTTTTCAACGAGTTTTGCTCCCGTGTCATAAAACACGTCACCATTTGCATCCAAAATGACAGTTGAGTCTAAGTTCTCAAACATATCAACCGATACTTCAGGTGATTCATTCACTGCAGAAACAACAAATATTGAGACCACAAGAACACCCAGTACACCAATTGCTGTAATTGTTCCTAGGATTCCTGCAAATATTCGTGCTTTATAATGAGGGCTATGCGTCTTTTTCTTGTTTTTTGACGAAGGGTCCTGGGGGTTGTTTGGACTTGGCCCTGCCTTTTTACTTGAACCCAACTTTGGAATTTCCAAGGTCGATTCAAGCTTCTTTTTTGAGTTCTCTTTCATAAGTTCTCCTTTAATCTTTGATCAATAATAGGAAGATAATCACACGGTGCATGATACGTTTCTTCCACCATTGTACCAATTTCACGAATCCAAGGTAAAGGTAATGACTTGGATTTGTGTGTGCTAATATACTCAAATATGTCCTGAGCATAAACTAAATATGTCTCATTTAAAGACGTAAATCGAATAATTAAGAAGGCAATCGCTCCATGCTGTAACACACTTCTTAAATGATCAATTTGATGCTGATGTAACAATGCCAATGGAAAGATCGTACGGTTCTTTGTCTCTTTCGCCTCAAAGTCAATGTACTTTCCTTTATATATTCCATTGTAATCCGTTGTGGAAGCATGACGATAATATGCTTCAACAATCTTCGCTTTATTGCGCGCTGGATAGTCAACATGAACTACTTGTATCGGGGTTGGTTTCTTGTGAATGACTGCCTTATTATAAATAAGGTAGGATTCATTCGTCTGATTAATATCAGACTCAAGAGTCATACCACGTCTACTTGTGTTCGCTTGTTGCGGTCTTGAAGCATTCTTTCGTGTTCCGTTTGGATACTGAATCATAACATCACCAAGGATATTATACACTAATTCACAAAAAACTTAATAATAAGTTTGATTGAATAAATTTGGTTGCAAGAAAACATAAGATTTGAGATAATAAGGACGAGGTGGAATTATGGCGCAGAAATTAACGGTAGATATGATTTTAAATAAAGAGTTCCATATTGATTTCAAAGGCTATAATGCTCAAGAAGTTGACGCATTTTTAGATGATGTAATGAAAGATTATGAAGCTTTTCAAGAAATTATTGCTGAACAAAAAACACTTTTAGATCGATATGAAGAAACACTATCGAATCAAAAGCGCATGATCCTAGAATATGAGGGAAAGCATCGCGCGGTTAAAGATGTTCAACCGACAGTAAGTTATGTTGATTTATTGAAACGCGTAACGAAACTAGAAGATGAAGTATTTAACAATAAATAAAATAACTTAATGACACGAAAGATAATCGCTGGTTGCTTAGACAACTAGAGGAAAGTCCATGCTCGCACCATCTGTGATGATGGTAGTGTTTGTGCTTAACGAAACGATAAGTTAAGGCATAGAGGCATCTATGACGGCTGACCGGACTCCTAAGGGAAACTATGGACGAAGGCTTTAAAAGTGCCACAGTGACGAAGTTTTCATGGAAACGTGAAAAGTGGAACGTTGGTAAACCCCATAAGCGAGAAACCCAAATTTGGTAGGGGAACTTATACAATCGAATGAAGAAGAACGTATAGGACGTGATGAAATTGCGTAGAGAAATGATTATCATTAACAGAACATGGCTTATTGAGTGTCAATGCATTTAGGGTTTTGTGCCCTTTTTTGTGTTGTATAAAGTTGTTAGGGTTGTTATAATTTATATTGTTAGGTTTACATTGTTTTTATATAAATATTTGGAAGAAGGTGAACATCGCTTGGAACAGATAGGTGCAGCACTTCGTGAAAGACGGTTAGAACTTGGTCTAACGTTAGAAGAAGTAAGCAAAAAAACACGACTACAAATACCATTCATTCGAGCAATAGAGTCAGGGGATATCGAATTTTTTAAAGACGACTTATCCTATTTATCTTATTATGTTCGTCATTATGCGACAGAACTTGGAATGGATTATGAATCTTTTAAAGATGACATAGATCATTTTGTATATGAATACACAGAATCATTGGATGTTGGGGAGATTCGAAGGAATATCGAAATATCAGATCGAATTCGTAAACAATCCGAAACGTCCAAAGAAAAAAACAAAATTAAGAAAACAAAAGCTAAACCCGTGAAGCGCAAACGTAGCATTGATTTTTCAATGCTCGCATTTTTAGTATCTGCAGTAGCAGTTGTCGCGGTAGTTGTCCTTGTTTTATTTCATTATGTGCCACAATGGCTCGCTGATGATCCAGTACCGACACCAACCCCACCAGCTGATACCGATAACGGTGGTGCAAATGGTGGAACCAACGGTGGAACAAATGGCGGCACTGATAACGGTCAAAATGGTGGCGATAATGGTGATACTGATGGCAATGGTAGTGAAACACCAAAACCAGGAGACATTACAATAAAAGCCACCGATGATACAAACTTCGTACTCTCGGGATGGACTGAGAATCAATCCGTTGACATTACATTAACGGTTGCGAATCGAACATGGCTTCGCATTACCGTTGATGACAAAGACGTAGATAATCCAACAAGTAAAATATATGAAAGTGGAGAAATTGTGCATTTAAGTGAAATAGCTGTTGAAGGAAAAGTTGTTATGTTCCATGTGGGTTACATGAATGGTAATACCTTTAAAGTGAATGACACAGCGATAACCCTTAATGACAGCGTTGCGAATCTTCAGGGTACAGCGAAGATTTATTTCAAGTTCTCGAATAATGGAGGTTCAGAATGAATTTGGCAAACCGATTAACAATATTCAGAATTATCTTAATTCCGATTATTGTCTTGATTTACGTATTCCCATACGCACAGTTTGGGATAACAGAAGGCTATGTTAAAGTAGATACAGTCTTGCTTTACCATAAAAACATCGCAATTCTTATTTTATTTGCGATTGCATCCTTTACGGATTTCTTAGATGGATATCTAGCACGTTCTCGCAATATGATTACCACTTTTGGTAAATTCTTAGATCCAATTGCGGACAAGATGCTTGTTAATACATTATTGATTATCTTTGTATCACAACAAACCGTACCGCTTGTTGCAGTACTTATTATGATTTGGCGTGATACGGTTGTGGATGCTTTAAGAATGCTATTATCACAACGAGGAATTGTTTTAGCTGCTGGATACTTTGGTAAAGTTAAAACAGTTGCACAAATGCTTGCAATTATCTTAGTTCTCTTAGGGAACTTACCCTTTGAACTGTATGGAATTCCAGTTTCATCAATCATGATTTGGTTCGCTACCTTAATGTCATTGTTAAGTGGTGTATCCTATGTATTACAAAGTCGTTCACTATTCATGACAAATGAATAGGAAAACGATAAATCGTTGAATACTTAACTAAGAGACGGAGGCTATTATGAGTCAGAAAAATGTTGAAAATAAAGATAAGATTCTAGAAGGTGTCATCAGTCAAATCGAAAAGCAATACGGTAAGGGCTCAATTATGAAATTGGGTGATCGACCGAATGTTGATGTTGATGCGATTAGTTCAGGATCTTTAAGCCTTGATGCTGCCTTAGGGATTGGTGGATATCCAAAAGGGCGTATTATCGAAATCTATGGACCAGAATCTGGTGGTAAAACAACACTTGCACTTCATGCGATAGCTGAGGTTCAAAAAGCGGGTGGTCGTGCAGCGTTTATTGATGCTGAAAATGCAATTGACCCTACCTATGCAAAGAACTTAGGGGTAAACATCGATGAGTTAATTTTATCGCAACCTGATAGTGGTGAACAAGCGTTGGATATTGTAGATGTCTTAGTGCGTTCAGGTGCTGTTGATTTAATTGTTGTTGACAGTGTTGCCGCTCTTGTTCCACAACAAGAACTTGATGGCGATATGGCAGATGCACTGGTCGGAACACAAGCGCGTATGATGTCAAAAGCAATGCGTAAACTCAGCGGGGCAATGAACCGTGGTGAATGTACCACAATCTTCATTAACCAATTGCGTGAAAAAGTAGGGGTTATGTTTGGAAATCCAGAAACAACACCAGGTGGTCGTGCGTTGAAGTTTTATTCATCCGTTCGTCTTGAGATTCGTCGTTCAGAACAAATTAAAGCAGGGACAGATATCATCGGAAACAAAACGAACATTAAAGTAGTAAAAAACAAAGTGGCACCACCATTCAAAGCCGTACAAATTGAAATTGTCTATGGAAAAGGAATCAGCTATGTTGGTGAAGTCTTGGACATGGCAGTTGAATTTGAACTCCTTCAAAAGAGTGGTTCATGGTATTCATACAAAGATGAGCGTATTGGACAAGGCCGTGATGCTGTAAAAGCATTCCTTGAAGCAAATCCAGAGATTATGAATACATTATCCGAACAAATTCGTGATCGAATTATTCCAGCTCGTGCTGCGAAGTTGGAACAAGAAAACAGCAAATAACCATTTTCAAAGGAACGAAAGTTCCTTTTTTTCTTTCAAAGATGGTAAAAAATTAAGTGTGCGCACGATTTATTAGACACTTGAATGTTTTAGCTTATTTGTGTATTCTTAAAATACAAGAAACTATTTATGGTAGCTGTGTCAAAATAGTTTTTAAGAATAGGGGAATTTCTTGCAATGATATCATTTTGGTTTAATCTTTTTTTCTTAGGGTTAACATGGGGACTTGGACTCTTGATTAAAACTGATACATCTCATATTAGCGCACTTGATTTTGGTTTAAGTGCTGTTTTCTTTAGCGTCTATTTTTCATGTGCAATCATAAAAAATAATAAAATCATAATGCGACTGACCTCAATGCTTTTAGATATCCTTGTATTTGTTGTTTTTATTCAAGGTAACTTTAATAGTGCTGCACCCCTAATCTTTATCATACTCACTTACGTTTCAAGTCAAACAAATGACCCCTGGGGTGTCCGTGTTCATATCTTCTTTCAATCCGTGTTGATGATCAGTGTAATACCACGTATCGGTATGGGTAAAGAACTCTTATTAGTAGGCATGATGATGACGATAGCGTATACCTGGATTATATTAACGGATAAAAAAGAACACGCCTATATTGAACTCAATACAATGTATGACACGATTCAAAGTGACTATCGAAGATTAAAACGACACAGTGTAATCCATGAGAAGGCATTGCGTGAAGAAGAACGTAAACAAATCGCACGCGAAATTCATGACTCTGTAGGGCATCGTCTTACAGCACTTTTAATGCAACTTGAAGTGCTTCGTATGCAAACTGAAGGGACTGAGTTAAACCAACGGATTCAACAATTAAAAACGCTTGCCCAAGAAAGTTTGAGTGAAACTCGCGAAGCTGTTAAAACACTGAAACATGATGAAACTACAGGACTCAATGCAGTCATTCAATTGATTCGTAAACTTGAATCAGAAAGTCATCTTGAAATCACATTCCAGGTAAAAGCGGGGGCACTCTCGTTTCCACTGAGTTCCAGTCAATCCGTGATCCTATATCGATGTATTCAAGAAAGTTTAACAAATATGATGCGCCACGCTCAAACACGTATTGGTCATGTTGAATTTAGCCTTATCGGTGAGCAATTCTTTCGGTTCCAAGTGAGTAATCCCTTAGATTTCGTTGTGCCATATCAAGAAGGGTTTGGACTCACATCAATGCGTGAACGCTTGTTACAGATACAAGGAACGTTAACGATTTCTCAAACGCATGATCAATTCATTGTATTGGGAGTATTCCCAATGGAAAAAGAGGTGTAATATGCATTCAATTTTACTTGCAGAAGATCAAGCACTTGTGCGTCAAGGGCTAAAGATGATGATAGAGACAGATCCTACTTTAAAAGTCAGTGGTGAAGCTGAGAATGGCCAACAAGCGCTTAATCTATGTGAAACCCAGAGCTTTGATATCGCAATTCTTGATATTCGAATGCCAGTAATGACAGGGCTTGAAGCGATGCGAGTCATTAAGGCTAAGTGGCCAGATACTAAAATACTGGTACTTACAACCTTCAATGATGAAGCATATGCACTGGAAGCCTTGCGAAATGGTGCAAATGGATACATGCTGAAAGATGCGGATGCCAAAGGTCTCATTCAAGCTATCCACAGTTGTCTTAAAGGCGGTCTCACCTTAGAAGATCAAGTTGCTGCGAAAGTTATTCCTGCATTGATGACTCAGGATAATACAGTCAATATTGACACCACCCTTACAAAACGTGAACTTGAGATTATTAAATGTGTAGGTCAAGGGCTTAGTAATCAAGAAATTGCGAATGTACTTTTCTTATCGATTGGAACCATTAAAAACAATATATCCATAATATTAGATAAACTTGACTTAAGAGATCGAACCCAACTTGCAATCTATGCGATTAAGCATCACATATCATAACGTGACTTAAGTCACGAAAACTGAACTCACCAGTGACTCAAGGCAGTGTTATTATGGTGGGTTTATTTTTTATAATAGACTTATGAAAACGAAAAGGGGATTGAAGAATGTTACAAGTGATTGATTTAGAAAAAAAGTTTAAAAACCACCTAGCAGTTGATGGTGTGAATCTTAATATTGAAAAAGGGGAGTCTATAGGCCTTCTTGGACCCAATGGTGCCGGTAAATCAACAACCATCTCGATGATATCAACATTAATTGAACCCACAGCGGGAATGATCTATTTTAATGGTGAAAACATCATTAAAAAACCATCAAGCATTCGACCAGTGCTTGGAGTTGTACCTCAAGAAATTGCCCTGTATGATGAACTCACTGCTGCTGAAAATATGCGTTTTTTTGGACGAGCTTATGGATTAAAAGGCGAAGCGTTGGATCAAAAAGTTTCTGAAGTCTTAGAATTGGTTGGCCTCACTGACCGACAAAAAGATCGGATCAAAGAGTTTTCAGGGGGTATGAAACGGCGTATCAACATCGGGGTATCACTCATGCATAATCCACAACTTCTCATTATGGATGAGCCAACGGTGGGTATTGATCCCCAATCACGAAATTACATATTAGAAATGGTGAGAAAACTGAATGTTGAAAAAGGAATGGCAATACTTTATACAAGTCACTACATGGAAGAAGTTGAAAAACTGTGTGATCGTATTTATATCATGGACCATGGGCAAATTATTGCTTCAGGAACACAATCTGAATTAAAAAGCATTTTATCCAGTGAAGACGCGATGCAAATCAATGTTCAATCCAAATCAATGCCGTTTGAACACCAACTCGCTACCCATCCATTAATCCATAAGGTAATTGAGAATAATGGTGGGTATAAATTAATTGTCATGAAAGGTGAAGACCTATTTTCAGATATCTTTGCGATGGCGAAACGATGCGATGTTAAAATTGTTGGGATGCATGTTGAAGACAATTCTTTAGAAGATGTATTCCTCCATTTAACCGGAAGAAAACTTAGGGATTAGGTGAGTGCTATGTTCAATCTTATAAAAAAAGACTTTCTCACCCTCACACGAAATCGATCAGAGATTATTTTACTGCTCATTATGCCATCTGTACTGATTGTTATTTTGGGGTTTTCACTGGGTGGGATGCTTAATAAAGAGTCAAACATTAAGGAGATTCCAATTGCACTTGTTAATGAAAACAACGCTGATCAAGCCATCAAGGACTTTGTTTCTGATTTAATTGAATCAGGGACACCTGAAACCGTTGCAACCCAAATCGCAAGTCAAGCAAGTACCATTGACCCAGCGCAGCTGTTTCTTAATATCATAGATAGTCTTGAGACTGAAGCTGTATTTACAATCAATGCCACATTATCACAATCTCAAGCGATGGATGCACTTCAAAAGAGTGATGTTGCAGCTGTGATTACACTTCCACAATCCTTTACATACCATTCACTGATATCAGTATTTCAAGGGTTTCATGGCGACAGTCATATTGAGGTTATTGTAGGGGATAAAGATGCTGTGAGTACAACAATCCTTCAAAGTATTTTATCGCGTTTCACATCCGAATATAACTTACAAGCTTCAGTTCTAATGGCAACGAATGGTGTTGGGGTACAAGTTGAACTTCCCGATAATTTTGGAACTGTCATCCATCTTCCACTCTTAAAATCAATCTCGTCATTTCAATACTATACAGTAGGGATGTCAATGATGTTTTCCTTATATGTTGCATCCTCCATTTCAGGCAATGCATTCAAGGAAAAATCAAATCATACATTCTCAAGAATTATGGTGACGGGTGAAAAACCAATACGTTATCTCATGAGTAAAGCTATCTCAGCAAGTTTAGTTGCATGTACACAATTGGCAATTCTGTTTACAACCTCAACATTGCTTTTTAATACATTTGGTAGTATAAGTATGGATACTTTAGGATATATCCTGTTTGCATCGATAATATTAGCGATAACAATCGGCACGCTATCAGCCTTGTTAACCTCAATAGCACAACGATTCAATACCGATAGTGTTTCAAGCGTATTTTCGACATTTTTAATCAGTGCATTCTCATTTCTTGGTGGAAGCATTATACCAACGCAAATGTTCTCACCACTGCTTGGACACATAGGTCTTTGGACGCCCAATGGAGCCATGATGAATGTTTACTTACAACTTTTAAGAGGGCAAGGACTTAATGATGTAATCCCACTGCTTATCAGAATGGGTTTCATGGCAACTGTCTTCATTACAATCGCACTCATTGTATTTCCTAAAAGGAGGTTAGTGTAATGATAACTGTACTCAGACATCAAATGTTACGACTTGTAAGAGAACCATTACTTCTCATCTCATTTCTATTAATGACGATAATCTTTGTGTTTACAATGGTCGGCGCTAATAATGATCAAACCCATACAATTCCCGTCTACTCATCAACCCTTTCACAAGAAGCACTCCAAGAAAAGGTTGAATTGTTGAATGCAGACAGTCCTTATATCTTTGAGATAGAATCAAAAGAAGCGATTGAAACACGTATTCAATCCAGTGATATTCCATTTGCTCTATCCCTTGAATCATCAAATTTCAAGGTATTGGTTGGACAAGAGTCACAACTTCAAACGGGCGTCAGCCAACATGTTGAAAATGTGTACCGAACACAGCTCACGTTGGATCAAGTCCAAGAAGCAATGGATGATATCGTCATCACTCAAAAAGAAATTGTGAGTGCATCCGTTTCAACTTTAAAAGATAGTGTAACGAATATTCAATCTTCAAGTGCCAGCATTCTCGTGGGCTTAACATTATACTTCTCAGCATTAACAATCCTTTCAAGCCTTACAAATGTTACCCAAGAAAAGATCACAGGAACATGGAATCGGATGATCTTATCGCCACTTAAGAAGACACAAATCTATAGTGGAATCCTTATACAATATTTCATGATTGGTGTTTTTCAAATCCTTGCATGTTTCTTCATTTTTAAGCACTTCTTCAATTTTGACTTTGGAAATCAATATGGCTCAATACTCATGGTTGTCGGTGCGTTTGTATTTGTGATTGTATCACTTGGAATTCTCATTATCAGTATGGTGAACTCACCCCAACAACTTCAGGTAGTGATCCCAATATTTGCCACGGCATTCGCAATGCTTGGGGGTGCGTTTTGGCCCTTAGAGATTGTAACCAATAACATCCTATTATCCCTTGCGAAAGTAACGCCTATTTATTATGGAATGGAAGGGCTCAAAGGTGCAATCCTACTTAATCAAGGGTTATCCCAAATGGTGTTTCCAGTATCAATTATGGCATTTATGGGTGTTTTATTTATGGGGGTTGGGTTGAATAAAATGGAACGAAAATAAATACACATTTAACGAACTATATTTGTGATAAAATAGTTCGTTTTCCTTTGATTTTCTAGGAGATAAGCGTAGAATGAACTTAAAGGGGAATGTATATGATAACAATTCAAAACCTTAGTAAAATCTACAATAATAAATATGCAATCAAAGATGTTTGCTTGAACATTGAACCAGGTGAAATCTATGGATTTGTAGGTCCAAATGGCGCTGGGAAATCTACAACGATTAAAGCGCTTTTAAACTTCATTTTCCCAGATGAAGGGACACTATCCATTGCGGGGTTTGATGCAATAACACAGAATAAAGACATTAAACAAATTGTTGGTTATGTGCCCAGTGAAGTGAATTTTTATCCTGAACAAACTGGATATGATTTAATTAAACTCTCAGCCAAGCTGCATGGTATCACTGATTTTGATCGACTCAATAAACTCTGTGATGATTTTCAAGTAGAAAAACATAAGAAAATGAAAGCATTGTCCTTAGGGAACAAAAAGAAAATTGCAATTGTTTGTGCCCTTGCAATCAATCCGAAAGTATTAATCATGGATGAACCCACTAGTGGTCTGGATCCTTTGATTCAAAGTGAACTGTTTAAACATCTAAAAGAAATGGCTCAAAACGGCGTTACAATCTTCATATCAAGTCATAATTTGCGGGAAATTCAAGAGCATTGTGATCGTGTAGCATTCATAAAAAATGGGGAGATCTTGAAGGTGGTTTTGTTGAATGATTATCGACTATCTGGTAAATTTGTTCATTGTGAAGGTGAAGTCGATCCACTCAGACCCCTTGCACAGAAAATATTATCAGACAAGCCCAATAGTTTATCGTTTATTTATGATGGGAAACTTCAAGATCTGTTTGTAGCACTTTCAAACACAACGTTGCGTGATGTTTCAATTGAAGACCTTTCCATTGAACATCAATTTATTGAACTCTATAAGGAAGAAGGTGTTGAACATGATTCGATTACACATTAAACTTAATCAAAAAGGAGCCTTAGTGTGGTCAGCGGTTTTACTTGCACTACTATTAGGGTTTATGGCTTTCTTTCCTTCAATGTCAAATGATGCGATGAAAGAACTCACAAGTGGTAAATTGCAATCATTACCCCAATCAATCCTCAGTGTCATTGGTTTTGATTCATTTCCCGATTTTACGGATATAAAAGTTTACTATGGCTATATTATGCAATATGTCAACATGGCGCTGGCAGTCTATGCTTTATTGATGGGTCTCAATTGGTACCTTAAGGAAGAAAATGAAGGCCCATTGAATATCTGTTTTCTCAGCCAAGAACACGCTTAGAACTCATGCGTGATAAGTTGATTGGCAACCTCATCTTAGTGGTGATTCTCGTCAGCTGTATTATACTTACGAGCATTCTTTCATTTGCTTTGTTTCTACCTGAAGGGATAAGTCTTACTTCACTGATTGTTGAAACCCTGCCTATATTTGGTTCCTACTATTTTATCGCAATCCTCTTTCTAGTGTTAGGCAGTGGGTTATCCATGATTTTGGACGCTTCTATCTCTATTACGGGTGTCGCAATGGGAGTCGTATTTATCCCTTATGTTGTTGCGGTGATGGCTTCACTTATTGATTCGCTAAAACCACTCAAAGCGATATCAATTTTGCACACTTTAATGCCCCATGAAATCTATGCAAATAATGTGAGTCTTATATCAATTGCACTTTGGATTCTTGTCGTCTTGGGTGTCTTTATCATTGGGATGCAACGCTTTAAACGCCGCGATATTCTTGTATAAGATCCAGTTCAACACATAATACGCATATCTTTGATACAAAAGGTGTGCTTTTTTATTGGTATTTACCTCTTTTGATATCGTTTCAAACAAATATAAGCCAAAAGCATCCATTTGTGAGAAATCAAATTTAATAATTATGAGAAATTGTTTACATCGATTTATGAAGTTGATATAATACGTTTTGCATGGATGAATACCCAAGAGGCTGAAGGGGTCGGTCTCGAAAACCGATAGGAGTGCAAGCTCGCGAGGGTTCAAATCCCTCTTCATCCGCCAATTTAAATGCGAACCACGATTCAGTGGTTTTTTTTATGCTTTAATCACATGTGAGAAGACTTTGAGAAGCTTTTTTACAAAAACTTCTTTTCATATAAGAAAGGGCATGATACAGACTGTGCCACTGACGCGTTTTGTGGATTATATGCCACCATTAATGGTAATGTTTTGGTAATTTCAAATGTGAAAAGGATGGACTAAGAATCTCATGATTTAAATCGTGAACCCATCACATCAGATGATATTTTATGGGGATGAGTGCTATAGGCATAGGATAAGAATCGAAGGGATATAAGGGTACGTTTTTACACAAAAAAACAAAAATATCACAATATATATGAATCAGAAGGGTACAGTTCGGAAAATTTCGGAAACCATAAAATAATTGTTTTGAAATGTTCTTTGAATGTATTTGAAAACGGTTAACTTAAATGTTAAAATATAGAAGATGCTTTAAACAAGGAGGCTAAGAGAACTATGATTAAAGGAATTGCTGCTTCAGCAGGTATCGCTGTATCTAAGGTTTTTAAACTTCAACATCCAGTGTTGAACATTGAGAAAGTTGATTCAGATGCAAGTGTGGAATTGAAACGATTGGAAGATGCTTTGGAATTAACAAAAAATGATATTCGTATCATTAAGGAAAAAGCAGTTGGAAAACTTAGCGACGAAGAATTGGCAATCTTTGACGCGCATTTAATGGTTGCAGAAGATCCAGAATTCATTGGGCAAATTCAAGAAATTATTAATTCTGAGTCTGTAAATGCTGACTATGCTACAAATCAAGTTGCAACGATGTTTATTGGTATGTTTGAAGGCATGGACGATCCATACTTTAAAGAACGTGCTGCAGATATTAAAGACGTTACATATCGTATGATGTGTCACATTCTTAAACTTCAAATCCCTGATTTATCAGCGATTGATCATGAAGTTGTGATTGTAGCTGAAGATTTAACACCTTCAGATACTGCACAATTAGACCGTCGTTATGTTAAGGGATTTGTGACTGAAATTGGGGGACGTACCTCACACTCAGCAATTATGGCTCGTAGCTTAGAGATTCCTGCTGTAGTGGGTGCTGGAAAACTACTTGACACTGTAAACCATGATGATGAAATCATCCTAGATGCTTTAAGTGGTGTTGTGATTTTTAATCCAACCGCACAACAAAAAGAAGAATATACACAAAAAGGTGCTGAATTTATGGCACATAAAGAAAGCTTGAAAGTATTAAAAGATGCGAAGAGCGAAACAACAGATGGACATCATGTTGAATTAGCGGGTAATATTGGTACACCAAACGATGTTGATGGTGTTCTTAACAATGGTGGAGAAGGTATAGGTCTATACCGTACTGAATTCTTGTACATGGACGCAGCTGAACTTCCAAATGAAGAAGATCAATACATTGCTTACAAGAAAGTATTAGAAATCATGGCACCACGTCGTGTTGTTGTACGTACACTTGATATTGGTGGCGATAAAGAGTTACCTTACTTGAAATTCCCACATGAAATGAACCCATTCTTAGGATACCGTGCGATTCGTCTTTGCTTAGACCGTACTGATATCTTTAGAACACAAGTTCGTGCATTGTTACGTGCATCAGTACATGGAACCTTAAGTATTATGTTCCCAATGATTGCGACTATCCAAGAATTCCGTGATGCAAAAGCAATCGTTGAAGACGAAAAGAAAAACCTTTCTAAAGAAGGTGTTGAATTCAGTGATTCAATTGAACTGGGTATGATGGTAGAAATTCCAGCTGCTGCAGTGCTTGCGGATCAATTTGCGAAAGAAGCAGACTTCTTCAGTATTGGTACAAATGATTTGATCCAATACTCGATGGCTGCAGACCGTATGAACGAAAAAGTTTCCTATCTATACCAACCTTATAGCCCTTCAATTCTTCGTCTTGTGAAGATGACAATTGATGGTGCACATAAAGAAGGTAAATGGTGTGGTATGTGTGGTGAAATGGCTGGAGATGAAAAAGCAATTCCTCTACTTTTAGGTTTAGGGTTGGATGAATTCTCAATGTCAGCATCATCAATTCTTGAAGCACGTAGTATCGTACGTTCATTAAGCTATGGTGAAATGAAAGAACTTGCTGACAAAGCATTAAACCTTCCTACAACAGAAGATGTGTTGGCTTTACTTGATGCAACACTTAACAAATAGTCAAAATCAAACCATTCAAACATTACATGATAAGATCAAAAAACTTGTCAGTGATGAAAATTCTGGACATGATTTTGGTCATATTATGCGCGTTGTGAATCTTACTCAGAAAATCTGTACACCGGATGCTGATACCTTTGTTGTTTTATGTTGTGCGTATCTTCATGAGTTTTTAGATGATAAGATGCATGTCTTTGACACTAAGGACTTACATGAACTTGCATTGCAATGGAACCTTGACTTTGAAGGTAATACTTCAACAATCCTAGATAATATTTCAAAGATTGGATATAAAGGTGGGTTTCAAAAAACAAAGGATCGTACGCTTGAAGCACACATAGTATCCGATGCGGATATCCTTGATGCAATGGGTGCCATTGGTATTGCTCGAACATTCTATTATGCAGGGTATAAGGGATTACCATTTCATGATCGTGATCTTGAAGGAATTGTTGCGACAAATCTTCAAGAATATCGAAACGGACATCGTAATGCCATAGCGCATTTTGATGAAAAAATACTTCACTTATACGATGCACTTGAGACAAAAAAAGCGCAAGAGATTGGGAAAATCCGACATGAGCGTGTTGTAAGGTTCTATAATGAGTTTTATGAAGAGATTAAAGGGGAGTAAATAAGCTCCTCTTTCTTTGTCTGTGTGGTAAACTATTTTAGGAGGAGTGATGACATATGAAACTACTAATTACTTATGATCGAAATCATAATGAGTGTGTTGCATGCGATGGAATCGAAACCCTCGATTTGCGTCATACACAACTGAATGTTGATGAGTTAATGAGTGTTTATGAATCCATTGAACCAGAACTGATTTCATGGCTTCGTTCTACTTTAATTGAAAAAAGTCCAGATGCTATTATTGCGGTAGGGAAATCGGATGAATATCGTTGGATTGGGACCATCATTTGCCGTGTTTGTGGACAATTTAATTCATGGAACGGACAACGAAGGAATCCAATGGGTGTTACTGAGCTAACATTGAATGGTAAAGTGATGAAAGTTGTTGCGATTGATTCGTTTGATGATTTAGACCTTGCTAAAAAACAATTGGGGATATAAAGGCGGTCTGAAATAACTTGGGGATAATTCAGAAAATGATATAAAATAACTTGGGGAGTAAGTTACCCCAAACAAGTTTGTTAAAGACCAAAGGGAAGCGTAGTCGCACATGACTATAGCTTCCCTCTTTTTGTTATAGTATATCAATAATGAGTCATTTCTTAAGAGAGTCCTTTGTCATAGGTTGTTTTAATTATTGGGTTAATTCGATATGTTGCGTCTTCATTAAGCACATACAACACACGATTCCTAAACCGCTCCCAATTACGATAGCCACTTGCATTGTTTTTTATTTGCTTGATTATGCGATTTCGATTCTCAATCAACGCACTGTTTATGTGTGTTATGGAAACTTCATAATGGGTTTCTCCTGTTTTCTTATTTGTGACCTTTGTGCATTTTTCTACTTTATTGAAAGTTGCGACAATTTCATTTTTCCACTTTCCTAAAGTTCGGCTAAAATCAACGATTGATGCAACTCTACTCTGAGCCATCACTCTGATGAGTGTGTTCAGATTCTCGTGTGCATTCTCAGCTTTTGATTCATTGAAGAATTGATCGAGTAAGAACTTCATGTTATATGCATCTTCAAGGCCATTGCTCGTTTGAAGAATTAGGTCTATTATGTCGTAAAGGTTTAGAAACTTTCCCAATTTCTTATTGCGTTGTTTCGGTACATTTGGATCAAATATATTGTATTTCTTATCTTTAACTGTGGTTGTTGCTTTGGGGTTTTTATAGAGTAACCAGTTGAACTTTTTAAGCAGATAGTATTGCTGGTCACGCTTATAATATTCTTGTCTTTTGACTTTATCTTCTGTTTGCTTCCAGTTCTTAGGAGGTTTTAGTTTCTTCATAGTGTCTACCCTAATAGAGTCGATACGTTTCATTAAATCACTATAAACATGAAAACGATCAACACTGATAAACGCGTTTGGAAGGAATTGTTTTGCGACGACTCTATAGCTATACCACATGTCGATTCCAATACCTAAGACTCCTTTGCGTTCTTCAAGGGGGATTTGGCTAAAATACGCGACTAAGTCTTGTTTCTTACGGGACGGTAATATATCTACGATATTCTTTGTCATTGCATCAATAAGAACGCATACATAATCACTGCGATCACTGTGGTACGCATAACATTCATCAATAAGCAGATAAGCGGGTAGTTTTTGTCTGGAGACAGAAACGTGGGAATCGAAAATAGATGATACTGTAGTGGGAGATAACCGATATCTATTGGCAACTGTGGTAAACGTTTCATGTGGCGATTTAAGATCATTCAGGACATTATATACGGTCAGCTGAGTAATCTTCATATTTCGATACGCAAATGGATTGTGTTCAAAAAAGCATTTATTACACGTTGTGCATTTATAACGTCGTGCACGGTAACGAATGTAACAGGGTATATGTGTTACCAGTGAGTGGAGAAGCTTCTTTTCAGAATAATCTTTGATTGTGGATGTTTTGCTTTCACAAATTGGGCATGTTTGTTCCTCTACCTGAAGCGTAATGTACACATTCAATGCGTCACTTTGACCTTTGATATCAATCTTCTGGACTTGATGGTGTTCTAAGTTAAATAATTCAAGAATTTTTTCGTTACTTAAAAGAGTGGCATTAGCGTTCATAGAAACCCTGCCTCTCTTTGACTATTTTGATAAGGTTTCATTATGTATCTTGCTCCTAAATATAAAAATGATTGTCTGTTATTTAAATAACCATCTTCATTATATTCAATCTGAGGAGTTAAAACTATTTTTCTCATGTTGGTGAAGTAATGGCGGAATGATAGATATTCCGTTTTGTGGATAATATGAAGTAATTCAATCGTTCCAAATAACTTAAATGTCTCACCGATTCATAATCGTTAAAACGTATTTTTATCCGAATATATGTTGATTCATCAATATCAGTTAAAAGCGTGCTATCAAGTTCATGGGTTAATATTATTTCAATTGTGGGTACAGACAGTTGAAAATAGGGAAGTAAGTTACTTGGTATTATTGCATGAGTTCTCTTACATTGATTACAAAAGAAACGTGCGATTTCTACGACAATGGTTAATCGCCCAGTAATTATGGTTTTCGGATAGTATCCATAACGAATCAGTGTATCTGTTTTTGAACAGCACGGACAAGGTATTGTTTTTGGATTAATTGAATTGAGAAATTTGTAATATTCCTTTTGAGAAAACTGTTTATTATTGAATGTGTTTGAGAAAACTGTTATCATATTCTTACTCCTTTATAGGAGGTATTGGATTGGTAGAAACTTAGGTCTGGAAACTTGGGGTTTCTACCATTTTATTAACCTCGTTAAACTAATAATACAAAAAAAATCACTTTAATACAGCACTTAATTGTGCATAAAGTAAAGTGATTTTTTATTCTGCTGGTCTAAGATAATCAGTTTACAACAGAAATCCCCAAACTTCTTTAAAGACAGAGGCTAGAGCAAGATTACCTCACCCCAAGAAATAGTGTTGCGAGTGAAAACCCCAAGTAAAGTTTAATATCCGATATAAAAAAGCGCAGATGCGCTTTTTGTTTACAAACTCTTAATTTTGCTTACTATATCTTCGAGTTTCACAATTGTTGGTTCTTGCTCTTTACGTGATTTAAACTCAACTTCGCCAGAATCAAGCCCACGTCCTAATGTGATTCGGTAGGGTACACCAATAAGGTCCATATCGTTGAATTTAACACCTGGTCGTTGTTGTCTGTCATCAAGTAACACTTCAATGCCTTGAGCACATAATGTGTCATATAACTCGTTTGCGATTCTTACATGGTCTTCGTTTTTTGCGTTAATAAGTACGAGTGCTACTTTGAATGGTGCAATAACATCTGGCCAAACAATGCCTTTGTCATCATTGTTTTGTTCAACAACTGCCGCAATTGTACGACCAATTCCAATGCCATAGGATCCCATATAAACATCTTGAAGTGTTTGATTTTGATCTAGGTAATCAAGCCCCATTGCTTTTGAATATTTAACACCAAGTTTAAAGGTATTTCCAACTTCAATTCCTTTGGAGAAACTAAGGACGCCCGTTCCATCGGGGTTTGGGTCACCTTCTTTAACATTTGATACATCCGCAATATGTGTTGGAGTAAACTCTGTATGATTTGCATTAATATAGTGGTAATCACTTTCGTTTGCACCACATATATAGTTGCGTAAGCCTTCAATATGCTTGTCTAAGACAATGTCAATGCCTTCTAAACCTATTGGTCCTGCAAATCCAACGCGGGCACCGGTTACTGCTTGCACTTGATTGAAGTCGGCAAGCTCAACATTCACCGCTTCATACAATTTGCGAAGTTTGGTTTCGTTCACATCGCGATCTCCAAGTACGCATACCGCAACAAGTTTATCATCAACACTATAAATTAAAGTCTTTACAAAGCGTGAGACATCTTGATTCAAGAAAGCAGATACTTCTTCAATTGTTTTCGCATCAGGAGTATGCACCTTTTCACGTTTTAAGAGTGGTTCATCACTCACAATACGTGCGCAGTTTTCTGCGATTTCTAAGTTGCTTGCATAGCCTGTGTCTTCACCTAAAACCAAGGTATCTTCACCAATGTTTGTGATTGCTTGGAATTCTTCAGATAGAAGACCACCCATAATACCTGTATCAGCACGTACAATTCGATAATTTAAGCCAACAGTATCAAACACTTTCTTATAAGCATTAAACATTTTATCATAAGCCTTATCCGATGAAGACAGGTCAACATCAAAGGTATAAGCGTCTTTCATCACAAATTCACGTACACGAATCAGCCCAAAACGAGGACGGGCTTCATCACGGAATTTTGTTTGGATTTGATAAAGACTTACAGGCATGTCTTTATAAGAACGAACCATCATCTTTGCAGCTTGAGCAAAGAGTTCTTCATGAGTAGGTCCTAATACAAAGGGTTTTTGATAGCGATCTTTAAGGGTAAACATGCTTGTACCAATAATGTCACGTCTTCCAGATGCGATATAAACATCTTCTGGAATCAATGTTGGCATACTGACCTCTTGAGATCCAATTTCATTCATTGCATTACGTACGATTGCTTCAACTTTTTGTTTTACACGAAGTCCAAGCGGTAAAAACATATATACACCTGATGAACTTTTCTTAACAAATCCACCACGCACTAAAAGATTTCCACTTACGGAATCTTCATCTTTAACATCTTCTCTTAATGTATAAAAGTAACTTTCACTGAGTTTCATAATCCACCTCTATTTAACTCATATAGTATACCATAATTCACACAATTTAAGTGATAATAATCCGTGATGTTTTGTGTTTGTACCTGTCGACCAATCGTGTTATAATGAAATTGCCCAAAAGGAAACAAATATATTTCCGACACTTTGATATAAGGGAATCTGGAGTTTCTAGGAGGTGTGAGTCTTACTTTTTTGTTTAGAATCCCAAACCTAGAACAGGACACCCACCTGTATAAACAGGGAATAAATATCAACCTTTTGGGTTCAGAGTTTTTAAAACCACCGCTCAGTGGAAAAGCGAATTGATAACGCAAATCTGTGTGCTCAATTCGCTTTTTAGTTCCTTCGAATTTGACAAGAGGCTTAATTTGTAGATACATATATCAAGATTTATGATAGAATATTGGAGGATAATCTGACTAATTCTCGCATATTATGACTTCCTTTTAGTTATTTTAATGTGAATATGTGATTATTATTGCGTTTATGCAGTAAACAGTTTAAAATAGTTAGTATCGAGGAAGGTGAATTTATGTTATTAGTAGCTACAAGTTTATGGTCAACATTCTGGACATTTATTGGTGGAATGGCCGTAGGTGCTGTGATTGCGTTTTTTGTAACAAAGCATATGTTTGAAAAACAAATAAAGGAAAACCCACCAATCAATGAAAAAATGATTCGTGCGATGTATATGCAAATGGGACGTAAACCGTCTGAAGCTCAAATTCGTGCAATTATGAAGTCGATGGGGCAATAAAAACACAGTTCGACCTGTGTTTTTTAATTATTTAGATGAAAAAGTTCTTAAAACGTGTCCTCGTATGGACCTTAATTGTCACATTGGTTGTTTCCACGGTACTGATCTTTCTTGGACTTCAAGATTATAAGCGTGTCGTAGCCCAACGACCAATTGAAACCTATGTTGCGCAAATCCAAGCTGAACCCGGGTTTGTAAGCTTAGATGAGGTGTCAGAGATGTTTGTAGATGCAGTTGTGGCAGTGGAGGACAGTCGCTTTTGGACACGTAACTCAGTGTTAGACATAAGAGCCATAGGGCGTGCTACCTACGTGAATCTCACAAATCTTAATTTCTTAGAAGGTGCATCTACAATTCCTCAACAAGTGGCTAAAAATATGTATTTCGATGAAGAAGTAAGTGTGATTCGTAAAATCTCTGAGTTTTTTGTCGCCAGACACTTAGATAATCTATATACTCGCGCGGAAATATTAGAACTTTATATAAATAAAATATATTATGGTGCAAATGCCTATGGTATCAGTGAGGCCAGCTTGATCTATTTTGATACAACACCACTTAACCTTACGGATGCTCAAGCAACGATGCTTGCTGGACTACCACAAGCACCATCATCCTTTAATCCATTTCTCTTTTATGAGTCTGCAAAAGCACGACAACGCATCGTAATTAATCGACTCATTTCAAATGGATTTATAACAGAAGAATTTGGAGAAGAAATTTATCAAATGGAGGTTTTTAATGACTAAGATGAGAATGATCAGCGGGATCAAACCAACCGGAAAATTGCATTTGGGGAATTATATTGGTGCACTTCGCAATTTTGTTGCGATGCAAGATGAATATGAGATGATTGTGTTCATCGCGAACCTACACTGTATTACCTTGCCCATCGATCCAGAAGAACTCAAAGGATACTTAAAAGATCAGGTGCTCTTTTATTTAGCCTGTGGACTCGATCCACAAAAATCCACCATTTTCTTGCAAAGTGATGTGATGGAACATGCTCAATTGGGGTATATATTATCGTGTCTTACATCAATGGGCGAACTAAACCGACAAACTCAATTCAAAGATAAAAAAGACTCGGGTCAAACGCTAACGGCGGGGTTTTATACCTATCCAGCATTAATGGCATCTGATATCTTAATTCATAAAGTAGATGGGGTTCCTGTAGGGGAAGACCAAAAACAACATGTTGAACTTGCACGGGATTTAGCGCAACGATTCAACCAACGCTTTGGGGGTGAAACGTTGATTGTCCCTGAAGTTGTGATGCCAAAAGTAGGCAAACGCATTATGTCACTTCAAGATCCTACAAAGAAGATGAGTAAATCCGATCATTTTGGTGAAAAGGGTGTAATTTATCTCAGTGATGACTTGAAAACAGCACGCAAGAAGATTATGAGCGCAGTGACAGACAGTGATATGCTTGTGAAATACGATGTTGAAAATAAACCCGGAGTATCAAATCTCTTGTCAATATATGCAGCACTTAAAAACGTGTCCATTCAAGATGCCGAAGCCGAGTTTGAAGGGTGTCAATATGGAACCTTTAAGAAAGCTGTCGCAGATGTGGTTGTGTCAGAATTAGAAATGATTCAAAATCGCTACAACGAAATTAAGGACAGCGGCATCGTTGAAGAAGTCTTAGCACACGGTGCAAGCAAAGTGCGTGTTCAAGCACAAAGTACCCTTAAAGAAGTTCAACAAAAAATGGGATTGGAGTGGATGTAACGACATGGAACGAATCCTAGAAATTATCCTTTTAGCAATCGTCCAGGGTATTACCGAACCCCTACCCATCTCATCCAGTGGTCACCTTGTCATCTTTCAAAGTGTGTTTAACATAGAAGGTGGAAGTGGCCTTGAACTCGAGATTTTGTTGCATCTTGGGTCGTTAATCGCAATCTTAGTCTTTTACTGGGAAGATGTGAAAAATCTGTTTGGAAAAGGATTGGGTTATTTGTGGCATTCGATCTTGTATGTTCTGAATAAGGGTGATGCGCCTAAGAAGGAAAATCAAAAACATTTTCTTTATGGTGTGAATGTCTTAATTGCAACGATACCAGCAGCAATCTTTGGTATCTTATTCAAAGATTGGATTGAAGAAACATTGATGAATCCAAAGGCGGTAGGGATTGCACTCATTTTTACAGCAGGTGTACTATTTGCTGCTTTTAAAATTAGTGGAAATAAAACAGACAAAGATTTTAAACCTAAAAACGCGCTTTATACAGGATTAATGCAAATTATTGCACTTTTTCCAGGTGTTTCACGCAGTGGATCTACAACCTGTGCATCCTTAATTCAAGGATTTAATGTAGAATCATCCATGAAATTCTCGTTCATAATGTTTATTCCAGTTGCTTTAGGGGCAATGGTTTTAGGACTTAATGACTTTTTATCACAACCTGATCTTACAAGTCTTTTAATTCCTTATACAATCGGTGTAATTGTAAGTGGTGTTGTAACGTATTATTGTTTGAAATTGTTCCAAAACATTTTAAAGAAACGTCGTCTTGATGTTTTTGCATTATATTGTGTCTCTGTGGGGATCTTATCAGTCTTATTTTTGAAATAGTATTTGATAAATTTAATTTAGTAGTTATAATTATAGTGACGGAAGGGGTTGCCCATATGATTGTATTATATTCTTCACCAGGCTGTGCTTCTTGTCGAAAAGTTCGACAATGGTTAAAGGAGCGCCATTTAAAGTTTATCGAAAAAAATATTTTTACAGCGGTACTTAGCGAGCGCGAAATCAAGTATCTCTTGATGCGCAGTGAGAACGGTGCTGAGGATATAATTTCAAAACGTTCAAAAGTTATGCAAGAAGCTCACATTAACCTTGATGAGCTTTCAGTAAGTGAATTAATTGCCTTTATTCAACGTCATCCAAGTATCTTAAAACGACCAATCGTATTGAATGAAAAATCATTCCTAGTTGGCTATGACGAAGAGGAAATTAATGCATTTCTTCCGCATGAACTCAGACATATGCACCATTATCCAATCCATCATGATTTGGATGATGAAGGATCTGTCAATTTAGAAATGAAAGATGATGATTAATGAAAGTATTAGTGGGATTATCAGGTGGCGTTGATAGTGCAGTTGCTGCCTACTTATTAAAGGCACAAGGCTATGATGTTACCTGTGCTTTTATGAGAAACTGGGATTCCTTTACAAACAATGATATCTTAGGAAACCCAACAATTATGGATGATATGTGTTCTCAAGAAGTAGACTATAATGATGCGAAAAAAGTCGCAGATCATTTAGGTCTACCTCTTTTGCGTGTAGATTATGTTAAAGATTATTGGGATAATGTTTTTACAACTTTTATCAGTGAGACTGAAAAAGGGTATACACCCAATCCAGACATTTTGTGCAATAAATACGTAAAATTTGATGCATTTTATGATTTTATGGAACAAGAAGGCTTTGATGCGCTTGCGACAGGTCATTATGCGCAAATCATCAACAATACCTTAGTGCGAGGACTTGATGGCAATAAAGATCAAACCTATTTTCTTAGCCGCATCAATCCATCCGTATTAAGTCATGTATTATTTCCATTAGGAAATATGACAAAACAAGAAGTAAGAAAAATAGCAATTGAACAAAACATTCCGGTTGCGACCAAAAAAGATTCTACAGGAATTTGCTTTATTGGTGAGCGTCACTATCGTGAGTTCTTAAAAAACTATGTTAAAGATCGTGAAGGCGATATTCTAGATTTTGATACTGGAACGGTTGTGGGGCGTCATAATGGCGTGATGTTTTATACAATTGGTCAACGACATGGCCTGGATATCAGTGGTGCAATGGGGCCCTGGTTTGTAGTAGGAAAAGACATGAGCACCAATAATCTGTATGTTGGTAGGGGGAGCGATCATCCAGAACTCTTTGCCTATCGCTGTGTTATTGATGATGTGAACTGGTTTGGATCAAAACATGAAGGATTGATGGACTGTACTGCGAAGTTTAGATATCGCCAACCCGATCAACCTGTATCCATCCGGTTTATCGATGCAACAACACTTGAAGTATTGATGCCAAAGGGTGTCAAGGCTGTTACTTTGGGTCAAGAAGCAGTTTTTTATCACGATGAAGTTTGCTTAGGTGGAGGACGCATTGCACGCGTATTTAATAAAGACGACCAAGAAGTGCTTTATGATTCTTCAAAAAAGGAGACACTATGAAACTTAAACTAAGAGAAGAAAGAAATTTTACAATACGACATACACTGTGGTACTCTGTGATTTATTTTGGTGTCGTTCAAGCAATTATACCAATTATCTTAGGGGTTGTTGCAGGAATCTTTGGCGACTATGAGATGACCGCATCGGGTGTCCTTGTGTTGCCAATCTATTATGATTTTATTGTTTATCTTGTTGGATTGGTTTTGTTTTATCTTGTGTCGATTGGCGTTGTCCGCACGCAATGGGAACTGTTTAAGCATAATTTCCTTGAAAACATTAAAACGATTTTGATTTTATTTGTAATGATGCAAGTGTTAGTCATTGCATCAAATATCATTATTGGTTACTTGATGGGAACCGATACAAGTTCAAATCAATCAAATATTATGGAAATTGCACGCTACGCACCCACTTTTGTGATATTTGTGACGTTAATCTTTGCGCCAATCTGTGAAGAACTTCTGTTCAGAGGTGGTTTTTATTTTGGATTTGTTCGCTCAGGCATGAGTGAAACAAAAGCGACACTCATCAGTTCATTTGGTTTTGGTCTTTTACACGTAGCACCCAGCTTGTTTGTGAATGGTTCACTTGTTCTCAGTGAAGTCTTATATATTATTCCTTATGCATTTATGGGATTTTTCTTTACCACTGCAGCACGAAAAACCAACAATATCTGGGGTTCAATTACGCTACACTTCCTTAATAATTTATTATCAGTCCTCATTTTATTCTTATTCTCATTATATTAGGAGTGATTCTTTATGAACGTTGAAATTGAAGGAATTGTTGACAGCGAGATATTCTTTAATGAAGGCAATCATTACGGTGTGTATCGCGTTGTCGCATCTGACTCAAATGATCGTCCAATAACTATTGTCGGAAACTTCTATAAGTTAGAAGTTGATTCATATTATGCATTTAGCGGGTCCTTTATCGAGAACCCGCGTTTTGGTATGCAGTTTCAGGTTGAATCCTATGAAAAGAAACTTCCCATCAAAGATGAATACATTATTCGGTATTTAAGTGGGGTCTCATTTCCGGGAATTGGACCCAAAACTGCTCAAATTTTGGTTGAGAAAATGGGATCAGATGTTTTAGAAATCATAAAAAACAGCCGTGATGAGATGTTAGAAGTTACAGGGGTGTCTTCAGACAAAATTGAAGTGATTAAATCTGTACTCCAACACCAAACAGGCTTTGATGAATCCATCCAGTTTTTAAACATGCATGGAATTACAGGTACCTTGATTCAATCAATCTTGAATATCTATGGAGAAGATACTCGTCAAGTACTTGAAATCAATCCGTACCGCATGATTGAAGAAGTCAGTGGTATAGGGTTTAAAACCGCAGATAAATTAGGTCAATCTTTATTGTTTGAACAAGATCATCCGTTCAGACTTGAAGGGTACCTCATTTACGTATATCAAGAAGTGTGTTTCAAAGATGGACATTCCTTTATCTACAAAGAAGATTTACACAACCGTATCGATATTAGTGGCGATGATTTTGAAGCTGCATATGATCGTCTTTTACAAAAAGGGATATTAATTGATGATGAAGGGAAAATCTATCACCACACACAATATGATGCTGAAGTAAATGTCGCAAGGTTCTTAGTTGATCATAAACACAAATCAGTGTTTGAACTGGATAATATTGATGAATCCATTGTTCGGATTCAACGACGTTTGGGGATAGTTTTTGATGATAATCAACGCGATGCCATTAAACAAGTCTTTGATCAATCGGTTGTTATTATTACTGGAGGCCCAGGGACGGGTAAGAGCACTTTATTGTCCGGTGTCATATCAATTATCCAAGATGAACTTAAAGACGTCAGTATTACGCTATGTGCGCCTACTGGACGCGCAGCGAAACGTTTAGAATCTTTAACCAAAGTAAATGCCGCAACGATTCACTCAGTTTTGAAATGGAACCTTCATACCAATGTATTTGGAATGAATGAAACCAATCCACTTGAAAGTGATGTCGTGATTGTTGATGAGTTTTCAATGGTAGACATTTGGCTTTTATATAAGTTAATCTTGGCGGGTTCTAAAGTAAAGAAATTTGTATTTGTGGGGGATAAGGATCAGCTCCCATCCGTTGGGCCTGGATATGTTCTTTCTGACTTATTAGAGAGTGATGGGTTTGAAGTCATCCGACTTGAACACAATTACCGTCAAGAACAAGGGTCAGAAGTCATTGATTTAGCCCTTTCGTTTAATGAAGGAATTTTTGATATCAGTCATTATCATAAAGATGTGAAGTATTTTGATTCAAGATATGGAAGTGCAAAGGATATCGTTGTAAAAGTTGTAAATGAAGCGATGGATCGTGGATATTCTCTGAATGATATTCAAGTATTATCTCCGAAATATGCTGGACCCAATGGAATTGATAATCTGAATTACTTTCTTCAAAAATCTTGCAATCCTGAATCGATGCATAAACGCTTTGTGCAAGTTGGCGCGCGCATCTTTAGGGAAGGTGATAAGATTCTTCAACTGAAAAATCAACCGGATGACGGTGTTTACAATGGCGATATTGGAACATTGGTGGAGATTGACGATGATCGCAGTTTGATTGTGGATTTTGACGGATTATTTGTAACTTACGACAAATCAAATTACATTAATATATCCCATGCCTATGCGATGAGTGTTCATAAAGCACAAGGAAGTGAATATCCAATTGTAATCTTGCTGGCATCAAGAGATTTTGGAATGATGTTATCACGCAAACTTTATTACACTGCGATAACCCGTTCATCGAAATCGGTGATTTTGGTAGGGGATTTGAACTCGTTTGATAAAGCAAGCAAAACCGATACGCAAATTCACAGAAACACCTATCTTAAAGAACGCATTCTTCATCTCATGAACGATTAAGCTGGATTAATTCAGCTTTTTCTTTTGATTGAGTTCTAAGAAGTTTAAACAATGTACGAATCATTTAAGATCGTTTGCTGTATAATAATGAAGTGTAAGGGAGAAAAGGATATGGCAAGACCTACAACCAAACAGGATTTAATCCAAACCGCAAATGAAACCTACTTCAAACTCATCCAGATGATTGATACAATGCATGAGGATTTGTTGAATAAACCCTTTAGTTTCAGTGTTGAAAAAGAAAAAGGAGCACATTGGGCACGTGATAAAAACGTTCGTGATGTGATTGCGCACTTGTATGAATGGCATCAACTCTTAATCCATTGGATTGAATCCAATCAAAAAGGGGAAGACAAACCATTTTTACTTGACGGATATAATTGGAAGAATTATGGATCAATGAACCAGATGTTTTGGGAAAAACATCAATCCACATCACTGGATGATGCATTGAGTAATCTGAAAAATACACACCTTCATATCATGAACTGTGTCGAAGACTTTTCAAATGATGCCCTATTTTCAAAAGGGGTCTTCTCATGGACTAAGGGCAGTACATTGGGCAGTTATATTGTTTCATCAACGTCAAGCCACTATGAATGGGCCTATAAGAAAATAAAGAAACATGTGAAATCAAATCAAACTTAAAGACAAAAAAACACCGATAGTTAAAGCGTTTGTACTCAATACAACCTGCTTCATATCGGTGTTCTTTTATTAAGCGTCTTTTTTTAATTCTGCTAAGATTTCTTGAAGTAAGATTGCTTCGTCAGACTTAACAGGATCTGCAATCACATCTTCTTTTTTCTTTGGTGCCATTTTGTTTATAACCTTCACAACCATAAAGATACAAAAAGCAATGATTAGAAAGTTAATTGTTGTTTGGATAAAGTTACCCCATGATACAAAAATTGCTTCTTTCCCTTCGGATGCACCGCGTAAAACCCATTGTTTTGTTTCAAGATTTCCAGAGTTTCCAAGTAAACTGATGAAGGGTGTAATAATATCGTTCACAAGTGATGCTATAATACTGGAGAAAGCACCCCCAATTACAACCCCAATTGCGAGATCAAGCACGTTGCCACGCATTGCAAAGTCTTTGAATTCATTCAGAAATTTCTTCATAATATGCGCCTCCTATGTGTGAATTATAACATAATTCTATACCGTTTAAAGTTAAGCGCACCCAAACTTTATGAACTAAAAAATGTTTGATGTATATATTGATATTTTTTGGAGTATAATAGATACCATAAATAGGAGGTAGAATATGAGTGAATCTAGAGTTTTAGAATTATTTAGAAACATCAGCGACATTCCACGTGCTTCGTTTGATGAAAAACGTATCAGTGATTATATCGCACAGTTTGGAAAAGACTTAGGACTTGAAACCGTTCAGGATGAATTCTTGAATGTTATTATCAAAAAAGATGCAACACCAGGTTATGAAAATGTCCCTGCAGTATTGCTGCAAAGTCATATGGATATGGTTGCGGAAAAAAACAAAGACAGTAACCACAATTTTGAAACAGATCCATTAACCCTTCATATCGAAGAAGGTCATCTATGGGCCGATAATACAACCTTAGGTGCAGATGATGGTGTTGGCGTTGTGTATATGCTTGCAATTCTTGAAGATCATACCCTTCAACACCCAGCACTTGAATGTGTATTTACCGTTCAAGAAGAAGTAGGACTCATTGGTGCAGATAAATTAGATACATCAAACCTTAAAGCAGAGCTTATGGTGGGTCTTGATAGCTCAGGAGAAAATGTCGTGTGTGTTTCTTCATCAGGAGGTGTTCGTACGTCATTGACCGCTCCTGTAGACTATGAAGATGGCCATTTTGATACTTTAAAGATTGGCATTAGGGGGTTAAAAGGTGGTCACTCTGGTGGACTCATCCATAAAGAACGCGGAAATGCGTTGAAACTTGCGGGAATCATCTTAAGACGTGCATTGGATCAATTCGATCTACGCCTTCGTGATATTGAAGGGGGTCTCAAAATCAATGCGATTTGTCGCGAAGTTGACTTTGAAATTGCTTTGGATGATAAAGACGCATTTAAAGTCTGGTTCTCAGATGTTCAAAACGAATTAAAACAACAATATGAATTCAGCGACCCTGATCTATACTTTGTTGTTGAAGAAGGGCATGCACACCATGTGCTAACAGCAAGTGACACGTGTAGGGTTATTGATTTACTCTTCATGCTTCCATATGGTGTTATTCAAAAGAGCATGGCCATTGAAGACCTCGTCATTACATCCGCTAATATTGGGACAGTTAAGATTGAAAACAATGAACTTGAAATCTGTGTGTCAATTCGTGCCACACAAGGATTTGTCTTAGAAAATATCATGCGTCAAGTAGAATGGCTTGCAGATATATTAGGTGTGAATGTTTCCTTTAATGCACGCTATCCTGGATGGAATTATGAAAAAGACTCTAAGTTTAGAGAGCAATTAAAGCGTGTTTATAAGGATATGCGTGGCAATGAAATGATTGAAGAAGCAACCCATGGAGGATTGGAACTAGGGATCTTCAAAGATAAAATGCCTCAACTTGATATCGTAAACTGTGGTCCAATCATGTATGACATTCATACACCCCAAGAACATTTAGATATCGCTTCATTTGATCGTACATATGAAGTATTAGTCGCACTTCTTAAGTCATTGAGTGAGTGGAACTAAGAATAAATAGGGATTGTTGGGACATAGATGTTTATGTTGACGTGCATGCCTATTTCATGTATAATGGTTAAGCAGTAAGAAAGTAGAAGCACACTTCTCACCTGATGGCACGATAGTCATGGGTTAAGGCTTAAATACATTAACGTAGTAAGTATGCCTAAAGTGTGTTCAATTTGATCACACTTTTTTATTGTTAATATCACATAGGAGGTGAATTTTATTAGCAAACGTCAAACACCAAGCGATTTAGTGAATGATGCGATTCGGTTCAAAGAAGTTCTTGTAATTGGTCCTAAAGGGGAACAACTCGGTATTCTAACTCGAAGAGAAGCATTGGATCGCGCTGCTGAGGCAAATTTGGACTTATTGTGTGTATCACCAAATGGTAATCCACCAGTATGTAAAATTCTAGATTATGGACGCTACCGTTACGAACAACAAAAACGTACACGTGAAGCGAAGAAAAATCAATCAGTTACTCAAATCAAACCACTTCGTCTATCACCAGTTATTGAAGAACATGACTTCAACACAAAGTTACGTCATGCTCGCAAATGGCTTGATGAAGGCATTAAGGTTAAAGTTGATATGCGTTTCCGTGGTCGTTTAATTACCCGTCTTGAAGTGGGTCGTAAAACAATGGATGCGTTTATTGAAGCATGTAATGATTTGGGTAGTGTAGAAAAAACACCAAAACTTGAAGGTAATACAATGTCTTGTGTTATCTCACCACTTAAAAAGAGAAAATAAGTAAAAGGAGAATTCGTATGCCAAAAATGAAAACAAAGCGTACCTTTGCAAAACGTGTTAAACGTACAGGTACTGGAAAATTGAAACGTCAACATGCTTATGTATCACACTTTGCTGCACATAAGTCACAAAAACAAAAACGCAAACTTCGCAAGGGAACACTTGTTAGTGCAGGTGATTACAAACGCGTGAAGCATTTGCTACAAGATTAATTTAGGAGGTTCTTAAGATGCCAAGAGTAAAAACATCAGTTGCGAGTCGTGCTCGCCGTAAAAAAACTTTAAAGTTAGCGAAAGGGTACTTCGGTTCTAAGCATACACTATACCGTACAGCAAATGAACAAGTAATGCGTTCACAACGTTACGCTTACCGTGACCGTAAACAACTTAAACGTGAAATGCGTAAACTTTGGATTGCACGTATTAATGCTGCAGCACGTCAAAACGACACAACATACAGCAACTTAATGCATGGTCTAAAACTTGCGAAGATTGAAATCAACCGTAAAATGCTTTCAGAAATCGCAATCCATGATCCTAAAGGTTTTGCTACACTTGTAAGCAAAGCAAACAAAGCGCTCGATAAAGAATAATGACTGATAATCTTCATGACGTTTTGAATGAACTTTTAGTTGACATCTTTAATCACATTTTGTTGATTGAAGAGCGTTATCACAAATCAAAGGGGATTAAGCTTTCAATGAGTGAAATCCACACTTTAGAAGCTGTGTATAAAAGTGATTCGAAGACAATGGGTGACGTTGCACGTCACTTACACATAACATAAGGAACGCTTACTGTTAATATTAACCGTTTGACAAATAAGGGTTATGTTTATCGTGTTCAAGACACGAAAGATCGTCGAATCTATCGATTAAAACTCACTGATAAAGCAAAAGATGTTATGAAGGTTCATGATGCATTCCATGAAGAAATGCTTAAACAACTCATGGAAGAATTAAAAGATTCTGATCAAGACGCATTAAAGAGTGCATTGCAACATATCAATACATTCTTTAAAGAAAACTATGATTAAACTAAAAGGAACCCCTATAGACCTGATTTTAAAAATCAATCTATAGGGGTTTTTTATGTGTGAGCTTGAATCCATGAAATTAGTTCAACACACCTTTATCACGTTGATATTTTTGGAGTGATGTATTAAGTGAGTTCAAGATTTACAGGTGCTTTAGGTAATGTAACTTTGGTCTCTCTTATATCCGTTGTGGGATATCGATTATCGACTGCTTCAAATGCCAAAGAATCAAACCAAATTGTTCCAGATCCTGCTAATATAACACCGATATTAATATTGACACTCCCTTGTGGAACATCAAGTACACACGATACTTGATTCTACTGAGTATCGTGTGTAACGGGACGATCTGACATGTTGTCAAACCCAAGCATGTGATACGACGCATCATCGATGCGCATCCATAATCCACTCCATTCCGTTACGTTTTGACTCTTGATGAAAGCAGAAAATTTCATGCGCTTATTGAGATAAGCGTCCGCTTTGAAAGTTTGCATAAAATTCGCAAATGTATCATTTGCATTCACAGAATCATCAACTGATTCAATACGCAGGGATGCATCTGATTGATGTGATTCGTTGTAGTCCTTAGTAATCCGATACTTTTCAATGTCTATTCCTGTAAAAGTCCAACCATTAATTTGAGTTTCCATTGTTTCTTTTGCCTCCTTTTTGTCAAGTAAATGTCGCATTGAAATGCGGTAATCACTGGGTGATTGATTGTATAGAGATTTGAAAGAACGCGTAAATGCTTCATGTGAACTAAATTGATATAGCATCGCAATATCGATGATATGCATATCTGAAAAGACCAATAGTTTTGAAGCAGATACAAGCCGTCTTTTTCTAATGTATTGATACAGATTGACACCTGTAATTGCTTTAAATGTTTTGTGAAAGTGTGACTTTGAATAATTGAATGTCTTTGAAAGCGTCTCAAGTGATATCTCTTGAGTTAACGAAGATTCAATAGATTCTATGATTTGATGCATCAACTGTGTTTGGTCCACGTTTTTATAACCTCCTTACATATTAAGTGTACTGGTTTTGACTTACTCAGACTTGATAAAAATGGTTTAAAAAAACTAGAATACATCTAAAGTTTCTAGTTTCAAATGATTAAGGCTTCTTAAATATAACGTGCACCAGCAGTGTCAACCGTCAAATGATGAATTGAATACGTTGACGAAAGGTTGGATGCTAAGGTGTTCAAGGCTTCATCGGGGTTTTGCACAAGAGCAATCATAGTGGGACCAGAACCAGAAATCCACGAAGTAATACACTCAAGGGATGTAAAAGTGTCGATAATTAAAGCATAGTCTTCAATCAGCGTGCTTCGATAGGGCTCGTGGAGTTTATCTTTGGTTATTTGTGCTAAAACAAAAACATCACCACTTTGAAATCCATACGCAAGCAAACTGGCACGACTCAATGAGTACACAATTGCTTCATAAGGGAGTGTTGTTGGTAGAATCGCACGTGCTTTTTGTGTCGATACGGGTTTGTCAGGATATACACCAACAAACTGAAGTGATGGATGGACTGTTAAGTTTTGGACTAAAAAGGACTCAGAATCATAAACACAAAGACACATATTACCCATAATTGCAGGCGTTACATTGTCGGGATGGCCTTCGATTCTTGATGCAATCTGTGCCATCTCATGTTTCGTAAGGTTTAGTGAAGCTGTTTTATTTGCGGCCATTATCCCCGCAACAATGCAGGTTGAAGAACTTCCTAAACCCCGCGCAACTGGAATATTAGATTTTGTTTCTAGGTGAATATGTTGCGGCGGATTGACCTTAAATTCTTTTAATACTTGAAAATATGTATTCAGGGTTAACGACTCATTAAAGTCATGATCTGAATCATGAAAGGTAATCCCACCTGAGGTTTTAAGTTCAAAGGTAAAGGTATTATAAAGGGATAATGCAATCCCAGCTGTGTCAAAACCAGGACCCATATTCGCACTTGTTGCAGGAACTACAATAGAAAACTTCATGCATGCTCCTCCTTAGCAATAAAGTCCAACAATACGGCTTCAACTTCATCCTTTGGTATAAAGGTTTGATGCTTAATGGGTTTATCGCGCAGTGATTTTAAGTGTTCGGGATAGAATTCTTGGGAGTGTGCTTCAATATAATCTAAAATATCAAAATCAGACATAGAATCCAAATGAAAACACGCACGATATACGTTTGGAAATTTATAAGGACTTGCGGTAGACACAATGATTTTTGGATGCTTTGATGGTGTTTGTGGAAATGCGGTAGCAGTATGTGGATCAACCAGGATTCCTTTTGATTCAAACAAAGACACAATGGTTGATTCTGTTTGTGAATTTGACATATGTTGTGCATCAAATACAGTTTTTATCTCATCAAGTTCGTTTTGATCTAAAGTAAACATTTGATGTTCGTTAAGAGATTTCATCCAATTGCTTACTTTTCTTTCATCTTTAAACATAAAATACAATAAGCGTTCTAAATTAGAAGATACAAGGATATCCATTGATGGTGAATGTGTTTTCACAAGGTGGCGCTTTTGAATGTCATAGACTCCGGTTGTGAAGAAATCATAAAGCACATTGTTGTCATTGGTACATATCACAATCTTACGAATCGGACATCCCATTTCTTTTGCGATATATGCAGCAAGGGCATTTCCAAAGTTACCCGTTGGAACATAGATATCTACTGGTGTACTTGGGTTGAGTCGACTCAAAGCATCATAATAATAGATGACTTGAGGCAATAAACGCGCAATATTGATTGAATTAGCACTGCTTATCGATAAATCTGAATGCGCACTAAAAAATGATTTTACGGCTTGTTGGGCATCATCAAAATCGCCATCAATCCCAATTGGAAACACATTATTGCCATCTTGTGTTTGCATTTGGAGTGCTTGCATGGTACTGGTGCCATGTTGAGGATACAGTACTGCAATGGATAACCCATTTACATCTTTTAGTGCTTCCATCGCAGCTTTTCCAGTATCTCCAGATGTTGCGGTTAATATGGTGAGATGACGGGTGTGATGAAGGTCCATTGACGCTTTGATAAGATATGGGTAAATTGACAATGCTTGGTCTTTAAATGCAGCAGTCTCACCATAAAAAAGCTCAAGTAAATGTGTTGTTTCATCGACAGAGCGAACATTGGTAATCTTTGGATGCGAAAACTTGTGCGTGTTATAAGCGCTTGTAATTGCGTCCATGAGTGCATCATGTGGAATATCATCGAAATAATACGCGAAAATCATTTCAGCGATTTCTTGATAGGTTTTAGAGATACAGCTTTCTAAGGGCAAAGCCATCAGCGTTTTTGGAACATAAAGTCCGCCATCTGGTGCAAGGCCATTTAATATTGCTTGACTGGGTGTTGCGTGTGTCGTAGATCGTGTGCTTTTATAATTCATTTTTATTCTCCACCTCTTGATATAGTTTTCATTATATGCTAAAGTTTCCACATAGTAAATACAAATGTGTATTCTAGGAGGACAAAGTGGCAGATCGACAGAAATACTATATTATTCAAAAGAAGGCATTGCCAAGCAGTATTCTAAAAGTTCTAGAGGCACAAGAACTCCTTGATAATGGGGTTGTAAAGTCTATTTCTGAGGCAACAGAACGTGTTGGTATTAGTCGTTCTGTATTCTATAAATACCAACATGCTGTAAAACCTTTTTATAAAGACGAAGCCCAACGCACAGTTACTATTGGATTAAATCTATTAGATTCACCCGGTATTTTAAGTGATGTCCTTGGGATTCTTGCAACCTTTAATTTCAATCTATTAACCATTAATCAAACAATTCCGATTAATGGGATTGCAAATGTAACCCTCACACTTGAAACACTCAACAACACCAAGGATCTCGAGCAATTAATTCAGATTCTTGAAGAACATCAATCAATTAAATCAGTCAGAATATTAGCAGGGGAGACAATATGAAAATAGCAGTTTGTGGTTATGGTGTAGTTGGCAAAGGAGTCGTCGATATTATCGATCGACGCGATGATTGTGAAGTGCTCTATATTTTTACGCGCGAGACACTGGATGATAAACGCTATACTACTGACTATCAAGATATCTTGAACGATAAGCAAGTTGATCTTGTAGTTGAAGCCATGGGTGGTATAGAACCCGCTTATTCAATGCTCAAAGCAGCACTTGAACAAGGAAAACATGTTGTAACATCAAATAAAGCACTTGTTGCAAAACATGGTGCAACATTACACTTATGCGCTCAAAAACATGGCGTTCACTTTTTATTTGAAGGAAGTGTTGGCGGTGGTATTCCCATATTATCAGCATTAAGAAACGGGTTAGCGCATGAACCTATTTATAAGATTGAGGCCATTCTCAATGGCACATCAAATTATATCTTGACACAAGTCATCGAAACGGATGCATCATTTGAAACAGTACTTAAACGTGCCCAACGCTTAGGGTATGCTGAACGTGATCCAAGTGATGACGTGGATGGATTTGATACAGCACGAAAGATTGCAATCTTGGGGTCAATCTTGACAAAACACTTTGTTGATTACGAATCGATTTATACAGTAGGGATTCGCCATGTTCACCCAGCAATCTATGAATTTGCAAAGAAAATGGATTTTAAATTAAAATTGGTCGCATGTTTAGAAACAACAGAAGCAGGTGTTACAGCAAGTGTTGAACCCATACTTCTACCCAAAAAACATCCCCTTTACCAAGTGGACGATGTCGATAATGCTGTTGCTGTATATGGTAAAGATGTTGGAACCATTGTTTTTAAAGGTCAAGGAGCAGGGCGAGAACCCACAGCAAGTGCAGTTGTTGCTGATGTATTGGCCTGTAAGAATCCATACCTTGTAAATACAACGTGGGACTTTGAACCTGTTGACGTAAAACGGGATAAAGGGATGTATGCTGTATGGCTTCCAGTAGAAGCTGAGATTAAACCTTTTTGTAACACTGAAATATCAGTTGTTATCATGGATTACAATGAAGCACAAGCTTCTGGAGGCGTGTTTGTGCGCATTGAAGGAGAGTTATGAGAATTGTACAGAAGTATGGTGGGAGTTCTTTAAAAGACGCCCAGTGTATTGGTCGTGTCGCAGATCGCATTGCAAAATCATATCATGAAGGCAATCAATTGATTATTGTCTTATCTGCGCAAGGAAATACGACCAATGAATTGATAAAGAAAGCAATGGAACTCAATGACCAACCAAGTCAACGTGAACTTGATATGCTACTGGCTACAGGAGAACAACAATCCGTAGCGCTCATGTCTTTAGCGTTATCCAAACGAAATTGTTCATCCGTTTCGTTGAATGCATATCAAGCAAAGATTCAATCCGATGGCATCTATGGTTCTGCACGGATTACAAATATTGATACGACACGGATTGAAGAAGAACTCAGTCAATCGAATATTGTCCTTGTGACAGGGTTTCAAGCCGTTAACCATACCGAAGACTTCACAACATTAGGCCGGGGGGGTTCTGATACCAGTGCAGTCGCAATCGCGCATGTTTTAAATGCTGATTTTTGTGAGATTTATTCGGATGTTGATGGCATCTACTCAGCAGATCCAAGACAAGTACCACATGCTAAAAAACTTAAGAGTATTGATTATGATTCAATGCTCGAACTATCATCGCTTGGGGCAAAGGTACTTCATAATCGATCGGTTGAAATCGCGCGTAAATATGGTGTTGTATTGCATATTAAATCTAGTTTTGACGATATAGAAGGGACAACCGTAATGCAAAATCCAATTGAAAAAACAAAAGTAAGTGGCGTCGTTGTAGACAAAAACATTGCAACTATCTCAGTGATTGGGCTTAAAGATAGACCAGGAATCGCGTATCAAATCTTTTCAGTCCTTGCGCATAATAACATACCTATAGATATCATTCTTCAATCCATTGGCCGTGATAATACGAAAGATATGGTCTTCACCGTGTCCCTTGATAACGGGCCCAAGGCACTAGAATATCTATTAAGTGCTCAACATGATTTTGAAGCTGAGGATATTATACTTAATGAAGCAAGTGCAAAATTATCTGTAGTGGGTGCGGGTTTAGAAGCAAATCCAGTCATTGGTGCAGTTGTATTTGAAACACTGTTTAAAGCAGGAGTCAACATTGATATGATTTCAACCTCAGAAATTAAGATGTCACTCATCATCCCACAAGAACAAGCCAATGAGGCAGTGGTCTTACTTCATGACCGCTTGCTGGAATATATATAGGGGGGTTTATGAAACGATATAACGTAGGAATTGTTGGTGCGACTGGACTTGTTGGTCGAAAAATCTTAGAAATCTTGGTCGAACGAGATTTTCCAATTCAGAATCTATTCTTATTTGCATCGTCTCGATCTCACGGTAAAGTGATTACCTGTGGCCCTTATAGTGTGAGTGTTGAAGGGCTTAATGACGATTCATTCAAAGATAAACATTTGGACTTTGTACTTTTTTCTGCAGGAAAAGAGGCATCACATCACTATGCACCACTTGCAGCGGAAGCAGGAGCAATTGTTGTTGATAACAGTTCATGTTGGCGCATGGATCCAGATGTTCCCTTAGTCGTAGCAGAGGTGAATCCTGAAGATGCATTTAAGCATCAGGGAATCATTGCGAATCCAAATTGCTCTACAATTCAATCAGTACTTCCACTGAAAGGAATTCTTGATAAGTATGGATTGGATCGTGTAAGTTACACCACTTATCAAGCAGTCTCTGGGGCAGGTATCAAAGGGATTGAAGATTTAAAAGAACAAAAACAAGCGCATTTTCCACATCATATTCACAAGAATATCCTGCCTCATATCGATGCTTTTGATGAGGATGGATATACCTTTGAAGAGAAAAAGATGATTGAAGAGACACGCAAAATATTGCATTTACCAAACTTAAAAGTAACAGCAACAACAGTGCGCGTTCCAATTGAGAATACACATGCAATTGCAATTAATGCTTCTTTATCAAAACCATTTGAACTCAATGAGCTCGAGACTGTATTAGAAGCTTACCAAGGACTTCAAATTATCAAACCTTACCCGACATCAGAAATGGCCGATGGTCAAGATGATGTCTTAATTGGACGTATTCGAAAAGATCCAACATTACCGAATAGTGTTCATATTTGGTGTGTTGCTGACAACATACGAAAGGGTGCTGCAACCAATACAGTTCAGATTGCAGAGTTATTTCTGTAATCATCGTTTAAATTTGTTTAAATCTGAGTCCATGTGACATCAATATGAACCAAAGATGGAAAACAAGTAGTTTTTTAGTGGCCAGATGCGAAGTTTATGTGGTTTCATTTATACATATTGAACTTTTATATATGCGAATTTCAGCATTATTGCAAAATAAATTTTATAAGTTAATTACTTTCAAAAATAAAAATATCGTGTTTTATTTACTTAAATGCACAAAATTAGTATATAAATATAAAAATATCGTAAATTTTGCGATATTTTTTTTGATTTGATATTGAAATGATGTATATCTGAACATTCTATATATTTATTGTTGATTTGCCAAAATAATAGA
This sequence comes from Erysipelothrix larvae, assembly GCF_001545095.1. Taxonomy (NCBI): domain Bacteria; kingdom Bacillati; phylum Bacillota; class Erysipelotrichia; order Erysipelotrichales; family Erysipelotrichaceae; genus Erysipelothrix; species Erysipelothrix larvae. The sequence continues at coordinate 979,427 of NZ_CP013213.1, forward strand.
TTAATTTTTATTTTGTATTATTGATATACTTATATTACTAGGGGTGTAAAGGGCGAAATATTTGAATTTAATTAACAGAGTTATGAATGAAATTATTAGAGTAGTTCTAAGAAAATTCTCGATTCATTTAAGCTGAGTTATTCATTCAAATATGAGATTTTTACATACTTAGATATTTGTGATATCTATACAAATGCAATGGTATCTTGAGTCACTTATGAATATGGTTCATGAGAGGTAATAAATATCGAAGCATAAGAATTTAGTTGTGTCCTAAAAAACTGATCTTCCATCTTGTAAAGTTCAAGAAAAATTTACAATTGTATAGTGTAACAATATATTTGGTGCGAATCTCAATTTGTCGATTATTGAGACTCAAGATTACACAATTATGTGTAAATGCATATGATGAATTATGTTCGGTCATCGCAGACTTAATATGGCGAACATAGTTGTTTATCCGGGGGGATATGAATTATACCCTTACTTAATGGCCCGTGCCAATAAAGTAACAATCGATCGAAGAATTTGTAGAATTCATAGGAGGCAACATGGATTTAAAGAAGCTCAATTATTTTGTAGCATTGGTAGAAGAAGGTAACTTCACACGTGCAGCTCGCTCGCTATCAGTGACACAACCAGCACTTAGCTGGAATGTTAAATATTTAGAAGATGTACTCAGCACTCAACTCGTAAAACGTTCTACTAACGGAATTGAGATTACGAAAGCAGGAGAAATGCTTTATAATGGAGCAAAGGAACTCTTGCAAGAAGCTGACGAGTTAAAAAAATCTGTAAGCAAAGTGGGCTTGCAGAAATAGTTTGAAAACGAATAATTATTTGCACGGAGTCAAGCATACATCGTTATGCAAAATTATAATCTGCAAATAAACCAATATGGTTTATAGAAAACTTAACCGATAGGCAACATGCTTAAAGGTTGAGTTTTTTTCATGAATAAAGACGTGTATTCACAGTATTATTTATAATTCGCAAGTCTTAAAAAGGTATCCTCACACATGATCTCAACAGATTTTCCTTGTTCAATCAATTGCTCTGCGCGTCTATGTTTGTTTGACTTGCCTCCATTGGTATCATTTTGGTATCGTGAGGTACCTAATATTAATATACCAGTACGTTTTGTTACACCATACTGAATGTTTGCGCCTAACTTAACCAAAATTTGAGATGCAGCATTGCGTGTAAACCCATCAAGCTTACCGGTAAAAACAACATTTTTGTTGAGAAAATAATTATCTGAATTGACACTTTCTGACGAAGCGTCTAGATTTGAAGGTGCAATTACATGCTTGGTTAAAAGTGGTATTCCAAGGTTTCTAAGGGTTGAATACATCTCTTGAATTATGACGACATTATCTATGGGGTGGTGGGTTTGAACTGGAAAAACAAGGGACCGCATCGGAGTATCAAGTTGATGGTTTTCGATGATTGTCATTAAATATCGAGATAATCGATGAATGTCTACATAATCGTTGATTAAGGGCTGATGAAATACTTGAGTACAAGCATCGTATAGGAAGTTAATCGTTCTATTTGCTTGATTGGTAATAAGGATATCCTTATCAATAAAATCAAGAAATAGAGGAAAAACTTGTGAAAGAGACGGTGATTTACTGACGCACTCATTGGTAATTCCTGTAAGATCTTCGATATAGGAAGAAATAGGTGAGGTTGGCTTAATATGATAATGAAAGGAATCAACGCATTGATGATTCCGATATTTTTTTGATGCAATCTCAATGATTTCACCCTGACCATAGTCAAAATCTGTCGTTTCAATTGCGACGACGCAATATGCATCATAAAAGCTTAATAAACTTTTTCCTTTAGAGGTTCGATTTGAAGTTCTTTGCGTCAATTGGGTCATTGTGTCGTCCTTTCTGCGTATAGATAATATATCACTATGATTCACTCATGAATAGTATAAATATTTTAGCATAGCTTCCTTTGATGCTCTTATGGATCAATTGGTTGAACAGGCAAACTAAAAATGATATCGATTATATTATCGAATATTATAGAGAAAGTATAGGAAAAAATCAGTCGATTTTTTGTCTTGTGGGATGAGCGTTGTTCTTTGTTTCCACAACAGATAAAGTACGATCAAGGGTTAATGGGATTCGTCCAGATCCCATGTCTAGCTTTATACTACAATAAGGCGGATAGAAACTTTACTGGAAGTGGTGATAATATCGTTGAAATTATTTGAGCCTTGTAATCCTTAACTGTTATCTTTTTATGCATCAAACACAAAACAATTTGTATGTGTTTTGTATGTTCAATAATAAAATAGAACATAAAAAAACCTACTAAATAGTAGGCCTGTGTGTATATTGGCAGGGGTAGCAGGACTCGAACCCACACTAACGGTGTTGGAGACCGTTGCTCTACCATTGAACTATACCCCTGTTTGATAACGCTCATAAATAATACCATACTCTTCTATCATTTTCAATACGTGTTTGGTATAATATTTCAAGAGGTGTATGTATGAATATAATTATGGATGAAAATGCGATAAACAGAGCATTAACTAGAATGGCACATGAGATTATTGAACGCAACAATGGACTGAATCGTGTCATCTTATTAGGAATTGAAACGCGTGGTGCAACCTTAGCGTTTAGACTTGCAAATATTATTGAATCAATTGAAAAAGTAAAAGTACCTGTTGCATCCTTGGATGTAAGTTATTGGCGAGATGATGTTGATGTAAAACAACAGGCAATGCGACTCCCATTAAGCGTACAAGATCGAATTGTTGTTTTAGTTGACGATGTCTTGTTTAAAGGAAGAACTGTACGTGCTGCAATGGATGGAATAGTTTATAATGGAAGACCCGGTGCAATTCAACTTGCTACGCTTGTTGATCGTGGGCATCGAGAGTTTCCTATACGTGCTGACTTTGTTGGGAAAAACATTCCAACAGCATTAAGTGAGACTGTAAAAGTTCATTTAGTTGAAAATGACAACGAAGAGTGTGTTATTTTAAGTAAGTAGTAAGTAAAGGTGCCAGGAGGGGTTACTTGATGAGAATCGGATTATTTTCTGATACCTATGTACCAGATATAAATGGTGTTGCTTCTTCGGTCGCAACACTTCAACATGCACTTGAGGAAGCAGGGCATACTGTATTTGTCATTACGACACAGTCCACGCTTATGTCCGCAACACTTGAAGATAATGTGTTACGCTTGCCAGGGGTAGAATTAAAATTTTTATATGGATATACGATGAGTTCCCCCGTTCATATCAGTGCCATGAGAGCAATTGAGGAAATGAACCTTGATATTATTCATGCACATACGGAATTTGGGATTGGTATTTTTGCGCGCCAATGTGCACGGTCATTATATATACCACTTGTGATTACATACCATACACAATACGAAGACTATACACATTATGTGAACTTTTTGGGTCTTAAGAGCATTGATACTGTATCCAAAAAGGCCGTAGCTGCTTTGAGACGTTTCTATTCAAAAAATGTTCAAGCTGTAATTGTTCCTTCGCAAAAAACAAAGGATCTTTTGATGAATTATGATATAAGAAAAAAGATTGCGGTAATTCCAAGTGGATTAAATTTGAAGAGTTTTAAAGAAGTTCAAACAGAAGAAGTCGCATCAATTCGACAAGAGTTGGATTTGAATGATAAGTTCACAATTGTTTACTTAGGAAGAATTGCGGAAGAAAAAAGTCTTGAATTGGTCATTGATGCTGTATCAAAACTTATGGATGAAAAAGAAAATGTACGGATGATCATCGCTGGGGATGGCCCATCAGTAGATGATCTCAAGAATCAAGTAAGCGACTTAGGTAAACAGGATAAGTTTTATTTCGTTGGTTCTGTTATGCGAGATCGTGTTCCAGCATATTATCATGCGAGTGATGCCTTTGTTTCCGCATCGCTCACTGAGACTCAAGGGTTAACCTTTATTGAGGCACTTGCGAGTGGCTTATGTGTATTTGCACGACCTGATAGAGCCTTGGACGATTTAATTATTGAAGGTGAAACGGGATATCTGTTTAGTGATATCGACGCGTTTGTTGAAAAAGCAGTCATGTATATTGATAATTATGAAACGTTAAAAGATCAATTCCAAGCCAAAGCACAAGAAATTGTGAGTGGTCTAAGCAGTGAAACCTTTGCGAAAAACATTCTTGATTGCTATCAAGAGGCCATTGATTCGTATCATGGCAAATATGAAATTGAATACCTTGATCAGGACGAAGAACGAACCTATATTGATATAAAACAAGGGTTTGAACACGATAAACTAGTTTTTGATACAGAACTAATTCAACGAAGGGGATTGAGTGTTGGAATGAAGCTATCTCGAAACGAAATTAACTCACTTGAAGAAGATCAAAAAATATATGAAGCGTATCAAGCAGTGTTGAAACGCATTGCAATTCGTGATTACACAAGTTTTGAAATTTCTGATTTCTTAAGAACACGTCATGAAATGAATGAAGAACAAGTCGAAACAATTCTTGAAATATTGAAGAAACGACGCTTCATTAATGACGACCGATACTTTAAAGATAAAATTGATTACCATCGTGATCAGTTACGTGGAAATGAATGGATTATTGAAGATTTAAGCCGAAGAGGCTTCTCAAAAATCGATATTGAAAACACCTTATTAGATGAAGACCATGAAATTTATGTAGAGCGGGGACTTAAACGCGCAATAAATTATAGTGGTTCGATTAAGGAAGGTTCGCGTTTACAGCGTAATTCAAAGGTAAGGCAACATTTGTTGCGACAAGGATTCGAAGTCTCGGTAATACGAGAAATCATGAGTCAACTTGAAGATGATTATACCCACGATGCAGAACGCGCTTCTTTGATGCGAATCATGTCAAAAGCATTTATTCGTTATCTTAGAAAAGATGATGAGCAACTTGCTCGAACAAAAACCATTAATTACGGGATTTCAAAAGGATATCCTGTAGACATGGTTAAAGATGTTATGGAGGAATTAGATGACGACTCAGAAGATTAATACATTAGAAAATGGCATGAAGACTACATTGCCAATGCTTGTAACAAACGTACTTCGTGGTGTTACACAAAATGGTGCACCATACTTAACGATTTCATTTCAAGACAATACAGGATCCATTGAAGGAAAATGGTGGGATGTGAAACCCTTTGATGAGGCCAATGTGAAACAAGGTAAGATTGGAATGGTAAAAGTTGATGCGATTCTATATAAAGGAGCGCTACAATTAAGAGTACACAATATTGATTTTAGCGAATCATACAATGTCAATGATTTTGTGCTAGGATCACAGTATGAACCCGAGTTTTTGAAAAAGGAAATTGAAGGGTTCAAGAATATGATTGAGAATTCAGTGTACCGTTCAATAGTCGATAAGTGTTTTGATTTCTATGGTGAAGATTTCTATCTTTACCCTGCAGCAACCAAGAATCATCATGATTTTGTAGGAGGTCTTGCTACCCATGTATATGGGATGTGTCTACTTGCTGTAGATTTATGCAAACTTTACCCAATTTTAGATTTGGATTTACTCCTAGCAGGTGTACTGCTTCATGATATGGGGAAAATTGAAGAATACTCCGCACCGATTTTAAGCGAGTACACACCCCAAGGTAAACTGCTGGGGCATATATCGATTATGCAGGCTAAAGTTTATGAAGTGACCTGTGAACTTGGAGTTCGTGATACAGAAGAAGCCATGCTGTTAAGACATTTAATCTTAAGCCATCATGGTCAGTATGAATATGGTTCACCAGTATTACCGCTTGTAAAAGAAGCAGAAATATTAAACTTCATTGATAACATTGATGCACGCATGAATATGTTTGATAAGATCTACAAAGATCTTGAAGAAGGAACCTTCGCACCCCGTGCTTTCCCATTAGAAAATAGAACGTTCTATAAAGGAAAAGGCGTGAAGTAATTACGACGTTTGAATTGGTGAAGAAACATCAAAAAAAACTGGTAGGTAAAGTGTTATGTGCTAAAGCTACCAGTAAAGAATGTCGATAAAAAGTAAAAGGTGTCAAGTAATATTACTTGACACCTATTCAATATATGATATACTTAGTGAGGTTAAGTTAGATTAGGAGGAAAAATTATGGCAGTAAAACTACGTTTAAGAAGATCAGGTTCTAAAAAGCGTCCATTCTACCGTATTGTTGCAGCAGATTCTCGTGCACCACGTGATGGTCGTTTCATTGAAATTATTGGTCATTACAATCCTTTAACTGTTCCAGCTGAAGTAAAAGTTGATGAAGAGTTAGCATTGAAATGGTTACGTGAAGGTGCTCAACCATCCGATACAGTGCGTAATATTTTATCTAAAGCAGGTATCATGACACGTTTCCACGAAGAAAAGGCGAAGAAATAACTATGAGACCAATCGAAGATATTTTATATGATTTAGTACTTCCAATGGTCGAAAAGAAAGACCAGCTGAATGTTCAACGTTTACCAAGTCTTGATGATAAAGAAGTTATATTAACTGTTTATGCTGAAAGCTCAGATGTTGCACGTCTAATTGGTCGCCAGGGAAGCATGGCTCACGCAATTCGTCAAACGATGACAATTGGCTCACGTGTTATGGATCAACGTATCTCGATTAATTTTGAGTCGTATGAGGATGTTTCTTAACATCCTTTTTTAATATATGAGGTGCTTATGAAAGTAAAAATAGGAGTCGTTGCGAAACCTTTTGGTATTCGTGGTGAAATTAAAGTTAAACCTATGACTGATTTTGCGAAAGAGCGATTCAGTGTGGGATCAAAAATGGAATTAGTCACAAAAAACGCTCGTAAGGTTGTTGAAATTCAATCCGTTCGTAATCATCAAGATAACTTACTCATTCGTCTTGTAGGGTATGATACCTTGAATGATGTGGAAGGTCTTCAATTATCATCACTTGAAGTCGAACGTGATGATTTACACGATCTGGAAGAGGATGAGTACTATTTTGTCGATCTTGTCGGGTGTAATGCCTACATTGATAATCAAGAAATCGGATCAGTGATTGAAGTTATGGACATGCCAGCCCAACCACTGCTTCGAATTAAACGTTTAGATAACGGCGAGATTTTGATGGTGCCTTTTGTTGAAGTCTTTATTAAAGATGTAAATCTTGATGAAAAACGCATCGATATTAATCCAATGGATGGTTTATTATGAGAATTTCAATCATTACACTTTTCCCTGATATGTTTGAAGGATTTAAACAAACTTCAATCATAAAACGGGGATTAGAAAGTGGAGTTATTGATATCCAATGTGTTGACATGCGTGATTTTACACTGGATAAACACAATAAAGTTGATGATTATCCCTATGGTGGTGGTGCTGGACTTGTTTTGATGTGCCAACCGGTAGTGGATGCAATCCGTGCAACACGAACTGAAGATTCACTCGTGATTATGTTGACGCCTCAAGGGAAAACTTTGAAGCAAGAGATAGCATATGAACTCAGTACGCAAAAACACCTTATTTTGGTTTGTGGACATTATGAAGGGTTTGATGAACGTATCCGTGATTATGTGGATATGGAACTTTCAATTGGTGATTATGTATTGACCGGTGGTGAAGTGGCTGCAATGGTCATAAGTGATGCTGTGGTACGTCTTGTTGAGGGTGTGATAACCAAAGATTCACATGAAGATGATTCGTTTAGTGATGGGCTTATTGAGTATGCACATTACACACGACCACGTGTTTTTGAAGGAAAAGAAGTACCTGAGGTCTTATTTAGTGGACATCATGAAAACATTCGAAAATATCGATTGCAATCATCCTTAGAGAAAACGATGAAATATCGACCAGATTTACTCAAAAATCGGGTATTTACAAAAGAAGAATTAAAAATCGTTGAAATGATACGAGAAAACGAAGAATAGATTTAGACAATAATTACATGAAGTCTAGATCAGAAAGGAGTTATAGTATGACTCAAAAAGATAAAGTACTTGCAGTAATTATTGCGCAAGGGAATAATGCATTTGAAATCGAAGAAGATCGCCAAGAATTTTTAGGTCTTGCGAAAGCCTGTGAAATGGAAGTAGAGGCTGAAGCAAGTTTTAAACTCAAGTCACCCAATGCAGTGACATATTTTGGTGATGGAAATGTACAAATGGTTGCGAATGTTGTACAAGACAGTGATTATGACGCGGTTATTATTAATGTGGGATTGACTGGCAATCAAATTAAAAACTTGCAAGAGCGCTTTAAATGCACAGTTCTAGATAAGAATATGGTGTTATTACAGATATTCTCAAAACGAGCACAAAGTGCAGAATCTAAAGCACGTGTTGAAATTGCTAATTTGAATTATATGATGTCACGCATGGTAGGATCGTATGATGATCTGGGTCGCCAAAGTGGGCGAGGATCAGGAAAAAATAGAGGTTTAGGTGAAACAAAACTTGAACTTGATCGACGTCATGTCAGAAAACGCATTAATTTACTGAAAAAGAAAATTGAACAGTTTGAAAAACAACGCGAAACACAGCGCAGTCGTCGTGTGAATAACACGGACTTAAAAGTAGCCCTTGTAGGGTATACAAATGTTGGGAAGTCATCTTTGATGAATGTACTGCTATCAAATGACACTAAAAATGTCTTAGAACAAGACATGGTTTTTGCCAGTCTTGATACAACCTCTCGTCAAATCTATAATGGCGATTCGTCGTTTATTTTACATGATACAGTTGGGTATATTGAAAATCTTCCTAAAGCACTCTATCCTGCTTTCCAATCAACACGAGATGAGATCATGGACGCAGATTTAATCCTACATGTTATTGATCGCTCACATCCATTTTATGAGCGTCAAGAACAGGTAATTGAGGACTATCTCAAATCAATGCAGGTGGAAGATGTACCAGTTTGGAAAGTTTACAATAAGATTGATCGTCTCGATGAAATCTTTATGTCAACCCCTACAGTTCACTTTATCTCTACCAAGGACCATCAAGGGATTGAATCGCTAAAAGCATGCATTCATGAATTTTCGAACCGATCATTTCATTAGCTGTGGTTAGGTATCATAGTATGAAATATTACAGTCATCGAGGACTTTATAATCCTCAACAAAACATACTTGAGAATTCAAAAGAAGCTTTTCAGTGTGCAGTAGATGAAAATGTAGGCATTGAACTGGATGTTAGGCTAACACGCGATAAAGAAGTCATTGTGGTTCATGATGCATCCTTAAAGCGAATCTATGGACTTGATAAGTCAGTAGAAGCCTTGAGCTATAATGAACTCAATGACCTTACCAAAGATACTTTAAGAATCATGAAATTTGAAGAATTCTTAGAGTTTATCAATGGCCGTGTTTCGTTAATTGTTGAATGTAAACATTGCTTTGATAACACAGCATTATGTCTAAAAGTGGCCCACTTATTGGATAATTATAAGGGTGAGTTTTGCGTCGAATCGTTCCATCCACTCATTGTAAGGTGGTTTAAGAAAAATAGACCGCACTTTAAAAGAGGACAATTAGTCATGACTAAAGATCGTTACGATAACGGGTTCTTGTGGTTTTTTGGAGGGTCAGGCATTACCCATTGGTTAACAAAACCTGACTTCTATGCATTTCATTATCGTGTAGGGAGTAGAAAATTAAGTCATTGGTATTACCGATATCTTTCAAGACATTGTGACATAGTACTTTGGACGATGAAAAAAAATTCACCCCATCATTTTGATGCAGATGCTATAATATATGAAACATTTTAGATTACTAAGGGGAAGTATATGAGTCAAAATTATCATGAATTACTTGAGATTGAACGTATCAGTGTAACAAGTAAGAGATCGCATTTACAAATCAAATTGAATGACAAACACATGAATCGTTACAAATATGTACATGGGGGTGTCTATTTCTCATTGGCTGACAGTGCAGCTGGAGCTATTTTAGCATCAGAGTATGAGACATGGGTTACCTTGAATTCATCATTTAATTTTATTGCGGGATGTAAACTTGGAACCTTGAATGCGTATGCGACTTTAGTCAGTAAAACACGCAAAACGTGTGTGATTGATGTATCAGTCAAAGACTCACAAGACACTTTATGTGCAGTTGGAACCTTTACGATGTATCACATTAATTAGCTTGGAAACAAGCTTTTTTAGTCAGTACACTTGTAATTTTATCACTTCGGTGTATAATCATATATGCAAATCGTTTGCAAAAGGGGTGTTTATGAATCAAATTATACAATTTAATGATGTACACTTTGCCTATGGAAAACAAGAAGTTTTATGTGGATTGAAACTTGATGTTATCGATCATGATTTTATGGCAATTGTAGGAGCGAATGGTTCTGGTAAATCTACATTATTAAAAATCATTTTAGGATTTCTTAAACCACAAGAAGGAAATGTATCAGTGAATGCAAAAACACTTGGATATGTACCTCAAGGTGGTCTTTTAAATGTATCGTCATTTCCCGCTAACGCACTTGAAATCGTAATGTTGCGACTAAAAGGTGACAGTTTTGTATCAAGTCTAAGCAAGAAACGTAAAGAGCGTGCTCTTGAAGCATTGAAGAAAGTTGGAATGGAAGATGCAGCTTACAAACTGATTTCCACATTAAGCGGAGGTCAACTTCAACGTGTTCTTATTGCTCGTGAAATAGGAGCAAATCCAGACTTACTAATTCTTGATGAACCGACGAATGGATTGGATGAAGCATCTGTAAAAGGATTGTTTGAGTTACTGCAAAAACTCAATCAAGAATTAGGTGTTTCAATTCTTGTTGTGAATCATGATCTCGAAGAAATTAAACCTTATGTAAACAGGCTTATTCGCGTTGAAAACAAACACTGCCACGAGGTAACATTATGAGTATTTTCGGTTATGCATTTATGCGAGTAGCATTTATAGCAGGGACTATGGTTGCGATTACCGTTCCCTTAGTAGGGTCTACAATGGTATTTAAGCGTATGTCCTTAATGGGAGAGGCGTTGTCTCATGTTTCCTTGGCAGGTGTTGCATTGGGGCTAATTTTTGGATATGATCCAATACTAGGTGCACTGGCAGCTTCAGTTATTGCAGCGTTATCCATCGAAGTCATTCGCAATCGATTGAAAACATACAGCGAACTTTCTCTAGCGGTTATCATGTCCTTTGGTATTGGGTTAGCAGGGGTATTAATGGGCTTTGTAAATAACCCAGCTAATTTTAATAACTTCTTATTTGGAAGTGTCCTTGCGATTAGTCAAAATGAATTGATGTTATCGATCGGACTGTGCTTATTAGTGCTCGTTTTATCTTTAGTATTCTACCGTCAATTCTTCTACATTTCTTTTGATGAAACATCAGCCAAAGTATCTAAAATAAATACAAACACATTTAACATGTTGTTTACATTTATGACAGCGATTGTTGTTTCCATTACATCACGAATAGTAGGTGCACTGATCGTTTCTTCACTTATGGTAATTCCAGTGACAGCAGGAATGCAAATAAGCAAGGGATATCGCTCAACCTTATTATGGAGCATCTTATTTTCTATTTCATCAATCTGGATTGGCTTGTTTGTTGCGTTTTATGCACCATGGGGATTGAGACCGGGAGGGACGATTGTGTTGGTATCTGTATTCGAATTACTCGTCGTACTTATCGTAAAAGGAATTGCTTCAAAAAGAGGAATTCACCATACTGTGTAGCATCGAATCATCGGTGCATTGAATACAGTGTACGTTGATTTTTAAATGATATATTATCGCTTAAATTGATTAGATGATTAAGACAAGAACTGAAGGAGCTAGACTCAAGGTTCTTGTTTTTTAATCTGTCTATATGAAGGTTATCAAAAAAATGCTTCAAATTCACGTTGAGTTAAAGTGGTATTCAAGAAATTGAGTAGGTATAAAAGGTTACCTTATCAACAATCATCGGATAATTGATGTTCATTAGTGGGGCTTATTATTGATTGGGTGAAGGATTACACTATTCATGTTAACAGTTTTAAAGTAGCAATCTTCACGCGTGTGATGTAGTTTTAAGGAGGACGAACATGTGGATAATTTTGAGCTTGCTTCCGCTTTCTTTGCAGGTGTGACAACGATTCTTGCGAAAATCGGAATTAAAGATACAAATGCAAACCTAGCAACTGCTTTACGCACAATTGTTGTTGCTATTTTTGCATGGCTCATGGTCTTTATTGTGGGTTCCCAACAGACGATTGGTTCAATTGCACCAAAGAGCATTTTATTTTTAGTGCTCTCAGGTCTGGCAACCGGAGGTTCTTGGTTGTGCTACTTCAAAGCGTTACAACTTGGAGATGTCAATAAAGTGGTACCAGTTGATAAGTCAAGTACAATACTGACGATGGCTTTAGCATTCCTTTTGTTAGGGGAATCCTTGTCTTGGATTAAGATTGTTGCGATGGTCTGTCTCGGCATTGGAACATATAAAATGATTGAAGTACAAAAAACAAACAATGAAGTGAAAACAGGAAACACTTGGCTCATTTATGCCCTTTTATCCGCTTTATTAGCCAGTTTGACTGCGATTTTAGGGAAAATAGGGATTTCAGGTATTGAATCAAATTTAGGAACAGCAATCCGTACTCTGGTTGTTCTTGTCATGGCATGGGGAATTGTTTTTGTTCAAAATAAACACCATGAAATGAAGTCAATCGATAAAAAGAGTTGGATATTCATCATTCTTTCCGGCTTTGCAACGGGGTTGTCATGGATGTGTTATTACAGAGCACTACAAGATGGTCCCGCAAGCATTGTTGTACCTATTGATAAGTTAAGTATTCTCGTGACAGTGTTCTTTGGTCATTTTGCGTTCAAAGAAACATTGGATAAAGCACAAAGGATTGGCTTGGTATTAATTGTAGTCGGAACTTTAAGCTTGCTTATCTAGGTGAGTATTTAAAAAAATACATTGTCTTAAATTTTACCAAAGTAGGTTAAAAAAGTGTTCGTAAATCTAAGTCATTTATCATAAGAATGTTGATTTTAAATTGAGGAAAAAAACAGCATCTTTGAAAATGTTGTTTGTCTTAAGGAAACCTTTAGCACGATTGGTTTATATTTGTAATAGCATAACTATAAATCGAGTAATGTTTGCAAAAGTACGCGCTTTTATGTATAATTAGGGGCGTACAAATCGTTGATAAGAACAAGTAATTGGTCCCTAATTATTAAAGAGAATGGGAGTTTGGTGAGATCCCTGTAAGCTAGGTCCGATGAATTCATCTTAGAGAGAAGCTAATCCCTTCCGTATACCTGCGTTAAAGGTTTAAAGTTGTGTATAGTTTATACAAATCAGGATGGTACCGCGCATGACGTTCCTGGACTGCGTGGTTTTTTTATTTTCATAAGGAGGAAATATGGAACTTAAAGAGATTTTAAGTGTTGGCCTTGAAGCAATAAAAAATGCTCAAGATCTTGATGCTTTAAATGAGGTTAGAATCAAATTCCTTAGTAAAAAAGGACTTGTTTCGAGTGCAATGAAATCAATGAAAGACTTATCAGCAGAAGAACGACCTGCATTTGGGCAACTCGTAAATCAACTGAAGCAAGAACTGGAGCATGCACTCAGTGAAACACAAGCTCAGCTTGAATCTATCAAATTGAACCAAGATATGATTGCAGAATCAATAGATATTACTATGCCAGGTCATAACTGGGCAATTGGAAATCAAAACCCTCTTGTAGGGATTCAAAGACAAGTTGAAGATATCTTTAGAGAAATGGGTTACTCAGTAGTTGAAGGGGATGAGGTTGAACTTGACTTGTATAACTTTGAACGCGCAAACATTCCTCAAGATCACCCAGCTCGTGAAATGCAAGATACATTTTACATTGATCCAAACACGTTGTTAAGATCACATACAACCGCAGTACAAACACGCGCTTTGGAAGAGTATGCACCAAATATACCTGTTAAAGTAATTTGCCCAGGTAAGGTGTACCGTCGTGATGAAGATGATGCAACACACTCCCACCAATTTGTTCAATGTGAAGGGCTTGTCGTAGGGCATGGTGTTACACTTGCTGATTTAAAAGGAACATTATCACTACTTGCAAAACGAATCTTTGGAGAAACACGTACGATTCGGTTTAGACCATCATATTTCCAATTTACTGAACCAAGTGTCGAAGTGGATGTATCGTGTCCATTTTGCGACTCTAAAGGGTGTTCAATCTGTAAACAAACAGGATATATCGAAATACTTGGAGCAGGTATGGTTCACCCAGCAGTCTTTAAAGCAGCTGGTTATGACGATGAATCACTCTCTGGATTTGCATTTGGAATTGGTGTAGAACGTATAGCTATGTTGAAATATGGTATCACAGATATTCGTTCGTTCTATACCAATGATAAACGATTCATTGATCAATTTAAGCGATTTGAGTAGGAGGAAACCATGTTAATTAGTCGAAAATTATTAGATCGTTATGTAGATTTAGAAGGCATTCCTACACTTGAAATTGCGGATGCATTAACAAATGCAGGGCTTGAAGTTGAAGGAATCTCACAATTGGTAAAAGGAACAAACCTCACAGTAGGGTATGTAGAGACGTGTGTAGATCATCCAGATAGTGACCATTTACACGTATGCACTGTAAATGTTGGTAAGGAGGTTCTTCAAATTGTTTGTGGAGCACCTAATGTAGCTCAAGGACAAACAGTTATTGTTGCGCTTCCAGGAGCAGTTTTACCAGGGATCACAATCAAGAAATCATCAGTTCGTGGTGTTGAATCAAATGGAATGATTTGTTCACTTCAAGAATTGGGTGTTCATGAAAAATTTGTTGAAGAACGATTCAAAGATGGAATTGTGGCACTTGATAAGGGTGAACCTGGGAGTGATCCACGGGTTGCTTTGGGTTTAGATGATGAAATCATTGATGTAAGCCAAACACCAAATCGCTCAGATTTCTTGTCGTTATTCGCAGTTGCTCATGAAGTATCCGCGCTTATGAATCGTAAACTTACTTTACCAAACTACGAAAACGCAGCTTCTGTGGGTTCAAAAACAGAACTAACAATCCACTCAGACACTCCAGATTGCAATCTATTTATTGGTAAAGTAATTAATAAAGTCACCATCAAAGATTCACCAGATTGGATCAAACATGCATTAATAGGCAGTGGTGTAAAACCAATTAACAACGTTGTTGATATTTCAAATTTGGTCATGTTAGAAACAGGACAACCACTACACTTTTATGATCGTTCATTTTTGAATCCATTATCACTCAGTGTATCCAGTTCAATTAGTAAGACTGTCACTGCACTTGATGATAAAGAGTATGCACTTGAATTAGGTGACCTTGTCATCATGAATGGTGAGACACCAGTTGGAATCGCAGGTATCATGGGGTTGGGAAATTCTATGATTCAACATGATACACAAGGAATCGTAATTGAAGCAGCACGCTTTAATCGTGTCAAAGTTCGTAAAACTGCAAATCGCTTTACATTGAATACAGAATCTTCATCACGATTCTCAAAACCGATGGATGATCTAAGTGCTCAAAAAGCTGTTGATCGCTCAGTGCAACTGCTCATTGACTATGCGGACGCTGAATTAATCGAAGAAACAGTGGTATTTGGTAATACAGAGTACACGCCAATCAAAGTATCGGTTTCATATAATAAGATTAATGCATACCTAGGTACCAATCTCTCAATGGATGTTGTATTTAATGTGTTTGAACGCCTCTATTTCGAACCCGTAGTAGACGAAGATACAATTACATGTACCATTCCTTCATATCGCCAAGATATATTCGCAGATGTGGATTTAATTGAAGAAGTCATCCGTGTTGTCGGATATGACGTACTTGGTGAAACACTTCCACTCCTTGATTTAACAATGGGATCTTTAACACCACGTCAAACAACAATTCGCTCAATTGAGAAGATTTTACTTGGTCTTGGTGCAGATCAAATCAATACGTATACCTTGGTTGAAGAAGCATGGACTCAAGGTGGCGAGTCGCTTGAAAATCCAATTCCATTGATGAGTCCAATCAGCGACAAACGCACACATTTAAGAACACAATTAGCACCTTCAGTGCTTGATACGATTGCTTATAATGTATCACGTCGCCAGGATAATCTCTTGTTCTTTGAACACTCAAAAATATATGGAAATAGTACATCGTATGAAAAACTTGCCATCGTTGGAACAGGAACATTGAATAAGGTGAATTGGCTCAAAGAAACAGTAACATTAGATTTCTTTGCGCTTAAGGGATTATTCTTATCACTTGTTGAACAACTTGGATTCCAACCTCGTCGTTTTACTTTTGAGACAAAGGACTTTGATGAGACCTTGTTCCATCCATACCAAAGTGCTTCAATTTATTTTGACCGTAAACGCATTGGTGTTCTTGGAACCATTCATCCATTAAAAGAAAAAGAGTTGGGCATTAAAAAAACGACCTTATTAGAGATATATCTTGATCTACTGTTTGCTTCAAAGAAAACAGCAATTAAAGCATCTGATGTTCGCGTGCATCCAACTGTTACACGTGACTTAGCACTTTTATGTGATAAAGAAGTCACAGCACAAGCGCTTATTCAAACAATTGAAAAAGCATCACGTCGACTCTTGCTTGATGTGAATGTATTTGACTTGTTTACATCAGAGAAACTGGGTGATCAGAAATCGCTAGCTATAGAGCTAGTACTCGGTTCAGATCACACTTTAAGTGAGACAGAGATCCAAACTGTTATGAAAGACATTCAAGACAAACTGGTATCAAACCATAACGTCAGCATTCGATAGGAGGAACACATGGGAAGAGCATTTGAAGTAAGAAAAGCCTCAATGGCAAAAACATCAGCAGCAAAAGCAAAAGTTTATTCAAAATTTGGTAAAGAAATATATATGGAAGCCAAAAATGGTGTTCCTGATCCTGAAATGAACTTAAGCCTAAAACGCATTATTGATCGTGCACGTCAACAACAAGTCCCCGCAGATGTTATTAATCGTGCGATTGACAAAGCCAAAGGGAATGATGAGGCAGATTATCATTCAGTACGTTATGAAGGATTTGGTCCAAATGGGTCAACGTTCATTGTGGAATGTTTAACAGACAATGATAATCGTTCTGTAAGTGAAGTGCGAAATGCATTTACTAAATCCAAAGGTAAAATGGGTGTGAGTGGTTCTGTAATTCATGGATACGATCATGTTGGACTTATTGGTATTAGTGAAACAGATGAAGAAAAAGTGTTAGATATTCTTTTTGAAGCAGAAGTTGATTTAAAAGATTTAGAAGTTGAAGATGGAAGCATGTCAATTATTGTTGAACCAACTGATCTGTACAAAACAAAAGACGCACTTGAAGCAGCATTAAGCATTGAATGTGAAGTTGTGGAAATTACGTACCTTCCACACGAAGAAGTAAGTTTAGATTCAGATGATGATAAGATGCTCTTTGAACGCTTAACAAATATGCTTGATGAGTGTGAGGATGTCCAAGATGTTTATCACAATGTAAAAACTAGCGATGCATAATTTACATTTTTATAAAATACGTTGATATAATTGTCTTATCACAAAGGAGGCAAATTTATGTCGAACATCTTTGATAAAGTTAAGGAATCACTCTTTGGTTCTGGTGAAAAGGCTAAAGATGTGGTTGAAGACGGATTTGACAAAGCTAAAGATACAGTTGAAGATTTAGGGGATAAAGCAAAAGATGTTGCATCTGATTTAAAAGATAAAGCAGAAGACGTCGTTGATGACCTTAAAGACAAAGCTGAAGGCCTAAAAGATAAGGCTGAAGATTTCGCAGAAGATGTAAAAGATAAAGTAGAAGATCGGTTAAAATAACAGATTTTTACCTGAGTCTATGAAAGTGGTTCTTAAAAGAACCACTTTTTTATTTATATATCCTATCAATAATATCAATACAAATATGCATGGAACGTGACGAAAAGAGACATTTTAAAGGTCCATTCTTAATCACAAACAAAATTCTATATTTAATTAAAGATTCTTAAAAAAACAGTATTAAATGCCACGTTGACTAACTTAATTAGAGTTTGCTATATTAGCAATGTAAGCGCTTAGTATTAGATTTCTATTTTTTTTGATGCGTTACTTAAACGTTTAAGTAATTTTATGGAGGAGGAAACAATGAAAATTCCAACACCGCATATCGGTGCAAAAAGTGTTGATGAAGTTGCTAAAACTGTACTCATGCCCGGTGATCCTTTACGTGCAAAGTATATTGCAGAAACCTACTTAACTGATGTTACTTGTTTTAATGAAGTAAGAGGCATGTTAGGCTATACCGGTTATTATAATGGTAAACGGGTTTCAGTTATGGGATCGGGTATGGGAATTCCATCAGCAAATATTTATTATTACGAACTTTTCAGTTTTTATGACGTTGAATCAATTATTCGTATTGGTACTGCGGGAGGCATGCAAGATTATATCGGACTTCGTGACGTTGTGATTGCTACTGCGGCAAATACGAGCAGTAGTATTGTCAAAGGAAAATTCGAAGAAATTAATTTTGCTCCAACACCTGACTTTGGATTACTCATAAAAGCAGTTGAAATTGCAAAAGATATGGGAGTGTCATATCATGTTGGCACTGTTTTATCAGGTGATGAATTTTATGGGGAACTGAAGAAGGAAACCAGAGATAAGTTAATACAATACGGTACATTGGCAGGGGAAATGGAATCTGCAGGGTTATATATGACAGCAAGAAGACTCAATAAAAAAGCACTTGCGCTGTTCACGATTAGTGATAATGCTGATTCTGCTGAATCTTCTAAAGACCGAGAAACATCGTATACGCAAATGATGGAGATTGCACTAAAGGTCGCAACTCAAGAGGAGAAATAAATGAAAAATATTCGTAAGTTCATCGTTTTATTACTCGTACTTATTACTTTTACTGCGTGTGGTAATAGTGATAATGGGAATAACGAAATACCAAAAGTTGCATTATTAATTGGAAACAGAGGCGATATGTCATTTAACGATAGCGCTGTACGTGGTGTTGAAAAAGCCGGTAAAGATTTTGAAGTTGATGTTAAAGTCATCGAATATGGACATGAAACTGATAAGTTTGAAACGACATTTGTTGATACTGCTGAAACTGGATATGACGTGATTATTACAGGGTCATCCTTTGTAGATTATATCGAAAATCATTCAGCTACGTATCCAAATACAACATTCATTATTTTTGATGGTGAAGTTGATTATACAAATGGTAAAAACAAGAATGTTAACAGCATTATTTATAGTGCGAATGAAGCATCCTATGTTGGTGGGTACTTATCTGCGAAATTAAGCGAAACTGGTGTTATTGGGTTCTTAGGTGGACAAGAGGCACCAATCATCAATGACTTCTTAGTAGGCTTTATACAAGGTGCTAAAGAAGCAAATCCAAATGTAAAAGTGGCTGTTTCTTTTGTAGGTAACTATAATGACTCCTCTAAAGGAAAAGAACTTTCACTTGCAATGCATAATCAAAAAGCTGACATGATCTTCAATGTTGCTGGTGGTGCAGGTGTAGGACTTATTGAAGCTGCGGACGAAAGTAAATTCTATGTATTGGGTGTAGATTCTGATCAAGCGATGATCTATGATGCATCGGGTAAGCTTAACTTTGCGAAAGTTATTCCAACTTCTGTTATGAAAAATGTGGATGAATCACTGTATCGCGCGATTGATCTATATTTGAAGAAAGAACTTAACATTGGTGGAAAAGACACATTAGGACTTAAAGAAAATGGTGTTGGAATTGCCGAAAACAAATACTATGAAGAAATGGTATCACAAGAGTTAAGAGATGAAGTAAAAGCACTACTTGGTAGAATTACAAGTGGGGAAATTAAAGTAGACACTGCATACGGAAAGACTACCGATGAAATCACAACGATTCGAGATTCCGTAAGACCGTAATCAAGATCAAGCGCAGTTTAAAAAAGAGCTGCGCTTTACTTTAAATTGGAGGGTAATTATGAGTGATGAAATTCTAAAAATGGAAGGTATAACAAAAGTATATCCCAATGGCGTTGTTGCAAATCAAGACGTTAATTTCTCAGCCCATCGCGGTGAAATTCATGCATTGATGGGTGAAAATGGTGCAGGTAAATCAACACTGATGAAAATCTTGTTTGGCATGGAATCTCATGAAGCTGGACAAATTTATTTAAACAATCAACCTGTTAACATTGATTCACCGCTAAAAGCAATTGAACTAGGAATTGGGATGGTTCATCAACACTTTATGCTTGTTGATCATTTAAGTGTGCTTGAAAATATCGTGCTCGGTATGGAACCAAGGAAGGGAATCCGAATTGATTGGGATAAAGCGCGTTCAATCGTTGAAGAAGCATCAAAAAAATATAACTTTAACATTAAACCAGACCAACTTATTGTTGATTTAAATGTAAGTCAAAAACAAAAAGTTGAAATCCTAAAAGTCTTAATTAGAGGCGCAAATGTTCTAATCATGGATGAGCCTACTGCGGTATTAACACCTCAAGAAACTGAAGAACTGTTTGCACAATTGATTGAACTTAAAAAATCAGGTCATACAATTTTATTCATCTCTCATAAGCTCAAAGAGATTAAAGAAATTTGTGATCGAATTACTATTATGAGATCTGGAAAAGAAGTTGGTGTCTATCATGTTAAGGATGTTACGACCTCAGACATCTCTCGATTAATGATTGGACGCGATGTCATCAACGCCATAAACAAGCCTGAGGCAAAACGTGGGTATACGACATTAGATGTTAAGAACCTAAAGGTAGTGAGTATCGATCAAAAAATTGTTGTGAATGATGTATCCTTTTGCGTAAAAAAAGGTGAAATCTTGGGAATTGCTGCGATTGAAGGGAATGGACAACGCGAATTGATTGATGCAATCACAGGACTGGGTGGTTATGATTCAGGTGATATTTATATTGAAAATAAAGAATGTGCAAATAATAATCCCACATTAGATCGTCGTAAACGGGGCCTTGTACACATTCCAGAAGATCGCTTTACATTTGGCGTTATGGCAGATGAAAGCATTCGAGACAACCTTATTTCAAATCGATATAACTTAAAAGAATACAACAGTGGCTTATCTTTGAATATGAAAAAGATAAATGCTTTAACCAGTGATTTAATCAAGGAATTTGAAATAAAAACAGACAGTCCTCTATCACCAGTACGGATGTTGTCGGGGGGGAACATTCAAAAAGTTGTTGCTGCGCGTGAAATGAGTGTTGACATGTCAATTCTTGTTGCAGACCAGCCAACGCGTGGTATTGATGTAGGAACTGCATCCTTTATCCATAACAGTATCGTGAAACTTCGTGATTCAGGCGTAGCTGTGTTACTGTCTTCTGCAGACATTAATGAAGTGCTAGAGCTCTCAGACTCACTCATCGTCATGTATAACGGGGAAATCACAGGGTACTTTAAAAATGCCCAAAATGTCTCAGAAGAAGAGTTGGGATTATATATGTTAGGACTTAAGGTTATGAAGAAAGAAGAAATCGAGGGGGAAATGTATGGCTAAAGAGAAGACAAACAAATCAAAAGTGTTAAAACTTGAAGCACTCTTTGAAGTTCTTCGAACATTAGTAGCAATTGGATTATCCATGCTCCTAATCATTATCATTGTTGCGATTGTAAGTGACAATCCATTAGAAGCAATCAAAAACCTATTGCTTGGACCATTATCTTCATTTAGAAGATTTGGAAATGTTGTTGAGTTAATGATTCCATTAACCTTCACAGGGTTGGCAATATCCATCGTATTAAAGTCAAAACGCTTTAATTTAGTATCAGACAGTGCCTTCTTTTTAGGAGGGATGGTAGCGACTATTATTGGTATATTCAGTCCGCTTCCAGCAATTCCAACCCTCATTTTAGCACTCATTGCTGCGTTTCTTGCAGGAGGATTAGTGGGAAGTGTACCTGCACTCTTAAATAGTAAATTTGGTTCAAACGAACTTGTAACATCGTTAATGCTAAATTACGTTGTCTCATTTTTTGTTAAGTATTTATTTAACTATAAAGTACGAGATACCAGTAAACAAGCGATGCAATCCTTACCGCTGAAACCAGGTGTAGACTTACCCATCATCATTCCAGGAACACGGATTCACGTGGGGATTATTATACTCATTGCATTAGTGCTTATTTCAGGGTTTGTAATTTATCGAACACGGTGGGGTTATGCACTAAGAGCGACAGGTTCCAATGAAAACTTTGCACGTTATAGCGGTATGAAGATTGGTTCAATCGTAGTATTAGCTCAAGTAGTCGGAACAGGGATTGCTGGATTAGGTGGTGCTGTTGAGTTAATTGGTATTCACAAGACATTCAAGTGGCTTGAGTCACCAGGATATGGGTTTGATGGCGTTATTATTTCTACCTTAGCGCGCGGCAATCCATACAACGTTCCATTAGCAGCATTCTTCTTAGCATACGTACGTGTTGGTGCGGATATCTTGAATCGTTCTTCGGATTTACCAGCAGAAATTATTTCCGTAGTACAAGCTTCAATTATTCTATTGATTGCAGCGCAAGCATTCCTTGCTAAATTCAAACACCGCTTAATTGTTAAACGTACCGGTGCACTTGAAACTCAAGAAGGAGGTCAACACTAATATGAAAATGTTAATCGACATTATTTTTACAGAACAATTCTTCTCAGGGGTTTTACGTTTAATGACTCCAATTATATTTGCTTCACTCGCTGCATTGATGTCAAAACGTGCGGGAATCACAAATATGGCAATTGAAGGAACAATGCTCTTTGCAGCACTCTTTGCTGTTATTGGATCGGCATTAACCCAAAGTGTTATCGTCGGTGTGCTCAGCGCAATCGCAGTTGCAGTGGTCATTTCGATGACACTTGCATATTTTAAAATCAATATGAAAACAGATGAACTACTCGTCGCCATTGCACTTAATTTGCTCGCAACAGGGGCAACAATCTTTGTACTATATCTTGTCTCAGGCGAACGCGGAACTTCAGCTGCACTGGATAGTTTGGTTGTACCACGACTCATTATTCCAGGTCTTATGGAGATTCCAATCCTTGGGAATATGATCCTTGGACACAATATTCTTGTTTATGTGGCATTGTTATCGGTTGCGGTTGTCAATTACATTCTCTTTAAAACACCATTAGGACTTAGAATCCGTGCTGTTGGAGGGAATCCTGATGCAGCGGTATCTGTAGGGGTATCTGTAGTTAAAACACAATACATTGCTTTAATTATTAGTGGTCTCTTCTCAGGTCTTGGCGGAGCATTTATGTCCATGGGATATATGACCGTATTTACACGAAATATGACAGCAGGTCGTGGTTATATCGGACTTGCTGCTGCAAACATTGGGAACCAATCACCGGTCGGAGCGCTTCTTGCTTCGTTGTTATTTGGTATCTTTGATGCACTGGGTAATAATATGCAGACGCTTAAAATTCCCGTTGAATTCATCTACATGATTCCTTATGTAGCAACCATCGTCGCCTATTCAATCGCATCCTATCGTGTGAAGACAGAAAAAGAACGTATTGCGAAAAAACTTCTCAAACTTGATGAGGGTTCGACCAATACATGAAACAATTAATCCTAAAAAACAAAAGTGCACTTATGGTAACCTATGGGTGCATGCTGTTTGAAGGCGCGATTAATGTACTTATGGTTGCAACAATGTCAATGCTACAAGATCATTTTGAAATGAGTGCTGCTTCAATCAGCACTCTGATCACTATAAAAAGCATTGGAACCGTTGCAACCATCTACTTCAGTGGGTCACTCTCAGATCTCATTGGTAGAAAAAACATCATATGCTTAGGTTCCGTATTCTTCATGGTGTTTCTTATTGGATTAATATCGACCCAAAACTTCTATATGGCCATGTTCTTTGCGCTCATCGGAGGCATTGCACATGGACTGATGGATTCACCTGCAATCTCGATGTTGATTGATATCTTTGGGAGAGACAGTGGGCCAGCAATGAGTTTTGTTCAAGTGTTTTTTGCTTCAGGAAGTGCCATCACTTCCACACTTACAAGTCTTATCATTAAAAAGAACATGAATTGGAAACTCATTTACGCCTTATATGCCATCGTTGGAATTGTTGTGATTGCAATTGTTCTCACTGCACGCTATCCGAAACGATACAAAGGCGAACCCATTGATGCAAATGAATCTGCAAAAAGAGAGCCATCCTTTATGAGAGAGGGACTCCTATTAGCATGTACAACATTTTTGCTTTCATCTTCAAGCGCAGTTATTAATACGTGGTTACCCACCTTTGCAAACCAAGAAAAAAACATGACATTGATAAGTAGTGTTGAGCTATTAGCCAAACTTCAATTTGGAAATATTGTAGGGGCACTTCTTTTTGCTTATATCTTAACGAAAGTGCATGCTACTGTACTCTTAATCATTAATCCATTGATTGCACTTATTGGGATGATGACGATTGTGTTTATGCCAAACATCTCTGCTCTCAGTGTCTTTGTTGTTGGAATGGTCATGGGCGTGTTATTCTCATTAGCACTTAATATTGCTGGAGAAATGTTCCCGCAATCCTCTGGGAAGGCAACTGGGTTTATCGGGTCTGCAAGTATGTCAGCAGGGATGACAACTGTTTTTCTTACCGGTAAATTATACCCATATACAGGGTTTCAACATCTATTTACGTTTGTGCTCATCCTTTTGAGCCTTGCGATTTGTTTAGCAACGTGGTTTAGAACGTTATATTTGAAAATGATAAAAGGAGACTTATGAATAAAATTCCACTCATTATTGATTGTGATCCTGGGATAGATGATGCGTTTGCACTCTTCTATGCAATAGGATGTTCACAATTTGATATTAAATTGATTACTACGGTTTCTGGAAATGTGAGCGTAGAAAAAACAACTGCAAATGCACTAGAAATCTTGAGGCTTGCAGATGAAAGTATTGATGTCGCAAAAGGCGCAAACCGCCCGTTGTTCTCAAAACCTTTATACGCTGAAGCGGTTCATGGAGTATCGGGTTTAGGGGATTATGCATACAAACCGTGTGCCTCACCATCATTTATAGAAAAAGATGCAGTTGACGCGATGATTGATGTGCTTGAGACAACTTCAGACAAAATAACGATCGTTGCACTGGGGCCACTGACGAATATCGCAACACTCTTAATTCGTTATCCAAAAGCAAAAGAGAAAATTGAACGGATTTCGATTATGGGTGGCGGATTAAAAGGTGGGAATGCAAATATTGCTGCAGAGTTTAACATCTTTGTAGATCCAGAAGCAGCAAGCATTGTTTTTGATTCAGGGATTTTGATGACAATGGCTGGGCTAGATGTTACAGAACAATCATACATCTTAACAAAACACATCCATGAAATTGGAACCTTTGGCACAGTTGGAGCAATGCTCAAAGAGATGCTTGGTGATACCACACGTTGTAATCTACACGATGTTGTTGCGGTTATGACACTTGTACATCCTGATATATTCTCAGGAACAAACCACCGCGTTGTTGTAGAAACAGGAGGCGTCTATTCGCGTGGGCTCACACTGGCTGATGACCGTTATGTTGGTAGAAGCACCCAAGAAAATGTTTATGTACTACGCGATGTAAATCTTGAAGCATTTCAAAATGAACTTAAGAAAGGATTACAGGTGTATCAATGACAAAAAGAAAGATTTTAATAGATACCGACCCAGGAATCGATGATGTGCTTGCAATCGCAACAGCATATTGTATTGATTCTCTTGATATCGTCGCTTTAAGCAGTGTTAAGGGAAATGTATCGTTGGAATATACTACACGTAATGCAATCTTAACACTCGATATTTTAAAACAAAATACCCCGGTCTATAAAGGTAGTAAAGAACCTCTCGTTAATTCTCCAGTTCGAAATAGCAATGTTCATGGTAGTGATGGACTTGGTAATCTTTATGATTCTTATAGAGAAGCTACCCCCCCTTTAGACCGGAAAACAGGGGGGTTATATGACCTTGCAGAGTATATAAGTCAAAGTGAAGACAAGATCACAATCATAGCGATTGGTCCCTTAACAAACATTGCGAAACTATTAATGATCGATCCACACCTAAACGAAAAGATTGAAGCCATTTATATTATGGGAGGTGGACTTAAAAAAGGGAATGTGACCGATCTTGCTGAATTTAACTTTTACTGCGATGCATATGCTGCTCAAAAAGTATTGTTAAGCGGTATTGATATATATTTGTCAGCCCTTGATGCGACGACACAAGTCTACTTTACTTATGAAGAATTTGATGCATATGAGGTGAAAAATAACAAATCGGAGTTCATTAAAAAGACTTTGGAATATTATATTAACCTTGATCCATATCTTCATGATGTTTTGGCAGTATTATCCCTGTCAGATCCTCATCTTTTTGAGTTCAAAAAGATGAACCTAAATGTGCTTACGTCTGCAGATAGTGCAAATGGCATGGTCTATGAAAGTGAGCTTAAAAATAATGGGAATGTCTATTTTGTAGATGTGAAATCAAGAGAAAACGTCGTAAAACGTGTTTTTGATATAATTAATACTTATAATGATAGATAAGAGGTGAATTATGAAAAAAATCGTAGTTATTGGAAGTGTAAATCAAGATATTAGTTTAACCATGCGCAATTTACCTTCAGAAGGAGATACCGTGATTGCTCAATCTATTAAGTATAATGGCGGAGGGAAAGGAGCAAACCAAGCGGTTTCACTGAATCGAATGGGATCAAACACGACCTTTATCTGTGCCGTAGGCAATGATGAAAATGGCACACAATTAGTTGATAACTTGGTAAAAGATGGCATACATGTAATCCCAATTGCTAAGGAAGATGAGTCTACAGGATTTGCGATTATTGCAGTTGATAGCTCTGGGAAAAACAACATCATTGTATACCCTGGTGCTAACTATGCACTGAATTCTGAAGACATCATGAGTCTTAAA
This sequence comes from Erysipelothrix larvae, assembly GCF_001545095.1. NCBI lineage: Bacteria > Bacillati > Bacillota > Erysipelotrichia > Erysipelotrichales > Erysipelotrichaceae > Erysipelothrix > Erysipelothrix larvae. Next base: position 1,006,411 of record NZ_CP013213.1, read on the forward strand.
GAAGAATTACAAGACGCATCATACTGTGTGCTCCAATTTGAACTGCAACTTCCTGTTATTGAAACAGTTTTAGAATGCTGTAAATCTATGAATATCCCAGTTGTCCTTAATCCCGCTCCTTATCATCCAGATTTTGATTTAGAATGGTTAAAAAATGTTGAATACTTTATTCCAAATGAAAATGAGTTTTGTAGTCTGTTTGACGATAAACAGGATGCATTAAATCTTGATGACATTAAAGAAAGAGCGCGAAAGCTTTGTAAACAATATGATCTAAAAATTATTGTTACTTTAGGTTCAATCGGCTCAGTTTATATTGATCAAGAAACGGATCATTTTGTGGCTTCCTACAAAGTGAATGCGATTGACACCACAGCAGCAGGAGATACATATATTGGAGCTTTTGTATCAAGGATTGATTGCGGTGATACGGTATTGGATGCAATGAAATTCGCAACTAAAGCCTCATCACTCACTGTTTCAACGAAAGGTGCACAAGAATCAATTCCATATTTGAAGCAAATGGTGTAATATAGACTTTTAGGAAGGTGTATAAAATGAGCAAAACGTTAAAAGAAATTGCACAAATCGCGGGGACTTCAATTGCTACTGTATCCAAAGTTGTTAACGGAAAAACATTAGACATTGGTGAAAAAACAGTTCAAAGGGTTCAGGAAATTTTAGATCGCGAAGGATATACACCAAATCAAATAGCACGAAATTTAAAAACAAATAAATCAAAAACATTAGGATTACTGATACCTGACATTCGAAATCCTTTTTTCACTGAGATAGCACGTGGTGCTGAAGATGCTGCAAGCGATAATGGGTATACCGTGTTCTTCTGCAATACAGACGATAATTTTAATAAAGAAATTGTATATTTGTCAGAATTAAGCAGCAGACAAATCGATGGGTTTATTATTGCGGGTTCTTATAGAAGACGAAAAGAGGTCGAGTCAACATTTCAAGTGAGTGCGCCAATGGTCGCAATTGATCGAGTTGTAAATTATCCAAATATTATCTCGTTTATCACAACAGATAACTTTAAGTCTTCTTATTCAATTACAGAAATGATGATTCAAATGGGACATAAGAATTTTCTTTATGTTGGAGGTCCTGAAGAGTCCGATGTGACACAAGATCGATATCATGGCTTCTGCGCTGCATTAAATGACTTCAACATCGATCACTATGATGCATTGTTTGGTGAGTATTCAGTGGAATCTGGATATGATTTACTCTTAGAATATGATAAAGCGCAATATGTCTCTGCCATAGTATGTGGCAATGACTTAATTGCGCTAGGTGTTGTGAATGCACTCAAAGAACGACATATTCACGTTCCAGGTACTGTGAGTGTTACTGGATTTGATAACATTGATTTTGCGAAATCAATTAGTCCTTCACTGACAACAATCAATCAACCGACTTATGAAATGGGACGAAAAGCAGTAGAACTTTTGATGAATCATTTTGATGGTGATAACATTGATAAAATCGTCGAACTATCCCAAGACATTGTAGTGCGGAGTTCATCAAGAGGGATACTATAGAAAAAACTAATGAACCAAAATAAGGCCATTAGTTTTTTTGTTATTTGTTTTGTAAGATTGAAGCAAGGCGGTTATCTGCAAATGTTAAGACGTGCTTGATTAACACAACAATGCCAAGTAGCGTGAATATGGAAATGAGACCCCAAATAATGAGTGATTGGGTGTTGACTAGAATGATACCAATCACAAAAGGGATAAACATAAAGGGAAGAATAACAAATACTTGGCGAAGGTTTCCTTTGACAGCATCATGTTCATTGACCCATTTTAGACGAGGGCTTGCCATATCAACCCAAGAACCAATACTGGTAACATATGCCCCGCCAACAATGACACCAAGGAAAATAAATGGAATTAAATAGAGCGGTAGTCCAAGAATTATGACTGCAAGGCACAAAATAATGATTGGCAGTGGTATCGCAGGAACTAACCCATTGAGTATTTTAGCTTTGATGATGCTTGATAATTGTATTGGAAATGTTAAAAACTCAGTGACATTAATCCCTTCACGAGAGATAAGGGTTGATGTTGGATTTCCAAGATTAACAAAGAATAAACCAACAATTAAACTTAACATATACATAAATACTATGAGTTCAAGTGAAGAGAAATTGGATATAATTGGCTGGACTACTGTTTGAATCTCATTAATTGGAAGTGATCCCAGTTCTCTGATTGCAGAATAAGCTCCAAACCCCATCATGACAGGAATCAACAAATACGGAATATAATAGTTGCTGACAAAAGCAGGGGTTCTCAGAATGTTTCTGAAGTCGTATTGCATGAAAGATACAATGATGTTTTTTTGATTGCTTTCTTTTGTAAGTTGATTGAGTGAAATGCGACGATTTGATCGTTTTGATTCTGTAAAGAGCAATACTGTTTTGAAATATAACGGCTCTGTGATCTTAAACACTACAAAAGCTGCAATGACAGAAATCAGTAGTGCAAGAACAAATGAACTCATGGATTGATTCACAATAGCATCTGAAATAAATCGAGTGGTTGGAAATGCTGAGGACAACATTGTAAATATCGTATCATTTTGATTTTGTATCGCATCAATAATTGACTCAATAGAGAGTGAATTAGCATCCATAAACACTGAAATTTGCGATAAACCCAATGATAAGACCACTGCAATAATTTGCGAAACATAGGTGAAGGTCTCTTTGTTTCTAAAAAATGGAGTAAACGTAAAAATCAATACAATTAAGATGACTGAAACCAAGATGGGTAATATTGGAACAATGAAAATACTCAATAACGCGAGGACCATGGACAGAAACGATACATCGACCTTTATGAAGTAGAGGATGTATAAGGGGAGTAGCACCGCTAAAACTGTGATAAATGTCTGTACATAAATTGCGATTGATTTACCTGCAATAATCTCGGATGGCTTTAAAGGAAGTACAAAGTATGATGCGTTATCAGAGGAATAATACAGAATAATTGGAACAGAGAAAATCGTAAAAAACAGAATCACCATTGGCATGAAGAGATTCAATAAGAAGATAAATAGTGAGGGCTGTCCCACTGAAATAAGTGAAGATAGAAATAGGGTTCCCAAAAACAAAATGACACCGCCAATATAAATTCCTAAGAATCCAAACAATAAAATTGACTTGATTCCTGAATTTTTCTTTCCTTTAAAAGCGTTGAACTGTTCGTCTAAAGAAGACTTCAACATTACCTTAGAAAGTGCCCAAATCCTTTGCATTATCGTGTTACCTCTAAGAAGATTTCTTCTAAACTCAAGCCTTCATACTGTGCTTTGAGTGCATCTAAGGTTCCAGTGTATAAAATGTGTCCATGATTGATAATGATGATGGCATCACATAACTTCTCGGCAACTTCCAAAACGTGGGTAGAAAATAACACGCACTTATCTTGTGAAGCATGTTCTTTCATAATCTTTTTCAAATCAAACGCTGCTTGTGGATCAAGTCCAGTCAATGGTTCATCGAGAATAAAGATATCTGGATTATGAAGCAATACGCCAATAATCTTAATTTTTTGACGCATACCGTGTGAATAAGATTGAATTTTATCATTCAAAGACTGTTCAAGTTTGAACATCGATGAGTATCGTTCAATACGTTCTTGACGAAGGGTTGTATCCACTTCATAAATATCCCCAATAAAGTTTAGGTATTCAATCCCTTTAAGCTTTAAAAAGGTGTTTGGATCATCTGATACAAAACCAAATTGTTTTTTTGCATTAATCGCATCGTTTACGATGTCATAACCATTCACCAAAATCGACCCAGCATCCGGTTTTAATTGACCTGTAATCATCTTCAGTGTTGTTGTTTTTCCTGCACCATTGGGTCCAATAAAACCAACAATGGAATTCTTTTCAATATTCATATTAATTGAGTCTACAGCTTGAAAACCAGAAAAAGCCTTTGACACATTATTCAAGTTAATCATATTCATTCTCCCTTATTGTATTACTACATTAGTACAATACCATAATTATCACTACCATGCAATATTAATTGATGATAAATGAATGCATAAAAAAACATGAATTACATCCATGTTATTTTTCGCTCGGTCTTATTAAGGATACGGCTAATATTTTCTTTGTGCCTATAAATCACAATCAATGTGATGATTGTGAATGCAATTGAAACTTGAATGTTTGACTGGGTCACATATAATAGGACTGTCGCACAAGCCAATGCAATCATAGAAGAAAACGAAACCATTTTTGAAAGAAAGAGTAATACGAAGAAGATGCCAAGAGGGATTATAAAGTCAAACACATAATTTTGTGTTAGAAAAATAGAGATCCCAATTAGAAAACCAAACGCTGTCGAAACTGCTTTACCACCCTTGAAATTCGCAAATACAGGGAAACAATGTCCCAATGTTGTAAAAAAGCCTGCGTAGATGATGGCTTCTTTTGAGAAAAAAGAAACAATCAGCATGGCAATAACACCCTTCAATACATCAAATAAAATAACAGATACTCCAGCCTTTGCGCCTAACGTACGCCCAGCATTGGTTCCACCTAAGTTACCAGAACCATGTTGACGAATATCCGTCTTATAAAACACTTTACCAATGACTAACGCAAATGGAATTGAACCAAATAAATACCCCAAAATGCTTGCTAATACAATGTTCATTTAACCACCTCAACTATAAGTACGTTGTTATTTTACCATAAATGTTGAAATTATTGATTTATTCTTCTTCTAAAATCGTTTAAAATGGTATAATACCTTAGATGAAGGGAGTTGTTTATTTTGAATGAACAGACATACTCTGCTTCCAGTATTGAAATTTTGGAAGGATTAGAGGCAGTTCGAAAACGCCCAGGTATGTATATCGGGTCAACAGATCAACGCGGATTACATCACTTGGTTTGGGAAATTGTAGATAATGCAATCGATGAAGCGTTGAACGGTTATGGGAAATCAATTCGAATTGTCATTGAAGATGATTTAACATTATCAGTTAGAGATGAAGGACGGGGAATGCCTGTAGGGAAACACCAAAGTGGTATTTCAGCTTTACAGGTTATTTTTACGGTCTTGCATGCTGGGGGCAAGTTTTCAGAAGCAGGCGGATATAAGACCAGTGGTGGTCTACACGGTGTTGGTGCTTCTGTTGTAAATGCTTTAAGCAAATGGCTTGAAGTGACCGTGTACAATGACGCAACCTATACGATGCGTTTTGAAAATGGCGGTAAAGACATCAGCAAACTCAAAAAATTAGAAGGAAAACAAAAACGCGGGTCGTTAGTTCGTTTTAGAGCAGATGACACGATTTTTAAGAATGCACGATTTAGCTTTGATACCATCAAAGAACGTATTCAAGAATCTGCATTTCTTTTAGAAAATATTGAATTCATCATTGAAGACAAACGTATCAATGAAGTGGTAACCTATCAATACCAAGACGGATTAAAGTCGTTTATGAACTATATTCATGAAGAATCAGAGACCATTGGAAATCCAATCATGATTTCTGGAATGGATCAAGACATCGAAGTGAAAATTGCACTTCAATACAATGAAGGTTACAGTGAAGATGTCTATTCTTATGTTAACTTAGTTCGCACAACGGATGGGGGAAGCCATGTTATTGGATACCGTTCAGGGCTTACGAAAGTAATTAATGAATATGCGCGTAAGTTAAATGTGCTTAAAGAAAAAGATAAAAACTTTGAAGGTGCCGATGTACGTGAAGGATTATCTGCAATCGTGTCCGTTTCAATTCCTGAAAACTTGCTTCAATTTGAAGGACAAACAAAAGGAAAACTAGGAACGCCAATCGCGAAAAATGTCGTTGAAGGAATTATTTTGGATCAGCTTCCAAGTTACTTAGACCTTCATCATGATGAAGCGATGGTTATTTTAGGGAAAATTCAAAAAGCAACCCAAGCACGCCAAGCAGCACGTAAAGCGCGTGACAATGCCCGCAAAGGGAAGAGTAATAAGATTGAAAAACTCTTGTCTGGGAAACTTGCGAATGCTCAGACCAAAAATAAAGCAAAAAACGAGTTGTTTTTAGTCGAAGGGGATTCTGCGGGTGGAAGTGCGAAACAAGGGAGAGATTCTAAGTTTCAAGCCATTTTACCACTGCGTGGTAAGGTATTAAATACCCAAAAGGCCAAACTTGAAGACATTGTGAAGAATGAAGAACTCAATACAATTATTCATTGTATTGGTGCGGGTTTTGGTTCGGATTTTGATGCCGACGATTCAAACTATAATAAAGTGATTATTATGACCGATGCGGATACTGATGGTGCCCATATTCAAGTACTACTTCTAACTTTCTTCTTCAGACATATGCGTCCACTGATTGAACAAGGGTATGTATACATTGCCCAACCTCCATTGTATCTTGCAAAATCGGGGAAAAACGTTCAATATTGCTATTCTGATGATGAACTGGATGCATTTAGAGAAAAATATGGTTCAATTGATATCCAACGCTATAAAGGGCTTGGTGAAATGAATGCAGATCAATTGTGGGACACCACAATGAATCCAGAAACACGTCAATTGATTCAAATTCAAGTTGAAGACGCATTTAAAGCAGATCGCCGCGTGAATGTTCTTATGGGAGATAAGGTAGATGTTCGCCGGGAGTGGATTGAAGAAAATGTTGCATTTACATTAGAGGAGGCAATTCATGAGTCATGATATTTTGAAAATGCCTCTTGAAGATGTAGTTGGTGATCGGTTTGGTCGCTATTCGAAATATATTATTCAAGAGCGTGCATTACCCGATGTGAGAGATGGGTTAAAACCCGTTCAACGCCGGATTTTATATGCCATGCATACTGAAAAGAACACCCATGATAAAGGGTATCGTAAGTCTGCGAAAACAGTCGGACTTGTTATTGGTAACTACCACCCACACGGTGATAGTTCGGTTTATGATGCAATGGTTCGTTTGTCACAACCTTGGAAAATGAACATGCCTTTAGTTGACATGCAAGGTAATAACGGGTCGATTGATGATGACCCTGCTGCTGCGATGCGATATACAGAGGCACGTCTTTCAAAGCTCTCCTCAAAACTCTTGGAGAACATTGGCGAAGAGGTAGTGCCATTTGTTCTTAACTTTGATGATACAACTCAAGAACCCGTTGTTTTACCTGCGCGCTATCCAAATTTATTGGTTAATGGAGCGACAGGAATTGCAGCAGGATATGCAACCAATATTCCACCGTTTAATTTAGGAGAAATCCTGGATGCAACCACGTATCTTCTTCAAAATGACGAAGCGTCCATCGAAGAACTCATGACATTTATTAAAGGTCCTGATTTTCCAACCGGTGGAATTGTTCAAGGGGAACAAGGCATTAAGGATATTCTAAATACAGGACGTGGTCGTGTAGTTGTTCGTGCCAAAACAGAAATTATTCGCAAAAAAACATTGGCTCAAATTGTTGTTACAGAGCTTCCATATGAAGTGATTAAGTCAAATGTAGTTCGTAAGATTGATGAATTAAGATATGCCAAAGCATCCGAAGGATTAGGGGATGTGATGGATGTTCGCGATGAGTCCGATCGTAATGGACTTAGAATTGTGATTGATTGTCGCCCAGACAGTGATGTTGAAAGCATTCTCAATCTTTTCTTCAAACATACTGAGCTTCAAGTCTATTACAATGCAAATATGGTTTCAATCATTAACAAACGCCCGCAACTCACCGGTGTGATTCCGATGTTGAAGGCTTATATTGAATTTAGAAAAGAAGTTGTATTAAATCGTTCCCGTTATCGGTATGAGCAAAAAGAAAAACGCCTTCATATTATTGAAGGGTTAATTAAAGCAACATCAATCCTTGATGAAATCATTCGCATCATTCGTGCTTCAAAGAATCGGGCAGATTCACGCGATAACATCATGAATGAATTTGGATTCTCACACGCTCAAGCAAGTGCAATTGTTGACTTGCAACTCTATCGATTGTCTTCAACAGATGTTGTGGCCCTTCGTGATGAGTTTGCAAAACTGGCCAACGAACTGGAAGAACTGAACCTTATCATCAACAATGATTCAATGCTCAGTCTTTTAGTACGAAGAGAACTTCTTGAAATTAAAGATGAATTCTCAATTGAACGAAAAACACGCATTGAAGCGAAGGTGAGTGAACTTGAAATTGACCATATGAGCTTAATTTCAAATGAAGATGTTATGATTACAGTGTCACACTTAGGTTATATTAAAAAAGTCAGCATGCGCTCTTACAATTCAAGTCAAACCGATGTGATTAGTTTAAGTGATAGTGATTATCCAATTGTGAGTGCTCAAGTACAAACACTCGATCAACTGGTATTTATCACAAGTAAAGGTCGTTATGGGTACATATTAGTTCACGAACTTGAAGAATCAAAATGGCGTGATATTGGTCCGCACATGAACAAATACATGCGAATGGATTCAGACGAAAGAATTGTCAGTGCCTTTACCGTTAAAGACTTTAACACCAACATGTTTGTTGTGACGGTAAGTTCAAATGGAATGATTAAAAAGAGTGGTGTACCTGATCTTGAAGTGAAGCGTTCTGGTAAACTGTATGACATCATGAAACTTGATAAAGGCGCAGATTTAGTTGGGGCATACATTAGTAATGAAGATGATCATCTTTTGATGGTTTCAAATGATGGCCAAATTATGCGTTTAGATCTCACTGAAATCAATCCAATTGGACTCAAAGGAAAAGGGGTTATTGGGATGAAATTACGTAAGGGAGATGCTGTGAAAAGTGCAGCCATCTTACATGATGAATCTGAAGCAGTGGTAAGAACCCATCGTTGTTATTTCAAACGAATCAAAGCAGCCGATATCCCTGTCATGAATCGTGCAACATTGGGCGTCTTGGTCGCACGTAAAGTGAAAACAAACCCACATTATGTTACCGATATTGTGGTAGGTAACATTTATGATACAATCACAATTTATCATGAAAAGGTTGATTTTATTGAAATCAAGTCTGTTCCAATTATGGACTTTGATGCATCTTATTCACAAGTCACAAAGCTTGAAAACCTTGAGATAGTGCGTAAATGTATTGATGTTCCACTGGTTGAACATCATACAACACACGCAAGACATGTGGATGAACCTTTAAAATTAGACCTGTAATTTGATATAATAAACCTAGCAAAAAGCATTGAATGGATCAAATCATACTTTTTTGCATGAAAATAAACCCAAAGGAGAACTATGAGTAAATGTAAAGGATGTGGCATTACGCTACAAAATACACATGACAATGAACCCGGTTATACGAAAAACCTTGACAACGAGTATTGCCAGTCATGCTTTCGATTGAGACATTATCGCGATTTTCGTCGTGTTAAACAAGCAGTAAATGATGGTGAAACACTGTCCTTTATTGAATCATTTGATGGTACGATACTGTGGATTGTTGATGTGACGAAACTCAACCAATCCATGCACAGTGGATTGCTGCGCGCAATGATTGGAAAACGCGTGTTAATGGTGGTGAATAAACGCGATGTCTTACCGCGCTCCATCAATGAACACTCGATCAAACGCTCCATTATGTCAATGTTAAAAGGAATTCCTTTATCTTTAATGGATATTGTCTTTGTTTCAGCAATGCAACGAAGAACACTGGATACCCTTCTACCATACTTAGAAGATGACCGTTGTGCCTTTGTAGGGAATGTAAATGCTGGAAAATCATCCTTGCTAAATGCTCTAATGAAGCGTGATCAATTGTCAGTGTCACCCGTCGCATCGACAACAGCAGATGTCATCCACATTGAACATGAAGTGTACGATATTTACGATACTCCAGGTCTCAATGCAGAATCTAATCTTTTGTCGAAGTTTTCAGATGAAGGATTGGTGCTTCTCTCTCCGAAAAAGACAATCAAACCCCATGTCTTCCAAATCTATGAGAAACAAGCCTTAGTATTTGGTAATTTAGGTGCGTTTATTATTGAACCTAAAACATCCGTCAGTGTAATTTCATATTTGCCCATCAAATTAAAGCGTGTCAAACAAGAACGTATCGATGTGAATTTGGGATTAGAACATGAACTTATGATTGAAAACCCTAAGTACCGCAAACACAACTGGCCTGTTAAGGATAAACAGATTGATTTAGAAATATTCGACATTGGGTTTGTAAGTTTCCATGGCGAACTTAAGAGTTTAGAAACTTACTTTGATGAAGATGCTGAAATAGTATACAGAAAGGCACTATTCTAATGCTTACGAATGAACAAAAAAGAAAACTAAGAGCAATTGCTCACCATGAAAAAACAACCGTCTATATTGGAAAAAATGGATTGACTGAAACAGTCTATGAATCTTTTGAAAATTCACTGGTTGCACACAATCTTGTAAAAGTTACCCTACAAAAAACAGCGCCGATTGAAAAAGAAGTCGTTTCAGAAGAACTGACAGAACGCTTTGCTTGCGATCTTGTAAGCAGCGTAGGGCGTGTCCTTGTATTCTATCGTAAAGGACCAAAGGGGCGAATTCTGATTTGAGACAAATACTTTTATTTGGAGGGTCTTTTGATCCCATTCATAATGGACATCTCGAAATAGCACTCAGTGCACTCAAACAAACCAAAGCTGAAGAAGTTTGGTTTGTTTTAGCTGCTTTAAGTCCTTTTAAAGAGGATGCACCTCCCTTTGAAGCACGAGCTTCAATGGTGAAACTTATGATAAATCCCTATAAAAGACTCAAACTTTGTACCATCGAACAGACACTTCCAATTCCATCCTATTCAATCGATACCATTACTGCACTCAAAAAACAACACCCCGAGGTATCCTTCTCATGGCTTATTGGGAGTGATCAAATTCCTGATCTACCAAAGTGGAAAAATTATGAAGCGCTTTGTGAAATGGTGAAATTTGTTGTATATCCAAGACCGAGTCACACCTACCACCATGCGTTTGAAGAAATCAAAGGATTGACCTATGACATCAGCTCAACCGATATTCGAAACGGGCGTTCATTGGATACAAGTCCAAAGATACTGAATGCAATGATGGAGCACGGACTTTACTTAAAACTCATAACACAATCAAAAATGAGTGAGAAGCGATTCAAACATACACTAAGAGTCACGGAGCTTGCACTTGAACTTGCGAAACATCATCACATTGATGAAAACCGCGTGTATCTTGCAAGTATGGTCCATGATTGGTGTAAGGAATGGGATAAAAAAGACTTAGAAATTGAAATGAAAAAGATCAACCCTGACCTCCTGAAACTGCATCCAGCTTTATATCATGGCTTTGCTGCTGCATCGGTTTTATCGAAACATTATTATGTAAGAGATAAACAGGTATTAAATGCAATACGAGGGCATGTCAGTGGTGCAAGCACATCTGACATCGGGATGATATTATATATTGCAGATAAATGTGAACGCGGAAGAGATTATGACTCTGAACCCCTCATTGTGTTAAGCAAAAAGAATTTAAGAGCAGGATTTAAAAAGGTAAAACAAGAAAGTAAACGATATAGAGGACAATAAAATGGAATTATTAGAACTAATTAAAAAAACAATGGAAGATAAAAAAGCACACGACGTTGTGGTTGTTGATTTTAAAAACACCAGCCCAATCTGTGACTATTTTGTAATTTGTGATGCATCAAATGCACGTCAAGTCAATGCAATCTCAGAAGCAATCGATGAAGCAGTATCAAAACAAGGCTATGCTATTCGACGCTCAGACAGCAAGACAGACTCACCATGGATTCTCCTTGATGCAGGCGATGTTGTTGCACATGTCTTTTTAACCGAAGAAAGACAACGTTATAATTTAGAGAAACTTTATGCGGAGTATATCTCACAATGAGACAGTATTATGACAGCTTATTTCAAGATCTAGAAGGGTCTAACATGTATGCAGACTTTGTTAAGAAGCATGGACAAGGATCAACGTTACTTGAGTTTGCCTGTGGTACGGGTGATTTATTGGTCAAATTATCCGATCAATTTGACTGTGTCGGATTGGATCTTGATAAAACAATGATTGATAAAGCCATTGCGAAATATCCACAGTTTGCGTCAAAATTTACGGTAGGTAATTTTTTAACATATCGTGATACCAAGCATTACGATACCTTAATTTGTGTTGGTGATAGCTTGAATTATCTCCATGATGAAGACGAACTCAATCAATTTGTAGAAAGTGCGACGTTTTTTTCAAACTGTATTATTCTTGATATGCATCATCCATATCGACTTGAAGAGTTTGAAGATGGTTATTATGAAGAAGGGGATACTTCAGAATTTCAATACATGTATGTCATTGATTCCGAAGATGATCATTTAATTCATACCATTAATTTTATGGACGGAACCTTTGATCAAGTGCTTCAATGGGTATTTGATCCTGCCATTTTAATCGAAGCATTTCAAGCAAAGGGCTTCACGGTTGAAATTTATACAGATTTTGAAACTAAAGGCATCGAATCAATTGGAGAGAAGGTAATGCTTGTATGCAAAAAATAACGCTGGATTTTCTTGTGATTGCAGCAATGCAAGAAGAAATGCACGCAATCGTATCGCATCTATCAAACCCTAAGACCCTTGATCATACAGGATTTACAGCCGTCAGTGGCGTTGTTGAAGATAAAACGGTTTGCGTTATCTTATCGGGTGTTGGTAAGATTAATGCCGCCATCACGACGACTTACTTTTTGATGACCTATGACGTAAAACATGTCATTAATGTTGGAAGTGCAGGGGGATTGCTTGAATCACAACATGTTGGAGATGTTGTTGTATCAACAAAAGTGCTCAGTCATGATTTTGATATTGGACCCACCACTCCGACAGATATGCGGTTTCAATATCATGCTGACAAAGCATTAATTCAAAATGTAAATGAAGTCTTAGACATGCAAAACAAAACGCACTATATTGGGTTGATTGTATCAGGCGATCAATTTGTAACAAACGACAGTTATGCATATCATCGCATCAAAGATTTATACAGCGAAGCGATTTGTGTTGAAATGGAAGCGACTGCTGTTGGGGCAACGTGTTCACGGTTTAATGTACCCTTTGTGGTAATTCGTGCATTATCTGATGTCCCATTTTATAAAAATAACGAAGAAACCTTTGAGCAATACCTCGTTCATGCCAGTGAATCAAGTGCTCGCATCTGCATTGAAACCATTAAAAAAGCTCGCGTTTAGCGAGCTGAATATGGTCCTGTCCATAGATTGTTCTCAAACAACCATGTTTTCAAATCATTTTGAGAAAACGGTTTGTCTGAAAAATAAGTGAGTGTTGCATTGATTTGAACGGATTTGTCTTCATTGACTGTCATTGACACAAATGAAGGGGTTCGTTCTACGTTATATGCTGATTTAAGTTGAGTAACCGTTAGGTCTTTTGTTGAAGATGTATTAATATAGGTAATTTCCTTAATCTCAACATCCGTATTCATCAACAACGGATTGAGCAGTGATTTCCATACATATTCATCATCTTCGTTATCGCTAAATAGAAACAACAGGTAGTTTCCTGGGACGGATCGTACTTGTTCGAGACTCTCATTAAATGATAATGATACGGTCTCAGACTCTGTAGCAGTAAAAGCGGTTGATACATCGGCGGGTTTAAAATGTTTATACAATACAATTGCGCCGGCTGAGACTATTAATACTAAACTGAATACAATTAAAATTATTTTCTTCATAGTCCCTCCTTACATGGTTTACATTACCATTATTTGTCGCTTATTTCAAGGCTACACATAAATTCACATTCTTTAGGAAAGTTGTTTCATTTCCTTATCTTTTGTTTTAATATGTTTTAGGTTATAATTGTTGAGTTAGAAACGGGGGTTAATATGTTCCTCAAACGAATTGAATTGCAAGGGTTTAAGTCCTTTGCAGATAAAACAGTCATTAACTTCGATCATTCGGTAACTGGGGTTGTAGGACCCAATGGTTGTGGTAAGAGTAATATCAGTGATGCGATTCGCTGGGTTTTAGGAGAGCAATCTGTAAAATCAATGCGTGGCTCAAGCATGACGGATATTATCTTTAATGGTTCAGAAAAAAGACGCCGTGTAAACCTTGCGGAAGTTACACTGGTTTTTGATAATGCAGAAAAGCCACTCAACAGTGATTTCGAAGAAGTCGAAGTCACACGACGTCTCTATCGAGATACACGCGAATCAGAATATCTGATCAATAAAACACCCTGTCGTTTACGCGACATTCATGATTTAGTTATGGATACAGGACTTGGACGTGATTCACTATCAATCATTTCACAAGGAAGTATCAGTTTTTTTGCGGAAGCGAAACCTCAAGAAAGACGAATGATATTTGAAGAAGCAGCAGGTGTTGCGAAATACAAACGTCGTAAAATTGAATCCATCAGTAAACTTGAACGCACTCAAGAAAACATTGAACGGATGCAAGATATTGTTGAAGAAATTGAGAAACAAGTATCCCCACTGCGACGTGCAGCAAAAAAAGCAAAAATATTTTTAGAGAAAAAAGATGCGCTTGAAGCGATTGAAGTTTCTGTATTAGTCTCTGACATCTCAACGTTTCGAAAAGAAATTGATGAAACAAATACAATTATTTATGATCTAGAAGCACAAGTTGCGCAAACAGAAACGCAAATTGGTGTGTTAGAGCATGAACTTGAATCAAGCCGTCAAGAAGGATTTATCTTGGATCAAGGGATTGTAAAATCACAAGAGAAGATGATGAGTCTTGTACGAGAAATTGGGATTTTAGAAGCGCGTAAAATTGAAATTGAAGAAAAACGTAAATATACCCTTGAAGTTGGGAATGCTCAAGAACGTGCCAATGAATTGTATGCATTATTAAATGATGCGAAATTGGAATATAAAGAACGGTTTAAACGCCATGAGCTTTTAAAGGCGGAAGTGGATTTACACAATCAAGCTACTTATGAAAACAACCGGGTTATCCTTGATATTCAACAAAAAATAGATATGTTAAAGAGTCAACGGCAATCAACATTAAGTCGTTTAGATGTCTTGAAACATCGTCTTGAAAGACCCTATGAACATCAATACGGTGTTCAGACCATCATGAACAATAAACATTCAATCTCAGGCATTCATGATACAGTCGGAAATCTTTTACTGCCTTTGGAAGGGTATGAACTTGCTATATCAACAGCACTTGGTGGTGCTACAAACCATGTTGTCACTGATGATGATAAAGCTGCGGTTCATGCAATCCAATTCTTAAAACGAAACCGATCAGGACGTGCAACCTTTATTCCATTAACAGTTGTTAAACCACGCAGTGCAAATCATGATGTGTTAACGATTGCACATAATACCCAAGGATTTAAAGGTATTGCCAGTGACTTTGTAGAAGTTGACGCGCGATATAGTGATCTCTCATTAAGTTTTATGGGCGATGTTTATGTATTTGATACCATTGAACATGCAAACACTTTAGCAAAACGCGTAAACTATAATGCAAAGATTGTGACATTAGATGGGGATGTCATCCATCGCGGTGGAACGATGTCTGGTGGTCAAAACAAAAATCAATCAAATTCAATTGCTGAAATACGCCGTGATATCGATCGATTTGAAGAAACCATCAAACGCAATGATATCGAATTGGATGCACTCAATGTCGACTTGACACACATTAAAAATAAGCATCTAAAAGATAATGAACTCTTGATGGAAAAACGGATTGCACTTGCACAAATAGAACCACTGCTTGATGTAAAACGGTCAAAATATGAAAGTTTAAAATCAGATTATGATGCATTAGAACTTGAATCCGATAAGAATGAGAAACTGGATGATGATGTCATCACACAACTCAATCGCGCATATATGGAACGTGATGAGTTGACATCAAAATTGTCATTAGATCATGAACGTCGTTTAAATCTATCCAATGAGATTCAACGTAAAGAATTAACACTGCGCCAACACCGACAAGATTTAAACGGGCGTAACCAACTGTTAAACAATCACAAAATGACGAATGTCAAACGTGAAACACAGTGTGAAAGCTTGCTTGAACGTTTATCCAGTGAGTATCAAATGACCTTTGAATATGCTTCAGAGAATGTCTTTGATGGATTAAAATCAACGAAACGTGAAGAAGTATTATTATTGCGTGATGAGATTTCGAAGCTAGGGAATGTTAATTTAGATGCTCCTGAAGAATATGAAGCCATTAATGAACGCTATGAATTCTTAACAACACAACTTCATGATTTAACCGACAGTCGTCAAAAACTCTTGGATATTATCGAAGAAATGGATGAGATCATGAGTGTTCAATTTAAAGAAATGTTTGATAAGATTAATCAAGAATTATCTGCAGTCTTTACCCAACTCTTTAATGGTGGAAAGGCAAAACTTGTCCTAGAGGACCCCGATGATTTGCTCAATACAGGGGTGGATATAGATGTTCAACCTCCAGGAAAATCGGTACAAAACATTCGCTTGTTTTCAGGGGGTGAGAAATCACTCATTGCGATTTCAGTCTTGTTCTCAATTTTAAAAGCACGCCATGTGCCATTATGTATCTTTGATGAAGTTGAAGCAGCACTTGACCAGGTAAATGTAGAGCGGCTTGCGACGTATATTCAATCTTTATCCGATGATACACAATTTATTGTCATTACACACCGTTCAGGAACCATGGAACGCTGTGATGTACTTTACGGGGTTACAATGCCAACACAAGGTGTTTCATCCTTGTTGAAGGTACAACTTGAAGAAGCAATTGAATTAAAGGAGGAAGTGACAAATGGGGCTGTTTAATAAAATTAAAGGTGCGTTTTCATCAAAAAAAGATGAAACTGTCTATAACACCGGGCTATCAACGACACAAAAATCATTTGGGTCCAAACTACTTCAAATGTTTCAAGGAGATGTTACTTTTGATGATGCGTGGTATGACAATCTCTTAGGATTATTAATTCAATCCGATGTATCACTCAAAAGTGCTCAAAAGATTCTCAAAGGTTTACGTAAACGAATCAAGAAGAACATGGATGACACTGATGCACTCAATACATTAATTGAATTAATCGAGCAAAACTATGGAGAAGACATTGCACCCTATACGCTTGAAGAAGGCCGTCTTAATGTCATTATGATTGTGGGTGTGAATGGTTCAGGAAAAACAACAACCTGCGCCAAACTCGCGAAGCGATATAAGGACATGGGCTATAAAGTATTATTGGTTGGTGGTGATACGTTTCGTGCCGCAGGAAGTAATCAATTAAAACTATGGGCTCAAAACCTTGAGATTGATTTTGTGGGTGGAAATGATAACCAAGATCCTGCATCTGTGTATGTTGATGCAGCACGCTATGCAAAAGACAATGAGTTCGACTTGATGATTTGTGATAGTGCAGGCCGTCTTCAAAATAAGATTAATCTTATGAATGAACTTGAAAAGATGCGTCGAGTATTAATTAAGGAAACTGGTTTTATTGATCAAACCTACTTAGTACTGGATGGAAACACTGGACAAAATGGGCTTGCGCAAGCGAAGACCTTTACAGAAGTTGCGGATGTCACTTCGATTATAGTAACAAAACTCGATGGGTCTCCAAAGGGTGGTGTACTCTTAAGTATTAAAGATGAACTGGGTGTAAAAGCTAGTTTCATAGGGTTGGGAGAATCCGTTGAAGACCTTCGACCATTTGAAATTAAGGCTTATTTATCAGGTATGGTCTTTGGCGATGAGTATTGAAAAAACACTAAGAGTGAATGAATTGTTTGATATGTATGCGCCATTATTAACAGAAAAACAACAAGAAGTCATTCGTTACTATTTTCACGAAGATTTATCGTACCAAGAGATCGCTGAGATATTGCATATTAGTAGGTCGGGAGTGTATGATAATATCAAGCGAGCTGTGGACTTATTGGAAGAAACAGAACGTAAATTAGGGTTTGTTAAGCAAACCAACACATTAATTAACGCTTTAAATAAACTCGAAGATAAAAGAGTGGACAAGATTGTTAATGAATATTTAAAAGGAGGAAATTATGAGTCATAAAGTATTAGCAGTAAACGCGGGGAGTAGTTCATTAAAGTTTCAATTATTTGAAATGCCAGGGGATGTTGTATTAGCATCTGGAATCGTTGAAAGAATTGGTATCAACGATGGAATTTTCACAATTAAATTTAACGGAAAAAAAGTATCAGACACATTGGATATACCAAACCATTCAGTTGCTGTTGAACTTGTATTAAAAGGATTAGTTGACAACAACATTCTTACAGACTTATCAGAAGTTGTCGCTGTTGGGCACCGTGTAGTACACGGAGGTGAAAACTTCAAAGGATCAGTATTTGCATCCGAAGAAAATATCGCAGTTGTCGAAGATCTTGCAGATTTAGCACCACTTCACAACCCAGCAAACCTTGTTGGATATCACGCATTTAAAGAAGCACTACCAAAAGCGACACATACATTGTCATTTGACACAGCATTTCATCAAACAATGAAACCTGAAGTGTATGTTTATCCATTACCATATGAATACTACACAGACTTAAATGTACGTCGTTATGGTATGCATGGTATTTCACACCAATATGTATCAAACCGTTTATCAGAACTTGAAGGAAAAGGACCTGAAGGCTTTAACGTAATTACCTTACACTTAGGAAATGGTGCATCAATTTCAGCAGTTAAAGATGGTGTATGTATCAATACGTCAATGGGATTCACACCACTTGCTGGGATTATGATGGGAACACGTACTGGGGATGTTGATCCTGCAATCGTAACATACTTAATGCGTAAACTTGATAAAACCGCTGAAGAAATCATTGATATCTTCAATAAAAAATCAGGAATGCTTGGTGTAAGTGGACTATCAAGTGATGCACGTGACATCGAAAATGCAATCGCTGAAGGAAATGAACGTGCCATATTAACACGAGACATCTATGCACAACGTGTGTTACAAGTAGTGGGTGGTTATGCACTACAATTGGGCCATGTGGATGCAATTGCCTTTACTGCAGGTGTTGGTGAGAACGATGGTGGAATTCGTGAAGCTGTATTGGAACTTCTTGGACCAGGACTAAACATTCAATTTGATAAAGAGCTCAATGCTAAAACACGTGGGAAGGAAATCAAAATCAGTACATCTGAATCAGATGTTGCTGTTTGGGTAGTACCTACAAATGAAGAACTCGTTATCGCTACAGACGCATATTCCATCCACAACAGTAAATAAATTTTACGAACTTGTTGAGCGCTATGATACAATCTGCATCTTCCGTCATGAAAACCCTGATGGGGATGCCTTTGGGGCTCAATGTGGATTAAAGCATGCACTCAGTTCTCTGTACCCACATAAGCGCATAGTAGCACTTGGGGGAAATGGAACTGGACTACCACTCTTTCCGTTAATGGATGAAGTGGACGATGCGTGTATTTCTGGATCTCTTGCTATTATTGTCGATTGTGCGAATCGTGAACGCATTGATGATAAACGATTTGATTTAGCACAAACACTCATAAAAATAGATCATCACCCTGAGGTCGATATCTATGGAGATTTGAGTTATGTTGTTCCAACCAAATCAAGTGCTTGCGAGATTGTTTCAGAACTTTTAATGGTGAAAGAGTGTCTTGATGAGATCTCTTCAAGCTATTTACTCGCTGGGATGATGACGGATACAATTCGATTCTCTATTGAGACCACCACAGCGGATACACTGATGATTGCATCACATTTAATGACCTATGGTGCAAACATCAACAAACTATCGAATATGTTCTTTACAAAGGATCTAAAGAAACATTCAATTGAAGTACAACTTGCACCACACATTCAATATAAAGATGGTGTTGCATGGCTCATAATTAATCAAGCGTTACGGGAATCTTTAGGACTGAGTGTTGCTGAAGCAAAACTTTTCAACAATATCATGTCAGGCATTAAAGAATACAAGATATGGGCTATTTTTGTTGAGGAAGCGGATGGTCTTTATTTAGGATCACTGCGCTCACAATCTGTAACAATTAATACAATTGCACAACAATACAACGGTGGGGGTCATCGATTAGCAAGTGGTTTGAGACAATTAACGCGTCAGGATGTTGACGAAGTACTCGAAAAACTAATGCACGCGCAAAATAATGGGTGATGCGATGAATCGAAAACCAATTAAAATGGTGCTCACTGACTTAGATGCAACACTTCTTAAAGATGACAAAACATTATCAGAATATACTTTAAATGTAATCCAACGCTTAAGAGATAAAGACATAAAGTTTGTGCCAGCTACTGCTCGTGCACATCGTGTTCTACAAAGACTTCAATTGCTTTCAATACTGCCTCATGATAGTCTTATTCTTCTGAATGGCGGACGTATTATGAAGGATGAATTTGTGATCTTTGATCAAGGACTCAATCCCAATCAACGCGATCACGTACTAAAGATTCTGTGTTCACACTTTCCAACTGAAAGAATCTCAGTTGAAATGAATGATACCATGTATGTGAATCACAATATATGGGAAGTGGATCCCTATGAGCAAAACTATGTCCTAACAGACTTTAGTGATCTACCTCAAGCGATATCACCACGTATCATTATTGGATTGAAATCTCTCGATGATTATCCAAGATTACTGGATTGTCTTCCAGACTTTATGTATGCTCATAATATTGAGGGTACATCATTATGCAGGGTATTGCATCGATCAGTATCTAAAGCTGGTGCGATTCAACATCTTTGTGAGATGTGGGGATTTGACCGCAGCGAAATCGTGTGTTTTGGGGATGATCTTAACGATATTGAGATGTTCGAATACTGCGATCACGCTGTTGCAGTGGAGAATGCTTGTGATGAAGTAAAACAACGATCAACTGCAATCACAAAATCAAACAACGCAGATGGTGTTGCCTATTGGATTGAACAAAACATTCTTAATCAAGCTTAATCGAAGTATCTATTGCAAATATTCGCAGTAGATACTTTTTTTAAGAAGACTGTTAAAAAAGAGATACAAAAATATTTATGTTTTCACACTGATTTGTATTATTTATTCAGTTATTTATAGGTTCTTCATGTATAATAATATCAAGAGGTGATAGGTGTGGCCGTTCATTTAAGCGTAAGAAGTCATTTTTCATTACTTAATGGAACAATGTCTGTTGAGGATGTTGTTTTAACTGCAAAAAACCGTGGCTATACCTCAGTTGCTCTGACTGAACACCATGTGCTTTTTTCAGCACTTGATTTCTATAATGCTGCTTTAAAACACGGAATTAAACCGATTATCGGACTTGAAATTAACATTGAAGACTATGAAAGTTTATTGATTGCTCGTAATAACAAAGGCTTAAAGTTATTATATCGACTTTCATATAAAATGAGCCAAAAAAAACCAATCGAATATGAAGACTTTAAAGATCAATTAGAAGATGTTTTCTTCATCTTATACGGTGAGTCTGGTCCTTTTGATGCGGACATCCTTCAAAACAATTGGACAGCGATTGAATCCAAACTGTTGACTATTAAACAAGCATGCCCGACTTTTTTCATCGGTCTTTCTCATCAAGAATCACGGTTTTTTAAAGCATCGAATCAACAATTAAGATTAATGGCATCAAACCATGATATCAAGTGTGTAGCGCTCCCTAAAGTATATTACAAAGATGAAAAGGACCATGATATTTACCAAGCACTTCGTGCAATCGACAAGGGAACCCACCTTCATGATAGTTCATTAAGTCTCAATCCTAATCGATGGTTTATTCCCAGTGAAAAAATGTTGGAACTCTACGACACACAACTTGTTAATGTTACAGATCATATTGCGGATTCATGTTCCATTAATTTATATGAGTCGAAAACACAACTACCGCAGTTTGAAAACAATCATCACGTGTCAAATGAAGTGTACCTGAGTGAATTGAGTAAAATGGGGCTCAAGAAACGCTTGAACAATCAACTGTCTAAAGACTATCTTGAGCGTCTTGAGTTTGAATTGAATGTGATAACATCAATGCGGTTCACGGATTATTTTCTAATTGTTTATGATGTTATTCGTTATGCAAAAACAAATGGCATTAATGTGGGGCCAGGACGTGGGAGTGCTGCGGGATCTTTGGTATCCTATTCCTTAGGAATTACCGATGTCGACCCGATGAAATATGGGCTCCTATTTGAACGATTTTTAAATCCAGAACGGATTACAATGCCAGATATTGACATTGACTTCCCGGATAATCGAAGGGATGAGGTAATTGCTTATACAAAAGAAAAATACGGGAACAGCCATGTTGCGCACATCATTACCTTTGGAACCTTAAAAGCAAAACAAAGTTTTAGAGATGCAGCGCGTGTCTTACAGATATCCATTGGTAAAGTGAATCAAGTTGCGAAGCTTTTGGAAAATGATTCGCTTCAAAACACCTTTGATAAAAGTGCACGACTTCGCACAGTCGTGAATGGGGATGCCCAAATTAAGGCTGCATTTGAACTTGCAAACAAGCTTGAAAATTTACCACGACATGTAAGCATGCATGCTGCTGGGATTGTATTATCTAAAGGTGATTTGATCGATATCTGTCCTTTATATCAAATTGATGAAGACAACCAATGCATTCAATTTGATATGACTAATATTGAATCATTAGGTCTTATCAAAATCGATTATTTAGGCATTCGAAACCTTACAATCATTCAAAATGTGGTGGATGAAATCAATAGAACAGATCCATCCTTTAACTTAAAAAACATCCCACTTGATGATCCTCAAACTTTTAAAATGCTTCAAGATGGTGATACCTTGGGGATATTCCAACTTGAGTCAGATGGGATGAAACAGCTGTTAAGACGGATGAAACCCATGCAATTTACGGATATTGTAGACGCAAATGCACTCTTTAGACCCGGTCCAATGGAAAATATACCAGTATATATTGAAAATAAGGCCAATCCACAGAAGATTACGTATATTCATGAGAACTTAAAATCTATTACAACCTCAACACATGGTGTTCTAATTTATCAAGAACAAATCATGGAAGTTGCGAAAGTGTTTGCAGGTTTCTCCCTAGGAAAAGCAGATATCTTAAGACGTGCTATGGGTAAAAAAGACGCAGGGGTCCTTGAGAGTTTACGAGAAGATTTCGTGAATGGATGTTTAAATAATGGCTATACTCAATCGGTAGCAGTTGAAATCTTCGAGTTGATATATAAGTTTGCAAATTATGGATTTAATAAGTCGCACTCATTAGCATACAGTTTGATATCCTATCAAATGGCATATCTTAAAGCCAACTATCCAGAAATATTCTATACATATCTTCTCACCTCCTCAATTGGAAGTGATCAAAAAACAGGGCAGACGTTGGATGAATGTCGTCGCCGTGGATTAACAATCCTACCGATTGACATCAATGAAAGCTATGATGGATATACCTACAAACAGGGTGGCATACGCGTACCATTCTCAGTATTAAAAGGGATGAGTCAATCAACCGCACAGACGATTGTTGAAGAACGCGAAGCATATGGTCAGTTTGAATCAATCTTTGAATGCTTTGCCCGACTTAAAGAGATTCAGCTCAATCGAAAACAACTTGAGAGTTTGATTGATGTGGGAGCCTTTGATTCACTCTTTGATTCTCGAAGTGTTCTTAGAAATCGATTAGAAGATTTACTTCAATACGCAGATCTTGTCCGCATAACGGATGAATCAATGCGATTCAATTTCTCAATAGTGAGTGTTCCTTATTTAGCGGCTCAAAAAGATTCGTCTGCTTATCGTTTATATGGCGAACAATCAACGCTTGGGTTTTATTTAAGTGAACATCCAACAACATCGTTTAAGAAAAAACACCAATTGCCATCGTTGGTATCACTCAAAGCACCGATGAATGATATCAAACTTGTAGCAATTGTAGATAAAGTTAAAAAGCATCGTGCAAAAAATGGTAAAATGATGGCGTTTTTAAGTATTAGTGATGATACAGGCACATGTGATGCGATTTTGTTTCCAAATCTTTATGATAGTGTTGGTGAGTTGGTCAACAAAGGTGATATGGTCCTTGTCCAAGGGAACATGAAAGAACAAGGCACCATTATATTGGATAAGATAAAAATATTTAGAGAACCAAGTGATTTGCACTAATCGCAAATTAGTGATATAAAATAATGTAAAGTGGAGGTAAGTTATGATTAAATTATTGATCGTAGACGATGAAGTGAATGTTAGAAATGTAGTAAAAGAGTACTCAAAGGCAGCAGGGTATGATTGTCATGAAGCAAGCGATGGGCTGGTTGCACTTCAAATGATTAAAGAACAAGATTTTGATGTAGTCGTGATGGATATCATGATGCCAAATCTTGATGGATTTTCCGCATGCCGTGAAATTAAAGCCATTAAAGATGTACCAATTATCATGCTTTCAGCACGTCAAGAAGTATTTGATAAACTTCTAGGATTTGAATTGGGAATTGATGACTATGTGACCAAACCATTTACACCCCGTGAACTTATGGCACGTATTAAAGCTGTGAGTGAACGCTCAAAAAATGGCCTCCAACAAACCTATGAATATGGTGGATTGGTTGTTGACGTTGTCGGACGTACTTTAACAGTTGACGGCGAACGCATTGATATCACGCCTAAAGAATTTGACCTGCTTGTTTACTTAATGCAACATGAAAAAATGGCACTCACCCGAGATGCGCTGTTAGATAAAGTTTGGAAATACAATTTTTATGGTGATCTCAGAACTGTTGATACACATATTAAAATGTTGCGTCAAAGTTTAGGACCTTATCGCGATTATATCGTTACTTTACGTGGCGTAGGGTATAAATTTGAAGTCCAAGATAAATAACATGTCATTTAGGGTTTGGTTCTATTTTCTTACTTTAGTTGGAACCATTATTGTAATTTTGTGGATGTTACAAATTACATTTTTAGAACCCTATTATCGACTAAATCGTGAGCGTACAATCTCCGACACAGTAAATGAAGCAGAGCGAATTTATCAAAGCAATTTAGATATAACCCAAAAAGATTCAAATTTACGTACATTGTTTGCAAAACAAAACATGTGTGGCATTATCTATTCTGATACTGGTATTGAAGTTTCACTGATTGCGGTTGACCTTATGGGTCAAAATTGTTTTCTTCGTGGAATTACATCAAATTCACGCCAAGAATACATCAGTTTGATTCAAAATGCTGCCACTGGTTCAATTAGTTTCCCATTTACCAATGAATTTTTTGACCAATCTATGTCCTTTTTTGGCAAAGAAATGGCGGTCGGTGATTCACAATTTTATATATTTGTGAATACTCCCATGGAACTACTTGACTCCACTGTTACCATTTTAAAGAATCAGTTTTTTGTGGTAATCATGATTGTTATCGCACTAGCAACCGGATTGTCTATCATGCTATCAAGGCATCTGGCTTATCCACTTGTAACAATAAACAACAGTGCAAAAAAATTAGCCAGCGGTGATTTTAATGTTGAATTCACAGGTGAAGGGTATAATGAAGCAATTGAACTTTCCGAAATTCTTAACTATGCGACCAGTGAGTTTAGTAAAACTGATGAATTAAGACGCGACCTTGTAGCAAATGTGTCACACGATATCAAAACACCTCTGACAATGATTAAAGCTTATGCTGAAATGATTAAAGACATTTCAGGTGATGATCCACTCAAACGCGAAGAACATCTTGATGTGATTGTGAATGAGGTAGATCATTTAGAGCGTTTAGTCAACGATATGCTTACTTTGTCTAAATATGAATCAAAAGCCTATGTTATTAATGAGACAGAGTTCGAATTACTGACTCATGTAAAAGCAACCTTGCGTTTATTCTTCTCACTAGACATTAATTTTATTGTTAATGTTCGTGAGGGAATCTTCGTGAAAGCCGACGAAATTAAAATGGGACAGGTGCTCTATAATTTTATCAATAATGCCACTCGGTTTGTCGGAGAGGATAATACAATTATTATTGAAGCATTGGTAGACAAGAATCTTGTGACTGTTCGCGTTATTGATCATGGAATTGGCATTTCAAAAGAACACCAAAACACAGTGTGGGACCGATATGCTCAAATTAATAAACA
Source organism: Erysipelothrix larvae (assembly GCF_001545095.1). NCBI lineage: Bacteria > Bacillati > Bacillota > Erysipelotrichia > Erysipelotrichales > Erysipelotrichaceae > Erysipelothrix > Erysipelothrix larvae. The sequence continues at coordinate 1,032,569 of NZ_CP013213.1, forward strand.
TCATCGACGCAATGAAAACTCAACTGGATTGGGTCTATCAATTGTAAGGGCAATTTGTGAAGCAACAGGCTCTTCTTATGGTGTTATAAGTGAAGAAGGTGAGGGTGCGACATTCTATTACACACTCAATCTCACCAAAATGAAATCCATAAATAAGGGTTGATGAGGCATCTTGGCGGTCTGAAATAACTTGGGGATAATTCAGAAAATGATATAAAATAACTTGGGGAGTAAGTTACCCCAAACAAGTTTGTTAAAGACCAAAGGGAAGCGTAGTCGCACATGACTATAGCTTCCCTCTTTTTGTTATAGTATATCAATAATGAGTCATTTCTTAAGAGAGTCCTTTGTCATAGGTTGTTTTAATTATTGGGTTAATTCGATATGTTGCGTCTTCATTAAGCACATACAACACACGATTCCTAAACCGCTCCCAATTACGATAGCCACTTGCATTGTTTTTTATTTGCTTGATTATGCGATTTCGATTCTCAATCAACGCACTGTTTATGTGTGTTATGGAAACTTCATAATGGGTTTCTCCTGTTTTCTTATTTGTGACCTTTGTGCATTTTTCTACTTTATTGAAAGTTGCGACAATTTCATTTTTCCACTTTCCTAAAGTTCGGCTAAAATCAACGATTGATGCAACTCTACTCTGAGCCATCACTCTGATGAGTGTGTTCAGATTCTCGTGTGCATTCTCAGCTTTTGATTCATTGAAGAATTGATCGAGTAAGAACTTCATGTTATATGCATCTTCAAGGCCATTGCTCGTTTGAAGAATTAGGTCTATTATGTCGTAAAGGTTTAGAAACTTTCCCAATTTCTTATTGCGTTGTTTCGGTACATTTGGATCAAATATATTGTATTTCTTATCTTTAACTGTGGTTGTTGCTTTGGGGTTTTTATAGAGTAACCAGTTGAACTTTTTAAGCAGATAGTATTGCTGGTCACGCTTATAATATTCTTGTCTTTTGACTTTATCTTCTGTTTGCTTCCAGTTCTTAGGAGGTTTTAGTTTCTTCATAGTGTCTACCCTAATAGAGTCGATACGTTTCATTAAATCACTATAAACATGAAAACGATCAACACTGATAAACGCGTTTGGAAGGAATTGTTTTGCGACGACTCTATAGCTATACCACATGTCGATTCCAATACCTAAGACTCCTTTGCGTTCTTCAAGGGGGATTTGGCTAAAATACGCGACTAAGTCTTGTTTCTTACGGGACGGTAATATATCTACGATATTCTTTGTCATTGCATCAATAAGAACGCATACATAATCACTGCGATCACTGTGGTACGCATAACATTCATCAATAAGCAGATAAGCGGGTAGTTTTTGTCTGGAGACAGAAACGTGGGAATCGAAAATAGATGATACTGTAGTGGGAGATAACCGATATCTATTGGCAACTGTGGTAAACGTTTCATGTGGCGATTTAAGATCATTCAGGACATTATATACGGTCAGCTGAGTAATCTTCATATTTCGATACGCAAATGGATTGTGTTCAAAAAAGCATTTATTACACGTTGTGCATTTATAACGTCGTGCACGGTAACGAATGTAACAGGGTATATGTGTTACCAGTGAGTGGAGAAGCTTCTTTTCAGAATAATCTTTGATTGTGGATGTTTTGCTTTCACAAATTGGGCATGTTTGTTCCTCTACCTGAAGCGTAATGTACACATTCAATGCGTCACTTTGACCTTTGATATCAATCTTCTGGACTTGATGGTGTTCTAAGTTAAATAATTCAAGAATTTTTTCGTTACTTAAAAGAGTGGCATTAGCGTTCATAGAAACCCTGCCTCTCTTTGACTATTTTGATAAGGTTTCATTATGTATCTTGCTCCTAAATATAAAAATGATTGTCTGTTATTTAAATAACCATCTTCATTATATTCAATCTGAGGAGTTAAAACTATTTTTCTCATGTTGGTGAAGTAATGGCGGAATGATAGATATTCCGTTTTGTGGATAATATGAAGTAATTCAATCGTTCCAAATAACTTAAATGTCTCACCGATTCATAATCGTTAAAACGTATTTTTATCCGAATATATGTTGATTCATCAATATCAGTTAAAAGCGTGCTATCAAGTTCATGGGTTAATATTATTTCAATTGTGGGTACAGACAGTTGAAAATAGGGAAGTAAGTTACTTGGTATTATTGCATGAGTTCTCTTACATTGATTACAAAAGAAACGTGCGATTTCTACGACAATGGTTAATCGCCCAGTAATTATGGTTTTCGGATAGTATCCATAACGAATCAGTGTATCTGTTTTTGAACAGCACGGACAAGGTATTGTTTTTGGATTAATTGAATTGAGAAATTTGTAATATTCCTTTTGAGAAAACTGTTTATTATTGAATGTGTTTGAGAAAACTGTTATCATATTCTTACTCCTTTATAGGAGGTATTGGATTGGTAGAAACTTAGGTCTGGAAACTTGGGGTTTCTACCATTTTATTAACCTCGTTAAACTAATAATACAAAAAAAATCACTTTAATACAGCACTTAATTGTGCATAAAGTAAAGTGATTTTTTATTCTGCTGGTCTAAGATAATCAGTTTACAACAGAAATCCCCAAACTTCTTTAAAGACAGAGGCTAGAGCAAGATTACCTCACCCCAAGAAATAGTGTTGCGAGTGAAAACCCCAAGTAAAGTTTAATATCCGGCATCTTTAGGGATGTCTTTTTCATAAAAAAAAGAAATTCAACGATGAATTTCTTTTCATTACTTCACTGCTTCACGATAGAGTTGGCCAGAGTTTGGTCCTTGACCACGTGCTTCGAGTAGTTCACGAACTGTTACAAAGGTATACCCATCTTCTTTGAGTGAACTGAGCACACATTCGAGTGATTGTGCAGTTGATTCATGAATATCGTGCATGAGTACAATGGAACCATCAAATGCAGCGTAGTCGATATGCTTACATATTGCATCTGCATCTTTTGAAAGCCAATCTTCTGAATCGACAGTCCAATTGATAAACACACGGTCAATTAATTCGCGAAGTCCTGGATTAATCGCACCATAAGGAGGTCGTACAAAATAAGGCCCTTCATACCCAGTTGCTTTGATCAACGCATTTTCTGTATTGATAACTTGTTCAAGTGCTTCTTCAGGTTTCAATTTGGTGAAATTTGGATGATTCCAAGAGTGATTTGCCAGTTGATGGCCTCGATTTAACATATCAACAAGAATTTCTTCGCGGCCTTCAACACGACTACCCATTACAAAGAATGTTGCGTGTGCATCGTATTTCTCAAGAATATCCATTATTTGAGCCGTCAATTCCATATGCGGACCATCATCAAATGTAAGGGCGATGAGCTTAGATTGTGGATCAACCCCTTGTGCGACATAAGTCGGGTAAACGGGTGAATCATTTGATTTCAAATCACCAAGATTCAATAACAAATAATTTTCGTTTTCAGCCATATCTTTTGTGAATGATAAGGAGTCACTGAAGGTGAACGTAAAGGTAGTTCCCTTAATGAAAATATTCTCAGTGCCTGTTAATAATGAAACCTTACTTAGAAAGTCCATGCGACTCATTTCACCCATATCAATACTTTCGCGTGCTTCATTTGTTAAGCGACGAAGTGCGAGTGGTTTGAAAAAATCATTAACAGAACTGAAACGATTGAGACGCTTATCAAATACTTTTGACTCGGTATTATAAATTTGATTGTTGAGATAAGCAGTCATCTTAATGGATATAAAGTTTCCATCCAGAATCTCTGAAGCATAATCTTGCAGAAACTCATAGGGTTTTTCACCCTCTTTAACAATTGCGTTTATTAAAACTTCTTTCTTAACTTGCTCGCGAATTGCATCCGTACTTTCTTTAATCCATTGATCAAGTGGTTCAACACCAGTATGTGGATAATGTTGGACGATAAAATAACTGGATGTTTTATCTTTAATTGTTTTTTGGCTACCAAAGTTTTTATTTGTTTGTTCTACATTTAACATATTTTCCGGAAATTGTATGGAAACGGCGTTGTAAAACCATATCCCTGCATAAGTCAGCCCCCCGACAAGTACAAAGACGAGTGCGTAAACAACCCAACGTCTAATTTTTCTTTTCTTCATTGAAAAAAACCCCTCTTTTCCATATGAATAGGATAACATATTAAATGAGAAGATAAAAGAATCGAAATCTTTTTGATATAAGATATTTTTACCTGATAGGCCACTTTTTTTATTGGTCAAACAAGTAATTTAGTTGGCTTTATGACATTGTTGGTGTATAAGTGTGGTAAATTTATGAAGAAGAGAAAGTAATGCTAGACAACCACCCCCATTTTATATATAATATAAAGGCGTTATAGACTGGTTGATGTCCTTACAAGACATACAACCGCACATATATAGGTTCCCTAAGAGATTTAAGTATCCACCTAATATGGCGAGTCTTATGCTAAAATAAGGAGGTGTAGTATGTACGCAATTATTGAAACTGGTGGAAAACAAGTAATGGTAGAACAAGGCCAAACAATTTACGTAGAGAAATTGGATGTAGCTGAAGGAGAAACTGTTGTTTTCGATACTGTTGTCGCAGTGAAAAACCGCACTCTTAAAGTGGGTACCCCATATGTTAAAGGTGCAACGGTTACTGCTAAAGTTGAAAAACATGGCAAAGGTAAGAAAATCAAAATCTTCAAATATGTTTCTAAGAAGAGTTCTACTCGTAAGAGCCAAGGTCATCGTCAACCTTACACACGTTTGGTTGTAGAAGCAATCGAAGGCTAAAAAATGATTCAGGTTATTGTTACACGTTCAAAAGATTCCATTGAACGCATTGAAGTATCGGGTCATGCATATACAAATGATCCAGGGTATGATTTGGTGTGTGCAGGCGTCAGTTCAGTAATGACAGGCGCATTAAATGGTTTTGATCAATTGGACGATAACAGTGAATTAATTATGAATGAAGAACCATACATCTCTATACGATGTATGACGGTAAATAAAACAAATCAAATTTTACTTCAGTTTGTATTAACTCAATTGAAAACAATTGAATTCTCACATTCTGATGCAATACAAATACTTGAAAAGGAGGACATCCGATGAAATTCGTATTAAATATTCAGTTGTTCGCTTCGAAAAAGGGAGTAGGTTCTACAAAGAACGGTCGTGACTCTCATGCGAAACGACTTGGAGCTAAACGTGCTGATGGTGAATTCGCAACTGCTGGTTCAATTCTATATCGTCAACGTGGAACAAAGCTTCACCCAGGTCAAAATGTAGGACGTGGCGGTGACGATACATTGTTTGCAAAAGTTGACGGTGTTGTTAAATATGAACGCATCAGTCGTTCACGCCGTTGTATCTCGGTTTATCCGGTAGCGTAACAAATCTAATCCCCTAGGTTCTAGGGGATTTATTTTTTTAAAGGAGTGATTACATGTTTGTAGATCGCGTTAAGATTAAGGTCATTGCTGGTAATGGTGGCAATGGTATGTCGTCTTTTAGACGTGAACCATTTGTACCCCTAGGTGGGCCTTATGGTGGAGATGGCGGTAAAGGAGGTGACATCGTTTTAGTGGGTGATTCCAATAAAACAACGTTACTTGACTTTAGGTACCATCGTATTGTGAAAGCCGATCGTGGGCAAAATGGTAAGAATAAACGAATGCATGGGCGAGGTGCTGATGATATCGTGATTCCTGTACCATTAGGGACGATTGTTAAAGATATTGAAAAGGATATAGTTGTTGCAGATATCGTACGTCAGGGTCAACGGGTTGTTGTTGCAAATGGTGGACGAGGGGGTCGTGGGAATGCACGATTCAAAACCCATAAAGATCCTGCGCCAACTTATGCTGAAAAAGGATTAATTGGTGAAACAAAAGAACTAGTGCTTGAACTAAAATTACTTGCAGATGTTGGACTAGTAGGATTCCCATCTGTTGGGAAATCAACACTACTTTCAGTTGTAACACGTGCTAAACCCGAAATCGCGGATTATCACTTTACAACACTCTCACCAAATTTAGGTATTGCGAGCAGTAATGATGGTCGCTCTTTTGTCATTGCTGACTTACCAGGACTTATTGAAGATGCCCATCAAGGAAAAGGATTGGGGCATGTGTTCTTGCGTCATATCGAACGATGCCGTGTCTTGTGTCATGTTGTTGATATGGGTGCTGAAGATGGAAGAGATCCTGTTGAAGATTTTAAGGTCATTAACAATGAGCTTTTACAATACTCAGAAGATATTTTAGAAAGACCGATGGTAGTTGTTGCAAATAAGATGGATTTAGATCCAGCAAAAGCAAACCTAAAACGCTTCAAAGAAGCCTATCCTGAAGTTGAAGTTTTTGAAATGATTACTGTTGTTGGTGAAGGAAAGGATGCACTGTTGTATCGACTTGCCGATCTATTGGATGAAAACCGTCAAGAAAAAGAAATTGAACAAGCTGAAACAGTTGTATTCAAATATGAAGCGCCAAAACCTAAGTTTGAAGTGGTTCCATTAAACCCTGGATTATGGGAAGTAACTGGTGAAAAAATTGATAAACTCTTTGATCAGTTTGATGTTCAGGAAGAAGATGAAGCCATTCAATTTGGTATGGCCATGAAACGATTGGGTGTTGACCAAGCCTTGCGTGATGCAGGATGTAAGCATGGTGATACCGTAATCTTAGGCGATATTCAATTTGAATTTGATGAAGGTGTGATAGAATAGAAGTGGTGATATAAATGATAGCTTATGTTTCAGGAACTTGTGTTTTTAAAGAAGAAGATGCAGTAATCATTGATGTGAATGGTCTTGGATATCAAGTGTTTTGTCCAACGACCCATTCAATTTTAGTAAATCATAATATTACATTACATACTTATTACTATGTTCGTGAAGACGCCATTCTTTTGTATGGATTCGAATCGCGTGAAGATTTAAATCTTTTTAATCGCTTAATCACGGTAAAAGGTGTCGGACCTAGGGTCGCACTTGGTATCATGAAAAAAGTACCTTCAAGCGATTTGGTAAATGCAATTGAAGCAGGGAATCACACTTATTTGAAAACAATGCCAGGTGTGGGACCAAAGATGGCTTCTCAGATTGTCCTTGATTTGAAAGGGAAATTGGTCAGTGCTTCAAGCAATGCACCAGTCTCTAAGTTTGACGGCTTATTTGAAGATGTGGCAGTTGCGTTGGGAGACCTTGGATTTAAACGTGGTGAAATCAACAGCATCAAAACACAACTTCACGAATCAAGAGCAACAGATATCAATACTTTAATTAAACAAGCATTAAAATTATTAGCACGATAGAAGGGATGATTGAATGAGTCGATTAGTAGCACCGGAACTTGATCAAGAATCAATGGATTCAGAATTGTCATTAAGACCCAAAACGCTCAATGAGTACATTGGTCAAACAGCATTAAAAGAGAATCTTTCTATATTTATTCAAGCCGCTCGCGCGCGGTATGAATCCTTGGATCATCTATTATTTTATGGACCTCCAGGTCTTGGAAAAACAACGATTGCCCATATTATTGCCCATGAAATGAATTCTGGGATTAAAGTTGCAAGTGGTCCAAGTATTGAACGCAGTGGGGAATTAGCGGCGCTATTATCGTCACTAGAACCTGGTGATGTCTTATTTATTGATGAGATTCATCGGCTTCCTAAGGTTGTTGAAGAGGTTTTGTATTCAGCGATGGAAGATTTTGTGTTAGATGTCATTATTGGCAAAGATGCAACATCACGTTCTTTACGCATCGATTTACCACCCTTTACACTTGTAGGTGCTACAACGCGTGCAGGTGATTTGTCGTCACCTTTGCGTGATCGTTTTGGGATTGTATCAAAACTAGATTACTACACACATGATGAACTGTGTCAAATTATTGAACGTACATCACGGGTTATGGATACCCGCATTAATCATGAAGCGATAAAAAAAATCGCATCTCGATCACGCGGAACTCCACGAATCGCAAATCGATTGTTTCGCCGTGTTCGCGATTTTGCATTTGTGATGAATGATGATTTTATTGACGAATCAATTGCAGATTACGCACTCAATCAACTTAAGGTGGATTCTTTAGGGTTGGATGATGTAGACATTCGATACCTAAAAGGAATCATTGAGCGCTTTAAAGGTGGGCCGGTTGGCATTGAAGCAATCGCATCAAGCATTTCTGAAGAAGTCATGACTTTAGAAGATGTCTATGAACCCTATTTATTACAGCTTGGTTTTATCAATCGAACACCAAGAGGACGTGTGGTAACACAAAAAGCATATGAACATTTAAAAATCCCTTATAATGATTCAATGTTTTAAGAAGTGAGGTAAGTGTTTATGAAAATATGTATCGTAACAGGTGGTAGTGGAGGACATATCTATCCTGCATTAACCTTTGCGGATTACGCAAAAGAAAACTCAGATACCAGTATATTCTTTATTGGAAATCAAGACCGAATGGAATCACGGATTATCCCTGAAGCAGGGTATCCGTTTTTCGCGATTCACAACAAAGGGCTTCAAGGAAGTGTTTTGGATAAAGTAAAAGCAGTTGCGGGTCAATTCAGTGCAATTTCAGAAGCACGAAAGATTCTTAAAGAACAAAAACCTGATCTTCTCTTTGCATTCGGAGGGTACGTAACTTTACCCTGTGTTCTCGCAGCACATCGCTTGAATATACCTGTTGTACTTCATGAACAAAATGCTTATGTAGGCAAAGCAAACAAGATGGCTGCACGCTATGCACGCGCAATAATCACCTGTTATGACAAGGCTTTTGAGGGTGTTGAAAGTGTTTATCAATACGGAAATCCCCGCGGTGCCATTGATCCAAAACAAATTGATTCCAAACATGAAATGAAACGATTGGGTATAAAAGATACTGATGCCATCGTGTTATATGTGATGGGATCACAAGGTGCTCAAACAATGAATGATGTGATGGTCGATCTGATTCCAAAAGTTAAGGACAAACCGTATAAACTTGTGGTATCAACTGGAGCAAATGAGTATCAATCGTTTATCAGACGGATTGAACAGGTTCCTTCAAATGTCATAGTTGAACCATTTGTTGATCAAAAGGCTTTGTTGGGTGTCACTGATTTAGTTGTTGCGCGTTCTGGTGCGACAACAATCGCTGAGCTTGCTGCTTTTAAAACCCCATCAATCTTAATCCCAAGTCCGTATGTTGCAAACAACCATCAACTCTATAATGCAAAAGCTTTGGAGGATAAAGGTGCCTGTGTTTTAATTGAAGAAGATCGTGTAAAAACAGACGTGTTAATGGATGCAATTGACGATCTTATGGGTGATTCGATTAAACTTAAGGCGATTGGAACCGCTGTTTCGACCTTTGCTCGACCTGATGCCAATCAAAGAATCCTAGCGCTTCTTAAAACGATAGGTGCCTAGTATGAGTAGACGTAGAGTACATGAAGAGCAAGAGTCTCATGTAGAGAAAGTTCAAAAGGAGCTGCTTGCGAAAAAGAAGCTTGCGCGAAAACGTCGTCGTAAACGCATCATGCGACGCATTATGTTCATTTTAGTATTTGTTTTAGTGATATCGGGTATTGTATATGTCGATAACCAACCATTCTCACGGGTGTCTTCGGTGGATGTCGTTGGCAATAATTACATTAATAGTGATATAATACTTAATGAGAGTAATGTAGAGATTGGAGACCGTCTGATTTTTACACTTTCGCATTTCGTAAATCGGCGCATATCAAATATTCCCGGTGTTGCATTAAGTGAAACAAACGTGTATTATACTAAAGGGAAAGTTGTTTTGAATGTCAAAGAAAAAGAAGTTGTTGCATATCTTGCAGAAGGACCTACCGTTTTATTTGCGGATAATGCGCTGTATGTAACTGCATCAAATTCCTATGCTGACTTTCCATTGCTTGTTGGATTTACAAATGATATCATCAACGCTCATCCAGAATTTGCTGATAAGTTATCTCGGATTGAAAAAACAGCATTCTACAATATATCTGAGATTCATTATGAAGTAAATGAGTTTGAAACGCTTTATATGCGATTTGTTATGAACAACGGATTTAAAGTGTTTACGAGTGTTGAAAACATGATGTTGATGAATCATTATACTGAGATAGTATCCAGTGTAATGAACGGAGATCATCCGGATAATCGATGTATTTATTTCCTCGATTATTATGAGGATGTCCCAGACTCACAGGTTTCGATTGCGAAACCATGCGGGGGTAATCAGTAAAATGGAGGAGGTTTATCATGTCAATTGAGAAACAAAATGAATTTGGTTCAATTAATATTACAAACGAAGCAATAGCTATGTTAGCAGGTGGCGTTGTCACCGAATGTTATGGTGTTGTGGGAATGGCATCACAAAAATTCTTTAAAGATGGATTTGCCGAGCTATTAAAAGGTGAAAATTACTCCAAAGGGGTTGAAGTAATTGGATCAGACGAAGGATTTGAACTTAACCTTTATCTTGTATTAAGCTATAATGTTAAGATTTCCGAAGTCGTGTTAGAAGTTCAAAAGAAAGTTAAATACATGTTAGAGAAAACGTTACAAATCAATCTAAAATCTGTAAATGTTTTCGTACAGGGAATAAAGGTTGTGAAGTAATATGACATTGAATATAAATGGTGATTTATTTTTAAAAATGCTTGAAAGCGGAGCAAATAATCTATCAAACAAACATCACGAAATTAACGCTTTAAATGTTTTTCCTGTGCCAGATGGTGATACAGGAACAAATATGAATTTAACATTCACCAATGGGTTAAGCGAAGCACGAAAGATTGTTTCGTCAAACATTGGGGATGTATCGAAAACATTATCCCGTGGACTCTTAATGGGTGCACGCGGAAATTCAGGGGTAATCTTATCTCAAATATTCAGAGGGTTTGCGCAATCCGTAGAGTCACTGAAAGAAGCTGATTTAAAAGCAATTGCAAATGCTTTTCAAAATGGAAAGACAGTTGCTTATAAAGCAGTTATGCGTCCTGTAGAAGGAACCATCCTTACGGTACTACGTGAAAGTGCTCAAGCTGCATACGATTGGACCTTACTCAATCAATCCGCTACACTTGAAGAGTACTTCGAAGTATTACTTGCTGAAGCAAACAAGTCACTTGAACATACACCTGAACTTTTACCAGTTCTTAAAGAAGTTGGTGTTGTTGACAGTGGTGGCGCAGGATATGTTGCAGTAATTGAAGGTTTTTTATCTGCGCTTAAGGGTGAAATTATTGAAGCCCATGAAGTATCAGAAGATCTTGCATCTGCTGGTGCAAATATGGAAAGTGACGAGTTTGGATACTGTACAGAATTTATTGTTCAACTGGATCCAAATGCATCACGCTATGATGAACAAACATTCAGATCCGAACTTGAATCTTTAGGGAATTCAATTGTTGTTGTAACGGATGAAGACCTTGTTAAAGTTCACGTTCATACATTAAAACCAGGAAATGCATTGAATCTTGGGCAACGTTATGGAGAATTCCTAAAACTGAAGATTGAGAACATGACTGAGCAACACCATACAATCATGGAATCGGATGTTCCTCATGCAACAAAACCGGTTGCAAAAGAACATTCAAAATATGCGATTGTTTCAGTTGCAGCTGGAGATGGTATTGTTGAATTGTTTAATGAATTGCGTGCTGAGTATATTATCAGTGGTGGTCAAACTATGAATCCTTCAACTGAAGATTTCATTGAAATGATTAATACAATTGATGCTGATCATATTATTGTCTTGCCAAATAATTCAAATATTATTATGGCTGCAAAACAAGCACAGGATTTACTTGAAGATAAAGATATTCGTGTACTTGAAACAAAATCAATTCCTCAAGGACTAGCAGCATGTGTTATGTTCAACCCTGAGGTTGATATTGACGAAAACATTCAAGAAATGGTTGAAGCAATTCAACACACTAAGACAGGTCAAGTAACCTACGCAATTAAAGATACTGTTTTTGATTCCATTGAGATTAAAGCAAATGATTTCATGGGAATTCTTGAAAAAGATATTGTTGTATCAGGTCAAGATAAACAAGAAATCACGAAACGCCTTATTGATCAATTAATTGATGATGACAGTGCACTTGTGACATTACTTGCAGGTGAAGATACAACAGAAGATCAACTGAATGATCTTGTCGCTTACATTGAATCAACATTTGATGTAGAAGTTGAAGCTCATTTTGGAGATCAACCAGTTTACGCTTACATTATTGGTGTTGAATAATTATTAATATCATAAGTAATTAAAGAACTTAACACTTCATGTTAGGTTCTTTTCATTTCATCTCTTCTAATTTATATAGGAGTTAAGACGTGCTTATGCATATTTAAGGTTAAGGTAAAAATAACGCTATAATATGCACAAGTAAACAATACAAAAACTGAGAAGAGAATCCATTATTTTTAAAATGTTGTGTCTTGAATTAAGTCACTTTATCACTTAACATATACATAGAGTTAATTAAGTAAAAGATAAGAAGGGATTGGAGTTATACTCTAATTGTGAGACTATGAAATATCTAACCGAAAAACAACAAGCCATCGTTCATGATTTAGGGTATGAAAATGACCTCGATTTTTTAAATCATTTTCCGTTTCGCTATGAATATCGCGTCACTATTCCATTTAATGAATGGAAAGAAGGCGATGAGGTTGTATTTGAAGGGACGTTATTATCTGCTTTCAAAAGTTATCGTTTTGGCAAAAATCAAACGCGTACAACATTTGAAGTCCTAGTAGATGAAGAGATTATCAGCGTTGTGATTTTTAACCGTCCGTATTTAAAACAAGAACATTATGCACAACGTATTATTGTTCACGGTACTTATAATGGTAAATTTAAGTTTTTAGCAAAATCAGTCACAAATCAACCCCTTGAACAACAACTTGGAATTAAACCAGTCTATGCCACAAAGCAAGGCATTAAACAATTCGAAATTACACGGCTAATCCAAAAGATTTTAAACCATGTTGAGCTTAAAGATATCATTCCGCAAGATTTTGTTGCAAAGTATCGATTACTGCATCGGCAAACTGCGCTGAAATACCTTCACATGCCTGATAATGATGTGCAAATTCAAGCTGCATATCGCACTTTGAAATATGAAGAATTTTTAATGTATCAATTGTATGGTCAAATGAATCAAATGAACCGTCTTGAAAAAAGCCCGCTTTCAATTGATCAAGATGCTTTAAATGCGAAAATAAAAAGTCTTCCATATTTATTAACTGCTGATCAATTGATTGCACTTGAAGACATTGTGAAAGATTTAAAAGCACCACGGCAAATGAACCGTCTTTTACAAGGAGATGTAGGGAGTGGTAAGACTGTGGTTGCTGTACTTGCTGCACTTTGTGTTATCAAACAAGGATATCAAGTTTGTTTTATGGTACCGACAGATGTTCTTATGGAACAACATGTGTTGTCAATAAAACAATTAATACCAGAAGTTAAGATTGCAAGCTTATCACAATCGACATCCGATAAACCGTCTGTCATGGACGCAATTTCCAAGGGTGATGTAGACCTTATCATCGGAACACACGCACTGTTTCAAGAGAAAGTTTCGTTTAAGAAACTCGGACTCATTATCATTGATGAACAACACCGCTTTGGTGTGCGTCAACGTGAATCACTGATTAACAAGTCTGATAAACCCGATATCCTTTTGTTATCCGCTACGCCGATTCCACGAACCCTTGCAGCTTCTTTATTTTTTGATTTAGATGTATCAACGATCGAAACATATCCAAGTTTTAGAAAACCAATTAATACTGTATTTATTGAAGAGAACTCCATGCGATCAATCATGGATGATGTGCATGATCGCTTATCTAAGAAAGAACAAATCTATATTGTATGCCCAGCGATTGAAGAATCGACAAATATGCGCGGGGTTCGAACTGTCAGTGCAATCTATGATCAAATGGTACAAGCACTCAAAGGGTATCGGATCGGGATGCTTCATGGGCAAATGAAAGCGCAAGAAAAAGATGACATCATGAAACAATTCAAACAGGGATCCATTGATGTTTTAGTTTGCACAACGGTCATTGAAGTTGGGATTGATGTTCATAACGCGAATACAATGATTATCTATAACGCAGAACTCTTTGGATTAGCAACCCTACATCAACTCAGAGGACGTGTTGGTAGAGGTGCTATTCAAGGTGTTTGTTATTTACTGAGTGACAACAAGGACGATGCTAAGAAGCGTTTAGAGCTTATGACACACGTAAACAACGGGTTTGACTTATCCCTTGAAGATTTGCGAAACAGGGGCATGGGGGACCTGTTAGGGTCTAGACAAAGTGGCATTCCTAACTTTATACTAGGAGATGTGGTAAAAGATGTCGCAATCTTAAATCAAGCGAAGTTGGATGCCCACGAAATTTTACACCATCCTCATAATCAAGATTATAAAAATATTATAGATATAGTTCGTATAAACAAAAATGGAATTGATGGTGTATAATAGATGAAGGTGATAGACATGACAATTTGGGATTTATTAAAAAAACTTGATATTCCAGTAAACAATGAAGCACTTATTGAACAAGCATTTGTTCATTCTTCATGCATGAACGAAAAAACAGATTATAAAGAAGATTATGAACGGTTGGAGTTTATGGGTGATGCTGTACTACAAGTTAGTGTATCAAACATTTTATTTAACCATAAAAATCATTGGAGTGAAGGCGAAATGACACTCATTCGTGCACGACTTGTATGTGAAGAAGCCTTAGCAGGATATTCGCGTAAGCTTGGACTGGAGAAATATCTTGTATTAGGTTTAGGAGAAGAACGTAACGGAGGCCGTAACCGCGACTCAATTGTTGCGGATATTTTCGAGTCTTTATCGGGTGCCATCTATATTGATTCCGGATTAGAAAATGCGCAAAAATTAATTTATGCAGTATTACCGGATGATCTTGAAGCATACAATGCGATGTCTGTAATGGACTATAAGACAAAACTACAGGAATTTGTTCAATCCGATCGAAGAGATGTGGTTACCTATGAAGTAATCAGTGTTACGGGACCTCAAAATGCTCCCACTTTTGAAGTGGTTGTGAAACTTAATGACCTTGTTTTTGGCAAGGGGATTGGAACAAGTAAAAAAAGAGCCGAACAAATGGCTGCAAGAGATGCGTTTGAAAAATTAGTAAAATAAGAGAGGAGATCTGATGAAATCAGTATTTAATAAATTAAACTTAGACAGTGAAATCCTTTCCCAACTCGATGATGTAGCGATTACGTCATCAACATACATTCAAGAAGAAAAACGAGTCGAAGTAGAACTTGAATCACACATTATCCTGCCTTACACTGTATTTTATGCGTTACGTAAGGCTTTTATTACGAGTTTAAGAATGCCAACATCCATAAAAATTAATACGAGTGCTTCTGAGATCGCGTTTAAAGATCTTATGGATTATGTCGATTTCTTTGTGCAACAATCGCGCATTCGTGAATTAAGAGGCATTCCGTTTAATGTTGAAAATGATGAAATTATCTTTTTATCTAAAGATGAAGCAACAACTCGAGAAATTCGAAAAGGTTTTGAACTTTTATCATCACGGCTTTCTGAAGTGGGAATCAAACGTGAAATGGAAGTCAAAACAATTCGTGAATCCAATGAACTAGAGGTCATTGTACGCAATGAAGCACCTATAAAACCCGTGCGTGAACAAGATGCCTCCAGTGACTTAAAACGAGTACCGCGTCAAAATGTAAAAATTACAGATTACCAACCGATTAAGTTACGGGCATTGACTGAAGATGCAAATAACATCGTGGTTGAAGGACATATTTTTGAAGTTGAAATATTCCAACTGAAATCGGGTGATTTTAGTGTTAAATATTTTGTTGAAGATGGTGAAGCAGCCATTATTATCGGTGAATATTATAAGAGTGAAGATGACATCTTAAAAAAAGGAACCTTTGCACGTTTTTACGGCAACTATATTTACGACAACAAACCCTATGTACAAGACTACATCTTTAAGATGAAGCGATTTACCTTGATTGATTCGATTTTTAAACGCGATGATACCAGCGACAAGAAAAGAGTTGAATTTCACCTCCATACAACTATCTCAGAAATGGATGGGGTGAGTGATGTCAGTGAGTATATTAAACAAGCCCATGAATGGGGACATCCAGGGTTAGTGATTACAGATCATGAAGGGGTTCAAAGTTTCCCTAAGGCATACAATGCAGCTCGTGCACTCAAGAAAAAGAATCCAGATCAACCGTTTAAAGTAGGATATGGGGTGGAAATGAATTTGGCAGATAAAAATCTGACCATCGCCAAAAATCCAAAAGGTCAAAGCTTGCACGATACAACGTATATTATTTTTGACCTTGAAACAACCGGATTATCATCCTATTATGATCATATTATCGAATTTGGTGCGGTTAAAGTCGTGAACGGACAAACCGTTGATAAGATGCAGATGTTTATAAAACCGCCAATATCAATTCGACCAACCATCCAAGCACTTACAAACATTACTGATAATGATGTAAGAAATGCGCCAACAATTGAACAAGCAATCCATACCATGCTGAAATTTATCGGTGATGGAGTTTTGGTAGCCCATAATGCAACCTTTGACTATGATTTTATTCAAGAAACACTCCGAAGACTGGGAATGCCACCCATCGATAATTCATGTGTAGATTCACTGGATTTGGCGCGCTCGTTGTATTCAAACCGTCGCTCATATCGTCTTGGAAGTATTGCACGTCTTCTTAAAATCACCTATGACGATGATGTAGCGCATAGAGCTGACTATGATGCTGAAATCCTTGCCCATGTTTTTGCACACATGCTTCGTGAAGAAAAACTTGCTTCATTTGAAACGGTGGATGATTTAAACCGATTAAGTGATGAAACAGCATATGCTAAGACAAGAAAATCGCATATATCCGTAGTGGCTAAAAATCAAGCAGGACTTAAGAAACTGTATGAACTCATTAGTCTGTCCTATACAACTTACCTTGCATCATTTGGTGCGACAAAGTCAGCAGAATTTGTTGCTGAGCCCCGTATTATTAAAGAAGAAATCGAATCACATCGCGACCAATTGCTTATTGGTGCAGGATGCAGTAACTCAGATGTATTTGAAACTGCCATGAACAAAAGTGATGCACATCTTCAAAAAGCAATCGAGTTCTATGATTATATTGAAATTATGCCACTTGATACCTACCGTCATCTTGTAGAACGGGATGTCATTGAAAGTGAAGCACGCTTAGTTCAGGTGATTCAACGGATCATTGCGATGGCAAAACGATGCAATAAATTAATCATTGCCTCAGGTGATGCACATTATAATCATCCAAAACAACAAATCGTGCGGGATATCTATATTCATTCGCAAGGAATTGGTGGCTCACGTCACCCGTTATATATCTATGATGAAACCCGCCGTATGAATTTCAAATCACCAAAACAACACTTTAGACCCACACAAGAAATGATGCAAGAGTTCCCATATCTTTCCAAAGAAGATGTGGAATTGTATGTTATTACAAATACAAACTTACTTTTTGATCAATTGGAAGAAATTGAACCAATACCAAGTAAACTTTTCACACCAAAACTTGAAAACAGTGATGAGCTCTTAAAAGAAATTGTGTATAATACAGCACATCAAACGTATGGAGAAACCCTGCCAGTGCTTGTTAGTGATCGTATTGAACGAGAATTAAACTCAATTATTGGACACGGGTTTGGCGTAATTTACTATATTTCACACTTATTGGTAAAAAAATCGTTGGATGATGGTTACCTCGTCGGATCACGGGGATCTGTAGGTTCTTCGCTTGTCGCAACTATGGCAAAAATAACTGAAGTAAATCCACTGCCGGCACACTATATTTGTAAAAACTGTCAGCATAGTGAATTTTTCACGGATGGAGAATACTCATCTGGATTTGACCTTCCACCCAAAACCTGTCCACATTGTGGTGAGGCGATGATTGGTGAAGGGCAAGATATCCCGTTTGAAACCTTCTTAGGGTTTGAAGGGGATAAGGTCCCAGATATTGATTTAAACTTCTCTGGAGTTTATCAAGAAGTTGCGCATGCCTATACCAAAGAAATCTTTGGTGAAGACTATGTCTATCGTGCTGGAACCATTTCAACCGTTGCGCAAAAGACTGCGTTTGGATATGTAAAAGGCTATTATGAAAATACCAACCAAGGAAACCCAAGTCAAGCGTGGGCTACCTATTTATCGTTTGCTGCCGAAGGTGTTAAACGAACAACAGGACAACATCCAGGGGGGATTATTGTTATTCCGAATTATATGGATGTCCATGATTTTACACCGGTTCAATATCCAGCAAATAACCCAGAATCTGCATGGAAGACAACGCACTTTGAATTCCATGATATTCATGATAATGTCTTAAAACTTGATATTTTAGGGCATGTTGATCCAACTGCGATGAAGATGTTAGAACGCTTATCTGGAATTGATATTAACACAGTTCCAATGAGTGACCCAGATACGATTTCACTTTTCTCGACTCCAAATGCGCTCAAAGTTGATACGAGAACATATCATGAAAAAACAGGGGCCTTAGGAATTCCTGAATTTGGAACGCAATTTGTACGTCGGATGCTTGAAGCAACACGTCCAGATACTTTCTCAGATCTAGTGCGAATATCCGGTCTTTCTCATGGTACAGATGTATGGAAAAACAATGCTGAGACGCTTATTGAAAATGGCTTAACGCTAAAAGATGTTATTGGATGTCGTGATGATATCATGGTATATCTCATGTTGCATGGACTCAAACCTAAACTTGCCTTTGACATCATGGAATCGGTGCGTAAAGGTCGGGGTGTAAATGATGCATGGAAGCAAGAAATGAAACGAAATAATATACCAGAATGGTATGTTGACTCTTGCGAAAAGATTAAGTACATGTTTCCAAAAGCCCATGCGGTTGCATATGTAATGATGGCAATCCGGGTTGCTTGGTTTAAAGTGCATCATCCGCTCACATATTATGCTGTTTACTTTACTTTACGGGTGAATGCATATGAGATTGAGACAATGACTGCACCTTTAGATTCAGTTCAAAGACGTTTGGACAATATCAGAATGCGATTAAAAAACTTTGAAACTAAACGCGATGTCTCAACGAAAGAACAGTCCCTTATCGATACCCTAGAAGTCACTATAGAAATGCAAAGCAGGGGCTTCCATATCAATCCAATTGATTTGATGAAATCAGATGCGACTGAGTTCAAACTCGACCCAGATGATCCATACGGGATTATTCCACCGTTTAATGTTATTGACGGATTGGGTGATGCGGTTGCACGAACGGTTGTTGAAGCACGGATTGAAAGTGAGTTTATATCCAAACGAGATCTTATTAAACGAACTGGTTTAAGTACAACACTTTTATCTAAACTTGATGCATTGGGTGTCACAAACCACTTACAAGAAACAAATCAATTGTCGTTATTTTAAAATTGAGTCTTCATAATTTGATAACAGAAGTGATACGCTAAACCATTACCATATTTGCTTTGAAACTTCAGATGAGGTGACTTCAAGTGTTTTGGCTCCACACAATCTTAAAAATCGAATGTTCAGCGTATTTTTGATGTTTTAAAAATGGTTGAAAGTGCTGTAATTTCTCGTGTTTTTATGGGGTCAAATGCAGTAATTGTAGGTCGAATCGCAAGCACGTCAGCACAAGATAAATATATTTGCAATTCGTTATCAAAAATAGTATAATTAGTACGTAGAGAAGTCAAGGAGTGGTTACGCCACTCCTTGCTTTATGTTTAAAAGGAGTGATAGATTGTGACATATATAGATACATTAAATAAAGTAGCCGATACGTTAAATCTTAAAATCGTCAAAACTCACTCAGTTGGTGACGATTTATTAGAGATTAGACTTGCGCATAAGGATTCACTCGAAGCCTTAGACTTGGAGACAGTTTCACAAGCTGCCTCATTGTTTGCAGAAGCAATTGACTACGAAATTGGACTTGATGTAAGTTCGGAAGGTGCTGAACGGGAACTGGTGGAATCTGAATACAGTTTAGCAGTAGGAAAGTATGTATATATTAAGTTAATTAACCCAGAAAAAGGGTATAATGAATATGAGGGTGACCTTGTATCGCTTGATGATGAGACAATTATTATAAGCGTACGTGTCAAACATACTTCAAAAGAATTTACTGTAGATAGAAAAAACATAAAACTGCTTCGACTCGCAGTTAAAGTATAGGGAGTAAGAAATGAATATAAAAAATGTCGTATTAGCAATGCAAGAGATTGTTGATAATAGAAATGTTTCAAAAGAAATCATCGTTGAAGCACTGAAAGAATCACTCGTAAAAGCATACCGTAAAGAAATTGATGTACCGGATGCTTTAGTAGAAATTGAACTTGATGAAAAAACTGGGAATCTACGTTTGTTCCACCAATTCTTAGTTGTTGAAGAAGTTGAAGATGATGAGTTAGAGAAAGCACTGGATGAAATTACAGATGCAGATTCTGAACTCAAAGTTGGGGATTACTATCGTGTTGAAGAAGATATTAGTGGATTGGGGCGTGCTGCCGCAACATTGGCTAAAAACGTGATCCGTCAAAAAATTCGTGAAGCAGAAAAACAAGCCGTATATGATGAGTATATTGATCAATTAGGTGAACTGGTTCATGGTATGATTGAAAGTGTAGAAGAACGTTTTGTAGTGGTCAATTTAGGTAAAGCATTGGGTGTGATGCCTAAGACAGCTCAAATACCTGGTGAAACATACCGTGAAGGGCACACAATTAAAGTGGTAATCACAGATGTAAACCGAGACACAAAAGGTTCACAAATTATTGTATCTCGCGCAAGCGAAATCCTTGTACGTCGTCTCTTTGAAAAAGAAGTGCCTGAAATTTATCAAGGCCAAGTCGAAATCAAAGCGATTGCACGTGAAGCAGGTGAACGTACAAAGATTGCAGTATACTCATATGATCCAGATATTGATCCAATTGGTGCATGTATTGGACCGCGCGGTTCACGTGTTCAAGTCATTATCGAAGAACTTATGGGTGAAAAAGTCGATATTTTTGAGTGGAGTGACAATGCCATTGATTTAGTTAAGAATGCATTATCTCCTGCAGAAATCTTGGCAGTATTCCCAAATCCAAATGGAAAAGGGTTGATGGTTGTTGTTGATGATTCACAACTATCACTTGCAATTGGGAAACGTGGTAAGAATGCACGCCTTGCAGTGCGCCTTACAAAACAACGTATTGATATTAAGTCTCAGACAGAAGCAAATACAGAAGGCTTAGATTATGAAGCATTGATGGCTGATTTTGAAGTGAAAATCAAAGCAGACCTCGAAGCACAAGCTCTCGCACGCAGTGTTGAAACCGTGGAAGAAGTAACTGAAGCGCCTCAAGAAACAGTAGAAGTGGTTGAAGACACAGAAGTTGTGGAAATGAGTGAAACTGAAACTGAAATTGAAACTGAATCTGAAGCAAGTGTTTCTGAAGCGGCTGTTGAAGAAGTAGTTGTTGAGGGTGAACCTGTTACATTAGTAAGTGAAGACGACACAATGGAAGCAGAGATTGAAGAAATAGTTGAATCTACTGATTTTGTGGAAGAGCACGAACAAACCGAAGAAGAAAAAGAAATTATTCGTCGTAAACGTCCAGTATTGAAACCACGTGCGGATGAATATGTTTCGAAGTTTGAACAAATTGCTTCTGCTTCAAAGAAAAATGATGAAGGTCATTATTCAAGACGTCGTCGTAAAGTTGAACGTGAAGAAGAAAAACCAGTGAATACTGCAGAACTTCTGAAACAAAAAGAATACTCAATCTTGCCAGAATATTCAGAGGAAGAGCTTGAAGAAATCAATGCACAACGTACTCAAGAACAAGAAGAATGGTACGATGATGATATTGACTTTGATATCTACGATGAGTACTACGATAAAGATTAATGATGAGGATTTGACATGAAGAAAGTTCCAATGAGAAAATGTGTCGTAACCATGACACAACATCCAAAGAAAGAACTGATTCGTATTGTTTTAACGCCAGAAGACACCGTAGAAATTGATGATACTGGCAGAAAAAATGGGAGAGGCGCTTACCTACATGGCTCTAAAGAAGTCGTAGAGTTAGCCCAAAAAAACCGCGCACTTGATCGTGCACTCAAAACGAAAGTGCCACAAGAGGTTTATGATGAACTCCTTAAACGATATTCAGATCAGTAAAGTTCAAAGAAATCTTGGTTTGTGCCAACGTGCTTCAAAATGCATCTTTGGTGATAAATTAGTGGATTCTTTGAGCTCTGGTAACGTTAAACTTGTGATGCTAGCTACGGATGCATCAGATAGAACGAAAAGTATGTTCAATAAGAAATGTGCTTTTTATAACATCCCAGTAATTGAGTTGTTGAGTGTTGATGAACTCTCCATCTCAATCGGTAAAACAAATCGTGTAGCACTTGGCATTATAGATGCTGGGTTTACACGCATGATTCAAAAAACAATTTATGGAAAGGGTGAAGTTATAAATGAGTCAAAAGAAAAAGAACAAACGCGTAAAAGGGAGAGGAAATCAATCCCGGAATAAATCAAAGAACCCTGCTTCTATTGCACCCAAGAAGAAGGTTCCTACAGTAACTGAAATCGAATATTTCGACGGCATTACTGTTACTGATCTTGCAGAGCGTTTAGAACGTAGTCCAAGTGAATTAATCAAACTACTTTTCCTTATGGGAACTGTTGTGACAATTAACTCATCACTAGACTCCGAAACAGTAGAATTAATTTGTATGGAATACAACGTAACCGCACAAAAAGTTGAGGTTATTGATGAACTTGCACTTGATGATGATATTCAAGATGATCCAAAAGATCTTAAACCACGTCCACCAATTATCACAATTATGGGACACGTTGACCACGGTAAAACAACACTTCTTGATACCATTCGTAAAACAAATGTCGTATCCGATGAGTTTGGTGGAATTACGCAACATATTGGTGCGTATCAAATCCGCCACAATAATCAATTATTAACCTTCCTTGACACACCAGGTCACCAAGCGTTTACGGCGATGCGTGCACGGGGTGCTAAGGTTACGGACTTAGTTATTATTGTTGTTGCTGCTGATGATGGTATGATGCCACAAACACGCGAGGCCATTGACCACGCAAAAGTTGCGGAAGTACCCATGATTGTTGCAATCAACAAGATTGATAAACCTGGGGCAAACTTTGATCGTATTTATTCTGAGTTTGCTGATGCAGGGATTACACCTGAAGAATGGGGTGGCGATACAGTATTCGCGAAGATTTCTGCGAAAACTGGAGAAGGAATTGAAGACTTACTTGAAACAATTCTTGTTGCTACTGAGTTAGAAGAATTATCCGCAAACCCTAACCGTACTGCAATTGGTACAGTAATTGAAGCGAAACTTGATAAGGGACGCGGTCCTGTCGCAACACTCCTTGTTCAAAATGGAACCTTACATGTGGGGGATCCACTTGTTGTTGGTTCAATCTTCGCACGTATTCGTAAGATGACTGATAGCAATGGACGCGAACTAGTAGAAGCATTGCCTTCAATGCCTGTCGAAATCATTGGTTTACAAGATGTTCCAACAGCGGGTGACCTCTTTAAATCCTATGACAGTGAAAAACGTGCGCGTTTTGTAGCTGAAAAACGTAATATTGCTAAAGTTGAAGCGGATCGTTCAGCATCAAGTGCAATGAGTCTTGACGACTTGTCACGTCAAATTGCTGAAGGTGCAGTACAAGATATTAATATTATTCTTAAAGCGGACGTTCAAGGATCTGCAGAAGCACTCAAGAGTTCATTAGAACAATTGAGCTCAGATGAAATCCGTGTAAATGTTATCCGTGCAACTGCAGGAACAATCACAGAAAATGATATCCTACTTGCAACAGCATCCCATGCTGTTATTATCGGATTTAACATTCGTCCAACAAGTGCAGTGCGTAAAGTTGCTGAAGAACAAGGTGTAGATATTCGTTTATACAATGTCATCTACCAAGCAATTGAAGCAATCGAATCAGCAATGAAGGGTATGATGGCCCCTGTATTTGAAGAAGTAATCTACGGACAAGCAGAAGTGCGTGAAATCTTCAAGGCATCATCAATTGGTACAATTGCTGGATCGATGGTTGTTGATGGAAAAATCTTTAGAGATGGAAAATGTCGCCTCATTCGTGATGGTGTCGTGATCTATGATGGTAAAGTATTAGGCCTAAAACGATTCAAAGACGATGCAAAAACTGTATCTCAAGGATATGAATGTGGTATTACAATCGAAAACTTTAATGACATCAAAGTAGGCGATGTTATTGAAGCATATGGTGAAGAAGAAATAGCTCAAGACTAGGAGGACCCCCATTATGACAGTAAAAAAAGAGCGAATTGAGTCAATTATTAAGCGTGTAGTTTCATCTACAATTGCGAACCGTTTGAACGATCCAGCACTTAAATTTATGAGTGTTACGGATGTTGAAGTAACAAATGATTTATCATTTGCTACCATCTTCGTCAGCTTTTTTGAAGAAACAAATAAGGTTACCGGTATGGAAGTGCTTGAAAAAGCTAAAGGTCTATTAAGAACAGAAGTAAGTAAATCACTTGATACTCGTAGAACTCCAGAATTGATTTTCAAACTCGATGAATCACTCGAATATGGTTCAAAGATTGAAGGAATTTTAAAACAAATTAATGATGAGAATAAAGAGAAGTAAGAGCGGTTTATCCGCTTTTTCTTCCATAAGGGGTACTGTATGAATAAAAGTGGAATTTTATGTCTGTATAAACCAAAAGGGTTGACATCATTTGATGCGATTCATAAAGTAAAGCGTAAATTCGGGGTAAAGACTGGTCACAGTGGAACCTTAGACCCTGAAGCTGAAGGCATTTTAATTGTCGCAATTAACAATGCAACCAAAGCACTGCCATACATCGGAGTCAGTGATAAAGTCTACGAAGCAACGTTAACCCTTGGACTTAAAACGGATACCGGAGATATTTGGGGTGAGGTTGTTGAAAAACAGACTCTTTGTGATCTGGATGAAAATCATGTAAAAGCAGTTGTTTTATCCATGGTTGGGAAAATGAAACAACGCGTTCCATCGGTTTCCGCAAAAAAGATTAACGGAAAAAAACTCTATGAGTACCATCGTCAAAACCAAGCGGTTGAAACATTGTATACTGATATTGAAATCTACGCTATTGAGTTTCTTTGGTTTGATGGACAAAACATCTGCTTTAGAGCACATGTCTCCAATGGTACCTATATCCGAACACTTTGTGAAGACATTGCTGAAAAACTCGAAACCATTGGCTCGATGTCTTCTTTACTTCGAAGTAAAGTAGGGAACTTCACGCTCAAAGATGCGCATTTGTTAGAGGATATTGAGTGTTTAGATGAAGTGTTATTACCTACGAAAGATAACATTGCACTTCCAGTAATCAAAGACACCCAGTTTCAAACGCCAATTTTACATGGGAAACGGTTTGATTTACCAACTGATGAAGATTTAGTATTTGTGGATTGTGGGGAGGTATTTGCTGTCTGTGAGCGGACAGAAGAAGGAAATTTTAGAGTGAAAAGAGGATTATGGTAATGAAAGTAATACATATTGACACATTGGATTCATTGTCACATGATTTTGACGAAACAGCTGCTTGTATCGGATATTTTGATGGTGTTCATCGTGGGCATCAGGAACTGATTCATAAAACCCTAAAAGTAGCTTCTGAGAAAGATTTAAAATCATCTTTTATAACATTTCATCCCGATCCATGGTCAGTGCTTAAGGAATCAAATCAAGTAAACCATATTACACCTATGGTTGAAAAAACTCGAATTGTCGAATCGTATGGTTTTGATATGATGGTGGTTATTGGGTTTACAAAAGATATCTCACGACTCTCACCACAAGATTTTATTGAAAAATTAATCTTACCACTTAATGTTAAATCTCTCATCTGTGGCAATGATTATCGATTTGGATTTAAAGGTCAAGGAACTCCAGCATATATTCAGGCCAATTATGCCGACATATTACCATGTGATGTGATTGATCTTCTAAATGATGAGTTTGGAAAAATTGGATCAACACATATTATCCAAAAAATCCTAAAAGGAAATATGGAAGTTGTGACTCAAGAATTAGGTCGTGAATACTGTGTGAGTGGTAAAGTAATTCATGGACGAAAGCAAGGTCGTTTGATTGGCTTTCCTACTGCGAATATGGAACTGATTGGAGAGTATGTCATCCCAAAACCAGGTGTTTATGCTGGGTATACACGAGTTAAAGAGAATGTATATATCAGTATTATTAATATTGGATATAACCCAACGTTTAATACAACACCAACGTTATCCATTGAAACCCATATCCTTGATTTTAACGATGAAATATATGGTGAAGTTATTACCCAATCATTCAGTGTAAGAATTCGTGATGAGCTGAAGTTTGACGGACTTGATGGACTCATCGATCAAATGAATCAAGATGCTCAATTTGCAAGAGAACACTTAGGTGAAAACCTAAAGCATGTTAAATTTTGATGTCAGTTATTTTGATTGAATTTATGAAATTACAAGTGTCACACACACAACATTAAGTGAGTTATCACATAAGTTAGCTTTCAATACGAATTGGCATTGTTTTCTTTTGTTTTTTGCTAATTTAATGTTATAATTATTCAAGAAGGTGATATATATGAGTGATTATTTAGTAATTCAAGGTGTGGATACTGGACTTGGAAGTGTTAAGGTATCAAACACAGTCGTAGATTCTATTGTTCGTCAAGTAATTGATGAAAGTACTTCCGTTTTTTTAGATGAAACACGTACAATTAAAGCAGCACCAATCTTAAATATTGCTGAAGATGCACTGCAAATTGTGCTTAAAGTTAGAGTTAAATACGGTGAAGATGTTGAACATTCATGTACCGACTTACAAAAGAATTTGACAGAAGCATTAGAATTGATGCTTGATTATCGAAATCCAGATATCATTATTAATGTAGTAGGATTTAGATTTAGTTAGAAGCAGATATCTGCTTCTTTTAATGTGGAGGAATGAATGAAAAGACACGAACAACGACAACATGCACTAGCACTGATATATATGCACTTATTACGTGATGAATCCTTTGATTCTTTGGTTGAATCTGTAAGTGATGTAGCAAAACTTGATAAGTTGATGATATTAGTAGAAGATGGGGAAGGGAATGCTATCCCTAATGTTAATATCAAGCTGAATTCAAAAAATACAAGCACACTGTATAAAGCAAAATCAAATAAAGATGGTGTCGCTTCTTTTAACAAAGTATTAAAGGGGTCATACTTCTTATCACTTGCTGAAAGTGATCGTGAAATTTCATTGAATCAACCACTTTTCGGTGTTGAAAATGCAGTGGTACAACCTGTAGATAAAGATGATGAAGTACAACCTATTAAACGAAAAGCAATCAGACATAAGATTAATCAATTGAAATGGGAACCCATCATTGTTGATATGCCATCCTTACTTAACGATGATGTGATGATTCATATCACAGTGGATACGTTTATCCCATATCTTGAATTAAATGATGATTTTATGAATGTATTATATCGAATTGAAGAACGCTTCGAAATTTACCGTGCGGTTATTGATGATACGCTCAAGAAAACATGGAAATTTGAAAGACTGGGTCTAATCGAACAATCCATCCTTCTCTTAGCTTGCGCTGAACTAGAGTTTGGTGATGTTCCAAAAACCATTGTTGTGAATGAAGCGGTTGAATTAGCAAAAGAGTTCTCAGATGAGGAATCATATAAACTCATTAATGGAGTGTTAGATACATTATGATGAATAATCCAGTGTCAGTCAGTGAATTTTTATCAGTCGTAAAGGGAATCGTCTCAGACATTCCCTTATTTCAAAATGTCATATTAGTAGGCGAGTTGTCAAATTTCAAAGCGCATTCTAGTGGACATTTTTATTTTTCACTGAAGGACGATAAAGCGCGTATCTCTGCAGTAATGTTTCGATCCCAGGCACAGTCTGTATTATTTAAACCAAAAGATGGCGATAAAGTCATCATTCAAGGGCGCTTTGATGTTTATCCGCAAACTGGACAAATGCAAGTTTATGTTTCCAAGATGAACTTGGATGGATTGGGTGATCTCTACATCCAATATGAAGCGCTCAAAAAAGAACTCGAAGAAAAAGGATATTTCCAGAGTTCACATAAAAAGAGTCTTCCACCATACCCACAAAGAATTGGTGTTATCTGTGGAGCGGGGAGTGCAGCTCATGCAGATATTACACGAACATTAAGAAGCCGATGGCCCTTAGCAGAACAAGTCGATTTATTCTCCCTTGTTCAAGGGGATGGTGCAACCCAAGATCTTGTGACAAAGATTGAATTTGCAGATGAGATGGGACTAGATGTTATTATCTTAGCTCGAGGCGGCGGAAGTATCGAAGATTTGTGGGCTTTTAACACAATTCCAGTGATTATGGCTGTATACAATTGCAAAACACCAATTGTTACTGGAATTGGCCATGAAAGCGACACTACTTTGTCAGACTATGTAGCGGATTATCGAGCAGCTACTCCAACTGGAGCTGCTCATGAAGTGACACCTGATACACAAGAAATACGGATTACTTTGAAGAAGGTTGATCGTGCAAATATCATGAGTATAAGTCGTTCGATTGTAGCACTTTCTCACTCATTTGATACAATTAAGAACAAACCTTACTATCAAGATTATAAAACGTTGTTTAATTACCGGTGGATGGATTTGGATCGCGTCAACTATAGTTTGAATCAACACTATCAGCAATTTCAACGGCATACGCAGATGTTGAAACGAACCGTCGATACCATGGGTTATAACCTACAACATACATTTCAAAAACAAAATATGGCATTAGATAAAACCGTCAATCAATTTCACATGAATATTGACTTTAAATTATCTACCGCAAGACGCGATACGATTCAATCAAATGAAGACTTAATCAGGGGAATGAGTGGGTTTGTAACCTTGAAAAAAAAGGCATTTAGTGATATTCTTAAGACATTGAGTTACCTTTCTCCACTGAATGTTATGATCCGTGGATACAGTGTATCTTCACATGGTGAAAATGTAATTAAGTCAATTGATGATATTGATATCAATGATGAAATGAATACACGCGTGCAAGATGGAATTCTTATAAGTAAAATTGTCAGAAAGGAACTAAAACAATGACTGAATTTAACTTTGAAAAAGCGATGAAACGATTAACAGAAATCTCTGAATTATTAGAAAGTGATACTTTACCGCTTGATGAATCGATCAAGTTGTTCGAAGAAGGACTTGAGTTATCAAAGCAGTGTCAAGATAAATTGACACAATATGAAACGAAGGTAAAGGATTTGGTAGATAAGCATAATGAATCTGTCTCATAAAATTACTGCTATAAATATACATCTTGAACAATCGGTGGATTCACTGGAAGATTCAAAGGTTAAAGAAGCTTTAAAATACTCACTTTTAAGTGGTGGTAAACGATTGCGTCCTGTTATGCTCTTATCGTTACTTGAAGACTTAGGCGTAAATATGTCTATAGGGATGGATGCTGCATGTGCACTTGAGTGCATCCATGCGTATTCTTTAGTGCATGATGATCTTCCTGCGCTTGATAATGATGATTTAAGAAGAGGGAAACCTACAAACCATAAGGTTTATGGTGAAGATTTTGCAATCCTAGCAGGGGATGCTTTATTAACGTTTGCATTTCAACTTGTATCTGATTGTGATAACGCAAAAGATTGCGTTGGGATTCTAGCAAAACAAGCTGGATCAAATGGGATGATATTAGGTCAAGAGCTTGATATTCTTGATGATATTCACACACTTGAAGAATTACTGAAATGTTATGAACTTAAAACAGGATGCTTATTTAATGCGTCACTTGAAATGGCTGTTGTCTTAGCACAACGCAATGATCTAAGACCTTTCGCTTCTAAGTTAGGTAGAAACTTAGGCATTGCCTTTCAAATCCAAGATGATTTATTGGAAGTTACACAAAGCAGTGAGATTATTGGTAAATCAGTTCAAAGTGATTTAATCCGCAACAAAAAGACAATTCTCTCATTTATGTCACTTGACAAAGCACAACTCTATTTAGATGACTTATTCAAGACAATCTTTGATTTGATGCATGACAATCATCTCAGCAATCAAAGTTTGTATGAACTCGTTAAAACAATCGATAAACGAATTATGTAGGAGGGAACATGAACAAACTGCCAGCATTTGACTTGAAAACAATGAATATTGCTCAGCTTGAGGATACGGCGTCTTTAATATCCGACTACTTAGTGAACAAGACGCATTTTAGTGTTGAATCGCTTACTCGATCCCTGATGGTGATGGAAGTAACGATGGCACTTCACCATGTTTTTGATGTCAAAAAAAGTCAGATTGTGTTTGATAATCTAGAAGAAAGTATCGTCCATCGCTTCTTAATGGGAGGGTATGATGATTTAACTGATTTCGAGTATAAACATGATTTTTATCAATCCTCGCAACCGGGCTATGGCTTAGGTGTTGGTTGTGGTTTAGCCTTGGAATCTGATGGACAAATCATTGTGGTAATCGATGATTATGCCCTTAACTATGGAACGACATTTGAATCATTGCTCCAAATCGCAACGTACAATCCAGACATGATTATCGTTGTGATTGATGAACAAAACTCTTTACTTCGCCATTATAGTTCTGTAGATTCAATTATTAAATCAGTAAGAATTAGTAAAACGTATACAACCCTTAAAAAAGATGTGAAAATGCTATTGTCCAATCCAGTTGGGAAACCTTTACTTGGAACTATGACAAAAGTTCGTGATGGTTTAAAAGAACGTATCATTGAACCAACCATTTTTTCTCAATTTGGTCTTGAATACAAAGGACCGTTGAATGGGTCAAACCTTAAGGAATGTATTCGTGCTTTTCAGGTTGCGAAAACACTCAAAGGACCCCAAATATTCCATGTCAAGACGCGCCTTCGCCGGTCTTTCCAATCAACTGTTCAATTTCCAAAATTTAAAACAGATCATAGTGTGCCAGAGGGGTATAAAAACTATCTCGAACATATCGATAATCTATTATCAGAACGTGACGACATCATCGTATTTAATGACGTGATACGTCATCAAGATCATTTAGTTGACTTTGCGATTAAGTATCCAGATCACTATATCATCAGCAGTGGGAGTCACAATTCATTAATAGATATGATGAAGGGTTACTCTATGAAGGGAAACAAGTGTGTGCTTGTGATGAATTCTTCTGATTATAAATACTGTGCACCACATATTGAAGAACAGTTTAGAGAAAGCGATGATATCACCATCATCTTGCGTGATGCAGGACTCGCACCACGTCCTGGACGCGTAAATCAAGGTGTTTTTGATTTGACCTATTCACAAATCTTTACCAACCATATTTATATGGGGAAAGATATTGATGAAACAACAACTTTATTGCCTCAGATTTTAGATATTACACAAGGGGTACGTATCCTAAGAATTCCAACTGGTCTAACTGGGTATCGTGGTCACAATGATCCTGTGGGATTATCATCATGGACCATACTAAATAAAGAAGAAGTCACAGAGCCTGTCGGTGTGATTTTTACCTATGGTCCAAGTGTTAATCAAATTCTCAATAAGATCCGTGTTAATAACTATCGTGTTTGGGTAGTAAACTGTACCTGTCCTTTAATTGGCGATGAAGATGTTTTGTCGGAAGTATCAAAACATAACATTCCAAGTGTCGTTTATGACTTAGAAGATATCTCAGCTTCTTTATTTATAATTGTTTCTAACTATTTAGGGATGTCAAAGTCTTCAAATCTTTCGTTGCATGGCACAAACCTAAACCTTGGATCAAAAGATTTGAAAAACGTGTATCACTTAAATATTGAACATGCTCTTTCGATAATAATTGATAAGTAGGTGACGTATGTTAGTAAATTTATATATCAAGAATTATATTTTGATTCAAGAATTATCTGTTTCACTTTCAGATCGTTTTAATGTCTTTACTGGAGAAACAGGTGCAGGAAAATCTCTTGTCGTTGATGCGCTTAATTTTGTAACCGGTGAACGAAGCAAAAGTTCGGTAGTTGGGAAACACGGAAACCGAGCACTTGTTGAGGCATCGTTTTCAGTGAGTCCAACATCATCTTTTTATAAAGAACTCGAATTATTGGGATACATTGAATCCGAAGATGATTTAGTGATTGTTTCACGCGAAATTTCAAAAGATGGACGGAATGTATGTCGAATCAACGGAAGAACGGTTAATGTTTCAACAATGAAAGATGTCTTATCAAAGACACTGGATATTCATTCACAACATGAAACACAATATCTCCTCAATACAACACACCAACTCAAACTCCTCGATATGTATCTTAACGATTCAAAATACCTCCAACACTATCAAGAAACTTTTCACAAATATAAGCAAATTGTTGATGAGATTCACCGACTTAAAACCACGACATTATCTGGTTATGAGCTTGAATTCGCGAAAACACAACTCAATGAAATTGAAGCATTTAAGCCGTCAAGTGATGAGTATGAAGCGATTCGGCTTGAAATCAAACAACTCGATGATTATGAAAAGAATAAATCCTTGCTAAATGACATTGAATCCACACTAACGGGTTCTAAAGATGTTTTAGGATCACTTTTCAGTATTAAAGATCATTTTAATATGCTTTCTGATTTAAAAGAAGGGTTTGATGATGTCTATTATCGTTTAGAAGACATATCCTATCAAGTATCAAAAATAAATAGTGAAACATCCTTCGACGCAATTGTCTATGAAAAACTACAAGATAGACTGTATAAATATAACCAAATGATTCGTAAATATCTTTCTCTTGAAGGATTGTTTGAGAAAAAGAAAGAACTAGAAACTATGATCCATGCTGTGGAACATCATGATCAGTTAATGGAAGATTTAGACATAGAATTGAAGAAGGTAGAAGATTTATTAGCTCAAGATGCGCGTTTACTTAGAAACGCACGTGTTGATGCATCAAAACGTCTAATCCAAGAGGTTGTTGGCCAATGTCGCGACTTAATGCTTGAGAATGTTCGATTTGATATTTCTTTTGATGATATCGACTATTCTGAATCGGGAAAAGACCGAATTGTCTTTATGGTTAGTATGAATAAGGGAGAAGCACTCCAACCGCTTGCTAGTGCTGCTAGCGGCGGAGAACTTTCACGTGTGATGCTTGCAATGAAAGTCATCTTCAGTAAACTTCAAGGAATAACAACACTTGTATTTGATGAAATTGATACTGGAGTCAGTGGCAAAGTATCCCTTAAGATTGGTGAGAAAATGAAAACAATCTCAAAAGATACTCAAGTGCTGACAATTACACACTATGGAACTGTTGCTGCATGTGCACATAATCATTACCTCATTGAGAAATCTGAAGATCATGACCATACCATCACTTCTGTGAAACGACTTAAGACCAAAGAACGGGTACACGAACTTGCTTTGATGATGTCTGGAAATGAAGAAGAAGCCTCACTATTGGCTGCAAGTCAGCTTTTTGAACAAGGACAAAGTTTATGAGCCACCATGCAAAAGTAATTTTCCACATTGATATTAACGCCTTTTTTGCCAGTGCCCATCTGATTTTGGATCCTTCTTTACAAGGGAAACCAGTAGTGGTCGCGCGTGATGCAACAGGGTCAGTTATTACGACCGCTTCTTATGAAGCACGTGAATATGGAATTAACAGTGCAATGCCCTTAAGTAGAGCAAAACAACTCTGTAAAGACCTTGTGATTGTTGAAATGGATTTTGGTTGGTATCAAGAACTCTCCGAACAATTTATGGAAATCGTGAGCACATTTGGTTCATCCATTCAACCGATGAGTATCGATGAATGTTATTTAGATGTAACCGAATCAATCAAACGATACAAACGACCTTTAGATCTAGCGGTTACGATTCAAAAAACAGTACACGAGAAACTCAAACTACCTGTGAGTATTGGGGTTGGACCCAATAAGTTTTTAGCAAAAATGGCCAGTGATATGAAAAAACCCATGGGAATTACAGTACTGAGAAAACGGGAAGTGGATACCATGTTGTGGCCACTACCAATCGAAGATATGTATGGCATAGGAAAGAAAACTGTTCCTAAACTTAAAGCACAAGGCATTGTGACCATTGGAGATCTCGCACATGCAAATCCTGATTCAATTCGAAACATTCTAGGAATCAATACTGAAAACTATATCGATCGAGCAAATGGGAATGCAAGCAGTCAAATTGAAGAATCTTCCGTCGCGAAATCGGTGGGTCAATCAAAAACTTTAATTCCAGCAATCCATGACTTTGACGAATTGAAGACTGCAATTCTTCATGAAGTTGTACAAGTAGAACGACGCTTAAAGAAAACAGGTATGGTAGGGAAAACGGTTCAATTTTCATTAAGACTTGAAAACTACAAAACTGCAAGTCGATCGGTTACGTTAGACCGCTATATTGATTCGAAAAACGATATTTTCGAAAATGCTCTCATGCTTTATGATGAATTTGAAGGTGAGGGGGCAGTGACGTTTATTTCAGTTGCGCTTTCCAATCTTCTTCCACGCGAAGATGTCGTCTCGCAAATTAATCTATTTGATGTAACACGCAATCTTAAAACGGATGAACTGATTGGCAAATTAAATAACGCTCTTAAAACAGATGTCTTTAAGAAAGCAAGTGATGTTCGTGCTTCCGGTAAGAAATTATGATTGCCCTTGATAAACATTATCAGGATTTTATCTATCACATTCAGTTTGTAGAACCTTTAAGTAAAAACACAGTAGAAAACTATCGTCGTGATGTTGAAGAATACATTCGCTTTTTAAAACGTCAGAAAATCGAAGACATAGATCAAGTTACGCATGCGCTGTTGATCGAATATTTCTCAGATATGACACACACCCTTCAACCTGCGTCAATCAGTCGAAAACGGGTATCTGTGCGTCAGTTTCACCGATATTTACACCGCTTTGGCAGGGCTCAATTCAATCCAACAACGCTACTATCAAGTCATAAAGAAGCGCAAAGGATTCCCAAAGCAGTTTCAATTGATTCTGTTCGTACGTTAGTATCGTTTGAAAAAGAATTGCCCAAAGATTTCTTGGATTTTGCAATTATTCTTTTACTCTTTCGATGTGGACTTCGTGTGAGTGAATGTGTTGATTTATCGTTCCAACAATACAACGAACACGAAGGATGGTTGCGGATCTTGGGAAAGGGAAATAAAGAACGCTTTGTTCCAATTTCAAAAGATGCCAATGATGCGCTTAAAGCTTACATAAAAACTACACGCCCCATCTGTATAAAAAAACAAAATGATGCATCGCGGCGATACATATTTTTTACATTGCGTGGAAACCGAATTACAAGACAATATGTCCACGAAATGCTACAATATAGGTGCAATGAAACGGGCGTTAATGAACATATCTCGGCGCATACGTTGCGCCATACATTCGCAACAACACTGCTTGATGCGGGTGTGGATCTTAGAATTATTCAAGAGTTACTTGGACATGAAGATATCCAAACAACTCAAATATATACCCATGTCAAACGTCAAACATTAAAGAATGAATATGAACGCTATATGTTTGGGGATTTTGACTTTGAAGGAGATGATTAAAAATGGGGAAATATAAGTTTAATCGAATTATTACAGTCGTTATGGACTCTGTGGGAGCAGGAGCAGCCCATGATGCAGAAAAGTATGGCGATGCCGGTTCAGATACACTTGGACACATCGGTGAAGCTGTAGGGGGGCTCAATCTTCCTTACCTTCAAAATTTAGGCCTTGGAAATCTACATCCAATCAAGGGTGTTGATCCTGTAGAAAAACCACACGGATATTATACGAAACTTGTTGAAACTTCTGCAGGAAAAGATACGATGACTGGTCACTGGGAATTAATGGGCTTATTCATCGATGAACCTTTTATTACATTTACTGAGACAGGATTTCCACAAGATTTACTGGATGAACTTTCATCGCGAACAGGGTATGGCATTATTGGAAATAAAGCTGCGAGTGGCACTGAAATCTTAGATGAGCTTGGTGAAGAACACATGGCAACTAAAAAGATGATTGTTTACACCTCTGCTGACTCTGTACTGCAAATTGCAGCTCATGAAGAAGTGTTTGGTTTGGATGAATTGTATCGCGCATGTGAAATTGCACGTGAACTCACAATGAAACCTGAATGGAAGGTTGGACGTGTCATTGCACGGCCGTTTATCGGTGACAAAAAAGGTGCGTTTACACGTACTTCAAATAGACATGATTATGCTTTGAAGCCATTTGGGAAAACAGAGTTAGATCATTTGAAAGATGCTGGCTTGGATGTAATCAGTGTTGGGAAAATTATTGATATCTTTGATGGTGAAGGAATTACAGATTACCATCGATCCAAGAGCAATTTCCATGGAATGGAACAAACCATCGATATTGTTAAGAACACTGATTTTACAGGATTGATGTTTGTTAATCTTGTTGATTTTGATGCACTTTGGGGTCATCGTAGAAATCCTGAAGGATATGCAAAACAATTAGAGGAATTTGACGGACAATTAGCAGAACTTCTTGCGTCACTTAGAAATGATGATTTACTCATCATAACTGCAGATCATGGTAATGATCCAACACATCCTGGAACCGATCATACACGTGAAGAAGTACCGGTGCTATACTACTCACCATCATTCACGCATTTTGGTCCACTTAAAGATAAAGGATTCTTTGCTGACATTGCACAAACAATTGCGGATAACTTCAATACAGCTAAACCTGAATATGGGACATCAGTATTGGATGAACTAATATAAGATAAAAAAGGTGGAATCATTTTAAATAATGTGATTCTACCTTTTTGCTATATTATTGATTGAAGGTGTTCAGTGACTTCATGAATGCAAGAATAAATTCATAGGTTCTTTCAAATGACGCGAGGTCAAGATGTTCAGAAGGGGTATGAATATCATACATAAGGGGACCGATATTGACGATATCAAGCGCAGGCATCTTATCTTTAAAGATTCCCAGCTCAAGCCCACCATGTGTTGCTTCTTCAACAATTTCATAACCTCGAAGCTCAAAGAACACATCCTTAAGCTGTTTTCTTAGTTTCGAATCCTTATCATAGTTCCAACCAGGATAATGGGCCGTAACATCGATTTGCACCCCTAAATTATCGGTAATCCATTGAACCTGTCTCATTAAGTTATCCAAGACGAATGCTTGGGTTGCGCGAACAGAAAGGAGTATTTCAAGTTGATTATTTTCAAGTGCGATCTTTCCAATGTTTGCTGAAGCAATTACTAAATCTTTGATTGCCATACTCTTATGAATCACGCCATAGGGTAACATAAACAAAAGATCAATTATCTTTTGAGTACTTTGCTTACTCAGGACTCTATGTGATTGGCCATCTGAGATAGAGATTTCTAAACCAGGATCACTGAATTGAAACTGAAATTTTAATTCATCGATGATTGAATCTATCCATTGCTTAAAGGGTTCAATCAGTTCATTATTCAGTGCAATTTCAAAATCTACTTCGCGACAAATAGCGTTAACTTTTAAGCCGCCTTCAATATCCACAAGGCGAATCTCAAATTTATCCAAGGCACGTCGTAAGATAAACCCTGCGATTTTCAATGCGTTTCCATATTCTTTATCAATATCGATTCCTGAATGACCGCCTAGAAGCCCACGGATGCTAATCTGAAGTGTTTCATAAGAGGTTGCTTCATAATCGATTGGAGCGATGAGTCTGCTGTACACGCCACCTGTTGATGATACACAAACGATATTCTCACCACCACTATCAAGACCCAGCATTAATTCTGACTTTAAACCTGACATATCTAAGTTTTCAGCGCCAATAAGACCGACTTCTTCTTGCACAGTGAAGACACATTCAAGGGCAGGGTGATGAATTTGTGTGTCTTCAAGGATTGCGAGCATATAAGCAACACCAACACCGTCATCAGCGCCTAATGTTGTATTATTTGCCCACAAATGTCCATCCCTAACACATAATGAAAGGGGGTCTATACTAAAATCATGGTTGCTTGATTTATTCTTCTCTGCGACCATGTCCATGTGACCTTGAAGTAATAATGTTGGAACATCTTCATATCCAGGTGTTGCTTGTTTCTTGATGATAACGTTAAAGTGTTCATCTTGGATGGTTTCAAGTCCTAAACGCAAACCAAAATCAACAATAAAATTACTAATGCGTTCTTCGTCAAAAGAAGCACGGGGTATTTCACTAATTTGTTTAAATAGTTCAATGATTCTAGATTCTGCCATAAGAATCCTCCTTTACTGATGTTGTAATTATTATATCGTATCTAGGAAATTGAATTCTATTAACTACAAATCGAGATTCACATGAATAATAGAGAATAATGAAAGAATTTAGACTAAAATGATTCACAATCTATTTAGGGGGCTTGAAGGAACCTAAAGGATCTGATTAAGATGTATTAGTGATAAATTATTATCCAAAACTTACATAATATACATTATACGAAGTAATGAAATGCTTTGATGAACTCATATGTCCAAAATAAAAGAACTGTAATGACACAGTTCTTGCTTACTATCTTAAACGTTGAAGTAATTTAAGAGATAATGTTCAGCTTCTTTATTCCAAAGTCCATTATATTTTTCGCATAATAGATCTAACGCTTTAAATAATTCGTTGTCTTGACCCAATGCTTTAAAATCTTCAATCGCTGTCAATGGCAGTTCTATATGTGTATAGATTAATTTCTTACCACCAGGAATGTTTGGAAGATTCTTGGTTGTTTCACCAGCACTGTTTAAACCACCAATATGTGTGATCATTAAGGATGGATTAATCAGACCTTTGCTTGCTAAATCAAGTGCTTCAATTAAATCATCATTATTACCACCAGTTGTACCCATGATATGTGTACTAGTATAATGCACATCATAGAGATTTATGTTTGCTAAGAAGTTTTTGTCGGTTGGTCCTGCAAAGACATTTAAACATCCGTCAAAGGCCAAGAGTCGATTTCCTTGTTCAGCTAAATCTTTCACTGGAACATACACAAATACATCATCATAGCCGTGTCCGTTTGTCAGGTCCATGAGTGCTTGTTCGTCATCGTCATAATCATTTGGATTAAAATAGACTAATTCAATCCCTTTTTCTTTCATTTTTGTTTCAGGAAGGACTTTCTTAGCACGGTCAAGGCGATCTTGACTAATATCGGTTACAACCACCATTTTTGGTTTCTTTTCTAGAGCACCAGCATAATCAATTGCTCCAAGACCCATCGGGCCAGTTCCACCTAAAATTAGAAGATATCCCCCCTCTTTTATCCCCATTTCGTGGTCGTAGTTTCTTTTATTGGTATGATAATTTGCGTTAAACCCACCAATTACACACGACATAGGTTCTCCTAAACTTGCACTATAATATGAATCCCCTTCATATACCATAAGGCATCCAAGTTCCATAACTTCTTGTGGGATGATGCAATACGTGCAATCCCCGCCAAAATATGGGTATGAATAGCCAGGTGATGCTAAGCTGCCTTTGTAATTTAATGCCGGTTGTTGCGCAAATTTTTGACCGGGTTTAAATTGGTCTTGCCATTTCTTGCCTACCTTAATAATATCTCCTGCAAACTCATGACCTAAAATAATTGGGTTTTCATGAACATTATCTGGCACACGTTTGTGATTCGCACCTTGAATGATTGTTTTATATGAGGACATGCAAATGCTGTCTGACACAACTTTTACTAAGATCTCATCGTCTTTTATTTCAGGCAATTCAAAAGTTTCAAGACGAACGTCATTAACACCATAAAGGCGTACTGCTTTTGTTTCCATAGTATGTCTCCTTTTTTTTGACTATTTTCCGTTCAGGATTTGGATTATTTCTTCTTTTGACTCAGCATTTGTGATTCTTTTGACGTTGTCTTCATTTGAACACACAATCGCGATTTGAGACAAAATATCCATATGTGTATTGTTTTTTCCAGCAATTCCAAAAATAACGGTTGCACATTCTCCATTATATTCGATACCTTGCGGTACTTGTAAGACGACAATTCCTGATTTTAAGATAAAGTCACGTGCTTCATCTGTACCATGTGGTATCGCAACACCGTTTCCGATGTAAGTTGTTGTTAGGATATCTCTTTGGATCATTGTTTCTATATATGGTTCCACAACATAACCCCGTTCAACAAGTTTGCGTCCTGCATATCGGATTGAGTCTTCCTTAGTTTGAAACGCCATGTTGAGTTCGATATCTTGAAATGTAATTTCCATCTCTATACTCCTTTTTGTATAAATCCTCTATATCTCGACACGAGATACGTTGTAATTTCGTTTTGATCACCCATTTCAAATATGCCTGGAGCTTCTTCATTGTCGATGATGAGCGAACTGGTAAAACTTAAGAGTTCCAATTCGTATTGCTCAAGTTTCTCAGGTGCTAACAAGAGAATAAAGGTATTAACCCAGTGATTTCGATTATCCAATCCCAGAATTTGAATGGGTTGAGTCAATGGAAATACTTTTAGGGTTGATTTTTTTATTCCTGCAGACCTTTCATGAAAAAAAGCAAGGTGTGTATTTGGAATGGCGAAACTGTTTTTGTGTCCCCCGTTAAGCATCGATTTCACAACAAGTTCTGGTTCTGATTCACTTTGAGTCATTGCAACTAAACACATTGCACGTATGTAATCTTCAATTGAATTGGAGTTGACAGTCAACATACGAACTTCAAAGTCTTCAATTAGTTGAGACATGAGTGTGGATGTTTTGGAAAGTGTTTCAAAATAATCCATCGCTTCATTGAGCGATACTGACTGAGGTGTTTCATAGCGCAAACTGTTAACATTCATCAAGGATAAGTGTGATGTGATGTTCTCAATATCCTGATTTGATAGAATGGGACTCACAAGGAGATAGTCAAAGTTTACATTACCAAGATCTAGTGTTGAAATGATGATATCGTATAA
Source organism: Erysipelothrix larvae (assembly GCF_001545095.1). Lineage (NCBI taxonomy): Bacteria > Bacillati > Bacillota > Erysipelotrichia > Erysipelotrichales > Erysipelotrichaceae > Erysipelothrix > Erysipelothrix larvae. Next base: position 1,073,771 of record NZ_CP013213.1, read on the forward strand.
CTGATGGTCATCACGCTGAAGTACATCAAATACTGAAGTTGTTTTAAGCTTAGAAAACTGTGGGAATGTCTTTTGAATGCGCGTTAAGAGCATTTTAGAGGTTCCAATACCGCTTGAACACACAATCAAACACGAGAACTTTTTCTTCTGAGATTGAATTATTGCTGCACCAAAGTGTAATACGAGGTAACCAATTTCATCCTCATTGACATAAATATCAACGAATATATCTTCCACTGCTTTAGAGATTGTATTAAACAATAGACCATGTTCTTCCTTAATTGAGTCAATCAATGGATTGGAGATCATCATGTTTTGATCCAGTCTTCTGAGCGCGCTTCTTAAGTGTGTGATGAGTCCTTTTAATAGTGTTTCGTCGTTAAAGTGATAGTCCAGGTCGTTTTGAATGCGATGAATCAGCTTTTGAGCAAGATTCGTTGCACGCATCGTATCCCGTTCAATAAGATGGTGTGAATCCTTGAGTTTAGCACTTCTCAGGTATTGAGCGACATAAATAATCTCATTTTCAGGGAGATCAGTTTGTGGTGTGTCCATGATGTTTGAGAGTATCTGAATTGCATCCTGGTATTCATCGGATTCAACGATATCTTCAATATTAGTATCATACACTTTGACAAGTTCTTGTTCCTTAATCCGTTCTACTGCAATAGATACATGAACCAATAAGGTAAAATAGGATTCATCTGCTAATTTATATTCTTGTGTCTCATGCCATTTTTTAAGTTCTTGGTCAACAATAATTAATCGATTGTCATCAATTAAGCCCAAGAGTCTGTCTTTTATAAAGAGTCGATTCGTATCTGTATCGTTTTGATATAAGAATTGAACAAGAAGCGGCGTTGAAATGGTGTTATGGACCATATTCCGAATAATCGTTCGTTTTTCGATTTCAGTCGCAATTAGTGAGATGCCTGTGCCCCTTTTTGTATCAATCTTGATGGATTGCCCATATTCATCTTTAATTTTTAAAAGGTCAGCACGAATTGTTGACTCCGTAACATTTAATTCATTTGCAAGGGATGTGATTGTGAGCGTATCGTTTGATTTTATGAGTTGCTTAAGGATAAAGTTTTGACGTTCAAGTGGGGTAAATTCACTATAGGATAGGTCAAATAAGTGCCATTTAAATGTTTGAATGTTTTTCTCTAAACCATCGATGCTTAAGGTGTTGTTTCTTATTATAAGTTTCAGATCGTAATCAGTACATATTGATGTTATTTCGTCTAAATCACGTCGAATCGTTCGACTACTAACTCCCAATGTTTTAGCCATCGTATCGATTGATATTGGAAAACTCGATACGAGCAATTTTTCAAGGATTAATCGTCCCCGAGCAGAAACTAACATGTGTCACACCCCTTATGAAATCATTATTTTTTTAATGAGTTAACTAAATCAGTATATTCTCCTTCACTTAAGAAGTTTGTTACAGTAATGACATGTGCACCTGGACGTTTATCAAGGACACGGTCTTTTAAATCTACATGCGTTACAATGATGTCTCCATCATTTGGTAATTGTGAAATTGCAGCATTTGTCACCTCAATATCAAGTCCAGCATTCTTAATTTTGTTTCTAAGAACAGAAGCTCCCATAGCGCTTGAACCCATACCTGCATCACATGCAAAGATAATTTTCTTTATTGAAGATGGAGTGAGTTGAACTTTTGATTGCGCTTTTGCTGATTGAACATTTTGAGTTGCAGTTTCAAGTGACATTTCTGAGTCTTTTGATCGTCTTAAGATGACTGCAGAAACAATAAATGAAACAGTTGCTGATAATATCACACTTAGTATAACACCAATGTATGAGTTTCTTTCTGTCATTGCTAGGATTGCAAAGATGCTTCCTGGTGACGCTGCAGCAACAAGACCTGCATTCGTAATCGATAGTGTAAATACGCCTACCATACCACCAGAAATTGCTGCAAGCAAGAGAATTGGGTTCATCAAAATATATGGGAAGTAAATTTCATGAATTCCACCTAAGAAATGAATGATAATCGCACCTGGTGCGGTTTGTTTAGCTGTCCCCTTACCAAATAATGTATAAGCAACCAAAATTCCAAGACCAGGGCCAGGGTTTGCTTCTACAAGATAGAGCAATGATTTACCATGTTCCGCAACTTGGTCGAGTGCGATTGGTCCCAAAACTCCATGATTAATTGCATTGTTCAAGAAGAGTACTTTTGCGGGTTCCACAAAAATGCTAACCAGTGGCAATAAACTATTTGAAATTAAGAGGTCAGCACCATTGGCCATAAAGTTGTTGAGCTGTTCAACAGCAGGTCCAATAATAATGAGTGAACAAACTGCAAGGATTCCTCCTAAGATTCCTGAAGAAAAGTTATTGATAAGCATTTCAAATCCAGCTGGGATTTTCCCTTCAACAAGTCCGTCAAATTTCTTTAGTAGCCATGCTGAGAATGGCCCCATAATCATTGCACCTAAGAACATTGGAATCGAAGATCCAACAATTAACCCCATCGTTACGGTTGAAGCGATGACGCCTCCACGTGTATCGTAGATTAGTTTACCACCAGTATACCCAATCAATACCGGTAGGAGGTATTTAATCATAGGGTCTACTAGTTGAGCAAGATGTTCATTTGGAGCCCATCCAGTTGCGATAAAGAGTGCTGTAATAAGACCCCAAGCAATGAATGCACCGATATTTGGCATAACCATTCCACTGAGGTAGCTTCCAAAGCGTTGCACTTTCACTTTTAAACTTTTGTTTTCTGACATTGTCTTCTCCTTTGAATCTATTGGTAGATTCATATTATTTTGAAGATGGTACCTTACTTCACTTATATTGTAAGGAACTTTAATTTATAAAACAAATATGATTTTGGCAATGGCAGTGTGACAATAGTACTATTAATCTAGAATATTAATATTTATGTGTCCCCCCAGAGATTATCATAAAATACATTTATAGGTAAATTATAAACGAGAATCGGATAAATTTGAATCATGAATTTTAAGTGAGGTGTTGAGACATGAAAAAAAGTTGCAGTAAATCTGCAACTTTTAGTATCCATATTTAGTCTCTATTTCTACTTCCTCTTAACATAACGAAGTAAAGTAGGTTCAGTAATGTTCCGATGACTGCTGCGACATAAGTAAGTGCTGCAGCTGTTAACATTTTTTGCGCACCACCATATTCTGAAGAATCCACGATTCCATCAGACTTAATAATTTTAAGTGCACGTGCTGAAGCATTGAACTCGACAGGTAATGTAACAACTTGGAATGCAAGAATAATTGAAATCATAATGATCCCAAGATCGAAAAGTCCAGTTAATGCAGTCGATGTCAATCCGATAATAATTGCGATTTGAGAAAACTGACTCGCGATGATTGTTGGCTTTAAAAGCATGTTTCTTAATGCAATGAATTTGTATCCAGTTGCATGTTGGATGGCGTGCCCCACTTCATGCGCTGCAACTGCGGATGCTGCCACAGAAGCATTTGCATAGTTGTCAGGCGATAAAGACACAATCTTCTTACTTGGATCGTAGAAGTCACTTAATGTTCCTCCAGACCCTCTAACAACCGCTACATCGTGTAGCCCGTTATCATCAAGTATTTTACGGGCAACTTGAGCTCCAGTTAACCCACTACGTGTTCGAATTTCTTTGTATTGAGCATAAGATCTCATCACAAATGAATTCGCAAGCATAGATATTACTGCGGTGATACCAATTGCAATCCAATAGTATAGATTCATAGTAGTCCTCCTAAAATAAAAAAGAAGGAGCATAAGCCCCTTATATAATTAATTACTATTTAACGCTTTCTTTTAGGGCTTTTGCTGGTTTAAAGCTAATTCCGTAAGAAGCTTCAATGCGAATCTTTTCGTTAGTTGCTGGATTGAAACCATCACGTGCAGCTCTTTCCTTAACAACGAATTTACCAAATCCGGCAAGATCCACTGTGTCTTTTGATTCTAATGTACTTTTAACCTCTTCTAAAAATGCTTCGATGAATTCTGCAGCATCTTTTTTTGTAATATCTAATTTAGCTGAAAGTGATTCCGCCAAAGCTTTTTTGTTTAGTGTTTTAGTAGTCATTACTAATCCTCCATTTCTATTACCATGATAACCGATTTTATGGGTAAAATCAAGTTATTTGGTTTCATGTTTTAGTTCTCGATTCATTAAGTCCACAATTGCTTGTCTTGGATCTTTGCCTTCATAGAATACTTTATAGACTTGTTCTGTGATTGGCATATCAATTCCTTTTTCTTTCGCAACCTCATAAACAACCTTCGTTGCAGCTACACCTTCGACTGTCTTAATGTTGGTATCGAAGAAATGACTTGTAGAACCATTTACACCAACATCATAGCCTGCTTGGAAATTACGGCTGTGTTGACTTGTAGCAGTTACCACTAAGTCCCCTACACCACATAATCCAAGGAATGTATCCATCCTACCGCCAAAATAAAGCCCATAGCGCGTTATTTCTGCAAGACCGCGTGTTATGAGTGCTGCACGTGTATTGTCGCCATAACCAAGCCCAGAAGCGATTCCGCTTGCAAGGGCCATTACGTTTTTAACAGCAACACCGATTTGTGCTCCGACAACATCATCATTTCGATATACACGGAAAAAATCATTTGAGAAGATTTCTTGAACAGTGCGTGCAGCGTCTTCATTTGATGATACTGCATTGACTGTGGTAAGCTGGTTCAATACAACTTCCTCTGCATGGGATGGGCCAATAAGGCTTACAACAGCAGATAAGTGATCGTTTGATATTGAACGCTCAATTACTTCCATTAAATATTCATGGGTTACAGGATGGAACCCTTTCGCAACATTAATAATAATTACAGGACGATCTAAATGCTTATCGAGTTCTTGGCAGACCGACTCAATGGCAATTGAAGGAATCGCAAGCAAGAAGATGTCAGCATCAAGGATATCATTATATGTAGGAGTAGCTCTTAAATCTTCACAGAGTTTAACCCCTGGGAAGTATGTTTCATTGAGATGATATTGTTGGATATCAACCACTTCATCAAGGCTTTTCCCCCAAATCAATGCGTCGTGGCCGTTTTGTGCCAATACGTTTCCTAATGCGGTCCCCCAACTTCCTGAACCAATAATTGCTATTTTCATACATTCACTCTCTTTCGTACAATTATATGTATTGGAGTACCTGTAAAATCAAATGCGTTTCTTAATGAATTCTCCAAATATCGCTTATATGAAAAGTGACATAGTTCTGGATCGTTAACAAACAATACAAATGTAGGTGGAGCGGTACTCACTTGTGAAGAATAATATACACGGAGGCGTTTCCCGTTGTGCGAAGGTGGTGGCGTAAACATTACGGCATCTTGAACAACTTCATTCACAACAGAGGTGCCAATACGGCGGGTACTGTTTTCAAATACGAGATTGATTAATGGTATTAAAGTATGAACACGTTTCTTTGTCAGTGCAGAGACAAAGACAATGGGTGCATAAGTAAGATAGATGAACTCTTCATATATCTTTTTCCGTACAGTTTCCATTTCAGTTTCTTCTTTATCAATAGTGTCCCATTTGTTATATACGATGATGATTGGTTTTCCAGCTTCGTGTGCAAAACCAGCAACAGTTTTATCTTGTTGTCTAATTCCAGCTTCACCATCAATTACAAAAAGAACAACATCCGAACGTTCAATCGCACTCATTGCTCGCAATACAGAATACTTCTCTACTTTTTCATAAACCTTACCACGTTTACGGATTCCTGCAGTGTCTATAATGACATAATCATCCCCTTCAAATTTGAAGGGGGTGTCAATCGCATCGCGGGTTGTTCCTTCAATATCAGAAACAATCACACGATCTTGATTGATAATTGCATTCACCAATGAACTCTTCCCAACATTAGGTTGACCAATCACGCAGAATTTCAATTCTTCATCATAGGTATTCAACCCCTTTTCAGGGAGTTTTGTTGTAATTTTATCGAGTAAATCACCAATACCAATTCCGTGTTCACAACTTACAGCCATTGGTTCATCAAAACCAAGTCCATAAAACTCGTAAATATCAGAAATGAACTGATGATCGTCCATTTTATTTGCGACAACAACAACCGGTTTATTTGTTTTTCTTAATAAACGAGCAACATACTCATCATCATGTGTAATTCCTTCTGGAGCACTGACAACAAAAACAATAATATCTGCTTCTTCGATTGCAATTTCAACTTGCATTTCAATTTCTTCACCGAAGGTTTGTCCTTCTACTTGAATTCCACCTGTGTCGATGAATCGTAATTCTTTTGTTAACCAAGTGGTTTTTCCATAAATTCGATCACGGGTAACACCTGGTGTTTCATGAACAATTGAGATTCTTTCACCCATAATACGGTTAAAAAGAGACGACTTACCAACGTTAGGACGTCCTACAATTGCTACTACTCCATCTATCATTTAAGTCCCCTACTTTCAATTATTTCCATGATTAATGCAACACTTTCTTCAATTGATAAATATGTCGTATCAATTTCAACAGCGTTATCGACTTTCATGAGCGGTGATTCATCACGATGTGTATCTTGATAATCACGATTCACTAAATCAGTATAGACATCATCATATTCAACGTTTGCTCCATTAGCAATAAGTTGATCATAACGTCTTTTGGCACGAACAGCGACATCTGCTGTTTGAAATATTTTCACTTCAGCATCCGGTAGTACTACCGATGTGATATCACGTCCATCCATAACAAAACCTTTTGATTTCGCCATCTCTTGTTGCATTTCAACAAGACGTTGACGAACACCTTTAAAACGAGAAACAGCGGATGCTCCTTGAGAAACTTTCTCATGACGAATGGCTTGTGTCACATTCATGTCATTAATAAACACCTCTCCATTTGAGAGTAGCTCAATAACACTGTGATTTGCAACTTCAGTGCATCCGATTTCATCATTTAAATCAATTTTGTTTTTTAAACATTGATATGCTATTGCACGGTACATAGCACCTGTATCAATGTGTGTAAAATTCAAAATACGCGCTAATTGCTTAGCAATTGTACTTTTTCCTGAGGCGCTTGGTCCATCAATAGCAATATTAAACACTTAATCAACTCCTAATAATCTATTTTAACTAAACCAGAACATTTTCACAATAAAGGCAACCACCAAAAAGAAACACAAAAGCACAATCGCAATCACTGTATTGAGGATGCGATTTGTTTGAACCATTGATTTACTAATTGATTGAATATCTTTTTGCTGCTCTTCTAATTTTAATTGGATTGTCTTTGTTTCTTCTAAAGCAACTCTATTAAGTTCAAAAACATCGACATTTTGTTCAAACCCTGTATCAATTGAACTTTGAATGATTGAAGGCTCATGCTCTATATCATCGATAATTGGCTGGCTTTTTTGAATCGGTTCTGGTTGTTCATCAACGATACTTTGTTGTAAGGCATCATTTGATAAGGGTTGTTCTTTTGTTTCTTCAGAATCAATCGTTTTAATTTCTTCTGTAAAACCTTCAAAAATTGGAATATCACTGGTTCTCCAATTTTCTTCAGGGTCTAACCCCTGTTTTAATAACAACTCTTTTGAATTCATTAATTCTGAATCATGAGAATCGAGTGTCTCATTGGGTTCAACATCATCAAAGAGTGTTTCGATATCTTGGACTAAGTCATCATTTAAGTCGTCATAGTTTTCTTGGAAAACAAAACCGAAATCTTCTGGATGCACTAATCCTTGACCATATTCTTTCGTTTGATTGATTTCATTAACAGCATCTTGGTTCTTTTCAATGGAACTCACCAGTGATTCAATTGAATCAACATCATCGTCTTCAATATGAATGTCTTTTTTGATGACTGAATTAGTTGTAAATGTACCAAGGATGTTAGTTTGTGTGTCATCAGACGTTCTATACCCTTTTTTTACATTGTATTCTTTAACTTCTTCTAAAAAATCCTTGAGATACTCATTTTCAAACGTATCATAAACATTTGTCAATGATTCATTATCTGTAACATCATCACGAGCATGACTTGGATCATGGGAAACGTTCCCCATAATATTCATACGCTCAAAACGACTATCAATATCATTAAGCTGATTAGCATATCTTGATAAGTCGCTGGATTCAACCTTTTCTTCGGTTGAAGATGCAAGAGTCTCATATAACTCATGGTTTTTTTGAACACGGGATTTCATCACATCACCTCTATGTTAAAGTATATCACATTTATATTAGTTCATTCTATCTATTTGCGGTTTGATTAGTGCAAATACACCGCATAATATTGCACTTTTTACAAGGTTGAAAGGTGTGTAAACACTAAATAATAATCGAATTCGTTCAGAGGATTCGTTAATGCCATACCATGGCATCGTAACAAAGTAATTCATCACAAACATTCCTGCTGATGCTAATAGAATTGCGATTATTGATTTTATCAGATATTTGTCCCATTTTTTCCCTTTTAGTAATGCAAACGGGAGCATGATGAGAATTGAAAATGACATATTGGCAACTTCCCCAACAACTGGTGATGTTGAACCTAAGAAGAATAGATGAATTAAGTTCTTCAAAAAAGCAACAATTATCCCTGGAATTAACCCTAACATTGATCCAGTGACAATTACTGGTAGATCACTAAAATCCATCTTTAATGGTTCAAAGACCACAAAATTTAAAGCGTAAAGCGCAACGGAAACCGCAGTGAGAATTGCAATTTTAACCATTGTTCGAGTATTGAATTGTTTCATATTTACCTCCTATATGTATCGTTACGAAACATTCATACTCAAGGCAAACATGAAAAAAAACTTCTTCCATCCAGACTATACTGTCGCCACCGGGAATTATCCGGTTCCTGCCAATTATTGACTCGTGGGGTTTACCACCGATCGGGAATTACACCCTGCCCTGAAGTACATACATATCATACACAATTATTGTGAAAAATTCAACAAAATAAAAGGATAGAGACACCTCTATCCATGATGGTTATTGATTAATTTGCACGTCCTGCATATTTACCATCGTTAGTATTGATTAGAATTACTTCGTCTTGATCAATGAACAATGGAACACGTACTGCATATCCTGTTTCAACTACAGCATTCTTCTGTGCATTTGTAGCTGTGTCACCTTTTACCGCAGGTTCTGCTTCGGTTACTGTTAATGCAATTTTTTCAGGTAATTGAACACCTAACACTTCATTTTCATACATAACAATTGTAACATCTAGGTTACTTGTCATGAAATTCATTTCCCATTCTAAGCGCTCTTTTGGAATTTCAATTTGCTCGTAAGTTTCTGCATCCATAAATACTAAACCTTCACCAGCATCGTATAGATATTGCATTGAGCGTTTGTCAATATGAGCAGGTTCTACTTTATCGCCACCTGTGAAGCTCAATTCTGTAATTGATGAAGTTCTCATGTTTTTAACTTTAACTTTAACAATCATTTGTCGCATAGCGGTTTTGTTGTGCGAAATGTCAAGAACTTGATACAAGTTATTATCATAAATAATGGACATTCCAGATCTTAAATCGTTTGATGAAATCATTCTATTTGCCTCCACTTCAAACTATCGTCACTAATTATACCATACTTAGCGCTAAATTCACTAGTTCCTGAAACATAAACCGTATATATTTCATCAGTTTTTTCAATAAATATCGTTGTATTTTGGTAATAGAAGGTCTCTGATTCGAATTCTTTGTCTAGAGAATTCAAGATATTTGCGATTTCAAATTCTAATTCAAGATGTTCGATTACAATCCGCTTATGATGTTGGCCCTGAATATACGATGCATATCGCTTCAGTTCAAAATGAAGATAGCCACACACAGAAATCATCAGAATTAAAGTATATAACAGAATACTACCCTTTTGGTTTCTCAAATGAAAGTTCATAACGATTCCCCTTATATACATAGATAAGTTTTATTGGATTTGAGCAAGAAAATTCGATGGATTGAACATCTTGTAATAGGATTTCATACCCTGGTCTTTTGATGATTCGCTCGCGGTCAAATACAATTTCTGATTCATCGATTGTTAATAGTGACTTGTCACATGTTACGGCGTTAGTTTTAGTATACAGATTCAAAATCTGCAGTTCAAAGAGTTCATTTTGGGCGATGAATGGTGTGTTATGGTTGATTAATATTCTGAGAATTAAACTGGATACATGGAGCAAAACCATCACACAAAACAATCCTAGTAAATAATTTACAAGTGTATATCCCCTTTTCATTGCATTACCTTTACCATGATTGTAACGAGTTGAACAACGCCAATTAACACGATAAGTGCAATTAGTGATTCAAGCAGGATACTTCCCTTTTTATTACCGTTCACATTTAAACCTCCCAAAACCCAGTTGGAATACACAGGTTTTTCGACCAAATTGTTGTGTTTGTGCTTGATTGATATTTCCGTTTTTATTAAACCAAAGATTTTCATTTACAGTACATCGCGTCTTTTCAGCCATTGCTTCAAGTTGACAGTATTGAAAGTCAGTGAAACTGTCTTCAATCAGTTGAGATGATACCATTGGAATTGCAAAGACAAGGATAATAATGACACTGCAAAGACATACAATCAGAATTTCAACCAAAGTAAATCCATTATTGTGTGACTGCTTGACCATTGGATATCCCTATATTTGTTCCGTCTTGACACTGTGTTTGACGTTGGGTAATGATATTTTCTGACACTAATTGACCGATTGATGTGGGTGTTTTATCGACTTTAAGAATGTACTGTAAGATTGCAGCATCAACAATTTTTAATTGTGCATCACATCCTTTATCATTGACTGTTTTAAGGGTATTTGAAATATTTGGTACTGTAAGTAAAAATAAGATAACAATGATAACCATTACCAGAACCATTTCCATTAATGTAAAACCTTTTTTCATTATTGAAGCACCTCCACAATTTTGAGTGTTTGATATAGCAAACCATAGTACAAACTCACAACAATCAATACGTCGACAAAAGATATAAAACTTATGTAACGATGAATACGGCTAAGATTTTTGTTCATGATCTCAGTAGATATTTTATTAAAGCGTTCAAGGTTTTCAATGAGTCGATTATTATATAAACCGGTTTTGATAAAACCAATTAATAACGGACTGAGCATTGGAACATCAAGACTTGATGATAAAGGATCCCCTTTCTCAAGATTCGCATCAATTTGAAATGCGACCCATTGTGGTTCAAGACCTAAATCATAGGTTCGCATGACATCAAGCACATGTTTCATACTGTTGTTTGATTTCCAAATGCACAATAATGTTTCGGAAAATAAGTAGGACACGATGTTTACATAATATAATGCCAAAGGTGTATCTTTAATGAATCCATAAACGATGATTCTATTTTTAGGTGTGCGAATGAATAGTGCAAACAAAACGATTGCAAGGACACAGATTGACTTAACTAACACGAGGGAGCCACTTATAAAGTTAATAAATGAGCTGCTGTTTTTTACGCCAGTATCCACCAATAGGTCTTTTACAAATCCAGAGAAAAAAGATAAATGAAACCATAACATAAAATATGAAACACTCATTAGAATTAGTGGATATGTGTTTTTTGCGAACAAACCAATCATAAACTTATGTGTATATTTTTTTATTTCAACATACCGTTTAAGTAAATCAATGTCGTTTAAATTGCCTTTGTTATTTCGGGTTATTTGGTGAATTGCTTGTTCTGTTTTTGTTGCATTCATCCCTAGAACTTGGATTGTTTCTTCTAGAGATACATCATATTCAAGACAGGCAAGGATGTGTTCCAGTTCGTTTAGCGGAATTTGTTTATTAAACTGTGATTTTATATACGTCGAGATATGGTACCTTATTGGCTTGATCCATGATTCAATAGAGTTCAATAGTTGCTTCAAGTTGCACCTCCCCTTCAATATCAATGAGTGTTTGATGGACGATACCGTATAAAATGGACTCAAGTGGGATTCCTGTTTGATTCAGTTCTTTAAATCGATGAATCACATCATGTGCGTGACCTGCATGCATTGTGGATACTACAAGATGTCCTGTTAATGCACAACGAAGGCACTGAAAGAGTTCATCATTTGTTCGTATTTCGCCTACAGCAATGATATCAGGGTCATGACGCAATATTTGTGTAACATACTCGCCCAACATCTTTGATGGTGTCGAAAGTTGAATTAAGGAGTCATAGTATTGTTCTACTGGGTTTTCAAGTGTGATGACCTGTTTGTGTTTTAATTCATGAAGCGCACTAAACATGGATGTACTTTTACCCGATCCCGTTGCGCCTGTAAATAATAACAAGCCATTACGTTTGGTAAAAAATGATCGAATTAACCTAAGATGATGGTCACAAAACCCACATGCTTCTAAAGAAGTGATGTTGTTTTGATTCAGAATTCGTAAGACTCCATGAGTTTGATACCGTGTCTCGAGCACTGCAAAACGTACGAAAAGCTCTACCTCATCAACAATATAAGTGAATTGAGCAGATTGAGGTTCTTGGTACTTTCGAAGTTCAAGTCCACTAAAATACTTAATATACTCAAAGAGTGTCATAATATTGTCTGAATTAAATTGAGCGACATAGCGTTTATGGCGTCTAAACTGAATTGTAGACAGGTTTTTATTAAGTGAAATATGAATGTCTGAGGCACCGTGCTTATAAGCTTCTTTGAGAAGTGTATCAAATTCGATGGATATGTTGTTCATACTATTAAATAGGATTCTTTGGTTGGAATTCCTAAGATAAAAAATGACAAGTGGCGCATAAATAAAAAGATGCGCTCACATTCTTGTGATTGCATCTCTTGTTTGCCTATAAACGATTAAAATATGATCAGCTTTTAACATTGGCTTTGGGAATCGTTTAAAAAGTCCCATTACCTTTTTGATAAATATGGATTATGTTTAAGTTCATCACTAAACTGTGATATTGAACCATGTCCTGGATATAAAGAAATCTTTTTGTTTTCAAATCGCTTTTTAAAGGTAATTAAGGAGTTTCTCATTTCAAGGCTGCTACCCCCTTCAAGATCAGTACGCCCAATCGAACCATCCATGATAAAATCACCGATGAAGCAGTGTTTGTCTAATAAAAAAGCAACAGAACCATGCGTATGACCAGGTGTTTCAATGACTTTAAACGTGAATGAATCGACTTCAATTTTGTTTGAGTTTATGATGGTTGGAGTCGCATTAATCATTAGGTTTTCTTGAATCATCCATGAACCATTGAGTTGTGGATTCACCAAGTAGTCTTTGTCTTTATCACTGATGTATAGGATTGTATTTTCCTGCATTAGATGGTCAACACCTGCGATATGATCAAAATGACCGTGTGTTAAAAGGATTGCGACAATGGGTTTGTCTTGGACCATTTCACACACAGCATCATAGTCTTGTGGTGTCGCGATACATGGATCAATGACAATTAATCCGGATGGACTGTCGATAAAGTATGTGTTAGTTTGTACATACCCGAGCGTTAATTTTTGAATATTCATTTATTTCGCCTCCTGAAAAAGAAAAAGTTGTGTTTCCACAACCTGTCTTAAATTATTTCTTTTCGCGGTGTAACACGTGTTTGCGTTCACGTGGACAATATTTAACTACTTCCATACGTTCTGTATGAATTTTACGGTTGCGTGTAGAAATATAGTTTTCTTCGCCACATTCAGTGCATTTTAAGATAACTTGGTGTCTCATTGAATCATACCTCCAAACTTTGCTGTACCATTATATCATATAAAATTCTATCTGCATATAGGTTACCTTAACTTTTCATTCACGTCATTTTAGTGAAATCATCAGTTAATCCGTTTTATGGATATCTAAGGCTAACCTTAAGATCAAGAAGCGCATTGTCGCTTCTTGAAGGTTTGTTCATTGCTAGTGATTTGCCATGAAGTAATCTAGAATCTCTGGTGTCAAGCGTGAACAGATGTTTGTAAGGTCATAAGTATCACGATACGCACCCGCGTTTACACAACTTGTTGCAATTTTTGGATTGTCATAAGGTGCAAATGCAATAAATGCATTGTTACGAATTGCAATCCCTTCGCTGTTATAAAGCTGTGAAGTACCGGTCTTAGCAGCAGATGTATAAGGTTTAGCGGATGTTAAGGTTCCACAGTTTGATGTGGTAACACAGGCTCTAAATCCTGCCCTAACCCGGTCAAGATTACTCTTGTTTTCAATCTTATTAAGTACTTCAGGAACTGTTTCATAAACAACATCATCATTGTCATTATCAACAACTTTTTGGACTAGATACGGTTTAACTCGATATCCACCATTTGCGACAGTACTGATGTATTGATTTAGTTGAAGTGTTGTATAACTATCATATTGTCCAATTGCAAAGTCAAGTAACATCCCTGAGCTTTGCGCCGAACCTTTATATCCAGTTGCTTCTTGAGGATAATCAAGGTTTGTTTTAACCCCTAATCCAAATTGACTGAAATAATAACGCATTGTACTAAATGTATCTTCTAAATGGTTAAATACTAACGGTTGATTTGGAATATATACAGCACCACCAAGTCGTATTGCGACATTAAACATGTAAACGTTACTTGATAATTGTAATGCAGTAATATCAGTTACACTTCCCAAGTTTCTCCATGATCCTCTGGGTTTTGTTCCTTGGATTAGAAGGGGTGTATCATAAATTGCTTCACCTTGTTTCATAACGCCTTCAGTAAGTCCCAAATATACTGTCGCTCCTTTTACAACAGATCCTGGAATCTGTGCATCAAGGAAAGGTGCTTGAGGATCGTTATAAAGGTTTCCTTCAGAATCTTCCTTAATGGAAACTGATGCAAGGATTGCACCGGTATTTGGATCGGTAGCAACAAAGTTAATGGCTTCCATGACATCACGCCCTGTTTCAGAACGATATTGGCGATAGTAGTTCATGACAATTTCTTCAACTTTTTTCTGAAATTCCATGTCAATTGTTAACACAATATCATAGCCTTTTGATCCAGATTTAGTTTCGGTTAAATTACCATTGCTGTCGGTCATATATTCACTTTTGTTCCCCGAAAGGAATTGTTCATATTGATATTCAAGTCCAGAAACACCAACGATATCATTGGTTGAATACCCTTTTGCGAGGAAGAAGTCAATTTTCTCAGCAGGAATTGCACCAACGCTTCCTACAATTGCTTCAAGACCTGTAATTCCTGTATATTCGCGATCCCATGTTGTTTGCCAACTGAATCCAGGATAATCAGCTTGATGCTCAGATAAATATGCAATTTGTTCTTGAGTTGCATTGTCATAAGTAATCGCAGCTTGTGTTGAAGTGACAGTATTCATTTTAAGATAGATGCTGAATCCATTCTTGTCTTCTTCGCTAAGCGTTGCAATATGTTGATCTGTGACTTTTTCCAACTTTAATGCATAAATTTGAGCGTCAGAAAGCCCCAGTATTTCTTCATTTGTAACTAAATCATTTCCGTTACTATTTAAATAGATGTAGAGATCTTTCAATTCACGTTCTGTTAAACTTGCTTTTTCACCAAATTGAACTGCAAACCGTGTCGCGAGATCCCATTGTTCATCACTCTCAATTGATACAGTTGGGAAGTATGTAATAACATTTCGTGATTTATTGGATACAAGAATATTTCCGCTTGCATCTAAAATTTCACCCCGCATTGTTTCTTTTGTTTGCGGTGCTGTTTCTTGTCGACGTACTAGTTCGGCGTAATAATCAGCATTTAATATTTGAACATCGTAAAGTCGTGCAATCAAGATTCCAGCAAGTGACACAATGATTCCCATGAGTACAATTAAACGAACGTTTGCAATCTTCCGAATGTCGAAACGTTTCTTTAAATGACTTGAACTTCCTTTATAGTTGGACGTTGATTGTTTGCTTGTTGATTCTCGAAAATTCTTCATTTATTCACCTACAAATCTTGCATGCTCTTTTGACGCTCTTTGTTGCGTTCTTTCTTTTGACGACGAATATCATCACGAATGATTTCTCTTCGTTTATGACGCATCAATTTTTCAATTTCATTTTTATGCTTTTTCTTGTAACGTGGTTTTACTTTAACGTTTTTGCGTTTAAGTTTTGCTTGAATCTCAGGATCTAAACGACGATGGCGTCGTTCAAAGTTAAAGAATGGACGAGCATCCACAATCACATGTTGCTGAATCCGTTTAAACTTAAAGGAAACATTGTTTTGATTGCGAATTCTTGAGATTGTGTTTTGATCCGAATCCGTTACAAGTGTAATGCAATACCCTTCACGCCCTGAACGCCCTGTACGGCCTGCTCGGTGCATGAAAAATGAAATGTCATGTGCAGGAAGGTTTGCGTTGATTACGTGAGAGATCTCAGGTAAATCAATGCCTCGCGCAGCGAGGTCTGTCGCAACGATGTAACGAACTTGACCCGAACGTAACCGTGAGATTGTTTGTTTACGCTCACGATCGCTAATATCACCATGGATTTCAAGACATTCAAAGCCATTTTCACGAAGGCGTTGTGCAATTTCGGAAACTTCTTCTTTACGATTCGCAAATACAACCGCTAAAAGAGGTTCAATGGAACGTAACACCTCTGTGACTGCTTCATTAAGATCCCAATGTTTTCGATGGATTAATGAGAACTCAATTCGAGGTTTCATGCGTTCTTCGGTAGCGTGGATTTCAATGGGGTGGTTTAGATATTTCTTGATAAACGGTTCAAGTGATCGTGGCAAAGTAGCACTAAACAATAGGAATTGTGTGCTATCAAGCAGTCTTGATGCAATTGAATTGATTTCTTCAGAAAATCCATAATCAAAAATCATATCCATTTCATCAAGAATAAGCATCTTAATGGTGTCAACGCGCAATGTATTCCAAGAAAGAATATCTAACATTTTACCCGGTGTTGCGATAAGGATATGAGGTTGTTTCTCGATTTTACGTTTTAAACGACTGTTGTCCATACCACCAATCGCTAAATCAATGGTAATACTCTCATCAACTTTACGTAAATCTTTGGAGAACTCAAAAATTTGCATTGCGAGTTCTCGCGTTGGTGCTAAGATTAAAGCTTGCGTTTCTTGCACATTAAAATTGATCTTTTCACACAATGCAAAAAGGAAGGCATGTGTCTTCCCCGTTCCAGTTGCGGAACGGACGATCATGTCTCTGTTTTTATTAATTTGTTCTAATACTTGTGATTGTACGGAAGTGAGGCTTTTAAAACCCGCAATTCTCATAATATCCTTATTAAGGGAATTCATACTATTCACTCCGTTTCTATGAAAGTTCTTAATACATTAAATTCTTCTACAATTGATTGGTTATACTTTGAAATCTCAGATAAATGATTACAGCGTGAAACGAGATATTTTGAATACGCAAGATTATCCTTTGCATTCTTAAGAACGGGTCCGATGTATTGGTCAATTAACGTAAAGCTTGTTTGTCGATATTCACATACAAGAATGAATACGGGTTTATTATGGTCGATGATAAACCGCTCATCAATAATTCTAAACCCATTCATAAACAAAGTTTTACGAAGCCAAGGCAGATCCGTATTTGATTGTATAAGGATTCGATCTGTTGTCTTAAATGAAGCCTGTTCAAGGATTGACCAGATTGTCTCAGCACCCATACCTGCAATTACAAATGTATCACAGGGTTCACTAAATTGTGAAAGACCGTCCATTTTAAGTAACGTAATTCTATCTTCAAGACCGTAGTTTTCGACATTTGCTTTCGCATGGCTTAAAGGACCCTCAGCGATATCAAGTCCAAAAGCCAAAGAAACTTTACCGGTCATCACTGCTTTTATAATCAACCATCCATGATCTGTTCCTACATCTGCAACAATTGCGTTGTGTGGAATCAAATCATAGATTAAATCAAGTCGTTTTGATAGCTTAATCATTATTTACCGTCGATAAAATCTCTGAGTCGTTTTGAACGAGAAGGATGTTTTAATTTACGCAGTGCTTTTGCTTCGATTTGACGAATCCGTTCACGGGTAACGTTAAATTCCTTACCAACTTCTTCAAGTGTACGGGTACGACCATCTTCTAAACCAAAACGCAGACGCAATACTTTTTCTTCGCGTTCAGTAAGTCCTTCTAAAACCATGTTGATTTCATCACGGAGTAATTGATTGTTTGCATATTCATCAGGAGATAAGGCATCTTTATCCTCAATGAAATCACCAAGATGAGAGTCATTTTCTTCACCGATTGGTGTTTCAAGTGATACAGGATCCAGTGCAATCTTTTGAATTTCACGAACTTTTTCAGGTGTGATATTTTCCATTTCAGCAGCAATTTCTTCAGCAGTTGGATCACGTCCAAGTTCTTGGACTAATTGACGTTGAATTCGCGTAAGTTTGTTAATGGTTTCAACCATATGTACTGGAATACGAATGGTACGTGCTTGGTCAGCAATCGCACGGGTAATCGCTTGACGAATCCACCATGTAGCATATGTTGAGAATTTGAATCCAAGTGTAAAGTCGAATTTTTCAACCGCTTTAACAAGCCCCATATTCCCTTCTTGAATCAAGTCAAGGAATAACATACCACGCCCAACATATTTACGCGCAATGGACACAACAAGTCGTAAGTTTGCGGAAATAAGGATACGTCGTGCTTCTAGTCCGTCATAATAAGCATTTAGAATGTTTTCTACGTATGCAAGATTTGTCGGTTCATCTTTATAAAACTGTAACATTTCACGATGAATGTCTTCAACTTTTAAATCATCATAAGTTTCTTCGTCCATATCTGGATCAAAGTGTTCCTTATAGATGTCTTTAATCATGACTTTTGCTTGTTCCCCTTCTTGTAATCGTCGTGCAATTTCTGGTTCATCTTTAGGATCCAAAAGATTTACACGGCCAATTTCTTTGAGGTACATTTTTACAGGGTCACTGATTCGTAATTGATTTGAGGAAGTTAATTCATTTTCATATGAGCTTAAGTCAACTTTGTTCATTGAATCATCAAAGGGTTCGTCACCATCTTCATCGCCAATAAACTCAACATCATCATCACCTTCTGGAAGATCTTCTTCATCTTCGTCTTGTGGGTCAGTTAAGATGATATCTTGATCATTAAACCATTGGAACAATTCATCTGTTTCTTCTTCATTTAAATCAAGATGACCTGTTGCTTTTTCAACATCTTCATTATTAAGGACGCCTTCTTTCTTATACTTACGTTTTAATGCAGCCTTAATCTCATCCAATGTGAGTAATTCCTTAGCCATTATTACTTCCTCCTTTAATTTTTCTACGTGACTTCATGACAAGATCCAATAATTCCAGTTGCTCGTTAAACGTTTTTTGAGGAATGTCTTGTCGAATCCGTCGATTGTTTTTATCGGTCATCATTGCTTGAATCCGTTCAATGGTTTCAATGACAACACTTTGTTTATATACTTCAACACCTTTATCTTCCGCGATATTTGAGATAAATGATCCCATTTCTGCCGAGAGATCCAGCGAATATAAATCCGCAACCTCTATTTTATCACGAGTTCGGTAGATATCCAAAATAATTAATGCAAGTTCATGCGCCATTGGATCAGGAAGAAATCCTAATTTATCACGATATTCATGCGCTGCTTGCTTTGATAGGAGCATCTGCTTTAAAAGTTCTCGCTCAGGTTTTGAAACTGAATAACGTGGTTCTATGAACTCATAGTCTATCTTGGGTTGAGTTTGAGGATGTGATTTTGTTTGCTCTGAAATCATCTGTTGGATGATTGCGTTGTCAAACCCGGTTTTCTCACTAACTCGTTTAAGGTAGTAATTGCGTTCTAAAGAATCCGCATCCGATAAATGATCAATCATTGTCAGTGCGACACGTTTTTTATCTTCGAAAGATGTAAGTCCATAAAGACCAATTGTGTAAGTGAATAAAAAGTCATACCAGCCAAGTGCATTTTCAATGCCTTCATTGAGTCGTTTGTTGCCGAGAGTTTTTACGACTTCATCTGGGTCTTTACCAGTATCATTATACCATACACTTACTTTAAAACCGCTACTAACAAGCTTTGTTCCGATTGAAAATGTTGCTTCATACCCTGCTTTATCGCCATCAAAGGCTAACATGACGTTTTTTGTGACGCTTCTCAACAAATTTACTTGAGAATCTGTGCACGCAATCCCAAGCATCGCAACGGCATTTTGATGTCCAGCAGTATAAAAAGCCATAACATCTGTGACCCCTTCACAAATAATAATGCGTCCCTCTTTTCGCGCAGTTTCTTTCGCATTATTGAAGTTGTAGATATGGTTTCCTTTAATATAGTTCTCTGTTTCAGATGTATTGATGTATTTAACGGTACTGTTTGGATCGAGTGTACGAGCTGTAAATGCAATGACACGGCCATATTGATCTGAAATAGGAAACATGATGCGATTATAGAATACATCTTGGATGGTATCATTAATGCGTATGATATCATTCGCAAGCATTTCATCATCTTGATACCCTTTTGCCCTTAAGAATGTATGGATTTTGTTGTTGGTAAGGGCTACACCGATGCCAAAATGTTTTATTAGATCATCACTATACCCACGCTCATGCAATGTATTTAATGCTAATTTTCCTTCTTCTGAATTGAGGGTATATTGCGTGAAGGATTGTACTGTACTCATAAGTTCATAAGCGCGTTGTTTTTTTGGGTCGATCGTTTGTGTTTGTGAAGACTTATATTCAGACAAATCAATATGAACATTCTCCGCTTGCTTAATCACAGCATCCGTAAAACTGATGTTTTCAATGCTTTGGATAAAACGAAACACATTCCCGCCAGCTCCACATACAAAGCATTTGTATATTTGTCGATCTGGTGATACGGACATGGATGGGTCGTGGTCATCATGAAAAGGACAAACCCCCAAATAGTTTTTGCCCTTTCTTGTGAGTGTAAGATATTGAGATACTGTATCTACAATATCGGATTTTTGACGTATATCATCGATTACGTTTTCTGGAATACGCCTCATAATCACCTATCCTTTGAGTGAATCTCTCAGTATTGTTTTGGCTTCTTCTAATGTTACACGATCTTGTTCCATGGAGTCACGATAACGTAATGTAACTTTCTTATCTTCAAGAGAATCGAAATCTACAGTCATGCAAAATGGTGTACCAACTGCATCTTGACGGCGATATCGTTTACCAATGCTTCCGGCTTCATCGTAATCACAGACAAACTCATCCATAAAGTCATGAAGAATTGTTGTAGCTTCTTCACTGAGTTTTTTAGATAGAGGCAAGATTGCAACTTTAATTGGTGCAACTTTTGGACTGAATCCCATGACAATTCGCGTGTCATTTTCGCTTACTTCTTCTTCTCGATATGCTTCACACATCAATGCAAGCATTAAGCGTTCTACCCCAAGTGCAGGTTCAATGACATAAGGAATGTATTTCTCGTTGGTATGAGGATCTAAGTATTCCATGCTTTGTTTTGAATGGGTTTGATGTTGTGTTAAGTCAAAATCAGTACGATCAGCAATTCCCCATAACTCATCAAAGCCCCATGGATAATTGTAGTCAATATCTGCAGTTGCTACTGAATAATGACTGAGCTCTTCTTGGTCATGATCACGAAGGCGTAGATTATCGCGATCAATGCCCAAATCTACAAGCCATTGTAGACAAAATGATTTCCAGTATTCATACCATTTTAGATCTTCACCTGGCTTCACAAAGAATTCAAGTTCCATTTGTTCAAATTCACGTGTTCTGAAGATGAAGTTCCCTGGTGTGATTTCATTTCTAAATGATTTTCCGATTTGTCCAATTCCAAAAGGTACTTTTAGACGCATACTACGTTGTACGTTTCTAAAGTTTACAAACATCCCTTGAGCTGTTTCTGGGCGTAAGTAGATTTCATTTTTACTGTCTTCAACAACACCTTGATGTGTTTTAAACATAAGGTTGAATTGACGAATGTTTGTAAAGTCGTGTTTTCCACATACTGGACATGGAATCTTATGTTCTTCAATATAATCTTCCATTTCTTTAAAACTCATCGCACCCGCATTGACTTCATGATTTGTAAATTCTTCAATCAATTTATCCGCACGATGACGTGATTTACACGATTTACAATCCATCAAAGGATCGTTGAATGTATCTAAATGTCCACTTGCCTTCCATACTTTTGGATTCATTAAGATTGCAGATTGAATCCCTACATTATGAGGGTTATTTGAAATAAAGGATTTCCACCATAATGCTTTCACATTATTTTTAAGCTCAACGCCTAATGGACCAAAGTCCCAAGTATTTGCAAGTCCACCATAAATTTCAGAACCTTGGAATACAAATCCAGATGTTCTGATATGACTGATCACTTGTTCAATACGATACTCTTTTTTCATTAATATACACCATCCATTTTCTTTATCTATTATACACTAGAAATGAGTTTCCAACTATTAAATTTCATATCTGCATGATACTGAAGATATTCAATTAGAATTTCAATAAGATTGTCAAGTTTTGAAGACTCTTTGAGTGTATTCATATCAATTGTTTCTGCTTTAAAAATATAACGAATAAGTTTTAAGGTTTCCAAATCGATTTTGGAAGTTAAAGATCGATATTCAATTGAAACAAATCCCCCTTTTTCAATTGAAAAGTCTGATACGTGTGCTTGATGTGTTATGACACACCCATCAACATAGGGTTCATACCCCATTTGTTTGATGATGGTAACCAAGATGGTAACAAGATAGGGTTTGCTTGGATCACGCAAATAGACATCAAACCAATTGAACCATATGTGATTGTGGTCTTCATCATAAAATCGAATGCATAATTCAGAGAGTAAGGATGCATAGACTAGCCAATCAAAATCAAAACGATGTTGATAGTAAGAATCAATCAACTCCCCCGTTTGGATTCGAAGTAAAGCATCTTTACGGTATCGAAATCGATAGCGAACCTTTGAATATTCAAGACCGAGGGCACCTTGTTTTGAGTTTTCTTTGTAATACCCTGGCAGAACAAAACGCAACATTCCTTTTTCTTCTCCAAGAAAAAGAATCATTGCATCATGTTCACGATAAGCACTTACGGATAGGACAAACCCAATGTCAAGATCATTCATATTCAGTTTCAATATATCCCAATTGATTTAGGAGTCGACTCTTATTACGCCAGTTTGTTTCTACACGAACATAGGTTTCAAGAAATACAGGTTGGCCCATAATGGTTTCAAGTTCAAGTCGAGCTTGTTCGCCAATTTTCTTTAAAAGTGCCCCGCCTTTTCCAATAATAATTCCTTTTTGTGAAGAACGTTCTACCATAATTAATGCTGAGATAACCACTGCATTCTTCTTTTTCACAATGCGTTCAATTGCAACCGCAACTGAGTGTGGAATTTCTTCTTGGGTTAATGCTAATATTTTCTCGCGAATAATCTCTGCGATGATGAATTGTTCGGGATATGCACTTACAGTATCTTTTGGATAATACATCACACCATCATCAAGATAATTTAAGGTTACATCAATCAATCGATCAACATTATCATCCTTTAAAGCTGAAATTGGCACGACTTCCTTAAAGTCTAAGTGCTCCTGTACCTCAACAATGCGTTGTAGAATGTGGTCATTAGAGACTTGGTCAATCTTATTCAATACGAGAATTACAGGAATGTGTGATCCCTTTAATTTCTCAATAACAAACAGATCCCCTCGCCCAAACGCTTCACTGACATCCATGATGTAATAAATTACATCTACGCCATGAAAATGAGCGTAAGAAACACGATTCATACGCGATCCAAGCTCATGTTTCGGTTTATGAATGCCGGGTGTATCAATAAAAATGAGTTGGTAGTTATCTTCGGTTACAACGCCGATGATTGCATCACGGGTGGTTTGTGGTTTATTTGATATAATTGCGATTTTTTGATTTACAAGTTGATTTATCAGTGTTGATTTACCTGCATTTGGGCGTCCAACAATTGATATAAATCCTGATTTAAAGTCTGTCATTGAGATCCTTTCTGCCAAATGAGAGCGGAAGGAGTGCTGCCATATTGGTTGTCATTTCTTCTTTTCCATTTGATAAATAAATGGGTGTATCTTCTTCAAGTAGTTCACTAAGTACTTGTCTACAAATGCCACAAGGACCTGCTAAGATTGAACCATCTGTTACAATGGCGATGGATTCAATATCTTCTTTTCGATACCCATTTGAATAACATGCAAATACAGCACTGCGTTCGCCACAGTTGGTTGCACCAAATGATGCATTTTCAATATTTGCACCTAAAAAATAATGGCCATCTTTTGTTTTTACACAACTTCCAACATGGTAGTTAGAATACGGTGCATAGGCATTATGCATAGCGACAAATGCTTTTTCGATTACGACATCTTTGGTCATAGTATTTTTCCTCCAAGAATAACGACTCCCACTACGACTGCATACAACGCTGCTAGAAGTACAGCTGCTGCAGCAATATCTTTAATTTCTTTTACATGCAAATCATATTTTTTAATTAACAAATCACAGATGTCTTCAATTGCGGAATTTAAGAACTCCGCAATCAGCACAATAAATATAGCACTGATAATAAATAGCCATTCAATTACGGAAATTCCTATAAAAGAAAACAAAATAATAGATATAAGTGCAAAGATGACTTGAATTAGGATGCTTCGATCATAGCGAATTCCTGCATAAAAACCTTGAAATGCACATCTGAATTTGTAAATGGTACGTTTAAGAACGTCTAATATCGAGTGCATCGAGAATCTCCTTTTGAAGTGTAAACATCTCATGTTCTTCTTCTTGAGTATGATGATCATAGCCAAGAAGATGTAAGTAGCCATGGACTACAAGAAATGAGAATTCACGTTTTAAAGAGTGTTGATACTCTTGTGCTTGTCGTCTTAAAGCATCCACAGAGATAACAATATCACCAAGATTGGTGATACCTTCTTCACAATCTCCATCAGGGAAACTTAAAACATCAGTGGGAGTGTCAATATCACGAAATGCTTTATTGTACTCATGAATTTGTGCATCATGAACGAGCACTACAGAAACACTGACTTTATCATCATGTTTGACGTGATGCAATGTTTCTTTAAGTAAAGGACTCAGATATTTTTTATATTCCTTCCATGATGTTTCACTGCTTTGATTTAAAAATGTAATATCCATATGTTCACTTCCTGCTTCTATCTAATGATAAACATGTGTTTAGGCGATTGGTAAAGCAATGGTAAAGGTTGTTCCTTTTCCAAGTTTACTTGCAACACTCAAGGTGCCACCATGTGCTTCAACAATTGATTTGGAAATTGCGAGTCCTAAACCACTGTTTCCATCGTTACGATTGCGATCAGATTGACCCCTAAAGAAGCGCTCGAAAATATGTGGGAGCACGTCTTCGCTAATTCCTGCACCTGTATCTGAGAACTTAATGATGCATGTTTTTTCTGTCAATTCACAATCGATGCGAATGGATTGGTCTTTTGAATAGTTTATTGCATTGTTGAAGAGGTTGATGAAAACTTGGCTTAATCTAAATTGATCGGCTTCAAGTTCTAAGTCGGAAGCACAATTCAGTACAACTTTGATGTTGTTGTTATGCAGTTGAGAACGTCTTCGATAAATAAGTCCTTGGAAGAAATCGTTGAGATTGAAGCGTGATTTCTCTAAGTGCACCTTATTGGTTGACAGTTTTGATTGAAGCAGTAGATCTTCAACAATCTTTTCAAGGCGGGTTAACTCAAGGGTGATCTGTTCCTTAAATTCTTCCATCGCTTCTTTATCATCAAATCCTTCTCGGGTTAAGATCTCGTGCATACCTTTTATTGCTGCGATTGGTGTCTTAAGTTCATGAGATGCATCAGCAATAAATCGTTTTTGCATTTTCTCCCCTTCACGCACTAAGGTAACATCTTGGAATACAAGAATACATCCGTTGTAGCGATTTTCAAAGAAAATTGGAACCGATAATACTTGATAGTCAACACTGTTGATCACGACTTGTTTATAGAAGTGTTTTTCGCCTAAAAAGGCATCTAAGAATATTTTGTGTAAGGAAGATCCGACATTTGATGCATAAACATCGTGAACCTCATCCCCTACTAAGTCCCTAAATTTTGAATTATAGGTGTCAAAGTTCCCTTTTTGATCCACATAACACATGGCAGAAGGGATTGCTTGTATAATATGGTCCAATTTTTCAGTTTCAAACGATAGTTGTTGTTCTACTGATGCAATCTTGCCTTCAAATTCAGATGCTTTTTTATGTTCAAGTTCTTTCTGTTGGTAAAACATGATCCCAAATACAGATAAAGCATCCATGACCAAGAATAAAACCATCAAGACTTCATTCTCTCGTGTTAAATATGCAAGGGTGCTGAATCCTAAGATTGCAAATAAGATCATTTTATTTTGTTTTGATAACATAGCCAATACCTCTCAATGATTCTATATGTATGGTTGATTGTTCAAGTTTAGCGCGAAGCTTATGAATGTGCACATCGACAATGCGCGTGTCACCATCATAGCCAAAGTCCCATATTTCTGTAAGGATTTGGTCGCGGTCTTTTACACTGTTTTGATTTTCTACTAAGTAATGCAGTAAATCAAATTCTTTTTTTGTAAGGTCAATCTCTTGTCCTTCTACAATAACACTACGAAGTTCGGTGTTAATGATTGTATTTCCAATAACTTGATCATGGTGTTTAAGTGATAACGATGATCGTTTTAAATGAGCACTGATGCGCGCTGTCAATACACGGGGTGAAAAGGGTTTGGTTAAGTAGTCATCAACCCCTGCTTCAAAGGCTTCTAGAATATCCTCTTCTTCATCTTTTGCAGTAAGCATAATGATGACGCCTTGATATCCTTCACTTCGAAGTGTACATACGACCTCAATCCCCGATTTGTGTGGAATCATCCAATCGCAGATGATGGCATCGTAATGTGATGATCTTGCTTTTTCAAGAGCATTTAAACCATCTTCAGCAGTATCAACATCGTAGTTCGCATGTTTTAAGTCATAGCGCAGTAATTTGCGTATGCTGTCATCATCTTCAATGATTAATATTTTTTCCACGTTACATGCCTCCGTTATTTTCAAACCGTTTCAAGATTTCAATGACAAGTGGATGACGCACAACATCAGAATTTGTAAGCTTCACAAAAGCGATGTTGTCAATGTCTTGTAATCGATCGATGGAAGTCTTTAGTCCTGATTCCTGTTTAGGATGTAAGTCAACTTGTGTTAAATCCCCAGTGACGATCATCTTGGAATTGCGTCCCAACCGCGTTAAGAACATAATCATCTGTGCTTTTGTTGTGTTTTGTGCTTCATCTAGGATGATCATTGCATCATCAAGGGTACGACCACGCATGTATGCAAGTGGTGCAATTTCAATGGTGTTGTTTTCAATATATCGTAAGGTTTTCTCGCTTGAAAGCATATCATCCAAAGCGTCGTAAAGTGGACGCAAATACGGATCAACTTTTTCTTTCAAATCGCCAGGTAAGAATCCTAGGTTTTCACCGGCCTCTACTGCTGGACGCGTTAATATAATTTTTTTGATCTGTCCCTTTTTCAACAATTCCACAGCATAAACAACTGCAAGATAAGTCTTTCCTGTACCTGCAGGACCCACTGCAAAGGTTAAATCATTGGCTTTAACTTTATCGATGAATACTTTTTGCCCTAATGTCATGGCTCGAATTGGTTTACCAGTATAGGTTCTTGCAATAATTGTATCCAGTGCTTCTAATAATTTATCTTCAGCATTGCGGTTGACCGCATCAACCAACAGTTCAAGATCATACTTGTTGAATTTAGAGTACTTTATAATAATCCGTTGAATCGTATTAATAATACGCACTGCCTTTTCAACAGCATCATCCGTGCCTTTAATCGCAATTGACGTATCTTTAACATAAAGCTCGACGTCACATGCTTTTTCAATTCGTTTGAGGTTTTCCTCCTCAACACCCGTTAAGAGTGAATAGTCTTTGTTATCTATATCTAGAGTTACGCGTTCAGTTCTCAAAGAAACATCCTCCATTTAACTTATTATATCAAAAATGTACTAAAAAAGAACATTTTAGTGCAGAAAGAGTATTTCTAACAAAATATTTGCTGTATTGTGCCAAGCATTAAAAGTTTCGAGAAAATATTGCTTTTTTATTCACTGTTTTTCTTGATTTTTGATGATTGCGTGTTATAATATTTTTGCTTGCATCAGAGAGGAGGTTAGTCATGTCGAGAGTAGTAGTTAAAGAGAACGAAGGTTTAGATGATGCTTTACGCAGGTTTAAACGTCAAGTATCTCGCAATGGTACCCTAGCTGAGGCTCGCAAAAGAGAGTATTATGTTAAACCAGGCGTACGACGTAAACTTAAATCTGAAGCCGCTCAAAAGGCGCGTCGTAAAAAACGTCGTTAATCTGATTTAATTTAAAAATTTGTGATTATACACATTAAAAGGAGCTCGTCGCTCCTTTTTTCTTATCCAAAGTCAACATGTTGACCATTTACGATATAAACAACTTGTTCGCAGATGTTTTTCAAATGGTCCCCTGTTCGCTCTAAATTCCGTAACATTCCCGTTAATTCGACCGGAAAGCTTGTTTTATGTCCCTTGTCAGCAATTTGATACAACAAGCGCTTAAATGCTTGGTCAATTTCCTCGTCCAAGGAAGCAACACGATAGGCCTCCTTAACATCTTGCTTTTTTAACACATTTGTAACTTGATCCAAATAATCTATCAGTGTATCACCCAAAGATTCAACTTCTTCACGATACTGATTTACACCATCATAATATCGGATAACAAAACGTCCGATATTTTTTGCATAGTCTCCAATCCGTTCATAATCTGTCGCAATCTTAACGCCACCAACTAAAAGGCGTAAATCACGCGCAACAGGTTGCATCAAGGACAAAATTTGAATGGCTTGATTATTGATGAGTTCATTTTGATTGTTGATGAATTCATCTTTTTCTATGACATCCAGCGCTAAAGTCTTGTCATCATTTTTAAAAGCCGTCAATGCGTTGGATAAGTTTTCACGGACTTGATGTGCAAGTGTGAAAATACTTTCTTCGTATTGATTCATAAGTTGATCGATTTGCATGTTTTAGTCTCCTATCCGAATCGTCCGGTAATATAATCTTCAGTTCGTTTATCTTTTGGTGTATGGAACAATGTTTTTGTATCTTCAAACTCAACGAGATCCCCTAATAAGAAGAACGCAGTCATATCACTAATCCGTGCTGCTTGTTGCATTGAATGGGTTACGATAATAATCGTATATGTTTTCTTTAATTCAATGATGAGTTGTTCAATCTTTGCTGTTGCAATTGGGTCGAGTGCGGATGTTGGCTCATCCATTAAGATGACTTCTGGTTTTAATGCGATGGCACGTGCAATACATAAACGTTGTTGTTGACCACCCGATAATCCCATGGCACTTTTATGAAGACGATCTTTAACTTCATCATACAATGCCGCTTGCTGTAATGCAACCTTCACTGCTTCATCTAAAAATGCCTTATCTTTAATCCCTTGACAGCGTAACCCATAGGCAACATTATCATAGATACTCATCGGAAATGGATTGGGTTGTTGAAATACCATCCCTACTTTTGTTCGAAGATCCACAACATCGGTGTTCTTGTCGTAAATATCCTGATCATTAAAAAGGATGTCTCCGGTTATTTTTGTGTTTGGAATCAAATCATTCATTCGGTTCAAACAACGTAGGAAGGTTGATTTCCCACAACCTGAAGGACCAATAAATGCAGTTACTTGATGCTTTGTAATGTCTATGTTTATGCTTTTTAATGCTTGAGTCTCACCATAGTAGAGATCAAGATTTTTAACTTTAAATGAATTCATAATTTATCCTTGCCACTTTCTTTCTAAACGTCTTGATAAAAATTTAACACTGAAATTGAGAATGAATACGATGATTAATATGATGATTGAAATTGCACTAGCAAGCTCAAAGTTAGGTTGTTCACCACTCATAATTGTCCAAATATGAACTGCTAGGGTTGTCGCACCGGTACTTAATTTAGGAGCGTCATTGATGAAGGTTCCCATTGTGTAAATCAAGGCTGCAGATTCTCCAATGATACGACTTACTGCCAATAATAAAGCTGAGAGAATTCCAGGAAGCGCTGATGGGAGAATCACTCTAAAAATGGTTTGAGTTTGAGTCGCACCTAATGATAATGAAGCATACCGATAATCACGGGGAACAACAACTAAAGATTCTTGTACAGATCGGATTATCACTGGAAGCAGTACAATGGACATAGTCATGCCTCCTAATAAAACAGACAATCCAGAAATGTTAAAGAGTGCAGTAATTGGAAAGAGTACTGCAATTCCCATGAGACCAAAGATAATACTAGGAACCCCAGCAAGCATTTCAATTGCACGTTCGATTGTATTTCTAAGGAAGCCTGGTTTCGCTATTTCAGTGAGGTAGATTGCGGCAAAGATTCCCAATGGTAGTGCAATGACAATTGAGATCGCAATTAACATTAAAGTTGCAAGTAAAGATCCCCAAATCCCCCCACCTTGAGTTTGAAAGTAAAGCGAGGTAATTTCAGAAGCACTGTCAAGATTTTGAACAATTGTTTCCGCATTTTCTTGCATTGTAAGTCCTGTTAGGGAAACAACCCCTTCTTCATTGAGATACTCAAGACGATTAAAAATGCTGTTGTCATCAATGGA
Source organism: Erysipelothrix larvae (assembly GCF_001545095.1). Lineage (NCBI taxonomy): Bacteria > Bacillati > Bacillota > Erysipelotrichia > Erysipelotrichales > Erysipelotrichaceae > Erysipelothrix > Erysipelothrix larvae. The sequence goes on from NZ_CP013213.1 coordinate 1,104,560, forward strand.
CAAAGGTTGGAGATAATTAGAGCCTTGTGATGCATCAACACTTGTTAAAAACGGTGAGTCTTCTGCAATATAGACAATAAGCACTTCTTTTTTCTTTTCATGATTGATTGAATCTTTAAGTGCAACACCATATTGAGTACTAAAATAAACATCATCGCCAAGGTCATCTGGGGTTTCAAATAAGCTAGGTTGGTTATTTTCAAAGTGAACTAAATAGTTTTGTGACCAATAATTATTGGTTAACATATCAAAACTTAATGTACCAACTCCGCGGATTGCCACAAATCCAAAGATGAGTACAAGGGCGATTACGGTGGTTCCTGAGGCAAGCATTGTTATTGCATTGTAAATACCATCGATTATTTTACGTCGTTTTGTCATGCGTGTTCACTTCCTATCTTTTTCTTAACGTGGTGAATCAATAAGTTTGAGATAAGAATCGTAATCATTAAGACAATCCCAACGCTAAAACGCACATCATAGTCGAGCCCAGTTGTTTCTTTTAATCCTGATAACATTGTGGAGGTTAAGGTTCGCGTTATATCAAATGGATTGAGTGTGGGACCCACTGACTTGTTTCCGGCAACCATTGAGACGGCGGTTGCTTCACCAAAAGCGCGTGCGAGTCCTAAGATAAGTCCTGCAAAAATACCTGATTTAGCAGACGTTAAGACAACTTTGAAGTTTGTCTGTGTTTTTGATGCACCCAGGGCCAATGAGGCAAGTTCAAGTTGTGGTTTCACAGTTTTAATTGCAACAATGGATAGTGATGTCATAGTAGGCAATGTCATCAGCGCTAAAAGTATAATCACAGCGAGTAACGAACGCCCACCAAAAGTAGAATATCCCATCACTTTTGCAAGTGAATCAACCCATCCTACAATAACTCCTGATGCAAAAACTCCGTAAACAACGGATGGGATCGCAGCCAGAAGCTCAATAACTGTTGTGAGTATTTCACCAAGTTTCTTTGGTGCAATTTTAACAATAAATAATGCAGTTAAAACTGAAATTGGAAATGCGAGGAGCATTGCAAAGAATGCAGAGATAAGTGTATTGATAATGATGAATAATACACCATAGGTTTGAGTTGAGCTTTGCCACTGAAACCCTGTTAGAAACTTCCATAAGCTAATTTGGTCTGGATAGTTTGGTAAAAAGACTGAAATACCGCGCTTAAAGATAAATACGAAAATCAAAACAATTGCGGATGCAGCGATGATTCCCGCAAGGCGAAAAAGACCAATAAAAAATAGGTCAACAATTTTCTTTCGCTTTTGATAACGTGTAACCGATGAATTCATAAAACCTCTTTTCTAAACGTGTGAAAAGCTTAGTGTAAACTAAGCTTACTTGATTCCATCCCACGTTGTAATTTCACCACTAAAGATTTGAACAAGTTTTTCAGCATTAAGATCTGTGATTGCTTCATTTGCAACATTCACAACCACAACCACCGCATCTTTTGCATATTGACCTGCAGCAATAGAGCGTGTTGTATCCTCTTCAGATTTAAATTCACGGGATGCAAAGCCGATGTCTACAGCGTTCGCACCATCTTTTTCTGTGCCAAGTACGCGTTTATATCCATCAGAGGAACCGGTTTGATTTGGTTCAAATTTGAAGTTACCTGCGAGTGGAATAAAGGATTGCATTGCTGCTTCCAAAGTTTTAGCAACTGAGGTTGATCCACCTGTTTTAATCGTAATACTTGAGTTGTCTTGGTTTACTACAGGATGATTTGCTTTCAGTGTTGACCATGGTTTGCCTTGACTCACATCAACAATACCACCAGCACTTAGTACAGCTTGAAGTCCTTCAGTTGAGTTTGTAAGATAATCAATGAACGCCAATACAAGTTGTTCTTTTGTATCTGAATCAAAGTCCCCGGATGCTCGAGTTACATACTCAAATGGACGTGCGAGTTTATATTCACCTGAGTTAACGGTTTCTACGGTTGCTTCGACACCCTCATATGTGAGTGCCTTGAGGCTGTTTGCTTCAAAGTCTGTTGAGAGTGATACATAGCCAATACCATTGGTGTCTTTACCGACTTGAGACGCCATATCTCCATTTGATGTTGTTTCTGAGCTATTTGCGGTAAGTGCATCATCATCAAGACCAATGATTGCTTCAAACGCTTCACGGGTTCCACTCGAACTATCACGAGTATATATTTTAATATCCATAGATGCAGACGTGCTATTACCGCACCCAACTAATACTAAACAAGATATAAGAATTGCGACTGCCTTTTTCATAAATCCTCCGATGCAATGTTTTCTTGCAAACTCATCATATCCTACCTCTATTAATTTCAATTTAACCAATTGTTAAGATTGTGTAAACTCATGTGCTCACACTTAAATTTCGATTATTTATGGATATAAACACGCAAACCAGGCCAAGGTTTCACAAAGGGATATGATCATGTCATTGGATAAAAAAAAGTGCCATTGCACTTAAAGTCAGTGCGATGACACGGTGAATACTAATGGTAATTAAGCGATTGATGCTGTTTTAATTGCTTTGATCGCATTTTCAAGATGTTTATTGAATACATCGTCGGTTTGTTGGAAGGTCAACCCTTCTACAAGTGCACGAGAGAAGCTTGCAATTAAACCATGATTACGTGCAAGTTTTTCGTTTGCTTCATCACGAGAATAGCCACCTGACAACGCAACAATCCGTAATACTTTTGGTGCTTTCATCAAGTCAGCGTAAAGATCATCAACAGTTGGGATTGAAAGTTTGAACATGATATGATCTGTATCCTTAATTGTCTTAAGTTCTTCATGAATTGCAGCCAATAAGATTGTTTCTGCTTCTTTCTTATCAGAAATAGAAATTGTAACTTCTGGTTCTAGAATTGGAATCAATCCATAACTTAATATAATCCGAGCAAATTCGAATTGTTGTTTCACAATTTTTCGAATTCCAACTTCATTTGCGCTATTGATTACAGAGCGCATCTTTGTGCCAAATACATGACGAAGTTTTGCACGTTTTAGAAGGTCATCAAGGCCTTTAATCGGTTTCATGAGTTGAACCCCATCTTCTTCATCAGCCAAGCCTTGATCAACTTTTAAGAATGGCACGATGTGCTTTTCTTCCCATAGATAATCCGCTGTATATTTGCCGTCAATTTTACGATCCATTGTATTTTCAAATAAAATTGCACCTAAAATTCCTTCAGCCTTAAATTCTGGGCTCTTGATAATACGAGTCCGCATTTCATGTACAACGTCAAACATCTCTTCGTTATTGCTATAGGCACTTTCGTCAATTCCATAACTTTTAAGAGCCTTAGGAGTACTACCACCACTTTGATCTAAAGCCGCGATAAAACCTTGTCCAAGTTGCATTCTTTCGAGTTGTTCTTTGTTCATAATATCACCCTTTCGTAAGAACAATTATACCATTGGCGATAAGGCTTAAAGAAAATGATGCCCTAATTAACTTCTTTTAAGATCTTTAGCGATCGTTGTGTTAACTTAGCATATGATTGAACAAACTGTGATAAATGATAACGACCTACGGCTGTTATCGAGAAGTATTTACGAATAGGCCCTATTTCAGAGCGTACCCCCCGTGCACGTATATATCCTTTCTTCTCAAGACGTGTGAGAATCGGATATAATGTCCCTTCCTGAATGTCCTCAAAACCATATTCTCTTAATATAACAATCAGCTCGTATCCGTATGTTTCCTTGCGTGAAATGATGGCAAGAACACATCCTTCTAATACACCTTTAAGTAACTGCTTGTCATCCACAGCTTATCACCTCTGACTCAATCATAGACTTGCTATTTGTTTATGTCAAGTAGTGGGAATAACTTTGAGTTTAAATGTATTTATCACCCCCATACTAGATCCACTTTTTAGTTCGTTTATGTATAATTTGTGAATTATTGAACAAAAAAAGGTGAGTGATTGACCGATCGTCTTCACGCACCTTTAGAGTATTATGCTTTATGATATTTCAGAATTACCATCCCATCATCAATGAATGTTTTATCAAGCACTAATGAAATCGGAACTCTGAAATCGTGGAATAAACGACGTCCAGATCCTAAAAGGACTGGAATGATTCCAATGATGTACTCATCAATCACATCGTTTTCAATAAATTTCTCAACAAGCCGTGCGCCACCAAACAACCAGATGTCCTTACCTGCTTCATTGTTTTTTAGATTCACGACATGTTTTACGATATCTCCATGGATAAACTCTATGTGTTCAAATTGAGTCTTATAGTTTGGATTATTGGTTGCGACTAAAATCTTTTTGTGTTCAGAATCTTTAATGAAGTCAATTCCACAATCTTCAAGTGAGACACGTCCCATGACGATGGTATCAATTGATTCTGCCCAAGTATTAATATCAAATTTTTCATGGGAGTCAAGGGAATGATTCCCGTGTCCTTTAATCCATTCATATCCCCCATCAACATCACAAATATAACCGTCCAAAGACATTGCTAAATTCAAGACAATTTTTCTCATATGCTAAATCCTACCTTATAAGAATAATGTATCACAAACCAGATAAAATAGACACACTTATAACTGTAATTCTTTAACTGGAATGTAGATTTCAGAGAATTTGTAACTTGGATCAAGATTACTATCAATTGTATAAGAAAATGTTGGTGCATCAACCAGTTCATAATTTGAGCTGGGTAACCATTTTGCGTAAATATCAGCGTGTAAATTTTGCATTTTTTCTGGAAATGGTCCATCGCATGTGAACACTGCCCATGTATGACTTGAAACGTCTTTTTCTTCCAGGGTTTCACAATGTGTATCGTATGATGTCATGACCCCTATCATATGGATTAGTGAACCGGATTCTTGTGTAAAATTCGTGTCTGAATCCCATGATATATTCAAAATTTGCTTTGGATCCATCGTTTTCACCTGATGCATTTCTGTGCGTTGTTTTTGCGTTATGGATTGGGCTAATGCCACGATTTCCGTATTCACGCCTTCAAATTGAAGCGAGACACGTTTGCTCACTCCTGCAAACTTGAACGCTGGCAATTGTACAAGTTTAACTTGCATTGTAGTTCCTCCTTCTACCTGTATTTTGAAAGAGAGTTTTGGTGTTGTGGTGATGATGTGATGCCTTCTAACTTCAGAAGGCAAAATCCCACTCCACGCCTTATAAGCGCGTGTGAAACCATCAAGTGACTCATAACAGTACGTATAGGCAACTTCAGTGATTGATACACCATTTAGTAGGTCTTGTGTTGCGGATGTGAGACGTCGACACTTAATATACTCACTCAAACTCATTTGAGACAAAAAGAAGAATACCTTTTTGAGTTGAATCTCTGGCATCCCACTTACCTCAACAAGCATCTCAAGTGTTAGTGTTTTTTTTAGGTGTGATTCAATCATGTCAATCACTGCATTCAATCCTTTAATCATCAATAAACCACCTCTTTCCTATGTATCATATCAATTTAATGTGTCATTCACTCGACATTACACACCAAACTTAGTCGATTCTATTACGATTTGATTGGCGAACTTTTTTACGTGTGAATTTGCTAAAGTAAAACGATTGGAAAAACCAACCGCTTCGATAATCCCAGGTATTGGACTTAGATTTTGTATGTTTTGTTTAAGTGACGATATCCAAAAGTGATTACAAAGATTGATACAGGGATGAAAGTCAAAGCAAAGATGAATGATACAGGGTGAAAAAACCGAACTGTATTGAATAGATTTAAGCATCCGATACTAAAGAGAATGCAAGAAAACGTTGTAATCAAATATAAGTATGTGATGTATTTGATGAAATCTTTTCTTGAGCTAAAATCATCTAACTTTTCAAACTTAGTGAAAATAAACAAATCATGAAATAATGAAACAAATAATTCAAGCATCGGTCAATTCCTCCTCTTGCATGGTTCTTGTAATTAAAGTATACCAGAAAAAATCAACAATTAAAGGAATATTCCTTACAACAGTATTTCCATTTGATGAACATCTTGATCGGCAAGTGTTATGAATGCAGCATTATTCAAATGGTACTGAACCATCATCTCAAAAGGAGTTTTGTTGAGTAAGGATAACAACGCCATTACCACACCGCTGTGAGTCACAATTAAGACGTCATCTTGATGATTCGAAATAATTTGTCTAAGCCCTGATAAGACGCGCTGTAAGACTTGTTGATAGGATTCCCCTTGATGAATGTTTGAATAGCGTCGATTGTGAGACCATGTACGAAATGAATCCGGATCATCGTTTTCAACTTGAATCCACGTCTTCCCTTCCCAGGTTCCTAATGCAATCTCCTGAAGATTTGGCATTTCAACCATACCAATTCCACAAACTTGAGACACAATTGTTGCGGTATCTTTTGCTCTTTTTTGGGGGCTTGTGTAGATGTAAGAAAAAGCGACGTGCATTTGATTCAGTTGATCAGCAAGTGCGTGAGCTTGCAAAATCCCTTTAGGTGATAAATCAGTATCACTACTTCCTTGAATACGTTTTTCTTCATTCCAATATGTGTGACCATGTCGTGCGATGTATAGTTTCATAGAGACTCCTTTATCATTAACAAATTATGAACCTTCTTCATTAAAAAGATAATGCATGAACCGCTGCGGATCTTTCAAAAATGAACGTGTGTCACTCACAATTGGGTGATTATCGTATGAAACTTCATTAATTGCTTCATGTATATAATAAATCTTAGCCTGAGGATATGCTAAGAGTATGGGCGAGTGGGTACAGATAATAAATTGACTCCCCTTTTTCACATACTCACCAATAAGGTAAAGCAAGGTTAATTGGTTTTGAAACGAAAGAGGGGTTTCGGGTTCATCAAGTAAATAAAGTGATTGTGAACGCAGTCTTTCACTAAAAAAGCGGATATACCCTTCGCCATGCGATGCCTTTAGGTAAGATTCAACAATCCCATTCATGCGCTGTGTATTGCCTTTATGAAGGTTTGTCTCAAGAAGATAAGCAAGTGATTCTGGATTTTTATGGCGTGCTTGAGCATCCTGTAACATCATTTGATTGGTTTCAACTTCATCGGATGCCCAGGACAAATAGGTGTAGAAGTCTTCACTTTGGAAATAATACCCTTTCTTAAGTTTAGAAGACCATGAAAGTTTGAACCCATCTTCATAAGGGTGGTGCATTGACGATGCTTTTCCAACGGGAATACTTTGGGTTAAGGTGCTAATCGCATTGAGTAAGGTTGACTTACCACATCCATTTTCACCGGTCAGAAAGATTACAGGTGAGGAAAGATCAAGCGAATCGAATTTCAGTATATTAAATGGATACTCAGTCTGTGTTGCATTCAAGCATGTAATTTCTTTTAGCATAGTATCTATCTCCTTGTGCAGTTATGATTCAAAAAAGAACAGCGTTCCTAATGACCCATCTTCATAATGCGAATTAGGATAATCGACGACCTTCTCATAGTTATTGAGGGTATAGGTTGAAATAACTTTTTCCCAAAACTTTACGGAAGGAATATTTTTAGGGTGGCATTTAAGTTGCCATGATCCTTTATGTAATGAACAAAGGGTTTCAAATACAGATGTTCCAACACGGTTTCTGCGGTATTTATGGAGTATAAAGAACTCAGAAAGTGAAAAATCTGTAATGCGATCAAAGGCTTCTGGATAGTCATTAACCATCACAAAACCAGCAAGAGCATCATCAATCATAATGAAGTATGCCCAACGATTTGATTGAGTCCATGTGTAATCAAGGTACATATACCCATAAAGTCCCAAGGGGTTTACATCAACTTCTGTGTATTGTGAGAATTCATAGAGATATTTTTCAAGTAAGTTTGCAAGAATCTCTCGTTCTTCAAGGGATACGGGTTTAAGTGTGAAAGTGTACATCACATCATCTCCTTTAGCGTGAATATTATACTGTATTAACCCTAACATTAACAAGGTATCGCTGTCTGAATCAATGGGGTATCAAAGTGTTATGAATCATCGTGAAAGATTGCCTTAAAAGAAAAGAGAAACCAAATATCACGGTCTCTCTAGAAATTGTAACTTAATAAGTGCCTTCAACCTTTTGACCTTGCATTAAAGCAACACCTCCTGAAGTGCCTAAGCGTGTTGCGCCTGCATTAATCATGTTTTGAGCATCTTCAAATGAGCGTACACCCCCTGAAGCTTTAACCTGTGCTTTGTCCCCTACTGTTTGTTTCATAAGCGTTACTGCTTCTACAGTTGCCCCGCCTGAATTAAATCCAGTCGATGTTTTCACAAAATCAGCACCGGCTTTAACTGAAGCATTGCATGCATTCACAATCTCTTCATCAGAAAGAAGACAAGTCTCTAAGATAACTTTTAGTACTAAGTCACCACATGCTTCTTTGATTGATTTTATTTCGTGTGTAATCACATCAAGTTTTCCATCTTTTAAAGCGCCAACATTGATGACCATATCAATCTCTGTTGCGCCATTTGCAATGGCATTCTTTGTTTCAAATACCTTAGTTTCAGTTGTGTTTTGACCTAAAGGAAATCCAATAACGGTACATACTTTAACATCAGAACCTTTAAGAAGTTCTGCACATTTTGATACGTAATAAGGATTGACACAAACGCTCATAAAATCGTATTGCAACGCTTCTTTACAAAGTGTTTCAATTTGGAATTCTAAAGCTTCTGGCTTTAAGAGTGTGTGGTCGATGTATTTATTGAGTGTGTTCATTTTTTTCCTCCAATGATTGTTTTACAGCATCTGGATCACCCATCCAAGGTTCTTTACCACTGGGTCCGTGCTGATAGGTTTCGAGCCCTTTTCCCATGATAACAACAATATCACCAGGATCCGCTCTCATTATAGCATTTTTAATGGCTAAATATCGATTTGGCTCAATAATTGTTTCAGTTTTAGTGATGCCAGTTTTGATATCATGGGCGATGTCTAAAACAGATTCAGATCGCGGATCATCTTCTGTTAGAACGATAACATCACAGTAAGCATCGCTGACTTGTCCCATCATCGGGCGTTTGTCATGATCGCGTCCCCCTGCACTACCAAATACAGCGATTACTTTGTTGTTTGGGTTGATGATGTCTTTACAGTATTGATACATCTTCTCCATACCATCGGGTGTGTGAGAATAATCTACAATGACTTTAAAGTCCTGTCCATAGTCTAGAAAATTGACGCGTCCTGTAATTTCTGAAAGTGTAGCAGCTGCAGATACGATTTCTTGAAGTGAAACGTGGGTTTGGTTGTGGATCATCGCAATCGCTAGAACCAAGTTATAAACATTAAACCGTGCGACACGACTTGAGTAAACATCGTAGGATTGGTGTTTATGGATTAGCTTAAATTCTGTATGATCATCAAACAGTTTGATATCAGCAGCTTGATAGTCTGCTGTAGGGTGTGTCCCATATGTAACAATCGATTGTGTATATCCAGTATGAATCAGTCTTTGACCGTATTCATCGTCTTCATTAATTACCATAATACAGGATGGTTTTGCTTGATCAAAAAGACGTTTTTTAGCATTGAAATAGGCTTCCATATTCTTGTGATAATCAAGGTGATCTTGCGTTAAGTTTGTAAATCCAACCACATCAAAGTCGATATTGTCAACACGACCCAAGGATAAGCCTTGACTTGAAACTTCAATTGCTACGGAATCAATTTGATGGTTTACCATATCACTGAGAAGTTCCCTAAATTCAATTATATCGGGTGTTGTGAGTTTTGCAGGTAATTCAATATCATCATAGCGAATGGCGACAGTTCCCATATATCCTGCTTTAACCTTGAGTTGTTTCAAAAGATCATAAATCATGACAGCGGTTGAAGTTTTACCATTGGTCCCTGTGATTCCATATAGCGTTAAATGGCGGGATGGATCGCCATAATAAAGGTCAGCAACCCGTACTAATTCTTTTTGAACATCGTCAACCTTAATGTAAAGAATATGATCATAGTAAGTTGTGAATGGTTTGGAATGGACAATACATATTGCACCTTTTTCAATGGCTGTATCCACAAAGTCATGGCGATCTGCGCTGACGCCTGTAGTACAAAAGAAACACGAGTTCGCAATCACTTGGTTCGTGTTGTTGCATAAACGTGTTATCTGTCTTGAATCATCGACTCCAAATAAATCAAACCCTGTCATGATTTCACCTTCTTTTGTCTTTTCTTCACGAGTTTATTGTATTTCTTAATAAAACGCTTAGAAACCACTTCTTTATCCACTAATGCTTTATAAAATGCATCTTCATCTTCCGCTAATAATAATGAAAAGGTAAAGATGTCACGCTGCATCAAATCTTTTGTTTTTAGGTATGGAAATATGTCGTAGTCTTTATCAGATACTTTAATGAATGCTTTACCACGTTCATCATGTAAAATAAAGAAGTCTTTGGTATCAAACGAACACTCAAATTCTCCCATATTTGCAATAAAAGGCAAGCGTCCGTAACGATTAATGTTGATAATCTTACTCTTAAAGTTTTGATACAGTTCGAAAAACTGAGGAAGTTCTAGAATGGCGACTTCTTTTGAATACAGTGCGTTCATCAGTTCATCAAAAAATGGAATAAATATTTGTTCATTATTATAGCTGAAGTGTTTTAAGTTTTGAAGTTCTGGTTTTAAGTCTTTGAGGATCAAAGCATTTCTTTCTTTAAAACTCAAATAGTCCCACATATCAAAACATTGACTGCGCACACTTTCATAGCATGATTCAATGGTCTCTTTGTTTCTTAATCCTTCTTCAAATACAGTTAATGTAAGATAGTCCATCAAGTTTTTCGGATCATAAGGCAATGAAAAACGTTCAGCGAGTGTTTTAAGCTGATTCATGCGTTTTTTATTCAATTTATACTTATGATACTTTGATAGCATATTATCCAATCTCCAATGTACTAATTAAGGTTGCAACTGCAAGTGGTGCTGTTTCAGCACGGTAGATATAAGGTCCAAAGCTGACTGCTTGGATGTTTAATGAATCAAATAGAGCACGTTCTTTATCAGAAAAACCTCCTTCAGGTCCAATAAATACAGTGATTGAGCCTTGAGATTTGTTTAAGACACTGAGCAAGTGGGGATGGTCTGATGTATCACCATATAGATTAAAATCAGATAAGGTTGATTTTAAATCTTTTGACTCAATAATTCCAGATACACTCACGGGGAATTGACGGTAAGACTGTTCAGAGGCTTCTTTCGCAATTAATTGAAGTCGTTCAAGTTTACGTGCTTCCCGTTTTCCAAAATCGCGCACGACCCCACGATCGGATCGATACAAGATGATTTCATCAACGCCACACTCACATGCTTTTTGAATCATCCATTCAAGACGCTCAGAACGTATGAGTGAAGCAACAATCCGAATGCGATATTTCTTTTTGTAAAAGGTTAAGGGTTCAAGAATATCAAAGGAATCCAAAGCGTTTGTATTAAATCGTGCAAGGACGCCGTTTCCCTTTGCATCAACAAGACGAACGGTATCGTTTTGTTTCATTCTTAAGACATTTTTTATTTGGTGGTGTTGGTCATCAGATAATGACGGGTTGTCAATATCATCAATAAAAAACTGTTGCATTTATAGTTCGCCTTTAGCCATTAATGAAAGCTTTTTGATTTCAAAAGGTTTCAAGTCCCTATATTGACCAATTCCCACACCATCCAGCGTTACTGGACCAATTGCAAAGCGATGAAGCCGCACAACAGGAAGTTTAAAGTGCTCCATAACTTTACGAATTTGACGATTTTTACCTTCTGATAGAATTAAGGTAAATGCAGTTCTGTCTGCTTTTTTAATATAACGAACGTCTTCGACTTCCATCCCTTGGTAAGAGACACCATCAACTGTAACGCCTTGACGCAGTTTCTCTGATACGCTGAATGGGAGTTTCCCTTTTACTGATACACGATAGGATTTCTTAACGTGGTATTTTGGATGCGTTAGAAGTTGTGCAAACGCACCATCATTGGTGAGAATGAGTGCGCCTGTTGTATCCATATCAAGACGTCCTATCGGATACAGTCTGTGTTGATCGTGTACGATGTCAATAACAGTCGGTCGATCATGTGTATCGGATGCACTGGATAGAACACCTCTTGGTTTATTCAATAAATAATATACACGGTTATTCTCTTGAATGATTGGCTTGTTATCAACGGTAATCTTGTCTTGTGGCAACACTTTAACACCCAATTCTTTGACCACAACGCCATTGACTTTAACTTTTCCGTCAAGGATCAGTGTTTCTGCTTTACGACGCGAACATACCCCCGCATCCGCGATTGCTTTTTGTAATCTTATTTCATTTGAAGAGCTCATGATTTTCTCCAATCATTTCTACTTTAATTTCAGGCAATTCATCTAATGATGTCAGTTTAAATACATCAAAGAATGAAGAAGTTACTTCATATAATATGGGTCTACCCGGTGTGTCATTGCGTCCCGCTTCGCAAATAAGGTCTAGTGCTTCAAGACGGCGACACATCATATCACTGTTAACACCGCGGATTTCTTCGATCTCAACGCGTGTAATGGGTTGTTTGTAGGCGATGATTGCAAGTGTTTCAAGGGCAGCTTGAGATAATTGACGGGTGCGGTTAAATTCAAGCAGTTCACCAATAATCTCGTGATGTTTCTGTTTCGTAACAAGTTTTAAGACACCACCATATTCCACAACATCAAGACCGGATGTTGCACTTTCTTTGTAGTGGTTTTTAAAGTCTTCAACAAATGTATTACACGATCCCTCATCAAGATTGAATACAGTCTGTAATTGAAATTTAGTAATGCCTTCATCACCAAATGCAAAGAGTATTGCTTCTAATGTACCAAAATCTTCCATCTAGACTGCTCCTTTCAGATAAATTGCGTCGTTTTGAGTGCTCAAGAGTAAATCACCCATTCGTAACATATCTAAAACTGCTAGGAATGTGACAATCATAAAACTTACATTGGGTGATTTCTCGAGCAAATCATCCAATGTCATTACTTTTTTGTTTAAAAACTCCATCCGCAGTGAAATGATGCGATCATCCACTGAATATTCAACACGTTCGATGGATACTTCATGTGGATTTGCAAGCTTAAAGCGTTGCATTACCTTGACCATGGCATTCATGAGATCATAAGGCGTTTGATCATAAGAAATACTATCCTTAAGTGATGTTTTAATGTCTTTTAGAAGTTGAACAGAGATGGGTTTTGTATGTTGTTGGAGCCGTTCTTGATAGCGTACTGCAAGTTCCATACTAACTTCTTTGTAGCGTTGATATTCAAGCAACCTTTTCACCAGGTCTGTTTCTTGGTCTTCAAGTTCTTTGACATCAAGTTCACTTTTGTCACGAGGCAAAAGCTTTTTACTTTTATATTCAATAAGTCCAGCGAGTTCTGCAATGTATTCTGCAGCAATCTCGAGTTTTTGTTCTTTAGCGTGATTTAAAAAATCAGCATATTGATTCGCGAGTTCAAGGATGTTTAAGTCAAAAAGATCAAGTTTCTTATCCTTGATCAAATAAAGCATTAAGTCCAAAGGACCGGAAAATTGTTCAATTGTAACTTCAAATGCCATCCAAAATCTCTTTTCTAACTTACGATATCCGCGATTAATTGCGGTGTTTCAAGTGCATTGTCTGTGTAAGAGAATGCTAATTTGAATTCTTCAATGTGACGCGACTCAATGGGTTCATTGCTATACAAAGTACCCAGAAGTTCGCCTTCACTTACAGAATCCCCAACTTTCTTATTTAATATGATTCCAGCCTTAAAGTCAATGTCTTCATCTTTTTTTGTGCGTCCTGCACCTAAATGAAGTGAAGCCATTCCAAGTTCTAAAGCTTTTAAATCAGATACAAATCCATGGGAATCAGCGTAGACTTGTTGGGTGTAGGCTGCGTGAGTAAACGCACCAAGGTCTTCAAATACTGATGTATCGCCACCTTGTCTTGCAATCCACTCAAGGAATTTCTTATATGCTGATCCATCTTCGATGGAAGCTTTTGCTTTTTGATACCCTGCTTCATATGAATCAACTTGCTTGCCATGAACAAGCATATGTCCACATGCAACCAAACAGAGTTCTTCTAAGTCTTTCGGTCCATGTCCACACAGCGTTTCAACGGCTTCCTTTACTTCAAGCGCATTTCCAATACAAAAACCAAGGGGTTGATTCATATTCGTAAGAAGTGCTGTAACATCGCGTCCAAGGTTTTTTCCAATGGATATCATCACACGTGCTAATTCGCGTGCATCATCCAATGTCTTCATAAATGCTCCCTCGCCATATTTTACGTCGAGTACGATTGCATCGGCTCCACCTGCGATTTTCTTAGACATAATCGATGCAGCAATCAGTGGAATTGATTGAACCGTTCCCGTTACATCACGTAAAGCATAAAGCACCTTATCTGCGTATACTAGATTTCCTGTTTGACCAATGATTGCGACATTAATGTCGTTTACTTGATTTACAAATGCGTCATTTTCTAAATTAATGTCAAATCCTGGAATTGATTCAAGTTTATCAAGGGTTCCACCGGTATGTCCAAGTCCCCTTCCACTCATTTTCGCAACTTTGCCACCACATGCAGCAACAATAGGACTGATGACAAGGGATGTCTTATCCCCAACACCTCCAGTGGAGTGCTTATCGACTTTAAGACCATGAATTAAGGATAAATCAATGGTGTCACCAGAAGCAATCATCGCTTCTGTTAGTGCTGTTGTTTCTTCCATATTCATACCATTTAAAGTAATTGCCATCAACAAGGCTGAAGATTGATAATCTTCAACCGTGTGGTTTGTAAGTCCTTCAATCCAAAACTTAATTTCTTGAGAAGATAAGGCGTGTCCATCGCGTTTCTTCTCGATTATCTCAACGATTCTCATCAAATCACCCTTTCGTATATAACTAAATTATACTCTTTAAATTCACGCATTTCCTTTATTCTAAATTCATTAATTGAAAACGACGGAAAATAAGTGTCGCCAATGACGTCATTGTCTTTAATGAAGGATAATACGAGTTTATCACAGATTGGTAAAAGAAGTTCATAGATGGTTCCTCCGCCACATACGACACATTCCTTTTCACTGTTTTTATATGTTTTAAAAAATGCATTAATATCTTGAATGCTGTTTGGATATGTGGTGTCTGTTGTGATTACATGAATGTTTCGACCTCTGAGTTTTTGAGGTAATCCTTCATAAGTAACCCTCCCCATACACAAATCCTTTCCCATTGTATAGGATTTAAAATGTTTTAAGTCTTCGGATGAATGCCACGGCATCACCCCATCACGGCCGATGGTACCATACTGATTCATCGCTGCGATACAGGTAATCATTAAACGCTCACCTTGGCTTTAATGGAAGGATGATGGTTATAGTTTACGATTTCAAAGTCTTCATATTTAAAGTCTTCAATTTCTTTTTGATCCCCGTGAATGATTAATTGTGGGAGTGGTAATGGTTCACGTGATAGTTGTTCTTCAATTGCATCAACGTGATCATTATAAATGTGCGCGTCACCTAACGTATGAACGAAGTCACCAACTTCTAAGTTGCATATTTTCGCAATCATATGCACAAGCAGTGCGTATGACGCAATGTTGAATGGAACACCTAAAAAGATGTCGGCACTGCGTTGGTAGAGTTGTAGGGATAATTTGCCTGAATCACTGACATAGAATTGTAGAAATGCATGACATGGTGGCAAAGCCATCTCATGAATTAAAGGTGGATTCCAGGCACTCATTATAATCCGACGTGAAGTTGGATTGTTTCGGATTTGATCAATTACTTCTTGTAGTTGATCAACACCCCCAAAGTCACGCCATTGCTTTCCATAAACAGGACCTAAATCACCAAATTGAGCAGCGAATGCATCATCGTGAGCAATTCTCTCAATAAATTGATTCATTGTTTCGTTTTGATACATATCTGACGCTTTAAATGCAGCATATGGCCACTCGTTCCAAATCCTTACTTTGTTTTGAACGAGCCATTGTATGTTCGTATTGCCGCTGATAAACCAAAGTAATTCTTTCGCAATAGATGCGAAGTGTACGCGTTTTGTTGTGAGCAAAGGAAAGCCTTCGCTTAAATTAAACCGCATTTGGTATCCAAATACACTGCGTGTACCTGTACCAGTACGATCCATACGTTGTTCACCATGTTCCATTACAAACTGACATAAATCGAGATATGTTTTCATAAAAGTCCCCTTATCTTAAGCTAAATATTCTAAATTTTCAGCAATTAACATCAAGTCATTGCCGCGTTTTTCAATTCTGCCGTGTACAGCGATGTTATCGTCTATTTTACGAAATGACATAACTTCTGCAGCCATGCCCTGCCATAAATGAATGCGGTAGATTTCTGTTTTAAATGAGAAATCCGCTTCTCTGAAGTTTTTAATGACTTCAATATCAAATGCATGATAGATGCCCCCTTGCAGATCCGCAACTTTCGACGTTTGACTCTTCACTTTTCCGACGAGACTGAACTGGTTAATACGCTTCACCTCAATTCTAGATCCGTTAGATTTTCGGCACAAAAATCATACAAAAATTATAACATACTCTCTACGTGATTTTTTGCTTAAATCTATGATTTATGAGGTAAAAAGATAGGATTAATCAAACAATCAATTTCATACAATAATCGATGTGATGATCAAACTTAAAGCTTCTTAATCTGAATGGGTAGGTTCGTGTGGTTTCATTAGTACAAAGCTTGAATTAAAGTTTTGTAAGAAATCTAATGTATTAAGTACTCTTTTGTAATCCAAAGTCTTAATGAATTCAAGGTAATCAAAGTATTGGACCCTTTTAAACCCAGTACTTAATATATTCATGACAAAACGATCGTTGTGTTCCATTAACATAATCAGGCGTCCATATTGACGTCTTGACAATTGGGTAAAATTATCTGGGTTTACTTCTAGTTTTTGCATTACTGAATCAATGAGTTCTCTGAAAGCCTCTGGTTTTTCGGCATCGTTAAAGAAATAAACAACACCAAAGCCATCTCTCAAATCGACATCATACATGAATGAATCGCTGATAATTTCATCATCTAACCAGGATTGGTATGCATCATTCATCTCAGAGAAGTTAAGTTGAAGGATAAACCGAACCAAATATTCATCATAGACTTTGTTGGTACCATTGTACTCAAATTTATAAGAGACACTCATTTTTGGAATTAAAACATTGTCATAAATTTCTTCATAAGCACATCGTACAGTGAGTGGTTCATGTTTGAAGTGGGTTTGAACGTTTAAGACTTCATACGGATGATTTTGAGTGTGAAGTGTCACAGTCTCAAAGATTTTCTGTGGGTCTTCCCCAGTTGTAATTACTAGGCCCATTCGTGAGTCTGTGTAATTCATACGGTAGGCTGTTCGTAAATCATCTAAAAGCATTGATGAAACATCTTCTTCAGTTCCCCCAATATCAATTCGTAAAGGAAACGTGTGATAGACATTTTGGTAGGTCTTCATTAAGAGATTTGTATCCGGCATTTTGGCATACATGCGAAGTTCTTCTAAGATAATCCCCTTTTCTTTGTCGACGCGTTCTTGATTTAAAGAAAAACGACTGACAAAATCTATTAGAATCCCCAAAGGGGTTAATACATCGCCATTAGTACTAAAGTAATAAACAGTTTGTTCATGTGATGTGAAGGCATTCGCACTGGCCCCTACTTCAGCAAACTTACTGAATACATCTTCGGTTTCATCTTCAAAGAGTTTATGTTCGAGAAAATGAGCAACCCCTGTCTTGTGTTGAACTTCTAAGCCATCAATGGATTGGATTAAGTCAAGTGCACCAAATGGTGTTCCATATACTGCAACAGATTGTTTAAACCCTGGGCGATGTATAATCGTTACCCGTAGGCCACTTTCCGTTACGAATGCATACGCATTGTCAATAAAAGAATTTTTAATTTGTTTCATCGTCTTGTCCCCTATAGCTGTAAATAAATGAGTGATTGATATGATCCACAACTGCTTGAACAGATTCTGGTGTTACATTCATAATGGATTCAATCATATCTTCGGGTGAATCATCCCGGTTTAATGCATGATTACGAACCACAAATTGTCCTAAACGTCTAAGTTTCTCTGTGGTGCCACTGATTTGATTCACTAAATAAGCTTTTGTTTTCGCAAGATCGTGTGGAGCGCGTTTGATTGCTTCAATTTGTTCTGATACAAGGTCAATGACTTTCGCTTCATTCGAAGGTGAAATGCTGGTGCTTATATAGAACAATCCATCAAAAATAAGCTGGGAAGCATAGATTGAATAACACAAACTGTGTTTTTCCCGAACGTTTTGGAATAAAAGAGACGAAGTGCCTTGCCCTAATAACGCAATAAACACAAGATAAGGAAGGTAAAGTTCATGGTGTGGTGTGATATCAGTTTGGTAAATCATCACAAGCTCTGTTTGATTAGAGGGTTGATAGTCCACCTGATGCTCATTTAAGATTTGATTTGAGACAAGACTTTCTTGTGTTTGTGTTTGTGAAAGCGTTGGGATGGTTGGAATGTCAGATGGAGATACATCCCCAACGACATAGATTGTTTTCTCAAATTCATGAACACACATTTGATGGAATGAGTGCACATCCTCTAAAGTAACACATTCTAGTCGCTCTAAATTTCCATCAGGCTGAATGCCACATATTTGGTCGGGTCCAGCTTTTGATAAGGCTTCTAAAAGTGCAAAGTATTGTGGGTTTTCTTTCACCCTTAACAAATCCTTTTTGACATTCAGTTTGGCTTCCTTAAATGTTTCTTCATTAAGCAAAGGGTTCAATAAAACTTCATACACTAACTTAAACTGTTCATTAAGCAAGTCTTCTTCGACATACCGCTTATTAATTGAACGTGTATTTATTTCAAGAATCTGTGCTTGCCCCAGTGAATAGGTAAAAACAGATAAACTTGTTCCATATAACCAATCCAAGTGTTTTGCCATTTCTTGTTTAGATGGATAGGCACTCAGACGATCGCTTAACATCTTTGTTAAGACATTCGCGGTTGTTGCAGTTTCTTTTGTTAAAGGAAACTTAATTAATAGATTTACGGATACTTCGTTGAACTTTGAGTCGGGAATTAGCCAAATATTTGGCTCACCAACGATTTGATTCAAATTAAACATAGATAAAAACCTCCGATTTAATGGTATAATCACTATAGTACATTATACAACATACTTAGAAGGAATTGATAGTTATGATTAAACTTGATGATATTGTTTTTCTCACTGATCTATATGAGTTTACAATGGCTTATACCTATTTCAAAGAAAAAAGGCATGAAGAAATTGTTTATTTCGATATGTTTACACGACGCACACCCAATAGTGGTGGATATATGATTTTTAATGGATTAGCGAAACTAATCGAAGGCATTAAAAACTTTAAGTTTCAAAAGGAACATATTGATTATTTAAGAGAGTGTGGATTTCAGGATGAAGCATTCTTAAATTATCTTCTAGAAATGGAACTTGATATTGATATGTGGGCGATGGAAGATGGAACTGTTTGTTTTCCAAACGAACCCCTTGTGACTGTGCATGGAAATGTCATCCAGGCACAACTTATTGAAACCATGCTCTTATTATCCATCAATTATTCGACCTTAGTTGCGACTAAAGCTAGTCGTATTGTGACAGCATCACGAGGACGCTCAGTCCTTGAGTTTGGTGCTCGACGAGCGCACGGATATGATTCATCATTGGATGGAGCACGTGCTGCGATCATTGCTGGATGTGTCGGAACTTCGCACACATTAGCTGGTCATAAATTTGGTGCTTATGTGAGTGGTACAATGGCCCATTCTTACATTCAACTGCATGATTCAGAATATGATGCATTCTTATCCTTTGCGAAAATTAATCCAACAAATAGTATTTTCTTAGTGGACACTTATGATACATTAGGATCTGGTGTGCCAAATGCGATTAAAGTTGCTCAGGATTATTTGATTCCAAATGGTTATCGTCTGAAAGCAATACGGCTGGATTCGGGTGACCTTGCCTATCTTTCAAAAGAAGCGCGTAAAATGCTGGATGAACAGGGTTTGCACGATTGTAAGATTATGGCATCAAATTCACTGGATGAATTTATTATTGATGACTTAATCTATCAAGGGGCAGCGATTGATCAATTTGGAGTGGGTGAAAACTTGATCACTTCAAAAAGTGAACCGGTACTTGGTGGTGTATACAAGCTGATTGCATCGGAAGTCAATGGTGTCATCCATCCGAAAATTAAAGTAAGTGACAACATTGAGAAAATTACCAATCCTGGATTTAAACGATTATATCGTTTCTATGATAACACAACTAACAAAGCACTCGCAGACTACATCGCGCTCTCACATGAAACTGTTCCTGAAGATAAGCTTACGATCTTTGATCCAAGTGCTCCATGGAAACGTAAAGATTTGGAAAACTATACAATACGAGAACTGCATGTTCCAATTTTTGTTAAGGGTCAGTGTGTTTATGAAACACCAACACTTCAAGACATAAAGGTTTATGCTGCGAAAGAACGTGAAACACTGTGGGATGAAGTAAAACGGCTTCAAAACCCTCATACCTATTATGTTGACCTATCGCAAGAATTGTATGATCTAAAAATGGACTTATTATTAAGTCTCACTGAAAAGTAGTCTTCGATATGATTCGACGGTGCTTATTTGAAGATTTAGAATCAATTACGCTTTTAAGTCAACACGATTTAGGTTATCCAAATACAACGCTTTCTTTAGTCCAAGATAACTTTAATTCATTAAGTTTAAATCCTGAACATGTAATCTTTGTCGCCCAACATCAAGACTCTGTCGTTGGTTATGTTCATGCACATATCTATCGATCAATATATAGTGAGCCGTGTGTAAATGTATGTGGACTTGCGGTAAATCGTGCGGTGCGTGGATATGGGTTTGGGAAACAGTTATTACAAGAAGTGGAATCATGGACGCTAAACAATCACCTATCTGCAGTTCGTTTGAACTCAAATGTGATTCGAACACAAGCACATGCTTTCTATGAACATTGTGGGTATCATTCCACAAAGTCACAAAAACATTTTTATAAAACCCTTTAATAAAAGCCAAATTCAGATAAGAGTTTGGCTTTTTTTAGATAATTTTCGACTATCTGATACTAAAGCTTTTGTTTTAAGATTTCAGCATCAACTTCAGATGCAGGTTCATAACCTTTTTTCAACAAGTCGTTTATGTAAATTTTGTTGTAGAATATTGAGAATGCTGCCGATACAATAATGGCTCCCATACCCTTTGTCTTTAAACTTATCAACACTTCCAGTAAAAGCAGGATGATTCCCCATTTAAAATCTCCATTGAATCATGGATCTACGAATCCGAAGAAAAATACAGACCAGCTAAATCCAACCTTCACTTCTTTTAGGTTTCCATGTTTCCCACGTAATTTTACTGTCATTGACATTACCCCCTTTTTGTCATTGTGCTATTTAAAGCATCTGGAGTAATACTAGCAAAATAGAAATTTGAAAGCAATCTATTTACACGGCAATTTCCAATCTTTTTCAAGAATTTTCAGAATAGTGCAACAGATTATTGAGCTCTATAAAATACCCGTCATTAGCATCGAAAAACAATGAAATTATTCAAGTTTGAAATGTAAAAACAGTGTCTTATATACAAACGATGCTTGTTGTATTTACGACACTGTTTTTGTATTGATATCCGATAATGTGTTCAAATTGGTTTACAATATCGGATCATTAAATGAGTTTATTTATACACCTACTACAGTTGTTTGCCACCCTTCAAAGTGACCATGGCGTGATTCTGTACCGTGAATCATTTTATCAGTTAATAGATTCATGGTCATGACATCTGGAACAATGTGCATGGTGAGGTGAACATGAATATGTCCATCTTTGCTTAAATGTATGTGAGCTTCTTTTGTTAACCCTTCGAATTCATGTGCAAAATCATGCGCGCTCTTGTTATCGTGGAATGATGCATATAAGAGCACATCACGTGCTGTTTCAAACATCTCCCCTTGTTCTAAGAGTTCTTTACAGTAATCTTGATTTACAATATATTGTTGTTCATAAAGGTTTGGGTAAAGGTAATTGATATAGAGTGATTCTGATCCGTTTGGATGCACTAAAACCTCTATTTCATCGCCCTGACGTTGTTTAAGGGGTTCTGAGATGTTGTCTGCTGTTGGACTTGCAAAGAACAAGTCAACGCTCCCATTTCCAGTAATAGTACCAAGATAAAGGGAACCATGTTCAACCATATCATTCATTAACGAGCTTTCAAGTGTAGAAAGTCGATCAAATTCATCTTCACTTGGATACCCGTCTTCCCTTACTTTATATTTAATCATGACAATAACCCCATGAGGATATTGTTCAAGTCTTTCATGGGCATAAATATCAACGCGCACACTATGTGCTACTTCATCCAATGTAGTTGGATAAAAAACAAATTCAGTTCGTTCACTCATTTATAATGCATCTCCTTTGATTTAAAATTCCTTTTTAAATTATACCTTCAACGTAATCGTATTGTCCATACGGTTTGAATAGAACACGCACTCATTGTATATAATCATGCGCATGATGTAAAGAATAGTGCGTTTTAAACGTAAGAAAAGAAGGCACTGAATGTACCTTCTTAACCCCCTAAGTAGAGTTCCTTAACTTGATCGCTGTTTATAATATCTTCAGCTTTTCCTTCAAGTCTTAAAACTCCGTTTTCAATAATATAAGCATAATCTGCAATTTCGAGTGCTTTCTTAGCGTTTTGTTCAACAAGAAGCACCGTAACACCATCGTTATTTGTTTCCTTGATGATGTTGAAAATCTCTTTAACAATTAATGGCGCAAGTCCCATCGAAGGTTCATCAAGAAGTAAGAGTCTTGGTTTTGATAATAATGCACGCGATATCGCAAGCATTTGTTGCTCTCCACCACTGAGCGTATGCGCATCTTGATTTTTACGTTGCCCAAGAATTGGGAATCGTTTATAGATTACTTCAAGCTCTTCTTTAATTGCTTGATGATCTGAGCGTGTAAATGCTCCTAGCAATAAATTTTCTTCAACAGTCATACCTGAGAAGATACGACGGCCTTCAGGGACATGAACTATCCCCATTTTCACAATATCGTGTGGTTTAACTTTTGACAAGTTTTTTCCTTCAAATGTGATGGAACCACTTTTAGCGTTAATTAATCCTGAAATGGTTTTAAGTAACGTACTTTTTCCAGCTCCGTTTGCGCCAACAAGCGATACTAACTGTCCTTCTTCAACATTAATTGAGATGGATTTAATGGCAGAAATTGAGCCATAGTTAACTTCTAAATTTTCAATTTTTAACATTACGCATCCTCATTTCCCAAATAAGCATCAATAACGAGTTTATTTGATTGTATTTCTTTGGGTGTTCCTTCGGCTATACATTTACCGTAGTTTAATACGTAAATACGGTCGCATAGGTCCATTACAAACCCCATATCATGTTCAATAAGGACAATTGTTAGTTCAAATTTTGAATGGATAAGATTGATGAAATCGCGAAGATCATTTGTTTCTTGTGGGTTCATACCTGCAGCAGGTTCATCTAAGAATAAGTATTTTGCACCTGTTGCAAGTGCACGAACGATTTCAAGACGTCGCTGTTCCCCATAAGATAATGAAGACGCTTTTTGTTCAGCCTTGTCCTTTAAGTCTACAATATCAAGATATGAATCCGCCTTTTCTTGCATGATTCGTTCTTCACGATAGAAATTACGTGTTCTAAAGACTGCATCAAATTTAGAATAGTTGACATTAAAATTCATCGCGACTTTAAGATTGTCAAGAAGTGTTAAATCCTTGAAAAGTCGAATATTTTGAAATGTACGGGCGAGTCCAAGTTCTGTAATTTTCTCAACGGACATCCCTGTAAGTTCTGTGGTTGTTTCGCCATTGAGAGAAATTGATCCTTCAGTAGGGACGTAGATACCTGTTAAGCAGTTGAATAAGGTTGTTTTACCTGCACCATTTGGTCCGATAATGCCTACCTTCTCACCCATTTTTACTTCGCAGGATACATCTTCAATCGCTACAACACCACCAAAGCGCTGTGTTAAGTGATTAACCTTTAGTGTTTCCATAGGAGTCCTTTCTACCAAAGAGACGTTTAAAACTCAACTCATAGGAGCCTAAGAGTCCTTTAGGTCGCAAGATCATCATTGCGATTAATAAGATTGAATAAATAATAACGCGTTCTTGAGCAAAGCCTTGGAACACTAAGTTGATGAGCCCAATTACAATTGCTGCAATTACAGAACCGGTGTAACTTCCCATTCCGCCCAACACAACAATAACTAGAATATCAACGGACTTATTAAAATCAAAGAGCCCTGGTTGAATTGCTCTAAAATATGAAGCGTAGAGTGCTCCTGAAATGCTGGCAAAGCATGCACCAATTAAGAAGGCACTTACTTTATACCGTGTTAATGGAACGCCCATTGAAGACGAAGCAATTTCATCTTCTTGGATCCCTTTCCATACGCGTCCAAACCGTGAACGTGTAATTGAGGTTAGGATATAGACTGAGAATACCACGAATATATATACGGTTGTAAAATTAACATGACGTGGAATTCCGGTAATTCCAATTGCTCCATTTGTAATGGTTAGATTCGTAATAATAATGCGGATGATCTCAGAAATCCCTAAAGTGGCAATTGCCAAATAATCCCCTTTGAGTCGAAGTGTTGGAATTGCGACGATCAGTGAAACAATGGCACTGATACAAAGGCCCACTAAGATTCCTAAAACAAATCCAAGGTACCCATCGACAAATTGAAGCGTGATTGCAACCGAATATGCGCCAATTGACATAAAGCCTGCATGTCCAAGTGAAAACTGTCCAGCAACGCCAAGAATCAAGTTTAATGAGACTGCAAGAATGATATTAATTCCAATTGTAATCCAAGCGATTTGTTGTGATACCTGAAGAATTCTCATCGAGATTAAAAGTTGGAACACTGCATATATCGCAAGTGTACACGCAATCCAGATAGCACCAGATTTGAGGTCGCGTTTTGTCATACTTTTGTTCCTCCTTTTTTCCCTAAAATACCAGATGGTTTTACAAGTAAGATGATAATGAGTACAAAGTATACTGCTGCTTCACGCCATAATGATAAACCGATGAGTGAAACAAGTGTTTCAATGCCACCAATTAAAAACCCACCGATAACCGCTCCTGGAAGAATACCAATCCCACCAAATACGGCAGCGATAAATGCTTTGAGTCCGCGAGATACTCCCATAGCTGGTGAAAGGCTGTTATAGTATGCAGCAACAAGTGATCCCGCACCCGCAGCCAGTATACTTCCAAGTACAAATGTGAATGAAACAACAAAATCTACATTAATTCCCATAAGGCTTGCTGCTTCATAATCGATGGATGCAGCACGCATTGCTCGTCCAATCTGAGTGTGATACACGATGTATTGGAGAATTACAAGTAAGATAATTGTTACAACAAAAATGAGTAATTGATTTCCGTTAATCACAACATTACCAAATGTTAGTGAAGGAAAGACACTGACTTCAGGCAAAGTTAACACGTCTGCTCCAAAGATTTTAATGACAATGTTTTGGAGTAATAGTGACATCCCAATCGCGGTAATCAATGCGCTAATCCGTGAAGATTTACGCAGTGGTTTGTAAGCGACTCGTTCGATCACAAAGCCTAAAAGTCCTGCAAATACCATTGCAAGCAACAGAGATGCTAAAAATGGTAATTTCAAATATACCATACCTACAAACGTAGTGTAGGCTCCGATCATAAATACTTCACCATGGGCAAAGTTTATGAGTTTCATAATTCCGTATACCATGGTATACCCTAGTGCAATCAGAGCGTATACGCTTCCGACTGTCAACCAATTCAATATTTGTTGAAAAAACTGGTCCATACAATTCCCCTATTCTATAATTAAACGAAAAGGCGAGTTTTACATCGCCTTGTAATTCTTATGGTGCTACGATGGTTGCTTCTACTTCAACACCATCTTTCAATTCAAGTACAAATGTTGATTTTTCAGCATTGTGTAGTGAATCAATTGAGATTGTTCCTGTAACACCTTCAAATCCTTTAGTACTTTCAATTGCTGCATTTACTGCTTCAGGATCTGCTTTGCCTGCTTTAACTAATGCTTCCAACACCAAGTTAGTGGCATCAAATGCAAGGGCTTGGAATCCTGCTGGTTCTTTACCGTACTCAGCTTTGAATAGTTCTACAAAGTTGTCGCGCGTTTTGCTTTCAACTGTATTTGAATAATGGTTTGAGTAATATACGTTATTTAATGCTTCTGCAGTTGCAAGGTTAATAAGTTCAGCTGAATCATAACCATCAACACCTAGAATTGGATAATCAACGCCAAGTCCGCGTGCTTGTTTGATTAAGGTTCCGACTTCATTGTAGTAACCTGGGATAAACAATGCTTCGATATCAGTGTTTCCACGAATCTTAGTTAAGATTGTTGAGAAGTCTGTTTCTCCAGTTGAGTAATACTCTTCTACAACTACTTGACCACCAAGTGATTCAAGTTGAGCTTTAAATACAGATACAAGTCCTTTTGCATAATCACTTGAATTATCAGCGATAATTCCGATTTTCTTAAACCCTTTTTCATTAACAGCAAAGTTTGCCATCGTCAACCCTTGGAATGAGTCTGCATAACAAACGCGATATCCATAAGGAATTCCTTTTGTTCCATCGTTTGTTACCTTATCTGCTGTAGCAGAAGGTGTAACAGTTGGAACTTTTTGTTCTTCGGATGCAAGGATTGCTTGTGCAGATGTACTTGAGATTGTAGCACCTACGATTGCAAACACACCATCTTCTGCCAATTTAGTTTGAGCCTGATACGCTTCACTTTGGTCTGATTTGCTATCAAGAGAAATGAACTTAACCTCTTTACCATTAAATCCGCCATTTTCATTGAAAATCTTCAGAGCTAGTTTAGCTCCATCCAACTCAGCTTCACCATATTGAGCTCCAGCACCTGTCAAGTCGAAATTAAATCCAATAGTAACATCACCATCGCTTCCATTACTGGAACCACATGCTGTAAGCATCAACGTCACACACATAACTTGAAATAGTTTGAATACCTTTTTCTTCATAGCTTCTCTCCTTTGTTTTAATGATTATAACAAACCACAAAAATATTTCAAGGCTATTTTCACAGAATTTTCACTTTTTTACATTATGAAACACTTGTTTTCATAAAAATGAAGCATAAGATGACATAAAGCGCTTACTTTGATACAATTGTTTCTTGAATAAGAAAAAAAACTTTGACTTTATAAGACATGAAAAAGCCAAGTATCTTAAACTTGGCTCTTTTTGCTTATTTTTAAATTAACTTATACTCTTTAAGTAAATCTAAAACAATCGTGTTTTCAATTTTCTTCTCTACTTTATTTACCATCAATTTTTGCGGTAAACTCATGTGCATATCAGTAAGTTTCTTTCCATCAAGCATTTTTGAAGTTGCATCCAGTAAGACTCTGACATCAAATGCAGATCCAAATACTTCAGGTACCCCACGATCTATATCAAGGAGTGTATAGACTGCTTCCATTGCAGTTCTTACTGAATACTCAGTTGTAAAAACGGTGTCGCGCGGTGTTTCCGCAAAATTTCCTATAAATGCTGCATTGACCACGTTCTTTGGAACAACAAGAGGTCTATCTCCTAATGCACGAGGCATAAAGTATGCAGTGACGTATGGCATCATGACAGGAACACAGTTTGCACTATGAGCAGCTAGTTCATTAATTTGTGATACAGGAACCCCAAGATGATAAAGCCATTCTTGTGTTATTTCTTCTCCAGTACAATCCTTCATTGCTTTTTTAACATAATCCCCTTCTACTTCACTAAAGAGTCCATATACCCAAACAACTGCTTGTCCATTTGGTTGTGCTTTGAAATGAGGTTGACGGTTAATGGTCCAACTTAAGAACCAACTTGAATCTTTAACACTAACAATCCCACCAGTAACCACCTTACCTGCAAGTGGATCACGTTTACAAACAGCTTCAATGTAAGGAAGAATTTTGTCATCAAGTGTTGTAATTGTCGCAGATTCCCAATTGCTCTTCTTCACATCATCACAGAATTTGCCTGGGTTTCCAAATGCTTTATCTTGAGCAGCAATGTTCTTCCATAGTTTCCAACTGTTTCCTTGTGTCGCACTAAGAGTTGCTGCACTATGATGATCACCAATTGAGGATGAGTCTGTATTACTACCATTTGTAATAAACACAAGATCGTTTTCAGTCAGGTTTATCTCAAAATCACTGCCATTTGATTCGCAAATAATCGATTTCGCAACTTTTTTGGTTGGAGTAATGTCAAAGATAACATTCACAACTTTTGTATTAAATCTAAAGGTAACGCCTTGGTCCACTAAATATTTTTTAAGAGGTAAGACAAGGGACTCATATTGATTGTATTTTGTGAATTTAAGTGCTGAGAAATCTGGAAGACCTCCAATGTGGTGAATAAACCGTGCGATATATCGTCTCATTTCCATTGCACTGTGCCATGTTTCAAATGCAAACATAGTTTGCCAATACAACCAGAAGTTTGAGTCAAAGAAATCTTGAGAGAAGACATCTTCAATTGTTAAGTTATCAAGTTCACTTTCAGGCGTGAAAAATAATTTGATCATCTCTTCAGATGCTTGTGGTGTGAGTGTAAACTTTCCATCAGTTTTCGCATCATTCCCTTGATTAATGGTGGCTCTTTGAAGTGAATAGTTTGGATCAACTTTATTTAACCAATAAAATTCATCTAAAACAGAAGCACCTTCAATTTCTAGTGAAGGAATCGAACGGTAGAGATCCCATAAACATTCAAAATGGTTTTCCATTTCACGTCCACCGCGAATAATGAATCCTCGTCCATCATCTTTAATTCCATCAAGACCACCGCCTGCAAGTGACATTTCTTCAAGGATGGTGATATTTGATCCGTCCATTTGACCATCCCTTACAAGGAATGATGCTGCAGAAAGTGATGCAAGACCTGAACCAATGAGGTAAGCTTTCTTATTTTCGACACCTTCTGGTTTTTTTGCATGTGCAAATGCTTCATAATTACCGTTGCTATAGTACATTGTTTGTACCTCCTTTTGACAGTGTCATTATAGCGCTGGATAAACCCTAAAAGAATTGACAGAAAAGTTGAAGTGACAAAAAATTTGACAGGTATGTCATTGTGTAAAAAAACATATTGAAAGAATGGTCTAAAACTTATAAAATATGTCTATCAAAGGAGACTGTCTATGTCACATCCTACAAAAAAACTCTTAGGGACTGAGTTAAAAACCTTGATGAAATCAAAAAGCATCGAACAAATTACAGTGACGGAACTTGTTGATGCGTGTCAAATAACACGTCAAACGTTTTATTATCACTTTCAAGATATCTATGCCCTTTTAGAATGGGTCTATGAAGATGACTTTATTCATCATATTAAAAATGAAGTGGACTATACGAATTGGAAAGATAGTTTTTTAGTCATTCTCAATTATGTATCGAATAATTATGATTTTTGTCTAAATACCCTAAACTCATTGCAACGAAATCAGTTTACGCGAATGTTTTATCATACGATTTCTGAATTATTAAGTAAGGTGTTCTATGATATCTCTGGTTCAAAAGACATTCCACAACAAGACGCAGATTTTATCGTGAATTTCTTTAGCCATGCTTTTTCGGGAATTGTTGTGGATTGGATCTTAAGTGGTTGTAAAGAACCCAGCTCTGAAATTATTGGTCGGTTATCATGGATTATGGATCAACAGTACGTAAATGCAATTGAACATGCAAAACACTTCCAATCAAAACAACACTAAAGCGTGTAAAAAAGGTGCGATCATTTGGAACGATCGCACCTTTTGAATATACATTAGTCTTCTGAAGTTACTTCAGGTGTTAAGAGTTTACGGCTTACTTCGTCGCTAATTAATTCTACGAATGCTTGAATTGACATAGAATGTTGAGATGTTTGACCGTAGCGACGCACATTTACAAAGCGATTTTCGACTTCTTTATCCCCAATTACAAGTTGAATTGGAGTTTTCGCTTTTTGTGCTTCACGCATCTTATAACCCAGTTTTTCATTTCTTGCATCAACATGAACACGAAGGCCTTTCTTCTCAAGGATTTGGGCAACTTCATTACAGTAATCAAGATGATACTGAGCATTGACTGGAATGAGTTCAACTTGTAATGGTGCGAGCCATGTTGGGAATGCACCACCAAAGTGTTCAATGATAATTCCAATGAAACGTTCAAGTGATCCAAAGATTGCACGGTGTAACATAATTGGACGTTGTTTGTTACCTTCTGAGTCGATATAAGTAATATCGAAACGTTCTGGTAAGTTCATATCAAGTTGAACTGTACCACATTGCCAGATTCTGTTTAGTGAGTCTCTAACTTTGAAATCAAGTTTTGGACCATAGAATGCACCATCGCCAGGGTTGATTTTAAATTCTACACCGGCTGCAATACATGCATCTTCAAGAATTTTTTCTGAACGATTCCACACTTCGATATCTCCAATATACTTAGATTCAGGACGTGTCGAAAGTTCAATTGTATAAGAGAGTCCAAAGAGTGAATACACTTCATCAATGAAATCAAGCATTTCAATGATTTCACCTTGTAGTTGTTCGGGTGTCATAAAGAGATGGGCATCATCTTGTGTGAAAGCTCTAACTCTAAACAAACCATTAAGTGCCCCACTGGCTTCATGACGGTGAACATGTCCCATTTCAGCAAGACGAATCGGTAAATCGCGGTATGAATGAAGTCCGTTCTTATATACTAGGATCCCGCCTGGGCAGTTCATTGGTTTAATCGCAAAATCTTTTTCATCAATGGATGACGTATACATATTGTCATTATAATTTGCCCAATGTCCTGATATTTCCCAAAGTTCACGATTCAACATAATCGGTGTTTCAATGAATTCATAGCCACGATCCATATGCGCTTTATGGTAGTATTCATGGAGTGCATTTTTTAATCGCATACCATTTGGTAACCAAAATGGGAAACCAGGACCATATTCACTTGTCATAAACAATCCGAGTTCACGTCCTAATTTTTTGTGGTCGCGTTGTTTCGCAGCTTCAAGCCATGCTTCATATTCTTCAAGTGCTTCTTTAGTTTCGAATGCAATACCATAAATACGTTGAAGCATTTTGTTATTTGCATCCCCTTTCCAATAAGCACCAGACACTTTGGTTAGGCGAACATTTTTAACTTTCCCTGTAGATTCAACATGAGGTCCACGACACAAATCCACAAATTCACCTTGACGATAAGCAGAAATTGTAGACCCTTCTTCAAGGTTGTTTGTAATGATATCAATCTTATAAGGATCGTCTTTAAACATTTCTAAAGCTTCTTCTTTTGTGAGTTCTTCACGTGAAATTCGCTTGTTTTCCTTTGCGATTTTCTTCATTTCCTTTTCAATTTTTGGGAAATCGTCTTCGCTTAAGACAATATCTCCTAAATCAATGTCATAATAGAATCCGTCTTCAATAACTGGACCTACCCAAAATTTCGCATTTGGATATAGTCTTTTTACAGCTTGCGCAAGTACATGGGCTGCAGAGTGATTTAATACATTTAACTCTGGATTTTCCTTGATATTCATAGTTGTTTCTCCTTTACAAATAAAAAACCGCCAATTTCCAAGGACGAAAACTCGCGGTACCACCTTAATTCACAATAACTGTGCACTTAATTTTCTGTTAACGCCAGATATACGGAACTTCATTTAAAAGTTCAACTCCAAGGTGGTAAGTTTAATTAGATTCGAGAAGCTTTCACCAACCGCTTCACTCTCTACATCACTAAGATAAACTCATGTCCTCTTCACCGTTTATAAGTTAATTATACGCAAACAATAGAAATATGCAAGCACTTCTATAAAAATTCGCTTACTCACCTTCTAATAATTCGAGTTGGGTTTTGTAATCACTTCTGAAGGTTTTCAAAACAAGTTCCAACATAAGTAAAGAATTATTAAATACAACAAGAAGGACATTGTCTAGCCCATCAAGTTTGGATTCACTAAATATCAAATCATAGGTTCCGTTTTGGGCTTCTCTTCTCAATTCTGTTAAAGGAATCATTGTAATGTCAGGATTGATTTTTACCATTCTAAGCATAATTTCTAGCTCGTTTTTACTATGTTCAAGATGCATCATCCCGCGTTTGCTTGCAAATAAGATCTTCTTTTTTGGTGCAAATAAGTAGTCACCAATATTTGTGATCATAAGATAAAACACAAGAACACGAATCTTGGAAAAATCGTTTTGAATTGTTTGCGATGCAAGCTCAAGAAATTTATTATAGTTATCTAACAAATCCGCATTGATAATTGCGTATTCACAGTAAAAGTCTTTCATAATAATTGAAAAATGATTTACATTGAATGGGAAGTTTTTTGATACATAAAGTGTCATGGACAAAATCTGAGTACATCGAGTGACAATTTGCTCCATCTGATTTTCATTGAGTTCTAACTCAGTCATTTGACTATAGTTTAAGAGAATGTCGTTTACATCATCTGGTTCTACATCTAAGTATCCTGAATCCTTAAATCGGGCAAACAAAATAAGTGCTTCGGTAATGGACTGGCGTGTAGCGTGAGGATATAATGAGCGAATCGTATTATATTCTTGTTCTGGAATTTTAATGGATTTACGATATGAATGAAAATCAGGGATTGGTAAGGCACTGTTGTTATCGGATTGACGGATGATATTAATAAGTAAAAATGAGGTGTGATAATTATCGTCCCAGAATTCGATTTGTTCAAGTAAAGGATAATCAATATGGTTCATCTTTAGAAGTTCTAAAAAAACGCGGTACCTTTGATTTTGAATTGGGTCTTGCTCCGTGTAGGTTGTTGAGAAATAGAAAAAAGCATACAAACGAAACATACGTTCATCTTCCGCAATAATATGATAACCAGTATTGACAGAAATCCGTGCTTTATATTTTTCAAGTTCATTATTGAGTGCAAGAACTACTTTATAGAAATAAGTTCTGCTAATTGAAAGTGCATTACTATAGTATTGTGCTTTTTTTCCTGGTTCACGCAATAAAATTCGGAATACTTTCACAATAATTGACTCTTGCATGAATGTATAATAGAGTTCCAATCTGCGATCTTTATCAATTGCGATATCAATTTCCCCTTTTGTACCCAATAAATCATATTTTTGTAAATCACCTTTTAAAGTGTTTTCAGAAATACCAAGTATGGAAGCAAGCTCAACAAGTGATATTGGTTTTTCACGGAAATAGAGCGTATTCAGTAAATTGAGTTTTCGTTTAATGTGAGATTCTATAAGTATATTCATAATGACACCAATCGCCTTTTTAAATAGTCTTACTATCAATGAACAAGAGGTTAACGGATTTAGTTATTTCTCCCATAGAATAGCATTACCGCAAGAAAACTTCATTAATTATGAATAAATTGTGATTCTGTTTAAAAAAGTGTTCATATTATGATCCGTGCAATTAAAAAAGGTTTATTTCTTACAACACGATCCTTTCATTTATAAGGCGCTTAATTTTAAAAGGCAGTTACACTTTTTGTATAACTGCCTCGATTTCAAAATCTAACGTTTTTGTTTTCTTCGAATTGAACTGAACATCATGAGAAGTCCACCTATGACTACCATGAATGCAGATGTATTATCCGAAGCGATACCAGAATTCTCAAGTTCTTTTGTTCCTTGATTATTCGATGTTGGGGTTTTAACTGTTGGATTTGGTTTTTGTTCCACTGGTATTACTGGAACTACAGGTTCAACTGGCTCAACAGGAACAACAGGATCAACAGGATCTACTGGTTCAACAGGATCAACTGGTTCTTCAGGTCTTACTGGTCCACTTGGTGGAACATTTACTGAATAAACAAAGCGAACGATTTGTTCTACAGCACTAATTTGACCTTCTGATAGACCAACTACTTGTTTTAGTGTATATCCATTAAGCACGAGTGCTTGAGCAATGTATGTTGTACCAATATCCCCTTCAAATATAATCGGATCATCGAGTTGATTTCCAGATTCATCTTCATAGTAGACAGTCACTTTTGCACCATTTTGTTTCCACGATGCAACGAGTGTCATTTCACCCATGTCTGTATCTGTAATTGCGGTGAATGCATCACCGAATTCGTTTGTCCAACCGAGGAATGTATAACCAGGTTTAGAAGCAGCTTCAAATGCGTCGACACCAACACCATATGTATATGATGCAGGATTGCTTGCATTGTTTGTACCACCATCTAATAAGTAGTTAATTGCATAGACTTCAGGTTCCCATGTTGCATACAAGGTGATTTCACCGGTATGTTCAGGATCAATGGATGTTACAACATTACCCTCTTCATCAACCCAATCAAGGAATATATGACCAAGTTTACTTGCAGGATAGAATAATGGAACACCAATTCCAAATGTATAACTATCAGGATTGTCTGGACTATTTGTTGCGCTGATCGCAAAGGCCATAAACATTCTGAATGGAGCTTGTGCATCTAGAATATAAGTAATACCATAAACATTTGGTGTCCATTGGGCGATTAAATGCTTGTCGCCAGTATCTGTAGTCGTGATTGCTGTTACAGGATTATTTTCTGTATCAACCCATCCTAAGAAAGTGTGACCAAATTTAGTTGGATTTGCAAAAGATGGTACCCCTACTCCATAAATGTATGATGTAGGATTCGTAAGATCATTGATGCCGCCAACTAAGTCATAAGTAATGACATACTCATTTGCTACCCATGTGGCAACAAGTGTCTTATTGCCTGTGTCGGATGATGAAATGGCTGTTATTGGATTGTTATCAAAATCAACCCAACCTGCAAAGGTGTAACCAAGTTTAGTTGCTGGATTAAATGATGCAACTCCGATGCCAAAGGTATATGTTGCAGGATTTGAAAGATCATTTGTACCACCATCAAGTACATAAGAGATTGTGTAATCTTGTACTTCCCAAGTAGCACACAATACTTTATTGCCCGTTGCATTTGCTGAAATGGCAGTCACTGGATTGTGGTGTGAATCAACCCAACCCATGAATGTGTATCCAGTTTTAGTCGCAGGTTCAAAAGATTCAACACCTACACCATAGGTATACGTTGTAGGATTCAATGGACTGTTTGTACCGCCATCTAGTTGGTAAGTGATTGTATATTTATTAGCAGTCCATGTTGCGATGAGTTTCTTAGCTCCAATATCGGTAGTAGAGATTGATGTTACTGGATTGTTATCCAAATCAACCCAACCTGTAAAGGTATATCCAGTTCGTGTTGGATTCTTAAATGATGAAACGCCAACACCAAAGGTATATTTACTTGGATTTTGTGGATTGTTGGTACCACCATTAAGCTCATATTTAATTGAGTATTCTTGAGCTTTCCATATCGCTTTAAGGATCTTATTACCAGTTGAAGTTACCGAGATTGACGACACAACATTTCCATGAGCATCTTCCCAGCGAACAAAGTTGTAACCAGTACGTGTTGCTGGTGCAAATGAAGGAACCCCTACGCCAAAAGTATAGGTTGCAGGATTACTTGGACTGTTTGTACCACCACCGAGTTGATAGGTAATCGTATATTTATTTGCAGTCCATGTTGCAATGAGTTTCTTACTTCCCATATCGGTTGTTGAGATTGATGTTATTGGATTATTGTGATCATCAACCCAACCTGTAAAGGTGTAACCTACTTTTGTAGGATCCTTAAATGAAGGAACACCAACACCAAAGGTATACTTACTTGGATTTTGTGGATTGTTTGTACCACCATTAAGCTCATACTTAATTGAGTATTCTTGAGCTTTCCATGTAGCAGTTAGTGTTTTGTTTCCAGTTGCTGTTTTAGATATTGATGTAACTGAATGGTTGTCTTCATCAACCCAACCCGTAAAGGTATATCCAGTTCGTGTTGGATTCTTAAATGATGAAACGCCAACACCAAAGGTATACTTACTTGGATTTTGTGGATTGTTTGTACCACCATTGAGTACATAAGTGATTGTGTAATCTTGTACTTTCCATACAGCACAGAGCACTTTGTTACCTGTTGCAGTAGTTGAAATTGAAGTTATCGCATTGTTGTGATCATCAACCCAACCCATAAATGTGTAACCAGTACGTGTTGCTGGTGCGAATGAAGGAACCCCTACGCCATAAATATAGGTTGCAGGATTACTTGGACTGTTTGTACCACCACCGAGTTGATAGGTAATCGTATATTTATTTGCAGTCCATGTTGCAATGAGCTTCTTACTTCCCATATCGGTTGTTGAGATTGATGTTATTGAATTGTTATGATCATCAACCCAACCTGCAAAGGTGTAACCAGTACGTGTTGCTGGTGCAAATGAAGGAACACCAACACCATAAGTATAGGTTGTTGGATTACTAGGACTGTTTGTACCACCACCGAGTTGGTAGGTAATTGTATATTTATTTGCAGTCCATGTTGCAGTTAGTGTTTTGTTTCCAGTTGCTGTTTTAGATATTGATGTAACTGAATGGTTGTTTTCATCAACCCAACCTGTAAAGGTGAAACCTACTTTTGTTGGGTTTTTAAATGAAGAGACACCAACACCAAAGGTATACTTGCTTGGGTTTTGTGGATTGTTTGTACCACCATTGAGTACATAAGTGATTGTGTAGTCTTGTACTTTCCATACAGCGCAGAGCACTTTGTTACCCGTTGCAGTAGTTGAAATTGAAGTTATCGCATTGTTATGATCATCAACCCAACCCATAAATACGTAACCAGTACGTGTTGCTGGTGCAAATGAAGGAACACCGACACCATAAGTATAGGTTGTTGGATTACTTGGACTGTTTGTACCACCACCGAGTTGGTAGGTAATTGTATATTTATTTGCAGTCCATGTTGCAGTTAGTGTTTTGTTTCCAGTTGCTGTTTTAGATATTGATGTAACTGAATGGTTGTCTTCATCAACCCAACCTGTAAAGGTGTAACCTACTTTTGTTGGGTCTTTAAATGAAGAGACACCAACACCAAAGGTATACTTGCTTGGGTTTTGTGGATTGTTTGTACCACCATTGAGTACATAAGTGATTGTGTAATCTTGTACTTTCCATACAGCACAGAGCACTTTGTTACCCGTTGCAGTAGTTGAAATTGAAGTTATCGCATTGTTATGATCATCAACCCAACCCATAAATGTGTAACCAGTACGTGTTGCTGGTGCGAATGAAGGAACACCAACACCATAAGCATAGGTTGCTGGATTACTTGGACTGTTTGTACCACCACCGAGTTGGTAGGTAATTGTATATGTTACTGCAGTCCATGTTGCAATCAGTGTTTTGGTTCCAATCGCGGTTGATGAAATTGAGGTAACTAGGTTGTTGTTTTCATCAATCCAACCGGTAAATGTATATCCAAAACGTGTAGGGGCTTTAAATGAAGGTACGCCCACTCCATAAGTATATTTACTTGGGTTGAGGGAGTTGTTTGTACCACCATTGAGAGTATAGTTAATCGCATAGTCTGTTGCTTTCCATACAGCACAAAGTGTTATATTTCCAGTAGAAGTTGGTGCGATTGATGTTACAGGATTACCTTGTGGATCTTCCCATCTTACAAAAGTGTAGCCAAGACGTGTTGCTGGTTCAAAAGATGGAACACCAATTCCAAAGATGTATGATGCTGGATTATTACTGCTGTTCACACCACCTTTTAAATCATAAGTGATTGTGTAAGATAAAGCAGCCCATGTTGCGATGAGTGTTTTATTTCCAGTATCAGTAGATGAAATTGAAGTTACAAGTTGATTTGTTTCATTTACCCAACCAAGGAATGCGAAGCCAGGTTTTGTTGCTGGACTAAAGGATGGTACACCAGTACCAAATGTATAGGTAGTTGGATTTGATGGGTTGTTAATACCACCATCTAGTACATAGGTAATTAAATATGTATTCAGCGTCCACGTTGCTTTTAGGGTCTTGTTACCACTATCTGTCGTTGATATTGAAGTGATTGGATTATTGCTTTGGTCAATCCAACCGGTAAAGCTATAGCCTAATCGTGTTGGATTAGCAAAGGATGCGACTCCCACACCATATGTGTATTTATTTGGATTGCTTGGATCATTGATACCACCGTTTAATTGGTAGTCAATCGTATATTCGTTTGCTTTCCAAATGGCGATAAGTGTTTTGTTACCTGTTTCTGTTTTTGAAATGGATGTAACAGTATTGCCACTTGTATCTTCCCACCGTACAAAAGTGTATCCAGTTTTAGTCGCTGGTTTAAATGAAGATACTCCTACTCCAAATGTATAAGTCGATGGATTATTACTGTTATTTGACCCACCATTGAGTTGATAAGTAATCGTGTAATCCGTAGCTTTCCAAACAGCACACAATGTCTTATTGCCTGTGGCTGTAGATGAGATTGAAGTAATGGCATTGTCGTGTTCGTCAACCCAACCCATGAATGTATATCCAGGTTTTGTTGCCGGTCCAAAGGACGCTACGCCGACGCCATAAGCATAGGATGATGGATTGCTTGGATCATTAGTTCCTCCATTAAGTTGATACGTAATGGTGTAACTTAAAGCTTTCCAAACAGCTACCAATGTTTTATTGCCAGTTTCTGTTTTTGAAATGGATGTAACAGTATTGCCACTTGTATCTTCCCAGCGTACAAAACTATAACCAGGACGTGTTGCTGGGTTGAAGGATGTTACACCAACTCCAAAGGTATATGTTGTTGGATTGCTGCCACTATTGGACCCACCATTAAGTTGATACGTTATTGAATAAACTGTTGGTATCCATTTTGCAATCAATTTTTTATTACCAGTATCTGTTGTTGAGATCGAAGTAATGGTGTTATTGTTTTCATTCACCCACTTGTCGAATGTATAACCCGTTCGTGTTGGATTTGCAAAAGAAGCAACACCAACTCCAACTTGATAGGTTGTTGGATTACTTGGAGCATTCGTACCACCATTCAAATCATAGGTAATCGTGTATTGATTTGCTTTCCAAACAGCAGTTAGTGTTTTGTTTCCAGTCGCTGTTTTAGATATTAATGTAATGGCATTGTTTGACTCATCAATCCATTTTTCGAATGTGTATCCTGTTCTTGTTGCAGCATAGAATGTTGAAACACCAGTTCCATACGCATAGGAAGTAGGATTATTGGATGAGTTGGTACCACCACCAAGTACATAGGTAATCGTATAGGTTGTAGGCGTCCATTTTGCATACAGTGTTACAGTTCCAGTAGAAGTGGTTGAAATTGATTTGATTTCATTACCATTCTTATCAGCCCATTTAACAAATGTATACCCTGTTTTTGTTGCTGGATAAAATGAAGAAACACCAGTACCGTATGTATACGCAGATGGATTTTGAGTATTGTTTGTACCACTGTCAAGGTTATATACGATTGAGTATTGAACTCCTACCCATTTCGCAGTGAGTGTGATATCTCCTTTGGTTGTTTTAGAAATGGATGTTACTTTATTACCAGAACTATCATACCAACCAAGGAATGTATAGTTTGTTTTAGTAGCATCTTTGAAAGAATTCACGCCAACTCCGTATGTATAGGTTGTTGGATTTTGACTGTTGTTTGTACCACCATCAAGCTTGTAGGTAATGGAATACTTAGTCGTGGACGAGGCAGTTCCGGATAAAGTATTAACTGTTACTTTTAAGTTTGGGTTAACAAACTGAATGTCTTTCGAAAGATCACCAATTGTTATGGTTAACAGCTTTGTAACGTCAACCTTAGAACTAAAGGAATCTAAATCGGTTTTTATCGTTCCCACTACAAATGTTTCACCAACAACTGCATCTGAGAATTCTACGAAAATCTTATTGTCTGCAATCCGCCATTTACCAATTTCTTTTGTATCATTCAAGAGTGCTTTTGTATCAGATGTGATTGATTGAATGAGCGAAGAATCTGGAAGTGCAATCTCAATTGAGTCACCACTTTTTAGTGTAGATTCAGTGAGGTTTAAACGGAACTCTAGTTCAAGTCCGAATGAGTCGTCAAGTTTAATGAAAGAATCATTGTCAACGATTGACCCATCGGAAGCAATGAAATTCCAATGTGTGATCGTAACACTTGATGAATAATCGGAACTAGAGTCTGCAGAAACATTATATGAAAACGCAGAACTTAAGAAAAGAAGGACTGCGAATCCTAAACGCATTATTTTGTTTCTCATGTTAACTCCTCCTATATCAATGTGCTTGCTCATACCGCGAGAACCAATCCCCACACCCTTTTTTGCCTCTAAGGTGTCTCATTTAGACGTGGTCAAGTGCATTGTAGATATATTGTAATAGTTATGAGAAACAGCAATTATCTCACTTTTAATGAGTGAACCATCAGTTTTAAGTCAATTACTTGTGCAATTTCTTTGACTTCTCACAAGGTTTTGGGTTTACTTAAGGTAATGTGCCATAATTTTGCATAATCCATTAAAAAAACAGACACATAAAAAGGTGCTTTCTATACGTGTTAGAAAGCACCTGTATTGTTATTCCCAATCTTTGCCTACATCAATCCAATCTATCATATTAGAATGTTTGACGAGCTCATCTATCGTGAGGTTTATCGTAGATTGTGCATCCCCTGCTGCTGCATGGACATCATGAAATCGTTTGAGTGATATGTCAAGGTAGACCTTTATATTATCCTTGACAGCAAAAGGACAAACACCCCCAGGATTATGACCTACACAGGATAGCACTTCAAAAGAGGGAATCATTTTTGCTTTTTGATGAAATTGCGCACGGTATTTTGGATTGCTGATTTTCGCATCCCCTGCCATCGCAATTAAAACGACATCTTCTTTGACATAAAATGACATTGTTTTCATTATTTGTGCTGGTTGACAACCGATTACTTGAGCTGCATGGATTACTGTATCTGTTATAATGTCATGCGTTACGATTCTATGATCTAAATTAACGTCTTTGAAGTATTCAATTACATTTGATAGTGCCATCTTAATTCACATCCTTTTGATAAAAATCATAAACTAATTCAAAGAATATGTAAACAAGGAGGTGCTATATGAGTGATTGAACGCTATCTATAGAAGACAAAAGAGGTCAATAATATTGATCCTGCACGAATCAGAGTTATAGTGTAATATTCCCCTTTTCCATGATGGTGATATCTTCACCTTCAAAGGTCTTTCCTACAACTTTCATATCATCACTACCAAACATGAAGTCTACATGGATTAGTGACTGGTTAATACCGCAATCTTCGAGTGCTTCTTTAGAAAGAGCACTCCCATTTTCTATCAATGGGTATCCGCGACCAAGTGCCATGTGGCAGGATGCATTTTCATCAAAGAGTGTGTTGTAGAATAAAATATTCATTTTGGAAATTGGAGAGTCATAAGAAACAAGTGCGATTTCACCAAGACGATTACTGTTATCATCTGTCTTTAAAAGTGCTTGTAATGCCTCTTTTCCTACTTTTGCATCAAAGTCGGTGACTTTACCATCTTCAAACTTGAGCCAGAAATCATCGATGAGTCGGCCGTTGTTATTGAGTGGTAGTGTGTTATACACAATACCGTTAACGTTCATGCGATCTGGTGTTGTGAATGATTCCTCAGTTGGGATATTTGCATTAAAAGGAATGCCTTTTGCTGAAGGTTTTCGTCCCCCACCCCATATATGTCCCTTAACAAGTCCAACGGTTATGTCAGTTCCTTTTGCATTTGTGAAATGAAGGGATTTGAAGTTATAAGTGTTGAGACAATCTCCTTGATGTAATAACTGAGCATTATGGAGTTCCCATTCATGCTGTGGATCATTATCTTCACTCACACGACAAGCATATAAAATTGATGCATAAAGCTTATCGTAAGCATCGTGCTCATTGAGTGTTGGGAAAACAGCTTTTGCCCATGACATCGTTGGATACGCACAAACAAGCCATTGTCCTTGTGAGCTCATGGAGTATTGGGTATAGCGTTCCATTACTTTACCGCGAACTTTTGAATGTTCAAGAACTTTTGAGCTATCAACATCGTTCATAAGGCCTGGATTGGGTGCTCTCAGTGCAAGTCTCACAAGATCTTCACTAAGATATGAATCAAACTCATCAATCTCCCATTGATTCATCTGTGTCAATGTGTCTAGATCTTGATATATATAATCTAAACGTTGGAGGTGTTCACTTGCATACTTGACAATAACACGCTTTGCGCCACGTTTATAAGCTGTTTCACTGAGAAGTGTCACAAATTCATAGTGCACCGGTTCTGCGTGAATGAGTAGTGTTTGTCCTTTTTGAATATTAATTCCGGTATTAATCAATAGATTTGCATATTTTATATCAATTGCTTTCATAATCGCTCCTTTTAAAAAAAGCGTGAAGAATCACGCTTAGATAATAAAACTTCCATTTTCAAAGATAAGGACTTCTTCATCGTTGTAAGTAATTCCGACAATCTTCATATCTTCGCTACCAAACATAAAATCTTCGTGGTTAATTGAATCGTTAGCATGTGCATCGTTTAATTGATCACGAGTCATTGTAGTTCCATTCTTCACATTCATTGGATAAGAAGCTCCCAATGCCATATGGCAGGATGCATTTTCGTCAAAAAGTGTGTTATAGAATAGGATGTTAAGATTTGAGATTGGTGAGTCATGCGAAATTAAGGCAATTTCTCCAAGATGACGACTTCCTTCATCAGTATTTAATAAGTGTTCGAGTGTTTCTTTTTCTTTTTTAGCATCAAAATCCACAACTTTTCCATCTTTAAATTCAAGCCAGAACGCATCAATGAGTTTCCCGTTGTAATTTAAAGGCTTTGTGCTATATACGCGACCATCTACGCGATCACGATCTGGCATGGTAAAGGATTCTTCGGTTGGCATATTTGGATTAAAGACATATCCTTTTTCTGAAGTTTCTTGACCACCAGCCCAGATATGATCTTTTACTAAACCAACAACAATATCGGTTCCAAGTCCATTTGTGAAGTGTAATGATTTAAAGTTATAGTCATTGAGTACTTTGTTTTGATGCGCAAGTGTTGCATTGTGTTTGTTCCAAAGATCTACGGGATCTGTGTCTTCATCAATACGAACTGTATAAAGGATGGATTCGAGCAGTTTCGAAACACCTTCTTCAGGCGAAAGTTCTGGGAATACAACCTGTGCCCATTCTTGCGTAGGTAATGAAACAAGTGACCATTGACCACGGTTTGCCATCGTGAATTCTCTAAGGCGTTTTAAAGCTTCACCTTGCGCTTTGGCTTGTGCTGCTATCTTATTACCATCAACATCGCTTAAAAGCCCTGGCGATGGTGCATACACTGATAAACGACAGAAATCTTCACTCATGTAACTGTCATATTCGTCCACCAACCATTGTGGCACTTCTGTGAGTGTTTCAATGGATTGATATTCGTAATGATATTTTCCAATGATATCATCAGAAAACTTAACAATAACGCGTTTTGCGCCAGCTTCATATGCTTCTTCAGTAAGCATGCGTGCAAATTCATAGTGTTCGGCCTTAACGTTAATTAAAAGTACTTGACCTTTTTGAACATTTATTCCTGTACGAATTGCCAGTCGTGCATATTTCTTTAATAAATCTTGAATCATCTTATGCGTCTCCATTTGAACTGCAAAGCATTGCTGCTCCAATTACACCTGGTTCATCAAGCGAAGCGAGTCTAAACTCAACATCTTTCATACCAGGATGAACTAGGCCTTTAAACTTCTCAATCATTTCGTCAAAGTAGAATTCATGAGACTGTGAAACGCCACCTCCGATGACAAATACATGTGGTTCAACAACGTGTGCGATTGCAGAAAACATATATGCCATATCTTCGCACATTGTGCTGACAAGCTTAATTGCTTTTGCGTCACCATCTTGTGCTTTTAGGAAGATTGGATATGCAGATGTGATTTCAGGATCAATTAATTCACGTGCTTGACGCACAAGCGCTGTTCCTGAAGCCCAGTTTTCAACTGCCCCTGCATTTAAATGGTCAACTTTAGGACGGTTGCGATCAATAACGATGTTCGCAATTTCTCCTGCATAACCATTGTGACCAGACACTACTTTACCACTAACAACAAGTGCGCCACCAATTCCAGTTGAGTGGGTTACATAATATACGATTTTCTTGCCACGTCCTGAACCAACCACTGCTTCAGCAAGTCCGGCTACGTTAGCATCATTATCTAGGTATACTGGCATATTTAATTTCTTTTGAAGATAGTCAATAACAGGAAAACCTGCAAACCCTTTAATATTAGTTGCAAGTGTTACGCAACCTCTTTCAGTGTCTACAGGCCCTGGGATACCTATGCCAACAC
The DNA here is from genome assembly GCF_001545095.1 of Erysipelothrix larvae. Lineage (NCBI taxonomy): Bacteria > Bacillati > Bacillota > Erysipelotrichia > Erysipelotrichales > Erysipelotrichaceae > Erysipelothrix > Erysipelothrix larvae. Next base: position 1,149,076 of record NZ_CP013213.1, read on the forward strand.
CCAGACATTCTTTAGAAGTATTCAAAGTTTGAATCATTACAGCAATGTTGTCCAAAACAATCTCTGGACCTTGATCAGCAAGCGAAGGACGCTTGATCTCCTCAAGAATCTCTCCAGTTTCACTGACAACTGCAACACGAACATTTGTTCCACCTAAATCAACGCCTAAGTACTTTTTCATATTATCTCCTTAAGTATTTATTATTTTAGTATTTAGTTTTTATTTTACTTCAATGATCTTCATCATGTTGGTTGAACCTTCGCCTGAAGGATATCCAGCAACAATTACAAGTTTATCTCCGGTTTGAACGCCAAATGTTTTCGCGATTGTAGTTGCGAGTTCGTCATCATTTGTCATTTTATTTTCAACTTCAGAATAAACTGGAATTACACCCCAATTGAGCATTAAGCTACGTTGAACTGCACGGTCAAATGTTACCGCAATAACTGGCACTTTAGGACGGAATTTAGAAATACGACGTGCTGTCATTCCACTTTGTGTAAAGGCAATAATTGCAGTTACATCCGCTAAGTTTAGAATTGTTTCACCCACTGACATACCAATCGAATCTTGGATTGTGTTGTGTGATGATTGAATTGCTTGATTTAAACGATCGCGATATGGGAAGATATCTTCCATTGCAGTAGAAATATTGTGCATTGTTTGAACTGCTTCAACTGGATATGCACCAACTGCTGATTCTCCTGATAGCATAATTGCATCGGTTCCATCAAGGACTGCATTTGCTACGTCACTCGCTTCTGCACGTGTTGGACGTGGATTTGATTGCATTGATTCGAGCATATGTGTTGCGGTAATTACTGGCTTACCAAGACGGTTAGCAACTTTGATGATTTGTTTTTGGTAAATTGGTACAAGATATGTTGCAACTTCAACACCTAAGTCTCCACGTGCAACCATCACACCATCAGCTACTTCAAGAATTTCTTCAATGTTATCGACACCTTCTTGATTTTCAATTTTAACGATGATTTGAATGTCTTTTTTGCCTTCATCTTCGAGTACTGCACGAATATCTAATACATCACTTACACGACGTACAAATGACGCGGCAATATAATCGACATTGTTTTGAGCACCAAAGCGGATGTCTTTTTCATCTTTTTCTGATAAGAAAGGCATGGAAAGTTTAACGTTAGGAATATTAACCCCTTTACGTGTTTTAACAAATCCAGCATTTTCAACGCGGCAGATCAAGTCTTTTTCATCTTTGTCAATGATTGTAAGACGAATCTTACCGTCATCAATAAGGAGGTAATCCCCAACGACAACGTCGTTGTATACTTCAGGAACTTGTAAACAGAAACGTTCTTTGTTTCCTAAGTAATCAGCATCGAACCCAACTTTAACAGTATCACCTGTTGCGAATTCAATTGCATCATTTTCCATTACAGCACAGCGAATTTCAGGACCTTTTGTGTCCAAAAGCAATGCAAGTGGTTTGCCCAATTTCTTGCTGACTTCACGAACACGTTCCATTCTCTTAAGGTGATTTTCATGAATGTCATGTGAGAAGTTAAAACGAACAACGTTCATCCCTTCGTTTGCAAGACGTTCAATCATTTCCTCATTTTCACTCGCTGGTCCAATCGTACATACAATTTTTGTTTTCTTTAACATATCCATTAGATATTTCCTCCTATTAAACTAATCGTTGATGTAATTCAAATAACTCTTTACGTGATTTCTTCGGTGTTTTTAGTGCTTCATCAATTGGAACTGCCCGGAATTGTTCATCCACAAAACACACACAAGATCCCCCTCCACCACGAATTAATTCAGAAACTGCAAAGTCACCATATTGGGTTGCAAGAATTCGGTCTCGTGCGGTTGGTGAACCGCCTCGTTGAATATGCCCCAATACTGTTGATCTTCCAGCAAAACCAGTATGCTGAGATATCTTTTGAGCTAAGAGGTCTACATCGGTTATTTTTTCTGAAATAATGACAATCGCATGACGCTTTTTCTTCTTTACTTCAAACATTTTTAACCGTTCTAAAATCTCTTGCTCATCAAATCCAGTTTCTTTTGTGATCACAACTTCAGCACCGCAAGTTATACCCGCAAACAGTGCCAAGTCACCACATCGATTTCCCATAACCTCTACTACAGAGCATCGGTGATGTGAACTTGATGTATCCCGTAGTTTATCTACGTTTTCGATGATTGTATTCAAAGCAGTGTCAAAACCAATCGTATAATCAGTAGCTGCAATATCGTTATCAATCGTTCCCGGTAAACCAATGCAATTTATACCCATATCCGTTAATGCTTTTGCACCACGGTATGAACCATCGCCACCGATAACAATTAACCCTTCGATACCGAGTGCATTTAAGTTATCAATTGCTTTTTTTCTTACTTCTTCAAGCTTGAAATCTTCTAATCGAGCAGAACCAAGGATGGTACCACCCTTTATGACGATATCACTTACATCACTACGCGTGAGTTTTTGGATATCGTTTTCCACAAGCCCTTTGTATCCGTTAAATACTCCATAAACTTCTAATCCTTGGATTAGCCCGGAACGAACAACAGCACGAATTGCTGCATTCATTCCTGGTGCATCACCACCAGAAGTTAAGACACCAATTTTCTTCATACGTCACCTCTTGAGTTATCATACCATTTTTATCACATTTTGTGCAGATTTTTAACATTTATTTATGATTTCTTCTGTTTGTTCCAACGATTTCAAAGGGAGTAGCACATGTACTTACTCTGTCTGTAAACCGTTTCGCTCGTAAAGGGTCAATATTTCCTTTAGAATCGATAGAATAAACAGATTCTAATTTTTGAATTGGATAGTTGCTTGTAAAGATCGTAAGCTTTGAATTCTCCATTCTAGAGTTCAATATTGGAAACAATACTTCATCTCTTGACCAAGGGGTAATGGGTTCAGAACCTAGGTCATCCAAAACTAGAACATCACAATTCTTTAAGGCATTGAACATTTTTTCTTGTTCAAATTGAAGTCCAAATGTTGTTTTTATATATGTTAATAATTCACTTGTTGTCACAAACATTACCGAACGATTTTGTTTCGCAAACTTATTTGTGATACAGGCTGCAAGATAACTTTTCCCAACACCTAAATCTCCGTAGAGATACATCCCCTTTTTTCCAAGCTCTAAGGGTTCACAAAGTGCAATGGCTTTAAGGTAATTTGGTGATTCATGCTCAATGTCAAGTGTATCAAAGGATACTTTTTGAAGCTGTGCTGGCAAATCAAATACAATATAACGTTTAAGATACTCTAACGATTCATTCATTGATTGAAGCGCATCTGTGCGTACAAAGACTTCCATTAAGGTGTTGGTTTCGTGATCGAATACTAAATCAACATATTCTCCTAAGGTGGGATTGGCTTCCAAGAGATCTTTTGAAACAGATTCTGCTTTCTCTTTTTCACTTACCCAATCTTTAAAACGGTAGGCATTCTCCTCAACAATCTTTTGCGAAACGCGATATTGTGTTAAAAATGCTTTGACATGTTTATGTTCAAGAAGCTGTGCAATCAGTTGGTTTCGTTGGTTCTGTTGGTCTTTAGTTAATGGATATTTCAGGTTTTTGAAACTCATGAAGCCCCTCCTTTAGATAATTTATCTTTGAGCATTTTTCGTAGTGCATCCACATCTTCGTCAATGGAATCGTCTTTTGAATATTCAGGAACTTGATGAACAACAGTCCCCTTTGATTTTTGTGTGGATTTTGACGATGTGTTTTTAGCGGGTTGACTGATTTCTTTCAGTGCGTCACTTAAGGTTTTCACATTACGACGTTTCCAGGTCGATGCAATCTTCTCAACATAAGCACGGTTCAAATTGTCTTTGTTGATTTCAAGGACATATTCCAAGAGTGCATTGATGACAGGATTTGTGAATTCAAAGTTTTTGCTGAGTGACTCAATAAGACGGCGATCTGCATCCACAATATACGTGTGATTTTGCTTAAATTGTAAGAAACTCACAGGATCCAATTCGTAAGGATTTTCAACTTGTTTTGGAAGTTCACGTTTTGATACCCTAAACTCTTTATCAATTGCATGAACGAGTTTCACTTCGTCAAGGGTTCGCGTTGAGAAGTTGGTTGCATTGAAGAGGATTGATTTCATATCGGGATAGGAGATTTGATACAAGGATCCAGCTTCAGCTATAATACGTTTTAATGAATCGGTTCGAAGACTCAAGGGAAACACAGTATCTGACATTGTAGAGAAGAATCGATCCACATCAAAATGGGGTGCAAATACCTCTGTTTGATGTTCATCAATGGTTGTCTCAAGACCTTCATCCCATACAGATAATCGTGATGCATCGAAGGGTTTTGTGATTTCATTTCCATCAATTTTAACTTTACCATTTAAACATTCCATCGAAATTTGTTTGTAAGCATCACTCCCTCTAACAAGCGCATAGAGTCTACCAAACATTGGATGTTTAATAAATTGAGCCATGGTCAGTGGTTTTATTACGATGAGGGTCACACCATCATCACCATCGAAGGTTCTCACTAACATAAAACGTTCAAGTTCTTGTCTTTGTTGGATAAGGGTTTCACTGTTAATTTGAACGATTCCACATAATTCTTCAACCGACAAATTAGTGTGTTTACGCCCTAGCTCATACAAAGTGAGATAAAGTGATAATGCAGGAAACGCGAATACGGGTTGATATAAACGAATGAGTGCAGATAATTGATCATTGTTAATTTCGTGTTCACAATTGCATTGATATTGAACTTTTTTCATGCGCTCATCCTTTCTAACGTTTCTATAATCAGTGCTTTAAGAGCGTCTTGTGTTGCATTATTGTCAAGGATGCGATCAGCGAGTTTCAATTTGGTACTGGTTGGAATCTGACGCTGCTCACGTTTTTTTATGTCATGGTGTGTTAAACCACGACTCAATAAGCGTTGGTAACGAATCGCATCTGTTGTATTGACAACCCAGACTTCATCAAATTGACCCTCAAGTTGTGCTTCAAAAAGCATTGAAACTTCGAAGAAAACAAGATCTTGTGGATCTGATTCATAAATGTGATTGATTTTATCCATAACTTCTGGAAATATTTTATCCTCTAACTCCATAATGTTCTCATCCGCTAAAAAGAGATGATGGGCCAATATTTTACGATTTATTGTCGCATCGTCATTGAGGAGTTCACCGCCATAGCGTGAAATAAGATAGTCATATATGGGTTCGCCTGGCTTATATAAATCATGTGCAATTAAATCTGCATCATACACTGGATAATTTAAAGATTTAAGGATACAAGAAACACTTGATTTACCCGACCCAATGGTTCCTGTGATTGCTATTTTCATCATCATTACACCTTTTGACACTTCGGACACCAGACAGTGGAGCGTCCATCTATTTTCCTTCCTACCATTTCAGTTTGACATCGATGACACGGTTTCCCTTTTCGACCATAGGCATTCAAACTAATTTGAAAGCGACCACTCACATCTAAGGACGATGTATAGGAGCGAATGGTTGTACCACCTTGTAAAATGGCATTATGCAACACAGCACGTGTGTTTAGAATAATTTTATCACATTCTCTCTTAGAAAGTGAACATGCTTGTCGTTGAGGGTTGATTTTACATGCAAAAAGAATCTCGTCAGCATAGATATTACCAATCCCAGCGATAATCGACTGGTCTAACAGGATTGTTTTAATGCATCGTGTTCGATGTGCATATCTCTTCAGCAAGTATGAGCTGGTTAATTGTTCATCGAAGGGTTCAAGACCTAAATGCTTCGATTCTAAATAAGCATCCAAGTCATTGGTAAGCGCAAATCGTGAGAATTTACGCGTATCAAGATAATGAACCACGTAGTGGTGTGTTTTAAATATTAGGTGTGTATGTTTTGTAGGGGCTGGTTCACACCCTTTTTTATAGAGATGAAACTTTCCTTCCATACGTAAGTGTACAACTAGAAAGGATGCATCATCAAATCCGAAGATTAAGTATTTACCTCTACGACTAAACAATCGAAACGTTTTAAAAATGCACGCACTCAAAGGAAGACTTGCTCCTTCTACAAGGCTGGGTACACGTAAATCCAAGGACTCAATGGTTTCATTCATCAGTGATTTTTCCAGTGTTCGAACAACAGTTTCGACCTCAGGTAATTCTGGCATATTATTCCTTCCATGTCTTTCCAGTTGAAGCAGAAACCTTGAGTGCGACTGGCCATGATACAATGGTTTCCATAATTTCGATTAACTGCGGCATCAGTGCATCCAATTCGTCATTTTCAACATCAAAAATTAATTCATCGTGCACTTGTAGGATTAATCGTGATTTATAGGAATCCAAAAGTGTATCCACTTTGATCATTGCCATCTTAATGATGTCTGCAGCGGTTCCTTGAACTGGCGCATTCATCGCAGCTCGTTTCCCAAATTCACGGCTGGCATAGTTTTTATCTTTAATCTCTGAAATATAACGACGGCGCTTAAAGAATGTTTCAACGAATCCATGTTCTTCACAATACTGAATTGTTTCAGCCATATATTCGTGAATTCTTGGATAGATTTGTTGGTGTTTCGCAAGGTAATCCCGTGCATCTTCAAAAGAGATGTCGAGTTGTTGCGATAGACCATACTCGCTCATGCCATATACAATTCCAAAGTTTACAGATTTCGCTTCACGACGTTGAAGTGAGGTAGGTGTGTCAACGTTGAATATTTCACGTGCAGTTTCTTCATGAATGTCTCTTCCTTGTTTAAAGACTTCAATCATTTTTGTTTCGTTTGCTAAAAAGGCCAAGACACGAAGTTCAATTTGAGAGTAATCAATTTTAAGTAAGGTACAGTCTTTAGATGCTACAAATGCACCCCGAATCATCTTCCCTTCCTCATCACGTACCGAAATGTTTTGAAGGTTTGGATTTGACGATGAGAGTCTTCCTGTTTGTGTGAGGTGTTGATTGAGTGTCGTATGAATTTTTTGGTCGTCTCTTATGTGTTTGACTAAACCCACTGCATACGTTGAATACAGTTTTTGATATTTACGATATACTAGAATTAGCTGAACAATTTCATGTTCACTTGCAAGTTTTTCTAAAACATCAACAGCAGTTGAACGTTTCTTTCCTGATTTTAATCCTAAATCATCAAAAAGAACGGTTGCTAATTGTTTTGGTGAATTAATATTGAATTCCTTATGGGCATGGGCAAATATTTTCTCACTCAAATCATTTAATATGACTTCGGTTTGAGTCGCAATTGTGTCTAAAATACGTTGATCTACAGTGAATCCGTTGAATTCACATTTTGCTAATACTGATATTAATGGCTTTTCAATTGTTTCGTATACAGAGTAAACATTCATCACATCTGCGCGGCGGTAAAGATTGTCATAAACTTCGTGAATCTTATTCGCATCATTGAGTTTTTGTGATTGACTATCGAGGTTTTCGTTCCACATATTGTATGAATCTTTAAGTTTATCAAACGTTGTAATTGAACCATCTACAATGAAGGCCAAAAGAAGGACATCATCAAACATGCTTTGATGAATGGGTAGTTTTTGCTCAAGCATGTACCGATACATTGCTTTTGCATTTACAAAGATAAATTGTCGTTGGTTTGAAACCAATGCTTCTAAAAGCGGCTGAAGGTTATCTTGATTAACATACACAGCCCCTACACCATCTGATAGAGAGGCACCGATGACTGTGTCATTATCATCGGTATCCACGACCACACTGACGCGTTTGTTTTGAAGAATGCTTTGGATATCGACATGATCAAAATTTAATTGCTGTTGATCAACGACAACGGTTTCTTTGACCAATGAGTTCATATCATATTTGCGGTAGAATGAATTAGTACTTAACGAATCAGTTTCAAACACAAAATCATGCTCTTCAATTTCAACTGGTACTTCACAATATATAGTAGCGAGATCGTACGAAAGGTACGCTTGTTCTTTGTACTCGCGGACTTTTTCCCCGAGTTTTCCTCTAAGTAAATCTTGGTTTTGATAGACACCATCAAGGGTATCGTATTCTTTGAGCAACTTAAGGGCGGTTTTCTCTCCTACGGATGGAATCCCAGGGATATTATCAGAAGCGTCCCCCATCATTGCTTTTAAATCAATAATTTGTGAAGGTCTTAATCCCATGGTTTCATGAAGTGTTTCGGGCGTCATTTTTTCAAGTTCGGTTAACCCTTTTTTCATTAATAAAACATCGACATGGTTATCAACAATTTGGAGTAAATCCTTATCACTTGTTAAAATGGTGACATGATCTTCAGTATAGCGTTTCGCAAGTGTCCCAATAATATCATCTGCTTCATAGCCATCCATTTCATATCGAAGAATCGGTAAAGCATCTAAAAATTCACGAACTAGTGCAAATTGAGACACTAAATCTTCATCGACTTCTTTACGCGTGCCTTTGTACATATCAAACCGTTTGTGTCTGAATGTTTTCTGGCCGGTATCAAATGCTACGAGGACATGGGTAGGTTTTAATAGATCAATCGCACGGTTTAACATCACTGAGAAACCATACACTGCATTAGTTACAACGCCGGAACTCGATGCCATCTTTCCCCTGTTTAATGTCCCATAATAAGCTCTAAATAACATTGAATTTCCATCAATTAATAATATTTCTCGCATAATGTCTCCTTTTATAATAAAACCCTCAAACGTCACGCTTAAGGGTTTTTGACCATGTTACTCTGATTCACTTAACGCTAACAATGTATCTAAATTGCGATACATAATTGAAAGATAATCATTGTTTTCATTAATGTCATCTTCACTAAGCGCAAATAAATTACTTAAATTAATCTGTGTTAATTGAAGTTCAGTCTTCACCTGATTAAATAAACGATTATAATCCTCTGGCATGTTGCCTTCAAAAGCAATATATTTTACACCATCATCCTGAATGCGTTCACGATATACATTCATGAGTTGTTCATCTGGTAATGCACCGTACTTAGACAATACGATTGGATAAACGTTAATACCATAACTCTTTTGCCAATTTCCAAAACTTGGTGTTAATGAAACAAATGCTAATTGATTTGTTACATCACGAAGCTTTTGATACTCAGCATAAAGGCGAACTAAATCAACCTCGAGGGATTCAAAGTTTTCTTGAAATGTTTCAGCTTCATCTGGGTAATTCTCAACAAGCCAATTTAATACAGAGCGACCCATTGAGGTCATTGCAATTGGGTCAATCCAAAGAATCGGATCATATTCGTACATATCAATATAATTCAATAATTCAGAATCATAATAAGCACTTTCAAATGTTTGAATTTGACCACTTACACGTACGTTTTGATAGCGCTGAAATGCATAAAGTGTTGAATAGACTGATAAGTCAACACGCTGTGCACTTGCGTTTCTAAGTTCTGAATCATATAACTCAAAATAAGGTTGTAATTCATTAATATAGAAGATTACATCCGCATTATTAATGACAGATTCATAGGAATCTACAATCGTTGCCCGTTGGGCAACTGTGCCTTGTTGGAGTCGTGAAACATTCACACGATCCCCTGCAATGCGTTCAACAAGATACTCTAATGGATAGCTGGTTACAACGACATTTAAGCGATCTTGGACACAGCCTGATAACACCACGACTAACACGCTAAACACAATGAGTTTTTGACATATTCTTTTCATAACAAACCTCTCTTAAGCATTATATCATACTCCTTAGTTTTGTGACTCATCATTCCAGTTATTTGCTCTTAACTTTAGGATTGAGTTTACAGAAAAATACAGTGGCATGGATATCAAAATACCCACAAAACCAAATAAAGTCGAGCATGCAAAGAATGAAAACAACGACCAAAGTGGTTCTAGTTTGTCACGTTTATTGAAAACCATAGGCGCAACAACATATCCGTCAACTTGTGAGAGTACGACAAGTAAGAGTGTTAAAATTACGGCACGTGATAAACCCAAAGTGAGACTGGTTAAAATCCCAATTGAGTGAACAATCGTCGGCCCAATATACGGTACCATCATGGAAAGTGCCGTTAACACTCCCAATATTAACGCATAGTTATGTCCCACTAAAAAGTAAACAAGTGTATATTCGACAAAAGCGATTAACATAATAACGATTTCAGTACGAACATAGCTTTTCACAGCCTGATCGACTGATTTCAAAGATTTATAGGTGTTAAGGTTTACTTTACGTGCCAATGTGCCGATGGCTCTTGTAAATCGTTCATAATCAAAAATGAAATAGATTCCAATAATAAACGAAAATAAGATCGTTGTAAGAATGGACAGTGCACTCGTAACAAAAGTTGTAACATAAGCTGGAATTTCTTTTGTGATGTTAGTCATCACATTCAACATTTCTGAGTAAATGCTCATGATTATGTCTGATGGATTATCACTGGATTCAATATACATGTTATAAAGTTGTTGAACGCTGTCAACGATTGTTTGACCAAAGAGTGCAAAATCATCAATTAAGTTAGGAATGACTGCAGAAAATAACAAGGCTATTAGACCAATTACAGCTGCCATGACTACTAATACACTGATTGCTCGGGGTATTTTGAATTTCTCAAGATATCGTGTAATCGGATAAACTAAGTAAGCAAAACCAAATCCAATGATAAATGGGAAAAGGATTTGTCGAATTAATTTAAAGGCTTCAAGCCACCAGGCAGAAGTCAGCATTAACAAATAAACTACAAGCAAAATAAGCAAGACCGTTATTAAAGTTTGAAACCCAATATTTTCTTCAATATATGCTTGCGCTTTTCTCGCGATTTTCATAATCCACCTCACCTTTTAATCATAACACAATCATTGGAAATCTCTACGCGTACGCTTTATAAGCAGTCCGTGGAAAAAACTTCGAATGTTCATCACAAATTTAAACAATAATAAATTAATTAAAATCACCCACACACCGCGTTTTGCCATAAAGAACATAAACGATCCAACATAGTTGTGAAACATCACGAGTCCGAGGTACATAACAAATTCCCTGATAAACAAAGCGAGTGTCATGATAACGAGCCATTCAATAAAAGATGATCCAATATGTCGATACCAATATTTTACAATAACTACACTAATTCCAAAGCTCAATAGATACACTGGATAAGAATCATAATGAAATAAATTCATAATCAGACATAATACTAAAAAGCGTAAACCATACTCTTTAACCTCGTCATTACGTATCGAAAGAATTAACCCCATGAAACTCATTTGGGACACAAATTCAATCGGTGCAGATAATTGAGTCCACAATGATTGAACAACTAAGTCACATAAAATACAGGTGAATAGAAAACCATATTCCATTTTCCGGACATTTCTCATGGACGATTCACAACCTTAATATAATCAATTTCATTAAAATTTACACTGGATTTAATATAAACAACAATCCCAACACTGTCAGCAACAGGTTTTACACTATCAACAACACCAACAACTAGACCTGTTGGGTAAACACCACCTAAACCGGAGGTAAAGACTTGCATCCCTTGTTGGATGGTTGCGCTTGAGTCAAGTAATTGAACCTCAAACACACGATTTTCAGCATCATAGCTTCTTAAAATACCTTGAATTGATATGGAGCTGTTGACGATGATTTTAACTGAAACTTGGCTTGTTTGAGAGTTTGCTGTAAGTAAACTTACGGTTGCTGAATTTTCTTTTACATCAATAACACGACCAATTAAACCATTTGCAGCGACCACTGCATCATTCAATTCAACACCTTGATTAGAACCAACATTAATTGTAATTACTTGGTTCCACGAATCCCATGCTCGGTTAACGGTTCTACCTGAGATGAGTGAAAATTCTGAATATAAACTATCTAATTGATTTAAAGCTTTTAATTTTTCAACTTCTTGTTCAAGTTCGTATACCCTACTTGCATCAACCGAAACAGAGCTTAATTGCTCCTTGAGCCGATCAATTTCATATCTTGAATCCCAAAAATTCGCGACATCCTTTGTGAAATTGGATACTGTATTTATTGGATAATCAATTGCAGCATAACGAACCATCGAAAAGAATGAGAAAAAACCGCGATCTGCGGAATCGACAAAACTAATTCGCTTAATAGCACCCAGTCCTAATAATGATACGAGCACCAGTGCCAGGATTCCTACGAGTAATCGGCGGAATGTTTTCTTTTCTTTCATGTCATCACCTCTTAACATTATACAAGAAATGCGGATAGAAACAAACACTAACCCGCATCGTTTTGAAAAATTTCACTTCTTAGTTCACGCAAAGAAGCATATGAACCGCTTGCAACAAGAATATGATCGACAATTGATATACCAATCATTTTCCCAGATTGTACCAATGCCTTGGTTACTTCTAAATCGGAGTGACTAAAATCGAGACTTCCACTTGGGTGGTTGTGAACTAATACGATTTGATATGTATTGCGTTCAATTGCTTCTCTAAAGATATCACGCGGATGCACTTGACTCATATTCAAGGTCCCCTTAAATAATTCAATGGCTTCAATCACATTCATGTGAACATCCAAGCAAAGGATCATAAAGATTTCTTGTTTCTCATAGCCAATCAACCCATTAACCCATTGGACAATCTTTAATGGATTATTGAGGATGTTTTTTTCATGACTTAAGGGTTCATTTAAACGTTTTGATATTTCGATGAGCGCTAATATCTCAGTTGCCTTAACATTTTGAACACCATGTAATTTAACCAATTCACTGCGCGTTACATAACGCAGTCCTGGAAGTCCACCCGATAAATTGAGTATCTGATCTGCTAAATCAAGTGCCGATCCCTTTTTTGAACCGTTTCGAACATATAAGGCTAAGAGTTCTCGATCTGAGAGCGACGAAATACCATTTGCTAATGCTTTCTCTCGGGGTCTTAATGTTACAGGAATTTCTTCTATTTTCATACTATCACCTATTCATAAATAGGCAATTATGATTATAATTCCAAAAATTGATTTAAAAAATCAAGGAGAACTTTAAACGATTGTGAACCAACGCGTTTTCTAAATATATCACGTCCCTGTTTCTCACGAACATTAATTGAGAGGTATTGAATCATGTGGTGTTCTTTATAGGATACTGAAACAGCTATATTTGCATCGTTGATGCTACAATGTGATAACATTACCAATACGTCACATTCATGATTGTTCATATAATCTTCTTTAAAGCGGATGCTCGCTGCATTCACGTCTTCTTCAGAAGTATAGATTGATGTGTCTTTGTTAATCAGTGAAGCACTGAATATACATTTTCCATCTTTTAGCCGTGTAATCACTGAACCGTCTGTAATATTATCGATCATTCCAATAATGCATCCATGCGTATTTAATCGGTTTGCTACCACATTTTCTATTTTTTCTTCGTCGATTGAATAGATGTACGCATGGAGTTGCTGTGTTAATGATGCAACAACCGGTTCAATCATCTGATAGGCATCTTTTTTGGTTTTTGCTTTTGCAGTAACTCTTAATTTAACACCATCATCCATTGCATAGGGTGCAATGGTAGGGTTAACCATTGATTTCATTTGATCATAGATGAGTGTTTCTAAATCAGACTCGCCAATATTGATGAGATAGAGACTTTTAGAAACAATCGTTTCATCAACATCAGCCCTTAATATTGGTTTTACTTTATGTTCAAAGTTATATTTCATTTCATAGGGCGGTCCTGGTAATAAGACTACCGTGATTTTTTCACGTTTCACTACATGTGCGGGTGCGGTTCCCACATCATTGTAAATGGTATGACTGTTTTTAAAGGTATAGGCCTGTTTTCGATTGCTTGCTGCAATTTGACGACCCCGTTTATTAAAATAAGTTTCGATGAGTTCATACGCCTTTTCATCAAAAACAAGCGTTTCACCAAGAGCTTCTGCGACTGTTTCTTTCGTGATATCATCATAGGTTGGACCCAATCCGCCTGTAAAAATTACGATATCTGAACGATTAATGCTTTGCTTCACTTGATTTAATAAACGATCATGATTATCACCAATAACCGTTTGATAATAACAATCTAAGCCCAAATCAGCACATTCTTTTGCTAAATAGGGTGCATTTGTATTAATAATATCGCCTAATAATAGTTCGGTTCCTACACACACAATTTCTACTTTCATATTATTCACCTTCATCTAAATACATTGATAATCTTCAACACCTAAATTATAGCATAGACAACACCTTACACATGAAGTCTAACAGAAGATTCTTCTGATATTTCATCACAGTGATACGCGCTTATAAATCTTTGAAACGCTTGAGAATCATAGTGTTTAAGGATGAAAAGACCACGAAATGTATTAAAAGCCCCTTTTTGACCGGTTTCCAAGCTGAAGTGTATCTTTCCTGGATATTTTTTCCCACGGTTAATCCACCCCTTTTCAAGGGATTCATTTACAAGGGTCAGTGTATCATTCATTCTTGAATCATAAGGATAGTGTATTTTACAAAAATACTCTAATGCACGGAAACAATCATACTTCCACCGACATGGATAATGAAACTGAATCATATCGGGGTGGACAACATCACCTGTTCTTAACGATTTGAATAGGTGGCGTTTCAAGAGGTATTCTTGAGCTTGTTGAGTTTGTTTTTTTACCTCATTCAGCCGGTATGTATAACCGTTTGATTCGTAATCAAATAACGCTTCTAAAACAGAGATTGTTGAATGAAATGATCCGACACAGGATTGATTGTGTACTGAATTGTAGGCACAGTTCCATCCCCCATCCCCCATTTGGTACTCTAAAATATAATCAACAATCTCATATATTTTCTCGTTTTTAAACTGACCATAGCAGACTAAACTCAATACCATTGCTGCCATACACATATCTTGTTGTTTTGTTTTTGAGATGTATCCTTTGTTTTGCCACAATTCATCAAGCACAATCTGTGTTGCAGCTTGGTAAGTTGGATGCAAGGGATATATTTCCATATACTTGAGTTCTAGAAGTGTATAGGTACTACTCACCCACTTCTTTGAATAGACACTGTTTCTCCACATACAACGCTCAGGATCATAACACTCCAGATATCGTTGAATCAAGCCACCATTTCGATGATGCATTGTTTCATCAAGGAGGTATTGTCTTGTTAATGTTTGAATTACGATGTCACCATCTAATAACCATTTGATTGTATCCATATGAACCACACTCCCTTAATTATAGAGCTTAAATGTAGGCTTAAAATAAAAAGAATCTTGAGAAAAATCAAGATTCAAGTTAATTTAATCATACTTTTGTACTTTAGTAAGTAATGCATATCCAATTGCAAATAATACGACCAACATTAAGATGCCATAGCGTGAATTTCCTAATAGGCTTCCAGATAGCGCGATGAGTAGCGGACCCATAAAATCAGCAAACTTGCCAAAAATATCAAAGAATCCAAAATATTCATTTGCATTTGATTTAGGAATTAATTGTCCAAAGTAAGAACGAGACAGCGATTGTACGCCACCTTGCACAGTACCAATAACAATTGCGAGTGTCCAAAATTGCCATTCATGAGCTAAGAAGAATCCAAACACAGCGACACCACTGTAAATGATGATGTAGAATTTTAGAAGGCTAAGCACTTCAAATTTCTTAGCCATATAGGAAGCAAGGATTGCAAATGGGAATGCAATAAATTGTGTTAAAAGAAGTGCTAACAACATGGCATTACTATCAATTCCAACTTCACCACCAAAGGTAGTGGCCATCGAAATAATCGTATATACTCCATCAATAAAGAAGAAATATGCAATCATATATGTAAAGAGTTTTGGTTGTTGTTTCATCGTTTTTAGCGTTTTGAATACACGTTTAAACGATGACTTCACAAGATTCTTTTCATGACGTTCAACATAGTAATTTTGTTTTACATTTTTAAGAAGTGGCAATGATAAAACAACCCACCAAACCATGGTAATAATAAATGAGAGTTGAGTTGCGAATTGCATTTCAAGCCCAAAAGTATCATGGAATAAAATGAGAACAAGACCAATAATAAATGGGATAGTACTACCGATGTATCCAAAAGCATACCCGTAGGATGAAACGCGGTCCATATTTTCATTGGGTGTGACATCAACTAACATTCCATCATAAAAGACATTACATGCAGCATACCCAATACGCGCTAGGATAAACGCAAAGAGAAATGCTTGCCATTCAGTAGTGATCGAAAATCCAATTCCCCCTAGGATTGCAATTGTAAGGAATAAAACAAAGAGCTTTTTCTTATATCCTTGATAATCTGCAAGTGCTCCCAAGACTGGTGATAAGAGTGCCAATATCAGGAGTGCTACAGATGTTGCTGTTCCCCACAATGCAGATACATCTGCACTTGAAACACCTTGTGCTTCGGCTAAAGATCTAAAGAAAATCGGAACTGTTGCAGTTACAATTAAGATAAATGCAGAGTTAGCGACATCGTATAAGATCCAAGAACGTTCTTCTTTTGTGAATTTCATGTTTCTTTTACTGATTCCCTTCTTATGCTAAAAAGCCATAATAACTATGACTTTTTTTAATTTCGTTATTTACGTTTGAAAAAATCAGGAATTGCGCTGTTCACTTCAGTCTTTTGAGATACAGGCTCACTTGTATGTGAACTTGTGTATGAAGTGCGAGCATCTCGTCGCATGGTCTCAAAGTCTGGTTCGTCAGGCATATCAAAGCCTGTCGCAATAACTGTTACAATAATTGCATCTCCAATGTTTTCATTGATTGCTACACCGAAGATTAAGTCGATGTCATTTCCAGCAGCTTGACGAATGTATTCAACTGCTTCACTTGCATCTTGAATCGAAATCGCTTCACCACCTGTGACATTAATAATCGCATTACGAGCCCCTTTGATTTGTGCTTCAAGTAATGGAGATGTGACAGCCTTTTGAGCTGCTTCAATCGCTTTGTTTTCGCCTTGTGACATACCGATACCGATTAATGCAGTTCCTTGACCTTGCATTACAGAACGTACATCAGCGAAGTCTAAGTTGATCAATGCGGGTACAGCAATTAAGTCTGTAATTGTTTGTACACCTTGACGCAATACGTTATCAGCTTCTTTAAACGCTTCTTGGAATGGAATATTACCAATTACTTGAAGTAATTGATTATTACTTACAATGATTAATGAATCCACGAAGGATTTTAGTTCTTCAAGGCCAGCAATCGCATTTTTACTACGTTTAGGTCCTTCAAAGGTAAAAGGTTTTGTGACAATCCCGACAACTAGTGCACCTTCCTCTTGAGCAATTTTCGCAACAAGTGGTGCAGCACCAGTTCCAGTACCACCACCAAGACCGGTTGTAACAAAAACCATATCAGCATCTTTAACTGCTTCTCTGATTTCTGATTCGCTTTCAATTGCAGCTTTACGCCCAATCTCAGGCATTGCCCCAGCGCCAAGTCCACCTGTAATATCTGGACCAAGTGCTAGTTTATTTTGCACAGGTGATGTTTGTAACACTTGTAAATCCGTATTTGCTACATAAAAATCTACACCTTGTAGACCTTCATCAACCATACGGTTGACAGCATTACATCCTGCGCCCCCTACTCCGACTACTTTAATACGCGCGACTTGATTAGCTCTTATATTCATATTGCCCTCCATAGTTAATCCATAAATAACGTTCTTAAGCGTTTGGTTACTGTATTTTCATTTTCATGACTATGATGTTTATCCGTTCCGATTACATCTTTGACAAATATTTCTTCGTCGATACTTGATTGACTGCTTCCACGATAGAATTCAGTGTCTTTATAATAATAAAAAGAACCAATCAATGAAGTGTATCGTGGATCTTTAACACCAAATGTAGAACTGCGATAAACACGTGCATCTGCATCACTAATGGCATGCATTGTTTCGACAAGTCCATCAACACGACTTGCTACACCTGTAAATACATATTCTACGTTTCCGAGTTGATAAATCGGTTCGCATGTATCGTGAATATCATCAAGCATTTTAATGATATCATTTCCGATACAATTTAATAAGTCTTTTGCTGATAAATGATGCGAGTTTGATTTTGTTGACCAAATAAAGATTGGATCATCATTGGGACTGACATCACTCACGTCCACATCATAAAAAAGCAATCGTTCTACTACATCTCTGGACAACTTGTAAGTCTCCATTAATTTCTTTAAAAAAATCTCGAATCCATAATTCAAATGCATTGTAGAAGCAAGTTGACCTTGGTAATATAATGATAATTGTGTAGACATCATTTCGAAGGTTACACCCACGACCGGATGATCTACTGAGGCTTCAAATAATAACGCTTCTGAAGCAAAACCAATATCACTTAATACAACATCAATTACTTCAAGCCCTGCATTCTCAACGCATCGTATGATTTCAAACAATGCATCTTGATTACAATAGTAAGCTTGATAGTCTACTTGTACATTCTCATTGCGTTCATTAACAGGGATTTTACGAGTTGGAACACCATTAACATAAAAACGTGTAAACAAGGCATTGACACACACCATGTTTTCTGGTGCAGGATAGGTATAGACTTCTTTTAGAGCACGTTTTAAATCATACTCAGAAATTCTTCCTACTACAGGTAAGGAAATGCGTTTACTTGTAATTTCATTGTCTAACCCATATACTGAAACAATGACTTTCGATATGTGTGCATTCAGATTAGCTGATGCATTTTGAACCGCTTTTTCGATTGCTTCAACAATGCGATGTCCACGAACGAGACGCCCATCAATATAACCGTCATGATCGACGTGCTCAACTTTCAGAATGTTTATGCGACCATTATAAAACTGACCTACTAATAAACGCACTTCTCGATCCGCTATTTCTAAAGCAGCTATAATTCTCTTTTCCAAATTGCGAACCTCCCTTGCGCTTATATCAATATTATCACAAGCAACATTAAATATAAAGTGCAAACCCCGTAAAAATAGTGTTATAAGCGTATTATAGTCGTGAGTTTTTGACTTCATTTATGAAAACGTTGACTTTCTTGGTAAAAAAGAAATCTTAAGCTTGAAATCCCTAGGTGGTTATGGTATAGTTTACTAGCGAAATCAATAAAGAAAGGGGGTTACGGTATGCCAAGAGAGTGCTACGTAACTGGTAAAAAAACTCTATCAGGTAACAAGCGATCACATTCACTACGTGCAACACGTCGTAAATGGAATGTTAATCTTCAAAAAGCGACAATTATGGTGGATGGAAAACCAACACGTGTCCGTATTTCCGCCCGTGCATTGAAGTCATTGAAGGCTAAAGAAGCGCGTTAAGCGAAATTAATGAAAATCAAACGGCTATGCCGTTTTTTTTATACCCAAATAATAAAAAAACAACAAGTTTACTTTGTTGTTTCATGGTATATGCACAGTACACATACACGACCTTTGTGGATTGTTATTACATGATCGTTATGTATTACCTCATTTGAAGTCAAATATAAATCCCGTGGTGTAATGCTGCGTTTTTGTAATGGATACTTAAACCCATCCAAACTAATTACTGAGTCTTCAATGGCAATAAACGACACATATTTTGTATCTTTGGCTATTGTATGTCTTCCAACACCTAATGTATATGCTTCTTGTGAGTCAGATACAAAGTGTATGCGTGCATCACGTTTTAAGAGTTCAATATTAACTAATAAATGATCAATTCTTCCACCAAATGCACCATAAACATAAATATGATCATAGTTTTTACATAAAGATAAAGCATATTCAAAATCTGTAATATCTTTTATCTTAGGTAATTGATATGTTTTAGTAAGCATCTTGATGTGTTCATGTTGAGTTTGAGTGACTGAATCAAAATCACCACAAGCACAGATCATGGGTATACTTTGTTTCACACAAATCCACGCACCACGATCGACTCCGATGGTGTCTTCTCCTACCAAGACACCATCAAAGTCACGAAGAATTATATTTACAGAGTTCATAATAAGGAAGCTACAGCCTTCTCAATATCACCACTAAAGACATAACTTCCGGCAACAAGGACATCAGCACCTTTATTGCGGGCTTTATGACCTGTCTCTTGATTAATGCCACCGTCTACTGAAATTAAATAGTGATAGTTATTCATAGAGCGCATTTCATCGATTTTCTCAATCCGCTCAAGCATCGAAGGAATGAAAGCTTGGCCACCAAACCCAGGTTCAACACTCATCACCAAAACAAGATCCACATATTTTAAATAAGGGTAAATTGCATCTAGAGGTGTACTGGGTCTTAATGTAATCCCTGCCTTAACCCCTTTTTCATGCAATTTCTCAATGGCATGGATTCCTGTTTCAACATCAATCATTGTTTCAACATGAAAGGTAATTGAATCAGCACCTGCATCAATAAATGCATCAAAGTATTTCACGGGATTTTCAATCATAAGATGAATATCCATAAAACGATCGGTTAGGGCATTGATTTGCTTTAAGATATCGGGTCCAAAGCTGATATTATTCACAAAAACCCCATCCATTACATCATAATGAAACCATTCAGCTGATATTTCAGCCCGTTTAATCTGTAATGGCAATTGCTTAAAATCTATCGCCAATATTGATGGCGCAACTATCTTCTCCATTAACGAGAATCCTCCTCAATCAACGCGAGACACTCACAATAATTTTTATATCGAATTTTCGATATATCCCCTGTCTCTACATGAGTCTTAACAGCACAACCTGGTTCATTGACATGCATGCAATTTCTAAATCGACACGATTCAAAATAAGGTTTAAAATCTTTAATGTTCTGTGCCAAATATAGCGCATCAACATGCGCAAAGTCTAATGAAGAAAAGCCCGGTGTATCTGCAATCCATCCACCAAGAATCTCAAAGAGTTGATTGTGACGCGTTGTATGTTTACCCCGTCCAAGAGCTTTTGATATCTCTTGGGTATCAATTGAAAGTGATGCATCCAGCTTATTAAGAATACTTGATTTTCCAACACCACTTTGCCCAGCTAATACAGAAATCTTATCTTTGAACACAGATTCAATGCCTAATTGATCATCATACTTGCTGACAGCATAGATATCATAGCCACTTGATTTATATTCATCGATAATCGTTGCGAGTGTTTGTTCATCGATTAAATCTTTTTTTGTAATGATAATAACAGGATCGATGGCTTCAGTACATACTAAAAACAGCAATCGATCGACGAGTGTATAGGAAAAGTCTGGGTTTTTTGCTGACATAACGATTAACGCTTGGTCAACATTCGCAACCAGAGGACGTATCAGTGCGTTTCTTCGTGGTAAGACTTTTTGAATCACCCATTTTTCATCAAGCATTTCAATCTCAACAAAATCCCCTACTACTGGTTTTTCACGAAGCCGTAACTTCCCCATTGCAACTGCAACAAACATTGAACCATTCAGTTCAACGGTATAGCGATTTGAAACAATCTTAACTATGCGTGCCTTCTCCATCGTCTCTCTCTTTCATACAGGTTAATTCGTATTATCGGTATCATCTGAATTGTCATTGGAATTCGTATTAAAGGTAGGCTTATCTGCCACATCATAGAATGACAATGTCACGGATGAGTTTTCAAGTTGAACATAATAACTTCCAGCAAATGGGTTTTGGTCTATAACAACACCAAATTGTAAGCTGTTGACCCGTTCTTCACTCATACCAGCCATTGAAAGACGGTTTAACTTAACAACAATCCCTAAATCCTCTAATGTTTTTTGTGCTTCTTCAATTGGTTTGCCACGGAAATCCTGCATGATAATCTCAGGTTCTGAACTAATGAGTAGGGTTAGAATATACTTCTGACTTGGATTAATCATTTGTCCTACACTTAATCCCTCTTGACCTACGATAATCCCAGGTTCTACTGTGGAATCCGAAACAGTACGTGTTTGAATTGTAATATTAGGATAGTTTGCAAGAATTTCTTGCACCTGTGCCCGTGTTTTCCCTGCAAAATCAGGAATTTCAAATAACCTGCCTTGTGACACTGTTACCCGTATTTGAGATCCAGGTTCTATTTGTGTCCCTGAAACTGGACGTGTTGCTATAATATATCCTTTATCAAACTCTTCAGAATAATCATACGATAATGAGTCATTGATGTAAATATTATGTTCTGCAAGTTGAGCCCGTGCATCGTCAATATGGACACCAACTAAATCTTCAAGATAATATGGAGCGGGTGGTTTTGGCCAAAAGATAATGCCAAGAGTAACAACAATTGCTGCGATTAGCACAGTTGCAATACTCACTTGAATTTTCTTTTTCCTTGACCAAGGTTCCTTAATGACATCGTCATCAATATCTTCATCATCAATTCCATTTAAGGCTGTAATCATCTTTGTTTCTTCATCATCAATAATATTTGGCAACCACAATGCTTCATGAATCCGTTGGGGATCAAGAGATGTGCTTAAATCTTCAAACATATCTTGTGCCAATCGGTAACGATATATTTTATTTTTTTGACATGCTTTAGTAATAATATTTGCGAATGAATGAGGAATTTCGGAGTTGTACTTCAAGACTGATGGCATTGGATCTTTTAAATGCTTCATGGCAACTTCTACGGATGTTTCACCACGATATGGTAAAGCACCTGTAATTAATTCGAAAAACACAATTCCCATTGCATAAATATCAGATTGAATCGTTGCACCATCTCCACGCACACACTCTGGTGCCAAATAGTGCACCGAACCCATGACAGAATCAACTTTTGTTAATTGAAGGGCATCATTGGCAAGTGCAATCCCAAAGTCAGCAATTTTAACAGTGCCATCATCTTTGACTAAAATGTTTTGCGGTTTGATGTCACGGTGAACAATCCCAGCTTCATGCGCACATTTAACTGCACTTACAAGTTGTTTCATGATTGAGAGTGCTTCATATTTTTCAAGAGCACCACGACGGTGAACAAGTTCTTTAGCAGTAATACCTTTTACAAATTCCATAACAATATAAGGTTGACCTTGGTCATCCCCTACATCATATACTTCAACAATATTTGGATGGTGTAAACCACTTGCAGCATTGGCTTCACGTTGAAAGCGCAACAGTGCGACAGGGTCATCGGACAAATCACCACGAAGTCGTTTTAAAGCGACATCTCGTTTTAATACAAGGTCGAAACATAGAAATACATCTGCCATACCACCGGTACCGATGCTTTGTAAGACCTCGTAGCGTTCATTAATAATTTTAGACATTGGTTTCTCCTTCAAGAATGATGTACGATATGTTATCAAAACCCCCTGCCTTGTAAGCCATATCCATCAATTGCTTTTTCGCGTGTTCAAGTGGTTGATCCATTTGAGACTCGATGTGATCATGTGGGACATAACCATACAGCCCGTCGGAACAGACCAAAAGTCGATTCCATCCATCCGGAATCCGAATTGTTTCAAAAGTAATTGTTTCATTTACACCAACTGCATTCATCAAAACATTGCGTTTTGGATGCACTGCAACATCTTCAATGGATATCTGGTTGTTGAGATACATCATATAAGCATATGTTTGATCATGCGATAATACGGACAACCGATTGCGACGGTAATCATAAATTCGCGAATCACCAACATTAAATCCAATGGCACGATTATTGAAAACAACAATTACAGCTGCTGTTGTTCCCATGCCTAATAATTTCATATTTTTGCGAGATTCTTTATATAAAGTTTTATTGATATCATTCAAAGTGGTTTTGAACCATTGAATGATTGTATCGATGGACTCAAATGTACCTGCGCTTTTCTTGAATGATTCAGAAAAGAGTTCAATTGATTTTTGACTCGCATAATCTCCACCGTTTGCTCCCCCAATCCCATCACACACAACGCCAAGAAAAACATTGTCTTTTTGGACAACGAGTACACGATCTTGATTTGTTTTGCGGACGAGTCCGATCTCACTTCGACTAATATAATTCACCTAAAAAACCTCGCTTCTTTATGGTTATTTTACCATGCTTTTACGACAATGTGCGACATAAAATCCATCTCCCAATGTATCCATTGGATTATAGGTTTTTTCATAAACACATTCAAACTCTGGATATGCCTCAATAAATCGTTGGATTTGTTTTTCGTTTTCTTTTCGATTTAAGGTGCATGTTGCATAAACAAGCAATCCACCAGGCTTCACAACTTTTGATGTGTTTTGTAAAATATCATATTGTATTGATTGTAATTCGTCAAGGTCTGATGGTTTGATGTGATAACGTAAATCATGTTTATGTGACAATACACCAAGTCCTGAACATGGCGCATCAACAAGTACAATATCAAACAAAGATTCGAAGGCTATTGTCGCTGCATCCCCTTGAATAATGCGTGTATTTGTTACTCCAGTTCGTTCCATAAGGTCTTGTGTTTTTAAAACGCGACTCTCATGAAGATCCACACCAATGATGGACCCCGTGTTCTTCAGTCGATTTGCAAGTCTTAGTGTTTTAGTTCCTGGTGCACAACAGCAATCCAACACATCCATCCCTTCAACGATATCAAAAGAATTCACTACATCTTGACTGTTTATATCTTGAATCACTAACACACCGTGTTCTAAGTAATCCGATTGAAATACTTCAGGTTTCACAATCTTTTTATCGACATCCAAAAAGAGCATTTCTTCTGTGATGTGATGGTCAACGAGTTGATTCATCCACCCATAAGTTGGTTTAATGGATTGACAATATTGTGCATATTCAAGCGCGAAGCTTTCCGAATATTGCCCTTTCAATAATTTTAAAATCCAAAGTGGCATACTGTATTGAATTGATGCAACATCTAAGGCATCGCCATCAATTGCACGCTCTTTACGTTGAATCATCTTCTTTAATACTGCATTCACAAGACCACTATAACGCTTTTGACCAACTGCCTTCATTAAATTTACGGATTCATTTACGATTGCATACTCTGGTATATCACGCATCTTATAATACTGACATGCCGCAATTAGGAGTACAATACGTACTGAATCAGGTGTTTTGTTATCAATAAAATCATCGAATTGATATTCTAAATACATTTTATGCTGTAGTGCTGTATAAACAAGCGCAGAAACAAATGCTTGATCCTGTGCATCGAGTTTAAACGCTTTTAAAACAAGGTGCGCATGCTTTCCTTTAACTAATACATCATGTAATACACTGTAACTTATCTTTCTTCTCATGCCATTAACGTTAACGGATTAACGTCAACACTCACCCCAACTTTCTCAATTTTTCGATAGCTTTCTAAAGCACTCTGAACATATTTTATCATAAGATCAAGGTTCTTTCCTTTAAGAATGATGCGATATTCAAAGGTATCATTCATTTTACCACAATCATAGGGACCAATTATGGTTCCATCAAAGGCCGGCATGCAAGATACAAATGTATGAGCTGCACCTAAGACCTTATTTTGGTTTTTATCTTTAAAGTATACCGCAATTAAATAGCGATATGGTGGATATTTTGCTTGCGCTCTAAAGGTCATTTCTTGTTTAAAAAATGCTTTATACTGATGTTTTGATCCATAAACGACAGCATAGTGATTTGGGTTAAACGTTTGAATTACAACCCTTCCTTTTTTATCGCCTCGCCCACTTCTCCCTGCTGCTTGCAGAATTAAGTCAAAAGTAGTTTCAACGGAACGGTAATCATTGCGTGCCAACGACGCATCAATATTAATAATACCTACGAGTGTTACATGGGGATTATCAAGCCCTTTCGCAATCATTTGAGTCCCAATTAAGATATCAATTTTTTGCTGATTAAAGTCACTTAGGATATTTTCATGTGCATTTTTGATGCGGGTTGTATCACGGTCCATGCGCATGATGGTCGCATTTGGGAAAAGCTGATGAAGCCAGTGTTCAAGCCGCTGTGTTCCCACTCCACCACCAATCAGATTTACTGGAGTTCCATCATTGTTTTTAGGAAATGCTTGGGTTTGATACCCACATACATGACATCTCAGTGATTTATCACGCGCATGATAATTCAAGGATACATCACAATGCGGACAGGTCAAAATTGCATCTGTATCGACATCTTTAACCCACGTTAAATAACCCCTTCGATTCAACAATAAAATGACTTGTTCATTACGATCAAGGGTTTCTTTGATTAAATCTTGAAGCCTTTGTGTTAGATTTGCGTTTTCTTTATGATGCAATGCTTCTTGTGTATCGACAATCTCTACTTCAGGTAATGAATCGTTGATTCGACTGGGTAGTTCTAATAAGGTGTAAACGCCTTTTAAAGCACGTGCATAGGATTCGAGTGCTGGGGATGCACTGCCTAGTATCAACGGACATGTGTGGTAGTCTGAGCGCCATTGTAAAACATCGCGTGTATGATAATACGGTGTATTGCTTTGCTTATAAGACTCGTCATGTTCTTCATCCATTATTAAAGCACCCAGATTTGAAAACGGGAGAAATGAAGCTGAGCGTGTTCCAACTACGAGTTTCACTTCACCCTTTAACACTCGTTTATACTGTTCATATTTTTCTTGATCGTTGAGTGCAGAATGATAGATTGCGACATCTTGGCCAAAGCGACTGGAAACACGTTCAATCATCTGAGGTGTCAAGGATATTTCAGGCACTAAAAATAACACCTGTTGCCCATGATCTAAAACCTGTTGAGCTAAGTTCAAATAAACTTCCGTTTTTCCACTTCCTGTAATACCATGCAAGACATAGGTGCGTGCTTCATTTAATTGAATCTTTTGAAGCACTTCACGTTGTGCCAAGGATAAATCATAACGTGGCATTACTTTTTCGATGGGTTTGTCTACATAGAAACTCTCGATTTCATCACGTGCTAATATCCCCTTTTCAACAAGTTTCAGGTACCCTGGATAAATTTTTCGTGCATCACTCACACGCATTACATCACTGCCTTCAAACGCATCAATAAGTGCGCGTTGCTTTGGGGTAAGTGACGCATAATTGGACGATATAATGCGAACAATTGGAATCATTTTAATGCGCTTAGCGGAACTTTTTGGTTTTAAGGCGTTGGGAAGCATTGTCTGAATGCAAGAAATATAAGGTGATATTGTTTGATAAGACATCCATTTGGCACACGCTAAAAGTTCAGGTGTGAGCAAGGGTTTGTCATCAATGACGGCTTCAATTGGTTGAATTTTATATCGGACAGTTGTTGGGTCAAGTTCATATATTTTGTGGACCATACCAACAAGACGGCGTCCTTGAAGTTTCACAAAAACACGTCCACCTTCGCATGCGCTCATCGAATTTAGCGCATAGGTTAATGTTTCATTATTTAAAAAAGTTTGTTCAATAAAGACATCACATACCTTCACAAATCATCCCTCCTACGAAAAACAACTCTATTACAGAGTTGCTTCAATATTTCTACGTATAATAAGTGAAACCATTTCTGCAGCAAATTGAGGATCATCATTACATACAACATAGCGATATTGATTCATTAAATCCATTTCTTTACTTGCCTTAGATAACCGTTGATCAATGATTTCAGGATCTTCAGTTCTTCTATTTTCAATTCTACGTTTCAATTCTTCAAGCGATGGTGGAACCAAGAAAATGCTTAATGCATCTGGAACCTTATCAATTACTTGAAGTGCTCCTTGAACTTCTATCTCAAGGATAACATTCTTACCCATATCACGTAAGCGATCCACTTCTTGAAGTGGTGTACCGTAATAGTTTCCAACAAATTCTGCATACTCAAGAAGCTCATCATTTTGAATTGCTTCTTCAAAGCGAGCTCTGTCTACAAAATAGTAATCTTTTCCATCAATTTCACCAGGTCGTTTGGTTCGTGTCGTCATCGAAATTGAGAATGCAAGATTCAATTCTTCACGATGAATGAACAGTTCCCGTACTGTTCCTTTTCCAACACCACTTGGACCGGAAAATATAATTAACAAACCACGTTTCATATTCAACCATCCCTTACTATCAAAAATCATGGATTATCAATTATCATAAGGGTTTTTTGCGATTAAATCAAATAGTTTTGACAAATCCTTGAAAATTTTCATGTGAAACCCCCGATTTCCACCACTAAGATGCAAAATCACCGTGAAAACAAGTGGTAAGTCCTTCATTGATTTGTGATATAATAACAGACAGTTATGGAGGGATTTTATGCCACTAGATGGAGTATTACTTCACAGAATTATTGAACAAATGCAAGATGCTGTTCCCATGCGCATTAATCGGATAACACAACCATCATCCCATGAGTTTGTGTTTCATTGTTTTGCTAAGAAAAAGTATGCCCTTTTTATATCAACGCATCCTGTTTTTAGTCGTATTCAATTTACAAATCTCAAATTATCACAATCCGTTGAATTAACACACCTTTTATCACTTTTTAGAAAGTATCTTGACGGTGGCATTATTCAAACGATTCATCAAGTGGGTTATGATCGTGTTTTTGAGTTAACCATTGATCATCGAGATGATATGGGTGTTATACGAACATATCGTCTTGTCATCGAATTGATGGGGAAATATGCCAACTTAATCTTAGTGGATGAAGACGATCGTGTTATCGATTCACAAAAGCGTTTGGGATCATTTGAAAACAGTGGGCGATCCATTGTACCTGGTAGTGACTATACCGTTCCTACAGATTTCAATCGTAAGCCCTTTAATGAAATCGTTCACGGTTTTGATTATAATGAGTCACTCACAAAGCAATTTGATGGCATATCACCCCTTCTTGAAAATGAGATTTTATACCGTCTTAAATCACAATCAATTGACTCGATTGTAGATGAGATTTCGAATACCACGTCACTTTATATTCATGGTAAAGATTTCCATTGCATCCAACTCACTCACCTCAACACTCCTTTTGAGGCCTTTGAACTTATGGAGGGATTGGATCATTATTATCATGACCTTCAAGAGCAAGAGCGAATCAAAGCCCATACGGGGGATTTGTTAAAGTCGGTGCGTCGTGAATTAAAACGAAGCAAACAAAAGCTACCGCATCTTTATTTAGATTATGAGAATGCGACTGAAAGTGAACATCTACGGCTGTATGGTGATTTATTGTATGCCTATTATGCAGATGCACCCAGTGGGAAAAGCGAAGTTATCTTACAAGACTTTGAAGGCAATGATGTCACAATTCCTTTGGATCAAAAAAGAAATGGGAAAGATAATGCAAAACGGTATTTCATACGCTATCGTAAAGCAAAAACCTCATTGTCTTATATTCTTGAACAAATTGAATTAACCGAAGATCGCATTGAATATCTTGAAAGTGTCTTAACACAAATTGAACAAGCTTCAGTTGAAGATGCCAAAGAAATTCAAGAGGAACTATCAAACCATGGATTTAGGTTTAAGGTGCAAAAGAGTCGTCAGACAAAAAAATCAAAGAAACCAAACTATATTGTCATTCAATACGATGAAGAAACTGTAATTTATGTCGGCAAAAATAACATTCAAAATGAATTAATCACGTTCAAACTCGCACGAAAAGAAGATATGTGGTTTCATGCTGCGCATACACACGGGGCCCATGTAATGATCAAATCCCCTTCGCTTAACGAAGATAAAATTCGCCTGTGTGCTCACCTTGCTGCCTATTATTCTAAAGGACGCTATGGGAGCAGTGTCGAAGTTCATTATACCCAAGCTAAGTATTTAAAAAAGGTGCCTGGAAAGCCACCTGGATTTGTATCAATGAGCACGCATAACAGCATCTTTATTGATCCGGATGCTCAGCTCGTTCACGCTTTTGTTGCGCAATGATGTGTTTGTAATTTGGCATTATTGATTCAATAATTGCATAAAACTGTTTACTGTGATTGAATTCAATCATATGTGCACATTCATGAAGTACAACATACTGAATGAACTCCAAAGACTCATGAAATAGATAGGTATTAAATCCTAAAGATCCTTTGCTTGAACACCTGCCATATAATCGCTTGTATTTACGAATAATATAGGGTGGAACCTTGAGTCCTAACTGTCCACAATAATCGTTTAAACTAGACTGGATAATTTCATCCAGTTTTTCTTTCAGTTTGTCTTCAACAAATTGGTTCACACGGCCTTGTGATGCACGCTTAGGATGCGTGATTATTAATGCTTGTGATGAGATTTCACATCGATATTGTGTCCCAATAATTCTTTCGACCTGTAACTTACTTCCAAATACATACGCGATATCATCTTCAAAAACATCAAACCCTAGTTTTCGATACAGTGCGAGTTTTTCTAAAATCCACGGAGTTTTTTCCTTTACAAACCCTTCTATAATGTGTTTATCGACACCAAAAGGTGCATAGACAAATACACTTCCATCCACGACTTTTATAGCGATTGTTTTACGATTACTTTGCTTCAATTTATAGTTCATGCATAGATTATAGCATAGATGTGATATAATACACGTGGTGATTAAATGAAAGACTTAGAAATGCTCTATTTTGATGTGGATGGAACGTTGCTTGACAACAAAAATAACGTCATTCCACACACAACTGTTGAAGCTTTAAATGAATTAAAACAACAAGGATATAAACTTGCCTTATGTACTGGAAGAAACATTACCGCAATTGATATCGTGAAAGATCTCGTATCATGGGATGGATATGTTTTATCAAATGGATGTGCGGTATATGATCATAACTTAAATTTAATTTACGAGAAACCATTTGAGCCAGACTTTGTGTCACGCCTTATCCAAGCATCACATGCACCTCTGTTTTTGGAGGGTGAAAATATATACTTTTCAAAAGAACCGCATGACAAACTTAAAAAGGCGTTATCCTTCTTTAGTTCTTATTCAAACATTGATATTTTAGACTATGATAATCATAAAATATACAATATTATGAGCTATGATTATGACGATCTAAATTTTGAGATTATCCCTGATTTTGATACACAAGCGGATACAATGTTTGATGTGTTGGGGAATGTTGAAATCATTCCAAAAGATTCAGGTAAACATAGAGGTTGTAATGTTTTAAATTCTTATCTAAACATTACGCACTATGCTGGGTTTGGTGATGGCGAAAATGATATTGATTTCTTAAAAAATGCACCAATCTCTGTCGCAATGGGAAATGCACGAGATCATGTCAAAGAAGTAGCGCAATATATCACAAGTGATGTCGGAGACCATGGAATACTAAATGGTCTAAAAATGCTAGGACTTTTATAAGGGGAACATTATGGATGCAAAACAACTAGACAAACAAAGAAAAAACGAAGAAAAAGCAAATATATTCAGGGATTCAAAACGCCGTGTCGTTTATCCAATAAACTATACTGACCAAGCATATGTTTTAAGTCAAGATAACATAGGACGTGTGCTATTCTATGATACTCGTATTGTATTTGCGTTGTTACCAATAGCGCTTATTTTTGGGTTATTTGGGAAATATTTAATCCCAGCTGTGATACTTGGACTTGTGCTTTATAGTGCAATCTATATTTACTTTAATAAATTTTTCTTTCCAACCCTAAGGGTTATTAAATTAAAACCAGATGATTATGCGTATACAGTGAGTTTAACGGTTTTAAAAATGAAACGTCAGGAACGTCTAATTCGAGCATTAATGGGACTTATTATTTTAATCTTGATTGTGAATTTTGTGATTGTTTCTTACACTCAAGGAGATCAAGATATGTTGAATCTTGTCAGCTCATCTGTTTCCATCTTCTTGACTGCCCTACTCTTAGCATTTGAGCTTAAAGACATCTTTAAGATATCTAAATTAATCAAGGAAAAGAAAAAAGAAACAGCGTAAATAAAGGACGTAATCATAACGCGATAAGAACTGCAGTTGTATGCAGTTCTTTTTTGATTTTATTGATCCATAAATGCTTGGATTTGATATCATATTATAAAAAAACTCGTTGAAACGAGTTTTTAGTTTAAGCGAATTGATGGGTCTACGATATTGATTGTAAATCCTTCTGAATTCGCATCCACAAAGATTGTTGAATTGTCTTCAGTATCCTTCGCAATTAGTTCATAAGCAATCTTGTTTTCAATTTCATTTTGAATATAGCGTTTCATTGGACGTGCACCATAGGTCACATCCCCACCATCGTGTGCGATTTTCTGAACTGCTTCATCACTCACATCTAAAATGAGGTTTCGTTTTTGAAGTCGAGCACCCAGCTCGTTAATGAATTTGCGTGCAATTTCAACAAGTGCATGGGGTGTCAGTGCATTAAAGACGATAATTTCATCGACACGATTGATGAATTCAGGTTTAAAGCTTGATTTCACTGTATCCATGATCTTATCATATCGTTTACTCTCATCATAATCAAAGACATGTTGACTTCCTAAGTTTGAAGTCATGATGATGATAGTATTTTTGAAATCAACCGTGACCCCTTTAGAATCCGTAATTCGTCCATCATCAAGAATTTGTAAGAGCACATTGAAGACATCAGGATGTGCTTTTTCAATTTCATCAAGCAAGACAATGCTGTATGGATGGCGTCGTACAGCTTCAGTAAGCTGTCCGCCTTGTTCATACCCTACATAACCAGGAGGCGCGCCAATGAGTCGCGATACATTGTGTTTTTCCATGTATTCGCTCATATCAAGTCGTACGATGTTATTTCGATCGTCAAAAAGTTGTTCAGCAAGTACACGTGCGACTTCTGTCTTACCAACACCTGTTGGTCCTAAGAACATAAATGAACCTAAAGGTCTGTTTTCATCTTGAATCTGTGCTTTGGCTCTTAGGATTGTATCTGTGACACGTTGTAATGCTTCATCTTGACCTTTTACTTGTTGGCCTAGAATACTCTTTAAATGGATGAGTTTGTTTCGTTGTGAATCAACAAGACGGCGTACATCGATATGTGTCCATTTGGATACAATCTCTGCAATTAAGTCTTCCGTTACAATTTCTTGAATCATACCATCATGACCTTGTTCTTGGTTTTCTTCTGCAATAATTTTCTCAAGATGTGGAATGGTTTCGTATT
Organism: Erysipelothrix larvae; assembly: GCF_001545095.1. NCBI lineage: Bacteria > Bacillati > Bacillota > Erysipelotrichia > Erysipelotrichales > Erysipelotrichaceae > Erysipelothrix > Erysipelothrix larvae. The sequence goes on from NZ_CP013213.1 coordinate 1,182,078, forward strand.
GAAGTCGCGCTGCATCTTCATAACGCGCTTCATTTTGAGCACGTTCAAAATCACGCCGAGCTTTTTCAAGTCGTTCTTTTGCATGTTTGACTTCGTCAAGGTCTGCTTTTTCCTTTTCCCATTGGCCATATAAAACATCATAGCGTTCTTTAAGATTTTGAAGTTCGTCAACGATTTCTTCCAAGCGATCAAGTGCTTTTGAATCCGTTTCTTTTTGGAGTGCTTTCTCCTCAATTTCAAGTTGACGAATCTTACGCATTAATTCATCCAATTCTTGTGGCATAGATTCCATTTCTACTCGAATGGATGCACAGGCTTCATCGATTAGATCGATTGCTTTATCAGGTAAGAATCGATCCGTAATGTAACGGTTGGACAAGGTTGCTGCAGCAACAATTGCCTCATCCAAAATTTTAACACCATGATGTGATTCAAAGCGATCTTTGAGTCCACGTAGAATGGACACTGTATCATCTACTGTTGGTTCTGATACTAAAACACGTTGGAAACGACGCTCAAGTGCTGCATCTTTCTCAATATGTTGACGGTATTCATTGAAGGTTGTTGCCCCAATCAGATGAAGCTCACCACGTGCTAACATGGGTTTTAAGAGATTTGCAGCATCCATTGAGCCTTCAGTTTTACCTGCACCAACAAGATTGTGAAGCTCATCGATAAAGAGAATAATTTGTCCTTGGGCTTCTTTCACTTCATTTAATACTGCTTTGAGTCGTTCTTCAAATTCACCCCGGTATTTTGCACCGGCAATCAAAGAACCCATATCCAATTCAATCAAACGTTTCTCTTTAATGCTAAAAGGCACATCACCGCGCATAATCCGCCATGCTAACCCTTCAACTATTGCGGTTTTCCCAACACCGGGTTCACCAATAAGCACCGGATTATTCTTTGTTTTTCGAGATAAGATCTCGATAACTCGTCGAATTTCATCGTCACGACCGATGATTGGATCAACCTTATTATCGCGTACATCTTGAACAAGATCACGTCCATACTTTAATAGTGCGTTCAATTGATTTTCGCCAGTTGGTGATTGAATTGTTTTACCACCTCTAAATGCATCAATGGCTGCATCGACTTCTTTTAAACTTCCTTTTGGTATGTATGATGCTTTTGTATCAAAGGCTGCGTGAAGCAGTGCAAAAACAGACACATAGGTATCACCTTTTTTCTCTGCCCAGCGCTGTGCATTCGTAAGCAGTTGACCACTTTCATTAGAAAATTGAAGTTGTCCTGATCCGCCGCTTGCACTTTGATTTAAGCTTTGATTCACACTCTCCAAGATTTCATCGGAATTGAGTGATGTTTGCTTCAGAATTGATTGTGTGTCTGTGTCTAGTAACAATGCTTTCATAATATGTGCATTGTTTACAAGTGTATGATTGTATGACATTGCCAATTGTGCTGCTTCTTGCAAGATCGCTTGTGCTTTTTCTGTCATTTTATTTGAGTCCATATGTTCACCTCCATCTGTCTCTATTATAGCACTCTAAACGATTGAGTGCTAACTCATGCTCTAAAGAAAGTGACACGTGAATGTCACTTAAAATTCTTTTTAAATCGTTCAAATACAGAATCATTTTTTCCTTCTGCTTGTTTGATTTTTTCAAATAAACTCTTCTCTTCACGATTCAGTTTCTTAGGTACTTCAACCTTAACTTCCACATATTGATCACCATAGTTATCAGAGCGCAAGTCTTTTACTCCCTTACCACGTAATCTAAAGCGTGTGTTTGGTTGGGTTCCTGCTGGAATTGTGAGAGACACATCACCATGTACTGTAGGAACATCAACTTGTGTTCCTAAGATTGCATCGACTGCAGAAATAGGAATGCTCACATTAATGTTGTTGCCTTCACGAACGAAGTGTTTGTGTGGATTTACAACGATTTCAACATATAAGTCGCCATTTGGACCGCCATTTGCACCGCGTTCACCCTTACCACTTACACGAAGTTGTTGTCCTGAAACAATGCCGGCTGGCACATGAATTTCAACGTCAACACGTTTTGAAACATAGCCATGTCCATGACAGTTTTCACATTTACGAGCGATTGTTTTACCCGTCCCACTACAATCTGGACAGACACCTGTTGATTCAAAAACACCAAATGGTGTCCGTTGTTGTGTTGTTACATGACCTGAACCACCACAGCGTGAACATGTTTTTATATCTTCACGTGAATGAGCTCCTGAACCATGACAAACAGTACAGGTTTCATCAACAGTCATTTTAACGGTCTTGTCAACACCAAAGACAGCTTCCATGAAGTCAATACGCATGGTCATGAAGCGATTATCCCCTTGACGCGGACCAGAAGCGGTTCGTCTTGAACCGCCTCCAAATCCACCACCAAATCCTCCTCCGAAGAATTGGCTGAATATATCGCCCATATCAAAGCCTGCTCCTCCACCAAATCCACCGGATTGATCGAAAGCAGCATGACCGTATTGGTCATATTGCGCACGTTTGGTTGAATCACTTAAGATATCATATGCTTCTTGAACTTCTTTAAACTTCTCAGAAGCATCCTCTGATTTGTTAACATCAGGGTGATATTGTTTTGCGAGTTTACGATATGCTTTTTTTATTTCCGCATCACTTGCGGACTTGTTGACACCGAGTATCTCATAATAATCTTTCTTTTGAGCCATAAGTCACCTCCGCAAGTCCTATCGACTAATTCTTTTCTTCAAATTCAGCATCAACAACATCATCAGCTGGATTTGATTCATTACTTTGTTCAGCATTTTGATACATTGCTTGACCCATTGCTTGAGCTGCTTGTTCAAGTGCATCAAGTTTTGTCTTCAAGCTGTCGGTATCGTTGTTATCAAGTGCTTCTTGAAGTTCATCACGTAATTTTTGTACTTCAGCTTTTTGATCTTCCGGAACATTTGCTTCTTCATTTTTCAATGTGTCATCAATTTGATGAATGAATTGTTCAGCACGGTTACGTACTTCAGCTGTTTCTTTAAGCTTAGCATCTTCATCAGCATGTTCTTGAGCTTCACGAACCATGCGATCAATTTCGTCTTGGCTTAATCCTGAACTGTTAGAAATCGTGATGGATTGTTTTTTGTTTGTTCCCTTATCAAGTGCTGATACGTTAACAATACCATTTACGTCAATATCAAAGGTTACTTCGATTTGAGGAACACCACGTGGTGCGGGTGCAATTCCATCTAATTTGAAAAGACCCAATTGTTTGTTGTCTTTAGCCATCGGACGTTCACCTTGTAATACGTTAATGTCTACAGCTGGTTGGCTATCAGCAGCTGTTGAGAAGATTTGTGATTTTGATGTTGGGATTGTTGTATTGCGGTCAATTAAGACGGTCATAACACCACCCATTGTTTCAATACCAAGTGATAATGGTGTAACATCAAGTAACAATACATCCTTAACATCACCTGCAATAACACCACCTTGAATTGCAGCACCCATTGCAACAACTTCATCAGGGTTTACAGATTTGTTAGGGTCTTTACCTAATTCTTTTTTCACTGCTTCTACAACCGCAGGAATACGTGTTGAACCACCTACTAATAATACTTGGTGAATATCATTGCGTGTTAGCCCAGCATCTTTAAGTGATTGACGAACTGGTCCTAAAGTACGTTCTACAAGTTGTTTTGTCATTTCGTCAAACTTAGCACGTGTAAGTGTTGTTTCTAAGTGTAATGGACCTGAAGGACCTGCTGAGATAAATGGTAAGCTAATTTGAGTGTTTACCATTCCTGATAAGTCTTTTTTCGCTTTTTCAGCAGCTTCTTTTAAACGTTGCATTGCCATTTTATCTGCTTTTAAGTCAATGCCATTTTCTTTTTTGAAAACATCAACAAGGTAATCAACAACGATGTGGTCAAAGTCATCACCACCCAATTCATTATCACCAGCTGTCGATAATACTTCGAATGTACCATCCGCAAGTTCAAGAATTGAAACGTCGAAGGTTCCTCCTCCAAGGTCAAATACTAAGACTTTTTGTTCTGTGTCTGTTTTGTCGATACCAAATGCTAATGCTGCTGCAGTAGGTTCGTTAATGATACGTTCTACATCAAGACCTGCGATTTTACCTGCATCTTTAGTTGCTTGACGTTGTGCATCGTTAAAGTAAGCAGGAACAGTAATAACCGCACGTGTTACTTTTTCACCAAGATAGTCTTCTGCATAGGATTTAATATATCCTAAGATCATTGCGGAAACTTCTTGAGGTGTATAATTTTTTCCTTCAAGTTCAATCTTTTTATCGGTACCCATTAAACGTTTAACCGATACTGCTGAGTTAGGGTTAGTAACGACTTGACGTTTTGCAGCGTCCCCTACGATTCTCTCACCATTTTTAAAACTTACAACTGAAGGTGTTGTACGATTTCCTTCAGGGTTTGTGATGACTTTTGATTCGCCACCTTCCATGATTGCTACACATGAGTTGGTAGTACCTAAGTCAATTCCTATAATTTTGCTCATTGTTAGTTCCTCCTATTCGCTTACCTTAACTAAACTAGCGCGTAATACTCTATCTTTAATCATATACCCACGTTGAAATTCTTCAACCACTGTATTGGGTTCTACCCCTTCTACTGCTTCAGCAACCAGTGCTTGATGAATGTTTGGGTCAAAGGGTTTGTTTAATGCATCAATTTGCACAACACCCTCTTGTTTTAGTGCTTCAAGAATTTGATCATAGATCATCTTCACACCATCACGATATGATTGCCCTTCAACCACCTCTTGATTCAAGGCTCTTTCAAGATTATCAATCGCTGGTAAAATCGAATGTGCAAATGTTTGAACGCGATATTTCATGGATAAATCATAGTCACGTTCTAACCGTTTTTTCATGTTATCTGCATCTGCAAATACTTTTAGGTAATCATTTTTACTTACTTCTAATGCTGTTTTTAATTCTTCATTTTCTTTCATTAAAGCTTCAACAATTGGATCAAGCGTTGCTTCATCATTCTTTTTGAGCTCTTTTTCTTCAGCTTTTTTCTTATTCTTGCTCATCATTGCCACCTTTCCCATAGACTTTTTCTATCATTGTTGTTACAAACTCAACGAGCGAAACAACACGTCCATATTCCATTCTACTTGGACCGACAACCATCAGTGTGTGTTCTTGGTCATCATCAAGGACAAAAGATCCTGAAACAACAGCCATATCATCAATCCAAACGAGTTCACTGTGATCACCTTTACGAAGGCGCAGATTGTCGTGTGACATTGACAACTCTTTCCACATCTGTGAGTTTTCCAACATTTCCATTAATTCACGTAATTTATGAATATCAGAGAACTCGGGTTGATATAGCATGTTGGATTGCCCTGAAGCATAAACTTCTTCTTGAGCAAATTTCATAAACGCTCCAACAAACGCTTCAAACAGCATTTCATATTGCGTTAAACGCTGTGATAGAAGAGGCTTCAGGCTTTCCATCTTCTCAACTACTTCTGATAAAGGCGTTCCTACAAGTCTGTCATTTAAAATTGTTGTACAAGCTTGCATTTCATCCACATTAACAGAATATTCAAAATTGAAGATTCGATGTTCTACATGTCCATTTTCAGTTTCAAAAATCGCAATTGCACTTCGATCGTTGACAGGAATCAGCTGAACATTCTCTAGACGCTCTTGATTTGAGCTGGGACCTAACACCATTGATGTGAGGTTTGTCATTTGAGTTAGGATATTAACACTTTGCTTAATCGCCTCTTCAAGACCAACTTTACGATCTTGAAAAATACGTGTAATCGCATGTTCAATTCCAACATTCGCTTGCTCTTCCATATAATGTTCTACATAAAAACGATATCCCTTGCTTGATGGGACTCGTCCACTTGATGTATGAGTTTTTTCCAATAACCCAAGTTTTTCAAGGTCTTGCATCTCATTACGAATCGTAGCTGAAGAATACGGCATTTGGTACTTTTCAATCAACAATTTAGAGCCAACGGGTTCAGCTGTTGTAATGAACTCTTTGACAATCGCTTTAAAGATTTCAACTTTTCTTGGAGTTAGCATCACATCGCCTCCTAGCACTCTTATATGCTACGTGATAATTATAATCAAAATAATTAGCACTGTCAACATTTGAGTGCTAAAAAGAAAAAGAAATGCTTATCGCATTTCATATGTATGTAATCGTGCAACGCCATAATCGCGTTGATCTGTTTTAATTAAGGATCCAATTGTATCGGGTAAACTATGTTTCTTATCCGTTTCAATAATCATGATCCCACCTATTTTAACACATTTTTCTAAGTTTTGGGCGATTTCAAGCGTATTTTCATACGCATATGGTGGATCCATAAAAATAAAATCAAATTGCTGAGACATCTTTTGCGTAACAACCCGTGCATCACCAGATAGAACGTTTGTTTGGGCTGTCACTCCCAATGCCTGGATATTTTTTTTGATGATCCCCACTGCGGATTTTTCTTTTTCAATAAAGGTCACAAAATCTAACCCTCGACTTAACCCTTCAAGCCCAACAGCACCACTGCCTGCAAACACATCCAAACCGGTTCCCCCATCAAAGTAAGGACCAATCTTGCTGAAAAGCGCTGTTTTTAGACGATCAGAGCTGGGTCTAGTGTTATCTCCAGGCAATGTGAAGAGTTTTCGTGAGCCATAGGTTCCTGCAATGATTCTCATGATTTACTATTTTGAATCTTTGTCGATTCTGCATTTCTAGCAATTACATTTTGACATAATCCAATCGCCATCATAATTGCAAGACGGCTAGATCCCCCTGCTGAGATAAAAAGCAACGGTACCCCCGTTAATGGAATGAGTGCAGTGACGCCTCCAACATTCAAGAAGAAATGGAAGAATATATAGGCAATTGTACCTACTAAGATGATGCGGTCTTTTTCATTTTTAATAAATAATGCATTTTTCATGAGCTCAAACACAATTACCACATAACCAATGAATATTGGTAAAAATCCAAAGATGACACCAAGCTCTTCAACTACTGAAGCAAGAATTGAATCGGTTTCTACTGCAAAGATATAGCTGTATTTTAAGAATCCTTTTCCATACCCAACACCAAACCATCCCCCTTGTACAAAGGCAGCAAGTCCGTTAAATATTTGCATTCCAGGTCCATAGCGATCTGCAAAAGGGTCAAAACTTGTTTTAAATCGATTTATCATATAATCACTGATATGAACAAACTTCATCACTTCCATACCTAATTCGGTAACGGATAAAAACATCAGGATTAAAACTAATAATGCTAATGCAAATAATACAATTTGGGTTTTGTACAGACTCCCATGTGACGAGACTAAGGAGCAAAACACAGCAATTCCTAATATAATTAACCCACTTCCGAAGTCTTTTTGTGCGATTACTACGATACCTACAATAATAGAAACAATTATAATAGGATGTGTTAAAATATCCGATGCGGTTTTGTTTTTATTTTTTATCCCACCAGTAGTTCTTGCCATAATGAGAATAACGCCAATTTTCGCAAACTCTGAAGGTTGAATCGTAATTCCAAAAAATCGAATCCATGCTCGGGTATCACTTCCTGGTGCTGGAGCAAAAGCCATCGTTGATATCAAAAGGATAAATAATACCAATAAAAAAAGCCAATAATACTTTTCGAAAGTCTTTTGTTTATAACTTCGGGCCAGTAATACCATCATGTAATAAGAAACTGTGATAAAAAACAGTTCCTTTGCAATTACCACTAATAAAGCAGTTGAACTTGTAGCATCTTTTGTTGCAGTTGCCGATATAATCATAAATAAACCAAAAAGCGTCAATAAAATCACTGACGCATGAATCCATTTTGAGTAACCTTTCGGCATTGCAAGAGAAATTTTTCTTAGTTTCATGGTATTATATTACCATATTCTCATCATTTTGAAATCGTTAGACTTTAAATTATTTAAATATTTTAGTATTATATACAAAAGATAGCTATAATTTTTCTTTGATTTAGCGTATAATATACTAGACAAATTTGGAGTAGAACATAAAATGAATATGAAGATAAATATGGATACAATTATACAGGATCCAAATCCTGTTTTGCGTGCACAGGCAAAACCTGTGCCACTTCCTCTTAGTGATGAGGATAGAGAAACATTAATGACGATGTTACAATATGTAAGAGATTCGCAAGATGAAGCCTTAGCTGAGGCAAATAACTTACAACCTGCTGTTGGAATCGCTGCACCACAAATTGGTGTATCAAAGCAAATGTCCGCGATTCGACTTGTTGATTATAATGATGATGACGAAGAAATCGTCAGTGAGTATGCGCTTGTTAATCCAAGAATCATCTCACACTCAGAAAAAAAATGTGCCCTTTCTTTAGGTGAAGGATGCTTATCAATTCGTGAAGAACATGCGGGGTTTGTACCACGCCATTTGCGCGTCAAAGTTAAGGCTTATGACGCACTCTTAGACAAAGAAATCGTAATACAATTATCAAATTATGCATCAATTGTATTTCAACATGAAATTGACCACCTACACGGTGTACTTTTCTACGATACCATTAATACAGAAAATCCTTGGGATGATTCAAATCTCAAGATAATAGAATAGGAGCAATTATGGATCAAACAAAAATAAAGAAATCTGATACACTCATTTTCGCATTAGGTGGATTGGGCGAAGTTGGAAAGAATATGTATGTATTCGAACAAGATGATGAAATTGTAATCATCGATGCGGGAGTTATGTTTCCTGAAGAAAACTTACTTGGGGTTGACTATGTTATCCCAGATTATTCATACCTCGTACGCAACCAAAAGAAAATTAAAGCATTGATTATCACCCACGGTCACGAAGACCATATCGGGGGTATTCCATTCTTATTACAACGTGTTAATATCCCTGTGATATACGCAACACGCTTTGCGAAAGCACTCATTAACCGTAAATTAGAAGAACGTCGCTTAAAAAACAGAACGAAAATTGTAGAAATTGATTCAAAATCAAAAGTTACAACGAAACATTTCAACGTTGGATTCTTTAATGTAATCCACTCTATTCCCGATTCATTAGGTGTTTTACTCAATACATCAAATGGTCGTATTGTTTCAACTGGAGACTTTAAATTTGATTTAACACCAGTTGGTGCAAGTTCCGACTATCAAATCATGTCTTACATGGGGGAAATAGGAATTGACTTACTCTTAAGTGATTCAACAAATGCTCAAGTCGCTGGTTTTTCAATTAGTGAAAAAGATGTTGCGAAATCCATTATGGACATTTTTAGAAAAACAGAAGGACGTATCATTATTGCGACATTTGCATCGAATATGTATCGTGTAAGCCAAATCATTGATGCAGCGATTGCTTCTGATCGAAAAGTTGCTGTATTTGGTCGTTCCATGGAAAACGTTGTGACAATTGCGCGTAAACTTGGTCATATTTCAGCAAAAGATAAACACTTCGTAAATGCAAATGAATTAAATCGTTTACCTGCAAGCAAAGTATGTATCTTATGTACTGGATCACAAGGTGAACCGCTTGCTGCATTAAGTCGTATTGCAAATGGAACTCACCGCCAAATTCGCATTATGCCTGGAGATACTGTAATCTTCTCATCCAGCCCTATTCCTGGAAACGCAAAAAGTGTATCAAATGTCGTAAATCAATTGACGCGAGCTGGAGCAAATGTGCTTACTAATTCGCCTTTGAACTCACTTCATACAACTGGACATGCTTCTCGAGAAGAACAAAAACTAATGCTTCAACTGATTCAACCAAAATACTTCATGCCAATGCATGGTGAGTATAAAATGTTAAAAACGCATGAACGAACTGCAATTGAGACGGGTGTACCAAAAGAAAATATCTTTATTTGCGCAAATGGCGATGTTGTTGTATTGCGTGATCACGAAGTCTTTATGTCAGATATCCGAATTCCTGCCGATGATATTTATGTTGATGGCAATGATTCAAGTGGTTTATCGACTGCAGTCATTAAAGATCGTAAAATCTTAGCGGACAACGGTCTAGTTTCTGTTGTGGTAACGATTGATTCTCGATACAACAAGATATTATGCAAACCAAGCATTGTTTCGCGTGGATTTGTATTCATTAAAGAAAATCAAACCTTACTTAAAGAAGCAGAACAAGTTGTTTATGAAGCATTGAAGAAAAAGATGGCACAAAAAACTACATTCGGTGAAATTAAGAATACAATTCGTTCATCTTTAGAGCCGTTTTTATTCAAACATACACAACGTAATCCACTGGTTATTCCAGTAATCTTAAACCAAAGAGCAGCAATGCAATCGTATCAAAAAGAACCAAGTCACAAAGGACACCACGCTAAAAATGCGAAAGCTTCTGAATCTTAAGAAACTATTTATCGTGGTTTGTGTCATTGCAATTGGTGTTCTCGTATACTTTGAAATTACACATTTTGCCCCTTCTCGTCTTCATGCAACCAATTATTCAGTGCGCGATGCATCCATTCCTAAGGATTTTGACACCGTTACTATTGCGGTGTTCTCCGATGTTTATGGTGATATTGATAAACTGAATAAAGCGGTAGATATGATGAATATGCGAAGTCCAGATGTTGTTGTATTTCTAGGAAACCTGTTAAACACCAATGACGAGGCATCAATCAATGAAATCACAACAGCGCTATCCAATATTAATGCTCCACTTGGTAAGTATGCAATATTCGGACAGTATGATACGTTTAATTATGAAAGTGTAACGAAAGTACTTGATCAAAGTGATTTTAGATTGACTCAAAACAGAACGGTAAACCTTCATAACTTTACTGATTCAAACATTCAATTTCTCTTTTTAGATGAAACGAATACCGAGCAAAAAGTTAATGATGTTCTTGAAACACTGGATGATTCAAGCTTTACTATGACCTTCATGAATAATCCGAATCTTGTGCAGTTAATTAGTGATAAAAATCTAAAGGTATCAGTAGCTGGTGAAACATTGGGTGGCAAAGTAAACCTTCCATTAATCGGATCGCTTTTCTTTAAAGATACCTATACTGATTCAGATGTAACGATTGGCAATACACGTTTGCTTCTGTCAAATGGTATTGCGACACCTGAACCAGTTGTGCGATTATTCGCAGACCCTAACATCTTATTTATTACACTTAACGCCTCAGAGTAAATCTGGGGCGTTTTAGGAGGCTTATATGACACAAAGAATCACAAACCTAACAAAGACTCATCAATGGATTGAAAAGCGCTTAGATCCGACGAAAAGCGTTGTAATCGATATGACATGCGGAAACGGACATGATACATTATTTCTGGCTCAACATTGTTATCATGTATATGCAATTGATATCCAAGCACAAGCCATTGAAAACACAAAAAAACGTACCCGAGACTTTAAGAATATAACCACTATACTTAAAGATCACAGTACGCTTGATTTTCATGAATTTGGTCCCATTGATGGGGCAATTTATAACTTAGGATATTTACCAGGTGGTGACAAATCGATCATCACTACTAAAGAAACAACATTGCAATCATTACACGCCTTAGTATCAGTGGTAACATCCTTTCTGGTAATTACCTGTTATCCGAGACATGATGGTGGCAGTGAAGAAACACACGCTGTTCAAAACTTCATCCATTCCCTGAACAAACCAATAACCCAATTTACGTATGATAAGCCTTTGAGCCCAATTACATATTGCATTGATCTGCGTAATACTTAAATGCTTGGTAATCGCGATCATGTACCAACTTGTCGACTGAAGAATCCCCAGTCTTTAGGATTTCGAGCCATTCGTTCAATGGTTTATGTTCAATACCTTTGATTAGAACTTTCTCAACGTCAGTTTGGTTGGATGAAGTCTCACCTACGATACGACAAACATAATACCGTTCGACATTGATTCGATTCAGAAGATTGTAATGACCCACTACCATCCCTAAAAACGATTCAATCTCACAAAGCACACCCAGCTCTTCTTCCATTTCACGCAGAAGGGCTTTTTCATATCCCTCACCGACTTCTACGCCGCCTCCAGGTGTTTCATAGTGGTTTCGGATTCCAAAAAAATCTTCCCCTTCAATTTTTAACATAACAAAATTTCCATCAGCATCTTTAACCAAACCTCTAACAGTTCGTCTAATTGATGAAAATCCTTCATTTTTAAAGTATTTATCTTCTAATTCTTTGAATAACATAATCGTACCTCCAAAGTATAAAAAAAAGCGGATCACCATATTGTCTTGGGTGGGGGGTAAAGAACATTTGGTGACCCACATTCGATCATCGCTGACCAAATATAATTATAGTTTATGCCTATAAAATTGTCAAGAAACTTAAGCAAAAACATCAACAATTTTTGATGAATTTGATTTATTATTTGTTTCATGAATCACCAAAGTACTCATATTAGTTTCTATATTTGAAAAAATAATCATAAAACTGCTCATTCTTCCAAAATATCCCGTTATAATTTGCTTATATAGACGTTTGTTGAACAAAATTTAACGGCTTAATCAACTATTATATCATTTATCCAGCACTTTCTACTTTCGTAATATGAAAGTGATAAACGATAATAAGTCTTCATATATAACTTTAAATATCTGAATAAAAAATATTGAATTATGCATTGGTATCTATAATATCTATAACGATTCACGCAAAAGAACTTAAATATTCTATGCATTCTCTCTCTAAAATAAAAAAGATGCAAAAAGTGCACCTTTAGAAGTTCATTATTTCGTTGTTTGACGTGGTGTAAAGAGATAGCTTAATTCAATTTCACGATCATCAATCTCATCATCATTGAGCATCTTAGTTAAAACACGCATTGCAACTGCTCCAAGGTCATATGATGGAATTGCAAAGCTTGAAAGACGCGGACGCACCATGTTGTTGTATTTAGAATCAATGAGACATACAACTTCCAATTCATCAGGGATGCTCACATTGCATTCGTTTGCTGCATTGAGTGCAGAAATTGCTTGTGAGTCTCGGTTTGCAGTTAAGAAGTTATACGGTAATGTTTGAATTGTGTCTTTAAAGTAATCATAAGAACGACGGTATTCTCCAGGAATTTCAATATAGCCATCCCCTTCAAAACCCAGTTCTTCATACGCACGTTTTAACCCACGAATCATTTCCTGAGTTGTGAATTCATTTTTTCTATCTTGGATTACACCAACTTTACAATCAGGATTTGCTTTCATTTTCTTTAATGCAAGCTCATAAACTGCTTTTTCAATATCCACAAATACTGACGATATATTTCCATCAGACATACGGTTACCAATTAATACGATTGGGAACTGATATTTACTTAATTCAGCAAGTTCATTTTCTAAAAGTTGATCATTATAAATAATAACACCATCAACACGTGATTTAATAATACCGTCGATGATATCGTCAATATCTACAATCCCCTCAGACATTGTATGTAACATAATATTGTACTTGTAGATTTTCGCAACATCAATCAATCCATTGATAATTTGACCCGTGTAACCAAAACTTGCTTCTGGAACTACGAGTGCAATTGTTGTGGATTTTTGTAATGCTAATCCTTGAGCAATCGCATTTGGTTTGTAACCCAGTTTGCTGATTGCTTCTTCTACCTTAATACGTGTTTCGTCACGAACAATTTCTAAACCATTAATTACGCGTGATACTGTAGCAAGAGATACACCAGCCTCTTTTGCTACATCATAGATCGTCACTCTTTTCATTATTCTCTCCTCTGTCTTCAGGTTCTGTTTCTTCATTATCATTTACTTCTTCTTCAAAATCTGGATAATCACCAAACAAATCATCAACATCTGGTGTTTGTTTGCTTGTATCAGAGCGAGAATCTAACCATTCTTTTAGTTTCAAAGAACTAACTTTAAGGGCATCCCCACCGATAGTTACGATATCCTTCGCAACGTCTTTTGTTTTTTGCACACCTTCAATAAATCGTGGATCTTCAGATACAGTATGAATCGTTTCCTTCACCTTTTCATACCCATCTTGTGCAACATCTTTAATTTTGTCTACAGTTTCAGGAGTGTTTACTTTGTCAACGACTTTGCGCGCACCTTCATAAACATTTTGATAGACATCTTTCACAGATGACCCCACAGATTTATCCGAATCAATCACTGTAAGTGCAGATTCTAATATTGAACGATTTTTCTCTACAAGAACATCTACACGATCTTCAACCATTGCATGGTCTTTAAATTGTGAAATGATTTCTAGGGAACGAACGTTCATATCGTTTAATGTTGAAATGGTTTTATCTCTAAAATCGATAAGTCGATCTTGATTCTTTTTCTTTGAAATCAAATCATTACTTTGTCGATAAAAGTCATAAATTAAATCATCAATTTCGTATACTACTTCTGTTAAATATGCATCATATTTACTCATAAACACCAAAATCCTCCTCTTTGACCTCTTGATCATCTGATTCCTTATCTGAATGTTTCTTATTTGAAGCGAAGATATCTTTCCCCCAGTTAACAAGAGAGTCTGAATTCTTGATTGCATATGTTGCAACACTAGCTACAACACCGTTCGCAGCAGAATTAACTTTGTCTACGGTTTGAGCGACACCCACAATTGCATCCATCGGCTCGTTAAGCTTGTCAATAAGTTCATTGGCAGTATCAACGGTTTTATCTAAGTTATCAATTGTCTTATTCATACGTTCAACTGTTTGTGGCAATGGTTTAACCATAACCATCAAACGATAAATAAGAATTGCTAGAAAGATTAGGCATATCAAGCCAACAAATGGCAATAGTAATAATGAAACATCGTGTAATGACTCTAAAAGTGCATCCATTTAATTATCACCTCTTTTAATAAATATTATACACATTAATGAAACTGTTTTCAATCATTGTAAATGGTCTTTCAGTAAATTTTTCAAATTATAAACGTCTTTATCGCTCATAAATACATAAACGGCGGGTTCAAAAGCTAAAAGTGCTTGAACGCTTTGCTCATCTTCATCGACCATAAAAGCGCCCTCAATTCGTGATTGAAGGAACGTTGCATCAATATCAATCCCATCTTGAGCATCATCAATGCTGGTGAAGGGACAAATTGCAACTTCATCTGCAATTGATAATGACGTGATAAATTCATTGATAAAATGATAGATTCGCCCTACTCTATGCGGTTTAAATATTGCAACAATTTTTTTATTTGGATAGCGTATGCGTGTTGCTTCTAATGTTACTTTTATTTCTGTTGGATGGTGAGCATAGTCATCGATTAGAATGGACTCACCGACTGTTTCAATGCTGTAACGGCGTTTTGCACCACTAAAGTTTTGAAGACCTCTTTCAATTAAATCAACCGGGATTTCTTCATATAGTCCAACTGCAATTACAGATAATGCATTTAATATCATATGATCACCAACAAGTGGTAAATCAAAGCGTTTAATGAATTGTCCATGGGCAATCACATCAAAATATGAATGTGTCTCGCTGCGGTCGATATTAATTGCTTGAAAGTCATTCTTAGTCGAAAAACCATAGGTTAACGTTGTTGGCGCAAGATTTAAACGTGCAAAGTGTGGGTCATCACCCCATGCAATCACTACTTCTTTAACATTTTTTGAAAATTCATTGTAGGCACTAAGGTAATCGGCTTCATCTTTAAAATAATCGACGTGATCCAATTCAAAGTTTGTCATAACCGCAATATCAGGATGGTATGCTAAAAAATGACGTCTAAACTCACACGCCTCTACTGCAAAATAATAATCATCGTTTTCTACAAGCCCACTACCATCACCAATGAGATATCCAGTATTCTTATATTCTGAAAGCATATCTTTCAGTAAAGTTGTCGTTGTCGTTTTACCATGCGTTCCACTCACGGAAATCGTACGATATTGACCCATCAGGTGCCCTAAGAATTGATGGTAACGATACACTGTAACTGTCTTATTATTTGAAGCAGCAACCACTTCTTCAAACGTATCATCAAATGCATTTCCGACAATCACAATTGTATGATCGCGAATGTTACTTGGATTGAATGAATAGATGGGAATGTTCGCTTCAATAAGGCGTGTTTCTGTGAAAAAATGCTTGTCTAAGTCTGATCCAGATACGTTATACCCTAAGTCTTTACAGATTAAGGCTAATGCAGACATCCCTGTGCCCTTAATTCCAATAAAATATATATCTTTATGATTCACTCGAGTCATCTCCTTCTAAGTAATCAAAAAGAGTAGTTTGAACTTCATCAGTTTTTGAAGTTTTGTCATAATCAGGTGTAATCATTGACTCGACATCTAGTTCTAAAATCGATAAGTCAACTGGACCACTGCCTTGTGACTCAGGTTCTTCAACTTTACCATACATAGGACTGATAACTTCTGTTAATGGGGTGCGCTTTTTAACTGGCGTTTGTTTTGGTTTGCTTAATGGTTCATTTTGAAGCTGCGAACCACCATGAATTGGACTTAAGATTTCATGAGCAACATACGGTTTCGATGTGTCACGACGCACTTCACGTGGTGTTTCTTGAACTGATTGAACCGGTTGATTTTGGGCAGCATTATCTAAATCAATCCTGAATGATTTTCGAGCCTGTACTTGGGGTGTTGGTGTAGCACTAACATCCCTTTGGGTCATTTCTTGATTCATAACAGGTTTAGATACCGGTTGTGCTTGAGTTTGTGGTCGATGAACTGTTTGTTGTGTTGTCGTTGAAGGTTGTGGTGATGAAGATTGAATGGGTTTAATGGGTGGTATATTGACCGGTTCAATTTCAAGATCTTCTTCCTCTATAACTATTTCTTCTTCTCTAAATAATAAAGATGTAAGTTTACGTAACATGTTAGTTTCCTTCTTTCTTTAGTCTGCTCTTTGGTCATTTGAATCATCTGTATCTTGATTTCGATCTGGATTCAAGCGATCATACATGTCTTGTAGTGAACCATTTTCTGGTGGTACTTGTTCAAAGAACTCCGAGAAAATTGCATCACGGTCAATGATTTCTTTCGTCGAATAAGTCGCAACAACTAAATCATTATCAACATCCACCGAACGCATAATTGTAATCATATGTTCAAGGGTCAAGTTTAATGAAGTGTCGGAGACAACTGCGATAATATCGACCAGCTGATTATTCAGGATAATCGAGACGGTATTATCTCTTAATCGAATAATGTCAACATGGAAATTACGTGATACTGATTGGGCATCATAATAAGCTCCAGTGTATTGAAACATGACTTCAAAGTTTTCTAAATTTAACGCTGGTATTGCGTCATCTGCTTCATAATATTCGCTTGATATGATTTGTGAAATACTTAAATTCATCAAAACATCGTAACCATTAATATTAAGAAGTGTACTGTTTTGACTTGACGACTTAACGCCAACCGTTGACGGAACATAGTACCGAAACATTGGTTTACTATGATTCGTGGTTGATGGAAGCGGTGAAGAAAGCGTGGATTGTATTACTGATTCTATTGATTGCACTTGACATCCAGTTAAAAGGATGACCATCGCAAGAAGTACAGTAATTAAAACCTTCTTCATTATTCCCAATTCCTTTCCAATAACATCAATGAGATTGCTTTTTTAGCACTTTGATAATCATTGGAGTCCATGATACTACTTGAAGTATGAATGTTTCGTGCAACAATACAACAGGTTACTGTTGGCACACCCCCATTTGATTTGTGGACGATACCTGCATCGGTACCACCTGCAGATACATAATATTGATGTTTAATATCGTGTTTCACACAGGTGTCTACAAGTTCATAAATTAAGTCTTTATTCGCAATAAAATTACCATCAATCATGCGAACTAAGATTCCTGCTCCCAATTTACCCAATGATGTTGTATCAACGGCATCATTAGCGGGTGAGCAATCCAATACAATTGCATAATCGGGTTGAATTAATTGTGTAATCGTTTGAGCTCCACGAAGACCCACTTCTTCTTGTACACTGGCACCAACATATAGATCAAATGGAAGATCTTTATCTTTAAGGTCGCGCATCAAGTCAAGTCCCATAACACAGCCGTAACGATTATCAAAAGCTTTTGAGAGATAACGATCTCCATCAGCAAGTTGGGTAAAGGATCCTTCTAATACGACCATGTCACCAATTTGAATTCCCCACGCTTTAATTTCTTCTTTAGATACAGCACCTACATCCGCAATCATGTCTTCAATTTGCATTGGTTTATTGCGTTTTTCTGGTGTTAACATATGTGGAGGTATACTTCCGATTGCACCTTGATATACTTTACCATGACGTGTCGTAACACGAATGCGATGTGCAAGTAGTGTTTGTGAGAACCATCCACCTACTGGGTGTAGTTTTAATACGCCGGTATCTGTGATATCTTTTACTAAAAATCCAACTTCATCCATATGTCCTAAAATCATGACTTTAGGCGCGTTTTCTTTTGATGAAGGTTTGTGACAGACAATACTTCCTAATTGGTCTGTGATCACATCAAACCCCATTTTTTCATATTCATTTTTAAGATAATGCGCTACACTGCGTTCATGACCACTTACGCCATCAATTTGAGTACAGGTTTCAAACCATTCTAATTGTTGTTTATCAAGCATCTTTCTTCCTCCAAATAGCTCGGAAAATCGGTTGTCCTTTTTCCATAAATTTTCGTTCATATTCTGATGTTGGATCTTCTTTTTCCTGACTTCTAAAATCAACATCCAACTCGATTAAATCAAATCCATTTTGTGTTACCGTTACAACTGAATAATTAAATAGACCAACATTGTCTGTCTTCATCCAAATCTCTCCATTTTGAGATAACACAGTTTTATATAACTCCAATTTTGAGGGATGGGTTAAGCGACGTTTTTCATGACGCGTTTTTGGCCATGGATCACTGAAGTTTAAGTGAATCACATCAATTTCCCCTTCACCAAACATTTCAATTAATGACTTAGCATCATTATGGATGAATCGTTTGCGATCTTTACCATATGTTTCAAGTTTTTTTAGCGCAATTGCACCTGCAGTAAAATCACGTTCCATACCTATAATACCATCGGGTTGGTATACATCTGCACAGTGGTGCCAATAATCACCTTTTCCTGAGCCGATTTCAAGTCTGAGGCGATCGACACGCATTGTTTCTTTCCAATTTCCTTTTATGTGTTCAAATTCATCGACAATAACGTCCTGATAATCTTCATATACGTCATTGCTCCATTTCTTTTTTCTTAATCTCATTGAAACCTTCCTTCGGTTAATATTGTACCATGTTTTCATGATTTTTTTCATCTTTCATCATCTTTCACAAAAATATGTTACAATGTGCCTATGAACTCACATAAACTTAAAATAGCAGGAATCGTCGTTGAATATAACCCATTCCACAATGGACACATCTATCACATTGAAAAGACACGAAATCTTACGCAATGTGATGTTTTAATTGCGATTATGTCATCAAACTTTGTACAACGGGGTGAACCCGCAATTATCGATAAATGGGAACGCACACGTGCTGCATTAAATCATGGGGTGGATTTAGTTTTAGAACTCCCAACACATATTGTACTTCAAAGTGCACAACAATTCGCAACACATGCTGTCGACATGCTTGCTCTTGCAGGTGTTACAGATTTAGTTTATGGAAGTGAAACTCTTGAAATACCGCAATTGACTGATTTCAACGCTGATTTGATTGATCAAGGGTTTAGTTATGCCAAAGCAAAAAACAGTGATCATAAAGCACCTAATAATATCCTAGGAGCATATTATGAACAAGCTGCACAGAAACATCACATCACTACCCACCGCATTCTTCGAACCAATCAGTATCATAGTGAAGAGATCAATGATTCGATTGTTTCAGCGAGTGCAATTCGAAAAGCTGTATTAAACTATCAAGACATCATACACACAACCCCCATGAGTCTTGATGTCAACGCACTCTATTCAATCGAAGATTACTATCCATTTATCCAGTATGAAATTATTAAAGAAAACAAAACGTTGAATTCTCGTTTTTTAATGCGTGAAGGGCTTGAAAACAAACTGTATAAAGAAGCGCTTCTTCATGATAAGTATGAGGACTTCTTAGAAGCATGTATCTCCAAACGGTATACAGCAAGTCGGATTCGTCGGTCCCTGATGCATATCTATCTTCATACTCCCCAACACATGCCACCCCAAACAACACTGCGTGTTCTTGGGATGAATGGTGTTGGACGAAATTACTTAAAAACACAAAAAAACAATGCCAAGTTTGCGACATTGTTTAAAGAAACACAATATAAAGACTTTGAAGAACGCGCATCTTTGTTGTATGCACTTCCGTATAAAGACCGCTTAACTTCCCTTTCTCAAAAAGAGAAAGAGGGTCCGATTATAGTCCCTTAAGGGCGATGATGGATTCCCATGGGAAACCATCACGACCAAAGTGACCAAAGTTCGCGGATTCACGGTAGATTGGACGTAATAAATCCAAAGTTTGGATCATTGACCCTACCTTAAAGTCAAAGTTATTCTTGATAATTTCTAAGATCTCATCCTGAGGTCTTTTTTCTGTACCATATGTTTCAATATGAATGGACAATGGATCAGTTAATCCAATTGCATAGCTTAATTGAATTTCTAAGCGATCACATAACCCAGCTGCAACGATGTTTTTCGCAACATAGCGTGCAAAATATGCAGCAGTACGGTCAACTTTTGATGGATCTTTTGAACTGAAGCATCCGCCTCCATTACGCGCAACACCACCATAAGTATCCACAACAATTTTACGGCCGGTTGTTCCACTATCACTAAAGGGTCCTGCGATACTGAACGCACCACTTGGATTGATAATAATTTTGGTATCGTCACGAAGCCATTTCGAATCAATCACAGGTTTAATCACTTCATTTAATATTGTGTCATGAATTTGTTCTTGTGAGATGTTTTCATCATGGGATGCGCTCACAAGCACTGTATGAACATAATGAGGTTTCCCATCTTTATATGCCACCGTGACTTGTGTCTTACCATCCGGTTTTAACCATGATATTTCTCTTTTCAAATCACTTAAGCGTTTTGATAGTTTATGAGCAAGGTCAATGGATAGTGGCATATATGATTCTGTTTCATTTGTTGCATAGCCAAACATGATTCCTTGGTCCCCAGCCCCTACATGTTCCGTTGTTGTTACTGCAGAATTTATTTGTGGAGATTGTTTTTGAACTTTTGTAAAGACATCAAAGTCTTCTGTATATCCAATATCTGCAACGACTTGTTTTGCAATATTAACATAGTCAATATTTGCTTGAGTATTTGCTTCACCGTATACAAAAATAAAATCATCTTTAATCGTAGCTTCTACAGCCATTTTTGAATTTGGATCTTGTCTGAGCGCTTCGTCCAGGATTGCATCTGCAATTTGGTCACACATCTTATCAGGATGTCCATCGGTAACACTTTCTGATGTAAAAAACACGTCTTTCATTAATATTTCCTCCTCTAGATGCTAAAAAACCAGACGCAAACAACGACCTGGCTTAAATTACTGTATTTAAAAGCACTCATCGTCGTTAGCAGTACCACCTTGCTTCAGCAGGTTGGTATGAGGTTACTGAGCTAACTCTCTACCTCAACTCTTGATAATAGCTCCTAGATTATAGCAAACCCTATACTATTATGCAATATCTAAAAATACTTGATAATAAAATAACTTTTGGTTTGGGTTTGAATGCACGTTTGCTTTGAGTATAAATAGAGAAAAAAGCTTGATGCATTTAACTGTTAAGTATAGTTTGCCTTCAAAAAACAATGCGTGTCATCTTTTAATCCTTTGATGTACAAGTCAACATCACATGTGTAACTCAGATTACTTATCCCCTTCAAACCCATAAAAAAACCACTAATCAAGTGGCTTCTGACGATAGTTTCCTTCAATGCGATCCACAGAGGCAATCTCGATAAATGCTTTGGCATCTGCATCTTTGATTGCTTTCACAACGGGACGAATTTCAAATGAATTCACAACCATATAGAGCATCGTTTTGTCTTTTTGTGAATAGACGCCCTTCCCTTGAAATTCGGTAATCCCATGGCGCACAATCGACAAGATTGCTTGAGATACAACTTCAGGCTGATCGGTTATAATATGTAAGCTTGAGAGCTTGTAACGGTCATGATTCTTTGTGAGAATCTCAGTAGAAATAAATTGATAGATAATGGAATAGAGTGATAATTCCCAATTACTACGCCAGCCATTATAAATGAGCATGCTCATATTAAAAATCATGATTTTATCCCACATTGGACGATTCTTAACGGTCGAGAAGAATATTGCGATAAAATCAGTGCCTCCTGTACTTCCGCCAACTTTTAATGCAACACTGATTGCAAGACCATTCACTACCCCACCAAATATTGCAAGCAATACGGGTTCGTGGGCAAGTTGATAGACAGGTAAAATATCCGAGAAAAAACTGGTAAGTACAACATGCAACAGGGATAATATTACAAATTGTTTACCCAAATGTTTAAATACAAACAAGAGTATTGAAACATTGATAAATAAGTAAATTACACCAAATGATAGATTTACATTCAGCAATTCAAGCACTTCACGTTGAACAAGCATCGAAAGTCCGGTTACACCTGCTGGTACTAAATGTGCTGGACGCACAAAATTAACAATCGCAAATGAAGACATCAAAGACGAAAGGACGATACCAACAATATTTGTACTTGAGATTGATGGGATTAACTTATGCTTCGTCATCACCGCAATCTCCACCACAATCATCCTCATCAATATCAAGTTGAAGATCTTGATCAGTTGTATCATACGCAATACATTCAACTTCAATTGATGCACCCATAGGCAATGCACTGACCTCATAACAAACACGTGCTGGATATGGTGGTGAGAAATAAATAGCATAGACTTGATTTACTTGACTAAAATCATTCATATCTTGTAATAAAACGGTGGTTTTCACAACTTGTCGCAGTGACATATTGGAAGCTTTTAAAACATCTTCCATATTTTCAAATACTTGAGCGGCTTGTTTACGAATATCCCCTTCAACAAGTTTGTTTGTTTTAGGGTCTACAGGTAATTGCCCTGATACAAAGACAAGTGGACCGACTTGTAATCCAGGTGAATAAGGTCCGATAGACTCTAGGCCATTGTTTGGTTTTATTGAACGTTTCATACATTTTTCCTCTTTCATCTATAGCAAATCTTGATAATATTCATCATCTTTTGTTTTACGGAACATTTTATCAATCTTAAACGCAATAAATATACTTCCAATTACGACTGAGACAATCGCAATAAAACTTATCATATCATTGAAATTTTCAATCATAATGGCACCTCACTGTTGTTTGATTGATAATCAAACATTAATCTCACTAAAGTATAAACACAACCTGCACTAATTACAAGCCCCGCGATGCAGGTGATCCAGCCAATTGTGTGTACAATCGATATTGCCCGACCTAAAGTCGAAAAGTTATTCATCATATAAGCCAACCCAAGAAGAAAGATACTTTGAGCGCCGATACCTACAATACAATGGACTCTATTTTGTAATTGCCATTTCTTATTTGGATGAAGCATTGCAAGCATCCCAAATGCACAATAACCCAAAGGGATTGTTGAAGAAATATTTAATATGAATTCAAACACAGATCGATGTTGTGCTAATACTACATTAACAATTCGAACAACGAATAAATCTTGAGAAGACAATAATGTTGAGGCTTGTGACACTTGAATTACATTGGTTAATAAGACACCTAGATATGCAAAATGAACCCAAAATACAAGCATGATGCATAAGAACAAGGCCTGTGCTAACACTAGGAATTTATCACTTTTTGTCATTGTGAATCATCCAAAAAGTTTGCTCCTTTTTGGACCTCCTCAACACTTAAATGTGGATACCCTTGTTGTCGTAAGACCTCATACACACAAATTGCTACAGTATTTGAAAGATTGAGACTGCGTGCTTCTTTTGCCATAGGTACTCTAAAACAATGATCCAGATGTTCTTTTAAAATATTTAAAGGAATCCCTGTGCTTTCAGCACCAAACACTAAATAAATATCTTCATCGGTATCTTTAAAGTTAAACTCTGAGTGTGGTTTGTGACCATAGCGCGTTAAAAAGTAAACCTGACCTGATACTGTGGTCATAAATTCTTCAAAACTTGGATGAATTGTGTAGTGAAGGTAATCGAAATAGTCCATTACCGATCGACGCACTCTTTTTTCATCAAATTTAAACCCTAAAGGTTCAATCAGATGTAAATGTGCTTCAGTTGCGACACATGTGCGCATAATATTGCCTGTGTTTTGAGGAATCTCAGGATTATAAAGTACGATGTGAATCATGTTTTACCCTCCAATCTAAATAAGCGTATACACCCATTATTACTGCAAACAGTGATATAAATGCGATCACAATTCGTTGAACCATTGCACTAAAGAATGGTTCTGGGAACATTTGTATCATGCGGTCAGTACGCGGGTCTAAAAGCCATAAGTCATTTGAGAAAAAGACTTCATGAAATTGAGTCCAAAATGCATTGAAATCAATGAAAGCATAAAAGGCAATGCCGCCAATTATCATGCCACTGATAATCAAAGCATTTTGAAGGTTTTTCCTATTTTGAGCAAGATCATTATAGTGGTTTAGCCCCATTGCAATGAGCGCTAAAATTGCGGCATATAAAGCAAGACCTGTACGAACCATCATCGCATTTTGGTATAAATCTCTCACATCAACCATATGTGCTTTTTCACGGGCATTAAACATTTCAACGTCGTATCCATTTACATTCACCACAAGGTCAATTGAATCACGCGTTCCCTTAATATACTCAAGTAAAACTGCGGTTGCTTTATCGAGATCTTCTTCAGACATACGCATTGTTTCCGCGGTATTTAATTGATGATACATTTTTGTGAAAAAAACGAGGTTAAATGCTGTTATTGATATTACTGTAAGTAACAAAGAAAAGATAAGCGCAACAATCCCGCTAACATATACTTTATTTCTCATTAGGAGTCTGTTCCTTAATATATTCAACAAACTTTCTTAAGGCAATTCCACGGTGAGATATTTGATTTTTAATATCTGAATCAAGTTGTGCATAGGTACACTCAAAACCATTTGGAATAAAAATTGGATCATAACCAAATCCACCATCACCAACGATTGAATGGGCAATTTGGCCCTTTACTTCACCGATAAATATTTTGTGTGTTTCATCTGTTACATATGAAATTGCACTTACAAACATACTTGAACGATCCGATTGCGTCTGGTAGAGTTCTAAGATTCGATTGTTTTTAATATCATAGGGTGTATCTTCTCCCATAAAACGGGCTGAATAGACACCTAATATATCTGGAAAAGCATTAAGTACAAGTCCGGAGTCATCGGCGATGGTTGGGATGTGACACAGATCGAATACATACTTTGCTTTTAAATAAGCATTTTCTTCAAATGTTGTTCCGGTTTCTTCAAAATGTTCAAGATCAATTCCGACATAATCAACGCCTAATACTTCATAACCATAATGTCCTAAAATTTCATTAAATTCTTTAATTTTACCTTTATTGTGACTCGCAACGACAATCTTCATGCGTTTCCCTCCTACAAATCATCCATACTTCATGATATACTAACTCTATGAAAATAAAAGAATTAATCCATGAAATATTTGATGAATATCCAACAACTGTAACATTAATCCCTACAGGACTCACAAACAATAACTATAAAGTGTGCCTTCAGGATAAGACAGTTGTTTTAAGGGTACCTAAACCAGACAACGCATCACTATTCGATTACGCGCACGAAGAAAAAGTACTTAGCCTTATTCAACCTCTAGATCTTGATACCCCACTGGTCTATTATAACAAACAAACGGGCGTTAAGTGCAGTACTTATATACCAAATGCCCAAACTTTTCGAGAAAATTTCACAAAGCGGGCCACTTTGTTGATTAAGAAACTCCATTCGCTCAATAAACAAAGTGGGAAAACTTTCCAAATCCGAGATATGATTAACCTCTATAAAAGCCAATGTACACATCCTATGTATGATCTTTCAATGTATGATACCTATGTTGACACCCTTAAACAAGAAAACTTAACCCTTTGTCATAATGATTGTGTTGAAGGCAACTTTTTATTTACAGATACAAAGGATTATCTCATTGACTTTGAATATGCAATGGACAACGATCCACTTTTTGATATTATGTCATTTATTACCGAAAACGATATTCAAGATCCTTCTCTTCGTAACCTTATTTATGAGACTTATTTTGACGAACCCATTTCACTTGAACTTCGACACAAACTTAATCATTTTGAAATCGTTCACCATATCCTGTGGTGCACATGGGCCATGATGATGTGTGAGAAAGATGACAACGATATTTTCTTGACAATTCGAGACTTAAAGTACAAACGTCTATTAGAAGCTGTTGAAAGAGATCGCACTTTATGAATAACTATCATGTAACTCGCGCATTTGACGGCATGCGCCTTGATGCATTTTGTACTGAGCACTCCCCTTTATCACGATCAAAGATCACAGAAATGATTCAATCACATTTAATTTTACTGAATGATAAACCAACAAAACCAAAGTCTAAAGTTAAATTGGGTGATATCATTACAATCCATGACTATATCCCTAAGGAAACACGCATTAAATCAGTCTCGATGGATTTAGATATAATTTATGAGGATCATCATTTACTCGTTGTAAATAAACCACGTGGCTTGATGGTTCATCCTGCTAAAGGCGTACCTACGTTAACATTACTCAATGGTTTAGTCTACCATTTCAATCAACAAGGGTTATACCATACACCAGGTATTGTCCATCGTATCGACAAAGACACTGAAGGACTTTTAGTTATCGCAAAAGATTCAATTACACATAATGCACTCGCATCACAATTGCTCGATAAGACGTTGAATCGCCACTACATTGCAGTGTGTCATAACCAAGCATCATTTGATGAAACTGACGTTAATGAACCCATTGGTGTCAATCCCATAGATCCAACAAAAATGGCAATTCACGGACTTCAATCAAAACATGCACTCACACATTTTAAGCTTATTGAAAATCATCCGACATACTGTGTATTAGAATGTATATTAGAAACAGGAAGAACCCATCAAATTCGCGTACATGCATCATTTATCAATCATCCACTTGTTGGTGATAAAGTTTATGGCCCCGACAAACAAGCAAGTGGACAAGCCTTATGTGCTTATAAGATTGCTTTCATACATCCTATTTCAAAAAAACCGCTTGAGTTTTCAATATCTACAAAAAATACACTTCAATACGCTCTAGACATCATAGATCAACCATCAAAAAACTGAACACGATTCAACAATGATTGTTATTTCACACTCAATTAAATGTGACACAATCAAACCGTTGGTTCTGTTCAGTTTTCTTTTTCTATATGATCAGCAATACGTTTGATATGATAATGACAAGTAGCATCGCTGGTAAGAAATTCGCAATATCCAAATCAATCAATTTCATCATTTTAAAGCCAATCGCAATTGTAAAAACACCACCTACTGCCACAAAATTACTCATGACAACCCCTTGTAAAGCGGGTTCAATGGTAAGTGATAACACTTTAATGAGTGTTAGAATAATTATTTGGAAGACACTGATAAAACCAATCGCATATCCTGCAATTGAAGCAAAGATAATTGCGGTAAAAAAATCTAAAATTGATTTTGATAATAGAATAGTGGAGTCACCAGTCAACCCTTCCAAAAACGCTCCTAAAAATCCTGTGCCACTAAAGCAAAAAGTTACAAAACCAACGGTTAGCAGCTCCATTCCAACCTTTGATTTTAAATTAAAACGTTTCGCAAGCTTTGAGCACAATGCATTAATTAATGCGCCAAGGCGTAACATTTCACCAATAATATATCCAGTAATAATGGATAAAACAACAACTGTGAGATTATCCATGAGGATTACTTTTGTAACGCCCATTACAATTGAACATAAGCCGAATACAACCGGCAAACTATCTTTAAGTTTACGACTGATACCGTCTTTAAAACGTGCACCACATAAGCCACCGATTAGCACCGATAAGCTGTTAACAATAATTCCCATAATTTCTCCTTAAACGTGATAAAGCGAACATCAAATGTTCGCCTAATCAAAGATTACATCATCCCATTTTCCAAGGTCATACCCCGCTTGGTGATATGCTTCTTTAAACGCACTACTGTTTACCACTTCATAATCAACAACACGTTGATCTGTTAAACTAGTTAATGCTTCAAGTGCTTCATCAACATAACCAATATGACATGGCAATTCAATAATATCATCTGTTAACATTGACAAAAAGTCATAGTGATCAATCTCAAGATAATTTTTAAGACTTTTCACCGGTTTAAATGGATAGTTTTGTTTAAAGCATTCACACCGCATTGGTTTGTTATATGATAGGATTTTCTCATACAGCATAGGATATATACCATAGAAATCAATCATATGATGATAATTGATATGTACCGGATCCATCTTAGTTAAGTGTTTGAATTGTTCAATTTGTGCTACAAACTCAGTAATTAACTCGTGTTCATTTACTGTATGATTAAGCCACCATTTAGAAGAATGGAATATACCATTTTCGTCAACAAGTGAAGGGATTTTCTCAATGGGTGAAATTGGGGTTCCCAGGGTAACGTTGATGTGAACCCCTACTTCATTTAATCCAAATTGATTCATCAGTGATACTGCATGCTGTGTTTTATCAACATTAACCATCAAACTGCATGACGATATTGAATTATTTTGAAACGAACTCAATATGGCTTCATTAATCCCTTCTGTGAGTCCGAAATCATCGGAATTTATAATCATTTTTTTTTGCATACAACACATCCATTCTAAAAGGCATCAATTTATTCTTGATCATTGCTCTCTTTTGCAAGTAATGTTTTATCATACATTTTGTAGAATGGTAAGAACATACATACTGCTAGTGGAATCGCAAGCGCTTGCCATATAGCTACCATCCAATTTCCTTGAACAAGTCCATATAAAATTACAGGAACCTGCATTGATACTTGAGCACCAGATAATGGTGTAACAATACCACTTACAAATCCAAAATAGAAGAATAAGTTTGTTACTACAGGAACTAGAATTACAGTTGGGATAAACATATATGGATTCAATACATTTGGTACTCCAAATACAATGGGTTCACCAATGTTGAATAGTGCTGCTGGGGTTGCGATTTTCCCGATTTGTTTTAATTGCTTTGATTTGCAGAAGAATATCATTACAATACAACAAGCCAATGTCGATTGACCAACAACAGTCATAAGAGACATACCAATAGGATTGGTGGTTTCACCAGCTAAACGAGCCATATCAATTCCTAAGAATATCGGCATCATAACTGACATAACAACATTAAATCCATGGATTCCAAACCACCATAGTAATTGAATCAACACTGTTGCAATTAAATAACCCCATAGTGATCCTCCTAATGCATACAATGGTGTTTGTAGCATTTGAAATACAAACTCATGCACATTTCCATACGATGTTAAGCTAAAAATATAAGTAATAGCTGTAAATAGCACTACAGATACAAAGCCTGGTACAAGCGATGTAAATGATTGAGTTACAAAAGGCGGAACGCCTTCTGGCATCTTAATGGTCCAGCCGTTTTTTATAATAAACACTGATATTTTTGCAACAATAATTGCAGTGATTAAAGCCACAAAGATTCCTTTAGATGAAAGCCAGTCAAATTGATAGCTCATAATTCCTTCTTCACTTGTGACAAATGGTGTAATGACTAAAAACGAAATCAATGCGATTACAGCAATTGAAAACCCTTCTCCTGAATCTTCACTATAAGCATATGCAATTGAGAATACTGTGTACAAAGCAAGAAGTCCAATTGACACATTATAAGCAATTAAAACATAAGCAGCTAACCCTGAACTTGCTAACCAATTTGTCCATGCAGGAATTGGAAAGTTTGCAATCAGGTAAAACATTGATCCAATCATTGTAACAGGCAGTATTCTCATAAATCCCCGTGAGACTGCTTGTAAACTTTTATTACCTGCTATTTTCTCAGAAATAGGTAATAAAGTATTTTCTAACATTTGTGTTATTTTTTCCATTATGGTATGCTTCTCCTTTTTTATACATTAACGGTTAAAACAGCGTGCAATAAAATCATAAACCACTTCTAAATTATCAGGCTGTTCAAAGGCTATATCTCCATGATTTGCGTTTTCAAGTACCTGATATGTAATATGTCCTTGGGCAAATCCAAACGTATCTGTTGCTTTTACAAATCGCTCGGACTGCTTGTATGGAACAACACGATCTACTGATCCGTGTTGGATTAACATTGGTGGTAATGATTCGTTGATATAATTTATAGGATTTGATCTTGCTAATTTATCAGTACTTTTAAGAACTGGCTCGCCAAGAAACAAAGATTCTGGTGAATTATCAGCACTATGGTCCGGACTTTTTTCTAAGAGTCCTAACTCTTTCAGATCGTGATCCATTAACTCAAATGAAATTGGTGGAAACCATGATACAATCCCCGATATTGATGGTCGTGTACTTGAAGAAAACGATTCATCAAAATATGGATCATCAGTTATGCATCCACTCATTAATGAGAAATAGCCTCCTGCTGAACCACCCCAAACTACAATATTAGTCGGGTCAAAGTTATAATTATGTGCATTGTCATGAATAAAACGTAATGCCTGTTTTATATCTTTAAGCGGTTCTGGAAATTGGGCTTCACCACTTAGCCGATAATTCACACCAACTACTGCATATCCAAGATCTAATCCAAGTAGCATCGGTTCTATCATCTCTTTGTCTCGCTTGTCACATTTTTTAAATGCGCCACCATGAATCGATACAATAACAGGATATGGTTTATCATGTGATTGTGGTAGGTAAATATCAAGAAGACAGGTTGGTGATGCCGTACTGTATTGGACATCAAACTTTCCGGTGTATGCGTTTACATCTAAACGATCTAATTTCCCCATTTTTGCTCCTCCTTTATAAACTGATTGTAACGGAACATATTCCAATTGTCAACAATAAAAACGGAATTCATTCCATTGTTCATTAAAATAAAAGCTTATTATCACGTTTAATATGAATAATAAGCCTATTTATTAGCTTAAATATGACAGCAATACTTGTACAAACACAGAATAAATTGGAACGTTTTCCAAAAGTGAACTTTCATTTCCAGATGCGACGGATGGTAAGGTGATCGCTAAATCTACTTTTTGTTTGATACTCGTTTGTGAATTCATTGTAATGAGTATTATTGGGGTTTTACACCCTTCAGCAAGACGCATTGTTTCTTTTATAATGTTTGATTCAGGGTTTGCATTTGCAGAGATTAGTAAAATAACATCGGAATCATTTGTAGACAAATCAATTGAAACTACTTCAGAAGCAGCTGTTAAGACATCAACATTATAGCCATACATTGCAAGAGCATAGCGTAACTGATAACAAGTAACAGATGAGTTGATTTCCCCAATACAACGTATAATCCGCGCACTTTTTATAAACTCGACAATTTGTCTCATGTCGTTATCATCAAGCCACATATGAAACTGGCTAATCGTGTCAATATATCGCTGACTTACGTTTGTGATGAGACGATTTTTTTCATCATTCTTTTCTTCAATATTCTTTAGTGAGTTTACATATTTGATGCACTCAAAACGAAACTCAGTATACCCACTGTAACCAATTTTCTGGCAAAAACGTAAAATTGTAGTTTTAGAAACATTAATCTCTTCAGACATTTTTGTAAGAGAGAGTCTTTGAACGCGCATTAGATTATCTAGGATTCGTTCACAAGCTTTCATTTCATTTTTAGTAAAACTACTTTTTTTATTTTCAATGTTGGAGATAAATGTCATGATGGCTCCTTTTGTTCTTTAGCTATTATTATAGCGTTTAAGACTATAAATCACAATCACGAAAACTGAAGTTCTATTGTTTTTATACTTCACGTACTTTACTTTTTGCACGTACTAATACCCTTTCAAGTTGTGGTTTTGGATTTTCAAGTACATCTCCATGACCACAGCATAAATAGTCAAAGTCATAGTTTAGTATTTTTTCTACAGTTTCAATACATTTTGATAATGACCAGGTTCCCATCGTAACAAACGGGAAAAGCCAACGTGTATCTCCAGCAACAGACAATCCGCCTTGAACTTGTACCAAATCACCGACAATAAGTACTTTATTTGATCGATCTAATAACGACAACGAACCGGGAGTATGACCCGGTGTCATAATTACTTCGAGTGAACCGATTTTATCACCCTCACTTACAAAATGATTGGGTTTATGACTGGTTTTTACACTGCTTCCTTTTATCTTTGGGCCTGTTTCATTATCAAGTAAATCAAAGCACCCCTCTAGAAGATAATTATCGCGTTTGGTTATGAATGTATCGATTGGGTTTTGATTTGATGAACAAAAATAATCCAACCCAGCCACATGATCACGATGAGGATGTGTTAACACAAGTCGAGTTACCGGTTTGTTCAAATTTTTACTGAGTGACAAAACATGCTTGGTAAATCTTTTTGTCCCAATATCAATCAGTGTTAAGCTATCTTCTTCTTCATATACATAACAATTAATTGGAAAAAGATGGTTCATAAACGTAATCTGATAAAATGATGATTTTTTCAAAACTCTCATAATTCCCCGCCTCCTTACATCCTATTCTACGGGTAGCGACTCGTATTGTCAAAGAAATGAGAAATCATTCATTTTTGATGTGAATTTCACAAGAAAATTAGTGGGATTATTTCATCGTCATGATGGGTTTCGTGATTTATTTTGTGAATAATAACAGGATTACCTAAATTATCGAATTATGGAAAAATTTTATAGGAATTCTAGGTAATTTAGGATTGTAAAAAAGGGAGTCAGCTTATATAATTGAACAGTTACACGACGTCTAGGGGCGAAACGTGATGTAACCGAACCAATATCGATTTGACAAATTATCCGCTACTATGGGTAAATGTGTCATTTGGATATTAATTTTACGATTAATAGATTATTGATTTTTATCATATATGCATTCAATTGGGAATGTGTTTCTACCTGGAACCGTAAATTCCAGACTATGATAGAAAGTTCTTTTTGGCTTTCTTTCATTTGATTGAAAGCTTTTTTATTTAGATTTAGGAGGAAAGAATGAAGAAAAGCATCTATACAACTCTTGTATTACCATGCTTTATTTTGGTTACAGTTGTACTAATTGTACCCATTGTAATGATTGTAATCCCTTCTTTCACAGAAGGAGGATTATCACTCACTCATTATATTACGTTTTTGAGTGATCCATTTTACCAAGGAATTTTATGGAGAACACTCAAGCTCTCTGTGATCACAACGCTTATCTGTGCATTATTTGGAATACCTACTGCCTATTTCATTTCAATCCAAAAGAAATCGGTAAAAAGTTTACTTCAGGCGCTTGTCATGTTTCCCCTTCTTACAAACGCTGTAGTGCGTGGATTCGCGTGGATGAATGTTTTAGGAAGAAATGGATTAATCAATAAATTCTTAATGAGTTTATCTCTGATCGAAGAACCCCTTTCTCTGATGTATACTGAGCTTGCAATTGTGGTTGGTTCTGTCTATCTGTTTTTACCACTTATGATTACAACGTTAACATCGGTAATGGAGAACATTGACAGCGATCTTGTGAATGCGACCTTGAGTTTAGGTGCAAAACCATATCAAGTCTTCTTTAAAGTGATTATTCCATTATGTTTCTCAGGCATCTTAGTTGGTAGTGTTCTTGTATTTACTGGAACATTGAGCGCGTATACAACCCCTTCATTATTAGGGGGTAATCAAAATATGATGCTCGCTACTTTGTTATACCAACAAGCGAACCAATTATCCAATTGGACGAATGCCGGGATGATTTCACTCATCATGATTGTCTTATCATTAACAGTAATGAAAGGTATGAATCGACTCAGCAAACGGCTTGATAAGCGAGGTTATGAACATGCGTAAAAACGTAGGAATAAACAGTATCGCACTCATCACTCTTTTATTTATTGGACTTCCTTTAATTATGATTGCAACTACAGCATTTGGAGAAGCTGCTGTTATTCAGTTTCCAATTCAAGGATTTACTTTTAAATGGTTTGGAGATGTACTAAATACCCGAAGCTTGATGACAAGTTTATGGACTAGTGTTCGCCTTGCAGTCATCGCATCGATGATTGGTTTGATGATTGGCTTACCAACAAGTTATGCCCTCACTAAAAATAACTCTAAGATGAGTCAGCGCCTCTTGTCATTCTTTCTATCACCAAACTTAGTACCTGGCATTGTGATGGGGTTTGCACTATTTAAAACATTAACCCTCACCTTTAGATTAACTGTATGGACATCGTTGATCTTAGGCCATCTCATGATTGTTTTGCCCTATACCATACGCATACTTGCAGCAAGCATGCGTGAACTTGATCCAAGCATTGAAGAAGCAGCACGCAGTTTAGGATGTAAACCAGTAGAAACGTTCATCCGGGTGGTGATTCCCAATCTAAAAGGATCTATCTTTGCAGCACTCATTATGTCATTTATCAATTCATTTAATAACTTACCCGTATCTTTATTCTTAAAGGGACCGGGCGTAAATACATTACCTGCTGCATTAATGAATCATTTGGAGTATAACTTCAACCCTACAGTAAGTGCTTTATCGGTAATTCTAATGGTGATTACCTTTGTGATGATGTTACTTATTGAAAAAACAATCGGCTTATCGGAGGTGCGTTAGATGATAAAAGGTCAATTAAAAAATATCAGTGTCAGTTACAACAAGAAGGATTTAATCTTAAAGTCATTAAATCTTGACATCCATGAAGGAGAACTCTTATCACTTTTAGGCCCTTCGGGTTGTGGCAAATCTACAACCTTACGCACAATTGCTGGATTTCTAGATGTTGTAGATGGCAGTTTTATACTTGATGGTGACGATTACACACGCAAACATATTCATGATCGAGATTTTGGTATTGTATTTCAAAGTTACGCATTGTTCCCCCACCTTAATGTTTTTGACAATGTTGCATTTGGACTTAAACTTCGAAAAATGGACAAGAAAACCATTCTGGAGAAGGTATCCCGGATGCTTGAAATCTGTAATCTAACTGGATATGAGAACCGTGTGCCTCAACAACTTTCAGGTGGGCAACGTCAACGTGTTGCACTTGCCAGAGCTTTAGTGATTGAACCCAAACTCTTATTGTTGGATGAGCCTTTGAGTAATCTTGATGCACAGCTACGTATTCAGATGCGTAATGAAATTAAACGAATTCAACGTGAACTCAATATCACGACAATATTCGTAACTCATGATCAAGAGGAATGCTTTGCGATTAGCGATCGAGTTGCAGTTATGAAAGATGGGATTATTGAACAACTCGATTGTCCTGAAACTATCTATGCACAACCTAAAACGGAATATGTTGCTCGATTTGTGGGTTTTGAAAATTTCATTGATCCCATGAAATTGCCATATGATACACAAAACCACCCCAATACCCTAGCATGTATTCGCCCCGATGATATTAAAGTCACTCAAACAGGTTGGCTAAAAGCTGAAGTGATGAGTCATGAATACTTAGGGAATCGTTATCAACTTGTTTTAAATACTGAACTTGGAATGCTTAAATGCATCCACACTCAACGTATTGAGGAAGCAAGCTCAATACTTATTGATTTACCAGAGCATAAAATATGCTATGTACAGGAGGAAAAATGAAAAAATTAGGATTAGGACTTATCGCTTCTTTAGTGCTTTTAAGCGGATGTAGTACTGGAAATAAAGATTCAGAAACGCGAGAACTTGTTATCTCAACATGGGGTTTAAGCGAAGACGTCTTAATGGAAGATGTGTATGGGCCTTTTGAAGAGGCATTCAATGTAAAAATTGTATTAGATACAGGGACTACATCTGAACGCTATACAAAGCTCGCAAATGATTCAAATTCGACAGTTGATATTATTGATTTATCGCAAAAAGCAGCAGCAGATGGTTATGAAGCTGGATTGTTTGAAAAACTTGACTACAGTAAAATACCAAATGCTCAAGATTTAATTCCAAGCGCAAAATCACTTACAGAAACTGGTTTTGGACCTGCTTATACAATCAATAGTATTGGAATTATTTACAACCCTGAAACTGTATCAATTGACATCAAAGAGTGGTCAGATTTATGGGACCCTTCACTAAAAGGCCGCATCTCTATTCCTGACATCTCTACAACATTTGGTCCAGCTACAATCGTGATGGCTAGTGATGTGAAAGGCGTGGATATTAAGAGTGATAACGGTGCTGCTGCTTTTAGCGCATTAGAAGCACTAAAACCGAACGTATTGAAAACATATTCAAAATCAAGTGACCTTGCAATGATGTTTGCAAATGGTGAAATTGATGTCGCAATTGTCGGTGATTTTGGATTCCCAGTTATAAAGAATGCTTTAGACACAGTTAAGTACATCGTTCCTGCTTCTGGAACTTATGCAAATTTCAACACTGTTGATATCAACGTGAACTCAAAGAATAAAGATTTAGCGTATGAGTTTATTAACTTCAGACTCAGTGTTCAACAACAACTTCAAAATGCTTCAGCACAAACCTTAAACGAAGCACCGGTAAATTCAAACGTTGAATTGTCTGATGAAGATGCCCAAAACAAAACATATGGTGACATTGCAAATCGTGCAAAGGCACTCGATTACAGCTTTATTAATCCATTAATGTCCGAATGGATTGACCAATATAACCGTATTATGAACCAATAATGATTACACGTTTTACCAACATTAACGTTTTTAATACATCGCAACGGCAGTTTGAACTGCTTGATGTATATATTAAAGACACTATATTTTATTACATAGGGAATGACATCATTCCCTATGATGCTCTTGTAGATGGACAGGGTCGTTATATGATACCAGGTCTTATCGATTCCCACATGCACATCGAAAGTTCCATGACGACGCCACAAGAGTTCTCTAACACTGTGTTACCTTTAGGAACGACAACAATTCTCGCAGATGCTCATGAAGTGGGTAATGTTTTTGGCTATGATGGTTTAGTCGAATACATGAACCAGACGCAACGACTGGATGTGTTTTATGCCATCCCCTCTTCAGTTCCTTCCACAAATCCGTCACTGGAAACAACCGGTGGTTATGTAGATGAAACAATTGTATCAAAACTTGCATTGCATCCTAAAGTGATAGCTTTAGGTGAAATCATGAATTTTAAAGATCTTACTTCCGATGAAGATACACTTACGAAACGTATTGTATCTACCTTTAAAGAGGTAAAACCGAATCATCCAATTGAAGGACATATTCCACGCATTTCAGGACTGGGTCTATCAAAATTCATTATGCAAGGGATTGGTTCAGATCATACACAACAAACCCCACAATCACTGTTAGAGAAAACACGCAATGGTTTAATTATTCAGCTTCAAGAAAAATCATTGAATCGTGCATTGGTTGAGACCATCATTGACTATGATTTATTCAATTTTGTTTCGCTTGTCACAGATGATGTCATGCCTGATGACCTTCTTAATAAAGGTCACCTTAATCATCTGATAAAAAAATGCATTTCATATGGTATGAAACCTGTGGATGCGATATACATTGCAACCCACACACCAGCACAACGCATCCAACGCTTTGATCGTGGTATGATTGCTCCAGGGAAAATAGCAGACGCTGTGATACTGGAGTCACTCGAACACTTTGAAATTTATGATGTCCTTAAATCTGGGAAATCAGTCAATCAACTTTCCAAAGATCCGATACCCTCGTTTCATGAAGCTTCATTAAATTCAATCAAACGCGCTCCCCTATCTTACGAAGATTTTGTTGTTACATCATCTAAAGCAGTTGAGACAGTGCGTATCATGTCTCGTGAAATGGGATCTACCTTTACACAAGAAAAGCATATTCAAGTCCCAGTAAAAGACGGTTTATTATCATGGAAAGAGTGTGGATTGAACCTTATATGTGTCATTGAACGCTATGGACACAATGCACCACTCAAATTTGGATTTGTTGAAAATGGCTTTGATAAACCTTGTGCTCTGGCAACATCGTGGGCACATGATCATCACAACATCCTCGTTATGGGCAATGATATTCAAAAAATTGTAGACGCCGTAAATACTATCATTGTGAATCAAGGTGGAATCATTTGCATCAACGATGAATCAGTCTTCGCTCCTTTAAGTTATGGCGGGATTGTATCATTAGAACCAATGGATGTACTCGCAACTAAAATCGAAAAAATTCGAGATATGATGGCAAAATCAGGATATATCAGTCATAATGAAATCATGAGTTTCTGTGTTCTATCCTTGCTTGTATCACCAGAAATTAAAATTAGCGATAAAGGATATGTAAACACGACAACCCAAGAAATTCTAGATTGGAGTGTATAATGAAAACCTTTATAAATACAACGATTGTGACATTGGATCGGTTTGATACCATTATTAAGCACGGATATATTCGAATTAATTCTGACCAAATTATCGAAATGGGACCCATGGATCAATGGGTTCCCATCGTCGATGAAACGGTTCATGACATGAATAATACGATTGTTATGCCTGGGCTGATCAATGCACACACCCATTTGGGATTAATTCCCCTTCGATCACTCAAAGATGATATGCCCGATCGTCTTCGATTGTTCCTATTCCCGATGGAACAGAAATATATGAGTGAGCAAACAGTTCGTGACGCATCACTTTATGGAGCGCTTGAATCCTTATTAAACGGTACGACGACACTGTGTGATATGTATTACTATTCAAATTCAGTGTGTGAAGTTTTAGATGAAGTGGGTGTCCGTGCATTTGTGGGACAGACTATTGTTAAGGATTCTCAAATTGATTATCAAACACAAGAGGCTGCCCTCAATCAGACAAAAGCACTCATTCGTAAGTGGCGTCAACATCCATTAATTACACCGATGATTGCGCCTCACGGTACAACAACCCTTAGTGAGGAAATCCTAATTAAAATCCATGATTTATCAAAACAAACAGATACAAAAGTTATGATGCATGTCTCAGAAATGGATTATGAAATGCGCGCATTTCTCCCTATGTCACCCATTGAATATTTAAATTCAATAAACATGCTTGATGATAACTTTATCGCAGTTCATGTGATTCATACAAATAACAAAGACATTAAATTACTCGCGCAAACAAACACGAGTGTCGTAAGTTGCCCTGCAGCTAATATGAAAGCAGGCAAAGGGATCGTTGATGTTAAATCAATGATTGAGCACGGTATATGTGTTGGTCTTGGTACAGATGGTCCGATTAGTGGCAATACACTGGATCTTATGAGTACCATGCGTCTTACAGGGTATGCTCAAAAAACAAATAATCATGATCGTGCTCTATTATCCAGTAAAGAACTATTAAAAATGGCGACAATAAATAGTGCTCAACTTTTGGGCATCGATCATTTAGTTGGATCACTTGAAATTAATAAAAAAGCGGACCTTTTATTTGTTGATACGACACAATCAAATATGTTTCCAATCCATGATGTTGAAGCAACACTTGTCTATCAATTCCAACCTCAAAACGTCCATACAGTGATTGTAAATGGTGTAATACAAGTCAGTAATCATAAACTTGTTAATTATGACCTTAATGCGATAAAAAAGAGAATCATGCCTGTACTCGAACAGATTGCATCCCATACAAAGAACATTTAAAGCACACTAATCTGTGCTTTTTCTTTACGTATATTGAACACTTCTTATCATCGTGATGAGTGCAATTGACAAATAAACCCATTACACGTCTCAAAAGAATGATTGAACTAACGATTTGGATTGAGTTCAGTTTTATATGTGTTTCTTTTTTGTGTTATTGAAATTGCTAAAATCCGTATCTAAACCTTCTAAAGATTGGCTTTCACCAATCCATGATCTTAAATCAAAAAATCAATGTTAATGTTCATGAATCATTTTGTACGTGTGCATCTTAGAAG
Organism: Erysipelothrix larvae; assembly: GCF_001545095.1. Taxonomy (NCBI): domain Bacteria; kingdom Bacillati; phylum Bacillota; class Erysipelotrichia; order Erysipelotrichales; family Erysipelotrichaceae; genus Erysipelothrix; species Erysipelothrix larvae. Next base: position 1,222,253 of record NZ_CP013213.1, read on the forward strand.
TAAAAGTTTGTCGTATACGATACAAAATGGGTTGAAAAAAACACTCAATTATCGAGTGTTTTATCAAGGAGAATATTACATATCATCAAGAGCTACTCTCAGGTATTTGGCACCTACCTACAGAAATCTCAATGGATATATAATATCGAGAACACTTATAAAGTGTCTTCATATGGCAATAACAAAATGATTATACAACAACTTGAAAACGTTTACAATATTGTTCATAATTTCACACAGTTTTCACGCTTTCCGTTTTCATCACACGAATCAATCATTGATTAAAAACCAAAGCGTATCCCTTTTCAAATAGTTGTATTATGTAGTGTGTCATAAGAATCAGCTTGTGTTGATTCATCGTTATTTTTTGTGGTTATTTTCTATTTTCTACTTGAAATAATCACAGTAATGAGCTATTATATTATAGCAATGCCCAAGTGGTGAAATCGGTAGACGCACTGGACTCAAAATCCAGCGAGGTAAAACTCATGACGGTTCGAGTCCGTCCTTGGGCACCATATATATATTCACAATTCCACTCTTCAGTGGTTTTTTTATGCTTTAACAGAGCGTGATGGTATAAAAACCTTTTCATTTACAATCTAATTCTCATTTTTAAATTCAATTATTTCTGATGTATGAATATCTTTCAGATCGAATAGCAGTTTATGTTTTCTTTGTTTAATTGATGAAAATTTAGATCTCCGTTTGATTTTTTATGTCATCAGAATTTGCAGAATTAACAGACCCCTCAACCAAATCTTTATTGAACAGAGATTGCGCTATAAAACCCTATGATCCCACCATAAACCTAAGACTTGAACATAAGGTATCTCACGATGATCGAGCAAAGAAAACAGGATATACTTTCAAGATGGCACATATGCACTTAAGTCGTTTAAGATAACTCAAGAAACATCACGCAGGAATCTTATTGTGTCAATCCATGAATCTTTGAAGCATGGATAATTGTTTTATCATAGATCAAACTATGCATAGTATACACTACATTAGTCGTGTAAAGGTTGTATGCAATCCTAATACAAAATACATGATGGTGAAGAAAGCTGTGTGGAAAAGGACAAACAATACAAAATCCTTCAAGACGCCTTTTTGTTTAAAATGTTTCCATAAGCGTTTTGTGAATTGAATGGGGTGTAGAATATCCCATGAGTTAAATCGAATATACCGTCCCATGTAAACCCCGATTGCAACAAAGAGATTGATAATAACAGCAGTCCCAATAAGTTTAAGCATCCCCTGTTTTGTAATTACTTCGGGGTCAATTGCAACAATAATAGTAAGCTGTACAAGAACGATGTTTGTAAGAGTATTAAAGATACCTGATAATGCAAACGATAAAATCGATACTATGTCATACCAAATAGGGACTTCATGTTCGTCTTGTTCACGGTGATTTAAGTTCAGTTCAGTAATTAAATAACCTGAGTTAGGTAAAATAAGAAGCCAAATAAAAAGTCCAACGAAGAATACACCATAAGCTATGTAATTAAAGTAGCGTATTGAGAACACTGAATAGAAATAAAGCATTACAAAAAACAAACCAAGAAATGCGATGAGAATCACAAATGGTAAGAGGGATAACTTAAAGTTCCATACCATTGGTCTATACAGTGATACATGATAAATCTTTGGTCTGAATCGAATGGTGATGTATGCAAATACATTAATTAATAGTACTGCAAGAAATAATGATTGAATATCCATAGTATCTCCTTTCTTTAAGAACACGGTTTATTTAAAAAAGAGAAGCATGTGTGATTTTGAAGTCACCACGCTTCTCTTTGTTATGAACTTTGATTTGCTTCTTCGTATTCCTCGATTGTGCGATATCTAACTTCACGTGGTTTACTACCTTGTGGTGGCCCAATAATACCTTCTTGTTCCATTGCATCAATCAAACTGGCTGCTCGATTGTATCCAATACGATATTGCCGTTGTAGAAACGACGTAGAAGCCTTTTGTTGCTTAATTACAAATAAGATAGCTTCCTCATAGAGTGGGTCATCTTGCGTCGCTACAAAGCCGCTAGAACCCCCGCCTGTGTCAAGTGAGATAAAGGAATCACTATATTGGGGTGCTGCTTGCTTACTTGCATACGAAGCAATTGAGTTTACCTCTTCATCAGATACGTAGACCCCTTGAACACGTGTTGGATTGGGCTCTCCCATCGGGATGTAAAGCATATCACCATATCCAAGGAGTTTTTCTGCACCTGTTGTATCTAAAATGGTACGTGAATCAACTGCACTGGATACAGCAAATGCGATGCGTGATGGAATGTTGGCTTTAATAATTCCTGTTACGACATCAACGGATGGTCTTTGTGTTGCGACGATTAAATGAATCCCTGCTGCTCGAGCAAGTTGGGTTATCCGTTGAATTGAAACTTCAACATCTTTACCCGCAACAGCCATCAAATCAGCAAGCTCATCAATGATTACAACAATCCAAGGCATGGGTTTCATGTCTGAATTTTCATGATGTGTTTTGACTTTTTCATTAAAACTTGTGATATTACGTACACCGGATTTTGAGAATGTGTCGTAACGACGATCCATCTCTTCAACAACCAACTTCAATGCTGATGTTGCTTGCATCGGATCTGAAATTACAGGAGCCATGAGATGTGGAATATTCGCATACGCGGTAAATTCCACTTTCTTTGGATCAATTAATAATAATTTCAATTCATCCGGCTTTTTCGTTAATAATATTGATGTAATAATTGAATTCATACACACTGATTTACCACTACCAGTTGCACCTGCAACCAATAAGTGTGGCATTTTATTTAAGGCAACTGAAACAGGTTCCCCTAACAAGTTCTTTCCTAAAGCAACCCAAACATTATCCGATTCATAAAAGTTGGTGCTTTGTAATACAATATCTTTCATACGTACTGGCACCATCTCAATATTGGGTATTTCAATACCAACTGCAGATTTACCCGGAATTGGTGCTTCAATACGCAATGATTTTACAGCAAGTTCCATCATGATATTGTCTTGTATGGATGATATTCTACTGATTTTCACATTTGAATCAGGTTTCACTTCAAACTTTGTTACCGCAGGGCCAATATGGATATTGATTAATTCTGCATCAATTCCAAATTGTTTTAACACTTCAATAAGTCGTCTTCCTTTTTCTTTAGCAGATCCTTGATTCGAATTTGATCGTGATCCAGTAGATCTTTCAAGCAGTGCCTTAGGTGGAAGTCGATAGTTTTCATAAGTATTCGGTAAGTTTTGTGGTGGTGTAATTGGTTGTGTAATGGTAGATGCTTGTGTATTTGAAGCATTCAAATGACGTTGCACATCAAACATTTCAGTTTGATCTTGCGCAAGTTGCGATTCATCTTCAAGTTCAAGTTCCATTTGTTTTCCAGGCTTCTCATCATAATCGATAAATAATGATGCGTTTTTAGAATCATGGCTTGGATTCATCTTTTTAATCAGACTTTCAGATTGATGATCTTGAACTAAATCATCCAAAGGATCATATTCATCATCTTGTGAGTCTGGATTGTCATCTTTAACGGGAACCATTTTCTTAGCAACTTTTGAAACACCCTTAGCACCCTTAACAAGATGCTTTGATCCAGTTGAAATTGATTGCATGATTTTACGTGGTGTAAAGATTAAGGCAATAATGACAAGGATTAATAAAACAACGAAAACAATCGTTCCTTCACGAGCAATCAAAAAGCTTGAAATTGAATACAGCACCGATCCTATAATACCACCATAAGCATAAGCGCTTCTTTGAGAATAAACATCACGAATTGAATTAAAAAAGCTATTGAAGGCCTGTTGCCCTACTAAGTCTTGATCTTGGGGAAACCCTAATATCATCAAAAATGCAACGGTTGATAAGCACAGAGCTATAATATATCGTTTAGGTTGTTTCTTCACAAATTTAGGGCTGATCATTAGTGCACCAGTTAAAGCAATAATGATACCAAAGAGCACTTGAGGGTATTGACCAAATAGGACTCTAAACGACCCAAATAAAATTGTGCCAAGCCAACCTAACTCAAACATCCCAACAACCGCAAGTAAAATTACGATTAGTCCATAGACGAATCGTAAAAGGTCTTGTTGTTGTTGCTTTTTTGATTTTGATTTAGATTTTGCCATAGTCCCTCTACTGAGTATTAATCTCGATAATTACTGGAAGAATCATCGGACGTTTTCCAGTTTCTTTATACATAAATCGTGAAATTTGATCACGTGCTTCATTACGAGCACTCATGTTATCGTATTTGTTATCTTTTACAAATTGTTCAATCGTACGTTCAAGGATTGCGCCAACTTCTTTCACAATATTATCTGCATCTTTTAAATAGATAACACCGCGTGATTGAACGTCTGGTCCTCCAAGAATCTCTTTGGTTTTATGATCAATAACCATACCCACAATGATTGCGCCATCAGTAGCCAGTGTTTTACGATCACGTAAGACAAGTCCACCCGAATCTAAATGGTCATTGCCATCAATCAGAACTTCTTCAAGTTTAATGAGTTCTTGCATACCAGCAAGTTCACCATTTTCAAATGTCACAACTTGACCATTATCAAGTACAACAATATTTTTTGCTTGGATTCCTAAGTCAAGTGCGATGTTTGCATTCGCAACAAGGTTTTGGAATTCACCTTTAACCGGCACAACAAATTTTGGTTTTAAAAGGTATAACATCATCTTAATATCTTCTTCTGATGCATGCATTGAGTACACTTCTTTATAATTTAGTGAATGAATGTTCACGCCTTCTTTAAAGAGTTCATTTTCCATTGCCCCTGCTTCAACTTCAGTACCTGGTACAATTGGTGAACCAATAATTACGGTATCTGATTCGCGAAGTGTGATTCGTTTGTCTCCACCGATTGCAATGCTATTTAGGGTTCTAAACACATTTGGTCCAACATCTGATACAATGACAAGAACATTTTCCATGTCATTTGAAAATTGACGATCAGAAAGTTCAAGTCCAGCAGGCATGTTATAATAGCGCAACTTTTCAAGATGACGCATTAGTTTCCGCTGATTCTCATTATAGAAGTAGATTTTTCGATTAAAACGGTTCGCCATTTCAATAACTTCAATCAGACGGTAAATATTTTGATCATACAATGAAATGATGATTCGGTCATTAGTGTCTTCAAATACGCGTTCAATACGATCGGATATACGGTGACTTGGAGATGTAAATCCTGGACGTTTAGCACCAACGGATTCCACAGTCATCATGAATACACCTTTTTTGCCTAATTCAGCTAAAACGGAGACATCACTTCCAAATGATTTATAGCGTACATCAAAATCAAATACATACTCAGCAGTATGAATCACATAGCCTTGATCAGTATCAAAAGCAAAACCAATGGTATCTTGAATGGAGTGTGTTAACCCAAAAGCAAACACCTTTCGTCCATCAACCTTAAAATGGGCATTGCGTTTAATCCGATTAATTTTAATATTTTTAATTTTTTCTTCTTTAAGTTTATCTTCCAGTACAAGCGCAGTAAATGCTGTAGTATAAACCGGTGCTTTAACTTCTTTTAATAGAAAAGTAATTGCACCCATTACATCGTCGTGCGCATGCGTCAGAAAAACACCTTTTACACGATCTTTGCGTGCAACAAGGTATGAAAAATCTGGAATGATATACTCGACGCCTAAAAACTCACCTTCTGGATAACGAACACCTGCATCAATTACGTAGATATCGTCATTTAATTCCAAAACGGATATATTCTTTCCATCTTCATCATTACCACCTAGTGTAAAAAAACGAATTTTATCCATAGAAACTCCTTAAATTATATTTTTACTTTCATTTATATCTATTATACACGAAAAAGTTCGAATCTCACACACTTGGCGCTTCAACAAATGAAATTGTTTCGATTTTCACTGATTTTTTCGTGACATCATCAACACTAACCACAATTGCATTGATCATCGATTGTCCTTCGGCTACTTTAAAGTATGTTTTTTCACCCAATACCATCGATTGATACAGCTCATCAAAATCGCGTCCGATAATTGAATCCACAGCACCACACATTCCAACATCTGTTATATAGGCTGTACTGCCAATCATTCGTGCATCATTGGTTTGAACATGCGTATGTGTCCCAACAAGGCACCCAATTTTATCTTTGTATAAGGTCGCCATAAATTGCTTCTCACTGGTTGACTCAGCGTGATAATCAACAAAATAATAATCAGCTTGAACCTTTTCCAATACATGTTCCATATAGGGGTATGGTGCATCCCCTACCCGATTCATAAACGCCTCTCCATACAAATTAACAACACAAAGTGTCATATCCTTCACCTTATAAACTTTATAGTATTTACCAAAATCTAAAGGTTCAATATTTGCTGGAATGAGTAAATCTTCTGTGTCTGCATAAAAATCATAAATTTCGCGTTTTGCAAAGGCGTGATTTCCTAGTGTAATACAATCAATACCCAGATTTTTGAATTGATTGTATATTTTTCGCGTGATTCCTTTGCCATGTGCAGCATTTTCACCATTGCATATTGTGAAATCAATGCTGTACTTGCTTTTTAAGCAAGACAAATGGTCAGCTACAATACGCCGACCACTTGCTCCTACTATGTCCCCTATAAAGAGAATATTCATTATTTTGCGAGTTCCTGTGCTCGTAATTCACGAATCACAGTAACTTTGATTTGACCTGGGTATGTCAATTGTTCTTCGATTTCTTCACGAATTTCTCGTGCAAGTTTTGTTGTTTGTAAATCATCGACTTCGTTTGGAACAACCATAACACGAAGTTCACGTCCAGCTGAAATTGCGAATACGCGTTGAACACCTTCTTTGGTGCTTGCGATTGCTTCAAGATCTTCAAGACGTTGAATATAGTTTTCAAAGGATTCAAATCGTGCACCAGGTCTTGCAGCACTTAGTGCATCCGCAGCAGCTACAAGCACAGAAATTGCGCTAGTTGCTTCTGTATCACCGTGGTGTGATGCAATCGCATTGATAACCACAGGGTGTTCTTTACATTTTTTCGCAAGACGAACACCAAGTTCGACATGGCTTCCTTCCATTTCAAAGTCAAGTCCTTTACCAATATCATGGAAAAGTCCTGCTCGTTTCGCAAGCTTTTGGCTTAACCCAAGCTCAGCTGCCATCATCCCCGCAAGGTGGGCAACTTCAACTGAATGCGAAAGCGCATTTTGACCATACGAATAACGGTATTTCAATCGCCCTAATACGGCAACTAATTCTTTATCAACTTTACCAATTCCTAATTCAAAGAGTGTGTCTTGTCCTGTTTTTAGAATTACTTGATTTAGGTCTTTACGAACTTTTTCAACAACTTCTTCAATACGTCCGGGTTGAATTCTTCCATCTTGAACTAATGTTTCAAGTGAAAGCTTCGCAATCTCACGACGAATTGGATCAAAACAGGATACAGTAATTACTTCAGGAGTATCATCAATAATTAAATCAACACCTGTGGCTTGTTCAAAGGCACGAATATTTCGGCCTTCACGACCAATGATCCGACCCTTCATTTCTTCATTTGGTAACGAAATCACGGATGATGTATTATGGACTACTTCATCTTGTGAGTAACGAGAAATCGCAAGCGAAATAATATTACGAGATATTTCTTCTGCACGTAAGTGCGCTTGTTCTTCTTGTTCTTTAATATAAGCTAATGTTTCATTTTCCATTTGCTTTTCTACGACATCAAACAATTCTGCTTTTGCAGCGTCTACTGACATATTTGATACGCGTTCTAATTCTGCAAGTTGTACATCAATTCTTTCTTGAAGTACACTCTCCATCTTATCCAATGAAGCTTTCTTGGACTCTAATTCACGTTGTTTTTTACTAATTTCTTTTTCTTTTTCAACTAGATTTGCATCTTTAAAACTCAGGTTATCTTCACGTCTCCCAAGTTTATTTTCAAAATCTTGTAGTTCTTTTCGTTGAACTTTAAGTTCTTTTTCTGCATTCAGTTTAATCTCATAAGCCTGTGTCTTCGCTTCTAAAGTAGCTTGGCGAACATGGTTATCAGCTTTTGTCTGTGCTTCGTTCATTAGGTTACGTGCTTCCATACGTGCACGATTTAATCCAAGTCTATCCATTACAATTGTAATTACGATTGTAACGACTAATACTATCAATGCGGATAAGATGCCAATCAATAATTCTTTTGGCATATTTTCTCTCCTAAATTTTTTTATCATTAGTTTCCTAATACATATATAATACTTTATTTTCGCTGTTTTCACAAGTTGAAAGTGTTATATTGTGTGATTTAAAATCTTGTTTGATTATTGATTTTAAGTATGGTATCGTTAAATTTGAATTACAGGAGGAAAACATGAAACAACGCAACCGATGGTTGTTACCGATACTTGCAATTTTGATTGTTGTATTTGGTGGTAGCCTTACTTACATTGCATTAAATAAAAACAAACAACCTGATATTGTTAAACCGACACCTGATCCAACACCTGAACCAACACCAGATCCTGTTGATAAAGTTACAAGTGTGGATGTATTAACACTGGGTGATTTATTATATCATCAGTCATTTCTAGGAGATCCTTCTGTTGATGCATTCTCTTTAAATTTCAAGCATATGACATCGTATTTTGATGCTTCAGACCTTGTAATAGGAAATTATGAGACTACAACAAACCCAAACATGCAATATCAAGGATATCCATTGCTCAACACACCTAAAGAAGCGATTACAGCTATCAAAAACGCAGGTATTGATGTATTAAACACCAACAACAACCACAGCATGGATTCTCGTTTAGAAGGCGTGAAAACAACGCTGGAACACATTCGTGCTGAAGGACTTAAAACTGTTGGAACAAATCTTGCTGGCGAAGACAAACGTCTTGACTTAGAAATCAATGAAATTAAGATTGGAATTCTATCTTATAGCTTTGGTTACAATGGTTTTGAAGCTAACTTGACTCATGAAGAAATGACTACTTTATTATCGGTCATTGATGAAGGTCTTATGAAATCACAGATTGCAGAAAGTAAAGCAAAAAATGATGCAACCTTAGTAATCATGCACTGGGGTGTTGAATATCAAATCAATGCAAATTCAAACCAAAAAGCATTGGCACAGAAACTCGCTGAATGGGGTGTTGATGTTGTTATTGGCGGACACCCACACGTCGTACAAGAAACTGAAATGATTGATAATACTTATGTGATCTATTCATTAGGAAACTTTGTATCCAACCAACGCTATGAATCGCTCAAAAGCGAGCCTGAAGTTACTGATGCATACGAAACAGAACGCGGGCTTGTCGCTGGATTTACAATCACAAAAGACCACCAATCCGGTAAAGTCACAATTGATAACAAAACATACATTCCAACATGGGTGAATCGTTACGAAATTAATGGAAATCGTTATTATGAAGTAATCCCAACTGAAGACTATATTGCAGACTCTAGCAAATTTGATCACATCACAAGTGATTTAGACACTCGTATACGAAAAACACAACAAATTATCATGGACCGTGTCAGTGGTTCTTAACGAAAAAGAAGCAGAAATTTCTGCTTCTTTTCATATTCTATGACCGTTTAATTACAATTTTTACTCTAAATCCACGTGAACTATAATAAGAATCCGCACCATTATGGTATACAAAGACAGTATTATATCTAAAATCACAAAACAACGCTCCACCTAGGTCTCGAATGGGAAGTGGTGTTAAAATCCACGACGATGTTTTCTTATCAAACTGCCCTACTTCTTGAAGCTTCCGGTAATCTTTTTCATCAAGTAGTTTAGCTCCCATCGCTTTAGCAATCGTGAGTGCATCGGTTTCAGGTGGAAACTTCTTTCGTGTGAGTCTCGCCAGCTCATCATAACAAACGTTTCTTCTTCCCTTTGGTGATTCTTCTGAACAATCCATAAATACTATATCTTGTGATTCATCACATTGAACAACATCTGGTTCACCCTGTGTCAGTTCCATTTGACTTAAGGTGTATAAAACAGTTTCATGAGTATTTAAGACTGTTTCAACTTCATTCCACGTAAGTGATGGGTGTCTTTCCTTATGGGCATTAAATCTAGTTTTAAGTGTAACTATGAGTGTTTCTTTTTCTAAGGCACTCAAATGTTTTTGTGACATAGTCATTCTCCCTTTATTCTTCAATTAAATCTTAAGGAATATGATGCCCATTTACAACTTATATAACCAAAAACTGCACTAAATATATATATTTTTAATCAAAGATCTCTTTGCACAGCTCATTATTTTTAATTTCACTCAATTGATTAAACAACGAAGCAACCACCAAAACACCATTACTAAACGGGAAATGAATAATTTTCGGGTCGTTATCGATCATGGTATCACTCATAATGAGATCATACTTATTTTTTCTGAGTTCATGCTTATAATCATTCTCATGTGCAATTACAATTTCTGGATCAATTTTCATAATTCGCAATAACTCAACCAGTTTATCATTTGTAAACTGAAGGTGTTGGTTGTAATAACGACTCAAAAATAAGATCTTCTTTTTTGGAATGAATAGAAAATCACCCACATTAATGACTACCCAGTAAAACAATAAATTACGATACAACGATAGATCTACGTTCAGATTTTTAGATGCTATTGATAAAAAGTGATCAAAATTTTGAATGAGTTCGTCATTAATCATTGTAAACTCTCTAAAGAAATCTGAAATTGTGAGTGAAAGACCACTGATATTAAACGGAAACAATTCATATAGGTATACACCTATAGACATAATTTGTCGTAATGTATCAAGTTGTTGTGCAGATAATGACTCTTTAAAACAAAGCGAACACTGTGTCTCATACTGGTCAAGAATTTCTTTCATCTTTTTCTTAGAAACAAGCGATTTTGAACTTTCAATCATGTCACGATATTGAATAAGCGCTTCAATTACTGTTTGTTTTGTAACATTTGGTAACTCAGATTGAAGCAAGCTTAAATCCCCTTTTGTAAGTTTTACTTTCTTGGATTGGGCTTCATAATCAAGCACTTCACACTTTGTAACCGGATCTGATTGGCGAATAACAAAAATGGAAAACAGTGCACACTGATACGTATCTTCCCACAATTCAGTATCTTCAACATGCGCAAAATGCAATTGGTTTTTATTGAGTATTCGTGAAATTGGACTGTATAATGAAATTAATTCATCACTACTCTCAGTATGCGTTGCCACAAGATAAAAGAAAACAAAGATACGAAAACGCATTTCATGTGTTGCGAATATATGGTAACCATCATTCACAGCGATTTTACCTCCGTAGCGACATAATGCATTATTCAATAGAATCACCTGTTTGTAGAAGTTAGCACGGCTCATTGAAAGTTGACTGCTGTAGTAATGTGCTTGTTTTCCATTATTCATTAAGAGCAATCGAAACACCTTACCAAATAACGAATCCGTCATGATGGTGTTGTGAAGCGACATGCGTGTATCTTTATCAATATTTGTTACGATGCATCCATCTTCACCAATTAGGTTACATTTTTGCAAGTCGTTTTTTAATGTTGATTCTGATGTGTCCAGTTTCTTCGCCAGGTCTGACAACGTAAATGGATCTTGAGAATAATAGAGTGTGTTCAACATCTTCAGCTTTCGCTTAATATGAAATTCTAGGGGGATATTCATGGCGTCTCCTTTCTAAGTTAGGTTGTTTATACTTTAATAATTTTTTTATATTAAACTTAAGACATCTAACTGATTAAATGGGTAAATCATTGAGGATTCTATATATAAATATTATATATCTAGAATTCAAAACCATTTTTCAAGGAGATGAAATTTTTTTATACAAATATTGGAACGTAACTTGACGCAAATAATACGAAAAGAGCAGAGAAATTCTGCTCTAATCATTTTAGTTTTCTTTCTTGCGGTACCCTTTGTTTACAAGAAGTAATACAAGTCCAAATAATACAGATAATGCAGGTGCAAAATTTGTACTTAATCCAGTTGCTGGTAATTTACCAGTGTTTGTAGGAGTTTTACTTGTATCACTTGGATTGGATACTTTTGAAGTGTCTGTAGAAGGTGTTTTACCATTATCAGGTTTTGGTGTCACATCTTTGTCAGGTGTTGTAGGTTTGTCAGTGTCTGGTGTTGTAGGTTTGCCAGTGTCTGGAGTTTGAGGTCCAACTGGTTTACCTTCATCATTTTTAGTGTATACATAGCGAACGATTTGATCTTCATCAGATATTTCGCCTTTCACATTGCCATCTACTCGACTCAATGTGTACCCTACAATTTCAAGTGCTGCACTTTCATATGCATCTCCAACATGACCATTGAAGACTACTGATTCATTAAGTTCAACGCCATTCTCATCTTCGTAAACAACAACAACAGGTTTTCCTACTTTAAGCCAAGTTGCAACTAATGTTACATCACCCATTTGTTCTTTTGAAATTGATTCAATTGAATTATTTTCTACATCGAGCCAACCCATGAATGTATAGCCATCGCGAGTTGGTGCAACAAATGAATCTACGCCAATACCATAGGTATACTCGGAAGGATTCGATGCATCATTTACTCCGCCATTAAGTTCGTAGTTGATTGAATAAACTTCAGCTTCAAATACAGCATAGAGTGTCACATCACCCATTTGTTTCTTACTGATTTGAGATACTGGGTTTAAATTCTCATCAACCCATCCGATGAATTTGAATCCATCTTTGGTCGGATTTTCAAATGATTTAACACCCTTACCATAAACGTAGTGTGTTGGATTTGACGGTGCATTCACACCACCATCAAGAACATATTCAATCGAATATTCATTAACTTTCCAAACTGCTTTTAATGTTACAGGTCCCATTGATTTTGAACTAATCTCAGTGACTGTTCGACCTTTTTCATCAACCCATTTAACAAAAGTGTACCCTTTTCTAACAGGATCAGCAAAGGAATCAACGCCAATACTATAGGTATAGTCTTTTGGATTGTCGGTTGAATTTCTACCGCCATTTAGGACATATTTGATTGGATAAACATTTGCTTGCCATTTCGCAACAAGTGTAAGATGACCTGTTGATCCTTTAGGAATGCTCACAACTTTATTTTCGCCATCATACCAACCTAAGAATGTATAACCCTTACGTGTTGGATTGTTGAAGTGTTTCACACCTGTTTCAATGGTATAGAATTTAGGATTGTCAACTTTTGATCCATCTGGATTTACATAGGTAATTTGGTATCTAGTCGCTACCCATTTCGCAACAAGTTCAATATTTCCTGTTGAGCCTTTGCGGATGGTATCAACTCGATCTTTTCCATTGAACCAACCTGCAAAATCATAGCCTTTACGTGTTGGATTTTGAAGTCTAATTGTATTTGACTCAATCGTATAGCTTGTTGGATTGTCTTGGTGATTCGTACCGCCACCAAGTACATATGTGATGGTGTATTTTGTAAGACTCCATTTCGCAACAAGTGTAAGATGACCTGTTGTTCCTTTAGGAATGTTCACAACTCTATTTTCGCCATTATACCAACCTTCAAAATCATAACCTTTACGTGTTGGATTGTTAAAACTGTCCACACCGGTTTCAATGGTATAAGTCGAAGGATTTTTAACTTTTGATCCATAAGGATTCACATATGTAATTTTGTAAGGAATTACTTTCCATTTCGCAACGAGTGTAATATGTCCAGTTGAACCTTTACGGATGGTATCAACTTTTTGATTATCCCCATTGTACCAACCTACAAAATCATAACCAAGACGCGTTGGATTTTGAAGTTTAATTGTATTTGACTCCATGGTATAACTTGTTGGATTATTTTTGTGATTGGTTCCACCATCAAGTACATATGTGATGGTGTATTTTGAAAGACTCCATTTTGCAAAAAGCTCTACATTTCCAGTTGAACCTTTACGGATGGAATAAACTCGATCTTTACCATTGAACCAACCTTCAAAGTCATAGCCTTTACGTGTAGGTGCTTGAAGGATGATTGTATCGGATTCAATCGTATAACTCGTTGGATTATCTTTATGATTTGTTCCACCACCTAGTTTATAAGTAATGGTGTAAGGATTTGCTTCCCATTTCGCAACAAGTGTAAGATGACCTGTTGTTCCTTTAGGAATGCTCACAACTCTGTCCTCACCATTATACCAACCTAAGAATGTGTAACCTTTACGTGTTGGATTATTGAAACTCTTAATAGTAGTTTCGACGGTGTATGTTGTAGGATTTTGAACTTTTGATCCATAAGGATTCACATACGTAATCTTGTAAGGAATTACTTTCCATTTCGCAACAAGTGTTATATTTCCAGTTGAACCTTTACGGATGGTATCAACTTTTTGATTTTGCTCATTGTACCAACCTACAAAATCATAGCCTTTACGTGTAGGTGCTTGAAGAATAATTGTATTTGACTCAATCGTATAGCTTGTTGGATTGTCTTGGTGATTTGTTCCACCACCTAGTTTATAAGTAATGGTGTAAGGATTTGCTTCCCATTTCGCAACAAGTGTAAGATGACCTGTTGTTCCTTTAGGAATGCTCACAACTCTGTCCTCACCATTATACCAACCTAAGAATGTGTAACCCTTACGTGTTGGATTATTGAAACTCTTAATAGTAGTTTCGACGGTGTATGTTGTAGGATTTTGAACTTTTGATCCATAAGGATTCACATACGTAATCTTGTAAGGAATTACTTTCCATTTCGCAACGAGTGTAATATGTCCAGTTGAACCTTTACGGATGGTATCAACTTTTTGATTATCCTCATTGTACCAACCTACAAAATCATAACCAAGACGTGTTGGATTTTGAAGTTTAATTGTATTTGACTCCATGGTATAACTTGTTGGATTATTTTTGTGATTGGTTCCACCATCAAGTACATATGTGATGGTGTATTTTGAAAGACTCCATTTCGCAAAAAGCTCTAGATTTCCAGTTGAACCTTTACGGATGGAATAAACTCGATCTTTACCATTGAACCAACCTTCAAAGTCATAGCCTTTACGTGTAGGTGCTTGAAGGATGATTGTATCGGATTCAATCGTATAGCTCGTTGGATTATCTTTATGATTTGTTCCACCACCTAGTTTATAGGTAATGGTGTAAGGATTTGCTTGCCATTTCGCAACAAGTGTAAGATGACCTGTTGATCCTTTAGGAATGCTCACAACTTTATCCTCACCATTATACCAACCTAAGAATGTGTAACCCTTACGTGTTGCTTCATGTAGTCGAATTGTATTTGACTCAAAGGTATATTTTGTTGGATTATCTTTGTGATTTGTTCCGCCATCAAGTTCATATGTAATGGTGTATTTATCAAGTCTCCATTGTGCCTTTAAGATAATGTCTTGTTTTAATCTAGAATTAATTGATGTTACCAAGTCACGTCCATTGTACCAACCTAAGAATTCATATCCTTCACGTGTTGGATCCTTTAATTGAATGGTACCATCTTCTTGAGTATAGTAACTTGGATTTTCAGGATGGTTTGTTCCACCGTTAAGTTGATAAGTTATCGTATATCGTTTTAATTCCCATTTTGCTTCAAGTGTAAGATTCCCAGTTGATCCATTAGGAATGCTCTCAACTTTTTCTTCTCCGTTATACCAACCCAAGAAGTTATATCCATTGCGTGTTGGTTCATTAAAACTCAAAATCTCTGATTCTACAGTATATGAACTTGGATTATTTACATTTGATCCAAATGGATTCACATAAGTAATTGTATAAGGGATTACTTTCCAATTCGCAACATACTCAACATTCTCATCTGCTTTTGCTGACACGATTGGTGACCATGAATCAAAGATATAACCTGGTTCACAATTTAACAAATCACCTTCAAATGCAGGAGTATCTGATCCTTTATTTACAACTGTAACTTGTGGATCAAATTTACCTTTCAATCCTGCAGAATAAGTTACTGTAACGTTTGTAGCTTTCTTAACCCAAATTGCTGTATAGGTTACTTTCTTTGCATCAACTGTAGGTTTAACTTCAGGATCCCATCGTAAGAATTCATATCCATCTTTGCAATCGAATGAACCTGTATATTCAGGTGTTGGTGCGCCTATAGTGGTACTGATATGAGTCGTACTAAACGTCCCTTCTTTCCCAGACTGGTATGTCACAGTAGCTGCTTCAGGTTTAGGTGCACGTGCAGTTGGTTCCTCAGAAGTCGCATCAAATGAAATAGAACGTAATATACCACCGATTTCTATATCTTTAGTAATACTTTGACTCACCGTTGTAGAGAATACATTTGCTTTAGTAGTTAAGGAAGTTGATACATAAGATGTACCTTCTACTGAATCAGAGAATTCTACTTCAAGTTTACCATTGTAAATGCGCCATAACCCTTGAACATCACCTTCACTACCAAAATGAGTGAAGTCAGTGTTATTGATTGTTAGTTCATCAATTTCTGGCAATTGCACGCTAAAGTAGTCTCCTTCTTTTAGTGTGCTTTCATAAACATCCAGTTCAAAACTAAATGTTAATCCAATTGTTTCTTCAGATTTTATTGGTGTTTTATCACTATCAATTTCCGCTTCGTCAGTGTTAATTAACTTCCAATTGGTTATATTAACAACTTTAGAGTAATCAGTACCATCACTTGCGGAAATGTTCGTAGCGAATGTACTACTAAAAAGAATTACAAACGTCAGTAAGACATTTAAAATCTTTTTCTTCATAAATAGCCCTCCTCTTATGGAGTAGAAAGTGTGTATTATACAAGAATAATCATCGCTATATACTTCCCCTATATAGAAATTAACCCACTAATATCCCACAGCTCCTACTATAAATTCATTATAGGTCTATTTATAAACGGTATTTATTATGAAGTTTTTAGGGTTAAATTGAATTTTTTATTAAAAAAATCTATGACTTCGTTAATAAAATCACAGATTATTAATACAATATTTGGTTATAGATTATAATAATATATAAAATAAATGTATCTTATTAGTTAACTTGACTTGTTAGACCCTTTTTGCTTTCTCATTTTAGTAATTAATGTGCGATGAACTGGGAATAAATTGAACACTCCTTCATACTTGAACAGGATGATAACCTAATAAAAAAAAAGACACGTTTTCGTGTCTTTTTGATGTTAAATATGTCGGCAATATGATTTATAAAACTTACTCAAATATAAATCATTGGATTTTCAGTTCTATAATACGGTTATCTTAAGAGCTCTTTCGCTTTAAGATTTGCCATACAACTTGTACTCTTAATGCTAACACAGCTACAAGATATACAACGACTGCAGCAATAATTGAGCCTAATACCGCAATACGTTGACTTCCTATCTGTGATTGAAGCAGTGGATTTACAAAGTATACTGTAACTCCCATTAATCCAGATGCAATAAGAATTTTTGAGAAATCACTGCGTATTGGTTTTAGATTAAGAATTCCTAAATTTGTTTTTGCGTTCCAAATGAGGAAGAGCATCGATATAAACGAAGCAATCGATGTTGCCAATGCTAATCCACTTAATCCAAAAATGCTACCAAGTATAATACATCCTGTGATATTAAATACAATATAAATTACAGAACCAATGAGTGGTTTTTTCATATCTTGAAATGCATAATGGATGCGGGAGAATAAGTCTCTAATGGCCACAAAGAATATACCCACAACATATCCAATAAGAATGGTTGCGAGCATTTGGACATTTTGATCCGTGAACATATCATTGGTTGCATATACAAAGCGAACAATGTCTTCACTCATCAATAGCATTCCGACCATTGCTGGAAAAACAAAGAGTGAGAGCATTAAAATTGCATCATTAATTGAATGAATGAGTCGATCCTGTTTCTTTTCAACGACAGCAGTTGTAATTGTTGGATAGGCAACGGATAAGATACCATTTACAAAAAGACCCAACACAAATGATTGTAAGCGACTTGCATAGGTAATATATGTAAATGCACCTTCATCATAAATTGAGGTTGCATAAGAACGTGTGAACATATCATTCCCTGTTGATATTAATGCACTGATTAAGAGTGGAATTGATAAGGTAACCATTGTTTTTAAATGTTCATCATTAAAATCAATAAATGGTTTATATTTAAATCCAACCTTACGCATTTGCATAAAGATAATAAGTCCTTGGAAAATGTAACTTGATAAAGCACCAACACCTAAAATCCATGTTTGACCTGTACGTGCTGCAAGAACTGTACAAATTAGAATAATAATATTTCCAGGTATTGCAATTAGGTTCGGGATTATAAAGCTTTGGTGGACATTGAGGTATCCTGTACCAATCTGTGCAATTGCCATCCCTACAATACTAAATGACATCAATCGAACAAAGGTAGTTGCAAGTGCTAATGTTTCTGGATTATTTCTAAAACCAGTCGCAGCTACTGAAACTAAGAACTCTGGTGCTAGTAAGAATAAGATTCCGACTACAAACGCTAAAAGATTTAAGATATTAAAAACGTTGTTTGCAAAGGTATTTGCGCGTTCTTTCCCTTCCCTTAATACACGTGAATACATCGGTATGAATCCAGTAACAAGTGTCGCGGTAATTACCGTAAACACCATAGAAGGTAATGAGTATGCAAATGTAAATGCATCACTTACCGACCCTACTCCAAACATAGTGGTAATCAGTGTATCTCTTAGAAAACCAAATATTTTGGCGATGATTGTAACTATCATTACAATAATTGTTGTTTTCTTCATTTATATAACCTCTTCTAGTTAACGCCTAAACGACACGCCACTCAAGCTCTAAATCAACATCATATTGATTTTTAACTCGAGTAATACATTCATCAATGACTTGTTTCATATCATTAACTGATGCGTTTCCAGTATTAACAATAAATCCAGGATGCTTTTCAGAAACCATTGCATCCCCCACCTTAAACCCTCTAAGATTTACACCATCAAAGAGTTTCCAAACAAATAACCAATTCCCGTCTTTATCTTTAGGGCGTTTAAACACAGAACCTGCGTTTGCAAAATTACGAGGTTGCTTAATATAACGTTCATGACGATATTCCAACATTTGATCTAAGATTTGGTTATAATCACCTTCAATAGCTTTTATACCGCATCGTAAAACATAAACCGGCATATCGTTTAATTTTGAATAACGATATGCAAAGAACTCATCATCAGGGATAATCGTCTCAACACAATCTGTTTCAGTGTTGTACACTTCAATCCAATTTACGTATTGACCAATAGCATATTGCCATTGACCTGCATTCATATACAATGCACCACCAATGGTTCCTGGGATATCTTCACAAAATGACAATTCTCCCATGGACTGCTCACACGCAAACCATGCCATACGATGAAGGCGAGTTCCCGCTTCCATCACAAATTCTCCATTTTCAATTGAAATATCATTCAGTAATATTGTAATGATAAATACAGTGTTTTCATCATAGTAGTCTTGAGAGAAAAAAGTATTTGAACCATTTCCAATCAACACAATTTTTTTTCCTTTAAAATCTCTTAATGCATCAACAAATCCTTCAACAGAGTGTGGTAAAACAACACAGTTTGCTTTTACATCAAGTCGCAATGTGTTGTAGCGTTTCATCGATGTTTCATTAAGAATAAAATAATCAGCCATAATAACTCCTTTGTACACTTAACCTGAGACTATATTACACGTTTCTCAAGTTTTATTCAAGTTCCACAAAAATTTGTGGAAGGTCAGCCTGGGTCAAAATCGACACAGGTTTTTCATTTTGAAAACCTGTTTCAGTAACAATAATCGCAATCAATGCTTTTCCAGACTGATAAAGTTTATCATATATCTCAAGAACATCATAGTAGGTGTTGCTTGAACTCATAAAAACAATTCGTTCATCCTTGTTTTGATAACGCAATAAATCACGAACGGTGAGTTGATTTGTATCAAGAATACCCTTTGCGTGATTAACAAGTTCATTGAATAATCGTGCATGAATGCATCCAACATAGCGATGATTATCATACACTGGGATTACTGAATACCCTGTTTTATTTTGAATTGATGCTACCTCTTTCAACGTTCCATCTATTTGAATTGTAATTACTTTTTTATTTTTTAAATTCGCAAGCCGAGGTGGCGAAACAATCATTGCTTCAATTGCCTCAATTTTTTCAACAATATCCATGTGCGGTTGAGCAATAACCTCATCTTGTTGACCTACTCTGCTGTGCACAATTGCATTTCTCAATTGTGCCATTTCTTCTAGAAACACACGTTTTTCTTTGATATATGGATTAATTTTTGATGCTTGTTGCAACAAAACGGAAAATCGTTCATTGGATGTGTGCATCTGTCGTTTGAGTTCCATTTCAATTCTCACAAAGCTATTCAAAAAGCGTGTTGCATTATCTTCCATACTATTCTCCACTATCTTGTCCAAGTAATACTTCAGAGATTCGCTGTGAAATATTTCTTACACTGTCCTCATCTGCCCAATAAACATAATATTTATAGGTATCACCTTGACTATAAGTATACTGCATATCCCCTTTTCCTGATAAGGTAATTGACTCAAATGACCATGTTTCATCATTGTCTATTTGATGGGATATCAATCGTGAGAAACTATCGTAACCAAAATCTGTATCCAGAACATTTAGGAAATTCGATAAATAAGTTGGGAGTGTTGAGATTTTGCTTGGATCAATCAGTTTTCTAAAGATTGCCTCTAACAATGCTTGATGATTTGCACCACGCGAAACATCACCATAAGGAATATGAGTGCGTTCACGCGCAAATGCAACCGCAGATTCGCCATCAACGGCGTTTAAGCCTTCACCATAGGTAAAACCAGAGTCGGTAGTAAAAGCATACTTACTATTCACTTCAACGCCACCTAAGCCGTCTACAACGGTTTGGAGCGATGTGAAATTGACTCTTAAATAATAATTAATCTGAATATTAAGAAGCCCTTCAATAGACCCTATTGAGCAATCGACTCCATATAAGCCTGCATGTGTTAATTTGTCTTTGGCTTGATTACGACATGACAACTCAATGTAGGTATCTCTTGGAATCGAAACACTGAGGACTTTATTTGTGTTTGGATTAATAATTAACAGTAAATTCAAATCACTGCGAGAGCGTGTGTTTGTACTTCCGTAAACATCAATCCCACTGACATAAACAACGTATGGGTCTTTTAATACGTCCACTTCAACGGTGGTATCTTCACGTTCAATAAGTTTTTCAAAACTTCCGGATACAATCGTACGGGTACTAAAGTCTGGGAACAATGCAGTCACTTCATTCATAAAACGACTGTCTACCCAAATCGAGTTTACGTCGCGATCATACAATGCCAATACAAGACTGGATACGGTTTGATAATAATTAATCGAGGGATTCACAATATCATTTTTTTGATATGCTTCAATAATATATTCATCACGCGTTTGTGCTTGCCCTATTTCACCATAAACAAAATCACCTTCAATAAAGGCCACTTCTCTTAGTGTAAACAATTGATAAGATACCTTTTCAGAATGAATTGGATTCATAATAGTCCCAAGCATATATTGTGTATAAAAAAGGAAACAAGCGACGACAACCATCATCAGTGCACCCAATGTTCGAAGTGCAAATCGTTTGGTCACCAGTAACACAAACATCAAAAGCGCTAACGCTGCAAAAAAAGTAATTAAACGATAACGCCAATTAAAATAGATGTTGTTATAAAGCGCGATACAAAGGAGTGTGAATGCACATCCTAAGATAACCCATTGTAACCATTTTTTCTTAATAACATCCACACTCCTATCCCATTTTATCCCATAAAATCACATAAAAAAATCTTGGTTTTCCAAGATTAATTTTCGCGATCAACGCGGTGTGGTAATTTGTATTCACCTGTTACTTTATCTTTTACCAAAGTAACTTTAGGTAATTTGTAATGTGTGCGTCGTTTTGCTTTACGGCTTTTAGACGTACGTCTTTGTGCTACTGCCATGTGCTTTCACCTCCATCAATCAAATTTAAAATCTTTAAGCTTCGCAAGTCGTGGATCAATTTCCTTACTCTTTTGTTCTAGATAATCTTCTTCCTTAAGAACAACCCATCCATTACCTGATGGATATTCCTTTAAATCAGGGTGTACAACCTTGAGAGGTATCTCAACTAAAATCGCATCCCAAATATAAGGATCGAGATCAAGAACATCCGTGTCAACAACAATCACAGGATTGTCATCGTCTTCTTCGTCACGAACCTCTATTCCGAAGAGAAAGATTTCCGAAAGCGTTGCCTCTATTTCAATCTCTACAGGCTTCAAAGAAATTGCACATGGAATCTCAACAGTTGCTTCAATTGTACAATTGACAAAGAACTCATCGTTCTCACTGTTGAAAAAACCTGTACCTTCCACATAAACATCACGCAAATCAGTAAAACGATTATTCGGAACCATCTCTTGAAACGAATCCACCAAA
Source organism: Erysipelothrix larvae (assembly GCF_001545095.1). Taxonomy (NCBI): domain Bacteria; kingdom Bacillati; phylum Bacillota; class Erysipelotrichia; order Erysipelotrichales; family Erysipelotrichaceae; genus Erysipelothrix; species Erysipelothrix larvae. The sequence goes on from NZ_CP013213.1 coordinate 1,244,776, forward strand.
CCACTTATATCAATCCGTGATGAAGAATTTCTTTCAAGATCTTTAACTCTAAATTCCATAATATCACCTTCACATTTTGCTATTTAATTATAGAGAAATGATTTCTAAAAGTCAAATCATTTATGCACTTTATGAAACAAATGGGTAAACATAATTTTCAAGTTTACCCATCATGAATTATTTCTAACTTTTAAGTAATAATTAAACACAAATTATTAATCTGTATTCTTCAGTTTCTACCTGATGCTTCACTTAAGAATTCATAAGCGAGCAGTGCCAATGCACTACTGCATGTTTCTAAGATTTCATCATTCCATTGAAACTGTGGATGATGGTGAATCGGTTCCGGTTTGCCATCTTCCCATATCCCAACAATAAAGTAAGATGCAGGAACTGCTTGACACACAAATGCAAAGTCTTCCGCTCCCAATGTTGGAAACTCTTGTTCAGAAACCCGCTTTTCACCAAAAAACGATGTCAACGTTCGTTGTGCAAAATCAGTCATCGCATCATCGTTAATGAGTGGTGGATATGATGGTAAGAAATTGAAATTATACTGTGCGCCATTCATCTCACATACATGTTGAATAATTTGTTCTAAGTAGGCTTGGACTTGTTCACGAGAGTCGGGATAGAGCGTACGAATCGTTCCACCAACTTTACAGCGTTCTGGTATGACATTTAGCCCCTCACCTGCATGAATTGTCGTAAACGATATCAGTGTTGGTTTAACGGGGTCTAAACGACGTGTAAGCATGAATTGTGCGTTTTGAATGATTTGAATTGCAACACTAATTGGATCAATGGTTTGTTCTGGTGAAGCAGCATGGCCGCCTCGCCCAATAATTTCGAGTTCGAATTCATCAGGGGCACCATACATTGCGCCGTGTTTCACTTGAATCAACCCATGTTGTAAATGACCGCCTAAATGAAGTCCAAAGGCTGCATCAACTTTTGGATTCTCCATAATCCCTTCATCGATCATCGGTTGGGCTCCCCCGTCCGTTTCCTCTGCAGGTTGGAACATAAACTTCACCGTTCCACACAAGTGTTCTTTCATTTCATTTAAAATATACACTGCTCCTAAAAGACCTGCTGTATGACCATCATGACCACACGCATGCATAACGCCATCCACGGTCGATTTATAATCAACATCGGCAGTTTCAAGTATCGGTAAAGCATCCATATCGCCACGTAGTAATACTGTTTTTCCTGGCTTTGAACCATGAATTTCAGCAAGAATGCCTGTTTCAGCTTTGATCGAATACGCTACACCTAAGCGTTGAAGTTCTGCAATTATCTTTGCTTGAGTTTCAAACTCCTGATGCGCAAGTTCAGGGTGGGCGTGTAAATCACGCCGCACCCTTTGAATGTCTGGTAAATACTGTTTTGCTAATGCTCTAATGTTATCATGCATTTATTAATCCTCCCCTAAGTACCGTCCCAGGAACGCTTTGGTACGTTCCTCTTGTGGATTTTCAAAAATCTCTTGTGGTGTTCCTTTTTCTAAAACTACCCCATCATTCATAAATACAACAGTATCGGATACATCACGTGCAAATGCCATTTCGTGTGTTACGACAATCATTGTAAAGTTTTCTTTGGTTAATGCTTTCATAACCGCAAGCACTTCGCCTACCATTTCTGGATCAAGCGAACTGGTTGGTTCATCAAATAACAAGACTTGTGGATTCATTGCAAGGGCACGCGCAATCGCTACACGTTGCTTTTGCCCCCCAGATAACTGTGTGGAGTTTTTATTTGCAAAAGGTTCCATCCCCACTTTCGTCAATAAATCAATCGCAATTTTTTGTGCTTCCTCTGGGCTTCTTTTTAACACCAGTGTTTGTGGTAATACACAGTTTTCTAAGACTGATAGATTGTTGAAGAGGTTAAAGTTTTGAAACACAATTCCAATATTCGTATGCAAGTCTTGACCTGGTAAATCATGGATTGGTGTCCCTTTGTAATAAATCTCACCTTGTTCATATGTTTCAAGATCATTGAGGCATCGTAATAATGTACTTTTCCCAGACCCTGAGGCACCGATAATTGAAACGACTTCACCGTGATGAATGTCTAGGTTGATGCCTTTTAGTACTTCTTGTTGTCCAAATGCTTTGTATAAGTTTTCAATTCTAACAATTACTTCTCTTTCCATTGTTTATACCACCCTTCTTAATAATGAACACTCGATGATGTCGATGTTGGATAACTACTTGCTTTTGTTTTTGTCTTATCCATACGAAGTTCTACAAATCTTAGTAGGATCGTAAGAATGGTTGTAAGCACTAAATAAATGATACTTGTAATTGTAAACGTTTGGAACATTTTATAAGTTGTAGAAGCGATCCCATTGGATACAAAGAAGAGTTCAGTTACCGCAATAACATTCAACACAGATGTATCTTTGACATTTACAATAAGCTCATTGCCTAATGCAGGAATAACATTTTTAATTGCTTGTGGCAAGATAATTTTTGTCATGGTTTGCCAACGTGTGAACCCAAGACTTTTCGCTGCTTCAAATTGACCGCTATCAATGGCTTGAATTCCTGAACGAATTGTTTCAGATAAATATGCTCCTGTATTAATACTTACAACAATAATCCCGGCAACAATGTTTCCAAATGGTAAACTTGACCATCTAAATCCACTGAAGAAGAATGAAGCACCAAAGTAAATAACCATTGCTTGAACCATCATTGGCGTACCACGGAAAATGGTAATATAAACATTCGCAATTGCATTGGTAACTTTTGTATTTCGTGTAATGGCAACAAACAAGGCGATTAAGAACCCTATTGCTGTTGCTGATAATGAAATGAACAGTGTAATTAAAGTCCCACGAACAAAGCTTTCTTTATTGTTTTGTAAGATTGACATCACAACTTCAAAGAAATTTCCTTCTGTTGCAAATTGTTGATTATTCGCTTGTTGCATCAAGGCGATTTGATCTTCAACTGGAATTTGTGCAAGTGCTGCGTTCACATCCGCTAATAATTCTGTGTTTTCTTTCGCAATCCCTACGGATACTGATACCATATAATCTTCAATTGTAAATCCTTCATCACCATCGAGTAAGATGAATTTCAAGTCACTGTTTGATTGCGCGATTTGGTTTCCAGTAATACTATCCGAAACAAATCCATCCAATTCACCCGATTGAAGTGTGACAGTCATTGTCGCAAAGTCTTTGAGGTTTTCTACCTTTTGAATTCCTGTAAGTTGATCCAGTAAATCAACGTGGAAGGTTCCAATTTGTGCAGCAATACGTGCATTTTCAAATCCGTCGATGGAAGTCGAATTTGCAAGTGGACTCGCAGCGGAAACCACGACACCAAATCCAACATCTTCAGTATAGTAAGGATTTGAGAATGAGATTTCTTTTTTACGTTCAGTAGTTGGTGACATACCTGCAATAATTGCATCAATCTGTCCTGTTTGGAGTGAAAGAATCAACCCTTCCCATGAAAGCTTTTTAATAACAAGCTCTTTCCCCATTATATCTGCAAGTCTGCGTGATATCTGTACATCATATCCTTCACAAAATTGACCCCCATCAATTTCAACATTTGTTTCTGTTGCACTTGATTCTGTCCAATTGTATGGCGCATATCCACACTCCATCCCGACAACGAAGGTATCTTTATCTCCATCATCAACGCTTGAGCATCCTGTGATCAAAATCAGCATTGCGCCGATTATAAGCAATAACTTTCTCATAAAAGTCCCCTTTTCTTTACTCATTGAATCATCAAGGCAATAAAAAAACTTTAGCGGATGCGCTAAAGTTTAATGTCTACTAATAGCGCCAATCCATCCCGGATTGAGTGATAGTGATTTTCTCTACTATCCCCATAGCATAAATATGTCTATTTACACTATTCGGCGGTGATTACCTTTCAAAAACGTCTTCGCATACCTGCTCGATTTCATACTCTGATGCACCGCTACCTCTATATTCAATTTACAAGTACTATACCACTTCGAAAAATAATGTCAAGTCATTTTCAAAAATTTTCAGAAAATATATGCAAAGTTTCATTTTGACAGTTATTTTGCGTTTGATAGTCTAAAAAAAAGAAAAAGGGTTCTTTAAAATTTGGTGTTGGTGGAGTTCAATCCATAGAATCTTAAGTTACAGTACTCACTATGATTTCTAGTGAGTACTTTTCATTTCTAATCTTACCATAGTATTACAAATTAAGAGTACTCTTGTTCTAAAATTTTCAAAGCTTCGATAACCGAAGGCAATCCGTTTAATTACTTTGATTAAATTATTGGTTCCTTCTATACGACCGTTAGAGTGAGGATACTTTATTGCATTTGAGACTGATGTCTCATATTTTTTTAGCGTCTTAATTGCTTTTTTCATCTGGATTGAGATGTTCTTTGGAGGGTCATTCAGGATTTCTAAAAGTGAAGTCATATTTTTATTTCGGATTGCTTGAGTTAAGCGTTGATGCACCCAATATGTTTCCTCAAATGTCTTGTCAACTCTCAATAAATCATCGACGATCATTGATTCACTCATCAAGTGTTTATAACATCGATAGTGATGGCAGTCATTACTATCAAGCTTGAGATTGTCTTTTAATATAAGCTTCCAATAGTTCTTCAGTTTTGTCTTTGAGTCTGGTGTATCATTCATGACCGATACACGTGTCGAATTGAGTGCGCGATTCAAGTGTTGAACGATATGGAAACGATCCGTAATGATTTCAGCATTATGGAAACATGATTTGATAAGTTGAATATACGGCTCATACATATCAATAGTAATGGTTTTAACTTTATCACGGACTTCCTTTGGATATGTGTTGAAATAGCTCTTTAAATGGCCTAACTGCCTGTTTTGCACGATGTCGAGCACGTTCCCAGAGTCTGCATCCATATAAATGAATGACATTTTACCTTTTACAGATTTGACGGATCTAAACTCATCAAATGCAAGGTGTTCAGGAAGGGACAATCGAGAGACAACAAAATCTTCATTAATGCTTTTTAGCCAATTATTGACTGTTGTGTGAGAGATGTTTAGACTCTTTGCAATATCTTTTACAGAACGTTTGGACTTCGATTCAAGTATCGCTGCATGAAAAGTATTTGTTGATATTGAATGATTTGGTTTTACACATGTAGTTTCAGCGATTGTACCTTTATTGCATTTCTTACAACAAAACCGAGGTTTCTTTAATCTTAGAATTGTCGAAATATTTGATGCATTTGGTAGTTTAATAGAAACAGTCTTTGTCCCATTTTTATAAATTGAGTGATTCTCATTGATACACCCACAGTGTACACAATGAGGAGGCGTGTTTACAGACAGTATTGCTTTGCATATATGAGTGGTTTTACCCTTAACTGTTTCTTGAGAAACACAATTATCTGAAAAAATGATGTTTGGGTCTTTAATATTTAAGAGCGAACGTATACAATTAGAGATGGACATAGATTTGTTCCTTTCTTGTGTGTAGTAACTTAAGTATAAGGTAAATCTATGTCTTTTTCTATTGTCTGATTAACATTAAAAAAGATGTTGATGATTTCTCACCAACACCAGAATTTCAAGAACCAGAAAAAGCCAATTATGCGGCTTTTTCTAATTTATAAGGGGAAAGAATATCTGTATAACAACACATTCACAAGGGGATATGAATATATAGGAGAAGAGGTTATCATACAGTGTAAGAGATATCTCTTACGATTAATAGAATACACTACAAATGTGTAATAATTAAGCTTAGACCATGTTAAATTATGTGAGGTCCACATTTTCCATCGCTTTATTGTAATAACGTTTAATCGTATCAATACTCACATGCGTATAAATCTGAGTAGTACTAATTGACTCATGACCTAATAGTGATTGTACAATACGTAACCCTGCACCATTATCCAGCATATGTGTTGCAAAAGAATGTCTTAACATGTGTGGATGTACTGATTCTCTCAATCCAGCAATTTCTGATTGTTTTTTTAAAAGATACTGAACGCCACGGGGGGTTAATGGGTTTCCTTTGTTATTTAAAAACACAGATTGATTTGATGTGTCATCAACAAGTTGGACACGTGATTGTTTTAAATACGCATCAAAGACTTTTGCATAGGATTCATAATAAAACAAAACCCGTTCTTTATTCCCTTTACCACGAACAATTAAAGAGTGATCGTTGGTATTGATATCGGATAGGATCAAATTACACGCTTCACTGACACGCAATCCACACGCATACATCAATTCAAATAACGCGCGGTTTCTGAGTCCTAAGACATCTTGTTCACATGAACTAAAGAGATTCTCTAAATCATTTCGTGAAAGAAACGAAGGCAGTTTACGTCTTCCCCTTCGAATCCGTATACTATCAAAAGGATTCGTGAGCGCACCATAGTTGGCTTGAAGAAATTTCATATAAGACCGTAGACAGGATATTTTTCGAGCAATGCTTGATGGTTCGAGTCCAAATTCATACAACGCATTTAAATAACTATACCCAATGTCATGGGGTAAGTTCATGAGATCTTCATCTTCGATATAATCAATGAATTGTAGGATATCACGTCGATAACTACTTTTGGTTTCTTCGGACTGGGTGTGGGTAATGTAGATATAATTTAAAAAAGTATTAAGTGTTTCGTTCATTAAATGCTTGGATCCAAGCAATGCTACGATTCGCCATTTGCTCACGATCATCCAATCGGTTTTGAATCAAACCAAAATTAGCATTCATAGGTTGGAAGCGTTTTGCATTAGCACCTGATATATAATGTGCCATAGCTCCTAGCATCGTTTCGCCAGACCAATCAATCAGTGGTCTGTTTTCTAAATATTCAATCATATTTAACGCTGCAACAAGCCCGCTTCCTGCGGATTCTACATAGCCTTCAACACCTGTCATTTGTCCTGCAAAGAATAGATTTGGTTTTTGAATCATTTGATAATGTTGATTCAAAATTCCTGGGGACTTTAAAAACGTATTGCGATGCATCACGCCATAACGCACGATTTCCGCGTTTTCCAGTCCTGGAATGAGTTGAATCACTTTCTTTTGGTCACCCCATTTTAGGCGAGTTTGAAAGCCTACAAGATTATACAGGGTTCCTGCTTTGTCATCTTGTCTCAATTGCACAACCGCATATGGACGCGTTCCATCTGGTCTTTCAAGTCCAACTGGTTTAAGGGGTCCAAAAAGCATCGTCTTTATCCCACGTTTTGCCATCTCTTCAACTGGCATACACCCTTCAAATACTTTGACATCTTCAAATGTGCGCATTGGCGCTTCTTCTGAAGCCATGATGGCGAAAAAGAACCGTTCAAATTCTTCTTTTGTCATAGGACAGTTAATGTAATCAGCCCCATCCCCTTTATCGTATCGGGATTTACGATATGCAATGTCAAAGTTAACCGAGTCAACACTTACGATTGGCGCAATTGCATCATAAAAGTACAACGATGCATCTCCAATTAATGTTTGAATTTCATTTGACAATGCATCAGAAGTTAGAGGACCTGTAGCAATCAATGTGGGAGTGTCATCTAGCCCAGTCCATTCTTCATGATGAATTGTGACATTTGGAAATGCTCGAATACAGGCTTCTACCGCTTCACTGAATCCAACACGATCAACAGCTAAAGCACTTCCTGCTGGGAGTGCTGCTTTATCTGCTTCACGCATGATCAGTGAATCTAAAAGACGCATTTCTTCTTTAATGAGTCCTACTGCATTATTTAAAGCGTCTGATCGAAATGAATTAGAGCAGACAAGCTCAGCAAAGTTTGAGGTAACATGCGCTGGTGTCATTTTAACCGGACGCATTTCATACAGTTCAACATCATAGCCACGTTTTGCAAGTTGATAGACTGCCTCACTGCCCGCAAGACCTGCGCCGACAACTCTAACTTTCTTGCTCATCACTCGACTCCTTCTTACTTTCTTTCTTTTCTTTTGGTTGGATATATTTACATTTTGGATATGCTGAACACCCTACAAAGAAGGTTCCAAAACGACTCTTACGTTTTACAAGTGGTGACCCACACTCAGGACACATTTCACCTGTTTCTTCGGGTTTAGGACGTTCTTTCCCTGCAAGAGGTCGAATATACTTACATTCAGGGTAGTTTGAACATGCAATAAACTTGCCATATCGACCGTTACGATATACCAGTTCGCCGCCACACTCAGGACAGAGCTCACCCACTTTTTCTGCTTCAATCTTTTCCATTTTTTCATTTGCTTCATCAAGCAATGGATAAAACTTATCAACAAATGATCTCAGAGTATGAATGTTGTTTTCATCCCCTTCCGCAATCTTGTCTAAATCACTTTCCATGTTAGATGTATAGTTAGGATTTATAATCGATGAGAAATGATCTTGAAGCTTATCGTTGGTGAGTGACCCTTGATCTGTTGGTTTAAATACTTTAGTACGACTTGTTTCACTTTGCGCTTCAAAGGTAACATAAGCACGTTTCACAATTGTATCCATGATCATCGCATACGTACTTGGTCGACCAATGCCTAATTCTTCAAGTTCTTTAATTAAGCGTGCTTCAGTATAACGTGCTGGGGGTTGTGTAAAGTGTTGTTCAGGGATAATCTTATCTGCTGAGTATTGTTTTGTTTCATCCAAATCACCAATGAGTTTATCCGTTGAGTTTTCATAATCATATACTTTCAAATACCCATCAAATTTTAGAGTTTGTCCAGTACCGTTAAAATCATAATCATTTTGTGTAAAGGTTACACTGATACTATCGTATACTGCAGATGACATTAAGGATGCCAAGGTGCGGTAGTAAATAAAACGATATAGTTTATATTCATCATTTGATAGATATTGTTTCACGGATTCTGGCGTATGATGAATGCTTGTTGGTCGTATTGCTTCGTGGGCATCTTGAGCATTGTCATTTTTCTTGCCAGAGCGGTATGCACCAACATACTCTTTTCCAAATGTTTCTTGAATATAGGGTTTCACAGCATCAACAAACACATGGCTTAAACGCGTTGAGTCCGTTCTCATGTATGTAATGAGACCTTGTGTTTCGCCACCCAAATCAACACCTTCATACAGTTTTTGCGCAACACGCATTGTCTTTTTAGAATTGAAATTCAATCGTGTTGATGCTTCTTGTTGCAATGTCGATGTGATAAATGGCATTTTAGGTTGTTTCTTACGATCTTTACGTATAAGTTTCGAAATATCAAAAGGTCCTGTTGTATTATCAAGGACTTTTTGAGCATCCGCTTCATTTTTCATTTCCAGTTTTTTACCCTTGTATTTATCCGCTTTTGTAACAATCTCAATGCCTTGATTCATGAAAATACCTTCAACAGTCCAGTATTCTTCAGGAATAAATGCAAGGATTTCTTTTTCGCGATCTACAATGAGTTTCAGTGCGACCGATTGAACACGACCTGCACTTTTTGACTTAATTTTTGATTGCAGTAATTTTGATAATTTAAACCCGATGATACGGTCTAAGATACGGCGTGTTTCTTGTGATTTCACAAGATCCATATCAATGGTCCGTGGTTGATTAAATGCATTTAAAACCGCTTCTTTTGTGATTTCGTTGAACACCACACGATTCTTGCTGTTTAAATCAAGCCCTAACTCATCAGCAAGATGCCATGATATTGCTTCCCCTTCACGATCCGGGTCGGTTGCAAGATAGACAGCATCAACTTTTTCAGCTTTTTTCTTTAATTCCTTCACAACATCTTTTTTATCTTTACTGATAACATAGGTTGGATCAAAGTCATTATCGACATCAACCCCTAAACCACCTTTACCACGTGTTGCGAGGTCACGAATATGACCTTTTGAAGATACTACCTCAAAATCTTTCCCAAGATATTTTTCAATCGTTTTCGATTTTGATGGTGACTCCACGATTACTAAACTTTTCATTTAATCAACTCCTCATACTAGTTTCTTATAAGAAATGGGACGGTGTCAATATTTCTGCCCCTTCTTCTATTAATTGATTACACCCTTTGCCATATGGATCATCGAATTGGTATGGTAAACATATTACATTGCGATTCAACGCCAATGCTTCATTGACTGTTGTCATTGTGCCACTTCTTACATTTGCTGCCATGACATAAATATCCGATGACAATGCAGCGATAATGCGATTTCTAAATGGAAAATGGTGTTTTTTTGGTTGGGTACCTTGCGGGTACTCACTCAATAATAATTGATGTTTTTTAATGCTTTGTATCAGTGTATGATTTTGTGGTGGGTAGACAATATCCAACCCACATCCTAATACACCAATTGTATTATGAGACATTGCCGTTTCATGGGCAATCGTATCAATTCCTTTTGCTACACCCGATACAATAACATGATGACACTTCAAATGTCCAACTAATTTTTTTGTCATTGAAATTCCATAGTCATTGGGTAAGCGACTTCCGACAATCCCCACCATGGATTTGTCTAAAAGCGAAATATCCCCTTCATAGAATAACACAAACGGTGGTTTCTTCAACTCATAAAGACAACTTGGATACATTTTTTCACCATAGCAGATGTATCGATCATTACACGTATATTCAGGGACACACGCCTTTTCATAGAGAAGCCGTGCTAGTAAATCATAATTACCTTTTGCATGAATTGCAACATTTTTTATATAATTTCTCATAGAACACCTCAATATTAAGTACACATAATGAAAAAGAAATCCTAAATATCCAGGGATATTTGAATTTCTTCTTTGAACTTAAAGGTTTTTCTATGGATGGGTGATCGACCATATTTTAAGATTGCTTCCTTGTGGGCTTTTGTACCATATCCTTTGTGCTTTTCAAAGCCATACATTGGATATATTGAGGCATATTCAACCATTAACTGATCTCGATAGGTTTTCGCAAGGATGCTTGCTGCTGCAATCGAAATTGATTTTTGATCCCCCTTAATAATATCAATGACGTGTTTGTTTGTACCTTCTAGAGGCATGGCATCCGTAAGCACCGTGTCACAGGGTGCAAGACATGCAATTTTATACATTGCTTGTTGCGTCGCAATATATATATTTTGTGTATCAATTGTTTCTACATCAACGACTTCGATATGATACCATAAGCAATTTGACTTAATCAGTTCGACTAATGCTTCACGTTTCTTTTCTGTGAGTTTCTTTGAATCATTAATGCGTTCATCATCAAAACCCATTGGAAAAACAACACCACAACAAATACAAGGTCCTGCCATTGGGCCACGTCCTGCTTCATCAATACCAACAACAGTTTTTCCAATGTCCCATAATGGTTTTTCAAACTCGTGAATTAATCCCATGTTATCATCCCAAGTGTTCCGTTTTGAACATCTTTTAGAAACATACGACGAACAAAGACATCATCGACCTCACCACCTGAGACAAGCCATCCCATTGATTTTCCTACAGATTCATAAAATGAGTCAAAGGTTGTAATTGAATAGCGCGTTTGTAGGCTGTTTGGATTGTGTTCAATTAAATAATCGCGTGCTGTGTCAGAAATCACTTCAAGTGAAAATCCCGTTTCTTTAATTGAACCCACGAGTGCATTGATAATCCCCATGGATTCTGTTTCAAACTTAGGCCACAATAACCCCGGTGTGTCCACAATTTCAAGTGCTTCTGAGACTTTAACTAATGTTAACGATTGTGTCACGCCTGGACGGTTTTCAGCACGTACTGCTTTACGTGATGCAAGCCGGTTAATGACGGTCGATTTCCCTACATTTGGAACACCTACAATCATTGCCCGTGATGCACGTGAGCGTATGCCACGACGCTTATCACGATCGTGTTTTTCTTTCATAATTTCTGCAGTTTTTTCAAGTACAAGACGCTTGATATTGTCTTTATGTACATCCACAAGTAAAACTACATGTCCTTCATCTTCAAGCGTCTTCATGATTTGAGACGTACGTTCTAATGAGGCAAGGTCTTTTTTTGTGAGGAGAATTAAGCGTTTCTTATTTTGAAACGTTTTCGCTAGCAAAGGATTTCGTGTAGAAATTGGAGCACGCGCGTCTCGACATTCGATGACAAAATCAACAGCCTTTAAATTGTCTTCAATCAGGCGAATTGCTTTGGCCATGTGACCAGGAAACCATTGTGCAACACTCACTAAACTCACTTCCCTTCGTAACGAATTGCGTTAAAAGGAAAAATTACAAATACATTCTTACTTTTAATATCTGATTTTTGAAACGGACCATAGCGTCTTGAATCTGAGGAATACGGTCTATTATCACCCATTAAAAAATATTCATGATCACCCAGCTTTATTTCAGCTAGATTTTCTGTAAATGTAACTTTACCATACATATCAAGTTCTTCCATATCTTCAGCACTGGTTGGGTCTTGTCGATAATTTCGAACATAATCTGTGTCTAAAAATGGTTCATCGACCGGTTCTCCATTGATGTAGAGTTGGTCATCTTGGTAGCTAACAGTTTCCCCAGGCATTCCAATTACCCGTTTCACAATGTGTTTGTTTTGATCTTCCATATAGACAATCACTAAATCAAATCGATCAATATTCCCCAGTTTCACACTGATAATATTGGATAGACCCATCTCACCATCTTTTAATGTAGGATACATTGAAGTACCTTCAACTCTCACGACACGTGTGATAAAGGTCGTGATAACAAAGAGAATTACAATGTATTTTAGGAATAATATAATAAACTCTTTGAGAGATTTTAAAAACGCATCATCTTTTACTTCCATAGGATCCTCCAATATTTTAAAAAAAACCGTGCGTACACGGTTTTATTTACGAACTTCTTTAAGACGTGCTGACTTACCAGAACGGTTACGTAAGTAGTATAACTTAGCGCGACGTACTTTACCAGTACGTAATACTTTAACGCTCTCAATAATTGGTGAATGGATTGGGAAAGTTCTTTCCACTCCGATTCCAGATGAAACTTTACGTACTGTGAAGTTTTCTGCAATTCCACTCCCTTGACGACTGATAACGACACCTTCAAACGCTTGGACACGAGATTTGTCACCTTCTTGAATACGAACGTTGACAACAACTGTTTGTCCAGGACGAAGATCAGGAATATCAGTTCTAAGTTGAGATTTTGTTATATTTTGAACTAAATCTAACATCACTATTTCCTCACTTTTCTTTTCAATAAAACCTGTTCATAAGTCATGCTTAGCGGAACAAGAGTGCACAAGTGCTAATTAAATTTATCATAGATTTGACATTTTAGCAAGCATTTTTACTAAAGATTAACCCATAAAGCGCGAAAGCATTTTCATTTGCTTTTGCATTTTCTCAAATTGGCTTAAGAGTCGGTTCACTTCTGTTGTTGTTGTGCCTGAACCATTAGCAATACGTTTTTTATGCGATGCACGAATGATGTTTGGATTCGCACGTTCTTTTTTTGTCATACTTTGAATAATTGCTTCAGTACGTTTCATATTTCCGGCAGCATCTTGATCATTAACTTGGCTTGCCATTTGACCAATTTGACCTGGCATCATTTTTAAGAGTCCCGATAATGGTCCCATTTTTGACACTTGTTTCAATTGAATCAACATATCATCAAGGGTGAACTTCCCTTCCATCATACGTTGTGCAGAGGCTTCTGCAGCTTCCATATCCATTTTTTCTTGGGCTTTTTCAACGAGAGATATCACATCTCCCATTCCTAAAATTCGTGATGCAATTCGATCTGGATAGAATATATCAAGATCTTCAAGCGTTTCACCAACCCCGACATATTTCACAGGAACACCGGTTAAATAGCGCACGGATAAAATAGATCCACCTCGTGCATCGCCATCAAATTTCGTTGCGACAAGCCCAGTTAATGCAACTGCATCTTTAAACCCTTGTGCGACGTGAATGACATCTTGACCACTCATGGCATCAACACTGAGTAAAATCTCTTCAGGTTGCGCTAATTTTTGGATCTCGATGAGTTGTTGCATCAAATCGTTATCAATTTGAAGACGCCCAGCGGTATCAATCAAAATTACATCATAGTTATTGGATATTTTGAGTGCTTCTTTAACAACTTCTACAGGATCCTTAGAATCGGTTGTGAAGACATCCACTCCAATTTGTTGTCCTAAAATTTGAAGTTGTTCAATCGCTGCAGGACGTTGTCTATCTGCAGCAACCAGCAATACTTTTTTATCTTCTTTTTCTTTGAGTTGTCGTGCAATTTTTGCTGCTGATGTTGTTTTCCCTGACCCTTGTAAACCAACTAGCATCATTACACCTGGTTTGCGTGTGAAGTTTAATCCCGCTTCTTCACTTCCAAGTATTTCAACAAGTTTGTCATTCACAACTTTCACAAACATTTGTGAAGGATCAACACCCCGTGTAACATCCATTCCCATCACTTCTGTTTTAGTATGATCTAAAAGTGCATTAATCACACTTAGATTAACGTCTGCTTCTAATAAAGCAATCCGAATTTCAGCAAGTGCGTCTGAAATGTTTTTGTCTGTTAGATTTGCTTTCCCGCTTAACTTTCTGAATGTGTCATTCAGACGGTTTGTTAAATTATCAAATGCCATAAATCCTCCTATAGAAATGCCGTTTCTTCATGTGCAACGGTATGTTTAAGTGTTATCGTTTCGATCCCTTCAATTGCATTTGTTATGAGTTCTGGATCGAGCTTAGACTCATAAAAATCAACCTTTTCAAGACGTGGTCGTGTTGTTGGGTTTTTAGGTGTGAAAATTGTACAACAATCTTCAAACGGTAGAATTGATGTTTCATACGTATCAATCTTTTGTGCAATATCAATAATCTCAAGTTTATCATAAGTGAGTAAAGGTCTCAAGATAGGCATATTCGCAACGGATGTAATTGCGTTCATACTATGAAGTGTTTGCGATGCAACTTGTCCCAAATTTTCACCATTCGCCAGTGCTAAACAACGGCGTTTTAAGGCATAAGCTTCACCAATTCGAAGCATCATACGACGCATCATCGTAATTGCATAACTTTCTGGAACTGCCTTATATATCGCAAGTTGCATTTGTGTAAATGGTACGATATGCACGCGAATTGTATGTTGGAAGTCCGTAAGTTTTTGTGCAAGTTCTAATACTTTATTTTGTGCTTCCATCGATGTATATGGGGGTGAAGCAAAGTGAATGCATTCAATTTCAACACCACGCTTCATCATTAAATATCCTGCTACAGGTGAATCAATTCCACCCGATAACATAACCATTACCTTGCCTTGAATTCCTACAGGATGTCCCTTAGCACCTTCGATTTTTGAAGTCATTATGTAAGCAAAGTCTTTTCTAACTTCAATGAGCACCGGAATATCAGGTTTTCTTACATTTACTTTTAATTCCGTTTCTCGAAGTATTTTCCCTGCAACATAGCGGTTAATTTCATCGGAAACATGTGGGAATGATTTATCATTTCTACGAGCAATAATTTTAAACGTTTTATCAGTCTCATCTTTGACACATTCATATGCTGCATCTGCGATTGCATCCAAGTCTTTCTCAACTTTTACTGCTAAAGAGAAGGATGAAAGACCAAACACCTTACTAAGTTCTTTTGATACCGCCTCGCCATCTTCACCATTTAATGTAATATATAAACGATCAAAGGTTGGTCTGTACTCGAGATTTTCAAATTGTTCACACTGTGCTTTGATATTCTTGATTAACTGACGGGTAAAGTCTTTACGGTTCTTCCCTTTTGTTGAGAGTTCACCATAGCGACATACGATAAACTCATACTGTTTGTTGTACATATTCTTTTGTCTCCTTAATAATTCGAATGACTGCTTCAATATCTTCTTGTTGCGTATCATAGCCAATACTGATACGAATCGTATTTAGTGCCATGGCAGGATTTAGTCCAATTGCAAGTAACACTTCAGATGGTTTGTCTGATTCTGAATGACAGGTTGATCGCGCTGAAACCATATAACCTTCACGATTGAGTGCGTTCATCATAATTTCAGACCCCACATTCTTAATGGACATATTGATTATATATGGACTAGCATCGTGTGGTGAATTGATAATCACATCATCCAAATCCTCAAATGCTTCACGTAACATGTGATTCAACATGACAATATGTGCATGTTTTTGGTGATGCAACGCTTCTTCAAGTCGAATCGTTTTCGCCCACAGTATATCCGATACTGAGTCTAAAGTCCCACCTCGAAGCCCCTGTTCTTGTTGTCCTCCACTAATCAGTGGAATCATGGGTACATGTGCTTTTTTTATGAGCAGTCCGCTTCCTTTAAAGCCATGAATCTTATGCGCACTAAACGATACACCATCCACTTGTTTTAATGAAAAATCATATTTACACAAAGCTTGGACTGCGTCAATATGCACATATGCATGTGAGTGTTTCTTTACAACTCTCACAATCTCTTCAATGGGATTAATGCTCCCCAGTTCATTGTTAATGGCCATGATGCTGACCAAAATAGTGTCTTCACGCAGTGCTTGTTTCAAGACATTTAGATCAACGACACCTTGAGATGTAACGGGTAAGTATGTCACATCGAAGCCAAAGACATCGTGGAGTTGTCTGCATGATTCAATGACGGAACTGTGTTCAACTTGGGTTGTGATAATATGCTTCCCCTTGTGCATATTCGCAAAGCAAACCCCTTTAATAAAGGTACTGTTTGACTCACTTCCCCCTGATGTAAAGATAATTTCTTGAGGTAACACACCAAATCGTTTTGCGAGTGTTTTTCGTGTTGTATCAATAAGCGCAGAAACACGCTGACCCATATCATGCAATGAGTCAGCGTTTGCGTAAAACTTCTTATTTAATGTGATGGCATCATCGAGGATTTCATCAAAAACACGGGTAGTGCTTGCGAAATCCAAATAGACACTCTTATTTTGCACTTTGGGCATTCTTTTGAATCAACTCCTCATAAGAACCGTCCGGGCGATATTTATCAATTGTTTGAATAATAGTTTTCAAACTTTGTGTATATTCCCCATTGTTAAATGCAATTTCTGCACGGGTTAACTCCGTATCAATTTCCGCAATATACGCTCGATATCGGTTTGCATATACAATCGCATTTTCGCACATATCAACCACACCCACAAGATTGTTTACATTGTTGTGAAGTTTGTAGGTAAAGTCAATGGCTTCTGCTACTGTCGCATTTAAGCGTCCAACATCCAAGACTTCTTGGTCGAGTAAATCATTAACTTGACGTGCATATTGTTTTGCATGCCGTACATCTTGTTCATATTCTTCAGAAATTTCTGGAAAACTTCTGCGTTTAATTCGGACTTGGACATCATTAATAATGAGATACAACTTCATGAGTTGTTGACGTGCTCTGAGTTCATCTGCATTAGCTTGCGACACCTCTTTACTTAACACATCAAAATCAGCTGCAAGAATTTGACAATCTTGGGTTATTTCTCGGATTGCAATGACAATCGAAGTTGCAGGTATTTTTTCTTCATCAATCATACGCACCACATGGTTACGTTTTTCGTTAAGTTCACCAATGCGGGTTTCACATGAATCCAAGCGTGATTCAAAATCTTTAATATCAAATCGTGATGCAATAAGTCCACGTTGTTTATCTAAATGTCCGATTGCTTCAATAAGTTCATCAATCACTTCATAAATTTGGCGCGAGGTCACAACCATTTCTTCATGAGACTTCGCTTCTTTTTGAATGTGTTCTGTAATTTGTTCAAGACGTGTAATCAATTCATCCAAATTTTCATCTGCACGTTCAATATCACCATAGTTAATGCGCACTAAGTCTTCTTTTAAAGACTCTGAAACAAACCCAATATTCTTAGGAACTTCCAAATGACTCAAATAGACGCCAAAGGATCGCGCATTTTGAAACACTGATGACACTGAGTCCAAAAGATGCGGAATGATTCCTTTCGCTTTTTCATATAATTTAGGAATTGTATTGATGCGGTATTCATAATCATCGATTTCTTTTGAAATCTGAATGTTCAACTCTTTAGCTTTCTCAAAATCAGAGGCAAACATCCATTCTTCAAAGGTAGAAAAGAGTTGCTCAATATCACGGGTTTGTGATTCCAAAATGCCAAAACTATCTGCATACATGGACTCGTTGCTCATTAATTGAGCCTTTATTTTTCTAAATCGATCTTTCTGTGTTGTGATTTCAACACGTTGTTGTGTTTCTTGTTCTAAAACAGAATTCAAGCGGTGATCTAAATCATGGGTTGATGTCAAACTTTCGCCAAGCATATCTTGTAAATCAACAATTGACTTACTTGCTATGGATAGTTTTCCAAATTGAATCAAATCCTCAACCTCTCCCATCAATGCAATAATATCATTATGATAGGAATTGACTGTATCATACTCGGCTTTAATCTCTGTTACTTCTTTTTCGAGTTCTTTATTAATTTTTATTAGACTATTCGATTTATTAATTTTGAACGAAAGTGGAATACTAATCAATTCATTATACATCACTTCGATTCGTTCAAATTGTCGTTTCAATTGTTTTTTCTTATAAGCACGTCTTCCCACAACAAATGCTAAGATGGCGATAACACTCAACAGACTCATCCAAAAAATAGGTTTCTGAATAAAATTAACTATATCACTTGCTTTTAACATCCCAATCACCTCGTCTTGGATATTGTATCATAGAGACTATGTCATGTCATGCTTTTGCGAACACATAAAATTTGAAAATTATTACATAAATTCGATAACGCAGTAAAAATTGTGGAATGTGTTTATTTCATCCCAATAAGTGAAATTATGTGAGTGCTTTTCTTCAATTTTTAGAACACTGGGTTTATTCTTATCAATATATGGATTAATTCGTCTAAATCATTGACGAAACGACACAGATAGCGTAATATATTAGAGCGTCATTTACATGCAGCATGTAAAGCTGGTTGCCATAGTTTGAACCGCGGCAGGGATCCAAAGTACCCAAGCTGTAAGTGGGAAACGGACATATTCAAACTCAACATCGAGTAATTTACAACCAATGCTTGTATCGACGAACAAGAGGAGGTCATTTTAAATGGCAAGAATTAAAGGTCCAGTATGGAAGAAATCTCGTCGTCTTAGCTTCTCAGTTTTAGAAACTGGTGAAGAACTACGCCGTCGCGACTATGCCCCAGGGCAACACGGTAAAGCACGTCGTGCAAAATTATCAAACTACGGTTTACAATTACGTGAAAAACAACGTGTACGTTTTATGTATGGTGTTTCTGAAAAACAATTCTACAACACATACCTACGTGCAACAAAAATGGATGGTGTGACTGGTCACAACTTCTTCAACTTACTAGAATCTCGTCTAGATAATGTTGTTTACAGAATGAACTTAGCACGCACACGTCGTGGTGCGCGTCAATTAGTTAACCACGGTCATATCTTAGTTGATGGAAAGAAAGTTGATATTCCTTCATACAGAGTAACACCGGGTCAAACAATTGAATTACGTGAAAAATCACGTAACTTGGAAAGTGTTAAAGATGCATTGGCTGCAAATGTTGGCCGCGTAGATTACGTAACTTTTGATGAAAACACAATGAAAGGTACATTCACTCGTTTACCAGAACGTAGCGAATTAAACCAAGAAATTAACGAAGCGCTTATCGTTGAATTCTACAACCGTTAATCGGTTCATAAAGAAGATGGGAAACCATCTTTTTTTGATGGTGTTAGAAAAGAAAAACTCGAAATGATTTCGAGTTTTTTTACTTTATTGTCCAATAAATGCTTCAATCTTTGATAAATACTCAAGACGGGATGCTTCTAAATGTACTGTAGCACAGTGAATCCAGGTTACATTGTGGATTCCAATCATCGCAAAGATACCATTAATTGTTGTTTGACCAATTGGGTCTCCTACATATTTTAAGATTTCTTCAGTCACACTTGCGGTTGTGAATACTGCACCTTTTTGAATATTGAGTAATCCTGTAAGTTTGTGATTCACTTCCCCATATGCTTGACCTTTCAACATCACTTTGTCAAAAAAACCTTTCAGCATTGCTGGCATACCATACCACCAAATTGGAAATACAAAGATGATTTCATCGGCTTCTTTAACGCGTTTAATGTAATTTGCTGCAAGTTCGTCGTGATACTCACCTTTTCCAAACAATCTCAAATCATCTTGTGTAAAAGCTGGATTGAACCCGTCCTTATGCAAGTCAATCACATCCACACTATACCCTTTTGCTTCAAGTTTAGAAACTGTAGTTTCTAATACAAAATGGTTAAAACTTTCTTCCCACGGATGGGTATATACTACTAATGTCTTCATGTTAATCCTTCCAACATGCACTTTATATTATAAAGCATCGAAAGGAATGTTGCATTAAATTTTTTTATAGCGGATCACTTATTTTTCTCCAACTCGTCTTGCATCAAAAATGGATGGGTCTGAATCTTGTTTTAAGATAAATTGTGAAAGTTTATATGCAAGGTACGGACCGGTTGTGAGGCCTGAAGATCCAAGACCTGCAATCACAAACACGTTTTTATTGAGCTGTGTGATATAGGGAGTTTTGTCTTTTGAAACACTACGAACACCAACCATCACCGAATCAATAGCGTCCATTTTGATTGATGGTATAGTCGTTTTTGTTTGCAATAAGAGCTTTTCGATGACATCTGTTTCAACATCAAAAGAATCAAAAACATCTTGATGGGAGGCACCTATTGCAATGACTTGGTTTCGACTCAGAATGTCAATTTCTCCTTGTGGCATGATGACGGGTTGATTGGGAAGTGTTTGATATGTGTCATTCAACGTCAACATCATTCCTTTTTGCATGGTTGAATCGATATCAAATGAATCCAGAAGATCCGAGGTAAATCCTCCAGCACAAACACAGATGGTATCAAAATCAGTGCCATTAATGCCACAATCGCCTGTTAAATGAGCCCATTGTTGGTGAAATTGAATCTGACTTTTTTGTTTCAATCGTTCTAATAACGTTGCGCCTTCGATTTGAAACCCACCTGGAATAAAAAGCGCTTGATTTGGGATTTTTATATAAGGTGGTAATAACGATGTCATTGCTTTTTGATTTAGTATCTGTGGTATTCCCATGATTGGCTCTTCTTTAGCGTGATCCAGTGCAATAGTGTAGAAACGATCCAAATTTTCATGGAATAACAAAACACCATTTTGGATCATAAAGGAAGAATCATTCATATCACAGGAGAGTTCATGCAAACATTTTACGCCTTCTTTTGCGATATGATACCACGTTTTATTCCGTCTTTGACTTACCCAAGGACAAATGATTCCCACAGCATTTTTGGTCCCTTGATACGTATCGATGTCATAAACATGAACTTCATGCTCTGAATCTTTTGAAAGATAATATCCTAAAATTGCACCAACTATTCCATATCCAATGATTCCAATTTTCATGACACTCCCCTTTGTTTTTTGTTTACTTTATTGAGTATTTAAAAACGCACTAACATCTTTAAATGATTTGTAAACCACCCGATTTTTTGTATTTAATCTTAACAAAATCTTAAACCTTTTTGTCTTTCACCTTAATCAATAACTTGATAAAATAAATCCATCAAGCAATAATTTGTTTGAATTAGCACATAGAAATATATGCTATATAAAAAAACAGGGTAGTTTTAAAAATAGTGACATAATGCGAATATTTTGCTGATTAAATCACGGTTGCGTTGATTAAATTGTGTGAATCTGACCGTAATACTGTATTATTTGAATTAGTACAGTAGTTTAGTCTTGTCTTTTCTCACTAAATAAACTATCATTAATAAGGTATGGTTGGAGTATATTATGAAATTAATTAGCGGATTAAGTAATCAAGAAGTTCAAAGACTTACATCACTTGGGAAAACTAATAAAATGCCTGAACTTGAATCTCGAAGTAATCTTGAGATTATATCAAGTCATGTGTTTACATTGTTTAACCTCTATAATCTTATCATAGGTGCAGCCCTTTTGTATGTTCAGGCATATACTTCACTCTTTTTTGTTGGCGTCATGTTATCAAATATTGTGATATTTTCAGTTCAAGAAATACGGTCTAAAAACCTCATAAACAAATTAAATATTATTGTATCACCTAAAGCACTGGTTATTCGCGAAGGTGAAAAGCAGCATATTGACAATGAGTCAATTGTCTTAGGTGATGTCATTCAATTTGAACCAGGGCATCAAATTCCTGCTGATGCACGAATATTAGAAGGCTACGTGGAAGTTAACGAATCTCTACTCACTGGTGAAGCTGAGCCGGTTGATAAAGGACAAGGTGATGCATTGTTGTCGGGTTCTTTTATTGTAAGTGGGGTCTGTTATGCGCAAGTAATCCGGGTTGGTCAAGATAATTATGCTTACAAGATTACTTCACAAGCTAAAGAAAAGCGGGTCATTGCATCAGAACTAATTATGACGTTTCGAAAAGTTACACGCTTAACATCAATATTTATTGTACCACTGGGTGCGTTGTTGCTCTATCAAGGCTTGTTTGTAAGAGATCAAGGACTCAGCAGTGTGATTGTGAATACATCTACAGCGCTTTTAGGAATGTTACCCCAAGGACTCGTATTACTGACAACGGTGAATTTAATGAATTCAGTGCTCCACCTTGGATCAAATAAGACCTTGATTCAAGATTTATATGCAATTGAAACCTTGTCTCAAGTAGATGTTTTGTGCCTTGATAAAACAGGTACGATCACCTATGGTGACATGCAGGTCATCGACACTGAAATCATCGACCCAAACTTTTCTGATTATATGCAATCATTTATTAAGAATTCATCTGATAACAATGCAACCTTTAGCGCTCTTTCACGAAAATATGATGAAGATGGACAAAGTTATCCTGTTAACAGTTCCGTTCCCTTCTCTTCCCTTCGTAAATGGAGTGCCATGAACTTTGAAGGTCATGGAGCCATCGTAATTGGAGCACCTGAAGTAATCATGCCAAACATGCATTTATCGGAACACATGCATGCGTTACGCTTTGAAGGTGCGCGCATTATCGCGGTTGCGAAAGCAAGCATTCTGGTAGAAAAAGAAACAGACATTGGTCATGCGCCATTAAGTCTTATGGCTACCATTGCACTAAAAGATCCGATTCGAACGGATGCACCAGATGCACTTAACTTCTTTCATGAGAATGATGTTACGGTTAAGGTTATCTCAGGGGATAATCCTGAAACAGTGTATTCAATTGCGAAACAGGCGGGTGCGCATGTTCAAGATAAAGCAATTGATGCAACACAACTCATTACAGATAAAGATCATGAAGATGCAATATTAAATTACAACATTATCGGTCGTGCGACACCGGATCAAAAGCTTAAGTTTATTGAAATTCTCAAAGAAAATCAATTAAAAGTTGCCATGACGGGTGATGGGATTAACGATGTACTTGCCCTTCGCAAGTCGGATTGTTCAATCGCGATGGGTGAAGGCAGTGATGCAGCACTCCATATTTCACAAGTGGTAATAATGGATGGAAAACTTTCGACACTTGTGGATGTATTTAAAGAAGGACGGCAAGTAATCAATAGTATTACACGATCTGCATCGATGTATTATCTAAGAACCATTATCACCATCTTCTTATCAATTATCGCAGTCATCTTAAATGTTCCCTTTCCATTCATTCCATTCCAAATCACACTAACCAATATGTTTGTTGATGGATTCCCATCTTTTATGCTCTTATTTGAAATGAACATAGAGAAACCTAAAGATACCATTCTACAACACGTAGCACGCTTTGCGATTCCTAATGGTATTGCAATTATCATCTTATGGATTGGCATGAATATTGGGCATCAAGCGCTTGGAATATCCAGTGCATCAATCGAAACAATCATGTTTTTCATTAATGCATTCATCTCACTTCAATTGATCTATCGGATTTATAAGCCACTCAATCTCTATCGTATCGGGGTGTTAATCGTAAATTTCGTTGGGTTTGTACTTGGCGTTTTACTCTTTTGGAACTGGCTTGAGTTGGAGTATTTAACACTGCATGAGATTACAATTACACTTCTAGCCTGTGCCGTTTCCTTAATCATCATCTACCTATTTCATGGCTTCATTGATTCGTGGATAACAAAACACAGTAAAAATCAAGCATCACCATATTAAATTGGTGGTGTTTTTTTTAATATTTAAGCGTATAATGAACTAAAGGAGAAAAGATAAAATGACAAAAACAATCTACCATCGATCTCAAGTAGATCAAAACATTACATGGGATCTTACAGCAATATTTAAAACTGAAGCAGATTTTGAAGCTGCAATCCCAGCACTGATTGATGCAGTGGACACACTTAAATCAACATATCAAGGGACATTAAAGAACTATGACGCGATTTATAATTGTCTCAAAGATTACGAGGCGATTCAAAAGCAAATGGATCATATCTTTACTTATGCATCGCTTAAAAGTTCAGAAGATTCAACTGATCCTGTAAATCAGAATCGAAGCAGCGCTACCATGATGAAGGTCAGCAGCATCTTCCCTAAGTTGAATTTTGTTGAAGATGAATTGCGCAAGCTCGATGAATCAGTATTAAACGAGGTTATCGCACAAGATCCTCACTATGCACGATATCTTGGCTTAATCTTAAAGAACAAAGCAAATACACCATCTGAAGATGTTGTGAACGCATTATCCGTTCTAAAAAACACGTTTGATGGACCTTACGACTCCTATCAAATGAATAAATTAGTTGACATGGATTTTGGAACCTTTGAAGCAAATGGAAAAACCTATCCAAACTCCTATGGCTTATTTGAAGATGAATGGGAAACTGATAACGATATGAATGTGCGTCACGCTGCATTTGATTCGTTCTATAGCACACTTGCGAAACATCAAAACACTGTAGCATCTGTGTACTCAACACATGTCTTAACAGAAAAAGCATTGGGTCAATTATCAAATTTTGACAACACCATTGATTCCCTTCTTTTTGACCAAGAAGTCACTCGTGACATGTATGATCGACAAATCGATCTCATTATGACCCATTTAGCGCCTCATATGCGTAAATATGCAAAACTCTTAAAACGTGTACATAATCTTGATACAATGACCTACAAGGACTTAAAACTCGTTGTAGACCCTGAATTTGAACCATCTATTACAATCGAAGAATCAAAGAAATATCTAAATGGTGCACTTGCTCGTTTTGGTGATGATTATCTTGAGATTGTGAAACGTGCTTTTGATGAACGTTGGATTGACTTCCCACAAAACAAAGGAAAATCAACTGGAGCATTTTGTTCAACACCTTATGGTGTTCATCCTTATGTTCTCATCAGCTGGACTGAGAAGATGAATGAAGTGTTTGTATTGGCACATGAACTGGGTCATGCTGGGCATTTCTACTTATCAGGGGAAGCGCAAACAATCATTAATACACGCCCATCACTTTATATCATTGAAGCACCATCAACGATGAATGAATTAATGATGGTCGACTACTTGATGAACACTGTTGAAGACAAGCGCATGAAACGTTGGGTTCTTTCAACAATTATTGCGCGTACATATTACCACAACTTTGTAACCCACTTGCTTGAAGCTGCATATCAACGTGAAGTTTATTTGCGTGCTGATAATAATGAACCAATCAACGCTCATTCACTCAATGCAATCAAACGCCAAGTGCTTGAAACATTCTGGGGTAATGATGTTGAAATCAGCGAGAATTCTGAATTAACCTGGATGCGTCAACCACACTATTACATGGGACTCTATCCTTATACATATTCTGCAGGACTTACCCTAGCAACTTGTGCAAACCGTAAGATTGCAAATGACGAACTTCCAATTGAAAAATGGAAAGACTTGCTAAAAGCAGGTGGCACAAAAAATCCAATTGACTTGGCAAAAATGGTGGATGTTGACTTAACAACCGAACAACCACTCATGCAAACCATCGATTATATCGGATCAATTATTGATGAAATCATCGCATTGACCGATGAACTTGAGAACGCATAGTCATCAAAAGAAAGCTCAATTCGGACCTATTTTACACCAATCAAAAGACCGATTGATGATTTTTAACACAAAAGTGGAAGTGTATCTTTATGCATTTCCACTTTTTATATGTGATCGACTTGTTTACCAAATGATCTTTATGATGTAACCGACTCAAAACATTGAGATATTTTAGATACTCACCACAGATTCATTAAGAAAACCCATACAGTGCAAATCACAAGCGATATTTTAAACCAATTCAAAATAAGTTAGTTCTTCACGAAAAATATCCCCTTCTTTATTTCCTCCCAATTGCTTCTGTGTTCTTGTTTTTAACACTGTGTCATGTATAATAAAGGTGTAGTTTTATGCAAGGAGGGAATTCATGAAACTGATTATTGTAAAAGACAACATCGAGGGAGCTCAAAAAGGTTTTGAGATTATCGAAGATGCTTATAAATCAAACACATTACATACAATGGGTTTAGCTACTGGTAGTACACCATTAACACTCTACAAACGTATGGTTGAAAGTGATTTAGATTTTAGCACCGTGACATCTGTAAATCTTGATGAGTATGTTGGATTAACAGGCGATCACCCACAAAGTTATCGCTATTTCATGGAACAAAACTTGTTCCAATATAAGCCTTTTAAGGCAACCTATGTACCGGATGGTTCAAATGACAATGAACAAGCGGTATCTGATGAGTATGAAGCAATCATTGCAGCACATCCGATTGATATTCAAATCTTAGGGATTGGTGGCAATGGACATATTGGGTTTAATGAACCGGGATCATCTTTTGATTCAATCACCCGTAAAGTAGAACTTAAAGAAGAAACAATTGAAGCAAATGCACGTTTCTTTGATTCAATCGATGAAGTCCCTACTTTTGCTTATTCAATGGGTATTAAAGATATCTTGAGCGCTAAAAAAGTACTTCTATTTGCTTACGGAGAACAAAAGGCCGATGCGATTCGTCGTTTATTCGAAGAAGATAAGACAACGGACTTACCAGCTTCTGCACTAAAAGATCACAGTGATGTCATTGTGATTGTTGATGAAAAAGCTGCTTCTGCTCTGACTCAATAAGAATGAAAAAGCCTGAAGTTCAGGCTTTTCTTATACAACAAAGGTTATCGGTCTTAAAATGACGGATAACCTTTTCTTATTTTTTATTTGCGTATTAAATATTGTTACAGGTTAAATTGAGGCATTCCATTAAGATAAAGGTAAACCCCTGCACCAACAATCAATGCAATCAAAATTGTTCTAAATACCATTTTCTTAATCTTTCTTTTTACTGCCAACAACACAACTAACGCAAGTGCAATACTGCCATAAACTTGTAAATCTGTCATAAGTCTCCTACTTCATAATATTTAAATCTAATGCTTTTTCAAGCATATCAAACGAGGTTGATCCTTGTTTGAGTAACGCTTCATGAAATGCATAATCTGAATAATCCGCACCCCATGCCTTTTCAGCTTTTTCGCTGAGAATTCTGATATACATACTTGACACATAGTACATCGGGTAAACGCAAGGGTTCTCAACAAATGCTAGGTATAACTCCTCAATTTGATTAACCGAAGTCGTTTCACTGTACCATCCCTCATCAACTAAGAAATTAAGGGTCTCTTGTTGACTCCAGCCTTCATAATTAATTCCAATATCCAATTGAACGTATAGATTACTCAGGAGTTCATTGTAATTTTGGAAGAACAAACCCAAATCATCCCCTAAAACATACTTTGTCGCATAATTTTCAGTGTAATTTGCCCATCCTTCAGCATTCGCAGAAGAACTTAAGAAACTTCGAATTTGGTTCTCACCGGATTGTTTAAAGTAATTAAACTGATACATATGTCCAAAGATTCCCTCATGAATGTATGTTGTTACTTTATCATTTGAAAAGTTCCCATTCACATAAATCGCTTGTACGTTATCATCGGTTGCATCCACTTTGGGTGTGAAATAAAACGCAGGTGATGCACTGTCTTCTAAGGATTCATCAACAAAGTTAATGCTATAATTGGGTACATTAATCATCGGAAAATCTTCACCCATTTTCTCAATCATTGTAGTGAGTACACTTTTCTCATCACTAAATAGGCCATCAAATACATTCCCATTTTGAACCGATTCTTCGAGCGTTTCATCATAATTAGTTTGGAAGTATTTCACCACTGAGTACATTAAGTCTTTCTTACGAGATTTAAGTTGTTTTGACACTTGATCGACCGAATACGAAGACCCTGTGTTTTTCTTAAACAGATACTCATAATAAGCTTTACCGTTTTCTTTATTCGCAAGACCCCTAAGCTCGCCCCCTTCAATCTCACGAATTGAAGACGCTAAGGAAGCATACGCTTTACTAAATGATGATTTCATGGCTTCTTGATGTTTTAAAATATAGTCATCCTTAGCCTGTTGATCAATAAACGATATAGATGCCATTTGACGTTCAAAAGCACGGTTTAAGAAATAGTCTTCTTGAGCTGCTGCAGTTGCTGTACTATCGGCAGCCTTGACGATACTGTCTAGTTCTTTTTGACTCAACCCCATATTTTTACTTTGACGTGTTTTTTCGAGTTCAACGAATTTAAGTAGGTTCTCTTCCAGGGTGTTCACGAAGTTAAAGTAATACTCGATGTCACGTTCTGAGTTAAAAACATACATATCCAAATAACTTGGAAGTGACATAATATATGACCGAGAAGAACTGAGAGCATCCCCTTCTTCATACTCATAAAACTTTTCAGAACCAAGATATGCTGATAAATACTCAATAATCGCATCGCGATCGATAATTTGTTGCTGTGTAAGTGAATCATCCGTAAAAGATCTTAATGTCTTAATCATTGTATCAAGTTGTTTCGATGACTCATCATAGTCTTCTTGTGTTGAAAATCCTAAACTATAAGGTTCTGGCACAATCCCAAATGCTTCAGGATCATTAAATGACAAATTAATACCTATATCTGTTGACCCTATAATTTCTGCGTACAGGGTATTCACATATTCATCAAATGTCCCCTCATAAGTAATGACCTCGTTACTTTTACATCCGCTTACTACAAAGAGTATTGATAATAACGTTACCAGTATTTTTTTCATTTGATTTTGTCCTTTCATTTATTCATTTTACCTTAATTTCAAAAATAAATAAAGCCGTGAGATGAATCTGAAGATTGTGTCAAAAAAAGTCAACCTCTTACGAAAAGGTTGACGAGTGTACTAATAAGCATTTTTTCAAATTATGGTGTTTCGTTTTGGGCTGTATCATCCACTGGATTATCCCCAGGATCCTCTTCAGGTTCTTCAACTGGTTTTTCATATTTTAGTTCGAACTCAAACACTTCTTTAAATGATTCAAGCTTCGTATAGTTTTTCCAAGCAACAAGGACGCGAATGGTCACGTTATCTTCTTGCAAATCAAGACGTCCAACGACAATTCCTTTTTTGAATCCATGATCTTCACGGGCTTGATTTGGAATGAAAATATAATCACCATCAAAAATTCCTGCGCTTGGTTTCATCACGTCTAGATTAAATGGTTCTTCATTTTCAACGACCATAATCTGAACGTCATACATTGCGATTTTCGCATCATCGATGGTCACAACATATTGATATCCTTCATCAGAAGGCGCAATTTCAGTTGTAATTGAATAGAATCGAGACGATGTTTGAAAGCGATCTTCGTTTAACAAGGCACGATAATAAGTTTCATATAGATTGAGTTGTTCTTGGTAAGCGGCGCTTTTAGAGTTGTCACAAGCCGTAAGTGCTAAGACACACACCAACAAACATAGTATCTTTAATTTACGCATAATAAGCTCCTAACCATGTATTACAACATGATATGTTTTCTTACCACGACGGATTACTGATATTTCACCATCAATCGCCTGTTCTTTAGATAATACATATTCCAAGTCATTTACAACCTCGCCATTTACTCGAATTGCATTGCTTGTGATGAGCTGACGTGCTTCACGTTTACTTGGTACAAACTGTGCATTTACCAATACATCAAGAAGCGCGCTATCTTTATCAAGCGTGTATGGTGTTTGATGGTGGAATAATGCTTTCACTTGTTGTGCGGAAAGTTCACTTAAATCCCCTGAGAAAAATGCTTTTGTCATCTTGAGGGCGTTATCTAGTCCTTCTTGCCCATGCACAATCCGTGTAAGTTCTGTTGCTAATTCCTTTTGAGCTAAACGCTCATGCGGCGCTTTCACAAACGCAGCTTCAATTTCTTGAATTTCAGACACTGGTTTGAGTGAAAGACGCTTCATGAAATTAATCACGTCATCATCACTTACATTGATAAGGTATTGATAGAACTCGTAAGGACTGGTGTAATCAGCATTCAGCCAAACATTTTGACCCTCGCTCTTACCAAACTTCGTACCATCGGATTTAGTGATGAGTGGTGATGTCATTGCAAAAGCTTCTTCTTCAATGCCTTTTACTTTACGAATCAATTCCAAACCACTTACTAAATTCCCCCATTGATCTGACCCACCAAATTGGAGCCGTACATCATAGTTTTCTAAAAGGTGTAAATAGTCTACTGCTTGTAAAATTGTATAACTAAACTCAGTAAATGAAATACCGGTTTCAAGTCGTTTTGCAATCGTGTCTTTCGCAATCATCGTACTGACTGAGAAGAATTTACCATAATCGCGTAAAAAATCGATAATGTTCATCGATTTTAACCAATCATAGTTATTCACCAATGTTACGGGGTTATCATCACTGGCAAGAATTGCATCAATTTGAGATCCAATGCATTGTACATTATGCATTAAGTCTTCTGCGCTGAGCATCTTACGTTCTGTGGTCGGACGTGGATCTCCAATCATTCCAGTTCCCCCACCAACGAGTGCAATTGGATGGTGTCCATTCAATTGGAATCGTTTGAGTAAGATTAATTGTTGGAGGTGTCCAATATGCAAGGATTCTGCTGTTGGGTCAAATCCACAGTATAATGTGATTGGTTTGTTTAGTCGTTTTAAAAATTCCTCTTTATGCGCTACATCTTTTACAAGACCGCGCCATTCTAATTCTTCAAAAAAATTCATCATTGGGCTCCTAACTTATTGATCGTTCAAATAAAATACGAATCTTTAAATAATAGCGTTGGATAATATCCAACATTACAGTTACGGCAAGTAAGACCGTAGAATCATGGGGATAGATATAATTGGATGTACAGAAACGATCCATTTCAATCCATTTATCTTCCTTCATGATTAAGTTTTTTGCTAAAAACTGAACCTTTAACAAGTTTTGTTCACCATTGTGTCTTAATACTGCTTGATCATCATAGCGACTCATAATATAGAGTAGTGTTGACATAATTGATTTATTGCGTTGGTAAAATGGTACATATAACGAAAATACTTCTTTCATACCCGTTCGCGCAATATCATAACGTTTATGCTCATCCAGTGATCGGACACTTCCATACAGTGAATCACTCACACGTTTAATTTCACTTTGCATATCTTGATACCCTCGTGCATGGATAAACGACAAGAGTACAACACTTGTCATGTAGACCGGGTATTGATAAGACTGTTGGTTTAAAACTGCGGCTTTAATTTTCATTTCTACTTCTTGTTGGAAGCGACGCACTTCTTCAGCATTTTTTATGTTAATGTTAAAGGCACGTTTCATTTCATCTTTATAAGTACGCAACCAATGCACAAATTTTTCGAAGTTCATTTGTGTATTACTGCCACGATAATTGGGGCCATACATACCAAACCCCATTGGTTTTGTAAAGACACTTACAAAGCCATAAACCAAGATATTAGAAAGCACAGTGTGCTTATCTCCGGATACAACTTGGTTTTCTACATTCTTAATATAAGTATCTTCATATTTCTTTTCTGTAAATGTGTTGTTTAAAAGTTCATCTATCGGCATTTTATAATAAAAATCAAGGCGTTCATTAGCACCCACTGCTTCACGGGTCACTTCACCGGTATAATCATAAACTTCAGCATGAATCGCAAACCCAATTGGGTGATTATCTTCATAGTGAACCATTGTGTTGCGAACGGATTCAGCGTCTTCTTCAAGTCGTACATAAAAGATAAGACCATCAGCATCAAAGGTATAGGACCAGGATTCAAAGGTATAACGATCCCATAACTCAAAAAATACTGTGAACACAGCATATGAAACATTATGATTTTGTCGATCAGAGCCGGCAAATGCACCTGACAAAACAAGCAGTGAGCCATGTTTGTCTTCAACCATGGATTTTACGATTTCTCGCCGCTCTTTTCTTAATTCCTCAAATGAATCTGAAGTTAATGGTACAATTTTCATAATCATCCTCTTTCGTAAGTTTATTTTACCACAAATTTCACGAGAATATCGTTAAACTTAACAAACTCTATATAATAAAACAATATGAAGTTAAAGGGAGAGAAACAAAAAAAGAGACCGAAGTCTCATTTTTTCATTATACTTAAGAAAGACGACTTTCTTTCTAAAATTTCTTTGGAGAAGAAATACTTTGTAAACTTGCACTTAGTTCACGCTCATATAATACCAAGTATGTGTGAAACCTAAATGGTCGAATTATGTGAAATAGTGTGATAAAGAATTCCTTCATTTGTGATGATTAAATCTACGGGTATATCGTGATTTTCTTGAAACGACTGAGTGACTTTTTGATATGAATAGGCAAGCCCGATTTTCACATGATTGTAGTTTACTAAATACTTATCATAAAATCCAGCACCATGCCCTAATCGATAAAGCGCATCATTAAAACCGACCATCGGAATATAGAGTTGTTGGATCTGTGAAGGATCAACATATTCGCAACCATCTATCGGCTCTAAGATACCCATCGTACCAGCTTTTAGATCTTTAAGATGTTTGATTTCATAGAAGTTCATGATTTTTCCTTCGATACGCGGAAGACACACTCGAACACCACTCATCAACCAATTTTGAATCATGAAATACGTGTCCACTTCCCCTTTTATCGATGCATAGGTCCCAACACAATCAACACTTCCCATTTGTTCTGTGATGATATCAGTAATGATTGCATCAAGTCCCAATCGTTGTTCTAAGGATACGGAATCACGTTTCGCAATCATTTGCTTTCGTAAAGTTTTTTTATCCAACAGAGCCCTCCATCTCAAGCTTCATGAGTTGATTTAATTCGACTGCATATTCCATAGGTAACTCTCGGGTGAATGGTTCTAAAAATCCCATAATAATGGTTTCTGATGCTTGTTCTTCAGACAACCCACGACTCATCAAATAAAACAATTCATCTTCTGAAATTTTTGAAACACAGGCTTCATGTTCAACAATTGATGTTTTGTTTTCGACGCGATTAACAGGCATCGTATCACTTGCAGATATGTTATCCAAAATTAACGTATCGCATTCAACTTTTGTTTTTGCATAATGGGCATCTTTATTGTGACTGACAATTCCACGATAATTAACAACACCTCCATTACGTGATACTGATTTAGAAATAATCGTGCTTTGTGTATACGGTGCTTGGTGGATCATTTTTGCTCCGGCATCTTGGATTTGTCCTTTGCCAGCAACTGCAATTGATATTGTCATACCTTTTGCGTATTCACCCGCTAAAATACACGATGGATATTTCATAGTTGTATAAGCACCTATATTCCCATCAATCCATTCCATAATCCCATGTGCTTGTACTTTCGAACGTTTTGTGACTAAGTTAAAGACATTATTAGACCAATTTTGAATTGTGGTATAGCGACATTTAGCATGGTCATGAACAAAGATTTCAACAACCGCTGCATGCATTGCATGTTTTGTATAGATTGGGGCAGTACATCCTTCTACATAGTGAACATCCGCACCCTCATCAACGATGATTAAGGTACGCTCAAATTGACCCATTGATTCGCCATTAATTCTAAAATAAGATTGCAGTGGTTTATCAAGTTTTACACCTTTTGGTACATAGATAAAAGAACCACCAGACCAAACAGCGGTGTTGAGTGCTGCAAATTTGTTGTCATTATATGGTACAAGTGTCCCAAAGTACTTCTTTACAATTTCAGGATGTTCACGAAGTCCAGTATCCATGTCAAAAAACAACACACCTTTTGATTCTACTTCTTTTAGCATGCTGTGATACACAACTTCTGAATCATATTGAGTTGCAACACCGGATAAGAATTTTGCTTCTGCTTCAGGAATTCCAAGTTTTTGAAAGGTATTTCGAATGGTCTCAGGGACATCTTCCCATTGTGTTTCAGCACGTTCAGATGCACGTAAATAATAGGTGTACTCATCAAAATTAATATCATCCAAATTACTGCCCCATGATGGCATTGGTTTCTCCATAAACGCTTGGTAAGCTTTTAGTCGAATATCCAACATCCATTCTGGTTCATTTTTAATCCGTGATATTTCGCGTACTACCTTTTCACTCAGACCTTTATCAAATTCTACAATTGCCTCAATATCATCATGAAAACCATATTTATAATCTTCACTGGGTAATCGTTCGATGTCTTTTGACATATCCTCAACCATTGTGATCACCATCCTCACTTAATATTTGCCCAACAGCACGCCATCCTAATGTTGCACATCCAATACGATTTGATTGTCTTCCAACATTTCTAAACACAATTGCTTCGTCAAGAAGGCCTTCATCATAGGGTTCAAGTTGCATCATTTTCATGTATTCATGCATAATTTTTAAAGCATCTTCTTTTTCTTTGCCCTTAATTAAATCAGTCATAATCGACGCTGCACTGGTTGCGATCGTACACGCATGACCTTCAAAACAAACATCGATTACCCGATTGTTCTCAATTTTGACATACACAATGATATCGTCGATGCATGATTCACTTTCCATATGCTTATATGCATAATCCGAATCACCATGATGTTTATTGTGTGGGTTTTCATAATGATCCATGATAATTTGCCGTGCAAATTGAGGATCTTTTAATAGACTCATAAAATCTCCTTAAACATAAAGTGAAACAACAGCTTCAAGGGAAATCGATTGAATGACTTCAAGAAACTTTCGCGCTTCATCCATTGTATTATAAAAATACAAAGATGCTCGAACACTGCTGTCTGTTTCAAATATTCCGCAGGTAAGTTTACTGCAATGACTTCCAGCACGCACACAGATATTGTGATGCCCTAGATAAGCTGCGACATCTTGTGGAAATATTCCTTCAATATTAAACATTACAATCCCTGTGTTTGATATAGGGTTATATACAGTAACATGATCCATTTTACTCAATTCATCCATAATATAGTGTTGCATCTCTATAACATGTTTCATCAGTACTTCTAGGTCCAAAGATTGGATAAACGATACGGCTTCTCCAAATCCAATGATTCCTTCAATATTTGGCGTTCCTGTCTCAAATTTCAACGGAACATCTTTTACAGTATACGATCCATCTTTATAATAGCGTGCGTTACTATCGCCCCCATAGAATAAGGGTTCTGTCGCATCAAGTAAGTGTTTTTTTCCATACAAGATACCAACACCTGTTGGTCCTGTCATTTTATGCGATGAGAACACCAAAAAATCTACATCACTTTTTGTGACATCGACCGGTATATGGCCCACTGATTGTGCCCCATCTATCACAAGAATTCCATGATTACGATGGACAATTCGAGCAATTTCGTCAATGTCATTCACATATCCCAATACATTGGATATATGCGCGAGTGATACGATTTTTACAGGTTTTGTTTGCATGATTTGATCTAAAGCATCCAAATCAAAGCTCAGATCATCATTGAGTGGAACATATGCAATGGTGCACTCACATTTCTTCGCTACATTAAACCATGGCAATACATTTGAGGCATGTTCAACTTCGCTTATTAAAATGACATCGTCCTTAACAAGGTGTGTCATACCATATCCTTGAGCGATAAGGTTTAAACTCTCACTGGTACCCGTTGTATAGACAACGCAATCTGGATCACAATGAATTAAATCCGCAACTTTTTGACGAACAGCATCATAATGTCTTGTTGCTTCAACAGCCGTTTTATAATCCCCACGATGGATATTGGAACTGAGGTTTACATAGTAGTTCATGACTGCATCGATAACAGGTTGTGGTTTTAAAGTTGTTGCAGCATTATCAAAATATATCAGTTCAGGATGGTTTACTAAAAGCGGAAACTTTTGTCTTAAATCGTCCATTCTTGATCTACTTTCTGTTCGATTTCTTGGATTAAATATTCACGAATATCATCGTCTTCTACTTCATAAGCAATTGGAATTAAGTATCCCAAAACGATAAGTTTTAATGCATCGGGGCGTTTGATTCCTCGTGATTGCATGTAATAAATTTGATCCTCATCCGGTTGTCCCACAGACGCAGCATGAGAAGCTTCTACATCATTTTCTTCAATGAGTAGTTTTGGATACACGACAGTCTTAAGTTTGTCTCCTAAGTTGAGCACGCGCGTTATTTGATGTGTTTTAGACCCATTGTTTCCATTTGCAATATACCCAATCACTTCAAATTCTAAGGCACCATTTTCTAATACGATCCCATATGAATTCAAGTTTGCTTCGGTAAATTGCGCTTGGTGGTCCGCTTTCACAACCCATTTAATCGCATCAAAGGAGATGGTTGCACTTCTAAAGTCAAAGGTTGCATGCCGTCCAACAAAATGCGCCGTCGTTTCTTTTGAATGATTCCCCATTGTTAGTTCAGCATAATTTGCTTTTACATGGGATCCTTCAAATAGGTTTACCGCTTCTTTAACTGTTAATGATCCATCGCTTTGATTAACCCAAAGATAGGTCCAGTCTGTATGTTCTTTTGCATTCAGAACAATGTCCAATTGGCCATCCCCTTTCACAAACAGAATCAAAGTACCTTTTGAATTGGCTTCGAGGGTTATTTCAGCTTTTGTTGTATCATTAACGGTAATTTCATGTCTGTGTGATCCACTCTTAAACACATATGGTTTCACTCAGATTCACCCACTTTTTCTCGAATTGCACATGCATCACCGATTGTAGGACGCGTCTGAACAACTTCATCAGCACGTTTTGCGTCAATCCAATCATAGCCTTCTTGGTCAATCTTAGTTACCAGCGTTTCATCTGAACTCAATACAATCTTACCATCCATCATAATATGGGTATGTGTAGGACGAATGAATTCAAAAAACCGTTCATAATGGGATACAACAATCAATCCCATGTGTCGTTTTGCTTGTTCTTCTTTTAATACATCAGCAACAATGTGTAAGGCATCGATATCTAACCCTGAATCAATCTCATCAAGCATTGCTATTGAAGGTTGTAACATTAAGAGTTGAAGAATCTCATTTCGTTTCTTTTCACCACCGCTAAATCCTTCATTTAAAAAACGATGGGCTAAATCTGATTTCATTCTCAGTTTTTCAATGGATGACTCCATGGACTTTACAAACTCAAAAAGGCCCACAGGTGTTTCTCTACGGGCATTGATTGCGGATTTAAGAAAATCAGCATTGGTAACGCCTGTTACTTCTTGTGGATATTGCATTCCTAAAAAAAGTCCTAATTTACTGCGTTCATCAACTTCAAGTTCTAAAACATTCACCCCATCATAAGTTACTTCCCCTTGAGTAACACTGTAGCGAGGATGTCCCATAATTGTGGACAGTAATGTTGATTTCCCATTACCATTTGGTCCCATAATCGCATGGATTTCCCCATCATTGATTTCTAATGAAACCCCCTTTAGAATCTCTTTATCGTCAATTGATACGTGCAAATCTTTAATCACTAATTTACTCACGCACGAATCACACCCTTTCTAATCCAATTTATTATAACACAGGTTCTTATTTTAATGTCAGATGCAGATGTTTACTTTCTCACAATTGGTAAATTTATTTTATTTTTATTTCACACACCATCATCACGTAAAACATTGCATTAAGCCTATAAATACACTATAATATATAAGCCTTAAGGAGGTTCATATGCTCGAAAATATTAAAAAGAATTGGTTTGTTGTTCTCGTAGCAGTTGCATTAGTCGTAGTTATCGGCTCATACGGAGTTACACAAATTCAATCAGTATTTAAAGGAAAGACAGTGGATGGAAAACAAGTTGTGTTTGAAATCGCTGGAACAGATATATTTGCGGATGAGTACTTCGATATGCTTGATGAATCACGTGGTGATGCTGAACTCTTTAGACTCTTTAAGCGTCAAATGCTTTCATCTTTAGAAACTACAGATGAAATTGCTGCAGATGCTAAGAAACAAGCAGAATCATACATTCAACAAATATCCGCTTCAAATGGTCAAGCTGGTCTTGACAGTTTAGACCAATGGCTCATCTCTCAAGGATATGCAGGACTTGATGACCTTGCAACCTACTTCGAAGATGCAGCAAAACAAGACATAATTATTAAAGATTACTTTGTCGCAAACTTTGATTCAATCTTCAAAGAATCATTTGAAACAAACAAACCCCGTCTTGTAAGTCATATTTTGATAAAAATGACCGATCCAGCAAATCCTACTGAAGAAGAACAAGCGAAGATGGATGAAGTCGATAAGTTACTGGCCGAAGGAAAAGACTTTGGTGAAGTAGCCCTAGATAAATCAGACGATACATCTTCAGCAGCTCAATCTGGTAGCATTGGTGTTGTTGACAAAAACAGTTCACTTGTAACTGAATTCTTAGATGCTATGTTAGAACTCAATGAAGGTGAAGTATCCGGTTGGGTACAAACAACTTATGGTCGTCATCTCATTTATGTCGTTTCAACTGACTTTAAAACTTTATTAGACAACAGTGATTATTTCTCATCACTTATTCAATCATACAGTACTGAAGCTGCTCAGGCACTTTGGGACAAAGCAGAAACCTTGACCATTGAATGGCATGATGAAACTGTTAAATCACGCATTCAAAAATACCTTGGTCTAGAAAGTGAGGGAGAATAATATGTTTAAACGATTATTAGTATTGTGTGTTGCGACACTTGTTTTAGTTGGATGTGGCTCGGATGCACGCATTACCTCACCGCGTAGTGAAAAACTCTTTACTATTGAAGGATCAACGGTTACAGAACAAGATTTATTTAATGTCATGACATTTAACGATGCGGGTGCAGTCATCTTATCACATGCACAACAAGTGGTACTTGATAAACTCGTACCAAATGATGATGCATTTAAAGAAGCAGTTCAAAAACAACTTGAAGAAACTAAAGAAGGCTATGGTACACTATGGGAAACAATCCTGAATTACTATGGATTCGAATCTGATGAAGAATATGCTGAAAATGTAATTGCACCATCACTTCAATTAAACAAAGCCCTCACAAATGTGATGACTGAAGATTTTGATAACATGGTAAAAGACCTTTATGTTCGTAAAGCTGCGGTTCTTGAAGTATCTAAAGAAGATGCTGCTACTGCTTTAAAAGCACTTGACGAAGGAACTTCATGGGCTGATGTTGCGAAAGAATTCGTATTAGATAATTCATCGTATACTGGTACTGCAACAATCTACCACAAAGATTCATCAACATCTGTAATTGACACAACAGCACTTTCATACATTATCAGTGCTAAAGAAAATGGAATCAGCGAAGCAATTGATATTCCGAATAACTCAACGTCACAATACATTATTAATGTAATTGAAGTAGATACTGCTGCAATCAAGGATGAAATTATTGCTTCATTCGCAACGGACTCAACATTCCAAACAAAATACATTTCAAAATTATTACGAGACAATGGATTCAAGGTTTTTGATAAAGACCTCTACGATGCAATCATCGCAGATTATCCAGATGCACTTGCTAACTAAGACTGCTTATGCAGTCTTTTTTTACATGGCTTACACGCATTGGTTTTATTTCATGATATAATCATACAAAAGGAGATGAATCGATGAGCACACTATTTAACCGTATTATTAACCGAGAAACTCCCGCTTATATTATTTATGAAGATGATAAGGTCATTGCATTTTTAGATATCGGCCAAAACACCAAAGGTCACACACTGGTTGTACCAAAAGTAATCACAGAATCTGTGCTAACTGCAGATGAAGATACAATCGCATATGTTAATATCATCGCACAACGACTTGCACTTAAACTAAGCGATGTTTTAAAGGCTTCTGGAGTGAATATATTAACGAATGCAAACCCTGTGTCAGGGCAAACTGTTCCGCACTACCACGTTCATGTAATCCCT
Organism: Erysipelothrix larvae; assembly: GCF_001545095.1. Lineage (NCBI taxonomy): Bacteria > Bacillati > Bacillota > Erysipelotrichia > Erysipelotrichales > Erysipelotrichaceae > Erysipelothrix > Erysipelothrix larvae. The sequence goes on from NZ_CP013213.1 coordinate 1,285,026, forward strand.
CGTTATACTGAAGATGAGTTGAAGTTTTTAGTATCCAGTAATAGTGACACGATAGAAGAGACCTTTACATTTCTTAAAGATCATCTTGGGTAAGTATAAACTGTCTCAATATCACCTAATTTACAAACAAAATTTAAAGCACCCTGAATGTTATCCTTAACAATTCGAGGTGCTTTTTTTAAAACGCTATTTGACTTTAACTCCCCTATCTGATCTATCTTAAGTAGTAATCTTTTATTTGTGAGTTAATATCCAATCTAACTACTACAGACAAAATTCCAATCGTTTTGAGCATATGCCCATGGTCTCAAATATTATAAAAGGTTGCACGAATGCAACCTCATATTTTAGGATTCTTTTGTTTCAGTCTTAGGTTTAGCTTCTGGTTTTGGTAATAAGGCTTTACGCGATACATTCACACGTCCCTTATCATCAATTTCAGTTACTTTAACCTTCACAATGTCACCAAGTTTAAGCACATCTTCGATCTTTTCAATACGCTCATGGCTGTATTTTGAGATATGAAGTAAAGCATCGGTTCCTTTGAACAGTTCAACAAATGCGCCAAACTTCTCAACACGGACAACTTTAGCATCATAGATTTCTCCAACTTTAGCTTCACGTACGATGTTTTCAATCATTGCTTTTGCACGATCAATCATTGCTTGGCTTGTGTGATAAATTACAACACGTCCATCATCTTCAATGTCAATCTTAACATCTTCACATTGTTCAATGATTTGGTTAATAATCTTACCGCCTGTACCAATAACATCACGAATTTTATCAACTTCAATCTTAAGTTGTGCAATCTTAGGTGCATACTCACCCACGTTTGGACGTGGTGCAGGAATACAAGCAACGAGAACATCCATAATTTCCTTGCGTGCTTTATGCGCTTGTTCAAGTGCTTCTTTTAAGATTTCACGAGTGAGCCCTTCAATTTTAATGTCCATTTGAAGTGCAGTGATTCCGTTATCGGTTCCCGCAACTTTAAAGTCCATATCACCAAAGTGATCTTCCATCCCTTGGATATCAGACAATACTGTATAGTGATCATCATAAGTTACAAGACCCATTGCAATCCCACTCACTGGAGCTTTAATTGGAACCCCAGCTGCCATCAATGCCATTGATCCAGCACAGATACTTGCTTGTGAAGATGAACCATTAGATTCAAGAACTTCAGCAACAAGACGAATTGCATAAGGGAATTCTTCGACAGTTGGAAGTACATAGCTAAGTGCTCTTTCACCTAAAGCTCCATGTCCAATTTCACGACGTCCAGGAGCTCCCATACGGCCTGTTTCACCAACTGAATAAGGTGGGAAATTATAATGATGCATGAAGCGTTTTGATTCAACTTCAGTTAAGTCATCAATAATTTGAGTATCACCCATAGCACCTAAAGTACAAATAGATAATACTTGTGTTTCACCACGTGTAAACAGTGCACTACCATGAACACGTTTAAGCAAATCAATTTGAGCGTCAAGTGGACGGATTTCATCAATCTTACGACCATCTGGACGAATCTTATCTATAGAGATTAAACGACGTACTTCATCTGCAACAATACCATGCGTTACTTCGCGTACATATTTTAAGGTCTTATCTTTAAGTTTATCTGACTCATATTCTTTAGCAGCAAAGTGTTCTTGTGCTTTATCTTCATACTCGTCAATTGTATTATAACGTTCAAGTTTGCCTTCAATGGATACCGCTGCGCGTAGATCTTTACCAACAAGTGCTTCAACTTCTTCTTTGATTTCTGTTGGAACTTCATAAAGATCGATTTGCATCTTCTCTTTACCACATTCTTTTGCGATTTCAATTTGGAAGTCACAAAGCTTCTTGATAAACTCATGACCAAACATCATTGCTTCAAGGAATTGTTCCTCTGAAACTTCATCAGCACCCGCTTCAACCATGTTGATGGCATCTTTTGTACCGGCTACAACTAAATGCATTCTTGATTTTTCAAGTTCATCGGCACTTGGATTGATTACAAATTCATCATCAATCATTCCTACAGTTACACCTGCAATTGGTCCATTGAATGGAATATCAGATACACACAGTGCGAGTGAAGCACCAAACATACCTGCCATATCTGGAGAGTAGTCACGATCTACAGATAATACTGTATTTACAACTTGCACTTCATTTCTAAACCCTTCTGCAAACAGGGGTCTAATGGTACGGTCAATCAAGCGTGATGTTAATGTTGCATGCTCGCTTGGTCTTCCTTCTCTTCTTAAAAATCCTCCAGGGATTTTACCTACTGAATATAATTTCTCTTCAAACGTTACAGTTAACGGAAAGAAATCAATATCTTTTGCTTTTTTACTTGCGGTTGCTGCTGAGAGCACTGTTGTGTCTTCATAGCGTACTAAAACTGATCCACCGGCTTGCTTTGCAATTTCGCCTGTTTCAACAGTTAGTGTATTTCCGCAAAAATCTAAAGTAAACACTTTCTTTGACATGTTTTCACCTCTATACTATCCTTTATATTCTATCATAATTCTGTTTACAATCATACATAAAAAAAGGAGCTAAGCTCCCTTTCACTATTTTCTTAATCCTAAACGAGTAATTAGTTCGCGGTAACGGTTAATATCTTCATTACGTAGATATGTTAATAGGCTACGACGACGACCAACTTTTTTAAGAAGTCCACGGTTTGAGTGGAAATCTTTCTTGTGTTCTTTCATGTGTTCAGTCAAGCGATTGATTTCAGCTGTTAAAACAGCAACTTGAACTTCAACAGAACCTGTATCGTTTGCATCACGTTGGTAATCCTTAATGATTGCAGCTTTTTCTTGTTTTGTTAACATTGTAGTTTCCTCACCTTTCTATAGTCCTTAATAACCGAGTATAAAGATTGAGGAATCCATAAACCCAGTCACAAAGCATTAGTATAATATCACATCTGTCAATCGATAGCAAGGTAAGACCTTAAAAAAACGTTTTTTTCGCTTATCATCTTTCTCATATCACCATGCTTCTTGAAGCGTTTTATTATCATGATATAGTTGCAATTTATTGAATGAATGACATCAGATCTTGCATTGAAGCAAGTTTAACTTAAGTTTCATCATTAATGGGTACATTATTCACTAAGATATAAAGTTTTCCATACTGTTCATGAGCTTCTTGTTTCAAGAATTCAACTGTTTTTGGCCATTTATTGAATCTGAGTCACACATCAAAAGAAAAACAACGCTTAGCTATTTTTTTATTTATAACAACAAAAAGTATAACGTTTGTAATGATAGTAGTTTTGTTAATAATAAATGTAATATCTTCAATGGTGTTACATGAAACTTTATATTTATATTTATTTAGAAAGATAATAAAAAAAGTTAAGGGCACATTAGTTATTGAGAATTTTAAAATTTTTATTCTTTTAGATTTGATGAAGAATAGACAAATCACAAAGAAACAAGCTTTTGTGATTTGTCTATTACCACCAATCATATGTACAGTAGTCGGATTCTTAATTTTAGGGATCATTAGTTATGGTTTAAAGTTTTTTACGCTTACAAAAATTATATATATTTTTATATCGATATCCTGGTTAGTGAATATACTTTCAATATTCCCGTTTTCTCCAGATTTTAAAACATGGAAAATGTATTGCAATAATATAGATAAAAAAGTAAAAAAAAATATAGAAGTTTTAGGGAGGGGAATTATGAACAATAAACTATCAAAAAAACATGTAGGAAGAGTGTTTACTCAAAGTTCAATTATAGCATTTGTTATTTATCCTATATCAATAATCTTCTTATCTTTTGTATATTTATTTCAAAATAAATCATTTAACTTTATGGGTTTTAGTGTAAATCCAATAGTAGATATAGATTCAGCATCCGTTTCGGTCTCAGTTAGTCCGATGTTTTTGGTGTCAATACTATTAGTATTTATACTAATAACAATCATAAGTTATTTGAAAGAAAGGGGGATTAGAAATGGTGAATAGTGTAATTGCTTATTACCGACCAAAATTAGAATTAGAATTATCTAAATTAGAAGGATGGTCCCTAGTTTAATGTGCAGTTTTGTTAGTTCTTGCAGCGGTCTATGTAATCGGAATGGGGATTTGGTGTGCAATTAATGGTCATGGTTCATTTACAGGAAGATATTCTTGGAATAGTCTATGGTCGTTTAATGTACAATGCACCTGGTAAAGATTAATAAAAAGTACTGAGAAATGAAGTGAACCCATAAAGTTGGACACTTTAATTACGTTGTAATTATCAAGGATTGATTTCTGTATTGCACAGGAGTCAGTCCTTTTAATTTTCTCTTAATTCTTTTGTTATTATAAAAATTAATCCTTATCACTTGTATTTTGTACTTCATCAGGTCCATGACCATAAGTGTACTGCTTTCCGATTGGTTGATTGAAACGATGAAATTCTCCATCTCGATGCCAGTAATACCATGTATATACTTGTGACTCACTTTTGATATTTAGTGCTTTCATAATCTCTTTGACAGGAATGCCAGAGAGTCTCATTTCAACTGCTTTTAACTTAACTTCTCTTGTATAAAACGTATTCTTCATTAAAAAATACCTCCATCTTTTCATTTTACAATAAATCGATAGAAGTATTCTTTTTTTTATTAGGTGCCACAGAACTAGGTCAGTTCACTCAATCAAGTCTTGTCGTTTTGCTTTTGTTTGATATCTTTTGATATTTTTTTAAGTATGAGAAATCCAAAAATTATCATGATTCCGATAATGGCATACCCCATAGGTTCACCATTAATGATCACAATGATGCTTAAAGATATAACTGCGCCAAAAACAAGAGCAATGCATAAAAACAGTGTTAGCGCAGCGCATACTCGGACCCAACGCTTTTCATTTGTATTGTGTGTTTTATTATAAATCGATTCAATTAAATCACTACCAATAACCTCAATTAACGCTTCTATTAATAATGACATAGGTCCTCCGCTTTTTTTTGATTGCTTATTGTTCTATTTATATAGCTCATTCTATTCTACAGGGACTTTTTTGTCAATTTGATTAAAACATTTTTTAATAATTTCTGATTGGAAAGTATTCGCCAAGTTAACACGAAGTGATAATTGATGGTATAATATCACCATTAGAAGCGAGGTAAAACTTATGAAAATAGCATGGATTGGAACTGGTGTTATGGGAGCACCGATGGCATTAAACTTATCACGTGGTGGCTATGATGTTGTTGTACAAAATCGAACCTTCTCAAAAGCACAAGCACTTGAACCTGAAGTAAAGGCATTTGAAACAATTGAAGATGCCGTTAAGGATGCTGATGTTGTCTTTTCAATTGTAGGATACCCAAATGACGTTGAAAATGTCGCAAACACTGTATTTAGAACCTGTAAACCGGGTACAATATACGTTGATATGACGACGTCTTCACCTTCACTTGCGAAATCACTTTATGAAAAGGGACATTCATTGGGGATCCACTGTGTGGATGCTCCAGTAACCGGTGGTGATGTGGGTGCAATTAATGCAACCTTATCCATTATGGTCGGTGGTAGTGTTGAGTCCTACGAAACAATTAAACCATTGTTAGAAAAAATGGGAACAACCATTACCTACATGGGACCTGGTGGTAGTGGTCAACATGCGAAACTTGCAAACCAAACAGCAATCGCGGGAGCAATCGCAGGTTGTGCTGAAGCATTAACGTATGCAATCCATCATGGACTTGATCCGCACGCAATGTTGGCGGTAATAACAGGTGGTTCCGCAAGCTCATGGCAAGCAGCAAATAATGGCCCTAAAATGATTACGGATGATATGAACCCTGGTTTCTTCACAAAACACTTCCTAAAGGACTTAAAATTAGCCTCAGAGGAAAAAGGTTTATTATCCTTACCCGTTCTTCAACAAGTCACTCAAATCTATCAATCACTGGTTGATTTGGGTTATGAAAATGATGGAACGCAATGTATCATCCATCACTACAACTCAAAATAAATCTAAGGTGCATCTGCACCTTTTTTTTCTGTGCAAACATTACAATAAAAAAAAAGATGGTATCATTGACTTGATAGCATCTTAGTTATTAATTAATGTGTTTTACTACGATTGTTTAAGCCTAAAAGTTTCATGAGCTCCACAAAAGGGATTGGACCTAATGCGAGTACGATTACAATACCCCATTGTGTTGTATTCATCGTTGTAAGGTGTAAGATTTCGCGTGCAAATGGAATTAAGAGTGCTGCCATAACCATCATTGCATTAATTATGACTGCATAGATTAACCATTTGTTTTTAAAGAATGTTTTAAATACCGATTGGCTTGGAGCGTGAATGTTAAATGAGTGCACAAGTTGTGATAATGCAAGGACACTAAAGGCCATCGTTTGACCCAATTCAGGTGAACCATTTTGGTTAATGAAGACACCCGTTCCATACGTGTAAGCACATAGTGTAATAATACTGATGAAGATTCCTTGATAAATAATGCGCCATCCACTTTCAAAAGTCAATAAACTCATATCTTTTGAAGGCTTACGGTCCATAATATCACTTTCTGCAGGTTCAACACCCAGTGCGAGTGCAGGAAGTGAATCCGTTATTAAGTTAACACACAGAATATGTATTGTTAAGAGCGGTCTTCCAATTCCAAACAAGGTCGCAATTAAGATTGCGAACAGTTCACCAACGTTACATGATAGTAAGTAGTTTACAGCTTTCATGATGTTGTCTTTAATACGACGCCCTTCTTCAACTGCAGTTACTACCGTTGCGAAGTTATCATCAGTTAGGATCATATCTGCTGCACCTTTCGCAACTTCTGTCCCAACAATACCCATCGCAGCTCCAATGTCTGCCATCTTAAGGGCTGGTGCATCATTAACACCATCACCGGTCATTGCGACGATTTCTCCATGACGTTTCCAGGCTTTTATAATACGCATCTTATCTTCAGGTGATACACGTGCATAGACACCAATGTGTTCTACTTGTTCAAAGAGTTTGTCATCACTCATTTGTTCAAGTTCAACGCCAGTGATTACTTTGTGATCATCAATCATCCCAATTTCACGAGCAATTGCTTCAGCAGTAAGTGCGTGGTCACCGGTTATCATTACAGTACGGATTCCAGCACGTGTTGCGACTTTAACCGCATCCACAACTTCAGGACGTGGTGGGTCAATCATACCCACTAATCCAACAAAGGTTAGGTTTGACTCAATTGAGATGTCCCCTTCATGTGGATTTGAGGTAAGTTCTCTTACAGATAATGCAAGGACACGCAATGCTTTCACAGCCATTGCTTCATTTGCTTGTTGAATGTGTGCAACATCGTCTTGTGTCAGTGGACGTGCAGTACCATCAACACCATAATGGGTGGATACTGCTAAGACTTCATCCACACCACCTTTTGTGAAGGCAAAGATTTTACCATCGATGTTATGAACTGTTGTCATGCGTTTACGACCCGAGTCAAATGGAATTTCATTGATTCGTTTATATTCGTCAAGAAGTTTTTGTGTGTCATGACCTTCATTTTGCGCCCATTCAGAGAGTGCTGTTTCAGTTGGGTCTCCAACCCAAACGCCATCAATCAAACGGGAGTCATTACATAATAATGATCCAATAACAAGTTGTTCTCTGTTTGCTGGATTGTTGTCATTCCAGAAATCCACAACCGTCATTTTATTTTGTGTAAGTGTTCCGGTTTTATCTGAACAGATTACCGTTGCAGAGCCTAAGGTTTCTACTGAAGGCAGTGTACGAATGATTGCATTTTTTTCAACCAAACGGTTCACACCCATCGCAAGTACGATGGTTGAGATTGCAGGAAGTCCTTCAGGAATTACCGCAACTGCCAATGAAACTGCAGTCATGAATGCGTCCAAGATATCTGTTTTTTCCTTAAGTAAAGTGATGACGAAAATTAGCACACAGGCTGCGAGTGCGAGTAAGCCTAATTGTTTTCCTAATTGATCCAGCTTACGTTGAAGTGGTGTTTGTTCATCACCAGATGATTGAAGCATCTTCGCAATCTTACCCACTTCAGTACCCATTCCAACACCCACTACTACACCTAAGCCACGGCCATAGGTGACCATACCAGATGAGTATGCCATGTTTTTACGATCACCCAATGCATCCTTGTCATCTCCGACATAAGTAGCATCCTTATCAACAGGGATTGATTCACCTGTAAGTGATGCCTCTTGGACTTGAAGGCTGTTTGTCTGAATGAGTCGAATATCTGCGGATACTAAATCCCCTGCTTCTAAAACACAGATATCTCCAACTACAACGTCGCGTGAAGCGATGGACACTTCCTTCCCATTACGAATAACTTTCGTAAATGGACTCGACATTTCCTGCAAAGCCTTTAAGGATTGTTCTGCTTTCCCTTCTTGAATAAATCCGATGATGGCATTTAAAAATACAATGGACAAAATAATATATGCTTCAATTACATCCCCTAAAAACATACTTAAAATTGATGCACCCAATAGAATTAAAATTAATGGATCTTTAAATTGTGATATAAGACGCGATATTGTACTTTTTTCTTTCGTTGTTTCGAGTTGATTGGAACCATATGCAGACCGGGATTGCTCAATTTCAGATTGTGACAAACCTTTCATCGTTACCTTTAGCGCTGCTTGGACTTCCTCACGTGTTTGTGAGTACCATTTATTTTCAGTCATAATGACCCTCCTATATAAGTACAAAACAAAAGACTTTACTTTAGTTTTGTGAAGAAAACATAAATAAAGTCTCGAAATTATACCGTGTTCCGGACAAATATTGTCGAACTGACGAAACATGGACCCAATCTTGGGGCTCTACTCCCTTTATTAGAAAATAGAATATCAATAAAATCTGTTAATGTCAAAGAAATTGATGTGAAATTATATATGAATTCAATTTTATGTTCAATTTATCTCATTTGATGGATATACACCATCAACACATCTTGTTAGTATGGCAAAATATCCATAAATGGTAACAAGACATCATCAAGCATGACAAACCCTTCAAAGGTTGCTTGGATATGGTCATCGTGAAGTTCTAATAACTGATGATCAACGCCTGTTTGAATTGCTTCACTAAATACGTCGCGCATATCTACCCCAAATCGTGTCTTAAACCGTTTGAATGTGATGCCTTCACGAATTCTTAATCCCATCATGATAAATTCAAACATTTCATCTTCAAGGGTTAATTCAATGATTTCATCATACCCATCTTCCTTAAGGTATTGTCCTAGTTTTTTGGTCCAGGTTTTTCGTGTGTGATTCAGTTTTAAACTGGATCCAGGTCCGAAAGCATAAAAGTCTTCATAACGCCAATAAACTTGGTTGTGCTGACTGCGTGATCCAGGAAGTGCAAAGTTTGATATTTCATAGTGTTCATATCCATATTGCGTCATGATTTCAATGCATCGTAAGAACATCTCGGTTTCAACATCTTCGGAAACAGGTTGAATGCCTTTACGGCCAAATAATGAATTTGGTTCAACCGTTAAAGCATAGATTGAAACATGATTGGGTTTCAGTAAGACCACATCGTGCATCGCTTTTTCAAACATCTCAAGGGATTGCCCAGGCAGTCCATACATTAAATCCAAGGAAACATTCTCAATACCACATTCTCGCAATAAAGTGACCCCTTTACCGACATCATAGAATCGATGATGTCTTCCGATTTTTTCTAATAAATCATCATTGGTTGTTTGAACCCCCAGACTCATGCGATTCACACCGTACTTGACGAGCATTTCTACCTTATTTCTTGTTAAGTTTTCTGGATTACCCTCAAAAGTAAATTCACATTGCTCCGCTTTATGTTCTATCAGTGCTTGCAACAACCCTTCAAGTTGATCATCTTCAAGCGATGTAGGCGTACCACCCCCAACATAAATCGTTGTTAGGTCTTTAGGAAGTGTATTAATTTGTGATATTAAACGTAGCATAAACGCGTCCGATATGGGACGCGCATAATTAAATCGAGTAAAGTCGCAATATCCACAGATATGATCACAAAATGGAATGTGAATGTAAACTGCTTTAGTACTCACGTTGTTTTACCTCGTTTGCTTTATCTTCAATCAGGGTCTTAACATCATACCCTTCGTCCATACAGATCGCGAATGCATACATTAAGACATCGGCGAGCTCTTTTTTGAAAGCTTCTTCAGGTTCATTAAGACTTTCGACCAGTTCTTTGGCTTCATCTAATAAAAAGTGTGACATGGTTTCTTTGGTATCGCTTTGATCCCAACCAAATTGTTTTCGCATGGCATCAATAATTTCAAATATCTCAGTCATCTTTCATCGATAAGACGGACATGAAGGCTTCTTGTGGAATTTCCACACTTCCGACCTGTTTCATCCGTTTCTTTCCTTCTTTTTGCTTCTCTAACAGTTTCTTCTTACGAGAGATATCGCCACCATAACACTTCGCAATTACGTTTTTACGTACTGCTTTAATCGTTGAACGTGCGATAACTTTACTGTTGATTGCAGCTTGAACAGGCACTTCAAATTGTTGTCTTGGGATTAACTCTTTGAGTTTATCTGTGATGACTTTACCGCGATTATACGCAAAATCACGGTGTACAATAACGGATAAGGCATCGACAATTTCACCATTTAACATGATATCCATCTTCACAAGTTTTGATGGACGATATCCAATGAGTTCATAATCAAAGGATGCATACCCTTTGGTCGATGATTTTAACTTATCAAAGAAATCATAGACAATTTCAACAAGTGGCATGTGGTATACAATATTGTAACGTACCGCATCAATCATTTGCATATCATGATAAACACCCCGTTTGTTTTGACACAGTTCCATTACTGCACCAACATACTCACTGGGCACTAAAATATTAGCTTCTACATAGGGTTCTTCAATTCGATCAATATAGTTTACAACAGGCATATTACTTGGGTTGTCAACAGTTACCATTTCACCATTGGTAAGGTAAACATGGAATACAACCGATGGTGCTGTCGCAATGAGTTCGAGTTGGTATTCACGTTCTAAACGTTCTTGAATTACATCCATATGAAGGAGTCCTAAGAACCCACATCGAAATCCAAACCCTAAGGCTTTGGATGTTTCAGGTTCAAACACAAGTGATGAGTCATTCAACGCCATTTTTTCTAAGGCATCCCGTAAATCCGTATAGCGTTTGTTATCGATTGGGTATAATCCACAAAATACCATTGGGTTGAGTTTACGATATCCAGGTAGGGGTGCATCTGCTGGGCGGTTTGCAAGGGTAATGGTATCCCCTACACCAACATCATGGATAGATTTAATACTGCCTGCAATCCAACCAACTTCACCTGTTACCAATTCTTGTTTTTTGATTTCAAATGGTGTTCGAATTCCAAGTTCAGTAACTTCAACTTCAACACCATTCGCCATAAACTGAATGGTATCTCCTTTTTTAACTGATCCATCTTTGATACACACATAAGCGATAACACCACGATATGAGTCGTAGATTGAGTCAAAAATTAATGCTTTAAGCGGTGCTTCTCTGTTTCCTTTGGGTGCAGGGAGTTTTTCAACAATCCCTTTGAGCACTTGATCCACATTGAGTCCAGTTTTTGCACTAATAAGCGGTGCATCAGAGGCATCAATACCTAATACATCTTCAATTTCTTGTTTTACGCGTTCTGGGTCAGCGGATGGTAAGTCGACCTTATTAATCACGACCATAATATCCAGATCATTATCAATCGCAAGATACGCATTCGCAAGAGTTTGTGCTTGAATTCCTTGAGTCGCATCAACAACTAAAATAGCCCCTTCACACGCAGCAAGTGAGCGAGACACTTCATATGTAAAGTCGACGTGACCGGGTGTGTCAATCAGATGGAATGTATAGGTTTCACCATCCGTATGATTGTATTCAAGTTGTACTGCGTTAAGTTTAATTGTGATACCCCGTTCACGTTCTAAATCAAGTTGATCGAGTACTTGTGATTTCATATCACGATCACTGACCGTATCTGTCATTTCTAAAATACGATCAGCAAGTGTTGATTTCCCATGATCAATATGGGCAATAATCGAAAAATTTCGTATGTTTTTTTGATTCATGATACCATTCCCTTAATACTGAAATCCGTCTTACGTATCCATGGGTATACCGCTGTAGGGACCACAAATGCAACGATTCCTTGGGTAAGGTTTGCTGCAATGGACGCAAAGAAGGCATAATCTCCGAGAATAAAGCTATCCACGATTCCATATCCTACAAGCATCAGCATTGCTGAGAGTAAAAACGGAATTGGATATAATTTGGTTTTCAATAACTTTCTAAATATATAAATTACGAGTACTTCACTTCCTTTTATAAAAGCAGTGAAGAGCATATAGTGGGCATAACCTGTCAATAAATCTGCAAGCGCACTTCCCAGTGCTGCTGCAACTAAGACTTGTCTAACTGGTGCAATTGTCGCAAGGATCGCAATCACAACATCTCCTAAATTGAAATAACCTCCATTAGGAAATGCAACTGCTGTAAAGATAGTGACACTGGTGACAAGTGCTGTCATAAGTGCAATATATACGATTGTTTGTGTTCGTTTTATTTCGTAGTTTTTTTTCATTCAAAACGTCGCCCCTTCCATCGTTTACCAAACCCATTTAAAATGTCTCGATTGGATTGTCGTGGTTTCCCAGATATTTGGATACTGGTAAGGTGAATGATTCCACCTTCGACTGCAACATCGACCCCTTTATCTGAAACATCAACAATTTCTCCTCGTTGAAATTGATGGTCTTTACTTTCAAATTGAACAGCATGAAACTTAATAGATACACCATCTAGGATTCCATATGCTGTCGGCCATGGAATTAAACCGCGTATATGATTGTATACATCATGTCCTGGCTTTCTAAATGATACAAATTCATCATTTCTTTGGATGGCATACGCAAAGGTGACGTCTTCATCTTTTTGTTTGATTGGTGTCAATTTACCATCAAAGTACGCTTTGAGATCTTCTTTAATCAAAGTCTTTGAGACTTCCATAAGTTTCGCTTCAACATCACCAAAGGTATCTTCTTCATTAATCGTGACGCTTTGTTTTGCAAGCATATCGCCACTGTCCATCCCTTTATCCATAAACATCAATGTCACGCCAGTTTCTTTCTCACCACGAATGATTGACCAATGGATGGGAGCACCCCCATGATATTTTGGTAACAGTGATGCATGCACGTTTAAACAACGATACGGTGGTGCATAAAGAATTGCCTCAGGGACAATTTGACCATAAGCACAGGTCACAATGCAATCTGCATTAAATGCTAGCACATCATCTACCGCACGTTTAATTTTTTCAGGTTGAATTACAGGGATGTCATTTTCCAATGCAAGCATCTTAACAGGTGGTGCAGTTAGGATCTTTTTTCTTCCAACTGGACGATCTGGTTGTGTCACAACACCAACAACATCATATCCTTCACTTAATAACGTTTCTAATACAACACATGAAAACAGTGTTGTTCCCATAAATACAATTCTCATACTATCACTTCCTGTGGTTTATTATATCATGATGTGACCTTTCAGACCACATTTGACTCATTAAAATATATTCACAATCCTACGATGTTTAAATAACACGCATCAGACCTTTTGCTATGAAAAAAGCCCAAGACCCTGGACTTTACATCATAATGGATAAAAGAAGCATTTCAAAACCTACAAAGCGGTCTTTTAGTCCTTTTTTAGATTCTTGATCAAAGGTAGATAATTGATTCAAGATATCCAAAATTGATTGATTTGAACGATAACGTTTACGCGTGATGTTCCAATACTGACCTTCAGACATGTTTAGTAGATTACGAATCTCATCTGCTTGATAATTTAAACTTTGTAGCGTGGATACTTGATAGATTCCTCTTAATGACGCTGCAATTAATGGCGCAAGACTCAAGGGATCATTTTTTTGCTTCAAGAGTTGTTGGTAGATTCTAAAAACTTCACTATGATCTTTTTGTAAAAGAGCATTACTTAATGCAAAGATGTCGTTTTCTAAGTCGTACGATATGAGTTGGGTTACATCATCAAGGGTTATCCTTCGATTCAACAACACAAGTTTATCGATTTCACTTTGAACACGAGCACTATTACTTCCAATTCGATCGATGAGAAGTTGCTTTGCATCTGGATCAATATGAAGTGTCTGTGCTTTTAAAGCAGCATTCACACGATCCTTCACTGAGATTGCATCTTTTCCACCGACTGTAATGGTGATTTCCTTGGCGTAATGTGTCAATGTTTTTCTTAACGGGCTTTTAGCCAAAGGTTTCTTAGGGAGTGCTAAGACGAGCTCAAGAGTGTTTGAGGTATGAGAAAACCATTCTTCTAGCGCGGATTCATCAACCTTGTTAAGGTCTTTTTCGTTCTCAATAAATAAGAAAATCCACTTTGGCAGACCAAAAAGAGAAATCGTTTCGATTGCTTCTTGTACTTGATTTTGATCAAATCCTTGATCGTTTGTTTGGAAAATCCATTTCTCTACTTCGGTATGTTTTTTTGAATAAGTTTCAAATAATTGGTTTGCTTTTTCTAAAATAAGATACCGGTCAGTGCCATATAAAACATGAGCCACAATTATCACCTAGTATCTATTATACCAAAGTGTCCACGTTGTGACACAACAAAATCAAAAAGTGGTGACATAATAAACGTAATATGTCCATAATCACTCGTTTTTAGAAGTGAAATTCGGTATTGGTGTAATAATTGCATCACATCTGGATGGGGATGATTGTAAATTGTTGGATTGCTGCTGGCAATTGCATAGGTTGGTCTGAGTGTACTGACAAGCAATTCGGAAGTGCTTGTTTTTGATCCATGATGTCCAAGTTTTAGGACATCCACCTGCAGATTTGGGTAGTGTTTTAATAGATCTAACTCTTGTTTGATGTATGCATCCCCTGTAAACAAAAAGGATAAGCGTTTTGTTTGAAGTATGAAAATAAGGCTATTTTCATTGGATTCTTCATACGTTACATCTCCCAACAGCTCATATAAAAAGTGTACCGTTGATTGCTTTTGTGTGATTAATGATTTGACGTCATATACATCCATTAAATAATCTTGATTCTCATTATGGTCCAAATCATCATGCGTAATAATGAGTTGGTCGATGGAACGAATCGACAGCGATGTGAGGGCTCTTTCAAGGTTTGACAAGGCAAAGGCTCGTCCTGTATCGATCACAGTTACATGCGCATTAAACGCGGTTGTGATGATGATTGCATCCCCTTGCCCAACATCCACAATCATGACCCGTGGAAATGGAAAATACATCATAAATACAACAACACTGAGATATGCAATGCAATAGTGTTTAGGGTTTGATTTCCACACTAAGCACATGCCAAATACTAATAGTGGAATCTTGCCCCTTAATTCGAATCGGTTGGTAACACTCAAAAAATCATCATACCCTAATAGCAAGGTGGTCGCCAGTGTATTCATTCTTAATATCATGAACAGATATACCCCTGCAAAAAGGATAACCCATACCTTAAACAAAACCATTTGAAGAATATGTACAGACCCACTAAGTGTATGGATTAGAAATAAACGTGCAACTTCAAAAGATTTTTTGGGGATTGGTCCTGAGATTTCTTGGATTAGTGTCGGAAAATACGCAATAATAAATCCTAAGTGAAACTGTGCATAGGGAAACATAAATAACAGAATCAGCATCTTTGTCTCGGGTTTTAAATCAACACCCCGCATCAGATGTCGAACACAGTTCAGACTAAACCCAAATGCATAACCATACAATCCAATGATTATCCGATAAAGTGCATTGCGTTTTTCTTTGGTGAGAACACGTCGTGTTGACCATATTAAGAGTTGTTCGATGGCATAGAAATGAAGTGCTAAAGAAACAAAAATATGTTGTGAGTCTTTGTAAATAAAATCCAAGAGGATGGGATAGTCCTTGTAGGCTGATTGTAGAAATCGATGGATCGGGCGTGGTTTTTTCACTTGCTTTGTGAATTCACCGTTTAATGTCCCTTGGTAACGGTTGATGCTTTGAAAGTGGTTCTTTGACTCAAGGGGGATTATATCCCCTTCAAATTGATAAACTGCATCAAATTCTAAATTACCATCACCACTACTATAATATTTATTCACACCGTTTCTGAGTACATACCAAGTATCCCTTTTTTCAATCACACGATAGTGAGTTTGAAAACTTGGTAAGTTAAGGTTGAGTGACAGCATAAAAAAGCATCCTAAAGCAAGCAGTTTGAGTGCATCATTTGGTGTATATTTTAATGCAATAACAATCGACACGAGGCACAAAAATGCGCATTGAACAAACACATGATTCATAAACCCCATAAAGATTAGGGTTAATACTATAAACATATCATGAGTTCCATGCGTTCAAACAAACGATTTTTAATTCCCTTTACTTCCATTATGGATTCCAGTGTTTGAAAGGACCCGTATTCATTGCGATGATCAATAATCCGATTCGCAATGGCTTCACCAACTCCAGGAAGTGTCATGAGTTCTTCATGTGTCCCAGTGTTAATGGATACACATGGTGTATCGGATAACAAAGGTATGGTAATGATATCCCCATCTTTTACCTTTTGATTGAGATTTAGTTTTGCATAATCTACATCATCATGAAGCTCAATGTGATCTTTTAGCGCAGATAAAGAACTGTAGGGTAACAGTTCTAGATGATAGGTTTCATTATGATATACAACCGTTATGTTTATATTTGATGCTTCATATGTAAAGGGTGTATATAAAATTGGGCGAAACACACTAATGAGGAGGATTGCAATTGCGATAGATAGGATATTCTTCGTTTTCATACATTATCACCATTCTTAAATAAGAATTGACGAAGGATTTTCCTAACCATTTTTGCATTGATAAAAAAACCTATCGCATGATGATAGGTCTTTGTTTATGTAACTTTTAGAATTTTAACAGAATATGGTTTTGCGACTTGTACTAGCACTTCATCACCAACTTTAGAATCCATAATTGCTTGCGCTAATGGTGAGACATTAGACAAACGACCATTATCTGGATCTGCTTCAACAGAACCAACAATTGTAAAGGTCATTTCTTCGCCCATATCAATATCTAAAATTGTTACATTGGCACCCAAACTCACAGTTTTGAATTTTTTGCCATTGGTGTCACCGATTAACTCAACACGTGATAGTGTATTCTCTAACTCACGTATACGAGCTTCTACTCTCGCTTGACGATCCCGTGCTGCATCATAATCAGCATTTTCTGACAAGTCACCTTGAGCGCGAGCGGCTTTTAAGTCCTCAATGACTTCAGCACGTTCTACTTCAATTAATTGACGTAATTCGCGGTTTAATTCATCTAAACCAGCCTGTGTTACAGGAATTTTTTCACTCATACGATCACTCCTAACAGAAGACATTATACCACACCCGAATTGATGATACTACTTTTTTATCAAGTTTTGCCTACACACTCCTTTGAATCGTTGTTTTATGTAATAAAGGATAACGCGTCTTGATTAAAAAAAGGACTTTTGTCCTTTAATTATTGCCTCTACTAATGATACTTCCGATTTTTGTTGTCAACAAATCTATCGCAACTTTATTATGTGCACCTTCAGGAATGATGATGTCTGCATAACGTTTTGATGGTTCGATGAATTGATCATGCATAATACGTACGGTTGTCAGGTATTGTTCGATTACATGGTCCATACTGCGTCCACGTTTTTTTACATCACGAATCAAGCGACGAATGAAGCGCACGTCTGCTGGTGCATCGACAAATACTCGAATATCAAGTAAGTCACGTACACGTTCATCTTCAAGAAGAAGCAATCCTTCAATAACGATAACATCACTGCACTCGACAGTTTCAGTGTATGTACTGCGTGTATGATTAATAAAATCATACACAGGTTTTTGAATACTTTTTCCATTTTTTAGTTGTTGGATGTCTGATAGCAGCAAATCTGTATCAAATGCAAAAGGATGGTCATAGTTTGTGTCATAACGCTCTTCAAGCGGAATGTTTGATTGATCCTTGTAGTAGTCATCCATTTTCAGGATGTAAACCGATTGTGTTTCTTTGTAATGTTCCTTCAAGATTCTTGCAATCGACGATTTACCCGATGCACTACCGCCTGCAATCCCAATTAGTACTGGTTCCATATTAGAATATTTCCTCCGTTAGTCGTATGGTTTATTTCATATTACTATCTTGTTTAAGCATCCCAAAAACAATCAACATAATATGATAGATAAAATTAATGAACGAGGTCTTCATCATGCTTTAAGATAAAAGCATTAAACACTTCTTCGATCATATCCCATTCTTGTTCGTCTGTGATATCGAGAAGTTCACCTTCTTCAGTATATGAAGATACATATACTTCACCATCTTCATCTTCAGGATTAATATAGAGTACATATTCTTTCCCGTAGTTATCATCTTTAAATGTAAAGAGAATTTCCATTGTTACTTCATTACCTTCATTATCAATGACAATCATTGTAGTTTCATCCATGACATTGACCTCCTTAAATGTTCTTAGATATTATACCATAAAGATTTCATATTACTCTAAGAAAAAAGCCAGATTATCTGGCTAGAAAAACCGTTGTCGGTCTAAAAGTGACTGTAGTATTTGTACAGCAGCCGCTTGATCGACAACTTTCTTTCTCTTTTTTCTTGATACATCTTGTGCAATAAGTTGACGCTCTGATAAAACACTGGTTAGTCGTTCATCAATCAGCACGACTTTAATATTAAACCATGTCTCCAAAAGTGCTTTAAATTCTTCAGAAATCAAAGCGCGTTCCCCGATATCATTGTTCATCATTTTCGGGTACCCCAAAGCAATTGTATTTACATTATGTTCTTTAAGGATGGGCTGAATCATATCTTTGAGATCCTCTAAATTTCCATCAAACCGTAATGTTACAAGCGGATGGGCATACATGCCTAATCCATCAGATACAGCAACCCCACATGTTTTTGAGCCTAAATCAAGGCCGATGCTTTTATAGATGCTCATTTAGAACCTAGGTAAAAGCGCACTAATTCTTCAATTAACTCAAAACGCTCAACTTCTTGAATCAGTACTCGAGCATTTTTATGCGATGAAATATATGCTGGGTCATTGGAAATTAAATATCCTGAAATCTGATTCACAGAATTATACCCACGATCTTTTAGTGCACCATCAACACGTTCGAGAATGTCTCGAATACGTGCTTCTCTGATTTCTGATGAATCGTAAACACTTGTCTCTGTTAAATGCTTTTCGCTCATATTATCTCTCCTTTAAATTTATATACCTATTTTACCATAAATTTGAGATTGTGCAGCGTTTAAGTTACTTACATTTTTACCACCAGATTGAGCGAAGTTTGGTCTACCGCCACCATTACCTCCAGTAGCTTGTGCAAGTTCTTTTGCAAGGTCCCCTGCTTTATAGCCAGATTCGATTCCTTTTGGTGATACACTGACCATAAATGAAACATTGGGTTCATTCACATTTACTGCAAATAAAAGGTCAACATGATCTCTAAGTTTGTCTACAATCTCATTCATTAATTCTTTATCCGCATTATATTCTTGAACCCACAATACATTCAATCCTTCTTTTGAAACATTGACATCATTAAGCCATGTTTGGATTTTAGCATGCAGAGCATCTTTTAATAATAGGTCATATTTTTCTTGAAGTGATTGTTTTTCTATGCGCATTTCCTCGATGCGTTCAATGATCGATTTTTGGGAAACGAGTTTTAGGTCTTCACGAATTAACTCAATCTCTTGTTCTGCCTTCTTAAAGGTCTCATAAGCTCCAAGACTTGTCTTCCCAACGATACGACGTACCCCTGATCCAACACTTTCTTCTGATACAAGTTTGAATACCCCAATTTCACCAGTACTGAGTGCATGGGTACCCCCACATAATTCTTTGGATACATCACCCATAGAAACAACACGTACTACATCGCCATACGTATCACCAAATAATGCAATGGCACCCGAAGCTTTTGCTTCTTCAACATTCATGATATCAGTGTGAATTGGCAACGATTGCGCAATCCATTCATTGACTCTTCGCTCAATGTTTTTCAGTGTCTGAGGTGTTAATCGTTCAAAATGAGTAAAGTCAAAACGGAAGTATTGGTCATCAACATACGAACCCGCTTGATTCACGTGTTCCCCCACAAACTCATGAAGTGCTGAGTGTAAAAGATGGACACATGAGTGATTCTTACGAATTAAAATGCGACGGTTTGTATCCACACAAACATGAACTGTATCACCAAGATGCAAAGGTTCACTCACTTCTACATGATGTAGGTGTTGGCCTGCATTTGCTTTTGATACCCCGACTATGTGACCACCTGATATCGAGCCAATATCGCTTACTTGTCCGCCACTTTCTGCATAGAATGGTGTTTGATCAAGTGCAACAAGGCCTTTATCATGAAGTGTTTCCACTGCATGCCCTTCAACAAATAGACCCGTGATGGTTGCCTCTACTTCAAATGTATCGTAAAGGAATTGACTTGGGACTTTAAAATTGAGGATATCTTCTTGTTGTGATCCCATGGATTCTATTTTTTGACGGCTTCCACGTGCACGTTCTTTTTGTGCTTCTAAAGCTTGATCAAACCCTTCAAGATCTACGCTAACACCACGCTCTTGAGCCATTTCTTGTGTCAATTCAATTGGGAATCCATATGTATCATAGAGTTTAAACGCAACATCACCTGGCAATACAACGCCTTCTTGGCTTTCAATTGCGCTTAACAGAAGTTTCTCCCCTTCTTGAAGTGTTTTAATAAATCGCTTTTCTTCATTTAATATCAATTTCTTGATATCTTCGGGACGATTATCTAAATCAGTATAAAAATCATGCATCACTTCAATCACAGAATCAACAAGTTTATAGAGAAATGGTTCATTGATATCGAGCACACGTCCATACCGAGCAGCACGGCGCAGCAATCGGCGCAATACGTAACCACGCCCTTCATTTGAGAATAAAGCGCCATCATTGAGGGCAAATACAAGGGTCCGAATATGATCCGCAATTACGCGAAATGCCATTTCTTTTTCGTGATATTTAATTTGAGTAAAGGTTTCAGTTTCTGTGATAATTGGTAAGAATAAATCAGTATCAAAGTTTGTTTCACCGCCTTGCACAATACTTACTAAGCGTTCAAAACCCATTCCCGTATCAATATTCTTTTGTGGAAGTTCTTTAAATTCATGGAAATCGACCCCTTCTTTTCCATCGTATTGAGAGAATACAATATTCCATACTTCGATATAGCGATCATTTTCAAGTTCTTCAAAGAACAACCGTTCTCCTAAGTTTTCAGGGTCATATTTTGGTCCACGATCGTAAAAGATCTCACTATTTGGCCCACAAGGTCCGTCTCCAATTTGCCAGAAGTTATCATCGGTCTTCAGTATACGCTTTGGATCAATACCAATCACTTCAGTCCAAATGCGATATGCTTCATGATCTTCAGTATGAACACTCACGTACATATGCTGTGCATCAAGTCCAATCCAATTGGGTGAAAATAAAAATTCATAGCCAAACTGAATTGCATCTTCTTTAAAATAGTCTCCAATTGAAAAATTACCCAACATCTCAAAGAATGTATGGTGACGTGCAGTGTAACCAACATTATCAATATCATTGGTACGAATTGATTTTTGAACATTCGCAATTCGAGGATTCATCGGTTTAACCCGTCCATCAAAATACTTTTTGAGCGCGGCTACTCCTGAATTAATCCATAATAATGTGTCATCGTTGATTGGAACTAATGATGCTCCAGGTTCAATCATATGATTTTTTGACTTAAAATAGTCTAAGAACATGGTTCTTACTTGGCTGCTGGTTAACTGTTTCATTTTAACTCTCCTTTTGAAAATAAAAAAAACATTTCACATCTCAGGAACGTTTTCACGCGGTACCATCCTGATTCATACGAAATGTATGCACTTTTTCTTCTTAACGCGAAGTCACGGGTTTTACCCATCTAAGAAAGGAGCACGCACTGCAGATAGTAGGTCATTTCACCAATCTGACCCTCTCTTTGAATCTATCCTTAACAGCTTGTATGGCTTTCTTTACGACATGTAAATCAATTTTACCATAAACGAATCTGTTTGACTAGCACCAAAGTGATTGCATTTAATGAATCATAGACTTGTGCTGGATGAAACCATTAAGTTTCATTAGTGTATAAAGAAGTCTTTCTCAAGACTTCTTTAAGTATCATATCATTTTGTTTTAGTTTTTCTCTTTGATCCATGTTTCAAGATCATTCATATTTCGCACACTACCCATTACAACAATTGTATCCCCTGCTTCAAAGAGCGCATTTGGGCCTGGTGAGAGAATCATATTACCATTCTTATTTAAGGCCACAATTGTCATCCCTGTTTGTTGGAAGAACTGTGACCCTTTAATCGTTTTTCCTACAAGCTGTGATTCTGGTGCCAATACAAGTTCAAAACGTTTGAGTGGATCGGTACTTGAAAAGCGTCCGGTTAGGTCTACCAACTGATTGATTACGCGATCAATCTCTCGATCCAACTTTTGACGTTGTTGCATCAATTCTGATAGTTGATGTCTAAGCTCGGTTACATCATGAGCAGACTCCATACTCTCTAAATATTGCACGGCTTTGTGTTTATCTTTAACAATCACTCCCATGTTATTTTTTATTTCCACAACACCTTGTTCATGTAAAAGGTTTGTAGCACGTCGAATCGTTTCAGGCGAAACACCATATTCACTGCTCAACGTTGAGCGTCCTGAAAGTTTCATACCTACTTTGATATCGTTGCTTGCAATACGTGATGCTAGATCAACTGCAATTTTTTGGTAAATTGAACGTTTAACTTTTCTCATACAGCACCTCAATTATACGTATAATATCATAAATGATTTTGTTTGAAAAAATAGTTTTGCGTAATTTATAGAAATTTTAAATATTTCTTACTTAATCATTATTTTTTCATCATTTCTTTTCTATATGCATATATAATATCACAACTTATCCACCTATCACCATGATAACAACATGATTTTAGGTGGATATTTTGCATTTAATAGGATTTGAGTTACCACATCCCTGAACAATTTAGGATTATTGTAGGTGATTACTTAATGTATCTACGTTTATTATTAATAAAATGCGAATCAGTGATGAGAACCATCCCAATCAATATAAGCATGAAGTCGCCATAAGAAGATGCAACACCTGTATTTGGTATTGATGGTGATTCTGGTTTTGCTGGTTCCTCTGGTTTAACGGGTTCTTCTGGTTTTACAGGTTCTTCTGGTTTTACAGGTTCTTCTGGTTTTACAGGCTCCTCTGGTTTTACAGGTTCTTCTGGTTTTACAGGTTCTTCTGGTTTTACAGGTTCTTCTGGTTTTTGTACTGGTATTAAAGTATTAACAATATCCGTTCCTGTTTGTGTTGAAGTGTACCCACTTACACTTTCTTCTTCAACTGTGTAAATGATTTCTTTTCCATTTATATATTTTGGTAAGTTTTCAAATGTATAACTCCATACATCCCCTGTTTTACTAGTCCATACTGGTTTAATCATATCCAAAAGAAGTGTGTCAGCATACAGATATAATGTGATCGAATCTGGTCTTTTATTTTCAATGTTGTGATTATCATCCCATGTTTTAGTTCCTGAAATGTTGATGTATTCAACTTTACGTGAGTTGATAAAGTCAAAGTCTTTTTTACTTGAAGTGTAACCATTCACAGTTTCTTCAACGACATCGTATTTGATTTCTACGCCATTTTGATATTTTGGTAAGTTTTTAAATGTATATTCCCATACATCCTTATTACTGTAATTCCAAATTGGTTGGATATTACTTATAAGAACATTATTTGCATACAACTCAAGTTTTAGTGTATTAGGTCTGAACCCTTCTTGATTTTGATTATCATCCCATGTTTTTGTTCCTGAAATGTTGATGTATTCAACTTTTCGTGAGTTGATAAAGTCAAAGTCTTTTTTACTTGAAGTGTAACCATTCACAGTATCTTCAACGACATCGTATTTGATTTCTACGCCATTTTGATATTTTGGTAAGTTTTCAAATGTATATTCCCATACATCCTTATTACTGTAATTCCAAATTGGTTGGATATTACTTATAAGAACATTATTTGCATACAACTCAAGTTTTAGTGTATTAGGTCTGAATCCTTCTTGATTTTGATTATCATCCCATGTTTTAGTTCCTGAAATGTCGATGTATTCAACTTTACGTGAGTTGATAAAGTCAAAGTCTTTTTTACTTGAAGTGTAACCATTCACAGTATCTTCAACGACATCGTATTTGATTTCTACGCCATTTTGATATTTTGGTAAGTTTTCAAATGTATATTCCCATACATCCTTATTACTGTAATTCCAAATTGGTTGGATATTACTTATAAGAACATTATTTGCATACAACTCAAGTTTTAGTGTATTAGGTCTGAATCCTTCTTGATTTTGATTATCATCCCATGTTTTTGTTCCTGAAATAGACCGAAGAACTGGATTCGTAATGTTAACTTGAATCCCTTGAGTATCGGTATCAGTTATTACAAATTCGTCTGAAGGACTGAATATTGGATCCCCATAACCTTCTAATTTTGAAACTTCGATCAGTTTATACTTTCCAGGTAAAAGCTTCGTACTAAGCGCTTCACCTACATTATCTGTAACTAATGTTTCGTAAAACACATATAATCCACTTTCATTCTCCTTGAGTAAACTGAATTCAATATTTTCCAATAATGCTCCTGCATCATCAGCTTTAATAATTCGTAGCATTTGAGGTGGTATCGGTCTAACACCTGCAGTTACCTTTTCAAATGAGATCACTCGACTTGCTTCTTCACTATTGATTTGATCTGAAGAGATTGTCGCTACATTTTTATAATCACCACTTTCTCCGATGATTGTTGTATGGTAGACAACATGGAACATTTTTGCATATCCTTCATTTCCAGTAATTGTATAGTCCAGTTGGTTACCATCTGTGAGTAAACTGTTATACTTAATGTTTTTACGCGTTTGTTCTTCTGAAGAAGGATTTTTAAGTGTAGTATTTGGAATATCACCAAAGTAAATCACAATTGAAATCGTAATGCCATTATCATACAATCCGTACGTTGGTTGATTTGTAGCCTTAATACGCAATACAAAATCATTGTAGGATTCACCTTCATTTTGAACGACTTTTAAAAACTGAGATATGATGTTTTCTGATACATAATATCCTGTCATTTTTCCTTCTGTATCAGATAGGTAAAGTGGAACATGGATTGCGAAAGAGGTTGGATCCAATACCATGGATGGATCAAGTGTGTCTTCAAAAAGAACATGAGTCAGTTGGGTGTAGTCTTCGCTTGATGCACCGGTTTGCTTCTCAAATGCTTTTTTTCCGTTTATCATATTAACGCGTACAAGCCATCGATAGTCGTTAGTCCCTTGGAAATGCGTTGCATATTTGGCATTGTTGGTTGTTGGTTTGTACTCTGCGTAGTTAGAATCAGGGCGTGGTTCTACATTTATGTTATATACTTGGTCATGAAACGTAAACGTTTGATCATCCCCCGACTTGTTTGTAGTTCCAATAAAATTAAAGTAACCATCTTTTAATGATGCGCTGTTTGCAGCTGTATCATTTAATACAACAACCACTTTTTTCTCTGCTGTGATCTTATATTCACCAAGAACTTCTGCTGTTGAAGTTGAGATGAGTGGTTGCCAGTTAACTGAATTAAAACTCACGTTTTGTGTAGGAAGTTCTATCGTAAAACAACTGTTATTTTGAACATAATCCATTTCGGAGGCTTTTATTTCCCATTCAATTTGTGCGTTGACTTGTTGACCGTACTGTAATGTTTGTCCATCATGAAGTTCAACCCAATCACTTCCATCATGAACCATGAGTTTTGCGTTATGCAACGTTACATGTTGTGTAATATCAGTACATTGGTCTGGTTCTTGCGCAAAAATAGCTTGTGATGATATACATATACACATCGTTGCTAAAATCAATAATATCTTTTTCTTCATTTCTTCCCTCCATTTTATGTGCAAATATAAATAAATTTATTCACCTGATAACAATAATATATAAAAATAAGTGATAGCAAATCATCAAATAGATTTATACACTTTTTGAGTAATAATCTACCTATTAAATAAATTATCTTTATATTTTAAAAAGGCCATAAATCGGATGAGGTATCAACGCATTCCGCTTGATTATATTTCTTTGATTAAGCTCTAGATTTGTATGATAACTTGAGTGATACATTTTGACTAGTTCAGGATGTGTTAAAAAAGACTCGCATATAACGAGTCTTAATTTACTATTATTCTTCTTCAAAAAGCGGTGTCGATAAGTAACGTTCTCCAGTATCTGGAAGAATTACAACGATGCGTTTTCCTTTATTCTCAGGACGTTTTGCAAGTTCAATTGCAGCAAATACTGCAGCACCTGATGAGATGCCCACAAGGTATCCTTGTTTGCGCGCAATCAGACGCCCTGTTTTAAATGCATCTTCATTGCTGACGCGAATTACTTCATCAATGAGCTCTACATCAAGAACTGATGGCACAAAGCCAGCACCGATTCCTTGGATTTTATGAGGTCCTGGTTGACCCCCTGATAATACAGGTGAATCAGTTGGTTCAACAGCAATGAGTTTAATATTTGGAAGTTTTTCTTTAAGATATTTTCCTGAACCCGTTAGCGTACCTCCTGTACCAACTCCTGATACTAAGATATCAACTTCACCTTCAGTATCTTCATAGATTTCAGGTCCTGTTGTATAGTAGTGAATGGTTGGGTTTGCTTGATTATCAAATTGTGATGGGATAAATGCATTTTCAAATGTTGCTGCAATTTCTTCAGCT
The DNA here is from genome assembly GCF_001545095.1 of Erysipelothrix larvae. NCBI lineage: Bacteria > Bacillati > Bacillota > Erysipelotrichia > Erysipelotrichales > Erysipelotrichaceae > Erysipelothrix > Erysipelothrix larvae. Next base: position 1,312,031 of record NZ_CP013213.1, read on the forward strand.
TTCGCAATGGCACCCTTCATCCCTTTCGCACCTTCAGTTAATACAAGTTGAGCACCATAAGCACTTAAGAGTTTACGACGTTCAACGCTCATAGTTTCAGGCATTGTCAAGATAACTTTATACCCCAGTGCTGCACCTAATGATGCAAGTCCAATTCCTGTATTTCCACTTGTTGGCTCAACAATCACAGTGTCTTCGTTAATGATACCACGATTTTTAGCATCAGTAAGCATTGCAAATGCGATTCGATCTTTAACACTTCCACCTGGATTAAAGGCTTCTAGTTTTCCAACAATCTCAGCTTCTAATCCAAATTCTTCTTGAATACGTGATAAAGAAAGAAGCGGTGTCTTTCCAATTAATTCGTGAATTCCTTTATAAATCTTTGACATAAATATCCTCCAATACGTCTTCATCTTGTATTATAAGCTCGTTTTGAGTGACTTTCAAGATAAATGCATAAATTCATACGTATTGACAATGTTATTAATTCGTTTTAAACTAATATAAAGGAGATCCATTAATTATGAAATTATCCGCTAAATCACGTTATGGTATTGCTGCATTGGTCTATTTACACGTTCAAAATGAAACCACGTCATTGATTTCAATTGCAAATCATCTAAATATTTCCAAAATTTATATGGAACAAGTATTCTCAAGTTTACGAAGTGCTGGTATTGTTGAGGCAATTAAGGGTCCAAATGGGGGCTACTATATGAAAAGCAGTGAATACAGTATGTTTGATATCATTAATATTTTAGAACCAGAAATGCTGAAAAAAACACAAGCCTCAACGGATGATAATACCATCAATCAAGTCTTGTGTGAGAATTTCTATTCAATTGTTGATGCACATTTGAGTGAATTACTCAAAGGCATACTCATTAAGGACATTGCAGAAAAAGTTAAAAACTATAATTCGAATGAACCGATGTATTACATCTAATCTTCATCAGGCACTTCTTCAAGAGGTGCCTCTTTTTTTACCAGTACCTTCGATACAACTTTTTCGTCGACACCCATAATTGAGAATCGATAATCCTCAAAGAGAACATCAGATTCTGGATTCATAATATCGTCATCAGTCGGAATCCGTCCAAGTTCACCAATTACAAAACCACTTACAGTGTCATAATCATCTACAGGTAAGTCAATATCCAAGATCTTCTCGAGTTCTTCAATATCACAATACCCTTCGACTTGGTATTCATCAGGTCCAAGTTCAACGATTTCTACATCTTCTTCAATATCATACTCGTCCATGATGTTCCCCATTACTTCTTCAATTAAATCTTCTAAAGTAACAATACCAGCGGTTCCACCATATTCATCAATGACAATTGCGATATGCGTCTTGTTGGCTTTTAGTTCTGTAAATAACTCATCCGTTTGTTTTGATTCCGGAACAAAGTAAGGCTCACGCAACCATTCTTTAATGTTGAAGTGAGTTGGATCTCCATCTTTGCGGATAAATTTCAATAAGTCTCGCACGTGTAGGATCCCTACAACGTTATCGACATTATCTTCATAGACAGGATAACGGGTAAATCGTTCTTCATACACAAGATCCATAATTTCATCAAAATCTGATTCAATATCAAGTGCAATCATATCGGTTCGGTGAGTCATAATATCTGAAACATCGTGATTATCAAAATCAAATACATTTTGTATCATTTCTTTTTCATTCACATTAATTTCCCCTGCTTCCACCATAATCCGAATTTCTTCTTCGGTGACTTCTTCTTCATGCGACGCTGGATCGATTCCCAACAATCTAAGCACAAGGTTAGTGGAAATGGAAAGTAAATGGATTAAAGGCACAAATACTTTCGATATAAAATAAACAGGGTAGCATACAAAGAACGCGAACTTCTCAGGAGATACCATCGCAATACGCTTTGGAACAAGCTCTCCAAGAACAAGCATTAGATATGCAGTAATAAGGGTAATTAAGACAACCGCAATCGGACGCATTACACCAAATGAGATGCCTCCCCCAGTTAGGGATACAATCCAGTTTGCTAGATAATCTGCAAAGGTATCAGCAGCAAAGGCCCCTGATAACATACTTGCAAGCGAAACACCAATTTGAATGGTAGATAAAAAGCGTGTAGGAACTTCTTTTAAAGCCATAACAATTTTTGCTTTACGATGTCCCTCTTCACTCATTGCTTTTAGTTTCACAGAGTTCAATGATATAAACGCAATTTCACTTCCAGCGAAAAAAGCATTCATCAAAATAAGAACAAGTAGAATTAATATCTGTGTAATATAGTTCCCCATTATTTAGTTCCTCCCCTATAAACTAAAAAAGTGCGAACGTTAGATTCACATGAATTCAAATTGATTATATTTCCAATAACATCTGAATTTAAACTTACATTTGGACATCTGTCCAGGTCACTGTCAGTCACAATCATTCCTCCAATATATACAAGTATAATAGACATTCCAAAGCGAAATGTCAACATTTATCGTCGTTTTATCTCTAATGATTGCATATATAACAAATTTAAAGGTATAAGAAAACAAGCACACGGCTTGTTATTCTACGATATCGTTTAGTCCTGATTCACCATTGAGTTCACTCGCAAATTCATTCACAGTAGTTTCTGCAGTATCACTAATATCATCGAGAGCTTTAAGTGTTTCTTCAACCTTCACTTGATTACGTTTTAAGTAGTATGCTGCACCACCAGCTAATGCTGCAATAACTGCTAAAGGAAGTATTCTTTTCATAATTATCCTCTCTTTCTACTTTTAGTCTACCATAATCCCCCTATAAATCATAGTAAAATAAGCAAGACTTCACAGAACATTCATCTAAAAAACATTGTTTATAACGATTAATTTAAATGATGGTTTACTTTAGTTAAGAACGCGATTATTGGTGCGTAATTCTTTATCATGTTTTAAGATGAACGGCAAATAAACAAGCCCTGAAACAAAAATATTCACAAAGGCCAATAGCATAGCACTCCAATCAAAAAATGTTCCAAAAAGTGCTGCAAGTGGTCCTGGCATAATCCACGTAATTGTATAGGCTGGAAAACGAACATAGCCTAATTGAATTGCAAAGTATGAAAGTGTAACCATAAGGATTGGGGCAAGGAAGAATGGAATATAATAGCGTTTATTCTCTACAATAGGCACTCCAAAGATGACTGGCTCGTTGATGTTAAAGAGACCTGGAACTAATGATTCGTTTGCAATTGATTGCATATAATCACTTTTTGTAAAGAGTTTAAGCATGATCGATAACCCTAAGGTTCCACCCGATCCACCAATCCAAACAAAGGTTGTAATAAGCCCTTCTGTACCGATATATACAGGCTTGCCAGTCGATGTAAAGGATACGATGTTAATGAGCGTCATCGGCACCCAAAACACTCTCATAACTCGATTCACGATGTTTGCACCGTGATATCCAGAAGTCCAAATTAAACAAATGCAAAGTACTGATAACAACATTACAGGATAACTTCCAATGATTGAGAATAACTGATGGGTTAGACTGACAATTTGTTGAGCATACCGTGCAACAAGTGAAAACATACTGACACTGAAAAGTGCTAAAAACACAAGTGGAATGAGTCCACTTAAGGTGCTCAATACTGCACCAGGAATCTTTGTTCCTTTAAGTTTGATATCACGACTTAATAAGAATACAAATTTAATCAACAGTGCACATAAAAATGCAGGTAACAGTGCATAGGGAGCATGTGTACTGGAAAGTAATAAGGGTGATGTCGCACACAGAGTTGCTAAAGCGATGGATAACGATTGAGATGAGATATCATCCCCTGCTTTCATCTTTCCAACCGATAGTGATATAACAAAGACACAGATACTACAAAAAATTGGAAGTGCACCGATAACAATTAAAGACATTGTTTGATTGGACCAAGGATTGCCTCCACTAAAGAGACTGGCACATATTAAAATGATCGACAAAAGGACGTAAATCGGGTCCATTGTTCCAACGACTTTCTGTGCCATTCCTAGAAATGCGTTGTTTTGAATTTTCTCAAGAATTTTACTCATAAACTTATTTTTCCCTCGTTTTCAAATCAATTATACACTGTCTATGCACCCTTTACAAGAAAGCTTATAACTATAAAAAAGACTAGTGCAATTGCATCTAGCCTTGGGTTGATTTTCGCTTAATCACCATTAACCCATCTCCGATATCATAGCGTTCTACACTTAAATCTGAGCGTGAGTTGATGTATGTTAAGAATGATTCGATGCGTTGAATCATTTGTCTTAAGTTTCGACTGCGAATCTCTTGAGAATGCCCTGTAAATCCATGGAAATCAATGTTATCGATGATCATGACTTTATCTACAAAGGCAAAATAGAGTTTAAACATGGCTTCATTTTGTGCTTTTGCAGCATCTAAAAGAATCGCGTCGTAATGTTTTATGTTTCTATATTTTAAAGCATCATGGTGAATTGTATGAATTCGTGAGCCACAACTGAATTTCTTAACGTTCTTTATCGCTTCTTCATAACGCACGTCATCACGTTCAATCGTATCAATGAGTAAACCATCAATACGATGTGCAAAATTGAGCGTAGAATAAGCAATAGCCGTTCCTACCTCAAGTAAAGAACGGCTATGTGTATCAGCTAAGATTGTGGAAATGAAATCAATACTTTCAGAAGACATGATGGGAACATTATGTTCTAAAGCATAGCTTTCTATTTCACGAAACATAATCTTAAACGAATTCGATGTATGCCATGTCTGCAGCATCACCACGGCGCTTTTCAGCTTTGATTACACGTGTGTAACCACCGTTACGATCTGCATAGCGTGGTCCAACTTCATCAAAAAGCTTTTGAAGTGCTGTTTGACCAGTTTTTTCATCAGCAACAACGTTGAAGACAATAGCAGCCGCTTGACGACGTGCATGTAAGTCACCGCGTTTAGCAAGTGTTACAAGTTTGTCAGCATATGAACGGAGTTCGTATGCTTTCTTTTCTGTTGTTTCAATGCGACCGTGTACGATTAAGCTTGTTGCCATATTACGTAACAGTGCTTTACGGTGTGCTGAATCCCGCCCAAGTTTACGGTTTTTCATCCCAAATTTCCTCCTAATTACTCATATGATTTGAAGCCAAGGCTAAGCTCATGGAGTTTATCTTTAACTTCTTTAAGTGATTTCTTACCGAGGTTACGGATTCTCATCATTTCATCCTCGGATTTCAATGTTAATTCTTCAACAGTTTGGATACCTGCACGCTTCAGACAGTTGTAAGAACGAACTGAAAGGTCCAAGTCCTCAATCATCATTGTTGCCATTGGATTTTCTTGTCCTGATACATCAGGCTTAATAAGTGATTCTTGTTCATATACAGCATCCTTGATTGCAACGATTTGCTCAAGGTGATCCATTAAGATTTTTGATCCTAATGAAAGTGCTTGTTGAGGTTGAATCGAACCATTTGTCCAAATTTCCATGACTAAACGGTCAAACTTAGAATCTTGTCCCACACGTGTTGGTTCAACTTCATATTTAACGCGTTCGATTGGTGTGTAAATTGAGTCGGTATAGATAGTACCAATCCCTTGTGAAGCACTTTGGAACATTTGCTTGTTGTCATCTGAACTAACATAGCCACGACCGTTACGTGCTTTCATTTCCATATCTAAAACAGCACCTTCAGCAAGGGTTGCGATGATATGATCTTTATTTAGAATCTCAACATTTGTTGGACATTCAATATCCGCTGCAGTCACAACTTTTGGACCCTTTTGAGAAACTCTTAAGGTGTAAACTTCTGAATCTGCAATATCAAGAACCAAATCTTTTATATTCAATACGATTCCTGTCACATCTTCTCCAACTCCAGGAATTGAAGTAAATTCATGATAGACACCGTCTATTTTCAATGAATATACAGCTGCACCTGGCAGTGAGGAGAGCATAACCCGACGCAATGCATTTCCAATTGTTGTACCAAATCCACGTTCAAGAGGCTCAATCACGAATTTTCCGTAATGAGTCGTTTCATCAAATTCACTTACAACAAATTGTGCGCGTTCAAACTTGTTCATCTGGTCTTACCTCCTTAATCAGTGTTGTTTTTTTATCCACGTGGACGTTTTGGTGGACGGCAACCATTATGTGGCACAGGTGTCACATCATTGATTACGCTGATTTCAAGTCCAGCTGTTTGCAATGAACGTACTGCAGCTTCACGACCTGGTCCAGGCCCTTTAACACTAACTTCAACTGATTTCATTCCATTGTCTACAGCACCGCGTGCTGCAGCTTCTGAAGCCATTTGAGCTGCAAATGGTGTAGATTTACGTGAACCCTTGAATCCAAGAGCTCCTGCACTTGACCAAGAAATTACATTTCCTTGTTCATCCGAGATTGTTACAATAGTGTTGTTAAATGTCGAATGGATATGAGCGATACCGCGTGCTATATTCTTACGAGCACGACGTTTACGCGTTGTGGTTCTTTTTGCTTTTGCCATTACGCTTTTATCCTCCTACTACTTCTTCTTGTTAGCTACTGTACGACGTGGTCCTTTACGTGTACGAGCGTTTGTCTTAGTACGTTGACCACGTACAGGAAGACCACGACGATGACGCATACCACGGTAGCTACCAATTTCCATTAAACGTTTGATGTTTAAGTTAACTTCACGACGAAGATCCCCTTCGACACGGTGTTTTTCAACTTCACGACGAATCGCATTCATTTGATCTTCTGTAAGATCTTTTACACGGATGCTCTCATCAATCTCAGCAGCTGCTAAAATCTTTTGTGATGTTGGCAAACCAATTCCATAAATATATGTTAGTGATATAACTACACGCTTATTACGTGGGATATCAATACCAGCAATACGAGCCATTTATAAGACTTCCTCCTATTTCAAATAATCCATCATTAATAATATCATAATTTCGACATAATCGAAACTATTTATGTCTAAATGTTATACGCCCACGTGATAAATCGTAGGGTGATAACTCTACAGTCACTCTGTCTCCCGGTAAAATGCGAATGTAATGCATACGGATTTTACCAGATACGTGAGCAATTATTTCGTGACCATTCTCAAGTTTCACCTTGAATTGTGCACTTGGAAGTGTATCTACGATTACACCATCCAGTTCAATAACGTCCTGTTTACTCATCAGTGTGTAAATGCCTCCTTTGAACGCGTTAATATTTCATAACCATCATCTTTAATTAATACAGTATGTTCGAAATGTGCTGTTAATGAACGATCCTTTGACTTTACAGTCCATTCATCATCCATTACCTCTGTACGATGTGTTCCCAACTGAACCATTGGTTCAATTGCTAATGTCATGTTTTTTCGTAACAATACACCTTTTCCTGCAATGCCATAATTTGGTACTGCTGGATCTTCATGCATTGAAGTTCCAATACCATGACCAGTGTACTCAATCGGCACACCAAATCCATAAGGTTTTACAGCATCACTAACAGCAACCCCAATATCTCCAAGACGATTTCCAGCTTTCGCTTTCTCAAGTCCTGCAAATAATGATTTTTCTGTCACTTCTAATAGTAGTTTCGCTTCTTCACTAATTTCACCAACTGGATAAGTCCATGCGGAATCTCCGTGGTAACCTTTGTAAATTGCGCCTATATCAATCGAGACAATGTCGCCTTCTTTCAGAATGACTTTTTCACTTGGAATACCATGCACCAAGACTTCATTGACTGATGCACAAATCGAAGCAGGAAATCCATTATAACCAAGAAAAGACGGAGTAGCATCTTGACTCAAAATAAACGCATGAGCCACATCATTTAAATGCTTTGTTGAAACACCAGGCTTAATTTCTTTTTTAACCGCTTCATGTGTTAAGAATACAATCTCACCCGCACGACGCATCAACTCTAATTCTCTTTCTGACTTGGTAGTAATCATTTACTTGCCTCCAACACTTTAAAAATGTCTTCTAAAACTAATTCAATTGGTTGATCAGCGTTAATATCTCGAACCAATCCTTTGCTCCTGTAAAATTCAATCACAGGGAGTGTTGTTTCTAAGTATGCTTGATGACGCACTTCGAATTTTTCTTCAGTATCATCGTCTCTTTGAATTAAAGGTGTTTGATCAAGATCACAGATTCCTTCAACTTTAGGTTTACGTGTATCAATATGATAGATTGCTCCACATGTTGGACACAGACGACGTCCTGTAATTCGTTTTACAAGTTCATCATGATTTACATCTAGATTTAATACTAAATCAATCGGACGATTGATTTCCTTTGACATCACATCAAATGCTTCTACTTGAGCGATACTACGTGGGAATCCATCGAGTAGATAACCATTTAAGCAATCACCTTGTGAGATGCGTTCTTTAACCATACGGTTTGTGACATCATCTGGAACAAGTTTTCCTTGGTCCATGTATTCTTTAGCTTCCATACCAACAGGAGTTTGTTTCGAGAGAGCTTCTCGAAACATATCCCCAGTTGAGATGTAAGCAATGTTTAATTTATTGACAATCTCTTTTGACATTGTCCCCTTGCCGCTTCCAGCAGGTCCCATAATTAAATAATTCATGCTTACTCCTAACTAACTTTAGTGCTTGAAGAAACCAGAATAGGTTCTTTGTGCCAAGCGACCTTGAAGTTCTTTAACAGTCTCAAGTGCTACCCCAACAACAATGATGATCCCAGTTCCACCAGGAGCTGTTGCATGAGGAATTGCACCGTTTGTAATAATCGGTAGCAAGTACGGTAGTAATGCGATAAATGCAATGAAGATTGCTCCAAATACAGTGATTCGGTTCAATACTGTTGTAATGTATCGCTTTGTATCCTTACCAGGTCTTACACCTGGAATATAGGAATTATTCTTACCAAAGTTTTCTGCAATCTTCTCAGGGTCAACCGTTAGGTGAGTGTAGAAGAAGGTGAAGAAAATGATCAATACAATATAAGCAATCAGCCCACCAGGTGTACTCAATGCAAGATACTGATTCATAAACTTATAAAGCCAAAAATCTTGATTAATCCAACTCATAATAACAAGTGGGGCTTGAAGAATTGCACTTGCAAAAATTACCGGAATAACGTTTGCAGAGTTTATCTTAAGTGGTAAGTGATTCATGTTTTTACCACGTGTTGCACCACTGCTTGATGAATACTGAATCGTAATTTTACGAACTGCTTGGTTCATAAATACAACTAATACAATAATCGTTAAATTCAATAATACAAATAAAGCAAAATAGGCAATACCACTTGCCGAATAATTGTTATCAGTAACCATTGAAGTAAATGCATTTGCATAGTTCGTAGGCATATGAGCAACAATACCAGCAAAGATAATTAGTGACATACCATTACCAACACCTTTTGTTGTAATTTGATCACCTAACCAAAGTAGGAACATTGTACCTGCTGACATGACAGTTGCCATGAAGAGATAGCTTTGTGCTGAAGTATCCATTAAGATACCATATTGGTTTTGATAAGCAATCAACAATGTGATTGATTGTACGAACGCTAATACAATAGCAAGGTATCGTGTAATACGATCCATTTGCATTTTACCCTTTTGTCCAGATTTCGCGAGTTCTGCCAAGTAAGGAATAATATCCATCGACAATAATTGAACAATGATAGATGCATTAATGTATGGCCCAACCCCCATAGAGAAGATTGAGAATGTTTGTAACGCACCCCCGCCAAGCAAGCTCATCATATCTAGGATCGAATTAGAACCTAAACCAGCTTGTAACTTGACACGGTCCACATTAGGAACAGTCATGACTGTTCCTAATCTGAATACCGCTAGCATTGTCAAAGTGAAAATGATGCGATTTCTGATTTCTTTATTTTTAAATAAATCAGTTATAAAGCGTATCATTAGATCACCTCGACTTTTCCACCTAATTTCTCAATAGCTTCAACTGCTGTCTTTGAGAAAGCATTTGCTTTAACTGTGAGTTTCTTTTCAAGTGCTCCGTTACCAAGAACTTTAACACCATCAAGTGTTTTACGAACAACTTTATCAGAAAGTAGCATTTCGATTGTTACTTCTGAACCGTCTTCGTAACGATTTAGATCTGATAGATTTACGATCGCATAGTTTACACGGTTGATGTTATTAAATCCACGTTTAGGGATTCGTTTGTAAAGAGGTGTTTGACCCCCTTCAAATCCTAAAGCAACACCACCGCCACTACGAGCGTTTTGTCCTTTGTGACCTTTACCAGATGTCTTACCTTGTCCAGTAGCATGTCCACGTCCTAAGCGTTTGCGTGGACGACGAGCACCTTCTGTATATTGCAATTCATGTAATTTCATAAAGGTCTCCTCCTAGTTACGTACTTCTTTAACTTTAAGTTCACGAAGTTCAGCAACTTCATTTACTGTACGCATGTTTTCTAATGCATCAAATGTTGCACGAACCATGTTAATTGGTGTGCGTGATCCGATACATTTTGTAAGTACATCTGTTACACCAGCAAGTTCCAATACGTCACGTACTGCTCCACCAGCGATAACTCCTGTACCTTCTGTAGCTGGGCGAAGGAATACTTCACCAGCACCAAATACTCCCACACTTGAGTGTGGTAAAGTACCTTCGATTAACTTAACATTGATTAAGTTTTTCTTAGCACTTTCGATTGCTTTACGAATTGCATCTGGAACTTCGTTTGCTTTTCCTGTTCCAAATCCAACGCGTCCTTTTCTGTCACCAACAACAACTAGAGCAGCGAAGCGAAAACGACGTCCACCCTTAACAACTTTAGTAACACGGTTGATGACAACAACGCGTTCTTCGAACTCTTGTTCGCGTTGATCTCTTTTTGGTCTACGACTCATCTTAATCCTCCCTAGAACTCTAGTCCAGCTTCACGAGCTGCATCTGCTAGTGCTTTAACACGTCCGTGGTAGATATAACCTCCACGATCGAACACTACTACTTTAATGTTTTTGTCTAATGCTAATTTAGCAATTTCGTTACCAACTTTAGTTGCAGCTTCAATATTTCCACCCTTTTCGAGTTTTAATTGAAGTGAACTTGTGGCAACAAGTGTATTTGCGTTAACATCGTCGATAATTTGCGCATAAATGTTTCCATTTGAGCGATATACACTAAGACGTGGGCGCTCTGGTGTACCAGAAACTTTTGTGCGGACACGAATATGACGACGAACACGTTGTTGGTCTCTAGATAATTTTTTAGCCATAATATGTTAGCTCCTTTCCCACTATTTCTTAGCGGCTGTTTTACCCTCTTTACGTTGGATAATTTCGCCTTTGTATTTAATCCCTTTACCAAGATATGGTTCAGGTTTACGGATCGCACGAACATTTGCTGCAAATTCACCAACTGCTTGTTTGTCGATTCCTGAAATTTTGATTTGTGTAACTGCTGGGACTTCTACTTCTAGATCAGAGCTAATCACAAATTCGATTGGATGTGAATATCCAACACTCATTACTAATTTATCGCCGTTTTTAGCTGCACGATACCCGATACCTACTAATTCTAATTCTTTAACAAACCCTTCAGTAACACCAACGATCATATTGTTAATCAATGAACGTGTTGTCCCGTGAATTTGCTTCATAGGTTTTGAATCGTCTGGACGTTTTACAGTAACTGTATCACCGTCAACTTCGATTGTTAATTCGCTTCTGAACTGACGTGATAAAGTACCTTTAGGTCCTTTAACAGTCACCTCATTACCAGCATTAACGTCGAATTCAACACCCGCAGGAATGGTAATCGTTTTATTTCCGATACGTGACATTAAGGTTCTCCTCTCTTACCAAACGTAAGCTAAGACTTCGCCACCTACATGTTTTTGACGAGCTTGCTTATCGGTTACTACACCTTCTGATGTAGAGATGATTGCAATCCCAAGTCCATTAAGAACACGTGGAATTGAATCTACTTTTGCATAAACGCGCATACCAGGTTTTGAGATACGACGAAGTCCAGTAATTACTTTTTCTCCGTTTGGTCCGTATTTCAATACTACTGTAATAGCACGTGTTGGTCCGTCTCCGTCTACATGGTAGTCGCGGATGAACCCTTCTTCTTTCAAGATTCTTGAAATTTCTACTTTTTCCTTACTTGCAGGAATTGATACTACTTCGTGTTTTGCTTGAATCGCATTACGAATACGAGTTAGTAAATCCGCAATTGGATCTGTTGTCATAGTCATTTGAAACGTTCTCCCTTCTACCAGCTTGCCTTACGTACGCCAGGAATTTGACCTTTGTAAGCCAACTCACGGAAGCGAATACGTGACATTTTGTATTTTCTAATGTAACCACGTGGACGTCCATCTACAGAGTCACGGTTACGAAGACGTGTTGGAGAAGCATTACGAGGAAGTTTTTGCAATCCCTCATAGTCACCAGCGGCCTTCAATGCAGCACGTTTGTCTGCATAACGAGCTACAACTTCTTGACGTTGTTTTTCACGTGCAATCTTTGATTTCTTAGCCATTAGCGCCGTCCTCCTTCTTGAATGGGAATCCTAAGTTTGATAATAATGCATATCCTTCTGCATCAGTTTCAGCTGAAGTAACGATAGTGATATCCATACCACGAACTTTAGTTACCTTATCATAATCAATTTCTGGGAAAATGATTTGTTCTTTAATACCAAGTGTGAAGTTTCCACGACCATCGAATGAACCTGAGTTGATTCCACGGAAGTCACGAACACGAGGAAGTGCTAAGCTTACTAAACGAGTGTAGAAATCATACATTTTTTCACCGCGTAATGTAACTTTTGCACCAATTGGCATTCCTTCACGGATTTTGAAGTTCGCTACAGATTTCTTAGCTTTAGTAATAATTGGTTTTTGACCAACGATTGCGGTAAGATCTGCAACTGCATCTTCAAGGTGTTTAACGTTAGTTACTGCGTCACCAACACCCATGTTTACAACAATTTTTACAAGCTTTGGCGCTTGCATTACTGAAGTATAGTCAAATTGCTTAACAAGAGCAGGAACTACTTCAGTTGTATACTTATCTTTTAAACTCATCTGCTATACCTCCTTATTTAACTTCTTTGCCTGATTTAACAAAGACACGTACTTTTTCACCTTTTTTGTCTTCGCCCATGCGAACACGTGAAGGTGCTTTTGATTTTGAATCATAAAGCATTACATTAGAAGCATCAATCCATGCTTCCATTTCAACAATACCACCGTCAGGGTTAATTTGATTTGGTTTCATATGTTTTTTAACCATATTTACGCCTTCAACTTTAACCTTGTTTTTCTTAGGAAAGACTTCGATGACATCGCCGATAGTCCCTTTATAAGAACCTGTGATAACTTGAACTTTATCTCCGCGTTTGATTTTCATGAAAGCCTCCCTACAATACTTCAGGTGCTAATGACACAATCTTCATGAAGTTCTTTTCACGAAGTTCACGTGCCACAGGACCGAAGATACGTGTTCCACGAGGTGATGTTTCATCATCCTTCAAGATAACAACTGCGTTATCATCAAATTTGATGTATGAACCATTCTCACGACGAACACCATATACGCTACGAACAATAACTGCTTTTACTACTTCACCTTTTTTAACAGTTCCACCAGGAATTGCTTGTTTAACAGTTCCTACTACGATGTCACCGATATTTGATGAAGTACGGCGGCTACCGCCGAGCAAACGAATAACTAAGATTTCCTTTGCACCAGTGTTGTCAGCGACTCTACATCTTGTTTCATTTTGAATCATAATCTAACAACCTCCAATTAAAGTACAACAGCTTTTTGAATCAAACGGATAACACGGAAATGTTTAGTAGCTGATAATGGACGAGTTTCCATAATTTCAACTGTATCACCAACACCGTATTCATTGTTTTCATCATGAGCTTTGTATTTTTTCGAATAATTTACACGCTTACCATATAATGGATGGCGTTTTGATGTGCTTACTTCTACGACTACCGTTTTATCCATTGCATCAGATACAACAGTACCACGGTAAACTTTGCGTTTGTTTCTTTCCATCGCTTTGTGACCTCCTACTTGCTGTCACTAAGCTCACGCTCAGTGATCACTGTCTTAATCCGTGCAATAGTTTTGCGGATTTCTTTTAGACGAGCAGGATTTTCAAGTTGACCGATAGCTTGCTTGAAGCGAAGATCAAATAATTCTTCTTTAAGAGTATCGATTTCTAAGAGTAGCTTTGAGCTATCCATATCACGAATTTCTTTTACTGTCATACTTTTTCCTCCTCACCTTTACGAACAAATCGTGTTTTTACTGCTAATTTCATTGATGCAAGACGGAATGCTTCACGAGCTACTTCTTCGCTTACACCAGCAACTTCGAACATGACACGACCTGGTTTAACAACTGCTACCCAACCTTCAGGAGCACCTTTACCAGAACCCATACGAACTTCGAGAGGTTTTCTTGTAATAGCCATGTGTGGGAAGATTTTAATCCAAACCTTACCACCACGCTTCATGTAACGTGTCATCGCGATACGTGCTGCTTCAATTTGACGGTTTGTGATATAGTTACCTGTTTCAGCAACTAAACCATACTCACCAAATGCAACAGTACGACCTGCTTTAGAACGACCTTCGTATGAAATACGATGAGGTTTTCTATATTTAGTACGCTTTGGCATCAACATAATTAGTTACCTCCTTGTTCTGAACTTTCACTTGAAGCTTTTTGTTCACCACGGTTGTTTGGGTTACGACGTTGGTTGTCACGGCCACCACGACGGCGACGGCGTTGACCACGATCGTTACCACCCTTAGGTGCTTCAGGTTCTTGAACCATTTGTCCTGGTAATACTTCTCCACGACAGATCCAAACTTTAACACCAAGGATACCGAATTGTGTCATAGCTTCATAATGAGCATAATCAATATCTGAACGTAATGTATGGAGCGGAACTACACCTTCTGAATATCCTTCAGTACGTGCCATATCTGCACCACCTAAACGACCTGAAACTGCAGTTTTGATTCCTTTAGCTCCAGAACGCATTGTGCGTTGAATCGCACGTTTTTGTGTAGTTCTGAATGAAGCACGTTGTTCAAGTTGCTCAGCGATATTACGCGCAACTAAATGTGCATCCAAATCAGGGTTAGCAACTTCTAACACTTTGATTTGTACAGAATTACCTTTTGAGATTTTTGAAAGATCTGCTTTAACTTTTTCGATATTTGAACCGTTAACACCGATTACCACACCAGGACGAGCTGTACGGATAATGATGTCAACACGGTTTTTGTAGCGTTCGATTTCAACGCGTGATACATAAGCATCTTTTAAATTCTTGAAAATATAAGCACGGATTTCATGATCTTCGTGTAATAGATTTCCGAATTCTTTTTCAGCGTACCAGCGTGATTCCCAATCACGGATTATACCGACGCGTAAACCGACTGGATTAACTTTTTGTCCCATTGTCTATCCTCCTATACGCGTTCCGAAACCACGATTGTAATGTGGCTTGTACGCTTCATGATTGGCGCTGCAGACCCTTTAGCACGAGGGCGGAAACGCTTCATCGTAACACCTTCATCAGCATAGCATGCAGAGATATATAGTTTCTCTTCATCTAACTGATGGTTATTTGTTGCATTAGCAACTGCTGATTTCAATGTTTTTCCAATAATCTTAGCAGCATTGTTAGGTACATACTTTAAGATTGCAGCAGCGTGATCTACATCTAAGCCGCGGATTTCATCTAGAACTAGACGCGCTTTACGTGAAGTTACACGTTGCGTTTTTGATATTGCTTTAACGTCCATTATCTACGACCTGCCTTCTTATCTTCTGCGTGTCCTGAATACTTACGTGTTGGAACAAATTCACCTAACTTATGTCCAACCATGTCTTCAGTTACGAACACTGGAACGTGTTCTTTACCATTGTGCACCGCAAACGTATGTTCTACGAATTGAGGGAAAATGGTTGAACGACGTGACCATGTTTTAATTACTTCTTTTTTACCTGACGCGTTGAGCTTTTCAACTTTAGCCATCAAATGATGATCGCAAAACGGTCCTTTTTTCAAACTACGAGCCATTTTTTATTTTTCCTTCCTTTCGTTACTTAGCGTTACGACGACGTACAATTAATTTAGTCGAAGCTTTTTTATTCTTACGAGTTTTAACACCAAGAGCTTTTTTGCCCCATGGAGTCATTGGTGCAACACGTCCAATCGGTGTACGTCCTTCACCACCACCGTGAGGGTGATCAACAGGGTTCATTGCAGAACCACGAACTGTTGGGCGGATACCTTTCCAACGATTACGACCAGCTTTACCGATATTTACTAATGAGTGGTCAGCATTCCCAACTTCACCGATTGTTGCACGGCAATGTTCGAATACTTTACGTACTTCACCAGATGTCAGACGAAGTGTTACATATTCGCCTTCTTTACCTAATACTTGAGCAGATGCACCAGCAGAACGTGCCATTTGGCCACCCTTACCTGGTTTTAACTCGATATTGTGGATTACTGTACCTTCAGGAATGTCTTTAAGTTCTAAGCAGTTTCCTACTTTAATATCTGAACCTGCACCTGAATAGATTACATCTCCAACTTTTAGTCCTTTAGGAGCTAGGATATATCGTTTTTCACCATCAGCATAGTTTAATAACATAATGTTTGCTGAACGGTTTGGATCGTATTCCACAGTAGCAACAGTTGCTGGAATTCCATCTTTGTTACGTTTGAAATCGATAATACGATATTTACGTTTGTGTCCGCCTCCCTTATGACGTGTTGTTATACGTCCTAAGTTATTACGACCACCTGTTTTGTCCAATGAGACCAATAATGAACGTTCTGGTTTTGATGCTGTTAACTCTTCATTAGCAAGAGTAGTCATCCCACGACGTCCAGGAGTCATTGGCTTATACTTTTTAATAGCCATTTAAAATAATCCTCCCTACGCAAATTGTCCGGAAATAGCGTAATTCTTCCGATAAATTTCTAAATTACAGAACGTCAATGTTTGATCCTTCTGCAAGTTTAACGATTGCTTTACGAACACCACGTGTTTTACCTTCGTATTTTCCAACGCGTTTTTTACGAGGTGCAACGTTTACAACGTTAACTTTTTCAACTTTTACATTGAAGATTTCTTCAATCGCTTGAGCGATTTCAATTTTGTTTGTCCCTTTAGCAACTTCAAATGTAACTTTGTTATCATTTTGTTGCATCATTACAGTTTTTTCAGTAATGATTGGGCGTAAGATAATATCTCTAGGGTTACGTTTCATTATGCAAATACCTCTCCAGCTGCAACTGCTGCTTTTTCAGTAAATACAATGCGATCCGCATTTACGATATCGTAAACATTCAGACCTTCAACATCAAGTAAACCAGCATTTGGAATGTTACGCATTGATAGGTAAGCATTCACGATATCTTCTTGTCCGTCGAATACAAATAATGTTTTACGAGTGAACTCTAGATTTTCCATGAACTTCACGAAGTTCTTTGTTTTTACTTCTTCAAATGAGAGGTTTTCTAATACAACCATTTGTGAATCTAAAACTTTTTGTGATAATGCTGAACGTAATGCTAAGCGACGAACTTTGCGGTTCAAGCTATAAGCATAGCTACGTGGTGTAGGACCAAATACGATTCCACCTCCACGCCATTGTGGTGAACGGATCGAACCTTGACGAGCACGTCCTGTACCTTTTTGACGCCATGGCTTACGACCACCACCACGAACCTCTGAACGGTTTTTAACCTTGTGAGTTCCTTGGCGTTGTGAAGCACGTTGCATCACGATTGCATCAAAGAGTGCTTGTTTGTTTGGTTCAATACCAAATACTTCTTCACTTAATTCAAGTGAATGAAGATTCTTACCTTCATGATTTAATACGTCAATTTTAGGCATTTTCAGAATCCTCCTTAGCCGAGTAATCAATAAGTTCAACAGGACTTGTTGATTTCACGTGTTTTGTAGTTGTCTTAACTACTACATAACCACGACGTGGTCCTGGAACGTTTCCTTTTACCAAAATGTAGTTGTTTTCAGTATCAACTTTGATAATTTCTAAATTTTGGTTTGTACGGGTACGTGCACCTTCGTGTCCAGCCATAATACGACCTTTATTGATGTAACCATTGTTACGTCCGCCAGTCGCTAATGAACCAACACCACGGTGGAACCCTGAACCGTGAGCTTTAGGCCCAATTGCTTGGTTATTACGGCGAATTGCACCTTGGTAACCTTTACCACGTGAAGTTCCCGTAACATCTACAAACTCACCTGCTGAGAATAAGTCAGCTTTGATTTCATCGCCTACTTCGTAGCTTAGTAATTCGCTACCAGCGATTTCACGAACAAAATGTTTCGGAGCTGTGTTAGCTTTAGCAGCATGAGCAATCTCAGATTTGTTCGCACGGTGTTCTTTAACATCAACAACACCTAATTGAACTGCTTCGTAGTTATCTGTTTCTAATGTCTTCTTTTGAAGTACAACATTAGGCAACACTTCAACTACGCTTACAGGAATTAGAGTACCATCAGTCGTGAAGACTTGAGTCATCCCTAATTTACGTCCTAATAAACCTTTCATCTAATAACTCCTCCTACTAAAGTTTGATCTCGATGTCAACACCGCTTGGTAACTCAAGACGACTTAATGCGTCAATTGTTTCAGGTGTTGGACCAACAATTTCAATCAAACGCTTATGCGTTCTTGATTCAAATTGTTCACGAGAGTCCTTATTAACATGTGGTGAACGTAAGATTGTAACAATCTCTTTTTTTGTTGGCAGTGGAACTGGACCAACAACTTTGCTTGCACCATGATCATTTGCCGCTTGAACAATCTTCTGAGCAGCACTATCAATAGTGCGGTGTTCGTATGCTTTTAAGCGTATACGAATGAAATTCTTTGCCATGGAAATTTCCTCCTATTCCGTTGTCCATTCAAATGGACCTGCTCCATGCGAATTCCCCGTGCTTCTCACTGACCATGACAACGTCTCTCAGTGTGCCGGCAACCTCGCATTTCTTCGCAGTAGCTCAATTATTATACACGATATGTGGTAGATTGCAATACTTTTTTCAAACTTTTTTCATAGGAATAAACAGCCTGTTTGGACCGCATCATTTCCATTTAAAGAGAGGCTGATCTTCATATTCTTTTGCTCATCGTAAATGAAGGATAACACCCCTTGTTTCAAAGAAAAAAAAGCACAGTGGGTACTGTACTTTTAAAATCATTTATGACTCTTCGAAGTTTAAATTGAGAAATTTTTCAAAATACTCATAAACATTCAAAGAATTAAAGGGTCCCACACCGCTTTTGACTTCATTCACAAGTCGACGTTGCTCATCAACAACTATATCAATAATTGACACATCGTATTGCATTTGACGTTGATGATCAATAAATTCATCTTCATCCAGTAGAATATAGTTTCCATCTGGGAATACTTTTACATCCAGGTCATAATCAATATTCTTAATTGCTTCCCCATCGTAAATGCTTGGCGTTGCTAAGTTACAATAATAATAGATTCCACGCTTTCGAATCATCGCAATCACATTGTACCACCGATTCAAATAGAAATAATATACGGCAGGTTCGCGTGTGAACCACCGTCTTCCATCACCTTCAACAACCCAAGTTTTATAAGTAATCGCTACAATCATTTCATCGTTAACATCAACGACTGTAGCACATGACCATGTACGATGGAGCGACCCGTCATGTTTATAGCTTTGCACATATACTGCATCACCAATTTTCGGATTCATACGCTCACACATCCTTATCTACGCCATCTATAATACACAAAGTTAGTAGAAGATTAAATATGATACTAAAATATTCCTCATATATGGTACACTATATCAAAGTGAAAAGGATGATAAGAATGGATTATAAATTATTAATTGAACAAGCTCAAAGCTTATGTGAATCAGAACCTGATGCAATTGCGAACATGGCAAATCTATCCGCATTACTCAATGAAATGATGGCGGACCTAAATTGGGTCGGTTTCTATATATATAAAGAAAACGCCTTGGTTCTCGGACCATTTCAAGGAAAAGTGGCCTGTACACGCCTACCCCATGGTAAAGGTGTTTGTATGGCTGCACTGGAATCCAATCAAACCCTCAAAGTGGATGATGTGCATGCATTTCCAGGACATATTGCCTGTGATAGTGCATCAAAAAGTGAACTCGTCGTTCCTATATATAACGATGGTGAACCGTTTGGTGTGTTAGATATTGATGCACCCATAGAAAATCGTTTCTCACAAGACGACGTAGATGGATTAACATTGCTCATTGAAACAATCAAAAGTTCAATTGTGCTGTGAGCATATTAGTTGAATATTCAACCAATTAATATCATAATTAAGTCATAACATAACAGGAGGACTTAACTTATGTTGAAAATTGGTATTGTAATTGCAAGTGTACGTGAAGGACGTAATGGTAAACAAGTGGGTGATTGGACCTACAATTATGCAACAACTGAAAAAGCTGAAGAAGCTTCTTATGAATTAGTCGATCTAAAAGACTATGATCTTCCCCTGCTTGGTCTTCAACCAACTCAAGAACAAGGCGCAGCAATTAAAGCATGGTCAGAAAAAATGGCTTCATTTGATGGCTATGTATTTGTAACACCAGAATACAACCGTGCATTACCTGGTGCATTCAAAAATGCCCTTGACTACTTACAGCCTGAACTAAACAATAAAGCTGTAGGATATGTTGCTTATGGTGGACTTGGTGGATTGTCATCCATTCAAACATTGCGTCTCATCAATGCTGAACAAGAACTTGCTTCAGTACGTACAATGGTGACGTTCTCAATTATGGCTGACTTTGTCAACATGTCAGAGTTTAAACCAAACGATTATCACAAAGACAATGCAAACAAGATGTTTGATCAAGTGATTGCATGGTCTAAAGCACTTAAAACAATTCGAGGATAAAAGGTATGAACACACATCAAGATGAACTGACAACAATATTTGATGCGCTCCTAGAAATCACAGGGAAAATGAATCAACGTATTGAAAAACAATCCAAAGCACTGGGTTATACAGCCAAAGAGTATTTGGTTCTTCTTGATGTGCTCACACATCCTGGTACCAGTCAAAATGCAATGTGCGAACGCCTTGGCATCAAGAAAAGTGCTGCTTCAAAGCTTCTAAGAAACCTTGAAAGCTCTGGAAAGATTGTCCGTAAGGCTTGCAAGCAAGATAAACGAGAGTCTGAACTCTTTATCGAGCAGCCTGAACTTTTGGATACATTGTGTAAAGCATCTGCAATTGAAATGACGTTTGAAAATCATGATGATTATGCATGTAAATTAAATTCTATTCATGAATCATTAATTGATTTAGATAAAATGCTATGTGGAGATTCCAAATAGCATTTTTTTATGTCAAATGTGATAAAATGAAAGAAAGGAAGTGATACAAATGTTTAAACCACTTATTTCAGATCGTTTGATTCTGAGGCCCATTAACAGTGGTGATGCACAAAATGTACTTGAACACTTTAGCGATGATATCGCAATCTACATGTTCCCCACCCCTTCAAGATCTTTGGAAGAGGCATCCGCTTTTGTAGAAGCGACACTAAAAAATATGCACCTAAACCGTGAGCTCGTTTATGCAATCACACTCAGGGAATCAAACGCGTTTATTGGCCTTGCTGGACTACATGGTCTAGAATCACAAACCCCAGAACTAGGAGTTTGGACGATAAAATCACAGCATGGTCATCATTATGGCCGTGAAGCGATGCAATTGGTTGCGCAAAAAGCAAAATCATTGGGATACACTCAAGTAATCTACCCTGTTGATATCCGTAATATCGCAAGTAAAAAGATTCCACTCTATTTGAATGGAACACTGACTGATGAAGAGAAAGACGTCAAGACCATTGACGGAAGGAGTCTTAGGATCGAAACCTATACGATACAATTATGAAAGAACCAAATAAAACAGAAATCTTTAAAATTCAGTTAAAACTACAAAAAGAACCTTTGGAAATGGGAGCACAAATTCCGGGTCTCCAAAGTTTGATGATTGATGATAAACCTTTGGATACTACGCAGTTAGATGCACCTTATATATTAATCAGTACCTTTCCTGGTATTAATACAAAAGTGTGCAGTTTACAAACTCAACACATGGTAAAATACTGTGAGGAGCATGGTATCTATCTGTTAAACATTTCTACCGATTCTTATGAAGCGTGTAACAAATGGTGTCTTGCACAAAATAAAGACATTAATTTCTACAGTGATCCTGTAGGAATTTATCTTCAAAAACTAGGTTTATATATTCCTTTATTGAAAAAAGCAGCACGGGCTGTGTTGCTCTTTAATAAAGAGCACAAATTGGTTTATCGTGAAGTCGTGAATCCAATGACACACGAACCTTCCGTACAACTCCTTGATGCGTTTATAAAAGGGCAGTGAAAACTGCCCTTTAGTGTGTAAATTTACGAGATAAAGCATTCCCAATCATTTGGATGACCATAACCATCAGTACCAATACAATGACCGAAACAACAATAATATCAGTATAAAACCGACCACGGCCATAACGGATAACAAAGGCACCCAAACCACCACCACCAATAATTCCTGCCATAGCAGTTAAATCAAGCAAACTAATCAACGTGATGGTTACCGCACGAATGAGTTGTGGCACACTCTCTTTTAAATAAACTTTTGTAATAATTTTAAACGGTGACAATCCCATTGCTTCTGCAGCTTCAATAAGCCCTGGATCCACTGTAGATAATGCCATTTCTACCTGACGAATCACAAATGGTGTACACCCAATTACCATTGGAAGGATTGCACCTTTAACGCCAATTGCAGTTCCGACAATAAAGAGCACAAATGGACCAATCGCAACAATCAAAATAAGAAATGGAATGGAGCGCATGATATTCACTGTTTTATCAATGAACTGATGGATAAATGCATTGACTTGTGAAATCATAACATGTTCTAAGATGTTTCCTTTTTGCGTTACCACAAGAATTACGCCAAAAATTAGACCAAAGAAAATCGAAAACACACCTGCCCACGCCATCATTTGAAGTGTTTCAACAATGCTTGTTAAGAATTCAGGCCAATATCTCACGAGATTTGGTAACCATTGATTAATCATTTCTTGCATCTTTCAACACCTCCACTTTCACATTTTGTTCATTTAAATAACGCAAGACTTCGATGCGTTTTTCTTTATTGCCCGTTACCACTACAACCAGCGATCCCAAGGCAACGTCTTGGATGACTTCAACGTTTCCAAAAATAATGCTCACATCAACATCAATTGCACGAATGCAATGTGCAATGATGGATTCTTTGGTATTGGATCCATAGAAATCAAGTTGAAGCATCATTTGATCGTGCGCTACATGAACAATATCAACATCACTATCAAGTAATTCCTTAATTTGATTCATGTTGCTGGTTGTTGCGATGAACTCTTTGGTAATATCTGCTTTAGGATTGGCAAAGACTTCAATGACACGATCAAGCTCTTTTACATAGCCATTCTCCATCACTGCAACACGATCACAAATATCTTTGATTACGCCCATTTCATGTGTAATGATAACAATTGTAATTCCCAATTCTTTATTGAGTCTTTTCAACAGTTTTAAAATGGATTGTGTCGTTTGAGGATCAAGTGCACTGGTAGCTTCATCACACAGTAAAATACCCGGATCATTTGCTAAAGCTCGGGCAATTGCTACCCGTTGTTTTTGCCCCCCTGATAATTGCGAAGGATAAGCATCCCCTTTATCAGACAATCCAACAATATCTAAGAGTCCCTTAACTTTTAAGTCACGTGCTTCTTTTGACATCTTATTATGAAGTGGAAACGCCACATTGTCATGAACGGTTCGTGAGGTCATCAGGTTAAATTGTTGGAAAATCATTCCGATTTTTTCACGTTGAGCACGGAGGTCTTTGTTTGATAATTTTGTTAAATCAACATCATTGACATAAACACATCCACTCGTCGGTCTTTCAAGTAAGTTAATACAGCGTACAAGGGTACTTTTACCAGCCCCACTGTATCCAATCACACCAAATATCTCACCATCATTGATTGTGAGTGATACATCACGCACTGCATCGACTTGCGTATTTTTTAATTCAAATCGTTTTGATACATTTTCAAGTCTTATCAATTCACACACCTCTTTCTAAAATAAAAACACGCCTCCCTAAGGATGAGCGTGCTTCTCATGTTACCACCTTAATTTATACATACTTCACAGTATATACCTCACAAAGTATTTGACTACTTTAGATGCGATAACGGGCATACCCGAGATTGTCTAATCCTTAAACTCAACAATCCTGCTCCAAGGCCATCTTCCGTCATGTTGTGTTTATCTTGTTTCACCAAAACCAAGACTCTCTATAAAACCCTTAACATGCGTACTCTTCTTTTCATTGCATTTAACTGTGTACATTATGTTTGATAAAATGTGTTTTGTCAAGGTATCACGACTTAATAACTTCATATGGGTAGTAAGTTTAGTAATTGAACATCCCCTTTGTTTTATTCACAAACCGCACTAACATAAGCATCACAGGGACTTCTGTCAGAACACCTACTGTACAAACTAATACAACAGGCGAGTTCACGCCGAAGAGTGTGATTGCAACAGCAACTGATAACTCGAAGAAATCGGATGCACCAATTAATGCAGCAGGAGCAGCAACATTGTGTGGTTGTTTTGCGATCTTACAACTGCCATATGCAAACAGTGCAGTAATGATATTTTGAAGCACTAATGGAACCGCAATGAGGATTACATGAAGTGGGTTATTAATAATTATATTCCCTTGGAATGTGAAGATAATGATTAAGGTAGCCAGTAATCCAAACGTTGTGATTGGCTCAAAAAAAGGAATAAATTCATCGGTAAAATATTTAAATCCTTTATGCTTCACAACGAAATATCGTGTGAGGGCTCCGCCAGTAAGTGGGAATACTACAAATGCAATTACTGATCCAAATAAGACATCCCAAGGTACAACAATATTGGTTGCATTGAGAAGAAAGGATACAATCGGAACAAACAGAACAATAATCATAAGGTCATTAAGCGCAACTTGAACAAGTGTATGGGCTGGGTCTCCTTTTGTAAGATGGCTCCATACAAATACCATTGCGGTGCAGGGTGCTGCGCCTAGTAGTACTGCTCCTGCAATATACTGGTAGCCTAAATCACTTGGAATAAACGCTTGAAATACAAAAAGAAAGAAAAAGGACGCAAGGCCAAACATCAGAAATGGTTTGATAGCCCAACTTGTAAAGCTTGAAATAAGAATCCCTTTATAGTTTTCTTTGACCGCAAGAATCGATTTAAAATCGACCTTCAACATCATGGGGAAAATCATAATCCAAGTCAAGATAACAATCGGAACTGATGTATTATAAATTTGAATTTTCTCGATTTCTTGGGCTACTATTGGAAAGAATTTTCCGATAAGAACACCGGTCACCATGCAAAGAAGAACCCATACTGTAAGATATTTTTCAAAAAAACCAATGTTACGATTGTCTGAGTCTCCGTTTGAATTATTCATTAATCCACCTCAATTTCCTTGTCCTTAAGGCGACGCATTAGATCTTTCATCTTTAGCTCTATTTGATCAATTGTATATTCAAACGCAGCATCAGATTTGCCGCTGGGGTCATCTAAGTTCCAATCTTCGCGATGCTTACAAGGAAGCCAAGGGCAATCAACGTTACATCCCATCGTAACAACAATATCTACCGTTGGAATCAAATCCAATGTTTTAGAGGATTGAGTTGTGCTCATATCTATATCATAGCGTGCCTTAAAAATACGCACAGCATCCGGATTGATTTGATCTTTTTTTTCTGTTCCCGCGGAGTAAGCTTCCATAATATCTGAGTATTTTAATGTTGCAATCGCTTCTGCAATCTGTGAACGACACGAGTTGTGAACACAAATAAAAGCTACTTTAGGTTTGACACTTTGGTCCATTAATCACACCCTCCTTCGCGAATGCATACATCATCATGCGTAATATAACGTTTGGTAAGTGCATTAAGTTTGGCAACTTTGTCTTGATTTAATCGGTAGCGAATCCAATTACCATCTTTTCGACTTGTGACCAATTCACTCTCAACTAATATTTTCATGTGGTATGACAATGTTGGTTGTGTAATATGAAACGCCTCAAGTATATGACATGCACACAGTTCTTCTTGTGTTAACATCTCCATAATCTTTAATCGGGTTTCATCAGCCATAGCTTTAAACAAAATTACCGCTTCTATATTTGATATGTTTTGGTCTTTGTCCATTTTAGATCCTCTCATTCATTAACGCTTTAATTGAATCCTCATTTATTGCTTCTGCAATCCAAGGAACAATTATGGTGTTGCCTTTTGTCTTTTCACTGATCGTGCTTATCCAATGATATTCACTCATTTGTTTCGCTTTTAGAATGCTTGAACAAGTCTCAACATTCACTAAACTCGAATTTACAATCCACCATTTACTAAATATATTCGCGCGTTGTAAGTCCTCAATTAACCGTGACGCTTCGAAATACGGGGTCGCTTCTGCTAAAGATACAATCACAACTTCTGTTTCGTTTTGATTTCTCAGTCTTGGTAATAGACGTTTCACAGATTCAGGGACTTCCCCTTGAGAGCGCGCAATTTCGTTGTGATAACTTTGAGTTGAGTCCAACAGCAATAATGTGTGTCCTGTTGGTGCAGTATCAATCACGATTATTTCATCACTTGAGCGATCAACAATTTCTGCAAAGGCACGAAATACAGCAATCTCTTGAGTACATGGTGAACGAAGGTCTTCTTTAATATACTCTAAGTCTGCTTCATCCATCGTTTCCCGTGCAACTGAAAGGACTTCTTCTTGATACTTCAACAATTCTTTCTGTTCATCAATTTCACTCATTGTGATATTGTGGTGTTCTTTCAGAAATCCTTTAAGATGATTTGCTGGATCGGTTGTGGTAAGATGTACGCTTTGTCCTCTATTTGCTAAGCCAAGTGCAATTGCACATGCCATGGTTGTTTTACCAACGCCACCTTTTCCCATCGTAAAGATTATTTTCTTGTTTGTGGTAATCAAATCAGAAATTAGTGTATCAATTTCTTTACTATTTATCGTTGGTACTGCAGTTGTTTCGATCAAGGTATCTTTGTAAAGCAAATACCGCAGACTTTCGATACCTGTAACATTATAAGACCTTAATGGGATCTCATAGGTTCTTAACAGTTCTAGCCCTTGTGGAAATTTACTCAGTGCAAGGTGTTGTTTATGGATCATGCTTTCTTCAATTGCATCATTTGAACTCTTGGTTATCATGCCATTTATCACAAGCACTTGATTTGAAATACCAATGTCTATGAGTTCTTTTGAGGCGCGTTCTGCTTCAAATAAAGGACTGGAATCTGCTTTAGCCACTAAGACGATCGTCGTTTTCGTGCGATCCCCTAAAATCTCAACAGCATCTGCATACTTTTGCTTGTTATCTTGTAATCCAGACAGTTGTCCCAAACACGATGCGCCATGAGTGCTTTCTGATATAAAATGATCCCAAGCAGATGGAAGTTGAAGCATTCTCAGTGTATGCCCTGTTGGTGCTGTATCGAATATTATATAATCATAGGTATCAATACCATCATTATCTACAAGGTACTTGGTAAATTCATTAAATGCTGCAATTTCTACAGTACAAGATCCCGATAATTGCTCCTTCATATTAGTTAATATGTTATCTGGGAGTTTACCAATATAGGGTTCAATTACTGAATCCCGATATGCTTGCGCGGCATCAATTGGATTTAAATTAACCACCCATAGATTATCAACACCCTCTATGCGCGTTTGTGTGTTGGTTAGTTCTATTTCAAATACATCTTGCAAATTGCTGGCAGGGTCTGTAGAGATAAGTAACACTTTAAATCCTTTATCAGCGAGTGTCACTGCAGTAGCACACGCGACGGATGTTTTCCCAACCCCACCTTTACCTGTAAAAAACATAAATTTCGTAATGGGTACAGAATCTAAATCAAACGGCTCAAATGTTCGTGATTGTACCATCAACAACACCCATTTTTACAATTGCATTTGGTAGGGTGCGCTTCATCATTTGCTTTAAACAAAAGATCAAACTCTTGATTTGATAAATACCCTTTAGTCTTAACAACCTTCCCATTGACTAATGTAATGGGTAGCGATTCAGAATCTTTGTTGAGTAGTTCGCTTATCAATTGATTAGCAATAAATTCTTGAGGCTCATTTGTTAATTGATACCGACGAATATCAACCCCACTTTTCTCTAATCTATCTACAAGACTTGCGACACGCAATAATTCTTTATCTACACTGGTACCACACACGCCTGTTGAGCAACACATTGCTGGATCAAATATTTCAATTTTCATAGAATTTCTCCTTTATACTAAGGATATGATACATCTGTATATAGATATTTGTCAATATAGATATTTATCTATGTGTTTGTTTTAGATTTTAAAACATGTGTCTAATAATTTTCAAGATACGGTATTGAAGATGTATGACGCCGCGTCCTACAATAAAAAAAAACAGCACATGATCTTGAGACTCCATAGACCATCATGCTGCTTAATGTTAAATTTAAACTTACTTCTTGATACTTTCATTCAATAATATGCTTAGAATTCTTGGTAGATTGCTGGATCTTGACCTTTGAGTCGTCCAAACACATTTGAAAGATTGTTAATGCGTTGAATATCACAGCTTTCTAGTTCGAAATCAAAGATATCTAGGTTTTCTTTTTGTCGAATATCTGTTGCGGATTTTGGGATTGGAAGCACGTGAAGATGCAGTTCCCACCTTAATACAATTTGCGCGGGCGTTTTGTGATACTTTATTTGAAGTTCTTTGAATAATGGATGTTCTAAGATTCCAGTATCTCTTCCCAAGGGACTCCATGCTTGTGTCACGATCCCCTTTGACGTGTTATATTCTCGTGAAATAATTTGATTAAAGCTTGGATGACACTCAATTTGATTAAGCGAAGGGGTCACACCAGTTTCTTTAATCAATCTGTCAATGTGTTCAGGCAGGAAGTTGGACACACCAATGCTCTTCACCAACCCTCTACGTTTTGCTTCAACTAAAGCACGCCACGCTTCGACGTATTTGTCTTCTCGTGGGTTTGGCCAGTGAATTAAATAGATGTCAAACGCATCAAGTCCTGATCGACTCAAAGACTCTTGAATTGTTAGTAAGGCAGCATCATATGCATGATATCGTCCAGGCAACTTTGATGTTACAAGGATTTCTTCTCGCTTAATTTTGCTTTGACGAATGGCTTCACCCACAGTTCCTTCATTTTCATAATTGAATGCGGAATCAAGCAAACGATATCCGTTTTGTAAAGCACTCACGATTGCATGGACACCCATTTCCCCTTTTAAGCCATACGTTCCAAATCCGATATCTGGTAACACTGTTCCATCATTTAAAATAAATGTCATCTCACTCACCCCTTTGTGAAAGAATTATATCAACGAGTATATCAGATTTAAACGGATATGCAACACAATCCAAAACTTTATTTATTAATCATTTTCTATGCCTATAAAAATAAAGAAAAGCTGAGGAATCTCAGCTTAATCTTCAATTAACATATCTTCAAATTGGCTGTTGTACAGTTTTGCATAGAAGCCATCTTTTGCAAGTAATGAGTCATGGGTTCCTTGTTCAACAATATCCCCTTTATCCATTACAAGGATTAAATCCGCATTCTTGATGGTTGAAAGTCTATGGGCGATTACAAAGCTTGTTCTTCCTTGTGATAAGTTGTCCATTGCCTTTTGAATCAATATTTCTGTACGTGTATCAATCGATGAGGTTGCTTCATCCAAAATCAGGATTTCTGGATCTGCTAGAATTGCACGCGCAATTGTCAGCAATTGCTTTTGACCTTGTGATACATTATTTGCTTCTTCATTGATTAAAGATTCATAACCATGTGGCAAGGTTCTGACAAAGTGGTCTACTTGTGCTGCTTTTGCTGCTTGATAGACTTCTTCATCACTTGCTTCAAGTTTACCATAACGAATGTTTTCTAGGATTGATCCTGAATATAACCATGTATCTTGAAGGACCATGCCAAATACCGTTCTAAGATCATCTTTTACATAATCTTTAATATCATGACCATTGAGTAAGATTGCACCTTTTGATACATCATAGAATCTCATCAAGAGTTTAACAATTGTAGTTTTACCTGCGCCTGTGGGACCGACGATTGCGACTTTTTGACCCGGTTTAATATGAGCGGTAAAGTCGTGAATGACTTGAACATCTTCTGAGTAGCCAAAGGATACGTGATCAAAGGTTACCAAATCATGATCACTATCATTACGATCATAAGCAAGTCCATCATCAAGCTTAATGGCATCTTTGACATCTTCAACTTCTTCAGGAACATCTAAGAACTCAAACACACGTTCTGCAGCAGCAGCGGTTTGTTGGAGTACATTTGAAATGTTTGCGATTTGTGAAATTGGTTGGTTAAATGAACGCACGTATTGAATGAATGATTGAATACCACCCACAGTCATGGAACCATTGGTTGCAAGATAGCCTCCGAGGATACAGATTGCAACATATGAGATATTCCCAATAATGTTTACAATCGGCATCATCAATCCACTTAAGAAGTTTGACTTCCATGCTGAGTTGTATAGATCACTGTTTGCTTGAGTAAAGGTATTCATTGAATCTTCTTCACCATTAAACGCTTTAACGATCACATGACTTCCGAACATTTCTTCAATATGACCATTCACAGTTCCCAATGATTTTTGTTGTTGAACAAAGAAGTTTTGGGAGCGTTTCACGATTGCCATTACCGATACTGCTGAGAGTGGTAAAGTCACAAGTGATACCAGTGTCATTTGCCAGCTAATCGAGAACATCATAATCAAAATCCCGATGAGTGATGTAATCGATGTAATAATTTGGGTAATTCCTTGATTGAGTGATTGGTTAATTGTATCCACATCATTGGTAATATGACTCAATATTTCACCATGGTTTTTGGTATCATAGAACCCTAATGGTAATTTGTGAATTTTATCATTCATATCAGTACGTAAACGTTTTGAAACATCTGCGGTAATGCCAGACATAATGTAGCCTTGAACAAAGGACAACAAGGCACTAATTCCATAGATAACAACAAGCCAGGTAAGGATGGATCCAATTGCTCCAAAGTCAATGTTTCCAGCTCCGGTCACTTTTGCCATGAGTCCTGTAAAGAGTTCATCGGTTGCTTTTCCTAAGATTTTAGGACCAACGATTGTAAATACGGTTGAAGCAATTGCGAAAATCCATACCACAATAATTAAATACTTGTAGTTTCCTAAATAGTTTATCAGACGTTTAATTGACCCTTTAAAGTCTTTTGCCTTTTCAACCGGGCCACGCATTCCACCGCCATGACCGCCACCCATCGGTCCGCCACGACGTGGTTGAGGATTTTTTATTGTTTGTGTATCTTTTGTACTCATCCGTTTAGTTCCTCCTCTGATAGTTGTGAAGACGCGATTTCATAATATTGAGGACAGGTTGAAAGGAGTTCTTTATGGGTTCCTTTTCCAACAATTACACCATCTTCAAGTACGATAATTTGATCGGCGTTCATAATTGTATTAACACGTTGTGCAACAATAATCATCGTTGCATCACCGGTATATTCTTTGAGTTCTTTTCTAAGAATTGCATCCGTCTTGAAATCAAGTGCTGAGAAACTATCATCAAACACAAAGATATCGGGATTTTTTGTAAGGGCACGTGCGATACTGAGGCGTTGTTTTTGCCCCCCAGACACATTTGTTCCCCCTTGGGCAATCAAAGAATCATACCCATCTTCTTTTTCAGAGATAAACCCTGCTGCTTGAGCAACGCGTGCAGAAGCATGTACACCTTCTTGAGTTGCTTGAGGTGCACCATAGCGTAGGTTTGATTCAATAGTTCCAGATAGGAGGACACCTTTTTGCGGTACATACCCAATTCTTTCACGCAAATCATGTTGGGTTACATCTTTAACATTGATATTATCAACGTTGATTTCACCTGTTGTGACGTCATAAAAGCGTAATAACAAGCTTGCGATTGTTGATTTACCTGAACCTGTTGGTCCAATAATTGCGGTTGTTTCGCCTGGTTTTGCAACAAAGCTAATATCACGCAATGTATCTTCATCAGAATCACCATATCTAAAGGATACATGTTTAAACTCAACAATCCCTTGTGCATCTTTTTCATAAGATTGTGGTTGTTTTGGATCAACAATACTTACTTCGGTTTCAAGTACTTCCATAATACGGTCCGCTGATACTGCAGCACGAGGAACAAATACAAACATCATCGTGATCATTAAGAACGACATAATAATTTGCATTGCATATTGAATGAAAGCCATCATATCCCCAACTTGCATGGAAGAGTTCGCAATTTGGTGCGCACCAACCCAAACGATCATTAAGGTCACACCATTCATGACAAAACTCATTGCAGGCATCATTGTATTCATAGCACGATTCACAAAGCGACTTGTTTTCGCTAAGATATCATTGGCATCTTCAAACCGCCCTTTTTCATAGTCTTGTGTTGCAAAGGCCCGAATAACCATCAAACCACTTAAATTCTCACGAGACACTAAATTCAAGTTATCCACGAGTTTTTGCATACTCTTGAATTTAGGCATGACCACAACCATAATTGCACCAATTAAAAGAATCAAGATTAGACATGCAAGTGCAATAATCCATGCCATTGATGTGGATTGTCTTAACGCCATATACGTACCACCAATTGCCATAATTGGTGCATAACATAGCATCCTGATTCCCATACCAATAAGCATTTGAATTTGAGTAATGTCATTGGTTGTACGTGTAATGAGCGATGCTGTTGAGAAGTTATCAAATTCTGCATTTGAGAAACTTTCTACTTTTTCAAAGACATCATGACGCAAATCACGGGCAACACCTGCTGCGATTCGTGAAGATAATAAGCTCACAAGAACCGTTGCAAGACCCCCTAAAAAGGCAATCCCTAACATTCTAATTCCGATGTTAATGATGTAATCACGTTGTAGATTCGAAATATTGATCCCTAACTCAGTATAGAATGCACGCGACAATACCATACCACTTTGTGTCATAATTGACGCATCAACCGAATTGGATTCACGCAGTGACACGATGGTGCTCTCAGGTAATTGACTCACCATTGGAATGAGTTGATACAACTGATTCATATCTAATGAGTCCGTATCAATTGATGTAATACTTCCACCCGATTGACCAGATTGTTCTTGGAAAAATGAAATCATGGTCCATGTTGCACGACCAAAGATTGCATCAAGAGTATCCAACTCATCGTGTGACACAGATCCACGAACATAAATTGTTTCAAGATTTGTAACCAATGTATACCCTTTATAATCACTGACATTGGTCAATGTATAATGTTGTTTTACGATATCTTTTTCATCTGAAGTCATAAATGAGAGCATGAGATTAAATCCATTCTCACTTATCACTTCTGGTGCTGAATATTCAATCCCGTTTTGTTGGATCCCAACATTCACAATGTCTGACATGTAGTTTGGCAGATTCAAATCCGCAAATGCTTGTCCAAACAATAGTAAAATCGCAAAGAATACCCCCAATAAATAGGGTTTTAAATACTTCTTAAGTTTTAACATACTTACTCCTTATTCTCATATTTTGCGTTATTTTTATCAATCACTCTTTGACCTGCTTCCACAAGTTTTTGTGTGAAAGCACTAAATTGTTTAATTTCTTCATCAGAAATAGACTCAAAAATCTCATCCATCATTTCATCCATTCTGGCATTCATTGTATGAATGGTATCACTCCCTAAGGGTGTTAAGGTCAACGCAAATTTTCGTCGATCATTTGGATCGATATCGCGTCGGATGTATCCCTTATCTTCCAGACTTGCAATGGTCTGTGACACTGCGGATTGTGAGATATTGAGAAATTTTTGAATCTTCTTGACATTAAACTTTGATTCAGGAAATTCCTCAGCACGTTGAATATTCATTAATATCATCAGTTCAGTAAATTGCATGGTTCCATCAACGCGCATGTGATGTGGAAACTTTCGCAGTCGATTTAATGCTGTGAAGAATTCATTTCGCTTATTTGTCTCCATTTTCTATTACCCCTTAATATATAAGTACTTATACATTATGCCTATAATACCCCTTTATGTCAACTAAAAAGAATCGAATATTTTAAAAAAATAGACGATTCTTTATGAAAGTGTTTACTTTAATTGGTCGAGGATTTTATCAAACATTGATGCATCCACTACTTCATTATGTCCAGATACAACCCACTTAACATCATAGCTTTGGTAGCGTTTGATTGATTGAACATAAATCTCTTGGGACGTTTCTAAATAGGGAATGCATTCCTCAACCGTATCTCCGATGTTATCCCCCACATTTAAGATATGATCGAAGTGATCGTAGACATAAATATCATTGTCAGTATGTCCTGGGGCAAACCCTAATTCAATACCTGCCTCTTCAAAAATCAAGGTTTGATCAAATGTAAGATTTGGGTATTTTGGAATGACTGCACCCCGTGCATACGTTTTATGTGTTTCATAGTCATGGACCAAATCACTTTTTAAAACTTCAAGACATCGTTTATGGGATACAATCCACGCACTATCAATAAATGCATTCCCCCATACATGATCCCAATGTGCGTGCGAATTAATTAAGATGATTGGTTGATTGTTTCCATATTCATGAATAATATGGTTTATATCCTGTGCTGTTTGTGCGCCAAGTCCACTATCAATCACAAAGATATAGGGCGGTGTGATGATGATATGTATATTTAAATAGATGCCTTCAAAGACATCATCATACATGAGAACATGATGGCGGTTTGTTAAGATAAGATGGTTCATGAGTGTGCTCCTTTACCTTTATTCTATCATTTTTTTGCTGATTCTCAGAATATAGGTCATTTTCACAGAAATTTCACCAAATAAACTTTATTATAGGTATAAATAATGGTTATAATTACTTGACGTAATTAAAGGAGGAACAGTTTATGATCTGGCATAATATGACAAAAGATGAAGTTGTTAAAGCATTGTCCGTCGATACTGAAAATGGTTTATCAAGACCTGAAGTTGATATACGCTATGAAAAATATGGACCCAATGCATTTGAAGAAGCAAAAAAAGAATCACTATTTAGTAAAATATTACACCATTTAAAAGAGATATCTACAATTATACTATTGGTGGCAGCTGGGATTGCGGGGTATATGGCAATCTATACTGGCGAAGGATGGGCAAAGGTTGTTGTTATCTTATCCATTGTCGTCATTAATATTGTATTAGGAATCACCCAAGAAAGTCGTTCTGAAAAAGCGCTTGAAGCTTTAAAGAATATGAACGCGCATAAAGCAAGTGTGATTCGTAATGGTGCATTTATTACACTTGACGCTACTGAAGTTGTTCCGGGTGATATTATTGAACTTCATACTGGAGACAGCATCCCTGCTGATGCACGTTTACTTGAGGCCAGCAGTCTTCAAGTTGAAGAAGCAGCATTAACTGGTGAAAGTGTTCCTTCAGAAAAAGACTCACATGCAATTATTGATGAGAGTGCACCAATTGGTGATCGCATCAACATGGTTTATTCAGGCTGTTTAGTTACGGGTGGTCGTGGTCGTGCTGTGATTACTGAAACGGGTATGAACACTGAAATGGGTAAGATTGCAAACCTATTGAATACAACTGGAAAACAATTGACACCGCTTCAAAAAAGACTTCAAACACTTGCGAAGTATCTATCACTTGTTGCAATTGGTGCTGGTGTTATTATCTTCTTTGTAGGTGCTGTGATTCATGGGGATTCTGTTGCAGATATGCTCCTGACTGCTATCTCACTATCCGTTGCGGCAGTTCCTGAAACACTTCCTGTAATTGTAACCCTAATTTTAGCGAATGGTGTTCAAAATATGGTGAAGAAGAATACAATCGTACGACGTATTCCTGCCGTTGAAACAGTTGGAAACACCAATGTGATTTGTTCTGATAAAACAGGAACGCTTACTCAAAATAAAATG
Source organism: Erysipelothrix larvae (assembly GCF_001545095.1). Classification (NCBI taxonomy): domain Bacteria; kingdom Bacillati; phylum Bacillota; class Erysipelotrichia; order Erysipelotrichales; family Erysipelotrichaceae; genus Erysipelothrix; species Erysipelothrix larvae. The sequence continues at coordinate 1,348,252 of NZ_CP013213.1, forward strand.
TTTATTCAACGGTTATGGCATGCTGAGCTTGAACCAAATTCCGCAAGTCATACCTTTGATAAAAAAGAACTTGAAATGTTGGAGTTATTGATTGCATGTACAAACGCACGCGTTGATACAGTAAACTTTAGCCATGACAATCCGATTATAATTGGTGATCCAACTGAAGCATCTATCATTCGTCTCATGCTTGATAAAGGCATTGAACGCGAGTCGATTGATGAAATGTATCCGCGCATTCATGAATTACCCTTTGATTCATCCCGCAAACTGATGACGACAGTTCATCAACTTGAGCATGGGTTTGTATCCATCACTAAAGGTGCCTTTGATCGTATTCCAGCAAACTTTACTGAAAGTTTGTCCGCTAAAGCACATGAAGTCCATGACTCATTTGCAAATCAAGCATTGCGTGTTATTGCCGTGGGTTATCGGTTTTGGAATCATTTACCTGAACATCTTGATGCAGAAACCTTGGAAAACGACTTGAATTTTGTTGGATTGATTGGAATGATTGATCCCCCACGTCCTGAAAGCTCTCGTGCAGTTGCACATGCTAAAGAAGCAGGGATCAAGACAGTTATGATTACTGGTGACCATATTGGTACTGCATCAGCAATCGCGCGTGAAATCGGTATTTTAGAAGAAGGTGGGCGTGCAATCACCGGCGCACAACTTCTTGAGATGAGCGATGATGAATTACGCAATAATGTTAAAGACATTTCCGTTTATGCGCGTGTGAGTCCTGAAGATAAAATTCGGATTGTTCAAGCATGGCAATCTCATGAAATGGTGATTGCAATGACGGGTGATGGGGTTAACGATGCACCTGCCTTAAAAGCAGCAGATGTTGGTGCTGCAATGGGTATTACGGGTACTGAAGTATCAAAAAGTGCTTCAGATATGATTATCACCGATGATAACTTCGCAACGATTGTTGATGCAATCTCTGAAGGACGTGCTGCTTATGACAACATTCGTAAGACCGTACACTTCTTACTCAGTGTAAACTTTGCGGAAATTATCGTCATGTTGATTGGGGTCTTAATTGGTTGGGGAACCCCACTTACCTCCGTTCAACTGCTCTTTATTAACGTAGTTTCTGATGGAATCCCAGGATTCTTTATCTCACAAGAAAAAGCAGAAAAAGATGTTATGCAGCGCAAACCGCTATCTAAAAATGCAAGTATCTTCTCAAATAAACTCGGCATTCAAATTGCGATGAAATCATCTGTGTTTATCGTAATCACATTGATTGGCTTCTATATTGGACGATTTGTTCAATTAACAGATACAACCCCTGCTACCTACGCAACAGGCATCACGATGGCGTTTATCGTCTTATCGTGGGCATCGGTGCTCAACATCTTTAATGTAAGAACAAAACAATCACTCTTTAAGTCATCGCTCTTTGAAAATCCATGGCTTACAGTCAGTGCCTTTGCATCCTTGTTGATTACAGTAATTGTCGCAACAGTACCCTTCTTACAACATGTATTCGTATTATCCCCAATTTCAATGTATCACTGGATGATTGCGATTGGACTTTCACTAGTACAACTTGTATTTGGCGAAATCTTTAAACTTTTAGGATATTGAGTTTAGTCAACATGCTGTAATCCATTTAAGGTGTATTGCTTAAAGGATTACAGCTTTTTATTTAACAGTATGCCCATTTTAAAAACCCTGTAGTTTGTCTCAACAATTATATGGTGTATAATAAGTCTGCGATGCAATAGATGAGGTTAATATGAAAAACAGACTCGATGATGTGCTTGACAGAGCTTCCTTGCGATTATGGTTTGAAAGCTATCATACAGAAGAAACAGAATGCTGGGTAAGAACCAGTATGAAACCAACGTCAGGAGCGCTTTACTATTTGGATGTTGTTGAAGAAGCGTTGTGTTTTGGATGGATTGATAGTACAAAAAAACGTATTGATGACGTTTCGTATCAGCGGTTATCACCACGAAGAAAAAATAGTTCTTGGACACAGCTTAACATTCAGCGCGTCCTAAGACTTCAAAGAATGGGGATGATGACAGCGTTTGGGTTATCTATTGTGCCACCTGAAGCACTTGATTTTAAGATTGATGCAGATATCTTGATGCGAATCAAAGAAGATCCGATTGTTTACGAAAACTTTCAAAACATGCATCCTCTTTATCAAAAAGTACGACTTGACACCATTCAAAGTGTAAGAAAAGACCCCGTTCATTTCAATAAACGGCTTGATCGTTTTATCGAACAGACAAGAAACAACATAATGTATGGGCAGTGGAACGATAATGGTCGTCTTTTGGACGACTAATTCGAACACTCAATCAAAACACAAACATTAACCTACTGATAAATCATGTGACATTTCTCTTTATGGTTCAACGTTTTAAAAAATACCACTATAATGTGAGAAGCAACCCTTTGCTTACAAACACTACAGTGGTATTTTTAATGTGTTAAATAAGAATCAAATCTAAAAGAGCGATCAAGCACTCAGTTTTACACCCGTTTCAACCATCGCCTTGATTAAGTCATACGGAAGTGGTTTATCAAGTGGAAATTGAACGGAACCTTTTGCACTTTTATATTCCTTCAATTCATCCTTAAAGATTTCCATCACTTTAGCACCCGGATAAAATCCAATATGCTTCTTAAACGCTGCAAAGTGACAGACATTCTTTTTAAGTGCGAATGTCGGGATATTGTAGCCAATACGTTCTACAAAGTTCGCATTCACGCTGTTGATTTGCGCTCTGAGTTCTTGTAAGATTGGTCGAACTGCTTCATCGCTTAGCGCGATGTACTCATCAATCGATGAAAATTTATAAGACATACTTCTCCTTAAGGTAAAATATTACCAGCTGCTTTATAAAGTTTATACCATTCTTCACGTGTAAGCACTATATTAGCGCCTTCAGCGATTTCTAATACGCGATGTGGGTTCATGGTTCCTGCTATCATTTGAATGCTTGCAGGGTGTCTTAATACCCATGCAGTTGCAATTGCGGTATTTGTGACATTGTATTTTAGTGCAAGTTCATCAAGAATTGCATTCACTTCTGGGAACTTTTCATTGCCGATATAAATGCCTTCAAAGTATCCGTAAATAAACGGTGACCAAGCTTGAAGGGTTATATCATGAAGTCTTGAGTACTCTAGGATTGCTCCATCACGATCAACTGCTGCTTCATTATAATTGTTGACATTAAAACCACTGTCAATCATTGAAGTATGCATAAGGCCAAATTGGACTTGGTTCATCAGTAAGGGTTGTGTTACTGTTTTTTTCAACATTTCGATTTGCATGGCGTTAAAATTACTCACACCAAAATGTTTAACTTTACCTGAAGCATACAGTTCGTTAAATGCTTCTGCTACTTCATCAAGATCCATCAATGTATCCGGACGATGTAACAAAAATGAATCTAAGTATCCAGTGTTTAACCGTTCTAAAGATTTGTCAACACTATTTAGGATATGTTCTTTTGAAAAATCAAACATGCCTAAGTCGGGACGAATGCCAGCTTTGGATTGAATCCATAGCGCATCGCGTGATACACCTAAGGCTTTGATGCTTTGTGCAAAGACTTCTTCCCCTTTACCACCACCATAAATATCTGCATGATCAAAGAAGTTCATGCCATGGTCTAAAGCATTTTGAATGACTTCATTCACAACTTCTAAGGGTTTGTCGCCCATTCTCATACATCCTAATATTACTGCAGGTACTTCTATCTCTGTATTGCCTAACTTTATATATTTCATAACCTCCTCCTTTCATCTTCATTTTACACTAACTTTGATTATTTGTATCAAGTTTCTTTATATCTTTATTGATTAGCATGCATATTCCAATCCCAATCACAATGATTCCTGAATATGCAAACCATTTACCGATCCCAACTTCATCAGCAAACAATGCAGAAATACCTAACCCAAGGGGTGTAGCCAGTGTTGTAATTGCTCCCACAAGACTAAATACTCGACCTAATACTTCTGCGGGTAATTTTTCTTGAAAAAACACACTGTGTAATCCAGCATAAAACGGCATTGAAAATCCCATGACAAAGCATAGTCCAACAAACAGTGCATAGCCTTGTTTTGGAAGTAAGCCACTGAGTAATAAAGTCAGACCGCAAATCATAATTGAACTACATAGTACCATGGCACGATTCATTCGATTCCCAAGTTTGCTAAGTCCAAGCCCACCACATAACATACCCAAGGCAAACACAATTTCAACAATCGTAATTTCTTGATTGCCTCCATAAAAGTGTTGCGTACTCATCAGTGGGAATAAAGCACTAATGGGCATAAAGACTACGATGTACATGGATCCAAATAACAATAGAGTAACCAGTTCCTTGTGCTTTAATAATGCTTTGAATCCTTCCTTAAATTCAATTAACATTGTTGAACTGACATTCACAATTGTGGGTTTTAACGATGGAATATAGGACAGAAACACTGTAAAACTCGCAAACAGTGCCCCCATCACATCCAGAAGTATTACCGCATTTAGCCTTCCATATTGGTAGACAATCATAGCCAGTACTGGACTGATTATATAACTGATTGATTCCAGTGATTGGCTGTATCCTGAGTATTGCGTTAAATGTTGTTTGGGAATGATGAGTGGGGTGATGGCACTTAATGAAGGAGCATAAAATGCTTGTCCGATACTTCGAACCAATAGCACACCATAAATCATAAGTAGGCTTACTGGTTTTGTCTGTCCATTTAAAGGAATCATAACTCCTGCACTTGCAATCAGTAAATCTGAAGCAATCATGATCTTTTTTCGATCATAACGATCGACAAACACACCGATAAAAGGTCCGAAAAGTGCGTATGGCAAAAAGCCTATCAGCAATGCGAGTGATAAGTCTTGAGACGTTCCGCCACGTTCAGTAATTGTGTATACAACAGCCATCTGGACCATTGCACTTGTAATCATCGACACTGCTTGTCCTGACCACAACACAAAAAAATTGGCTTTCCAATTTGATTTCATTATATTGTCCTCCTAATTTTCTTAATTTAATCCTGTTAAATCAAGAAATTAGCGTAAACGAATTGATGCTGTCATACAAACATCTCCTTTGATGGGTTCATCATAACATATTTTGATACGATTGGTGAGAATGTGCAAAAGCAAACATAAAAAAAAGCACATCGACTGATGTACTTGTACTTAACGGATTGGCCGATTACGTTTGCCTTCATTGACATAAAGGTTTGCGGCAGCAGATGCCATCATCCCTTCAGATAGACCTGAGATAATTTGGACCTCACGTCCTTCATAATATGTAATATCACCACAAGCAAAGATGCCTGGAATATTCGTTGTGGATTGTTGGTTAATCTTGATCTTTTTGCCTTCTAAATCAAGACCCCAAGATTGAATCGCATTGGTTGTGGAGAGTGAACCATAACTTACGATGATTTCATCCACTTCAATTTCAACCATATCTTTCGTATTCACTTCTGAAACAAATAGTGAGGTTACTGTGTCATGATCTCCATTTAATTCTGATGGAATGTATGGTGTCATAATGTTAACGTTTGATTTTTGAAGGCGTTCTACAATACCTTCTTTGGCTCTGAATTCATTTCTACGGTGAATAAGCGTTACAGATTTCGCAACCCCTTCAAGCATTAAAGCCCAGTCAATGGCACTATCACCACCGCCTAATACGACGACGTTTTTATCTTTGTAGTTACTTTTCTTCTCTACATAGTAGTGAATGTTTTTGTAATCATCTTCACCAAAAAGATTCATCTTACGAGGTTCAAACGAACCATTTCCCATTGCGACAATCACAGATTTTGCGAAAATAGCATCTGTTTCACTTTTCACTTCAAAGTGTTCACCATGATTGATCAAATCAACAACTTTAAAGTTTAATTTCTTTGATACATAGTCTTCGACATTTGAGATTTGTGCATCAAGGCGCTGGATAAACTCCCCTGCTGTGATGGTTTCAAATCCCGGTAAATCATAGATTACTTTTTCAGGATATTGGTTACTGAGTTGTCCCCCAACAGTATCCAAACTGTCACAAATAATCGTATTAAGCTTTCTTAGACCACAATAATATCCGGTGTAAAGTCCGACAGGGCCTGCCCCAATTACCACTACATCATAAACATTCATTCTTATGCTCACTTCCTTTATATTGTTACTTTAAGTCATGCGATAGAAATTATACACAACAATGCTCAAAGAAACAACATTCTTTTTTGTGAAATTATTCTTTGTGTTCCTTTACGCCATGTTGATGTTCAATGTTTCGTATGATTGCACTCTTTCTTTCTTGAAATCCTAGTTTTTGATAAAAAGAGAGTAATGCTTCATCACAACTGATATCTATCATATAGAGATGGCTTAGTGATTGGATGATTTCTCGCATCAGTTTTGTGGCGATTTGTTGCTTTTGGTATGGTTTCAAAACTTCAAGCAATGGAATTGCACTTGACAAAACACCATCACTGATTGCATTCACAAACCCAACAATTTTTTGTGTATTTTCATCAACCGCAATAAACGCGACTGTACTGTTACTTAATATCTGGCGGTGCGTTTGTTTTGAAGGTGGATGTGGCCATCCATCAAAAAAGCCATCTTCGAGTTCATAATTGTGTTGATTGGGATCAAACTTTAGGATTTTAATCATGTTAAGCTTCTTTCTACCGATTCTAAATAACGTCGGTATCGGTTTTGTTGGTGATTGATACAGGCATCACTGTGAAAGAAATCAACCAGTGCATGGGGATCAACCCATTTGTACCCGATGGTTTCTCCACTTTGTAATTGAATACTCGTTTTGTCGCAATTTACGATTGCTACATAGGAATAAAAAATATGGGGTTCTTCAATCGCTTTATTGATGCAGGTAAGTGACTCAACCACGATGCCGGTTTCCTCATATACTTCACGTTTCGCACCATCAAGGGGTGATTCACCTTTCAGGACACTTCCACCTGCTGAAGCTTCAAAAAACCCTGGATATCCTTCTTTGTCCCATGCGCGTTGCATAAGCAAATAGCTTGTGTCTTCATGTTGAATCAAAACCTCACATACGATATGATACATGTCTTTGGGTATGGGTTCACCCCGCACTAAGTCAAATCCTGCCAATGTCTCATCACGATAATAAGCGTCCCATCGTTCCATCCTGTTCACTCCATTCTTACAACATCATATCAAAGTACACATCTTAATAAAAGTCTGTAGTTTGGTTTAAGGAGAAAAGAGACTTCCATCATCAATTATTTCATCTTATAATGAAATCATGCAGGAGGTATTTTATGAATCTACTTCAAAAACTCAAGACGTTAGATCAACCCACACATAATGAACAAGTCTTAATTGAATACATGCTCAATCAACCAGAAACTTTTTTGGAATTTAGAGCCAGTGAACTTACACAAGAAGTATTTGTTTCCCTTGCAACCCTGTATCGGTTATTAGACAAACTTGGTTATAATGGACTGACTCAATTTAAAATTGATTTTGCAGCTTCTTATAAAAAAGAACATTTGAATGAACCTGGAAGACCAATTGATGTTGATTACCCGATTAATCCAACGGATAGTTATCGTGAGATGAGTGAGACTTTGCTTGATATTTATAAGAGAACCGGTACTGAGACACGACTCAACTTTGATTATGCGTCGTTCATGCGCTGTGTTGAAATGATGGATCAAGCTACTTCAGTCACGATATATACGTCTTCTTCAAATATCTATTTTGCCCGTAATTTCAAGTTTCAAATGCAAGAGATTGGGGGTTTTGTTGAAGTGCCTGAAGATGAGTTTACACAGCGGATTCATGCTGCAAATAGCACTCAAAGCTCCGTTGCACTTGTCGTGTCTTATCAAGGACGAAGTAAAATACTTAAGGATGTCATGGCATTACTAAAGGAAAACGGTGCTTTTGTGATTCTTATCTCATCAAAATACGAGAATCCATTAACAGCCTATGCTGATACAGTGATTTATCTTGCTTCACTTGAGAATCATTACGATAAAGTATCCTCCTTTTCATCTCGGTTTTCCTTGCTTTACATCTTTGATCTGCTTTATTCTGGAATATTTTCCCTTCATTATCAAAAGAACCTTACCTTTAAGAAAACAAACTATCAGAAAATCAACAAAGATCTGAAATAATTGTATCATTGAGGGATAATAATTGAGGTCTTGTGAAAAACTTGTTTCAACTTTTTCATATCGAGTTTTTCCTCTGATAAGTTCATGATATAATGCATGAAGTGAGGTAAATTTATGAAAGATATTAAAGCGATTGTACTGGATGTTGATGGTACCTTAATGACCAGCACTAAAACAATTAGTGATAAAACAAGAAATGCCTTGATTAAGGTTCAAGAACAGGGTGTTAAAGTCATTTTGGCTTCGGGTAGACCCACACCTGGAATGACAGGTTTAGCACATACACTGAATATGGATCAACACCATGGTTTTTTGATTTCATACAATGGCGCATGTGTTACCGATTGTCAGTCTCATGAAATGATTTATGAGCAACCGATTCATCCAGACGTTTATGAGCGTTTGTGTAAACATCTTCAGTCCTTTGATGTCATTCCGATGATTGCACATGATGCCTACATGTATGTTAACGATGTATTCAATGGCATGATTTATGTTAACCCTAACCCTGCTCCTAAAGACGCGTTATTTAACGTGATTCAATATGAATCACGGGGTGGTGGCTTCTTATTGTCTGAGTTAGATGATTTATCCACGCTCAAAGAGCATCCAATCTTTAAGGTATTGATTGCTGCACATCCAGATACATTGCAAGAGACATACAAAGACATTATGGCTCCGTTTATTGATGTAACAAATAGCGCATTTTCTGCACCTTTCTATTATGAATTTACAGACAAAGGTGTCGATAAAGCAGCAACCATTCAACGTCTAATGGAACCCCTTGGTTATGAGGCATCGAATATTATGGCGTTTGGTGATGGTCATAATGATCAATCGATGTTAGAGTATGCGGGGATTGGTGTTGCGATGGGAAATGCCGTCGATGAAGTCAAAGCCATTGCCGATGAGATTACATTATCCAATGATGAAGATGGTATTGCGTTGTCGTTATACAAACAGTTTCCAGATATATTTGCATAAAAAAAGTGGCTCATGCCACTTTTTAAATTGCTTTAGACATTGAATAGGCAGTCTGTGAATCAGTAATGGTATCATAGGTAAAGGTTCCCTCTACACGATACCCTGCTTTTTCCCAAAATGCTTTCGCGATGGTGTTGTTTTGTACAACACCTATTTTTATAGATGTTCCACCAAGATCTTTAACATAGCGTTCTACAGATTGAGAACATGCATGTCCAAGTCCTTGCTTGCGATCATCAGGATGAATCATGAGGAGCCCCAGCATCCATGTATCCTGTGTTGGATAGTCCTTAATCAGGTCGATAATTGCAATGAGATCGTGCTCGCGATACACACCAAATACATATTTATCTTCAGCTTTTTTTCCCTTTGGCAAATCACTTAGAATTTTTAAGCCTGCATCCTCACTTGGTGCTACGCCATCAACCAGCATGCTGAAATCAGTGCAGCTGACACAGAGTGCTTGAACGTCATTTACATCCGACAGTGTTAAACGTTTTGTGGTAAGTTTTTGTGTTAATGTGTTTATCAGTTCCATATATACCTCTTAATGATTTTCTCCATTAATTATACCTGATTTCTTGACTAAATTCACAACTTTTTCAAGTGGAACTGCATTCCCTCTATCAAAGTAAGAGAGCTCAAAATTGAAAAGCGTCGCTTTTTGCCCTCCAATGTTAACACCGATTATTTCGAAATCTTCATTCAATAATGCACTTCCACTGCTTCCATACGATATATGTGCGGAGTGTTTGATTGCCATGACATCTTTTTCTCTATTTGAGTAATGGATCCGTTGTGGTTTATTCGTGGTGATTTTTCCCGAAGAAACAACACCATGGCGTCCATCTGGGTTGCTAATCGTAACACATCGTTCGCCTTTTTGAGGGCCAACTGATGCAAAAGGAAGAAGAGTTAAGTCTTGTGAAGAGACAAAGGATACAATTGCGATATCATTTTCTTTGTCGACCGCTACGATATTGAGTCGTGGGAATTGAGCATAGTATTGGTCAACTCCCATATATTGGCCACCTTCATTCATGTATTCTCGCATACTTTTGTCATTTTCAGTGAGGACAATGTAACTGTTGCTTTTGTTTTCAGGGACAACGTGATACGCTGTCAAAGCATAATAGGTGTTCCCTGTTTTATAGAATATCGAACCACTTGAACCAGAGTCATAGGATATATGTTTGAAATCTTCGTTGCCTTTAGTGATCATTGAAACAATTCGGATGTTTGATAGTTTTGTTGTTTGGTCCACAGAATTGATATCAAATTGATCATTTGAAATTTTCAAATATAGCACACTAAAAACACTAAATAATACTATTATCGATAATATCCAGCGTCTTTTTTTGCTCATAGTGGGTTCCTCTTCACATCTATTTTAAACTATATTCTTTGATTTATTAAGTATTACACCTTTAAGATTCATACATTTTATCTGTACCAAACGATTATTTTTATTTCCGCGCGTCACTATAAAAATATACTTGATTGTTATTTAAAATTAATACTATTTTTTTGTTGAGCTGTAAAATTATTGCAAGGATTTATAGTTTTTTCTTTTTGTTTTGCGCTTACGAATTGATCAATCTACGATTATTAGACCACATAAACTTTAGTGATTCAAGGAAATGGGTATTGGTTTCTTGTATACCAAATTAAAGGGAGATGGTAACCATCTCCCTAATGTCGTATATTGATTAACTCACAATTCCAATATATGGTGCAATTGCAATGATGAGTGCAGCTGCGAAAAGGAGCATGCACAGTGTTTTCATCGCGAATTTTAAATAGCGATCATACGGTACATTTACGAGATCTAATGTCCCCATGATCACGGCTCCTGGATAAAATGACGAGAGGAAGTTAACCCCTGCCACAAAGGCAGAAATCAATAGGATTTGACCCCCTACTTCACCAATTGCTGTTCCTAAGAAGAGTGCTGCTGCAACGGTTCCAAGAATTGGCATGGATAAGCCTGCAACACCACTGGTTGATTGAAGGAAAATACCTATTAATGCATAGACTAAAACCGCCATTATACCAAACACCCAAAGTGGAACGCCTTCAAGCGCACTGGATAGCCAATAAATAAAGGTTACTGACATCCCTTGTGTTGATGTCCCGACCATCGTTGCAATACCCCGTGAAATTGCAAGTACCACAACCACACCCATTAAGTCTTTCATACCATCCATAAAGACATGCATGAATTCGCGTTCTGGAATCTTATTGATGAACTTAAGGACAAAAGCACCTAATAGGAAGGTAAAGGCAAATTCTGAGAATCCCCAGTCTCCTAGAAGTGTAAAGTGTCCGGCACCAAGTAAATCTCCAAGAACCGGGATTCCTGCAAGGAAGGTAATCGGTGCATTCACGGCATTCATTGCGCTTTCACCTAATAGACGTTCCCATGGGAAGTTTCCAAGGACAATCAGAATAATGACTGCAACAAGAACATATGCGGAGGCTTTGCGTTTACCTGTGAATTCAGGGGGTGTTGCTTCGACATCCATGAGGTTGTTTTTATCTTCAAGATCATAAATAATGGATTTCTTTGGATCATCTTTGACTTTTGATGCATATTGAATGACCATAAAGGTTCCAATAAGATAGAGCACCACAAAGATGATGCTTCTTAAAATGATTCCTGAACCAATCGTTAGGTCTGGATTTCCAATTGCAGCAACTGCTGCGCCTACCGAGAATGGATTTACAAGACTTGCCATATTCCCAATTGTTGCGCCAATAAATAGGATTGCAAGACCGGTCATAATGTCATATCCTGCAAGGACAAACATTGGAATGATTACCACTGCAAAGGCGGTAATTTCTTCCCAAAAACCAAAAGTAGTTCCTAAAATAGCAAATACAAGCATCATTAAGGCAATGAGTACATTCCCTTTAAACTTGTTTAATAGACTGATAATTGCGGCTTCAAGGGCTTCGACGTGGTTTAATACCGCTAAAAACCCACCTGCACATAAAATCCCAACACTAACATTACTTGAGGATTCAAATCCATGGACAATTGACATCAATACATCAAAGAGTCCAAATTGAACAAGGCCTTGTCCTTCAAGAATATTTCCATTGGCATCAACGACAGAATTTACAATAATCTTCCCAGTTTCACTGTCAAAGTGAGATTGAGGAACGAAATAGCTCAATACTGTTGCGACAAGCAATGCGAAGAAGACAACAGTGTATGAGGTCGGCATCTTAAACTTTTTCATGATTATGGTCCTTATCTAGTTTTTACTCACAAGGAGTTTAAAGGCTTCTTTATAGATTTCAATCGCAGTTTTCATATCATCAATGTTTACACGTTCATTGACTTGGTGTTCAGTACTTTGTGCACTTGGTAATTTGGCACCAAAAGCAACGACATTATCCAGTGCGCGGGCATAGGTTGCACCTCCGCTTGATATTGGTTGGGATAATGTATCTTGTGTCACGCTTTGGTATGCTTGCATCAATGCTTTGATCAGTGGTGTATCTTTATCAACATAGATTGATCGCAAATAATCGTATTCACTGATGGATACTTGATATTGTGCTGCGCTTTTATTGAGTGTGTCGCGAATTTTTTCAACGGGATAGGTTACTGGGAAGCGAATGTCTATCCCTATTTTAACCCCTGTATCGGTTGTCTCAATTTTCCCCACATTGAGCATGAGTTTTCCGGATACTTCATCTTCGACTGGCCCAAAGAGTTTAAGTCCATTTGGATTTGAAAGTTTTTCTGTAATAAAGCGAAGCATATTTGTGCTCACACCACCCTCAACAAGGGCTTGTACAAGATAAACAATGGCGTTTTCCCCTTTATCAGAGTCTTTAGCATGCACCGCTTTTCCGTAGACTGTAATGCGTGAATCATCATATTTGAAATGTCGATTTTGATTTTCAAGTTGTGTTTTAATCAAATCAAGATTTGTGTCTTGAAGGGTTGCGACAGCAGGTACGGCATTGAGTGCCCCACCCCCTTGAATCTTAAAGTCCACGCTTTGAGTGTCTTCAAACTCAAATTCGATAAGACCTTTTTCAGCGTAGATCAGTGGGAAAGTACTATCTGGTGTAAATCCCATGGATGGAATTTCTTCCAGTTTTGCATATTCTTTAACACAGCGCCATAAGTTTTCTTCATCTGTTCCAAAAATGAAACGCACGCGTTGATTAAGGGTGTATCCCTCATCCAAAAGCATTTTAAGTGCAACCATGGATGCAAGCAATGGGCCTTTATCATCAGAAACTCCCCGTCCAATTAGCATTCCATCTTTTTGTGTCAGTGTAAAAGGATCCGCCTCCCAATCATCTCTATTTCCTTCTGGTACTACATCAACATGGCCTAAAACACCAAAAAGGTCTACGCCTTCGCCTATTTCAGCATACCCATAATATCCTTGTGGATTGCGGTACGTTTTAAACCCCATATCCTTTGATATGTCTAGGATTTTAGTTAATGCTTGTTGAACCGGTTCACCAAAAAGATGTTCTGAGTCATTTTCATCCAATACACTTGGAATTGAAATAAGCGATTTTAGATCTTCAAGATATTTATTGAAGACTGAATCATCAATGCTGTGATTTGCCATTTTATTTCCTCCTTCTACTGAAGTTTATCATGATAAACCTATATATTAATTATAGAGCAAACCAACTCAATATTGTATAAAGAAGCATTCAAAGAGCAATCAAATGTTCTTCATTTGATAGAATTGATAAAAAAAGCCAAGATCATTTTAATCTTAGCCTTATGTCATTAATACATTATAAAATATCACAAACTCGTCCTACTTGGCCATCTTCAAGTCTAACCTTGATGCCATGTGGATGGTTTGGTGAGTTTGTCAGTATTTTTGATACAAACCCTTCTGTTTTTTTATGGGTGCGTTGATCTTGTTTTAAGATGACATTGACCTTTTGACCAATGGTGATATCACTTCGCTTTTTTGGATCCATAGTTACGATTTCTTCTTCCATGTGTTGATTGCTTGTTTTTGTTGGATTTGCCCTTATTACTCCAGGTCTCGTTTTTTGATGAAGCAGCATTGGATCGTGATTTCTTTTTAGGGGTTGTTTTTGATTTTGAATCACGTGGTGGTTTTGCTTCCCACTTCGATTTTGAATCACTTTTCTTACGAGTACGTTGGGGACGATCTGGCTTTTCACTGTGCTCTTGTGAAACTTTTGAGCGTGGATTGTGTTTTGGTTTCTTTTGTGCAGGTGCTTTTTTCACCCGTTGTTTTTGTTTTGGTTTCTCGCTCTTATCTTCAATTGGATACTTTTCATTCTCTAAGACTGTTAGGTTCTTATTGATGAGTTTTTCAATATCCTTAAGAAGTGGTATTTCGCGATAATTCACATAAGAGATTGAATTCCCTGAATGCCCAGCACGTCCTGTACGTCCAATGCGGTGTACATAAGTTTCGGGAACTTCGGGCATGTCAAAATTCACAACATAGTTGAGTTCGTTAATATCAATTCCCCGTGCTGCAATATCGGTTGCGACCAAGACTTGTGTATCGTAGTTTTTGAAGTTATCCAGTGCAAGTTGTCGTGCGGATTGGGATTTGTTGCCATGAATGGCTTGTGCTGAGATCCCTCGTCTCAATAAATCCTTAGTAACTCGGTCTGCACCGCGTTTTGTACGGGTAAAGACAAGCATCGGTTGGGGTATTTCTTTCGCAAGTTTTTCCAGTAAGTCAATTTTATGAATTTGATCAACGTATTGAACACTTTGGTTTACAGTATCAACTGTAGATGATACTGGTGCGACTGAAACTTGAACTGGATTGCTAAGCAAACGATCAACTATTTCTGTTACTTCTTTAGGCATGGTTGCGGAAAAGAAGAGGGTTTGTTTTTGTGCAGGAAGGCTCTTTAAGATTTTTCTAATATCGTGAATAAATCCCATATCAAGCATGCGATCTGCTTCATCAAGGATAAAGATTTCTAAGTGTGATAAATCAATGTATCCTTGGTTCATTAAGTCAATAAGACGGCCTGGTGTCGCAACTAAAATATCAATGCCACTTCGAAGTGCATTAACTTGCCGACCTTGATTTACACCACCAAAGACTACGGTTGATCGTAAAGGTAAGTAGCGTCCATAAACTCTAAAGCTATCGTTGACTTGAACACCCAGTTCACGGGTTGGTGTGAGTACAAGTGCCCGTATTTTACGGTTTTTTCCATGCTGCAATCGTTTCGCAAGTCGTTGAAGTGTTGGCACAGCAAAAGCACAGGTTTTACCGGTTCCTGTTTGTGCTAAGCCTAGGACATCACGTCCTTCTAAAGCTGCAGGTATTGTTTTCTCTTGGATGGGTGTTGGGGTTTCATACCCTTCTTCATCCAAAGCTTCTGTTATTTCTGGGATGATACCCAAATCATAAAATTCCATATTTTATATCCTCTTTTGTATGTGATAACCTTTTGATTGTCACAACCAAAAGAAAAGAGTGGTGCCACTCTTATTCACTTAATCCTTATATTTTTTAAATGAATGTATCTACCTTTGCTATAATACGTTATAAACCATCAAAAGTAAATAAGAATCTCTCAATGGGGACCGACTTCCGCGATGTACATTCATAAAAGAGAGCCGTGCGGTTTCTTGAAACAGCGAAAATCTATGGGATGTAAGCTGATGTTTTGATCGCGTAGTGTTAAGCTACACTACGCGATCATCTCTTTGCATTTCGTTTCGTATAATCTTCTTGAATCACTTGATTCCAATCTTCCATAATCATCTGTTTGCTTCGAACCGTTTTGAGAGCATGACTGATGGCTTTGTAATTGAGTTGTATCCCTTCACAATCTACATTATAATTTTGCGCACGATTGGCAGGTATTCCATAGTGTTTCGCAGTTTGAACAGCATCAATGTTTGCTCCTAAGAAGATAAATTCCCATCCAAACTCCTTTTTTTGTATTTCGATTCGCCTTTTTATGTCATCAGAGGTATACTGACTGCTTGAATTCTCATAACCATCCGTTATGATTACAAAGACGACATTGTCACTTTGAAACGCAGCTTTTGTGTTTTTGGTGACATTCATGATTTTATCGATAGACCACCCAATAGCATCAATAAGCGCTGTAGATCCTCCTACTTGGTAATCAAAAAGTGTAAGTGGTTTAACCGTCTTGATGTTTTGACGGTCATGGATGAGTTCGTGCGTGTGATTGAAAAGAAGGGTTGTCAGGATGCATTCGCCCTCACCTTCCAATTGATCATGAAGCATGGCATTATAGCCACCTAATGTATCGGATTCTAATCCTCCCATTGATCCACTTTTGTCAATGATAAAGACTAGTTCTGTATGTTTTTGTTCCATATGTTTTAGCCTCCTTATGGTGTTTACACCTTAAGGATAACCCTAAGTATGATAGATGGGGTCGCTTCATAAGCGACATCGTATCTTAGCGTCCAAGTAATTGCTGATCATATGAGAAAAGCGCTTCGTTGATTTCATAAATGTCGTAGTTATTGTTGTTGATAAAGAACATTAATATGACATCAAAAAGAAGACTTGATGACAAGGTGTATCCAGCCTTTTCTAAGAGTTCATTGGTTTCATCAAGGTTTAGTTCTAATGCGATGCACAAGGCACAAGCTGTGCGTTTACTTGGCATGTATCCGTTTTTTCGAAGTTTTGAAAATAACTTTCGATCGATATTCGCACGCTTATATACCGTTACATCGTCAAATCCTTTCATGTCAATGGTGCGCATCAGTGTGTCTGAAAAGGATTCATCCAGTTGAGGAATTGTCTGTTTGAGTGATGATTTTCTCAGTTGAACCGTTTCAGACATGAATGCTTGAGTTTCTAATAAATCAGACACATGCTGAGTGTGTATTAAATGTGTGGTAATGTATTCTTGAAGGTCATTGTGCTTGGGATTAAATAGTGTGTCTTTGTCAAATAAAACAAGGATGACATCCATTTCGTGTGTATAAAGGAAGTCTTGGATTGTTGTGGTAGCGACTTTAAGAGCGTCTTCTTTTGGATACCCATAGATGCCACTTGAGATGAGTGGAAAAGCAATGGTAGTACATCCTGCTTCAAGCGCACACGTGAGTGAATTTATATAGCACAATTCCAGCAATCTTTGAGCTTCTATTTTATGATGGTTTTGGTAAATGGGACCTGCAGTGTGAATAATACAGCGCGCATTTAGGTTGAATCCAGGAGTCATTACTGCTTCGCCTGTTTTAATCGGAGCCAGTGCATCACAGGCTTCTTGAAGCTGTTTCACCCCTGCTTTATTAAAGATTGCCCCACAGACACCCCTTCCCATACGTAGGTCTGTATTAGCTGCATTCACGATTGCATCACAGGCTAACTGTGTGATATCGGTTTTAAGAAATGATAAAGGCATTGTTAAGGATTCCTTTCGTGTTTTATTTTCGTCGTTTCTTACGAAGCCTTAATAAATCATCGATAATATTATCGAGTCCTTCGTAGAAACTTTTACTTTCAAGGATTGGAAATGCTGTGAATAAACGGATAACTGTTCTGCTTTTACTGAGTTCATCAATGCGTTTCACAAAGGCTTTTGCAAGCGGTTCATCATCACTTGATTCCGCAATCATCCTGAGTCGATCGATACTGTCTCGAATGTTATCACGATCAAACCATTGATATGCTTCTTGTAATTCATCTAGGTCGGTAAGTGTTGCACGATAGGTTTCAATGCGTTTGTCAATTTTAAGTGCAGCATTGAGTGAATTAAGAGTATCCATAATGAATACCGCGACAAGGACTATAGCACTTGTTTTTTGTATGATGGGTGGCATGAGTTGGATGATGTCTTTGGTAAAGGGATGGACAGCATACACAACAACTAGTCCAAGTACTCCAAATAGAAATGAGTTTCGTAAACAAATTCTCCCCTTTAAATTAAAGGGCCGTTTTGAGTAATCCCACCATCGTGCTTTAAACAGGGTTTCCATTAGCCATCCTGTAAAGTATTCTAAAAGTGAAGTAGATACTACTGCACTTAAAAACACTAAAAACGGGTTTGACATAAAGGGTTTTGTGATAATCACGATAATAACTGAACCAAAGCCATAGATGGGACACCACGGTCCGGATAAAAATCCCCGGTTGACTATTTTTTTTGTTCCAGCCCAACACCACACCGATTCAACAATCCATCCGATTGTACTGAAGAGTGTGAATGTTAGGATCCATTGATAACCATTCATAGTGACTCCTTTTACCTTGTTAATTGTTCTAACTATATCATAGACCATTTTTCAGTGTGTTGCATACCTAAAATTAAAAAGGAATAAGGTACGACACTTATTCCCTATTTTGAAGATGACCCGTTAATCATGCTTGTTTTTTATTTTTGACGATCAAAGTTTATAATTGGTAAGGTGAAAGCCACCTTTTTTATGAAGTGTGGTATTTTGAAGTATCGTTTATTCTTATTGAGTTTTTCTATTTCTTTCATGTCTTCAGGTGATAATTCAAAGTCAAAAATATCAATGTTTGAAATGATATGGCTTGGTGTTTTTGACCCTGGAATCACTATGTGATCAGCTTGTAAATGCCAGCGAAGTAGAATTTGAACATTCGATTTATTGTATTTTTTAGAAAGTTTCGTAAATATCGGCTCATTGATGAGATTTTTATCGCCACTTCCTAATGGATACCATGCTTCAAGAAGGATTCCCTCTTTCTTAAGAAAGTTAATGAATTCTGTTTCTTGTAGATAGGGATGGCATTCGTTTTGAACAAGTACCGGTTTGATTGTTGCGACATGAAGAAGTTTTTTAAGATTGGCTTCTCCAAAGTTGCATACGCCAATCGATTTAACTTTGCCAGAAACTACAGCTTCTTCAAGGGCTTTCCACGCACCCATTATGTCCCCTACTTCTTGGTGTAATAAGAGAAGATCCAAGTAATCTGTATCCAATCGAGAAAGTGTTTTGTCTATTGCGATTTTAGCCTTTTCATAGTTGAAATCAGCGGGCCAAATTTTAGAAGTTAAAAAGATTTCTTTTCGGGGTACTTGTGATTTTTTGAGTGCTCGACCAATGGCTTTCTCATTCAAGTAGACGTTTGCAGTATCAATTAAGCGATACCCATTGTTGAGTGCTACTTCAATACTTTGTTCGACATCAGTTGGTGAAACACGGTATGTTCCCAGTCCAAAAGCTGGAATTTCAAGTCCATTGTTCATCATAATTGCTTCCATGTATTGCTCCTTGTATCCTTGATTCAAGAATTTTCTATAATTCAATACAATCATTATAATCCTTTTTTCGCTATAAGTAACGGTGATATCAAAACTTTGTTTATAAAACAAACCGTGATAATACAGCAATGAGTCATCGTTCCTTATTAGATTGAGTCCCTATATAAACATGTTTTTTGATTTCTTGGATATCATTGTGACTACAAACCATCCCAAGGTATTCAAGACCATAAAGATGTGCGAAGCGTTTGATGGTATATTCGCCTGCTTCAAGCATCCACGGCTCAGGTGCTTCACCTTGAAATACAAAGATAAGTTTTCGACCTTTTAGCGCATCTTTTCGAACGGGTCCATAAAAGCGTTAGAATAGCGTCCGTATTGATCCACAAATGTTGTGCCAGTATACTGGTGAACCAATCACAATTGTATCGGCTTCTTTCATTTTGTTGTATACATCACTAAATTGATCACCGGATAAAGTTTGTCCATAGACACTGATGCGATAATCAGGTAACATCAATGTTTCAAACTCTATATTTTTGAGTAATAAGTGTGTGAGATAATAAGTTTGTCCGTTTTTATTGGGACTGCCATTAATGAATAGTGTTTTCATAAAAGTTCCTTTCCATAGACCACTCTTTCATTTACTTGGAAATGCTATGAGTCATTCATCACATATCGATGTCTCCTACATCCTAAGTAACTTAAATTCACTAAATCATTTAGACTCGATTCGAAGTCACGCATTTATTGGTGATTGATTATAAAAAACAGCTCTAAGTGGGCTGTTTTTTTAGGTGTGATTACTTTGATAGTGTGTGAGTGCTTTAATAAACCGTGATATACCATCCTCTAGTATCGTTTTAGGACAGGCGTAGTTCCATCGAATGAATTGGTCGCCATTTCCCCCAAAGATGTGTCCTGCTGATAAGTAAAGTCCGGTTTCTTTTCGAATATAATCGCACAGTGCTTGTGTGTCATCTGTGATATTAGAACAATCCAACCATGCAAGATAGGTCGCTTCTGATTGTATGATTTTAAGTTCACTAAATGCGCTTGTGATTGCTTGAGTGAGTGTTTCGCGATTTTCTTGTAAGATCATTAGTAACTCATTTAACCATGGTTCACCGTGATTAAACGCTGCCTCACAGGCTTGAATCGCGAAGGTATTGGGTTCAGCAACTTCATCAGTATTAATTCCTCGATGAACCTGTTTACGAACCGTTTCATTTGCGACCACAATTGCGGATGTTTGAAGTCCAGCAAGGTTGAATGTTTTTGTTGGTGAAATACAGGTTATGGTGTTTTGTGAAATGTCATGTGAGATTGATGCCATGGGTGTATACGTGTATTCTGGGTGTGTGAGATCACAGTGTATTTCGTCGCTGATTATTAGGACTTTATGTTTAATGCATAAATCTCCGACTTTCTTGAGTGTCTCTTTATCCCAGACTTTCCCAATTGGATTGTGTGGATTGCAAAAGATGAGCAATGTAGACTTTGGATCACTGAGTTTTGCTTCTAAGTCTTCAAAGTTAATTGAGTATGTTTCATTTTGATAATTAAGCTTGCTTTCAACAACAATGCGATTGTTGTTGATAATTGAGTTGTAGAATATATTGTAGACTGGTGAGAGTACGATGACATGTTCTTGGGGTTGTGTCATTTTTCGTACAATTGAAGAGATCGCAGGAACCACACCACTACAAAACATAACCCACTTGGGATCGATATCCCAATGGTGCCGTTTCTTCCACCACTTAGCAACACTGTCATAAAAGGATTGGGGCACAATATTATACCCAAACGCGTCTTGATGGGTACGGTTTAAAATGGCTTGTGTAATTGCGGGTGCAGTTTTAAAATCCATATCAGCCACCCACATAGGAAGCTCATGGTCTTCAACATCCCATTTATATGAATGAGTCCCTTTACGATTAACAGGGGTTTTAAAGTCAAAGTTCATATAGTTTCTCCTTGTGTTATGTATTCAGTATCGTTTGGATTCAGTGTTTCATCATCTGTAATGAGTGTATCAATTCCATAAGATCGGATGATTCCAGAAAGAGGGTTTTTAACACTGTCAACTGTGCTCTTTATCGTTGCATCGACGCGTGAGTATTCAAAGGCTAAATCAGTATGGGTTATGACACAATCAATGAGTTTAACGTTATCCATATAACACAAGCCTTGTTCACTTTCGATAAAGCAGTTTTTGAAGGTTATGTTCTTTGAATTCCAACCTAAGTACTCTCCAATGATGGTTGAGTCTTCAACAATCACATCTTCACAGTTCCAAAATGCATCTTTTGAGATGATCTGGGCGTCTTTAATATGGACATTCTTTGCACCATCAAAGCTATAGTTCCCATTTATTGAGAAGTTATGTACCGTCATGTTTTCGCTGTTCATTGCGAAGTAATCACCGACTGCATTAACATTGTTTAGTACAATATCTTTGCAGTGCCACAGTGTTTCTAATCCGTGAGGAATCTGCACATTGTCAAGGGTAATCTGTGATGATCGTCTGAATGTTTTAGGTGCTGCGATGATACTATCCTTGATTGATATGGTATGGGTATACCATATCCCAGAGCGTGCTGATTCAGTGAGTGTTAGATTGGATGCTTCAATGTTTTGTGCATACCAAAGCGGGTATTTCCATCTGAAGATATCATGATTAAGTTTGATATCTTTACTTTCTTTTAGTGGCGATTCCCCCGCTTCAAATACTGATTGTGAAATGCTGATATTGCGTGCTTTGAATAAAGCCCGTTCCCCTGTAAATACCTGTTGATTGATTGTTTCCATCTTTTACCTCCAGCGATTTTGTGTATTTATGCTTGTAAATCTGAAATGATTTCAGGTTTTGTGCGCGTCATTAACTTACTCCGTCCAACGATAATGAGCATCAGCGTTGCGAAGATTGTGATAAGAACTATGTTAATGATATAGGTAATACCATGGTTTGTAATAATACCGACCGATAAACTTGCACCCAATGCTGAACCAAGTTGAACCATTGACGCATTAAGTGCAAGAATAAAACTTGACTTGTTTTGCGTTGCTTGTGCAATTCCGGTATTGATTTGTAATCCAATAAACCATGATGTACCGAGCCATAAAAGGACACCTACTAAATTAAGCCATCCTAGGTTTTGGATTAATGAGAGCGCAATTACATTGATGCATTGGATTGAAACACCCATTAGCATTGATTTTTTGTAGCCGAGTTTATCAGATACTTGACCCCCAATATAATTACCCGTAAAACATGCAACACCAATCAAAACGAGAATGAGGCTCATGGATGCTTCAATGTTGGGTACAACATCGATGAGATAAGGCGTTAAGAAGGTATTCAATGCTCCCATTCCCACAAAGATAACAAGTGTTGAAATAAGTACCGTCAGTGTCTCCCGATCCTTCATTAAGATAAGTTCGTTTTTAAGTTTAATGCCTTCTTGCGTTTGATTTTGACTTTTTAGATACGTGATGAAATATACAAGACACAGCGTCATAATTCCTGCCATAATTGTGAATATTTCACGCCATCCTAATATTGAAGATAACGCACGGGTTGCGGGGACACCAATTACAAGTGCAGTAGCATTCCCTGCAATTAGTAAAGCCATGGTTCGTCCTTGGCGGTTTTTATCTGAAAGTGAGACGACTACTGATATTGCAAGGACGTTGTATGTGTTGGCACTCACCCCTGACATAAATCGGATGATTAAAAGTTGAGTAAAGTCTTGAGTTAATACAAGTCCAAGTGTGAGTAAGATTGTAGTGAGTAACATTACCTTCAGTAGTTTGACACGATCTATTTTGTGAAACAGAATGAGGGATACAGGCACTCCAAATGCACCGCCGTATGCAAACATTGTATTGAGTAGTCCTGTATTCGCAACCGATATATTTAATGAATCAGCAACTTGGTCAATGATTCCATTAAATACGGAAGCATTCATTGCGAGTATAAAACTCATGACTGCGAACATGAGTATTGTAGTTGAGCTTTTCTTCATGGGTTCTCCTTAGTGACTGTGCATGGTTGATTTCACATGCGTAGTGTGGTACGTCAATTTATGAATAGGGTTCCACTGATTCACAGTCTACACGATAGAGTTCGCTCTAAGTCAAGGTGTAGTAAGACAATTGAAAATTAATTTCATCGTTTACGCATAATCGTCGCTAATTATGAATTATTTTATGGATCGACCCATTTCTTCTTATCATAGGTTTTTGGAGTAATAATCATGATCAATTGGTTAGCATGACATTGTGATGCGATTGTTTACATTTTATGTGTTCAATCAATTTAGATCGCTTTTGACACATAAGGGATTTTATTTAGGATGGAAGGTTGTTGATTACCTTTGACAGTTGGTTAAAAAAAAAGAGTCTTTTGGACTCTTCTTAGTGGCTCATTTGAGCATCTACAATAACGGCTGCTGTCGCAGCACCTGTAACATTAGTTGCTGTGCGTGCCATATCAACGAGGGCTGATATTGGTGCAAGAACGACGATGATTTCAATGGGTAATCCTGCAGCTGTAAGGACTGCTGTTGCGGAAATGGTAGCAGTTCCTGGGACACCTGCTGTACCGAAGGATACGATAATTGAGTATACAATTAGCAGTACATATTGTATTGGTGTAAATGGGATGTTAAGCGCGTTGATACTAAAGATTGCTAGGAGCATTGGCCACATACCTGTACATCCTGGCATTCCAGTATTCGCACCCAATCCGGATACAAAAGATGCGACATCTTCCTTAACATCGAGTTTATGAATCAAGCGTTCAACAGTTACGGGTACTGTACCAATACTGCTTTGGGATGTAAAAGCAACCACTTGTGCTTCAAAGATTCCTTTGAAGAATTTGATAGGGTTCATTTTTCCAAATAGCAAAACCAGTGTTCCATGAACAAGATAGGTTTGAATCATACTGATACCATATGCAATCAATATAATGGAAACAAAGGTTGTGAGATCTTTAGCACTATCCCTAGTCACAACATTCGCAATAAATGCCACAACCGCATACGGTGTGAGTTTGATAATTGATTTCACAATTTGTCCGATTAAGGCATTCATTGCTTCCGCAAAATCAATCAGTATCTTCCCTTGTGTTTCGTTTTTTGTATTGATATGAACCAAAGCTATTCCAACCATGATTGCGAAGATGATGATAGGAATCACTTGATTACTTGCAGCATGTTCAACGATATTGGATGGG
Organism: Erysipelothrix larvae; assembly: GCF_001545095.1. Classification (NCBI taxonomy): domain Bacteria; kingdom Bacillati; phylum Bacillota; class Erysipelotrichia; order Erysipelotrichales; family Erysipelotrichaceae; genus Erysipelothrix; species Erysipelothrix larvae. The sequence goes on from NZ_CP013213.1 coordinate 1,372,871, forward strand.
AAGAAGGATACCAAGGTTTCAATGATGGTTGGTACTTCTTTTGCAGTTGCATCGGTTGGTAATGTCAGATTAAATCCTGATCCAACCTTTAAAGATCCTGCAATGATTAAGGTTAAGGTACTTGCAAGAAATGTATTAAGGAGTAACCAAAATAAACTTCTCAGTCCCAATGATTTTAAGCGTTCAAGGTTATTAAGCTTTGAAATACTGTGAATAATACTAAATAGTAGTAGTGGTACAACAATGGCACTGATAAGGCGTGTAAAGATGGTTCCAAATATTGAAACATATTCAGTATGTCCTTGGAATGCAAATCCAAGGATTAAACCAAATAGCATCGCAAAGATCGTTCTTAATCCAAAGTTAACGTGTTTCTTTTCAAATTGATATAATATCCAAAATATAGCCAGCGCAACGGCTAAAGCAATCCATGATAAATTCATTATTTTTCTTTTAATTGATATACAGGTTCAATAGCTTTATCTGTATATCTTCTCTCTTTCTATGTCAAAAAAAAAGACACAAGTCGTGTCAATGTGTAAAATGGTATTCATAAATGGTTTTACCCACAACATCGACATGATAAAAATAATTGATTTATTCTCCCCTTTTCATAACATATACAATCTAACATTCTCATGATTGTCCTCCCTTAAGCATATAAACATATATGCTTACTTAGGTTAACATAAGGCATCAATGTTTTCAATGAAGATGCTCACTGATACATTTTCATTTCTTATGGTTCATGATACTGTTGTGATCGTTTATTTTCTGGGTAGATGTTGTGAAACAGGCACAGAGTTGGTATGATTCTAATGAGAAAACAAGTAAAACTTTATCTATGGTTTCTTGAATCACGGAGGGAATATGAAAACAATGGAAAATTGCACGATGTATCTTAAGGCTGCGGTGAATCTGTATGGTCTTTTGACTTACCAACAATTTGTGGATGTTTATAATCATTATGAAAAAACATCGGTTACAATTTCTGATTTTAAAGGGTTTATACTAGAGAATCTGGCGTTTTTTGATGAGTCTAATATTCTATATCATGATTTGCTGGGTGTCCCTTGGTTTTTTAACGAGATTGATGAATCAATGATTGATGATTTTTTATCTGACCGTTCTACAATCAAGCCCTATTTGCCAGAGAAACAGGAATTCTTAAAGTATACGAGTTCTTCGTATCACCAAGAAAGCGACGCGTATCAAAATTTGAAGCATATTGTCAAGATATGTTGTTTACAATCAGAAATTGATAACCCTGATATCATTGATGATATTGTTGATGACGCATTTGCGGACATACAAGTTGGTGCCAAAATGACCCCCTTCTTTGATTGGATTTTTGCCTGTCTTGAAGGAGTCGTTGAAGAACAGAGCATGAATGTTACTTTTGCAGCAATTCAGGTCATTGATCATGTACGGTCTTTTCACATCTTTGGTAATACCTTAGTTGAAATTGGAGGTTCTTTTATGGATTACCTAAAAGAATATCAAACCGCCCAGCAATTAGGGCCGCGTTACCAATACATTGAGACATCGAAACCTGCACGTAAATCTGAAATTAAAATCATTGAATATGCTACAGCGGCTTCTAATTTATATGGTGTGATTAGCATTCAAGACTTTGTTGAGTTGTATAACCATTATGAGAAAAAGCCCATTACTGTTGAGTATGCAAATTCGGTGTTTGAATCGACTGGTCCCCTAGCTTTTTACGCTCACGAAAAAAACATCCAGAGTTATTTATTTGATCCAAAGGATGATGAGAGTTATGAGGAGGTTAAAACAATCGTAACAAATCAGTTTGGTATGTCGCGATATGTTCCTTCAAAAAAAGAATTCTTGAAGTATGTGTCAGCGGAGTATTTAGAACCCACGCTTCCATATCAATCGTTCAAGAAATTTCTAATGGAACATAAGCTTTTGAATAAAAAGAATGAATTTTATTATGATTTATGCATTGAAGAAATTCATGAGGCTGTCTTAGTTGGCTGGTCTTTTAGCGATATTATTGACTATCTTCGTGAAAGAATTGTCCCCATTGATTCTGATGAAGTTGAATTGGAACTTTATCATCTTCTGATTAATATAATGAATAACACCCGTCTATTTTCATCCAATGGACATACACCAAATGAACGTGGAAAAATGACGTTTAATTTAGATATTAATGAAATACAAAACGACCAGTTTGTCAATGCTTCGCGTAATAAACCCTGTCCATGTGGTAGCGGTAAAAAGTATAAGAACTGTCATGGTAAGTTGAACTAGGATAGCTAAGATAATCTAATAAAAAAAACGAGTAGATCCATTGAGACGTGTTCTCATGATCTGCTCGTTTTCTTTATTTGCTACTTATCAGTCCACTCAAAATTCGTTGTACCTGCACCCAGTTCAAAGTGATATTTCACAATCCCTAAATCTGCTCCGGTATATACCCCATTGTCACAGGTTATGGATACCTTGTTTTCTTTTCCTGTGATGAAGAATGCTTGTTTGTTTCGGGCAGTTGGTGCAAGCAATGCAGCTTCAATGCCTTGATTAAACCAAGCTGGTGGTTGTCCTTCATAGTGACTGATTGCTTCGGTTGGTTTTGATTTATGAGGAACCCCTTGATTCACGCCATAACCTAAAGCAATAACACCAATAACCGTATCACCATTTACTAGGGTTGGTGTTGACTTCTTGTTGAAGGTTTCGCCAATCCACCATGTATTCAACCCTAATGATTGCGCATAGAGGATAATATCTGCACCACTGTATCCAAGTTTTTCATCGAGATTGGATGCGTCTTTCCCTGATAAAATAATGGTGTTTTTTACCGTCTTAGCCATCAGAAACTTTGTCACGGTTCCAAAGGCACGGGTATCATTGGTCAAGAGTTTCATTGAGAGGTTATACGTTTTGTTATGATGCTCAGTACGGGTATTGATGGCATCAATGTGTTCTTGTGTCAGTGGTTTATCCATGTACTTACGTACAGTGTGGCGAGTGCTCATTGCTTCAAATAGTGTCATACCCTGCTCCTTATTTCTTTCTGATACAATTTTATCGCAAAGTTGGTATGAATGCAAAAAAGTTTATGATGGACACTTAGACTATTTATACGGGATGCTTGATTAAATTGCACAATTTATGTGGGGTATGATTTCATTTGGTCAAGACAACTTTTATATACGATTTTCATTATTAAACAATTTTTGAACCATGGAAGTAACATTCATAGATCTTTTGACCTTTGAAACAAATGTCTTCATATCCTTGAAACCACATCATATCGCCAGTCACGTTGCATTGATAGATAAACCCGTTTTCTTCATAATAATGAGGGCCGCGATACGGCATGTCTTGTGTACAATGAAGGAGTGCTGCCTTAAGAAAGTCACCACTAAAATTAGGACCGATAACACGACCACTGTAATTCATGGCATAGATTGGGGTGTCGTGGTTCCATACCACTTCTTCACCACAGAATGATTCGCCACCATAAAAGGTATCAATATAAGTGAACGGATGCTTCTTGTACTCATAGTCATGTGATCCAGATCGTATGCTTTCACATTTTGGACCTTTCCCTGCATATGTGTGTTTCTTTGCTTCAACTAGAAATTCAATGAGTCCTTCGTGTGCTATTTCTTCAGTTTTCGGGTGTATCTGACATGTTTCATCTTTTACAAGATAGTCTACACTCACATGGAATAGTTCACTAAGTTGGATTAAATTGGTGATATCTGGGTAGGATTGTCCGCTTTCCCATTTCGCAACTGCTTGTCGTGAAACACTTAATGCATCAGCAAGACGTTCTTGAGTATATCCTTTATTTCGACGAATGAGGGTGAGTTTTTCTGAAAATATCATGATGGTTTGCTCCTTTATGTTTATACCCTGATTTTACACCTCAATAGGGGTAAAAATAAATAAAGCGGTGGTTGATTTATGCACCTTGTGGTTGCATATCACTTTACCACAGCTTTATTGTGTCTCTAAGTATTCACTAAGATTTTGAAAATACACCCTTTTATCCTTGAGTCAATGGTGAGCATGATTGCTTCTTATATAAAGGGCTGTTTAGGATTACTCGATTTCGATGTTGTTTTTTTGTGCCCACTCAATCGCAATATTCTTATAGGTCTCATCGCGATATGCATACCATAGATGTGTGAGTCTGAGACGATCTGTTTGTGCTCGAAACTTCCTGAAGGCACCTTTTTGGCGAATTGCACTCAATAATTGATCACGAAATGGCTCGGGTTGTTCATAGCAAAACTGTTTCATGATTCGATAATCATTGATTTCTCTGACATCTGGTAGTGAGATAAACCGTGCTTCATCATGGGATCGTAGTGCTTCGAAATCATCAATTTCATCCCGACTGATTTGATCATAATAAATGAAAATGAAGTGATTCTCTTTTTTATCAAAATATATGGTCGTATCATGATTAATTTCTTCAATTGCATCAATTAGTTCTGAAAGTTTGATTGCCACAGTTTCTCCTTTGTTAACTCATCTTGACTGAGATTATGTGTTGTATAGTACGATACATGTACTGTTTGGATTTAGAGTTTACTGAGTTCATCCATCATGGCGGGTCTGTTTTTATAGCGAACTTGCCAGTCCCCTACAATCATGTTGACTCGATGTGGACCATTTGGATATGTTAGCATTCTTCTTAGTAGCCCCACAAGTTCTTGATAGTAGCGTCGATTCGTAGCGTGTACCGACAGAATCATCAGCTCTCTTTCAAACATTTCTAAGCACTCCTTTGGATATAAGGGTTTTAAAACATCTTCATATATCAGGAGTTTATTGATGTTTGAATCTTGAACGCGTGCAAGCAGGCGATCATACAGTTTGTCTTCTTTATAAAAGTCATCCAAAGCATCACTCTTACCCAGTGATTCAAAGATAATCTCACGTTTTATGTCCCATTCTTCAGGTGTACATAATGACTTGAGTTCTTTGTATAGTTTTAAATCTCCAGGCGTGTAATCTATAAGGCACTGATACAGTTCTGCTTCATATTCAGCCTCTAGTTTTAAGTGTTTGTAGATGTGACGAAGGAGTTCACTGTATTGTTTGAGCTGTCCGTTTCGATCTTGGTCCACTATTTTTCCTTCTTTTAGCACTCGGATTGCTTCTTCATAGGCTTCATCCTTCATACATTCTTGGACATAATAGATTCGAATGGTTGGAACGTTTATGTACTCAAGGCAGTATTGTCTCATCACTTCGGGTGATTCATTATTCGCACTCATGAGTTGTATATGTCGCAATCGGTATTTTCCGTTATTGTAATATTCTAACCATGAATTATTGCCTTCAAGTGAATCTAATTGTTTTTGTACGTAATTGAGCTTTGGTTGAATGAACTCATGTTCATGGAAGTTGTCTAAGAGGAAGGTTTCAATTGATTCTTCTGCATAATCAATCATTTTACCATGACTGTATTCCATAAACCATTGAAACAGTATGCGTTTGTCTTCAAGGCTGCTTTGATTATGAATTTCCAGCCACATTGATGTACATATTGATTCAATATCACCAAAACCACCATTAGAATCATCAAAGTCTTGATTTGCAAGCATGATATACAGATAGGTTGACAGTTCAAAAGCTTCCATGGTGTGCCCTTGTTGGATTAGCACTTCCACTTGTTCATGCAAGAAGTTTCTTAAATCCGTGATGAATGAAAATGCATTGTTATAATCAATGAAGCCGTGATTCCTTGAATAGGTTGTGAATATTCGTTTGATGTCTTTTTTGTAGCGTAAAACATCCTCAGAAGACACTTCAGCCCTAACAAAGCGTTTAAATTGATTATACAAACCTTCGTTTGTTTTAAAAATTTCTTCTAAGAAAGCACTGAGTTCGTCGTGTGTTGCATGATCGAGCGTTTTCTTGATATTAAGTGTATGATCGTGTTGTGTTGAATTTTGATGACCACCTTGTGCATTATGATGGTCATCATAGTGATATAAAACAGCCGCCATATGTTTGCAGAGATCGTGATTCGTAGCATAGGGACAGTCACAATATACTTCATAGTTTTGTGGATCGTATGTGTCAATCACAACATCATAATCACGGGACCCACAAACTGTAGCAGTGATGATGTTTCCTTGAACAGCAAAATCCATAACCATGCCATCTTCGTAATACTCATACCCTCCACTGAGGATCCGATTACTAAAAAACTTCTTCCATTCCATCCTTACACCGCCTCCTTTGTGTATCAGTTCACATCGTGCCTTAATTGTATAATGCATGCATTGTTTCATAACATCATGATTGCTTGAAAGTATTAGGTTTGTGATCTGCATCGCATCACTCATGATTAATTCCATATACTCACTTTAACACGTGGTTTAAGATGATTCAATGGTTATCTACAGTACAGAAAAAAACGTGATGAAGGTTTACAGTGGTCAATCCATGTCACCATTAGTTGTGATATTTATAAATTTTTTTATAATTAATTTAGTTATGTGGGTAGATTCTTTATGGAGGATAATCTAAAAATTGAGAATTTTAATTTACCCCTTACCGCTTATTAAACACCATACTTGCAATACTGTGTCCAGTTTCTTAAAGCAAACGCATATGAGCTGTATTTGTTAATCTAAAAGTGGACCAATTTTCAATTGAGAATTGGTCCATTATTCAGTTGACAAATACATGAACACACTAAAGTATGTATTGAATTTCTAATATTATGTATTTTAATGAAAGGGGCTAATTTATGAAGGGACAAAAACCTAATGGTCTTGTAATGTTGTTCTTTTGGTTTGTGTTTATGCCTGTATTTGCGATCTATACAATTATCAAAGAACTTTTAAAACAATACTAGTAATAACCTAAAATATTAATCATGAATAATTAAGTGCTAATGTATGATTTGCGAAGATCATTCATTAGCTCTTATGTTTTTACCGATTTCCAGATTATTCTTAAGAAATATAATATTGTTCAGAAAAATTTAATATTGGAATTTCTTTGAGATTTTTAATTAATTAATGAGACATAATACGAGAAAATATTTGGATATGCATTATATTTCACTTTAGAATGTACAGAACAGTTTTTATAATGTAAGTTAGGGAACAGAAGTATTATACGATTCTATACTTCGACATGACCTCCGATATACTTAACTGAACTAATTCTATAATGTTCAAAGATTTAGAACCATAAATAGATTGTGATGTTATGATAAGCTATTTGAATATATAATAAAAAACAGTCTCATATGTCATCATCTAATAAGTAATGTTGAAGTAAAGGCTGTTTTTTGTTTCTTTAATATTTTTATGTCCAATAATCATTTTTGTTTCAGGGCTTGTAGCTTATATCAAAAACAATCATTAACTTTTTCTTCCAAGCAAAGTAAAAACTTAGACCAATCCCAGCAATTTTTGCTGACAAATATTCACCAATTCTTCAAGAAGTTCGCATTATTACTAATTACAACTTCTTTTCCAAGGGAGCTTCGACCAGCAGTGTGCATAATACTGTATTTGATTATTATAAACCGATTATAAATTAAATTAATTAATTCACAATCATCATAAGTAATTATCCATTGCCCATCTCCTAAATGTTGAGTAATTACATCCTTCAATTCCACATGATCATTTTCCATAAAATAGTTTTTATATAATTGATGTCCTTTATTAACATACGGTGGATCAATATTGTAAAACAAAGTATCAATTCGTTGATGGAGTTCATTAATTATCAAATCACTCGCATCTCTGTTAAACAATTCTATGTTTTCACTAAAGCTAGCAATTAGCTCTATCCTATTTTTTATATTTACCTTATTATAACGACAATCAACTTTATACTTACCTTTTTGGGAAACCCCCCCCATTGGTCCACCCGAAATAACACCCGAATAGTTTACTCTATTTAAATAAAATGTAGCAAATCCATCATCTAATACAGATGTATCTTCACTTATATATATCGATTTCTGTCTTTCTCTCTCTTCAATTGTCACTGGCGTTTCATCTAAAAGTTTTAGAAAGTTTTCAGTATCATGTATTACGGAATACCAGAAATTATAGATGTGAGAATCAAAATCATTTAGAATTACATTCTGTACAACTCCTTCCACAAGTAGTGCTAAACCAATTGCGAATCCACCAGCGAAAGGCTCTACATATGTTTTGTCTTGAAGTCCGTTTTCGACAATCAGTTTTTTGACTTTATCGTAAATTTTAAATTTACCTCCTGGATATCTCAGTGGAGAAATTGTTTGTTTCATAATTATTTCCTCTTCTCAACGAGTTTACAATATTCTAAATAAGAATTTGGCAACCAATCAGATAAATCTAATGGATTAAAAAATATCATATTGGAAACATTGTCACTTTTTTTCAATAATGCTGGTATAACTTCGATATTATTCAATACTTCTTTTTTGGCAATTCTTGAGTTTTCTTCGATAAGTCTGAGTAGCGGTTCTAAATAATCTTGTTGCTTGCTTTCACTGTATGGTTGAGGATAAACATCAAACTGAGCATAATCTAGTAACTGTAACGCTAAGTCCCTATTAAACAGGTCATGATTTCTTTGGTTCCAATAATTATCTAGACAGTTTTTACATGCTCTAGAACATTCACACTCTGTCAAAATTCTCCTTGACTGATCTAGTACTTGATCTAATATTGAACCAATCAATGTAGAGTATCCTGCTCCACTGGATAAATTGTCATAGAAGAAAAACTCAAGCGATGAATCATCTGCTTTCCCAATTCTAGGACGCCAACCACCACTAATCTCATTATAGTCAATATCTAAAACTATTGAAATGGATTTTTTTAAAACCTCATGTAATGAAGTAGCAGCGGATTTTAGGATTGTTTTCTCATCAATACGACCACTTCCAACAAGTTTCTTCGTATCATAAGAAATATCGAGCATAAACATATCAGTTAGAAATTCATACCCTAAAAATATATTCGCTTCCACTGAACCGTTATGTTGACAAACGCTATAGCCATGGTAAGGTTGTGTTACAGAGAATTTATTTGTAACAAGATCATTGGAAACTTCAGCACCCCCGCATTTCTTACATACGTTAAATCCATTTTTTTGTTTTCCCATATTAACAGTTAAAACGTTACGATCCGGGAGATTTGAAAACTTTATGTTACTCGATTTATACCGTTGCATTTTGGTATTAGAAGGAACATAAGAATAAAATGGTGCTTCAGTAAACGTGTATTGTTCATCTTCATCTTCAAACTTTACAGATTGTCCTTTAATGGGTGCAAATCCCCATGGTCTTAACATTTTATTTTTTGTATACTCCGATCCACAATAAGGGCAAACAGGGTGACTTGATGATTCATTTTCTAAACCGAACCAATTGCATTCTGAACAGACAAGAATATTTTTGAAGTAATCTCTGTTGTTAAAATAATATTCTGCTTGATTATCTTCATATCCTTTCGGCTTTGGATTGGAATAAATTCCACCACTTTTATATATTTTTTTGTCAATTGTTATAAATCTACCGGGAGCATATTCGCTTAAAGCAACAGAAATATCACGATCAGGAGCATATTGAATTTCTCTGTTAGCGCTTTTATAGTTCTTCAAATCTTTTTCAACATAAAACTTAACAACATTCTTTGGGAACGAATATGATGGTATAAATCCTTCTTTATAAAACACATCAAAAACACTAGTTTCTTTATCATTATTCATAAACTCCTCCCGTCGATTATGAAGAATAATTGTATCATAGATTTCATTAAATAACTTAATAGTACTCACGGTAGACACAGAATTCTTCAACTCGAAGTCTTTTGCATATTCAATAAACAATGATCCGTATTTCTCACAAAAAGTTATAATTCCTATATCCATTATTCCATCATACTTTGTACGCATTCCATCACTCGACATAAAACTATTAATCACTAACATATTAATATGACGTTGTTTAATTTTGTGGTTCATTCGATCTATCCATGGTTTTCGTGGGGCACCAGATATCATTTCCTCAGGATTAGAAAAATAATGACTATCGTGGGTTCCACCAGATGCAAAAGTAACAATCGTAGAAATACCCGAGTTAGTTCGCCCTGCACGTCCAGCTCTCTGTTGATAGTTTTCTCTCATCGGTGGTATATTTCGTAACCCAACAGCAGTAAGTGAACCAATATCGATCCCAACTTCCATAGTTGTAGTGCAACTTAATACATCAATGGAATCTTCCCCATTTTCACCAGCTGTGATATCTTGAAACTTCAATTCATATTTCTCAGTGTTGCTTCGACTATTACTTCTCGGTTCTTTATGTGAAAGTTGTGCAGTATGTTCCTCTGTTTCAATTGTCTGAATTTTCTCTTGAGTTTCTAGAGCTCTTATAATAGGTTTGCGCCAAAAATCAAATCGAGTCAAATCATCATTACCAATAATCTTTAGATCGACTGACTGATAACAAGCAGCACATTTATCTCCTAACTTAAAAGGAGATAATTTACCACAGTGCATACATTTATACCAAGGAAATTCTTCACTAGTAAACTCAATTCTTACCTTTCGCAAATTAATATAGTATTTACTCTTTTTTGAGGAATCAAAGAAACAATCCCGAATAATGTCCAATAATTCTTGAGTTTGGTTATCACTTATATTAAATAGACTTTTTGATGTATCTACAAGATTTTTGTCCAAAGACTTAATAAAATCAAAATCTAACCCAAAATCATTATTCATACTTCTCCCTGGAAGACCTCGTCTCACATCATCATCAATAGTATGTCCTAATGCTGCTTCACCATCCATCACATCCCAAAATAGAGTAACTAAAAACTGATAAAACAAATCACTATCAATTATAATGTCATTCTCTTCCAATTCCTCAAGACATTCATCTAGTAATATTGATTTTGGGGCTAAATACCCAAGCCCAATATCTTTAAATGAACGAGGACTTTCTGTAAAGAACGTTAAAAGTTGCTCATAGTATTGATCAGGAAGTTCTTGAAAATCAGATACAACATCTAAAAAATTAAACACATTACCTTTGTTTTCAATTCTTGCTTTTCTTCTTGAAAACTTTCTTTTTTGATCTTGAAATAATAACTTACTAGACCCGTTAAAAAAACTAAGTTTATTATCTGCGCACACTTCTAAGAAAGCTGGATATAACTCAGCTAGGGAACATTCGTACGAAGCAGTATTTGCTCTTAATGAAGCTAGTAATATTGCTTTTCTGAAAGCATCAGCATCTGATGACTTCGATAAATCTAATGCTAGTTTTGCAGCGATTTGTCTTGAATCAGAAAAAAGAAGCACTTTTTTCCCTTGGTTAATTAAATTAGATTTTGGAGTTTGTAATTCAAACTGCGCTTTAGTTAGATTATAGAACGGGATATTTCCCTTTGTAGATAAATCAGAAGGTTTTTGTAACCTCATTTGTTTCTTGCATTTTGGACAAACATTAAAATTATATGACTTTGATTTCGTATCAAAGTCATCAGTATAAATAACGGTCAGTAACCCATCATCATCCTGTGGTGATAAATACAATTTACCAGTATACGGATCAAGTGCTCCAATATTATCTTTTGATCTTCGATGATATCCTTTGGGAACAATATATAGAAGCATCTCATTTAGTGAATGTACATCTCCACTCAATCCTCTTTTTGGAAATGTATACCAAAATGACTCCCCTTCATTTTTCTGAATGTATACTCTTAGATACAAACCACCACATTTTCTATGATTTAGAATTTCATAAACTTTTCCGTTGCATTCACATTTTTCCTTAGGAATAGCGATTACTTTTCCTATTGGAAGTTTTTCTTCAGAAGAATACTTTGCATACTTACATTTTGGATTAGTGCATGCATACAAACCTTGTAAACCTCTTAAGAACATATGTAATCTTACTGGAAAAAGAACATTTCCATTTTTTGTTGCTAAGGAAGCAACTACAAGTAAAGAGTCTAATGCTTTATCTGAATTTGGATGATTCCCAAATAATTCTTGTTTAATAGTGCTGTAGGATTTTGCCCCATCTCGACATATTTCGTTTAGTTTCACAAATGCTTCATATCTATACAGATTATCATATAGCCAAGTTTGTAGTTCTTCTTGATTCATATCTTCGTTCAATTCTTCATTATAAACTGATTTTGAAAATGATTTAATTCTATCACTAATTTCATTACCATGAACTTGACTAAATCCAATAGAGACTAAAGCATCAACATTTGTTTGGATTTCAAAACTATTTGAAATTGATTTTTTTGTGCCATATAAGAATTCACAATTATTTGCAGGTTTACCAGTTAAACCTTCATAGAAAGCATTGATAGCTTCAAATTCCTCTTTAGGCATACTTGCAGTTGTTAAAATATATTGAACTTGACTTAATGAAATATCTAAACGAGAGTAGAGTCGTTCAAGTAGCAATGCAATCTCTCCCCCGGAAGATCCTCGGTACATATGTGCTTCATCTAATACAATTAGAAGTTTATTATCTGTAGATTCATGAAGCCAGTCTTTTGTTTGATCCCAAATGTTTGCCTCGCGCTGTCTCATCAGCATAAATTCTAACATTGAGTAGTTTGTGATGAGTATATCTGGCGGACAAGCTTGCATCTCAAATCTTGTAATCAATTCGGCATCAAATGGATCCGTCTCATGAATGTTTCTAGTTAAATTATCGACGAATTTTTCAAGTCCATCTTCACCATACCTTGCAGGATACTTATTAACAGATTTTAAGCCTTCAATATCCAAGATTTTCTTTTCTCTATCTGAAGTACGAAGATCGTCCAACAAATACTCTTTCCTAAATACTTCTGCTAGCTCTTTACTGTTTTGAGGTGTTTTTTTCCCTGGTGATGGTGTTCTGCCGGTGTACATTCCAAAATGAGGAATACGCTTTGCTTTCGTATCCTCGGTAAATATTTCTTTAAATTTCTCACTTCCAATATTTTTTCTAAATCTCGAAAGTTGATCAGAAACTAGAGCATTCATCGGATATATAATTAGAGTCCTAACAGCATTTCTTTCAAAGCTTCGTGGTTTATTCTTAGCTTCATAAAAGCTTTTTGAAATAATTGGCCATAAAAAACATTCTGTTTTCCCTGAACCAGTTCCTGTTGAAACAAATAAATCTTTTCCTTCCATAAATAATTCCAGAGACTTAACTTGGTGTTCGTATGGGTTTTCATAAATTCCTAAATTTGCATCAATTAATTTCACAAGTGAACTCTTAATATTATTATCTAAAGCTGCTGATAAACGAATTCCATCATATGATTTTTTATAAGACGCTGATGTCTCGATATATGGTTCCTGCGATATACTGGTGTGTTCCGAACAAAACTCCCCCAACAAATCCTCTTCATATAATAATAATGTCTCGCTATTTGCCAAATAATCCGATTTAATGTAATCTTTCAAACGAAGCCTAATTGATTCATAATATTCTTTTACTCCAACTGAATTACTCATATTATATTTCTCCTTCATAAATTACAATTCCTATATCATTTAATACACTCCCAACAAATGGCAATGCTTTATTAATAATGATGAAACTACTTTTATCAAATGCGTTACTAGCAGGCCATGCAAGGAGTAAAAGTAAGTAATATTCTCTATTAGGCAAGTGACCCTCAAATGACAATATAGAATAATTATTATCCAATCTTCTAACTCTAGCTCTCAACGGATTATCATATAATGACTTCAATGCAAAGTAGTCTCTACGATACTCATACGCTGTTAATGATCCATTCCTTTCATCTTCAATCATTTCTGCAAAATAGAAATCATTATTCCGGTTAATTACTCGGTAGTATGTTCGTGTTTTGATTCTACGCGCTATAGTAAATTCTGTGTTTGGACTTTTTTCCCAAGAGCTTGACGGCGATTTTTTCGAGAGGGGATTGAAGAACTCAAGCTCGTTAATATCAATTTCTTTTAGAGAGAAATCGCTAGAATCGAAATTACATAAACAATATTCTTGTGGACTTAGTGTGTCTCTAATTAAAAAGTCCTTAGTCTCAACTGGTAATACTATTGATTTTGGTGTAGTTAACACACCTAATCCACTAATTTCGTACCGTATATTTGGAAGTCCCAACATAATTGCAAAATCATTATCAAATATTAATCCATCACCAAAGTTTGAAACTTGTAACAAATTGGCATTTGTTAACGTCAAATACCCTGTTTCTAAATAGACTGTTTGAATGTGTAAGGATAGTTTTACACTAGATTCAGAATAAAGAATATTTTCTAATACTGGGAACAAATCAATATACTTTGCTATTAACTCATTTAAAGCAATCGAAATATGGTGTTTCGTCACTCCATCCATTTCATTAATTTTACTAGCTGCAATTGTTAAGCACCATTGACCTAGTGCAGAATAAATTACTCTAAATACATAAGAGTCATAGCCTTCATTTTTATAGCATGGGATGTCCATAGACATTCCCATTTTCTCAATCATATCTTTCATAATAAAAACCATTCCATTAGCTGTTTCCTTATATAGCAATTTCCGGTAAATCCAGCATATTTGACCAATCTTTCTGACTCATTAAAAGGAGAAATATTGGCGACATCCACACTATATGGCAATATACTAAACGCTAATTTGCCACATAAATCCTCTTCATTGCTAATATGATTACATTGAATCATAGCAAATCCTTTATTGTTATATAATTCAGTGATTATTTCTGTGATTACCTTAGTGGTTTTACGTTCTTGTTTTTCTTGACTAAATATATTTTCTACTTCATTAACCTGAGATGAGTTAGCAGTTAGACTAATACAAGCAGATAATTGACTAAATCGATTTACGTTTAGATATTCAACAGTATTCAAGAATTCAAAAGGGACGTAATTAAGTGTCTTATCATATGTTACCATTAAGAAAATTATTTTATTCTTATTGTTTTCAAGGATCGAAAATAATTCAGTTTCGTTATAGTTGCCAATGAAATCAACTAAACACTTAATTCTTCCATCCAAATTCAAGAACGTTTCTATTTCATTACTTCCTATTCCATTCGAATAATTTAACATCTGAATATCCTGGTGTCCAACTAAAGCATTGGAAATACATTTAACAAGTAATGATCCCGGTACTCGATTCAGTACTATTGGTTTTCCCAAAAACAGTATCTTTGTAAGATGATGAATCAATAATCGCTCTAGATCTCGATCATCAGATAGTAATATATTTCTAAAGTTATCCAATAAGTAGTCAGAAAACTCTTCCATATCAACTGGGACTAATGGTACGTTAGATTCTTGTTGTTTTCTTTTAATTATTAATTGAATTTTATTCTTGTCAAACCCGATTGGATATTTGAGTGTCCTTGTCCCATTAATTAGTTGTCTTAGCTTTTCCTCATATTGACAAATTATATTTTCAAGGTCATTAGTTTTTTCTCTAAGCTCAGCATTAATTTTTTCTTTCAATATTATCTCATCTTCCAGTTTTAATAGTTCTTTTTTTTCCTTTTCTATTCGCCCAATCTCAATCAATAATTCATTATTCTTTTCTTTAAGATTTTTCTCTGATTTGAATGACACTTCAATTTTTTTGTTTAGTTTTTCTTCCTCAATCCTGTTCGAATCATTAAGTCTTTGTAATTTCTTAATTTCATCAAGATGCCCTTTTGATATTGTAATCGCATGAGTGATAAACTCAATTTGATCATTAGTTATCTCAGTTTTGCTATCATATAATTTGAAAAACAAGGGAATATTATCCGAAAAGATACTTTCTGGTAAAACACGGATAAATGATATAAATTCTTTTTCACTCTTTTCAGTGTTAGGTGTTAATTCAGTTTCAATGTCATTTATCCATATACTAATTATTTGGTCAATAAAAGTAGCTATAAATGAATTTGACTTGTTTCGTATAATCAAGTCAGGACTTATCTTATCGATTGACTCAGGTCTAAACCCTCTAAATATTTTTGAGAATTGTTTTGAATTCCTCTTGGAATAGTCTATTCGAACCTGCTTCGGAATTTTACCCCAAATATATTTTGTTTCTTCATCTGTCAATAAACTTACATAATTCATAACTTACCCTCTAATATATATTGCTTTACAACGGTATTAATCTGTTTTTTCTCATAACAACCATATACATATTTTTTTGCTTCTTCACAAATTTCAAATCCATCAAACTCACCATCTCTTATACATTCTGTTCTTTTATAATATTTCAATATATCTGCTAGAATTAGTTTTTTTGAATTTACTAGTCTTTGTCTTGGGTAAACAACACCACATAATCTATTACCTGAGTAGCACTTGATCGTACTCCCTTTTGTCAAGATAACTTTCTGTCCACTGTTTAACTTATGTACACCTGAACTGTTAAATAAATGATACGACTCTGAACCAGTAAAAGAAGGAACCTTAAATATTGATGCTTCGTGTTTAGAAAATGTAATTTGATCAAAATCAGTCGAGGTATCTTGATGCGTAGCTAGTACAACATCGATATTCTTTGAATTTATTCTCAAATCAGAATCAAAACATACTCTAGTAATCCCTTTTTCATGCCTTCTAATATTATCTTCATCTATATTTATATTTCGTCGAAACTTTAGGTCAAATGATGAGTAAAGATATGAAAAATTAGTATTAACTAAGTATTTATTATTCTGATTTATTGCAGGAGGCCATAACAATGTTAGTGTTTCAGAGTCTTCTAATTCATATCCCCAAGATCTAATAAGATTCATTACTTCTTGACTTCGTTTTGTAAACCTAACAACCCGACCTATAAAATTTCTATCCAACGTCCTAAAATAAGTTGGTAACATTGGTGTTTTAATTTCTTGTGGATAATTAATGTCCATTGGTGAAGAGTAGAGTTCTTGATAAGTAATAAAATATGGTATATTTGTATACAAAGTTTTACTTAATACAAGTTTCGCCTTATACTTGGGCTCGTCTCCTAACATCTTAAAAAACGTAGGTCTGCTATTTGAATTGAAGATTTTTTTAACATCCGAGTAATTATAGTAGGGATTTGAAAGCTCATATTGGTTTGAAAAAAAATCAACTTCTATCTTCGCTACTGAGTTTGGAGAAAAGAATGTATGATTAATTGCAACCTTCTTTTTTTGACTTTTGTTATAGTGATTATATATTATAAGGTGTGAACGTTCTTTCTCAAATTTTGATATTTCTTCATCGGAAAAAGTAACTCCAAAATAAAAAGATTTGTTAAAATTATTATAATAAAAATCGCACTTTATTTTCTTTTTTTTCGGAAATAAATGTACTAATTTAGAATTATCTAAATGGCCTAAATACTTCTCACATTCAATGTCGTTATTACCATTTCGATGGCGGAAATGTGCTACCATACTACTACTATCCGCAGCCGCAATCTTTACTTCTTCACCACAATGTAAGCACTCATAACGAAGAGGTTCATAATCACTATTATCTTCCACAGAATCTGCAAATACTGAAATCTGAAGTACCGAATCAAACGCTTTCAGCATTCTGAATAACACCTCCTAATATAAACATATTTTTTTCAGTTAAAGTAAAGAAATATATACTTGAATTCTGTCCAAGCCAGAATAAATAGTTTGAGTTTTAATCAAAACTAAGTATAAGAAATGGCATTAATAAATAATTTAAACTTCCACTGTAATAAAATATAATCCTATTATATTTTATTACATAGATTAAATCAACACCACTATGAAAGCGATTTCTTAAATTATAGTAGATTTCATAGGATAAAATACTTTGTTTAACACGATGAGGCAAAAAAAAAGGAAGCTTTTCTTTTAGAATTAAGTTTCAAGACAAAATCTAAAGGCGACTTCCAATATACAATTCTATCATATTTATTGTGCATTAAAATCTTGCTCTCAGACAGTGTTGGTAACGAAAATAAGTGATTAGCCATATATGAGGCATTTTGTGTCGATTTTAATACAGTTGAGGTGACCTCTAGAT
Source organism: Erysipelothrix larvae (assembly GCF_001545095.1). Classification (NCBI taxonomy): domain Bacteria; kingdom Bacillati; phylum Bacillota; class Erysipelotrichia; order Erysipelotrichales; family Erysipelotrichaceae; genus Erysipelothrix; species Erysipelothrix larvae. The sequence continues at coordinate 1,390,880 of NZ_CP013213.1, forward strand.
GTGAATAAGTCCATCAATATCTCCATGAAACATTTTTTTTGTATTTGATAATCTAAAAGTGGTCCAATTCTCAATTGAAAACTGGTCCACTATTTTTATAACTTCAGAAGTGTGTGATAATGCTTTTGGAGGTGAAAGAGGTGATATCACAAATGAGCAAATATTCAATTATCACATTAAAAAAGAAAGGATGATCTAACAGAAAGATTGCCCTTGAATTGGGTATAGACCGAAAGACGGTCGCACGGTATCTTCAGGAATATAATAAATGTCAAATACAATTGATTGATAATCATGGTTTATCAGACGAAAGAAAAGTAGAAGTCATTGATCAAATTGTTGGGGACCGTCACTATGATGCAAGCAAACGAGGTAAGCGCAAGTTAACGCAAGAAATTCAAGCTTCACGAGAAACATTTATTCGACAAGATTATCGATATGGTGAGCGGTTAGAGTTTGACTTTGGAGAAGTAAAGCTTTTAATTAATGGTGAACCAAGAACATATTATCTCGCTGTTTTCTCATCACCAGCAAGTGGATATCGGTATGCATATTTATATCCAAACCAACGCAAACAAGTATTCATAGATGCACATGTTCGCTTCTTTGAGCATTCTAAAGGCTCTTGGGGTGAAGTTGTATATGACAATATGAGAAACGTCGTGAAGCGCTTTATAACGCCTTATGAAAAAGAAATTAATGATGATTGCCTCAAACTGGCACTCTATTATAATTTTGAAATTAACCTGACTAATATACGAAGTGGTCATGAAAAAGGAAGTGTAGAAAACAGTGTTAAGGTAATTCGAAATCGTGTATTCGCAAAGGACTATAAGTTTGAAACATTTGAAGAGGCATGTGTTCATCTTGAACAGACTCTTGATGAAATCAATATAAAGAGTTCAATCGAAGATGAAAAGAAAGAACTTCAACCTTACAGAATTCCTTATGAATTCGCTGATATCGAAGTATATAGTGTTGACAAGTATGGTTGTATACACGTTGAAAATAATTTTTATTCAGTCCCAGACTATCTCCAACACAAAAGAGTTACGGTCAAAAACACCGTAAATTCGATACGCATCTATTCAAATCACACATTTGTGTACGAACATAAAAAGATAGATGGTCACCATCAATATCAGCTTGTGTTGGACCACTATCTGAATACAATGATGACTAAGCCGGGATCTGTAAAGAATTCACTTGTCCTAAAACAACATCCTGAGCTTTATAACATCTACCATAATCATTATAAAACAAGAACTAAAGAGTTCATAGAAATTCTTCAAGAAAACAGGAATGAAACGTATAAAACGCTCAAAGATGCTTTAAAGTATCGGTTGGTTTCAAATGCAATTGACACCGTTGAGTATGATGACAGCATACAAGAACAATCACGTAAACAACTTAAGAAAATAAGCCAATTAATGCACTAGGAGAAAAATTAATGGAAACAGTTGAACAATTGTCAAAAGAATTAAAACTTTCATTCATAAAAACACACTATGAAGCAGCAATACAGGAAGCGAAACACAAAGGATTGGATTTTCAAGAATTTCTTAACGAACTGCTTTATTGCGAACGAAACAATCGTCGTGACAACGGAATAAAACAACGCATTCGTGCTGCTCGATTTCCTCAAAACAAGACATTGGAGGATTTTACGACTGTAAAATTTAATTCAGAATTAAAACGAAAGTTTAAAGAACTGGAAACATTGAACTTTATAGAAAATAAAAAAGTGCTATTTATCAGCGTTCCTAATCTAATTATAGAGTTAAAAGAAGCTATGTCAAAAAATCAAATTACGCAATACAAAAAGAAGTTTGAAAAATTTGATCTAGTAATTCTTGATGAACTCGGCTATGTGTCATTTGATAAAGAAGGAAGTGAAATTCTATTCAATCTAATTTCAAATAGAATAGCAGTAGGTTCTATGATTATTACAACAAATTTAATGTTCGATAGATGGGAAGAAATATTCAAAGATCCCATTCTAACAACTGCTCTAGTCGACCGATTAACCTATAAATCACATCTATTAAATATGAGTGGAGAGAGTTATCGTGTTGAAGAAACAATTGCTTGGCTAAAGAGCAAAGAATGACAAACGGTAGTGGACCAGTTTTCAATTGAGATTTGGACCATTATTCAGTTGACAAATACAGCAGACTTAATAAATTAAACAACACTATTTTCAACAATAATACTGCTCATCACTGGTATTATGATTGCACCCACCTTAAAAATCTATATCCAATCTCTTTCCATTTAGTTGGATTACAATTTACACAATCTCCAATTCTTCTCATTATTGATTCATTAATATAGAGTAAATGCTTTAGATTACGATAAGATGTATCAATGTCTCCAACAATAAATCGTTCCTGATGTTGATAGTGTAAATTATTCCTTAATATTTTTATTTGTTGAATGTCCTCTTCTTTTACATCAGAAATTAAACTAATGAATATTTTCTTCATTTCATTATTCTGACTCTTAGAGATAAATCCCTGGATGTTATCAATAGTTTCATCTAGATGGATAGAAATCATTTTTCGATAAAAATATACTAGATATGGCACTTCTTTGATGTATTCTCCTATATCAACTAAGTAGGTAAAGAATTCATAAATTGAAGATGTAACATCGAGTGCAATGATTAATCTATCAATTTCTCTCTCTCCCAAATCCTTGTTTGATTTTATAATATCCGAATAAGAATAAGGAATCCACTTATAGTTTGGTTTCTCAGGAGCTTTCCTTATATTGAAGATATCAGTTTTTGCAAAACAGATATTTTGAATTAATCGTAATTGTAAAGTCATAGATTTTACGAAAGTATCATTTTTAATCTCCTCGTGTACATATTCAAATTGGTTTGTACCAATCATGTATCTACACTTGTCAATTATTTCAAAGTGCAAACATATATCTATGTAAGGATTCTTTATATCTCGGGATCTACCCATTCCTGTATCAATCATTGTCAACTTTTTATTGAAGTCGCTGAATCTGAATTGATGCAAATTATTCCTTAATCTGGTAAGCATTGAAATGTATGTTGAACTTAATCCATAAAAATCTCCTTTTTTCACTATTCCAGGTTGCAAAATTAGTTTGTTAAATTCACTAAGAATTATTGAAAATAGTTCAATTATCAAATTATTCGATTTCCTAATATCATTTATATTCTTTCTACTGACATTTGTATTGAAAAAATTCAAAATTGTTATTAAACCTAAACAATCTAAGAGACATGAATAAAGAGATAAAGTATTTGAATAAATAATCTCTGGATTGGATAATAATTCTTTAAAAAATTCAAAAAATATTTCAATATTCAACTCTTCTGGCCCATCTTCCCTTATTGTATCTCCATTAAAATTGGATTTATCATAATCATCAATCATCACAATTACTTATTTTTCCTAGTATGATAATGTTGTTCATAATCTTACCCATCATCACATCCCTTTCTATTAACTTTTTTTCTGAATTAGACACGATTACAATGTGAAATGTAAATTTAGTTATCGCCTTAAGACATGACTTCTTACGAAACGCTGCAACCACATCTTTAACGTCAAATGGTAATGAGCAGGATGGATTTTTTGAATCTTTATAGCAAGCTAGGTAACTAACGTGACTGCTTTTGGAACAATCATTTCATAAACCATTCAGAAAGTTGGTAGTTCTTATGATTCTCATTGGTATTGATATCCCTTAGTGTAATCATATCGTCTCATTCATGAGTTCTTATGGCGAAGTACTTCCACACTGCACAATTCAAGAATAATCGAGAAGGATTCAACCTACTAAGTGTTATCATCAAACCCTTCAAAATCCAACACTATTTCATCGATTTTGAATCAGCTGGTCACTATGGTGACAATCTAATCCGTTACGTAGTCGGCAAAGACTATACTGTTGGTCTCATCAATCCTTTGACCACGGATGCATACCGTAAAAACGGAAATTCGAAAAACCAAGCCTGATTAAGTCAATTCCCTGACCATCTTGTTGTGAGTGATGGTTACTTCTTTCAACTCTATGTTTATCAAACATGCGGGAACTGAAATATCTGACCAGCTACTATACACGCCAGAAACACAACCAGTCTTAGCTTAAAATTATCGTTCGAGGTCATTTTGATATTGGCTAACCTGAATTCATTGACTTCTTTTCGGATGCTTCAGCAATGCTTCTAAAGAGCTTTTTTCAACAGGCTTGTACTGCTAAGGAAGTCTCTGAACTTCACCTGAAAAAGATCACGAACCTGCTTCACCAGGATTCTAGTGACCGACTTAAGAAAGAGAAAACGGAGTCTCTTATACAAACTGCTTCATCTTCAGTCGGCATCCATGAACTGTCACTAAAGTTTGAAATCAAACAATCCATTGATTAACTTGAACTTCACAAGGAACAGTTGGATGAAGTAACAAAAAGATAGAAGTCCTGAACTCTCAAACACAAACTTCTATCTTATCAATCCCAGACATTGTAACAGTAAAGTGATTAACCATTCTATCAGATATAGGGGATATCTCTCGTTTCTCCAGTGCATCAAAGTTCTTAGCTTATGTAGGGTGTGGTCCATCCATTTACCATTCTGAAACTAATCAAGCGGTCAATAGCCGCATATCCGAACTGGGAAGTCAGCATCTTCACTATGCGTTGTATAATGCAGTTTTTATTGTAAGCCAGTTTGAATCTGCCTTTAATCCATATTATAAACGAAGTGAGAACATAGAAAGTCTCTCGCAATACTTTGGATCATGTGGCTAATAAACTTTTTAGTGTACTCTATAAATTGTCGTGAGAAAAAGTCATGTTTGATGCTTCAATAATCGGACAAAGTTGATTTAGCATTGTACTCTCAATTTGATAAAAATCTGAAAACATAAGTATCAACTACCATACACTAATTGAAATTTAACAATTGTTTTTCCATCTAAGGGTAATTCAACAAAGACGCTTTAAGTTCTTGTTTGTCGCATTGGTCAAAGAGTTAATTGCATCATTTTTTTCGGAACTTTGTTTTCCAACTAACTCCCAAATTAATGTCTTCATAATCATAACTATTATCATGATTAATAAAAGCTAGTAATACTTCAAATTGAATTTCATCAATTAAAGTGATTCCAATAACATGTCCATCTGCTTTTGTATGAGATATGCTATATGTTTTCTGTAAAACTGTTTTACCCCTTATAGTAATGCAGATTGTCCATTTCCTGAGTAGTTATTAAACTTAGAATAAGTCTCGTATGGAAGTAATATCAACACATCAATATCACTTTTGTGAATCTCTGTTCCCGTCCACAAAAACCAACATATAATCTGTTCATTGTGTCCGATGTAGAATTAAGATAATTCAAATTAAGCCTTTGTGCGATCAGTTTAAACTTTTTGCTGGATGGATGATACAGATTCATTATTGATCCTCAGATTTGAACAAAACATATTAAAATCATTCCTACTTCCCATTTATCCTTGCTAATACTACTTCAATAATCTCTTACAATACTAGACAGTATTTTCCTTTATTTCTTTAAGGTTTATCTAGTAAATTCTGTTGGAAAATTCCGTTTGGGATTTATTTTATTTTTGAATCCAAACAATTAGCGATTACACATTCTAACACTTTTTACTGCATTATCGATAAACTATTAGTATTCATCTAGAAAATTGATATATCCCAAGACGTAATGATTCCAAGCAACGACTGATTTTGTGATCCGGACTCTGTTACTAATAAAACCTTTAAGTTTAATATTTCTTTAAACATACGATGTATTTCGCTAAAATTTTGATGCTTGCTAACAAATCTAAAGTGGTTTCTATTTTCATCGTTATTTATCACGTCATTTATCCTTGTTTCTTGAATTGAAATGATATCTGTATCAATAGAATTAGCCAGCCAGTTACTAATTCCGTTATCAGTTAGTAAACCCACTAATTCATCATCCCGATAAATAGGAAACTGACTTATCCCTTTATCTTTAATACATCTAAGTGGTTTTGTTATCTCATCAGTAATATCAAACTTAATGATTTGTTTGCTCATAATGCTTGATGCTGTCACATCAACCGGTATCATATGTAATGTATTTTCTAATATTTCAATTGCTTCTTTACTTACTTCAAAATATTGACTAGACGTTCCATGTGATAAAGCATTTCTGATCTCCCTTAATTTATTTAAAGTTACAGTATTTCTCTTTATAAATAAATCGTTACTTTCATTGATTTTTTCCTTCAGACTTTTATCATGGTTATACGATAAAGAATTAATATAATCTTCAAGAATTTTAAATCCTATAATAAATTGATCATTCCTATTAGTATTGTTCTGCATAATAAACTCTCCTATTCGCGACAACTTCAATTATTCAATACTTAACAAATTCATTAACTTGTTTAGCTCTTCTTTTGCTTCGTCAGTGGTTCCTTCCAATTCTTGTAGTATACTAAATAGATTCATTGATGACTCTTGAACCTTTTTTCTTGCTTGAACTAACTCTTGAGCAACTTGCGACAACGGGATTACTTCTTCTTCTTCAAATGTATCGACATATCGTGGAATATTTAAATTATAATCATTGCTTTGAATTTCTTCCAACGTAGCAACGTGAGCGTACTTGTCAATGTCCACTCTATTACTATAGGCTTGGACTATTTTATTAATGTTGGCTAATGATAATTTGTTTTGATTCTTACCTTTTTCAAACTCATTTGATGCATCGATGAACATAACATCAGTGGTTTTCCGTGCCCCTCTTCCTTTAAACACTAATACACATGTAGGAATACTAGTTCCATAGAACAGGTTCGCTGGTAAACCAATAACAGCATCCAGAAGATTATTGCTGATAATATTTTGTCGTATTCTTCCTTCAGAAGCTCCTCTGAATAATACACCATGAGGCAAGACAATTGCCATCGTTCCTTTACTACTTAAGTGATAGAGTCCATGTAGTACAAAAGCATAATCCGCCTTTGAACCTGGTGCAACTCCAAACTCTTTAAATCGAGCATCTTTTTCTCTATCTGTACCTTTTATATCCCACTGCTGAGAATAAGGTGGATTTGCGACAACTGCATCAAATGTAAGCGGAAGCTGAATCCCATTATTTTTATCAAATGGCCAATCTTCTGAAAGGGTGTCAGCCCTTCTGAGTTTCATATTCATATATTGAACACCATGCATCATTAAGTTCATCCGTGCTAAGTTATAAGTTGTGGTGTTGATTTCTTGCCCGTAAAACTCCACGCTTCCAACTCGTTCACCATAAGGAAGTTCTTTTTGAACTGTTAGCAGTAATGAGCCAGAACCCATAGTAGGGTCATAAACGCGAAATTGTCCGTGATCCTCTGTAGCATTCAAGGTAACTAGTTTTGCTAAAACTTGACTTACTTCATGAGGTGTATAAAACTCCCCACCTTTTTTCCCTGCATTAGCAGCGAATTGTCCAATTAAGTATTCGTAAACATCACCTAGAATGTCTTTGCCTGAACTATCCTTAAAATTAAACTCATTAATCATAAGAACGATATCATTTAATGCCTTTGCTCGCTCATTCGTGCTAGTCCCAAGACGAGAATCGCCCAGATTCACATCAGAAAAAACATTAGCAAAATCAATTTCAGCAATTTCATTTCGCTTTGCATTCTTACTGAATGATTCAAACATATCTTGGAAATCACTTGCTTTGATTTTGTGGTTATCAATTCTAGACACAATTTGCTCCCAAATGTATTGAGGTTCAATGACATATCCGATTCCTTTACTAACCTCTACAAGATAATCCTCTAATTCTTCAACATCTGTTACACTATAATAATCTTCAAGAGCATTCTGTTTCAGATAATTATCCTGATTTTCAGACAAGTATCGATAAAACATAAAAGGCAAGATATAATTCTTATATTCACTTGCATCCATGGTACCTCTTAGTTTATTTGCCATAGACCATAATTTAGCTGTTACCGAAGTAGTATTATTACTCATTTTCAATTTTCTCCTTTATATTTATACAAACATTAATTTAAGTAATGTTTTTTTCACTATTTGAAGTTGTTCTAACTCACGCTGATGAAGGGTGATAAGGTCATCGAGTTGTTTGAAAAAGCTTCCGATTTGTTGTTGCTCGGCAAAACTAGTAGTAGAGATATTAAACACTTCAACATCTTTTTTAGAAACTGATGGGATGTTTGCTGATTGTTGGTAATCTGTGAACAAGTGCTGTTTATGTTTAGTAAATTGATATAGGTAATCTAAATCAATCTCACATTTCTTCATAATTTCAACAGAATAACAACTATTTCCAGCCCAATATCTTTTTCTAACAAGATTTACATAACCTGCGTTAGCTCCACGAGCGCTAATGACTATTTTATCTGATTCATTGTTGTAATCTTCGTAGAATCCAGTGTATGATATACCACCGTTATATACCGGATATGGACTATCTGGGTTTTGCTTACTCTTAATCACAAACTCACCAATTGATACTTCAGCCAAATCACTTAGCTTACACTGTTCCCAATCATCAGTAAATCCATCAAATCGAACTTCAGGTTGCTTCATTCCTTCTTTTGGGAACATTTTCGAAAGCATAGTTTTCTTAAAATTAGAAACTGCTGATAACTCACGCTGATGAAGGGTGATGAGGTAATCGAGAGAGTGAAAGAATTTTCCGATTTGGGTTTGTTCTATTATGCCAGGATACATTAACTGAATTTCCTTTAAATCTGAGTTGTGCAAATGTACAACTGATTTCCCTTGTGCGCGCCTCATCATTTCTTTTTTTTGACTACCATTAGAAATACTTAATGCTAAGAAAATAGGATTTAATATTGAATTTGGTCTAATTACATTTAGATCACCACCTAAAGTAATCCCCTTCTTTAGTACGTATGAAGCTCTTGCTATATCTTCCGCTGACTCTCCTGAAGCTGGAACAATTACCTCGTTTCCTAAACTTAATGTTGAGTTATTATTATCTGCAATGAAAGTATCTACTGTATCAATGACAGTTTCATACTTCGTGTACAAACGCCCATAAAGAATAATAGGAAATCCTTCATCAACTAGGTCTGCCTTTGAGTAACCATTCCCTTTAGTAAATGATGCTAATTCTTCCAACTTACCCTGTTCCCAATCATCAGTAAATCCTTTAAATCTTACTTTTGGAATTTTATTATTACTTTCAAAACTTTCCATGATATCACCATACCTTTCAAATTAAAATAATTAACCAGTTAATAAGGAATTGAAATATTTGCTCATTATTTCGATTCAATTCCAAATGCTATACAGAATATAAATATATAACTCATTGACTAGATAAACTAAGTTAATTAATCGTCTATACATTTTAATTATACCATCTACACAGTTTGATTTGAGCGTATAATTTACTTAATATACAATATGTAACATAAGTTACTCGTTCTTCTTGATTTCATCTGCCATTTCATAAAATGCTTTTCGTAGTTCAATGCGATATTTTACCCATGATAATGATGCAACGTCTGCTTCTGCAATTGATGAATAGACATCTTTTGCATCATTCATGATTGCTGTAAGTTCTCCTTGTTTATTCATATCTTCTTGCCCAAATCTGTGTTTTTTTATTAAGTTGTCAAGCTCTTTAGGTTTGACACTATTATCCAATCCCCATTGTCGGATAAAATTCGTGATTAGAAGGATATTTCCATCTCGATACATGCGATCGATTTCTTTTTCCATTTTATCTACGCTTCTGGGAGCTGGATACTTATCAAACACAAATTCTTTTGAGAATATCTTTGATACGAATTGCTTGAACTTTGATTTGACACTGTCATTATCTGATTTAGCAATTTCGATAAGTATTTCTTTTTGTGTTTCTGCTGCTTGTGACATATCGTTTGCATTTACTTCATCTGCCATCTTAGCGATTAGCTCTATTAAATAATCATAATTGATTGTGACGTCATGAATATGTACCATTGATAGATTTATTTGTGAAATATCAATATCCTCACGTTTTGACCTTCTTTCGACAAGCTCATTAGCCAATACTGTTGTGAGTATAACTTCTTGATCCTCTGTAATTCCGATTCTATTGTAGAATTCTTCAGGATTGTCGTATGCAGATACTGGTACTTTATTGTCATCTTCGGAGTACTGCTTAAGTTGACTTAATAAGCGATTATAATCATTGAGTGCGTCAAATACTTCATCTTGTGCTCTTTCACTTGGAGGAAGCTTATTAAAATCATTCGTAAGTTCAGCAAGTTTATTCACCACTGCCTTAAGTTCAGACTGTACTTCACTAAAAGGCCTAGAAATAATATTGTCTTCTGTATTCTTTGATTTTAGTTCACTCAGTGATTGTTGTTCGTCAGCTGAGGCTCTATTTGAATATACTGCAAATGCTTTATTCATTTCGTATTCGTTTTGTACTGGCCATCGATAATTCACAACATTACCCCATGGTTTGTCAATTGAATTATGAACTCGATTTGTTCGTGAGTATGCCTGTATCAAATTTCTCCCTTTAAGAGTTCGGTCAATGTATAGTGTATTGAGTTCAGGAGCGTCAAAGCCTGTCAACAATTGATCAATTACAATTGCGAGGTCTAGATACTTACCGTCATCAGATGTCTTATTGAGACGTCTGGATAAGTCCTCTGTGTAGGCTTTGACACTTGTCATATCAAATACGGTTCCAAAAGTATTATTATAATAGTTTATTGCTCGATGTAAGTTAGTGTTTGTCTTGAGTTGATGAACACTGTTTGATGTATCCACTGAGAAACTTATACCTATCTTCAATCGTTCGCTCTCAGGACGTATTTTGTTCTCTTCCACGATTCGATCAAAATATTCCATTGCACGGGGAGTACTTGGACGATTACCACCCACGTGAACCGTTAATAATGCATTGTACTTCCGATCATTAGAGCGCTTTCTCCAATTGTCAAAGATATCTTTGACCACCAAGTCTACATGGTCAGGACTAATATCATAAACGCTTCCTTTTATCGTGTCATCAATGTCATCAGCAGATGGATTGAGCGGGGCTTCAATTGTTTCTTTGAATTCAACATTGAAACCAAGAACGTTTCGATCTGCAATGGCTTCTTTAATTGTATATGCGTGAAGAAGATCACCAAATATTTCTCTTGTTTCCGGGAAACGTGGCGTCCCTGTATATCCTACCCATGCAGCATTAGGTATTTTACTTCGAATATTCTTTAGCATTCCTTCATTATCTGATCCATCACCTGTTGATCGATGTGCCTCATCAACAATAAACAGAATGCGTTTGTTTAGTGGCTTAAAGTGTTCCCGCATGACGTAGCGTGACATTTTTTGAATACTTGTTACAATGATGTTCTTGTCGCTCTTTTTTGTGAGTTTATTGTGGAGGTCTGATACATTGGCTGTATCCGCTACCACACCACTTTTACCTTCAAATCCTGCGATTGGATCATATGCTTGATATGCGTCTACTGTTTGGTTTGTAAGTGCAATCCGGTCAACAAGGAATACAACCTTATCAACATTTGGCATTTTGCTTGCAAGCCATGCAGTTTTAAAACTTGTTATAGTTTTACCGCTTCCTGTCGTATGCCATATATACCCCAATTGTCCTTCATCGTAGCTAAAGTTAAATCCTTTCACTTTCTCAATAACTTGTCTCGTTGCATAAACTTGATAGGGGCGCATCACTTTAATCCCCTCTTTATTTTTGGTTCCGTCTAGCACCATATAGCGTGTAGCAAGATCATGTGCCATCGGAATGGACAATACGTTATCTGAGAATTCCCTCCATGAACGGACTGGCTTAGCGTCTTCTTCTGTTTGCCAATTAAACGCAAACGCACGATTAAATCCATCAAGTGTTGTATTTGCCATGTATCTGATATCGTGTGGAGTCATCGCAACCAAAATCTGGACCGTCGAGAAGATATCACTAAATTGTCTTTCAGCAATATATTGTTTCATTTGATTTAGGGATTCTGTAGCCGAATGAAGCGCTTTCTTGAGTTCAATTTGAATTATTGGCAAACCATTTATCAGCATAGTAACATCAAAACGTCGATTCATTTTTCCATCCACAATTCGTTTTCTTTCGATTTGGTTTACTACCTGATATACTGTTGAGCCTCCGCCCACTTGAGCTTGATCAAAAACAGTTAAAAATACATGTCTTCCATCGTCTAGATCAACTTCTATTTCTGAAACACCGTTCACTCCATATAAGAATTGTCCCGCTTTATACGGAGTATCAATAGCGTTAATTATTTTTTTGACTTGATTGAATTCTGATTCAGATAAGGAACCATTGATTCGACCTTGATTGTTTTGTTCGAGAATGTGTTTAAAGTTAAGCCATAGATGCTCAGTTGATTTGATAGAAGGCATATATTCCCATTGCTTTACACCGCCAATTTGAGTTAAATACTCAATGACTTCATTTTCAAATTGAACCTCTGATTGATTCTTAATCCCTTTGTTAATCATTTAGATTGTCCTCCATTATTGTTAACGTTAATTGTTCAATTAGCGTTGTATACTTTCTTAAATGTTTTTGAATATTAAGCATTTCCAAGTAGCTTTCACCAATTCGCCTTTGCTTATCAAAAGGTGGGTAAGGAATAATCATCCTGCTAATTGAGGTAAGGGTTAGCCTTAATACTGAACCACTACCCTGTGATTCCCGCTCTTTTTGTCGTTGGAACCCTTTGAAAGCATTAAATATATATATAAAATATCCTTTATCAAGCAAAGTATCGTCGAATTCCACTTTTATAAAGTTGAGTGATAATACCTTTCCAGCATTGTTTGATGAGACGACTGTGGCAAGTTGCATAGAGTTGCTAATTAATATATCACCTTCATTAACAAATATTGCGGGGTCATAGATCTGTTCATTATTATTAAATAATGACTTGGTCATATTTTCAAAGTCTGATTCAAAAGAGCTTTGATCGTAAAACTCATCGCATTCATTCAAACCATATTTTTCACGCCTTGACTGATTGATTCCTGGTGTTAATTTAACATATTCATCCACCCTTCTATTTTCTATCATCTTCGTCCTCCTTCTATGCGAAACGATTATTTGTTATACTTCGATATTACAATAATATCGTCCCGAAGTTATTTTGTCAACACTTTTTGTAATAATCGCATATTTAATAATATCGTTATTTGCCGTCATTAATCCTATAAGATCTTGTTCTCAGAAAACGCAAGTACTAAAATTAAGTATTTAGCCATATATGACGCATTTTTGTTTCGATTTTAATACAATTTAGTTGGCCTCTAAATGTGAATAGGTACATCTATTTCTCCATAAGGCGCTCTTTTCTGTAGAAGTATGCATGAGTTCTCATATACCATTAAGAATGCACAATATCCCTGTAGATATGTAATTGAAATTTGGATGATCTACACTTTAGTAGAAAGTAAATAAAAGTGATATCTTAAAAAATGAACTAGAAACTGAACCAAGGAGTGCTTATTGAAAAAGAATTGTTGGATTAAACATATCTAGCCAAACATCACAAAAGATTGCACAAACTCTATCTATAAAATCAAACAGAAAAAGATATATAGAAGAATTGCAAGATTAAAGAAGAATGTTTCAATCTAAGTGTAGATATTGAAATTTTCACGGCGGTAAATATTGAACTTTAGATTTTGACTATCGTTATAAGTTAAACTAACATCAACTAGATATTGAGAATGTTGCAAAATACTCTCTACCATCTTTCGGATACAATTTAAAAAATTCAATCCATAGATTATCAATTAAAACAGTGATATTTAACGAATTTTCATGATTCTTGTCATTAAATATTTCACAATTTAATTATTTTCTTGTCCTTATTTTCTTAAATAACTTAAGTTATACTAAACATATAAGGGGGAATTCATATGGCTTTAAACGACATATTCTCAATGCAACCCTATCTTGTGACATCGATGCATTACTTTTACCTATCTAAGTCTTGTTGGAACCATAATCAAGAGAATATGAAGGTATATTATGAAGAGTTTTCAAACCATGAACAGGATGTGATTATTGATATCCTTCCGGATGGTTTCTCTACGATTTGCTTTGAGATTGGACCACATAGATGTACCGCTATATATTTTGGAAAAACACCCAAACAAAAAACAGTGTATTACCAGAAAGGTTACACATACTTCACGGTTAAAATACCGCCAAATTATATATTACCCGATACAATAGATCCTATTAAAACATATCAAAATAAAGTGACCCGACTCACCAAATTCACGCATGCATTTGATGAATTTAACTATGATAATCTGTACGCATTAAGTTTCCAAGATAAAATTACGTATTTTCAAACATATACGGCCTCACATCTGGATTTGATGGTGGATCCTCTTATTGATTATGTTGTGACACGATCCATTGAAAATCAAGAAACTGTATTTATCGATACCATCGCTCAAGAACTTGAAATAAGTAGCCGATATATTCGAAAAGTATTTAGTGAGAAGGTTGGTATCAGTCCAAAACGAACCATTCAATCCATTCGCTTTCAAAATGTCTTATCAGGACTTATCGACGATAAAAAAGGGATCACCGAGACATCACTTGATGCTGCATTCTTCGATCATCCCCATTTAAATAAATTCTTTAAGGAACATGCAAACCGTTCCCCTTCAGATGTTCAGTTGTTTCTATCCCAAAAGCGCACACAACGGCATAACAAGAACGAGTCCAGGTAACATATTTGATACTGAAAACGATCGAATCTGTAACAAGTTAAACCCTGTTGCGATTAAAATTATGCCTCCCAATGCCTCAAAATCTTGAATGAGTAAGGGCGTGGTTAGTGGCAAGATAAAGCGTCCAATTGTAAACATCAATAACAAGACAATCAGTTGTGGTATCGCAATAAATGCGACCATGATTCCCAAACTTGCGCCAAAGATTGCGGCCGTGACTCCGTCTAATATTGACTTTAGAACCAACATTGAAGGATCACCACTCATACTCTCACTCATCGCGCCAATAATGCCAAAGGCACTTGCGCAAAATAAGACAATTACGGTGATTAATTCATTCATCGTATCATCTGTGTCACTTGAGTTTGCTTTTGATATGCGTGCAAGTGGTTTTTTTGCTTTTGTAGCGATGTTTTTAATGATTCGCTCGATTTGAAGCATTTCACCGATAATAACACCGATGAGTAACGCTAAAACGACACCGGTCTTATTATGCATGCCAATAACCATCTTAATTCCTAAACTAAATGCCACAAGTCCAAAGGTTAACGGGAGTTTTCGTTTTAAGATATCAGGAATGAATCTTCCTAAACTTGCACCAACCAATCCACCAATAAAGGTTGCGGTTGCGTTAATAAGTGGTCCTACTGGCATCTTTATCCCCTTTCATATTATATATATTCATGTGCTTTTTCGCCTTTTAATATACGATTAACCCCTTGGTATAATGCTTCCATTTCCATTTCTCCAGGGTAAACTGTAACCTCTGCAAGAAATTCAACGCGTTTTGTGATAAGTGATACCATTTGTTTTGAATAAGCAACACCGCCAGTCAAAACAATTCTGTCCACTTGTCCATAATTCACAACAGCAAGTTGTCCAATTCCTTTCGCTATTTGATAAGCCATGGCTTCAAAAATCAGACGAGCTTCTTTGTCTTGTTCATCAATACGACGTTGAACTTCACGCAGGTCATTCGTCTTCAAATATGAATACAGTCCACCCTGTTGGCGATAAAGACGCATCATCGTTTCATACGAATGATTTTGACACCATTGAATCACTTTCTTTACAGGAAGTGCTCCGGTTCGCTCTGTTGAGAATGGTCCCTCATCATCTGATAGCAAATCAACTAAGCGTCCATTTACAAAGATAGCGGTAGTGTTACCACCCCCAAGATGTGCCACAATATAGGTAGAATTGTTGAAGTCTTGGTTTAAATCCTGTGCGACACGTTTCGCTATCGCTCGGGTATTAAGCATGTGTCCTAAACTTTCACGTTCAATACCACAAAGTCCTGATATACGGCTGATGGGTTCTAATTCATCAACTGTTACTGGATCATAGATATAGGCCTTTGCATGGTGTGTTTCTTTTTGAAGAAGCCACGCCATGGGTGCACCAAGGTTTGCAGCGTGATGATTGCGAGGACGATTTTTTAAATCGTCCAACATCGTTTCATTGATTTCATATCCTCCTGATTTAAGAGGTTTTAATAGCCCACCCCGTGCTGCAATTCCATCCACACCCTTAAGGTCAATCGCCCACGATTCAAGGGTGTGTTTTATGTCTTGAAATCGCATATCCAATTGTTGCGCGATTGTTTCAAATTGACATACTTCATCATTAGTATATTGAATGGTCGTTGTGTGAAGCGGTTTATCGTTTTGCCAATACGCTAATTTTGTCGAGGTTGCCCCTGGATTAATGACGATTATGTTCATAGCACATCCTCACAAATTGCAAGTGCAAGCATTAAGGAATACAGTTTTTCTTGGGATGATGATCCACGTGATGTCATGACAATCGGAACATTTGCACCCCATACAATTCCTGCCATGGATCCTTGTGCAAGTGTAGTGATACTTTTCCCTAAGACATTCATCATATCGATGTCTGAGCCAATGAGAATATCGGCATTACCCGCAACTGGATGCTCATAATGTTTTTTCTTTGCACTGTCTAAACTCAGCGCAATATCTAGGGAAATTGGTCCAGCTGCATTACAGGCAAAGGTATAGTCTGTCATCAGGAATTCTTGAAGTTGACGTGCTTCAATTGAGTCCTTATGCTTTTGATTAACATGCTCTGCGGCACTTAATATCGCGATGTTTGGTTTTTCAATTCCAAGACGATGGGCGACTTCAAGTACATTCAGGGCAATTTCTTGTTTCATTTTAAAATCAGGGTGTACGACCATCCCCCCATCAGTTGTCAGTAATACCTTATGATAGGTGGGGATTTCATTGAGGGCAATATGGGTCAATAATCGATCCCCGACAATGCCCTGTTCTTTATCGATGATTGCTTTAAGGAAATCACGGGTTTGAAGATAGCCTTTCATCAACACATCACATTGTCCATTTTTTATGGATGCAACTGCTTTTTGTGCACTATCACAATCATCACTTGAAGGCACGATGTCATAGGCTTCTTGTATATCATATTGCTTTGTGAGAATATCTTTAATCTGTGCTTCATTGCCAAAGAATACTGGATGTATGTATGGCTTAAGTGCTGGATTTAAGACTGCGCTGATGCTTTGTTCATCCGCGCACACAACTGCAACATTGCGCTTCTTGGCATTTTCCAACCGTGTTTCCAACTGTTTTAATGTTGTAAGCATGATTTTTATATGCTTCCTTTCTAAATTACTCAATCGGCGTTGAAACGCGTGTTATATTGAGTAAGTGTTTATATGTTAAGTTCTCAGAAATAATGTTATTGCCCCATGTCCCACATCCCAACGATACAGTTGGGTTCAGACCATTTGCAGGACTTCCACCTGCATCAATGGTTGGTTGATTAACCACCACACGACATACAGGAAGTTTTAATCCCACTTCAACTGCGTGATCAGGGTTGTGTGTGAGAATCCCTACTGAGTGTCCTTTTCCTTCAACACATAGATTTGCTTTAGCGATTTCAATCGCTTCATCAAAGGTTTCATAAGGCACTGCAAGTAATACCGGGAACATCTTTTCTTTCGCAAGTAATTCATTGGCACCATAGGCATTGGATTTCAAAACAATAATTTCTGTTTGATTCGAAATAGGTTCACCTGCTTGATTGGAAATAATATCTGAATTCACGCCAATCAGGGATGGATTTGTTTTTCCTTGTGGGAAAAGCAGTTGACGATAGGTTTCAACGGTCTTGTCATCTTCAACCACATGTGCATGATGTTTTGTAAAGGCTTCAAACAAAGCTGTTTCTTTAGCCTTGGGGTAAATGATTGCCTGTGTACATGCACACACAATACCATTATCAAAGCCACGCCCAATCACTGCCAGATTCGCAGCGTCATCACAGTCAAAGTCATCATCCATTATAAGTTGTACATTACCCGGTCCAACACCATAAGCCGGTGTGCTGCTGGAATATGCTGCAAGAACCATGCCAGGTCCACCGGTTGCGATGACTAAGTCGACCGTTTTCATGAGCTTTTGTGAGTTTTCAACAGATGGTGTGTCAATGATTTGAACCAAGTCTTGGGGTGCATTAACCCCTTTTAATGCTTGTCTTAATAAATTAATCGTCTTGGTACTTGTTTTTAAAGAGCGCGGATGTGGTGAAACAATGATTGCATTACGACCCTTCAGTGCCATCAGACTGTTTCCCATTGGGGTGATTACTGGATTGGTGGTTGGTGTTACCGATCCAATGACTCCGACGGGTTGTGCAATCTCAACTAATCCTTGTTCTTTTAGTTCTCGAATAACACCCACTGATTTTTTGCCTTTAAGGTGAGCATAAATGTTTGTAGCCATGTTGAAATTCTTTCCAATTTTATGATCAACACGTCCCAGCCCTGTTTCTTCTACTGCCATAATTGCTAACGATTCTTTATGTTCAATAATAATATCAGACATTGCTTTTAACATTTCATCAACTTGTTCTTGTGTGTAATTTTCAATTTTTTGCATCGCGCGACGTGCTTTCATAACGAGGTCATCAATAAACATATTGTGTGTTCTCCTTTCACTTATGGTTTATTATGGTTGATACGTTTTATCCATTACCACTACAGATTTCACAACACGACCCTCAACAGAGTCTTTTTCTGCTTGTGATATGTCTTCAAAGTCATAAAACTTTATGAATTGATCAAATGGGAATTTCCCTTGTTTGTAGAAATCAATTAAGTTATTGAGGTGGAACTTTGGAATAGTATCGCCAATTAGGCATCCCACAAGTTTCTTATTGCCAAATACAAGATCAAAGAATGTATTCATTTCAAAGGTGTTTTTTGTAACTGCAAGGGGTGCAAAGGTTCCACTTGCTTTCAGTACATTAACCGCTACTTTCATGATTGGAAGATACCCTGTTGTATCAACGGTATAGTTCACACCACTTCCATTTGTGTGTTCACGAATTAAGCCTTCGACATCCACATTTGGATCTTTACTGTTTATCGTGCAGGTTGCACCTAATTCTTTCGCTTTGAGTAGACGTTCATCGTTTATGTCCACAGCAATAATCTTTGAACACCCTGCAATCTTTGCGGCCATAAGTGACGCAAATCCTACTGCTCCAGTTCCAAAGACGGCAATTGACTCGCCTGCTTTCGGTTTTAACACACTTAACACAGCACCACTTCCAGTACCCAACCCACAACCAAGGGGTCCCAATAGCCGAAGGTCAATATCTTTATCGACTTTCACAATGTTTGATTCATCGACTAAACTATAGGTTGCGAAAGATGATTGATTGAAGAAATTATTGATGGGTTTATCATCTTGTGTAGTAAGAACATACTCTTGTCGTCCATTGGTTCCTGAGTTATTTATCCCCATCCAGTGATCACATGAGGATGGATGTCCTGTACTACATCCTTCACACTTTTCACAATAACCATAGGATAAGATAACATGATCTCCAGGTTTGACACTTTTAACAGAAGGCCCAACACGTTCAACAATTCCTGATCCTTCGTGCCCTAAAACATTTGGAAAACTGATTGAGTTCCCATTGCGCTCACCATAATCAGATCGACAAATTCCTGCTGCTACAACCTTAACAAGAACATCACTTTCTTTAGGTTCTTGAAGGTTCACATCCATAATCGTATAGTCCATTCCCTTTTCTAAAACAACGGCTGCTTTTATTTTCATCTTGAGCATCCTCCTTTACTTTAAGTATATCGGCAAGCCCCTTTAGCGTGATAGTAAAAAACGGAACTCAAATTAGCTCTAGTAATAATGTTTAGTGCATTTAAACCACAAAAAAAGAGACAAAATGGATGTCATAGCCCATCACAAATTGAATCTTTGTATATTTCAAATGCTCGAAAATCATGTATATTTCTTCTTGATTTGTCACCTAGACATAAAAAAACACTCACGCTTTTATACTTGCATTCGTGTTTAGTTTCAGTCATGTGTGATGACTAACCGCGTTTAACTCAAGGCTTCCTACTATTCAATGGATATTAAGATACCTTGATCAAGTCCTTTGTTCATGAAGGTATCAACTAAATAGTTTAATGGTGTCGTAGTGCCCAATAAACTTCAGGCTTAACATGTGATTACATGACTTATTAAACAATGTATGCGCACATGTTTTTTGAATATAAAGGGTTTGATATTGACCCTTGTTTCATCAGAAATTGATAACGATTATAAATGCTAATTTCAGTTTATTTTATCATCCTTGGGGTTGATCCAGGACATATATGAATAAAAAATGCCCTAAAACATGATCCATGAGTGACCACACCCTACTTCCATATTCAAAGACTCTTCTCAATCTAACAATGCACTGATATAAAATCAACATATAATATATGTTTGTTATTGGAATTAAGTTCCTTTGATTTTAGGATAATCATAAAAAAGTCTTAAGACACTTCATTTCTCTTTACCTGTTTTTCACATAACGCTTCCGATCCTTCATAATCCATCATTCCTCACTCCTTATTAGGTGTTTCAAAGACTTGTTAAACACATCATTTTGATCGTTAATACTAGAACCATTATCGTATATTTTTATTCACGTCCTCATTAATTTATAACACACAAGAAAACGACAGTGTGATATGAAAATCAAACTGTCGTATTGAAATTATTTAGGTTGTTATATTATACCTTACGCACGGGTCTTATATACTTCCAAAACCGTAAACAATCGTGGTAGAAATAGAAAATTCGATTGGGTGAGGTATCAAGGCAGTACCCTGTAGCTGAATAATCAAATGTTTTCATGGCTTCTTCGATTAATTGTTCTACGCTACTGTTTTCTGTTTCAAAATCAAAGGGTCCATGTTCGAATACGATATATTCTGCTTCTGGTACAACAACCATGTGCATCTGTGGTGGAATTTCACCATCATAATCAATTGGTAAGCGCACTCCATAACATTCTGAAAGTGGAATACCCCAACTACAAATTCTTCCAGTGGGTTCATTGATATAAGCCATGATTTGTCCACTACCGCTATTCATTTCACTTCCACCATTATCATCCAATTTCCCCTTAATACTATCCAGAATTCCGCAAATCGTTTCGCAATCCTGACCGGGAATAAGACTCTGTTTTTGCCAAAAGTCCCAATAGCCTCTGCTTTCGTAATTCTTAATATGCAAAAACTTATGTGCTGGAATCCTAACAAAATAAGTTTTTATATCCTCAACTGATCCTAACATACCAGTTCCTCCTGCTTCTAAAAGATAACAGTCAAAGGGTCTTATGATTGATTGAAGGTGCACGGGTGTTGGGTTTTGTCGATATTCACGGGGAGACATTCCATATGTTTCCTTGAATGCACGCGTAAACGCTTCATGTGAAGAAAATCCGTGATTCAACCCAATTTCTAAAAAACTGCTTTGTGTATCGCGCACTTGCTTCAGTGCAAAAGCAAGCCTTCTATATCGTAGATAATCTCTGAACTGCATCCCAGAGATTTCTTTAAACTTTCTTGAAATATAGAATTCTGAATATGATAACTTTTGTGCAAGATGTTCTAGAGTAAGTGCTTCATCATTTTGATGCTTGATGCAACGGTCAATTTCATCAACGATTACTTGAATATTCTTGTGCCACTCATACATCACATCCACCTCTTTTCTACTGTTATAGAACCATTATAAAAGAACACATGTTAAGGCGCTTGATTTCACTTGTTATTATACTCTCTATATTTTTGATTTAAGTCTTGATTAACAAATTCGTCCTTATATGAAACATTTTACTACTTATCTGATAGATTTAAACTTCATTTGCTATCTTGAAATAAATGCAACTTATTTCTTCAATCATGTTAATTTATTGATAAGTTTAGCACTCAATGATTTCTTTCACAATCGTTTGGATACTCTTATTGCTGGTGTCAATTTTGATTGTATTTAGGTTTTGATACATTGGAAGTCTTTCAATACTTCTTTGAACAACCGATTCGTTACGAATGCCAGCTTGAATATCTTGTGCAAGTCTATTTCTTAATTCACTTTCGTTGACTACAAGCGATATGCATTTAGTAGTGTACGCTTGAAGATCAAGTCTTTCAATCACAGAATCAATAATCGTCTGTTCATGCATCACCCAACCGAAAACAACATTGTCATATGCAGAGCATCTCATAAAATTATTCAGCAAGTAACAAATGTTGTCGATTACCATTGCTTTTGTTTCTTCAGTGATCAAAAAAGGATTCGCATCCCAGCACCAATCACCATCTAAAAAAACAGATTGAGGTAATGTATTTTTTAGTTGTTGACAAATGGTTGTTTTTCCCACCCCCATTGTGCCACCAATCATATAAAGTGTTTTCATCTTCATCATCTCCTTTGGTTCCAGTACTTCTGATACTAACCGTCTTCACTATCTTGTTTAACCTTGCCACGAACACACTTATCATGGTTTGAATGGGCAAACTAAACGAAATGAAGCCATATTAACCATAAAAAATCAATTCATCCCCCACTTATAGAAATCGAAGATTTCTTGTCACTTATGTTTAAGCCAATACATTGATAAGAAAGGCGCTCAAAGACAATATGCTATAGCGCTATGAAATCTCTTGCTAACTTGACATTAATCGTCAATTTTTGGTCTCACGTCTAAAACTTCTGCGCTTCTCATTTCACGTAAAATATACTTGTAAATATAACGACTCATATCATCGGTATTAAATACGCTTATCCTTTATGGACATTATTTAATGATCAAGGGTTGTTACTTTACTTTTACGCCTGTTTCCTCAACAAATTGCTTCCATTGTTTTTTTATCAGCGCTTTGTGTTGTGTGTCTGATAGATTTTCTGAGACATCATAACCCTCTTCTTCGAGATAATAGGCGAAGCAATCTGCTTCATATTCGTTTCTTCTATGCATGGCTGGAAAGTGTTTAATCAAGTAATAGTTGAAATCTAAGTCAAAGTCCATGCGGTCTTTATTTCCAACAAGGTAATCCAAAACGAATGAATACATATACTTACTGTTGCTTTTTGTCATAGTTGGTCTACTTTCCGTAGTACTATTTCTATTTGAATCTTTGAATAATTACTTTTTGTTATAAAATCATCTTAACCTATCTAGATGTAGTGACAGTATGGATACTAAAAAATGATGAATTACTTAAAATTTACACTCGTTGTAACAAAACTACCGTCTCCACATGTTTTGAGATGAATTCATAGCTGTCAAGAAATATTGGCTCAAATGCTTTTATCGAAAATTCCCTCTGTGGAAACATATCCACAGAGGGCTTTCGTATGTGAGAACATATCAGTCAAAGTATGGATTTATTACATAGCTCCTCTAATACAGTTCTTAGGAAAAATTGCTTCCCAAACACTATCTCCCATACAAACTTAATTGGTTCGCTACTTAAATATTTTTGACCTGGGATTTTAATACTTCATAACCTAATTTGTCGATAACATGTTCAATGTCTTTTATAGATACTTTTTCATCGTCAAATTCCACCCTCACCTTGCTTGAATTAAATAGTACTTTTAAACTCTCTTTACTTACCCCGTCCAAAGATTTCACACCATTCTCTATTTTTTGCATACAAGACGGACATGTTAATGTTTCTAATTGAATCGTTGCTTTTTGCATTTTCTTCTCTCCTTTAGTTTATATCGATTTTATTATACTCGATTATTATCATCATTAAATTGATTTGCATCAACAGCTTAATTTGTTGTTTATTTTCATAGTTTGTAGCGTAGCAACCTCATGCCATTTAAAATGACCACTAATATGCTTGCTTCGTGT
This sequence comes from Erysipelothrix larvae, assembly GCF_001545095.1. Taxonomy (NCBI): domain Bacteria; kingdom Bacillati; phylum Bacillota; class Erysipelotrichia; order Erysipelotrichales; family Erysipelotrichaceae; genus Erysipelothrix; species Erysipelothrix larvae. Next base: position 1,414,872 of record NZ_CP013213.1, read on the forward strand.
ACTAACATTCCGATTGACATGTTCATCCATTCACTAAAGAATACGCTGGCAAGAAGGACTAATACAACCCCTACTGCAATAATAATATTTTGAAGCATGTTATTAGCGGTTGCTTTTGTTAAACCTAATGCATGTGGCAAGCGGCTGAAATCTGAATTCATTAAAACAACATCTGAAGTTTCGATTGCTACATCTGTTCCATTTCCCATAGCAATTCCAATTTGTGCTAGAGCTAGTGAAGGACTATCATTTACTCCATCTCCAACAAATGCCACAATTTGACCTTTTTCTTGTAACTCTTTAATATATGTTGCTTTATCTTCTGGCAACATATGTCCATGAGCTTCTGTAAGTCCTAGTTCACGTGCTACTAAATCAACTGTTCCTTGGTTATCACCAGAAAGAACTACTAGATTTTTAACACCAAGTTTTTTCAACTTTTTAAGATCATCTTTTACACCCGGGCGAATTTGATCACGAATACCCATCAATGCTTTTAATTCACCATCAACTGATGTTAAAACAAGTGAGTTTCCATTTTTCTCAAATCTGGCAATATCTGCACGAGCTTTTTCACTTAAAAGAATATTTTCTTGCTCCATTAGTGCCACATTACCGACTGCAACTTTATGACCTTCTACATGAGCTACAATTCCTCCACCTTTTACAACATCTGTTTTTTCAATTGTATATAATTTTATATCTCCAATATATTCTACAACTGCTTTTGCTAATGGATGATCTGATTCCTTTTCAACACTTGCTAGATACCCTAATACTTCATATTCATTATCTGCATAAATTTCTTTATCAGCTACTTTGGGATTTCCTATTGTTAATGTACCTGTTTTGTCAAATACCATGGTATCTAGTCTGCTAAAGTCACTAATAACCTCGCTACCTTTTAGAAGTACTCCATGACGTGCTCCATTGCCAATCCCCGCGACGTTTGAAACTGGTACACCGATTACCAATGCTCCTGGACATCCTAAAACTAATATTGTAATTGCAAGTTCAATATCCCTTGAAAATATCCATACAATAAAAGAGAGAACTAAAACAGCTGGTGTGTAGTATTTAGAAAATCTATCAATGAAACGTTCTGCTTCTGATTTTGAATCCTGTGCTTCTTCAACCAACTCAATGATTTTACCAAAAGTAGTATCCTCACCTACACGATCAGCAGTGATTTGAATAGTTCCATTTTCTAAAATTGTTCCGGCATATACCCCCGAATCTTTCTTTTTACTTACAGGAACCGCTTCTCCTGTAATACTTGCTTCATTAATATACCCTTCTCCTGTTAACACTGTACCGTCAACTGGGATTTTTGCACCCGTTTTAACAAGCAAAATATCTCCTACATCAACTTCATCTATTTCTACTTCTTCAAACTCACCATTTTTCAGTTGCTTTAGAGCAACTTCAGGCGCCATTTCAGTTAATTCTTTTATTGCAGAACGTGTTTTATTCAGTGTTCTTTGTTCTAGATAAGCTCCAAATAGAAATAAAAAGGTAACAATTGCTGACTCCTCATAATTTCTAATTAGAAACGCGCCAATGACTGCAATGGTCACTAACACATCAATACTGACTACTTTAACTCTGAGTGCTTGATACGCTTGGATGGCAATCGGTATAACTCCTAAAACAGAGGCAATTATTAGTGACCATATGGCTATAGGTTCGTTTTGAAATCCTAATTTACTAACATATGCAATTATTATTAAAATTGCACTTACTATTGTAATATGATTCTTTCTTCCTAAAATTAATTTTTGCATATTCATACTCCTTCCTATTATGATTTTTATTAATTGTATCACTTGTTTCTTTTATGATTCATATGCTTTATCTAATTCTGCCAACAGGTTATATACTGCTTCATAGCTTTCACAAACATCCTCTGGAACTGTATAATTGTCTGTAATTTTACGTAACTTTACAAATTCATCTACTAAGTCAGGTTTTCCCCTTCCTGTATCTTTTAATTTTTTTGCAAGCTTATCATATACTTCACGAACTTGGTGAAATTCTGGATGATTGCCGCCATGAACTCGTGCTACAACTGGTACATACTGTGCTAATGTTTTTAAATGTGTTTCCTTAACTTGATTAAAATCTAATTTTTTTGACATGTTTTTTTCCTTCTTTCTTTTTTCTTTGGGTTGATTACATTATATAAGGGATTAAAAGATATTAACTTGATCTACATCAAGTTTGTTCTTTTTACGCAGAAAAATAGAACAGTTGGTATTTTTAAATTAATGCCAACTGTTCTATTTTTTATTTTAAGATTATCTGCTATATCAGCAACAAACCATCTAAATCTAAAATCTCAATCTTTCTGTTTCTTTTTTGCTTTATATAACCTGCCTCTTCAAAATCAGCAAACTTTCTACTTATCGTTTCAGGTGTAGTTCCTAAGTAAGAGGCTAAATCCTTTCTATTCATTGGCAATTCAATTTCCATTGAACCCTCATCACCATCCAAGCATTCTGCAAGAAACAGCGCTATTCTAGAATCCACCTTCTCTGTGGCAAATCTGGTTGTTTGTTTTTCTGATGTTTCCAATCGGTTAGAAAACTCTGATAAGAACTTCAAGGATATCGTAGGGTACTTTAATAAAAATTCTTGTAAATCATTTTTACTAATCATACACACATCAGTATCACTCATTGCTTCTGCATACGCTTCATGGATTGATTCACGAAACAAAGCAAGTTCTCCAGTAAAATCTCCTGGATTTAAAATTCTCAATAATTGTTCTTTTCCAGACTCAGATAAACGGTAGATTCTAATTTTACCCTTACTTACAACATATAAGGCATTGGATGTATCTCCCTCCCGATAAACCACTTCACCCTTTTTATATGAAATTGACCTCATTACTTTCATAATTTCATCCATCTGTTCTTCTTCTAAATGATTAAAGATTGGAACAACACTGATACATGAAGTCTGTGAATCTGAGTTATCTCTGCGATGATGAGTGTGAGAGGAAGTATTACACCCATTCTTTCTTTTGTCTTGTATAGAATCCTTTTTTGGCATTTAGATACCCCTTTCATACCTTATTGTGAACTTGTTTATCTTTTCAAAATATTCATGAATCCAGTAAATGCAAGTAGATTCATACGGAATTGTAATTGGGTTATCGCCATAGCCTAGACTTTCCATAGAATTTTTTAGACGACCTATTTCTTGCTTAAGTCCTCGGATGGCGGTCATTATTTCTTCTTTTGTTTTTCCTTTGAGATACTCTTCATAGTGACTTTCCGGACTAATCATCATATTAGACTGCCTCCTTTATTCGTTAGATATTTTTATTTCATCTCCATCTGGTAAAATAAATGCCTGCACAAACTTGACACCTAGCACATCAGCAATGGCCTTCAACTCATCCAAGGTTACCGTTTCACGTTGTAATTTCTTATTGAAATTTTGTGGAGTCTGGCCGATACGTCTGGCAAGTTCAGAAACGCTTATATTCATTTGCTCACACAGTTCTTTAATCATTTCTGCCGTAGTCATACAGCACCTCCAAGTTTACGCTAAGAATATTGTAAACCATTTGGTTGATAAATACAATAGTTATTAAAATATTATTATAATCAGCAAGCAAAAGAAAACCCACAACTCTACTGTAGAGTCATGGGCTATTTACTTCTGGTTTTCATATTTCCATTTCGATGCCAGATTTGAAGGCTATGACGAAGTGGTCTTCATAGACTGTAACGCTCTGGATTATCTTCCTTACAAGCTTATCATCATATTCTAAGGTGCGGAATTTGTTCTTGCGGATAAATTCAATCAGCTCATTGATTCGCTCGTTCTCGCCACTGAGGGAGGCATCTTCTACTAAAAGGAGCTGTCGCTTGTCTCTCAGCTCATCAATCTCATCTGCTAGGTGTTCATAGTCTTGACCCTTGTTCGCCAGCTTGATAAGTTCTTTTTGCTTTTCCTCCAGTAAGTTGTTAATCTCTGAAATTTGATACTCTGTGGTTTCACCAATCACAGCATGAATGTTCTCTTCCAGGGTCTTTATCATGTTGTTGCCACCAGCAAGTAGCTTATTAATTGCGGTCATTACAGCACCATAGAGTTCATCTTCTTTTACGGTTCGGTTCTTACAAACTTCAGGACCTTGCTCGATTCTAGTCACACATCGCCAGACAAATTCTTTTCTGCCATGAATATTCCAATAGGTTCTCCTATAAATATCGCCACAATCTCCACAGAAGGTAATGGCACTTAAAGCGTACTTGCTGCTGTAAATTCTTTTGTTCTTACCTTCTCCTGTGTAGATATTGCTTCTTCGATGAATTTCCTCCTGCACCTGTAAGAATAATTCTTTGGGAATGATAGCCTCATGGCTATTTTCAACATAATACTGAGGAAGATGACCTTCGTTCTTCACTCGTTTCTTGGTAAGAAAATCTACTGTGACAGTCTTTTGCAGAAGGGCGTCTCCGATGTATTTTTCGTTTTGAAGGATCTTCTTAACGGATTCTGGTCGCCATCTTGGTTTTCCTGCTGCTGTTAAAATACCATCCTTTTCAAGACCTCGACCAATGCGCACTAGACTCTGACCTTCAAGGTACTCTCGGTAGATGCGTTTGATAATCTCAACTTCCTCGGGAACAATGATTAAATTGCCATCTTCATCTTTGGTGTAGCCCATAAATCGTTTATGGTTGACCTGTACCTTTCCTTGTTGGTATCGGTACTGAAGTCCAAGTTTAACGTTTTGTGAAAGGCTCTGGCTTTCCTGTTGTGCTAGAGATGCCATAATAGTCAGCAAAACCTCACCTTTGGCATCCATGGTGTTAATGTTCTCTTTTTCAAAATAGACGGATATGTTCTTATCCTTGAGCTGTCTAATGTATTGAAGACAGTCTAGGGTGTTACGTGCAAATCGGCTGATGGATTTTGTAATAACCATGTCGATGTTTCCGTCCATGCACGCTGCAATCATACGATTAAATTCGTCACGCTTTTTGGTGTTCGTACCGGAGATACCATCATCTGCAAAGATTCCAGCAAACTCCCATTCAGTATTCTTCTTTATAAACTCCGTGTAGTGTGCGACCTGAACCTCATAGCTAGAATTTTGTTCTTCCGTTTCTGTAGAAACACGGCAATAGGCAGCAACACGAAGTTTCTTTATCTTTTCTTTTGCGGCTGTACTTCCCACTCTTTTACGAGCAGGAATGACCATTATATTTTTCTCTGTCACTTTATTCCTCGCTTTCTATCAGACTGTATAAGTATTCTGCTCGTTCAAAAGGATCCACGGGCATCTTATTATCTGCCTTTTTCATTTTGAATCGTTCTTTGGGAGGGGGAGAGGTAAAAGCGGCAAGCTCTACCACTCGTCCTAAATCCTTTGCACGTTTATCTCTAACTTCTTCAGCTTTATCAAATATCTCTTTATCAATAATTGCTGGATACGTATCATTTCCAAGGTAGTTGACGTTTTTCAAAATACGTCCCATTACTGAGTGTGTCTTATCAATACCTGCCTGTTCGCCAGCCACTGTAAGGGATAGTCCTGATATGTATTTCTCAAAGAATACCTTTACTTGACCTGCTGCCTTTTCATCGACAGTAACCACTCCGTCTTGAATTTTGTATCCATATGGAATATATGCCATTTATCTCACCACCTTTTCTTTCAGGGAAAGACCGCATTTCAAATTGAATGTCAGCTCATCCCTGGAATTTACAATGATGTTCTCTACAAATTCTTCAAATAGTTCTTCCGTGTAGTCACCATTAAAATTATCTGCTGACACATAATTAATGAGGTCCTTTATATCGTTTGCTCGTAAAACCCCACTCGTAGAGTTCGTTACCAGGTTTGTTTTTTCAGTTGTAAGATTTTTTATCTCACTATCCAAGACATTACGTTCCTGATTAAAAAGAGCTGGCTCAAGGAAACCTTTGGCCATCAGTGTAATAAGGGTGTTGCGTTCTTCCATGAGTTGCTCCATTCGCTTATCAATAGCATCCATTCTTTCACGGTCGCTTTCTTCATCAATTTGGCTAATTGATTTGAATAGCGGTTCTAAGATTAGCTTATGACTGAAAGCAAGCTTATTCATCATGGTTGTCAATGTGGCTTTTATTTCTCCATCTCGCAAGAACAACATGGAGCAACTCTCTTTGTCTTCGATATGACCGATGCAACTCCAAGCAATGTAACTCCTACCAGCTGAGTAGTTTGTCTTTCTCCTAAAATTGCGACCACACTCTCCACAGACAATCTTGCCACTTAAAGCATATCGATTAAGATAAACGTTCTTTTTCACGCCCTTACACTTCATCTTGGCTCTTTCATCAATGAGATCTTGTGCCTTAGCAAAGTCTTCTCTACTTATAATAGGTTCATGATTGTCCTTGTAATAGTACTGGTCTTTTTCACCTGTATTCGAATGGCGGTTGTAGTTACTATCAGTGTAGGTCTTTTGTAACAAAACATCTCCCATGTATTTTTCGTTTCGGAGCATGTCTATCACCGTGCCTGCACTCCAGTGATTACCTCTTCTTGCTGGGATTTTGTCTTTGTTCAAACCTCTTGCTATAGTACCTCCACCTTTCCCTGAAAGGCACTCAGTAAAAATACGTTTGATGATTTCTGCTTCTTCTGGGACGATTACCATTTCACCATCTGTATTGGTGTAGCCGTAGGGTGGAGTACCAACATAACTGCCATTTTGAAATCTCTTTTGAATGGACCATGTTGAGTTTTGTGAAATAGATGCAGACTCTTCTGCAGCAAACCCTGAAAGAATAGAAAGCATCAGTTCACTTTCCATATCACCCGTATTTAGATTCTCTTTTTCAAAATAAATATAAACACCGATATCAATCAGTTTTCTTACTAACTCTAGACAATCTACTGTATTACGAGCAAAGCGGCTGATTGATTTGGTGATAATAAAATCAATCCGACCTTGCTTACAATCTCGTATCATACGGAGCAGTTCAGTCCGTTTCTCCATCTTGGTGCCGGAGATCCCTTCGTCATAATAAAGACCAGCAAATACCCATTCTGGATTAGACTTAATATAGCGCTCATAGTGTTCACGCTGTGCTTTAAGGCTTTCAAGCTGTTCATCACTATCGGTTGAGACCCTGGCATAGGCGGCAACCCTAAGTTTCGTATTAGGTAGTTGTCCCTGGGGCAGTTCATCTATTTTTGTTATCTTTTTCATCATCTCACCTCGCTTTCGCCCATTACATACATCACTCTAAAAGCTATTAATAGCAAGCTTTTTAGAACATAATCTCGGCTAAACGGGGAGAAAATTTCTGCCTGTTCAAGGCTGATATTTTGTGTAATTCATCCGCTGTGATTTTGCCTTCTTTATATAGGTTTGCGACAATACTCTCTGCTATGTGAAAGTCATATTCCTTTTGCAGTTCTTCCTCTGTCATCTGCTCGGTTTTGCCCTTTAAAGGACAGCCGTCTTTTACTTCATAAATGTTCATAGAAAAACACCTCCTACCTAGTAGCCACGGCAGGAGGTGAAATCTGATGGTTTTATTAATCTTTTTGATAAAAGTCACATTCATAGCCATCGGCATCAAGTAGCAGCCCTTTTGCCCAAGGTGGCACTTGACTCATCTGTTTACATACTTCAGTAACCGATATTTGAGGATTCGCTTCAATAATTACTTCATCATGGACATGAGCCACAATAGGATAAGTACTAAGCATCTTCATTGAATACATCAAAATATCACGGGAGATGGCTTGAACAATATTCTCTACAAACTTAGGACCGTAACTTTCAAGACGCTCCCATTTCTTTGTTCCACCTACTCCTTCATAGGTAACAGACTCACCACCAAACTGATTCTCACCAATTCGAGGTTTTACATAGGCAAGCCTTCTGCCGGAGGGAAGAACGATAAAAAGCATGCCACTAAGACAATGAAACTCGATGCCATGGGTTTCTTGTGATTTATTTTCCTTTACGCATTGTTTAGCCGCCCGATCTACATCCCACCAGAACTGTGTGATGTTGGGATTAGACATTCTCCAGGCATTCACAAGCGGTTTTAATTCTTCCTCTTCAAGCCCCATCTCTAATGCGCCCATGGCTTTTAATGCACCAACAGAACCACCATAGCCAAGTGCCAATTCAGCAATTTTACCCTTCTGTCTCAAGTGACCGTTCACACCATGCTTTTCAACGGAAACACCAAACATCTGTGAGGCAGATGCACAGTAGATATCACCACCACTAGCAAATACATCCGTTCGCCATGTCTCACCTGCAAGCCATGAAAGCACACGAGCCTCAATGGCTGAAAAGTCAGCCACAATAAACTTATGACCAACTCTTGGTACAAAGGCTGTACGAATTAGTTGTGAGAGTGTATCGGGTATATCTTCATAGAGCAGTTCTAGTGTTTCAACATCACCATTTCTGACAATAGTTCGCGCCTCTTTTAAATCTGGCATATGGTTCTGAGGGAGATTTTGCAATTGCACAAGCCTACCGGCAAAGCGACCGGTTCTGTTAGCTCCATAAAACTGAAACATTCCCCTGGCGCGAGAATCTGCACAAACCGCATTTTCCATTGCTGTATATTTCTTTACCGAGGATTTTGCCAGTTGCTGACGAAGTGAAAGAACTTCATTTAGTTCACCATCTGTTTCCTCAAGTTTCTCAGCGACAGCCTTTTTCCCGAGTGTCTCCATCTCTAGACCGTTATCTGAAAGCCAGCCTTTCATCTGTTGTACGGAGTTTGGGTTTTCGAGATGTGTTATCTGCTGCATGGCGGTTAGTAGTTTTTCATGAGAGATGTCATCCATAGCGATGGCCTGCTTAACAAAATCCATATCCACCTTTATGCCTCGATCGTTAATTTCTTGGTCGAGATGATACTCATCCCAGATGTCCTCTGGCACTGGAAACTTGATCAATCTTTGTTGTATCTGGATTTCTGCCTCCACATCACGCTTGTTATATGCTTTAAACTGCTGCCATTTATCTCTTTCATCGGTTGGCAAATTACGAGTTCTACCACCATTTATTTTTGTTGGAGTACATGGAAGACAAAAATATCGTATCAGGTCTTTACCCTCCGTCAGCTTTTGCTTTTCAAGGCCTAGCACTGCACCTACACCTTCTAAAGAAAGAGGAAGTCCCATATAGGCAGACCAAACCATGGAACATTTCCATGAGGAAGGATTTAGATAAGTCCCAGTGGGATAGCCCAAATAACGTGAAAGGCATACTCGCTCAAACTGAGCATTAAATGCCCACTTCGTAATGGTTTCATCGGTTAAGGCATCTAGGATTTCTTTTGGAATCTTTTCTCCATTCATCAAATCGATGACCTTAACTTCATCACCGTCAACCGCATAACCAAACAGCATCACCTCAAAATCATCTGCTTCTACGTAACGATAAACACCACTTTTTTGTAGATTGGTAGATGAATAGGTTTCGATATCAATTTCTAAGTTCTTCATAGCTACCACCTTTCCTAAATGAAAAAAGGTGGCAGAGGGAAGACCTCCACCACCGTCAAGTTTATTGTTTCTATTAGGCAAGGAAGTCATCATCGACAAGAGTCGTAAAATCATCTACTGCAGAAGTCTTACCGCCTAGAGGTTCTCCGTCTCTAATTTTTTGAATGTTACCAAGACCACAAGCTACACCTTTATTACCATTTGAGTTGAAAGCATAGAAGTTAAGAGAAACCCTGCCATAACAACCGCTATACACCTCACTGCGATCCATAATCGGCTTAACACTTTTATCTACAATCTGTGGCGCTGTCTTGCTATTTGCATTGATGAAGTAATGGCCTTTATAAGCCTCATCATCACGCTCTACATCACCATCACGCAGCGGTAGTTTAATGGCTGCCTTATTTGGTTTCTTACCACCAAACTTTGCGATACCTTCCTCAATGGCAGCATCAACTGCTGCATGGATAGCATTAATGGTTTCCTTGTCATCCTTTGGAATAAGGACGGAAACGCTGTACTTTTCTGCACCACCATTAATAGATACAGGCTCCCATCCGTGGAAGTAAGAAAATCTTGAGTTTACACCTGTGATAACTTTTGTTTTGTTTTGCATATTTGCCATAATATTTAATCCTCCATAATTTCGTTAAATTCGTTTTTAGCATTTACTACGTTAATCGCCGGTCTTTTATCCGAATTGGGAACAAGAGTCGGCTTGCCCGGTGGTTTGTAAATGAAGTCACCGAGGAGTTCCTCAAACTTGGCTTTACCCATCAGTTTTTGCATCTCTGTCATCGGAATAAGGCTCTTTCTGTAAATATCCTTATATCCACCTGCTACAGCTTTTTCTGCGATGGCTTCTTCATCTTTATACTTACGAACCGAGCGACCTTCCACAACTTTAAAACCATTCCACTCTTTACCGTGATTGACTGCTGCATCAGTGGCATAGGCAGTTATTTCATTTGCCCATTTGGTAAGGTCGGGAAGAATAAGTAAGATTTCTTCTATTTCAGCATCCGTCAGAAGAGGTGGCATCTTGAATTCTTTCTCAGCAAGTTTTAGTTTTTCTTCGGCTCTAGCCCTACATTTGTTTGCCGCTTTACAGAAGGTACACCATGGACCGGGGATGTATTCACCCTCACCGTTGAAGGCTTTGACAGCTCTGGGCTTTAGTTCCTCTTCAGCCCAGTCTTTTAGTTCTTCCACCGGTATTGTCCAGGTGCTGACATTCTCTCTTCTAGGCTGAAAGATCGTCATGGACACTTCTTTGATGTCGTACAGGTGATCATAGATTCCAAGTGCTCCTAGGGCATACAGTTTCATCTGTGGATTGTCCACGGCATCAACTAGCACACCCAGTCCATATTTAAAGTCTACGATGTGAAGTCTGTCATCTGAAATGATTACACAGTCTCCTGTCCCAAAACCATCTGGAACATAACAAGAGAAGTCAAGACGTTGTTCAATAAGAACGATAGGATCTGTGCAAGACTTTCTTGCAAGTTCCACCTGCTCCATAACAAAGTCCACGTAAGCATCTGTACATTCCTCCATCTCATCAGAGTTATACTCAGAGACAGGTCGCTGACTTCTCATATGAAGTGCCTTTTTTAGTTTGTGTTCACACAGGTCATGAGCCGCTGTGCCTTCTTTTGCTGCCTCACCACTTTGGTCTTCAAACTCCAGTTCAAGTCTTGCAGAGGGTAGGCAGTTAAGCCACCTGTGGGATGAGGATGCAGATAATATTGCATGATTACCCATTCCCAAGACCCTCCGCATCTTTCAAGATGTCAGCATAATACGCCTTATCAATAGCACTTAACTTGTCTGCACCATACTTCTGAATGAGTCCTCGCACTTCGGTGGTAAATCCAAGCTGGCTCTTTTCAGCAAGTACCATACGCACTTTTTCCAGTGGGATATCTGGCTCTTTTACTGGTTCTTGTTCAGTTACAGCTTTTGCACTTGGAGTAGGATCTCCTTCTGTCATCGCATCGCAAACTGCCTGTATGCTGTCAGCAAGACTTCGCATATCATTGACCACTTCAAGCAGTAGCTTTATTTTGCTCAAGGTCAGTTCCTCCTTTCGTCATTTCACAGATAGAGAGTTCCTCGATGCTGTCTCCAGGGATCACAATCGTTACACGCTGTTTACTCCCTAAAAGAAAGCGAAGAATTCGTTCCCTTACGGACAAATTACGGCAGGTAACAAGTCCGCCTGTCTGTGGTTTCTTAGAAACACTAATTTTGAGATTGTGTTTCATATCCATCACCTCTTTCCAAAGGGCGATTTATTTCTTGCCCTCTACCTAGTAGCCTCGGGAGGTGATAGAATCTGACGGTTTAGAAAAAAAGAAAGCCTACCAAAGAGAAATACTCCTTGATAGGCATTCTGGATTACTATTATTTCAAGAGTTCATTGACCCTTTTTTGTACTGAAATATAGTCATAACCGGCATTTGTAAGTTTGTTTTTTCGATCTTGTCCGTTACCCCAATCGCCACGAATGACTTCCTTTGCGATGGCATCAATAGACTTTTTACTAGATAGCATTTCATTGACTTTTGATTGCACTGCCGCGTAATCATAGCCTGCATCCGTTAAACGTTTCTTTCGTTCTTCGCCATTACCCCACAACCCTTGAATGACTTCCTTGGCCAGTGCCCCGACCGATTTCTTTTCTGTAGGAGCAGGTATATTTTCTTCTTTACCAAGATGATTTAGCCTTGCACTTTGGATAATCGTTTTATAATCCTTGTAGGCATAGTTCATATCCAAATTGCCTGAATAACCATTCAATTTACCTTTGCTTGTGTACTGCCAGATACCATGACGAAGTGTCGGTTCTTTACTCGACCACTGAGCGACCCAGAAATCATAAGGTGCTAGACGATCCAGTTCTGTCAAATCTTGAAACCAAGAACTAGATGCATAGATACCGGCATAATAGCCTGCCTTTTCCACGGTTTCACAAAATCCTACCAACGCATCGGTAATGGCTTTCTTGCCACTTGGTCGCTGATGATAATTATCCTCTGTATCAATAAAAACGGGATAAGAGATGGTCTTGCCTTTGATAATTTCTAGGCATTTCTTCGCTTCTGCTATGCTTTTGGTTTTGGTATTGGCACAGCTGTACCAGTAAACACCGATAGGAATACCTCTCTCGTGAAAGGCTTTGTAGTGTTTTTCAAAGACATCATCTTTGTGTAAACTCACTCCTGTACCGTGACCGGTGTATCCTGCACGTAGAATGACAAAATCAACCTCTTTCGCAAGTTGGTCATAGTTTATCTGACTTGGTTTTTGCCACGTGCTGATATCGATTCCTTTAGTTTTCATGATTATTCCTCCTTATCGCTCTTGTTGTGGAGCTGTTTTAATACATCTTTTAGTTTTTCTGGGATAGGTAGTCCAAGGTGAGCTGAATTTTCTAACAGCGAAATCCCCTCATTCGATAGATAGAAGAAAACAATCGCTGTTCTTAGTACGCTCCCATCACCAATCACATAAACATCTAAAATATTAGCTACACCCACTAAAACAAAAATCAGCACTTTACGGCTGATTCCGATAAATCCCACTTCACTTGATAGGGTCTTATCAGCGATTGCACATAAGACACCTGTTAGATAGTCGATGACTACAAAGACTAGTAGCGCATATAAAAACCCGTCTGCTCCTCCTAAAAACCATCCGAAGAATCCACCGATTGCTGTTATCACAACTTGGATCCAGTTCCATATTTCTTTCATTTAAAATTCCTCCTTTTGTTGAAATAAAAAGAACACCTACTTTTGCAGATGTTCCTTTGATTACTCTATTTGTTTTGGTAGCCACTCCCAGAGTCTTAAATCCTCCTGGCCTAGTGACCACATACACATGCCTCGAAGTTTCCACCGATAAGCTGCTTCATTTGCCCAGTACACCAGGCTATCCACATCCTGATAATAAAGAATGGAAAATCCGTCACCATCACCTAAGAAAATACGAGATATCCAGATGTTAATATCCCTTGGAATGATGGTGACACTGTAGTCCTTTCCGCACTGGATGGACGGCATCATATCTGAATGAAAAAAATCATAATCTAGGGAGATGCTTTCACTTCTTGTGGCTGATTCCTCAAGGTCTGCTGTTAAAGTAAACACTTGAAACTCATCATCCCAAGAACAGTTACTTCTTGATAGCCGACCATAAGTTTTAAATGTTCCATCGGGCATAAGCACGTCAAAGCGTTCATAAGGCTCATAGGTCCAAGCATCGCCTAAGCGAAGCAACTGGCAATGGACTTTATTATCCGAACGAATACCTGCATACCCTGTCACATCCGAGCAAGTGGCTGTAAAGCGCAGTGTATTAGATGCAGAGGAATAGACCCGCACTTGATTGCCACGCTTTCGAATTTCTAGAGTGTAAAAGCTTGGATTCGATCGAATGTTTGCGGCCGATGTTTTTGAAAAGCTGGTGGCATAACTACCTTTTAAAGTAGAACCTTCATACAGTTCAATACGCTGGTTATCATAATTAAAGCAACAATACATCGTTCCAATAAAAACACCTGCCTTGCCACTAAAGGTCTCAGGAAAAATAATCTGCGCCCTTAAATGGATATCTGAAAAACTGTTGTAGTTCCATGCTAACTGCCCCTTACCCTCCAGTTGGGAATAGGGTCTATTCATCGAACTGCTTGTATCTTGCCAAACACTCCATTCGCCTGATAATGTTGTCCAGTAGCTTTGGGGGAGAGGGTTATCATCTCTAAAATCCTCATACCACACAAGGGCAGAATCTGCTTTTCTTCTAAGCATTTCAAGCGTCAACTTAAAACCAGTTGCAGGTCCTACCATATCACCATTTACATCCTTGAAATGTCTAGGAGCTAGGGTATATTCTGCTTCACCAACTGTTGGCTCCTCAGAAAATGAAGAACAGACTCTAAATCCATAAAACTGTACACCCTTTGCCCCAAGCGAAATGGTGATGGTGTGTGTTCCTGCAGAAAGGCTCACTCCTTTTTTAAGCACCGCCCAGAAAGTCGTTCTCCAATAAGGCCACCACAGTCTGTTTTCAGAAAAATCTACTTCATTTCCATCAAGGGAGATATGAATATTATTCTTATCCCAAAATGGAAAGCCTAGCTTTACTGCTACATCATAAGTACCTGCCTGAGCAAGCGTAAAATGATAGGTTGCCGCACCTTCATCCCCCAGTGTTGTGACGCTATTAGAAACAGAAACAACACCAGAATAACTATCCGGCATGGCATCATGATCCACATAAACAGTTCCAAAGGCTGACTTTTGTTGTTTGCCATAGGCCGTCAGATACTGTCTGCCATTGTAGCTTGCAGATAAGAGTGGATAGCTATAGCGAGCGGCATCTCTTCCTTCCATATAATCGTAGACATGCGGCAATGCCCAAGGCACTTTATTATCATCATCCCAGTAAGCCACGATGGGAATAAACGGTTGAGGAGGTGCATCGTGTGTGAAATTATAGACTCCTGTCATCCAGTATTTTGCCGCATAGTAGGTATGAGACGTTCCCCTATAGGCTTTACCTAGGTTTTCTGGTGTGTCATAGATTTGCCAGTTCCAGCCGTAAGCAGGCATCCCAAAGAAAATCTTATCGGGATTCATCACTGTAACGGCATAATCATAGATCCCTTCAAGCCAGCTCCTTGGAGATACAGGTCCCGGTGCAGAACCTGACCAAGCCATACCATAACTCATAATTGATGCGGTATCGCAATAAGGGTCTAGGTCACCATATACGCACCAGTTCTCACCACCTACAGAGCCATTGACACTAGTCATACCTGGAAGGCAAATGTTCATCAGTTTACTTGAATCATAGGCTTTGATGGTGTTGTAAATATTTTTAAACATGGTCGTTGACTCAGCATGAGTGGAATAGTCATCGCCCCTTTCTAGGTCAATATCAATACCATCGCACCAAGGATACTTTTTCATAATACGAATAAGCTCGGATAGAAACAGTTCCTGAGCGCCATTCGTGTTATCTCTCAATGCTCTGAAAATACTGTTTGCTCCATCATTGGCAATGGTAAGTAACCATTTGATGTGACGATAACGGTTGATGTAGGGGAGCATACTACTGATGGTAACACCACTCTCAACAATTTCACCCGTAGCTCGTACCTTAAAAGAAAAAAGACCGATGGTATCAATCCGGTCTCCATATTTCTCTAAAGCTTCATACATCCGTGCATTTCCCATAAAAGTCCACACCATGATTTTCTTGCCTTTTAGTCGTTCCATTAGAATGGTTCACCTCCGTCTTGCATTTCTTGCATGGTAAACAGCACCCTTGCAGATTTCCCTTTTTCAAGGGTCACTTTGTGCTTTGAGTCCCAGGCAGCACTGTATTGATAGAACCCCTCTTTGGGTTCGCTTGCTCCGTTTTTGGTACACTCTCGTGTAGATGCTAGAAGTGCCAAATCAGCATCTTTTCCAATGGTTCCAGGGAAGGAGACCTGTTGCCCTCCTATACCTTGGCTTAGTTTCACTGTTCCAGCAGACATAGAAAGCTTTGGATAGATATGAATATCAAGTCCTGCAGAGGTTTCACCAACATTAAATAAAATAATGGTTTCCTCTGAATGTATTTGTTAATCTAAAAGTGGGCCAATTCTCAATTGAAAACTGGTCCACTATTTTTATAACTTCAGAAGTGTGTGATAATGCTTTTGGAGGTGAAAGAGGTGATATCACAAATGAGCAAATATTCAATTATCACATTAAAAAAGAAAGGATGGTCCAACAGAAAGATTGCCCTTGAATTGGGTATAGACCGAAAGACGGTCGCACGGTATCTTCAGGAATATAATAAATGTCAAATACAATTGATTGATAATCATGATTTATCAGACGAAAGAAAAGTAGAAGTCATTGATCAAATTGTTGGGGACCGTCACTATGATGCAAGCAAACGAGGTAAGCGCAAGTTAACGCAAGAAATTCAAGCACGCATCATTGAAATTATGGATTCAGAAAAAGATAAAGATATGTTACTAGGAAGACATCATAAGCAAAAGTTAACAGTCACTCAAATTTTTGAAATTATCAAAAGCGAGGGACATGATATTGGTCAGACAACCATACGAAATTTTGTGCATGAAATTCAAGCTTCACGAGAAACATTTATTCGACAAGATTATCGATATGGTGAGCGGTTAGAGTTTGACTTTGGAGAAGTAAAGCTTTTAATTAATGGTGAACCAAGAACATATTATCTCGCTGTTTTCTCATCACCAGCAAGCGGATATCGGTATGCATATTTATATCCAAACCAACGCAAACAAGTATTCATAGATGCACATGTTCGCTTCTTTGAGCATTCTAAAGGCTCTTGGGGTGAAGTTGTATATGACAATATGAGAAACGTCGTGAAGCGCTTTATAACGCCTTATGAAAAAGAAATTAATGATGATTGCCTCAAACTGGCACTCTATTATAATTTTGAAATTAACCTGACTAATATACGAAGTGGTCATGAAAAAGGAAGTGTAGAAAACAGTGTTAAGGTAATTCGAAATCGTGTATTCGCAAAGGACTATAAGTTTGAAACATTTGAAGAGGCATGTGTTCATCTTGAACAGACTCTTGATGAAATCAATATAAAGAGTTCAATCGAAGATGAAAAGAAAGAACTTCAACCTTACAGAATTCCTTATGAATTCGCTGATATCGAAGTATATAGTGTTGACAAGTATGGTTGTATACACGTTGAAAATAATTTTTATTCAGTCCCAGACTATCTCCAACACAAAAGAGTTACGGTCAAAAACACCGTAAATTCGATACGCATCTATTCAAATCACACATTTGTGTACGAACATAAAAAGATAGATGGTCATCATCAATATCAGCTTGTGTTGGACCACTATCTGAATACAATGATGACTAAGCCGGGATCTGTAAAGAATTCACTTGTCCTAAAACAACATCCTGAGCTTTATAACATCTACCATAATCATTATAAAACAAGAACTAAAGAGTTCATAGAAATTCTTCAAGAAAACAGGAATGAAACGTATAAAACGCTCAAAGATGCTTTAAAGTATCGGTTGGTTTCAAATACAATTGACACCGTTGAGTATGATGACAGCATACAAGAACAATCACGTAAACAACTTAAGAAAATAAGCCAATTAATGCACTAGGAGATAAATTAATGGAAACAATTGAACAATTGTCAAAAGAATTAAAACTTTCATTCATAAAAACACACTATGAAGCAGCAATACAGGAAGCGAAACACAAAGGATTGGATTTTCAAGAATTTCTTAACGAACTGCTTTATTGCGAACGAAACAATCGTCGTGACAACGGAATAAAACAACGCATTCGTGCTGCTCGATTTCCTCAAAACAAGACATTGGAGGATTTTACGACTGTAAAATTTAATTCAGAATTAAAACGAAAGTTTAAAGAACTGGAAACATTGAACTTTATAGAAAATAAAGAAAACATTATCTTAATGAGTAATCCTGGAATGGGAAAAACACATTATGCGACCGCACTTGGAATCAAAGCTTGTCTAGAAAATAAAAAAGTGCTATTTATCAGCGTTCCTAATCTAATTATAGAGTTAAAAGAAGCTATGTCAAAAAATCAAATTACGCAATACAAAAAGAAGTTTGAAAAATTTGATCTAGTAATTCTTGATGAACTCGGCTATGTATCATTTGATAAAGAAGGAAGTGAAATTCTATTCAATCTAATCTCAAATAGAATAACAGTGGGCTCTATGATTATTACAACAAATTTAATGTTCGATAGATGGGAAGAAATATTCAAAGACCCCATTCTAACAACTGCTCTAGTCGACCGCTTAACCTATAAATCACATCTATTAAATATGAGTGGAGAGAGTTATCGTGTTGAAGAAACAATTGCTTGGCTAAAGAGCAAAGAATGACAAACGGTAGTGGACCAGTTTTCAATTGAGATTTGGACCATTATTCAGTTGACAAATACACTGAACGGACCACACCGTTAAACCAAACAGGATTCTTGATACTGCCATCTTCCTTTAGTTTTTCTAACCTGCTCTCCGTATGAGGCGCATAACCATTTAGAACAGGTCCTTCTTGTAACTGGATGTCCGTAAACCAAATCATGCCAGTGCAATCATAGAGGGTAGGTTTTATGCTTACACTCATGACACGCATATCTTGTTTTTTATTTATGACTTCTGCCAACCTTATAAATTTAACCTTAGCCATCTAACGTCCACCTTATTTCACAGGGATGACCTACCCATCCCGTGACCACTGACCCTGCTTGTAAAAAGAGATCCGTAATATAAAAAGTGCCTGTGCAATTTGTGACACAGACACGGACGGTAATGGATTTTACTTTAGTAGAGTAGCTTTCTGGGTGTATCTTTTCTGATGTTCTTGAAAAATAGGCCACCAATCCACCTCCTTAATACAAATCAATAAACCTTGCTTCTGTCGTTCCATCTTCATATTCAATAACCACTTCAATGCCAACCTGTGAGTTGCTACTCAGCTTTTCAAGGTTTTCAGATGCGATTTGTGCCGAGAGCGTGTAGCTAGAGCGATTAGCTGGATAGATGGTCTGAGCCATACTTTTTGTCATATTGGCTATACCCATTGCCTTAAAGGATGTCGACCCACTTACACCGTTATCACCATCTACTTCAAAGCCTGAGTTAACCCAGTAAGCCATTCCATCATCAGCACGAGAATTTCGCAACAGATTAAAAGGCACCATTTCCCGGATATCATTGTTTGTCACCATACTTGTGCCTTCAAGAGAATCTGCCACGTTATCCCACTGGCTTGCAGAACTACCCAGATTTTTAAGGGTAGTAGATAGTTCTAATACTGTATTCCATGGTTCTTGTAAGTTGTATTCTCTTCGTATGACACGAGTGGTCACCGACAGCCCTAAATCCTTATCTTCTACATGAACGTAATCGCCAAGCGACCATGCCTCATGCTCATAACCCGTTAAGACTGATAAATCCATTGCATTTAAAACATAGGAGATATTGGGTTTTGAATACTGAGCCAGCCTCATCTCGGTATATTCTTTCATCTGATAGGGATTGGTAAAGGAAGAACAATCAAGCGTTGATATTCGAATATCAGACGAATAAGTATAGTCCTCCACATACGCCTTTCCTCCATTGATGTCTGCAAAGGTAAGACCATCGCTGCCAATGGCATAGAGCCTTGTTACAAGACTTCTGGTATCAACGACTCTTTTAATGCTCTTCATATTTTTCTTATAGGCGAACAATGCACCACTATCCGTACCATAGACCGTTAAGAGATGGACCAGTCTATTCGGGCAATCAAAGACAAGGTCTCCACCGTGTAAGTCAGCAACCGTGCGAAGGATGGAAAGTGCATTCTTTTCTGTACTCGTCCAGGTTCTTTTAGTTCGTACATTAACTGTGCCTACGCTCCATTCCGTTCCTTCTAAGGCATAAGCCATAGAGACTTCAGCAGTTTCTGCATCAAATTTATGCTCTTCTTTTCGCACTGAAAAAGTCAGGTCATAAAACTCTGCCTCAGCATACACTTCAGTCGCTAGATTTCCTTCGCTGTCTTTTGTATCTGTTAAAGTCCTTACTTTATAGATGTCATCAACAATCTGAATTTTCTTTTCGCTATCAATAAATCCCCGCTTGGGATCACGGTAGGGGATCATAAAGGAGAGCGTATCCTCGCCATTGATTTCACTGGTTACCACAATGTTATAAGCATTTTCTAACACAGCCTCCCAAGCCCCATTTGAATCCAGTACGACCGGTCTTGAAAAACCAATCCTCTCATAAGGTGACTTTGGAATGTCATATAGCCTGATATCAATAATTCGAGGGGTCTTACTCGTATCTGTGGTAGTAAGTGTGACCTTAAAACGAATGTATGCCTTATTTGGAGATACCAGTTTTCCATCAAGTGCGATGGCTACCCAATCACTCCAATGAACTAGGTCATCGCTTGTTGAGGTTTCTATCGGCCCAACTGCAGTTACCCCAGAGATATATTCACTGGTAACGGAGACCCGACCTGTGCCAGATAGATTGCACGTTGCCGGAGCAGTATATAGTGTTCCTTCCGTTGGATAGACACCTTCTGTTTCCCTTAAGCTCACCACTCCCGGTACGCTAAGAGCATCAACAGCACCGCCCATATCACCACCGTTAGTCAAAAGAGACCCATTGAAATAATCAATCAAATCATCCACTGTAAGACTTGAATCCATATCAAAAAACCAGTCATCAAATCTTCCAGCATACCAATAGGCATCTGCATGCATGCCCATAATGATGTCGGCCGTGCAAGAAGGATTTAGTGTGCCTGTAAAGGAATAAGTCGGTGACACCCAGCTTGTTCCGCTCGTCTTATCTCCCAGTACAATCCATGCATTTTTATTGTTTGGTTCTATGACCGTGCAAATAAAATACACACCACCATTGATGAGTGAAAAAGGCGGTGTGGTTGTTTGGTCGAGTATGAGAGAACCACTAGCGTTATAAAGCATGATTCTAGGTCTGCCTGCAAAGAGCGACAGGTAAAAGATAGGCTGACCAGGACCATAGCGCGTATTTAATACGGGGCAATAGGTATTTCCCACCGAATAAGTAGTCGGTATCATCCAACCGCCAACAAGGATTCGCTCTCCCATCTCCGAAAAGAAAGTACCATCATTGGCCACTTTAAGGTAGGTTTTTTCTGTAGCGGGATTGTTGATGTTGATTCGGATTTGTCTCCCTTTTTGGCCACTTAGAAGGCTCGCAGTTGTTCCTAGATAATTGACAAGCTCTATTTTTCTGTCTAACCCAGAAGAGTCTGCAAGATAGCCATATTCATCAACTGATACATCATTAAATCGCCACAGTCCAGATTTTGCATATTCGACTGGGAACTCTCCCGTAAAATCTGTCTGCTTATTTAATATTGTTTTTAGTGCCACTGGATCACCTCCATCTACTGCGAGCCTTTATTTCAAGTGCTGTAAACACAGCATTATTCGTTGTTATTGCTAGGGTATTCGTGCCCACATGAAGACTTGGAAAATCTATATCCTCTAGGTAAGGCAAAGCGTTTCTTAAGATTATCCCGTTTTCGTCTTCCACATAAGCCGTCATCTTACCTGTATCAATGACAAGGGTTTCTTCTGCCAAAAGTACAGCATTCACTATTTTCATTTCCAAGCCATTGGTTGTAACAGAAATAGAATTGTTCACACCCGATGTGATGATTCCCTTCAAGCGATACATAGGATTGGAATCAACATTGCCGGTCAGTCTTGTAACCGTGTGGTCGCCTTCGCTTTCTATTAAATAATTTTCATCCGTAATGGCATAAGCAAAAGGGTCAGGACAGAAAAACTTCAAGTTGAAACTTCCTGCAAAACGAATGAGTCGTTCACAGTCCACTTTTTCATTCAGCCTTGCCATGAAATACCTGTCGGGTACATCATCAAAAACAAGTTCTTTTAACCCTTGCATGGGATCAAGCCATGTTGAAAGTTCATCAAGCGTACTCACCAGAGCAGAAAAGCTATGCTTGGGATAGATATTGCAAGCTACATTGATTTCTCGGTAATCAAAATCAGCTCCAAAGTCTGTCACCCCATACTTTCCAGGTACGTTGGTGGTGAAATTTCGCATTCCTCCACAGACCTGCCAGGAAGTGAGCCTGGCTTTTAGTCCCATGCTTTTTGAAGAAATATCGTCATATGAAAAACCCATCGGCACACCTCCTTATGTTGTAGAAAACCGACCCTGAGCACGAGAGCCTGTCTGAATTAAGTTATAAAGTTCCTGAGATACCCTTCTGATATCATCTTCACTTCGTACAATCATCTGCTGTATAGTAACTAGCGACCCACTGACACCACCTAGGGAAGAGGTCGCTGCATTTGAAATCACGCCGCCTACAGAAGTATCCACTGAAAAGTCTGTAGGCAAGGATGTACTCATATCACTGGCAAGACTGGTCATCACATCGTTGATATCCTCGCTCATCATTTCAGCTGCTTTTACAGCCTCATCACCGTTATCTTGGATAGAACCTGCAAGACCTTTCACAAGCATTTCACCAACCCACCCCATCTGTTTCGAGGGTGATTTGATACCGAAGAAATCCTTGATACCCGTCCAAATGCCACTAATCCAACCACTCACTTTATTCCATAACCAAGAAGCAAGGGATTGAATACCCTGCCATAACCCTTTTACAATGTTGCCACCCACCGTCACGATGGAACCCATGGAGTTTGTAAATGCTCTGACGATGCCGCCAATAATCTGAGGCACTGCTTTTACGATCTCTACCACAATGGTTGGTAAATTCTGAATGAGTGCTACAAATAGCTGAACCCCTGCCATAATGATCTTGTCGATGTTTCCAATTAAGGCATTTACGATACTTGAAATGATTTGAGGGATTGCCACCACAATGGTGGTAATAATGGTCGGTAGATTTTGAATCAGTGCAACAAGTAAGTCGACACCCGCTTGTATGAGTTGTGGAATCGAACTTAAAATCCCATTTAATATTCCATCAATTATCTGTGGAATCGCCTCTACAATAGCCGTAATAATTTCAGGCAAGGCTGTAACCAACGATGTTAATAGCTGAATACCTGCATCTATAATCTGAGGAATTGCGCTTATAATAAAATCAACGATTGCCAAAATAATCTTAGGGAGAGCCTCAATTAGTTGCGGGATCGCCTCGAGTAGCCCCTGAGCCAAACCAAGTATTAACTGCAGTGCTGCATCGAGAAGCATGGGTAAATTATCCACCAAACCTTGCACAATCGTAGTAATTGCATTAACTGCCGCAGGAATCAGTTCTGGGAGAGCCTGCCCAAGACCGTCCACTAAAGCTGCTATTAACTGAACGGCTGCATCCACTAGCAGTGGTAAGTTTTCAATCAAGGCATTCACAATCGTAAGGATGGAATCAACCGCTACCGGTATTAAGGTAGGTAATAGGTTCATCAGTGCGTTCAGTACCTGAGTAAATAAATCTGTCACCGTAGCAAGCAGTGTCGGTAACAAATCAGAAACCGCATCCAATAATGCTTCAATTGCGATGGGCAGGGTCTTTACGATATTTTCAATCACTGGAGTAATGTTTTTTACCACCGACTGAAAGGCATCCACCATGTTTTTACTGAGTTGTTCCATATTCGCATCGGCATTTCCAAAACCAACTAAAAGATTTTGTAAAGCAGATTCAAAAGCATTCAAGGACCCTGAAATAGTCTCCTCTGCCTCAAGAGCAGTCGTACCAGCAATGCCCATGCTTTCTTGAATGACATGGATGGCAGAAACTACATCGGCATAAGAAGAAACATCGTACTCAATGCCAGAGATAGCCTCGGCATCGGCAAGGAGTCGCTCCATTTCACTTTTTGTACCACCATATCCAAGTTTAAGGTTGTCTAGCATGGTGTAATTTTGTTTAGCAAAACCCTGATAGGCATTTTGAATGGATTCCATGTCTGTACCCATTTTATTGGCATTGTCAGACATATCAGTAATTGCCATATCCGCATATTTAACGGCTTTTTCAGTATCTCCTCCAAGAGAAGAAATAAGGCTTGCAGAAAACGAAGTGACCGTTTCCATGTAGTCATTGGCAGAAAGACCTGCCGTCTTATAGGCATTCGATGCATAGTCTTGTAACTGCTGAGAGTTTTCTTTAAAAAGCGTATCCACACCACCGACTAATTGTTCGTAATCTGCATAAGCGGAAATGACTTCTTTACCCAGTTTGACAGCCGCCGCACCTGCTGCAACAGCAACTGCTCCCATGGCAATGCCGATAGATTTTAGAGTTGTACCTAAACCTTTAAACTTAGATTCGGATTTTTCAGCAGAGTCAGCCGCCTCATCAATCTCTTTTCCCATATCATCTGCACTGTCGGTGACATCGTTCATTTCACGGTTCATGTCATCGAGAGCATCTTCAGCATCATCATAATTGGAGTTAGCTTCTTCAAGAGCAGCATTATTGCTACTTAACTCTCGCTCCATATTGTTGAGTGCCGCCTCAGCATTGTTCAATTGAATCTGCCAGTTTTGTGTTCTTCTATCAGTTTCTCCAAAGGAGGTAGCTGCATTCTCAAGAGCCGACCTCAAGGTATCAATTTTGCTTTTTTGGGTTTCAATCTCTTTATTGAGGACTGAATTTCTGGCGGAAAGTGCCTGGACAGACTTATCGTTTTTATCAAATTCTGAGGCTACCAGTTTCATTTCAGAGCCAAGTACTTTAAAGGAACGATTGATATCGGTTAATGCCTTTTTAAATTCTTTCTCGCCTTCAAGACCGATTTTTAAGCCAAAATTATCTGCCATGCTCTCCACCTCCTTTGTCAGATTCCATCAGGGATGATGTCATCAATAAATATCTCTCTTTTTGGTTTTGCCAGCCCCTGATACTGTTTGTGACACTCCCACAAGTCTAGTAGCAAACCAAACGGCATCAGCCAAAATTCATCCATGGTCAGATGTAATACGCTGATGCCGTAATATAAAAGCCTCGTAAATAACTCTTCGTCACTTACGGGGCTACTGCGTTTTTTTGGCTTTCCTCACTGAGTACATTTCTTTTTGCACCCTTGTAAAGGGCATTCATAATTGCCTCTTTGTACTCTGCCAAATCAATCGGGCTTGTGAGAATTTCTACCTCATCTTCTGTCAGTAATTCCTTCGGAGCATCCTTGTGCTTGATGTTATAGACAAGAGTACTTTGATTGGCCAGTAAGGTAATCAGCCACACAATCTCTGAAAGTGCCATCTCGACATTCTCAGACTTCATTAGCTTATCGCCTAAGTTTTCAAGACCACCATATCGTCCTGCGATTTCCTTTGTTGCTTTTGTAGTAAGTAGTAGCACATATTCATCGCCACCAATACGAATGCTTGCTGTTCGTTCGTTATCCATCGCTTAGCCCTCCGTAACTGTGTAATCCGGTTCATAGACTTCTGTATACCAACTGCTGATAATCGATGCCGGTACATCCTTATCGCCTTCGGTCACTTCCGCTTTCCACGGATGTTTACCGCTTGTATCCGGCTTGTTTCTTCGGAGAACCGTACCTTCAATTGTTGGTGTTGAGAATGTAATACTGTCACCTTTTGTTGCTAGGTTTGTCGCAGGAATACCGAATTTCACTCGATAGAGCCAATAGTATTTATACTTGCCATTGGATTTCTTTGCTCTAAAACCAACAGCCACAGGATCCCCGCCATCTTCACTGTTAGAAACCACAACGTTGTTCTTATCAACCGTGACTCCGGTTAAGGCGGCTGCAGTAGTCGAGCCAATATCATCCACTCCAAGAGAGATAGTGCCATTTTTAAATTCTTTAACGATTTCTGCCGCACCATCATCTGCATAGAGAGTTGCCTCTGCCAGTTCAACAGATAACTCTGCTGAGATTGCTTTTGCCAGCTGAGTGGGTGTGCCATAGATTTCTTCGCCATTTTCATCATCTGTGATGGTCGCATAATAAAGTTTATCCAGACCAATTGTTGCCATTTTTAATTACCTCCTATTTCATAATGTTTGGCTACATCCACGTTGTAGTGGTAATAGCCCGTATCATCTTCAAAGCCGATGTAGCTCCGTGCGGTTATGGTGAAACTGGAAGCCAACAATAACTGCACCACTTGATTTTTTAACGCTGTATAACTGCCTTTGCTATAAATTGAAATCCGTGCCTCTTGAACATCGATGCATGGTAGATTATCCGAATGAAGGTCAAATCTATCGCTCATCGGAACAATCACCATGTACTTTGACGGCGCAGTATCCGAGAACACGCCTGTTTCTATTGGAACATCCAGTGATTCTAAAGCGACTTGTAAGTCTGCTAGAATGCTCATATCTTTTTGACCTCCTCTTCAAAAGTGCTTTTCATTACTGAGATACACTCAGACTTTGATGCACTTTTAGCTGGTTTCAAAAAAGGTTTCGCAGGTTGACCGTGTTTGCCATACTCAAGGATGTTTGCTATTTTTGCGTTACTCTCACCATCAGGCCTTGGTTCAGAAAATCCAATTTTTATATTGTGGTTTCCGTTCCTATCTAGCCTGACTGAAGTGACACCGAGTGCCTTTTCTAATTCACCCGTTGATCGTGATTCATGCTTTGTACCTTTACCGATTACAGCAGAAAGATTGCTCTTCGTTCGTTTGAAAACGACTTCGCCACCTGCTTTTAGCACCTTTTCGGCAACAGGGTCAAAGTCAGATCCAAGCTTTGAAATCTTGAGCAAAAAATCATCGGGCATCTTAATATCAACTTTTGCCAATACTGCTCACCACCTTCTTTGCCAAAACTTCTGTATACATACCTCGACCTTTTACGTTTTCTACCGAGGTAATATCAAAACGCTCTCCATCACACACAATAAAATGTTCTGTCGTGACCTCGACTCCTGGAATCGCACGAAACCTGAATAAATCTGTAGCCTCTGAAAAAGTAGCTAGGTTAGCCCAGCGTTCACTGCCATGACGCCCTTCCCGGTAGACTCGAATCGAAGCAATCACGGTTTCTGATGTTGTCGCAAATCCTTCACTGTCTTTTGTTTTTGTGACTACCTTAATATCAGCAAATCCATTCATTTTTCCGAAACTCACAACCAGTACCTCGCTTTCAATGTTTACACCTTCCAATCCCGATCGAGTCTTAATAGTAGGTTGACCGTTTTCCAAACCTGCTGACCCGCCTGCACATTATCTGCAAAGAAGCCACCTGTACTACCATCTCTGCTTTCATAAAAATGAGAGGAAAGCATAATAATGGCTTGCTCTGTAGTCGGTGGCATAGGATTGTCGCTATAGAAATTTTCTGGTACATGCTGATAACTCTCGGCATAACTGACAGCAGCGGCGATGAACATCTCTAAGAGTTCGTCATCAGCTTCATGCTCTAAAATCAAGTTTGCCTTTACCTTTTGAATCAGTGTCATACCGCTACCATCCTTTCTCTTTTTAATCAGCTTCCATGAGTCCTGCTGTTTGAAGCTTTGAAAGCAATGCATTAAAATCAGCAACTAAACTCGTAATATCTTCTGCCACACTAGGTGCTTGGTTTTCTGCAGGAGTAAAAGAAGAAGGGAGACCTGTTACGGTTGCTCCCTCCTTAATCTCTAACGTTCCTGCGATGACGGTTTTATCTCCGCCTTGTTCGGTGTAGTTTTTTGTGTTGTAATCCATATCGCACCTCCGTTAGGCTTTCTGCTGAAGAACCTTGATTGCTTCAGGTAGTACTAACTTGCCATCCACACGTTCTTTAGCAACAAAACCGACCATGCCATTACCTGCAAACAGCTCACGAAGTTCTGCAAAGGAACGAGAACCACGATCTCCAATGTTGTAGTAAGACAAATCGCCAAAGATAATGGTCTTAGCACCTGCCTCAATGGTAGGCATATAAGCAGATGTATAAACAGGATAGCCAAGTAGTTTATCTGGTTCACCTGCAACAAGGGCCGGTTGCCACATATAGGCACCGTTACCGTCCTTTAGTTTTCTAAGGGCTGCAATGGTCTGGTCATTTAAAATGAACACGGCATTTTTACGGTAAGGACGCTTCAGTGAATACACTAGGTTAATTACTTCGTCAGCAGTAATCGCCGTTGCAGATGCTGTGGTCACACCGACTTCAGCTCCACCACTTGCAGCTAGAATACCCAGTGGTTTTCCTGTACCATTGCCATTAATAAAGGCATCTTCTTCGGCATTAGCCAGAGCCTTATAAAACTCCTCAATGATGTAATTCTCAAGTTGGAAGGCATTATCATAAAGTAGTTCTTCAGTAACCTTTACGGCTACATGAAGTTTGTGGGCATCCAGATTGATTTGAGAGAAGGTTGCATCGCTAAAGGTCAGTGCCTCACCCTCATCAATCCATGCAGCCGCAGGTTTTGTGGCCGCTATATTGATTTTTCGCTCACCAGATGTCGTAATGGTATGGCCTAACTTACGGATGATATTTTCGTCTTTCAGCCCATCAATCAGCCTCGTGTCATACTCTTCTGGAACCAAGTATCCACCATCTGCATCGACACCTTCTTGCAGAACATTAGATACATTACGGAAGTTTGAGCGAAGGGCTGAAAGCATAGCAGTCTTATAAGAATCAGCTGCTCGGCCAGTTTTATTTTCACTGTTATCCAGTCGACCATTCATCGGATTTTCAATGATTGGCTTGCTGACAGGTTTTTCAAGTTCAGCCTCGATTGCTTCACGTCTTTCCATGCGATGGATTTCATTGGTAAGTTCAGAAATTTCATCTTCCATGGTTTTATAGGTAGCATCATCTTCTGCGGATAATGTGCCATTCTTGGTTTTATGAGTGTCCAAGAACCCGTCCATCGTTTCAATAAGCTTTTTGCGCTTGTTACGCATTTCTGTAATCGTCATAGTAAAATTCCTCCATTTACATATATTTTTTGATAATTAAAAGTCGCTCCTTGAGTTCATCAATTGAGCGCCCTTGGGGTTTGGCAGATTCCTCCGCCTGAATTGGTTTATTCTTTTCTGCCATTTTGTTAAGTAGGTTAGTTGCCACTGCTTTTCTAGAAAACGCATAGGCAGAAAAATTGTGTTCGGATTGTTTCTCATCCTTTAGCACATCGTCTGCAAAGCCAAGTTCAATCGCTTTGTTGGCATTCATCCAGGTTTCAGCATCCATGAGATGGGATAGTTTGATGCGAGATACTCCAGTCTTAATCTCATAGGCGTTAATAATGCTTTCTTTCACCTCATCTAACATCTCGATCGCTCGTTTCATGTCTTCATGATCGCCCATCGTGATGGTTGCTGGGTTATGAATCATCATGAGCGCTGTAGGAGCCATCAGCACCTTTGTTCCTGCCATGGCAATGACAGAAGCGGCTGATGCTGCAATTCCATCAATCTTGACAGTTACCTCATCTGGGTAATCCATCAACATGGCATAAATCTGACTTGCAGCAATGCAATCTCCACCCGGTGAGTTAATCCATAGAGTGATGGGTCCTTTTCCGCTAAAGAGTTCATTTCTAAACATCTGCGGGGTCACATCATCATCAAACCAGCTTTCTTCAGCGATTGTTCCATAAAGCTCAAGAACTCGTTCTTCTTGTTCGCTTGCTTGGTTCTTCCATCGCCAAAACATCTTGTTCTTCATCCAAGTCTTCCTCCTTTCCATCCTCGTTTGTATTTGCGAATGCACCTGCCTTTGTAAGAGGGAGCATATTACCGTTGACAAGGTACATGTCACCGCCATCCTCTGAAGGGATACGGTCTAGGTTTTCAAGTTCCCTAATATCATTAGCACTCATCCAACCGTTCTGCCTTGCTGTGGCATACCCGCTCATGCGACTAACATAATCCCCTCTAAGCAGACCTTCCACATTGAATCTAAAGAAGTATTTTTTCTTTTCTTCCGGTGTAAAAAGGGTGCGGGCTAGGGTTTGCTCCCAACGCACTACCCACGGGTCTAAGGTGTATTTCACAAACTCAAGGGATTGTTGCTCAATATTAGAAAAGCTCGACTTCTCAAGGTCGCCTACCATGTGAGGAGGGACTCTAAAAATCCGAGCAATTTCATTGATTTGAAACTTCCTTGTTTCAAGGAATTGTGCTTGTTCTGGTGAAATGGAAATCGGTGTATATTTCATTCCTTCTTCCAGCACGGCTATTTTATTGGAATTGGCACTGCCACCAAATTGTGACTGCCAAGCCTCTCTGACTTTCCCAGGTTCTTTAATCGTTCCTGGATGTTCAAGCACACCACTTGGAGCAGCACCGTTAGCAAAGAACTTAGCTCCATATTCCTCTGTTGCAATGGCAAGACCAATCGCATTTTTAGCCATAGCAATTGGGGAGTAGCCAACAAGCCCATCAAACCCGAGTCCAGGAATATGAAGTACATCTGAGGTACTAAGTTTTACCGTCATACCCTTCGTACTGTTCACATCATCTGTACCTCTGGTGTATAAGTAATAGAGCTGCCCACTCTCATCTCGATGGACTGACATTCGATTTGGCATCAAGGGGTAGAGTCCTACAACTTCACCTTTTCCATTGCGAATAATCTGTGCATAACAATTCCCCCATAACAAAAGATGAGTCATCATTGTTTCTCGAAACACAAAGGAACTCATCTCAGGATTTGGTTCATCATGCAAAAGTTTATACAAGGAATGGTCAATTGCTTTTTCCTTGCCACCATCATCTGTATAACGATAAAGGTGCAAAGGAAGCCCTGCTACTGCTTCAGCTAATATTCGAACACAAGAGTATACAGCCGTCATTTGAAGTGCCGACCGTTCGGTCACTGTTTTACCTGCTGTGGTTGATCCCATTAAAAATGTATAGTTGGAACTCACAGCTCTATCAGTAGGCTTATCTCTTGCCTTAAAAATGGATGATAAAAATCCCAAAACCAATCACCTCCCTCATATAAAGAGAATGCCTCGGTTGTCATAAACCGAAGCACTCGTATCATTGCCACAACGAATCGCTCGATCAAGAGCCATAATCGTTGCCACTGCACCATCAATCTTTTCTGATGATTTTTCCTTGTCCGGCTTGATGTTGCCTGCCGGGTCTGTTCGAACAAAAATGTTATCCATCATCCAACGAAGTACAGGATGCCCACCATGAGCAACCTTTTCCTCTAGCGTTAGTTTCATCAGTTCCTTAGTCGGTGGACTCATATCCTTAAATCCTTGACCAAAGGGGACAACAGTAAAACCCATGCCTTCTAGGTTTTGAACCATTTGTACGGCTCCCCAACGGTCAAAGGCAATCTCACGAATATTGTACTTTTCGCCAAGTTCTTCAATAAACTTCTCAATAAAACCGTAATGAACTACATTTCCTTCGGTTGTTTTAAGGTGATCCTGCTTTTCCCAGACATCATAGGGAACATGGTCACGGTTGACCCTGGCACTTAGAGTTTCTTCTGGCAGCCAAAAGTAGGGAAGAATGATGTATTTATCATCCTCATCTAGGGGAGGAAACACCAATACAAAGGCAGTAATATCAATGGAGCTAGAAAGGTCTAGTCCGCCATAGCATACCCTTCCAAGTAAATCCTCTTCATTTACAGCAAAGGCGCATTTATCCCATTTATCCATTGGCATCCAGCGAACCGCTTGTTTGACCCACTGATTAAGCCTTAGCTGTCTAAAGGCATTCTCTTCTGCAGGGTTTTGCTTGGCTGATTCACAGGCGGCTTTTACCTTATCAATCCCTACCGTTATGCCAAGGCTTGGATTCGCTTTTTTCCACACCTTCGGATCGGTCCAATCATCTGACTCATCTGCTCCATAAATAACCGGATAAAAAGTAGGGTCAATCTTTCTTTTCTCCATGAGGTCTTTGGCTTTCTGATGGGTTTCATAGCAGATTGATTTTGTATCAGATCCTGCCGTGGTGATAAGAAAATATAGAGGCTGCGTTCTGGCATCACCAGAACCTTTGGTCATGACATCAAAGAGTTTTCTATTGGGCTGAGTATGCAGCTCATCAAAAACAACACCATGAATATTAAAACCATGCTTTGAATAAGCCTCTGCTGAAAGTACTTGATAAAAACTATTAGTCGGTTGGAAAATGATCCGCTTTGTTGCCGATAAGATTTTAACTCGTTTACTTAGAGCCGGACTCATACGTACCATATCAGCAGCCACCTCAAAAACAATGGACGCCTGTTGCCTGTCTGCAGCGCATCCATAAACCTCGGCTCTTTCTTCGCCATCACCACAAGTAAGCAGTAATGCGACAGCTGCCGCTAATTCAGATTTCCCCATTTTCTTAGGAATCTCAATATAGGCTGTATTAAACTGCCGATAACCATCTGGTTTCAGTGTTCCAAAGAGATCTCTGATAATTTGTTCTTGCCAATCAATCAGTTCAAATGGTTTTCCAGACCATTTCCCCTTGGTATGACTTAAACACTCAATAAAGTTGACCGCATAATCTGCAGCATCTTTATCGTAGATAGAGTCCTTTGCCATAAAAGGGGTCGGTTTATATTTCTTGAGCTTTCTAATTGCGGTCACCTCCCTTCAAAATGAGCATAAAAAATACAGCCTTAAGCTGTATGACGAGAGAAAGAGCGTCTGCACGCTCAAACCCCTATACTATTGAATTATTTATGATTTAATCTTCATCACCGTTTAAAATGAACTTCACATACTTGGTTTTTTCTTCTTCAAGAAAAATGACCAGCTCATAAAATTCCATCTCATCTGCGATTCTTTGGACTGCGTTTACATCAAACATATTAGTAAGGCCTGTATCTCGAATGGCAAGAATCTGCTCTTTTATCTTATCTGTCATCGTCAATCCTCCTGCAAAGGTCTTCTCCATAAACAACGGATAAACTAGACCCCGTGTCCCAAGACACCATGATTGAACCAATATCATCTACGCCTATTACTGTTCCTTTTGTTCCAATAACTGGTGCTTGAAAGTCATCCATCCTTAAAAGTTCTACACGGCATCCAACAGGATACTTTTCACGAAGATGATGTAGTCTTTCCTTACTGATTATCATCATTTTTAGCTCCTCCTTTAAATGCCGATGAACCTGTTAGGTTTCTAAGCAGTATTTTTCGTTCTTCCTTATATTCTTTTCCGATAAAGCCAAGGCGCAGTAAAAAGCATCGAAATGCATATTTCTCATTCGGAGTTTCCTTTTCTTTTGCCATGATGCGTTTTTGATTCCTTGCCATCTCACAAAGAGCTGAAATAAAGTGGGTATACGCTTGTACCTCTTCTGGTGAAGGCATTTCTTCAAACCAAGGAAATGAGACTTCCTCTTCTGAAATCTTAATCGGTAAATCGTCTAGCCGCAAAGCATGACGAATCAGTTCGCCTTTTACCTGAATGATTGCTTTTACGTTTTCTAATGCTGTATCAGTAAAGCTGTTTCTTGGCATGGAGATACAAAGACCAAACATTCCGCTGTCCGCCGTTTGTGCGGCCTCTGTGCCCTTAGTTTCTTCCATTGGGGTAAAGCCCTCACTTAATAAATGCTCGGCCACACTTTCGATTTCTTCGCTATCTGCCTTGCCACCTTGTTCAAGTGTTCCATTCTTGTCGATGATAAAATCCCCCACCTCATAAGCCATGCTAGGCATTCCTAGATACTTTGCTTTCACACCTGTAATTTTGCTCAGTGTTGTAACTAGCCTTTTTCGGTCTGCTCCTGTTACGTTATATTTAATGACCATGTACAAAACCTCCTTTGTTTTGGTATGTACATATATCACTCTAAAACACTACTATAGCAAGCTATTTCTCGCTTTTTAGGTGTAGAAATGAGACTTAATATTTCACCTCTAATTGTGTAAACCAAACAATGCCCGATAGGACAAAACATACATTGGGCAGGGCTACTCCATTACCCCACATCTTATATTCTGCAGAATCTGAATGAGGGTTTTTAAGCCACTTCGTGATTTGCTTCAGTGTCTTAGGTTTGGTGTAAGCTCCCGTTGCTTTACGGAATGTTTCAAAAATGTCATACCAAATCCGAAGGTCATCCATCGTTGGGGTCTCTATGCCTAAATCACTGCACCACCAATCTGGAAAACCTTGCAGTCTTGCACACTCAGTTGGAGTTAGTCTTCTCACCGTATAATCTATCCCGTCATTATCATTGATAAGTGGCGGATCTTTGTAGTCGGTAGCAACTAGTGTATTGGCCAGTTCCTCTTTGGCATCTGTAAAAAACGATGCCTTACTGGATGAATAGGTAGGAGTTGCAACAGCACTGGGGCCTTGTGCCTTCAGTGTTGAATTAATTCCGTCTTCAGTAATTCCTAGGTTTCTAGCATAGTTTTGACCGCAGTTAAATGACTCTCTATCAATGGCATAGACCACAGCGTGTTTATCTACGGTATTTAGAGTAAAGCTAAGCTCTTCATTCACACCAGCACCTTGAGGTCCATTCTTATCTACCCGTCCTATCATAGAGCCTTGTAAACCATAAGATTCCACCACTGCAATACCACCTTGATTGCTGTCCGGTGCATTACCTGACGTATCAATCGTTCTTGCCGTGTCACTCTCGTAAACATTGGAACGAGCATTTACAGTTCCTTCCGAGGTAAATCGCACATCATAAGTCTTAGAATTCTCTACAACAAATGGTTGGTTGTTGCCGCCTGTTCCATAGGTCGCTGAAATCGTAGGAGCAACATCAATCGGCCCACTAAAACGAGTATCCTTTCCGTGATTATCAAAAACAGCTGTATCCATAACACAAGGTGGATGATTTGACTTAGCACGTAGGGTACAAGTAATATCCTCTGTCACATCCATACGATTGCCGCCCTGGTCATTTAAGCAGATTGTGCCTGCCTCTCCAGTGCTGTCTGCAATATAGCTGGTAGCACCTTGCCACGAGCGGATGCTCTCCTTAGAATACCCAGACAAGCCTTCTGACTTAAATAGTATTTCTCCGGCACCCCCACCTGCAAAATCTGCGACAAGGAAGATTCGTTTTCTTCGTTGGGGAACTCCCCAGTATTGAGCGTCAAGCACTCGCCAGGCAAGGGAAAAATGGTCTCCCACAATAGTTCCTGCCTGTTTCCACTTATCAATCTTAGGAACTGATAAGGTTTCATCCTTGATGTGGCAGATGCCTTCAAGGACACATCTGAAATCTTCTCCTTTGTTTGATGAGAAGGCTCCAGGGACGTTTTCCCAGACAATATATCTTGGTTTTTTGCCATCTGTAGCACACCTCATTTCTTTTACAATTCGGATGGCCTCATAAAAAAGACTTGAACGTTTACCATCCAAGCCATCACGCTTACCTGCTATGGATAAATCCTGACAAGGTGAGCCAAAAGTAATAATATCTACCGGTTCTATCTTACTGCCATCCATGGTTGAGATATCGCCGTAATGTTTTATAAAAGGCAGCCTTTTCGTTGTCACCCTAATAGGAAACGGTTCAATCTCCGATGCCCATACTGGGGTAATACCAGAAATTAAACCGCCTAAAGGAAAACCACCTGAACCATCAAAAAGACTGCCAAGGGTTAATTTATCCATCAGCAACCTCCAGTTCATCATAGTTGTAGCTCAGCCCATCCCTTTGGACGCTGACATTGGTAGAAGTTCCGACCTGTTCAATGTAGCGTTTGATAATGACATCGCAAAACTTCTCATCTAATTCTGCAGTGTAGCAAATACGCTCTGATTGTTCACAAGCAATTAAGGTGCTACCACTGCCGCCAAAAGGATCTAGCACAATGGTGTTAGTCATCGAGGAGTTCAAAACCGGATAGGCGAGCAGAGGGATAGGTTTCATCGTAGGATGGTCTCCATTTCTCTTCGGCTTATCAAATTCCCAGATGGTGGTTTCTTTCCTGCCCGTATACCACTGATGCTTGCCTTTCTTTTTCCAGCCAAACAGCACAGGTTCGTGCTGCCATTGATAAGGAGAACGCCCCAGTACAAGGGAGTCCTTTTTCCAGATACAACAGCCAGACAAATAAAAACCGGCATCCGAGAAAGCTTTTCTAAAATTAAATCCTTCGGTGTCGGCATGAAATACATAGATGGAGGCATCGTCTGCCAGAACTTCTTCGATGTTGATAAAGGCATCTAAGAGGAACTGGTAGAAGGCATCATTTCCCATATGGTCATTTTTAATCTTTCCTGCAGTGCCTTCATAATTCACATTGTAGGGAGGATCTGTTACACACAAGTTTGCCTTCTTTTTATTCATCAGCACATCATAGGTTTCTTCTTTGGTGGAGTCACCACAGATAAGCCTGTGTCTGCCAAGCGTCCAGATGTCACCAAGCTTGCTGATGGCAGGCTTTTTTAGTTCTGTCTCCACATCAAAGTCATCATCGTGGATACCATCTTTCAATGTGTCCTTAAATAAGTCATCCAGTTCTTTAGGGTCAAATCCAGTTAGGGAAACATCAAAATCTACACCTTGTAAATCTGAAATTAAAAGGGCCAGTTTATCCTTGTCCCAAGCACCGCTGATTTTATTGAGTGCGATGTTAAGTGCTTTTTCTTTCTCTTCGTCCATCTCGATGATGACACACTCGACTTCTGTGATACCCATATCCATGAGAACCTTCAGTCTTTGATGCCCACCGACAACATGGCCGGTCACCTTATTCCAGATAACCGGCTCTACATAACCAAATTGTTCAATGGATCGTTTTAATTTATCGTATTCTGCATCACCAGGTTTTAAATCTTTACGAGGATTGTATGTTGCAGGGATGAGGTCTTTTGTGTTCTTCTTTTCAATCAACATATTTGTTTACCGCCTCCCTTAGTTCTGTATAGCAATCTAAAAATTCCCACGTGCTTAAGCCATATCTGAAATGACCGTAAGTAGCTGTATCTGCATAAATAACATCCGTCAGCTTTAGCTTTTCGATAATGGCTGCAGGTCTTAGATTGAATACATCTAAAACAGCACGGCAAAGGATACTTTCCTCAACCGTACCTGTTCCAAAGGTATCAATCTCAAGAGCAACAGGATCTGCTTTTCCAATGGCATAGGAAATCGCTACCTGGCATCGCTTAGCAAAGCTACATCGAACGATATTCTTCGCAATCGCCCTTGCCATATAGGCACCACTGCGGTCAACTTTTGTCGGGTCTTTACCCGAAAATGCACCGCCACCATGAGCGGCGAGTCCGCCATAGGTATCAACCATGATTTTTCTTCCCGTAAGACCAGTATCTGCTGCAGGC
Source organism: Erysipelothrix larvae (assembly GCF_001545095.1). NCBI lineage: Bacteria > Bacillati > Bacillota > Erysipelotrichia > Erysipelotrichales > Erysipelotrichaceae > Erysipelothrix > Erysipelothrix larvae. The sequence goes on from NZ_CP013213.1 coordinate 1,452,142, forward strand.
CCTCCTTCAACAAATCGTCCACTTGGATTAATAAGGATCTCAGTCTCATCGTCAAATGGATATTTTTCAAAGACTGGCCACAGTACCTGAGCAATGACTTCATTTCTTAAAACATCTAAATCTTTATCTGCACTGTGTTGAACAGAAACAACGATGGTCTTAATTCGTTTCGGTTTATCATCTTCATACTCCACAGTGACTTGAGCCTTACCATCTGGACCAATATCTTTAATCACGCCATTCTTCATCACCTTATCTAGCTTTTCGCAAATGGCATGGGATAAGACTAAGGGGAGAGGTAGTTTCTCACTAGTTTCATTGGTGGCATAGCCATAAACGGTGCCTTGGTCACCAGCACCTAACATGGAATACCATGACGTATCACCCTCACGAGATTCCAAGGGCCTATCCACACCACCTGCGATATCTTTACTTTGCTGGTGTACGTAGACAAAGACTAAAAACTTTCTTGGATTGTAGCCCACCTCCGTCAGAACACGGCGAACAACACCTCTGATATCAATTCTCTTTGAACAGGTAATCTCACCGGCAACAATGATGTGTCCTTTGGTAGCCATCACCTCGCAAGCAACACGAGAGGATTTATCTTTTCTTAAACACGCATCTAAAATGCTATCTGAAATAAGGTCACATAATTTATCGGGATGACCTTTACAGACACTTTCGCACGTTCTATATTTTTTCATTTTATTTTCCTTTCCGAGCAGATAATAACCGCTCCATCAAATCATCTTGTGGACTTCTGCCACCGAACTCCACAGAGCAGTTTTCTTTTACAATTTGGTAAATCTGATACCAACACTGGTTGACCTGTTTCATGTATTCACGGCTCATCGCAACGTAAGGTGATGCGATGGCAGCGGAAGTGGTTGGATGCTTTGCAAGAAATCCATATTCTGAAATACATTCCTCGCACTGAATCCAACGAGAAACGCTCATGGCATACTGCTCGATTAACTGGTTGTTTACTAACATTTCGCAGCTACGATCTTTTAACCATTTATAGGTTTCTATATAAATATCTTCTGCGCAGAGGTCTTTGCCATTTTTCTGAGTAGCCTTTAAATAATCTTTTACAGCCGGCACATCTGCACCTTCTATTTCCGTTGGCTCTGGCAGGATCATGGCACCATTTAATCTGCCGTCAGCAATTTTATCGGTTAGAGCCTTTGATTTTCTTCCTGAACCCACACGCTGACCGCCTCTTGCTGTACCGTCTTTCGCCATGTTTTTCACCCCACTTTCCTAAAAGTCTTTAATACCCCCTTTGATTTCTGATTTTTACACGCGAAGCCCCAGGCCGTTGTCCGCCATAAGAGGTCTAGAGATTTGACCTCCCCCTTGGGTCAGCTACGAATCTGTCGATCACCGAGATCTAAATGAATCTTGTTGTGACAGGATTTACACAAGGACATCAGATTACTTCTATCGTGTGTACCACCTTGAGAAACAGGGAGGATGTGATGCACTTCATCAGTGGGAGTCAGTCGTCCGTCCTTTTTACACATCTCACACAGGGGATGTTCTCGTGCATAGCGGTCACGGATTCTTTTCCAGGCTCTGCCGTATTTCTTATTAACATCCTTTGACCGTTGATATTTGTCATAGCGCCTACGCTCTTCTACTCGATGGTCTTCACAGTACTGGCCATCGGTTAAGTTGGGACATCCTGGACTGCTACATGGTCGCTTAGGTTTTCTTGGCATCGTTTCACCTCGCTTTCTGGGCATAGAAAAAGCCCTGCAGGGCGCATCCCACAAGGCTTGGTAAGTATTCTATCTTGCTGATTATAATGTAACATAAAGATGAGGTGCTTATCTCTGCTCAAAAGTGCTCATTGCTGTTCAACATTTGAATAACAATTGGATTTTCAGGTACGACAACATGATTTAAGGCATTGCCATGCCATCTGCGAATGGTACTCTTATCAGCATTTAGCTCATCACCAATTTGCTCCCAAGTAAAGTTGTGAACATAACGGTAACGTAACACCATGCGTTCATCGATATCCGTTACTTTATTAATCACATCTCGAATCTCTGCTTTAAGTGCTACAAGGTGATCCACCTCATCATTAATCTTGATTTGAAGTTCTTCAATTCGCTCCAGATATCTGACAAACAAAGCATCGGTATGCCGTTGTGTCTGTATTCTCTCGCCCCAGCTAGGGGAGGAAACACTGGTCGATAACTCCCTTAGCCTTTCCATTTCCTCAATGTTTGATTGTATTCGTTTATCTAGCCTGTAGGCTTGATGTAAATATTCTTTTGCTTTCATTGTTCGCTCACCTCCGCTTGTAGCTTTTTGATTAGGACGTTCCCATCAACAGAGGTAAGTTCTCTATACCAATCAGAGTGGAAGAACCTCTCCACCTCGTTTTTCATATCTTGTGCCGGTCCATAAAATGGACGTTTCTTTAGTTTCTTTAAGGCATCTCTATAATCCTTAACAGCCATCAAAATAATGGCATTGGCTAAATCTTGATAAGGTTCTGTCATCGCATCACCTCTAAATTCGCCTTTACCGCATCAATCAAGGCATCTTGAGTTTTCTCCTTTTTTGTGAGTGCAAGCAGTACGTCTTCATCGATGGTGTTTTTGGTGATAATGTGGTGAACAATAACTGTATTCTTTTGACCCTGCCTATATAGTCTTGCATTGGTTTGCTGATACAGCTCTAGTGACCAGGTCAGACCAAACCAGATAAGCGTTGAACCTCCGCTTTGAAGATTAAGACCATGACCTGCACTAGCTGGATGAATAACAGCAATGGGTATCTTGCCATCATTCCAATTCTCAATATCCTTTGATGACTGAATTTGCCTTACCGGAAATCGCTCTTTAATCCGTTCTAAATCATGCTTATACCAATAAGCAACAAGGACCGGTTTCCCATTTGCTCCTTCGATTAAATCTTCCAAGGCATCTAGCTTTTTTTCATGAATCACATGAGCTTTATTTTCGCTATCGTATACTGCACCATTTGCCATCTGTAACAGTTTTCCAGAAAGGACTGCCGCATTAACAGCATCAATTTCTTCATCACCTAAGTTAGCAACCATGTCTTCCTTAAAATCTGAATAGACTTTCCATTCTTTTTCACTTAAAGTGACAAACACTTCATTACTGACATATTCAGGCATCTTGAGATAATCGGTAGATTTCATAGAAATAGTGATGTCCGATATTTGTTTGTAGATTTCCTCTTCTGCACCTGGCAGTGGTTTATAAGAAAATATAATCTGTGCGTTTCTCTTATCTGGCTTAAAATAGGTGTTTCGATAATGGCTGATGTAGCGTCCAAGCCTTTGACCCAAATCAAGAATGCGAAACTCTGCCCATAAATCCATCAATCCATTACTGGAGGGAGTGCCGGTAAGACCAACTATTCTTTTTACAGAGGGTCTAACTTTGAGTAGACTCTTAAACCGCTTTGCACCATAGGACTTAAAGGATGACAATTCATCAATGACCACCATATCAAAATGAAAAGGAATACCACTTTTATGAACCAACCAATCCACGTTCTCACGATTGATGATGTATACCGTTGATTGTTTCTTGAGGGCATCGATTCTTTCTTTTTCTGTTCCTACTGCCACCGAATAAGAGAGTCCTTTTAAGTGATCCCACTTTTTTATTTCAGCAGGCCATGTATCTCTTGCTACTCTTAAAGGAGCAATGACTAACACCTTGCAAACGAGAAAGCTATCCAAACACAGATCAAATATGGCGGATAAGGTAATCACACTTTTACCTAAACCCATTTCAAGAAATACAGCCGATATGGGATGGGATAAAATGAATTCAGTAGCATAGCTTTGGTATTCATGTGGATTGTATTTCACTAAGTATCCCTCCAATCTGTTCTATATCATCCAGGCAATAGACCAAAAAGCCTAATGCCTCTAATTGCTTCTTTCTTTTATTCTGTAAAGGACGCATCTTTTTCCCTGTCGCCTTACATTCGACAAAGGCGATTCTTCCCATGGGAAGTAACACGATGCGGTCGGGCATTCCATCTATTCCAGGACTCACAAATTTCGGGGCAATACCTCCCATGCTTTTTACTGTCGCTACCAGTTTTTGTTCTATATATTTTTCTTGCATAAATGACCTCCAACAATTCATCAGGAACAACAAGCACAACTTTTAACGTTTTTTCCTATACGCGCGCATACATACGCTCACGATGCTTTACTACTACTATTTATTAATTTATTACTAAGTAGTAAAACTCTTGTTCCACTCATTCCAGTAAAGCCAAAATGTCGGTAATGACTGGGTTTTTAAGAGAACAAGCATAAGGAACAACTAAAGAACAAGGAACGACCTTACTCATTCTTCTCGTAACAACGTTGCCTACCGTAAAGGGGAAAATTACTTGTTCCATTCTTGTTCCCTTGGTACTTGTTCCACCCATTAATCTTTTTCATAATTCCTGCAATGGCATAGGAGTCCGCAGGCTTCATGGCGGAGGCATCCCTTCCAAAGCATTCACACCAAATTTCCATATTGCAAACAAGCGTACGTTCAACCGTACCGACACGAGATTCCCCACCAAATTCACTACCGTTAAGGTAATTTCTTCGCTCGTATAAGGACAGGGCATTCCAATCATCGGGTAACAGCGTATCGAGGTAAGTGCGAACAAGGCCTTCTCGCTCATCACTTTCCATGGCATCTGCTTGCTCATTCGTTGCTAACTCTACATCACTGCCTTCTAAATAGAGCTTTTCACCTTGGCTATACAGCACCAAAGTTTCTGCCCAAATCTGCTCTACATCGTATACGGACATCTGCCATGCTCTTCTTTTACCGTCACCACTAATACGCACAGGCCAGAATCTACGGTTACCAGTGATATCTCGCAAAAATCCACTCTCTGCATTGGTAGAACCGACAATAATACATTGACGAGGGTGACTTTCAACGTTCACACCATAGCTTGCACGATACTTATCATCTGACCTTGAGATGAAGGATTTCACAACCTCCACATCAGTTTTTCGCATTCCGGCTAGTTCACCCAGTTCTAGGATCCAGTAGCCTTGGAGTTTTTCTGGGCCTGCTTTGTCTTTCATATCGGTGAGGGTTAAACTATCGGAAAACCAATCGCCTGCTAGTTTTGCAAAGAAGGTAGACTTACCGATACCTTGTGGTCCATTTAGAATTAAAACGCTGTCGAATTTCGTACCAGGATGAACAATTCTAGTGACTGCTGCCACCATCATTTTTCTGGTAACGGCTCTAGTATAGGAATTATCTGTTGCATTAAAATAATCAATCAGCAAGGTTTCAACGCGATCGGTTCCATCCCACTCTGGTAGATGATCCAGGTATTCTTTTATAGGATGATAGGATCGCTCTGCTGCGACTGCTAGTATTGCGTCCTTTGTTTTGGTTGGGGAGTAGATGCCATATTTATTAGACAGATAAACTTTAAGGGCTGCATTATCTGAATCATTCCAGCCGCCCTTCATCTGTTCCCAAGGCAGTCCGTCTCTTGCATCGATTCCATCACGGTGCTTATTAAAAGCAATGGATTCTAGTTCTGAATCGTTACGGATGATGAGAACGATATTATCCAAGGTGTCCTTAATCTTTCCTTGCTTATCCAGCTCAAGTGCTGTCTGCCAGTTATCTTCAGTAAAATCGATTGTTGCCTGTTCCATCCGCTCTTTCATAAACTGTGCTTTTACTTCATCGTCTTGGATGGCAAATTCGCACATATTGATAAAGGATGGGAGTTTACTTGGAGGTGTGCTTTCTGTCGCTCGATCATCTAAATGACCAAACTTGTGAATGCGAACAAGGTCAAAAGCATTAAGCAGCCTCCCACTTGCAGGATCTGTTGCGTGGTGAGAATAGGCAAACTTATCATCATAGAGGATAACCCCTGCACTGGAGTCAGCCGGGATATAATCATAGCGACCAACCATTACTGAAGGCTCGTATATATCCTTTAAGAACGTATCGATTGCAGTGCTTACTGAGTAGCTACGACAAAAAGTACCGATAACTCCCTCTTTTGAAAGTGGATCGGCTTGTTCTTTTAATGAGCGATCAAGTACTTCTGACTGCCTAGAGGATACGGGCCAAGTACTGGTGTCTCGCCAATCATCGTATTTATTTAGAAATTCATCAGGATCAAGGAGAGAACCATCTTTTTCCTCATACACAAACACACCGTTTCTTGAAGTAGACGGCCAATACATCAATCTTTCCGGTTCATAGGTAGTGTCATCAAATAGATCGATGCCTACTTCCTTTGCTACCATACGGCTGACCGCGGCATATTCGTCTTCTCCCACATCACGCGAGAGAGGAATGATTAGTCTAAGCCTTGGATTTTCTGGGGTATGCTTATGGGTAGAATAGATACAGCACTGATACGGAAAGAATATACATATTTCACCCCATATGCTACTTGTACCATAGTCCATATCAAGGGTTAGCATGGAGCGTGACAGCACATTACCTTTTTTACGTCTGCCGTCTTTTAAATGACCGCCAACAAAACCGCCGACATCTTTGATTGAATCCTGTCCGCCCTTTTTCATCTTACGGTATTCTTCCACGGTTTCAGTAGTACGCTGTGTGGTCTTAACCCGGGAGCAAAAGTCCTCCCAGCTGATATCTGTGTTTTTCCATTTCTTATCCATTCGGCTGTTGCCGTATGCTATCTTCATAGAGACTCTACCTCCTCAAAATCTTTATTAAAGTATCTAACCGGCTGTCTGCGCTTCTTTGCTTTTTCAATTTCAATACTCATACCTCTTGAAATCACATCACCTAGAACCCAGACCTCTTGGCATTTGCCCATCAGGATAATATCCATAAAAATTGCGAGGTCACGTTCCTGTTCATTGTTATCATCCATGAACTGTGGAAACATAAGGTGAGGAGCAAGCGGGATGTTCCCCTTATCGAAAGCAAAACGGCAGAACTCCCGTGTCCGCTTATTATTGATTTCTATATCTCCGCTAAAAGGAGAGCAGATATAGACAAGAGGCTTAAAGGCAGCTTTTGCTGCTGCCCTTTCCTCACGGGTGATATTACTAAGTGCTTTATGAGGAGTTGGGTCATGATACCCTTCTGCATTTTTCATATTGATTCCCATATCACACCTCCATCTCAATCTGCGGATAAATACCATCCGCTTTCAACTGTTCATAGATAAAGAGTCTGCCTTTTTGTGTCCACTTGGTATGCACTTTCGTATGTTGGATACCTTTGCTATCTTCATAAATGTGAGTGTTAGTCTTGGTATATCCATTTGGAGCATACTTTTGATAGAGAAGCCAAATAGTTCCTTGTTTGTACTGAATGCCTTTTTCATGAAGGTATTCGTTCATGCGCATGGCACTCCAGCCGTAATCTTTGGCAATCACAGAGATATTGACTGCATCCCTGCATTTAAGAACCACATCATAGTAAGTAGCCTTGGGTTTCATCTCAGCAATTTGCTGCTGACCAATCGCAACGGCTGCCATCAATTCCTTGTTCTTTTCACGTTCCTCTTTCAGTGCAGTAAATGCAGCAATGGCAAGGTCAGGATTTGCGATTAAATCATCTGTTGCATAAAGTCCATGTTTGCGAATAGCAGGGAGGACTTCATTGGTGACCCATCGCTTAAACTTTTTTGCATTTGGCATCTTGCTGGAGAGTATGAGGCTATAAAGGCCGGATTCGTTTATCGCAATCATCGTTTGATTTCTTCCGATGGCGTCACGAATCGTTACGTCATCCTTATCCTCTTCATCAATGTGGTCGATCAAAGCTTTGCGAGTATTTGCATAACCAAGAATGCTTGCTACATCCTTGCCAACAAAATATGGTTGCCCGCCAATCGTTGTAGTACGTACAGAGCCGAACTCTGCATTTTTGTAAACTTGTAATTCCATTCGAATTACCTCCTTGTGTTTTTTTGGAGGTCTTGACCTCCTACCTAGTAGCCTTGGGAGAAGGTCAAATCTGACGGTTTTCATATTCTTCTTGTAATTTCTTTGTGGCTCGCTTTAATTTCTGAGTAATATTGTTTTCACTTACACCGATGGAACTGGCATATTCTCGAATCGACATACCGTCAATGCGTACTGCAATGAACATATCTGCCCAGTCCTGCTTTTTACCAAGAGCGGTGCGTATCCATTGGCAGACAGATTCGTACTCATCTTGGAGACTCCGTTCTATCTCCTGAGAGTTATCAGCGAAAGTATCCATGACATCAGTTTCATCTTCAGCCTGATCATCTTTACGATAAGGAGTCTTTGGCTTGCCAAGATGCCTATGATAGCGGCGCCAATGGTTGTATTCCTTGTTGTTCATGAGGTCGAACATTTCCTGTAGAGTCTCGCAGCGTTTCACCTCGGATTTCTTTTCAGGCTTTGCCTCTGCAAGACGTTGCTCATAGTCGATATCCAGCATGACGCTGTAATCTCCATCTGGAATTTCAATTGTGGTGTAGTTCTTGTGACCATTTTTGATGTTGTCTTCATATAAAACTCGAATCTTCATAAAGTATTCCTTTCCGCCTAGTCATTGGGCGGCGAAATACAAAAAGAGCCTGTAGTGAAGATGACCACAGACTCCGCTTGTCCTAAAAAAGGGCACACGAAATAACGGTGGGTGCATCTTCATTCCAAACACAGTCTTTGTCACTGTGTTCTGAACTCTTATGCATCCCGCCGTCCGTATGCGCACTAGGACTTTGAGATTGATTTTGTTGAGCGATAACTGCTCTGGATAGATTTCTCCCTTAGGGAGGATAGGTAGGCTGATTATTCAAATCTGTCTCTACATATCATTTGTTTTGAAAATTACTTTTTCTTGCTTGGTCTTGTTTGACTTAAAGCACTGCCAGCAACCGACTTTGCTTTCTTGCTGTAGCGACCATCATTAAGAATTTTGCTTGCTTTTGATGCCACTCTTTTTGATGTTTGCTTTGAATTTTTTCGTATTATGTTCACCTCCTACATCTAATGAATTTCAAAGATAATCCTTTGATACTTCTATTATCACTGATTATTAATTCTTAAAATATGGATACAGTAGGGATGGAATATGGAAAGAGTATGGGAATTAAAAAAGAACAAATCGAGTAGGAGATGAGAGATTAATTCCCTCACCGACCTCTCACACCACCGTACGTACGGTTCCGTATACGGCGGTTCAGTTTTACATGACATGTTTTGTCTGATAATATGAACTTGCGGATAGTAAGCCAAATCTTGCTAATCGCTCATTTGTTATGGTAGTGGTTAAAACCCAAGAGTAGGCTATTCTGGCATATGATTTGCTAGAATAGCTGTTTTTGTATGCTTCATTTGTCGACATTCCGAGCTTGCGTAACTGCTTTCGTCGGTTTTTAGGTGTTTTCCATAGTTTCCAAATGCACATCCGCAAACGTACTCGTAGATTACTATCAATTTTATCTAGTACCATTTTCATTCTGGCTATCCTAAAGTAATTGACCCATCCACGAATATTCTCATTGATTTTCTGAACACGGTACTTTGTGTTCACTCCCCAACTACGTTTAGTGAGATACTTGATTTTCTTACGAAAATTATTGATGGCAATCTCATGTGGCTTTGGAAGATACTTTCTTTCCTTCCTTCCCCAGAAGAATCCGAAGCCTAGAAACTTAAACTCGGGATTATTTGGTCTTACAATCTTAGACTTCTCGGCATTTACAATTAGCCCTAGCTTATCCTCAATAAATCGCACAATATTACGCATGACTCGTCTTGCAGACATCTCACTTTTGACAAGTATGATACAATCATCGGCATATCTTACAAAACGTAATCGACGTGACTCGAGTTCTTTATCTAGCTCATTGAGCATAATGTTACTGAGTAACGGGGATAAGTTCCCACCTTGAGGTGTACCCATCGTTGATTCAATATCACCTTCATCTGTACGAATCCCACTCACCAAATATTTTCTGATAAGCGATATGACGTCGCCATCTTCTATTGTTCGAGCCACAAGATTCATAAGGCGGTCATGATGAACGGTATCAAAGAATCGCTCCAAATCAATATCCACTACCCATTGATAGCCTTCATTCATATATTCTAACGCCTGCTGAATGGCCATTTCAGCTCGTTTACGAGGGCGAAAACCATAGCTGTATTGGCTAAACTCAGCGTCGAATATAGGCGTGATGACTTGAGATATTGCTTGTTGGATTACACGGTCGACGACCGTGGGTATTCCCAATAAACGTACACCGCCATTAGGTTTTGGTATTTCCACTCTCAGAACTGGTTGGGGGTTGTATTGTCGTTGAAGTATTTGTTTTCTCACCTCTAGGCCATTTCGTACAAAATAAGCTTTCACCTCATCGACAGTCATACCATCGACGCCAGGTTTTCCTTTATTTCTCCGCACTTGTCCAATTGCCAGTTCAATATTTTCGTGACTTAATACCTCCTTCATCAAGTTCTTTGTATACATGTCTGTTAGTCCTTTCTGTTTCGTGAAGTCGGTATCTACTTTTACGCTCAATGCCAGTAGTCCTTTGCCTGCTTCCAATTGAGAATTCTTAACAATAAAACTGTTCAGCCCTTCACTCCTTCTACCTTTCGATAGACGTCTTCATTACTATGGCTTCGGCTGACTTCTCACGTTCCAGTCCTATATCACTATAAGAGTTTGGTGCAGAGACGTGAGACCTCCCCAGTTAAGGTACAAACTCTTCCTCTCTATCTATCCGCCACATTTACACCACTTGATTATGTCAGTAACTATTGGGCTTCAACTTCTTTTGCAGCCTTACCCTCAAGTGTCGCCTTTTATGTGATTTCTGTTCGTCGGACCAGAGATTTGCCTTAGACTTCCTTCAGATTCCACCTCGCGATGGACACCCTTGTCTTTAGCTATACGTTTTCCGTTACTGGGACACGTTAGGGACTTTAACCCTTAAGAGTTTGCCCATGCTGGGCAAACAAAAATAGCCCCCTGCATTTCTGCAGGAGGCATAATTGATGCTTAGAACTAATCTATAAATAATTCAGGCATATTAAATTGTATATCGTGTGCTTCAGTTTCTACACCGACATTACCACATGTCAGTATCGAACGGTGAATTTGTATTTCACCATCAACTTCTATTAAATATTTATTCTGATTAGTTGGTTCTTCTATATATTTTGAAGATTCTCGTGAAAAACCACTTTGTTGAAGAAAAATAGTCAAAGGATTTGTTGTACCGTATTCCACATATTCATACCAATCATTTTGGAAATGATCTACTTGATGTACATCCTTATATTCCAGGGAAAATTTCCTAAAATAATTTGAGATACTAAATAAAAGGACATTTTCAATTACACCAAGTGTTTCAGAAATAATATAGTTTTTGTGGGATTTGGAGTTCTTATTATAAACATCAGCCATTTTCATATTGCCAACCCATACACCTGAATTTGGATTTTTCTCTTTATATTTAAGTGCATGGTATATAATCTGACTAAGGCCATTGCCCCTAATCCATCTTAATAGGATAACTGCATACCACCTGACAACAGAGTCCTCTCTATAGGTACCTGATTTTCCTATCGTACGTTTTTCATAAATATCCCATTTGAAAACCTTTCGAAGTTTCATGAGGAAATCGACTAATTCTTCAAAATCAACCTCATCATTTTCTCCTGTTAATTTTGGATATTCTTGTCCACTTTCAACAAGCTCTCTTAAATTGATAATTTGGTCGTATGAAAAATTGATATCGTCACTTGTCTTTTCGACAGGAAAGTTTTCTTTTATTTTATATTCACTTTCTTCATCTAATAGCGATGAAAAAGCTTCTCGTATAGGTGTAATATTATCCTCTGCAATATCTTTGGTAAAAATCATTGCAAATTTACGTAGAGCATCAAAGTCCTTTTCTGTAGCTGCTTCACGAACCTTAGTCAATTCCATATCACCACGAGCTAAATCATCAACTACCAAGCTTAAATATTTTTTGTTATCTATTAAGTTAATGGAAATCTCTTGTTTTGGAACATCGTTTTGAAGTAAATCAATATAATTCTGAGTTTTAAGTCTGTCCTCCATGCGAATCAAGAACACATTTCCATATAAATTATATTTTATGCGCCCAACACGTCCTACTAAGTTTCTAAATTCCACCTCATCCATATTAGAATTTCCGTTTCTATAGCTTGTAATAAATAAATTGTCTGCTGGTAGATTTACTCCTTCAACAAGTGTGCTAGTACAGAATATTGTTCTTAGAATACCATCAACAAAACTCTTCTCTATTCTTAATCGGATGTTGGTAGGGAGGTATCCGACATGATATGCTACGCCTCGTTGTATTAAATCAGCAAGATAACAATCATTATGGACTTCATTACGGATATCATTAGCTAATGAGATAAGTTTCTCATCATCTTTAATAGGAAGTTTGCTTGCATATTGTACAGCATAATCGACAACTTTTTGTCTCGAATTACAATAGATAATGTTTTGTTGTGTGGATCCAACTCGATTAACAATATCACTCAGCTCATCTTCTTGTGGTATTTTTCCTATAGATGATAATGATTTTGAATAATCATTATAAAAATAAGCTTGACCTTCGCACAAATCTAGAAAATATTTAAACTGGCATACCGGTGTATATTTTGATGCTAGTTTTTTCACTTCATCTATATTGATTTTTGGTATCAAACTGAGGTATACCTCAGGGTTTGGAATATTTGGAGACGCAAAAATTACTGTTGGCATTTCCTTCATCTTAGATAGCTGTGCAATCACTTTATAGTAATATGTACTCCGCCCTCCTCTATCAGATATTTTGTGAGCCTCATCTATAAATAGGAAATCTATTTTTATCTGTGGCTTGCCTATCATCATATGCAGTAGACGTTCAGGAGTCATAACAAAAATGAAGCTGTGTTCTTGTTGTAATACAATATCTCCAGATGCACTGACAACACGATAATTTGTCTCTTTTAGCTTTTCTTGAAGACTTCCAATTATTTCACTTCTGACTTCGTTTATCAAAGCTTTAGTGGGTACAAGAATAGCGAAATTCTTGGTTGAACCATTTTCTATTTGTTGTTTAATATATGTTTGTACGACAAATGATTTTCCCATAGAAGTAGGTCCAGAATAGCTAAAGTACTTGTAATTTAATCCATCATACACATCTTTCTGATCATGAAAAAAATAACTGCCCTCTTCACCTGGTATTTGTAACCTAGATTTATCATACTCAAAATACAAACCATCAAACACATTAGAAGTTTGAAATCCCTCAATATAAGTGGATTTCAAGCCACGATAATTACCAACTGTCGAAAGAACAGAACCGAGGTAATACTTTACTGCTAAATCCTCTGGATAAACAATACTTAACAAAATCACGAGTTCCTGACCCCACAAGCGATGTTCATCACGTTTATCTGGAAGGGTGGATTTTGCTAACAAATCTGCAAATCTTAATGCATCTTTTATATTTATTTCTTTTTGCTGTTTTCTTAACTTAAACAGATTGATTGAATAATCATAAAGCAATGATTCGTATATTTCTTTCAAATAATCATTCTTGTCAATATCTCTATACAGTGCTTCGGCAAGAGTCTGATTTCTTGGTGTTTGCATCCTCCTACCTCCCATCAAGCATTTCCGATATGATACTGCTCTTCTCTAATGGAGCATCATTAAAGGGCACAACGTAAAAATAAAAATTATACCCACTCATACCGTTATCAAAAATTTTCTGTTCAATATACGGCTTTAGAGCAGAAATATCTCTCTTCATCTGTTCTTTGACTGCAATACGATACTTGTTATTATTAGTTTCTGTGTAGCCTAACGAAAGTGTATAACCAAGGAAAACACCAAAGGCCATATCTGGTTTTGCTACACTAGCTTTATTAGGTATCAGAAGATTAACCATATAATTTGTTGTATCAGAATCATAGATACTTCCATGCGTGGTGTTCTCCACCATCTTTAATTCAGTGTCACTGTTACTTTCAATCTCAATAATCTTATCGAATGCACGGTCGATCGCTATGGCTAAATCTCCATGAACATCTGATGCTCCAAAGACAAGCTGATGGAATAGCTGGCCATTATCATTTATAGCAAGTAGGTGAACCCCATCACTTTTACTTTCGATGCTTCTACCCAGATCATTTATTTCGATTTTGCTCATTATTTTAGGTGCATTTAGCTCTTGTTCCATAAATACATAAAGGAGCATTTCTCCTAGGACCGTTTCTGCAGAGGCTCCATAAGCTTGCATAAATTTAACTAAAGCTTGTGAACCTATAGCATAACTTTTCTTTGAAGTAATAAGTCTGTTTGTTTTCGCTCTAGAAAATACATAGTTTCCTATGTTATCCACAAGATATTCCTTTAGCGCCCTAAACTTAAACTTGCAATTATTAGCGTCAACACCGTATATATGTACATTGGATGGATTAGATAAACCAAATATATTTATAGAGGACACTTTTTCAAATACCCTCTCAAAAGTCGGGTCATGTAAAGTCTTATGTAAAGGGATTTGAGATTCAGCTTTTGCACTTTCAAAATAAATCTGCTCATCAGATAGGTCAAAAGACTCTACATAACTTTTATCAATTTCTTTTATTGCTTTTTTACATTCTTGGTTTTTAACTTCAATTATCGCAAAGTAAAATACGGATGCCAAAAGAGCAGATAAGCTAAATGTAGAATTATTTATGATGTTATTTTTTTCATAGCCCTTAATATATCCAATCACAGTTTGATCTTGAATATTTGAATCCTCACGCAAAATTTCTTTAATAGCACGAACTACCGATTCACGCTTACTATCTTTTATTAATTTTACTACTTTATTTTCAAATACTCTCTCTGCATCTTCAAATGATGTATCTCTAGCAGCGGCAATCACATCTGGTGGTACATTATTCCGGCCACTTTTGAGATGTCCAGGCAAGGAACTATCAAAAGAATTTGTTGTTTGAGAATAAGAAGAAAAGATGGCATCGCACAACAAATCATTCGTAACTTTTTGGTTACGAGCTTGATACAATATGTGCATAAGTGTACCAAAACATAATCGTTTCATTGCGATGCCTCCTATTATTCTATTACAGCAATTTTTATATAATCGATCGACTCCATCACCATGACTATGCTTAATCATTAGACTCAGAGTATCTACAGTCTAGCTTGGAAGGGTTCTCTTCTATATAAAATGATAGCTCCTTGTATATTTCATTATAAAATAGAGCTTTTACGACATCCCTAAAAGAGTTTATTTCCCCATTCCTCCAACTCTAAAGTTCCATTTCATTCAGTATCTCCTTAAGCTTTTTAAGTTCTTCTACGCTTAAGGTTACACCTTTGCCCATTTTCTCCTGTTCAGGTGCCCAATCTCTGATGTCATATTTAGGTTCCCTGTCATTCCAGCTGATTAAATTCAGCTCAATAAATTGGTCTTAGAGGTAATTATTCTTACTCCTTCACAAGCTGTTTTGTTTGTGGTAACATTTCTTCTATCTTCTCCACAATACGTTTTTGTTCTCCAAGTGGGGGGAGAGGTAGAATAGTATTTGCTATATCTCTCATAACCCAATTCTTATTACCAACACCTCTAGTATTTTCTCTGGCTTGAATTTGTACAACAGGTGCTTTAATTACGTACATGAAATACTTATTGTATATCAACTCAGTATTAAATTTTAGAAGTGCAACGCTAACGAATAGGCTAAACTCTTTATCAGTATCCACTATGACAGGAATTCCAGTAGTTCCAACTTTAGTTAGAAGTATATCATCCCGTTCCGGATCACATCTTTTGTAAAGAGACTCGTGTTCTTCTTGTGAGATAAATTTTGTATTAGAAAAATCCATCTTCCCACTACTAATGTCTTTGACAGATATAAATGGAACACCTGTAGCAGTGTATTTAGGGGTACTATGAGTCCCATCAGTTAATTTATATAGGAGTTCTCCTAACCTAACCCACTTCCAATTCTCCGGAATATCAAATGGAATCTCATCTTCTGTGATCTCCGGAAGAACCTTAGTCTTTTTAATCTTCCCTTCCTTAATCAGCTTTTTCTTTTCTTCTTGAATTTGCTTATAAAGGTCTTCTGCTGTTCCATCTTCTTCTCGCTGCTCTACCAGCTTGCCTTGGATGGCATATTGTAAAATAGATTTTTGCATATCTTCTGGGAACTTTTTATTCAGTTCCTCCACCTCAGTATAGGCTTTATCGTATTGTTCTACATAAGGCATTAGCTCTTCGATCTTTGCTACGATGCGCTTTTGTTCTTCTAGTGGGGGGAGGGGGATTAGCTTCGGCTCAATCATTGGAACTGTCAACTGCTTTATACTTGTTCCCACGCCTTTTTCAAGTAATGCTGTTAGAACATTTTGAACATACTTATTATCTAATTGATCAGAAATGTTTATTACGAGTAACCTTACAACAGGTGTAAATGGTTCAGTCCTCAGACACGAAAATCCAATTGTTCCTCTTCCAGAAACCGTAATACACGATTCTTCTATTGTAGCTTCTTTCGTATATCCTATTATGCCATCATTTTGTATACCATTGGCTATTACTGGAACTGTATGCGTTTCTGTTTTGCTTTTCAAAAAATCTTTTGGTTTATCCCCGCCAGCTTTTATAAATAGTGATAAGTCAATTAGTCTAACCCATTCCCAACTCTCTGGAATATCAAATGGAATCTCATCTTCCTTGATTTCTGGCAGTTTTTTCTGCTTTTTAATTTTACCTTCTTTAAAAAGCTGTTTCCTCTCAGCTTGAATCTTCTCAATTAATTCTCCTGCAGTACCTTCTTCTTCCCGCTGTTCTACAAGTTTCCCCTGTATGGCAAGTTGAAGGATACTGTTCTTTAAGTCCTGTGCATTCATTTAATTACCTCCAAACATAGAAGTAATCTGTTCTAATACATGATCGATTTCTGCATTAAGAGATGCCCGCTTCTCCTGGTATTTTTGAATCAAATCCATAGGTTCAAGAATCACTTCTTCTTCATGAGGGAATCCACAAAGATCAATATTATAGCTTCTTTCTACAATTTCATCAATTGTGTATCTCTTGGCTTTTGGAAAACCATCCACTTCGATCTCTTCTCTGTTCTCCCACCAGCTAAGGGCATCGTTAAAATGTTCCAGCTTCATCGGTCTGGTTTTGGAGAAATTCTTGTAGCCTTCTGGCATATCCACACGATAGAACCAGGTTTCCTTGGTTGGTTCTGTATTATCAAAGAACAGGATATTAGTTCTTATAGATGTATAAGGCGCAAAAACGCTGTGTGGCATTCTTACAACTGTGTGAAGATTAAATTCACTGAACAGCTTTTTCTTGATATTAAACTTTCCGTTATCTGTACCAAAAAGGAACCCGTCTGGAATGATTACAGCACATCTACCATTTTTCTTAAGCCTGTACATAATCACATTCATAAATAAATCTGCTGTTTCAGAACTTCTAAGTTCTGTTGGGAAGTTAGACTTCACGCTGTCTTTCTCACTTCCACCATAAGGAGGATTCATTAAGATCACATCGAAAGGTTCCATCTTCCGCATATCTTTATAGTCCATCTCCAGTGCATTACCATGGAGGATATTTGGATCATCGATATCATGAATCAACATATTGGTCACACAAAGCATATGAGGAAGTGCCTTCTTCTCAATACCATAAACGGATTTATTGTAGATTTCTCTATTCTCCAATGAGTTACCTACCTGTTTATCTAATTCATTGAGGGCAGAGGTCAAGAAGCCACCGGTACCACAGGCGAAGTCTCCGATTCTATCGCCTAGGACAGGCTTTACTACTTTAACCATAAAGTCTGTCACTGCCCTTGGTGTGTAGAACTCACCGGCATTACCAGCACTTTGAAGGTCTTTTAGGAAAGACTCATAAATGGCACCAAACTCATGGCGCTCCTTGTATTCGGTAAAGTCAATCTCATCAATGATATTGACCACTTGCCTTAGAAGCACACCATCTTTCTGATAGTTGTTAGCATCTTCAAAGGCATAGCGAACAATGACCTGGCTCATTGGTGTGTTTTCATCAATTTCAAGATTCTTTAAAGTTGGAAATAATGTATTGTTGACAAAGTCCAGGAGGGCATCCCCTGTGAGTGCTTCTCCATCTTTTCTATCCACCGCCCAATCACGCCATTTAAGTCCTTCTGGAAGGATAGACTTGTAATTATCATTTAACAGCTCCCATGTTTCTTCTTTTGCATCATATATTTTTAAGAACAGAATCCACACGATCTGCTCAATTCTTTGGGCATCACCATTAACGCCCGAGTCATTTCGCATGACATCCTGGATTCTTTTCACAAAGTTACTAATCGCCATTTTATCTACCTGCCATCTCTATTTATGCGTAATATATTTCGTTTTCTAGCTCCTGTACTGCTTTCAAATAAGCTTCCTTACCACCAAAGGCTTTGACAATCTTCATCGGGCTGCCAATTTTCTGGAACTCTTTCAGTTGAAGTACTTTCGTATCTTCAATCTCCTTGATGCCATCATTGGCATACTTGTCAAGTAGGGCTTCAATAACCTCTTTGGCTACATCTGAATACTTGTAAAGGTAATGCCTTTTCTTCACGTTCTCTGCCCGTTCCTTCTTGGTCAGGGGTGCCTTATCATAGGCTATGTGGCAGATGAGATCAAAGTCATCCAGCTCCGTTTTTCCCAATTCTTGTCTTACCGCTTCAAGAAGCACACCGTCATCCTGGAGTTCATCAATGATGGCTTGCTTCCTTTCAGCTTCTGTCCAGGTGCTCAGGAAGTCATCCAATCTTGAATACTGCTCAAGGATGTTTTTCTTTGTGTAGTCAATAAGACTTTCAGTAATGAGCTTGCCATCCTTATCTACATACTGGACTCTTTCTGATAGAACTTTTACCAGAACATCGCCGACATAATATTTTCTTGGTTTGTCTTCGCCTTCATCATCAAAGGGTGGAGTATCATCGGTTACATATTCGCCATCATCTTCTTTAACACCATCAGTACCTGTATCTTCTCCAGTACCTTCTTCACCTTCCTCTGTAGGTGTTTCAGGCTCATCCACTGGGTCATCACCCCCAAGGTCAATGACCACTTCTGGCTTACCATCAAAGGCAGGATCGGCAAAAAGTCTACTGGCATTTCTAAAGTCCATAATGGTAAAGTAGGTCTTGCCGTAATCTTCAAGAAGGCGTGTTCCTCGACCAATAATCTGTTTGAACTCAGTCATGCTGTTGATGTTGTTCTCCAGTACAATGAGTTTACACATCTTGGCATCCACACCTGTGGTCATGAGTTTGCTGGTCACTGCTATCACCGGATAAGGGCTTTCTTCATCAATGAAATTTTCCAGCTGCGCTTTACCGATATCATTGTCACCGGTAATCCTCATGATATAACGGTCATTTTCGGCATAAAGATCCTTATTTTCATTGATCAGTGATTGACGCATCCTCTCTGCGTGTTCAATATCCACACAAAAAACAATGGTCTTACTGAACCGATCAGTCTTTTTCAGAAACTCAGATATTTTAGATGCTACCACCCGAGTTCTATCGTCAATGACAATATTTCTATCAAAGTCTTTGACGTTGTACTCTCGATCTTCTATCTCATAGCCATGCTTATCCACTTTGCCCGCTTCTGGGCGATAGCCTTCAAGGTCTTTATCCAGACCGATACGGATCACTTTATAAGGTGCTAGGAACCCATCATCGATACCCTGCTTTAAGGAGTATTCATATATCGGCTCTCCAAAATAAGTGAAGCTAGAGGCTTCCTTTGTTTCAATTGGAGTAGCTGTACAGCCAATATGTGTGGCTTCAGTAAAGTAGTCCAACACTTTTCGCCATGCTGATTCTTCTTTAGCACTACCCCGGTGGCACTCATCAATGACAATAAGGTCAAAGAAATTTGGCTGAAACTGGCGATAGGCTTCTTCACCATCATCACCAACTAGCTGCTGATAAAGTGCCAGATAAATCTCATAGGAACTATCCAGATTTCTATTCTGCACCTTGGTCATCTTTCCACTAAAGGGTTTAAAGTCTCCGGTCATGGTCTGGTCAATCAGCACATTCCGATCTGCCAAGAAAAGAATCTTCTTCTTTAATCCAGATTTCCATAAACGATAGATCATCTGGAAGGTCATGTAAGTTTTACCGGTACCTGTGGCACTAACTACAAGGACACGATTTTGTCCTTTAGCAACAGCATCTACCGCTCTATTAATAGCCACCCGTTGATAATACCGAGGGGTTTTATAATTAGGTATGTAGTAATAAGGCTCCAGCATAACTTTTTCTTCAGCCTCATCAATCCCCTTATCAATTCTGTATCTTTGGTACAGCGCTTCTGGTGATGGGAACTCTTCTAATTTCAGTTCCTTCACTTCACCTGTGATGAGGTTCTGCTCCACAAAGCCATCTCCATTTGAAGCATAGACATAAGGAACATCCAGTGCCTTGGCATAATCAGTGGCTTGTTGAAGTCCAGCACCTACAGGCTGTGTATTGTCCTTTGCTTCCACAATGGCTAGAGGGAAGTTGTTTTTATAGGACAGGAGGTAGTCAGCACTTTTCTTTCTGCCTCTTGCCGTAATATTTCCACGCAAAATAATACGCCCTGCTGTAAAAGCGTACTCCATCCGTATTTGCTTGTTATCCCATCCCGCATTCTGTATAGCAGGTGTGATATATCTTAATTTGATATCTTCTTCAGACAAATGGCTTTTCCCCATGAACGCTCGCCCCCTTCATTTTATTTAAACGATGTCAATCGAACTTAAACTCAATGATGTCACCGATATTACACTGGAGGCTTTTACAGATTTTATAAAGGCTCTCCATGCTTACCGATTCCCCTTTACCGAGACGAGCGATAATATTATAGGTAATGCCGGCTTGATCTTTTAAATCAGTTTTATTCATCTTCTTGTCGATCAAGAGTTTCCAAAGATTATCATAGCTAATCACCATGAATCGCACACCTCCAAGGATATAAAATATAGTTAAGAATAGTATAACACATTACTAAACGAAATAGAAAGAAAACCTTACATTATTGAAAGGTCCTTTTATAAGCATCATTTAGGATTAGGATAACTATTTTATCAACTCACCACGTTTTTGCCAGCAATCCTATCAACTCACAAGCTCAAAAGTCAATCTATCCACTCAATCTTCCATTCTGCCATTCTTGGATTAGTTCCCGCAAATTAAAAAACCGTGATTATCCTTCCGGCTTAGAACCAGACCTCAAATCACGGAAAGCCTTTATTTACTTATCTTTTAACACTCTCACTTATCCACCCTTGACATCAATACTACCGTCTCAACGTGCGTCGTATGCGGAAACATATCCACAGGTTGAACACTGATTAATTCATACCCTTGTTCTGTATATTTCTTTACATCTTTTGCAAGGGTTACAGGATTACAACTTACATATATAAGACGTTTTGGCTTCATTGCAATACTTGCATCAATGAAACTCTCTGCAAGTCCTTTGCGTGGTGGATCTACAATAATAACATCGGGTTTGATGCCTTGTTTTACCCATTTCTGCATAACCACTTCTGCCTTACCTGCTTCAAATACTGTGTTTGTTATTGCATTCAGTGATGCATTATATTTCGCCATTGTGATAGCATCTTCCACAACCTCTACACCATAGACTGTGTGTGCCAAATCAGAGGCACATAGTGTAATTGTGCCAATACCACAATATGCATCAATGACGATGTCATCGTGTGATATATTCGCAAGCTCAAGCGCTTTAGCATATAAGACTTCTGTTTGTTTTGAGTTTACTTGGAAGAAAGAGTGTGAAGAAATCGCAAAGGTTTTATCAAGTAATTTATCATAGTATTTATCTTCACCAAATAGAAGATTGGACGTGTTGCCCATGATAACATTTGTCTTTTGATCGTTGATGTTTTGTACAATACTCACTACATTTGGACAATCTTCTAGGATTCTTTGAACAAGCGCTTCTCGATAGGGAAGTGTTTTCCCATTTGTTACAAGAATCACCATCATCTCTTTTGTTATATGTCCCCTTCGCACAATAATATGGCGTATGCAGCCTTCGTGGTTTACTTCATCATAAGCACGGATATTTAAGTCACGTAAAATGTTTCGAATTGAAAGGATTGCTTCATCAATTTCAGGTTCCTGGATGTGATAGTTCTCAATGGGTACAAGGTCATGTGAATTGCGTTTAAAAAACCCTGTTTCAAGGTGTCCTTGTATCTCTCTTACAGGAATTTGTGCTTTATTTCGATAGTGCCATGGATGATCCATACCCAGTGTAAAAAGCACAATGTCTTGGTCAATCTGCATCACTTTTGAGAAACAATCGATGACAAATTTACGTTTAAATTGAAGTTGCGCTTCATAAGCCATATGTTGAAGGGGCATTGTACCAATACGTGTCCCTAAAGGGTCAATAAGGTCCACTCTATCTTTGGATGCTTTAAGTACTTCTAAGACCTTCCCAAAGGCAAAACGTTTCTCTACACGTTCAATTCGAACCTTAACAACCTCACCGGGTAAAACACTTTCGATAAATACCGTAAAACCATCGATTTTCGCGACACCATACGCTTCATAGCTTAAATCAAGAATCTCTACTTCATGGATTTCATTTTTACTCACACGTTTATGTTTCATTGTTAAATACCTCATTGGTATCATTTTATCATTTTTATGACGAACACTCTATGATTTTAAAGTTCAAATTCAATGAATAAAAGAACCAAATGACCTATAATGAGATTAGGAGGATGGTTAAAATGGAAATTACAAGAAAAGGTGTCCCGACTCAAGTAGAAGGTGTGCAACCTAAAGTCGGTGATGTTGCACCGAAGTTTACTTTAAAAGACCTAAACAATAACACAGTATCATTGGATGACTTTTTAGGAAAGAAAGTACTGATTAGTGTATTCCCTGATATTAATACCCGTGTTTGTGATCTACAAACGGTTCATTTCTTCAACCTTGCGGGATCCCTTGAAAACACACAAATCATTAATATTTCAAATAATACTCAAGATGATCTTAAGAGTTGGTGTGCAACAAAGAATGTTGATGCACTCATGCTCCATGATGATGACAAAACATTTGCCAATGCATATGGTTTATGGATTCCTGAGTTTGAAGTTCTTGCACGGTCGGTATTTGTCGTCGATGAAGAAGGCAAGCTTGCTTATGTTGAGATTGTTCCTGAAATGGCTACTGAACCAAACTATGAACCTGCAATTAATGCATGTAAAGCATAGGTATCACAAAGGCTTCGACACATAATCGAAGCTTTTTTATATTCTCTTGAAGGTTTACCCTTAAAAAACACAAGGTGCATTGTATACAAAGATTTTTTTGTTAAATGGTTTTGATGATGTTTGATTAACCTTCTCATTTTCGTAACTGTATTCCCCCTGAAATCACAATCAATTTTCACAAAATTATCCAAATAATAATATCCAATTTCCACACCAAATGACTTATAATAAGATGTACATGAAGGGAGGACCACAGCATGCAACAACCGTTAGTCTTTGATTATGATAAAGAACCCTCGCGCGATATCTTGTGCATCGATTGCAAGAGCTTTTATGCGTCGTGTGAGGCGGTTTCTCGTGGGTTAAATCCACTGACTGTGAAACTTGTTGTGATGAGTTATCCCAGTGATAATAAAAACGAACGTGGAAGTGGCCTCATCCTTGCATCCAGTCCTGCAGCCAAGAAAGCCTACAACATCTCTAATGTAAGTAGAGCCCGTGATCTGCCCTTCCCTTATCCTGAAGATTTGATTATTGCACCGCCTCGCATGAACTATTACATGCAAATCAACAAGCAAATCAACAACATCTATCGGACCTTTGTCGATGACTCAAACATTGAAGTGTATTCGGTTGATGAGACCTTCCTAGATGTCACAGGTTCCTTAAAATACTTTAAGTGCAACAATGCACGTGAACTTGCGAAACTCATTCAAATTAAGGTCTATAAGGAAACTGGTATTTATACAACTGTGGGTATTGGGGATAATCCCCTCTTAGCTAAACTTGCTTTAGATAATGAAGCCAAACATACCAAGGACTTCAAAGCAGAATGGCGTTATGAAGATGTGCCCGATAAGATTTGGAACATTAAATCACTCACCGATTGTTGGGGGATTGGTCGACGTACTGAAAAACGCCTCAATAACTTAGGCATCACATCGATGTATGAATTAGCGCATACCGACTATTATAAGATTAAGAAAAGCATGGGAATCTTAGGCGCACAGCTTTATGCACATGCTTGGGGCATTGATCGTACCTTCTTAGGTGAACCCTATGCTCCCAAATCAGAATCGATTGGAAACTCACAAGTCCTCAATCGTGACTATTATACGAAAGAAGAAATTGAAATTGTAATTCGTGAAATGAGCGACCAAGTCGCAACACGCTTACGCAAAGAAAATAAGCTCTGTAAAAGTGTCAGCCTTTGGGTAGGTTATTCCTTGAGTTATTTAGATGACGAAGGGAAACGGGGGTTTGCGAAGCAAGTTAAAGTTGAGGCAACAAACAGCAGTAAGAAAATTTACCAAGCTTGCCTCTCAATTTTCAATAAGTACTATGATGTCCAGGTCGTTCGTAATATTGGAATCAACTGTACAAAGTTAGAATCTCCGTTTCAAGAGCAGCTGAACTTGTTTGAATCTGTTGAGGATAAAGATAAAGAACATCACCTTGATGAAGTGGTGGATACGATACGAAGTAAATACGGATTCACTAAACTTGTGTATACCAGTAGCCTATTAAGAGGTGGACGTGCCATTGCCCGTAGTAAACTGGTGGGTGGTCATGCAGGTGGTATGAGTGGACTGGATGAGAAAGGAGACGCAGATGAGAAAAAGAAGCCCTAAATTTTTTGTGGATTATAATGACTATCATGATCGTCCCTTTGGCTTAAAATGGGGCACTGCATTTGCGTTAGCAGAACTGGTGAGTGTGATTGACACAAACAAGAAAGATGCCAAAAAGGAAGTCTATGAATTTCCTGAGATGAGTCGGGAAGAAATCGATCACGTTCTTCAACATGCTTTCCTAAAATCAAAAAAGGTATCCATTCAAATGAACATACGAGACCATGATGATCATCTTATCGAGAACGTAATTGGAAAATTCGAAGGGTTTTCAGACTCTGAATTCTTGTATATTGATGGTCAAGAACTCGCTTGGGAACTCATTCGTCATATTCAAGAACTGGATTAATATTGATGTTTTAAGCATTTTTAAAGGTTAAAGTAGTCACAAATTGAAATGGTCTTGACATCGATGTCTCCTGTTTCAACAGCATTCTTAGTAAAGAGCATCTTTTGAACTGTGTAATCACTAAACAACGTTGCACGCTTATCCAGTGTTTGTAAAGTCTTGCTAAGTTTTAATGAATTAGTCCACTTACACTCTCCTATTATTAGGTTTTTTCCATCGAGGGACTCAACAATAATATCAATTTCTTGAACATCGCCTTTTTTGTCTTTCCCCCACCATTTTCCAAATGTTTTCGCAATAAAAGGCAAGCCATTCTTTGCGTTAACACGTCTTAGATATTGACGCGTGATTTCTTCAAAAATCGGCCCAATAAACTCACTGAGATTATTCAGTGAATGCTGCCAGTAAATATCACCATGACCACGTTCAATTTCAGTTCTTATTGAAAAAATAGTGCGATACCAATAAGCGATAAAGTTTTCTGTTATGTGATAGTAGCTTTTCTTTCCTTTGAGTGGATTTGAACCAAATGGAATAATTCGCTCAATGTAATTCAATTCTTGTAAAGTAAGGAGATACTTTGAAATCAGGCTCGTTTCAAGTTTCGTAAAGCCTGCAATACCACTTAATGTGACAGCACCACTCGCAATTGCTTGTAGCACAGAATTATATATAGCTGGTTCTCTAAATTCCTGTTTCATTAAGAGTGTTCCCTCATTAAAGAGATAACCATTAATGACAAAGTACAAATTCTTTAGATTCTCCTCAAAAGTTAAGCTTGGATCAATCATTGATAAGTAATAAGGTGTTCCACCGATTGTTGCATAATAGCGAATTTTATCCTCGAAACTTACGTCTGGATAAAACTTCGATGCATCATAATAATCCAAAGCATTCACTTTTATTTGTCCTGTTCTTCGTCCAAATAATGGGCTTTTTTCACCCAACACCTGATTTTCCATAAAGCTTACTGAAGAGCCACATAGAATCAAAAAAAGATTTGTATTTTTAAATTTATGGTCGATGATATGCTGAAGTGTTGAATTCAAAGAACGGTTTGCGCTTGCAGCGTAGGGATATTCATCAATCACGACAACCAAGTGTTCATGACCAAAGTTCTCCGCAATGATTGTAAACAATACTTCCCAGTTTTCTACAGGTGGAAACCCACTTATTCCCAGTAATTCACCTAATTGTTGCGAAAATTTAGCTAAATTAAGAGCGTCATTTACTTCTTCACAAGAAAAATAGATTGATTTTTTATCACTAACAAACTCACTTATGAGCGCAGTTTTCCCAATACGCCTTCTTCCATAGACAACCGCCATTTGAAAATTGTTTCGTTCATGCATGTTTTCGAGTGCTTTTAACTCGTTTTCTCTTCCAAAAAACATGGACTCACCTCCATTTATACTACTTTAGATTATTATACTTTAAAGTAGTATAAATATCAATTCATATACTACCATTGATAATTTACAATTTTCAATTTATTATAATGGAATAACATCATCGATTATAATAGATAATAACAATAGCTTGTTTCAAAAGTAAAATGATCCCCAAAGGTTAACAAGGAATAAAGGAATTGGATGTTCACTCGTTTCATCGATAAACGAGAACATTCAAGTAAATGATGTATCACTGAGTAACACTTTTGAACTTAGCATGCAAGCAGAGTACTTTAATTCTTGATATTGAAATAATGATTAACATTTTAAATCATAGTCAGTATACCAATCAAATGAGTAAACTTCCCAATACTTGAAAGACTTCTTCTCTTTTTTTGTGTAATAAAAACCAATCATCCAAAAAAAGACTTCCTAAACGAGCGAAGTCTTTATTATCTATTCTCTGTAGGAAACTAATGTCACCTGTTTTATTCATCTAGCGTTATAAATTCATTATTCTCATTAACGATCAATGTTCTCACATCGTGTTTATTCAAACGATAGAAGATACCGTTGTATTTCACTCCATCAATCTCAACTTCAGTGCCACGACCACTCACAATTACCGATTTTGCATAACTCACGACAAAATCTTTGATGATTGTGATGTAGTCATCCAACTTATCTGTGTATACATCATACAGACTCGAGAACTGTGAATCCATACATAGATCCTCATCATCGTCAAATGACGCATACTCTGGAATATATTGATAATATTCTGTATGATTTTCCATATCTTTGAGTTCTTGATATGATTTACCAACAAAAACTCGTTCATCAAGGAAACAAGCATATTCATCGTAAGATCAAAATCGTCATTATCATCCCAATCTTTTAAATGCCACAATAGCATGGTATGCGGTTTCACAAAACTCAAGGTTAACATACAGTATTTTATCACCATCTGAAACTCCCTGCAATTCAGAAATGATTCCACCAATATCATTAAAAGAATCAATTCATTCATCATACTCATCATATTTCCAGTTATCTGTAAGCTTGAAGACTTCTTTTTTGTTGGGAAAGGTCAATTACGTATTTGGTGTTTTCTTTCATTTTTTTACTCCATAACTTCTTACTGCCCGTGATTTCTTGACATTTCTAACGATCGTATAATCGTTTATCATTTCATTTTGAACTTCATCGATTGATTTTGACCTACCACTTTCAAGTGAGTCCTTTTCAATATCTTTAGGTGTATCCCCTTCAATATCCTCTAGTGTATCTTCTTCAATATCTTCAAGTGTATCCTCTTCAATATCCTCAAGTGTATCCTCTTCAATATCCTCAAGTGTATCCTCTTCAATATCCTCAAGTGTATCCTCTTCAATATCCTCAAGTGTATCCTCTTCAATATCCTCAAGTGTATCCTCTTCAATATCCTCAAGTGTATCCTCTTCAATATCCTCAAGTGTATCCTCTTCAATATCCTCAAGTGTATCCTCTTCAATATCCTCAAGTGTATCCTCTTCAATATCCTCAAGTGTATCCTCTTCAATATCCTCAAGTGTATCCTCTTCAATATCCTCAAGTGTATCCTCTTCAATATCCTCAAGTGTATCCTCTTCAATAATTTCAGGAGCTTCAGTCTCCTTTTGATCATTATTACCAATGTCACTCTTATTTTCTGACCGCTTCTTGCTGGTTGAAGCATGTGCTTTTCCAGCTTCTGTATTTGAAGAAAGATAGTTGACTGAGATTGTCGCTTTCACTGATTTTGCATATTCAAAATACTCATCAATCACTTGTGCGTCAAGATATCCTGCTTTATTCATAATCTCTAAGAATTCTATTTTCTTATCTTTGATGGCTTTCTTGATAACTTTAACAAGCTCAGGATCATCCTTTGATAGCTTGCTAAAATTATAATCAAGATAAAGGGATCTCAATACATTCAATGCATTTTGTTGTAGTATGTGCCGAAGTAATTTTATTTCTTGTTTTTCAGTAAGTCGACTCACTTCATTTGGAGGTCTAGAGTCCTTGAAAATAATATTGGGATTGCAATTTTTTAGTGTATCTGCAGTGATATTAGTAAATGAAGCGAGTATTAAGGTTTCAAGATTTCTACATTCTGAAAAGCAATTCTCTTTTAGAATTGTGTGTTTACCCATGACTTCAACACGTTCTAATGCAGTACAATGCATAAAACTTTGATATTCTACTAACTTTGTCTTCTCAGTAATAACGATTGATTTTATGGTTTTATTTCTTGAATACGACGAGTGATCAATTCTATCAAATATACTGTTAACAGCTTCCACATGCTCAGCACCAACAATTGATGCCGAAATACCATTAGTAACAACCAACTGCGATATTTCACTAGAGTTCGTGAATGCTGTAAAACTGTCAAACGCATCATTTCCAAGATGTTGAATATTTACTGGAAGTCTAACCTCATCAAGATCAAAACAGTAATTAAATGCTCCCCAATGAATTGCAGTTATACTATCAGGTAAAATCACTTTTCTTAACGCGTCGTCAAATTTACACATATCGCTACTGATTTCTTGCAATCCATCAGGAAAAACGATTGACTCTAAACTTTTGCAAAAGCAAAATGCGGAAGAGTCGATCTGCTTGACCGAATTTGGAATTATCATTGAAATCAGCTTACTACAACTCTCAAATGCACTTTGACGTATTATTCTTAGTGTGCTAGGAAGCACGATTTCGCTAAAATTACTTTCTCTGAAAGCTTCTTCTCCAATTTCTTCAACAGGTAATCCTTCAATCTTACTCGGGATAACTAATTTCCCATCTTTTTTGCTCCCTTTGTAGCCTAGAATAGAAATCATCTTACCATTATTATCGTAATTGAAGTCTTTAGCATTGCTCTTATCTTTCTTCCAAAATAACATTCTAGTTTTACCTTTCTTTAATTATGAGTAGTGAGTCTTAACTACTTCAATTCTCATTAACCATTCTTTTATAAATGATATCATTTCATTTCTTTCAACCACTCCCTCAAGATTCACAAACACCACGTATGCAAAGTCATTGGATTCAATCACTATGTTTATGCCTCTTTTTCGTTTCAAATCAGACATAATATGAAATTTAAGTTCATTGTTTTCAACGACAATAACGTCAAGGGCATAGTAAGATTGTCTTAAACTTATAATGAAATCTCGAATCAATTTCTCGTTCTTATATGGAAGAGGTTTATACGAAGGAGTTCGTCTTATGTAGTCACTAACATATTCGGGATTAAAAACCACACAAACCAATTTACTAAGCTGGGTGATTGATGAAAGCGTGCCAGTAAAATCAGATTGAATCATTACAAAAGGATACGTAGTTTTGCTGCTTTGATTATCTTCCAATGCAATGTTATTGTAAGAATCAAATCCGTTTAGTAAAGGAATCTTTAAATGATCATCGAGATTGCAAAAATCATTATCACGCTTCATTGATTTAATGATTGCAGTGAATGAGTTGATTGCGTTATTCTCTTCCTTAACAATTGATGCGGATGAGATCCAACGCTCCATTACTTCAAGGATATCCTTGTACTTGATACTGTTTAGCACAATAGTTCCTTGATAAAGCTTATTAGAGACATGAAATGCAAATGGAACACTATGATCATCTAAGATAACAAAGCTGACTTTTATTTCCCCATAGAGTTGACGAACTTTTATGACTTCATCTGTTCCCCTTTTTGATTCTAACTCAAGGCGATCATACAATTCATCCTCAATTTGATCTCTATCCTTCGCTTCATATTCTATTGGACTCAAAAAATGAATTATATCTGCAGATTTATCAGTATCGTCAATGGTTGAAGCCAAAGTTATAGAGCCATCATCAGATTTTGATTTATCATAGTACATTGACTCTGGTATATTAATGACGAAATCATGGTCAAACTGAAGTTGATATGGACCTGGAGCAAAACGCGATGACACTCGGTCCTCTCGATGATTAATAAACTCTATATTTTCAGAAACACATTCATTTTTTAGAGATAATATATATTGCTTCCCTACCATTATAGCCCTCCTGTAACGTCTAATTGATTGGTGTTAATTGACTTTAAAATCTCCTTTACTCTATGAAGATTTACTGCTGTACCATCAAAAAATAAATCGCCCTTGGAATTTACCCCCAATACACCATCATCTACTGTATAAATTGCCTTTATATCGGTCCATGTTTCATGTTCGATAATTGTAACATTGTTGTCTAGAAGAAAAGGTAAAACTTTTGACATAGAAGAAAGTGCAAAATAGTCTTCCTTCCATTTCTTATTCTTAAGCCTTTTAGGTCTATTGATGCAATAATCGTAGTTATCAACTATATTCATTAGGTGTGTATTAAATCCTCTGAATGTCGTCTTAAAATAGCCTATATTCTCTGAATTCTCGGTAAATATAGCAGGTTTATTCCTTTTACCAACCTTATCCATTTCGATCCTTACTTTGTAGAAGTAGGGACTCTTATCAGAATAACTTGCTAGAAAATTCTTGGAAAGGCTTGGAACAAAAAGTTTATTAAATGAAACTGGCATTCTCCAGTTGGTTCCTACTCTCCCAGTGACAACGACACTCCCATCAGATTGAAGGACCACAGTATTAAATTGTCCACACGATATATCTACTACGTCTTCGAACTCGTCTAAATAGTAAATTTGGCCATTAATATTGCTTCCTCTTCCGATAAGTTTCCCATTCTTTAGTAATACAACCTCATGAACAGCACCGAAGGATTTTTTCTTTACGTCCTTCTCATCGAATTCTTGGTCAAAGTCACCAATAATGGCATTTTGAATATATTTTGGCATACTTTCCTGTGAATCTGTTATTTTCTCAGCAGGGAAACCATATAAATACGATGAGATGTAAGGGGAAGCATAAAAATCATCCACTTCCAACAAGAATACTGCTAAAGGGAAGAGTTTATACATATAGCTATCGCTGAACACATAACTTAAATCTTCGTAACCTGCATTTTGTAAGAAAATCGAATACTTAGATGCGTCAAAACCGATTTTCTCAATCCTTCCCGTTTCTCCTAAGAATCCGAGTTTAATTAATCGCTCAATCTCAAGCGCTTCATAATCTGAGCAATACATTTCAAGGGAATTATACATTTCCATGATTGATCTCCTCTTTATTTATACCTGTCAATTTATTTCTATGTTTATGTTGCATTAAACTTACCAAAGCATTTGGATTCAGGAGATTCTTTGAATATTCAATGAAATAATCTATGTGCTCATCGGGCAACATGCCAAACTCACTCATTGAACCAATGAAGCCACCTCCATCACCGAATATTATATCCTCAATTAACAAGAAAAACGATTTCTCATTTACATCAAATTGACGAAACCCTTCTTTTTGATATAATGACCTAAAGATATTTATTTGTTCATTATTATAAAGATTTTTAATCAGATTTATCTCACTTCTCGGTGATAAACTGTGTTTGTGATCATCAATGTTTTCGCTATCACATTCTACGATGAAATCAACTGCATTCTCAAAGCAAGTAGATTTTAGTCCATTGAAGGATTTAAACACAACAAGTTCTAATTCTCTATATGGCTCAAATGGTTCGATGTCAAACTTAATTTGCTCATTTTCCAGCGTTAATTTCTTTACCCATTTTACCTCCATGCTGTTTTGATAATTCACACCTAGTTTTTTTACATTTTCGCTATATACTAAAGCTGTTACGTTGGGATGCTTTTCAGAACGGAAATCTTGTGCCCTTTCCTGTGTCATTATTACTTGGTTACCAACTATGGTTTCAACTGGTGTACTCAACTGCTCCTTTACTTTCTTGTTAAGAATCTGGTCAACATTTCCAAATTGAATCGAGGTATCAAATGCTTCAATATCAATGCTTTTTACCTTACTTGGAATTGAAATAAAATTGAGACATTCACAGCCAATAAACGCACTTCGATAAATGTGAGAGAGTGATGTTGGAAGGATTACAGTGTGAAGACTTTTACATTCTTGAAATGCTCTATATCCAATCTCATGGACATTATCTGGTATTATAATCTCTTTTAGAGAAGAACATTGATAAAAAGAAGCAAAGCAAATATATTCTAATTGATTCCCTAATTCAATTTGAATCAGTGCACTACATAGGGCAAATGAATAATCGCTGATTGTTTTGACATTATCTGGTATCTTGATTTCCTCGATCGATTCACAATAATAAAATAAATGATCACTAATAACTTCAAGTTTGTTAGGCAATGTGACATTCTTAAGAGATTTACAATCTCTAAATACTGAATTACCAATTTCAATAACAGAATCCGGTATAATAATTTCAGTAAGTGAAACACAACTCGAAAAAGCAAGTTTCGAAATAGTTTCTAGTGATTGCGGAAGGATAACCTCTCGCAACTTAACACAATTAAGACATACCTCTACTCCTAATTGTACGAGGCCATCTTCGAACATTACCGACTCCAGACTTTGACAATTCGAAAAAGTTCTATATAATGAACTGACGCCTCCAGGTACCACTATCTCCTTTAATCCAGATTCAGCAAATGCAGAACTACCAATTTCCAGTAGACTCTCTGATAAATAAATTTGCTCCAAATTACTACACTGATAAAAAGCTTTATTTTCGATGTGCGTAACTGTATCAGGAAGTATAACCTCCTTAACTAAAGCATTCTCAAAAGCATTTTTACATATATGTGTCACGGGGTATCCATCTATCACTTCAGGAACGATAACTTTTTCTACTACTTTTTTTGGATCATTACCTTCAACGTAACGTTGAATTCTTATGGCCTCTCTATAATAACTATACGCAAAACTCCCATGACTGGTAATCTCAATTTTCGACATATTTCCCATCCTCTTCTCATGAAGCAATGACTTGCAAAAAAAGTGTCAATTCTATAACTTTCAACTCTTGTAAGCGCTTAACTCAGTGTATTTATTAAACCCTCTATTATCATTCAAATTCAATTATTACATCAATTAATAACACTTTTTAAACAAAACACAGTTCATTCCATAATCATAGTTTTGCATATAATTTAACGAAAGTCAATTAATTATTTTTATAACTAAACGGTGTCATTGATTCATAAAATAATAATTATTTACTAGGTTTTACACGTCCTTTACTCTAAAAATATACACCTTAATAACGATATACGAATGGAGCGATTATAGTGTCAATATAATTTATTCCACATGTATTTATCGTTCATTATTTACCTAATTGCTTATATTATTTATGTATTATCCAAAAATATGTAAACAAACCTTCTCATACTAAAAACAACAAAATATCGATATGAGTCATATTACATATAATTTTTATCCTGAAGAATCAATTTGGTTTCTGTATATACAAAAGTTTTCTTGCTTCCTAAGCCTAATATGGAATATTTATTGCATTATTTATGTTTGTTAAAGAAACAGTACCACAAACGTTTACCACCCGACTGTTGTATTTGTTAATCTAAAAGTGGGCCAATTGTCAATTGAAAACAGTTGCTTACTGAACCTTACTTACAATAGTATTCTTTGCATTATAAGCGGTTGCAAATGATTTCATTATGTTTTTAGAAATATTAACATTGGATCTTTCAAGTAAGGCTTTGCACGATTCTTCAGTCATATTTGCGATACATGTTAACTTAAATCTCGCCCTTGAAGCACCTACATACATAATTTGTTCCTTATTATTTGAGAACATCGAATCGTCCAAATCAACCAGTATTATAGCGTCCGCTTCAAGTCCCTTAAACTTCCTACACGTTGTGAACTTAAATTTGAATTTCTTATAATGATAAACACCGTTTGAACAATGATCACTCAAATTACTCGTTTGTTCAGTTTTACACGTTAAAATCACGATATCAGTGTAGTCTTGTTCCAATAAGTCCTTAATTGCCGCATTGGTTGCATCTATCGTATCGGTTATAGCATTACAAAAAAACATTTCCGGAACATCACCTTGAATTGAATCTTCAAACAATTGAATTTTATATTTTCTCCCGAGCAGCCTCAACGATGTAATCGCGACATTTTCAGTGTTCCTACAGTTTCTGTACAAAGTCAATTTACAATCAGCATCCTCGATATATGATGGCACATTACTAGACTGAATCATTTGATTTTTATCATAGAATAAATAGAAGGTTCCTTCCTCGTCATCACTTTCTAGCACATTCATTTTCAGACGATCAATGATTGCGACTTCCTCAATAGAATCTCTCCCAAAATCTTGGCCTTCATCGATAACGATATGCCTATAGGGAAAATTCATGTTTGAATAACAATCCTCGAGCACCGTCTTAAATCGCTCATAATCAGGAGTCTTTGTATTGCACATCTTACACGCTAGTCCATCGATAGTATAGAATGAAATATTTGGATCTGAGTACATTTCTTTTAAATATTCCTTGAGGTTTAGGTTGTAGCATAAAAACAAAACAGGTTGTCCTTTGCTGGCATGTCTTTTCGCCTTTTCAATCGCAAGAATTGTCTTTCCAGTCCCTGCTAGCCCATTTATTATTGCACTTCTCTGTTCATCGAGATAGTTCAAAAGAGCGACCTGTTCCCTGAGCAATCTTTTGAAAACCAATTGATGCCGTTCTTTCTTAAAACCCGCTAGAGAAACCAAATTAAAATTTGGTGCAAGAATATTATTAATGATTAATTTGGCCTCTTTATCATTTAAGGATGTTTCTTTTCCATTCGGTAATTTGATTTTATAAATCCTACTAATATCTTTTTCAATGTTACCAAATGAGTCACTTGTCAGCATCAACGATTTATCAGTATCTGAAGGTAATGCGACTGTATCAAATGCCCTCAATGGCACATCTGGAAACCAAACTGCATGCAAAAATTTACATCGATTAACGATTTGGTCGTATTTCTTATTTCGCATTAATTCGAGTAGTTTCCACTTATTTTTACTGGCTTGTTGAAATGGTCCGTCGTGACTCATTAGCCTACCACTACCATACCGCCATTCGCCTTTAGAATACTCTACCCTTCCTGCTTTAGCTTCAATGCATAAAATTCCTTTCTTAGGATGAAATATAACAAAATCTGTCTCACTTTCGTGTATTGTATTATTCACAACTTCAAGAATAGAAAAGGAATGAAATACATAGTAATCATCAGATAAGCGCTCAAGCTCAGAAAACATCATTCCCTCTCTACTCGAATACGAAAATTCTTTTGGCTTATTTGGAAACATGATTGCCATCAGTCAAACCACCTATTCTACTTAAGAATTCAAAAACATCAAATTCTTCTGCTGTGCAATAACAACTCCAATCCGTTTGTTCAGATGCTCTTCTATACTCATCCTCATTTTCATTTAAAAATAAGAGCACTTTTTCATCTTTCCATGCAAGATTTGAAAAATAGGCTTCACCCGTTTCTCTACACATTAAAGTTGTTCTATAATACGGTCTGGATATAATTATGTTGCTATTTTCTTTAAGTAGGTTGATCATACTCAACTCGTTCTCATCATAGCAATCTTCATAAATATTATTCCAAATTTCTTCTGCAGTCTCTTCACCTGGATTTCGACCATCAGAACCAAACGTTAAGTTGGTCATTCTTTTAGATTCCTTACTTAATGCGTTATTGACTAACTGCACATTAAACTCAGCGTCATTTAGTAATTGATTAATTGAATCAATTGCAAACTTTCTTTTCAATTTCGAATGGTAGGTTTGATTATAATAGCTTCTTAAGCAACTATAACACGATGTGTCTTCATCACAACATTGTTGCGATACTTTATCCAAAGCGGCCTTTAAAGAGCTAATCACTGCCTCTTTGCTTAACAATCTTTTTACATGACCCGCTCCACCAGGAACATTATCAAAGACAATAATATCGTAACTTTTTTGTTCTAGATTCAGTTCTAGAACCCCATCAAGATCGTTACGCTCAATTTCAAGTGCATAACTCATTCCTTCTAGAAATGCATATAAGAACGAAAGCGCTCTATGGTTGCTTTCTGTCTCATTAGAATGTAATGATGGAATTGTTAAGCGTGCAACATCGGTTTGGAATTTGTGTCCCAACCTTAATCGTATTAATTTTTCGTTAAAACAATCGTATTCTCTGAAATTCTTATGTTTCTTTGAGATAAATGGTAAGCCACTACCTATCGTAATTTTCTCACTATATCCACATTTATCACACATATAAAATCCTGATCGATTCAGAACTAACAGTTCGTCGTTTGTGCTCGTCTGAACGGTTATTGCTGTACCAATGTACTCATTCATTTTGTCAAAGATTCCGCCACCTAGGTAAGAAACTTCGCCCACATAGGATCTTTTAGGTTTCAAATGTGGACTGTCACTTGATTTATTTGCCTTAAACCCAAGCGTGGGTTGAATAAAGTATTCATGCGTTCCTGTTCTTATTTCTCCACCACAGTATTTACACTTAATACTCTCTGTCTTTCGTGTGTAAACATTTATTTTATGACATTGAGAACACGTTTCAAAATAGTTTTTGAACATTTCTGTTGTTTTCGGTAACGTAATGTATTTCGATACATACTTGTTTTTCATGACAAGCACCTCAGAGTCCGGTGCATACTCGGATATTGCGATTTTAAGGTCTCGCGTAAGGTCAATATCATTTTTGCGTTTTTCATCATTTTCTAAGATCTGTAAATCAACTAAATCAACAGGAAAACCATATTTTGGAATTACACAATACTTCGATAACATTTCTATCACGGACTGATTATGTAGTTTTTCTTCTTGTCCCTTAAAATAATCAGCTTGTTCATAATCATTTTCAGCTTTTGAAGCATTCTCTGCGTCTTTAAACTCAACAGCCATTTCTTTAATTGAATCAATAAAGTGAGTCAACTTCTCATCATTATAATCAATTTCAGCCAGCCATTTGAATTTATGGAAATTACGATATCGTGTCTCCGGCACCACCTTTTCATCAATGTATCTTCGGAGATCAGAAGGTTCACTCTTTAAATAATCGATGAAGACTTCTGATCCATTATTAAAAATAAAGGAATCCGTTGATATGAAATAATCAGGATGCTGTCTAAAGAAGAAACCAAGGCAGGATGCTAAGAGATGTCGACTGATTATTTTCTCATTATCTACCTTAAAATATGGTGGGTTGATTACTCCAGAAATCATTTTCTCAGGGGCTGCGAAATAGGTATAGTCATGTGAGCTCGAACTACAGTAAGTTAAAATATATGCAGAACTATCACTTCTTCGACCTGCTCTACCCGCTCTTTGAACATAATTGGCAGGCGTTGGGGGAACATTTCGCATAAATACCGTCTCCAAGTCACCAATGTCAATTCCCATTTCAAAAGTCGTTGAACAGCTAAGTATATTTATCTTCTTATCAACAAATCTCTTTTGAAATTCTTTACTTACCTTTCGATCAAGCTGTGCGGTGTGCTCTTGGATTACCATTCTTTCTATTTTCTTACTCTTATACTCTTTTCGGTAATAATTTTCTGAAAGTGCATCATCTGGGTCAATCTTATATAACTTGCCTTTACATTTGTCAGAAGGACATGCATTGTTTAAATTGAAAGGTGTTAGTTTAGAGCATTTATTGCACCTGTAGAATGGTGATTCAACATAGTTTTTTATTTTAAACTTGCTGGCATCAATCTGATATGCATCTTCTTTATTGTGCTTAATAAAAAGGGCATCTTGGGAGTCTATCGAATCAGAGACAGAAAGCACATTAAAGACCATATCTAAAATCTTTACAGCCCCCTCTGTATTACAATTACAAGCTTTTTTTACATATCGAACAATCTTATTCTCTTCGCCTACGATCGGTAGCAAGCTTCTTATATTTAGCTTATTCTTTTGCGCCTTCAGCATCACAAAATTATTAAACCGTCGATACTCCAGATATTTTTCCTTTTCTTCTTGTGAAAGTGTTGACTGTACATACTTTATCGCTGGTGTTGTCTTAAATACAGTTGCCACTACTTGTATCAGCGTATTAAGTTCATTCTTTGTATTTATATTGTACTGGCCTAATTCATCTTTAATAATATCATCATCTATCTCGTCAAAAATGCTAGAAGTGTCTAATTCAAAATAGTATAAGCCAAGACCTTCACCATCATGTGCACCATCGACTTTTAGCAAATCAATCAACAAGCTCACCCATGCATTTTTTTCTGATGATAAGTCATTGTCGAATAAGCGCTGGCTTTCAATCTTATCTTCCAGTTTTGAAACAAGTTGGTTTACCGACATTTCCTTATAATTCGTCTCTTCTAAAATGTTCCAAATCAGTCGTTTTCTCAGCATACGCGTGTGATTTGAATCAACAAACGCAGCAAAGAAACTAGCCTGTTGTCTACTATCAGAAAAAGCCAAATACTGTTTAACTTTCGGTTTAACAACCGGTATCTGTTTGATGGGTTCTGTGCTTATTCTTAATGAAAACTTTCTTCTTTTTTCATGCTTTGCATCATCCCCATCAAGCGTCTCATAAAGGATTTGTGAAATTATTGCAGTACCTTCATCTTTACCAACATTAAGTAACTTTACGACTCCCGAAGTTCCTTTATGACCACAATATAGGCATTGACTAATATTATTAAAACTGCTTGCTTCCTTTTTGTCATCGTTCCTGATTTTATAAACACTAAACTTGCACAGAGAATCACAATCACATTTTTTTGCATTGAGATTGCCCGTCCTATGAATTGATCCACACTTGTTGCAAAGCGTATACTCTTCCAATATAGTCTCATCAATGGTTGAGTCAATATCTTCGTTTACCATCTCTTCTAACATAAAGTAGTCTACTTTTGCACGTTCATTATCACCATAGTTTTCATAAACATCTACTTCTTGATTTTGATATAAATAGTCTAAGCCATCCAGTCGATTTTGTTGAATCTTACCAACAATGTACGTAGAGTCACAGTATCGACAATTACCAATTTCAAAAGTTTTTTTATTATCAATCGCGTTTGTTTTAGTAAGACTCAGTTTCTGGTCAGAACCAAATGTTATAAATGCACCCGATAAAGGACGAACAAAGGAATGATACTTTAGATCAAAGAGATTTACTCCATTTTTGCTGGCACCGTTTATTAAGTCAATGAGGGCGAGCAACTCAGCCTCTTCCAACTCTCTTAACTCGAATTTTAGCGATGCATAATTTTTACTCTTATCTTTCAGACAATTATAAATTGTATGTGTATTCTCATCATTTGATAACAAATCATATAAGATTTCCTCATTTTTTGATGCGTGTGTTTCCTTGTATTTCTCACAAATATCAACAAGAGGAATATCACTTGCTAAACGCTGTTTCAACTCCAAATAGTCGCTACCTTTAACCTTATATAAGGACGCATGAGAATCAAACTTAATTCGTTTAGAAAAAACAATATCTGATGTATTAAAAGAACATGACGTTAAGTTCTTCGCAAAGTTAACAATATCTCCTTCACTTTTTCCTTGTGTTCCAAGTGTAGCACTTGTTAAGATGAATCGTGGTTTCTTTTCAGAGTATGCAGTCAACCTTCGCATTAATAAAGAAATCTCAATTCCTAAAGACCCATTATAAGAATGCGCTTCATCAAGAACTACAAACTTCCAATTTGCTAATCGATTTGGATCAAAAATCGCATAATCATTTGGTCGTATAAGAAGATACTCAAGCATTGAGTAGTTTGTAAACAACAAATGAGGTGGATTTTCCCTAATTTCAGTTCTGGAGATCAACTCATTTACAGGGATTTCAACACCAATTTCTTTTGCAAGTTTCTTTCGATCTTGATCGGTAGTTTCCTCTGGTGTATCCCCGGTAAAAAAGCCATATGTTATGTTTGGACATGATGAAAGTATTTTCCGAATTCGATCAATTTGATCATTGACTAAAGCATTCATCGGGTATAAGAATATTGATCGGATACCTATTTCTCTATTTCCATTTTCATAATCCGACAAAATCTCATTCAAGATTGGATAAAGAAAACACTCTGTTTTACCAGATCCAGTCCCGGTCGT
This sequence comes from Erysipelothrix larvae, assembly GCF_001545095.1. Taxonomy (NCBI): domain Bacteria; kingdom Bacillati; phylum Bacillota; class Erysipelotrichia; order Erysipelotrichales; family Erysipelotrichaceae; genus Erysipelothrix; species Erysipelothrix larvae. Next base: position 1,492,918 of record NZ_CP013213.1, read on the forward strand.
TACAACAGCACTATTTCCTGAACTAATGATGTTTAGTGCTTCTTCTTGATGTTTGTAAAGTGGTCTATCTATTTCAATATTATTAAGTTGCCCAAAAGACTTACAAAGCTTTCCTTCTGCTATGAGTTGATTTATTGTCTTTCCTCGCTCAAATGGCAGATCCAAACTAACAAAAGGACCCTTAAACAGTTCTTCCTTCTCAAGTTGCCTATTAAACAATTCCTGCAGTGAGGAATTACCAAACTTAAAGGACGACTTTAGATATTCCTTGTATTTATGATCTATATATAACGATTTTTCTATTGGGTTCAGCGCTTTCATATTTTCCCACCTTTCTCTAAATCAATAATATATGAAAATATGTCATTCAAAGTGTTATCATCCAATGTATTTGCGACCCTTCTACGTTTTAAGTCTAATAGAAGACCATCCCCTTCGTTTGTGATTGCAAATTCAACGCAATTGTTTTCAATCCCGCTACATATCTCAATACTAACCGGATTTACTTGCGATAATTTAAACTCACTGAATTCTGTCTTCACAAGTAAATCCCCGATATAACAATCATCATTAATTTTCTCCTTTATCTCAATAAAAGTCTTATTTATGTTCATTTTACGTCTGACTAATCCGTTACTTGTACCTTGATCAAAATACACTTCTTTGACTTTATAATACCTACCAACTATATCATTACGAGTGTAAAATCTGCGTTTCATTTCACACATCACTCGATTTCTTGATGTTCCAAACCATAACCCTTTTTCTCTTTCAAACAATATAATCGTATAGCTTTCAAAAGACTTGAGATTGCTGACCGTTTGAGACTCACCGCTCAATAATTTCTCACTTCTAAATATCTCGATCCCTTCTTCATTCTTAATATTAAAAAACACATGTCCTTGACCATAATAATTTGGTGTTACCTTAAGTTTATTGTTAATTGGGTCAAAATCAAGATCAAGATCTGAACTTTTCAATATACACTTGTTGTAGCAATACAATACATTTGCGATTTTTCCATCTACTAAGAATAGTATCTTTACGAAATCATAATTCGCCCTGTATGTCACAAGAAAGCTAACATCTATACTTTGATAAGGCGTTGTTTTCTTCATATCTTTAGGATTATCAAGTTCAATCCCTTTATCTGAATGGATCATATATTGATCATAATGATTGCCAAAGATATCTAATTTTCCTCCTTGTGTAATTTCATCAATCACGATTTCATCATCAAATGAGCACCAATCACTGCCATTCAATCTGTACATATTAAATCCTAGTGGGACTTCGAAATAGTACATCTCATTCTTATATTTGATACTGAGAATATCTTCAATAAATTCAAGTTGCTTTTGATACTGAATGAGGGGTTCCTTCAATATATCGCTGGTCAATTGAATTAAACTTCCATGATCGTTCTTAATATCTACCACTAGATTAGAATCCATTACAAACTGAGTTTGAACTACTCTTTTTCTCACTTCGTTAAACACTTCAAATAGTGACACAGTGTACATATCTGAACCAAAATTACTCAGGTCAACGAGATAACGGTTAATCCCAGAACTCGGCTTAATTTCACAGATATCCTTTGTTAATGGAATATGCTTATTATTAATTTGAAACATCAATTTATCTTTATCATATTCTGATTCAAACATAAAATAGCGAATACTTTTGTAAATCGGTATTTTCTTTTTATTGTCTTGCCTTACCAAAAAATGATCTTGGTACAATTCTCCGATAACACCCGGTTCTGTGTGTGAAAGAAAGATAAAAAATTCATCATCAATTAGAAATGAATCACCAATTTCTACTGTTTTTACAGCCAAACTATAATATTGATTTACAGTGTTAAAATTTAGCATAGAATGCTTCGTATTTTTTCGACTACAAAAAATTGTAGTTCCAGAATAATCAGTATGATTCTTAATTTCTTTTCCATCTTCTGTAAACACGAGAATCTTACGATTCAATTTGTCTAGACTATCGTAAATAACTTCTTCACCGCATACGAGTTGATAACTTATCTCGCCCAAAGGATCATCAAGATGAATTGCACTAGGATATAACTGATATCCACCAATAATCTCACGAATATCGAAGCGATCATCTTGTAAATAAAGATGATCACCATTATATACCTTGATCATCAGTTGTGTATAGTCATAGGTATTTTTCACTTTATGGAATGGCGGAACTAAGAATACCGCTTGATTATCATAAGTAAATTTGCAATCCCACTTATTCCTTAAGTCTAAACTTTGTGCTCTCCGATTGCTTCTTATGCTGTCTCTATCCATTTTTGTACACCAATTCAAATAAGCTTCTTTGAAGTAGGTCATCGAAATTGCAATACTCTTGTTCCAAATATAAGAATCAATGAGCTCAACGACAGTTTTGCTAAAATCAATTAAACTATTTAAACCATTTTCACTGCTTATTAATCGCTTCGTTGACACAATTAGCTTATATGTTTTCTTGGTTAAACTAATCGAAACAGTATCACCATCAGATAGCATCGATTCACGAATTCCTTCATAGACAAATCTGAATTCTTCTTCCACATTATTTGGTATATCAAAATCAAAGTTAGTTACATAAATGTCGTATATAAAATCAAAAAAATCAATCAAGAATTTTTGGGGAACAATAGAATGAGAGAGGGCAACACCAATATACAAAGAAGTATTTTTTATTTCCTTTTGCGTTTTATATTGCTTCAATATCGTTCTAATCAATGACTCAATCTTTTGATCAGAAAAATTATCATAAAGTCTTGAATACTGATCCTGAACATGATCATAAAATTTACCATCATAATTTAACATCTGTATTAACGACAATGACATTAGTACAATATCGCCATTTTTAACATGTTCCCCAACATAAGTAGATAATGTATAAATAAGGCTAGATTCTGCGCTTTCATGAATATATTGAACGATTTTTGGGAAATCCATCAACGTAATAAGGTCCATACCAATATTGTGACCTGACTCAAGTTTACGTTTTATATCTTGTATTATTGAATCAAAATGATCTCTCTCTTCTATTTTTAACATAAGTCCTCCCAGGTGTATTAAGCGCTTACAATATAAAACTCTCAATTTTGTCTTGTTAATATCCGATTTGATTAATTATGAATTCTTCTAATTATCATTATTATAAGCTTAAAGACATTAAATAGAAAGATCAAACAAAGATTATATTTAACTTTTCCACTCCCTGTTGCTATCGCATCACTTGTAAGCATTGCGGCTATACCAGGATGATAAGTTGATGATTCTTTGTTTTCCCTAACACGAGAGGAGAAAGTTTTATTGACAATAACGACAAATGTGTTCTTCTATTTCATTGCCCAACAAAAATTCACTGCGTATACAGTACTTTAGAGTCTGTAATATTATGCTTAACTCTATACAAAAAAGTCAAACTAAAATCTAGCAATTCTGTTTGTTTCTTCAAAAATATTCTTTGACTGCTCTTTCATTTTAACTCTCCTAGATATTTATTCTTCCCACCCATAGGAAAAGCTCATCTTTTTTGTAATTCCCGTTTTTATATTTCGAGTGTCTACTTTGAAGTGAACATATCACTAATGAAATACAAGTCTAGAATATCTGTTAACACTAGTTATTAAATCGAGGTTGAAGACGAAGGGAAACGGTGGTTTGCGAAACAGGTTAAAGTTGAGGCAACAAACAGCAGTAAGAAGATTTACCAAGCTTGCCTCTCAATTTTCAATAAGTACTATGATGTCCAGGTCGTTCGTAATATTGGAATCACCTGTACAAAGTTAGAATCTCCGTTTCAAGAGCAGCTGAACTTGTTTGAATTCGTTGAGGATAAAGATAAAGAACATCACCTTGATGAAGTGGTGGATACGATACGAAGTAAATACGGATTCACTAAACTTGTGTATACCAGCAGCCTTTTAAGAGGCGGCCGTGCCATTGCCCGTAGTAAACTGGTGGGTGGTCATGCAGGTGGTATGAGTGGACTGGATGAGAAAGGAGACGCAGATGAGAAAAAGAACCCCTAAAATATTTGTGGATTATAATGACTATCATGATCGTCACTTTGGCTTAAAATGGGGTACTGCATTTGCATTGGCGGAACTGGTGAGTGTGATTGACACAAACAAGAAAGATGCAAAAAAGGAAGTCCATGAACTTCCTGAGATGAGTCGTGAAGAAATCGATCACGTGCTTCAACATGCTTTCTTAAAATCAAAGAAGGTATCCATTCAAATGAACATACGTGACCATGATGATCATCTTATCGAGAACGTAATTGGAAAATTCGAAGGGTTTTCAGACTCTGAATTCTTGTATATTGATGGTCAAGAACTCGCTTGGGAACTCATTCGAAATGTGCAGATTCTCAAGTAACCTAATATACAACACAGCAATCCATTATTCAAATTAACTGTAGTGTATGAGCCTAAACCATTTTTACGAATTGTGTTTTTTTCGAAAGTTATTTGCCCATTCCCCAAGAATCTCACAAAATACTTTTATTTCAAATTTAATCTACCTACTGCGCGCTTAAGTGCCTGTTCAGCTTTTTTTAGCTCGAATGTATCTTCACTTTCTTGCAATAGTTTTGTTGCCCGAATATGCGCTTGATGAGCTCTTTGAAAATCGATATCATCAGCATGTTCAAAAGCATCTACAAGAAGTGTTCCAGCTCTATCCTTGTAGTTAAAAATGCCTTCAGAAACAAAAAAAACAATCTGACTTTCTTCTGTTCTCACTTTAAGTTTGCCTGATTTAACCTCAATGACTACATCCATATGTTTGTCTAACACTGTCCTGTTTCCATCAGAAGTAGGTAAAATAATTGACTTTGCGCTGAATGTTTCTCGTTTTCCACTAAATGTGATTAATTCAAGCTTAAACATTAGATTCCTCTTGAAATGAACGAATTACATCATCGATCCCCGCTTTGAATAAAAAGTATGTTTCAGGAATATGATCGACTTCCCCTTGTAAAATAGCATTGAAACTATAAACAGTCTCTTCTCTACTTATATACACCCCTTTTATTCCAGAGAAAGTTTCAGCAACACTGAATGGTTGAGATAAGAAATTGCGAATTTTACGTGCGCGACTTACAACAAGCTTGTCTTCATCGCTTAGCTCATCCATTCCTAATATCGCGATTATATCTTGCAACTCTTTGTACTTTTGCAGAATTCTTTTAACATGTTGTGCTACATGCACATGTTCTTTTCCAACGATATCAGCAGATAGTAATGAACTACTTGATTCAAGTGGGTCAACTGCTGGATAGATTCCTAACGCTGCAATGCCACGATCAAGGACCGTCCGTGCATCAAGGTGGGTAAATGCAATGGATGCAGCAGGATCAGTTAAATCGTCTGCAGGCACATATACAGCTTGTACTGATGTGATTGAACCAGACTTTGTTGAAGTAATTCGCTCTTGCAGTTGTCCCATTTCATTTGCTAAGGTAGGTTGATATCCAACTGCTGATGGTCTTCTTTCTAATAGCGCAGATACTTCGGATCCTGCTTGTGTAAATCGAAAAATATTATCAATAAACAATAGCACTTCTTGCTTTTTTTGGTCTCTGAAGTATTCCGCCATGGTGAGCGCTGACAGTGCGACACGCATTCGTGCACCAGGTGGCTCATTCATTTGCCCATAAACTAAAACAGTTTTACCTAAAACATCAGCTGCAGCCATCTCATGATATAGGTCATTTCCTTCACGTGTTCTCTCACCAACACCTGCTACTACTGAAAGACCACCATGTTCAATTGCAATATTGTGTATCAACTCTTGCATCAGCACAGTTTTTCCAACACCCGCTCCTCCAAATAAACCTATTTTACCGCCTTCAGGATATGGACATAATAGATCAATAACTTTAACACCTGTTTCTAGGATTGATGTTGTTGCTTTTTGCTCAGTGAATTCTGGAGCACTTCGATGAATCGGGTGTTTTTCAACATTTTCTGGATTCCATGGTTCATCATCAATTGCTTCTCCTAATACATTAAAGATACGTCCAAGTGTTTTATCACCTACGGGAACTGAAATCGGTGCCTTTGTGTCTGTAACACTCAAACCACGCTTTAATCCATCTGTCGGGTTCATTGCAATGCACCGTACACAATCATTACCTATATGTTGTGCAACTTCCAAGATTACACCATAATTATCCACGCAAAGAGCGTGATAAAGCTTTGGTAATTGAAATCGGTCTTTAAATTGGACATCAACAACCGACCCGATTATTTGACATATTCTTCCTCTTGTCATTGTTATCCCTCCTCTGGCATTAAATCAGATAATTCAACTGTAATTTTCTCTTGTCGTAATCGATTATATTGTAGTTGAAGATTTCTTAACATATCTTCAGCGCTATCACATGCCTTTTCCATTGCAATTCGACGCATCGTATACTCTACAGATTTGCTTGTATAGTATCCTCTTAACACAGCACACTTAATGTATGATGATTGAAATGCATGATTTGCAACTACATAACTTGGTTCATAGATTTGATTATAGCGTTGAATCATCGTTTTGTGTGTGTGAATTTTGGTAAATATTACGTTACCATCCAAACTATAACTTGGTTGTAATACAATAATATTGTGAGTCTCTTGATACAATGCGGACATCTCTAATATAATTTCTATTTCAAGGGTTTCACTTTGAATGATATCGTTGACTACATTAAAATTATTCTCTGTCAACCACCTATATTCCTGTGTCCCAACAACTAACAGCATTGGATCATCAAGACCAATAATTGTTTCATTTAGTTTGCGACTGTAAGACGATACAAGTCCTAAGTCGGGATAAAAAGCAATATAAAGCGGTGGTTTGTCAGAGACTTCTTCTACAAACTCGATTGCTGTTAATTTTGCGTGTATCGTTTCAAATTGATCAAGTGTATACTTGTATTGCTGAAGTTTGCTAATTGACACTAGTTTCATAGCATTTGTAATTTTTTGTGTTGTCTTTATTGCTTTTTTGCGTTTAGAGATTGCTGAAAGACTACGTTTCATAATACATCCCTCGATACAAGGTATAAATATCCTCCATTGCATCCGTAATTTTCGAAATAAGTGATGGTCCGAGTTGGTACTCCAATTTTATTTCTTGAATCAAGTCATCGTATTTGCGTTTCATTTCATCATGCATGAAAGATTCATAAGGCAATATTTCAAAAACCTCCAAACGATCAAGAAAACCATACTTATTCATAAACAAACTCAAAATTATTAAGTCTTGTGATAGTGGTTTATTGACATCTTGTTTAAGAAGTTCTGTAAGTCTACTACCATGTTCTAGAACTCTTCGCGTACTTTCATCCACATCTGTACTAAACTGTGCAAACGATAATAAGTCTTGGTAATTTGCAAGTTCGAGTTTTAACGAAGATGAAACATGCTTCATCGCCTGTGTTTGTGCAGCAGATCCAACACGAGAAACTGATAATCCACTGTCTACGGCTGGTCTTATTCCAGAATTGAACGCATCGAGATTTAGGAACAATTGTCCATCGGTAATCGATATTACATTAGTTGGTATATATGCACTAATGTCTCCTGCTTGTGTTTCAATAATTGGCAGCGCGGTCATTGACCCACCCCCGTGTTTGTCATTCAATTTAGCTGAGCGCTCAAGTAATCGTGAATGTAAGTAGAAGACATCCCCAGGAAATGCTTCACGCCCCGATGGACGTCTTAAGAGTAAAGATATCGTGCGATATGCAACTGCGTGTTTTGACAAATCATCATATACGATTAATACATCTTTTCCTTGATTCATCCAGTGTTCTGCGATTGTGCATCCTGTATAAGGGGCAATATATTGCAATGATGCCATATCATCAGCTGGACTTGCGACAACTGTAGTGTATTCCAGCGCACCACTTATTCTAAATTGTTCAACGACACGCGCTATCGTTGATGCTTTTTGACCAATTGCTACATAAACACATGTCAACCCCAACCCTTTTTGATTGAGAATCGCATTCATTGCGATACTGGTCTTGCCAGTTTGACGATCACCAATAATCAATTCCCGTTGACCTTTTCCGATTGGAATCATTGCATCAATAATCTTCCAGCCCGTAAGTAAGGGTTCTTTGACACTTTGTCTTGCCATGACTTTTGGGGCTTGTACTTCTATCGGTTTGAACACTTTATCTTCAATATCATCTAGACCATCAATTGCGATACCCAGTGCATTCACCACTCGACCAATTAATGCATCTCCTACCGGAGTGTCCACAACATGCTTCGTTCGGTAAACCTTATCTTTTTCTCGTATCTCAGCATCATTTCCTAATAAAACTACACCCACTTGATCATTTTCTAGGTTCATCGCCAAACCCATGAGACCTGAATCAAACTTGAGTAACTCACCAGATAATACATCCTTTAGTCCTTTAACAAATGCGATTCCATCCCCTACGCTATGGACTAAACCTATATCTTGATCTTCGACTTCCCAATTTAAACCTTCAACTCGATTTTTAATTGTTTCAATAATTTGCTCACTTCGTTTATCCATTAGATACCTCCTCAACCAACTTCTGAAACCTACCACCAAGACTAAAATCTAGAACAGTGTCATTTATAAATAATCTAATCCCAGACTTCAAGAATGGATTCACCTGAATTTCATACTCAATTTCTCCATGATATATAACATCAACCTTCGTTTTTATTTTCTCGTAGTATCCCTTAGACATTGGCTCCGATGTTTCAATAATACATGTTATCCAGAAGCCATCATCAACTAATAGGTTTCGCATCGATTGTTGGATTTGATCTATTTGATCCAGCATTCCATCCTCTAAAAGAATATATATCATTCTTTTAACGATTTCAGAAACTTCAAAGAAGAGCAAATCAGCGATTTCTTCAATTCTATTTGGATTAAACATCAAGGTGCTCGTAATTTGTGGAACGGCGTGTAAAATTCTAGCAATAGTTCGAAACTCCCTATAGTAATGAACCGGGTCATCAACCATTAACTGGTAAAAAGCATGTGCGTAGATCTCATGAACTTGCATGGTAGTTTTCAAGTTCCTTTTCTAGAGAAATCAATATTTCCGATTCATTGAATGTGTATCCTTCTAATACTTTCTCAACAAGCATGGTTGATACTTCAATGATATGCTTCTCTAAATCATCTAGCATTTCATTGCGTTCTTGAGCGATACTTATTGCTGCTTGATTTAAAATATGTTCCGATTCTTCCTTTATTTCAAGGATCCTTTGTTGTCGCAACACATCAATTTCTTCAAGTAGCTTTTCTTTTTGATCGACAAGTTGCTGTTTTTGCAGTTCTCTTTCACGGTTAAATTGTTGAAATAGCTGTTCTTGTTCTTGTTTCATTATCTCGATATCACGGTATTCCGCTTGAAATGATTCAGCTTTTTTATCCATGATTTTTAAGACAGGCAGATGTAAATATTTTTTGTATAAAACATAAATAACTCCTGTTGCACAAAGTTGAACTAAGATTGTCATCAAATTTGGAAAGAGTTGCTGTGCAATATCAAACACCTGAATCACTCCTTTCTTTTTTAATAAGCAAAAATTAATAGAAATGCGATTAACATACCATATATTGCAGCAGTCTCTGCCAATCCAGCACCAAGCATTAACATGGTCCTAATTTCGTTATTTGCCTCTGGATTCTTCCCAACCGCTTCAACGGCTTTTGCCGCAACATACCCTTGACCTATCGTCGAAAATATTCCGGTCATAACTGATAAAGCTGCAGCAATTGCAACCAATCCTTTTCCAATACTTACATTATCCATTGTTTAAATCCTCCTTATATTCAATTCCAATAAAAATAGTAGTTAATGATACAAATAGAAATGCCTGTAAAAAACCTGAAAATATATCAAAATATACATGAAGCCATGGGGCAACAATCACACCTATCAAATCAAAGCCACCAATAAGTGGTATCATGCCACTTAATAAACCAGTGAATGAATAGAGCATTGTCATAATGATTGTTCCGGATAGAATATTACCAAACATCCGTAATGACAGACTAATTAGTGGTGCAAGTGTAGAGAAGATGTTAGGAATTATAAAGAAGAATAATGGTTTAAAGAAACTACTAATATATCCCTTAATTCCATTTTCTCGAATCTTTGTCACTTGAATGATTATCCAGGTTAACAAAGCGAATGTAAACGCAACACTGTAGTTAGCAGTAGGATTTTTTAACCCTACAAGTCCTGACCAATTTGATAATAGGATAAACAGAAATACAGATCCGATATAAGCCGCTAATGCACGACCTCTTTTTTTTCCTAACACAGGTTCAGTGATTGATATAATAGCTTGAACATACATGATCGCGTATAAAGCAAGACCTCTTGGTTTACAGCCTTCTTCATACATATCTATTGATCTCTTTGAAAGCATAATTAGCACAATCATTGCACCTGCAATCACCAATATCGAGAAAACTTCAGCTTGCATGATATTCTTTCCCTTTTGAGAATATGTTGTTTAAGAACATTAAAATTCTACTAGAAAAATAGGCAGCAAATATAGCTAATGGTTCAACAAAACCCCTAAAATAGAATGAAAACAATAGTGGACCCGCAATAATTATTATCGTAAACAAGACATACATAATATACTGACTAATTCTGAAGTTTGGTCTTGTTAGAATCTGATCATAAAACAGTGTTCTTGTCATCTCTATAAGTATCATAACAAACTGTCCAATTAACCAACCTAACGCTACTTGGTAACGCCATGCAGTCAACGGAATTCCAACAAGTAATAATATTAAATTTGTTCTTTTAATTTTCATAATTCACCACCTTTGCAAAAAAAAATGCATCTATACTTGAAGTGTCTTTTCCGCCCTGAAAAGACTAACCTCAAACATAAATGCCTGACCTTTTTTCTATTTGTACTCTATAATAATATCAAATAATTGTACGATTTACAATGTAGATGGCATAAATTTTAGAGTTAGCAACAAAAAATCATCCAAAAATTTTGGTTCATTTATTCGCAAATCAAGTAAACACTTGGTTTAAACTATCACATAAAAAAGTAGGTATTTACTAAAAAAAGTTTTTGAAAATCATGAATTCAACCACCAAACATTCGATTGATCTCATCACATATCACTCATGTATCAATCACTCACTCATACACGATTATAGGCTACTCAATAATTTCCATACTAATTAAGTATCCTGATTCCATATTCTTTCTACGGTTTGATCTGCTCTTCTTTTGTCTTTCTTTCAAGATAAAAGGCAATACAACAAAAAACAATGAACGTAATCACGAATGCTATTTGAATGGTAGATAAGCTTCGAATTTTAACTGATTGTAGGTTTGTTAAGTAGAGTATCGCTGTCGAAGCCCCCATAAAGCCTACGGCAAAAACGGTGCTTCTTATGTAAACCGATTGAAGGTGTTCCGAAGAATTCGAATCCACACTCCCTTGTTCCCCGCCTTTATTCTCCTTATCATTTTTCACAATAATTAACCCAACAACCAATCCGAATATGATTTCCAACCACACATGAAAAGTAGGTGCTTCATTTAAAATAAATCCCATAACACACCGTGCCACAAGACCAGTACATGTAAAGAGAACCGTATAGAAACCCACACGTATATATTTATTCATCATTTTTCCCCTCTTTAAAAATTATCTTTCTGTTGAATTCATTGTATCAGATTTAATCAGAACTAACATAAAAACATCCTCAAATAAAGGATGTTTTTAGTGTATTAATCATTAATCTACTTTACCGTTAAGCTTAAATAGTTTCATCAATTCAACAATCGGTAGTGGTAAGAGCGCTAGCCCAATTACAACTTCCCAGTGATGAAGGTCAAGTTCAATCAATTGGAAGATATCTCTCAAGAATGGTACGAAGAGTACTGCAAGCATCATAATTGCATTTGCGATGGTTGCATATACAAGCCATTTGTTCTTGAAGAATGTCTTGAATACAGATTTACGTGGTGAGTGGATGTTATATGCATGCACAAGTTGTGAGAATGCAAGAACTGTAAATGCCATGGTTTGACCCATTTGTTCAGATCCTTCTGGGTTCCATAGTTTTCCTGAACCATAAAGGAATGCAAACAGTGTAAGACATCCAACCATTACCCCTTGATAACCAATTCGCCACAAGCCACTCTTATTAAGAAGTCCCGCATCACGATTTGGTTTACGATCCATGATATCACTTTCTGCAGGGTCAACACCCAGTGCGAGTGCAGGAAGTGAATCCGTTACTAAGTTAACCCATAAGATATGGATTGGAATCAAAGGAACACCCAAATTAAATACAACCGCAACAAGCAGTGTAATCAGCTCTCCAACGTTACATGATAGTAAGTAGTTTACAGCTTTCATGATGTTGTCTTTAATACGACGCCCTTCTTCAACTGCAGTTACTACCGTTGCGAAGTTATCATCAGTTAGGATCATATCTGCTGCACCTTTCGCAACTTCTGTCCCAACAATACCCATCGCAGCTCCAATGTCTGCCATCTTAAGGGCTGGTGCATCATTGACACCATCACCGGTCATTGCGACGATTTCTCCATGACGTTTCCATGCTTTTATAATACGCATCTTATCTTCAGGTGATACACGTGCATAGACACCAATGTGTTCTACTTGTTCAAAGAGTTCATCATCACTCATGTTATCAAGGTCACGACCTGTCACAACTCGGTGATCTTCAAGCATCCCGATTTCACGTGCAATTGCTTCAGCAGTAATTGCGTGGTCACCGGTAATCATTACAGTACGGATTCCAGCACGTGTTGCGACTTTAACCGCATCCACAACTTCAGGACGTGGTGGGTCAATCATACCCACTAATCCAACAAAGGTTAGGTTTGACTCAATTGAGATGTCCCCTTCATGTGGATTTGAGGTAAGTTCTCTTACAGACAATGCAAGGACACGTAATGCTTTCACAGCCATTGCTTCATTTGCTTTTTGAATGTGTGCAACATCGTCTTGTGTCAGTGGACGTGCAGTACCATCCACACCATAATGAGTGGATACTGCTAAGACTTCATCCACACCACCTTTTGTGAAGGCAAAGATTTTACCATCGATGTTATGAACTGTTGTCATGCGTTTACGACCCGAGTCAAATGGAATTTCATTGATTCGTTTATATTCGTCAAGCAGTTTTTGTGTGTCATGACCTTCATTTTGTGCCCATTCAGAGAGTGCTGTTTCAGTTGGATCTCCAACCCAAACGCCATCAATCAAACGGGAGTCATTACATAATAATGATCCAATAACAAGTTGTTCTTTGTTTGCTGGATTGTTGTCATTCCAGAAATCCACAACCGTCATTTTATTTTGTGTAAGTGTTCCGGTTTTATCTGAACAGATTACCGTTGCAGAGCCTAAGGTTTCTACTGAAGGCAGTGTACGAATGATTGCATTTTTTTCAACCAAACGGTTCACACCCATCGCAAGTACGATGGTTGAGATTGCAGGAAGTCCTTCAGGAATTACCGCAACTGCCAAGGAAACTGCAGTCATGAATGCTTCAAGAATGTCTGAGTTATCTTTAAGAATTGTCATTACAAAGATGAGTCCACAGGCAGCCAGAGCAACAATCCCCAGTTGTTTTCCAAGTTCGTCTAGTTTACGTTGAAGTGGTGTTTGTTCATTGCCTGATGATTGAAGCATCTTCGCAATCTTACCTACTTCAGTACCCATTCCAACACCCACTACTACACCTAAACCACGGCCATAGGTGACCATACCAGATGAGTATGCCATGTTTTTACGATCACCCAGTACATCGTCATCGTTCCCCACATAATGAGAATCCTTATCAACGGGTACAGATTCTCCAGTAAGGGATGCTTCTTGGATCTTTAAGCTATTGGTTTGAATGAGTCGAATATCTGCAGATACTAAATCCCCTGCTTCAAGCACTAACACGTCACCAACTACGACCTCACTTGATGGTATGGATACTTCCTTACCATTACGAATTACCTTTGAGTAAGGACTTGCCATCTCTTGTAAAGCCTTGAGCGCTTGTTCTGCTTTACCTTCTTGTACAAATCCGATGTATGCGTTAAGAAATACAATTGCTAAAATAATAATAGATTCAATTTCATCCCCTAAAAAGAAACTAATAATTGCGGCAATAAAGAGGATAATAATCATTGTATCCTTAAATTGGTCAAGTAAACGTGACCATTGGCTTCGTTCAGCTTCAGCTTCAAGCTTATTCTCACCATATTTATTGCGTGATTCTTTGATTTCAGAATCCGTCAGTCCTGATTCAACATTCGTAAAATCACGAACATCTTCCAAAGACTTTGTATACCACTTCTGGTCTGTCATTTGTGTATTCTCCTCCTATCAAACAAATGGGATAGTAAAATAAAAGAGACCCTATCCAAGTCAAAAAACATGAATAAAGTCTCGAAATTTATACGTGTTCCGGACATTTTAAGTCGTGTTGACGAAACAGCGTCCATTCTAGGCTCCTACTCCCTTTATACAAAGCACATCATATCAAATCCATGAACGTTTGTAAAGAAAAACCTATGTGATTTCAGCGACTTATTCAGTGCAGCTGCCATGTAATTGTAAGCGTTTGAGTGAATGTAATATCACGTGTTTGAATAGTTGAATACTCTGAGTTTACACCCATTGCTCTAATGTGATAAGGGGTTTGTGATGCATCGATATATTCAATATGTGCAATAGACCCTAATGTTACTTCAGAACTGGTTGAAATGACGTGTGCGACTCTTTTCGCATCCATTACTGCCATTTCAATTGCTTCTAGACGTGCACCATCTTCATCACTGTATCGATATGCAACTGAAAGATTAAAATTGTTGTGTGTATGAAGTGCAGCAAGTAATTCAGATATTGAGTGGAGTTGTAAGTCTGTCTCAAAGGTAATATCTTGCGTACACTCAATTGATTTCTGTTCAAACTTCGCTTCATTAATGAGACTGATATTGATGGACGATGTGAGCAAGTCGTTTGGATCATAGCCCAGACGTACAAAGATGTTCACAAAGTCTTGATAGTTCTGCTCCAATTTTTTCATTGCATCTGAAGATGTGATGCCACGTTGGACTAGCGTTGTATACAGAACAATTCGATTTGGTTTCTTCATAACAGTACCTGTCCCTTGTACTGTTAAGGTATTAACATTATGATTCATGAAATATCACCAATACTTATAATGTTGCGATTGCATTCATTTCTTGAGGAGACAGTTCAAAATCGAAGAGTTCAAGATTGAGTGCTTGCCGCAACGCGTTGTGTGACTTTGGAATAACGATAACACCGCGTTGTATTTGATACCTTAGTGCTACTTGAGCCCACGTTTTGTGGTATTTTTGTCCGATTGCTTCCAATGCATCTTTTGATTCTTGGGAAGTTCTTGATAAAGGTCCCCACGCTTCCACACCAATACCGTGTTCTAAACAAAAGGCAGTCAGTTCACCATTCCATTTACCAGGATGGGATTCAATTTGATTTACGGCCGGTTTGATGCGAGCACGTTGTATCAGGGTTGTAAGTTGTTCTTGCGTGAAATTGGAAACCCCAATTGATTTTAGGACCCCTAAATCAACATAACTTTCTAAAACAGCCCACATTTGAAGCATCCCTTCCATATCATCCCATGGATGATGAATCAGGTATAGGTCAATGTAATCAGTGTTCAATGCTTCTAGACTCTGTTTTACACCTTTGTGAACCGCTTCTTGAGTTTCATAATATGCTTCTTTACCCGGAATCTTTGATGTAATAAAGAACTCACTACGGTTTAAGCCACTACGTTCAATTCCCAATGCCACAACCGATTCGTTGCGATATGAGATTGCGGTATCAAAATGACGATATCCTGCTTTGATTGCAGCTTCAATTTCTGAAGTATCATCATTAATTGCCCCCATATAATCACGATCCACTTTTCCAAATGTATTGGTTCCTGAACCAATCACTGGAATTGTAACTCCAGTATTTAAAGTTATGTTTTTCATTTGTGTTCCTCCCGATATTCACTTCTTAAGTACCCATATGCTAACACATTATGGTAGGTTCCGCTTCGATAAAGCATATTTCTCAGTGTTCCCTCATGTCTAAAGCCTAATGATTCATAAAGCTTTATGGCGCGAATGTTGAAATCAAAGACATGCAAATAGAGACGTTCAAGGTTTAGTCCTTCAAATCCCCAGTCCATGAGTTGTTTCATAATTTGTTTTCCATATCCCTTATTCCAATAGGAACGATCCCCAATCACGATTGCAAGTTCAGCGTGACGATTGCGTTCATCAAGATTCATAAAAGCACAGGTTCCAATTGCTTTGTCATCTTCATAAACCATAAACGTTGGTCCGCTGATCATCCGCTGGCTCCATACTTCTACCTCTTCATAAGACATCGGTCTTAAAAAGCCACTTTGATCATATTTCGCGACTTCTGGATCATTTCTCCATTCATAATACAATGGAATGTGTTTTTCTGTAAATTTCTCATACTTTAACATTGTATTCACCTCTTCAAAATTATATCATATTCCTGTATGTCAATGTTGACTTGGAGGGTATATGAAATATTTAATTCTTGGACTATTCGTAATCATCGGTTTGTTTTATGTCTTAAAACTCTATAGTAGGTATAAAATGAATCGTGTTAAAAATCGCTTGCGTGTCACGTATGGTGAACTGGAAGTGATGGATGTAAAAGCTGAGGACATTGAAAGCATTCATGCATCATATCAATACTTAAAACGTGAGGATGATATCGACGATATTACATGGAGTGATTTAGACCTTGAAGAAATCTTCTGGCGCATCAATAGCACCCAATCCTCTTTGGGTGATGAGTGGCTTTATGCACGACTTCACCGCCAAATACCTGATGATTTACATGAAATTGACCAACTCATCAAATACTTTGACGCCTCAGAAGAAGATCGATTAAACGTTCAAGTGCAATTGAATTATATTGGCAAGCATACCGGTCATAACACGTATGAGTTTTTAGAACATATCAATTCGATCCGGTCTACACGATCCTATTTGTACTTGGGACAGATGATTGTCTTTGTGACATCAATCCTCTTATGTTTTATTATTCCTGATATTGGAATTCCCCTTGCACTGTTTTCGTTTTTATTGAACAATTATACCTATTATGCCCTCAATCCAAATCAGAAGTATGAAAAAAACCTTCAACTTATTGGATCAGCCATTGGGATTTGTGCCCACCTTAAGAAAACGACATCATTTAATGATGACAATCCTTATTTTAAACAGTTTAATGCATTGATTCGTGTTTTATCCCCAATATCCAAGACAATCAAACGTTCTACAGGAACATCAATGGCCAGCGAGTCAGGAATAATGTTTAAGGGACTGGATGCAGCTTTTCTAATTACGCCTACATTTATGAGCATTTCATTAAATTTGATTCAAAAACATAAGCAAAACATCCTCGATCTTTTTGAAGTATTGGGTGCATTTGACGGTACAATTGCTACAGCATCTTACAAACACACCCTCCCTTACTTTTGTGAACCTACGTTTACATCAAATGATACCCTTGAGTATGATGCGCTGGTTAATCCTTTACTGAGCGATAAAAACGGTGTTTCAAACTCAGCAACCACCCACAATAAGCTGATCTTTACAGGATCCAATGCAAGTGGGAAATCCACATTTATTAAAGCACTCGCTTTAAACGCTCATTTAGGGCAAACATTGAACGTTTGTTGTGCCAAACGCTATGCTTTTAAACCCGGGTATATCTACACATCCATGGCGCTTCGTGATAATGTTCTATCGGGTAAATCCTACTTTATTGTTGAGCTTGAATCCTTGAAACGGATTGTGAATGCCATCCACACACACGATCACTGTATTGTGGTGGTAGATGAAATTCTTCGTGGTACCAATACGATTGAACGCATCGCTGCTTCAAGTTCCATCTTAGAATCGATTAAAGATACGAATGCTATGGTTTGTGTTGCAACTCATGATATCGAACTCACACAGATTCTCAACGGTTCTTATGACAACTATCACTTCAGAGAAACCGTTGGCGATGGCGGGATTTCATTTGATTATAAACTTCATGAAGGCCCTTCAACAACAACCAATGCAATCAAACTCTTAGCGTATATGGACTTTGATGCTCAAATAGTCGACACATCCAACCAACGTGTGGATCAGTTTAAACAACATAAATCTTGGCGATAAAATAAAAAACGGAGTACATGACTCCGTTTGAACCCTACCCCAAATCTAAACATAAAGATGCGGTGGTATGGTTTTTTTAAAATACAAGTTTATCAAATGCTGTAGCATAGATTTTTATGGCTGTTTTAACATCGTCTACTGAAATGGATTCATCCACTTGGTGCATAGTCATCGGTGCTCCAGGAAGTAACATACCATAGGCAACAATATTCGGCATTGCACGCGCATAGGTCGCACCACCAATCTTCAGTGGTTTTGTTTTAAGATCCCCGGTTACCTCTTGATATGCTTCATAAAGTTTCCTAAAGACTTCTGATTTTTCTGACAGTTGAATGCTTGGCAATCCACCTTTTGTCTCAACTTTCAAATTATGTTTTGATGCATATTTTTCTACGAGACTTACGATTTCAAACTTTTCAAATGACACGGGATAACGAATATCCAACGTTGCATATTTGAGTGTGTCTTCTGTTCTAACAATCCCAATATTATGTGTTAAGTATCCTGATACATTATCATAGAATCGATCAAAGATTGGATAGGAATATAAATCATCAATAAATGCTTCAAGTGGTGACAATTCACCAATTTCTTTTTTTGCTTGAATGAGCTTCACAATCGCATTCTTCCCTTGTTCTGGAGTTGATGCATGTGCTGCGACACCTTGAACAATTAGATAGTCATCTTGTACCTCAAATGGGGTATTTTTTTGTTTCAGTGCATCAATAAGTTCTGGGCTATGTTTTGTGCGTGCTGCATTTGGTACTGCATTACCACTGACACCCCCTTCAAGAAACTCACCGCGATTTAAAAGATCTGTAATGAGGAAACTTACGGTGCCTTTTTCTACTTGAACCAGTGGAAAATCAGCATCCGGTGTAATCCCATAATCAGGCAATCGTTCATGTTTCTTATACGAATCCATACAACGCCATTGGCTTTCTTCATCGGTTCCAAAGATAAACCGAACGGTATGCTTTAATGTTTTCCCCGCATCCAATAACAGTTTCAATGCAAACATGTTTGCAAGAACTGGTCCCTTATCATCTTGAACACCGCGTCCATAGAGCATCCCTTCATGCAGGGTTACTTTAAATGGATCGAAAGTCCATTTTGAAACATCACCAACACTGACGACATCAACATGTCCTAAAACCCCCATCATAATGTCAGAGTCCCCGACTTCAGCATAACCATACATGCCATCTTCAGATTTAAAGGTGCGATATCCCCAACTTTTCGCAATGTCTAGGACTGTGTCCAGTGCATCATTAATCCCCTTGCCAAATGGTTTATCGCCACTTTCGTCAATCACACTTGGACATGAAACAAGTCTGTCCAAGCTTTCTAAGTAAACATCGAATTCATGTTCAATCTTTATGTTTTCCAAATGAAAGCCCTCCTTGATATATATATATCTACTATTGTATCAAAAAAGTCTCGAAACTGTATCAAGACTTTCTTAAACACATAATTTCCTAAATTTTTTAGTCCGTTTGTTTTACAACCGGTGAATTTGCGTTACGACGAATGCTATCAATACCATTCAACGCAGATGCTTTGGTTGTATAGCTTTCTGATGCGACAATGATTTCACCATTTCGTGCTTTCAATCTGAATCTGAATGCTCCAGCATGATCGAGATACACTTCAAATTTTGGATTTGTATGTGTAGTCACTTTTCGTGCTGTTTGATCCTCAACCGGAGCTTTAGGTGCAATGGTTCTTACCACCTCAATGCCATGTTCACATGCACTTTCAGAACTATATACTTCAGATGTTGCGATTGCTTCACCATTCACAGCCTTTAAGTCAAACTTAACGCCAGTGTTGGTATTTCTTATAATATATTTACCCATGATATCGGCCTCCTTAGTGGGTTATATAATCCAACAACTCCTTGTATTCGAATCATAGCACACTCTAAGAAACTATTCAGTTCAAATGAACTTAATCTATCGCAATTCAACTAAAACAAATATTAATTTTGCCTTCATTTCAATAATATATTAATTCAGTAACCTAAAATATGTATCGATTGTATATTCTAATGTCTATCACAAAAAATGGTCCGATTTTAACCAAAAAGAATTAATGTCCGTACTTTTTAAAAAAGCGTACCCTTTGGTACGCTCTAACATTGAGATATAAAGATTTAAATTTGCATGCATCTACACACTGGCAGTATGTAGGGATGATTCGCTCATGTATTGTAAGACCGACTTACGGGTTATGATTCCCATAAACTTGTCTCTATCATCGACGACAGGTAAGAAGTTTTGATCAAACATTCGCATAATCACATCATCAACAGTCTCTGTTACCTTTATCGGACGATTCCAATCAGTTCGAATGATATCCATAAGTTGGACTTGTTCATAATCATGAAGATTGAAATCATCATGATCAACAAGACACCATAGGAAATCACCTTCGTTGACAGTCCCAATATATTCACCTGTTTTAGATAATACAGGCATCGCTGTATAACCATGATAGCGCATTTTCTCAAGACATTGTCTGACTGAAAAGTCTTCTTCAAGATACCCAATCATTTTCTTTTGAGTTAGTAGAAACACAATGCTCATTGATGCTTTGTTTGAAGCTTTTCTCATTCCACCGTCTAACTGATACGTTGTCATAATCCACCTCTTCTTATAACAAGTTTATCACACTAGAATTATAATACATCAAATCACATAAAATACTATAAATTAAGTTTTTATTTCGATAAAGTCTTTGTATAGAGAATGCCTGCAAATGGTAACAAGACATATCCGACAACCATCGCACTGATTGCATACATATTGAGGGTTTGAACCCCTTGCGCATCTTTCATCGAGAATTGGCCTACCCAATCAAACTTCACAAGCAGTAACACGACCATGCAAAGCCCAATAATTGGGATAATAACATCCATCACAAAGTTCTTACGCGCTGTTTTTAACACTTCGTGCTCATTTTTGGCCTTGCCATAATAAAAGGCAATAACACCCATTGGTACGACAATAAACTGCACAAATCGTGAAATCGAGCTGATTACCATAATCCCTTTCATATCATATTGAAAAGCCATCGGAATTACGACTGCAAGCAGTGCAGTAACAACAAAGGACAATACTGGAATCCCTTTACTGTTTTCCTTCGCTAATGATTGGGGTATTTGATTTTCCTGTGCCATCGCTTGGAACACACGCGGTGTACTAAACGATGCAGCAATATTAATTCCAAACATTGAAACAAGTGACCCATAAACAATAATTTGTTTGATCAAGGGATGATCAAAGGCTGAAGCTAAGACAACAACTTCTTCACTGTTTAAGATTGCTTGTGGATTCGCAATCATTGCACTGCTGACCACACCAATATAAATTAAGGCAATGATGCCCATTGCAAGTGGAATTGCTTTGGGTAAGTTAGCTTCGGGGTTTTCCATTTCTGAAGTTGCACTTGCAACACTTTCAAAGCCTGTAAATGCATAGAAAGCTGCAATCACTGCAGCAACAAATAGGGATAAGTCCATCGAGGTGCTCCCGGGTACTAAATCACGCACTTCACCAAAATGTGAGGTACCGGTTAATAAGAAACCGATGAATCCAGCGCTAATGGCTACCACAAGGGCGGATATCTTCCCAATTGTTGACACATTATTCATAATTTGAACAATATGATTTCCCAACAAGTTAATCACAAGTAACACACTCATTAAAACAATAAACCCAAGGGTAATCATGGATGTTGTGACATTACTTGCACCCACAAAGATGCTCAGTGTTGTTCTCACAACCGCTGTACCCATAACGCCCCAAGCAATGGCTGCGGAAACAAATCGGGTAATACCGACATACAGTCCAATATTATTCCCAAATGCTGCTTTCGCATAGGCATACCCTGCTCCATTTTTATTGACATATTTTGCTGCAGAGGCAAACACCATCGCCAAGACACCTGCAAAGATTGCAGCTGCAATATAGATCAAGGGGGTTAATGTTCCTGCCGTAGCAATTACCCCTTGTGGTGATAGAAAGATTCCTGTTCCGATAATCGAGTTGATTGTTAATAAGACAATTGACCAAAATCCAAACTTTTTACGACTCATGATTCGTTTCCTTTCGCAGCATCAATAAATGCTTTAAAAATACATTTCGCATAGTGATTGTTGCGATGTAACATCTCAGGATGAAATTGGACGGCAAGTTCAAACTTAAGCTTTGGATTTTCAAGCGCTTCGACTACACCATCTTGTGCCAATGCAGATACTTTAAGTGTTGGCGCAACTTTATCAACGATTTGATGATGAAACGAGTTAACCATCATTGAATCGACATCCACAATCTTGTGCAAAAGGGACTCACTCACAACATCGACATCGTGGGTGACAACATCGGGTCCAAACCCTTGCATATGCTTCATGATATCACCGTTTGCATAACTTAAGTCTTGATGGAGTGTTCCACCATGATATACATTCATCACTTGAAATCCACGACAGATTGCAAGGATTGGAATGTTGCGTGCTTCTGCAGCTTCTAAAAGACGTCGATCAAAGGTATCACGACGCGGATAAATTTCTTGTAATTTTTGTTTAGGTTGTTGACCATAGAGTTGGGGTGTGACATCATGCCCCCCTGATAACACAAGTGCATCAATTGAATCGACAAGCATTTTAACCGAAGCTTCGTCATCAATAATCGGAAGTACAAATGGTACACCTCCAGCTTGAACGACTGCACCTACATAATCTTCACTGACGTATACACGTCGATATCCCGCAAACATTGGCCCTTGTTCCACTGTAATGCTTCCAGATATTCCAACTTTTATCATAACGTTCTCCCTTCGTTTATATCTATTCTATCATTCATTCTTAAAAAAAATACAGCATTTACTTCATAAAAAAGCAAGGTTTCCCTTGCTTTAACTAAATCAATTTAAATGGTTTCCATGATGTTAAGTACTGTAAGAGAACTTGTTCATCATCATTTAAGCGTCCAATGACATTCTTACGACCATCATTTTCCATGTCTTTGAGTACAATGTGAATCTCACCTTTATAGCGACCATATTCCTCATTCACAATGATCACATCACCCCGTTTTAGGTCACGTGTATTATGTGCTGGAATCTGTGCATCTTTATATACAATGCGTGACATGGTACTACGTGCCATGTAATCACTCATATCGCCACGAACAAAGTGGTTGAATTCGCATGCAATCTCGCGTTCAATATCCAACACATCGTCTTCAAAATCAACACGCATTGTAAGAACGCCTTCTTGAAGTGTTCCCAATCCTTGTAATTCTTCATCGCTTGGGTAGCAATTTGCGATGATCACATCATCTACAAGGCCTGTTGCATAGAGGTGACGTGCTTGCAAGTCAAGTGGTAAAAAGCGATGATCTTCCAGTGTACACAGCCCTTCATTCACAGGCCATGGACCAAATGAGTTTGGCACTTGACTGGATACAAATGCCGCAACATTTAACCCCATGTCTTTCATTTGTTGTGACGTTTTCACAAACAAATCAAAACCAAGACCCGTATATTTTTGTGGATAGAAGTTGTGACAGGTTACCATATTACTGACATTAGCACCAAATGATAAGACGTTTTCCATATGACGATTATTGGTACTTGCATTGAATTCGATCTTAATACCATCTGGATTATTTGTTAAGAGTGCGTCTTCATGCGCGCTGCCACTCTCATCCAAACGAATACCAGCTGCACCTAGTTCCTTAAAGAATGATAAATCGGTATACGATTTTCCGTATTGTTTCATAACACCAGGTGTCACGTCTAAATAAACATCCATACCTAAAGATGCAGCAAGTCTGTTTAAGCGACCATACTTTTCCATCAGTTCTTCTTTTGTAGCGGTTGTTTCAAGAAGATTGGTAAACACGCGCGTAAATCCATAGTGTGCTGCCTTCTCAATATACGCTTTTGTTGTTTCATAATCTGAAACATCTGGATAAATTGAAATCCCTTTTTTTCCCATTTCTTTTACGCTCCTTTGTAATGTATTCGTTTCTATCTTACCATACCTAAAGGATGTTTAATAGATTAATATGATGTCCATTGAAAAAATTTTTATCTTGTTTTTAAACACGACAAACCACTAAAATTTATTTAAGTACACACATATTTTTATCAATATAATTACACTCAATGTGATAAAATGAAATTCATTGGAGGACTTAAAATGAAAGTACTAATTGTCTATGCACACCCACGTAATGAAAGCTTTAGTCATGCAATTTTAGAGCGCGTCAGTGAAACGCTTGAAAAAAACAATCACACTGTAACCATACGCGATTTGTATGCGATGAATTTCAATCCAGTATTATCCGCTGAAGAAGCCATTCATGTTGTAGATGGAAAGTTTGTTCGTGATAATGACGTGTTCCCACACGATGTTCAAATCGAAATGGATTATATCAAAGAAAGTGATATATTGATGTATATCTACCCTGTTTGGTGGAATGGATTCCCTGCAATTCTCAAAGGATATGTTGAACGTGTTTTCCAACATGGTTTTGCATACAGTTTTGAAAGTGATGAACCTAAAAAAATCTTTGCTGGTAAAAAAGCGTTGTTTATTCATTGCACAGGGCAACCTCAAGAATCAGAAGCGTCAAAAGAACTTACGCGTATCATCAAAGAAGTCACTTCAGGGTGGATGTTCAATAGTAACAATGTTGAACTATTAGATCACTTAGTGTATGGGCGTGTTCCTTATCAAGACAGAGAAACTTTATCCCATGTTCTTGATGAAATTCAAACCGTTATCGAAAAAATTTAAGAAGTCATGTCGACTTCTTTTCTTTAACACCTAAATATCCTTACAATTTCTTAACGAATCATAAATTTTTATAGCAATTTATTGACGCATTTTGTGATAAAATTGTGCTGTGTGAGTGAGAAAGTGAGTGTGAGCAATGTTTTATGAAAAATAGAGAGATAGACATGCTTAAGGGTCCGCTTTTTGGCGGAATTTTTGCATTTGCAATTCCTTTAGCTTTGTCTGGGATATTACAGCTTTTATTCAATGCTGTTGATATCATCGTTGTGGGTCGATTCAGTGGTGAAACTGCACTGGCTGCAGTTGGATCGACAAGTGCATTAATTAACCTTCTGGTTAACTTATTTATTGGAGTTTCTGTAGGAACCAATGTTGTGATGGCACAGTATGTTGGTGCAAAGGACTACAAAAACGCGAATAAAACAGTCAGTACATCCTTATTTACAGCCCTATGGGGTGGGGTAATCATGATTTTTATTGGGTTCTTTTTCTCAAGGCCCTTACTTGAAATGATGGGAACTCCCTCAAATGTCATTGACCTATCCACTACTTATATGAAGCTTTACTTCTTAGGCATGCCTGGGTTTATGATTTATAGTTTCGGAGCTGCATTATTTCGATCTGTGGGAGATACAAAACGCCCATTATACTTCTTAAGTGTTGCGGGTGTTGTCCACGTTGTTGTGAACTTACTGTTTGTGATTGTCTTTAAATGGAGTGTTGCGGGAGTTGCAATCTCGACTGTGCTCTCACAATATATATCCGCTGCATTTATTCTTGTAAGTATCCATACTTCCGTAGACTTTATGCGCGTTGATGTCACAAAACTAACATTTCATAAAAAACAGTTTATGATGATGATTCGTATTGGCCTTCCAGCAGGGCTTCAAGGTATTATTTTCAACATTTCAAATGTCCTCATTCAATCCTCCATTAATTCATTTGGATCGATTGTCATGGCTGGAAACACTGCCGCAAATAATATTGAAGGATTTGTATATACCGTCATGAATTCCTTTTACCAAGCATCATTGAGCTTTACCAGTCAAAATATGGGAGCGCATAAATACAACCGAATTGATAAGATCTTAATATCATGTTTAATTCTTGTGACTTTAGCAGGCATCACCTTTGGAATGGGAGCTTATGTCTTTGGATCGTCGCTTGTCGGGTTATATTCCACAAACCCCGAAGTCATTAGCTATGGCTTACTGAGACTGGGTATCATTGGAACCACCTACTTTATTTGTGGGATTATGGAAGTCTTTGTCGGAAGTATTCGTGGATTAGGCTATTCCATTATGCCCATGCTTGTATCCTTAGGGGGTGCGTGTTTATTTAGGGTCATCTGGATCTTCACCGTCTTCCAACAAGCACAAACACTGGAAAGCTTGTATATCTCATATCCAATATCTTGGGTACTGACAACCCTGGCCCATATGGGATGTTACTTAGTGGTGCGCAAGAAAAAACTGGTGCCCTCTCAAGTTTTAGAAGAATCACCAGCATACTAATTGAATCGATATGAAGTCGTGAATACGACTTCTTTTATTTTTGAAACATCGTTTTCCCTTCGGATTTTGTGATCCCAGAGAAGATTGGATAATACACCAAGAGGTATGCAAAAGGCAGCGTGCACAGTGTATCAAAGGATTGATAATAGCCGTTAATTATGGCGTAGATACCCATGAAACAAAAACACAAACCATGGTCTAGACGTGTCCCTTGATCCACTTCCTTGTTGAACATCATCAGGTATCCTAACAAAGGGATCTTTTCATTGCGAACAATTTTGAGAATCAAAAGTCCGATCATGACACAATCCAGGAATAAAGATTGCGTCATGAAATAAAGATCCACCATTCCCAAGGCATAAATCATGCCTACTGTTATAAATCCTAAGATGATTCGTTGAATCCCACTGATTCGTTTCAATTCATGATAATATGTTTCCATGCTTCTCCCCTTTTTAGTTACTGTACTGCTTCTTTTTTATATTTTAACGTATGTGCTTCATCACGGCGATCATCAATCTTGATTACCGTATACACACGGCTCAATCCTTTATCAAATAGCGCTTCTTGGATGGTTCGAATTGCGGAGTATATTTCATCAATGTCACCTTCAAGTGATGCTGCCATACCAGATATCTCATAGGTTAATGATGGAAACGTTTTTAAGATTCTGGGCACTTCTTTCACATACTCACTCACGCTTGTTGAATTTGTTCCGATGGGTATCAGGGTAAAATCACAGGTTACGTGGTGCATTAATAAACCGCCTTGATATAGTCAACAAGGGACCCCATAACAACACCTTGCTCTACTTCTTTTCGTATGTCTTTTCCTATGAGTGATTCAAGGAGTTCTAAAGCAAACGGTAAGGATGTGCCCATACCACGTGATGTGATAATCCTGTCATCTTTGACGACGGTTTCTTCTGAATAAAGGACAGGATGTGCCATGACCTTCTCTTTGTATCCAGGATTACTGGTTGCATGTTTCCCGTCAAGAATCCCAACATCCGCTAAAATGCTTGGTGCAGCACAGATGGCACCAATGAGATGTGTTTCTTGAATCTCTTTTAAGATACGTCTTAGAGGTTCAAAGTGTAAAAGATGTTCAGTCCCTTCAACCCCTCCAGGTAACACAATGCTTTTTGCATTCCTAATAAGGGTTTCATCAAAGGTCACATCTGCTTCAATCACAATGTTACGTGCTCCCACAATCCGTTTATCATCATGGATACTCATCAAAACGACATCAACATTGCCACGTCGTAACACATTCACAACACTCAAGGCTTCAATTTCTTCAGAGCCTTGCGCAATCATCACTACTACTTCATGCATAGATCATGCCTCCTTTGATAGTATCATACCACGATTTAGACGATTTATTGTGTTTCTAAGTGTTTCATAAACCGTGTTAAGGCTGCTTGTGTATTGGGTTCACTCCCACTATGACCACTTGCTTCAGTAAAGACAAGTTCGCACTTGTCTAAGTGTAAAGCGAGTTCATACGCGCCGCTGGGTCTACAATCCACGTCATAGCGTCCATGCGCTATATAAGTCGCAATGTCTTGGATTGTTGAAACATTATTTAATATATAATTGTCATCATCCCAAAACATGTGATTCGCAAAATAGTGACATTCTAATAAGGCAAGACTGATATCGGAATCTTTAATTTCAATGCTTGATAAATCATCGGGTGGAATCAAACGAACCACAGACATTTCCCAATCTGCCCATGCTTTCGCAGCACGGCGTTTTAACGACTCATCCGCTGATTTAAAAATCTCATAATAAGCACTCACTAAATCCCCCTGCTTTTCTTTGGGAATCACAGCTTTAAAGGATTCAAAATGAGTGGGAAAGAAGTAAGAACAGCCCGCTTGATACAACCACTGAATGTCTTCATCACGCCCTAAGAAGATGCCTCTGAGTACCAGTGCTTTCACACGGTGTTTATGATGAATGGCATAGGTGAGTGCTAAGGTTGTGCCATAACTTCCTCCAAAGACAACCCACGAATCCAGGTTGAAATGGTTACGAATAATTTCCATGTCTGACACTGAGTGAAAGATTGTGTTGTTGTGTAAGGATGCAAAGGGCGTTGAGCGTCCACATCCGCGTTGATCAAAGGCAATCACAAACCATTGGTCTAAATCAAAACACTCAAAACTTGCGTCATTAATGGACCCACCTGGTCCACCATGACATACAATGACCGCGGGTTTGTTGCGTTGGCCTCTACAATAAACGGCGAGGGTATGGCCATCCCCTGTTTCTAAATAAACTGGTTCATTCATGATTAGCTCCTCCTTAATTTAAACGTCTTTTCTCCAAATAAGTAGACTGTGATACACGATAGGATAATAAACCCAACTAGAGAAAGAAACACCAATCCACTATAATTCATAATGTTTATAAAGAACGCATCTGAAGTATAAAACACACCGAATGCAAAGATACCAGTAATGGTTTTATACAGTGGACTTTTATTTTCCATATCCAGATTATAGGGTTGAATCAGATAATAAAGCATGAGATAGAGTACGGTGATAAATGCACTAAAAAGGAGTGTACCAACCATGAGAATCATTAAGCTATAGGAATAATCAATGAGGTTTGTGGCAAGAAGCAGTAAGGGTAATGCACACAGCAATAAAGCCGGAATCAGGTTGAGTCCAATCAAGGTTCCTAAGCGACTGAGATATTGCTTCCAGATAATCTCTTTGCGTCGATAAAATGCATAGTGTAATAAAGCACTATCACAGTTCAAGAAAAATGATTTACAGATGGACTCTGTAAAATTCGATAATGACATAAAGATAATAAACCACCGTAAGAACGCGAGTGGATTTGAGAAACTTGTGTGTTTAACGCCCATCATCCCTTCATAATCAAGGATATATCCTGCAGCAATAATCAGACTCACTACCGCTAAAATTATGACAATAACCTTGAGTGAAAACTTTAATGATTTCATCCAAATGCGTTGGTGTCGCTTATAAAACAGGCGATTAATCATGCGAAACCCTTGAAGCCGTTGTACGATGCTTTGATCGCCTTGGACATCGATGGTGTCGTCAATGCGGGCACTTTCAAGATTCAGCTCAACGAGCTCACGCGCTGCATTGCTGCTTAGATTCATTGACTCTCTTACAATCTGATTTGCCTTATTCAGTTTGTTGTCATCCAGTTTTATAAACTCTATATAGAAGTTATAAACACCCACACATAAAACCAGCGACCACAAAACCATAAGAAGTGTGGTATTTTGAATCAAGGCAATTGAACATACAATCACTAAAACAAGTGCTAAAAAGGTGAGTATTGCCCGTTTAATTGAACGTTTCTTCTGATGGATTCGTAAGGTTCTCAATGCAAGCCCTTCGTAGGTCAATAAATTCATAAGCGGTGCAATCAACACTAACACACCCAACAGATACGCATGTGTCGCAAACACTGGAATGCAAAATACAAGCCCCACTACACCAAAGGAATACACATTCTCTTTGAAAGTATAGGTATAGACATCCATCGGATTTACGCGAAATTGTTTAATGAGCAGCCATTTCTCCTTTGAGTCTTCAAAGACCAGGCTTTTTCTACTGGTGAGTGAAAGATAGGTAAAAATCAAGATTGTATAGATTGACGTCCAGGAATTCACCACAATAAAGGGATGAAAGAAATAGCCAGCACTTACAAACCAGGATCCAATTAACGAAAAGATACCCAGTCCAATCACACTCAACAAGATCCTTGTAAACCACATAAATAGAACGTTAACCACAATGAAAAAAGACTTAACATTTGGATTTGAGTAGGTATTCTGATTCACACACTTCTTAAGAATTGGAATGCGTCCCACCCAATAAATTAATTCATTGACGCTAATATACGTTAAGAGTTTAGACATTGGATGTTTGCTTTTCATGGGGTTCACTCAACATTTCAAGAATTTCATCTTCAAAATTAGGATCACTAATGGCATCATGAGACAACATCTTCGTTGTACCATGGTGTAAAATCACAACCTCATCACAGATATCTTTCGCAATTTGCAAGACATGGGTTGCGAGAATCATGATGCATGATTCTTTGATTGAAACAAGGAGCTTCTTCATTTCAACTGATGCGACCACATCAAAGGATGTCAGTGGTTCATCTAAAAAAAGAACCTTCGGTTTCAACATTAAGATGCTAATCATCTGTAACTTATTACGCATACCCAATGAATACTCTTTAATTAACTTATGACGATCATCAATATCAAACTGAATCTTGTCAAAGTATGTATTAATGTCTTTACGGTCTAAGCCTTTATCTTTATTAATATCACAAAAAAACGCAAGAAACTCATACCCTGTCAAAAACTCCGGTAAAGTTGGGGTTGCGTAAACATACCCAACATCTTGAGGTGTAAGTGTTTCATGTGGTTCTAAAGTGATCGTTCCAGAATCAAACGGTATTTCTTGACTGACACAGTTAAAAAACGTCGTCTTTCCACTGCCATTTCTTCCTAAAAGTGCATAAATCTTTCCTTGTTCAAAGCTGGCGTTTACGCCATCCAACACCACTTTAGTGCCAAATGATTTATGCAAATCATATACATTTAGTTTCATTGTTTCCCCTCTTCGTCTATATAAAGTTCATTGTATCATACGTGTCATTTTTTTCACACACACATTAATTTCATTGGCATGAAAATTTAGTTCACTTTTTATCGTGCTCAATCAAACAGAACACACCGATGAATTCTTTTTGTATTTTTCACAATATTTCTACTAAAAAACTTAAACCATAGTTTAAATAAGAGATAAAACCTTAAGTTGTGTGGTGATGGATTCATAAATCATGAATTTCGTGTGGAAATCTATCAAGAAGTAAAAAATAAAACATATAAGCACGTTTCTGTATTGATAATCAAAGGATTTATCCTTATAATTAACGAATATGGAGGATGTCTTATGAAGATTTTGAGTGATTTATCTTGGTTTTTTAAGAAAGAAAAAAAATCATACATATCCGGTATACTTGCTTTATTAGGAATTTCAATTCTAAATTTAATCCCAGCTAAAATCATGGGAAATATTATTGATTCAATTAAAGACAAGACACTTACACCTCAGACGCTTGTGATGGGTGTTGGTGGCTTTTTATTGTGTGCAGTTATGATGTATATACTTCGGTATCTGTGGCGTATTTTTATTTTTGGTACTGCATTTCGTCTTGAGAATGAATTAAGAAACGACTTATTCAAACACTTCACTAAAATGTCCCCAGCCTTTTACCAACAACACCGTACCGGTGATTTAATGGCCCATGCCACCAATGATTTAAAGTCTGTTCAAGCGGTTGCAGGTCAAGGCGTGCTTCAATTAGCGGATTCAGTCTTATCCGGAGTAACGGTATTATTAGCCATGATTTTCTTAATCAATTGGAAATTAACCTTGGTTGCAATTCTACCCATGCCCTTGTTGATTCTGTGCTCGCAAGCACTCAGCAAACGACTCCATAAAACCTTCAATGTTGCGCAAGAAGCATTTTCTGATATGAACAATCGCGTCTTAGAAAACATTAACGGTATGAAAGTTACGAAGACCTTTGGCCAAGAAGAGTATGAAGTTGAGAACTTTAAAGGGATTGTTAAAGATGTATATGAAAAAAACCTTCGCGTCACACGCTATGATGCGATGTTTGACCCCATGATTATCATGATTATCACCTTATGTCTGGTCTTATCCTTTATCATGGGGATTTACTTAATTAATATCGGTGATATTACAACCGGAAACTTTGTGACCTTTGTGAATTATATTCATCAACTGACATGGCCTATGATGGCACTTGGGTTTATGTTTAACACCATGAACCGCGGGTTGGTGTCTTATGAGCGTATCACAAAACTTTTAGATATTCCTGAGGATATCATCAATCATCCAGATGCGCTGAACCAAGCACCACAGGGTGACATTCATTTTGAAGTCAATCACTTCAAATACCCAGATCAAGAAGATTCCGCAAACCTCAAACACGTATCCTTTACCCTTAATAAAGGCGAAACATTGGGCATTGTTGGGAAGACAGGCAGTGGTAAATCCAGTATTATCAAACTCTTATTACGTGAATATGATGAATTTGATGGCACCATTGAGTTTGGTGGCATCAAAATCAGTCAATACGATGTAACACAATATCGTAATGCCTTTGGTTATGTTCCTCAAGATCCTTTCTTATTCTCAATGTCAATTGCGGATAACATTCGATTTGGAAAACCAGATGCTAATCTTGATGCGGTCCGAATGGCAGCACAGATTGCGGATGTTGATAAAGATATCATTGGCTTTGAAAAAGGCTATGACACCTTAATTGGTGAACGTGGTGTTTCTTTATCCGGGGGTCAAAAACAACGCATTGCGATGGCACGTGCCATCTTAATGGATTCAGAGTGTTTAATCTTGGATGATGCCCTATCTGCAGTTGATGCGAAAACTGAAGAACGGATTCTTAAAAACTTAAAACAACTGCGCAAACATAAAACAACCGTAATTATCGCGCATCGTTTCAGTGCCCTTCAGCATGCACAAAATATTATTGTTCTTGAAGATGGCCAAGTCATTGAACATGGCAATCACAAAGAACTCATGTTACGACATGGGTGGTATGCTGAGATATTCAACCTCCAAGAGTTTAGCAAGGAGAATGCATCATGAAAGAAGATTTAAAACTCAGTCGAAAACAGCAGTGGCAAACACTGTTGCGCTTATTAACCTATTTAAAACCCATGAAGAAAACACTGATAATTTCAGTCTTCTTCTTATTTATCGCAGTTGGGTCTGATCTAATTGGCCCTATCTTAATTAAACAGATTGTGGATACTCAAATCCTTAGAAACCCACTTGATATCCAAGCAATTGCCTTGCTCATCAGTGGCTACTTTCTATCACAACTTGTTGTATCCATCTTCCGGTATCTGTACACGTATCGATTCTTTTCTATAGGGAATCGTGTGACTCAAGAGATTCGTCTTGAACTCTTTGAGAAACTTCAATTCTTAGGCATGCGTTATTTTGATAAAACACCCGCTGGAAGTATTGTGTCGCGTGTTACCAATGATACAGATGCCATTCAAGAAATGCTTGTGAGTGTTGTTTCTGTTGCCTTTAGCAGTTCAGTTTTGATTGTCGCAATTGTGATTACGATGTTTTATCTGAATGTGACCCTTGCCTTAATCTGTGTTTCATTTATTCCACTGGCTCTGATTGTGGTTATGATATACCAAAAATACAGTACCCGTAATTATGAAACAGCACGCAGTAAACTCAGTGCACTCAATACAAAACTAGCAGAGTCAATTTCTGGGATGGGAATTATTCAAGTCTTCAACCAACAAAAACGACTTGCCGATGAATTTGCAAACACAAACTATGAGTACTACCAAGCACGCATGAAAACCTTAAAGCTGGATGGATTATTGCTTTACCCAATCATTCACTTACTCACAGCCCTTACCTTAGGAACCGTATTACTTTATATGGGATTTCAATCATTTTCCCACACAGTAACTGCAGGGCTTATCTTAGTATTCGTAGACTATGTATACCGATTATATGATCCACTCTTTCAAATCATGGATCGCTTATCCATCTTCCAACAAGCCATTGTCTCTGCAGCGCGTGTCTTTGCCATCTTAGATCATGAAGAAATGGCACCTTCACAAGATGCCAATGCAGTCAATGAAATCTCTGATGCTAAGATTGAGTTTCGTGATGTGACCTTCTCCTATGATGGGAAACATAATGTACTCAACAACATCTCCTTTACTGTCAACCCAGGTGAAACGGTTGCCTTAGTGGGTCATACTGGAAGTGGAAAGAGTTCAATTATCAACGTAATGATGCGTTTCTATGAATTCTTTGAAGGGGATGTTCTCATCGACAATCAATCCATTCGTTCTTACCCAATGCCGCACTTACGTGAAAAAATGAGTCTGGTTCTACAAGACCCTTTTATTTATTACGGTACGATAGCGGATAATGTGAAACTTCTAAACCCAAATATTACGCGTCAACAAGTTGAAGATGCGTGTCGTTTTGTACAAGCAGACGATTTTATTCAAACATTGCCTGAAACCTACGATTATCAAGTATCAGAGCGGGGTGCATCCTTTTCTACAGGACAAAAACAACTCCTTGCTTTTGCTCGAACCATTGTCACCAATCCTAAAATCTTAATTCTTGATGAAGCAACCGCAAACATTGATACTGAAACCGAATCCTTAATCCAAGAAGGACTCCAACGAATTCGTAAAGGTCGTACAACCATCGCGATTGCACACCGTTTGTCAACCATAAAAGATGCCAATCAAATCTTAGTTTTAGAAGAAGGTCATATTGTTGAGCGGGGTACCCATGAATCCTTGCTTTCGCAAAAAGGCATTTACTACAATATGTATCAGCTCCAAAAACAAAACATGGACTCCCAATAGGAGTCCTTTTTTTAAAATGTTATTTCTTGATGACAGGTTTCATTGATAAAATCAAAGATGCGTCCAATATCACTGCCTACAAAATAGTCACTGACGGTTAAGGTCGGAATATCCAGTTTATAAGGAAATCCAATGGTTGAGATGATCCCAACACACCGATGTTTCTCACAGAAACTGTAGAGATCATCACTTCTGGGTATTTGAAGTTCCGTTTTACCATCATAGACAATGTACATATTATTTGGAAAGTAGTCATCCATGTAACGGGCTACTGCTTTAGAATGTTCATGACTGGTTCCACTGAAAATCACATAACGGCTGCTGTATTTCTCATGATCCAATGGAAACAATGAATCCAAGGTAAATAGAAACGGAGACATCACCGCTTGGGCATCTTTTGTGAAATTAGAAAGCACACTAAGAAGCCGCATTTCATTTGATTTAAACCGTTCACAGTTTACTTTTGAATAATTCAAGATAAAGAGTGTAGCGGTGTTAATTCGGATGTCTTTAATACTGTATATTTCGTGATACATAAACGTAATCATTGCAAGTATCATACGGACTCGATTGGTATCTCGAGGTTCAATCGCATAACCCATCGCTTCGATTGTACCGAAAAGTTCTTTATCATAGGGCTTAATGCGTTCATCTTCAAGACTTAAAGTATCGATAAACTCGAGTAAGGTTGCATTGACATCATTTTCAAGGTCCCATTTTACAACCTGTGATTTCATTTTAAATCCACTTTTAAACCGCAAAATCGAAACTTGTTCAATATACCGAAGATAGCGCGATAAAATAGCGTGGTTTTTCATATAATAATTTACCGTAACACCATGTTCAACACTACTGGGTTCGAGTTTGAAACAGCGTTGGAATAAATAATAAAAAGTTGCGCAGAAATAGCGTACTCTTAATTCATCCCCATGAATATATATTTTTTTGGTTTTGGTATTTAATTCGATATCATACAGACTCAATGATTTTTCTAAATCAGAAAGCATATAGCGGGTTGATTGAACGCCAAGATTAATTTGACCTGCATAAAACTCAATGCTATTGTGTGGTTTTTCAATAATAAGTTTCATCAGTTTCGTAATCCCTTGATTGGCAAGGATGCGTTCACGTACATACTGAATGTTGCCAATCGCAGACTTTGGATAAACTATATGTGTGTGTGAAATATCAAGTGGAATCATATGACCCCAGTTCTTAACCAGGTAATTCACATCATTATAAATCGTGCGCTCTGTGCAATCATTGATGTGTGATAATTGTTTAATCGCAATCCATCCATCCCCTGTAATCATTGATTCCAGAATTCGTACAATACGCTGTACTTTCTTATTGTAGTTTAACAGCATACAAATCACCCCTTCATCTTAAAAAATTATATATGACAACACACGAAGATATTTGAAAACTATGTGAACATTATATTGTTATGTTTAAAATAGTTTCATATATTTGAAATGAATCGTGAAATATTGGACAAATTCCATAAATTTTGTTAAGGTCTTAACAATATCATGCAAATGTATGAATTTTTTCATAATTCTACGGAAATCATTTCTCTGTGGTTTTGTCATCTAATTTTTATCTTGATTTAAGGGGTATTTCGTTCATGTGAACCTAAGATTGGGTTTGAAAATAGTCAAATACTGATTTCATAAGATGGGATTCATTGCGTGAGGTTTTCTGAATAATCTTGTGATGTTTCTCCATTTCAACGTAGCTAATGATCAGATCATAATCAACACAGTGTGTGTCACTTACAAACTCTTGCTCACTAATTTCAGAGAAGACTCCTTGAATTTTAATGAGTCGCAACAGTTGATTGAGTTCTTGTGTGTTTAGATTCCCATCATCACTCGATGATTTCTTCACAACCAACACTTTCTTGTGCGATAGGAGTGCTTGTTCCCCACCCTGTGTTATGAACCAGTAAAACAGTAATTCACGATAATAGGTAAAGGGAATACAGGTGACTTGCGTGCAAATCATCAATAAGGCTTCAAAATGTTCAGTAAACTCTGCATTCATCATTTGATAGTCTTGGTAAAAATCCTTGAGAACAAATGAACATCCATTCATATCAAAGGGAAAGATAGCGATCAGTTGATGTCCATATTGGATCAGGTTTTGGAGGCTTTGAAGGGGATCGCATTCGAATGATCGCATTACAATCCCCGTCTTAAGTTCATAGTATGAAATCACTGTATCTGTGATTGAAGTGATGTTTACAGGTTGTTTTTGTGTCATTTTCTTCATAAGGTTGAGTGCACTGTGCATCTGTTCAAATCGTGCATCTGGGACAACCTTTAGGATTTCATTAACATCTTCAAGCTCAAGTGAGATATGGGTTTCATAAGCACCTTTTAATGCAGTATTCTTCTTATTAAGACCGTGTGATTCTCTCACCAAACAGATCCATAAGAAAGCACAAAGCGAGCGACGTTCCCAGTCTTTATCAAATTCAAACAATGCGACGTGAATGTCGTTTTTCTTTATCACTGAATACAGCGGATTGATTTTCTCAAAGAGGGCTTTATTTTCTGTGTTGTAGCTTGCGATATAATAAAACATCACTGAATACAGCAATGTTTCATCTTCACAGTCTAGATGATAACCATCATGAACGATGGTTTTGATGCCATAAACACCTAACTCTTCGTTAAGTTTCTTAATTTGCTTGTAAAAGTTTACGGTACTGATGGCAAGCTGATAACTGTAATCACTTGCAGATAAGCCAGGACTTGTAAATAACAAAAAGAGAATCTTGTAAAACAAAGATTCGGATAAAATTGTATCATAACAGGCTTGGCGTTGGTTAAGTGATAATGTTTCATGGCGGTAGTTCAGATTATAATCCTTCAAATACTTTCGAACTGTAAGTTCGGAGACATTAATTGCCGCCGATAGTGTTTCAATAGAAGGTGTTGTTTTCGCATAATAAAGTGTGTCAATTAGTTTGAGTTTTCGAGAAATGTGATTCTCAATATAACAAGTCATAGTCTGTTCCTCATCAAAAAAATATGATATAAATTCATTTTATGAATGAATAAATGAATTATATAGACTAAAATGCACTAAAACAACCGACTCTGTTTCATGGTTTTGAAACGAGATCGGGATATTTTTGTGGCAATCCCAAACTTATTGATCATCTTTCGTGTTAATGGACTTCATAATCCCTTCCACAATCAGGATACTATTACTAAATGGTTTATAGATGATATTTGAATCATCTTCAATGTTAAGCGTTGCATCACTCAGAATTAAATCATAACGATCAATTTTAGTGTCTGTATTGAAACGCTTGATTGGCATTAAATCAATTACGGGTTCAATTTTCATAATACGCAACACGGTTTCTAAATCTTGTTGGCAAAAATCGAGGTGTTTCTCATTGTATCGGCTGATAAATAAGATTCGTTTTCGGGGTACAAATAGATAATCCCCAATGCTTATAACGATCCAATAAAAGAGCATTTCTTGATAAAGCATCAGATCTAAGCCCATCACCTCGGTTGCAATCTGTAAGAATGTATTGAACCGATTGATCACATCCACATTGATAATGCGATACTCATTCATAAAGTCACGCATGGTTATCGAACTTCCCTTTGTATCAAATGGATAGTATTTCGAGAGGTTTTTCACCACTGAGAAAATATCGATCAGTGTATCAATCATGAGTTGTCGTTTTTCAACTTGAAAGGTTTGTTGGATTTCAAGTTCATAGCGTTCTAAAAGTTCAACGATTTGTTCAGAACTGATACTTTGAGGTGCGTCAGTAAGCACTTCTTTGTATTCAATAAGTGCTTCGAGAATGCTTTTGTATGTGGCACTGGTTAGCACAGTACGAATTCGATTCACATCCGGTGTGGAAACGTTGATTGGACTTTTCATAATTTGCTCTTGGGTAATCTCAATCTCAGTCTTCTTATTGGATTGTCGGATGATAAAGATTGCGAGAATTGATGCCATATACGACCGTTCCCATGAGTCAACTCGATTAAAGTGACTGACTCCCAAATTGTTCTTTTTCAAAATATCTTGGAAGTAATGAACATTCTCTACAATAATTGGACTGTTTTCCGTACTTGTAGAAACAAAGCTAAAAAATACGAAGAAACGAAATGCACGTTCGTCATCAGCGATAATATGATACCCATCGTTGACAATAATGCGTGCGCCATATACCTTCAACCGATTGTTTAGAAGGTTCACCTGTTTATAGAAGTTTGCACGGCTGATTGACAGTGTGTCACTGTAATACTCTGCCTGTCTTCCTGGATTCATAAATAGCATGCGTAAAACTTTTGAAATTAAAGAGTCATTGACGATTGATTCATAAAGATCCATCCGTCGATCTCGGTCAAATACTCGGATAATGGAACCATTATCCGCTAATAAGTTAAATTGTGTTAAATCACTTTTTATCGTTGATTCCGATACATCAAGGTATTTCGCAAGTTCCCCAATACTTGGTGCTTCTTTTGAAAAGTATACCGTATCAATCAATTGCAATTTTCTTTGAATATGTCTTTCGATTAATTGTTTCATTTTTTTCCACCCACAGTCATTTTTTGTATCATCGATCTTCAACAATCATTACACCAAAAGATGCAGCGTGTGAATTGTTGAATTCGTGTATTCAATTTTATAAGTGTCCTCAATATCGATAAATTTTTTTATTGGACATTGAAAATACTTATTGAAATTATCAAAAAATCTTTACATTTCCATTATAACCGTTCTGAAAATTAGCATTTATTATGATTTTTAGGTCTACTCACCAATTTTTTATAACATTTTATTAATATGACAATTTTTGTTGTTTTTTTTACTCCACAATAATGATTTCACCCCACGTTTCATGCTTACTTTTTGTATCACGCCCCAGTTCACCATTTATGTTTGATCCAGTCATATAGATTGTTCCAGTTTCACTTACGATTGCAGTTATATTCGTACTGGTATCTGCAGCGATGATTCTCATGTCATCTGCACTACATACACCTATTGAATTTGATGGTATACACAATGAATAAGGGAAATGAACGTTTGATACAAATCCTAATTGATAGTTTGTGCTCTTTCCAAATGCAAATGCTGTTTTATCGGATGTTAAGCCAACAGTGGTATATTCCCCTAATACAATTGATGAAATCTGTGCATTTTGATTCACAGTTGTTTGTACCTTATACGGTGCATTCATATCACTTCGACCCGATCCATTACCTAATTGTCCTTGATCATCCAATCCCCATGTATAAAGGTCACCTTGCTTGGTCAAGATCGCAACATGTGCGCTTCCTCCTTTAATCATGTGGATATCCTGTACATTAATATCTTCAGGAAGTGATGATGTTATATTGGTTGGTTTTGAATATTGAACGGTTTGGTTGGATAAAAAAGCCCACTGTGCTCCAGTTCCCCATGCGTACAGTTGTTGATCTGTAGAAATCGCAAACCCATAACCCCATCCTTGAGTGATGTATTGAATGGTTGCATTGTTTGGAAATGTCATTTTAGTTGGTGAATATAAGCTCATGGTATTCCCAACTCCCGTTGCATAGGAAGCACCTCGACCCCAAACATAAACCTCTCCCATATCATTAAGTGCAAGTGCTGTGTGTTGTGCTGCATGCATTTGGGTAATTGTTTCACCCATTAATATCGGTGTTGGCGCGAGATTGTCTGGGTGTAAATAGTCATTTCCTTGAACACCATAGGCATCAGCACCCCATATATAAAGCTGACCTTGATCTGAAAGGGCCATGGCATAATTACTCCCCGCTTCAATGTCAACGATGTTAACATCACCAAGACTCTCAATGTGACGTGGTTTTAGAATATCTTCACTGTTTGAACCCTGTCCCAGCTGACCACTGTTATTTTTACCCCATGAATACACCTGTCCATGAGTTGTTAAAGCGAGGGATGAATGTTCCATGAGTGCCACATCTTTAAACGCGACTAAGATTAGATCAAGGCATACTTCTTGTGCATCTAGAAACGAATCATCGCTTACGTTATAACATATATTATACGTTCCTGGTTTTTTGGGTGAATACCCAAGAGAAGTGTAAACCATGAGTTTTTGTCTCAGACGCGCTTCAGTATCCCTATTATCACTTACACTCACAAGATCCTTTAAATCAAGGGTTTCATTCACAAAGCGAACGACGGGATTTTGTGGGGCATGAATGACTGGAGGTTCGCCATCTGTCACATAGACAATGCGTTTTACGGTTGTTTGAAAGTCTGGGTCAGTCGGCGTATATTTCATAGCAGTCCACCCAATCTTTTGATTATTCACAATTCCAGACACTTGATAAGCTTCTGTTTCATACCATTCGTTTCTCACTTTTGCACCATACTCAGTATAAGGTTCACCGATGGTGAGGTATAATGGATTATCTCCAATGAACTCAATTGTAATATTTCGTTTGAGATAGGGATTGGGTTTAATTGAACCCCCTTGCGTTAGGTGAGTATTCCAATTTTGCGCACTATTTTTTCCATTTACATCGACAATTATCCCTACGTTTAAGGCAGTGTTTAAGACGATACTTCGAACCGTGTGAATATCATGAAACGCATCGCTCATGACAAGCTTATAAGTGTAGGTTTTTGAACTTCCTGGGTGCGATGAAGCACTTAAAGTCTCACCTTTCACAATCGGAATGTGCACCCCTGAGTGTGTTGGTTGATTGTCAGCGACTTGGAGTGCCTGGGTATCATTGCCTTGATTGAGTTGATCGATGATCTCGGATGATGGCATTGTTGATGGGTATAGAAAGAAGATATTTGACACGTGTTTTGCTTCTTTTGAATCCAGTGCAAGTGTTAAGGTCCCATCGACATTGACATCAAAAGGCGATTGATTCGTTACATTAAAACGGATATGAACAACTTGATTTTGCATTGGTGATACATCAAATGCATCTCCTTCTTGATAGTTCCACGATACAACTCCATTGTCTTCAATTCCAATTTGGAAATCCTCAAGTGAAACATCGATGTGTGAAGTTTCAACGTTCAAGTGCATTTGTTCTTTGTCGCTTAAATAGCTCATCACATCATCTATAAAAAATGACGCAAGAAAATAAACGACTGATAATATAACGATAGAATAGAGCGTTTTTCGCATCATGATATCACTCCTTTGTATTACGCTTATGAACAATAAGGCCAATGCATACGATACTGATTGGGACACACACCACCAAGAGAAAGCCCATGGGTTGTGATAACAGGTTAATGATTGGAACACTCAGCGTTGTGTAAAAGACAGCCTTTCCAATAAGGTGTTCAAAAAGTACTAGGTCGCTGTCTATAAACTCATTGAAGTCCCCTTTTGTAATGAATCCTTCGTCAGTGATGTCAATTACACGATGAAATACAAAATTGTCAAAGATTGGACTGTAAAATGCAATCGGGTCGTTGATTGCAACTTCCTCATGGGATGTTTGTTTTACGATTACCAGTGTATTTACAGGGTAAGTGGGTTCCATCGAACCTGTTGTGATAATAAAGGGTTTATACCCAAATAGATAAGACACCTCGCCATCTGGTTTGTTTCGTGTTATAACCAAAATATATCCTAAAAAGAGGATTGAACTGATTAAAAGTAGATTGCTGATCACATTTCGCTTGTTCATAGTTACACCTTTTTCTTTTTGATCGAAGACTTTTATAAAAACCCCTCACATAAACACAAGATAAAAGAAGCGCAGTTTAAAAAACTTGTGGATAAGTAGAGATTATTACCATACAAATCGCGCGCTTTAGAAGGATAAGTTTCGTATTATAAAGATCCCCACCTATTACACTTTCATTATATTTTTCACTCTTTTTTTATACAACCTTGTTTTTTTCATAATCGTGAAGGCCATAGTTTTCATTTATACCAAGGCATAAAAAAACGCTGATTATGATGGATTCACAATTAGCGTTTAGTTGCATTAATAAAGTCAAAGATTCGGCCAATATCAGTCCCGACAAAATAATCACTCACGGTTATCATCGGAACATCAAGCTGATAGGGAAAACTGAGGGTTGTGATAATGCCATTGCATGATAAGGTCTTGCAAAAGGCATCAAGTTCTTGTTTATCGGGTATTTTAAATTCCACTTTACCATTATAGATATAAAAACTATGGCGTGGAAAGTATATTTCCAATTGACGTTTGAGTGATTGTGCGTGTTCAAAACTGGTGCCACTGTATACAACGAGGTTTAAATGACGTGGTTCATAGGTGATCGGATACAGCATATCCAATACGTAAATTATCCCAGCAATGACCTGTAAGTAGTTGTCAGTGAAGTTTTCTAGAATGCGCGTAAACTGGTACTCTGCATCATAATAACGTGCTGGATTAACTTTACTGTAGTTTTTCACAAAGAGATTAACAACTTGAACTCGTGTGTCAAATTTTTCAAATATCTGAGTGTCCATATATAAGATTGAAGCAATGACTGCCATAATCTTATCGGTATCATTTACAGGAATTCGATATCCTAACATTGAAAAGGTCGATAAGAAAATATCTTCGTAAGGTTCCAAACGCTTGCCCATCTGAAGAATGACCTTAATATATTGGGAAACCATCGCATTAATATCTGCTTGTAATGTTTGTGGTTTCTTCGATTTTACCATAAAGAAATTTTGGTTAAACCGAAGGACCGAAATGTATTCAATATAATCAATAAATCGAGAAATAATCGTGTAATCCGTCGTATACTTCGCAATATCCTCAGTATATTCTATATGTGGTTTATAGATTCTAAAACTGTGTTCAAATTGATGATAGAATACAGCACAGAAGTATCGAATGTCAAACTCATTTCCTGTAATGCTGACACGTTTACTTCGAATGTATAAACTCAGACCATGGCTTTCAAGACTGCGCTTTAAATCGTTTAATAGATTACGTGTTACTTGATGGCTTAATTCAAGTGCTGATGAATAGAACTCAACTGAGTTGTAAGGTACTTCAATCACCATCTTTAGAAGTCTTGTTATGGGTTCGTTCACAAAGATTTGTTCCGTCACATATTGGATGTTTCCAATTGATGTGTTTTGTGAAATCAAACTCGTATGTGATATATCAAGATGCAACAAGTGATTCCAGTGTTCAACCAAATAATTTATATCGTTATAAACTGTACGTTCTGTGCATTGATTCATAATTGCAATGTCACGAATTGAAATTGAACGATCATTGTCTAATAATAGCTCTAAGATCTTTATCAGACGGTACACAGACTTTTTATACTCAATAATCACAAAATCACCTTCTCCCCATTAATAAGAAACTTACTTATTCTATTATCCCTTAAAAGCGTCGAAATTGCTTGATACTTTTTTAGATAATCTGACATAATAATATATAGAATTTCAACTTTATTATCACTCATTTTTTTAATTTAGACACTTCTAATGCTTAGCCCATTTTTTATAGGGTTTAATTTAGTTAATACACTGACCCAGTCATATTAGTTGAATATTCAACTATTATGGTCTAAAGTGTAAGTGTAAAGAAAGAAGGACACACGATGAACCCTTTAATGAATACGATGCCAGTCTTAGGCGATGTTGGATTAAGAGTACAAGATCTCAACCGATCACTTGATTATTATACGCGAATTCTTGGATTAACACTCATTGAAAAAACAGAAACCAGTGCCAGTCTTGGTGTGAATCAGACCCCTAT
Organism: Erysipelothrix larvae; assembly: GCF_001545095.1. Taxonomy (NCBI): domain Bacteria; kingdom Bacillati; phylum Bacillota; class Erysipelotrichia; order Erysipelotrichales; family Erysipelotrichaceae; genus Erysipelothrix; species Erysipelothrix larvae. Next base: position 1,537,735 of record NZ_CP013213.1, read on the forward strand.
CATTCATCTTCGTGCAAATGCTTCGTGGAATCACCCCAGCAAACCCTATACAGGTTTGTATCACATTGCGATTTTGCTTCCTGATGAAGCGGACTTAGGTCAAATTTTGTATCATTTTGCCCGTGAAGGCTATCAAATTGATGGTGCGGGGGATCACTTATACTCACAAGCATTGTACATGCACGATCCCGATGGGAATGGGATCGAAATTTATGCGGATAGACCCATGGATACCTGGAATGTCCACGATGATGGGACCGTTGAAACGGATACTCAACCAGTCAACTTACAACGCCTTGTTGATATGGTTCATGTGGAATCATGGGATGGACTTCCCGACGGGACAATCTTGGGACATATGCACCTTGAAGTCAAGGACCTAAAAGCACATGAAGCGTTTTATGTAAACCTTTTGGGCTACGACATCAAAACGGTTTGGGGAAATACCGCTTTATTTATCTCAAAGAATGGGTATCACCATCACATTGGCGCAAACACATGGGAACGCCCTGTTGACACGTTACCAGATGATGTAACTGGACTTGATTATATGACTTTATATGTGGATGACCTCAATCACCTTGAAGAAACACTGGATGGTGTCAAGCGTATTGATGATCAAAGCATCACAGTTCGTGATCCAAATGGTATCACACTGATTCTAAAACAGTACTAAAAAAACGCGATTGTCGGTTTAAAGATAATCGCGTTTTTGCATAATATAAAGGGCAAAGGATGTGAGTCCTAAACTTATGATAAAAATTAAAATAAGGGCATATGAGTGATTTTGAAATGGTAAATCAACATTCATGCCATAAAAACTCGTCACTAATGTTGGAATGGATATGACCAAGGTAATGACAGCCAAACGTTTCATCACAATGTTTAGCTTATTTGAATACAATGCGTTTGAAACATCGAGGATTACGTCAATGATCTCTGATAACATGGAGATGTTTTGATCGATCTGTTTCATTTCTATTAAGATGTTCACCGTATCGCATTGTGATGGTTGGGACCAAAGTTGTTTTGGTTTATGGTCTTGTATATAATCGACCACTTCTTTTATCGCAGTAACTGCCTGTTGGTACAAAATGAGATGGCGTTTCATCAGAATCAATTGGTCCACTTGCATCTTAGTAATGCCATTTCCCATTGTTTCTTGAAACGCTTCAGATTCAAGATGTATTTTTTGAATCAGTGATTCATAGTGTTCTAAGGTCGTGAATACGAGATCTGTGAAATTAAGTGTTTCAAGATTTTCAATCTCGATTGATTCATGGGTATAAATCGTGAGTTCATTTTGAGATTGCTTAATGCATATCGGTTGAACACTGTTTTCATCAAAAGGATAACTCATAATAATATAGGATTCATCATCCAAATCACGAATGTTTGCGAGTGCATTGTGATTCCCTAAATATTTCTTAACATAAAGGGGTAAGTCTAAATCGTTGTAATCGGAGTATACAATTTGTTTCATAAATTTCACCATCACTTTATCCTATTATATAGCACTTATATCCCAAACATCAATTGTTCTTATCGTCTGAATGAAAAGAACCACACTGTGGTTCTTTTTGATTAGAATCCTGTTTCTAAATAAGCGATCCCTAAGCGAATGGTACTTTCAATCGCTTCTGTATGGGTTCTTTCATAGCTGTGTGATGCGTCAACACCTGGTCCAATGAGTCCAACGCGAACATCGTGTCCAGCCCGTTGTGCAGCCGATCCATCCGATCCATAGAATGGGTAAATATCCACTTTATAAGGAATATCATGGGCTTTACATAAAGCAATCAAGCGTTTTTTCATGCCGTAGTCATAAGGACCTGTACTGTCTTTTGCACAGATTGTTACGGAGTACTCATCACTTGTTTGACCACTTCCAGGTGCAGACATGTCAAGTGCCAAAAGTTCAACGGTATCGCTTGGAATTCGTGAGGATGCACCATGACCCACTTCTTCATAATTAGAAATAAAGAAATGTGTTGTGTGTTTTGGTTTTGTGTTAGTGGAAGTAAAGTGTTTCGCAATTTCAAAACAAGCAATCACGCAGGCTTTATCATCCAAATGGCGGGATTTAATAAATCCTGAAGGTGTCACAGTGGTGCGCGGGTCAAGGTGTACAAAATCCCCCACTTCAATCCCTAAGTCTAGGACATCTTGCTTTGTAAATACTTTTTCATCGATACGTACACGTAAAGATTGTTCATTGCGCTCTGTGCTGTTTGTTTTTGAACCATGCACATGGGACGAGGCAACATTTGTAATGATTTGGCCACTGTAAAAGACACCATCCACTGTTTCGATAGAAACATGTTCACCTTCAATGGTTGTCCATGCATACCCACCAATTTGAGAGAGTTTTAAATAACCATCTGACGTGATTTCTTTGACCACACATCCAAGGGTATCGATGTGTGCAGACAGTGTCAGCGCTTCTTGGGTATTTTCTCCTTCAAGTGTGGCAATGAGTGCTCCTTTATGCGTCAGTTGGGTTACAAGACCCAATTCATCAAATCGAGCCTTTACAGCCCTTATTGCTTCTTCAGAGTGTCCTGTCGGGCTTTTGGTATTGAGTAGTGTTACTAAGTCATTGATATATGCTTTCATACGCGCTCCTTTTTGTTTCCCCACTAAAGTCTTCCTTATAAGTATCTCACTTTGAAACAAACGATGTCAATGCACTTTTTTTAGGGTTTTGAGTAAATCTTAAGGGGCTTCATGTCAATGGTAAAGAAAAAGCATCAAATGATGCTTTAACATGATAAGTAGCCACATGGATTGCGTCTGACGCCATTCACAATGATTTCAAAGTGCAAGTGAGGTCCAGTTGTGATGCCCGTCATTCCGACATACCCAATTTGTTCACCTTGTAGAACTGTTTGTCCGACTCTAAAGTATCCCGGTGAATCAAGATGGGCATACAATGTCTTATAGCCATTGTTGTGGTTGATGACCACATAATATCCATAACCACTTTGGTAGGTATTGGTTTCGACGACGCCTCGATCTGAAGCATAGATTGGACCATACCCTCTGTTTGATCGCGATTGAATATCAATCCCTTGATGCCCAGCATAACATCCCCAACCACATGATATTTTTGAGTTAATCATTGGCATTCTGAAGTTACCCGTTCCGACGCGTGGTTCTACATAAGTCCCCACGTAAATGACTTCACGTACAGGTTCTACAGTCGTCTTAGAACTGAGTCGTTTTGAACTTACCGCAATATCGTTTTCATAAACATCTTCATATAAGACATCTTCTGAACCCAATTTACCCGCTTGAGAAACACGGGTTAACCCTTCTCTAAGTGAAGGATCTTCAATATAGAGTGTGCTTTCTGGGTAGAGTGTTTCTGATGTTAAACGTTGTTGGGTAACACGTACGGTAAGTGGCGAATTAATGCGCGTAACTTCGAGTTGTGTTCCTGGTTTCAAGACCTGATTGATGCTCTTTAGTTGGTCTGAGTTAATTGATAGTAATTGTTGCGATGACATTTGATTTAGCCATGCGATTCCTTCAATGGTATCAAATTCTTCAACCGTATACGATTTTGATTCAAAATCATACCCAAAACTTAAGAAGTTAAGAATTTCTTTCTCATTGGTTTTGATGTCATCAAGTGGTGCATATCCTTCAGAAAACACCAAGGATTCTAACACTTCAAATCCGACGGTTTTTGTACCATAGTCGTTGAGATTTGGAACCGTTTCACCACTAGCAAGAATGCTTAATTCCTCACCCGATACATACCCTGAAATAAAGGTGTTTCGAGCATTTTCAAAATCTTCTAGATTCTTACAATAAATCACCGCACCATTGGAAAACTCAATCTTGTTTGCTTTAATTGATAATAGATTGTTTTCAGATAAGTACCCAACGATTTGTTGATCAATGTTCTCATACACGTTATAACTTTTATGCTCAACGGTATAGATGTCATCTGAGTAATTCAATTGACTGTTTGGAAAATGTGCTTCAAAATCCGCTGTATAAATCTCATTTAGATACGCATTGATTTGAGATTCATCCGTAATAATTCCAACGAGTTGATTCTTGTGGTAAAGCTGTGTCGCAACATATGGATTTGATAATTGCGAGATTACATCTTGACTAAATACAGATTCTGAACTGCGTTGAATCCCATACATTGAATTTAATGTGTCCTTGTCACGCTTATTGACCTCAGTCATCACGCCAAGGATTACACTAAACCCTAATATGCCGATCATCAACAAAATCCGTTTGCCTTTTTCTGAGCTTAATTTTTCTTTAATGTGTATCACCCCTATTCATGGTAATCATTTTGCAAATGTTTTGCATGTATAGTTTCGCATAGTTAAATATTGAATGTCAACGTTATGTGTGAAGGTCCACAAAACTTCACACAGATTTAACGTAAAGGGAAAAATTTGTTTCGTGTTCACGAAGAAAATTTACGTATTTCAACCTTTATTGTGTTTTTTATGTGAAATGTGAGATAAAAAAAAGCCAGCAGTGCTGACTTAATTTTGGATATTAAACTTTACTTGGGGTTTTCACTCGCAACACTATTTCTTGGGGTGAGGTAATCTTGCTCTAGCCTCTGTCTTTAAAGAAGTTTGGGGATTTCTGTTGTAAACTGATTATCTTAGACCAGCAGAATAAAAAATCACTTTACTTTATGCACAATTAAGTGCTGTATTAAAGTGATTTTTTTTGTATTATTAGTTTAACGAGGTTAATAAAATGGTAGAAACCCCAAGTTTCCAGACCTAAGTTTCTACCAATCCAATACCTCCTATAAAGGAGTAAGAATATGATAACAGTTTTCTCAAACACATTCAATAATAAACAGTTTTCTCAAAAGGAATATTACAAATTTCTCAATTCAATTAATCCAAAAACAATACCTTGTCCGTGCTGTTCAAAAACAGATACACTGATTCGTTATGGATACTATCCGAAAACCATAATTACTGGGCGATTAACCATTGTCGTAGAAATCGCACGTTTCTTTTGTAATCAATGTAAGAGAACTCATGCAATAATACCAAGTAACTTACTTCCCTATTTTCAACTGTCTGTACCCACAATTGAAATAATATTAACCCATGAACTTGATAGCACGCTTTTAACTGATATTGATGAATCAACATATATTCGGATAAAAATACGTTTTAACGATTATGAATCGGTGAGACATTTAAGTTATTTGGAACGATTGAATTACTTCATATTATCCACAAAACGGAATATCTATCATTCCGCCATTACTTCACCAACATGAGAAAAATAGTTTTAACTCCTCAGATTGAATATAATGAAGATGGTTATTTAAATAACAGACAATCATTTTTATATTTAGGAGCAAGATACATAATGAAACCTTATCAAAATAGTCAAAGAGAGGCAGGGTTTCTATGAACGCTAATGCCACTCTTTTAAGTAACGAAAAAATTCTTGAATTATTTAACTTAGAACACCATCAAGTCCAGAAGATTGATATCAAAGGTCAAAGTGACGCATTGAATGTGTACATTACGCTTCAGGTAGAGGAACAAACATGCCCAATTTGTGAAAGCAAAACATCCACAATCAAAGATTATTCTGAAAAGAAGCTTCTCCACTCACTGGTAACACATATACCCTGTTACATTCGTTACCGTGCACGACGTTATAAATGCACAACGTGTAATAAATGCTTTTTTGAACACAATCCATTTGCGTATCGAAATATGAAGATTACTCAGCTGACCGTATATAATGTCCTGAATGATCTTAAATCGCCACATGAAACGTTTACCACAGTTGCCAATAGATATCGGTTATCTCCCACTACAGTATCATCTATTTTCGATTCCCACGTTTCTGTCTCCAGACAAAAACTACCCGCTTATCTGCTTATTGATGAATGTTATGCGTACCACAGTGATCGCAGTGATTATGTATGCGTTCTTATTGATGCAATGACAAAGAATATCGTAGATATATTACCGTCCCGTAAGAAACAAGACTTAGTCGCGTATTTTAGCCAAATCCCCCTTGAAGAACGCAAAGGAGTCTTAGGTATTGGAATCGACATGTGGTATAGCTATAGAGTCGTCGCAAAACAATTCCTTCCAAACGCGTTTATCAGTGTTGATCGTTTTCATGTTTATAGTGATTTAATGAAACGTATCGACTCTATTAGGGTAGACACTATGAAGAAACTAAAACCTCCTAAGAACTGGAAGCAAACAGAAGATAAAGTCAAAAGACAAGAATATTATAAGCGTGACCAGCAATACTATCTGCTTAAAAAGTTCAACTGGTTACTCTATAAAAACCCCAAAGCAACAACCACAGTTAAAGATAAGAAATACAATATATTTGATCCAAATGTACCGAAACAACGCAATAAGAAATTGGGAAAGTTTCTAAACCTTTACGACATAATAGACCTAATTCTTCAAACGAGCAATGGCCTTGAAGATGCATATAACATGAAGTTCTTACTCGATCAATTCTTCAATGAATCAAAAGCTGAGAATGCACACGAGAATCTGAACACACTCATCAGAGTGATGGCTCAGAGTAGAGTTGCATCAATCGTTGATTTTAGCCGAACTTTAGGAAAGTGGAAAAATGAAATTGTCGCAACTTTCAATAAAGTAGAAAAATGCACAAAGGTCACAAATAAGAAAACAGGAGAAACCCATTATGAAGTTTCCATAACACACATAAACAGTGCGTTGATTGAGAATCGAAATCGCATAATCAAGCAAATAAAAAACAATGCAAGTGGCTATCGTAATTGGGAGCGGTTTAGGAATCGTGTGTTGTATGTGCTTAATGAAGACGCAACATATCGAATTAACCCAATAATTAAAACAACCTATGACAAAGGACTCTCTTAAGAAATGACTCATTATTGATATACTATAACAAAAAGAGGGAAGCTATAGTCATGTGCGACTACGCTTCCCTTTGGTCTTTAACAAACTTGTTTGGGGTAACTTACTCCCCAAGTTATTTTATATCATTTTCTGAATTATCCCCAAGTTATTTCAGACCGCCTTAATTTTATGCATCATTTCACTATACAAGTTGGTTCTTTGACTTCCCTGTATCGATGAATTCTTGTAAGTTTTCATATGAGTATTCAACCATATTGCTGACTGCTTCATCGGTATAAGACCCAATATGTGGTGTAACAAGTACCCGTGGGTAGAGCGATTGAATCCGCGTCAACAACACATCAAAGTCTTCAGGGCGTGTTAGCTTATTGAAGTACTGTGTTTCATTTGCTAAAACATCCGTTGCATAGCCTTGAATCTTCCCTGATTCAACATAAGATAAGATGTCTTCAACTTTTTGAAGCTCACCGCGGGATGTGTTAATTAAAATCACACCCTCTTTCATTTTCTCAATTTTTTCTGCATTCAAGAATTCATCATTTGAACCCTTAAAGTATGGCATATGCATTGAGATAATATCCGATTCTTTGAGAAGTGTATCCAAATCAACTTGTGTGCATACATCTCCTAAATAATCCTTCTTTACAATATCGTAGCCAATCACATTCGCACCAATTCCATGGAAGAGTTGGGCTGCAGTGAAGCCAATTTTCCCTAACCCGATGATTCCAACGGTAGATTTGCGAACTTCCTTACTAAACATAAACTCGTCAATAATAAGGTTTCCATCTTTTCCTTTATCCCCCATGTATTGAACATGACGTGATAAGGTCATGGCAAAGGTTAATGCAAGCTCTGCAATTGCATTGGGTGAGTAAAAGGGTACATAGGCTACTTTAAGTCCTAAATCTTTTGCAGCATCAAGGTCAATATGGTTATAACCCACAGTACGTGTCAACACATACTGTACCCCATAATCTTTATAAATCTGAAGGTTTTGACGCGATCCTGGACATCCACCACGAAGCATAACAGCATCGCATCCTTTCGCAAGATGCACTGTCTCATCATTCAACATGGATTCTGTGAGCACTAGATCAAAATTGAAGCGTGCGTTTAAATCTTCAAAGAACGGTCTTTCGACACGTCTCACACCATAACATAATAGTTTCATAAACAAATTCTCCTTTCTTATTTTATACAATTCCTGCACTGTGAAGTGCGGTTAATACAAACAACCAGAAAATAATTGCGACAATCGATAATACCGTTGAGATGAGTGATGCATTTGATGAGAAGAGTGCTTCTTTATCAAAATTTATTGCATACCCAACCGCTACGGTTGCAGGTGGTGTTGCAAGCATAATAACAATACCTGTAATCGCAACATAATCAAGGGCTAAAAATCCCATAGACTTAAATACCATCATGACTACAAGCATCAAGGCTGGCATGACGAGAAGTTTCACAAATGAGTAAACCCAAACATCAATGTCTTTTGTTGCATCAGCAAGTGAGATTTGTGCCAACGTCATCCCAATTGCAAGCCATGCTAGTGGTGAAGATAATGAACCCAGATAGCTTACAGCACTCATAAACCATGGGAGTGTCTTATCAAGACGTAAAATTGCACCAGTCCATGCAGTATCACCACTGCCAATGGTAACTTGTGGTAAACTTCCTTGGAACATCCAAATCATAAATCCTAAGAAAGTACTTAGAATGATTGGATTTAAAATAATTTGACTGAGGTTTTTCTTTTCAAGTTTCAACCCAGAGAAAAGAATGAATCCATACGAGTATAAGAACACGCGGTATGCAATGTTAAAGAGGTTTGCATAAAGGGTTCCTTCAGTCCCTAAGAACGCTGAAATAATTGGAATCCCAAAGAATGTTGTGGATCCAAAAATCGTGAGACCACGCATTGCATCAAGTTTATCCCCTTTATATTTCACCACATAGATGTATGAAAATACAATCAGCAATACATATGCTACAAATCCAAAAATAAATGAGTTGAGTCCAATCGTAAATGTTTCAGGACCAATATTGGTCATAAATGCATTGAATGCAAGTGCTGGTAGGGCAACATTCATTAATACTGCGGTTAAGGCCTTTGGCCCTTGTTCTGTAACCTTCCCCGTTTTTCTCAGGTAATACCCGAGTAAGATAATGGCGATTGTTGAAAAAATCGCGCCTAAAAAATTGTTATCTGAGATAACTTGTTTGATAATATCCATAATATCCTCCTGTGTCCTTTCATTATAAAATCAAAATGAAAATGAAGGATTAAATCTAAAAAATATTTTCCTGTTCAAGAAAGAATATTTTAGTGCAAAAAACAAACCGGTCATATTTTGTGAAACAATAAAATTAGTGTGTTAATTTTCACATATATTATAATGTTTAAGATTTTTGGTGATTTCAAGAAGATACTGAGGTATCTTTAGGGAATAAAAAAACAAGGCGAACCTTGTTTTTTTGATAGATTGATTAACGCTTTGAGGTCAATCGATTGTTTTTGATGGTGTAATAAAATGTTGAACCAATATCATAGATTGATATAACACATAGGATGGCAAAGATAATCGCGAAGGTTAATGAGATGCCTTGAACTGGAAGGATGGTCTTCAAAAACTGTGAAAACTCAGGGGTTATCAAATTCGAATTGAGCAATACAATCACTGCAACAACCATCGCAAACGCATTTGAAATCAGTGTTGAGATGGCAACAACAAAATTATAGCGATCAAAAGCAAGCTTTAGCACTGAAGACAGGATATCCAAGGATGCACTAAGGGTAATCAGCAATGCATACTGATGCAGTACCTCGAGGTTAAAAACATAGGTTTCAATGGTGCCATCGATGATGAGTGGAATGTTCATATCATTTAACACCATCGCAAGCAAGATACTCACAAAGAATAGTGTCATCACGATCTCTGTGATGACCTCTCCTTTTGAGATCCTCTTCATGTTTTCTTTTTCTAATGGTGGTAAATCATCAACCGACCATTCTTTGTGGCTTAAGTCAGGTCCATGCGCTTCAAGGATTGCGTATACAAGCGTAACGCCAACAATTGCGGTTACACTCATTGAGATAATCACGGATAGATTTGCAAAGATGCGTGTGATTATAAAGACAATGAGTGATTGAGTGTCCATCGTATGAAGGGGTGCACCAATCACATCACTCACAATCACAATCCCAGCAATGACACTGGATACAATCAACACAATTCGCACAACAAGTTTCAATGTATCTATGTATTGATCAAAGATATCGGGCGAAATCAAATATCGTGGTTTTTCACGATATTTTGATGCCAGATCTTTTGGATTCCCCAGTGTTTGTAATACCGTCTTAACATCATCCGTTTCCTCTAGCATGTCTTCAATTAATGAGTTAAGTTCCAAGGATACATCCTTGCGTTGATTTTCAGGTAATCGACGGACTACATCCGCAATATAACGTTCGATATAATGATTCATCATTTAAATTTCCTCTTCTAGAAACTTTAGTTCATTGTTTAGTTTCTTCCATTCTTTGATTAGTCCCTCATAAACAGTCTGTCCCAGATCGCTCAACACATAATACTTACGTGGTCGTGTTTCCTGAGTGTCCCATTCGCTTTTTAAAATGTTTTGTTTGTCAAGGCGGCGTAACATTGGATACAAAGTTGATGCGTCAATCACAACCCCTTTTTCTTCTAAGCTTTGTAGCAGTGAATACCCATACTGCGGTTTGTTGCATTGACTGAGTACCACAAGGGTTAAGGTTCCCCTTCGCAATTCCGTCACCATACTTTGGATAAGTTCTTGTGATTCCATATTCTCACCTCAATCACAGTATACTGTATGTCATACACTATTGTCAATTTAATAACATTGATTATCTTATAACATATTCAGATGTTCTTTTATGGGTTTGAATATGATAGGATAGATGTATGAAAACGACACTTGAAACAACACTCAACCATCTCATGCATCATTATGGCCCGTTACATTGGTGGCCTGCAGAAAACGACATTGAAATGATGCTTGGCGCGGTTTTAGTCCAAAATACCAACTGGACGAATGTAGAAAAAGCCCTCCAGAACTTTAATGTTCCTTTTGAGGGTCAAGTCATCTTGAATCTTCCCCTTGAGACGCTTCAAACATTCATACGTCCTTCTGGCTTTTATACACGCAAATCGACAACGATACACGGTTTGCTCTTATGGTATCAGCAGTATGATTTTGATGTTAAGAATCTGGAAGGCATCGATACACCTTGTATTCGTAACCAGTTACTGAGCATTAAAGGCATTGGAAAAGAAACAGCCGATTGTATTTTGTTATACGCGTTTAACCGCCCTGTGTTTGTGGTCGATGCTTATTTAAAACGTATCTTGAAATCTTTGGGTCTATTTCACACAGACAACTATGATGTCATTCAACAGGAGATGATGGATTTTTTTGGACATGATGTCACATTATATCAAGAACTTCATGCATGTATTGTCGAGCATGGTAAGCAAAAGACACCAATCGATGCATTTGACCTTGTCGGCATACCCAATAAAGTGTATCTTGATGTCATGAATCGTGAACCGAAGTTTAAAGAAATTCACGATACTTATGGGTATGTAACCCGTATTTCACATCCAGATCCGTATACAGGATTTGTCTATACAATCATTGGCCAACTGTTGAGCGCTGCTTCTGCTCACGCAATTTTCACCCGTTTTATACACCGGTTTCCTGATGTTGCATCGGTGAATCAGGCATCGTTACAACAGGTGATGGACCTTGGGCTTACACATAATAAAGCATGTGCCATTAAATCATTATGTGAAAAGGTTTCAGGACAGGAATTCAGCTTTGAGTACATAAACACTTTATCCGATGAACACGCGATTGAAGCATTAACAAAACTCAAAGGACTGGGGCGATGGAGTGCAATTATTATTCTCATCCACACTTATAATCGACTGAATCTTACAAGCTATGATGATATTGCACTTCGTAAGTCAGTCGCGCGCATTTTAAAGATTGAGTCTGTTTCTAAAACGCAATTCGACCGGTATATGGCACGTTTTGAACCCTATAAGTCGGTTGCTTCGATTTTCTTATGGAAACTCAACAAATTAAAAGACTGATAAATATCAGTCTAAAGTTCTTTATAGGTTACCAGTTCAATGTCTGGATGGTTTTTAAGTGTTTTTGAGAAGTCTGAATGAATGATGAACTCAAGGATATGGATTCGATTTTCAAGCCATGATGACCCATGATAAATCGTACAATCAAGATATCCTGGATGACACATGATTTCAGTTGTCTCATGGTCTAAAATTCCTTGTAGCAATGCATCAAGATATGCTTTATCTTCGGATTCAGGACGCGCACCGCATTCATCAAAGTCCCAAATAAAATGTTCAACCCCACGCATATCTGGGGATGCCTGATAATTTATCCGAATTGGAAGGTTGTACTTACGTCCAAGACGTTCGATAATCTCTGGATTGTTTTGAAACGTATGTGCGTGATGGTGTGAATCAAGGTGAGTTGGGGTAATGCCTGCATCAATTGCTTTTTGAATCTGTGCATCCCATTCTTGATAGACTTCCTCTTCATCAAAGGGTTCTGTTTTAAACCATGCTTGCTTTTTAAAGTTACCGTGTTCATCAACCAATGTTTTATGAGTGTTAAGCAAGGGTCTTCCACAGGTTAAGACCATGTGAATGCCCACTCCAAGCTCTGGCGCTTGCTTTGCGAGTTCAACCGCATGGGTAAACCCTGGCATATTGGTCATTAATGTTGCGGATGTAAGGATGCCTTGTGTATGTGCATCCATGATCCCCCAATTAATACCACGGGAATATCCAAAATCATCTGAATTAATAATTACTTTTTTCATCAATTTCACCACAGTGTTTGGGTAAAACACTGCCCCTTCTACACACTCAATCCTATCATACCTCATCAATTTAGGAAACCCTTACAACAGTTTTATTGGAATTCGTCTAAATCGTGTATAATGAAAGATATTGTGGAGGTTTTTATATGGAATGTGTACGGTGTGATTGGGCTCATAGACACCCTTTGGAACAAGATTATCACGACACCTATTGGGGTGTCCCTGTTTATGATGATTTGGAATTATTTAAGATGTTGATGCTTGAATGCAATCAAGCGGGTTTAAGTTGGACAACCATCATCAAGCGGATGGATAGCTTGTGTGAAGCCTATGATAACTTTGATCCGCATATCTTAGTTACTTACGATGATCAAAAAGTACAAGCGCTCATGCAAAATGAAGGGATTATTCGAAATCGCTTAAAAATTAATGCTGCCATTACAAATGCCCATGCTTATTTCAAGGTCTGTGAAGCGTATGGCTCTTTCAGTACCTATCTTTGGAGTTTTGTTGGTGGTACTCCCATCATGAATCATCCAAAAACCCATGCTGATGTACCAGCGACAACGGATATTTCGGATGCGCTGAGTAAATCGCTAAAAAAACTTGGGTTTAAGTTTGTTGGTTCTACGATTGTCTACGCGTTTATGCAAGCGGTGGGAATGGTGAATGACCATGTTGAGACCTGTGCCTTTAAATACACCTTGAAGGATTAATCATCCTTCTTTTTTATCGATCCATGGGTTTGATACCACGTCGGGATTTCTGAATCATCACGATACCAGTCGCGCATGATTTGATAATTATCGTGCATGATATCAATTTGTTCTTGACCCAATGGAATGGCCCAAGGCAGTGAAGCAATCGCATTGACATAGGAATAGAGCTTGAGAAGTTTGAAGAATTCATGGGGTGGTTCTTGGTTGAAATACCCATGAATTTGTCCACATGCAAAGGGTTCACTGACCTTAACACTCCAAATAATTCGGTTGAATTCCTCCCATGGATCACCTACTCCCACCCGGTTGAAGTCAATAATGGATACCCTGTTGTGGGGGTTATAGATCATGTTTGAACCATGATAATCACCGTGTTGATAAACACTTGGCCGTTTGTTTAGATAAGGGCGGTACGCTTCGATGGTTTTAAGACATGATGCATCATCTGGATATCTCAAGCCACACAGATGATACGCCTGTATCTTTTGATCAATTTTGTGATTATACAGTGTTTCCCAATCCTCATTGGTGTCATCGCAATTAATTGAATGCATCGCTTTGAGCAACTGTCCAGCTTCTACACCACACGCATATTGTGCATGGTTATCCAGAGTTGGTAGCACATTCACTAAGCCAACACCTTCCATCCACGTATAAACACGGTATACACGATGATGCTGTTCAAGCACGCCAAAATCTATAGGTTTGGGAAACGCATCGTTCAGTGTTTCACAGCGCTTTAAAAATTCATATTCTTGAGTATAGACCTTGAGATTGGAAGCATCACCAACGCGGACCAAAAAATATTCATGATGTTTGGTGTAAACCAAAACGTTGACATCGTGTGAAAAGCCACCCTCAATCAGTTCAAGATACGCAGCGTCTTTACACACTGGAATGTCTTGGATAATTTGAAACGAGAACATTTGAATCTCCTTTATTTATAGTATACATCAAATAATCTCAGATAAAAGCGTAAGTTGAAAATAGTTTTCATGAATGTGTGATACACTTTGACTATATAAATAGAGGAGGTACTTCTAGATGAATACACGTTTTCCTGAAGGGTTTTTATGGGGTGGTGCGACCGCAGCAAACCAATTGGAAGGTGCATACTTAACAGATGGTAAAGGACCATCCGTTTCGGATGCCATGCCAGGTGGCAAAGCACGGATGCAAATCGCTTCACAACCTGATTTTGATTGGGACATTTTAGAGAACAGATATGTTTACCCAAATCACATTGGCATTGATCACTATACACGGTTTAAAGAGGACATTGCATTGTTTGCGGAAATGGGATTTAAAGTCTATCGATTCTCAATTGCTTGGTCACGCATTTTCCCAACCGGGACTGAAACACAACCCAATGAACAAGGATTGAAGTTTTATGATGAACTCATTGATACCTGTTTAAGTTATGGTATTGAACCCCTGATTACCATTTCACACTATGAAATGCCGTTAAATCTTGCGAAAATGGGTGGATGGCAAAATCGTGATTGCATTGCTCATTTTGAACGATATGCAAAAACAGTGCTCACACGTTATAAAGATAAAGTGAAGTATTGGCTGACATTTAATGAAATCAATGTTGGTGTATTCTTCCCATTACTCAGTCTTGGCATCTCAAACAAACATGGGGGATTTGAAAAGAAAGTCGCACTCAAAGGACTTCATAATCAATTTGTTGCTAGTGCGCTTGCAACCAAAATTGCCCATGAGCTCAATCCTGACATTAAAGTGGGATGCATGATTATCTATATGACATCCTATGCAGTCGATGCCAATCCAATCAATCAGATTGCCTTGCATGAATTCAATCAAATCTTCAACTATTATTGTGCAGATGTCCAAGTTCGGGGTGAATATCCAAGCTTTACCAACAAGTTCTTTAAGAAGTATGGCATTACCTGGGATGATTTAGGCGTTGAACACGATGACTTCGCGATTCTCAAAGCACATCCTGTTGATTTTATCTCATTCTCATACTACATGTCATCCGTTGTGGATGAAACCAGTCCTGAATCTGAAAAAGCAGAAGGCAATATGATCAGTGGTGTTAAGAATGAATTCTTAGAGTCCAGTGATTGGGGATGGCAAATTGATCCACAAGGGCTTCGTCTTGCGCTGAACCAGTTGTATGAGCGCTATCAAGTGCCGTTGATTATTGTAGAGAATGGTTTGGGTGCGTATGATAAGGTTGAAGATGGAAAAATTCATGATACCTATCGCATTGATTATCTCAAGAAACATATCATCGCCATGCATGAAGCACTTGAAGATGGTGTTGACCTTTTTGGCTATACACCGTGGGGATGCATTGACTTAGTATCTGCATCCACGGGAGAAATGTCAAAACGCTATGGTTTTGTCTATGTTGACCTTGATGATGAAGGAAATGGAACGATGGATCGCCTTCGTAAAGATTCTTTTGAATGGTATAAAAATGTCATCAAAACAAATGGTGAATCCCTATAAAATTGTGATACCTCCAAGGATTTAAAACTTGGAGGTTTTTTTATGTCTTTAGACCCGATTGATTCATCCTTCAGCAATTATTCTTGATAAGGGTAAGATGTGGTGGTTTTAAAAAATGTGTGATTGATGATCATAAATGGTTTAAAGGCTATACCTTGAGATACAGCTTTTTGGTATAGCCTTTTACATCGCTTGATTCTTATTTTGATACATGCGTAGATCTGCTTGTTTGAACGTTTCTTCATACCCATACATCATTTCAGCATATCCAGAACTTAAGGTGACTTCACCATTAAAAGCCGGTAAAATCCCTTCAAATGTGTAATTTGAAATTTCAGTCTTCAACATCTGCAGTTTTTCTTGAATTTCCATCTCTGACAACCCCTTGACATAAATGAGAAACTCGTCGCCACCATATCGCGAAACAATTCCAAAGTGCCCAAAGGTTTCACGGATAAAATGCGCAATGATGACCAAGACTTTATCACCCACATCATGACCGTATTGATCATTAATTTCTTTGAATCGGTCAAGGTCAATCATGATTAAATATTGACTCATATCTTTGTTGGCTGATTCTTCATCATCCAAAATTGTTTCAATAAATTTTCGACGGCGCATGACGCCTGTTAATTCATCATAATTCGCTTCGAATTCAAGTTGAACGCGTTGTGTAAAATCATAACTCTCATCGTGTTTGAGTGAGATAAATCCAACGGTTTTATTTCCTTTACGAATCGGAGCGATGAACAATTCTTCCCAATACTTTGAACCATCTTTCTTTTGATTTTCTACAATCCCCTTCCACTCAACCCCTTTATTTAAAGCTTCATCCAGTGAATCATAGATTTTCCCAGGTGTATCTTCGCTTCGAAACATTTTATAAGAACTGCCAATGATTTCATCGCGATGATATCCTGTCATCGTCATCACAAGTTGATTCGCATATACCATTGTCAGATCTTTATCCATTACAATTAAAGAATAAATTGAATTATCGGTTAATCCTGACACAAGATCATTCATGCTGATTTTGTACTTCTCCAAATAAGAAATGAGTTTTCCTTCTTTTCGAAATAATGAACTGAAATGAAATACATACGCAAGAAGCATCTCACAAAACATAACCCACAAGAGGACTTTGATGTTAAATAGAAGCGTGGATACACTGTGTACTATAAAAAGAATGGAATAGATTGATGTGTGGTGGTTGAATTTTCGATAAATCATCATTGCCCCAAAAACAAAGAACACGATAAGAATGGCGAGATTCAAGTAGATCAGATGTGTTAATTCAATAAGTGGGATGAGAATGTACAAACTAAAAATGTAGAACCACAAATATATATAGTTCTGACGAATTCGATGGTCATGATTCAACACCACATTGGACAAAGGAATTGTAATATAGAGACTGGTGAGTAATGCATATGCTGAAAAAAACAAATTAACCGAGGTATTAAAGATTGCAAAAAGGATGCATATCGTGATTGAACCTAAGATGATTCGGTCAATTTGCGTATTGAGTGTTAAATGTAAATTTCTTTGGTAAGTCAGTAACAACAATAATAAGGTAACAAGTACAACATAAACCTGCACGTTAATCATTTAAAAACCCCCCATACTGGTTTTACTTATGTATTATATCAAATCTATAAAAAAATTCTATAAAAAAGGGATTGTTTATCATCCCTTTGTATTACTCAATAATTTCGTGAACACCGCGTGATGGTGTTACAGTATAAAATGCGGGTTCATAGCCAATTGTATCCACATACACGCTGCGTACCTTTTGAATCACTTCAGAAACAGCATCATGCTTCACAAGTGCAATTGAACATCCCCCAAAGCCTGCACCCGTTACACGTGCACCATAAGTGCCTTCAATGCTTTGTGCAGTTTGAACTAAGGTGTCCAACTCAATGCCCGTTACCTCATAGTCATCTCTTAGTGAGGTATGACTTTGATTCATCAGCTCACCAAACGCGTTGGCATCGTGCAGTGTGAGAACATCCACTGCTTTATGGGTACGTTCATTTTCGGATACTGCATGTCGTGCTCGTTTATAGATCGTTTCATCTTCGAATCGATTTTGAATTGCTTCAAGCTGAACCAATGAAAGCGAACACAATGCATCCACGGCATAGACTTCACGTACAATCTTGAGCGCTTGTTCACATTCATCACGACGTGTGTTATACGCTGATTCAATCAATTCGCGTCGTTTACACGTATTCATAATAAGCAAAGTTGCATCTTCAAAGTCAAACGGCACATATTGATATGATAAGTCTGAAGTATCTAAGAGCATAGCATATTTTTCTTTGCCCATCGTGATTGCGAATTGATCCATAATCCCTGTACTTACACCTAAATACTCATTTTCAGTTTTCTGAACAATTTGAGCACATTCAATCGGTTGTACACCAAGATTATACAGTTCATTGACTACCCAACATGTTAACACTGATATAGATGCACTGCTGGATAAGCCAGAACCATTTGGAATGTTTCCCTCATAAGCAATGTCAAATCCAAACGGTACTTCTTTGTTTGATTGAGCGAGCATATATAAGACACCTTTTGGATAATTTGTCCAACCGTGTTCTTTATTATATGAAAGATCATCCAATGAAATTTCGATGACCCCTTTCTCAGGCATGTTTGTTGAATAGAATCGAACGATTCTGTCTTCACGCTTTTTAACAACAGCATATGTTCCTAAATCAATTGCACATGGGAAGACATTGCCACCATTATAGTCAATATGTTCGCCAATTAAGTTTATACGTCCAGGCGCAAAGAATACACGTTCACCTGGGGATTTATAGATCTCTTGAAAAACTTGTTTTAATCCCTCATATCCCATATATCATTGTTAACTCACTTTCTTACGCGTTTATTTTTTCGCAATGTACTTACGAATATCAACGGCTACCGCTACAATAATAATAACACCTTGAATTACAGATTGCATCGCGGTATCGATACCCATAAATTGAAGGGCGGTTTTCATAAGTTCAAATACAAGAACACCGGTTAAGACACCCGATACTGAACCAACACCACCGGTTGTGGAAACACCACCGATTGTTGCGGCAGCAATCGCTTCAAGTTCATAACCTGTACCATAACTAATGGAGCCACCTCCTGATTTCGCAGAAAGTAAGAACCCTGCAATACCATAGAATAGACCAGCAAGTGCATAAATCTTAATTTTTGAACGTTTAACATTAACCCCAGATACTTCTGCAGCGTTTTCGTTTCCACCAATTGCATACATGTATTTACCATACCGTGTTTTACGGTATGCAAAGGAAACAATGAGTCCAATGACCGTTGCGATAATCACAAGGTATGGGATTCCAAACAGATTTCCTGTTGCAACTCGTGAAAACTCTGGTTTTAAAGCACCAATTGGTTGCCCTTTAGAATAGATTAAGTTAATCCCATAGACAATAACTTGCATCCCTAAGGTTGCGATAAATGGTGGTACACTGAAGTAAGCAATGACAATCCCGTTGATCATCCCAAGTAATGTTGTAATGACAACAATTAAGAGAAGGATTGCGAAGATGTTATAATCGCCTGCCCAAGGGAAGAATTTATCAGCATAGTCGTAGCGTT
Organism: Erysipelothrix larvae; assembly: GCF_001545095.1. NCBI lineage: Bacteria > Bacillati > Bacillota > Erysipelotrichia > Erysipelotrichales > Erysipelotrichaceae > Erysipelothrix > Erysipelothrix larvae. The sequence continues at coordinate 1,557,354 of NZ_CP013213.1, forward strand.
GAAGTAAACTTGCAGCGACAACAGCTCCTAAACCAATAATACGCCCAGCAGACAAGTCGGTCCCTTTAACAATCAAACATCCACTAATACCAAGTGCTACGATGAAACGCACTGCAACGTTTGTACTCACACTGCGTATGTTTGCGATTGATAAAAAGTTTGGTTCGTTGATTGCGACAAAGGCAACCATCACAAATAAAATAATGGTTATTGCGTTTTTAGATAAGAATGATTTCAAATCCATTTGTTTCAAATTATTCATTTCAATTCTCCTTACATGAATTTAGTTGCGAGCGTCATGATTTTTTCTTGCGTTGCTTCTTCTTTATCAAGAATGCCACTTTGACGTCCTTCACACATAATCATAATACGATCTGACATTCCCAATAATTCAGACATTTCAGAACTGATCATGATAATTGATTTACCTTGTGCCACAAGGTCGTTCATAATCGTATAGATTTCATATTTAGCACCAACATCAATCCCCCGTGTTGGCTCATCCAAGATGAGAACATCTGGATCATTGGCAAGCCATCGTGAGATTAACACTTTTTGCTGGTTTCCCCCTGACAATGACATAATCTTTGTGCTATTGCTTGGTGTTTTGATACTCAGCTTTTCGATGCTTTCATTCACAATCTTATCGACTTTCTTTTGATTAATTTTAAATCCTTCGACATATTGATCAATTGAAGCAATGGCAACATTATCAGTAATTGATAATACGCCTAAGATTCCGGTTGCTCTACGATCTTCTGTAAGGAGTGCAATTTTGTTTTTAATTGCATCTTGTGGTCTTGAAATTTTAAGAATTTTACCATCTTTAACAATTAACCCATCGGCTACTGTACGGATTCCAAACAAGGCTTCCACCATTTCAGTCCGTTGTGCCCCTACCAGTCCACCAATTCCTAAGATTTCTCCTTTTCTTAAATTAAAGGAAATGTTCTTAAAGGAACGGGGGTTTACAGAAGTGATATTTTGAACTTCAAGTTTCACTTCTTCGCTTGGTACGACATCACGACTTGGGAACAAGTCCGTTAATTCACGGCCAACCATTTGAGCAATAATTGCATCAATTGTCATTTCATTTGCAGGCCATGTTCCAACATATTTACCATCACGCATGATGGAAATATCATCAGAAATTCTCAAAATTTCATCCATCTTGTGAGAAATATAGATGATTGACACACCGTCATTACGCAGTTTATTAATAATCGTGAAGAGAACTTCAACTTCTGATTGCGTCAGTGATGAAGTTGGTTCATCCATAATAATAACTTTGGCTTGATGTGAAATTGCTTTGGCAATCTCAACCGATTGCATTTGTGATACAGAGAGTTCCTTAAGTTTGGTAGTTGGTGGTAGTGGTAATTCAATGCTTTTAAGGACTTCTTCCGCATCTTTATTCATTTTTGCATGATCGACCATCTTTAGCGGTCCAACATTCTTTAAAGGATAATTTCCCAAATAAATATTTTCAGCAATCGTCATTTCAGTAATCGGTTGTAATTCTTGATGTATCATTGCTATCCCATGTTCTAAAGCATCATTTGAATCTTTAAAACTCACGGGTTCACCATTAAACTTTATTTCACCAGCATCCATTGAATAAATACCAAATAAGCATTTCATCAATGTTGACTTACCGGCACCATTTTCACCCATTAATGCATGAACGGTTCCTTTACGAACTTTGAGTGAAACGTTGTCTAATGCTTTTACCCCTGGGAAACTTTTTGATATGTTCATCATTTCTAATTGAATATCAATCATAAACTAAGCTCCTCATTCTTAATAAATCAAGTGTGCGTTTAAGCACACTTGATCACTTCATTCATTATTGTTCTTTAACAACTTTCACATAGTCTACCCAGTAGTGAGTATCTACAGATTCGCCATCGAGTAATCGTAATGCTACATCTACAGCTTTTGTTGCTTGCCCTTCAGCGTCATTTAATACTGTACCAGTAATACGGCCTTCATTAACTAAAGTAACAACTTCGTCAAGCGCATCAACACCTACTAGGTAAATGTCTTCACCAACTGTGCGACCAGCGGATTCGATTGCTTGTAATGCTCCAAGTGCCATCGCATCATTATTTGCGAAGATAACTTCTACTTTGTCACCAAATTGTGCTAAAGCACCAGCAGCAATTTCTTGCCCTTTAGGTTGTTCCCAGTCACCACGTTGTTCAAGTAGTTTGTCGACTGTAACACCAGCGTCTGTTAATGCTTTGATTGAATATTCTGTACGATATTGTGCATCAATGTTTGCAGGGTCTCCCACGATCATTACATAAGAAACAACGCCATCACCATTAATATCGCCTTTTGTTTCAAGGTCTAAGATGATTTGTCCTTGGAATGTTCCAGATTGACGTGCGTCAGCTCCAACATAAGCAGTTCTGCCTTCCCAAATTAGGAGGTCATCTTCAGCTGGTTCACGGTTGATAAATACAACTGGAATCTCTGCAGCTTTTGCTTTATCAATAACGGTTGCAGCAGATGCTGGGTCAACTAAGTTTGCAATGATTAAATCCATACCTTGTGAGATGAATGCATCAATTTGGTTAGTTTGTTCAGCTTGATCCCCTTTACCATCTTGGAATGTTAATTCATAAGTTACTGAATCGGTATTTTTTGCTTCGAAGATCTTAGCGAGTTGTTCACGATAAACAGTCATGAAGTTATCATCATACTTATAGATTGCAACCCCAATCTTAACTGTTTTTGATTCGCTTCCTGAAGCGCCACATGCTGTTAGCATTGCTAAAGCAACAAAAACAAATAGAATCTTAGAAATCTTTCTCATTTTTTCTCCTCCAACTTCTTAAGTTCTAGTAAAATTTAGTAATTCTACACACATAATTTACTAAATGTAAGCGCTTCTGTCAATACCTTTTTATCATTCTTTAATAAAATTATTAAATATAGTCGCGATTTAACATGAATTATTAACGAAAAAAAAGGCTTTAGAAGCCTTTATTCGTTATATTTTAAATGCACTGTCTCTTTCAATTAATTTTGTTGAAAGACTTATTTTGTAATTGATCGTTTCAGGATTATTCATCGAATGCATCAATGAAATTACTGCAGCTTCACTCATCGCACGCATATCAAGTCGGATCGTTGTAAGTGGTGGGTTGAAGTATTGGGCTGTTTTGATATCATTAAACCCAACAATCGAGATGTTTTTGTTTTGTTCTCCGATTGCTCTGAGTGCTCCCATCGCAATGGTATCACTTTCGCAGAAAAAAGCAGTGGGCACTGATTCCTTTTGGAGTGCTTCAAGCATTGAATGATACCCTGTTTTCGCAGTGAAGTCTTTGATATAGATATCATCTGGGTTCATGTTAACCCCTGGTTCACGACTCATATATTCAATAAATGTTTTTTCACGCTTATCCACATATTCTTCCTTATCAGGACCGATGTATTCACGTCCCCCAATAAATCCAATATGTGCATGGCCTAAAGACCGTAAATAATCAAGCGCTTTTTCAGTTGCTTTCTCAAAATCGAACACAACACTACAGAATCGATCGCCATCAGGATTTGAATCAACAAACACAATACTTTTCACATGTTCCTTTAATATCTCTGCTTGCTTAATTGAGAACTTACCCACACATGCAAGGCCTCCCAAATTATAATTTTCTAATACAGAATGCATATCCTCTTTATAGTATAAATGAACTTTATACCCCTTGCGCGTTAACACCGATTCAATTGCCTTACGCAATTCATAATAGTAAGGGTCTACTTCTTCTTCAAATCGGGAAATCCATTGCATAACACCAATCTCGCATAATTGATCAGGTTTCTTGTTTCGTTTGATGTATCCCATCTCATCAGCGATTCTTTTCACATCTTCGCGAGTTTCATCACGTACACTTAAAAGAGGATCATTGCGCAAAATTCGAGAAACGGTTGCACTGCTTACATTGGCACGCTTTGCAATATCTTTAATTTTGACCATAATTTACCTCCTTTTCACACTAATAATAGCATGTTAAGAGAAGTTAGTAAACTTTACTAAATCTTTTTTACTAATATTTGATAAAAAAGTCACAATCCTTATATCTCAATCCAAGAAATCTGGGTAAAAAACCCTTATTAGTGCGCCCACACATCTTTGTATTCATCAGATTTTTCGAATTCTCTTTTGACATAAGGGCATTGAGGTATGATTTTTAGTCCTTTTGCACGTGCCATTTCAACACTTGCATCTAAAAGATCTTTTGCTAAACCCTGCCCACGGTAATCTGGATTCACAAAAGTATGATCAATTGTAATCACACCTTCGCCTTCAATCCAAGTGATTTCACCAATTTCGCGTGCATCATCAAAAAGTACAATTCGTGTTTTTTCTAGTTTTAGTTTCATTTGTATACTCCTTTTTCCTCTACACTTATTATATCAAACTCCACAAGATCGGTTGATCTTTGTGCAATCAAATCGTGGGCATGTTCATTTCCTTCAAAATTTGGTATACTTTTAGGTGTGGTTATTATGAGTGATACAGTGTGATGATTGATACCTTTTATATTTTTGAATCATTATACCCTCACGCGTATCAGTAAAAACCCTTGTGGTTTTAACGGTATTTTTGTGTTTGTAGTCTCATATTATCAAGCTTATCGCATTGACACCTTCCAAAAAGGAAGTGTTTTTTTATGAAATATAAAGGAGTAATTTATGGATTTTATTGAGATTTTAAAGGTCATCTTTCTCGGAATTGTGGAAGGGATCACAGAATGGTTGCCCATCAGCAGTACCGGACACATGTTACTTGTCGATGAGTTTCTTCAGCTAAATGCGTCGCAAGAATTTAAAAACGTGTTCTTTGTAGTGATTCAATTAGGTGCAATTTTAGCGGTAGTTCTTATATTTTGGCATAAGATGTGGCCATTTCAGTTTAAAGATAAAAGCAAACCGACCCTAAAGATGGACATCTTTACAATGTGGATTAAGGTTGTGATTGCATGTATTCCTGGTGCAATTGTTACAATCCTCTTTGACGATTATATTGAAGCACACTTTCAAACACCCCTTGTTATCGCACTTGCATTGATTATCTATGGGATTGCATTTATAGTGATTGAACGGTGGAATAAAACACGCGATCCAAAGATTGCAACCTTAGGTGATATTACCTATCAAACCGCAATCATGATTGGATTGTTTCAAGTATTATCAATTGTTCCTGGAACATCACGGTCTGGTGCTACAATCATTGGTGCCTTAATCATTGGTGTATCACGGGTTGCTGCAGCTGAGTTTACGTTCTTCTTAGCAGTACCGGTAATGTTTGGATTGAGTTTCCTAAAAATCTTAAGCTTTGGGTTAAACTTCACCGGTTATGAACTCATGCTTCTATTTGTTGGTTCCTTTGTTGCCTTTATTGTATCCATTGTTGTGATTAAGTTCTTGATGAGTTATATTAAGAAACACGACTTCCAAGTATTTGGATGGTATCGTATTGTGGTAGGGATCCTTGTTATTCTCTTGTTGGTTATCTAATAATTGCATTATAAAAAATGGGATTTCCCATTTTTTTTGTCTTTTGGCATGCTTTACGCACCTGTTACCACAAATGCTGTAGGAATACTTCGTTCTGAGTTGTTTGAGAGTGTGTTCATGAGCGTTCCATAGTAATACAACGAGCTTGACCCACCACCATCAAGGTTTGCAGCATTGACTGCTCCAAAGTCATTCATAATTTCTTGTAAGTCATAATAGGTTGCACCCAAACTTTGGGTTGTACGGCCCTCAATAACCACAAAGATAAAGGTTCCATCTTCTGTTTGCCCAATTGCAGTTCGAGGCTGAATCCCACCCGATACTTCACTATCAATTTGGTTTTCGCCATTCACAACAAGGAACGGTCCAAACTCTATTGCATCATCAATCCCTGCTTCGAGTGCTTGCTCAATTGTATAGTTTCCCAACATGAGCTTTCCATCTTTACTCATTCCAATCATGCTGTAGGTTACACCGGACTCACCATATAATACCGTACCATCAATAATGGTAAGTGAGTTTAAGCCACCACTGGAACTTAATCGCCTTGAGAAACTAAAACCACCCGCATTCATGGCCACCGCAAGATTCTCATTACTGACAACCTCAGACAGTTTTTGTCCTGATCCATCTTCAAGTGTATTCATCAATGAAACGGATGTGGGGTCTGATATTGTTACTACAGTTCCTGTATAGGTATCACCGCTTATATCATACTCTGTGATTTTGTTTTCAACAGGTTCACTGATTTGAACTGATTCTGAGTTTGAATTTGTATCATTTATGACTTCATGTTCGCTTAAGATTGAATCAATTTCTTCTTGTGATAAAAACCATGTTGCCAAATATTGATGGTTCGAGGTGGACATCGCGGTTTCTACCCATAATGCCCGCTCATTCTCGAATAGATCTGTTTTAAAAAAGACAATCAGACCACTTACAAATGCAAAGGACAACACTCCAACGCCTGTTAATAGAATTTTTATGAGCTTTTTTATATCCATCACCGCCTTATGCTGTTGTATTTGATTTAGTTGTACTAATTGATATGCTTTGTGTTAGAAAATCTTGAACTGTATTTGAAGGAATTGCGAACCCTAATCCTTCAATAGATAAACCCGATGATTTTGCATTTACAATCCCGATAAGATGACCTGCATCATCAAAGAGTCCACCCCCGGAGTTTCCTGAGTTGATTGCGGCTGAAGTTTGAAGAAGGTTCATTGTTTCTTCATCAATGGTAATTTCACGATCGGTTGCACTTAAAATTCCTTCCGTAACTGTACCGCCCAATGTACCCAGAGGATTCCCAATCGCAAGTGTTGTTTGTCCCACACGCAATGTATCGGAATCTTCGAATGTTGCAGTGTTAAGATTTGTTTCGTCAATCTTTAACAGTGCAAGATCCTGCTCTTCATCATCATTGATTAACCTTGCTGTATATTCTTCACCGTTTTGTAATCGCACACTGATTTGTGTCGCACTATCAATAACGTGATAATTTGTAACGATGTATCCATCCTCTGTTACAATGACACCACTGCCTGCACCATAAGCCGTCTGACTTCTTCTAAAAGATCCTTGTGACTCAGATTCAATTACAGTATTAATTTCAACTACAGAACTTGAAATCTGTGCTACCACATCAGCCAGTGATTCATTCACAACTGATGTTGTAGTGGATGTTTGGGATACTTGTGCTGTTGTTGGTGTTGTTTCTTGTTGGTTTTTAGATATTAATGTACCGCCGATTACACCCCCCAGTAAGCCTGAAGAACCCGCAACGAGTGCTGTTAATGTAATGAATGTTTTTTGGGAACTTTCTTTTATTTTCATAAAGTAACCCTCCTTACATCCATAATGTACATCTTCAACCTAAAATAAAACTAAAATTCTCAAGAAAAAAAGGGAAATCTTCCCTTTAAGTTACTACTTTTACTATTTGACGATATTTCTTGGCTTCGTATAACGCTTTATCAGTTTGATCTATTAAATCTGGAATGCTTTGATTTTGACTGCATTGTGAGACACCAAAGCTTATACTAATATCCAGATTCCCAACGATGGGTTTTACAAGATTGATAAATGTCTCGTTGATTGCTTCACATTTTGATACCACTTGGTCAATGGTAAAGTTATGAAACAATAAGCAAAATTCGTCTCCTCCAAATCGGAAGGATTTGAAGTCATTACTCAGACTTAAAAGAATGGTCGAAAGTTCTGCAATGCACTGGTCGCCAGCTTGATGACCGCAATAATCATTCACATGTTTAAAATTGTTGATATCTAAAAATACAAAGATGTTTTGGTCGAAATCATTTTGAATTGACATTTTCGCAAATGTATTTTGAAGCTCAAGCTTGTTGTAAAGACCCGTCATTTCATCAAACTGAAGCCGACTTTCTAAAATTAAACGTTGGTTTTCTAAATCAATACTGGCGTCATTTTTTTGTCTTTCAATATTCACGACGATAATACTAATGATTCCTGTGGCCAAAAGGATTGCGATAGCAGTAAAGAAGTTTACCATCCGTGAAGGGTCTTGGAAGATACTGGTTCGATCAACATCCCAAAACAAGAATAATTCGGAAAAGATAAGCGCGCTTACGCTAACAAAGAATGTTATTTTTGTGATTTTTGGTTCTGCATAAATTACGGTCAAAAACACTGCATGAATATAGAAATAGTAAGTTGCGGTGAATGCGCTGTGTGCACTAAATAAAACAAAGCTAATTGCAACAATTATCAGTGAGAGTGACAGCGCCTTATTCGACACGTCCAATTCTGATGTATTGATGATATAATGTCCTACAAATAAGAGTACTGAATTTGTTAATGTTGGGACAATAATGTATTTCATCAAAAATACCGGTAATGATGAAGATTCTAAGAGTGGTGTTTGAATGACATAGACACCGATAAGCACTTCCGCAATAAATGCAAAAACAGTAAGAATTACTGCGATGTTGTATTGTAGTTTTAATCCTGCTTTGTTTATTTCATTGTATCGATCCTGTACGTTGCCAATATGATGCTTTTCCATTAATTCTTCTTCCCTCTTATTGTTATTAAAATCACCATGACCCCCCTCATGTTTTATGAAAAATCGCGTTTTATAATATTCTAGCATAAATTTAATTTATGTCCAAAATAATCGCATCATATTCTTGTGATTATCGGTATAGTGTCACAGATATTTTGAATAAATCGGTCATAATTTAAATTCAAGTCATCCTTGAATGGCCTAATTCAAGTACCACTTGCTTTATAAATTCATAGGAAGCTCATATAATAGTGTCATAGGAGGTCACATATGACAACATATAACTTTAGCACGATTAAACTTGGAAAATCGATTTCCCGCTGTCGGAAAGAAAAAAATCTTACACAGGGTGAACTCGCGGAATTATTAGGCGTTAGCCATCAAGCAGTTTCTTCTTGGGAAAATGGCTTAACCTGCCCGGATATTTCAAAACTTTCTGAACTATCCCGAATCTTTGAAGTTTCTATTGACACAATCTTTGAACATAAATCTGTAGGACATATTATTGAGAAGGTTGAACAGAATGAACCGTTGGAAGAAGAGGAGCTTATTGTAGTTGCTCCCCTGACAAAACCTCAAGAGCTTGATTCTATCATTGATAAAGCAAAAACCCACGCTTTCAAGTTGGAAACAATGGTTGGATTAGCACCATTTGCTCAAGAATCTCAAATTGAAGCATGGATCGACGCGTTTGATGATGAAACTGATCTTGAAGGCATCGTCGGTTTAGCGCCCTTTATCAGTTCGAGTGCCATTCTTAAATTAATTCAAAACCAAAAGCAAACCGTCACTGCTTCGATGAAATCGATGGTTGGTTTAGCACCGTTTCTGGATGAAGAAGATCTCGATACAGTCATCCAATCCACACTGCTTGAAGGCTCGCTTAAAGATATCGTTCCCTTAGCACCTTTTGCAAGCGAAGAAACCTTAACTAAACTTATCGAAGACCTTGTGGATTCAGAAGACTTTAGTTTGAATGACTGTGTTGCACTTGCACCTTTCTTAAGTGAGAACGACCTTGATTTGTTATTAAAAAAGGCATCATCGAGTTCAATGCGTGACCTTGTCCCCCTTGCACCCTTTATCGGTGAAGAAACGTTATCCAATATCGTTAAGGATGCGCTAAAAGAACCTGATTTTAAGCCAAAGGAACTGATTGGGCTTGCGCCGTTTCTAGATCGTGATGTCATCAAAGAAATCATTGAGTTATCCATTAGTAACGGAAATCTTGAAGATGTATCAGGTCTGTTCCCCTTTATGTAACAAAGGAAGCAATTGCTTCCTTTTTTTAGTGATTAAGATACGTTTCTTCAATCTCACAAATCAAGTTCTCAAGGAGCTCACATGCTTGTTGTGGCTTTTCCCCGCTGATTGCAATCGCAAGATGAATGCTTCGTTTATAGTTTGTGGGCTTAAGTGGTAATGTCTCAATCAAACTCACTGCATTTTTTTCATTGATGCAATAGGTTTTGTTGAGTGCAAATACGATTTGATTGAGCGATGAAATTGAACGAACAATATGGGCATTTATATAGTAAGCATCTTCTTTGATGATCGCTTTTTGCGCTAAATCTAAAGAAAATCGCGCTTCAAATTGAAACCAATTGATGATGCTTGTTTTAAGTGCCTCTGGATAAACTTCTGCTTGTTTCTTAAGGGATAAAAAATCATTATCTCTTGAGAACAGCACATCACAAATTGCAAGTTCACCAACATACATCACATTGAAATAGGCATGGGGATGTCCGGTTTGATAATGAGCGGTAACATGTCCCATCGAACACTGATTGAGATAGTATTTTACACGGTGTATATCACGCAAAATAAAATCAACAGGTTTCTGGTCGATCGTCATCCATGCACCCCCATTCACCCATTTCCCCCACACTCCAGGTTTAGCCAGCAAATCATCTCGATGTTCATCATCTAGGTAAGTTACAATCCGACTAAGATCATCCATATTGAGTGTATCATTGTAGTAAATACCAATATCAATATCTGAATCCTCATCATGGGTCTTTTGGGCACGTGACCCACCCAAGACAATTGCTTCGATTCCTTGTATATCCTTCAGTGATTCAACAATACGCGCCATTATATCATCCATATGTTTTCCCCCTTATTTAAATCCGCGTTCATATTGTGGTGGGACACTTTCCCTGATGTTGCGGTTGATTGCAGTTTCAATCACCCAATGTGGGTTTCTGAGTAGTGGCCGTGCTAGTCCAATAAAATCTACGGTTTCGGATTCAATCAAACACGATGCAAGTTCTGAACTTCCAAGTAATCCACATCCAATCACTGGAATATTGAGTGCGTGTTTAATTTGATGCGCAAATCCAATTTGATATCCAGGATAGATTTTAGTGGGTGGAATCGGTGTTATCCCTCCTGAAGAGACATTGATGGCATCAAGCATATCAAGACTTGGCTTCAGCATCCGTATTGTATCTTCAACCTGATAACCGTGTGGTTCGTAATCTGTGGCGCTCACACGTATGATTAACGGTTTTGTTTCTGGCCAGCTTTCTTTGACAGCCTTTATGACACCGTGGATAAAAAGGTTCCCATCACGGTATGCATCCGTTCGCTTATTTGAGCAAGGGCTCATAAATTGAGAGATGAGATAGCCGTGAGCTCCATGTATTTCCAATACATCAAATCCTGCTTCATCAGCACGTCGTGCAGCCTCTTTGAACTGATGAAAAACATGTTGTATTTCAGCGAGTGTGAGTTCATGAGGTATGCGACTTGATGCATCATACGCACACGCACTGGGACCATAAATCGTATCGACACCATCTACAGCCGTGCATTTTCGACCTGCGTGATTAATCTGAATCCCAATCATTGAGCCTTCTTGATGGACTGCATCCACTACCTTTTTAAGGGCTTCTTTTTGCGAATCATTGTACAGGCCTAAGCAGCGATCTGTGATTCTTCCTTCAGGGCAAACACCCGTTGCTTCAACAAGAATGAGTCCAACTTGTCCAATTGCCCGTGATGTATAATGTGCCTGATGAAAGGATGTTGCACATCCATCATGGTTGAAGCATGAATACATGCACATCGGTTCCATTACAACACGATTTTTTAGTGTTAGATTTTTTAAAGTATGTGGTTCTAATAGTTTCATAAAGCGCTCCTTTATATAATCTAATTATACACTAGAAATTTGTGAAGATTGTATGTATAAAATCTTTTTTTGAGCATTAGATTTTCTTTTATTTAGAAAATCACTTATTATAGGGTTGAGGATGGTATGAGTCAAACGAGCATACCCAAATGTACAAACCAACTCGATGAAAAAAAAGCACTATTGCCCCCCCTGGATAGTGCTTTTTTCATGTGCTTCAACAAAAATCATCAATGCAAGATTAAAGTTAATATACTTTTGTTCATTTCCTTTACGAAAGAATATAATCCCGTTGATTTGATCAAACTTATCAATCGTGATTTCATCGCCAATGTTTAGATTCGATTCATGAAGATGATGAATGACATTTTGATTATCTGTGATGCGTTTAATCACAACACTCGCATGCTCTTCATAATCTAAAAGCGTTTTATTTTGTGTTTCACGATAGTGAGTTGTATTTGGAATAATACCACCATGTGGGCAATTTGCAGGATAGTCAAGGAATTGTTCCAGGCGATCAAAGAACTTATCACTTTCAATATGTTCAAGTAACTCCGCATCCCGGTCTACTTCCTCCAAAGAATACCCCAATACACTATAAAGGAAACTTTCTGAAAGTCTGTGTTTACGTAACACATCAATTGCAATATCTCGACCCTTCTTTGTCAGCATGGCCCCTTTATAGGCTACATAATCAACCATTCCCTCTTTTTCAAGTTTGTGGAGCATGTCTGAAACAGACGGTGCGGATACATTGAGTTCTTGTGCGATGCGTTTATTGGAAACATAGGAATCGTAACCATTAAATTCAAATATTATCTTGAGATAATCTTCTCTTCCTGAAGACGGTTTCATAAATTACAACTCCTTTCTTTGTTCCATCTTACCACATCCCATCGACTTAAACAATATTTTAGACACGTCTAAATTTTTCTTGATACGCGCATAAATTTGTGGTATTGTATGTATGAAAAGGGAGAGATATTTATGATTGACATTAAGAATTTAGAAGTCGATTACTTCGGCAAAATAGCAATTGAAGGCGTCAATCTCTCCATTCCTTTTGGTTATAGCATTGGTATAATCGGTCCGAATGGAGCAGGTAAAAGCACCTTGATGAAATCGATGTTGGGTGTCATTGATAAAAAGAGTGGAACGGTCCTCTACAATAACACAGACATAAAACAGAAACTAAGAAAGATTGCTTATGTACCTCAAAAGACAGATGTGGATCTAACATTCCCTATCACTGTTTTTGACGCAATACTCACAGGTACTTATCCAAATGTACCCTTATTTAAAAGACCGGGTAAAAAAGAAAGAGACACTGCGAAACAAGCAATGGATCTTGTGCAAATATCCGACTTAAGAGATAAGCAAATCAGCAATCTATCTGGGGGCCAACTTCAAAGAGTCTTCATCGCACGTGCTTTAGCACAAAATCCAGATGTATTCTTTCTAGATGAGCCATTTTCAGGGATTGACTTAGTGAGCGAGCAGATCATCATTGATTTACTCAGGGATTTAGAAAAAGATGGAAAAACGATTCTTGTAGTTCATCATGATTTACATGCAGTTGAGTCATATTTCGATAAATTGATAATACTGAATAAAGAACTAATCGCCTTTGGTGATGTCCAAGATGTCTTCACTACAGAAAACATTAAGAAAGCTTATGGACAATCACTGGGAAATATTGAAGTTAAGGGATTGGGGGCAGTGTTATGAGTTGGTTATCGGAAGTGACGAATATGCCAACATTTATGTTGAATGCAGGCGTTGCGTCAATTATCTTAGGTGTTGTTTCTGGGATTATTGGAACCTTTATCATTCTTAGAAAAATGGCGTTGATGGGTGACGCCCTATCACATGCCGTATTGCCAGGTGTGGCAATTTCATACATGCTTGGAATCAATATGCTCTTTGGTGCATCACTGTTTGGATTGCTTGCGGCAGTTCTCATTCAGTTTATCTCTGAAAAAAGTACACTAAAAGGCGATACTTCCATCGGTATTATCTTAAGTACATTCTTTGCACTGGGCATCATCTTGATATCAAGTGCACAAAGTGGCATCGATTTAAATCATGTCCTCTTTGGAAATATATTAGCGGTCTCAGCACCACAACTTAAACAATCATTTTGGGTGATGGTTGCGGTAATTGTGATTGTGTCCCTTTTCTACAAGGAACTCTTAATCAGTACCTTTGATCCTACTGTATCAAAAGCATATGGTTTAAACACAACGTTTTACCACTACCTCTTGATGCTTATGCTTTCGATTGTGACAGTATCGTCTTTATCACAAGTCGGAATTGTACTTGTTATTGCTATGTTGGTTATTCCAGCTGCAAGTGCTTATCTTTGGACCAATAAACTGCATCATATGATGATTCTTGCATCCATTGTTGGTGCAATCTCAGGCATTGTTGGAACCTTAATAAGCTTTGAATACAATCTTCCAACGAGTGCCACGATTGTCCTTGTCGGTTCAGGCGTATTTTTGATTTCATTTATTTTTTCACCCAAGAACAATTTCATAAAGAGAGGAAAAACAGCATGAAAAAAATGTTCGCTTTTATGATCGCTACCTTGCTTCTTGTGACCGGGTGTAATTCCCAAACAAGCAAAGTAGATGATGGAAAACTTCATATCGTGGCAACCTATTCAATTATTGCGGATATGGTTGAGAACATCACAAAAGATAAAGCAGTTGTAAATAGTATGGTACCAATTGGGAGTGATCCACACTCCTATGAACCACTTCCAAGTGATTCACAAAATATATCCGACGCAGATTTAATCTTCTATAACGGATTCAATCTTGAAACAGGTAAAGGGTGGTTTCAAAACCTCTTGGATACCACAAATAAAAATGATGTTGCCTTTGCGGTAACTGAAAATGTTGAACCAATTCACTTAGCTGAAAAAGGTAAGGAAACTGAGATTGATCCTCATGCATGGTTGAATGTTAAAAACGGGATTAAATATGTTGAATTGATTGCAGATAAAATTATCGCTGCAGATCCAGACAACAAAGCATTCTACGAAACAAATCGTGACGCTTATATCAAGGAACTGAAAGACCTTGATACATACATTCAGGATAAAGTAGATGCAATTCCTGTTGAACAACGTATCTTAGTAACCAGTGAAGGTGCGTTTAAGTACTTCTCAAAAGCATATGGGTTTGATGCTCAGTACATTTGGGAAATCAATACCGATAACCAAGGAACACCGGATCAAATGAAACGCGTCCTTGATATTATCAATACGAAAGATGTGAAAGCACTTTTCTTGGAAACAAGTATTAATCCTTCAACAATGGAAACAATCTCTACGGAGACTGGTGTTCCAATTCATTCGAAGATCTTCACCGACTCATTGGCAGCAAAAGGCAATGATGGTGATACATATATTACAATGATGCAATGGAATATCAACCATATTGCAGAAGGATTGACGAAATAGCCTAAAATAGTTTTGCCTCAAAAGGCAGATGGCGCACATCCATCTGCCTTTACATTTTGTATTTGCACATAAAAAGACAAGCACACTTGAATTAACTGCTTGTCTTTTATCATTTTAGTCTTTGGTATATGCTACGACACCACGACAAATTGTTGTTTGAATGTTGATGTCTTCATCAGTGATTACGATATCCGCATCTTTACCCACTGCGATGCTTCCCTTGCGTCCAAACACACCCAGTTGTTTCGCAGAGTTTGTAGACGACATTTTAATAAGGGATTGCATTGAACAACCTGTGAAGTTCTTTAGGTTTCTAACCACAAAGTCCATCTCAGCAACTGACCCAGCAAGTGATCCTGTGTCGATACGACATTCTTTGCCAATCTTCGATACCATTTGTCCACCAAGATCATATTCTCCATCAGGAAGCCCTTTTGCTCTCATCGCATCGGTTATTCCAATGATGCCATCTTCTCCTTTAATGGTGAATGTAGCTTTCACTGAATCGGGATGAATGTGAATTCCATCCACAATCATTTCTGCTTTCAATTGTGGGTTCACAAATCCAGCAGTTACTGCTCCAGGATTACGGTGATGATGAGGGGTCATTGCATTATGGAAATGGGTAAGATTTGATAGCCCTTCTTTACATGCATCCATAATTTGTCCATAGTAGGAATCTGTATGTCCTGCAGATGCAACAACGCCTTTTGACGTAATATAATCAATAAATCCAGGTTCTGCTTCTTCGGGTGCAAAGGTAATTAATTTAATGCGTCCATCCGATTTTTCCCAATAATGATTAAAGTTTTCACGCGTTGGTTTTTGAATGAATTTTGGATTTTGAGCTCCAACATGTTTTGCGGAGATGAACGGACCTTCTAGATGCATTCCTAGCATCTCAGCTTCACCTGGTTTATTGTGATGATCCATGTACTCAACAATTGAACTTAATGCAATGTCAACGGCTTCTTGAGATTGCGTCATCGTTGTAGGTAGATACGATGTTGTCCCTTCTTTTGGTATAAAATTAACAATCGTATGCAATGCTTCAAGGGTTCCATCCATATGATCTGAGCCATAAGCTCCATGAATGTGTTGATCGATAAATCCAGGAATTACAGCATTCCCTTTTGCATCAATGACCTGATCATCATTCAGATCACAAAACTCCATGGATCCAAAGCCAACAATTTTGTCGCCGGCAATTCGGACATACCCATTTTCAATCACACGATTTTCTAAATAAACTGTTCCATTAATAATTAACATAACGTTTCCTCCTATGTCTATTATATGCTTTTCTGACACATTTGTGTAAAATGAATTGAGATAATTATTTCATTTTTCAACAATCAAAACTTAATCCTTGAATTCAATTTGCATTTGATGGTAAATTATGCAAAAATACTAGAGGAATTAATGAAAGAAGGACTGTATGATTAACGTTGTTTTTGATCTTGATGACACACTGTACTCGCTCTTACCCGTATTTGAGAAAACACTGCACCTGTTTATGCCTGAGCATACTTTAGATGTTCATGATTTTTATATCGCATTTAGAGAAGAAGCAAATAAGCTCTTTACGGATAGTCAAACAGGTAAAATCTCCATGGAAACCTTACATCGCTTACGTGCTCAAAATGCATTTAAACGCTATGGGATTGTTTTAGATGACCAACAAGCCGATACTTTCCATGCAATCTATGATTCATACAAAGAAAACATAGCCTTGAGTGATGAAGCAATTGACATCATCCACTTGATGGATCAATATGGATTCAAAACGGGAATTATTACAAACGGAACATCACAAAAACAAAGAAAAACAATGCGATGTTTAGATATCACGCGATACTTTACTGATGACAATCTTATTATTGTATCTGGAGAACTTGGCATTGACAAACCCGACCATCGCATTTTTGATGCATGGACAGACCGCATTCAAAATACATCCCCTTCCCTTTATGTTGGTGATTCATTTACACATGATATCATCGGTGCATATCAGGCTGGATGGACACCCATTTGGTATAATCCACTTAACAAACATCACCCTGAAGTTGATTTTGAATTCATTGAAATCAAGTCACTGAGCGAACTTAAAACACTACCAATCATTACAGATAACGCAAACAGTAAGTAGCATCTTGCACAAATTACTGTTTTTTTTAATCTGTTTGTCGAAAAGTACAACCAGGTAACCACCTTCCCTAAATACCTTCATGATTGCGTTTTCTATAATATACATGAGGTGATATAAATGAGTGAAAATATACTTTTGAAATTAACGAATAAACACCCTGTCGGTGTCTATTCTGTATGTACGGCAAGCGGTCCTGTCATTAAAGCTTCTTTAGAATTCGCGAAAGAAAATGGGTCGATTCTTGTTGTTGAAGCAACTGCAAATCAAGTCAATCAATTTGGGGGTTATACAAACATGACACCTTCAGATTATCGTGAATTTGTATACGATATTGCACACGACGTTGGTTTTGATCCATCGAGGATTGTATTAGGGGGTGACCACCTTGGTCCTTTGACCTGGACCGATAAAGATGAGGCTGAAGCCATGGCCCTTGCATCGACACTTGTCTATGAATATGCAAAAGCGGGGTATACAAAAATCCATCTTGATACATCAATGAAAGTTGCATCTGATTCAGCATCAGAACCCCTCTCAAATACAATCATTGCACAGCGTTCTTGTGAACTCGCAAAAGCTGCGCTTCGTGGCTATAATGCCCTTAAAGAATCCAACCCAGACGCAGTATTCCCTGTATTTATAATTGGCAGTGAAGTACCGATTCCAGGTGGTGCACAAGAAGCGGAAGAATCGCTTGCAGTCACCACTGTTGAAGATTTTATGACGACCTACTTAGTATTCAAAGATGTTTATCAGAAAGAAAATATGATGAAAGTCTTCAATCACGTGATCGCGATTGTTGTGCAGCCTGGCGTCGAATTTGGCGATTCTGATTTGTTTATTTATCAACGCGAAAATGCTAAGAAACTCACTACAGCACTTAAAGAAAACTTTGAAACATTAAATTTTGAAGGCCACTCCACAGACTACCAAACACCGTCTGCTTTACGTGAAATGGTTGAAGATGGCATTACGATCTTGAAAGTTGGACCGGCTTTAACCTTCGCTTATCGTGAAGTATTGTTTGCATTATCAGAGATTGAACGGATTCTATTTAGTACCCCTTCACACCTCCCAGATGTACTTGAAAAAGCAATGCTTGATAATCCTAAGAATTGGGAAAAGCATTATCATGGAAATACCCATGAGCTTGCATTCAAACGTAAATACAGCTATTCAGATCGTGCACGGTACTATTTACCAGTTCCTGAAGTGGATACTGCAATTCAAACACTGATTCACAATCTTGAATCGATTGATATTCCTGAAACCTTGTTATCGCAATACCTGCCATATCAATACCGTCATGTAAAGGATGGGCTTATTACAAAACATCCCCATGATTTAATCTCCGATTACATTAAGTTGTATTTAGCGGATTATGAATACGCAACACAGAGTGCAAAACTCTAAGAACAGGATTTCCTGTTCTTTTTTACGAAGAAAAGTGATCATACGAATCGTTTGATTTGATGATCACTTTAATGTTTATTTACCTAGACAGTTGCACAAAAGAGTCAGACTCTGACTCCTTTGTTTGCTGGCTAAGCTATAGGAATTTATATTTAATCTGCTGGTGGTGTTGGTAATTCATACCATCTAACAACTGGAGTATATCCGCCAGGAATTGAATTTCCATCAGCGTCAACAACACCAGAGTCACCTGCCCAAATACCAAAGAAGGTACCTACTAGACCGATTACGATAAGTAGTGCAATACACTTAGTTGGTGTCCAGTTATGTTTCTTAACAAGGAAATAAATCATCATCGTTAAGATTAATGGAATCAATTTAGGAATGACACCATCCAATACTTCTTGAATGATGATATATTCTCCACCACCTAAATCAACCGCAATTCGTAAGGTTGTACCACCGTAGTTTGATACAAGTGCACCTACGATGAATACCCCAAGAATACTTGCTGCACGCGTGAATTCTTTTGCATTCTTTGTGAAGACATCAATTGCTTGTGTTCCTAACTCATAGGATTTATGCATGAGTACATAACGCACTACGAATTGGACAACATTAAAGATGATTAAGAATAAGAACGGTGCAAACCAATTACCACTAATCGCCATATTTGCAGTAAATCCTGCTGCGATTGGTACTAATGTTAACCAGAACAATGCATCCCCAATACCACCAAGTGGTCCCATTGCGGCAACACGTACCGCACGGATTGTTGGGATATCAGCTTTTTGTTGTTCAAGTGATAATACGATCCCCATAATAAAAGTTACTAAGAATGGGTGTGTGTTAAAGAATTCAAGGTTGTGTCCCATTGACGCAGCCAAGTCATCTTTGTCTGTATGAATTTTTTCAAGCCCTGGCAAGATGCTGTATAACCATCCAGCTGCTTGCATACGTTCATAGTTAAATGAAGCTTGCAAGAAGCATGAACGCCACACCATCTTATTGAGTGTTCGTTTATCCAGCTGTTGTGCAGGCGTTAGATTTTTATATAGATTAGATTCCATCATCGTCACCTCCACCTGATGTTAGATCACGCATACGTGTATTGGTTTGGAAATCGTAAATAGCGATTGCTAAACCGATCATTGCAAGAATAAGTAATGCTGGTCCTTGAAGGCTTTTGACTGCTCCAAGAATTGTAGCAAATGCAAATCCCATGAAGTAAAATCCCCAGAGTTCTCCAGAAAGCATAATCTTCATTAAAATTGCAAACCCTACATAACGCATCATAACACCGGCTACTGCAAGTCCTGCCATTACCCAGCTATTATTTGCGGCAAAGTTAATAATTGCATCACTCGATGCAACACCTGCTGCCATCGCTACCATAACAACAACACCAAAGAGTGTTCCTAAGATTCCCATACTAATGTAGTTAATCTTAGTAATTCCTTTAACATCAGCTTTTGCAGCATATTGATCTGCTTTAGACATTAATGGTGACATAATTGTAAAGGTTGTTGTTACAGCGTATTGTCCTAATAACGCAAATGGAACAGCCATCCCCACAGCTGCAGCAGGTACAGTATTTTGTGCAATCGCAAAGACGGTTGCCATAATACCACCGATAACAGCATTTGGTGGTTGTGCTCCACCGATTGGCATACTACCAATTGTAATCAATTGATACGTACCACCTACGATAAGTCCTGTATTCATATCCCCTAAGATTGCTCCAACAACTGGACCAACTACGATTGGTTGGTAAAGTGATTGGAGAAAGCTGAATTGGTCAATCGCAACAATAAATGTAACGATAAACACCAGGATGTATTGCATTACATTAAAACTCATGTTTCTTTCCTCCTTATTGCTGATTATTCAAATAATCCGGATGTACTTTGTGCTCCTTCAGTTGGAACTTTTCGAATTTCAATCTCAACGCCAAGATCACGTAATTTCTTGAATGCCTCAACATCATTATCATCAACTGCGACAACTTGAGATACTTGACGTTTCCCATCTGCCATATGCATGTTTCCAACATTCAATTTCTTGATTGGAACCCCTCCTTCAACAAGTGTCAGTACATCTTGTGGATTTTCGACAACCAAAAATATTTTTTGCTTGTCGGATGCTTTATGAATCGTATCGATTGTTTTCTGAAGCGACCAATAACGCGTCCCTGCATAACTTGGTGCGGCCATATCCATAAGTCCTTGGCGCATCGTGTTTGTAGACACCTCATCATTTGCAACTAATATGAGGTTTGCTCCTATTGCAGAACACCATTGCGTTGCAACTTGTCCATGAATCAATCGGTTATCGATTCGTGTTAAAACTATGTTTGGCATAAACATCTCTCCTTTCACTTAGCCCAATAAGAGAATGAATGCTCTTACAAATAAATCTTATCAACTATTAGCGCATTTATATTTGCACTTATACACCTTCCGTTTGTACTTTTCAGCACAGAGGCATAAACGTTTGTCGAAAATAACAAAAACTTTGGCTTTTATGCTAAAATTTGGTTGGAGGTATTCACAATGTACTTAAAAACGACAAGTCCCCAATTCTTGCAATATGGCTTAGTTTCCGATGCACCATCTGATTTCAGTGTTAAGCGCAACGCCTACGAAGGAAAACAGAGCGATACATTACGGTCAAATTCGCATCCAGTATCATTTCAAGTGATTGAAGGCATTGCTGTATTAATAATTGAAACACCCGATGCTTCCTTGCATGAATTTGTAATCCATCGAAGGGCAATCCTTGACGCAAACATCCCTTACACAATCATCGCACTCACACAAAGTGTGTTGGTTGAAGAGTCGGTTCAAACGGATGCTCCATACCAAGAAATCGTCAAAAAAGCGGGGCGTTTGATTGAACATAAACCCATTCAACCCCAATTTTATATTTCCGATATATTTTCATACTATTACAGTGTTAAAGGGCAAAAATATCATTTTGATGGGGAGTCTCATTACTATTGGGAGATTACCTATGTTGATACAGGAGAGCTCATCATTGAACTTGATGGTATTGAGTACAAACTTAACAACCAAGATCTTATGATTTACCTCCCAGGACAATTTCATAAGCAACGCATTGCAGAAAGTAAAACCTGTTCCTATTTCACGATAATGTTTGATATGAATGGCCCGATTGGACTTTTTGATCAGCTTAAAAATCAAGTCATTCAATGCACTCAGCAGATGTACGCACTCATCAATCAATTCATTCGCCAATCTAATTTACTTGAGACGGATGAATTGCCTTTTACACGCGATTTAATGATGTCCTACCTTCAAGAACTAATCATCCTCATGATGCAAAGTAAATCTGATCATGAGTTATTGACCATCACGAATATCAACCCTGCTCAAAATAAATTTGAAAATGAAATGGTGGATGAAATCACCAACTACATTCTAAAAGAAATTTACAGTCCTATTACGGTCGAAGATATTTGTGATAATTTTGGAGTCAGCCGTTCAACCCTTCAATCATTATTTAAAAAACATTTGGGCGTACCACCGAAACAATACATCAATGATATGAAAATGCGAAAAGCACAACAAATCATCCTACAAGAAAATGTCCCGATTACGGAAGTGTCGTTGCGCCTTGGATTTAGTTCAATCCATTATTTCTCGCGAAAATTTAAAAAAGAATTTGGGTTGTCACCCAGTGAATTTGCACAATCTGTGTATCAAACAAGTCACGATGCTTAATGCGTGACTTGTTTTTATAAAAAAGCCAACACGTATGTGTTGACTCGAGTTTTATACAATAATATTTGCGATACTGTAAAACGCTACTTCAATTTCAAGATTATTGGCAAGTTTTACTTTCGCAATTGATCCATCTTTATTGGTTCCTTGATAGATGCCAATTACACCCCCAGCACATAAAATCTTCATGCCTGGTTTCAACTCTTTTTTCAAGGATACTGAACGTTCGTTTGATTTTTTAAGTAAACTTTTGGTTCGAAACCAATAAAAACATAAAAAGATGATGATAAAAGCGATAACTGTTAAACTTGTATATAGTACGACATGAAAAGGTGTCATATGATCCTCCTAGATTCCATCCTCATCTTCTTCAACATCACGCTTCATGAGGTCTTCTTTATCAAAGCGCGTCACTTGTTGCAACCCTGTTTCAACGAGCTTTTTAGCGAGTTCACCTACGTCATCAAACCCACCACGCATCAATGTCCCTTCAAGAAGCATGGCGATGTTTGTTCCAGTAAGAACTTCAACATTCGGCTCATTCATTGCAATCATCACTGCTTGTTGGAATGGTGTTCCCCCTTTTAAATCCGTGAATACAAGCACCCCTTTGCCTTGATTCACAGTCTTTACTGCCTCAAATAAAGCAGTGTGCAATGCTTCGTGGCTTGATCCATCCAAGAAATTCACATTCAGATAGTGTTCTTGTTTTCCTGCGATCATTTCTACCGTTGAACTTACACCATCAGCAAATCGATTATGTCCTGTTACAATGATTCCAATCATACTTTTCCCCTTTCTGTATCAAATGGATACAATGTTACCCCTTGTACAACGCGATTAACCATTCCGGATGGCCATGGATTATCCGGTGATTTCCCTAAAGAAACAGAACGGAGTAATCCAATCATTTGCGCAACAATAATGTAGCAAAGACCGATTAAATCTTTAGTAGTGGCTTCTACATGAATGGCAAAGTATTCATCAACAAGCACTTCAATATCACGGTCTTGTTTACAATCAATCGCAATCAATTGATTGCCATCTCTTTGACTGCTTATTTCTTTGATGATATCAATTTGGTATTGACGAGTGTAGGGATCATCCGATAGGTAAATAACTGTTAGTGTCTCTTGATTCAAGATACTTTTTGGCCCATGTCTAAATCCAAGTGGTGAATTAAACATCGATACCACTTCCCCTGCGGTGAGTTCTAAAATCTTCAGTGCAGACTCTTGGGCTATTCCATTAAGACTTCCATCGCCTAAGTAGACAATTCGCTTGAAATCAAATGTATCGACAACACGTTGTGCAATTGGAAAGAAATCATTCAATATATGATGTGCTGCATCTTGTAATGAAGCAATATCAAATTGATTGATAATTCCCTTATCTAAATTAAAACACAAATAAGCGGCTAATAACATATTTGTAAATGAACTTGTCATTGCAAAAGATAAATCATTAGTTTCATCCGGTAATATGATGGATGCATAGTGTTCCCCTTTACGCAGCGCTAATGCACCGTCTTTGTTACACGTAATAATCAAATGTTTGGTGTTTTTATTGATTGCATTAGCAACATCAATTGCACCAATTGATTCTGGAGAATTGCCTGAACGTCCAAACGAAACAACTAATGTTGGTTGATTTTCACGGATATAGTATTCTGGAGTTGCCACTAAATCAGTAGAGGCTATCGATACAAAATGATCGTTTCCAGCCTTTTGAAATAGTGGTACGAGTGCATTTCCAACAAATTCACTGGTCCCAGCACCTGAAAATATAATTTTGTAATGGTCTTGTTTTGTGATTGATTCAATAAACGCTTGAATTTCTTGATATTGATGCTTTATGATTCCAACAGTCTTTGCCCATGTTTCTGGCTGTTGTGAAATTTCTTGAGCTGTATTTATGCCCATAACGTGTGTCCAATCGTCTTTTGATTTATTTAGTATCATTGTATAAACACCTCTTTCAAGTTTATTATATGAATCTTGTGAGTGTGTACAAGGGTATAACTTAAAAGTATAAACCATTCAACGAATATCACAAATTAACACCTTATTTTTGTTGTATACTAATAATGACAAATGATGGAGGTGCATCATGCCTAAAGAAACCTTAGAATTCACAGACATCCTCACGAAGCAAACCTACCGTATTGAACACCACCAATTGAAACAGTATCAGATGTATCGATCACGGGTAGTGATTGGATTATCGATGATTATTCTTTTCTTTCAATTTAATGTATCACTCCCACTATCAATTGGTACCGGTGTGCTGTTTATCGCAATCAGTGAGTTTCGCTATCGCACCCATTTTTTAAAGCAATGTAAAATACTTAAACAGCCAACAACAAAAAAAGAAGAAATGGGACAATCATCTCTGATTTTTAATATGATCCTGTATTTAGTTTTAGGATGCGCCTTAATCTTTTATACCCTTTCAACATCAACAATAAAAAACCCTATAATTCTGTTTGGAATTGCAGGGTGTTCTTTATTCATTAGTATTGTATATGGGATCAAGGTGTTGAGTACATCAAAGCACAAATAATATCGAATAACGGATAATTTTTATAAGTCATGAATTTTCATGAGGTCTTCATCACTTTTCTTATACTTCTTGTTTCGATAATGAGTATGAAGCAAGTGATAAAACCAAAACATTGCGAGTGGAATTACTGCACACGACAAAACCGTTACGATTAGTCCGACAAAAACTTCCGAAAGGTTTGGGGGGCTATCTGTTCCTAAAAATGCAACCATGTTGAGTGAAAAGAAAATGGGGATGATAAACATAAACCCAGGTACGATCATACCATTGTATTTCCCTTCTGTTTTTGCAATAAAATATTGCAACACGGCACAAATTAACGTCAAAGGCCACATTACAAGCCAAAATACCAATCCAAATATCCATACATTTTGCATCATTTTTCTCCTTTTATGCCACGATAGGCTGTAATTAACTGTTTTGCAGTCTCATAATCAAGCGTGTCTTCAACTGCAAGACGTTTCACAAGTCTAATGTACGCATCTGATTCTTGAGAATCGTTAATTTGGATTCTCTCAATGAGACGATCCAATCTTAAGCGTACTGTTGGATAGGTAACATCATAATGCTTTGCGACATCTTTGAGCGATCCGGACGCCATCAGAAATACTTTAATAAATGCAATGTCTTCAGATTCTAATTCTTGAAGCCATTCAGGGATATAATCCATAATCATCACCTCTATTCACATTATATTCTTTAACTTTATTAAAGTCAATCTTTAATATTGTTAAAATAGACTGGGTATCTTGAATGCTTGCATGTGTGATATAATTGAGATACATTATCAGGGAGGAATCAAATCATGACAACGAAGCGACCTTGCGCACTGATTACAGGTGCTACCAGTGGAATTGGCTATGAGCTTGCGAAACAGTGTGCATCAAAACATATTGATTGTGTGCTTGTATCGCGTAATATCGATAAAATGAATGAAATCAAAACAGACTTTGAATCAACCTATAATATTACAGTAACACCCTTCCAAATTGACCTGTCCGATGAAACAGCTCCACAACGTGTTTTTGATTTTACAACATCCCAAGGGTTACACATCGATATTTTAATTAATAATGCAGGATTTGGAGATTTTGGCCCTTTTGATGCAAGTCGTTTAGAGCGTCAAAATAACATGGTTCGCCTCAACATTCTTGCACTGATGAATTTAACACATTATTATGTGCAACCAATGATCCAAAAAGGATCGGGAAGGATCTTGAATGTCGCATCAACAGCGGCCTTTCAAGCAGGACCCATCATGTCTGTGTATTATGCGACCAAAGCCTTTGTGTTATCGTTTAGCGAAAGTTTATCGGTTGAATTGAAACCAAAAGGAATCTTTGTCACTGCCCTGTGTCCTGGCCCAACAAAAACTGGATTTGTGGAAAATGCAAACTTACAGCGCTCAGGGCTTTTCACCAATCTTAAAAACACCACTGCTGAATTTGTAGCGAAAAAGGGGTATCAATCCATGCTTAAAGGTAAGGTCATTGAGATACCTGGATTAGCAAACAAGACCCTCATTTGTATGTCTAAGTTTGCACCGCGAAAACTTGTAAGAACCGTGATTCTTCACATTCAAAAATAACATTTTTAAAAAAGGAATGCTACGACTTCTTAGATCTGAAATCGTAGCATTCTTATTTTTTTGACTCATCGTGTGAACCCTTTAGTTTCATGACTTGATGTAGGTGAATGGTTAGGTACATTTTTTCATCGGCATTGAGACTATAATTGTATTCCTTCTCACAATACTTGGCAATTGTATCAACACATCGATTGAACTTGAGAATACTTGCGCGAATTTGTTTGATAAAACTATCGCTTGTCTCAAGGGTTTGAGGTGTATTACTATGAAAAATATTATGGGCAAGATATTTTAAATGGGTAATTAAACGTCGATGACTCAGACTGTTTGTTTCAATGGTGACATTTAACTCTGAAGCGATGATTGTCATCACATCGTTTAAAAATTTGACGGATTTATTCGCATAATATTTCTCGCTGGATGACGATGCGTTTACGATATGAATTGTGAAATAGGTTGCCTCTTCTTCTGGAAGTCGAATGCCAATTTTTCGTTCGATATAATCAAGCGCCCACAGTCCAATTTCATATGCTTCAGGGAAAAATAACTGCATATCATTTGATATACTTGGCATTGTGATTCCTTGATGTACCCGCTCAATCGCATAGGCAATGTGATCGGTAAGACTGATATTAATTTTGTCATCGATTGTTTCATTAAGTTGTGTTGCGGCGTATTCTGCAATATCACGGGTTATTTCAAAATACAGTACAGGATACTGTTCAAGCATTTTTTCAAATGCAGCCATGTTGTCATCAAAAATCACAAATGACTTCTCAATCTTTTGAGCATCAATTGTCTCTCCTGCCTTCATATGAAAGCCAACACCAGGTCCAGTTACAATGGTTTCTTTCCCATCCATCACAGTTTGGACACAATTGTTGTTGAAGATTTTACGAATTATCATCGAACCCCTCCCCCAATAATACACGTCTATTTTAATCGATTTATATGCTTTACTTATTCAATTTATTATATCGTAGAAATCGTTGATTTCATAGGATGCAAATTTTTATTATAATCAAATTCACTGCATTTGTATGGGTATAAAATAAACAACATGCAAGCAATCTATCCGATAGACCCCTTGCATGTTATTCCATCATTTATCTTATTTTAAGAGCTTGATAAACTCATCTGAAACAAATTGAACGTAGGGTCCGATGATGACTTGGACACTTGTTTTTCCTGGCTTCACGATGCCAGAAATTCCTGCTTCTTTGATCCGTTTGTCATTCACAATTGATTGATCTTTTACTTCCAATCTTAATCGTGTTGCGCAATAATCTGTTGAAGTGATGTTTGATGGACCTCCCAATCCATCAAGGATAATTTGTGCAACTTTTTTATAATCGTCTTTTCCATTTGACTGGGTATCTAAGATCGCATCCAGATCATCTTCATTCACTTCACGACCTGGAGTCATAATATTGAACTTCACAATCACAAATCTAAACACGACATAGTAGAGTGCAAAGAACACAATTCCTTGTATCATAAGCATAAAGGGTTGATTTGCAATTGGCACCTTTAGACTCAAGATAAAGTCAATAAATCCGGCACTGAATCCAAACCCTGCTGTCCAATGAAACGTTGCAGATACAAACAATGATAGACCCGTTAAGAGTGCATGTAAGAGGTATAATAAAGGTGCAGCAAACATAAATGAAAACTCAAGAGGTTCTGTTACACCGGTAAAAAATGAAGCAAAGCCGGCTGCAAGCATTAACGAACCAATTTGTTTCTTGTTTTCTTCACGTGCTGATTGGTAAATCGCAATCGCAGCACCTAATAGACCAAACATCATAATTGGGAAGAATCCCGCTTGATACATCCCTGTTACACCTTTAATGCCTTCATTTCCCCAAAAGTTACCAATATCATTAATACCAATGAGATCTTGCCAAAACACTGCATTGAGTGCATGGTGTAATCCGGTTGGAATTAAAAGTCGATTGAATAGTCCAAAGAGTCCTGCCCCTACAGCACCCAGTCCACTCATCCATGTTCCTAATGCGACTAATGCATCATAAATTGCTGGCCACGCATACAATAGAATAAATGACACAACAATCATCACAACGGATGTCACAATTGGTGCGGATCGTTTACCACTGAAAAAAGCAAGTGCATCGGGTAATTTAGTTTGTGAGAATCGATTATAAACAAGTGCTCCAATAACTCCGGATAGAATTCCGATAAATGCATTGTTTATTTTCGCAAATCCATCGCTTATTGCATCTACAGGGGTTCCTGTAATCATGGACACGACTTCCGTGCTGAGCAAGGTTGTCACCATCAAAAAGGCAACCAGTCCACTGAGGGCTGCTGCACCATCATTATCTTTTGATAATCCATAGGCAACCCCCACTGCAAAAATAATGGGAACACTGTCAATGATTGCACTTCCTGATTTTATTAGAAATGCAGCCAATTGACTGTCTCCACCCCACCCCACTGGGTCAATCCAATAGCCAATTCCCATTAAGACTGCTGCCGCAGGGAGTACTGATACGGGAAGCATCAAGGCTTTCCCGAGTTTTTGTAAAAATTTCATAAGTCTCCTCCTTCTTCTTGGATAGGCATGAAAAAAAAGGCAAGTTCTACAAACAAAACAGCATCACTGTACTATTTGGGATATTAAACTTTACTTGGGGTTTTCACTCGCAACACTATTTCTTGGGGTGAGGTAATCTTGCTCTAGCCTCTGTCTTTAAAGAAGTTTGGGGATTTCTGTTGTAAACTGATTATCTTAGACCAGCAGAATAAAAAATCACTTTACTTTATGCACAATTAAGTGCTGTATTAAAGTGATTTTTTTTGTATTATTAGTTTAACGAGGTTAATAAAATGGTAGAAACCCCAAGTTTCCAGACCTAAGTTTCTACCAATCCAATACCTCCTATAAAGGAGTAAGAATATGATAACAGTTTTCTCAAACACATTCAATAATAAACAGTTTTCTCAAAAGGAATATTACAAATTTCTCAATTCAATTAATCCAAAAACAATACCTTGTCCGTGCTGTTCAAAAACAGATACACTGATTCGTTATGGATACTATCCGAAAACCATAATTACTGGGCGATTAACCATTGTCGTAGAAATCGCACGTTTCTTTTGTAATCAATGTAAGAGAACTCATGCAATAATACCAAGTAACTTACTTCCCTATTTTCAACTGTCTGTACCCACAATTGAAATAATATTAACCCATGAACTTGATAGCACGCTTTTAACTGATATTGATGAATCAACATATATTCGGATAAAAATACGTTTTAACGATTATGAATCGGTGAGACATTTAAGTTATTTGGAACGATTGAATTACTTCATATTATCCACAAAACGGAATATCTATCATTCCGCCATTACTTCACCAACATGAGAAAAATAGTTTTAACTCCTCAGATTGAATATAATGAAGATGGTTATTTAAATAACAGACAATCATTTTTATATTTAGGAGCAAGATACATAATGAAACCTTATCAAAATAGTCAAAGAGAGGCAGGGTTTCTATGAACGCTAATGCCACTCTTTTAAGTAACGAAAAAATTCTTGAATTATTTAACTTAGAACACCATCAAGTCCAGAAGATTGATATCAAAGGTCAAAGTGACGCATTGAATGTGTACATTACGCTTCAGGTAGAGGAACAAACATGCCCAATTTGTGAAAGCAAAACATCCACAATCAAAGATTATTCTGAAAAGAAGCTTCTCCACTCACTGGTAACACATATACCCTGTTACATTCGTTACCGTGCACGACGTTATAAATGCACAACGTGTAATAAATGCTTTTTTGAACACAATCCATTTGCGTATCGAAATATGAAGATTACTCAGCTGACCGTATATAATGTCCTGAATGATCTTAAATCGCCACATGAAACGTTTACCACAGTTGCCAATAGATATCGGTTATCTCCCACTACAGTATCATCTATTTTCGATTCCCACGTTTCTGTCTCCAGACAAAAACTACCCGCTTATCTGCTTATTGATGAATGTTATGCGTACCACAGTGATCGCAGTGATTATGTATGCGTTCTTATTGATGCAATGACAAAGAATATCGTAGATATATTACCGTCCCGTAAGAAACAAGACTTAGTCGCGTATTTTAGCCAAATCCCCCTTGAAGAACGCAAAGGAGTCTTAGGTATTGGAATCGACATGTGGTATAGCTATAGAGTCGTCGCAAAACAATTCCTTCCAAACGCGTTTATCAGTGTTGATCGTTTTCATGTTTATAGTGATTTAATGAAACGTATCGACTCTATTAGGGTAGACACTATGAAGAAACTAAAACCTCCTAAGAACTGGAAGCAAACAGAAGATAAAGTCAAAAGACAAGAATATTATAAGCGTGACCAGCAATACTATCTGCTTAAAAAGTTCAACTGGTTACTCTATAAAAACCCCAAAGCAACAACCACAGTTAAAGATAAGAAATACAATATATTTGATCCAAATGTACCGAAACAACGCAATAAGAAATTGGGAAAGTTTCTAAACCTTTACGACATAATAGACCTAATTCTTCAAACGAGCAATGGCCTTGAAGATGCATATAACATGAAGTTCTTACTCGATCAATTCTTCAATGAATCAAAAGCTGAGAATGCACACGAGAATCTGAACACACTCATCAGAGTGATGGCTCAGAGTAGAGTTGCATCAATCGTTGATTTTAGCCGAACTTTAGGAAAGTGGAAAAATGAAATTGTCGCAACTTTCAATAAAGTAGAAAAATGCACAAAGGTCACAAATAAGAAAACAGGAGAAACCCATTATGAAGTTTCCATAACACACATAAACAGTGCGTTGATTGAGAATCGAAATCGCATAATCAAGCAAATAAAAAACAATGCAAGTGGCTATCGTAATTGGGAGCGGTTTAGGAATCGTGTGTTGTATGTGCTTAATGAAGACGCAACATATCGAATTAACCCAATAATTAAAACAACCTATGACAAAGGACTCTCTTAAGAAATGACTCATTATTGATATACTATAACAAAAAGAGGGAAGCTATAGTCATGTGCGACTACGCTTCCCTTTGGTCTTTAACAAACTTGTTTGGGGTAACTTACTCCCCAAGTTATTTTATATCATTTTCTGAATTATCCCCAAGTTATTTCAGACCGCCACTATTTGTAGGTCTTGCCTTTATAAGTCACAATCCCATCTACGTGAAGAATAACACATCATGAAAGGGCTGTCAATCTATGAAAAAATGTTATACCTAACGATATTTCACGATGGGTTTCTTTACTTCATGACGATGAATTGTTTCGTGAAAACAGTGTATCCCAGTTGGTTGCCACTGTTTCCAATGTAAAGTGTTCAACACGTTTTGATGCAAGGATTGCCAATTCGCTTCGATACACCTTATCTTCTATGAGTGTATTAATTCGATGTGCTAACGCGTGTTTATCATACTTCTTTACCAGTAACTGTTGCTCTAAATCTTCACCAAGCACTTCTTTAAGTGCGTCTATGTCAAAACCCACTAAGGGAAGTGCAAAACTCATTGCTTCCAATGATACCATGGGCATCCCTTCCCAACGTGATGGTAAGACAAATATTGATGCGGCTTCATAATACGGTCTGACATTATCCGTCGCACCATGAATCACAATATTGTTCTCAAGATTCATGAGGGATACTTGTGTTTTTAGTGCTTCTAAATCAGGTCCGTCACCGACAAGATGCCAGGTCCAATCGGGGTGCTTGTTGAATACATTGGGTAATGTTTCCAAGAAAAGATCAAGGCCTTTGTGTTTAAAAACAACGCGACACACAGTCAATAACTGTTTTGAATCGGGGTTATATTGAGGCTCAATGATATCAAATGTAATTGGATTTACAATGCATGTTGTGTTTAAGTTAAAGTGCGCATCAAATTTCTCTTTGTCTTTGTTGGTTAAGACTACAACAAAATCATACATCGCCATTGCCTGTATAAATGGAGTGTCCAAATGCCACAAATACTCCCCTTCAGTTTTAAAGTATGCGTCAAAGGAGTTATGCATCCATGCACATTTTACACCTTTAAACTCAGTAAGTGCTGAAGATAAGGCAATAGCATACTTCCCTTCTACTCCAATAATGATATCAAAGTCATGTGCATCAATAAATTGCTTTAGTTTTCTATTTGAATGTTTTTCTAATGAAAATGACTCATCATGGATAAAGAGTTCTGGATCGTGAAGTGTATGGATTTGATCACTGAGTGTATAAACTAAATCCTTTGGCTCATAATCAGGATTTGTAGAGATGATTGTGATATCGTGTTCTTTCGACCAATGGTTAGCCATAAAAGTTGTGACTCGGGCAACCCCTCCTATTTTATAGATGGTATTTGTATACAAGCAAATTCTCATGATTCTTCCCCCTTTTTTATATTGTATCTTAAAGTAATTGCTTCATTCAATCAGAGGCAAGCGATTCAAGCATATGGATATTAATTTTAGTCATTGACATGAGGGCTTTGATTTGCGCTTCATTTTGCGTTAACGCATTCAAGTTTTCTGGCACAATTTGCCATGACAGCCCAAATCGATCTTTCACCCAACCACATTGTTCAAATTGTGGATCATCGGATAATTGGTCCCAATAGGTATCAATCTCTTCTTGATTTTTACAATTTATCGTAAATGAAATCGCCTCATTGAATCGAAAGGTTGGTCCTCCATCCAATGCAATAAATTTCTGGTTATTGAGTTCAAATTCTGCTGTAAGAACCTTACCGCTCATACCTTTGAAATGCTCATTTAGCGCTTCATCTGGATAATAGGTAATCTGTGTAATCTTTGAATTTGGAAATATTTTAACATACTCATGGATTGCTTCATCACAGTTATTATCCGCAAACCATAGACAAGGTACAATTTCTAACATTTTGATTCTCCTTTATTGTTAGTTTGATTGTACCACGCGTCCTTCATGACAGCTGTTATAACGCTTTAAATTGTATTTTTGACCTTATTATTTCTTAAATAAAACCATATTTCTTAGTCTACAAGAAAAAAAGTACACATTCAAAAGTAATGGGTTTTGGTGTATAATACTATATAGAGGATTATTATGGGCACAAAAAATAAAACAATCAAAATTTTAATATCAATCTTTGCAGTGACCACCGTTACCTTTATTGCGGTGTTTTATGTGTATGTTTCAGATTATTATCGTGTTGATAGTTCTGCGATTGTATCGGTTACAAACAGTAAATACATTACGCGTGATGGATCAATTACATCACTTGAAACATCACCACCCAGTACGATCGGGTTTATCTTTTATCCTGGTGGAAAAGTTGAGTCGGATGCCTATTTACCCTTATTAAACCTTGTTCGAAACAAAGGCGTTAAACCCTTCCTTGTGAACATGCCATTTAACTTAGCAGTTTTAAACTCTAATGCTGCAACGAAAGTCATTGATAGCAATCCACAAATTACGACTTGGTATATCGGTGGACACTCATTGGGTGGCGCGATGGCGAGTCATTATTTCTCCTCACATACCGATAACATCGATGGACTTATTCTATTGGGTTCATACACCTATGGAGATGTTCCACTCGATCGAACACTCATTATCTATGGCTCAGAAGACATGATTCTTGATACCTCACAAATCACACAGTCTGAAAATGTAACCATCATTGAAGGCGGAAACCATGCTCAGTTTGGAAATTATGGCCCTCAAAGTGGTGATGGCGTTCCAACAATCACTCCGATTGAACAACAAGTCATGACTACCGATATTATAATTGAATTTATATCAGAAGATACTCACCCCAATTAAACCTTGGGGTTTTCTTATCCAAAGGTGATTAAGGTACCTGCACCTTCATGCAGTTTATGGAGTCCATCCAGTGATGTCAAAATTGCACTGGATTGTCGACAGGTTTCCACAAAACTGAGCGCTTGTTTTAAATAGATTCTGATTTCATGTGACTCAATGTCATGATTCGCTAAAAGGGTTCTCACTTTATTTGATCGCATATGTTTGACATGATAACTATTCCCCTTTGGGTCACTGAGTAACAGTGCATCCACTTGAGTAAGCATAAGCAGCACATCTGCTTGAAGCACTTGTGCTAATAGGCTTGGAAACATTTCTTGTGTTGATAACCCATTATGCAAATAATGGTGTTGTTCATACGTAAGCATACAACATGCATCATATACACGGCTTAAAAATTGATGTTGTTTTACCGATTCATGCGTCTGTTCTTGGGTGAACTACCCGCCACTTAGCATACGCTCGAAGTGGGGGCTTCTTGAGAACAAAGCAAACTTAATCGACATTCCTGTCGACCAGCGGTCACTTTTATTTATCAAGCTATCCCCGATGTCCCATCGGTTTATTGTTTTTCATTCTTAGGATTGATGCGAAAGTCTTAATCCTTCATTCAGGATATTGATGCTTGCATTCAAATCACGATCTTGTGTGATGTTGCAGTTGGAACATTCCCATTGACGTATCTCCAGTGGTTTCTTTCCATCATTATGTCCACAGTGAGAACACAGTTGACTGGACGGATACCAGGAATCAATCTTGATTACTTTTTTCCCATACCAATCGGCTTTGTATTCGAGCTTTGCCACAAATTGTGACCACGACACATCTGCAATACTCTTTGAAACCCGCTTCGTCTTCATCATTTCTTTAACTTTTAAGGTTTCTATACAGAGCACATCATGGTTCTCGATTAGCTCCTTACTCACCTTGTTTAAGAAATCATTGCGTCGATTTGCGATCTTCTCATGGATTCGTGCGACTTTTAACTTTTGTTTTTGGTAATTCTTGGCTTCACTCAGCGGGACACCCCGTTTCTTTGCCTCCCTTTTACGTTTTGATAACTTACGTTGTTCTCGTTTCAGTGTTTGTGCTTCTTGGTTCGTAAACCGTGGGTTTGGAATACGTCTTCCATCAGAGAGCACCGCAAAAGCAATCAATCCAAGATCAATCCCAACCTCAGACCCCGTCTTAGGTAGGTGCTCGATTGTTTCTTCGACTAAGAGTGAAACGTGATAGATTCCTGTTGTACTCCTTGATATCGTTGCGGATTTAATATCACCTTTTGGGTGACGATGCATCTTGATTCTCACAAGACTCTTAAGTTTTGGCAGTTTAAGATATTTATGATTTTTAACGGATATTGTTCCTTTTTGATTGTTTGTGGTATAGGACTGCTCCATTTTTCTTGATTTATACTTTGGCTCACCTACCTTTGGATCTCGATAACAATTCTTAAATGCTCGGTCAAGATTCAATTGTGCATTCGCTAAGGCAAGACTGTCTACTTCCTTCAAATAAGGGTAATCTTCCTTATACTTTGCAGGTGTTGGAATTTTACCGTTTGTTGGAAGTCCGTTTCGATAATCCTCATTCATTTGAAGCCGCTCTTCAAGCATGAGGTTATACGTCTTACGAACACAACCAAACGTTTTTGCGAAAAAGATGATTTGCTCTTGGTTTGGATAAATTTTTAAACCTGTAGGCACGTTTCATCGCTTTTCCCCCTGTGTCTCAATATACTGTTTCAACACTTCTAGAGGTGCACCACCAACAGAAATCAAGCAGAAACTCTTTGACCAAAAAGCATCTTTCCAAAGGGATGCTTTCACTTCTGGAAATTCTTTCTTAATCAATCGACTGCTTGCACTTTTGTAAGCATTGATAAACTTGCTAAGCGGTGTATTTGGATGGGCTTTGAATAGAATATGAACATGGTCAACATCATGATTCCATTCAGTACAGGTGATATTGTAGTTTGGAGCAATAGAAACAAAGATTTCATGAGCCCGTTTCGAAATTGAATCGTTGATGACTTTTCTGCGATATTTTGTGACAAAAACCATATGATATGTCAATAAAAACACAGAATGAGCATTATTGTCTAAAACCTGCATATTATGCACTCCCCTTACATTTCTACTGACTATATTATATCATGATTTAAGGGTTAAAGACAGCCAATTCATCCCCCACTTATAGAAGTCGGAGACTTCTTGGCATTTCTGTTAAATTTAATACGATGTACACTATCAAAATCGCGATAAATGGTCTCGGTCTTATTTATGACCAATGAATTTGGTTCATAAATCACAGTACAATCACATTGTCTTTTGTTAAATGCTTCTTGAAACGCTTTCTTGAGGTTTAGCCCTTTTTTGTCAATAGAAATCGCTTGTTGGTTCTGTGTTGACTGGATGGTTGGTGGCAGGGTTAGGATTACATGATCGTCTATGTTGATATATGAAACAATTTTAGAAACCGAAGTTTGTATCCTTGGATTAAGTTTGTTATCACCTTCTTCGAATAGGTTTTGATTTAAAGCAATTACAAAAATACTCATGATGCCCCCTTTTGAATCTGCATTAAACGTTATAAAATCTATTGGCAACCGTCCCAATAGATGATGAATGATTATTTATAGGTGTTCTTATTTTTTATAAGATTATGTGGTCAACATCCGGCCCTTTATTCGCTATACGAGGTTTTTTTATATGCTGTTAACATTTAGGTCTAGAGGTATAAGTTTTACCACTCTGTACTGTCGTCAAGTCAGAACTTATCCACAATCAAAGGTTACAGCCGATTTTATTTAGGTCAAAGGAGTAAGCATATTTGCTGTCTTTTTTAGCTCCCTTTGATGTGAAAACGAGTGTATATTATTTGGGAATATCGCGTTACTTCACAAGAGCCGGATGAGTTGACCTACAAGTGTTAAGTGCTTCATATGCATGAAGCAAATCTAAATGAATACTGTTAGTTTCAAGTTAATCAAGCACTTATGATTTGTTGAGCTAACATGTATCGGTGTGGTTTGATTGATTGATTCGCAATAAGGCTTTTTTAGTTCAATCAAGACCCTCTTAATATCACCTGTGTCACTGGTGTGTTAAGCCAGTGGGACCCTTTCAGATATTAAGAAAATGAATAATGCGTGCAAGTCGATATCGATGACTATATCGATGTGTGGTTTTGGTTGTTCCAATTTTGATATATATCATATCTATACCTCCTTACACCTAAAGTCTAGCAAATATGCGGTTATTTAGCGTTGGCATATTGTCTTAAGTTATGCTATATTTTTATCACGGGGGGATAAATATCATGAATGTCAAAACCATTTTGAATTATCCATCGTTGGCTAATGCACGTCTTGTTGCTGGATTCAACGGTGTTTTTAATAAAGTAGGATCTGTGATGATCTTAGAATCTCCAGATGTTGAACACTGGGGAAAGCGATACGAAGTCATTGTAACGAATTACTTTGCACTGAGTAAACTGGATTCTGTTGAACTTGAGGAATTCTTCAATAAACTCATGGGCATTGGAATCAGTGCCATAATATTTAAGTTGAATCGAATGGTCTCTTCGATCCCTGACTTAATGATATACTTTTGCAATCAATTAAACATACCGCTTATTACGATAGATGAATCCGTGAATTATGAACAACTTATGATTGATATCATGGGTCCAATTATTGATGAACATGCGAGTCTACTCCAGCGTTTTTATACAACACACCAACATTTTTTAAACTTAGAATTACAATTACCTTCTATTGAAGAAGCATTGGAAAGCATTGAAGCTTTGCTTCACAATAAAGTCGCTTTTGTGGATGATACTGAAGATACCTGTGTTGCATCAGATCCGACAGTCCATTTCACAACACAAAAAGAAGATTTAGGCATCGACAATCGATTTGTTGTCCATACCTATGATCGAATCACTGGAACACTTAACGATAAAACAGAAGTCCAAGGGTATGCAGTATCAATTCCAAATCTGGAAAATAAATCGTATAAACTCTTAATCTTTGAGACACAACAGCCCTTAATCAGTGAAGATTTTATGATTATCGAAAGTGCTGTGAGTTTCTTACAAACTGCATTGCTTCATAAGTATTCATCCCAACGCACACAATTCATTCATAAAAATAACATTATGATGGACTTACTGAATGCGCGCTATTATGATGCTTTTGAACAAAATGAAATGCTTACAATGGTCAATTTAAATCACAAGAAATACTATCAGGGCTTTATGATATCGCTCCAACAAACCAAGGAATCAGAAATTGATTTATCAAACCATATCATTTACTTAATATCGCAACGATTCCGCTCAAAGTATCCACATTGTGCTTTTTTTGAAAAAAACTACGCAATTACATTCTTATTTAATCATGATAATGAGAATGGGCTTGATAAAAGCACCCTTGATCACATCATCCGTGACATTATCGATCAATACGCGTCATCGTTTAACTTTTATCTTGCAGTGAGCCAACCACATCAAAAAGAAACACTGTATCGCATCAACAAAGAATGTCTGAATACGATGAGTGTTCAGAGAAAGTTTGATCAAGCGAACCAGGTTGTTGCATACCAAGATTTGAATATATTACGGGTCTTCTTGGAAACAAATACCCTCCATCGTATTGATGATTTCGTGCCAATAAAATTCACACGTCTTCGTGATGAGAAACCCGAACTATACAACACACTGCATGCTTTTATTCAGTTTAATCAAAACCATGTTCAGGCTGCAAACTACCTGTTCTTACACCCAAAAACTGTGCGGTATCGTCTTGAAAGAGTCAAAGAGATCCTTGAAATCGATTTTAATAACCCGAATGATGTCTTTGAATGTGCCTATTCATTAAGAGTGCTTAACCTCAAAGATTCCATTAACTAAAAAAAGGGGGGGTTGTTTCTTGTATACACGCCCCTTCACTGATTAATCGATTAATATAAGATATACATCAGATTGTTTCGTGAAGCTTACGATTCAGTCTGTGTTAATGCTGATCATACAACACTATTCTGTGTCACCAAATCAGGTGTCACACTAAACACGTGTCATAAACAACAAAAAGGATCAATTGTAGGGTTTTAAAAACCACCACTTGATCCTTTTTGTTTGATGCTTGATATTCTTTAGTACTATGCGTAAGTCTCACTTCAAATTATCCCTTCGAATAATACGTAAACGATAACTGTTCATTGCCGTAATCTTTAAGTGTTTTAATAACCGATGGTTTGCAGTTCCCCCAAATACAGATCCAACTACAGGAAGCAATTGCAACATCTTTGCGATATCGATCGTATCGCGGTATTCTACTTGAAATTTCTCCCAATCGATTTCAGGAATCGAATCAAAATCCCAGTTCTTGATGATGGAAAACACTTCCGGTCTTCGCGTATCACTACAAAATGCAAGTTGAAATACATATAACATAAACCGTCGTTCTTTGGGGTCATTGATATCAAACCCATAGATTGAAGCGCAATCAAAAAGAAACTTAACTTTAATGCTTAATAATGCTGGGAAATCTCCCAACCCCATTAACATACCACCCAGTCCAAAACTTACGCCTTGTGCGATTGCCACTTTGTTATACGTTTGATATTTCTTTTCAAGAAGATAATCACGTTCACTCAGTGATAGCTTTGAGTAGTTATCAGTTTTTTGAATCATCCCTGAAGCAGCCAGTATTGTCTGTGTCATGGTTTTGATTGACTTCGTCATAAAATCTTGGACGTTTTTTGGTATGTGACTATAAACCCGTGCTTGCATATGTGCCATGGATTGACTTAAGCTATTGGGTTTTCTTAAGATTTTTTGTCGCCACGCTAAGATTTCTTGACGCACTGTCCGCTCATACGCATTGTTTTGATTCATACCTATCACTCCTTAAGTACCCTTGATTTCTGCGTGGTCCTCTTTTTTAATGAAAGGGTCCACCACATTTTATCCACATGATTCTGTTTTAAAAATTATTGGATGCCTTCACGGTTAACTTTCTTAATGTCTATCACAATTTTAAAACATAATAATGCAACGATAATTCCCACGATCACTCAATACAATGCATATTCACCAAAGTATTGGTTCGAAATATGGATTGCAATCGTCATGATAATGAGTCCGAGTGGTTTCTTCATATTTGCATTCTCCTGTTTTTTATTTAGCTTTATTGTATCATATTTTCTGATACGATTTATTCAAGAGATTTGATCTTTTTCTTTACCCTCATCAAACGGTCTCAATCCTTGATTTGTGTCGATTAACAAATCCCTTTTCAAGTTTTGAATAATTTCGATATGAATGTTGTAAAAGGCGCATAAATCAGTGCATAAAATGGTATGATAGAGCTATAAGATGAGAGGAGTAAGATTATGGATTATCATTTAGAAAAAGTTGATGATATGATTATTTATCTTGCGACATTGCGTATCAACGCAAGCATTGAAACTGTTTGGAATTTGGTTGCGACAACACAAGGATATGCTACTTGGTTTCCTGAAATTGAGATTCATCACGATGACGATGAAGTTCACTTTATTTCACCAGAATTTGATGATATCTTCCAACTCATTGAATACAAACACGCGTCTTTAATTTCATATACATGGGACAGTGCAACGGTATCGTTTTCACTTCAACATGATGCAGAAGGTGTTTTAGTGTTATTTGAAGAAAACTTACCCACAGACTTTGAAAATATGAGTCGGGATATTACGGGATGGCATGTACAACTGCTTCGGTTGAAGTCAGTTGCGGAAAAGAAATCAGCCTCTTTTGATACTAAACTTTTTAATAGCCATAAAGTGAAAGTGGAAGATCAGTTGAATTCACTCATATCGTAAACTGTTGAAATTTAGTTTTGATTACTGGTTTTCACGGCTTTATGAGCTGTTTTTGATGCTTATTTTTATTAATTATCTTTCAACTTTGTTCATAATCAAACCTTTTGAGCCTCAAATGTTAAATGTTTGTTGCTTGTACTCAAAAGCGTTTTCATTTACCATAGTATTATGAATGGATGTGATATTTATGGATTTTCAAAGAGCACGAAATGCAAAGCAGAAAGACATTCGAATCCATGAAATTACCAGTGCGACACGCGAGCTTTTAGAAGTGAATCACTTCAGCACGATCACCCTTAAGAAGATCAGTGACAAGTGTTCTTTCTCGCGGATAAATCTTTATAATTACTTTAAAACTAAAGAGGAAATCTATCTCACAATATTTCTTGAGGACTTTCAATCACTGTATGATGATATGTTCGCGATTTTTAAACAGTATACAATATTAAACGCTGAAACTTTCGCCTCCTTGTGGTGCGAGACAATTGTGAAACATCACCATGCTTTAGTATGGTATACATTGGTTGCTGGTGCGTTTGAAGATCAAGTAAGTGAAGAAGTGCTTGCGCAATTTAAGGAAGCAATGCTTCAGATCCTTCATGATCTTGAATCTTTGATTTGTAGTGTCTTTCCAAAACTAAGCGACAAGGATTGTACCTATATCCTGTGTTTTTGTCTGAACTTTGGATCTGCTTTGTTTACGACTTTTAATACGTATTCGCATAATTATGAGGTGAAGGACAATTCAAATATAATTTCTGTTTCTCCAGGATTTGTTTATGAATACCGTGAGAACATCATTATATTTATACGCGGAATGGTTCACAATTAATATTAGTCGCATGTTTCAATCGTAACTTTTTTTGGATTTGTATAAAATGTGACTTGAATCTTTAGTTATGTTTAGAAACAGGGCGGTATATCTATGTCTTTGATAGTGTGCCGCTTTTCTTGTCATGCTTCCCTGTGTTAATTTTTGGGAATACACAGAACACACCCAGTTTAAATAAAAGAAGGCGGTTATTTCCCGTCTTCCTTTATTTTCAATTGTATAAATGGATTTTCTTTCACCAATATTGTGAAATAAATCCAGAAGAATGCAAGTCCTTCAATTTCACGTGCTTTTGATAAGTCGTAGATACTGTGTGCTTCAAATCCAAGCTTATTTGCAAGATCACGGATGTTATCGACTGCATCCTTATCTTGTCCCACAATGAATTGAACACTTCCATCAGGATGTGCGATTGATGGTGCGATGCAATGATTGAATGCTTCCACAACATTAAACGTGGTTGAAATATCTTGAAGATGCTCAGCACCTGATTTCTGGTCAAATGTTTTATACCCGCTTAAATCGGCTAATAAAGGATTCATCATATCTACAATCGTTTTTCCATTTAATGCATCTTTGAAAGTCTTAACGACTTCATATCCTGCATCATAAGGAAGTGCAAGAACCACAACGTCATTAGCTTGAATGGCTTCTTTAATTGAAACTGCTCCTTCAAACTTTGATGGCTCTCTTAGTCCAACTGTGACTTCAACACCTTTTTCTTTTAGGTTTAAAATCAATGCGCCGCCTGCTTGACCAGCACCTAACACTGTTATTTTTTTCATAACTTTGTCCTCCTATACATCCATTTTAATACCTTAGAAACGATTGTAAAGTAGGCACTTTATTGTTATGTTACTTACTATTTGGTACGTTTTGAGTCTTCTCAAGCTCCAAATAATCAAGTCCCCATGATCTTAATTCATGTATAATTGGACGTAGTGTTTCACCCAATTCACTCAATGAATATTCAACACGAGGTGGCACTTCTGCATAGACGGTTCGAATCACGATTCCATCTTGCTCAAGTTTTCTTAAATCCTGAGTCAACATCTTTTGACTGATGCCTTCAATGTTACGTTCAAGTTCTTTAAAACGCATTGTTTTGGTCAACAATTCACGTAGAATGAGTAACTTCCACTTACTTCCAATTAGATTTACAGTTGTTGCAACAGGACAAACGGGTCCTTTTTCATATATAGTCATTGATCTCACTCCTTTATTACAGTATAACATTTCCTTTATATACCACGCGCATTATTTACATATTCCATCGATGCAACGTTTGTGATTTCTACAGTCCCTTCATCAACTGCGATTTCAGTTACACAACAATTTTTAAGATCCGCTACACGGTTTAGCTTTTTACCAGGATATGCATCAATTATGGTGGACAATGTAACACCGTGCGTAACCACAAGGATATTTCCACCCTTTGTATTTATAATTTCGATTAGTTCATCGATGAAAGATTTAGATCGTTTCATCACTGCGTCATAGTCTTCAGCATAGCCAGAAGTATCCAAAGAGCAGGAAGCATTTAACATATCTTTGGGTCCAATGATACGTTTTTGAATCATTGATTGAATTTGTGGTATATCAACATGTCCCAATAATACATTTGAACATCCTTCTTTTCGCGTTGTCTCCAAGAGTCCTTCAAAGTCCCCAAAACACATTTCTCGGATGCGCTCATCCGCGTAAACCTCAATATTTTTACTACCATTCATTTTTACAATGATATCACGTGTCACTTCAGCACGTTTCAAATCACTCGAATAAGCCTGCATGAATGTGATATCTCTGAGTCCAATACCACAAGCTTGTGCATCGTCCAACCCACTTTGGGTAAGTGGTGAATCTGCCCACCCTTGTACCTTTCCAAGTTGATTGAACATTGTTTGACCATGTCTCACTAAATAAATTTTTCCACTCATTATTTCACCTCTTTATTAAGCCTACCATAACCAACTAAATTGTATAGTACGCACTTTCTTGTAAAGTTACTTACTAAAAGTAAGTATTATCTATTTAAAGTATTTCTTTGGTTTTTATTTCATCTTGATACTTAAAAACAAATCCTTTTGTCATAAAAAGAAAACCCTGAGTGACCAGGGTCTTAAATACGGATACCAATATTATTGTCACGAATCAGTACTCCTTCACCATCATTAATTCTCATGACGTGAATGTTTTTATACCGTTCATAGTCAACACAGCGTTGTTCAAAATTTTCAAAGCGATTACAATATTTTGAAAAATGGGGAAGTATTTCAACATCCACCAACCCCATTCCTTCAAAGTGATCCATTGCCACTGTGTTCATTTGTGGTGTATAAACATTCACAAGATCAATGTTTTGTTGGAGTACAAAGCTTCCAGCACTGATTCCAATAATTACTTTATTGTTTTGATGCATGGACCTAAGAAGTGGCTTGACACTAAAAGTTCGAAGTCGATCTAAGAGATAAAAATGGATTTCCACCAATAAATTCGATGAGATCCACGTTTTCAATGACTGAATAATCGTCAGTATCAAAGTCAAATAATGA
The DNA here is from genome assembly GCF_001545095.1 of Erysipelothrix larvae. NCBI lineage: Bacteria > Bacillati > Bacillota > Erysipelotrichia > Erysipelotrichales > Erysipelotrichaceae > Erysipelothrix > Erysipelothrix larvae. The sequence goes on from NZ_CP013213.1 coordinate 1,602,065, forward strand.
AACTTTGAGTCCACATTCATGCAATTCAGACATGAGTCGATTTAGGTGTTTATGTTCTTTTTTATAGTGTGGATCACTGGTGACACAGATAAGCGCTGAGTGTAGATTGTGAGCTTTTACAAAGTCTTTTACACAGCATATCAATGTAGGGGTGAGCTTAAACCATTTGATGTTAACACGATCATAGCATTTCCACTATAGTGTGACTTGTTGTTTTATGAATTCACCTTTATACACATCTACCAGTCCTAAGTCTGAAAGCTTGATATCGGGTATTACCAATAATGCAACAAAAGAAAGCATGAGCAGTGGATTAAAGTCTTCATGGTTCATGATCGCATGGACTTTAGTATGCAATGTGTTGAGATTATCAACAATGGCTTCAAGGGGTTCATCGGTAATCAATCCACCAATTGGTAGGGTTACGGATGCAATAACTTCCCCTTGATTCACAATGACATAACCACCCTTCATGTCTTTAAGTGTTTCAACAGCAAGCATCATATCGTCATCATTCATACCAATCACAAGGATGTTATGACTATCATGTGCCACGGTGGTCGCAATAGCTCCTGTTAACATACCAAAGCCTTTTACACCACACAGTCCGATATTTCCGGTTGCATGGTGACGCTCAATCACTGCAAGTTTTGCATGGTCTTTGGGTTTACTTGCAACAAAACAATCATCCATAATATCCACCGCTTCAACAGCAAGTCCTGTAATGACATTCCCTGCTTTGACTTCGAGAAGGTTCAAATGTGTATGACCTTCCATGTGAAGTTGTAGGTCTTCTTTGGTAAATGGTGCCATGTTGATTGAGTTTAGAATTGAATCAGGAACGGGTGTTTCGGGTTTGCTTTCGCTGAGTTGTTTACCATCCAGGGCAATCAGGATTCCATTTTTATATACGGCGTTTGCTTGAATATCGTTTAAATCATTAAAAAGGAAGAAGTTTGCTTTAAAGCCTGGTGCAACAGCCCCTTCATCTTTAATGTCATAGCTTTCATATCCATTAAGGGTACAGATGGTTAATGCCATCACTGGGTCCATTCCTTCTCGAATGGCCATTCTAAGAACCCCATCAATTCCCCCATCTCGCATTAAGTGATCGGGGTGTTTATCATCAGTACAAAAGCACACGCGTCTATAATTGTCTTTGGTGATTGCAGGAAGGAGTTCTTTGAGGTTTTCGGTGACCGTTCCTTCACGAACAAAGGTATAGATTCCCCGTCTTAAGCGATCATGGAGTCCCTTTTGATCTACCGTTTCGTGATCGTTTCGAATCCCTAGGCTTGCAAATACATCAAAGCCTTTCTCATCGAGAATGGATCCATGGCCATCGACTACTTTTCCATGGTCTAAACAATCCTTAATCTTTTGAATCATATCATCATCATTTAAAACTGCGAAGTAATCCATGACCTCTGCCAATCCTCCAACATGAGGGTGATCATAAAAGGGTTTAAGGTCTCCACTGTTTAAGAGTGCACCTGCGTTTTCTAATTGTGTTGAAGGGACACAGGATGGTAACATCACCCGAATATTTAAGGGTAAGTCTTCAACACAATCCAAGATATATTGGATGCCTTTTGTTCCAGCAACATTCGCAATTTCGTGGGGATCTGCTGCAACAGTTCCTACACCACGTACACTTAAAAAGTCGCTGAGTTTTTTAGGTGTTAGCAAGGTTGATTCAATATGCATATGACAATCAATCAAAAGTGGTGCGACATACTGCCCTTTTCCATCAACAACCACGTCCCCTTCTTTCGCATCAAAGCTAACAATTAAACCATGCTTGATACCAAGGTTTGCTTCATGTATTTCTTGGGTTAAGGTATTGACGACCCTTACATTCTTTATTAATAAATCAACAGGGGCTCTTAATGCAGCAGCTTCTTTAATTTGTATCATCTCCAAGTGTGTCATTGGTTTCCTCCATAAGAACCGGAATGTTCTTTCACTACTATGAAGTTATACATCGTTATCATCAGTATGATGTACTAAGTGGATCCTTAATACTTCACACCGTAGTCCGATTAGATTGGAATCGGGTAGAAACGCTTGGACCGTCTTTCCAAGACTATACGACGTGAAACTTTCGCATATTATAACAAAACCAATCAATCATTTCAATGAAGAGACTAAACATACTTGGAAATATATAACTACAAATTAAAAGTAACTAAATTTTAAAGATACCTTGACAGGCGAAGTATGTCCGTGGTATAAAGTATAGGTAAATAAAAAGGAGCCTATTATGTCAATAACATCTGATTTACTAAGAGGCCATACCGAAACAATTATTCTTGCACATCTTGCGCAAGATGACAGTTATGGGTATGAAATTAATAAAAGTGTGAAAACACTGACTTCTGGAGATTATGAATTGAAAGAAGCAACGCTCTATAGTGCATTTCGACGTCTTGAAGATCAAGGCTTGATACAGTCTTACTGGGGGGATCAAGATTCAGGTGCACGGCGACGTTACTATACGATTACCAGTGTGGGACGAAAAGCATTGGAACGCAATCACGAGGATTGGGAAGAAGCAAAAAAGATTATTGATTCATTAATCTACCTAGGAGGAAATCATGGAAAATAAACTAAAAGCATATGTGAATGACTTATTTAAGGAATTGAAACAAACTGAGTCATTACAAGAAACAAAAGAAGAACTCATCCTTAATCTCACAGAAAAATATAACGACTTAATTCAAGAGGGATTGTCCAATGAGCAAGCGTATAAGAAAGTCATCGCAAGTATTGGGGATGTTGATGAGTTGATTGCTGTTGAAACACATAATCCAAAAGTAGAACAAAAAGTTGAAGTTAACATTATCAATACACGTAAAATGTATCCAAAGGTGTTTCAAGCCATCGCAGTTTCTCTTTTTATCCTCTCACCCATTCCAGTCATTGTATTGGGTAGCATGAGTGATCGACTTGCAGTCTTTGGAATTGTTGCTTTATTTGGAATGGTTGCGATCGGTGTTGCGCTGTTAATTATTGCAGGTGGTGCAAAGGATGATACGAAGGTTGAAGACGACGAAGCGGATGATGACCTCGATAACATACACCTTTTCACATCACGTGATAAACGTAAAATCAAAAACATTAACGGATTGATTTATCTGATTGCGGCAATCTTATTCTTCAGCAATATCCTTTCAGGATGGGGTATTGGGTGGACCATCTTTATCGCAGCTTACGGTGTTACTCAACTCTTGACTTTGTATCTGTATTACAACCGTGTACGTGACCTTGAAAAAGCAGGAGCACAAACTTCACCAAAACAAGTTCAAAAGGAAGTCTTTAAGCTTGCATCGTCAACAATTTGGACGATTGCTGTGCTTTTATTCTTCTCAAATTTAGGGGGCTATAGTATTTCTTGGGTTGTATTCTTAATTGCAGCTGCAGGAGTACAAATTCTTAAAATCGTCTTAGACATGGAGGCACACTAATATGAAAAAAATAAACACCTTACTGATCGTCCTAATGGCACTTTTATCCTTAAGTATTCTCAGCCTGGTTTCAACTCGGTTTGTAAAGAATACTGACCCCTTTAATTTCAACTTTAACTTTAACTTTGGAAGACGTGAGACCACACTTTTAGTCAGCGAATCCCTGGATGCCTCAGAGATTCAATCCATCATGATTAATGCTTATTCTCTTGATATTACTTTTATTCAAGGAACAAGCGATGACATCGTCGTGAACCATTATGGGGGTACAGACTTTAGCCCTGTTACGATTACACACGATCAAGGCATCTTGACTGTTTCACAACCCAGCGAACGAAATATCGGCTTTTCATGGGGATCTTGGAACCAACGTCTTGAAGTTACCCTTCCAAGCAAAGCGTATGATACGGTGTCAATTACAACCGTTAGTGGTAACATCACGATCCCTGCACTCACTGCCACAAACACTGCGCTCAATACAACTTCTGGAGACCTCTTCATTAATTCTCTTGTAAGTAACGCCATTGATGTAAGTGTGACATCTGGTGATATTTCAATGAATAATACTGAAGGTGCGCTTAAGGTTCGTAGCACCAGCGGTGATCTTGACCTTGTGAATCTGATTGGAAGTGTGAATCTTCAATTAACATCGGGAGATGTTGAAATCGAAGGCTTTACCATGACACAAGACTCAAGCATTGAATCCCTTTCAGGGGATGTGGATATTGTGTTTAACCGTGATCAAACACCGATCAGAGTTGATGCAAGTGCACTTTCTGGAGACATTGAAAACCATTTTGGTTCTCAAACCCAAGACAACCCACTCAACCTACGCATTCGGACAACCAGTGGGGATGTTGAATTACGCTAAGACTCAAGGTTGATGAAGATTCCCTTCATCAACCTTTTTTTATTAAATTGGTCCATGTATTAAACTTCTACATCAATTTTTCTTATGCTATAATGAAACCAACAAAAAGGAGAACACATTATGCGAAACAACCAACGTGTCTATAAAATGGAAGTGAATAAAGTCTACCCACTTTATGTTACCAAAATAGAGAAGAAAGGGAGGACGCGTGAAGAACTTGATACAGTAATCACTTGGCTCACGGGATATAGTCAAGACGCGCTCCATCGTCAACTTGAAGAAGGCGTTGATTTTGAAACCTTCTTTAATGAAGCACCCCATATCAATGATAATGCGCACCTGATCACAGGGGTAATCTGTGGTGTTCGGGTTGAAGAAATTAGTGATCCCCTGATGCAAAACTTACGCTACATGGATAAACTTGTAGATGAACTTGCGAAAGGGCGTAAAATGGAAAAGATCCTTAGAGGTTCATAATATGATAACACCTTATGAGAAAACGAAAGACTTTGTATATCGTAATGCACGTCCTTTAGATATAGCACGGTGGCGTTATCATTTTGAGTATGGTGCATTGAGTCATGTACTCAAAGGCTTATCCCATTATCAAAACGATGATGGGGGTTTTGGGCATGCTTTAGAGCCAGACTCACGGAATCCAAATTCGACACCGATTCAAACATGGCTTGCGGCAGAGATTCTTCGAGAAATTAACTTTGATGATGGGTCACATCCCATCATTCAAGGCATCTTGATGTATCTGGATAGTGGACAAGACTTTGACGGGTACTATTGGGCAAATACGGTTCAGACAAATAACGACTATCCTCATGCTGTATGGTGGCATAATCATCATGGATCAAACAATGATACAGCAAATCCGACTGCGGCTCTTGTTGGTTTTATTCTAAAATATGCTAACCCACACTCCAGTCTTTATCAAAAAGCAAAAGAGATCGCAATAGAAGTCGTACAATCACTGTTCCAAAACAATGAAGAAACTGAAATGCATGTCCTTTTGTGTTATATTCGCCTTTATGAGTCCTTAATTGAGTCAAAGACTGTTGGTCTTGTGGATATGGAAGCATTCAAAACAATTCTTTTATCCAGTGTTCAAAAAAGCATCACCCATGATACAACGCAATGGGGGGTCGCTTACATCACAAAACCATCACAATTTATTCGGTGTCCGCATAGTATTTTCTATCCTCAAAACAAAGATATTATCGATTTCGAATGTAAGTTTATCTTGAATACACAACAGGATGATGGCTCTTGGAATATCCCCTGGCAATGGGATGCCTATCCTGAACAGTGGGCAATCAGTAAAAACTGGTGGGCTGTGAACATGTGCATTGAAAATATAAGTCTTTTAAGAAACTTTGATAAACTATAATGACGCACCCAATCTGATCCTTTAGATTGGGTGTTTTCATTTAAAAAAGAGGACCTTTCGTGATCCTCTTCATATATAATCAAAATTACTTTTGAACGTAGATGCTCGCTGCACCATTCTCTGGGTACATTGCCCATGCATTGGACCCACCATACACGGTTCGAATGATATCAATGACTTGTTGGATATTTCCCCAGTCATCCGTCCACAAGGGGTCTCCTGTTGTATCCACAACTCTAAAACGAATGTTATAACTTGTTTCACTTCCAATATATACAAGGACATTGTCCGTGATTCCTGGGATATTTGCAGCTAAGAGCGCATTACGTGCAGCCTCATAGATTGACTCCTCACCGGATGAATCAGAGTCTCCAATCCCTGGAATATCAACACCTGGTGTAATGCCTTCAATGCGTCTTAGAAGCTCTTCTACTTCACGAGTCAACGCGTCAACCGATTGATTTGCGGATGAAAGCTCGCCTTCAAGTCGATTAATTTCTACTTGTCCAGCTTCAATTGCTTCAGTTGCCGCTTCAAGTTGTTGGTTTGCGATTTCAAGTTCTGCCCTAACAGACTCAAGATCACGACGTAACTCTTCGATTGTCAACTCAAGTTGTGCTGCGAGTTCTGAGTTCTCTTCAAGTAAAGTAAGTTTCAACTCATAGAGCTCTGTATAACGTGCATTTAAAGATGCATATTGACTGTTAAGCAGTCCAATATGTCCTAGGAGTTGATTTCGATCATTATTTAAGCCATATACCTTATTTACAAGATTTTCTACGGTATCTCGAACACCATCGATTCCTTCTTGCCCATCCCATGTTATACCTGAGAATGTTAGTACGCCTACAGCTACTACTCCAATTACTCCTTTTGTCAATATTGATTTTAATCCATTTGTAAACATAATTTATCACCTCTTCTTCAACTGAGCGATTGCATTTCCTCAATTGCAAACACATTATAGCAACTCACTTTTTTCTTTACTATCACTCTAATTCTCCTCTAAAGAAAAATAAAGTAACCCTTTGTGTCTTGGTGCCCTAAACAGATAGGGTGATACTCTCCATTAACTATATGATGGTTCTATGACATCAAAACGATGTACTGAGTAATACAAAAAAAGACAGGATGTGATTTTATCAAAACACGGTTCCTATCTTTTTATAATCTATGATGCTGTATGTTTTTTCTTTCGTTTTATCATATAATATCCACCCGCTCCCAATGCCGCGGTTCCACCTAAGAATCCCATAATAGGGCCTAAAACTTTTGGTTTTTCGTACTGTACATCATAGGCTTTCCCATTCACAACAAATCGAACATATGTCTTATTGTCTTTATCAACCAGTGTAATTGACTCAGTTTTGATTTGATGACCATTTATGACAATTTCTAGACTGTTAACATTAGGATATCCGACAAATATGTTGTTTTCATTTTTGGATAATGGATTCTTTTCTTGATTCAACTCAATGTTTGGAGTGTTATTAAGTGCTTCTTGTGATCCTAAAAAATAGCACGGGATTTTCACTGTTTTCTTTTTCTTGTTATTCTCCGAGGTGATGGTGATGACAATTACATTCTCACTAAACAATGCTTTATCTTTTTCAAACTCCCACATAAATGAAGCGTTGCTATTAGTGGTATCAACACGTAGGTTTAGATCATTCAAAAGATAAAGCGTGTTCGATTCGTCTGAGATTCTGACTTGATCTATATATATTGCGTCATACGACACATCATTGAGTTGTGCTTGAATCTTTTCTTCTTCGATGCGTTGTGCTTTTAAGCGTTCTTCCTCAAGGCGTTCTGCTTCGAGTCGCTCTGCTTCAAGGCGTTCTGCCTCGAGTCTCTCTGCTTCAAGGCGTTCTGCTTCAAGTCGCTCTGCTTCAAGGCGTTCTGCTTCTTTTTGTTTTTGTGCAGCTTGATTGTCAACGGTATTTGTTGTACTTTTTTGTGGTGTGCTTTCTTGTTTACTTGGTTGGCTTGGTTGGCTTTGTGTTTGACATGGATTATCGTAGCCTAAGCTTCCACCATCTGGATACCACCCCGCATCATGTTTTACTGCATAATGCCAATGGCCATCGCCATGGTTCCCATAGGTTGATCCATTGCACGATACAATACTTGCACTCTTGAGTTTGCCTGAAGTTGCGGATACTGGCATACAATTCATAATAAAGATGAACACAAAAATAACGCCCCATAATCTTTGTTTGTTTCTTCCCATATTTTCCTCCCACAGAAATTTATAATGATATTATAGAGGGATTTGTGATGCGTATTTGATAATCATCTTCACTAAGGTAACCAAAATAACTATTATTTCCACACTATTTTGCAACTTGGTATATAAGTTACTTAAAGTGATGTTATTTCACTAAGTTCTTGAAATAATTATACGTTTAATGCATAGACGTTGGATTTGTTTATGTTAATCAAGGTGTCTTTTTAAGCAATCATCGCTTGAAAATTAGATTGAGTCAAAAAAAGAGTGATTGCTCACTCTTCAAGGTTATTGTGCAAAGGCTACAAATGCTTTTGCGCTTTGATCTAAGAATTCTTTACTGGTGTCATCCAAAACAAGATTTCCGTCTTTATCTAGTAAATTATATGCACCGGTAAAGGATGCACGAGGTTGTGGCATGACGCTTGCACCTAAATAACTTAATAATGAACGTAAAAGTTCTTGTGGAACCATACCCCCTGATATTCCTGCACTGAAGCTAAACACTAAGATTGGATAATCAAGCACGGGTTTTGGTTGACCTGGTTGTTCTGGTCGTGATAACCAATCAAGAAGGTTTTTAAGGCTTCCTGGAATTGATAAGTTATATTCTGGCATTGCAATTACAATTGCATCGTATTCCTTCAATTCATCACGAACACGTTTTACAGAAGCGGGTGTTGGATATTCAATGTCAGCATTATATACTGGAATATCTGCGTATAAGATTTCTGTGAGCTCAACATCTTCACCAAATGATTTTTTGACTTCCTTCAAAAATTTCTTAGAAATCGCTTTTGATCCTAAGCTTCCTGCAATCCCCGCTACTTTTAATTTTTTTGACATACTACAATCGTCCTCCTGATGTCATGGAAGTATCACAGTGTATCATCTACTTAATTTTATTGACGATATCTTGGATACTTTTTTGTCCCAATTTTTCATTGAAAGCATCATAACTATCTTGCAACGAACCCTTTATTGCTTCATTCACTTGATTGGCGATTACGCAATCTTCATTGATGTTGCTGTGTAATCCAAAGGCTAAAACCGAATTCAATGCACAATAAACATCATACAAAGAAATGTCTTGCGGATCTTTCGCAAGTTTTGATCCGCCGACGCCCTGTTTGGTTAGAATGAGTCCCCTCTTTTTAAGCAGGCCAATAATACGACGTATAACAACACTGCTTGTGTTTACACTGTGCGCAATTTCATCTGATGTTACATAGTCTTTATCACTTAATGATAAGTAGGTTAAGATATGAATTGCGACTGCAAACTGTTCATTGTTTTTCATAGGTATTCCTTTCAATGTAACTATTGTAGCTACAATGGCATTTATTTCCAAATGAAATGCTCATAAAATATTTTATAAACGGTTTGATTCGAGCTATAAAAAAGACATGTGTATGTCTTTTTTAAACGCATTTGATGTTATTGTATCCTTTTCATACCTTCTTCTAATATTTTCATTTGAAGAAGCGTTTGATGTGGTGTAATTGTTTGTGGTTTATTTAATAAAATCGCATCCCTGAAATCATCATAGACACAGGCATAATCTCCCACTTCTGATATCACCTTTTCTTCATGGTAGATGCCGTTTTCGTCATAATAGGTTAAGGTTCCATAATGTTGGACATCATCAACACCAAATCCGCTTTCACCAGGCATGTAGAAGAGTTTTAAGTGCTCTTCTTGGCGGTCTTTTGTTTCTTTGATGAATGTACCTTGTGTTCCATAAACTTCGAAGCTTGGGCGTTGTTTGGCCCGGTAGTAGCTGGAACGGACGGATACTTTAAGGTTTTTATAATTAAGATCAAGGTCAAAGTAATCACTCATGCGACCCGGTCCCAGAAGTTGCTTCACATCATAATGAATGGTTTGAGGGTCACCAAAATAACTGAGGACTTGATCGATAGTATGACTTCCATGACCGTATAAGATTGATCCTGAAGGTTCAAATGACTGGACACTTTCTGGGATTTCTGGACGGTAGTAGTCAAAATGCATCGCCAGTTCATACACATCGCCAAGGACACCTGATTCAATAACTTTTTGTACGGTGAGAAAATCACTATCAAAGCGTCTGTTTTGGTATGCTTGAAGGATGACACCCTGTTGATGTGCATATTCAAAGGCTTCTTTAGCTTGTTCTAGGGTTTCCATGAACGGTTTTTCCACCATGCAGTGTTTCTTACTTGCTAAAACTTTCATCGCATATTCATAGTGTAAATCATGGCGTGTGCAGACAATCACTGCATCAATTTCAGGATCATTTAGTACATTATCAAGGTTATCTGTATAATGAACCCCTTCAATTTTGTCCCACTTAAAAGACTTAATTTGATGGTTATAGATTGTCTTTACACACAACGTGTCTTTACGAGTCAGTACATAAGGTAAATGATAGCGATTGGTACTTTTACCATTTCCGATAAATGCGAGTGTTAGCATGCGTGTCTCCTTTTATGATGTTTTTTCTACGATAAACGTGTGATGGCGGTGTTGGGTGAGGATATCATCTTTGCCATTAAGATAAGCAACCACTTCCTCATTGGATAAGATAACGGGCATTCGATCATGCATCCATGCGAGGGTATCTTGACAAGGCTCTGTAAGAATAATGACCTTATGCTCACCTTTTTCTTCTTTAAGGATTCCTGCAAGATAAATAAGCGGTGCTTCTATTGAAATTTGATACTTTTGATTTATGGATTCTTCGCGTTTCCATTCAAAATACGAAGAAGCCATCACAACACAGCGTTTGGTTTTAAACTCTTGTTTAAAGAAGGGTTTCTCTGCAATTGTTTCAATGCGGGCATTGATTAACATTGACTTGGACCATTCGGGTTTGACACCCCACTTCATTGCAAGGGGTGCTTCTCGTGTTTGGATTGCTAATGTATCCCCTGGGAAGACTTCTCCCAGCTTCACTTTTTCAAATTCATAAGGGTCCATGTATCGTTCTAAGCGTTCTTCGGTTTCTTTACTGATAAAGACGCGTCCACACATAGGATTCACCACCGTTTCTACTCTAATAATATACCATGAATTCCAGCGCTTTTCTTTGTCTTCACCCAATAAAAAACAAACACCTTAGCGATTTGATGCTAACGTGTTTGTTTGTGCTTTACATTCCTTGAATCAAGGGTTCGTTTACGTCTTGCGCAAATTCAACACTTTCATGGAATTGATTAGTGTAAAGTAAGTAATACCGTCCTTTTTGCTTCATCAGTTCTTGATGAGATCCATCTTCTAAGATGCGTCCTTTATCAATGACTAAGATGCGATCACAATTCACAATCGTAGATAATCGATGGGCAACAATAAAACTTGTCTTCCCTTCCATAAGGCCTTCAATGGCGTCTTGAATGATCATTTCTGTTTCCGTATCAATGGATGAAGTTGCTTCATCAAGGACAAAGATGGATGGATTTGAAAGGACCGCACGTGCGAAGGAAATGAGTTGCTTTTGACCCGTTGATAAGCGGCCGCCACCTTCACCAACTTCACTGTCAAACCCTTTATCCATACTCATGATGAAATCATAAGCATGAACGGTTTTCGCAGCGTCTATAATTTCTTCACGCGTTGCATCAAGGCGGCCAAAACGAATGTTTTCATAGATACTTCCAGAGAATAGATGGGGTGCTTGAAGCACATATCCAATCTTTGAATGCAACCATCCAATGGAACGTTCACGGTAATCTTTACCATCAAAAAGGACTTCGCCAGATACCGGTTCATAGAATCGGCATAAAAGGTTTACTAAGGTGCTCTTTCCACTTCCTGTTTCACCTACTAAGGCAATACTTTGTCCAGCTTTTACACTGAGGTTAAAGTGTGTTAAGACCGGCTCATCAGGGTTATAGTGGAAGGTTACATCTTTAAACTCAACATCACCTACAATGGGTTCATAGGCTTCTTCTTTAGGATTGAGAAGGGTTCCATATTTTTCAATGACTGCTTCTGAATCAACCAATGTGCTTTCAGTATTCAATAAGGATATAACGCGTTCTGCACTGGCTTGTGCCATTTGAATTTCCGCAAGCCATCCAGAAAGCATAAAGACTGGATCCATAAATTGACGTGCGTATTGTAAGAACATCACTAAGGTTCCAAATTGAATGGCATTCATAAGGGCTTGTTGGCCCCCTTGCCATAGCAGTAATGCTGTACTGATGGATCCTAAACTGAGGATAATTGGGAAAAAGAGTGCATTGAAATAGGCAGCTTTCACAGATTTTGTGCGCATGTTCCCTGTAAGTTTTCTAAAAGATTCATCATGACTTTGTTCAAGACTGAGTGTTTTGGTCGTTTTTGCTCCCGATATCCCTTCAGAGAACCCACTGGTAATTTGTGAGTTAATCTTTCGAACATCACGGTATTGCACTAAGATTTTTCGTTGAAACCAAAGGGCAATTACAAGCATCACTGGGAAGACAGCAAGGGCCATCAGACCCAATTTCCAGTTGATACTCAACATCACAATCCCCACTAAGGTAATCATGATGATGCCATAAAAGATATCCAAAAGTCCCCAAGATACAATTTCTGCCAAGCGTGAGATATCACTGGTCATACGCGCAATAATCCATCCCGATGGTGTTTTATCAAAGTATGAGAATGGCAGGGTTTGCAGTTTCTCAAAAGCCAGTTTACGAATGTCATAAGAAAAGGCGTTTTCGATTTTACCACCCATACGAATAAACCCATATACACCAATGGTAATTGCGACAATCAAACTCACATATAGCAGTGCAAAGACTTGCAACGACATTCCTGTATGGTCCCCTTCAACCATAACAAAGTTATTAATCGCATATTGGTTCATCATTGGAAAGACGACATCACAGATTGTGACGACGATGTTGAATCCAATGAGTCCATAGACAAATTTCTTGTGTTTAAATAAAAGTTTAAAGATTTGTTTCCACAGCGTGATGTCTATTTTTTTGGATTCAAATTCTTCTTCTTTGAATTGATTTTCTTGCATGTTACGCCTCCTCTCCATAGATATTTTGGATTTTCGCAGTGGATTGATACAAGCCTTCTTGAGCCATCAATTCATCATGCGTTCCGATTTGTTCTATTTTACCATTTTTTAAGACAATAATTTTATCCGCATCCATCGCCGATGCAACACGATGGGTCACAATTAATGTGGTCGCATCGCTCAAGGTTTTCAGGTGCTCACGGATGTTCTTGTCTGTTTGTGTATCCACCGCAGACAATGAATCATCAAAGATTAAGATTGGGTGTGATTTAATCACGGTACGTGCAATCGCAATCCGTTGTTTTTGTCCACCCGATAAGGTGACCCCTTTTTCACCCACAATTGTGTTATACCCTAAATCAAATTGATCGATAACATGGTGCATTTCAGAGCGACGTGCTGCTTCATAGACTTCGTCATCACTTGCGACAGGATGGGCAATTCGAATGTTCTCAATGATGTTTCGTGAGAATAAGAACGGTTCTTGAAGGACAATTCCGATGTTTGCTCGTAAGTGTTCACGGTTCATTGATTTCAGCGAATGACCCCCGATGGTGATGTCCCCACTGTTGTAATCATATAGACGGGTAAGTAGGTACATCAGTGAACTCTTACCACTTCCAGTAGGTCCCATAATTGCGACTGTTTCATGTTTGCCAATGGTAAAGCTGAGGCCTTCGAGTACGGGTGTTGTGCCATCATCGTATTGGAAGACGACATCATCAAAGACAATATCGCCATCAATGGTTGGCGAGTCACCTGAAACAAGATCCTCTTGTTTTACATCAAAGATTTCCTCAAGACGATTAATCGCAATGGTAACTTTCCCCATATCAGAAAGTGCGCGTCCAAAGCTTCGTACATGCCATAGTACCGTTGAAATATAGGTGATGAAGACAAAGAACTGACCCACTGATAGGTTTCCTTTTAGGGATTCCTGTATCCCTAATACGATAATAATTAAGATTGTTATAAAGCAAATAGCATCAGAGATTGCCCAATAATAAGCGAGTTGATGGTTAACATTTAAACTCAATGCGCGAAATTTCGCGTTCTTTGATTCAAAGCGTTCCAGTTCATAAAGTTCGCGGTTAAATGCTTTCACAACACGAACCCCGTGAAGGTTTTCTTGAATGCTGGATGACATTTCCGCTTCCGCTTCATCAGCTTTCTTGAATTCTTTTTGCATGCGTTTAAAGAAAACCCAAGATACAATCAAGATGATTGGCAATACCACAAGTACAATGCTTGCGAGAAAGGCATTCATTGAGAATAAGATGGACACCGATGCGATTGCAATTACGGTTGTAAAGACAATCTCACGGATTTGATTGGTTAAGAATTTACGCACCTGATCCACATCACTAGTTGAACGTTGGATTAAGTCTCCACTTTGTGCTTTCACATGATAGCCATATGGCAGTCTTTGAATGTGTGCATAGAGTTCATTTCGAAGGTTTTCAGTAAATCCTTCTGAGTAATCTGCAAGGGCACGGCCACGAATCCATACGTTAAGCGATTGTATAATGGCAGATACCATGATACACACAGCACTAATCCATAGATTATCGCGCAAGAAATCACGGCCTCCAAAAAAGGTCATGACCGTGGTTTGCCACCCCGATGGTACAGCTTTTGAATCAATGACATAGTCAATAAAGAAGCTGATGATAAGGGGCGAAACTAAGTTAAAGAGTGCGTGCAACCCTGTACAAGCAACCACGACCCATATAAGATGTCGATATTTGCCCAAATATCGCATCACAAATTTTATGTATTTCATACGTTCCTCCAATAAAAAAAGACACACAAACGTGGTCTTGCAACGGTATTATAATTAATCCATCAAAAACGACGCTATTTTTTTGCTTCGTTTAATAAACAAGACGAAGCCATATAAGTTACTGTAAATTGTGCATTTAAATTTAACATCATCTTGTTCTCCTCTCTTAAGTTAACAACCAACTCAATCTTAGCACTATTCACCCCATGAATCAATAACTTTTTGGGATTTTATGTGAAAACAGTAACAAATTCATAAATTATTTCGTAAAATAAACCATTTTTCTGATATTTTATTGAGGTGATGCTGTGTGAAATGTCTTTGGATTTAAGTATAATAGAAGTAATGTACCCGTTATTGAAAGGAATGATCCGATGAATCCACTCACACTTTACCTTCTTGTGATATCCTGTATCTCAAGTATTGTGACCCTGTATGACAAATCACAAGCAATCCATAAACGATGGCGCATTAAGGAGTCCACCCTTTTTATGTTGGCGGTGTTTGGTGGGGCATTGGCGATGATTCTTACAATGTTAGTCATTCGCCATAAAACAAAACACAAACGGTTTATGCTTGGGTTACCACTCATAATTTTTGCACAATGTGCGCTCTTAATATGGGCTTATTGTTAATGGGAACGCTTAATTTATATTAACAAAAAAAATAGATGGATGCACTTGTGTTATTTCGTGTTATAATTGCCATCATAAGGGGGGTACTTTATATGCATAAATGTCCTCGTTGTGGATCTCTACTTACTTTAGGATACATCAACAATCGCAGTGCTATCTTATCATGGTCTGACACAAATCGATGTGACACCGTGAGTGCAACATGGAATCTTGAAAAAGACCAAATCCGTTTAGCACGATTTGATCATGATCATGGTTGGTCTATTCCAGCATCATGTTGTGAACACTGTAAGATGTTGTTTGTTGAATATGATGAAAAAGCATATCTTAGTAAAAAACAGTGACCATTAGCGTACACAAGAATCTGAAATCACACCTGTGGTTTCAGATTTTTAATATCGTTTAAGAAGTCATCCCTATAACTACTTTCTTAAAAAAAGAAGTACCCCTGAATCAAATCAAATGACCCAATCTTAACTTGAACATCGTTTGCATGATAGCTCAATCCCTGGATTTGATGTATCCAACAATCCCTTGACACTTCGGTTTAAGTTTTCCAATCATGACATATTTTAATGGAAATCTTAAAAACCCTTCAAATTCATAACTCTGCTTGGGATTTTTTAATACCTATCATTTTTAAATCTCCGCCTGAAGTGAGTATCACAAGTGCAAAAACTAAAGGCATGAAATACAAATGTTTATAAGTTCTTTGAAACCTGCTTCGTTTCGTTTTGACATCACTGAGGAAACTTATGGGTATACGCCTACCTTCCTTTTTTGAAAAACCCATTCGTTTAGTGACAAAGCCTTCGACTTCATGATACTTATCACCCATTTTAAAGATATGGTTTACTGGTTCAAATCCAAAGGTTATAATAGATGTATGATCCAAACATACATCATAAACAAAGCTGAAGATTATGTCGAAGACCATCTTCAAGAAAAAATAACGCTTGATGATATTGCGAATCACATCGGTGTTTCTAAGTATCATTTTCACCGTCTCTTTAAACAAGCCACCAATGAGACACTGCATGCATTCATATCGCGTATAAAAATGGAGCGCTCTGCTCTTTTTCTTAAA
Source organism: Erysipelothrix larvae (assembly GCF_001545095.1). Lineage (NCBI taxonomy): Bacteria > Bacillati > Bacillota > Erysipelotrichia > Erysipelotrichales > Erysipelotrichaceae > Erysipelothrix > Erysipelothrix larvae. The sequence continues at coordinate 1,618,533 of NZ_CP013213.1, forward strand.
GTAGATACACAATCCAGTCTTACAGATATTGCTTATGCCTATGGGTATTGTGATGCAAGCGCTTATATTCGTGCATTCAAAAAGCAGTTTCATATGACACCCTCTGAATTTAAAAACCGCAAGATTTCACAATCTTCTCATGGATCATTTCGATATACTTCAACTAGGAGGACATCATAATGAATGAACCACATATTCGAATCGAAGAAGACATCAGCCTTAAACTCATATACATTCGGTTTAAAGGCTCTTATGCAGCATTTCGTAAGCACTCACGCGCAATGTTTAACACATTATTTGAGTATGCAAAAAAACACGATCTAATTATTGAAGGTGAAACCAAGGTCTTAACCCTATATCATGATAATCCATTTATTACACACGGTGATAACCTTAGAACCAGTGTCGCAATGACGATACCTTCCACTGCAGTCATTGATGAAACAAATGAAATCTCAACACTGACATTATCGGGTAAGTTTTGCGTTGGAACTTTTGACTTAAAGCTCAATGAATATGGGCTTGCATGGAATACAATGATTGATATTTGGACTTCGTATCCAGTCCGTGATGCATTGCCTTTTGAGCTATATGTCACTGAGCCACCAAGAAACTTTAAAGGATCAAGTAGCGTTGACATCTATGTTCCGATTCAATAATGCAATAAATGCCAAGAAGATACACTCCTTGGCATTTTTTAATGTAAGTTGAAAAATAGACACTTAATTATTCTGTTACTGCATCAAAGATGTTCATAATTGTCTGTACATCATTGATCTTGGTACTCCCACTTTCTTGATCAATAATTGACGAGTAAACATGAGGAATGATCTTTGGAACCCCTGCATCAAGGGCAATTCTTAACACTTCCTCTAGGTTATCAAGGTCAAGACCGCCGGTAGGTTCAAGTGCAAACTTATGTTTAGCACAGGCTTCACATACTGCAATGTATTCATCTTTTGTGGACAAGCCTTTCATTGGGAAAAACTTGATCGAATTACCCCCCATATCTTGGATCATAGCGATTGCGGTCTCAATACATACAATGGCTGGTTTTTGAGCACGCGATGCATTCGCTCCCGTTGAGATGATAACTTTCCCAGGTGTTCCACTGGGTGACACAAGTGCATTGATGTGTGCATGTTCATTGATGCACGTAGCACGTGTTGCACTTACGGATGTAAAGACTTGGTTAATATGCGTTGCAGGAACATGTGCTCCAATACGCCATACCATGTCTGCTTGTTTTGGATTTCCCCCACCCAATCCAATGGATACGTTGTTGTTGATGACATCACAGTATTGAAGCATATCATTAACCGCTTCTTCAATACTGTCATAGTTTGAGGATAATACCCCAACACACACATGGCCATCACAGGCTTCATAGATTGCTTTGGCATTTTCAACTGAATTGGCCAAGACGTTTAAACAGAGTTTATTTTTATAAAACTTCAACATCACTCAAAACCTCCTTGATTCGTTTAATGATAATATCTAAGTCATTTTTATGCTGAAGGGGTCTTGGATCAAAACTGATCATCCCCTGATTTGCATCATAATTACGTGTGAAGATTTGTGGTGTTCCTTTTTCGAGACGATGGATTATTTCGTGTGCACTTATTCCTAAGATTTGTGCATCAAAGTGAACTTTAGCCCGATATATGTCCCGTCCTGATTCGTCTTTGATTTTTTGCGCATAAACACCGTTGATGGTATTCAGTGTCTCAATGAATGGATCCAAATCATCATAAGATACCTCAAAGTTTTGTGATGAAGTGGTATATTCATAGGCTGCTTGAATCAATCCAAAGATGTTTTCTTTACCAATCTTCATCCCACGTCCAACACCATAGATGTGTTTTCTTAGGTTGATTGCATCATCCTGTGATTGAACCAACACAAAACCTGAAGTGGGTCCCATCAATGCCTTTGAGCCACTATAGATGACATAGTCAATCCCCATTTTCGTAAATGATGTGAAGTCAATTTCCGCTGCACAATCTAGAATTAATGGTTTTTTAAACTGTCGTGCGATGTCAAGCATTTCCTCAAGAGATAGCATATCTTTTTGGACACAGTGTGAGCTTTTTACATACATCAGTGCCGCTGTTTTTTTATTGATACACAGCTCAACATCGCGTTGTGTACACTTATTTGCATAACCTGCTTCAATAACACAACCCCCGCCTGTTTCTATCATGGTTTGTATTGGCGCGCCAAAGTCAACGTTGTGTCCTTTTGGAAGCACGATTTCATGTGGATAATCCTGCATGCTGGAATCGTGAATCTTTTGAATTTGTGCGTCATGATCTTTACATAAAACCGCCGCTACACTTAAACTGATCCCTGCGGATGCACTTGAGGTAATAACTGCATCGGGTGCATCAAAGAGTGATGCCAAGGTTTCGCCGGAAATTTTGTATAGATCATCCATTAAAAAGTAGTTTGAAGCGCCATAGTTCATGGCGTCTTTCACACCGTGTGATTGTGTTGAGACTCCTAATTTTGTCATCCGTCCGGATGCATTAATGCACCCATTTATCTTGTCCATTAGATAGACCATTAGTGTACCTCCGTATATACTCCTGAAATCATACAACCTTTTGGTGTAATTTGTTTGTGGATTTGGATGGATTCATTGTTGGAATCGACTGCAGTTGTATCTACAGTTTCCACTTCAAAGAATGTTAGGTGTGCTTTCACACCGTCTTTTAGCATTCCAAACCCTTTAAGTTTCGCATTATTTGCAGCACCCAATGTCACAAGATGAACCACATTCTCAAGACTATAGCCCATATTTAGAAACTTCGTCATAACACCTGCTAAAGAACCGACCGGTGTTTCAACATTGTACTTATGAATGTCTGTGCTAATGCTATCGGGTTCAAAATTATTGGACATGGCTTGTTTCGCAATCGTGAAACTAAAGCTATCTTGACCGTGTCCAACATCGTATAGAACCCCTTCTTTGCGTTTATCAAGCACAAGGTCCTTGATATGCAAACCATCCAAGATATTGTTTGGTTTGCCATGGAAGCAATGGGTTAACACATCGTCTTCACGCATTTGTTTGAGCACCTCATGAATGGTAGGTGGGTTGTTTCCAAAGTGAACCATAATGGGACGATTGGTTGTGTTTGACACTGTGTGCGCCTTAAGAAATGGTGTCACAGTATCTTCGCCCATTACACTACCGGATGCTCGTACTTTGATGCCCACTACAAAATCATCATAGGCTTGAATCTTCGCAATTGTCGCATCAATATCTACATTGTCAGGATCCTTCAGTTCAAAACGATCAATGAGTCCTGATTTCGCAATGTTGATCCATGCTTTCACAATTGTTTGTTTGTCTTTTACTTGATTGTAGAATGTATCAATTGTATCCGATCCACTGGATCCTGCATCAATGACACAAACGACACCTGTTTTTACTCCGATACGGTCTGCTTCCACTCCTAAGTCTGTCGTATCTTGGAAACAATGCACATGGATATCAATCCAACCAGGGCTGACATAGCCCCCTTTTGCATCGATCACTGTGTCGAAATCTGTACATGGTTCTTGTGTGATGGATTCAATGACATCATCCTTCACAAGTATGTTTACTTGACACTTATGAAGTGGATGTGTTTGATCCACAAGAACACAGTTTGTGATGAGTGTGCGCATTAGCTTACAACAGGGAGTGGAATACCAACGAGTACATTGAATGCAGCCATAATAATCGCACCTAAGATTGCACCCCCAACAATTGGTTTGTGAATCTTATAGAAGACCAGTGAACCAATGACAGAGCCAATCCCAATAAATGGTCCATAGGCAACTGCACTCAGGATTACAAGAGGCCCTAATGCGTCTCCGGTTTTATTTCCAGCACCGATCATGATTGAAGTTGCTGTTCCTAAGGAGTTTGTGGGTGTAAACTTACGAATCAAAATAATGAGTGCACCAATACTCCCGCCAATCACAAACCCAGATAAGATTGCGAGGATAAAACTATCAATTAAAAATCCCATATTAGAAGTCAGTAAGATTGCTGGAATCCCAACACCAATACCGGTCATTAAGGATCCCCCAATATCTAAAATTCCGACAAGTGGCCCTTCAAGAATGCGGGCAATCAGAAATGCAGAAGAGAATGCGAGTGCAGCATCATAGGCACCTGTACTCTTTCCTTGATCTAAAAACTCCGCAATATAGATCTCGTTTGTGAGTCCTACGCCATGTGTTAAATACATACTTGTAGCCCCAACAACACCAGCTGATGCCAGTGCGAGCAGTAAAATAAAGGCGATATCTTTTTCTAAGAATGCTTCAAATTTTTCTTTCATACAGTGGGTCTCCTTTCTTAAAATAGACCAAGAATTGTCTTATGGAAGCCACGGAAGTACGCAATCATACAAATCATAATCACGATAACTGCAAGCATGAGTCTGAATGATTTGTCTTTCGTTCCTTTTTCTTGCGCTAAGGTTCCTGCAAGAATTCCAAAGATTATACCCGGTAGAGAGTTTCCAGATATCATCTGCATAACACCTGCAAGGACAAGTGCATAAGCACCAACAGTTTGTCCAGCATCAAGTGCTGCCCATAGAAAGATCAGTGGCATCACGATGTTAATCATGTTGGTGGATGCAGGGGCCAAAATATTCCCCGCTACTTCCGCAATATTCTTGGGTACAAGACCTGATGCAGTTGTTAAGAAAACAAAGACACTGGCACCAATTATTGCACCAACAATAAGATTTGAACTGATGGTTTTCGTGTAGTCCTTTTTCTTATTTAAGTTGATAACAGCTGCAGTCCAGTTTGGAATCACACGGTGTAAGATATCTTGTGTTAATGCCCCTGTTCCGATTGCTGAAGCAGCAGAAGTAATAAAGAATCCAAGACCAAAGGAGAAGTGTGAAACAGAGTCTCCATTACATGCATTCATTTCTCCTAATGTTCTAAATGCTCCCATCCCTTGTATTTCAGGGGCTCTAAACATACGTGCAGCACCCGCAGCGATTGCGCCACCTGATAGTGCACCGACGATAATTGCTTTTATAATAATTTCAAACTCTATCATTTACTCGCCTCCTATATTTAAGTATTTGACTGTTAAGTGAATGTTCAATTCAAGTGCGTATGAATCCACAATCCGTTTAAAAAAGAAATATAAGAACGCTTCCTTCGCTTGCGTTTTTTGAATGTTCTTAACTTCAATTGCATCAGCACTCACACTGATAATTGGATCTTTAATCAGCGTTTGCAGTTCAAGGCGCATTGACTTAAACGCATCTTCAACAGCACTGTGTTGGGATGCTCCATGTCCTTTGACATGCATCACTAAGTGATCTTCAACAAGATGATTATGAGTCATTTCGTTTGATCCAAGCTTTCGCTAAATCACTTCCTAAAGATTCAGTATCCATAAATCCAAAGCCCAATACTTCGACGCCTTCATTGATTGCGGTAACGCCTGCTTCATTGGTTCTTAAGTGATGTTTTGCTTTGTAACCATATTTGTTACTTGCAGTAATTGCTCCAGCTCCCCCTGACCCACAAAATGAGATACCAAAGTCAGCGTTGTGTTCCTTCATTGCATCGCCAAGCTTCATGTCTGCTGCCATTCCTTCAACTACAATAGCAGTTCCCCCAGCATCTTCAATGCCTTTGGCAGTATTTTGACCTTTTCCCATACGGTGTCCAATAACTACGATTGGTCGTTTCATTTGTCCACCTCCTTTCTATTTTTCGCAAAGTAAATCGCAAATAAATACGTTTCAAAATCTGTAATATCATAGTCCTTAAGCAGTTTGTGTGTCTTAAATAATTCTTTTGACACATCAATACACTCCTGAGGAATTTCTCCTGTATCTTCAAACTCAAGATCATTTTGTGCGTGATTGTATACACGCTCTACAAGTGATAAATAATGATTCCAAAACAAGATATCATCGAGGATTTCTTGATTGAAGTTCAAGGTTTCAATTGCATCTTCCATCGTTTTGATTTCTTGATGCAAGGTGTCAATATTCGCGAAATATTGTCTTAACTCTTCGTGTAAGGTCTGTTTCATTGTCCGTCTTTCCTTTCAATAATATAATCAAAAAAACTCATTCGTTCTTGGATATTTAAAAGCACGCCCAGTTCTTGTTCAATCAAATCAAAGACTTGTTCAAATTGAATATAGACAACGTTGTGATTGGTTTCAATGTCATCCAGTGCTTTCATAACAAACGCGTCATGGACTTCTTTTGATTCGATCCAACGGGGTATAGCGAGGATACAGTGAATTAAGATGCCCAGTATTTTTTGATCGTTGACTCCATATTTTTCATCCAATGACATTAATACATCCAAAATATTCAAGATTACCGATGAGAGTTTTTCAACGCTGATATAGGTATTTGCATTGGAAGCTTGAAATTGCTTCTCAAGAAATTCGCCCAAGCTTTGTTTGGATGTATTTGGCATCACACGCGATACAATGCCATAATTCAATAGGCGTTGAATTTGCTCGATATCTTTAATATTTAAGAGCTGGGTTACATGAATCACCGGAATCGAAATGTCTTTGACAGGAATGGTAGAGATGATAAAGTCAGCATCTTGATACCGTTTCTTATTCAACATTTGATTGATGGTTAAGGTTCCCAAAACTTCAATTTGGGGAAATACATGCTTAATCCGTGTTTCAAGAAGTTTGGATACCCCTCGACTTGAAGCACAGGCAACATACACCTTTGGATGGTTTAATTCCGGTTTTTTCAACCAGTTCTTGTAAAGATAAATTGCGATAAAACTGAGTTCATCTTCACTGACTGCATACGCATAGGGTGATTTTTGAATCACGTTTTCATTAATCCGTTTTGCCAGTTCAAATTGTTCTGCATGCTGTTGTTTAACTTGGTTAAGCAGTGGATTAAAGTCTTTGGCTAATACGACGCGCTGTCTTTTGATTGAACCGTTGATATGCTTGCGCAAGTCATCAGCAAGCGGTAGTGGGTCAATTGGATAATTATGGTGGATCAGATACTCAATAATCTCATCCACTAAGATATGACTCACATGCGACGTATTCCCTTCTTCACTAATTACCACAATCCCCTCATCAACAAGAAACGAAATAAACCCCCATACTTCTGATTCCTCATGACATGTCGTAAATAAGTGTTCAAAAAGAAACTCACAATAGTGACGTTCTGATTTAAATGCAACGTGATCGAATGTTTGTGAACCGTTATCTCTAAATCCTAAATTGATCCGAATCTCAAGTGTTATAATTGCTGAGATTAGTTTCATAAATGAGTGTTGGCTTAGCCACACATGAAATTGATGATTCACACGGTCTAGGATTAAAATAATCACTTTGAATCGCTCTGGGCTGACTTGTTGTTTAATCTGCTTTGGCAACACATCATAATAGTCCAAAAGATTGTAGTGCGTGCTGATGGTTTCCATGATCTTCTCAGTCATCAAGATGCGCAGTTGATGTTCCAATCCCACAATCATATATCCCATATTACTGGCCTCAATCACACACCCTGATGCCTTAATGTCTTCATTAATCTCATGGACACATTTTGAGGTTGATGATTCACTGATGTATACACTGTGAGCAAGTTGGGTTAAACTTAGGGGTCTTCGCTGAACAAGTAAGGTTAATATAATCGTATTTTTACGAAAGGTTCGCTCATCAATTTCTTCTTCGGATAGGTCAAAAGCGAAGATTGAAGAGAGTTTTGACTTGTCACGGTTTAACACCGTATACCCAACCCCACTTTTCACAATCAGTTCAACATCAATTTCAGCCAAGATCTCTTTAACTTGTGCCATATCATATCGAATCGTACGAAGGCTCACATTCAATGACGAACACAACATTTCAGTACTGATCGGTGTGACTGAATAGTAGAGCTTCTTAATAATGTTCATATGTCTTTTCTTGATGGTGCGCATACAGATTACCTCTTCTATAGTGTATCAACCCAAACATTACGTGCATTTCTTTAGTTTGCACTTTACTAAATATAAGGTGCAAAAATTCTTTGAATTGATGCATTTTTTAAATTCTTACATCATTTATGGTGACATTATACCAACCACACAGTAAGAATATAATGATAAAAATAGTTAGGGTAAAAGGTGCATTTATAGAGAATTAAATCAAATGTATGATTGGCTTTTATTTAAGCATATTCAGTGCGTTTTCAACGCCTTGATTCAATGAATCTGTTGTGTAATTCTAATAATTTATGGGTAAAACCTGGTCTTATAAGCAAAATAAAAACAGATGTTTTTTTATAACATCTGCCAATTTTTTTAGATTTCATAGAATGTCTTGAATGGTTTGCATGCATTATGTTGACTTTATCTATGATTACGCTAAAAATACCAAATCATGCCATTCATCATCCCCTACTATGTGAGGTTAAACTAATTCAATGATATCCATAAACGGTGAGTCATCAAAGGATACTTGAGCCTGTTTTTGAACAAGGCGAAACGTATGGGTTTCAAGATGATGTTGAATCCGATGAAAGAGCCAAACATCACGAATTCCTGGCATTTCATTTCCAATTATGCGACCTATCAATTCTGCAATCGCAAACGGTCCTTCTGGTGTCCATTTATCAATTAAAAAATCATAGAAATCATCCCTTACAGACATCAACATCCCATTGATAATCACTCTGAGGTTCGCATTTTCAGCTGCGAGTGTTTCCCACTGTTGCGCCATGACTTCTTTTGTCGATTCATTCAGTATTTCAGTGTGTCCGATCATATCATCAATTGATTCAACATTCACTTCGCGCCATGAACCATACGTAACATTATATTTTACATTGGTTTCAAGTCGATTAACTCTGAGTGTGTAGGATTGGTTTTGTAATACATAACAAAGATGATACAGACCACACCAAGTTTCTGGCGTATTATCCACCCATACTTGTAAGAGATCGTGCTGTCGGATGTGTTTGAAGAGTTTTTCTCGCCCCTTAATGCGATCTGAAAACATTGCCTCTACATCTTCATCAGTGAATGAATAAATTGAAAAGAGTTCTTTGAGGCTATTGAGTCGTTGGTTTGAATCAAATGTTTCGCTAATATCGCCTAAGTCTAAGAAATGTCCCAGTCCAATAATGTTCTCTGGATCTTTATTTGCATTTCGTGTTTTTATGGCAAGCGAAGCATGAAAACTATCATTAAATACAATATCTAACATGTCCACCCCTCCTTTGTCTCATTATATCATATGAGCACACGCAATATAATAGGAGCTTAACAATCCGTTAAGCCCTTACAGGTTATGAGCACAAGTGATCCAACAAAAAAAGGGTGAGCCCCTTTTTTTCGTTTCTAGTTTAGAATGTATTGTGCTACAAAATCAGCAAACCCATCTTCTTCGTTGGTAAGTTGAGTAATGTAGTCGGCGATTGCTTTTGTATCATCCGTTCCATTTTTTAAACACACTCCAATACCACTGGCTTCTAGCATATCGTTGTCATTCGATGTATCTCCAAAGGCAGCAACGTGTTCGATTGCAATCCCGCGCATCTCGCAAAATTTATGCAGTGCATAAGCTTTTGAGACTTTTCGATTAGCAAACTCAATCAGTGTTGGTTGTGTTTTGAATGCTTTATAGTGTTCAAGATTCAAGGCTTCAAAGTGTGCTTCAACTTCTGCCATTTTGTTTTCATCCAGTCTAAACATGACTTTTCCATTATCTTCTTCATACAGTTCAGAAATATCTTCGACAACAATCACATCTTTATGAGCATGTTGAGCAGACTTACTGATTTGTAAATTATCCTCAACACATTTAATCACACCGTGTGAATAAATATATGGTTCTTGACTGAATGGTTTCATGAGATCAATGATTTCCTTGATCCATTCTTTTTTTAAAATGTAGTAATCGTATTGTTTTTGTGTTTGTAAATCAAAGAGTTCTGCTCCGTTCATGCCGATATAGCAATCTGCTTCAAATCCTAAATCCCAATTGTGAACCGTTCTTGATACCTCATCAACGGGTCTTCCTGAGGCAATACCAAATAAAATCCCCTGCTTATTCATTGCTTGGAGTATTTCCTTTGTTTTCGGGGTTAAATCACGTGCTTCATTAACGATTGTTCCGTCAATATCAGCAATTATAAACTTTACTTCTGTGAGTCGTTCCATCAACTTAAATCCTTTCTTGCGTGTCTTTATTGTCTTTATTTTACCACATTCAAAACAAATCAAAGATTATCTGAAAATAAGTATCATCACGAATCAAAAGTTGGTGGATTTTATGGGTTTTTACCTTTCGAATTTGTATAAAAACCGTCTATATCAAAAAGAAATCAGCAAAATATGGTATTAATTTTCATGGTAATCTCAAATGAAGACCGTGTGTTTATTAGATAAGATTATGGTTCATACAGTATTGGTAAATACCCTCTTGATCGACCGGTTCACATACATCATCTGCGATGGCTTTAACATTATCCGTAGCATTACCCATCGCAACACCGACCCCAACTGCTTGGAGCATTTCTACATCGTTGGTACCATCACCAAAGGCCATTGATTCCTGGGTTGTTAGGTTAAAATAGTTCAATATTTCGCGAACACCCACTGCTTTACTGCCACCCTTAGGAATGACATCTACTGCACAATCCCACCATGCAGTAATTTGAGCTCCCTCTACGTCTTTGAGTAAATCATCGTATTGGTGTGGATCTAGTCCTAACATAATTTGATAGATGTCTTCTTGGATCATTGCATCAAAATCCTCAGCGATATCAACGGTTTGTTCTGATATTGCATAGTAGTCAATCAGCGCTTGGTCACGGCCATTTGCTCCACTTTTATGGATAGTCGCAACTGAAACGGGGCGATTAATTGCCTGAGCATTCTCTACAATTTTTAAAACATCTGTTTTTGGAATGGGTTGATGGTATATGATGTCAGTTTCTGTTGAACAATATGACCCATTGAACGTGAGATAAGCATCAAATTGGATATTATCAAAACGTGGTACTTTAGATAACGGTCTTCCCGTTGCGATGCATAGTTTGATTCCATTGGCTTGAAGTTTTAATAGTGCCTCTTCTGTTTTTGGTGACATTGTTTTTGTATGGATGTCGATTAATGTCCCATCGACATCAAAAAAGATAATTTTTATGTTCTGCATAATACCCTGTACACATATATTAATCCATGTGTCCTTTCATTTATCCATTATATCATTGTTGCATGCAATATTTTTTAATCGCTTCAACTTGGTCCATTGTTTCAGTGTAACCAACGTCATAGAGTGCTTTAAGTTTTTGATTGTTGGTTTCAAACCGAGATACTTCAACGGGTTTTGAAGGTGCAATGATATACACATCATCATGAGCTTGATCATTTTTGAGTTTATCACGAACCGTATTATATGCTTGATAGCGTGAGTTTATGGTATCCATCAGGTGTGGGTATCCATGATAAAAAAGTTTCGTGATGGCTTTCTCTGCGTGTGATGGTGCTTTCTTATGATAGGTTTCATCTTGTGTAAGCACCACAACAATGCGATCATACCCCAGTTCGCGCGCTCTGATGTAAGGAATTGGATCACCAATTCCGCCGTCTAAATAAAGATGATTTCCAATTGGAACCATCTTAGATAGATAAGGGACACTTGCAGTTGCGACAATACGATCAAATGCTTCGCGTGTTGGCTTCGCATGATATTCTGGCTTGCCTGTGTGTGTATTTGTAATGACACAATCAAACTGTGCATCACTGGTAATATATGCATCATAATCGAGTGGATATTTTGCTTCAACTGCTTGACTCATGAGAAATCCAATATTGAAGTATGACTTGTTTTTTAATAGACTTGAAAAGCCTCGGTATCGTTTATCATGGAGAAATTCTTGATTTAAACGTACCGTTCGACCGTGTTGTTTTGAAAGATAACTGATGGCACATAATGCACCACCTGATACACCACATACATAATCAAACTCAATATTTGCTTCAAGGAGCGCATCTAAAACGCCCATTGTATAAAAGGTTCTCAGTGCACCACCTTCAAGCACTAATGCTGTTTTACTCATAGTTTCTCCATCTAAATTCTTTGTTTATATCCATTATTATACCATGCATACAGCATTCTTTTATGCGTTATTGTTTAGCCAATTGAGTGCTGTTTGAGTATAGGTGAGAATTCCATACGCAATGGCATCTTCATCAAGGGTTACGGATGGATGGTGTAATGGATAATCGTTTTCAGTGCGGGCATCACTTGCGACAATCATGACACTTGTTACTGGGATTTCATGACTGATATAAGCGAAATCTTCAGATCCCATCACGGGGATTTCTGGACGCTGTGGTGCGATGACCCCTGTATCACCTACGATGGGTTTTAGGGCTTGATACGCACAATCACTGACAACCTTGGATGATTTGAGATAAGGTGCTCCGACTGGGAATGTAATTTCTGCTGTGCATCGGTATGCTTTCGCAATATGGTCTGCAATTTCAACGATCCGTTCTTTGATAAAGGATCTATGTTTTTCATTATAGGTTCGAATGGTTCCTCCCAAGGTTACATCATCATTGATGACATTGGATGTTTGAGGGCCATTTAGTGCACCGACAGTAAGTGAGACCAGTGCATTGGGTGGAAGTTCACGTGATTGGATGGTTTGAAGTGTTTGCAGGATTGCGGTTGCGGGAAGGAGTGGGTCCATCCCTAAATAAGGAGATGATCCATGGCCACCTTTGCCTTGAATTTTTATATCAAACCAATCCACCGATGCCATACAAGGACCATGTGGCATGAACACAAGGGTTCCAATATCTAGTGGAACACCCGTCATTACATGAACCATCATGCCTGCATCCGGTGTTGGATTTTGAAGCACGCCATGTTCAATCATATCTTTTGCGCCTTGCATTGTTTCTTCACCAGGTTGGAACATGAGTTTAATGGTTCCATTGATTTCATCCTCATGATTTTTAAAGTATTGTGCTGCACCTAAAAGCATGGTTGTATGCATATCATGACCACATGCATGCATGCGTCCGTCAATCTTCGACTTAAATTCCAAGTTTGTATTTTCTATAATCGGTAAAGCATCCATATCTGCACGCAGTAAAAATACGGGAGTTTTTTTATTTCCAATGGTTGTACAGAGTCCCGCATGTCCAATGTGTGTGACATCATAACCCATTTCAGTGAGTTTTTGTGCGACATAATCACGTGTGTTTAAACACTCAAGACCTAATTCAGGGTTTTCGTGAAGATGTCTTCGACATGGTATTAACGTTTTCGCAATTTCCTTTACTTCATTCATTATGATTGTATTCATATGTTTTGTGTATATAAATGTGGTTTATTGCTTTTATATACATCCCCTTTCTATGGTATTATTTTATCATTTATTGGTCGTTAGGATTTTGTATTTTTTTTATTGATTGTTGCATAAATAATATATGAACGTGCTATTTTGGCCGTTTTTATTGATGGAAATCTTTTCTGAAATGTTGCCATTTATTATTTCCATTGAACATAAGAACAAATATATGCTACTATTTATTTAAAGGTGAACACGTTAATCTATTTAAAACGTGCATATATCACCACTATTATAGGATAGCATTTAAAAATAACTGATATTTCAATGATTCATATTGTTCTCATACCACAGTTTAAACACATGAAATATTCAGTGTTTAAGCGTGATGATTTATTTAATATTTTTTAAGGGGGGACGCTATGCCTGGTTTCATTTATAAGCTTCAAAATGTTTTACTTACGTCTGCGAATATCAGCAATTCTGATTCGCAAATTGCTCGTCTGATTCTACAAAATCCACAGCTTGCGCATAAAAATGTAACACTAAATGAACTTGCGAAAGCGTGTTATACATCAGTATCCAGTATCAGTCGTTTTGCGACCAATCTTGGTTATGATAGTTTCAATGATATGAAAGCAGATTTTACCGGTATTGAATCGGAGTATTATGAACTTCAAATCGATAATTCATTCTTACAAAATCATTCCGTAAAGGAGTATAAAGCACGGATTATTCATTCTTTTGATTCAATGAACGAGATTGATTTAAAAAAACATGCGACATGGCTTGCGGAATTCATTTACGAATATGACACAATCTTTTTGTTTGCGACACATATTACCAGTAATCTCGTAACGATTCTTCACCGGGCTGTTTTGGCTACGGGTAAGTATATTGAATTTGTGCAAGATAAACACAGCCAAATGCTTTTGGCTGAAAAAGCGTCACCATCCGATGCGTTTATCATTGTTTCTCTTGACGGTACTTTAGCAATGGCACAGGAAATCATCATCCCAATTATCATTTCTAAAGCGAAACGCATTCTTATAACACAAAACATTAATTTAAAGTTCTCGGATAATTTCGACTTTATTATTCCACTTGGGACGAAGTCGGATAACTTTACTGCAAAGTATAAGTTAATGTTATTTATTGATTATTTTATATCTGTGTATTTTGAATATGCGAATGCTCAAAAAAATATCAGTGAGCATAAATAAAAACGCGTCATGATGCTTACGTTTTGGATCATGACGCTTCTTATTATTTTGATTGATTTTCAATGAATGATTTAAACCAAACACTGCTTTTTTTGGGTGTTCTTTTTTGAGTATCGAGATCAAGACTGATAAATCCATACCGATTTGTATAGCCATTAAGCCATGACCAACAATCCACAAAGGTCCATAAATGATATCCAAAGCAGTTGGATCCTTCTTGGATTCCACGATGAAGGACTTCAAGATGTTCTTGAATAAACTCAATGCGGTAATCATCTTGGATCATCCCAGCATCATCTTTAAATCGCGCTTCGTCTGCGACCCCCATGCCATTTTCAGATACATACCAAGGAATGTTTTGATAGTCATGTTTTAACATCATTGCGATATCGTATAAAGCTTCTGGGAAGATTTCCCAGCCACGATAAGGATTCATACGACGGTTTTCCCAAACAAATGGTACAAACAAATCATCCAGTGTTTGCATTGGAACGCGGGCTGTTTTTTGCGGTGCTTGAACACGCATTGGTTGGTAATAATTCACACCCAGAAATTCTGCTGTATTGGTTTTAATGATGTCCAAATCAGCCACATCTGTCTCAATGAGTAGTTCATGTGTCTTAAGCAGGTCAATGAGCTCTTGGGGAAAGATTCCTTTGACCATTGGGTCTAAGAATGAACGAACAATCAACAAGTGTGCTTTTTGACTTGCGATGACATCTTTTTCTTGGTTTGAACCACTGTATACAGGGGTTAAATTGAGCACGGTTCCTACTTTAATATCATTACGTACACCTTTCATTGCTCGAATTGCTTTTGCATGGGCTAAAATTGTATGATAGCCTGAAACAACCGCTTTACGAAGATCGTGAATTGCTGGATAGTGGTGTCCAGAAATATAACTGCACTCAACATGTACAAGTGGTTCATTAAAGGTTACCCAATGTTTTACCAGATCCCCAAAATGAAGGATGCATTGTCTTGCATATTCTTCAAAGTAAGTGGTAATTTGTGGATTGGTCCAGCCCCCTTTTTCCATCATCCACCATGGCATATCAAAGTGAAAAAGGTTGATGGTCGGTTCTATCCCATGTTCAATCAAAGTTTTAAAGTAATCACGATAAAATTGAACGGCTTCTTCGTTCACTGTTATACCATCGGGCATGAGTCTTGTCCAAGATATGGACGTGCGATATGAATTCAGATGCATGTCCTTCATTAATTGAATGTCTTCTTTATAACAGTTATATACATTTGATGTAGTTTCTGGCCCTACACCTGAGAATTTCTCAGGTTCAAGCTCAAACCATCGATCCCATGTGCTTTGTGATTTACCATGCGATGAGCTTTCGCCTTCTGTTTGAGGGGCTGATGCAGCTGTGCCCCACCAAAAGTTTTCAGGAAAGCGCAGTGTTTCAAAGGGTTTATGTGTCATTGATATACTCCAATCTTTTGGTTGTCACATTCATTATATTTGATTTGAATCAATCTTAAAAGGCTAAAAAGTAAAAGGGGCACATTCACACGTGAACACACCCCAATTGATAAGACAGGTTTAATTGTTTGAAGCTTCTTGTTCGATTTCCAACATATCTTGTTTATTTGCAACATATACAAATGGAAGATAGATACAAATCATCACAACTAAGTTAAATGCAGCGAGTAATCCGCCTCTCCAACTTGCAGTAGCAAGTAGCCCACCGATAACTGGCGGTGTTACCCAAGCAGTTACAACGGTACATACAGGTACAAGTCCTGAAGATGTTGCGAAGTATGCAATTGCAGCAAGAACAACTGGTCCAAATACATAAGGAATAAAGTAAATTGGATTTAAGACAATTGGAAGTCCAAATGTAAGGGGTTCGTTGATATTAAAGATACCAGGACCAATACTTAAACTTGCCATCGTCATCATCTTCTTATTCTTACGTCCAATGATAAACATTGCGATGAGTAAGGCGATTGTTGCGCCTGTACCACCCATATTTACAAATGAATCAAAGAATGGTTTATTTACAATATTTTCTGCTGCTTTTCCAGCTGCGATTGCGGCGTTATTTGCTTCAATTGCTGGAGCATTAATCAATTGCATCACTGGGTCGATCATATTCGCACCGTGAATACCAAAGAACCAAAGGAATGTTGGTACAACTGCTAGAATCAATGCAGCAGGTAGTGTTGAAGATAATCCCATGAATGGTTTTTGGAAGTTTTCATAGAATACTTCGACTACATTTGGAATTCCAACTCTTACAAGAATTGTTGTGATAAGACCAACTGCAACGATAACAAGCATCATTGGTATCATACTGTTAAATGAAGAAGCAACGCCTGCTGGAACACCCTCTGGCATAGTAATCTTCAACTTATCAATACTGCTGAGTACTTTGAGTAATTCAACAGAAAGTAATGCAACAATAATTGCGATAAATAGACCACTTGAACTTACACCAGCCATACCACCAATTGTTGCGAATGAAGCAAGTGAGGTAGCACCCGCTGTTTTCCCATTCATTCCATATGAAGTGCCTAGGTTATCACCAATTAGATATGCCATAAAGAGTGACATAATTCCAAAGGTTCCGTTCCAAACATTTCCGCCAAGATTTTTCCAAATATGAGACCCATCTTCGAGTGTATATGCGAAGATGCTATTCATAAGGTTTTGGAATGCTTCAATTGGTAAATTATTAATTGCTACAACGAGCGCTCCGATAATCATCAGTGGCATTATGGTCGTGAAGGCATCTCTTATGGCAAGCAAATGTCTTTGATTTCCTACCTTGTTCGCGATTGGAAGTAATGCATCTCCCATTTTATCCATAAAACTATTCATATTCTTTCTCCTTTTTCTCCTTAATAAGACTTCTCAATTCTTATTTTTGATTTCAATATATGCACATTTACCTACCCCCTTTTGTGTGCACTATATCGCTTACATACATATGGTATCTTTTTTATCCAATTGATGGCAACGTTTACAAGCGTTTAAACTCGAAACATATTCCGCATTATGATAAATTTTCCAAATTTTGAAATATAGGTAATTTTTTTACATATCAACATATATTAAACCTGCGCATTCTACCCAAGCAATCCTATAACCTAAAAGAATAATCCAAATAGACGCTTGCACGGACATAGGTCTATTAAGATCACTATGGATATCCCGCATTGGGTATGATGGTTTATCCAGTAATTTAATGACCATCTTTAATTTCATAAATCTTTCGATTATAATATTATCAAGGACACATTGCATGGTGTGATTTTTGTGGGGAATATAAGGAGAGATTGATGAAGCTATATATAAAGCAAAAGGTGTTTACAATTGCGGAAAAATTTGAAGTGAAAAACGAGTTTGGAGAAACTGTTTTTTACTGTGAGGGAAGTTTCTTTAGAATTCCAAAAAAATTTACAATCTATGATAAGAACCATGAGATTGTTGGGGAAGTTGAAAAGGTTATGTTAACCTTGATGCCACGGTATGTGATTAGAGATAGTCGTCGTGAAGTAACCCTTAGAAAGCAATTTACGTTTTTGTTTAGCGCGTACATTCTTGACAATATTGACTGGAAACTTGAAGGAAACTTCACTGCACATAAGTATCGGCTTTTGTATGGGAATACCATCATCATGTCGATTGATAAACATTGGTTCACTTGGGGTGATAGTTATGAGCTGGATATTCGAGATGAAGACGATGCAATCTTAGCGTTAGGGATTGTTTTGGCGATTGACCGGATTCTATCCGATGATCATAACACAGCAAATTCTAATGTAAGTAATTAATCCATTGATTTTATGAGTCGTTCAATCCATCCTGTGATATTATTTCTTCACTTGGGAACATCAAAAATTTAAAAATAAAAGGCACCACCTTTGTGAACAGTTTGATAATGCTGTCCATTCAAAGTGGTGCCACTTTTTATAAATTCATTTATTTTTAATTCGGTTAAACTAAATCTTCACCATTTGAAGCAATGACCTTCTTGTACCAATAGAAACTATCTTTCTTAAGTCGGTCCATTGTTCCATTACCTTGATTATCACGATCTACATAGATATAACCATAGCGCTTCTTCATTTCACCAGTACCAGCAGATACTAAGTCAATACAGCCCCATGAAGTGTAACCAATAAGGTCTACACCATCACTGAGTGCTTGTGACATTGCGACAAAGTGATCACGTAGATAATCGATACGGTAATCATCATGGATGCTTCCATCTTCTTCCACAACGTCATCTTGTCCAAGACCATTCTCCGTAACAATAATTGGCACTTGGTAACGAGCGTAAAGTTCAGTTAGGATATAGCGTAATCCATCGGCATCCATTGACCAACCCCAGTCTGAATATTTAAGGTATGGATTTTTTGCGCCAAATGAGAAGTTACCCCCTGCTGTTTCTGAATCATCATGTGTTGTAACACAATTTGTCATATAGTATGAGAAGGTATAGATATCTACTTTCCCTTCAAGGAGTTCTTGCTTATCTTGATCTGTAATATCAAGTGTAATTCCTAATTCATTCCAGATACGTTGTGCAAAATGTGGGTATGCACCACGAACCATAACATCTCCAGAATAGTACATTACTGATTCCATTTTGTGTTGATTCTCTAAGATATCTTTTGGATCACAGGTTAGTGGATAAGACACAATACCACAAATCATACATCCTACTTTGTTTTCTGGATTAATTAGATGGGCACGTTTTACAACGCGTGCGCTTGCGACAAATTGATGATGTAATGATTGATATGCGTCTTTTGCTACTTTTGCAGGTAGGTTTTCAATGAATGCAGTCATCATTGTAAGATTATTGATTTCATTAAATGTTAACCAATACGTTACAAGATCCTTGTATTCGTTCATCACAAAGTCTGCATAACGCTCGAAGTGTTCAATAAGTGCACGATTTGTCCATCCACCATATTTCACTTCAAGTGCATATGGAGTATCAAAGTGGTGCAATGTAACAAGTGGTTCAATTCCATGTTTTCTCATTTCTTCAAACATAGAACGATAGAAATCTACGCCCTTTTGATTTGGTGTTTCGTCATCACCATTTGGGAAAATGCGTGACCAAGCAATTGACATACGGAACATCTTGAATCCCATTTCCGCAAATAAAGCAATGTCTTCTTTATAACGGTGATAGAAATCGATACCCTCATGATTTGGGTAGTATTCATTTTCATCTAAAATAAGCTCAGCATCGTCTGGTATAATATCAAACATCGTTGCGCGTTTGATATTTCCTTCTTTGTCTTTATACATATAAGAACGTGCTTGTTCATGGGTTCCTGCTGTCAAGAAATCATATTTTATGGCTCCTCGTCCATCAACATTGTATGCACCTTCGCATTGGTTCGCAGCTGTTGCACCACCCCAATAAAAATTATGTGGAAACTTTGTCATTGTGTATTCCTCCTTGGGTAAATTCCCTTAAATCATCATGACCAATCCAATTAATGTTGTTACTACTTAATTATCATATCTCAAAGTTTGAACACTTTACACTCTATTTTAATATCTTGGTTTAAAGTTTAGATAAAACAATCAATTCATACACTTTCATCAATATTTTGTTTCATAAAAACCAACGTCTACACTGATCATCCTTTCTAGATTAAATCCTCCTAAATAGAATCTATTGATATAGATTCACCCAAAATCATATTTGTGATTTTTACCTGATATTACGTCTAAATGGGTTGTACTTTTGGTAATGTTTTGGTATTATAATTAAGCAGCTGTCTCCGTAGCTCAGTGGATAGAGCACGCGCCTTCTAAGCGTGTGGTCAGAGGTTCGAGTCCTCTCGGGGACGCCATATATGACATTAACTCACTATTTAGTGAGTTTTTTAATATCAAAAAGTCTAGTTGTAATAAAATTGTAACATTTTAAAATCATGTGCACTCATTAAAGCGTATTCGTATCAGATGATTCAATTAATAGTGTTAATCTCTAGTTTATGTAAGATATATATAAATGCTTTTATGAATACACAATCAGTTTCAATCATTTTATGAAATCATTCTAATTTTCTGAATAAAAAACTCTCCAGTGTTGTTTCTAAATTTTAGTTTTCAAAATTGAGAATTGTTGTAACAATTTCATGTCCTTTATGCGATTGCAATCATATTTTTTATCAGCGCGAATTTCTGATTGGAAAATGATAATGTCTTAAGTAATGTTGACTTCTAACGATAATTGTACAACCACCCATAAAACGAAATAATCCCACTAAGTTTATAGTGGGATTATTACATTCTGTGCGTAGTCCAAACAATCCTTTCCCGGGATACTAAAACTTCTCCTGGGTTTTTGACCTGCAACACAATTACTAGGGATGAATCAATTTAGCGAGATCGATTTTTTGACTTCATCCTTTATAGAATCATGATTTATCTGCTTTTTCTTTCTTCTTTGAAAGATGACTGAAACTAAGCAAAATCATTCCAAATGATAAAATATAGAATCCGAATCTATCATTTTCTACACCAGTACTTGGAAGTACATCTTTATGAGGTCGATCGCCTGTATTAGGAAGGTTTGGTGTTATTGTCTCTGTTTTTCTTCTTACGTCTAGTGTGTTCACCAAATCAAATCCATCTTGACTACCTTGATAGTTATCAACAAGCACTTCTTTTACAGTATAGATTACTTCTTCTCCATTGATATATTTTGGAAGGTTACTGAAAGTATATGTCCATACATTCTTATCTTTTACCCATGTTGGTTCGATATTTGTAACAACCTGATTATTCGCAAATAAGATTAACTGAATTGAATCCGGTCTGTACCCCTCTTTATTATCATTATCCACCCATGTTTTCGTTCCACTCACTTCTGTGTAAGATGTGATTCGGGTATTGGTGATGTCATACCCTTTTTGTGTCATCACATAACCTGCGACTGGCACTTCTTCTACAGTATACTTAATTTCTGCACCGTTTTGATATTGTGGTAGGTTCTCATAAGTATAAGACCAAAGGTTGTCACTTACTTTTGTCCATGTTGGCGTAACCCCTTGAACAACTTCATTGTTGGCTTTTAAAATAAGTTCGATCGTATTGGGTCTGAAACCTTCTCTATTATTATCATCCACCCATGTTTTCGTTCCACTCACTTCTGTGTAAGATGTGATTCGGGTATTTGTGATATCATACCCTTTTTGTGTCATCACATAACCTGCGACTGGCACTTCTTCTACAGTGTACTTAATTTCTGCACCGTTTTGATATTTCAATAAGTTTTCATATGTATATGACCAAACGTTGTCACTTACTTTTGTCCATGTTGGCGTAACCCCTTCAACTACTTCATCATTACCTTTTAAAATGAGTTCGATCGCATCCGGTCTGAAACCTTCTTGATTGTTATCATCCACCCATGTTTTCGTTCCACTTACTGTAACAAGTTGTTTTTCATTGAGGAAATCACCCAGATTAATTACATCCGTATTATTATAATCTTCTTCAAGAATGAAGGTTATTTTATGATCACTTAATTGATAGCCGATTGGTGCTTTTTCTTCAACAACTTGATATGCCCCTGCATCAAGATATGTAACACGAACCATTCCATCACTACTCGAAATAAGTGCATCAGTGCCTTTACCATCATATGCATAGTATTCTATTCCGTTGACGATTGTTTTTGTAAAGCCCTCTACCTTTTCCATGTTACCTTGGCAAAGGTTATCGGAGCATTTGTAAAGTGCAAACTGAGCATCCTGAAGGGTCAATTGAGTGTTGTCTGCATCTGTTTTTCTCCACACGACTGTTCTTGGAACATTCGTAACTGTGATGTATGATATATCATATTTTGATGTGGTGAAGCTTATTTTTTCATTTCCTGACTTCGTTTGATAAAATCCATCGGGTGATGCTTCTTCGACTAAATAATAGTTTCCGGTAGCAAGCCCATTGAGTATCAGACTTCCATCCATTCCAGTTTTAACTAATGCAAGTTGTCCTTGTGGAGAATAAACATATTTCCCACCTGAATAATTAAATAAAATTGGCGTATTATCACTTGCTTTATATACTCTGAAATGTACGTCTTTAATATAATGTGAGGCGATTTCTTGATTTGTACCACTTTCATATAGTTTATTTGCTTTATAAATAACTGCATCACCGATTGTTGGTTTAGCAACAATGTACGCTTTCCAGAAGTTATCTTTTTCAGCAGAATAATCTCCGTCTTTATCGGTCCCTTTGATGATGACTGTATTTTTTACTTTCACTGCATTCAAAGTATCGATATCCTTATACTTAACAGCTGTAACTACTTTGAGTGAAAAATTATAAACATATGGACCAATATATCGGTTTGAATCATTCTTTTCAGTGTAATAGTCTACGGACTGATTGTAAATGCTCGCCATTTCCTTCCATTCTAAAAAGGTATGACTCTCTTCGTAATCACCAGATACTACATCGCTATCATTTCGACCCATAGCTGTCCCGTATTCAACAATGCCATTAACGTATTCCTGTGATTTGATAAGACTATTGACAAACTGAACATATCCATCATATCTTAAATCCGTGTAACGAAGTCCTGTTGAACCTGGTGCACCAAAATTCATGATAACCCGTTCACGAGTCTTTCCTTGGTTATCTGGGTCTTGTTCAGTAATTAATGCAAACGATAATGGCTGTGAACGTACTGCAAGTTCAACATCAGATACTGATTTTCCTTCACTGGTTATTTCTGTGAAATAATCAAACATGTTATATTGAAACCAGCTTTTATATTGAATAATCTTGCCATTCTCATCATGTTTGTCTGAATACAAATAGAATGGTATATCAATGAAGATCTTTTTACTTCCAGATTCACTTGTGAATGATAAATTTGAATCAAGGACTTCTTCTATTATGAGGTCTTCATACTTTGCATCTGCATATTTTGATTCATAGTCTTTAAATTGGTTTCCAAGATGATTGTTTACATCAACATTCCAAGTTATAGTATAATCAATTGTGCTAATAGAACTTACTGCTTTATTGTTTTTTGGTTCATCTGTTGGTTTAATCACACCTTTAATTGTCTCTGAAGAAGGTTTTAAATCAACGGTTACGTTAACAAGTGTTTCATCACCATATGAGTACTCAACAGTTTCACCATTTGCAATCCCTGAATAGGATGCACCTCCATCAAGACCACCAGATATATTATCTTTTCCTTCAATATTTTCATTAAATGTAATGACATATACTAACTTAGAAGTTGTATCATCGATTTTAACAACCTTCAGTTGACCAATTGCGAAGACCACATTACCATCCGTTAATTGGCGGATTTGTGATAAATTTTTAAACCCTGCATTTTCAACTCCCTTGACCGTTAAAATATCAAACTCGATATAATCACCTGATAAATAATTGTCGTAATTTGAATCAATTGCAGACCATCGTAAATCAAAGTATAGATTATGCGTTCCAGAATTATAACTGAAATCATCAACGCTGATTACTCCGTTATCATTATGAACTTTTTTCCCTGCAACACTAATATTAATAGAATCAATTTTAAAATCATTTGTTACATTATTTCCTGTAATTGGTGTTTCCTCATTTTCAGCAAACACATAATTATTACCCACGATTATCATCAACAAACATAAGAATGCAACAAGCATCTTTTTAATCATATAATTTCCTCCCTTGAATAACTACACATTACCAATCGATTTTTAGTTTATATTGAAAAAATCATCTTGATAATCAATGATTCAAAGAGTTCACCCACACATATTGCTTCCCCATTCTTTTATCAAATATCAGTTGTAGTTTCAATTTAATCATAGGGATTTTATATATGATGCACAAATTTTGTCCATATCTTTACTTAATTTGGGTAAATAAATATAAGTTTTCTAAATGTCAGACTTCTAGAATTGGTATTTATGATTATTTCTTTAAATTAACAGTGCATAATCAAAATAAAATATAAATTCGTAAAACGTCTAGTATGTATCCATTGTGGTTGAAGCATTCTTAAAAATTAAGCGCATGATGGATGAATGGATGAGACAAACTAGGAATTTCTCTTAGTAAACCCCTTTCTCAAACTATTAAGGTTTACAAAAAAAAGATGACTTCAGTTTAATGGATATCTTGTGATTAAACTAAAAAAATCATCTCTATTTTTTCTTACACTGTGTATTACACGGGTAATCTAATTAACACGTTTTATTGACTTGATTGAATCTTATCCAATGCTGCTTGTGCGAGCAGGTTTAGATAATTCCAAGGACGGTCAAAATGTGGTTGGAAGAAGAAGTCTACATAAGCGAGGTCTTCAACGGTCATTTTGTTTTGCACTGCAAGTGATAAGGTATTTGCGGATTGAGTGATGTCATATTTAGAAATCACTTGACCACCGACAATACGATTGGTTCCTTTTTCCCAAACAAGTTTCATCAGTACTTTTTCAGTTGTTGGCATGAATTCTGGACGGTAGTTATCTTCAAGAACAACACTGTCTACATCTAAGCCAAAGTTTGCAGCGGAAGCTACGTTTACACCTGTTGATCCAATGGTGAATCCAAAGAGGTATAGTCCTGAAGTTCCTTGAGTTCCACGGTATTTTACTTTGTTTTCTAAGATATTCTTACCCACTAAGTTACCCATACGAACCGCATTTGTTGCAAGTGGAATATAAGCATGATCACCATTTGGATTATAGTGAACTGCAACATTATCACCTGCAGCATAAATATCTTTATCTGAGGTTTGCATGTAGTCATTCACTTTGATTGCACCATTAGGGAGCGTATCTACAAGGTCTTTCGCAAGTTGAGCATTAGGTCTAAAGCCAACACATAAGATTACAAGGTCAGCTTCATATTCGCCTTGTGGTGTCACTACGGACGAAACTTTACCATCAGTGCTCTTGAATTCTTGTACGGTTTGATTTAATGCAACGGTTACACCACGACTACGTAAATCAGCTTCAAGGACATCGGTGAATTCTTGATCAAGGTATTTATTTAAAATACGATCCAATCCATCAATCAAGGTAACATCTTTTCCAGATTCACTGAATGCTTCAACAAGTTCAATCCCAATGTATCCACCACCTACAATGACAACCTTTTGAACTGCGTCTTTGCGTGCGATAATTTCTTGAGCTTGATTGTAGTTCTTACATAACAGAATGTTTTCTGTTTCAATTCCTGGAATTGGTGGAACAATTGGCCATGATCCCGTAGTAAGGACGAGCTTATCATATGTTTCAGTATAAACTTCTTGTGTTTTTAAATCTTTAACAGTAACGGTTTTGTTGTCGTGATCAATATGTGTAACATCATGTTCCATATTCACAGTTGCTCCCAATGAAGATAATTCTTCAGGGCTTGAGTAAAATAACTCTTGGGCATTTTTCACAACACCACCGATATAAAGTGCGATACCGCATGATAAAAATGACACATTATCATTGCGTTCAAATACAACAACTTCACTTCCTGGTGCTTCTTTTAAAATTGATTTTACTGCAGCAGTACCAGCATGTGTACATCCAATAACTACAACTTTCATAATATCCTCCATTGATTAAGGTTCTAATCAGCATACACCTGTATATTACGCATTTTTAGTGTTTTTCGCAATGCAGATGACTGGATTCTCTTGTGACGAATTTCACACTTATAAGATATCCTATAAAATATTATGGTGTAATAGAATTAAAATATAGAATATGGAATTTTAGATGGTTTATCTTCATAATCATTTACTTTTTTTAAGGTAACATGTCATAGTATGCCAAAGATTCTTGATAAAAAAAGCGACAATTTAAAAAGATTCTTATCAAATCGTTCGCCGTGTTTTTTGCATGTATTCTTGGTAGTCAAAGCCAAATTGTTCAAGACACCATCGCTCTTCAGCTAGGATTACCCAATGTCCTGAAATTTGAAAGAGAAGTGTAAGTGTGATGAGAATAATTGAGTGTGTTATCAGGCCACACCCTAGCATGACTAAAAATTGGGAGCCATACATGGGATTTCTTGAATAAGCATAAATCCCTGTTTGATTGATTCCCTTTTTATTGGGCTTCGCAAAGGCTATTGTGGCACACAGATACAGGATAATTCCAATACTGTAAATGATGATTCCTGGGTAAAAAAACACGCTTTTCTTTAGGGACATAAACCATGCTGCGATACAAAAAAAGACAACGGAAAACTGATTCATCAGATGTGCGAATCGTTCATTGTCTTTTGGTGGTGCGATGTGAGCTGCACGATGGATTGCGTCTTTACTGATGTGTCCCAACACACCATAACGTATTACAAATAGTGGTGCAATGAGCAATAGTCCAACCATAACCCGATTCTCCCTTGTTTTTATATTTTTTAAAGGTGCTTAAAGGTCACTGACAAGGCAGCGGTTAACGGTGATTTTATCATGGTCGATGAGCACTTGAGCATAGCAAGGTTTTGTGCCATCGCGATTGTATCGCATGGAACCTGGATTAATCAGGGTCACACCATTGTTTTCTTCAACATTATAGACATGAGTATGTCCGTAGCATGCAAACATACAGTGATGATTTACTGCTTTTTTGGTAAGACCTTCAATGCGATTATTGGTGTAAAATTGATGACCATGGGTAATGTAAAACTTAATGCCCTTGATTTCCGCAATCACATACTCTGGATATTGATAATAGTAATCATTGTTTCCAGTGCATGCATAATATCCACTGAGATATTGTGGGCTGAGTTCACTATCCCCACAGTGTATGAATCCATCAGCATGAGGGTGCTTGAGTTTCACAAGTTCTAAGGGCGTTGTAAGCCCGTGATTATCACTGACAATTATAACTTCAATCATGCGTTATATACCTCCTCATGTATTCGATACAGCTGTTTGATTTGTTCTTTCATGTGTTGGGGATCACCGGTTGTGAAGACACGGTGTGTCGGCAATCCATCGCTTTCATAATGTGCTTGAATAAACGTGCGAATGGGTTCAATTGAATCCACGATCTGTGCGTCTGTTGTTTTTAGAAAAAGATGTTTTACTAATGGGTAATGGGTACACCCTAAAATAATGTGTGTGCGTCCCGTTAGGTTCTCCAAGCCTTCATAAATCATCAATTCAATTTCCTTTTCAGGGATCAAAGATTCAATGGCACTGGCAAGAAGTGGCAGTGGTTTTTCAATGATTTCGCCTAAATGATTTCGATGATAGGCTTTTGAATAGGCATGTGAGCTTACCGTAGCTTGTGTTGCGAGTACCGCAACATGGCGTGCATTATCAGGTAATGCATTGATTGTAAGATCAATAATTCCCCAAATACGCATTGTGGGGTATCGTCGTTTCAACTCAGGAAGTGCAACAGAGGTTGCGGTATTGCATGCGAGTAAGACATCATAAATCCCATGTTTATTGAACCATTCCATTGCGAGTGATGCAAGTTCAATGATTTCATCGTTGGACAAGTTTCCGATTGGGGCTCGTTTTTGATCGGCATACAACGTCAAAGATAACATTGGAAAATGCTCTTTGAGGTCTTTAAAAATTGTATATCCCCCCAAGCCTGAATCAAATAATCCAAGTTTTCTAATTTTCTTCAAACGTGCTCACTCCATTTCTAAATGTAGTAGTTCATAGATGTTTTGCGCAACGGATGTTGATACAACTGCGCTTAATTCTTCAATTGATGCTTGTCGCATATTTTTTAATGACCCAAACTTCGCATATAATTGTTTCTTACCAACAGACCCCAATCCTTCAACCTCGTCAAGAATGGATGCGGTCATTTTTTTCTTTCGCAACAAGCGGTGGTATGTAATAACATAACGGTGTACCTCATCTTGCATTTGTGTTAAGAGGTTAAATAAGGCACTTGAGAGTGACACACTTTTTTCTTGACCATCACAGTCCATAATGCCTCGTGTACGGTGTCGATCGTCTTTCACAAGACCACAAAGTGGGATTGTTAATCCGAGATCGTCCAGTACTTCTTGTGCAGATTTCACTTGATTAAACCCACCATCCACAATAATCAAATCTGGAAATTGCGTCTGTTCTTTGAGAATTCTAAAGTAACGTCGGTAAATGACTTCGCGCATTGAAGCAAGGTCATCACTGCCGGTGCTAAGTTTATACCTTCGGTATAATTTTCGATTGGGTTCTCCATCATCATACACCACACATGCAGATACTGCAAAGGATCCAGATATGTGAGAGTTGTCAAAGATTTCCACACGACGAATTGGTTGGTTTAGGTTGAGTGTGTGTTGCAATTCAACCAATGCACTCTCAAGGTGTTCTTGGCGCGATTGGAGGACTTCAAACTGGGATTCCAGTTGAATCTCAGCATTGCGTTTTCCAATATCAAGCAGTTGTCGTTTGTTTCCACGTTGTGGATGTGATACCTTAATCCCTAACAGTTCTTCAAGACTTTGAGCATCCACAATGTTTGGGACATAGACGTGTTTGGGTTTGGGTTGACGTTCATAAAACTGTGATATAAAGGATAACAGTGCGTCTTCAGGATCTTCTAAAGTAGCTTCAAGCGCCATGGTTTTTTCTAAAAGTCGGCCAGAACGCACAAATAATCCAACAATCGCAAGATATCCACGATGGACGGCATAACTAAACATATCAAACGATTCACGGATGGAGAATTGAACTTGTTGGCGATCGCTAATGTAATCCAAGGCCTCCAGTTTCTCCTTATAATGACTTGCGACTTCAAAGTTTAAGGTTTCACTGGCATGCATCATTTTTTCAACCAGGGCATCTCTAAATCCTTTGTCGTTGCCTTGTAAGACTTTTACGAGGTTTTGACGCCATGCATCAATTTCCGCTTCACTCCATACTGCTTCAGTATGATTCAGTGTTGTGTAAATCTTTTGTTTATTGGGCACAAATCCGGCGTCGCTGGGTAAGGTTTCACTCAGAAGCTCAGACATTTTACGTGCTGCTGTGGCATTTGGATAGGGTCCAAAGTACATAAACTTAGGATTCTGTTTTCGATCGCGTGACACACTTACCACCGGTATGCCTGTACGGTTGAGTTTTAAGTACGGGTAGGATTTATCATCAATGAAGATGATGTTGAATTTAGG
The DNA here is from genome assembly GCF_001545095.1 of Erysipelothrix larvae. NCBI lineage: Bacteria > Bacillati > Bacillota > Erysipelotrichia > Erysipelotrichales > Erysipelotrichaceae > Erysipelothrix > Erysipelothrix larvae. Next base: position 1,648,189 of record NZ_CP013213.1, read on the forward strand.
GCGGTGTTCTTTGATTAAATTGATTTCAAGAATCAGGGATTCTTTTTCTGTTTTAGTAACCAGAATATCAAAGTCTTCAATCTCACTGACAAGGCGTGTTGTCTTGTGATCATGAGCACCGGTAAAATATGAAGAGACACGGTTTTTGAGATTTTTTGCCTTACCGACATAGATAATCGTGCCGTGTTTGTCCTTCATTTGATAACAGCCTGGTTCAGGTGGTAGTACGCTCAATTTTTCCTTCAGTGTGAGTTTCATTGTTTCAACACGACTTTCGTAGCACCCGTGCCACCTTCGTTCACAGCTGCAAGCTCAAAACTAGCGATGTTTTTATTACGTCGAAGGTATTCATGGACCGCTTTTCTTAAGGTGCCGCTTCCATGACCGTGTACGATCCTAAAGGTATTCACGCGATTTAATATGCATGAATCAACAAACTGTTCGACTTCAGGCATTGCTTCTGCAACCCGTTTCCCAATAATATTGAGTTCTGTTTTTTGCGGGGTGATGCGTGAGACTGAGTGGCTTTTTTGTTTCGCCTTTTTCTTTTTCACAGGACCTGCAAGGCGATCAAGTTTATTAACATCGACTTGTAGCGTCAGTGAACCGACTGCAACATAAGCCGTCGTTTTTTCGATTTTTTCAAGGATTCCAACCTGTCCTGTTGTTGCAATCTTCACCCGATCTCCGACACCTACCGGCTCAACCACAATCTTTGGTTTTGCCTTCTCAATGGTTTCTAAGACGGCTTTTCGTTCTTGTGGTTTACTGTTAGTTTTATTCAGGGTTTCGATTTGTTGTTTCAAGGCTTCAAGTTGTTGGTCAAAGGCAGCATTCTTTTCATCCAACCATTGACGTTTTTCTTTTTGAACGCGCTCAAGGGTTTGTTCAACCGTTTTCTCAAGCGTCACTTTTTCATGTTCAAAAGCGTCTTTTTGCGCTTGCAATTCAACACTCATATCATCATACATCTTGATGCGTGTTTCTAAGAGTTCAAGGAGCTGATCTGCTTCTTGAGTGCTTTCTTTTTTATATTCCCATGCTTGATTGACAATGGTTTCATTTAATCCCAAACGCTTTGCAATTGATAAGGCATTGGACTCACCCATGACATGTTCACGATAGCGATAAGTTGGTGATAAGGTATCCATATCAAACGCAACCGATGCAATCAAGATATCATCGTGTTTTGTCCCATATTGTTTTAATTTTGAGAAATGGGTTGTCGCGATCACAAAGCATCCGACATGTCTGAAGTAATCTAAAATTGCCATTGAAAGGGATTCCCCTTCTAATGGATCGGTTTGAGACCCTAACTCATCCAGTAGGACTAAGGAGCGTGGGGTTGCTTTCTCACATACGATCTTCATGGTTTCTAAGTGTGCAGAAAATGAAGACAATGATTTTTCGATGGATTGTTGGTCTCCAATATCCACAAATATTTGGTCAACAAACATCACTTCTGCTTCTTGAGCAAGAATCGGAAACCCACATAATGTCATTAAGACACTTAAACCCATTGTTTTTAAGCTGACACTTTTTCCCCCTGTATTGGGACCACTGATAATCACTGTTCGATACGGTGGTTTTAAGGTATACGTATTAGCAACCACTTCTTTATCATCAATGAGGGGGTGGCGTGCTTTGATAATATTTAAGGTATCATCACTCAAGCGTGCAACACATCCATCATGGATGCGTCCCCAATCTGCTTTCGCAAAGAGTTCATCAATCATACCACAGGTGTTGAGATCGGCAATTAATTGATCTGCATCTTGACCAATAGCGTGGGATGTTTCTTTGCATATGCGGTCAATTTCTTCTTTTTCTTTCGCGTATGCACCCATCAGGTCGGCGTGCAGTCGGGCAATACTTTGGGGTTCAAAGTAGACCGATTGACCACTTGCAGAGTATCCATACACTGTTCCATCAAACTTGTTTTTATCACTGTTACGAATTAAAAAGGTACGGCGACCTTGATGTAAGGTTACAACAGGCTCCGCTAAAATGTCTTTATTTTTGGATAGAAACTCCTGTGTTTTAGCTTCAAGGCTTTGTTTCTTTTGTGCGATTTCTTTTCGAACGTCTCGTAAAGTGTCACTGGCACGATCTAAGACTTCAGATGTCTCAGAGAAACAATGGTCAATGTGATTTAGTAAGTGTTGATTAATTACAATACTTTCAAACAAATCTTCCAAGGGTTCAAACGATTCTTCAAGACTTTGGAATTGTTTTTTTAGGCGTTGTGACCCTTGCATAAAGCGACCCGTAAAGACAATCTCTTCAATTGAAAGCACCCCGCCTTTTGAGGCACGGATGAGATGTGGGGTAATATCACGAATTCCACCAAAGGATAATGGACCAAACTTGATCAGCAAGTCCATGGCACTTCGCAATCGAGTCAGTTCACGTTGTGTATTTAAACGCGAAAAAGAAGGTTCACTCTCAAGGACCCTCTTTTTACCCAGTGAAAACGCAGCACGCGAAGCAACGCGTTCACATATTTTGTCAAATTCTAAGCGATTATATAGATCATTCATAGTGATTTAAAAACTCCCTAATCGCACTGTCAGTAAATCCTTGAGACTGAAGCCACAACACCATTTGATCTTCTTGTTGTTGGGTTAAGCTGCGGTTTGTGAGAATTGATTGCAGTGCACTATTTTTATTTAATTCATCATTCACAGTCGAAATCAGTGGGCTTGTGATATTACGAATCGGCCCTAATACTGTTTTATCCACAACTACCTGGCCATTGGACACAATTGGAAGGGATAAAAATACAATCAGTAAAAGCACGTAGACGCAATAGACAACCACACTAAAAATGCCACCTGCAACGGAATTAACTTGTTTAATAAGAGGCATTTTTGAAATCAAGGATGCAAGTGGTGTAACCACAAGCAAGATAATACGGATCAGAATCAGTAAGATTCCAAACCACGCAAGTTGGTTTAAGGATGCATTTAAAGAGGTGTCAAGCGCTTCAATCTGAGTTGCTTCAACACTCACAAGGGAAATGATGCGCGCAAACACTGGTGAAAATAACCATGCAACGATTGCGGATACACCCCAAGATATTAAATCGAGTACTTGTAAAAGGAATCCCTTTTTATAGCCTCGATAAAGGACAAACAAAAATAGCAATACCAATAGTGGGTTTATATACAGTATAATAGGTTCTGGAATCGAGAACATGGACCTTCACTCCTTATCTTATTTTATTATACACAACATTTCTCTTTTAAAAAAGGGAGATATCGTCTATATTATTAGTATGGAAACTAAATCACTGACATTAACTCAAAAACAAATCGATGACTTAAAGGTGCGTCATAAGGATGCATCCTTTCGTTATGATATCGCGCATACGCAATTTCAACTCAAAGGTTCAGATTACACCATCACAGTTTACACTTCTTGTAAAGTGGTGTTTCAAGGTGAGAATTTGGATCTAATCCTTTCACCCTATGCACCCACATCCTCATCCAAACCATCCACTAAACCCCTCACACCACACCTACCCATGGCAGGCAGTGATGAAGTGGGGACCGGTGATTATTTTGGTCCGGTTACAGTGTGTGCATGTATTGTGACGCAAGAAAATGCCAACCACTTACCTTTAGACTTAATCCTTGATTCAAAGCTGATGAAGGATGATGTCATCATGAACATTGCACCGCAATTAATGGATGTTTTGGACTATAGCTTGTTGATTCTTGACAACAAGACCTATAATGACACCCATAAAATCTATAACTTAAACCAAATTAAGGCACGCTTACACAATCAAGCCTATCTTCATCTCTCTAAAAAAGCACCCATGCCACCCCTTGCAGTTGTGGATCAGTTCATGCCAAAAGATGCTTATTACAAAGCACTTAAAGGCATTGATGCATACACGCCGCTTCATTTTGAAACCAAGGCGGAACAAAAATACCTTGCAGTGGCCTGTGCTTCAATCATTGCGCGTTATGCCTTTTTACACGCCATAGAAAAAATGGGAACCCACTATGATTGTACGTTCCCAAAAGGCGCTGGAGCGCATGTTGATGTGTTTGGTCAGCAGTTTGTGAAACGCTTTGGTGAACACGTCCTTTACGACGTGGCTAAAACTCACTTCAAGAACACCCAACGCATTATAGGCTCTTAAGCTCAACTGACACCCGCTTGGGTGTTTTTCTTAAGGTAATTCCTGCTTGTGCAAGCATGGATTTTGATGCAAGGACTGCGTCTGTTTCAGCATACTTATCATCTTCATACACGACTTCTTTAATGCCTGCTTGAATGATTGCTTTCGCACATTCATTGCATGGAAATAATGAAACATATAAAGAACAATCTTTTAGGTTTCGGGTTGCATTGAGAATCGCATTCAATTCAGCATGAACGACATATGCATATTTTGAATGCAAGAAATCGCCTTCACGTTCCCACGGAAATTCATCATCACTGATGCCAGCAGGAAAGCCATTGTATCCAATCCCAACAATGCGTTTGTTTGGATCAACAATCACAGCCCCTACTTGTGTCGATGGATCTTTTGATCGAAAGGCAGATAAATGTGCCAAGCCCATGAAATATTCATCCCATGAAATGGCATTTAAACGTTTTCCCATAGTCTATACTCCTTATTTTAGTAGTAAGTTTCGCAAATGCAATGCGTAATCTTTAAATCCAAATTCATACACTGTGTTGATAAAGTTTAAATCAAACATTGAAGGTTCGATGTAGTGATTGCGTGTGAGGACCATCCCCACCAATCCCACACAGGTGAGACAAAATATCGCAAGGGTTCCTTTTCGTAAGGTTGCCCAATCTTGGCGTCTTGAGAAAATAAACCCAAAGAAGATTCCCACAAACAAGCCACCAGCATGTGCTGTAAAGCTTACATTTGGAAGTAAACTGATAAATAAGTTTACCCCAATAATTGAAATCATTTGGTTTCGAACCAGTGGGTTTTTATACATATCGGTTTCATACATCATAATCGCAAAGGCACCAAACAAGGCATAAATCCCTGCACTCATTCCTACACCAATCATGGAGTCTTCACGTAAGAATACAAAGACATTTCCCATAATGACTCCCAAAAATAGGATCAAAAGATAGCGTCCTGTTTTCAAGCGTGGTTCTAAGATGCGACCAATACTTCGTAATGCATACACATTCATCAAGAGGTGTATAAATGAAGCGTGCAAGAACATCGGGGTTAAAAAACGCCAAAATTCATAGGCTTTTGAAATAAGCGGTTTGTAATATGCACCCAGCATAACCACTGAGAGTTCAAGGGTTACCCCTTGTGATATCAGATAGTTTGTGGCGATAAATCCAATCAACGCTAAGATGATCACAATCATGGTTCCCATGGTGTTTTTAATCATAGACCGTTGTTGTTCTTTACGCATGCGTGTGTGAATGCGATCCATAATGACTGTGCGTGCGCGTTGCAGGTTCACATTTTGTAAGGGATGCATTTCCCCTTGAATTTTAGGGTAACGGGTTGCAAAGTTTGTATCGGATATGCGTGTGGGTGTTACCAATACAAAATCATCCGCATCATCAAAGTCTTGTTCATTCACAGTGATAAAAAGCCCAGGTCGTGTTGTTTTCACAAGCAGCGATAAGGTTGCGTGAATTTGCTTGATTTCAAAGCGATTGACTTCCTTGATACTTTGCGCTGAAATCATGATAATGGGAACCTGTGCTTCGTTTTCATTAATCAGCCAGGTTTGAGATATTTCTTGTGATAATGTCACCAGTTTATACCCATGTGATTTCATAAAGTAATCAGTAAGTTCTAATGCCCATACATCTAAATCTCGTAATGCCACTATACATCCCCCCTCACGGTATCTAAAAATGCTTGAAGTTGGTGGGGGATTTCGACTTCAAAATGAAGGGGTTCACCCGTAATCGGATGATTTAAGGTGAGTGCATAAGCATGCAACCATTGACCCCCAATATCCGGTGTGTTTCGATAGCTGTAGGTCTTATCCCCAACAATTGGATGGTTAATGTATTTACAATGCACCCGAATCTGATGGGTTCGTCCGGTTTCAAGTTCACAGCGAATTAAACTCATGTCTTCTTGCGCATAGTTTTCAATCACAAACATCCGTGTTGTTGCAGGTTTTGAATTCACATCCGTTACTGCCATGCGTTGACGATGCTTTGGATCACGTCCAATCGGCGCATCCACTAAGATGGACTGATGTTCCATGACATGATGAACCAGTGCCATATATTCACGTTTTATTAAGTGTTCTTTTAAGTCTTCCACAAGTTTTTCATGGGCTTCATTTGTTTTCGCAACCACCAATAATCCAGAAGTATCTTTATCAATACGATGGACAATACCTGGTCTTAGTTCCCCATTAATATCGCTGAGTTGATCTGTATAGGCTAAAAGACCATGCACTAAGGTAGGACGGTCTAAGGTTGTCATGGATGGATGAACCACCATATCACGGGGTTTATTAATGATAAGTAAATGGTCGTCTTCATACACAATGTCTAAGTCCATGTTTACTGGAGCAAGGGTTGTATCAACCACTTCAACGTGAAACTGGACAACATCGCCTTCGCGAAGTCGCGTGTTTGCTTTTGAAGGGGAGCCATTGACATTGACATTTCCTTTTTTAATCCATGATTGAATGACGCTGCGTGATGTATTCTCAACCATTTGCGCTAAAAACACATCCAACCGTTCATTATCATATTCAAGTTCTACAATGAGCTTAATCATAACGTCCCACCCTTCTTGTCTTCTAAGTAAGTATAAATAAACACCAGCGCTACGCCAATTACCATGCATGCATCCGCCACATTAAATACTGGGAACCAGTATCCAAAGAGGTTAAACGAAAACATATCACGCACAAAATTGAACACAACTCTGTCATAAAGATTGCCTAAATTTCCCGCAAATGCTAATGCAAGTCCAGTTAGTAACACCATGTTGGTTTGCTTCACAAAATAATAAGCAATCACACATGCCACAACAATACTCACAACAATCACGATGGGTCCCAATCCTTCAAAAAGACTCCATGCGGACCCTGTATTTTTTAAGTAAGTGATGTAAAAAAAGTTTGGAATTACTTGAATTCTTTCATTGACTCCGACGCTTGTTTGAACCACTGCCTTAGACCAAAGGTCAAGCACTAACAAACCAACCGAAATCACACATAAGATTAATTTCTTCATATACGCCTCATTTCTTGGTAATTATAACACACATTGGGACGTGATGAAGTTTAAATTACCTCAACTTGAATCCCCTCAAGGATACTCAACACTTCAGTATGCCTTTTTTCATCAAAACTTGCGGTTAATGTATGATCAACCACGATTCTTGCTTCGGGAAGTGCCGCTTTAGAAAGCACTGCATTGGATAAAACACAGATATTGGACACTAAGCCACACAGTTCAACCTCATCATAAGTTTGAGTGTTGAGCCACACACCAAATTCCAACGATCCAAAGGTTGGTTTATCAAACACATGGGAAGCATACTGAGTTAATGATTCTTCAATTTCCCACCCATGAGTGCCTTTGATACAATGTTTGATTGGAAGCTTTGAACCTTCTTGAGTATTGAGATAGTTTTCGTCATGGGTATCACGGGTGAAAACGACATCGCCCCCGTGTTGAAGGGTTTCTTCAATACGCGCTTTAATTAACGGTGCCAGTGATTTCGCACCATCAAATCCTAAACTTCCATCAATAAAATCATGTTGATAATCCACTACAACCAAAAGTTTTTTCATACATTCCTCTTTGGTATCATCCCATTGATGATACCACTCCTTTCATCTGTCTTTTTATAGTTTAATTGTACCACAATTTAAATAAATGACTGGGGTTCACCCACCCATAAAACAAAACAGGGAAATCCCTGTTTGAGTGTTTAAGAATTGTGAAACCCGATATCGCGTCGATAAAACAGTGCATCACAGTCGATCTTATCAATTTCTTGGTAGAGCATGGCTTGGGCTTTTTGTAAGGTATCGGCGCGAGCCGTTACAAAAAGAACACGTCCACCTGTTGCAATCACACCGTGATCATTGCGTGTGGTTCCCATATGGAATACTGGTGTCTTGAGTGTCTCTAAGCCTTTAATCACAGCCCCCTTTTGATAAGCATCGGGATACCCTTGGCTTGCTAAAACGGCTCCAATCACGTAGTCTTTGGTCCATTGTAGTTCCGTTTTTTTCCCGCTCATTAAGTCCATAATGACCTGGTAGAGATCACTTTCAAGGGCTAACATTAAGACTTCAGTTTCAGGATCACCAAAACGTACATTAAACTCGATAACTTGAATGCCGTCTTTGGTTTTCATGAGCCCTGCATAAAGTACCCCGGTATAAGGATGACCTTGATTTAGAAGTGTTGAAACGATGGGTTTTACTACATCATTAAGGGCACAGTTCAAATCATCATCCGTAATGGAATCAACAGGGGTATAGGCTCCCATACCGCCTGTATTCGGCCCTTCATCATGATCAAAAGCCCGCTTGTGATCTTGAGATACTTGTAGGGGGATTATTGTGTCATGGGACACTAGGCATAAGTAGGAGAATTCTTCACCTTCTAAGAAGTCTTCAATCACCACGACATTGCCTGCATCCTCAAATTTGTTATGTGTCATCATGTGGTGCAGTTCAGATTCTGCATCTTCAAAGCAGTTCACAATCACAACCCCTTTTCCAGCTGCAAGACCGGATGCCTTTAAGACAAGGGGATAGGTTTTGGTTTTGGCATAGGCGATGGCCTGTGTGACATCGTCAAAGGTTTCATAACCGGCCGTTTTGATATTGGCCTGTTTCATCATTTCTTTCGCAAATGCTTTTGAGCCTTCAAGGTTTGCACAATACTTTGAAGGTCCAAACACACAAATGTTTGTGTCTTTAAATGCATCCTGTATACCCTGTACCAGTGGAATCTCTGGGCCCACCACCACAAGGTCAATGGCATGTTTTAGGGCAAATGCTTTAAGTGCTTCAAAGTCAAGTGCATCAATGTCCACTAAGGTTGCGACATCGTCCATGCATGGTGAACCTGGCGCAATATAGACAGTTTCAACCGATGGGCTTTGATTAAAGCGGGTGGCAAGGGCGTGTTCACGTCCCCCACTTCCGACAACTAATACGCGTCCCATCAGTGTTTAAAGTGCCTTTCACCTGTTATGACCATGGCAATCTGTGCTTCATTGCATGCATCAATGGATTCTTGGTCTTTAATGGAACCGCCTGGTTGAATGATTGTTTTAATGCCATACTGTGCAGCTAAATCAACCGTATCACGCATTGGGAAGAATGCATCTGAGGCCAAGACTGCACCTTTTGCTTTTTCACCGGCTTGATTTAGCGCAATCTGTGCTGCACCTACTCGGTTCATTTGTCCTGCACCGATGCCTACGGTTTGCGTACCATTCACCACAACGATTGCATTACTCTTCACATGCTTCACAACTTTTTGGGCAAACAAGACGCTATTGAGATCGTGGGGATCTAGGGGTGTTTGGGTTACACATTGAATTGAATCGGGTGTGGGTGCGTGGGTATCACGTGCTTGCACAAGCAGTCCCCCATTCACAGACTTAAATTCATGATTCGCCAATGGCCCTTCTGTTTTATATTCCAACAATCTTAGATTCTTTTTCTTACTAAGCAGTGTCAGCGCATCGTCATCAAAAGCTGGTGCTAAAATGATTTCTAAAAAGATGGCGGATAGTTTTTGTGCGACTTCTAAAGTGACACTGTGATTAAATGCCACGATTCCACCAAAGATACTGACGGGATCGCCTGCATAAGCTTTATCAAACGCTTCATTCACATCCTTCCCACATGCTATGGCACAGGGGTTCATGTGTTTCACCGCAACACAGACACAATCATGTTTAAATTCTTCTACCATATTTAAGGCAGCATTTCCATCTTGAATGTTATTATAGGATAATGCTTTCCCATGCAATTGTTTTGCACTGGCCAAAGCATAGCTTTCTGTGTGTGCACTTGCGTAAAACTGAGCATCTTGATGTGGATTTTCTCCATATCGTAAGGATGCGTTTAACTCATATCCAAGGGTCAATGGGGATGTGACGGGTTCTTCACACTGTTCATTCAGATACGCTGCAATCAATGTGTCATAATAGGCAGTACTTGCATAGACCTTGGTCGCAAGATGGCGTCTAAAGGATTCAGTCGTGTTTTGATGCATCGAAATTTCTTCTAAAACACGGGTGTAATCGTGGGGATCAATGATGACGGTGACATCTCTAAAGTTTTTCGCAGCACTTCTGAGCATTGAAGGGCCCCCAATGTCAATTTGTTCAACCGCTTCTTCTAAGACCACCCCTTCTTTAGCGATGGTTTCTTTAAACGGATATAGGTTAACTGCCACAAGGTCGATGGGTTTAATGCCATGTTTTTCCATGGCTTTGATGTGGGATGGGTTGTCTCTAAGTCCCAATAACCCGCCATGAATGAGCGGGTGCAGTGTTTTGACACGACCATCCATCATTTCTTCAAATCCTGTGACATCTTCAACACTTAATAACCCTGTGAGTCCATGGTCTTCCAGGTATTGTTTCGTTGACCCTGTCGCAATGATTTCATAATCCTGTGATAGCAATCCTTGTGCAAATTCCACAAGACCGCTTCGATTACTGACACTTAATAAGGCGCGTTTCATAGTTTATTCTCCTGACTGATTGTTTCCAACACACTCACATAGAGTTTATGTTCAATGCGATGGAGTTCTGCTTCGATTTCTGATCGTGGTTGTCCTTGATAACATCTAAAGGATTGTTGTTGAATGATGGCCCCACCATCTAAACTTTCATCAACATAATGGATGCTGGCACCCAAAAGCGTATCGTTATTTTGAAGTGCTTGTCCTAAGGCATCCAGTCCCTTGTACTTGGGTAAAAGAGATGGATGGATGTTGATGATTTTTTGGGGATATGCCTGAAGTAAGGTTTTCCCAATCAAACGCATATACCCTGCAAGTGCGATGAAATCAATCGCGTGTGATTTGAGTTGTTCAAGAATCTGTGTTTCATAGGCTTTTTTATTTGGATAATCTTTGGGATTAAATACGAATGTATCCACACCCCGTGCTTGGGCTTTTTGGATAATGGCAGCCTGTGGATTATCGCATACGCACAAATCAAGGGTTGCATGAATACGACCTTGTTCAATTGCATCATAAATGGCTTCAAAATTTGATCCGGTTCCTGATGCAAAGACACACAGCCTCATCGTAAAATAACTCCTGGTGTTGCGATGACTTCACCCATTATCACAGGTGTTTCACCTTTGGATTTAAGATGACTGCATACTGGTTCAACCTTTGCTTCATCAACCACTAATACCATGCCAATTCCCATGTTAAAGATGGCGTACATTTCTTCATCACTGATATCGCCCAGTGATTGAATCAGGGTAAAGATTTCATCTTTTTCCCAAGCATGTGTATTGATACTGACCCCTAAGCCTTTTTGAAGACAGCGTTCAATGTTTTCATAAAACCCTCCGCCAGTAATGTGGGCAATCCCACTTACAAGGTTTTGGTCAATGAGTCCCATAACACTGTTTACATAAATGCGAGTGGGTGTGAGTAGACGATTTAGAAGTGGCATGCCATCAACACTTTGATTCATATCGAGGTCATTGTCTTTAAAGATTAATTTACGCACCAGTGAGAATCCATTGGAATGAATTCCTGAGCTTTTCAGACCAATGAGGATTTGTCCAGGTTTTGTGTCTTCTGGTTTTAAGAGGCGATCTCTTTCTTGAACACCCACGGCAAATCCGGCAAGGTCATAATCATCCCCTTGATACAAATCATTCATTTCTGCAGTTTCACCGCCAATTAAAGCACAGCCTGCTTGGGTACATCCTTCCACAATCCCTTGGATGATGGTTTCAATCATGACTGGATCTGTTTTCCCAACCGCTAAGTAATCAAGGAAAAACAGTGGCATTGCGCCTTGTGCCAAGATGTCATTCACACACATTGCGACACAATCAATGCCAATGGTTTCATGGCGGTTAAAGGTTTGGGCAATCACTAATTTAGTTCCAACACCATCGGTTCCACTGACTAATACAGGATCCTTAATGTTGTATTTCGCAAGGTCAAATAAGGCGCCAAAGGACCCCACATTTTGCATCACCCCTTGATTAAAGGTTTTGCCGACATGTTTTTTAATGCGATCGACAACTTCATATCCTGCTTCAATATCGACCCCTGCTGCTTTATATTTTTCACTCATAGTTTTCTCCTAACACTTTCCATCTTTATTGGCTTCTTCCAGTTTTGAATACAGTTCGGTTGGGTAATTCTTATTAAAGCAAGCCATGCATAATCCTTTATTATTGAGGGCTTTTTGAAGTCCTGCTTCACTTAAAAAGTATAGGGAATCCGCCCCGATTTTCTCACACAATTCATCCAATCCCATATTGGCACTGATGAGTTCATCATAGGTTGAAGTGTCTACACCATAGAAACAAGGTGCGATAATGGGTGGGGATGCAATGCGCATATGCACTTCAAGTGCTCCCATTTGTTTCAACATCGCCACTAAGTTTGCGGAAGTGGTACCCCGTACAATGGAATCATCAATTAAGATCACGCGTTTTCCAGATACGACAGAACGTACCGGGGATAACTTCATCTTTACCCCTTTTTCACGCATGGCTTGGGTGGGTTCAATAAAGGTTCGACCACTGTAGCGGTTTTTGATCATCCCCATTTCATAGGGAATGCCACTTTCTTCAGCATACCCATAGGCTGCGGATAAACTGGAGTCGGGAACCCCCACAACAATATCGGCTTCAACAGGTGCTTCTTGGGCCAGCATGCGTCCACATTGTTTTCGAGCCGTATGTACATTTAGACCTGTAATATCACTGTCTGGACGTGAGAAGTAGATATACTCCATGGCACACATGCGATGTTGGACATCTTTTGCATAGAATGAGGAGTGAATGCCTTCTTGATTAATCATGACCACTTCACCAGGTAATATATCTCGCGTAAAGGTTGCGCCAATCATATCCAATGCACAGGTTTCTGAACTGACAACATATCCATTGTCCAACTGGCCAATCGATAAGGGTCTGAGTCCGTTTTTATCACGCATCGCATAGAGTGTATCTTTGGTAAGTAATAAAAAGGCAAAGGCACCTTCAAGATACAACAAGCTTTCCTTAATCGCATCCAAGAAGTTTGTTTGACGGCCTTGTTTGATTAAGTGGGCAAAGATTTCAGTATCTGAGGTTGATTGAAAGATGGATCCTTTGGATTCTAAGAATTCACGCAGTTGGGATGAATTCACAATGTTCCCATTGTGACACAATCCAAAGTCGCCGGTGGAATGTTTAAATAAGAAGGGTTGCACGTTCATCAAACCGCTGCCCCCTTGGGTTGCATAGCGGACATGACCAATGGCTTTGTCCCCTTTGAGTTTGGACAGGTTTGCATCGTTAAAGACATACCGTACTTGTCCTTCGTTTTTATGACCATACAGATTTTCAGAGTCAGAAGTCACAATGCCTGTTCCTTCTTGACCGCGGTGTTGCATGCTGTGTAATCCATAAAAACTGAGCTGTGCGGCTTCTTGGACATTATAGATTCCAAAGACACCGCATTCTTCATGTAAGGATCGATCATCAAACTGTGTGTTTACCATGATGTGGATACCTCACTTAAGCGTTTTAAGATTTCTTCATAGGCTTCTTGAACCTTCCCTAAATCACGACGAAAGCGGTCTTTGTCTAAGCGTTCTTGGGTTTCAAGATCCCATAAGCGACAGGAGTCGGGAGAGATTTCATCCGCTAGGACAAGGGACCCATTGGATAGATTTCCAAACTCCAGTTTAAAATCAACCAGTTCAATGCCACAGGATTCAAAGAGTTTAATCAAAAAGCGATTAATGCTTAGAGCTTGTAGTTTTATATACCCCAATGTTTCAATATCACAGATTCCCAAGGCCAGTGCATGGTCTTCATTGATGAGCGGATCGCCTAGTTCATCGTCCTTATAACAGATTTCATACACACTGTTTTTAAGGTGTGTTCCTTCTTCAATGCCCAAGCGTTTTGAAAATGATCCCGCCGCAACATTACGGACAATGACTTCCAAAGGAATGATGTCTACTTTCTTACAGAGTTGTTCACGTGCACTCAAGGTTTTGATGTGGTGTGTTTGAACCCCTTGTTTTTTCAAGTAGTCATAGATGAGGGTACTGATGGCATTGTTGAGCTCCCCTTTGTGATTGATTTGGGCCTTTTTGACACCGTTAAATGCCGTCGCATCATCTTTGTAATGCATGATAATCATGTCTGGATTATCGGTAGCATAGACTTGCTTTGCCTTTCCTTCGTAAAGTAGGGATCCTTTCATGCTTGTTCCTCCTTGAAATAATTCACGCCATTTCTAAAAATTGATTGTGCTTCAATGTCTTGATCCACAAAAGTATGTGTGGAAACACGCTCACTGTGGGCCATTTTCCCCAACACTAATCCACAGTGTGAGACCATCCCTTCAATCGCATACTGCGATCCATTTGGATTGTACGCTTCATCCATCCTAACCATTGCGTTTAAATCACAGTATTGGAAGGCCACTAAGCCTTGGTCAATACACGACTTGATAACTTCAGGATTTCCGGTAATCTTTCCTTCACCATGAGAAATCGGTAAGGTATGGATGGATCCAAGGCCGCAGTCTTTAAGCCATGGCGATTTATTGGACGAAACACATGTGTTTACCAGTTTTGAAACATGGTGCTGACAATCATTTCTAAAGAGTGTGATGCCATCTTCCTGTACATCCCTGATGTTTCCATACGGGATGAGCCCTGATTTAATGAGCGCTTGGAATCCATTACAAATGCCAATGATTAAACGTTTTTGATCAAGGTGTTGGGTAATAGCCTTCTTGATGCGTTCATTTTTTAAGACGTTCACAATAAACTTCGCACTGCCATCGGGTTCATCGCCACTGGAGAATCCACCCGGTATTGCGATAATATGAGAGCGTTTGATGGCTTGTTCTAAGGCTTCAATGGATTTTTGAATCGCGGTTTCACTCTGATTTCTGAAAATCACAAATTCAGTGGATGCACCCTGCTCATTAAACGCACGGGCCATATCGTATTCACAGTTGTTTCCAGGAAAGACAGGGATGACAACATGGACATCTTGAGTGGGTGTGTTTGGTTTATAAGTATCTTGGGTTGAAACAGGATGAAACAGTGATTCATGATCATATGTTTTGCGATGCACAGGATACAAGGCATCTAAAGCACCTAAATGCGCCTCTTGAAGTTCATCCAGTGACAATGTGAGATCGTTGATGATAAAGTCTTGTGAATCCTGTGTGGTTCCAATCAATACCCATGATTGAATATCAAGGGGTGATTTGCTTTCAACAATCAAGCTCCCACTTAAGCGGTTGAGAAGCATGTGTTCTTTAGCGTTAAGTGTGACACCGACACGATTACCCAATGCCATATTGAGGACTTGTATAAATACATTCCCTCGATCAACACTTGAACAACTGAGAATAGTCTGTGCTTTAATGAGTTCATGTACTGTTTTAAAGGTCTCACCTTGTGCCTTGAAATCCACGGTATGATTGTCATGAGTTGAAGTTGGAACAAGGTAAAGGTAGGAATTGGTTTTCTTGAGTGCACTTGAGATGATGGTATCGACCTGTTGTGGTGAACACGCAAAGCTGATTAAGGTATCCACAACATCCAGGTCTTGATAGGTTCCACTCATGCTGTCTTTACCCCCAATTGCGCAAAGTCCCAGTCCAGATTGTGCTTCATAAGCACCCAACAGTGCTTGAAACACATTGCCCCATTTTTGAGGATCATCGCCAGGTTTTGCGAAGTATTCTTGAAGTGACAGGTAGATTTTTGAAGGGTCGCCCCCCTGTGCTACACTTTTCGCAACACTTTCCACAATCGCATATTGGCCACCAAGATAGGGTGAATAGTCGGATATTTCAGGAATAAATCCATAACTTAACATGGAACAGGTTCGGGTTTGTCCATCCAGTACCGGAATCTTTTGAACACTGGCACAGTTTTGAGTTGTTTGGTATTTCCCTGCAAGAGGCATAAGTACGGTTGTTGCGCCAATAGATCCATCAAAGCGTTCGATCAGCCCTTTTTGAGAGCCATAATTTAAGGAACCGGCAAGGTCTAAAAGGGATTGTTTTTCCAGTTTGCATAAGGGTCCAAATGGGTTGGGGTTCTGTTTGGGTGCAATGTGAACGGGTTTACGTTGCGTGACACCGCTGCTGTTTAAGAAATCACGATCAAGGTTTACGACTTCTTCACCGTGGTAGCGCATGATGAGTCGGTTTGTATTGGTCACGGTTGCGACAATGTACGCTTCTAAGTTTTCCATGGATGCTTTTTGAATAAAGGCATCTGCATCGGTATTTGATACAACCACAGCCATGCGTTCTTGGGATTCTGAAATAGCAATTTCTGTTGGGTTTAAGCCTTCATACTTCAAGCGGACTTGATCCAATTGAATGTCTAAGCCATCGGCCAACTCGCCAATCGCAACACTGACACCCCCTGCACCAAAGTCATTGCATCGTTTGATGATTTTTGTAACCTCAGGATCTCTAAATAAGCGTTGAATCTTGCGTTCTTCAAGGGCGTTTCCTTTTTGAACTTCCGCAGCACTTTGAGTCAGTGAGCTTTCTTTATGGGCAACCGATGAGCCAGTCGCACCCCCAATTCCATCACGGCCTGTTTTTCCACCCAATAAAATCACCACATCACCGGGTGTGGGTTCAAGGCGAATGACATCTGACTGTTTCACTGCACCCACAACTGCACCACATTCTAAGTGTTTCGCAACATAGCTTGGGTGATAAATTTCATGAACATAGGTCGTGGTTAACCCAATTTGATTCCCATAGCTTGAATAGCCATCGGTTGCTCGTTTCGCAATCAGGGATTGGGGTAGTTTATTCGGGAGTGTTTTCTCAATTGGGTCCAACACATCCCCACAGCCACTAATACGCATGGCTTGATACACATACGCACGTCCCGACAATGGATCTCGAATTGCACCACCAATACAGGTCGATGCACCACCATAAGGTTCGATTTCAGTTGGGTGATTGTGGGTTTCATTTTTAAACATTAAGAGCCATTTTTCGTTTGCGCCTTTAAGGTCAACATCAATTATGATACTGCAAGCATTGACTTCATCACTTTCTTCAATGGTTGTATCACCCTCATGTTTCGCAAGGCGTGCATTCACCGTAGCGATGTCCATCAGGGTTAGGGGTTTGTGTGCGCGATTGAGTTTAATGCGATCTTCAACATAGGCATTAAAACTTGCTTCAATAGCATCCTTAAGGTCAAAATCTTCAAAAGTGATGGTTTCTAGGTTGGTATTAAAGGTTGTATGCCGGCAGTGATCGGACCAGTATGTATCCAACACTTTAATTTCCGTTTCACTTGGATCACGATCACAAGATTTAAAATGATCTTGAATGTATTTTAAATCATCAAAGGTCATCGCAAATCCAAAATCGTTGTAGAAGTCGTGAAGTTTAGGCTCATCCATTGCGATAAACCCACTTAATGACTCCAAGGGTTTCACATCCACATTTTTGGTAAGATTCATGACACTTAAGTCTTTTTCTTTCATTTCTACGGGATTGATCAAATAGGATTTGATGGTGTTGAGTTGGTGTTGATCCATTGCATCGACCAATACCACAATCCCACTTTTCACAATCACCTGTGTGTGCGGGTTTAACAGTTTAATGCATTGCATCGCACTGTCTGATCGTTGATCATATTGCCCATCCAGTGCTTCATACGCGATGACACTATAGCCGTCTGTATCAAGTGTGAGTGATAATGTGTCAATCACTTGTTCTTGGAATACGGATTGTTTCGCAAGTTCTAGGGTGTTTTCATCACATTGATATACATCATAGACTAAGATGTGACGGCAGGCTTTTGTATCAATCTTGAGCACATCGTTGATGGTTTGTTTGAGGTGATCTGCTTCCAGTCTATAACCTGGCTTCTTTTCTACAAATAGTCGGGTTGGTTTCATTTTCTTATCTCTCTTCTGAATTCATTTCCTATTTCAATTGCTTGATTGTGAACAAAGGTCATGTGACCCATTTTTCGATTGTGTTTCGCATCACGTTTACTGTAGTCGTGGTATGCACCCACTTGATTGGTGGTACTGACATACTCCAATGTTTTGTCTAAGTGTTGACCCAAGACATTCACCATCATGGAGGTGTTGATCAAATGGGGTGTTTGAATGGTGAGCCCACAAATCGCTTCAATATGGGCTTTAAATTGGGATGATGTCGTGCCTTCAATACTGAAGTGTCCTGAATTATGAGGACGGGGGGCCATCTCATTGAATATAAGTGTGTCCTGTTCAATAAAGAATTCAAAGGCCATGACCCCAACATAATCCAGTGCTTCCACAATCTTTGTGGCTTCCCCTTTGGCTTTTTCTTGAAGTGTGTTTGAAATACGTGCAGGGACGATGGACACATCCAAGATGCCATCCGTGTGTTTGTTTTCAATACAAGGAAAGAGAACAACACCGTTTTTCCCACGCGCACATACAACGGATATTTCGGTTTGAATATCCACACGTCGCATCATCAGATAGGGCTGATTGATTTCAAGGGCTGACACATCTTCTTGTGAATGGACCCATATTTGCCCATGCCCATCATACCCATAGCGCAAACTTTTAAGAATAAATGGGGGTTTTATTGTATCCATAGCAGCAATGAGTGCTTCTTTTGAATCAACACAGATGCAATCTAGGGTATTTACCCCTAAATCTTTCACAAATTGATATTCAAGCCAGCGATCACTGGAGATGGTAAGTGCTTGAAGGCCTTGGGGAATTGAGACTGTATGGATTAAGTGCTTGACACTGTTTGCGTCAATGTTTTCAAACTCATAGGTTACCACATCACAGGCTTTACAAAATTGAAGCATGGTTTGTGTATCATCGAATGTTCCTACGGTATGGTGATCACTGATTAGGGATAAAGGACAGTCTTGATTTGTATCATAGGAATGAATGCGATATCCCATCGACTTCGCAACAAACGCCATCATCTGCCCCAACTGACCGCCCCCTAAAATCCCAATGGTTTGGCGGGGTTTTATCACATTCATCTAAATTGTTGCTCCCAGGTATCGTTTGCGAGTGTTTCTTTGTATTTGATGTATTGTTTCGAGAGTGCTTCATCGGAAAGTGCAAGAATTGAAATTGCACTGTATGCTGCATTCATGGCCCCAGCTTTACCAATCGACATCGTCAATACGGGAACGCCTTGGGGCATTTGGACGATGGAAAGGAGTGAGTCGATGCCATTTAAGGCTTTACTTTGAATCGGTACCCCAATTACGGGTAAAGGTGTCATGGCTGCGACCATGCCTGGTAAGTGGGCTGCACCCCCTGCAGCTGCGATAATCACGTCAAATCCGTTTGCTTTCGCTTCGCTGGCAAACTCGACCATCTTGTGTGGTGTTCGATGTGCACTGACGACGGTTTTGGTATACTCTACATTGAATTGATCCAAGATGGTACAGGTTTCTTGCATCACTTCAAAGTCACTTTTGCTTCCCATAATAACTGCTACTCTTGCCATTTTGTCCTCCTGGTATAACCATGAAAAAAGAGACTCATGTTAAGAAGTCTCCCTAGAAAATAGAATAGTAAAAAGAAGTATTCTATTTTGTAGTCTTGCACGAACGGAGCAAGGTAGAGACTTGTGAACCAACATTTCACGATTATACAAAATATAATGATTTTAAAAAAATAAAAACACAGCCTACGAAAAAAGCCGTGCTACCAAGTAAGCGAACATGAAGCCCGATAGATTTGTGATTTGTTACGATCCATAGTTTCTATCCTCCAAATTCACTTAAATGATACCATAGAGTCTATCAAGTGTAAACACGCATCGACGAACTTGCATGAAGAAATTTAATGGCTATGGGTCAAAATCACCCTTTCGCCCCTTCACACAAGTGTCTAAACAAAAACATCCCCATACACTTACGCATAAAAATGGTTATCGACTCAAGGTGTGATAACCATTTTATGCGTAAGGGTGATTAAACCGTTCGTTTGCTTCTGATTTCTTGACGCAGTGATTCCAACGACTCAATACCATATTTATCCATGACTTCCGGTAATTCGTTGATTATATCCATGCATACCCATGGGTTGATGAAGTTTGCGGTACCAACACCCACAGCACTTGCGCCTGCCATCATGAGTTCGATGGCATCATGTGCACTACTGACGCCGCCCATTGCAATGATGGGTAATTGTGAGATTGAAGAAACTTCATAGACCATCCGCAGGGCTACAGGAAAGATTGCTGGGCCACTTAAGCCCCCTGTTTTAATGGATAACAGAGGTTCTTTTGTTTTCATATCCATGCGCATGCCTAACAACGTATTGATGAGTGAGAACCCATCTGCGCCAGCCTCTTCGACTGCACGGGCAATGACCTTAATGTCCGTCACATTGGGAGAGAGTTTCACATAGACGGGTTTTGTTGCGACTTCTTTAACTGCTTTTGTGAGTTGGTAGGCTATGTGTGGATCTGTTCCAAAGGCAATCCCACCTTCTTTAACATTTGGACAGGAAATGTTGAGTTCTAGGGCATCGACACGGGGATGATTGGTGATGCGTTTTACCGTTTCAACATAGTCTTCTAAGGAACTTCCAGCAATGTTCGCAATCACACTGCAGGAGAATTGTTCTAAAAAAGGAAGTTTTGAGCGAATGATTTCATCCACTCCCGGGTTTTGAAGTCCAATTGCATTCAACATACCGCTGGGTGTATCCGCAACACGAGGCAGTGGATTTCCAAGACGGGGTTCAAGGGTAGCTGCTTTAATGATAATTGCTCCCAGGTTACTTAAATCATACAGCTTTGAGAGTTCTTCCCCAAACCCACACGTACCACTTACAGGCATGATTGGGTTTTTGAGGGAAAGTCCTGGGAGGCTTACATGGAGTCGATTCATAAGATTACATCCTTTCCATTAAAGACTGGCCCATCTTTACAGATGAGGAAGGTCTCTTCTGTATCGGTTTGTTTTCGACAGACACAGGCATTGCATACCCCAAACCCACAGGCCATACGGGCTTCAAGGGAAAGGTAGACGGTTTTGTCTGGGTATGTTTCTTGGATTGCTTTGAGAAGACCATGCGGGCCACAGGCATAGATAACATCGATGTCGCTGACATCAACAGAATCTAAGACATTCCCTTTTTGTCCAACACTTCCATCCAGTGTTGTGATGGTCAGATCGCTGAGTGCTTCAAATTCATCTTTATAGATGACCGATGCTGCATCTTGATATCCCAAATAGCTGTGTACTTGACAGCCCATCTCAACCAATCGTTTGTTGAGTCCATACAAAGGAACAACGCCAATCCCACCCCCAATAAGGGCAACTTTTTGGTTTGGATGTATGGGAAAGGGATGACCCAGCGGGCTTAAAACATTGAGGGTGTCTTTGGGTTTACAGCCTCTTAATGCCAGTGTGCCCCTTCCTTCGATGCGATAGACTAAGACCAATTGGCCGTTTCGATAATCGGTGATGGAGAAGGGTCTTCTTAGGTAGGCGGATGATTCGGGTACTTGTACTTGTACAAACTGTCCCGCAAAATCCTCTGTTAAACCAAAGTCTCCTTCTAATATCATTTCATATACATTAAAGGCTACTTTTTTATTTGAAATCACAATTGCATCGCATTGTTTCATATGCCTTATCCAATCCTTTCCAGTGAGAAGTTTGAATTTTTAATGA
The DNA here is from genome assembly GCF_001545095.1 of Erysipelothrix larvae. Lineage (NCBI taxonomy): Bacteria > Bacillati > Bacillota > Erysipelotrichia > Erysipelotrichales > Erysipelotrichaceae > Erysipelothrix > Erysipelothrix larvae. The sequence continues at coordinate 1,670,063 of NZ_CP013213.1, forward strand.
CGTTGGTAATGGCGCGTGCGGTATCCAGTGAGGTAAACAGTGGAATGCGGTATTCGATGGATGCTTTACGGATTCTAAAGCCATCGCTATTGGCTGTTTTATCTTCACCAATGGTGTTCACAACCATCGCAATATCCCCGTTTTTCATGGTTTGCACGATATCAAGGCCTTCGCTGAGTTTTTCAATGCGTTGGACATATAAGCCTGCACGCTCAAGGCAATCTGCAGTACCATGGGTTGCGATTAAATCAAAGCCACATTGAACGAGGTCTTTCGCAATGTCCACAACCTCTTCTTTATTGTGATCATCAACGGTCACAAACACTTTGCCATATTCTGGAATGTGCATACCACTTGCCACAAAGGCTTTGTATAATGCTTTTTCTAATGAGGTGTCACTTCCCATAACTTCACCCGTTGATTTCATTTCAGGTCCTAAAATCGCATCCACTTGGTCTAGTTTTCCAAAAGAGAAGACCGGTGCTTTCACACTGATGCGTGAGGGAGCTTTGACTAAGCCACCAACATATCCTTGATCAACAAGGCTTTCACCTAAGATAATGCGGGTTGCGACTTGGGCCATGGGAATATTGGTAATCTTGCTTAAAAATGGCACGGTACGGCTTGCGCGTGGGTTGACTTCAATGACATACACTTCTTGATCACAAATGATATATTGGACGTTCATAATCCCAATGCAATTAAGGCCAATCGCCAGTTTTTGGGTGATTTCCACAATCTTATCTTGAATCTCTGGACTTAGGTTTTGAGGTGGGTAGATGGCCATGGAATCGCCTGAGTGAACGCCAGAGCGTTCAATGTGTTCCATGATGCCTGGAATTAATACGGTTGTGCCATCACATAGGGCATCCACATCGCATTCAACCCCTTGGATATAACGGTCAATTAAGACGGGGTGTTGGTCAGATGCTTTCACCGCTTTACGCATGTAGTTTTCAAGTTCTTGGGTATTGGAAACAATTTGCATCGCACGTCCTCCCAACACATAACTCGGACGAACAAGTGCTGGGTAGCCAATTGAATCTGCAATATGAATTGCTTCTTGTGTGGAACGGGCAGTACCCCCTTTTGGTCGTTCAATGTTTAGAGATGTAAGGACCGCTTCAAATCGGTCACGATCTTCAGCGCGGTCTAAATCATCAAAGCGTGTTCCAATTAGAGTCACCCCATTTTCTTCTAAGACTTGGGCAAGGTTGATGGCGGTTTGTCCACCAAACTGTACAATGACACCCATTGGGTCTTCCAGTTTAATAATTTCCAAGACATCTTCTGCTGTGAGGGGTTCAAAGTACAACTTATCCGCAACAGAGAAGTCAGTGGATACCGTTTCTGGATTTGAGTTAATCACAATGGCTTCATAGCCCATCGCTTGAATGGCACGCACTGAGTGTACGGTTGCATAGTCAAACTCAATCCCTTGACCAATACGAATTGGGCCACTGCCTAGGACTACAACTTTCTTACGATCACTTTTTTCACTTTCATTTTCTTCTTCATAGGTTGAATAGAAATATGGGGTTGAGGATTCAAACTCACCGGCACAGGTATCTACCATCTTAAAGACAGGATGACACCCGATTTGGTGGCGGCGATCTCGAATGCTTTTTTCATCGGTATTGTGAGTGTGGGCGATGGTTTGATCGTGAAAGCCATAAAACTTCGCATTCCAAAGAGCTGCATCGCTGGTGTCGTGTTTTAATTGGGTTTCAATGTCTAAAATGTGACGCACTTTATCAAGGAAGAATAAATCAATCTTGGTAAAGGCATGAATTTCTTCATCACTAAGACCGCGTTTCATTGCTTCATAAATCACAAAGAGTCGATCATCTTGGGCATGAATGAGTTGGTGCATAATTTCTGATTCACTCAAGGCTTCATGTTCTTTCATGGATAAATGCATGCATCCAATTTCAAGGGAACGGACTGCTTTTAAAAGCGAGCTTTCAAGGGAACGTCCCATCGCCATGACTTCACCGGTTGCTTTCATTTGAGTTCCAAGGCGTCTTGCGCCATCTTCAAACTTATCAAAAGGCCAGCGTGGAATTTTCGAAACGACATAATCCAATGCGGGTTCAAATTGCGCATAGGTTGTCTTGGTTACCGGGTTGATCATTTCATCCAGTGAAATGCCGACTGCAATCTTTGCGGCGATTTTCGCGATTGGGTATCCGGTTGCTTTTGAAGCAAGGGCTGAGGAGCGTGATACACGTGGGTTTACTTCAATGATGTAATATTTGTAGCTGTCTTGATCCAGGGCTAATTGCACATTACAACCCCCTTCAATCTTTAAAGCACGAATAATTTTAAGGGAGGCATCTCGAAGCATTTGGACTTCCACATCCGTCAACGTTTGAACTGGTGCAAAGACGATGGAGTCACCGGTATGAATGCCTACGGGGTCAAAGTTTTCCATATTACATACAACGATTGCATTGTCATGGTGATCACGCATCACTTCAAACTCAATTTCTTTATATCCAGCGATGCTTCGCTCAACAAGACATTGGTTTACTGGGGACAAAGCCAATCCTGCAGATACAATTTTAATGAGTTGGTCTTCATCATCACACATACCACCCCCCGTTCCTCCTAAGGTAAAGGCGGGGCGTACAATGAGGGGAAATCCAATCGTTTTAGAGAAGGCGACAGCCGCTTCAACGGTATGCACAATCTCGCTTTCGGGAATGGGTTCTTGAATGGTTTCCATCAGATGTTTAAAGGCTTCGCGGTCTTCCGCTTGTTTAATCGCACTGATGGGTGTTCCTAAGAGTTCAATGTTGAGTTTTTGAAGAAAGCCACTTTCATCAAGTTCCATCGCTAAATTAAGACCGGTTTGTCCCCCCAAGGTTGGTAAGATTGCATCGGGTCTTTCTTTACGACAAATGGATTCAAGAAATGCAGGGGTTAAGGGTTCAATATAGACACGATCTGCACTTTCTTTATCCGTCATGATGGTTGCGGGGTTGGAGTTGACTAAGATGACTTCATAGCCTTCTTCACGAAGCGCATAACATGCTTGGGTTCCAGCGTAGTCAAATTCTGCTGCTTGACCAATGACGATTGGTCCTGAACCAATCACCATAATTTTCTTTAAATCTGTTCTTTTTGGCATGTTTTCGTCTCCTTAAAGCGGTCCATGAGTTCAATAAAGTCATCGAAGAGTGCACTGGCATCATGGGGACCGGGTGCTGCGTCGGGGTGAAATTGTACACTGAAGGATGGATGGTGGCGATGGCGAATGCCTTCTACACTTAAGTCGTTGATTTCTTTATGGGTAATCATGAGTTGTGTTTGGTCTACGGATGCTTCATCAACCGCATACCCGTGGTTTTGTGAGGTGAACATAATGGAGCCACTTGCGATTTCACGCACGGGGTGATTAAACCCACGGTGTCCAAATTTCATTTTAAAGGTATCACAGCCATAGGCTTTGGATAAGAGTTGATGGCCCATGCAAATCCCAAAGATGGGAAGTTTCCCCACCAATCCTTGAATTTCTTTTACAGCATCTTCCATGTCTTTTGGATCCCCTGGACCATTGGTTAACATGACACCATCGGGTCTTAAATTCAAAATGGTTTGGGCTGAAGTATTATAAGGGACCACCGTGACATCACATTGACGTTTTGAGAGTTCTCTTAAAATAGAGTGCTTCAATCCATAATCAATGACCACCACTTTATGCCCACTGTTTGGATTTGGATAGGCACTTGCAGTTGAGACTTGTGCAATAATATCGCGCGGTGCTTCATAGGCTTTGACGCGTTTTAGTTCATCCCCTGTGATTTGGTCTTCATCGATAATCATGGCTTTCATGACCCCTAGGGTACGTAATTTTCGCACGAGTTTTCGCGTATCAATCCCCGATAATCCGACAATGCCTTTTTGTTTAAGGTATTCATCAAGACTCATCACACTGCGCCAGTTACTGCCCTTTTTTGCATAATCACGACAAATCATGCCTAAGCATCCTGGCAGTAAACTTTCATCATCATCGCGGTTAATCCCTGCATTGCCGATTAAGGGATAGGTAAAAGTTACAATTTGATTTTGAAAGGAAAGGTCTGTGAGTGTTTCTTGGTATCCACTCATCCCTGTTGAGAAGACCAGTTCACCAATGATTGTGTCGCTGTGTCCAAACCCTTCTCCGATAAATTGAGTGCCATCTTCACAAATTAGAAATCTACGATTCATATACACAACTCCCTTTCACAAATGTTTTTTTGATTGTTCCATAGACCGTGGTTCCAATAAACGGTGTATTTGATGATTTTGATCCTTTGGGTGCTTCAAGTGCACTTTTTTGATTGAGATCAACCAGCACCATATCACACACTGCACCCACTTCGAGTACCCCACAATCCAATCCAAAGGTTTGGGCGGGTTTGGTACTCATAAATTCAATGAGTTGGTGTAAGGTCATCACCCCAGGTTTCACAAAGTATGAATACATCAAAGGGAAGGCAGTCTCAAGACCTACAATCCCAAATGGTGATGTCATAAATCCGCCTGACTTTTCCTCGTGGGTATGGGGTGCATGGTCGGTTGCGATAAAGTCAAGTGTTCCATCCAGAAGTCCTTTAATCAGGGCGTTTTGATCGCGTTTTGATCGTAAAGGCGGGTTCATTTTATAGTTTGCATCGTCTTCTTTGATGTCTTCATCCACAAGCAGTAAATGATGGGGAGTGACTTCTGCACTCACATGGACTCCCATTTTCTTACCCAGACGAATCATTTCGACACTGTCTTCATCGGATACATGGCATACATGATAGTGAACGCCTGTTTTCTTTGCCAGTAAGATATCACGGGCTATTTGGGTGGACTCTGTGAGTCCTAACATACCCGGAAGTCCCAGTTTCTTGTTTTGGATGCCTTCATGCATTACACCCCCAAAAAGTAAGGAGTCATCTTCAGTATGGGCTACGAGGGGAAGTCCGACGCGTTTGGCTTCTAACATCGCGCGATACATCACCCCTGCTTCTTGAACCCCTACACCATCATTGGTCAGAGCGAAGCATCCCGCTTCTTTTAAGGCTTCAAAATCAGTGAGTTCCTGTGATCTTAACCCTTTTGTGATGGCTGCATACGATAAAACATTGACGCATGCATCCCGTCTTGCAATCGCATTGACGCGCTCTAAGGTTTCTTTTGAATCGATTACAGGATTGGTATTAGGCATGGCACATACGGTTGTGAAGCCCCCCATCGCAGCACTGAGTGCGCCTGTTTTAATGGTTTCTTTGGCTTCAAAACCGGGTTCTCTAAAGTGAACATGCACATCCACAAACCCAGGCAGTGCGACACACCCTTGACCATCGATGAGGGTTGCATCCTGTGTGGATACTTGGTCTCCAATCGCTTCGATTCGACCGTTATTAATGCGAATTTCTTGCGGTATTAATTCATTGTCTTTGGTGTTGATCTTTATATTTTGTATAACTGTAATCATTGTGTCCTCCCTTTTGTTATGGCTTCAAGTATTGCGATGCGTGTATAAACCCCATTTCGCATTTGATCAACAATGCGTGAGTGTTGACTGATAACCAAATCACTGTCAATCTCGACCCCGCGATTTACCGGTGCTGGATGCATAATGATTGCGGATGCTTTGAGTTTTTTGGCCATCTCTTGTGTCAGACCATAATGGTTGTGATAGTCTTCAATATAAACATCAGAGTGGCGCTCATTTTGAACACGCAGTAGCATGACCACATCAACCGTTTGTATTACAGATTTCAAATCCACAACCGGTCCATATTGATCCATGGTTTCATCCATGAACTGTGGTGGTCCAAAAAAGCTGACGTTTGCACCAAGGCGTGTCAGTAAGCGTGCATTTGAATGGGCAACCCGTGAGTGTTTCACATCCCCTACAATCACGACATTGAGGTCTTTAAAGGTGTTGAATTCTTCGTAAATTGTCATCATATCAAGCATGCATTGGGTTGGATGTTCTCCAGCACCATCACCGGCATTGATAATGGAAATATTCATGGTGGGACAGTTCATGATTTCATGAAAGAATCCTTCTTCTGAACAGCGTACCACCGCAATATCTACGCCAATGGCATCCATGGTCAACAGGGTATCAAAGAGTGATTCTCCTTTGGATATGGAACTGGTTGAGGCATTGAATGGGATGACGCTCATCCCACATTTTCGTTGCGCCATTTCGAAACTAGTTTGAGTACGTGTGCTGTTTTCAAAGAAACAATTCACGGCGGTAAGATTTGATTGGATTGGGGATACATTTCCTGCCTTTAAATCGCACGCACGGTGAATAAGTCCATAAACGTCTTCATCAGATAATGTATCACAACTTGTAAAGTGTTTGAGTTGCATGTGTGTTTCTCCTTATAAAAAAACTCCTTACTGTGAAGTAAAGAGCTAATCATTAAAATGACCACCTTCTTTGCCTCACAGGACAAAATTAAAGCTGAATCAATGGCTTATTGTTTGAGTATCACGACGCTGTCAACACCATCTTTTTCTTTTAAGTGTACGCGTACGGTTTCAGTTTTTGATGTTGGAATGTTTTTCCCAACATAATCGGCACGGATGGGTAATTCACGATGTCCACGATCGACTAAGACTGCCAGTGCAATCCGTTTTGGTCGACCACAATCAATAATGGCATCCATAGCAGCGCGAATGGTACGTCCTGTAAAGAGCACATCATCAACGACGATGACTTCTTTATTTGTTAAGTCTAAGCCCAACGTGGATTTTGGTTTATTGGACTGTTTCTGGTGGTTTTCAAGATCATCACGATAGGATGTTGTATCTAAGATACCACAGGGAATCGTTGCGTTTTCAAGCTGTCCAATGCGATGTGCGATGCGCTGGGCAATGTGAACACCGCGGGTTTTTATCCCAACAATCACAAGGTCTTCGATGCCTTTATTGCGTTCTATTATTTCGTATGCGATGCGTGTCAGTGCCCTTTGAATGGTCACTTCGTCCATAATCACTTTTTCCATCATGCGTTCCTCCAATAAAAAATCCTTGACCAGTGAGCCAAGGATGGTGAACATCGGTTGCGTTAAAAACACACACAAAAATTGATGAACCTTCCAAGCCTCTCTGGACTTAAGTTAAAGGACTTTTCTAAAACCATAATACAGTGTAGGGAGATTGAAGTCAATGTTTCAGACCAACTTCATTGTTTTTTTTGTGCTTAATCGCTTGATTGTGGTTCCCTTTGATTCATGGTGTTGTGAAATCTTTCATGATTGTGAGTGCCTTTGTGGCATCCAAACTGTCTTTTAAGGTGAAGCCATGGTTTGCTTGATCAAAAATATGTCAAGATACCGATACCCCCGCATGATCAAGATATGCTGCGTAGGCGTGCTTTTCTTCATATAATGAATCCTGTCTTGCAAGGATGATGCGTGTGGGAGGAGGTCTTTGATCCGATCTTTGGGTGCATAGATTGGGATGCGCGTGGATTTTTACTATGATGTTGGTTTTTTCATGATCTTAAAACTCCTTGATTCAATAGATACGATCTTATCATTGATGGATGGGAATTTAAACAAAAGAAAAACCCGTAACATGTACGGGCACTCCTGTTATTTCATCCACGATGCTTTTGATTCACTCATCACACCATCGTGTTCTGTTGACTGGGTTAAGCTTCCGCTTTGTGCTTGAATGCAGATGTAAACTAAATCTGCATCACCGGCTTTGATTGCACGCTGTCCTTTTGGAGACACACGGATGACGCTTCCTTCTTTGATTTCAAACTCATCCGCATCAACCATAAACATACCTTCTCCTTGTAGGATGATATAGACTTCTTCATTTAGGGTATGCGAATGCACAAAGGGTGTAAAATCCCCCGCCTTAACATAGTTGAATGATATTTCCGTACCGGTAAGCCCTAACGCTTCCTTTGACATAACCCGTCCTTTTTCTTTTAGGTCGTGTCCAAATGTTCCAAGTTCCATTCTATTATAATTCGTTGTCATGTGACGTCCTCCTTTGATGTAGCGTCAATTCCTACATCTTAATTGTAGCTCATTTTGATGTGTTGTCAATCCTAATCTTGTCTTGTCTAAACATTCTATGATAAACTAGCCATACATATAAGGGGTGATTATAATGCGTATCAGTGTGAAGTGTTCTACTGCAGTCCATGTGCTCTTAATGATTGCGACACTTGAATCTAAAGAAAAAGTAACCAGTGATTTATTGGCCAAAAGTGTGGGTCGTAATCCTGTTGAGATTCGAAAATTATTAAGCAGCCTAAAAAAAGCTGGCATCATCGATGTCATGCGTGGAACAGGTGGTGCAACGTTGATACACGATCCAAAGACCCTAACACTGTTCGATATATTCAGTGCTGTTGACCCCACTTCCCTTGATGAACTCATAGGTGTTCACCAACATCCTGAAAAAGAGTGTCCAATAGGGAAAAACATCAACACAATTCTTGAAGAACCGTATCAAGACATTGCGAATACACTGCGTGATACCATGTCAAAGATTACCCTTGAGTCGCTGGTGAATAAACTCAAAGCAATTGAACCTGAGCTTTAGCGTCCAAAGACGTGATGCGTTTAATATGAGTGATATTATAGTGTGCGGATGGTTTATGTCCATGATCTATCTTTTTGTGTCAAACAATGTTTTAATTTTATCTTGAATCTCGTTTGGTAAACTGTTATAATTACAAAGCAAAAAGAAATGCACCTGTGGCGGAATAGGTAGACGCGCACGCTTGAGGGGCGTGTGAAGCAATTCGTAAGAGTTCAAATCTCTTCAGGTGCACCAAATGACATCAGACCTACGATAAAACGTAGGTTTTTTTATTACCCAAATGTCTCGACTTAACATCATACACTTCATTTTTATGTGATTGATACTTTTCACAAACAAAAAAGATCCTCATCATGAAGATCCGCTTTAATCGGTTCATTTTGATTCCCATTTTTACCCTTGACACATCCCGTGTTTCATCGTCATAATTAAGAAGTACGTTTTATGAATCTGTGATTTCAAAAATCATAATTTATAAACTTAATGATATGCTGTTTTTTTGTTTTTAGAGTCCAGGAGGGGTTTATGAGTATAATTGTACAGTTATCTGTGATATTTGGGTTTACATTGTTGGGGGAAGTTGTTGCAAGCACCTTACCGTTTGTCTTTCCAGGAAGTGTGATTGGACTGCTTTTATTGTATACTGCCTTAACACTAAAAATAGTGAAAATTGACACGATCGAACCCACTGCATCCGGTTTAAAAAACAATATGGCATTCTTCTTTGTGCCACTGACAGTTGGGTTAATGGAATCGTGGACAGTGTTTCAAGATATCATGATTCCCATTCTTGTGATTGTGTTTGTATCAACATTACTGACGCTTGTTATTAGTGCAAAGACAACCGATGCGTTGCTTGAAAAAGAAATGGAGGATGACCATGCGTGATCTAATTGTGAATCCTTTGTTTAGTTTAACACTGACTTTTGGTGTTTATGGTTTAGTGAGTCTTGTTTCAAAACGTGTGAAGTCACCGTTGTTTAATCCATTGATGATCAGCAGTGTGGTGATCATTGGCATGCTGATATTGGTGGACTTACCGTATCAGACGTATGCTCAAGCAACCAATATTTTGACCCGCTTGATTGCCCCTGCAACCGTATGTCTAGCAATTCCTTTGTACCAAAACACACAGATTCTTAAACAATACATCAAGCCCATCTTGATGGGGTGTGTTGTGGGTGTGAGTGTTCATGCTGTGTGTATCTCCATTTTATCCGCATTGTTTGATTTAAACATCTCGCTGATTGTATCACTGTTTCCCAAATCGGTCACAACAGCAATTGCACAAGATCTCGCGTTGAGTTATGGTGGCAATGCGAGCATCACCGTACCGATTGTGATTCTTACGGGCATCTTTGGTGCTGCCATTGCACCCTCACTTTTGAATGCGATTAACATTAAGCATCCCATTTCTAAAGGGATCGGACTGGGAACCAGTGCCCATGCAGTGGGAACCTCAAAAGCCATAGAACTGGGGGAACTTGAAGGAACTATGGCAGGGCTTGCCTTGATTCTTTCAGGAATTATTACCATTATTATTGCTCCCCTGTTTATACTGGGATTACCTTATATTGAACTATTGGGAGGTTATCTATGAAAATTCTCTTTGTGTGTCTTGGAAATATTTGTCGTTCACCCATGGCTGAAGCCTATATGCGTGATCTTTTACGAAAGCATCAGGTCACATCCATGGTGGTTGATTCATGCGGTACTTCAGGATGGCATCAGGGTGAGCGTCCCCATCACAAAACTTTAGAGGTGCTTACTAAAGATGGTGTTTCATCCTCAAATTTACGTTCACGACCACTTATGGACTCTGACTTTGATACCTTTGATGTTATTATTGGGATGGACAAAAACAATGTCCGAGATTTAAAGCGATTAGCTCCGCCTCAATATCATCCAAAGATTCATTTGTTCTTAGATGTTCTTACAGGTTATGAAGGCTGTGATGTACCTGACCCTTGGTATACGGGGGATTTCGAGGAAACACGACGTTTCGTGCGTGATGGTGTATCTGCCTGGTTTACAAAACTTATGTGAAATAATAGACGCCTTGATGGCGTTTTTATTATAAAAAAAGAAACCCACTTTGGATAAAATGATGAGGGTTTCCTGTCTTTTGGTGTAATTTGGCTGTCGTTATAATGCGTTGACCGACTTAAGTTTGAAATAGGAGTAATTCATCAAAGTGTAATGGTTTTCGATGGATTTTGGTTGAAAATTGATTATATTAAATGTGTATATCAGCGGTTTTTATATTTGTGATGCTAAAAAAGCCCTTATGGTGAAGTAGGTGACTTCCTTTGGAAGTTGATCCTTCATTGCTTTTAAACCATCGTCACGATGGGCATTGACGACTTCTTGAAGTTGTTCACGAATCTTTTCAGGAATAAAAGGTGTCAAATCGAGTAGTTGTGCTTCACCACATTTTAGCAAATGGTTTTCAATTGTTTGCGTTGTCATCTCACGCAGTTTCGCGATTTCTTCGATGGTATACCCATCGTGATAAAGTTCTAAAGTGAGTAGATGTGTCGGTGTTTTATCCATTGTAACCTTCGCCTTTTTTGGTCTTTTCTCTTTGACTTCAACGACTTTTGTTTCAACAGGGAGGGCTTCCTCATTGAATTTGGATAAAACTTCCAAAAATTTCGGTCCGTATTTTTTTTGTTTTTGCACTCCTATTCCATTAACCTTTAGGAAGTCTTCCAAAGTTTTTGGAAACTCAATGCAAAGATTCATTAACACTTTGTCTGAGAAAATGATAAATGGGGGAACGCCTTCTTCAGAAGCAATTTCACGTCTTAGAGCGCGTAACGCTTCGAATACAGGATTCTCTTGTGTAAGGCGTTTGGTTTTACCCTGTTGTTTGCGCCACACTTTCATGTTTCCAAGTAAAACTGCTTTACCCTTAGGCGTTATTTTAACAACAGGAAATTGTCCTTGTTCGACATCTAAATAATTTTCTGATATCAGAAATTCAATAAATGTGCTGACATCCTTTGCTCTTTGACCCTTGAACAACCCGAAAGTAGATAATTCGTTAAATTGGAATTTGAGGATATTTTTATTTTGAGATCCGACCAACACGTGAGCCACCATCGTTTTCCCAAAGCGTTGTCCCATTCTCATAACACAAGAAAGGACTTTTTGAGCGTCGACTGTGACATCAATCCGTTCTCTAGTATCGGTACAGTTTCCACAACGGCCACAGGCTTCGATATCATATTCGTCAAAATAATTTAAAATGAAGGTTTGAAGGCATCCTTCGGTATGGCTATAATCTACCATCGTTTGAAGTTTTCTCAGTTCATCAGCTTGACGATCCTCGCTTGTGGATTGTTCAATTAAATAACGTTGCACTTGGACATCTTGGGAGCTATATAATAGGATACATTCACTATCCAATCCATCACGACCTGCACGACCTGCTTCTTGATAATAACTTTCCATGTTTTTGGGCATTTGGTAATGAAGAATATAGCGTACATTGCTGCGATCTATACCCATTCCAAAGGCAGAAGTGGCTACAACTACATGAACGCGATCAAATAAAAAGTCTTCCTGACTCTGAGTCCGTTCTTCTTTAGAAAGTCCTGCATGGTATTTTGCCACGAAGATTCCATCCTTTTTAAGTTGGTTATAAAGGTTATCCACATCTTTACGAGTAGCAGCATAGATAATCCCCACTTCTTGGCTGTTCTTTTTAACATAGTCTCTAATGAACCGCTCGTTATCTTCGCCTTTCAAAACTTGAAACGATAAATTCTTTCGCTCAAAGCTTGTCATAATGGTGTGTTCTTGTGGTATGTTGAGAAGCTTGCAAATATCATCTCGTACCAATGAAGTAGCTGTAGCGGTCAAAGCAAGAATAATTGGCTTTATCGGGAGTTGGTTTATAAAACCGCGAATTTTTTGATAGCTTGGTCGAAAATCATGCCCCCATTGGGAGATACAGTGTGCCTCATCAATCGCTACAAGCGGAATCTTCAGATGCTTTATGGTTTCTAAAAAATCCCAAGAATCTAGACGTTCTGGTGCAACATAAAGTAACTTGATTTCACCCATAGCAATGCGACGCATACGTTGGTTCGTCTGTTTGATCGTTAGGGAACTGTTGATATAAGTTGCTGCAATCCCCATCTGCTCCAAAGTATCAACCTGATCTTTCATGAGCGAAATAAGGGGGGAAATAATAAGACTCATCCCTTCAAAAACGAGTGCTGGGATTTGGTAACACATGGATTTTCCGCCACCAGTGGGCATGATTCCCATCGTATCGTATCCCTTTAGGATTTGTTCAATAATCTCTTTTTGTCCACTTCGAAACGCTGGATATCCAAAATATTCTTGTAATTTCTGTTCTGCTTGTTTGAGCATATTTCAACCTCTCTATTTCATATCCTCCCACTCATTAACATAAGATTAATCACCTAAATTCACTGAATGATAAAAACGGCGCACCGTTTTTGTTACTTCCTTTTAAACATCTGCTCCAAGACTTATCACTGTGTAATTATTGATATAAAAGTGACTGGCTTTAAAGGGTTTGACTTATCTGGGTTTTTGATAAATCAAGTACCACGATTTCTGGGGTTGCAAAAAAGCGCAGTGGAAATCCACCAATGCCTTTTGATATATAACATAGCATGCCATGTTCAACATGATACCCTCGCACTAAATCTTGACCAAATTCACTGCGTACAGCGGGTGCATAATGACCAAAGAATGTAATCTGTCCACCATGGTGATGACCAGCAAGTCCAAAAGCAAATTGATGTGCATTGGGGTTTTTACGTAACACTTCAGGTTCATGGCTTATTAAGATTGACTGTTCTTTTTGAGTATTGAGTGGTGGAATGTAAGGATGTCCCAATCGGTAATCATCCGTTCCATAAAGGGTGTACCCTTCCCATTCAATCCATTCATTCACAAGCAGTTTAATGTTTGCATCTTGATATGCTTGTTTGACTGTTTCCAAATCCAGATAATCATGATTTCCTAAGACAGCAATACATTCAATATCTAAATCTTTGAAGTAGTTAAAGACAGGGTTTGGATATGTACGGGGTTTGGTGATGATGTCCCCACCAATTATCACAAGATCAGGCTGTTGTGCTTTAATTGCACGACATACGCGTTTCATGAAGTGATGCTTAAATTTGGTTACATAATCTAAGTGAATGTCTGAAACAAAGACGATTTTAAGGGGTTTTTCGGATTTCTTAAGGTCTGATTTGTTAAGATCTAGGTGTGTGACTTTGAGGGTATTTGCTTCAATAAATCCCCATATCAATCCCAAAACACACAGCAGAAAAAGCCACTTAATCATGGTGTAATCCATCCTCTTGAGCTAGGTGGAAAAGACCCTCATTCACAAGATCATCAATCCAGATATAATCATGCAAGCGTGCTTTAAATAGGGATGAATATCCTCCAGTTAAGACAACGGTGCAAGATTCACCCAGTTCGTGTTGTACTTGTTGTGTCAGACCCCGTATTTGATAATAAGTTGCGTACATAATACCCGATTGAATGGCAGAAACGGTATCATGTCCGATTACCTGTTGTGGAAATTCGAAGGACACTTGTGGAAGATGGGGGATTTTTGCATGCATCGACTTCATGGATTCACCCAGTCCAGGAATAATAATTCCGCCTTTAAATGCGCCGTGTTGATTCACTGCAGTGATTTTTGTAGCACTTCCCACATCCACGATCACCAAGGGTGGCCTAAATCGTTTCATCGCACCGATGGAACTTGCGATAAAGTCTGCACCGATTTCATCGGGGTTGTCCAGTAAGTTCTTAAACGTTGGTATTGTTTTTTGTGAGACACTGATGGGTGGGCATTTAAAAACATCTTCGAGTACTCGCATTAAAAGATCATGAATACGGGGTACAACACAACTCAGAATCACCTTATGAACACTGTGTGTCATGGATTTGAAGTGTGCTGTATATGCATCATAAGCATGATCAAGATCCGTAATGGTCTCAAAGCGTTTTTTTTCAACTATTTCTTGGGTTTCATTATAGAGTATACATACGATATTTGAATTCCCCACATCGATTGTACAAATCATCGTTCTCACATCCTAACTGTTCAATTATAGGCTATATTTTCTTTCTTATCAAGAACGATTATACAACATGATAAGTAGGGTTTGAATCACGTATTTGATTTCATCTGAAAACAATACAAGCACGCATAATATCACAAGTAATTGAGTGGTTTGTTGTTTCATAAATTCATTCCTTTATTTCGTCCTTATGGTGATTAATTTTTGATATGTTTCACGGCAGGTTCATATAAAGCACGTGCTATTTGTGATATAATGCTCTTATGAAAAAAATATTATCCATTGTGCTTGTTGGACTACTTTTAGTAGGGTGTGGCACAAAAGAACCTGAATCAGAATACACACGATATACCAACCAAACATTAACAGCAGGCTTTGATACCGTCATGACTCTGCTTGCTTATACAAAAACTAAAGATGACTTTGATGATTACTTCGACATGATGCGTAATGAGTTCATTCATTACAATGAGCTCTTTGATCGATACAATAGCTATACAGGCGTTAATAACATCAAAACCATCAATGATAATGCAGGAATTGCAGCAGTTGAAGTGGACCAAGAGATTATTTCCATGTTGCTTCTCGCACGGACTTATTCTGAAATAAGCAGCTATTTTGATATTACCTTAGGTGCAATGCTTGAAATTTGGCATGATTATCGTGAAGCGGGTGAATTAAAGAATGCTGAAGGGTTAGAAGGTGAAATTCCATCCCTTGAGATTCTTGAAGAAGCCATGGCATTTACAGGATGGGATAAGGTTGAAATTGATGAAACCAATCATACCGTATTCTTAACCGAAAAAGGCATGTCCCTTGATGTAGGTGCAATCGCCAAAGGATATGCAACTGAAAAAGTTGCACTAAAGCTTGAAGCTGAAGGCCTGGAATTTGGGATTGTCAGTGGTGGTGGAAATATTCGTACCATTAATACACGCGCTGATGGTGCTTCATGGGCAATTGGGATTCAAGAACCTTCCGTGCTTGCGACTGCAGAGAATATTGATGTAATCAGCATTCCCCATTCAGTATCGGTTGTGACATCGGGTGATTATCAACGCACCTTTACAGGACCTAATGGTGAAAGTTTCTCTCATCTCATTAATCCTAAATCGTTATTCCCAGCCACAAACTTTAGATCCGTCAGTGTAATTATGAAAGACTCCGGTGCTGCTGATGCCTTGTCTACGGCTCTATTTATGATGACTTATGAAGAAGGACAAGACTTTGCACAACGTTACAATCAAGACCATCCTGATGATCAAATTGGTGTGTTTTGGATTGTGGATGATAACCCAGATTGGTATCAACAGGGTGATTACTCCTTTAATATGACGGATAACCTTAAAGAATACAGCAGAAACCTAAACCAAGCGGATTAGGTTTCTTTTTTATGTCAGTGCATTTAAGAGCGCATAGCCCTGTTCATTTAGTTCCCAACGGTAATGACCACTAATCCCTTTGGAGTCATTGAGTGAAACCAGTACATCTTGTTCGAAGTTGAATTGATAGGGATGGGCACTGTGTATCAGGCGTGGGAGTCCATCTTGATTGTAGTGGTCTGAAAGGATTCCAACATGGTCGAGTGAAAAGAATACGATGTCACCGCCTTGCCATTGAGCTTTGTCATCAAGATCTCGTGAAAGTGATCGTGTGTTTCGTTCAAAAAACACGATCAAATTACGCACACGTCTGAAATCAATGTTTGCATCTTCAGCATACGGATATGCATCTGGGTCTTGATCAATATCAAGATCCATCATTGCTTTTAGGTTGTACCCTGCTTCTTGTAGTGAACGCCAAACAAGATCGGTGCATACCCCTTCTGTTTCTGGGGGGATACCCCCTGCATAGTAAACACTTTTATACTGTGGTTTGAGTTGGGCTTGATGATAAGCACCCGTTAAGATGTCTTGATTATCTGAGTGACCATTGTTGTTTTCATCGTGTTCAAGGTCTAGGATTTCGTAGTTGAAATCTTGGGCTGAATACGGCTCTTGAAGCAAGATATTGTAGAACACCAAAAGATAGGTAAAAACGATCAGTACAATGGGAACAATCACATAGGTCACATGTCGGTCTCGATATTGCACAATAATCAGTGCATAAACACTCATCATTAAAAACGTGTCTTTAAGTGAGAGTCGAAACCAGAATTCTAAAATAATATACAAGCACACATAGCATAATAGGCTCAAATGCACGCGATCTTTATACAGAAGCGACACACTAAAAATCGCAAGGTATACCAGGATGATTCCGAGTGGTGGAAGTTTTAAGAGCATTAATGTGCACATTAACGCAACAATACCAAATGTCTGAATTGTTTTGTGTTTCATAACGCCTCCAAATAAACTATATATAGTCTACCATGCACAATGAAAAAATGACATCATCCGTTGGATAATGCCACAGTTTCACATTAATAATTCGTCTTCTGTTGCACGTGGTAGACATAGACTCACTTTAAAGAGATCGCCATCAATCTTGATGCTAAAGCTTCCACCCAGCATTTCCATGATATTCCGTGCGATGCTCAGTCCAAGTCCACTGCCTTCTGTATTGCGTGAAGAATCACCGCGTACAAAGCGTTCCATCAGTTCTTCTTCAGTAATATTCAAGGCATCTTTAGAGATATTTTTGATGGATAAGGTTGCGTGTGTCTCATTGAGTGCACCATCAATATAGACCCGTGTATGTTCTTGGGCATACAGGGTAAGATTGCGCAGGACATTATCAATCACGCGCCAGAGATATTTCCCATCTGCAAGGACATCCACATCCACTGCATCCAGTTTTGATATGAGTTCTAGGTTTCTTTCATGAATCTTGTCCTCATATTCCCCAATGGATTGTTCCCAGAAGACTTTAAGGTTAATCGGTTCTTTGATGAGTTCAACATCCATGGTATTAATCTTCGCTGCTTCAAAAAGATCATCGGTAAGTTTTTTGAGACGATGGACTTGTTTATCTACCACCCCTAGATATTCAGTTTGTGTTGGGGATAAATCTTCATGTTTCAATAAATCCACATAGTTTACAATCGAAGTCAGGGGTGTTTTTAAGTCATGGCTGACATTGGTAATGAGTTCCGATTTTGTTCGCTCACTTTTGAGTTGTTGTTGGACAGCATCATCAAGTCCACTTTGAATTTCAGTAAGGTTTGAACTGATGTCATTTAGGGCTACGGATGTGAGGTTCACCGCTGTGTTCGTATAAGTTCCACTGCGTATGTCTAAGCTCAGCTTTTGTAGCACTTTGATTTCTGCAGTGTGTTTAATCCAAGCACGGGTAATCACAAAATAAGGTACCCAGAAAAGAATCATCACAAAAACAAACAGTTCTCCATCCATTCCTAAGGATATGAGACTCATAATTAAGCCTACTAAACCAATGTAACTCAATCCCATATGGTTATTTTTGGAGTAGGTGATGATGCCAATGAGCATGTTTATCAAAGAGTTTTTAAACAACACACCCGCATTAATTCTCACAATGAGACTTCGCACGATGACAAGTGTTGTTATAAAAAAGATAAGGACCCAAAATTCATCCACCATCGTCATTCCCAAAAGACTAATAAATGCAAAGGCGATAAGTTCAAGGGGGATGCGCTCGAAAAAAGAGAGTGCATAGGTTCCATCAGCCTTTTGTCCGATGTATTTGAAACTAAAAATTGCGATGATAAGCGTGAGTAATGTCGCAATGCCTGTTGCAATATACAGCGCAGGGCGATATTCCAGAACAAAATTGACTTCCCTGAATTGTTGATCAATCCAATCATCTGCATTACGCCAATTCAGTTCAAATTCTAACGTATACTGGCGTGTGTCATTGTCTAGGTTTACTTCATAACCATACACCATGATGACTAATTTTGATGATTGAGAGAGTCTGGATGTATTGGTGAAGACTTCTTCACCATTAACCAGAAATCTTAAATCCAGATTTGTATTTTCCGGTTTAAATTGAAGTTGATTGTTCTCACTTACTTGACCAAAATCTACATAGTCATAGATAAATTCTTGTACGACACTATATCCATAGTTTCTCACGATGAGGTTTTTTTCGATTGATCCATCACTGACAATATTGACGATTGAGCTCGCAATACCAATTCCAATCCAGCCACAAAGGCATGACAAAAAGGCAATCCAAAACAGGATCAGGGTTTTCGTTTTTTTATATTTCATATTAATACTCCGTTATTTTATATCCTTGTCCCCACACCACATGAATGTAACGTGGGTTCGCAGGATCGATTTCTATTTTTTCTCTGAGGTGTCTGATGTGTACGGGAATTGAAGATTCCGCACTGATGTTGGTTTCATCCCAAATGGCATCAAAGATGCTTTGAAGTGAGAACACATGACCCGGTCGTGACATCAGAAGTTTTAGAATTGAGAATTCAATGGGGGTTAAACGCACAGACTCTCCTAAGACACTGACTGATTTTGTGGAATCATTGACGACAATATCCCCAATATTCAATTCCACATGACTTTGCTTATACGGTTGATAATAGGTATAGCGTCTGATTTGAGAGCGCACACGTGCAATGACTTCGATTGGATTAAAGGGTTTTGTAATGTAATCATCCGCACCACAGTTCAATCCTAAGATTTTATCAGTGTCTTCACTTTTTGCACTGATTAGGATCACTGGGATATCGATGGTTTTTCTCAGTTCATTCAGTGTTGTGATGCCATCCATGATGGGCATCATAATATCCAACAACAAACAATGCACTGGATTGTGTTGAATATAGTCTAAGGCATCTTGGCCATTATGAAATCCAACAACTTCATAGCCTTCAGCTTCAAGGTAAATTTGAAGGGCTCTTACAATATCTTTTTCATCATCACATACGCATATTTTCGGCATCGCTTCCTCCATTTACTAAAGTTTCATAATAGTCTGTTAACCATTGACCGGTCTTTTTGTTATTAAAGCCCAATTGATCCAAAGTCTCAGCTTGTGATACTCGGTTAACACGTTCAAAGTTTATAATCGTGTCAGCCCACATGCCAGGATCTTTTAAGGGTAAAAAGGTAAACGGTTCAATCAGTTTTGATTCTGAACTGACGGTATCTGCGACAACACACGGAAGTCCACTACATTGTGCTTCGACAAGAACATAGGGTAACCCTTCAAACAGGGATGGTAAGACAAAGATGTCAAACCCTTGTAGGATACGCTCTGTAGACGATAAGACACCGGTATAGGTTACGTGTCCCTCTAATCCTAAGGCTTTCACTTTTTGTTTGATTTTTGGTTCGAGTTCCCCTTCCCCTACTAATACAAGATGGGCGTTGGGTTGTATTTTTATCAGTTTTTGAAAGACGTCGATGAGAAACTCATGATTTTTTTGAAAGTGAAAACGTCCAACATGTCCAACGACAAATTTTCCATTGAGATTATACGTTTCACGTACGGCATCACGTACGTTTGGATTGTATGCATATTGGGATACATTGATGCCATTATTCACCACAATGAAAGGACGATTACCATACAAGAATTCTCCTGCTACATGTGAACAAGCAAGCAGTTGAGTTGCATACTTTGGAATTGATTTTGTAGCACAATCAAAGCATTTTGAAATGATTTTACTTTCTACGATATTTTCACTGGCATGTGAATGGGATAGGCGAATCTTAATTCCTAATTTTTCCATCTGTTTCAGCACAATACTATTCAGTGCATTCATATGCGCATGGACAATATCATAGTCTTCATATTTGATTTGTTTTTTGATTTCACGAATTGAAGGGCCTTTGATTTTTAAATCTTGCGGTGTATATGGGATGCGATAGATTTTACACCCGTGATCCAATACTTCCTGATCAAAGTCTCCTGGGGTTCTTCCAAAAACCATAAAATCAATATGTACACGTGTTGCATCGATTGTGCGTAGTGTATTCATCAAAAACGTTTCAGTTCCTGCTCTTTTTAAGGTCCCACCGTGTACAAACAAAACTTTTATAGGTTTCATAAAAAATCCCTCCATATTCATTTTACAATATCTTTTATAAATCACAAAGGCTATTTAATGAGATTGTGTGTTATGAAGGCATTTCTTCATCATAAGCTTGAATCAGTGGGATAAATCCCAGCATGGACAAAACAATTCCTTTGATATCTGATTTGAAAATGATTGCGATCATGAACAATGCGAGGATCATGCTGATATTCAAAGCCCGGGATGCTTTTTTTGGTGACGTCATTTCTTTGAAGTAACAACATATAATCACGCTGATAAAGATAGGAATAAACCCGACTATAAATACAGTCAGCAAATGATTCTCACACGCTTTATTGAATACAAATAATATCAGAAACACCCCTACAAGTCCTCGAATAAACAATAACCATGAGTTGTATCGAACCATCTCTTTTTGATACATCTCACCACCTCCTTTGTATAGACTTATTCTACCAATATCACGTTTAAGGTAATAGTTACAAATCCTTAAGAATTGATTAAGATTTTAAAAGCACCGATATTTTTAAAAAAAAAGACACTTAAGTGTCTTACTAACCTGTCATATCTCAAGATCATAACGGTGTTGATTATATTATTGATTATTTAGGTGTAAATACTTTTTTTACATAATTTCAAGGTCGTCCACTTCTTCAGGTTTTATATCACGATACCCCCATTTTACAATAGATTGCCTTAGCATGGAATCACCATAGATTTAGTCGACACTTTTTTGATAAGTGTAAAAGGAGCTGATGATTTCTCATAAAAAAAGATGGGTACAAAACCATAGGGTTTCATATCCATCCTTTAACTTTAAATTAATTCAAGTGAATTACTTTTTGATATTGTAGAAAGTAGCAGCTCCACTGTACTTAGCAGCAGCACCTAACTCATCTTCAATACGTAGTAATTGGTTGTACTTAGCAAGACGGTCTGTACGGCTCATTGAACCTGTCTTGATTTGTCCAGCGTTGAATGCAACAGCGATATCAGCGATTGTTGAATCTTCTGTTTCACCTGAACGGTGTGATACAACAGCTGTGTAACCAGCGCGTTTAGCCATTTCCATAGCATCAAATGTTTCTGTCAATGTACCGATTTGGTTAACTTTGATTAAGATTGAGTTACCAATTCCCTTTTCAATTCCTTCTTTAAGGATTGCAGGGTTTGTTACAAAGAGGTCGTCTCCAACGATTTGGATACGATCACCAAGACGATCTGTTAATTTCTTCCATCCGTCCCAGTCACGTTCACCTAAACCGTCTTCGATTGAAACGATTGGGTATTTATTGATGAATCCTTCATACATATCGATCATTTGGTCGGTTGTAAGTTCTTCACCTGTGCTCTTTGAAAGTACATATGTACCTTTTTCAGTATCATAGAATTCTGAAGCAGCTACGTCCATTGCAAGAACAATGTCTTCACCTGGTACGTATCCAGCACGTTTGATTGCTTCAACGATTACTTCTAGAGGTTCTTCATTGCTTGAAAGGTTTGGAGCGAATCCACCTTCATCACCTACAGCAGTAACTTGTTTTCTGTCTTTAAGAACAGTTTTTAAAGCGTGGAATGTTTCAGCACCCATACGGATTGCTTCGCGTACGTTTGGAGCACTGATTGGCATAATCATGAATTCTTGGAAATCAACAGATGAGTCAGCGTGTGATCCACCATTGATAACGTTCATCATAGGAACAGGTAGTTCTTTACCGTTGAATCCACCTAAGTATTTGTATAATGGCATTCCGTAGAAATCAGCAGCAGCACGTGCAGCAGCTAATGAAACACCTAAGATCGCGTTAGCGCCTAGTTTTGATTTGTCAGGAGTTCCGTCCAAATCGATCATTGTTTTGTCAAGTAAGTTTTGGTCTGTTACATCAAAACCAACAAGTACGTCAGCAATAATTTCATTTACATTGTCTACAGCTTTTAATACACCTTTTCCTCCGTAACGGCTCTTATCACCATCACGTAGTTCTAAAGCTTCACGTTCACCTGTTGATGCACCTGATGGAACGATTGCACGTCCGAATGCACCGGATTCAGTTGTTACTTCTACTTCGATTGTTGGGTTACCGCGTGAGTCAATGACTTCGCGAGCATAAATGTCTGCAATAAATGGCATGTTTAGTTTCCTCCTATACCTTATTGAATTGCGTTAATGATTTCTTTAAATGAAGCAACTTCTAATGAAGCACCACCAATTAAAGCACCATCAATATCTTCTTGTGATAAATATTCTGCGATGTTATCTGGTTTAACTGATCCACCGTATTGAATACGTACTTTGTCAGCTACTTCAGCACCGAAAATATTACGAACTTCGTCACGTACAAGTGCACATGTATCTTGAGCGATTTGAACAGTAGCGCTCTTACCAGTACCAATTGCCCAAACTGGTTCATAAGCGATTACAAGTCCGCTAACTGCTTCAGGGCTTAATCCTGAAAGGCATCCTGAAACTTGTTTACGTACAACGCGTTCAGTTTTTCCTGCCTCAAATTCAAACAATGTTTCACCAACGCACACGATTGGTGTGATACCTGCATCAAGTGCAGCTAGAGCTTTCTTTTGGATGTCAGCATCGTTTTCACCGAAGTATTGACGACGTTCTGAGTGTCCTAAGATTACCCATTTTGTTCCAAGTTCAACAAGCATTGGAACTGAAATCTCTCCTGTATATGCTCCATTTGGTGCAAAGTGCACATTTTGAGCAGCAACATGTAGTTTAGTAGCAGCTTCGATTGATGTTTGAAGTGCTGTAAATGGCACACCAACACCGAAATCTGCTTTGTCAGTAACAAATGCATCAACACCTTCAAAGAAAGCTTTCGCATCCGCATTTGTCTTGTTCATTTTCCAATTTCCAAATATAACAGGTTTTCTCATTTATTTTTCCTCAATAATTGCAATTCCTGGCAATTCTTTTCCTTCCATAAACTCAAGACTTGCACCACCACCTGTAGAGATGTGGGTAATCTTGTCTCTAAATCCTAATTGAATTGCAGCAGCAGCTGAATCACCACCACCGATTACACTTAGAACTCCTGGAAGTTCTGTAATAGCCTTACATACTTCTAATGTACCTTTTGCGAACGCTGGGAATTCAAATACACCCATTGGGCCATTCCATACAACAGTTTGAGCGCCTTCAAGTTCTTTCTTAAAGAGTTCAATTGTTTCTGGTCCAATGTCAAGTCCCATCATGCCTGCAGGCATATTTTCAGTAGGTGCTACTTCATGATGTGCATCTGGAGCAAACGCGTCAGCAACAACGTTATCAATTGGTAATACCAATTTACCGTCTGCTTTTGCAAGAATTGCTTTTGCGACATCAATGCGATCTTCTTCAACAAGAGAAGTTCCGACTTCTAAACCTTGTGCTTTGAAGAATGTGTATGCCATACCACCACCAACAATTACTTTGTCAGCTGTGTTTAATAGATTTTCAATTACATTAATTTTATCACTTACCTTAGCGCCACCAAGGATTGCAACAAATGGACGCTTAGGACTATAAATTGCTTCACCTAAGAATTTTACTTCTTTTTCAACTAAGAACCCAAGAGCTGAAGGTAGATTTTCTGCGATACCAACTGTTGATGCATGTGCACGGTGTACTGAACCGAATGCATCCGTTACAAATAGATCGCCTAAACTTGCCCAATATTTACCTAACTCAGGATCGTTTTTGCTTTCACCTGGTTCATAGCGAGTGTTTTGTAGAAGTACAATTTCACCATTGTTAAGTGCATTCACTGCTTCTTCAACTTTTGGTCCACGTGTTGCATCAACAAATGAAACCTTCACATCTGGAAGTAGCTCTTGCAAACGAACTGCAACAGGTGCCATGTTGTTCTTCTTCTTGTCTGCCTCTGTTTTTTCTGGATCTTTATGATTCACTTTACCTAAGTGAGACATTAAGATCACACGTGCATTGTTTTCAACCAAGTATTTGATGGTTGGCAACGCACCGAGAATACGATTGTCATCAGTAATTACACCATCTTTGAGTGGAACATTGAAATCCACGCGTACAATGACTTTCTTACTGTCAACATTTAAATCTTTGACCGTTTTCTTTGCCATAGGATCCTCCTTGTTTTACCATTTAACATTATACCAAATTTTACTGCGTCTTACAACGTGAACAAGCTATCTTGACAAAGTTTTCACACAACCATTTATTGTCCTAAGAGTTTGACAGCTATAATTTAATTAAGTTATCTTTGGTGCACTAGTTAGTGCGCTTTTTTGTCAATACTATTTATATTTTATGTTCCATAACGTCCCATTGAAAGGTGTAATATACCTAATAAGGAGGATCTTATGTATCTCAATCAAAACAAATCTCATAAAGGAATCTATCATACAATCACTCATGCCTATCGGGAAAAGCGAGAAAAAGAAAGAGCGCAATGTTAAGAATATTGGATATCTTGACGACCTTAAACTCCAATACGACGATCCAATCGCACATTTCAAACAAGTCGTTAAGGACATGACACTTGAAAAAACTAAAGATACCAAGGTTGTACTAACGATTGATAAGAGTGCAATCATAGATACCAATTCACCGAACATTAACGTCAAAAGTGCGTTTATCTATAAAATGATTCATACATTAGGGCTTCCAGATATTCTTGGGTAAAATTCAACGTAAACATAAAGCTGAGTATAGATTTATTGATATTCAACGGTTCTTAACGTATAACCGTATCTTAACCCCTTCCAGCATCCAAGAAGCCTATAATCATAAGACCTCATAGATTCATTCCTTTGATTTAGAAACTACATGATGTCTACCGTTTCTTAAGTGTTTTGACACCCTATAAGGATGCTTTAATCGAACACATGAATAAATCAATTGTTGACACCTTTGGTAAATGACATGTTTCACGCACCTATTATGACTGTACCAATAAAACAAATAAACATCAGATTTACTATTTGTTTCGTAAATCGTATCGTCATGAAGACCAACCCACTGTAACAAGACTTATCTAATGAGCCTGACCCGTATTTCCTTTCTTTTTATTTCTGGTAAAACTTAATCGTGAATGTGCATTTTTGTCGCTCCTCATAGTTTAACCACCTTAAAAAGAACACCACCCCGTCATACTACTATAATTAGTAGATGAGTCTTTGAACTTGTATCTCTCGCTAAGATCTTTTTGTTTTATTAAACACTTTATTGAATACATACGAAATCACTAAGCCTTATCATAGAACTTATGTCAAAAATAGTTTTTTCAACCTCGTTTCATGATCATTCTTAGCGTTCAACTATTCGAGATTTATACCTTTTACTCAACATTTTTCGTGCCACAACCGAGATATCTTGATTTTCAACAAACATTTTATTTCTGTTTTTTCCGATGTACAGGTTTTCTATTGGGCTTCTTCTAAGTAATGCTGAGTAATAACTTGAAGCCAAATCTGAGTAATCTTTGTTTTGGTTGTGAATCAGAAAAATCAATAACATTTGCTCACTCTCTGCAATATAATCGAGTGATTCTGAAGTGTCATTATACTGATCCGTCATATGTCCAATTCTTCTCAATATTATATTTTCAAACTGATCTGGGAACATGCAGTAGGCCGCATTTAATATTTCAAAGTATGTTCCACTTCTATCTTCAATATTTGACTCTAAATAGTGGTTTAACGCTTCCAATTCAGAATCCCTTATTTCTTTTGTGCGAAATTGAATCAGTGAGTGAAAAGTAAATTGCTCTTTATCAGAAAAAGCACTATTTCGAATAACGTTGATTATTACAAGTGCATTAATTAATCCAATCGGGAACAATAATACAGCCAGTAAATTTAAGACGTAGCTCAAATAAACACATATAGTAGTTAATGAAAATACAGTGATTAAACAAACTGATCCCGAACTTTGTTGATATTTCTTCCAAATACATTTCTTTCTTCAAAGATACTTCTTTGAGCAATGATCCCTAAAGGATTTATTCTAAAAGGTTTGAAATATAGAGGCCCTATCTTCCTGACTCCTCCCTCAAATAACCATAGTGAAAAATCATCAATATTAGAGATGACCACTGCACCAACGAGTGTTAACATCAATACAATGACCAGTAAAACGAACACTAAAGTCCAGGGATTTAATTCTCCTCTAAAACTATCAATGATTTGGAGCATAATAAAACCATCAATCACTCCCAGAAAAATATATAACATCTTTTTATTATTCATCTCAATTTTCCTCCACCTATCAAATATTAATACCAGACTCTATTGTTCCAAACATATGACACCGCCAAACTAACTTCTAGACCTGCAATAAAACCCCCTATAAAACCGCCCAGAAATGACGCAATTTTAATTACTGGTGTACCAAATTTTAACAGCAGCCCAACTATATCCATAATCACCAACTTGTGCCTATGATTTGGAGAATAAAGCCCATGACCACCCAGCCGCTACTCGTGCCTTTGATACATTAATACTCCAACTATTCCATACTCCTTCTAAATTATTACAAAAGTTTGTTGCGTCTGCTCCATCCAAATACATCATTTCTTCCTGTTCTAATTCAACATAATTCATAGGTAAACCTTATTCCATAATTTTAGCTCCTTTTTCTATCATTTCAAGAGTATACGACAGTTTTAGACGTACACTGATAATTGTGCCACAGTTTGAATCAAGCTTACATTTTAGTATTAATTTCTTCCAATTTGGATTTGTATACGAGCCATCTTATTTGAAAGAAAGGAAAATCGCTGAATAATAAGCTAAAGATTGCTGCAGGAATATAATCAAAATAGAGCAAAGGAAAAGTCAAGCACAAAAGTACGACCGCTAAAATACAATACTTTAGGACTAGCACATAAACTAATTTATTATTCTTCCACTCCTTTGATAAGCGAAAGCACTCATAAAAAGAAAGTAGTGTATAACTTCCTAATGTGAGATAGACTAGTAAATTATCAACTGATATTGCTGCTAAAACAATAACAAGTAGCCAAAACTTTACTTGACGAATTTTCTTTGTTTGTTTGCTTTCAAAAAAAATGTCAGTACCATGCTCCGTGATAACGTTACACGCTTGACTAAAAGACTCTTCACTAATTTTATTCATCGATTCAATAAGACGGATATGAAACACTAATGACATGATGATCAAGAAGCACTGTATTCCATAGAATAGAAGTGTACCTAACTGATGGAAATAATTTAGGCACATATAGAAAACAAGCAACAGACTCAGTAAAAAAACACTTGATTTTTCGTATGGCTTACCTCGGTTTAAGGATCTAATTGCGTCCATTGGTAACAAAATAAGCGTATAGAAAATCAAAGATAAAAATGGTAAATATGAAATTAATAGGCTCAGTATATTCATAGGTTCAAAAACAAATATGTAATTAGCACTATAAATAAATGAACCAATAAAACAAATAAACATCAGATTTGCTATTTGTTTCGTAAATCGTATCGTCATGAAGACCAACCCACTGTAATCAGACTTATCTAATAAACCTGACCCGTATTTCCTTTCTTTTTTATTTCAAGCTAAACCTAGTAAAATTGAACCGTGAATGTGTACTTTTGTTTACCTTTGAATCTTAACTACCCTCAGGAGAGTATTGCCACTTCTTACTACTGTAATTGCAATTAGCTAAAATAAATCTTTGAACTTTTCTCTCACGCTAGGATCCTTTTATGTTTTACATCGGAATCGATATTGCTACGTGTAAGCACTATGTCGCTGTTATTGACCAACATGGAGAAGTATTTGGTGAACTACCCGCCACTTAGCATACGCTCGAAGTGGGGGCTTCTTGAGAACAAAGCAAACTTAATCGACATTCCTGTCGACCAGCGGTCACTTTTATTTATCAAGCTATCCCCGATGTCCCATCGGTTTATTGTTTTTCATTCTTAGGATTGATGCGAAAGTCTTAATCCTTCATTCAGGATATTGATGCTTGCATTCAAATCACGATCGTGTGTGATGTTGCAGTTGGAACATTCCCATTGACGTATCTCCAGTGGTTTCTTTCCATCATTATGTCCACAGTGAGAACACAGCTGACTGGACGGATACCAGGAATCAATCTTGATTACTTTTTTCCCATACCAACCGGCTTTGTATTCGAGCTTTGCCACAAATTGTGACCACGACACATCTGCAATACTCTTTGAAACCCGCTTCGTCTTCATCATTTTTTTCCAAACTCTTTATGTCATTTTGGATTGTTTGGATGGATGCGTTCAAATCTGACAATTTCTCTTTCTTTTATTCCAATGATTTTTGAGTTGATGTTGTCGAATAAGTTTCACTCTCTACCTTACTTTTATACCCAATTTTTCCCTTGATTAATGCTTGTTCACTTTCTATGAGCGTTGTACGAACCAGCCGATCTCGCTATTGCTTCCCCTCTCCCACACCTCACGATGTGAAACTTGCAGGTCGCTATCAATTCGCGATAGATACGCTCCTTGGGACTTTCACCTAAGATATATGACTGCCTGTCATACTATAAAAATGAGAGATCCTAATTCAAAATATCTCCCAACTCTTATAAAGTACTGCTACTACTTAACTCTTTGAAGAATTTGAGAGCCACGTTACAAAAGCAACAATAAACACTATCCCAAATGCGATAAAAGAATAAATAGTTCCAAATTTGAAAATAACTTCATTTATAACAAATAATAATATCCCAATAACTAACAATATTGTTGATTTGATTCTCTTATCCAAAACAGTATCCATCATTTCCGTAACTTCCAAACCAACCATCAGCGGCATCAATTCCCCATGCTACAAAATATCCAACTGATAGTGACGCAATGCCAGCTAATCCACTAATTGTGGCTACAATCTTTTTTCTCATACTTATTGAAACACTAAAATACTTTGCTATTGCACCTGCAATACTATTCACATTATTAGTAATCCATTTTTTTGCAGCTTGTCCCTTTACTGACCATATACCAAATAAGAGTAATGCTACATCAATCCCAGCTGCAATTGCATCTCTTGAATTCCACCAATTTCTACCAAAACTCAAGCCACCATCCAAGTACATCATTTCTTCTTGTTCTAATTCAACATAATTCATCGGTAGACCTAATTCCATAGTCATAGCCTCCTGTTTCTACCTTTACTCAGGTTTATCTGAGTGTCACCAATCTTAATGATTGGGCCAATACTAACCCCTAACCCCTTATATTAACCAACTCCTTTAATGCTAGTTTTTGAAGTTCAGCAAATTAAGAACCCATTCAAGATAGGTTTCTTCTTCATAAATGATGCGTGCTTCAATTGGCATTGATTTGAAGAGTTTTTTTCTGTGTCTTGTTTACTTGATAATTCTGTACTTTCGATTGACACCATGACTTTATATAATAGAGTATTCCCATCTGATGTTTCTTGTGAAAGTACTACAGATTCATTGGAGATAAGTTGTCCTGTTATTGTTCCATACTAATTACTGTTTTAACGATCATTGACTTGATAATTGCGATATCAGGATCATTTATAGTATCGATCTAACTATTCTTGTTAACTTGAAATATTTACGAATCAATCCCACCACGATTACCCATATTGGAAGAAGTAAAACCAAAACCCACAACTTCCCTGTAAAGGAAGCACTTAGAATAATTAACGAAACAAAAATACCTACAATAATAGAAAACAAAATCAGACTCAAAAATCCGAACCTCCATGAAATCAATTCATAATCTCTTGTACTGATTTCATATGCATATTTAGGGGACACACTAATATTCATATTCTTGTCTATTTTTACTTCCACAGTTTCATCACAAGGAATGTTGAAAATCTCGATTACAATGGGTGGCTGAAGATCTTCTTGAAGAATCCCACTCATGCAATCTAAAAATATTGACATCACCGATTTAAACCTATTATTAAAAATTGAGGTTTCTATAAGCAAGTTATTACCATGAATAGAATACTTATAGTTATCTGGCAAGTTAATTTTCATAATCTCCTCCTAAATCACAATTTGGTTATTTATTATATTATCAGTAACATAGTCTAAACCTAATGCAAAAATTCCTCCAACTGAAGTAAAACACCAAGCATTTCCTAATATTGCGTTTCCAACTTTACCTGACGCAACGTTAATTGTAACTCCCAATGCCCATTTTGCTGCTTTAGGAACTAAACCACTTAATTGAGGTAAATATTGCCTAATTAGGCAGATGCAGCTTGCTTTCCCATAAACTTTATTGGAGCAAGATACCAGCAAAAAGGCGTGGCAACCGCATCAATTATTGTCGATACCCACCCTCTAGAAAACGTTAATCCTTCATCCAAGTACATCATTTCTTCTTGATCTAATTCAACATAATTCATCGGTAGACCTAATTCCATAGTCATATCCTCCTGTTTCTACCTTTACTCAGGTTAACACAAGTCTTACCAATCTTAATGATTGACCCAATACTAACCCCTAACCCCCTATATTAACCACGTCCTTTAATATTAATTTCTATAGTTAAGTAAATTAAGAACCCATTCAAGATAGGTTTCTTATTCATAAACAACCCGTGCTTCTATTGGTATTGATTTAGTCAGTTTAACTGTTTCTTTCTTGCTCGTTAATTCTGTACTTTCGATTGACACCGTGACTTTGTAAAATAGAGCATTCCCATTTGATGTTTCTTGTGAAAGTGTTCCTGAATCAATGGAAACAAGTTGTCAAGTTATCGTTCCATACTTATTGCTGTTTATACCTGCAATCGCAGGATAGGTTAAATCACTCGTGATATCCTTGATATCAACTCGGACCGCCCTTACATTCATGTTTAACTTTTCTAGTCCCTCAACAAGTCCTTTTACACTTGTTTTATGTGCATCTGTTTTTATTGACTTCCCGTATCTTCATAATGGGCATTTTTCTTCTTATACGGTAATAACACAGTTGATATTACAGCTGCTGCGCAATCTGATGCATCATGTTGGTTTGTATTCTTATACTTTTTAAAACTCATATATCCCCTTGTCACATTTTAATGTTATTCAAAAATAATTAGTTGAATTCAAATAAGATAAACTCAATATATTTAATATCCATATGTTTAAATTCACGTTTATAACATGTCTTTATTAAATACCATCGATACCCTAAAATTGATATCAATATACTAATGATATATATTTTATATGGATATAATTCTACTTATTTTTATCATAGTTGAAAGATTTTACTAGATTTTGCCAAAATGAATAACGCCATATAAATAAGAATAACACATATATAATTGCATTAACTATTGGGTTCATTTCATAGAGTTGAATTTTTAGTACGGTATAAATAAGCTCTTTTTCAATCTATTTTGATCAATGAAGTATTGAAGGTTGTTCATGAAAATCACATGCTTATTACAATCCAAACATTTAGTCCTTTGTTTGTTTTTTTTTGTGGTGTTAGACCTTGTTTTAAAAGTATGAGTTCCTTCGTAGTGACAGCATATGAATTTTCCTTTATCATCTGTTGTTTTATCTATGATTTTCTCGCTTAATAGTGCTTGATAAATTCTACCAATTAGCTCTAGTTTAATCTTTTGACTCTTATTAAGCCATTGTTTTAATATCATTCATTGTGACCCACCTACAGGTTGTATAGGTACTAAAGTATCATAAGAATACGACAGTCCTCGTCATCAACTAAGATTAACTACACTCGACAAACCTCGTATGGAGTATCTATGTATGTCTTGGACATTCAATATGACAAAGAAGGAAACATTATTCCTAAAGTCTTAAAATTAAACCGCGAAGTTATTGAAGAAGAATCAAAGCATGATGGTTACGATTCTATTGTAACCAGTGAGATTGAAATGGAAACTCAAGAGATCATTGACGCATACCGAGGATTAGCGAAAATTGAGGATTCATTCAAAGTCTTGAAATTTGAATTTAAAGCGCGTCCAGTTTATCTTTCCAATAAAGAGCGAATTGCAAGTCATTTCCTAATCTGTGTTATCTCTTTAGTAATTATGCGCCTAATTGAAACTTTACTTGGAGATACATACTCGACGCAACGAATCGCAAACTCACTAAACAAATATCAAGCACATCCTTTTGAAGATAACATCTATTTGCTCAATTATTATGATGAAGTACTTGGGTGTTTATCGAAGATTTATACCATAGATTTAAATAAGAAATATCAAGAAAGAAACGAATTAAAAAATATTTTCAAAATCTAAAAAGTTGTCCCTAATATGGAACAACATTTTATTACAAATAAAGCATCAAGTATCTACTATTTAAAGGGATACTTGATGCTTTTATACTTTATTACTGTCAAACTAAAGATACCAAATTTTACTACGTCTACCAAGGTGAACAAGTTGTCTTGACACAGTTTTCACGCAACCATTTATTGTTCCTATAACGCGAAAAAAAGCAGGGTTACTGAATTGTATACCCTGCATTGCGAATTGCATTTTTTGCGGCATGAATCGCGTCATTGTCGCCACTTACTGATACTGTTTTGTTTTCTAAACTAATTTCGTAGTCAACACGTGTGTTATCAAGTTCTTCAGAAATGTGTTTCACACAATTTTGACACTTCATATCAGGCACAAACAATATATGTTTTTTCATATTTGATTACCTCCTATTTCATTTTAAACTTAAATCGTCTTAAACGCAACGCATTTAACACTACAGATACAGAACTGAATGCCATTGCTGCTCCAGCAATCATTGGGTCTAATAATGGACCATCAAATAAAGCATAAATCACACCCGCAGCTACTGGAATACATACAACATTATATAAGAATGCCCAAAATAGGTTCTCTTTAATGTTTCGTAAGGTTTTCTTACTGAGTTTAATTGCACCCGATACACCATGTAAATCATCGCGCATTAAGACAATGTTTGAGGATTCTACTGCAACATCCGTTCCGGTTCCAATTGCAACACCAATGTCTGCTTGAACTAAAGCGACTGCATCATTGATTCCATCCCCTACCATCATTACCGTTTTATTGCCTTCTTGGAGTTTTTTTATGTGTTCTGATTTTTCTTCAGGCAAGACTTGTGCTATCACATGACTTAGACCCAGTTGTTTTGATATAGCTTGTGCTGATTTAGGATGATCGCCTGTAAGCATGACAACATCGATGTTCATATCTTTAAGTTCTTGAATCACATCCACAGCTTCTTCTTTGATTGAGTCTGAAACGCCTATAAGGCCTAATAAGGTTCCATCATAAGCAACATACATTGCGGTTTTCCCTTCACTTGAAATGGCATTTGCGCGTTCTTCATCATAAGCTACTTGGGCGAAGTCCATCAGTTTTGCATTTCCAATATATGCGTTTTTACCCTTTATTTTTGCACTCAATCCCATACCATGATGTTCAAAGTATTGGTCGGTTGGCAATAATTGAATGTCATCCGATGTTGTTTTATCAATGATTGCTTTGCCTAAAGGGTGTGTTGAATTTGATTCAAGCGATGCTGCAATTTGAAGCATCAGTGCTTTGTGGTCGGATTCAACATCACTGACACTTGGTTTTCCATGTGTGAGTGTTCCTGTTTTATCAAACACTACAACATTGGTTTTTGCGGCAAGCTCAAGACTTTCAGATGATTTAATAAAGACACCATGGCTTGCGCCAACTCCGGTTCCTACCATGATTGCTGTTGGGGTTGCCAAGCCAAGTGCACACGGACATGCAATGACAAGCACGGTTACAAAAATGGTAAGACTAAATTCAAGATCACCAGTGGTAATATACCATAGGATTCCAGCCACAGTCGCAATCACCATGACAACGGGCACAAAAACTCCAGCAATCATATCTGCGAATTGGGCGATGGGTGCTTTTTCTGTTTGGGCCTTTTCAACAAGACGAATAATTTGGGCTAATTTTGTGTCTTTGTTTGTGACACTTGCTTTAATTACAAGGCTTCCATTGACGTTTAAGGTTCCCATCGTGACATTACTGTCAATTTCTTTGTCGACTGGTAAGCTTTCACCTGTAAGCATGGATTCATCCACACTGGATCGCCCTTCAATCACAATTCCATCCATTGGAATGGATTCTCCAGGTTTAACACGCAGGATATCATTCACGCGAATCTCATCTGCATCAATCACTTTTTCTTCACCATCAACGATTAAGATCGCGGTTTTTGGTTTTAAGTT
Source organism: Erysipelothrix larvae (assembly GCF_001545095.1). NCBI lineage: Bacteria > Bacillati > Bacillota > Erysipelotrichia > Erysipelotrichales > Erysipelotrichaceae > Erysipelothrix > Erysipelothrix larvae. The sequence goes on from NZ_CP013213.1 coordinate 1,704,877, forward strand.
TAAGAGTGCTTTGATAGCTGAGGTGGTTTTTACTTTAGAAATATCTTCCATCAAACGACCAAGACCCACTAATGCAAGTACAACAGCTACTGTTTCATAGTAAAGGTGCATTGCAAAGTGTGTGTCTCCCATGAAAACACGTACTGAACCATATAGACTGTAGGTAAAGGCACTTAATGTCCCTACCGCAACCAATGAATCCATATTTGGTGCTCGATTCAAGAGCGCTTTAAAGCCCTTAATTAGTGTATGACGATAGATTCCCATCACAATAACTGCTACCACAAACTGAAAAATCACAAAAATGTATGGATGTTTCATGTGGTCTAAAAATGCTGGTATGGGTAGATTTGCAAATAACATCGGTCCCATTACAACATAAAGCATGATTGCGCCAAGAACAAGTGACACGATGACGCTGTTTCGATGTTTAATGATTTCCTTTGTCTTTTCATCTTTATCATCTTGAAAGATATCTTCTTTGTCCGATGGTGTATAGCCACTTCTTGTGATTGCATCATAGATTTCAAACTTACGAACTTTCTGTGGATCATAGTCAACATGTGCTGAGTTTGACAACAGGTTAACACTGATAGACTCAACACCTTCGAGTTTCTGAACTGCTTTTTCAACATGTGCCACACATGAAGCACAACTCATCCCTTCAACATTCAGGTCCAGTGATTCCACTTCCTGTGGACGTTTTACCTCATAACCACTTTTATGGACTGCTTTGATGATATCCTCAGTTTTATCATCACCTTCAAATTCAACATGTGCTTTATTTGTTAAGAGATTGACGGATACATTCTTAACACCAGGTACACCTTCAATCGCTTTTGTAACATGACTCACACACGAGGCACAACTCATGCCTTCTACATCATAATTTCTTTCACTCATACCTTCACCCTCTTATCCAATCATTTTATTAACTAACTTTAGAACCTCATCGATTTTTGCTTCACCTTGATCAGTTTCAAAGGCTTCTACGACACAATTTGTCATGTGTTGTTTCAACATTTTTTCGTTTGCTTTTTTAAGTAAAGCAATTGATGCAAGAATTTGATGCGATACATCCACACAGTATCGTTCTTCATCAAGCATTGAAATTGCTGCATTCAATTGCCCTTGAGCAGTCTTAAGATATTTCATTGCTTCTTTCTTTTCATTCATAAGAACCCTCCTCCCCCTATGTAGGGGGTGTATAGTCTTAGTATAAAGGATTGGATAAAAAAAGGCAACGCCTTTGCATCACCTATTCCTTCCACTTATACCCAACCCCACGCACTGTTACTAGGTTTTTTCGTCCTAATTTATCTCTTAGCCGTTTAATATGGACATCGACCGTACGTCCTTCATCCTTCTCTGAAATACTTGTATCGTTGAGTGCACGAATGATCTCATGGCGTGATAAAACACGGTTTTTGTTTCGTATAAAGAACTCTAGAAATTCAAATTCACGGATTGTAAGTGAAATCTCTTGTCCTTCTTTTGTGACAGTATGACTGTGAACATTAAGACAAACACCGTCCGATTCAATGTAACGGGTCCCTAAGTTACGGATTGTCATAGTACGTTTGATTTTTTCCCAATTCAGGGTTTCACTGCGGCTTAGGTCAACAATCGTATCAACTTTTGCAGTGAGTGCATTCATTTCTAGTGTGTCCTTGACCTGTGATGTACACAAAATGGTACAGATATACGGACGAACTGCTTTGATTGCGCCAAGCATTTGTACACCTTTCATAAACTCTAGGTCATCATAGGCAATGACTAAAGTTACTGAATGATTAATACAATATGCAATGGCATCGAGAGGGTCTTTTAGCCGATGGACATCATAGGATGTGTGCGATAATTTATGGTAAATGCGATTCATGCCTTCACAGGCACCGTATACGGTTAGTATCAACAGGGGTATCTCCTTTATGTTTAAATCTCGAGTCATTTTATGCATGGGTAATTCGTATGAGTCTATTCATAAATAAGCGAGCATTGATATATTTCCTTAATAAATTTTAAAAATATGTCAAATTTATTTTTAATAATTAATCAACCCTATAGATATTAGTGGGACTGTTAAGAGTACTACCTAGATCTTTATGTTCCCACAAAAAAACCAAAGGATTCAACAAGCAAGAAATCGAACCCTTTGGTTAATATTTTAAATAATTATGCGTTACTGATCGCAGCTTCAAGTGCAATCTTCATCATGTTAGTGAATGAATTTTGACGTTCTTCTGCAGTTGTCACTTCTTCAGTTACAAATGAATCTGAAATAGTTAAAAGACATGCTGCTTCTTTATTTAGATTTTTTGCATTCGCAAACAATGCAAAACTTTCCATTTCTACACAAAGAACACCGTGATTATCACGAAGATCTTCGTATGTTACCCCAGAATCGCGATAGAATACATCACTTGAATGTACCCGTCCTTCAATAACAGGAATATTGAGTGCTGTCGATGCTTCTAGAATGCGTTTGTTTAGTGATTCACTTGGTTCAAGTGTATCTTGTTGGTATCCAAATGCGACCTTCGCAAAGGATGACTCACTGAATGCACTGTTTGCAAGCACAACATCGTAAACATGTGCTTTGTCTGAGTATGACCCAGCAGATCCAATACGAATAATTGATTCAACATCGTATTGTGAATATAATTCATATGAATAAATTCCGATACTTGGTTGTCCCATTCCTGAACCCATTACTGTAATTGGGTGCCCTTTGTATGTTCCTGTAAAGGCGAACATATTACGAACATCATTCACTTGTTTTACATCTTCTAAAAATGTTTCTGCAATGAACTTTGCGCGAAGTGGATCTCCAGGCATTAATACTACTTTTGCAATTTGCCCTTTTTCTGCATTAATATGTGGTGTTGCCATGCTTATTCCTCCTTAAGCTACCCTTTAATTATAACCGATTTAACAATAAAATACATGTGATATATTTGTGAGTCTTTAATCGAGTCGTAAGCATGTCCTAACAAAAGCATCAATGATTCCCATTCAAACAATCAATCTTTTTTTGATAACCGTCTTTCTAATACTATGCAAAGCAGTCCCATGGAAATGATCAACAGATTAAAAGAATGGGTTTCAATGCCTGTATTTGGCAATCGATTCTCTTGGTTGTTTGTATCATCGGGTTTGACTCCACCTTGAATAGAATCTGTGTCATTAGGATCTTGCGGTAGTGGTTTACCTGTGTTAGGAAGTGATGGTTTTTGTGGTTTTTCTTCAGGATCTTGTGGCAATTGTTCTTCAGGTTGGTTGGTTTCAACTAGAACGTTAATGAGATCGTATCCATCTTGGATAAGTTCGTAGAATTCTACAGAAATTTCCTCTATTGTGTAGACTATTTCTGAACCATTCATATATTGAGGAAGTCCAGAGTAAATAAAGGTCCAGACATCCCCGTTGATGATCCATACTGGATTAATATCCATAACTTCAACATCATTAGCAAAGAGTTTTAATGTAATTGAATCAGGACGTAACCCCTGTTTATCACTGTTATCCACCCATGTCTTGGTTCCAGTTATACTTGTGAAGGATTGTCTTCGAACATTGCGGAAATTATATCCGTCTTGAATCGATTCATAGCCCTCAACACCCACTTCTTCTACAGTGTAATCAATTGCTTGTCCTTTCGCATAGAATGGTAAATTTGTATATTCATAAGTCCAGACATCCCCGTCTTTTGAAGTCCAAGTAGGTTGGTAGTTTGTTTCCACACCATTTGCTATAAGTATAAGCTTGATGCTATCAGGTCTAAACCCTTCTACATTATGATCATCCACCCATGTCTTGGTTCCTTCGATGGTCATATAGGATGGTTCGCGGGTATTCGTGAAATCATAACCATCCTTTGTTGTGGTATAGCCATCAACTGCTACTTCTTCTACAGTGTAATCAATTGCTTGTCCTTTCGCATAGAATGGTAAATTTGTATATTCATAAGTCCAGACATCCCCATCTTTTGAAGTCCATGTTGGTTGATAGTCTGTTTCTTCGCCATTTGCTTTGAGAATGATTTCGATGGAATCAGGTCTTGCTCCTTCACTGTTGTGGTTGTCAATCCATGTTTTGGTTCCTGAAATTGACAAGTAGGTAGGGATTCGAGTGTTGATTAGATTAAAATCTTCCTGTGTAAAGTCATATCCACTGACCCATTTCTCTGTGACTGTATATTTTATTTCTTGTCCATTAGCATATTGTGGTAAGTTTGTATATTCATAAGTCCAGACATCTCCTTCTTTTGATGTCCATGTTGGTTGGTAGTCCGTTTCGTCACCATTTGCTTTGAGTACAAGTTCAATGCTATCTGGTCTAAACCCTTCAGAGTTGTGATTATCAACCCAGGTTTTGGTCCCTTCGATGGTTATATAGGATGGTTCATGGGTATTCGTGAAATAAAAACCATCCTGTGTTGTGGTATAACCTTCGACAGGTACTTCTTCTACAGTATAGTTGATTGCTTTTCCACCTTCCACAAATGGCAAGTCTGAGTACATGTAGGCCCATGTATTTGTATCAGTATTAAACCAGATTGGTTCAACACCTTCTACAATTTCGCCATTTGCTCTGAGGATGAGTTGAATGGAGTCTGGTCTTAATCCTTCACTATTGTTGTTGTCAACCCATACCTTATGACCTGCTATCGTCATCTTAGATTGACTGTTTTCAAAGGTTCCAAGGAAAAGGATTTCATCATCATCTGATGTTTCACCTAGTGTGAAGTATCTAAGATTGTTGCTGGTTAGATAGCCAAAAGGTGCTCTTTTTTCTTTAAGATAATAGGTTTGTGCTTCTAGTTTTGAGATTGTAAGCATTCCTTTTTCATTTGTGATGAGAGGGTCTGTTCCTTCTGGGTCAACTTGATATATTTCTTCATCTCTTATGACCACTTTTTTGAAGTTTGTTATTTGAACGGAGTTTGCATCACAAGGTTCTCCAGTACACATGAACAGTTCGAATTCTGCATTAGGGAGTGTTACGGTTTCATCATCTGCATCAACCTTTATCAATGATACAGTTCGAGGTGTATTTTCTACCATGATATGATTAATTATTTTGCTTGATGTAGTGAATGGCGTTATTGCTTTGGATCCTTCGACACGATAATAACCATCACTTTGTGTAACTTCAAGCAGATAGTAATTACCGGTGGGAAGTCCACTGAGAATTAAGGTTCCATTTCCACCAGTTTCTACTTGTTTGAATGATCCGCTATTTGAATAGACGTATTTATTACCATCTTTATTGAAGTTCATTTGGACGTTGTCTGAGGTTCTATACACTTCAAAGACTGTATTAGAAATCAGTCCTTCATACGATTCGACACCTTCAGTGTAGGTGTTCTCATACAATGAATCCGATTTATATACCACAACATCTCCTTTAGTCGCAGTAAGTTTTATGCTGTCATTCCAGAAGTTATCTTGCTTCTTTTCGTAAGTGAATTTTTCACATCCGGTCTCAATATTTACCCGATTGGTTACATAGGGTTCATTGATGGTTTCAAGGTCTTGGTATTTAATCCCTGTAGTTACGGTAAGTTGAAGATCATAGAGATAGGGCCCAATGTATTTGCCTTCACCATCTGTTTGAGCGTAATAATCTATCGATTTTCGATACACTTCCGACATGTTTTCCCAGGTTTCAAGGGTATAGCTGTCGTTGTATTTCCCTACAATGATATCACTGTTTTGTTTGCCTTCTTGGTGCGCAGTTTCGATGATCTCATTGACATAATCATAGGATTGAATCATTTGATCGACAATTTCTTTATAATAAGAATAGTTAACATCCGTATAACGGAGTCCTGTTGAACCAATTGCACCCAGGTTCATCACTAGGCGTTCACGTGTTCGTGATGGATTTTCTGGATCTGCTTCAAGGACGATTGCATACGATCGGGGGGTGTTTTTAACTGCTTCAAGAACTGTATCATTACTCTTCTCTGAAGATGATAGATTTGTAAGAAGATCATATAACCGCGTTTGTTTGGAATAAGGGTAACGGATTGCAGTTGTCCCATTAAAATCATCGGAATACAGGTAGATTGGGGTTTCTAAGTTAATAATTTTTGCGTTAGCTGACGTTGTGAAAGAAAGATTTGAATCTAAGATTTCTTCGATAATCAAATCATCATATTTACTGTTTTCATAATTATCTTCAAAGTCAGTGAATTGATTTGAAAGGTAATTATTAATGGTGATTTTCCATGTTATGGTGTTTTGATTTTGACTGTATGAATTCAGTGTCTTCCCCATTTTCACAACTTGACTTGGTTTGATGACTGAGATTGATGTTTCGGCAGTTGAGGGTTGTGTGACGTTTACTTTCGCAATCAGCTCATCATTATAGTAAAACTCTGAATGCTCTCCCACTTTATTCCCAGAAAAGTTAGCACTTCCGTATAGTGTACCTGAGATATCTACTTTATTTTCAATCCCTTCAGTAAAGACAATCCGATAGGATAGTTTTGTATGGGTATCATCGATGGGGGTCACAATGAGTGTTGCTTTTCCAATCACGGAGTTATCAAAGGTTAGTGTGCGTTCATGTGAAAGATTCGTAAAGGTTGTGGTATCATTTCCAACTGCTATCAATAAGTCAAATTCGATATAATCTCCTTGATGAAATGTGTCTTTATTTTGATCGATGACTGACCACGCTAAATTGATTGATAACGTTTGTGATGTTCCCGTATAATCAATTTCTGAAGGCCCTGTTTTGCCAGATTCATCATAGACAGTCTTGCCTGCAATTGTGATGTTCATCGAATCGATTTGGAAATCTTCCGTGACATTATTTCCTGTTTGTGTGTCATTATTTGTATCCGCTTGAATGACCAAATTACCTACGATGAGTGTAAAAATGCAGGTAAGGATGAGAATTGATTTTTTAAGCATGTGCGCCTCCTGTGCTGTCTTCTGTACTTCGTTTTTCCAACAAAAAAAATCAACCAATTAATTGAAACGGAAGATTTTATTCGTGAACCTTTGCTTTATTCTTTTGGCGAACCCCTCGCTTATCGTAATGTGTGTTTTTCAGGGTGATAAAAGGGCGTAATTCGCTTTAAACTTCTCAAACGTCGCTTACTATTTTAGGTATATAAGTACAGCTTTTATCTGCCCATATTATACCAATCTGTACTATCGATAATTTCTATATCTTTGAGGGAGGTAACTTGAATTTATTATCAATTTGAGATGGTTATCCAATTTATAATTAAGTTTAATCCTTCACGACAATTTTGTATTTAAAAGTAGGGATCTTTGGGGTGTTTTTTGAAATGATGATCAACGAGCCCAATTCATCCATCTATTTTTTGTATCGTGGTATTGGTTTTGGCATAAATCTCCTCATGTATTTTATTGGAAGGATAATATTTCTTCCAGATACCGAAAATTTTCATGTTGTTTTTTCAATATGAGCGTACATCTGCATCTTTTTTTCCCATTTGTTTACTTTTTTCTTGTTCACAAAGAAAACGGAATTTTTATGGCGAAAGAATATTCTAGAATTCTATTATCAGATGGTGTAAAGGAGTGTAACTATGCATAACAAACGACTATTTTTTTCTTTAAATATCGATAAGCAATTCAGTAGGCAAGTTCAAGCACTTGAATTTTTGAGTGCTCAACAAACTGCTGTGAGTATTCATGAACTTGCGACACGCATTGGATGCTCAATTCCTACCTTAAGAAGTGACTTACAAGAGCTCAATAACAATTTACCAATTAACATTGAAATTCGATCGATGGGAAAAGATGGGTACATCTTAATTTATCCTCCGGGTATATCAATTCCTGCATTAATTATGGAACTGGCGAAGGAAACGGATGTCTTCAGAATCCTTGATGCACTTTTCCACAATGATTCATATACTTTTGATGAATTAGTTGCGGAGTTATTTGTGAACCCAAGTACCTTGCGAAAAATATTGACACATATTAATCAAGTCATTACTGAATTTGGTGTATCTTTGTCTAAGTCTCCGATTCGATTTATAGGAAGTGAAACGAATATCCGACTCTTCTTATATAATTTCTATTATGACTTTAATGATTATTTTACCGTTGACTGTGATTTTGAGAAAAACTACGAAGCGTATAAAACGATTATTGATGGAACCAGAAATAGTCTGTCCTTTCCATTACGATTCAGTTACTTCAGAGTTACCTTGTGGATAATGATCATTCGAAGGCGTATTCAGTCGAAGTGTTTTGTGGAACTGGACGATTCAATCAGACAGCGAATCCTTAATGAGGCTGATTTTGTTGAGTTTCAGTATTCATTCACCCATACATTTGCAGAAAAGTTTTTGATTTATAAACCTCCCCTTGATGATATTATTTGGGCGTATACAATTTTCCTGCATTGCATCTCTTATAGTGAAATGGAACCGTTGGAGCAATCTGAGGATGTTAATGAATTGTATGTCTATCAGAACAGTGATCCACGACATCTTGAATCCATCAATAATTTTCTGAGTCTTGAGTTTGAGCCTTCGGTAATTGATGGTCCTCACTTACACAAAATGCGTACGTTTTTATTGAATCTTTCGATGTTGACCCATCTCTCTACACAGTTTCAACGAATTTCTGCTCTTACACGGATTTCTCTGAAAGAATCCTTAAATGAGTATTTTATGATTTGGATGCGTCACCTGTATTCAAAAGAGAGCCAGCGCATGTTTAACATTGAGTATCGTGAAGATATTGCGATTTCTTTGGCAATGATGCATTATTCAACTTTGACGCATTTAAAAAAACACAGCATTCGTGTGCTCTTTGCGTTTCAGGGTGAACCTGGCTATGATGATTTCTTAACCCAACAGACACAGTTTATGATTCCACAAAACATTGTGCCTCATTTCTCTTTTGATGAACCCATCTCTGAGGAAATGATTTCGAGAACACAAGCTGAACTTGTTGTTACAAATTATGATTCACCTGAGTTTAATGATTTGAGTTGTGATATTGTGCGTTTATCCTATGTTCCAAGTAAGGGATATTAAACTTTACTTGGGGTTTTCACTCGCAACACTATTTCTTGGGGTGAGGTAATCTTGCTCTAGCCTCTGTCTTTAAAGAAGTTTGGGGATTTCTGTTGTAAACTGATTATCTTAGACCAGCAGAATAAAAAATCACTTTACTTTATGCACAATTAAGTGCTGTATTAAAGTGATTTTTTTTGTATTATTAGTTTAACGAGGTTAATAAAATGGTAGAAACCCCAAGTTTCCAGACCTAAGTTTCTACCAATCCAATACCTCCTATAAAGGAGTAAGAATATGATAACAGTTTTCTCAAACACATTCAATAATAAACAGTTTTCTCAAAAGGAATATTACAAATTTCTCAATTCAATTAATCCAAAAACAATACCTTGTCCGTGCTGTTCAAAAACAGATACACTGATTCGTTATGGATACTATCCGAAAACCATAATTACTGGGCGATTAACCATTGTCGTAGAAATCGCACGTTTCTTTTGTAATCAATGTAAGAGAACTCATGCAATAATACCAAGTAACTTACTTCCCTATTTTCAACTGTCTGTACCCACAATTGAAATAATATTAACCCATGAACTTGATAGCACGCTTTTAACTGATATTGATGAATCAACATATATTCGGATAAAAATACGTTTTAACGATTATGAATCGGTGAGACATTTAAGTTATTTGGAACGATTGAATTACTTCATATTATCCACAAAACGGAATATCTATCATTCCGCCATTACTTCACCAACATGAGAAAAATAGTTTTAACTCCTCAGATTGAATATAATGAAGATGGTTATTTAAATAACAGACAATCATTTTTATATTTAGGAGCAAGATACATAATGAAACCTTATCAAAATAGTCAAAGAGAGGCAGGGTTTCTATGAACGCTAATGCCACTCTTTTAAGTAACGAAAAAATTCTTGAATTATTTAACTTAGAACACCATCAAGTCCAGAAGATTGATATCAAAGGTCAAAGTGACGCATTGAATGTGTACATTACGCTTCAGGTAGAGGAACAAACATGCCCAATTTGTGAAAGCAAAACATCCACAATCAAAGATTATTCTGAAAAGAAGCTTCTCCACTCACTGGTAACACATATACCCTGTTACATTCGTTACCGTGCACGACGTTATAAATGCACAACGTGTAATAAATGCTTTTTTGAACACAATCCATTTGCGTATCGAAATATGAAGATTACTCAGCTGACCGTATATAATGTCCTGAATGATCTTAAATCGCCACATGAAACGTTTACCACAGTTGCCAATAGATATCGGTTATCTCCCACTACAGTATCATCTATTTTCGATTCCCACGTTTCTGTCTCCAGACAAAAACTACCCGCTTATCTGCTTATTGATGAATGTTATGCGTACCACAGTGATCGCAGTGATTATGTATGCGTTCTTATTGATGCAATGACAAAGAATATCGTAGATATATTACCGTCCCGTAAGAAACAAGACTTAGTCGCGTATTTTAGCCAAATCCCCCTTGAAGAACGCAAAGGAGTCTTAGGTATTGGAATCGACATGTGGTATAGCTATAGAGTCGTCGCAAAACAATTCCTTCCAAACGCGTTTATCAGTGTTGATCGTTTTCATGTTTATAGTGATTTAATGAAACGTATCGACTCTATTAGGGTAGACACTATGAAGAAACTAAAACCTCCTAAGAACTGGAAGCAAACAGAAGATAAAGTCAAAAGACAAGAATATTATAAGCGTGACCAGCAATACTATCTGCTTAAAAAGTTCAACTGGTTACTCTATAAAAACCCCAAAGCAACAACCACAGTTAAAGATAAGAAATACAATATATTTGATCCAAATGTACCGAAACAACGCAATAAGAAATTGGGAAAGTTTCTAAACCTTTACGACATAATAGACCTAATTCTTCAAACGAGCAATGGCCTTGAAGATGCATATAACATGAAGTTCTTACTCGATCAATTCTTCAATGAATCAAAAGCTGAGAATGCACACGAGAATCTGAACACACTCATCAGAGTGATGGCTCAGAGTAGAGTTGCATCAATCGTTGATTTTAGCCGAACTTTAGGAAAGTGGAAAAATGAAATTGTCGCAACTTTCAATAAAGTAGAAAAATGCACAAAGGTCACAAATAAGAAAACAGGAGAAACCCATTATGAAGTTTCCATAACACACATAAACAGTGCGTTGATTGAGAATCGAAATCGCATAATCAAGCAAATAAAAAACAATGCAAGTGGCTATCGTAATTGGGAGCGGTTTAGGAATCGTGTGTTGTATGTGCTTAATGAAGACGCAACATATCGAATTAACCCAATAATTAAAACAACCTATGACAAAGGACTCTCTTAAGAAATGACTCATTATTGATATACTATAACAAAAAGAGGGAAGCTATAGTCATGTGCGACTACGCTTCCCTTTGGTCTTTAACAAACTTGTTTGGGGTAACTTACTCCCCAAGTTATTTTATATCATTTTCTGAATTATCCCCAAGTTATTTCAGACCGCCCAAGTAAGACTGAGTGGGATTCCTTGGGAAGTATCATCTTAACGCTCTCTGCAACGAATAATCGTTAAACTTTCGCATAAAAAAGACGATGCTGTCATCGTCTTTTGTTTGTTATTTGGTTTGGATCCATAATGCAGGTGCAAATGCAGTTTTTAAATCAGAGAAATGTTCGCGCCATATTGTACCATTCGATTCGATTGTTCCAGCGAAGTTTACAAAGAAGGAAGGGCTTCGAAGCCAGTATCTACTAGACTTCACCAGTAATTCTTCAGATAATCCATATGCATTTACATCCGACATACTGAGTGAAAATGCTGTTTTTTCTCCTTTTTTGTCAACTAATGTAGGTGCATCTGTTCTTTTATAACAGTCGGCGTTACCAGTCATGGGAACTTCTACATCCCATGATACAGGAAGTACTGATTCATGATCAGTATGATTTTTGATAATTTTATCATAGAACGCTTGATCAACAATCTTTAAGTAACTGTCGTTATAAATTGCTGGTTCACTAGTATTTGTAGCATGGCTATATGGAAATTTTTCATTTCCATTCACTGCAAGAATTTCCATGGAGTTTAGCACTTCCATAGATACAACATCCTTGGTCATAATAAGTGCTGCTTTTGTGGTTTGATCAATATACAAGATAATAAACGATTGATCCGCAAATGTGATGGTATCGCCAACTGTTTTGCCTTGAAGGTCAAACTCTATTGTTTCAGTGTCATCATTGGATCCTTTCAACATTCCGAGAATGTCTTGATTGGCATCGGTCCAAAGGTCTAAATCTTCATAGGACACTGCATCCAAGTAAACGTTAATATCATAGTTTGCTTTACCGTTAGGTTGTTTTACAAGACTTACGGATTCTAAGAAGTTAGATGTCATGGTTGTTGGAACCGTAGCGGTTGTACTATGCTCAAGTGGTTGTCCCCAATACACCCAGCCCTCTTCGCTGTGTGTATCAATAATCCACTTGGAAACAGGTTGTAGACCATCTTGTATCCATTCATCTACGGTGATTACCTGGGAGCCAAGTTGCCATGCTACGTACTCATCAAAGACCCGATCAGTGTCTGTCCATGTTTTGATGGTATAGTTGTGTTCATTGTTGTTTTCTGGCAGCGCGTCATGTTGTGAATCACTCTGTGCTGAATTGGATTGATTCGTTTGACCTTCCACTAAAGAAACTGGATTGAGATACTCAACATCCATTACAAGAAATTTGCCGTATTGACCGTTAGGATCATGTGCGTCGGTTCGTATGTAAACATACTCTTGGGCATCAAAGGCAGTTTTAATTGTTTCCAAGATATTCATACACGATGATCCACTAGAGGTGCATGAATGTTTGATTGATTGTAAGTATCCTACAGCTTGAGATGATGAAGTAAATTTCATAATATCGCCTTTTTCATCCACCATATAGCGATGGTCACTGTATATGTATTTCTGCTCACTGATTTCCATAAATTCTCTGAATTGGATGCGTACGTAGGCATCATCATAGATTAGGGCATTATCATCTGCTTTATCACCATTACGCACTGCGACACTTTTCGTAATCTGTTGATCTATGCCCCATTGTGTGACTTCTGAGAAATTCTCAACAAGTGTGACATTATGGTGTGCTACTTCAGTACTGAATTGATTGGTCTTATGTTGGTTGATATCGCGCCAAGCGTAGGAACCTGTTAACAAGAGTGATATTGCTAATAGAATCGGTGTGAATGATTTTTTCTTAAACATTTTTTTCATCGTATATTCTCCTTAATCGGTTACCCTTTTTTCTACTAACATTGTACCAATTTATAGCGGGTGTCTTTTTTGTATATTTTTATCAAGTTGAAAAATGACATCGTTTGTTTATGAATGATGAAAATACGATGGATTTCTTCGTGGTGGGATTTGTAAATGAGGCATATAAAAAAACTGAGTTTATTAGGCTCAGTTTTTGTTAAAGCTATTTATTTTGCTTTTGGTTTTGCATAATATGATTTGTTTAAAATTTCAATCATATCTGTAACAATTGGCAAGCGTGGGTTACATGGTGAACATTGATCCTCGTATGCAAGGTATGCAACTTCTTCCTTGTGTGCTTCGAAGTCTTCAACAGCAATTCCTTGTTCTTGAAGGTTCATCACAATTCCACAACGCTCTGCAAGGTCATGACATGCTTTTGCATAGCTTTCAACACCTTCTTCAACAGTGTCTGCTTTGAGTCCTAAGATACGTGCTAACTCAGCATAGCGCTCATTTGCACGGTATACATTGTACTTAGGCCATAGTGATGGTTTTTCTGGTTGTGTTCCGTTGTAACGAATTACATGAGGCATCAAGATTGCATTGATACGTCCGTGAGGTACATGCCAACGTCCACCGATCTTATGTGCAAGTGAGTGGTTGATTCCTAAGAATGCGTTCCCAAACGCCATCCCTGCAAGTGTTGATGCATTATGCATTTTTTCACGTGCTTCAAGATCGTTTTTACCATCTTTAACTGCGCGCTCTAAGTATTCAAATACCATCTTAACAGCTTGAACGCAGAGTCCATCTGTAAAGTCGCTTGCGAAGTTTGAAACAAATGCTTCAGTAGCATGTGTTAATACGTCTAACCCTGTATCTGCAGTTACAGATGCTGGTAGGTTTGTGGTAAAGATTGGGTCTACGATTGCGATTTGAGGTACCATAGCGTAGTCAGCCAATGGATACTTCTTGTTTTCTTTCTTGTCTGTGATAACAGCAAATGGTGTTACTTCACTACCTGTACCAGATGTTGTTGGGATACATACCATTTTCGCTTTACGCCCAAGTTCAGGATATTTGAATGCACGTTTACGGATATCGATGAATTTTTGTTTTAGATCATTGAAGTCGATATCTGGTTGTTCATAGAAGATCCACATACCCTTCGCAGCATCCATTGGTGATCCACCACCAAGTGCGATGATTGTATCTGGTTTAAATGATTGCATCATTTCGAATCCTTTACGTACTGTTTCGATTGATGGATCTGGTTCAACATCTGTAAACAATTGGATGGATACAGCGTCTCTACGTTTGTTGAGTTGATCAATGATCACGTTTGTGAATCCTAAGTTAACCATTGATTGGTCTGCTACGATGAATACACGTTCAACATCAACCATTTCTGTTAGGTAACGAATTGAGTTTCTTTCGAAGTAAATCTTTTGTGGAACTTTGAACCATTGCATATTGTTGTTACGTCTCCCTATCTTCTTAATGTTTAATAAGTGAACTGCACTAACATTATCGCCAACTGAGTTATGACCATATGATCCACAACCAAGTGTTAATGAAGGGATGAATTCGTTGTATACGTTTCCGATTCCACCAAATGTTGATGGTGAGTTCCAGATAATACGAATTGCAGGTACTGCTTTACCAAAACGCTCTGAGATTTCTTTTGATTTTGTATGAACTGCTGCAGAGTGTCCTAGTCCATTAAATTCAACCATTTCTTTTGAAAGGCGAATTCCATCGTCGGTATCCTTCGCTTGGATTACTGCTAATACTGGAGAAAGTTTTTCACGAGTGAGTACTTCTTGAGGTCCAACAGACTTACATTCTGCAGCAAGAATTGATGTATTTGCAGGAACTGTGATTCCAGCTTGTTCAGCAAGCCATGTTGCATCGCGTCCTACGATTGCAGGATTCAATACAGCATCTTTAAAGTTTTCGTCAACTGAAGCAACTCCGAATAGGAAGCGTTCGAGTTTCGCTTTTTCTTCTTTATTTACAAAGTATACGCCATACTTCTTAAGACCATCGCATACTTGTTTGTACACTTCTTTATCAGCGATTACAGCTTGTTCAGAAGCACAGATCATCCCGTTATCAAATGCTTTTGATAATGCGATATCGTTCACTGCTTGGGCGATGTCTGCAGATTTTTCGATGTATGCAGGTACGTTACCAGCTCCAACTCCAAGTGCAGGTTTACCACATGAGTAAGCAGCGTGTACCATTGCGTTACCACCTGTTGCAAGAATTGTCGCAACGCCTTCATGTTTCATTAATTGGTCTGTTTTTTCTTTTGATCCACGTTCAATCCATTGCACACAGTTTTCAGGAGCACCTGCTTTAACCGCAGCATCTAATACTACTTTTGCAGCAGCAACTGAACATTGTTGTGCAGATGGGTGGAATGAGAAGATAATTGGGTTACGTGTCTTTAAACAAATTAGAGATTTAAAGATTGCTGTTGATGTTGGGTTTGTTACTGGAGTAATACCACATACAACACCAACTGGTTCAGCGATTTGAGTAATTCCTGTTACTTCATCTTCATGAATGATTCCAACAGTTTTTAAGTTACGCATATTATTTGTTACGTATTCAGTAGCAAACATGTTTTTTGTCGCTTTATCTTCGAATACACCACGTTTTGTTTCTTCAACTGCTAACTTAGCAAGTGTTCCGTGGGCATCAATCGCAGCGATACATGCCTTAGCTACAATGTAATCTATTTTCTCTTGATCGAGCTCCATGAACTCTTGGAGGGCTTTTTGACCCTTCTCAACGAGTACATCGACTTCGTTATCAATTTTTACTTCTTGTACTTTATCTACTTTTTTCGTCATACTTTGTCTCCTTGTTAATCAATTCACTAGTATCATATCAGTTATTATTTTTTTCACAAATAATATATGCAAATTAATTCGCATATTTTTTACAATTTTTTCCATGTAAGAATTGTAACCGCTTTGCTTGTGAAAAATATCACTTGTTTTGTTATTCTTTATGTTTTCATCACAGAAATCATTTATACCTCAATGGTAGTACTCCAATTTTTTTGTGATTGTGGCTCAATCTTTTCAATACCAAATTTATGATTTAGGATTTTATCATGATCGATCCGATCCCCAAATCCTGCCCATGGTTCCAAGCAAACAAACGGTGCTTGGGTTCCATCTTCAAGGGTTGGTGTCCAAATTCCAAGATGTGGATATGAGCGTACATCCATCGCAAGCTTACGTTTTCCATCATGAAGGATTACACGGTGTACTTCTTCAAATACCAAGGTCATGTTTTCATACGTCATCATATCAAAATCAACACGATACCCATCGAATTCAGTTTCACCATTACAATACGGTCCATCAAAGGTATATTGTTTAAATGGCTTAGGTCCTTGTAATTCAATATATGCGTCTTTTGATTCGACGATAAATGCCGGATGATATCCAAAGCTGTAATACATATCTGTTTCCCCTGCGTTAACAATGGTCGCATCGATTAATAAATTTCTTCCCAATAATGTATAGGCTATAATCACCTCAAAATCAAAAGGATATACTTCACGGGTCTTATCATTACTCATGAATTTTAGTGTACATGCTGTTTCAGTTTGATCCTCTACGCTAAAATCACTGTCTCGTAGGAACCCGTGTTGAGATAATGGGTAGGTTTTCCCGTCAACACTGTATTCATTATCTAGAAGACGTCCTACAATCGGAAATAAAAATGGTGCCACACGATTCCACCATGTTGCATCTTTATTCCATAAAATCGATTTCCCATCCACTGTAATGGATTCCAAACTTGCACCTTTAACAGTAATTTCTGCGATTACTTCATTATTTCTAATTTTAATCATTGGTTCCTCCTTATATATTCACAATTATAATTATATAGGAATTACCTAGGTAACACTATGGTTTTCATAAACTCTTCACGATGATTCACAAAGATTTCGTATACATTTCAAGTAATTTTATGATACAGAAAAAAAATATTCACACTTTTGTTTATATCGAGATAATTTCATAAATGATGAGTTCTTCATAATATCCTTACAGGAATTGCCTTATTCAAATAAAAATGAATACACTAAACAACAGATAAACAAGGCAATTCTTATAAAGACACTATAGACCTATTTGGGATAAAACAATAAAGGAGCATAGTAGAAATCTAGTATGCTCCTTTATTGATTAATGCTTTTTGATGATTGTTGTATTAATCGCCAATTGAGATCCAAAGTCCTGGACGAACATAGCAAGGCTGATCATACGGTTTACTACTTCCTGGTTTACCATCACTATAGATATTTGCGGCAACGAACGAGCTATTAGCTGGGCTTCGCAACCATGAAGACAATCCATCAACGATAGTCGCAGGAGCTATTTCATAATAATTTATATCTGAAACACTCAGAGCAAATGCAGTCTTAGTACCTGTTTGGCTAACATAAGAGTATGCGTAATCCTTAGTTTTCCAATCGGTGTATATACCCTCATCTTCTTCTACTTCATAATTTGCTGGAAGAACATAAGCATTGTCTGTATGACTCTTGATGTAATTGTTGTAATACTTTTCATTTACTTCTTCAAGATATGAACCCTCATAACCTTGATAATTAGCGCCTGTTTTGTTGAATCGAACTTTTCCACTAGAGTGCTCAAATCCCATGGATTGGATAACACTTGCTGAGAGAATATCACCGAGTAAAAGCGCAGTCTTATTTTGGGCATCAACATACACTATTGTATATATATGTCCAGCGAAGTTAATTGAATCTCCGACTTTCTTGTTTCCAAGATCAAAACCAGGTGCTTCAGCTTTTGGTTCGACATTTTTAATTGCATCTTCAAGGTCTTCAATCGCTTTGATAACATCTTCGATTGTTGTATTTGGATTATCATATGTGTTTTCGCCATTTTCGATAGCATTTTGAAGTTTATCACCAGACTCATCCGTTAATGTATCTTGATCAATTAGTTTTGCTTCATCAAGAAGGTCTTGAAGTTCTTGAAGTAAGTCTTCTAAGGTTTTGTTGTTAGAAGATCCTGGTGTTTTGATGTCTTCAAGCATATCGATGATATCAGAGTTTCCATCGGTCCATAGTTTCAAGTCGTCTTGAGATACTGCATCCATTGATACATTGATTTGGTAGTTAGCAGTTCCTGTAGGTTGTTTTACAAGAGTTACACTTTCCAAGAAATTTGGTGTCATTGTACTTGGTATTTTCGCAACATTACTGTGTTCAAGTGCTTGTCCCCAATAAACATATCCTTGATCACTAGTTGTGTCGATAATCCATTTCGCAACAGGTTGTTTTCCACCAGCAACCCATTCTTGAAGTGTGATTACTTCGCTACCCAATTGCCACTTAACATACTCATCAAATGGTGATTCAACGCCATCCCACTTCTTAATTGTATATGTGCTTTGATCATTTTGCGCTGGTTTAACATCATGTTGTTTATCAGTGCGTGAAGAATCTGCATGATTTTCAACACCGTCTACAATTGATGTCATATCATCACCAGTTATTCCAGTTACAATATAGTTACCATATTGTCCATTAGGATCATGAGCTTGTGTTCTAATATAGTAGTATTCTTGCTTGTCAAAGTAACCTTTTAGTTTCTCAATGCGTTGATCATCTTCAAGATCATAATCATGATCGGTTAGATTCAAGGTCGCAAGGAATGCTTCTGCAGCTTCCTTTGTATCAAAACGATAGAAGTTCCCTTGAGTATCAATCATATAACGATGTCTTGTATAGACATACTCACGGCTTCCAATTTCCATGTACTCTTTGAATTGAAGACGAATAAATCCATCTTGATAAATTGCGTTGGTGTCGTTATTGTCTTCACCGTTTCGAACAGCAACACTCTTTGTAACTGCTTCACCTTTCTTCCAATTTGTAACCTCTTTAAAGTTCTCTACAAGAACAATATGATGTTCAAAATCAGCGGTACTAAAGCTGTTATTTTTATGCTGATCAAGGTTTTGCCATGCAAGTGACCCTGACAACAACAACGCGATAGCGATAGCGCCTGTCGTAAAGGTCGCTTTCTTTTTACGTGTTAGTTTCATCTTTCTCCTCCTTAACACTGGTACTGCTGGACGTGTCCTGCAAGTAAAACCATCTTACCAAGTGCATGATTTGAAAAAATAATAAAAATTATTCCAGAGGAAAATATGCGTTGGATTTCGTTTGAGTACAATCATGAACGCTATTTTCTAATATTATTTCTAAATTTGGGAAATTTATATATTTTATTGATTCACTATGAAACTTACGTTATCATTCTTAACTCAAACTAAATAAATAGAGTTATACAGAGTTAATTATTCAGAAGTCGATGTTATCTATATACAGTAAATTACGTTTGTTTTTCTTATTTCAATTGATTAATTTCAATCAATATATAACTTCTACGCAACAGTTTACTGGTACAAATCATTGTAAACTAGCGTTTGGCATCACATCATAATCAGAATACTATCCTATTTATAAATTTGTTGCATCTCTTTTATATTATTCAACTGGCTTGTTATAACTGTAGCTATTTTCCCCCATTCAAAATAATAAAAAAGGTTCTAGCGAGAAGAGAATCATTATCCCATTCGCTACAACCTCATATTTATTAAGAAATAGTTAATCCGTAATTATCTGTCAATTGAAATCCAAAGTGCGGGACGAACCAGGTTTATGTGATTAAACACTTGTCCTGCATATAGCTTACCATCCGTGTATATAGTTCCAGCTTGATCAACATCGCCACCCGGACTGCGAAGCCACGAACCAGTACCATCTGCGAGATATACATCAGTCATTTTATAATAATTTATGTCCGAAACTGCTAATGCAAATGCAGTTTTTAGACCATTTTCGTGAATGTAAGAAAACTTATCGTTCTTCACATTCCAATTACTTGGGTCGAATCCTTCTACTTGAAATATAGCTGGAAGAACGAATACATTGTCTTCGTGTGTAGAAACCTTCACCTCATAAAATTTGTCGATAACTTGTTTCAAATAAGATTCTTCGTACCCATCATATTCATCATTCGTTAGAATGTAACGGATTTCTCCACCATAATTGATAATATTCATCTCATTAAGAATATTCCCAGGGATAAAATCTCCTAAGATTAAGGCCGTTCTGTTTTTTTCGTCTATATATTCAATTGTGTATTCATGATCCGCAAAGATTATTTTATCACCTACACCCTTATCATCAATACTAAACCCTGGTGTTTGGTCTCCCCCAAGCATATCAATGATATCAGGATTTCCATCTATCCATAGTTTCAAGTCATCTTGAGATACTGCATCCATTGATACATTGATTTGGTAGTTAGCAGTTCCTGTAGGTTGTTTTACAAGTGTTACACTTTCCAAGAAATTTGGTGTCATTGTACTTGGTATTTTCGCAACATTACTGTGTTCAAGTGCTTGTCCCCAATAAACATATCCTTGATCACTATTTGTGTCGATAATCCATTTCGCAACAGGTTGTTTTCCACCAGCAATCCATTCTTGAAGTGTGATTACTTCGCTACCCAATTGCCACTTAACATACTCATCAAATGGTGATTCAACGCCATCCCACTTCTTAATTGTATATGTGCTTTGATCATTTTGCGCTGGTTTAACATCATGTTGTTTATCAGTGCGTGAAGAATCTGCATGATTTTCAACACCGTCTACAATTGATGTCATATCATCACCAGTTATTCCAGTTACAATATAGTTACCATATTGTCCATTAGGATCATGAGCTTGTGTTCTAATATAGTAGTATTCTTGCTTGTCAAAGTAACCTTTTAGTTTCTCAATGCGTTGATCATCTTCAAGATCATAATCATGATCGGTTAGATTCAAGGTCGCAAGGAATGATTCTGCAGCTTCCTTTGTATCAAAACGATAGAAGTTCCCTTGAGTATCAATCATATAACGATGTCTTGTGTAGACATACTCACGGCTTCCAATTTCCATGTACTCTTTGAATTGAAGACGAATAAATCCATCTTGATAAATTGCGTTGGTGTCGTTATTGTCTTCACCGTTTCGAACAGCAACACTCTTTGTAACTGCTTCACCTTTCTTCCAATTTGTAACCTCTGTAAAGTTCTCTACAAGAACAATATGATGTTCAAAATTAGCAGTGCTAAAGCTGTTGTTTTTATGCTGATTAAGGTTTTGCCATGCAAGTGACCCTGACAACAACAACGCGATAGCGATAGCGCCTGTCGTAAAGGTCGCTTTCTTTTTACGTGTTAGTATCATCTTTCTCCTCCTTAACACTAATACTGCTGGACGTGTCCTGCAAGTAAATCCATCTTACCAAGTGAATGATTCGAAAAAATAATATTTGTTATTTATGTTTGAAAAAAGAACGATTCATATTTCAAAAATAGAAAAATTAATGGTCAAAATTTGTTTGATATTTACCTTTATGGTAAGTTCCGTAGTTTTCTTTACTTATGATATGTGCTTATCTTCAAACCTTGTCTTGAAACTAACATGAAACCCAATTTACAAGTGACATATTGTACATAATTAAGTGTTAAATAAGGAAGGCAGCAAAAAATTACGTAAAAATAGAAATTTCTAACACCAAATTGGACCTTACAATAATGTTATAATCTAAATATATAAAATAAATTGATATCTTTTACCTTAAGTACGATTTTAAATTGCAAATAACAAAAGGAGATGGCGATGCAAAATCATCTATTTTTTGCTTTAAATAATAATAAACAATTGTGTAGGCAAATTAAAACATTGACCTATATGCGCTCTCACGACAGCCCAATGAGTATTAATGAACTGGTACAACATGTGGGATGCTCTATCCCAACAATGCGTCAAGACATCAATAACCTCAATGATGAGCTTATGGGCTATTTGAAAATTGTATCCAACGATAAAGATGGGTATACATTATCATTGGATACGATGAGTATGGATGCGATTTTGGTGAAGATGGCTAAAGAGAGTGATGTTTTTCGTATTATTGATGACATTTTCCATCATGAAATCCATACCTTTGATGAATTACTTGCAGATTTATACCTATCGCCAACTAAACTAAGGAAAACATTAAATCATATAAACACCGTGCTTGTTTCTTATAATATTGCGCTTTCCACACGATATGTTGATCTTATTGGATGTGAATCGGATATCCGTTACTTCTTCTTTGCCTTCTACAGTGATTTTAATGATTTTTTCACCATTGATAGTAACTTTGATCGGAGGGAGTATATTTATCAGGTGTTTCATGAACGCGCAATTCAGAGTATCATCCCTCATTTTCACTTAAGCAACTTTAGAATGACCTTATGGAGTATAATCATCCATAATCGTATTAAACACCAAAGATTTGTAAGGGTTGACGATCATCTTAAAGAGGAATTGCAAGTTTTTGTTTCGTTTGAAAAGTTTAAAGAAGCGTTTATCGATGTGTATCGCAATGCATTCTTAATTCATAACCCTCCCCTTGATGATATTATCTGGGCGTATGCCATGCTTTTACATAGTGTATCCTACAGCGGACCCAGCCATAGCATTTTTAGTCACTACATCAAGGATTATACACACCTTGAAACGATTCCTTTGGAATTATCGCAGCGTGTTGAATCCTTATTAATGCATCAATTTGATGAACCAACGATTCACAGTACAGCAATTGATCCGGTTCGTTCTTATTTGATTAACCTTTCAATTCTTACACGTATTTCACCACAACTTCAACGCGTGTCGAAGTCTTTTAAGCTCTTTGCACACGAGACCATTGATGATTTAGTCATCCTTTGGATGAACCATCTCGAGACCCCTGAAGCAAAAGGGTTATTACCAATTGTCTTCAAGGAAGATGTTGCGTGTTCATTAGCAATGCTTCATTTCTCTTTTATCAGCCACCAAAAGGATTTTGACCTCTGTGTTCTGTTTGCTTTTCATGGTGAACCTGGATATGATGACTTTCTCATGTATCTATCGCAATTTATGATTCCTAAAAATGTAACAACTGCGTTTTTGTTTGACAAGCCAATCACACATGATATCTTGAATCTTGTAAACACTGATTTGGTTGTAACAAATTATGACTTACCCGATGCACATAAGATGCAGTGTGATGTCATTCAATTATCCTACATACCCAGTATGGCTGAATGGACTTCACTTCGAAATGCAATTCTCAATTTGGCTGCTTCAAAGCATTCGCGAAGTAAACCCGATGAAGACATGGATTCACATTCTTTCTCATAAAACTCAAAAGGAGTCACTGACTCCTTTTTAAGTGTTTATGAATTGGATTCGTTGTGTGATCCTTTTTTCAAGTGTGCAAAGCGTCTTAACTCTTGTAATGCAAAGGTTAATCCTCCAAGACAGACGAGTAAGAATCCTATAAATGCAGTGTTTCTATGCTCAGTTCCGGTTTCTGGTAGATCTGGTTTTGATGGTTTAACCGGTTTAGGTTCTTCATCAATGCGTTTTTCATACGTGTTGGTGAAGGTAATTGAATCCACAATTTGTCCGGCTTTTGTATAAGTAACCTGATCAACTACAAGTTTCAGTCTTTGTTCACTGACACTTACTTGAACTGTAACAGGGTCCATATCATATTCATACTCAGAAGTTCGATCGACGATTTCTCGAATGACATAGGTATAAGTGCCTACTTTGGTAAAGGTAATTTCTCCAAAGGATGCACTCCCTTCCCCATTTATGAGTACAGTGCTTGTATCTTGAACGGGTGCGTTGTTCATCCCCGTCAGTTTAAATGCAAAGGTTTCATCGGGTGCATTTCCATCGGATTTGATAATCTTACTAATATCAAATTGAAGGCTTGTTGGGACACGGTATGTGAGCTTAATGACATAATTGTCTAAGTATTCGATTTCAAAATGTTCGCGGTCTTTTGTTCTGACATAATACTCGATTTCATTGCCATCTTTATCATACTTCGGCACTTCAAACTCAAACTTCCAATCCTGGTCTTTGTTTGTGGTTGTACATGCAATTTCAACACCATCGCCATTATAAACACACACTTCAATTTCATCTGGAATCACATGATCATAGCCATCTGGAACATTCCAAATCACTTCCCCTTCAATGATATTGTTGATGATTGATTTATCAAAGGTGTTGACCGCTTTAACATGCGTCGTCGTTCCTTCAACTGCATTCCCTTTTCCATTGAATAGATTTAGAATATACCCCTCTTGCTGATAGTCTTTTTCTTTAACTTCATAGTGTGCTCCAGGTTTTACTTCAATCGTTTTAGATTGACCATGTTTCAACGTGAATGACTCTGTAACACCATCGATTGTGAGTGTAAACTCAAATGCTTTATTTAAGTCTCCTTCACCAACTACTTCTTTTCTTATTTCTAGAAGCGTTTTTTGTGGTTCAGGTATGAAACGGTTTTTAAAGGTTACAGTTGTATCCTTACGATCCACCACTCCACTCACTGTATTAACAAGTTCTTGATATGTTTCAAGATCTTGTTCATGGATTTCGTAGGTTGTGCCATAGGGAATGTTCTCAAATACAGCAGTTGAATTTGCTGGGATTTGAAGTGTTGACCCTTCATCATACTTCACAGGATTTCCACCGTCAATTGACACAGTAAGTTCTTCAATATGTTCACTAAATGATACGGTAAATGTGAAACTGTCTTTAAGCGTGGTTCCCACAACATCTTTTTTAACAATAAGCGATCCCGTCTTTGCTTCAGGTGTATCGTTTAGATAGGTATTGGTCACGACATATTCCATCACTGTATCGCGTGATGTTGTCCCTTGGATCTCATTGTGTGAACTACTATATCCTTGATTGCTTGCATCAGTTTCCTTGATTGTGTACTTCAAATTGTCTTTGTGTGTCTGTACCACAAGGGTGTCATAATGTTTGAGCATAATTGTGTCTCCACTTGCGAGTTCAAATGGGATCGAACCATTTAACGATGCAAAGTAGGTCATGCCGTCTTCAAATGTAATGGTAAATTCAAATTCAGTCAGAAGTTGGTCTAAGGATAATTGTGAACCATCCCGATTCACAACGTGCTTTGTGAGAATAAACGATCCATCCCCTTTTTCTTCATCAATTACATGAGTAATGGTTACATCATCATGCCCTTTAAGAATTCCTGTAACATCTGTGATATCGGGTGTGTAGCCTTCTTTAGGAATGGTTTGTATAGAGTATTCAAGACCACATGGAAGGTTTTCGAAAAGAATGGATTCAAGGTGTTTCAAAAAGACTGAACCTGTTCCATCAATCACACCGCTTTGATTACTTCCTGTAAAGGTATATGGATAGGATTTTCCATCACTAAATGTAATCACGTACTCAAACTCAAGATTGCGTTGATCATCACTGAGCATGGTGCCATTACTGTTTTTCACGATATTCAACAGTTCAAGTGAACATGTATTACATACACTATAGGTTTGAACTAATACATACTTTTTGAGACTACAATCAACACTAAATTCAAACTTGAGTGGGTCTTCTAACTGTTCATCAAGATAAAAATCATATCCAGAAGGCGGCATAATTCCCTTGAAGTAATAGTCCCCTGATTCAAGATGCAGGGTAACTTCTCCTGATTCATTTGTTGTGTAAATATCACCGATACGTTCATCTCCAAGCTCGTTTTTACGGTACAATTCAAAGCTTGCACCTTCTAACATTTTACTTGTATTCAGTTCTGAATTATCAAGAATAACAACACATTGATTAAACTCTGTTCCAAAGTTTGCGGTTTTGTGTTGCGTATCATCATACCAAGCACTGAGTGTTGAGATTGTAAGGAGCATGACAAATAATGCAATGACCCCCGATTTGATTTTCTTATACGCTCGTTTTCTCATAAATCAATAACGTTCTTCCTTTCTTTTTTCAATTCTTTCAAATAATCACTTGCTGAATTTTTAAATGCAATGATGAGAATAACAATAACACCACTTAGGATATAGTTCTCTTTAATGTAAGAAATATAGATTCCCAACTGAGGAACGGTTAGTTTTACTTCTCCGATCACATTGGCAGCATAGACTTTTTCTTTGTCAATCTCATCGTTATCAACACCTTTTGTACTGAAAGCAAGTCCATTGCCTTCATAGTTGTCAATCACTTCAACGATTTCGTGGGTAACAATACTCACCTTGCCATTGATTTTGGTGTAATAGGTGATGTATTCACCCACCTCTAAGGTTTCAGGATCATCTCGATGTGTTACAATGAGGGACCCTCTTGGCATGACTGAACGCATTGAATCGGTTTGAATGTAGAAGATTGAGGTATCAAAGAGTGTCTTTGCTTCATCTGGACGCTGGTTTTGCAATACAACCAAAACAATAATAAGTCCAATTAACGCATAGAACAGTATCTCAGAAAGCGACTTCATGACGCTTGAAATTCGATGTTTTTTTATGGGTTTCAATGTTTCGTTCGTTTGGTTTTCATTCATGGCTATCTTCCTTATCTATCCTTATAGGAATTGCCTTGTACAAGAATTTGGCTGGCGGAATAGGTTCACAAGGCAATTCTTATAAAGATAACTCATAATTAATTGAGTTGTCTTTATGTCATAGTTAATGGTTTACAAACAAGGATCAAGGAGACATACTCAAGTATGCTCCATTGATCGTGTTATTAACTAATATTTGTACTCGTTTTATTTAGTAATCGAAATCCAAAGTGCAGGGCGTAATGCATTAGTGCCTGTTGTACCATTAGCAGTTGTTAATCTTCCTTGGCTGTTTACGATTGCTACATTTACGTTTCCATTTGCAGGTGTTCTCAACCATACTTCTGTATTTGCATCCAAGATAGTATTTGATATACCATAACGATTTACATCAGATACACTGAGTGAGAATGCTGTTTTTGTTCCATTTTCATCTACAGTTGTTGGTGTCGCACTTGAAGAATTCCAGTTTGTACTTGCTGATTCAGCTGGTAGGTTTACAGCTAACACAAACTCACTATCTTGTTTTCCATTAATAAATGTATTATAGAATGCTGTATCAGCAGTCTTTAGATATGATCCAGAGTAAGCGGTTCTTGAAGTGCCATTATTTTGGTATCGCACTTGATTGCTCAATATTCCGTGATTAATATCTGCAGTATTCAGATCCGAGTATGATAATACATCAGATAGAATCAATGCAGTGTTCGCTGCTTCATCAATATAAGCGATTGTGAAAGTACGGTTAGCAAATTGAATCTTATCCCCTACTTTTTTACCTGTGATGTCAAAACCTGTTGCTTTTACAACAAGGTTATCCATAACATCTTGAAGGTTATCAATTGCATTTTGCACTTCTTCAGCTGTTACACCTGATTTATCATGAACTGTTTCACCATTATTGATTGCATCAAGTAAGTCTTGAGCTGATGCATCTTCTA
Source organism: Erysipelothrix larvae (assembly GCF_001545095.1). Taxonomy (NCBI): domain Bacteria; kingdom Bacillati; phylum Bacillota; class Erysipelotrichia; order Erysipelotrichales; family Erysipelotrichaceae; genus Erysipelothrix; species Erysipelothrix larvae. Next base: position 1,732,621 of record NZ_CP013213.1, read on the forward strand.
GTGTAGTTGAGTCAATGAGTTTTGCTTCATCGATGAGATCTTGAAGTTCTTGTAGAAGTTCTTTAAGTTGAGTGTCCTCAACAGGTGCTGATCCCTCACTGCCTTTTAACATATTCACGATGTCTTTGTTTCCATTAACCCATAGGTCAAGGTCTTCAATGGATACTGCATCCATAACTACATTAATTTGGTAGAATGCTGTACCATTAGGTTGTTCAATCAATGTTACAGTTTCTAAGAAGTTTGGAGTAAGTGTTTCAGGAACTGAAGCAGTCTTGCTGTGTGCAAGTGCTTGACCCCAATATACCCAACCTTCATCACTCGTTGTATCAATGATCCACTTCGCTACTGGTTGTTTTCCACCTTCAATCCATTGTTCCAATGTAATGACATCTTCTCCTAATTGCCATTCAACATATTTTTCAAATGCTGAAGTTGAATCATCCCATGTTTTCACAGTGTATTGTGATTCATTATTATCTGCAGGATTTTCATCGTGTTGTTTATCATTACGTGCTGATTCAGATTGGTTTGTTTGACCATCAATAATTGATTTCATTTCTTCTTCAACATCAAGGATTACAAACTTACCATATTGTCCATTTGGATCATGTGCTTGGGTACGGATGTAGAAATATGCTTGGTCATCAAAGTATCCTTTTTGCGAAACAATACGATCTTGTGGATCTAGATCAGAATCATAATCTTTTTGGTCTAGTGTTGCTAAGAACGCTTCTGCTTCTGCTTGAGTTGAAAAACGGTAGAAGTTTCCATCTGTATCGATCATATAACGATTTTCGCTATATACATAGGTACGTTCGCCAATTTCCATATACTCTTTAAATTGTAAACGGATGTATGCATCCTTATATATAGATTTAGCTGTGTCAGCGTCTTCACCATTTCTTACAGAAACAGCTTTAACGATTGCTTGACCTTTTTCCCATTCACTTACTTCTTCAAAGTCTTCAATCAATGTTACATTGAAGTCTACTGTTTTCGTTGTGAAATTGTTGGTCTTGTGCTGTGTATAATCATGCCACGCAAGTGACCCAGATAATAGTAAGGCGATTGCCAGAGCACCCGTTGTTACGGTTGCTTTCTTTTTATGTGTTAATTTCATCTTTCTCCTCCTTAACACTGTATTGCAAGGTAACCTCCTGCAACTACTTTGATTTTAGCAATTTACAAGCCTATAATTTTCATCACTATTTGTCGACCTTTTAAGAAAACCAATCTCATTTTTCAATTTGAAATAACTTACAAGAATTTGTCAATTTAAGAAAATTTTTCGTAAATAAAGAAATAATTTTGAATGTGTTTAAGGGTCAAAAATTGAATAAAAATCTCGACAACAGGAATACTACAGTCATTTTTAATGAAATAATTCATTTTCGTTTCAAGAACGACCCAAAAAATCAAGTTGAATTGTGAAATATCCATAGAATTAAAAAAATATTACACGTTTTTTCGAAAGTTAGGAAAAAACTATTGAAATTTCTTATCTATCAATATTTTAAAATTTTATTATCTAGAGAAATAAGATGAAGGAGACTCCTGTATGCAAAGCAAACGTTTATTCTTTCTATTGAACTTTGATAAGCAATTTAGTCGGCAAATACAGACAATTGAATATTTAAGTTCACTTAAAACGCCCATTAGTATTAACGATCTTTCGATAAAAATTGGTTGTTCTATGCCGACAATGCGTAGTGATATTAACGCCTTAAACAATGAACTTCCAAACACTGTTCAAATTGAAGCACAAGGAAAAGATGGTTATGTATTACGTGCACCGGATGGGATATCCATGCCATCGATTATTATGGATTTAGCGAAAGAAACGGATGTTTTTCGAATCATTGATTCGCTCTTCAACAATCAAGTCTATACCTTCGATGAGATGGTATCAGAATTGTTTATTAATCCCTGTACCCTTCGAAATATCTTGGCCCACATTAATTCAATTATTAAGCATTTTAACATCTCTATTTCGACCTCTCCGGTAACCTTCATTGGTTCTGAAACAGATATTCGTTTGTTCTTTTATAAATTCTATTATGATTTTAATGATTACTATACGGTTGATCCTGAATTTAATAAGAACTACAATGCCTATATTTCTATCATTAGTGATTCAAAAGAAAGCATTACCCCTCGAATTCATGTGAGTCATTTTAGAGCAACACTTTGGATTATGATTATTCGACAACGGATTCAAGCGAAATTGTATGTGGAGTTGGATGATGCCTTCAAACATCAAATTATGGCAAATGAAGATTTCGAATGTTTCAAACAATCCTTTACGGCTGCTTTCGCAAGTTCTTTCTATATATATAAACCACCCCTCGATGACATCATCTGGGCGTATGTTGCACTTTTACACTGCATATCCTATAGTGAGCCATCCCGTAACCTATTTACAGACGATAAATATGAGTATGTGTTGCACCGGTGTGTTAGTCAAGATTTAATCGATCGTGTCAATGACTTTTTGGCTCTTGAGTTTGATATGGAAACCGTAAAAAGTCCATACCTTGATAAGATGCGGGCTTACCTGATTAATTTATCGATGTTAACGAATTTGTCTCCTCAGTTTCAAAGTTTATCCGTCACAACACGTCTATTTGTTACCGAGTCGCTCAATGAATACTATATGATCTGGATGAAAAATTTGTATTCAAAAGAAGGACAAGCATTGTTCCCTATTATTTGCCGTGATGATATTGCACTCGCACTTGCGATGCTTTATTATTCTGTATTAAGCAATTTAAGAAAACACGACATTCGCATTCTCTTTTGCTTTCAAGGGGGTGTTGGCTATGACGATTTTCTAGTCCAACAGACTCGAAGCATGATTCCGCAAAATGTCGTTCCATTCTATGTTTTTGATCAAATCATTACTGAAGATATCTTTAAGAAAACAAATGCTGACCTTGTAGTTGTGAATTATGACTCTCCTGAATTTAATAATTTATCCACACGCGTGATTCATTTTTCATACATTCCAACCATGTCGGAATGGTCCACATTGAGTAATATTATCTTGAGTCTATCCACTACCGATAAATACGCCTAAACCTTGCCTAAATTTAAGACCACATTACTTTACTTTATAGTACTTTATGTTTACGATAAAGGTACAAGGAGGCTCAAATATGAAATTAGGAATTATTGGTGCAACCGGTAAATTGGGGACGCTTTTAATGGATGAAGCATTGAAACGACATCTTGATGTAACTGCAATCATTCGTAACCCTAAAAAACTGATTCAAGCTGCACCTTATATTGAAAAGGATATACTCGCATTGACTCATGAAGATATTACACAATTTGATGTTGTTATATCTGCGTTTGGAGCACCTCAAAATGATCCAGCATTGTTTGATGATGTAACCGATCATCTTATTGATATATTTACCAATGCTTCAACCCGTCTTATTATTGTAGGCGGTGCATCCAGTCTTTATACTGATGAGACGTTGACGATTCAACTCATCGATACCCCACAAATTCCCGACTTTCTCAAAGTCTTTGCATCACCAATGGTAAATGCACTGGATAAGTATCGAAACAGTGACATCAATTGGACATTTTTTAGTCCTTCGCTTAAATTTGATGCAAAAGGACCATTCTCACATAATATTCGTCTGGGACAAGATGTTGTGTTAACCAATACACAGGGCAACAGTATCTTAACCTACCCGGATGCTGCACAGCTTCTCATCGATGAAGCACTTGAGAATAAGTATCATAAAAAGCGGTTCACTGCTGTGAGTAATCTCAATACATAAACAAACAGGTTCACGTGAACCTGTTTTCTTATGCTTCAATATCAAAGGTTGAAACGATGCTGGTATGGGAGAGGCGTTCATAGAAGAAATTATTGTGTTGGGTGCTGATTTCCCATAGGATATGAGCACCTAAGACACCAAGATACGAAAGACTCATTAGCACAATCGAAACATCCATGACGACATCAACAACTTCTTGAGAATTTACATAGATGATGAGTTGATTGAACGCTTCAGGTACGAGTAAGACAAATACCACAAACATAAGGGTTCTGATAAGGGCTTGATAACGCAAGTTTTCCTTATCTGAAGTAAACGTAATATTAGTAAGACGCATTCCAATGGTCGAGCCATTGAGTAGCATAATCATGCAGGATGCATAGACAAGATAACCTAGTGCAATCCATACATCTTGGTTTACATTGAAAACAACACTCAATGAGACACTCACGATGAATCGATCCACACTCAGTGCCACAAACCGTCTCAGTATGCTGACATGCGATGCACGGCTTTGCGCGGTATTAATCATGGTTTCTTTTGAGATAAAAAGCACTTTGAATAGAGGCGCAATGGCATATCCCATCATCCCACCCAACGTATTCAACATCAAATCATCCACATCAAACAATCGATATGGGCGGGGATAAATACCATAGAGTCCTGAAAGCTGGGTAAGTTCAAAAAATAAAGCACATAAGAAACTACACAGAACCGTCTTTTTATAGTCAAGGTTGAATAAATAACGCATAAAGATACCAAAGGGTACCGTTAAAAGTAGGTTGAAAATTGGCTGTGTAAAAACGCCTTGTTTGAGTGCAGGCCAATAGGTGCTTGGGTCAAGGATTCTTAGAACACTGTGTGTAAATAAATCAAAAAGCACACTAAATGGCATGAGTTGCATGGTTGGTCCTGTCATATTCGAAACATCTTCAACAGATGGTAAGGGTAAGATTACCATAAAATACGCACAGATTGCATAAAAAATGAATGCATATACCAAGAATGCACGGTTCCATACGATACTGCCATACTTATAATAATTAAATGCTAAGTATGGGATTGTAAGAACTAAAGCTGTGACTCCAAATATTAATATCCCAACATAAATATTGTGAATATAGCCCATAAATTCCCCTTTTTATTTTATTCTACCATAAGGTACGTGACGTAAAATACACCATTTTTTTCACATTTATAAAAAAACTGTCCAAAGACAGTCTTAAATCGTTGATTTGATGATTTTACCACCTAACTAATCATCACAGGTATACCCTGATTCCTTTAAGTTCTTCAGTGTTAAGTCTAACGCAATGTATTCATAGTCTTCTGAATCAAGATAACCAATATCTGCAAGGTAGGTAAAAGAAACCGTATTATAGTCAAAGTGTATCGTCTCAACAACAAATGCATCATCCATGGTATAGCTGTAATCCAATCCATCAATGCCATCATAAACCACAGCATCACGATAATTATATTCTTCTTGGATTTCTTCTTTTGTTAATTGACCACTTGCGACATCGGGTGCATAGTCACGAAGAATCACAATATCGTTGGTTTGAACTTTATTATCTACTGAGACAAAGGTTTCCTGATAGGTATCCCCAATCTCATCTGTATAGCTACAATTCACCGTTGTATCTAGGTTACTGGTAGCACTACATCCACTCAACAATCCAAATAGTATCCCCCCTATTATCACATGTTTTCGCATGAGGTTTTGTCTCCTTTGCTTATAAATAGTGTACCATTATTCATCCTACACCTGCATTCATATGCCTTAAATTAACCCACTTCACAAACTAATCATTACGATACAACGCGAGCTTTCGTATACGCTTGATACGATGTCTATGAGGTTTAGTTATTATGAATAATCGACTCATTATGCACATTGATTTTCATCATTACGATCTACAATTTATAGAGATGGTATCTATTGGTCGTAAAACCAAACCGAAGCTCAATCACGTGGGTATTTATGCTATTGGTGATCGTACCTTAGGTGATGAAAACATAGTTTGATCTGTGATATCGATATCCCTTTGGTCAACTGAACTTAATGGATTTACACAATAACACAAAACTTTGTTCCAAAACACAGGGTCATAATCTATCCAGCCTACAATCAAGACTTTGACTTAACTCAAAATTCTGAAAATCAAATTCTTATAATGCGTGAATCTGCTTACTCAATATGTAATTTATGAAACCTTACACCAAAAAGGTGAATTTTAAAGGAATCTATCTTGAAACTTGAGCTGATTTCTGACATAGTGTACTCATTAAGTTTAAGTCTAAATATAAGGAGGATGACAATGGAACAGCTTGTAAATCGTATTAAAACAGAAGCCATTATAAAAAATGAGAAAATATTGGATGTATCGGGTTTTTTCAACACCCGCATTGACCCACAGTTAATGCATGCACTCGGACATGACTTTCACGATCATTTTCAATCTCTTGAGTTTGATCTTTATGTTACTGTCGAAAGTTCAGGTATTGCACCGACACTGAGTGCAAGCATAGCATCACAAAAACCCATGGTAGTTATAAAGAAAGAAATGACATCAAAACAATCGGATGATATCGTTCAGATCCCCTGTTATTCCTATACAAAAGATCATACCTTTTATCTCACAGTACAGCGTCTCCACATCGCAGGAAAGCGGATTGTCTTGATTGATGATTTTCTTGCAGATGGCAATGTACTCGATGCAACAATCGCCCTCCTTCACCAAAGTGGTGCTCAGGTTTGTGGACTTGGAATATGCATTGCGAAAACCTTCCAAAAGGGATATGAAAAAGCACTGAATCTTCACATACCTTTAGTCCTTCAAGCAAAAGTTTTATCATTAAGTCCATTAGTAGTAGAATAAGTGAAAATGATGATTGAAATTTTTTTTAAAAGGAGTACTATTAGATGGTATAGAAAGAGGTTTGAAATCAGTGGAGAAACATACAGTCAATAAAAAAGCACTTGGAGGAATCTTAGTTGCTTTAGGGGTTGTTTATGGTGATATTGGAACATCACCACTTTACGTTATGAAAGCAATGCTTGAAGGAAACGGGGGCATCCAATATGTCGATGAAACATATATTTTAGGGGCAGTATCCTTAGTATTTTGGACTCTCACTTTATTAACAACAATCAAATATGTACTTATAGCATTAAAGGCAGATAACCACGGGGAGGGTGGGATATTTGCTTTATTTACATTAGTAAAAAAACGCATGCGTTGGCTGATTATCCCTGCAATGCTTGGGGGAGCAGCACTGCTTGCTGATGGTATTTTAACACCTGCCGTAACCGTTACAACTGCAATTGAAGGACTTCGAAGTGCCTTATCAACGCATGTGGGTCATACCATGTCTCAAAACACAATTATCATCATTGTAATTGTGATTATCAGTACGTTATTTGCTTTCCAACGATTTGGCACAGAAAAAGTAGGACGTGTCTTTGGACCTGTCATGTTTGTTTGGTTTACAACACTTGCCGTCTTTGGTATCTATAACTTATCCAAAGACTTTACAATTATTCGTGCGTTATCGCCAACATATGCATTACAAGTGTTATTCTCACCATCCAACAAAAGTGGTATCTTAATCTTGGGTATGGTCTTCCTCTCCACAACTGGAGCAGAAGCCCTTTATTCTGATATGGGACATGTTGGACGTAAAAACATATACTTCACATGGCCTTATGTCAAAGTATGTCTTGTCTTGAATTACTTAGGCCAAGCAGCATGGATTTTATCCGCATCAAAAATGCCAGCATATTATGAGATTGAAGCATTGAATCCATTTTATGAGATGGTACCACACAGCTTAGTCTTTGCGATGGTAATTCTCTCAACAACTGCAGCAATCATTGCATCACAATCTTTAATTACTGGATCATACACCTTAGTATCTGAAGCCATTAAGCTCAACATGCTACCACGTATGAACATTCAATATCCAACCGACAACAAAGGTCAAGTTTATATCCCTGCGGTAAATACCATGTTATGGATCAGTTGTGTTGCCTGTGTTCTTTACTTTAGAACATCTGCCCACATGGAAGCTGCGTACGGGTTATCCATCACAGTCACCATGTTAATGACAACCATCTTGCTTTACCAATACATGCGTCTTAAAAACCACAGTGTGCTTGTTTCGGGACTACTTATCGGATTTTTTGGATTGATTGAAACACTCTTCTTTATTTCAAGTCTCTCGAAATTCTTCCACGGTGGATTTGTTGCAGCATTTATGGCTTTAGCAATCTATGCAGTGATGTACATTTGGACACGTGGAAACCTAGTCATGAAAAAAGCAGCGCGAGCTGTGAAGATACCAGACTATATTGATCAAATTGACCTGTTAAGAAATGATAAGAGTTTACCTTTAGTCAATACAAACCTTGTTTACCTCACATCAAACAGTACAACTGATGAAGTAGACTATAAGATTATGTATTCACTATTAGACCGTAAACCAAAACGTGCGAAAGTTTATTGGTTTGTGAATATCGAAGTAACGGATAAACCATATGGTGCACAATACCATGTTGATACCTTTGATACTAATTATGTCTTTAAGGTTCACCTTTACTTAGGATTCAGAATGAAACAACACATCAATGTATACTTACGTGAAATTGTTCAAGAACTCATGGAACAAGGTACAATTGATACACAACCTCAAGAATACACGACTGTTAAGGGACGCGAAGTGGGTGACTTTGCCTTTATTCTACTTCGCGATGAATTATCCGTGGAATCGGGTCTCTCTAAGTTTGAACAATTTATCATGAGTACAAAAATCGCCATTAAACGAAGAACTGTACTTCCTGAGAAGTGGTTTGGCATTCAATACAGTGAAACAACAACAGAGATTGTGCCAATTGCGATTCGCAAACCCCAACACATCGAGATTACCCAAGTATAACAAAACAAGGTTGAGTCCTCTTAGAGGCTTCAACCTTTTCTTTTGTATCAAGTCTTATAAATGTATTCAAATTATGATGTCGGATTATCTGAAGCTCATAAAGAACATCACAGTTTCAATCATATTCAGTTGGTTATTTTGAAACTTCATATAGCTTACTTGTATCGTATAAACCGTATCCTTGCTGATGTTATTCAAGTCGATTTGAACATGATCACCATCAACCCATTCATAAGGTATTATAAGTTCTCTTTCACTATCAGAAATGATAATGTGTACAGAAACAGGCAGCTCAAATTGTTTATTCAAGTATAGAGTAACAACACCATCTGATTCTAATACATTAATTTTTGTGTCCAACTCTTTCTTTTGATTTATAAAATTTTCCATAAGTGTTGAGTCAACTTTTTCAGCAGTGATTGTGTTAGTGACTAAACTCGAATTATCAATCATTTTATGTGAGATGATTGGGTACAAATCATTTTGATACATCATATAGATGCCTTGATTGGCTTGTAGGGTTATAGTGTTCTCTTCCTGTTTGGTACTGGTACATCCTGTAAACATGCCGAGCAACACTAATGCTAGCACTAAAATACGCGCTTTGGACACAATATTATGTTTCTTCATGAATTCTCTCCTTTTCATTAATTTATTTGTACAGGAAACACCAAAGTAAATACAAGGGTAGCCTTTATGAAAAATAAATCTATGTAGATAATCCTGTGTTTTTAGTTATGATTTTAGGATGACTTATACGTGCAATGTTCTTATAAACTGTCTTTCACGAGTTATCGTGAGTGTTTTCACCACTCCTACCTTTGTCTCCTTCGATACAGTTCCATATTTGCCTAATATGTCCTCTACTTGATTTTACTTTATTATGGTTGGAACTTGCACACAATTCCCTCTACTTTTATTTCTGAAATGCTTCTACTTTTTTTAAATATTGGATTTAGGTTAATGGGATATTTTATCCAAGAAGCAACCGATTGCTTGTTATAAAACAATACCTACACGATCCAAAATGAGGAAAGTGTAGGTACTGTATTAAACTCGATCGACTATTTATTTATTTTTACAAACTTGCGTGAGTATGTTACTAAAGCCAGTCCTACAAGAGAAATTAATGCGTATGATAGGAACATACCAGAACTCAACCCTGTTTCTGGAAGTTTGGATCCCTCTTCACCTGGTTTCTCTGTGTCTGTTCCGCCTGGTTTCTCAGTATCTGCTCCACCTGGTTTCTCTGTATCTGTTCCGCCTGGTTTCTCTGTGTCTGTTCCACCTGGTTTCTCTGTGTCTGTTCCACCTGGTTTCTCTGTGTCTGTTCCACCTGGTTTCTCTGTGTCTGTTCCACCTGGTTTCTCTTTATCCGTTTCGCCTGGTTTCTCAGTATCTGGTTCTTCAGGAGTCTCAACATCCTTATTTTCTACGACAACTTTAATTGTTGTTTCGTAGCTTTCGTTTGACAATCTAGCAATTTGATTTTGAACGTTATTTCGCTCAACTACAACTTTTACGTCGTATGCACCACTTACTAAATGGTCCACTACTTCATCAAAGTTTGTTGTTACAGTAATATCATAATTGCTTTCAATATTAAGTCGTTCAATAAATTGTTGTTCAGTTAGTTTTTCACCATATTTGACCGTGATTTCTTTAACTGGGAACGTAACACTGAAATCACTATCTTCAGTTAAAGTTACCGGCTTAGTTTCCACATATGCACGATCCAATACAGTAACTGCATAGTTTTTACTCAAGTCTTGAGTTGATAAAGTGTATTCGTAATCCCCTTTACCTTCAAAATAAACTCTATCAACAATATTGTTTGGATTTGCTACTAATTCTTCAACACCTGTTTCATTCCCTGCATATACAACATAGAATCGAGCATTTGTATTGTTTGAATCAATCCATTTTAGTGTTGACCCTTCAAGCACAACAGAATCAACTGGCTTAGTATCATTATGCGATAATTTTTGATGTGATGGCGTCAATGAAGCAATTTTGAATGTATCACTCTTAAGAATTTCAATTGCTTTATTATTTGCTTCTTTTTGAGGGCTTGTTGTGTTTTCATCTACTAAAATATCATTGTAGCTATACATAATCGACCCTTTAATATTTTTGTAGTTTTGGTTAAACTTCACTTGATTGTTAAGCTCTTCAGGGTTCATCCAATCAGCATCCCAACCCCCGTTAGATGTATGTTTGTAAGCAGCGTGACCAACATAAATATTGACATTTGTTCCTTCTGCCACTGAATCCCACCAACGTGCTATTTCTCCATATGGAGCTGCTGCCGCTGCAAATGCCCAATATATTTGTGGTGCAACATAATCAAGCTTTTCATCCTTAATCCACTGATAGGTATCAGCATAGATTTGTTCTGAATAAGACTTACTCGAACCAGTTGGAGTATTTGAACCACGATCATCAATTGCTTTGTGTTCCCATATACCAAATGGGCTGATGCCAAATTGAATGGCCGTTTTATTTGTTTCGTTATGGTTATCAATGGCTTCCTTAACGGAATCAATTAAAAACGTAACATTATCTCTTCTCCAGCTATCAATATCTGTATAGCCTTCTCCATACTTATCATAAGTTGTAGCGTCTTCTCCATTTTTACCAAAATAGTCATCCCCGACTCTATATGGATAGAAGTAATCGTCAAAGTGAATTGCATCCGTATCATATTTTTCCATGAATTCAACAACAGTATCAACAACATGTTGTACAACTTCAGGTTCACCAGGATTTAAGAATAATTTACCTTTGAATTCTAAGACATACTCTGGATTTAATACCGCAAAATTATCATCTGCCAATAGACCAATTTCATTTAAGTATAGTGCTTTTTCTCCCGGAGTATAGTCACTTGAATTTTTTCCTGTAACAACTGCGAAATCACTATTTGTAACGCGGTATGGATTGAACCAAGCATGGAATTCCATTCCATTACGATGCGTTTCCTCTATCATCCAATACATTGGGTCATAAGATGCTTCAACACCTTGTTTCCCTGTGAAATACTCTGATGATGGATTAATATCCGATTGGTAAAAAGCTGCATCTAATGTTGGTCTAACTTGAAATATTAGCGCATTTAAGTTCATTTCTTTTGCAGTTTCAATACGTTCTTTGTATAACTCTTGAATATCTTCTTTATCAGAGCTGTCTGGTTTAAAATGCAAATTAAAGATCGTCGCGATCCATGTTGACTTAAATTGCTCCTTTTCTTGAGTGTAGACATTTGGAATACTAATTCTTTCATTTGACCCTGAATAAAACATTACAGGAACATTAGTATCATAACCATATGTTCCATCGCTGTATTTAACATATCGATACAAGTCTGTTGAATCCTCTGCTTTTATATGACCTGTTTGGCTTAAAACAATTCCTAGCCCACATAGCAAAGCCATTAATTTCTTCATATACCCTCCTCTTAGCATATCTCTATATGTAAAATGAAATGCGAGCCTAATTATTGTCTGTACAAATATTACTGAAAATACCTATAGTTTTACAAACTAAGCAAAAGATATATCTACGCTAATTCTAACCAAATCTTGTAAGTAGCAAATTCATAAAATATAAACTCATAAATTATTAAACCGTTTTTAGAGTGTATGCTTCGTGTAATTGAAAACTCATCTCTTGATAACAATCTGAAATTATACTAGCTTACTTTTATCAATCTTGAATTTATAACAAAGGATAAATTCAAAGCAAACAATGCGATTACACCGATTCTGATGATTAGGATTACCGATTAGACTATCAGTAGTCATTAAATTCTCCATTCAAATTAAATTGCGAGAATTATAAAACAAATTGTACTCAATAATTATCCAGTTTGAAAATTCAACCTTGACTCTTCCCAACGATTTTTACCCTCCATCACAACATAAGCTAAGACTGCCCCACCAATCTTCAAAATAGTAACAACTCACTTATCAAAGACCAATTGCAGATAAATAATTGATTAAATCAGTAAAGATGTGTTCTGCAATCGTTTACATAAAGAATATACCATGACTGAAATAATGTGTCAATATGATTTATTAATATATGAAACTATATTTCTTTATGTTGATTTTAAAATTCTTTATCAAAATTTATCTAAGATTAATCAAACCCTATTAAGCATGATTTCTTGGATTGATGTCATCAATGATTGACCCTTGATTAATGTCTATTGATGATCGTTTTGACTTATAATCTCGACTTTACAAATCACGCCGGATGACTCACATCTTCATAAATAAAAAACTTCTCACACAGTAGATGTAATGAGAAGTTAAACTTAAGTCATGAAAAAGTTAAGTGCTATTTGAAGATACTTTTATACTTGAACAATTGATACTTTTGCATACTCAAAATGACTGAAGAATCAAGATGAGACATACAAAGATCATTGGATAGAGAACGATGTTAAATGAATACACCTTCAAAAACCCACACATAAGTTATTAATGCAGTGAGTGCAAACAGTAATATAAAGATCGTCCAAAATGATAGGTCCATTTTCTTACCTTTTTGCATTACCAACGTTGTATAGGGAACGATGAATGCAAACGGTATTGCAGTTACAATCACTTTTAACCAGTTGTACCCAATACCCATAGCATCCAGTAATAATGGAATCACTAAAGATCCAATCAAAGATACGCCCAGCACAATGAATGCTGTTTTGATTGTAAAATAGGGTAGTTTTTCGTTTTGTCTTAACATATTGTTTCCTCCAAATAGATTGAGGCTTGCTAAATAGCAAGCCGTTTACTAACTTTTTTAATACCTAAATTATTCGCCAGTTTCTTGTTTTACTAGACTGCGGTCATACATCTTAAAGAATGGGAAGTAAATCATTACTGATAGAACAATCAGAACGATGTTGAGTACAGCAGTTCTCCAATCTCCAGCTGATGCCAAGTATACACCGATAGGTCCAGGAAGTGTCCAAGGTGATATAATTGTTAAACGATCCACTAAGCGCATCGATGTCGCGACCCATGCAATCGTAGCATTGATCATCGGTGCTAAAATAAACGGAATAATAAGTGTTGGGTTTAATACAATTGGTGTACCAAAAATCAATGGTTCATTGATGTTGAATAATGCTGGTACAAATGCAGTTTTACCAAGTGATTTAGCATACGATGATTTCGCAAAGAATGCCATACAAATTGCGAGACCGATTGTAGCTCCTGAACCACCAATCCAGATAAACCATTGGAAGAATGGTTCAACAGCGATTGCTGGAAGTGCAGTACCTGCAGTACCTGCAGCTGCAGCAGCAACGTTTTTGTCAAGTAACACGTTCCAAATTGGACGCGCCGCAGAACCAACAACTGAAACACCATGAATACCAAATGCCCAGAAGAATGTAATTAAGAATACTTGTAGCAATACGCTTGGAAGTGAATCTGAAGCTTTAATTAATGGTGCTACTAGATTTCCAATAAATGCATGCCAGTTAAATCCAAGATAATAAGTAACAGTTCCCATCAGTACAACGATTACTGCAGCAGGTGTTAATGCTTCAAATGATCGTGCAACAGAAGGTGGCACTTCTTTAGGCATTGTAATCTTGAAATTTGAATTAAGAATGAGTCGTGCTATTTCAACAGCTAAGATTGCTGTAACAATACCCACAAACATTCCGCCTCCACCAAGGTTCGCAACAGGAAGAACAAATCCAGAAACCCCTGCTTCTAGATCAGCAGCTACATTAATTGGTGTAAATGTTAACAAGAATGCAGCTTCAGCTAAGATACCGCCAGTTAATGCATCCATTTCATAGGATTGAGCTAAACTATATCCAATACCAAATACTGAGTACAATGTCATTAACGCCATTGTCATACGGTAAGGAAGCACGATTTGTGCTGCATTATCCTTTAGAAATTGTGTGATACCCCATGATAATGGTAACGGTGGGTTGGCAACAATCATGAAGAAAGAACCAACAATAATTAATGGTAATGTCGCAACAATACCATCACGTACTGCACGCAAGTGTTTTTGTGCAGCTAATTTATTCATAGGACCCGCAAGATGTTGATCCATGAATTGTATTAAGAAATCCATAAGTATATCCCCTTTTCTGTCTTAACACCGTAAATATACCACATTATTATTTTATAGTCAAAATATTATTTCATATTTTTAACAAAATTTATGATTAAATGTTTCGGAATAAATAATTACCTAAACCAAGAAAAAAAACGCTTACATTTCTGCGTTTTCTCTTGACATTTAAGGGGTTTCACAGTTCTTTTTTTTTCTCCAATCATCAACTATACTAATGATTGCATTACATCCATGAGTTTTGATGGTCTAACAGCTTCATAAGTTATCAATCATTTTTAATAACCTGTTTTCTTTTAAATTCACATGTTATGAATATTCTATTATGAAACACCTGTTATCTTCCACTTTTTATACATCCAAACGGATTTTCAAGGTATTTTTGTGATGTTGCTATAGATGTTTGAGAACCTTGATCATAATGAAATTATTCGATTAAATTGAATTATGATTTAATAAATAGCAAGCGAATAACGATGGCCTCTCAGGACCATCGCTACACATTTTCATATAGAGAAGCATACAACTTCCATAGAATTTTTGTATAAAATTGTATCTTATTTAATGTAAATAAGTTCTTCTACATCATCCATTGGCCACATTGGTCTGTGGATGCGTTTGAATGGAATACGTTCTGAACGTTGGATTGTTGGTCCATCAGTCAATGCCATCACATGATATGCGGTTTCTGGAATCAAATCTGTATCTAGATATCCCATCTTGACCACAACGATCTCATAATCATGAAATTCCAACCCTGCTTTATGGAATTGAGACATTTGCCCATATTGAATGTTTCGATTCATGATAAGCACATCCAAATTTGTCCCTTCAACATTAACCGTATAGGTTGGTCCTACGACGTGTTTACCATTACCACCATACATACCTTCACCAATTTTCACAAGAGTTCCTTTGATGGATACGGGTTGTGATTCAGGGGTTTCCCCATTCCCAAGATCAAAGGATACGGGTTGTCCTTCAAGGGTGCCTTCAAGTGCACTGTGTACAGCTTTATCATGAATTCCAGCTACTAACACATGTTTATCTTTAAGATCTGCCTTCAACAACTCTCTTAAAACAACCGTATTATGTCCAGCACCCCCTGCGCCACAATTATCCCCTGAGTCGGTAATCACTGCGGTCTTGCCATCAAAATTAATGGCCATTTGAACGGATGCATCGGGTTCATCATAGTTTCCTGAGAATTTAAACTCATGACGGTGGTCCCATGCATATTGAGAGACTTGTTGGGCAACAAAGTCGCAATATTCATGGTCTTTTTCTGTGTTTGGTACTACAATGACCGCTGCCCCCAACTTGTCATCATCATGACGAATGTAACCGACGTTATAACAGATTGAGAAAACACGTGAGTCTTCTTCAAATTGATCCATCAGTTGATTGATACTACGCATTGGCTCTTTGGCAGATACACTGCGTTCGCCTCCGACCATGATGGGTAGTTTTTTTATGATTGGTGTCATTGGGCGGCGGTTTTTCATTAAGTCAACCAATTTTTCAGCTACAAGTTTCTTAGTCTCTATATGATCAATATGTGGGGATTCACGGTAACAGCGAACAATGTTGGTATACTTTGTAAAGTCCTCACTGAGGTTTCCGTGGGGATCCATAGATACCGCAATCGGTAGGTATTTCCCGACTGCATTTCGAATCCGTTTGATAATATAATGTTCACCGGATATTTCTTCAAGTCCTACAACACCACTGGCACCATGTAGATGTAAGTAAATGCCATCAAAGGTTCCCATGTGAGTGTTGATATCGTTGATGATGCGGTCTGCAATCTCAACATAAGCTTCCTTTTTTACCATGCCATTTGGGGGTAAGCTTGCGAATTGGGATGGGATAATCTCAATCCCTGCTTCTTCAAATACTTCTCTTACATATAGAGCGTCTATGCATTCATCCCCTCTCAACAATAAAAATTCATCCAAGCCTACAGTATGTGATATATGTTCATTACATTCTGCGGATACGTGTGCTACTAATACTTTCATTGTTTTCCTCCTTTTAATTCCATTAAGAATTGACACCTAAATTATAAAGAAAATACCCCTGTTTATTCAGTATTTAAAACCCTAAATGAAATTACAGTTAGGAAATATGGGTGTTTTTTAATCCTTGAATGCGTCAAGAGTCGCCCTTAGTTTTGAAGCGTCAACCCCTTCATAGTCCCCCAGATCACTGTATCGATATGTTACAAAATCCCCTTGTGTTGTGGGATCACTAAACCACCCTTTAAAGGAACCGTGCAGTTGAGAGATCCCTGTTTGTTCAATCAAACCACGGGCATTGGATGCATTCACACCCGCTCCAATACAGAACTCTATGGCATCTGAAAAACGGTCTTTTAGAGCTTTGAGTGTCGCAATGCCTTCAGGGGCACTTGCTTTTAAGCCACTGGTTAAGATTCGATCAACACCGCATTCAATTAACCCTTCACAGGCTTCAAAAGAATCTTTGACACAGTCAAAAGCACGGTGAAAGATGGCTTCTTTTTGATATCTGTGACATAGATTCACAAAACGTTTCGTGGTGTTTTTATCAATGGTAGCATCTTCATTTAGAAAGCCAAACACCAAGCCATCAGCGCCATGATCTAAGCAGGTCACAGCATCCAAATACATTGTTTCAATCTCGGTTTCTGTATAGTGAAACCCGCCTGCACGAACACGAATCATCGTGAGGATTGGGAGTGTGGTCTGTTTCTTTGCGTTCACAAGCGTTCCTACGGTTGGTGTTAACCCTCCTAAGTGTAACGCACTGTTAAGTTCAATGCGATGTGCATGGCATTGTGTTGCGATTATGCAGTCTTCTACAGAGCCTGCACAAACTTCAATTAAATGTTTCATAGTTGGTCTCCTTATTGTGGTGTAATCATTGATTCGGGTCTAAGTGCTTTATCCAGTTCTTCGTGTGTCATGAGTCCATGCTCTACAACTACTGTTCTTAAAGACTTGTTTTCTTTCAAGGCTTGTTTTGTAATTTCGGATACTTTTGAGTATCCCAGATACTTGACAAGTGCGGTTGCCATTGCAAGTGAGTGCTCAACGTAATCATGCACCCGTTCTTTATTGACAGTGAGGTTGTCGATGGCATGAACGCGCAAGGTTCGACAGGCTTCTTTTAAGATCTCAAAAGACTCAAAGAGATTATAGAAGAGTACGGGTCCAAATACATTGAGTTCCATTTGACCACTTTCTGTAGCCATCATGATGGTTTGATTGTTTCCAATGACTTGGAAGCATACTTGATTCACAACTTCTGGTATCACAGGGTTCACTTTTCCTGGCATGATGGAACTTCCGGGTTGGCGATCAGGGAGGTTAATCTCATTGAATCCAACCTTCGGTCCCGATGCCATCATGCGAATGTCATTACATACCCGTGATAGTCCAATTGCAAAGGTATTAAGCGAGCCATGAACATAAGCAAAGCTGTCTACGTGTTTGGTGGCATCCACAAGATCATCCGCACTGACAAACGGGCGACCACTGAATTTAGAAAGGTTTGTGACTGCGAATTCACGATACCCTCGGATGGAATTAATACCCGTTCCTACAGCGGTTGCGCCAAGATTAATGACTTGAAGTTCTGTTAAAGCATTTTGAAGACGCTTCATATCGCGTTGAATCACTGAGACATAAGAATGAAAGACTTGACCCATTGTAATAAGGACGGCGTCTTGTAGATGTGTGCGCCCCACCTTGATCACATCACCATACTCTTTCGCTTTCACTTCAAATGCTTGAGATAAAAGGTCCATCTCCTGAAGTAATAATACCCCTAGATTAATGGCGGTGAGCTTACCTGCGGTTGGAATGATATCATTGGTGGATTGAGCACGATTTACGTGGTCATTAGGATGAATGTAATCATAGACTCCAATGGGTTTGTTCAGGATTTGAGCTGCACGATTCGCGATGACTTCATTGACATTCATATTCATGGACGTGCCTGCACCACCTTGAATTGCATCCGTAATAAAGGCTTCTTTATGTTTCCCTTCAATGATTTCATCACACGCTTGCATAATGGCATCACAGCGATCCTTTGATAAGTCAGTGACTTGATAATTCGCGAGTGCGCAGGCCTTTTTTACCTTTGCAAGTGACAGGTACATCATATCATTGACACGACGTCCTGTGATTCTAAAATTCTCCATTGCACGAACCGTTTGTGCACCATATAGTGCATCAATGGGTACCTGTACTTCACCTAAAGAATCCTTTTCGATTCGAATTGTTTGATCATGCATAGATTTTCTTTAAACCCCTATCTTTCTTTATGATTTAAACATTTGATTTGTGTGATTCAGTCATTCACACACTTTAAATTTATTTTATCACACACTATCATTGTTTGGTTTTATTCCTGTAAGTTTTTAATCTATAAATATTTGGCGTATCCAGGGATTGTTGATGGCATTCACCTGATATCCACTGGTACTCCATAAAGTAATACGATTTTTTATAATTGCGATAAAGGGCAGGACATTCGCATCTAGATGATTGGCTTGTATGATTTGGTGCAGCCAATGTTTGTCCCATTGTGTATGTACCTGAGTATTTGAAATCACACCCTTAAGTTTTTGAATCATCTCATGATTTGGATTACCTATATTATAAAGATGAAGTGAAAAAGATTGTCCATTCAAAACATCGCTTATTTCAATGAGTTCGTTGATAATGTGCTGGGTTGGTTCTTCATCAACCTGCCCAAAACAAAGAATTGAAAGTGTGTTATCCCAAGATTCATCCAAGTATAATCGCATATCAGTATTCTCAAATGCTCCATTGTATGAACGTTTTGGAACACTTACCTCAAGATTTAAATCCTGTGTGAGTGATATGGGAACAACCTTACCAATCACGGACCCATCTGGATAGCGTTTCGAAAGAGTCAACACATAATCCCCTTGTTCATAATAGGAAATGGGCTGATCTAAATCAAAGTTTCCCGATTCACTGATCAAAGAAAACGGAGATAATGCAATGTTAAGGAGTTTATCTTGTGTTTCTATGCTTAGTTCATAGCTCAAATGACCACCAAGAGGTTCAAATTTACCTCGATTATAAACTTCCAAAGTCTGACTATGTCGATTTAAACGCGTTGGATACCCCTTTACACGACATATCATCGTAATCAGATGGAGCTTATCATTGAGTGTCCCTCGCTTTCTTTTCAACATCACTTCAAAGGGTAAAATCGTGTCTTCCATGAAATAATCACATGGACCACTATCCCAATTCATGATTTCTTGATAGATTTGCTGAGGGGTAGAGAAAGGAAACTGAACCAATGCTTCTGTATTAAAAGTAAGGTCTTCATGGCTAACACGTGGATTCAACAGTGCACTTTGGAAAATATCTGATGGCACTGACTTCTTCCACTTTTGGACAACCTTTGCATAATCAATCAGTACCTGCGCATCAAAGTCAAAGAGATCTTTTTGAGTCAAACAAGCTTTCACTTGATTTGCATATGGTTCACCCAATGCTTCTTTTAAGCGTTGATGTGCTTTTGTATTGACTATTTCTGGTTTTATGGCTTCCATACGCTTATGATATTGGTTCAAGTTTTGATTCTTGATAGTTTTGTACAGAGTTTGTTTTTTTTCATCAGAAGTATCATAAGGAATTGTTTCCTTGAAAGGTACTTGAATCAAGTTGAATCCTATGTCACTTAACAAGTCTGTTTCATTGATTTCAACGACCATATCTCGTGCTGCTATTTCTTTAAGATATATCTTGTGATTGGTCTGTACTCTTACAAAACAATCACCATATCCGATTTCAACCGTTGCTTTATTATCTTGTACCTTTAACGTGGCGACATTTCTTAAGATTCCATAATTGAGTATTGCGATTGAGATTTCGTGACAATCCTTTAAACCAACATAAATCGTGAGATTACGTGTCTTTGTGTAATGGTGGGTGACATTAATTTTGGTATGAATCCCGCGTTTTTCTACAATTGCTTCGTCTTGAGTAAGATTTGAAAATTGATTGGTTCTTAGGATGAGCGAACGCGATGCACTGGGTGTAAACCACGCATTGTTGAACTCTTTGGCACTGTCACCTGCACTAAGGTATTGCCATGCCCCATTTACATAAACTTCAACCCATGCATGTCGATCATCACAATGTGACCACCACGGCGCATAGATTTGTCGTGCAGGAATTCCCACCGATCGATACGCATGCACCAAGAACGTTGACTTTTCGCCACACCTACCAATCCCACTCTTTAATGTCAAAGATGGGTTCTGGGTTCTCGCATCCGTACTTCGATATTGCACCATACTAATCATCCAAGTATTAATCGCAAAAATAGTGTCAACACAGTCATCACAACAGATCGGTTTTAACAACTCATAAAATGTGTTTCGAGATGCGTCAAGTGTTTCATTATTGATGCGTGGTTGGACTACATAGTCTAAGTATATTTGTTCAGGTACTTCTTGAGCATATTTCGACTTTATAAAGTAACTGTGCTGTACAAAATCATCCAACTGATCTTGTGTAATTCCTAAGTCATTATCCATCAAATACGCAAGTATGTATTTCGCGTACAATACTTCTTGGTCGCAATAAGAATCGAAGGACAATGCCTTATATTCATGTTTTCGTTTCTCGTAATCAGCGTTAATTTGATGAACTATCTCCATGTGAATCACCTCTACGAAAATTATACGATAATCTTCTCTTAAAAAAAGGGATTAATTCAGCACGTACTTAGGAAATGAATACCTTAAACTCAATAAAAAATTTCCTAAATGCTTCGCACAAACATAACTAAAAGTATTCCAATATAATGATAAAATTAAAGTGTGTGGAAAGGGGGATATAATGAATCGACGACAAAAACAAATTCTATCGATTCTTACTGCCTCAAAAGACTGGGTTCGTGGTGTCGAATTATCAAAACGTTTAGACGTTACCGATCGTACAATTCGTTCCGACATTGAAAAAATAAACAGTGAGTTGGGAAATGTAGTGGAATCAAATACACGTAAAGGTTATCGACTATCACAGACCAGTGATCTTGGTAATGTATTAGTTGAACAAAAAAATCAAATCCCACAGACACCAGAAGAGCGCACGTTTTATATCATCAAAAAACTACTCTTTTTAAATCGTCCCATTCGTATTTTTGACTTACAAGAAGAATTATTTGTAAGTGATTATACAATTGAAACGGACCTAAAAAGAATTCGGAAATTGATTAAACCTTATAAGGGAATACGACTGGTGAGGACACATAACAATATTTTCTTCGAGAGTAATGAATATACAAAGAGGAAATTATATCGAGACCTGATTAACAGTGAGATTCATGGTAATTTTATGAACCTTAACAAAATTGCTTCTCAACATGACAAATTCAACTTAATCAGCGTTACCAAGCTTCTCCAGGAAGTGATGGAGTCTTATGATTACCAAATGAGAGATTCTACATTACCGCTAATTGTTCTACATATTGGAATTATGACGGAACGGATGATATTAGGTCATAACTTGCCACCAGATCTGTCAAAACTAGAACGCGTTGATACTCAATCGGAAGAATATAAGATTGCAGTGGAGTTTTTAGAACGACTTTCTAAAATCTTGCCAATTCGATACAACGATTGGGAAATTTATGAAGTCGTAGCACTTTTGTTAGGTTATAAAAACCCAACCAACACTGTATCACATGTTCAAATCAAGGGAGAAATATATTCGGTAACACAATGTATTCAAGATATTATTACATACCTCGATATACACTTTGACATAGATTTAAAGAATGACGATGATTTCAAATCGGGCATTCACCTTCACTTACAGTCGCTTTTTTACCGAATAGAGAATGGTATCGAGATTCAGAACACTTACCTACAAGAAGTTAAGATGTCCTATCCCATGATTTTTGAAATGGCAATTCATGTAGCACGACTCATCAGCGATTACTTTGGTATCGTGATATCAGAAGCAGAAACGGGATTCATCGCCATACATTTAGGCACTGCTTATGAGCGTAATATTGCCAGCTCAAAATATCGTGCTATGCTAATTACATCCAGTAATCAAGCATTCTCCAAAGTAACAAAAGAAAAATTAGATGGACGCTTTAATGATAGAATGGACATCGTTTCAATTTCGAGTTATTTTGAAATAAAAGAAATCGAAGAAAGCAACGTCGACATATTAATTTGTGTGACTCAAATTGAACACTCACTCGATATCCCTACCGTTAAGATTTCAATGTTCGTCAATACAGAAGATGAAGCAAATGTCTTCAATCTTTTGAATCAACTTGATAAAAGACGATCTAAGCTTCAATTTGCGCATTGCTTATCAGGTCTCATTGAAGATCAATTCTTTTATACAAACGAATCCTGGCAAACACCTGAAGAAGTCATTGAATCAATGTCAAATAATCTCTTTACACATCAAAGCTTTCTTGAGTCGTTTAAAGAGTCTGTATTAGAACGCGAGAAATATGCAGCGACATCATTTGAAATAGGACTTGCGACACCGCATCCGATTGTCTTTGAAAGCTCAACCTCGCACATATCAATCGCGACTTTAGAGAAACCTGTTAAATGGGGAAGTTATGAGGTTCACCTTGTAATTCTCTTAGCAATCTCTCACCATGACCGTGAGACATTAGAAGCCTTCTTTAGTTGGCTCAGCAATGCAATATCAAACCAGTCAAAGTTTGATAAACTGATTAACTCGAAAAATAGAGATGAGTTCGTTTACTGGATGTTGGAGGATATGTAATGACACTCGAAAAGATACAAGAAATTGGAATGATGATGATTTCTAAAATTGGACTTGCGAAATCTAACTATGTGGAATCGCTCAGCGAATCACGCGAAGGGAACTTTGAACGCGCAAAACAGCTGATTCAAGAAGCAGACCTGCTAAAGATTGAAGCACACACAGAACACTTTGGATTGATTCAGTTGGAAGCTTCAGGTAACCAGCTCCCATTCAGTCTCATTCTTATGCATGCTGAAGATCAACTCTTAACCTGTGAGGTGTTTCATAAAATAGCACTTGAACACATCACATTATATACACGGATTAAGAAACTTGAGGATGTCATCATTAAGGACTAAAGTCTACAAGAAAAGCCGTTTGATACGGCTTTTTCTTTAGCACCATAAACTTATGGGAGGAACTATATAAAGCAAAAAACAGCAAACGCTGCTTTTTGTTTGAGGTAAACATCAATATAGGTACATGCTTAACGCTTCAAGTGAATGATTTGACCCAACATATTTCGCAATTTGAACCATATGATGAAGGGACTCATTCAGTCCCACTCCACCTTTCTTTGGCATTTTCACCATCACAATCTTATCTTTATATTCTTCAATAGTTTCGTGATTCTTTTCAGGAGCACAGCATACAATAGCTCTACACTCTGAGTTTTTATTAATATACTCTGCTAAGTGGCATGCGGTTTGTGTGTAACGATCATAATCATAAGTAGGCCCGCAGATTACAACTTCTGCTTTAACCTTTTGAATCAAATTCACGACCTTTTCACAACATTCTTGTTTATTGTCTTCAAAGAAATCAGCACCTGCATACATGGTAGCAACTAAAGCTAATCCTTCTTGTTTGAAATATTTTTCAAACATTGCGTATGAACCGATCCCCCCTTTTTCAACACTAAGCGGTACATCGGTATGTTCTTTTCCACCTTTACCAGCTTGAATTTGATCAAAGAATAATAGTGTTCTCACTATAAGTCCCCCCTTTGTTAATCAAAGGAAATATCTGAAAGCGAGATATCATCAAGTTCATCTGTTTCGCTTTCCAATCCTTTAGTTTCTTCCTCTAGATATTGTTTATCTAACACTTTGAAGAACGGATAATACACCAGAATACCTAATATTAACAGGAATATTTGGAAAAACGCTGCTTTAAAGCTTCCGGTCGCAAGCCATCCAGAGAAGAAGATTGGCATCGTCCATGGAATTGAAATCCCAAATGTCCGAGGAATCAACCCTATTGCAGTAGCAATATATCCAAGTGAAATATTCATAACAGGAACTAATATAAACGGTACTAGAATGATTGGGTTTAATACTACTGGAAGCCCGAAGATAACCATTTCATTAACTCCAAAGATTCCTGGAACAATCGATAACCGACCAAGTTGTTTTAGACGTTGTGACTTCGCAAAGAATAGCATACAGATAACCAAGGATAACGTTGATCCTCCACCACCATAATTTCCAAAGAAATCAGAGAATGACGCAGTATAGATATTTGGAAGGTCTGCTTTCATTCCAAACTCTAGGAAAACGCTGAGGTTCTCTTGAGTTAATACTGTGGTGATTGGACTAAATACAGTATTGGTTACTGCAGGTCCATTGATTCCAAAGAACCAAAACAATGTAGAGAAGAATTGATATAATACAGGGAATATTGGCAAGCGACCTAGACCCATTAATGGTGCTTGTAGAACTTCCATAATCATATCGTGGGCAAAGTTATATGATGTTAAGGATACGCCAATTCTTAGTAAGAAAAAGAATGTCATTGAGAAGAATGCTGGAATTAATGCACTGAATGACATCGCAACCATTGGGGGTACACCAGCAGGCATTTTAATGACCCACCCTTTTTTCTCAATTTTATTAAAGATCAGTACGCTCACAATCGCACAAATCATTCCTAAGAACAATCCACTCGATCCTAAATTTGAATAAGCGAAACCAGAGAATGATTTCCCTGCATCGTTGACAAAGTTTGGATGACTTTGTGGGGTTAGAATTAGGAAACTTACAAGTGCAACAATTCCACCGACCATTCCTTCACTACCAAGCTCACGTGCATAAACATATCCAATACAAATGACATTGATCATTGCGAGTAAACTAAAGGTTGCTCCTGACACTGCCCCTAAGTACGTGGACCAGTTTTCACCAAAGATACTTGCCATGAACTCTGAATACCCATTGATTGGGAAATTTTGGATGAGCAAGAAAACAGATGCTCCGATGATTAATGGGGTTGAAATCAAGAACCCATCACGAATAGCAATTAACACCTTATTGTTATTGAGTTTCTCGGCGATTGGTCCAAGAACATTTTCCAATTTATCTAACATAATTTAACCCTTCCCCTTATTTTTGATGAGTGATATCGCAAATTTAAGAACACGCTCACCATTAACTTTTCCATAATCCTCTAAATTGATAACCTCAACGGGTGTGTTTGGTTCATACTTAGCTTTTGTTTCTTTTTCTAAGTATTTCACTTGTGGTCCCAGTAAAATGACATCTGGATTAAACTGTGACACAATATCTTCCATCTTTGAATCCGAAAAAGCTTTTACCTCAATTGGTAAATTATACTGGGTTGCGACTTCTTGCATTTTGCTTGCAAGCAAACTCGTCGACATCCCCGCATTACAGAATAAGTACACTCTTTTCATGAATGTTCTCCCTTCGTCCTTATATTAATATCCTAACAAATGAACCGAATCTTTGATTATCGTAAATTTCCTATCAGTTAGGAATACAAAAGTGACAGACTTTTGTGTAGATTCAAAAAAGAAACCCAAATCTTCCCATTTCTTCTCGGGATAAATCTCGGTTTCTTCTTATATTTGGATATTAAACTTTAAAGGTTTTTTCTCTCAACACTATTTCTTGGGAAAAGTTATTTATCGATTATTGGTTCATCTTTGTTAAGTAAGCCCAAACTTTCATGAATCGAATTATATGATTTGAAGACCATGTTCTCTTGATACACAAGTCTTTAGCATATCAAAAGAAATTGAAACAAGATATCCTTTAAGTGTAAGCGATATTTCTTGTTTCTTTAAAATCATCTCGTTTGAGTCTTATTATTTTCTTGATTTCCTCTTAACTAAAACCGTAATAATCTTTGCTCTTATTCTTAAAATGAAACAGATGAAACAGCAAACATGATCCGATTAAAAGAGCCGTTATCATTGGCACCAATTATCAAGGTAATTCACTATTTTTATTAGGACACTTCCTAATCGTGATGATCTTAATCATCTCTGACATAGGTATCTTTCAAGCATCTTAGCATGCAGAACAAAGCATCAATGCCTCCTACTTACCCTTTATATCATAGGGTTTTATCATTGATTTCACATTCAAGTTTTGATCAAAGTCTTCTTCACTCATGAGTTGATGGCCTAAGACGACTTCTTTGATACTCAGTCCTTTTTCATGTGCTTCATTAACAAGCTTTGTTGTTTGGTCATACCCTAAGGTTTGATTCAACGCAGTTGCACTCATTAAGGTATGTTCTAGATTATAGGCCATCTTTGATGTGATCGGTTTAAGACCCATTAAACAGCGTTTGGTGAATGAATCTAGACTGTCACTGAGTAATGTAATAGATTGCCAGAGCGTATATCCCATTAATGGCATGTAGACATTAAGTTGGAAGTTCCCTTGTGAGTTGGCGATGGTCATTGTTTGGTTATTCCCCATGATCTGAACACAGACCATCGTCAGTGCTTCAATTTGGGTTGGGTTCACCTTACCCGGCATGATGGAGCTTCCCGCTTCATTGGCAGGAAGTTCAAGTTCACCAAGACCTGTACGTGGCCCACTTGCAAGCCATCGAATGTCATTGGCCATTTTCATAATGTTTGTCGCACAGGTTGTAATCGCATTGTGTGTATTCACAAGTGCATCCTTACTGCTTAACCCATGAAACTTATTGAGTTGGGGTTTGACATTGAGGTTTAGTCTTTGATTTAAAACATCACACACGTCCTTATCAAAGCCATTGTAAGTATTGAGTCCTGTTCCTACAGCAGTACCCCCAATTGCAAGGTCTAACACATATTTAAGACTGTCTTCAATTTGTGATTTATTTTGATTTAACATAGACACCCACGCACTGACTTCCTGTCCAAAAGACAACGGCGTTGCATCTTGTAAATGCGTCCGTCCTGTTTTGATTAATGCATGTGATTGTACTTCCAATTCTTCTAAGGTCTTGATACATTGTGTGAGTGTTGGAAGCAGGGTGTTTTGAATCATGGAAAGGGTCATGATGTGAAGTGCTGTAGGAAATACATCATTTGACGATTGTCCTTTGTTGACATCATCATTAGGATGAAGGCCATGTCCCCCAATATGTGCAATCACTTCATTCGCATTCATATTAGTTTGTGTACCAGAACCCGTTTGCCAGACTGATAACGGAAAATGGATCATAAAATCCGTATCTAGAAGTGTGTCTATAGCCTCCATGATGGCGTTTCCTTTTTCCTGACTTAAGATACCTTGGGTCATATTACTTAAGGCACACGCATACTTTACTTCAAGAAGTGCTTTAATTAAGTCCTTTGGCATTTTTTCAGTTCCAATGGGGAAATTATTGAGTGAACGTTGGGTGTTTTTACCCCAGGTCTTTGTGTCATCCAGTGTGACTGATTCAAATTGATGGTTCGCACTCATTTTAAAATCACTCCCATCTCAATTGCTTTTTGAGCCACCGCTTGTGCCACGTTTCTTGACACTTCAGGATTGAGTGCAGATGGGATGATGTTCTCATCATTGAGTTCATCT
The DNA here is from genome assembly GCF_001545095.1 of Erysipelothrix larvae. Taxonomy (NCBI): domain Bacteria; kingdom Bacillati; phylum Bacillota; class Erysipelotrichia; order Erysipelotrichales; family Erysipelotrichaceae; genus Erysipelothrix; species Erysipelothrix larvae. Next base: position 1,761,049 of record NZ_CP013213.1, read on the forward strand.
TCGGATAAAACACTTTGAATTCCGTACGCTGCCGCTAGTTTCATGGCTTCATTGATTTCAGTTGCTCTTACACTTAAGGCCCCTTGAAAGATACCTGGGAATGCGAGGACATTGTTGACTTGATTTGGATAGTCAGAACGACCCGTTCCTACAATACGAGCACCAGCACGTTTTGCTTTTTCATAGGTTATTTCTGGGTTTGGGTTAGCCATTGCGAAAACAACTGCATCGTGATTCATGGATCGTATATCCTCTTCACTGACGATGTCTGGTGCAGAGACACCAATAAAGACATCAGCATTTTTGAGTAAGTCACTGAGTGTTTTCTCTTCATTTAAATCAGAAATGCACTCACAAATTCCTTGAACCACAAAGTCATAGCTGTCTTTCTTTGTTTTATCAACTGGACCGTTAACATTATATGCATAAATGTTTGAAATACCTGCTTCACTTAACATATGGATAATAGAGCTTCCAGCAGCACCTGTTCCAGATACAACTACTTTAGCTTCTTTTAGTTCTTTGCCAATGAGTTTAAATGCATTGATGAGTCCTGCCATTACTACAATTGCAGTACCATGTTGATCATCATGAAACACTGGAATATTCAAACGTTTTTGAAGTTGTTTCTCAATATAGACACATTCTGGTGCTTTAATGTCTTCAAGGTTAATCCCCCCAAAAGTAGGTGCCATCATCTCAACAGCACGAATGATTTCATCAGGATCTTTTGTATCAAGCATGATAGGAACAGCATTAACATTTGAGAATGCTTTAAAGAGCATGGCTTTTCCTTCCATCACTGGAAGTCCTGCAGATGCACCAATATCGCCCAGTCCTAACACCGCTGAACCATTACTCACAACTGCCACAGTATTCGATTTCCATGTTGTTTCATAGATTGATTGCGGATTATTTTGTATTTCAACACAAGGTTGGGCAACACCTGGTGAATACAGTAAACTCATGATTTCAAGTGAATCCACATCCATCTTATTTCTTATCTCGATCTTCCCTTTTAATTGTTTATGAAGATCCAATGCTTTTTGATTAAGGTCTGTCATTTAGGTCGCTCACTTTCTCTATATATTATTCTAGCAAAATCCCATGTATTTATATAATACTTTTTTTAGGAATGACTTAGGAAATGTTTTCTACTTAAACTTTATTGATTAGTGTTCCATTTGAACTAAACGACTGCAATATATTATGATTCGATTAATGAACAAAAATACCATACCGTGATAGATATGGCATTTTTACAGATCTATGTTAATGATTGATGTCATACTCTTTATTATTTCTAGAACTATGTCCTATTTGAGCACAACGAAGTGTGATCCTATTTTGGCTAAAAATCATTTCATTTTATTTTCACGAAGAAATCTACTTGTATCTATTTAACATATTGTGTATCACCAATAACTTCTACTGTGTACACACCGTTTTTATAATGGATGATTGTAACAGAGCCATTCGCGATCTTTTCACCTTGATACTGACCCGGAACGATGCTTTCAACCATAAGAGGAATGATACCTCCAGAAGAAACAATCAGTATATTACCGCCACCGCGTTTTAATGCATCTTCCACAGTGTCGGTCATTGCATCCTTCCCCCTTTTTACCATTTCATCATAGGTTTCTGCTGCATGTAGCGGATCTACTTGTGCTGTCCGATTAATATAATCTTCTTCACCAATCATGTCTAGTAACCAAAACCAGACATTCTCTACATCGTCTGGGAACTCTTCAATACCCAAGGATTTTGCAACTTGAATGTTAATTTCCATATTCGGACCGCCTTCAAATCCCCCATAATTCATTTCCCTAAATCCTATGTTTTCAGTTATTAATGGTACTTCATGTTTGTTCTCAGCTAGGATTAATTTTGCTGTATTCCTTTGCCTTGCAAGATCACTTGAATATGCACCAGCAAATGATATATCCTGGAGTCCTACGCCTACTTTCCTCGCTTGTTCTTCGCCTACTTCTGTGAGTGGCGAATCACAATATCCTTGTACCTGATCTGTTGTATTAAACCATGTTTTACCATGCCTCACTAGATATATCGTTACTTCTTTATCAGCATTTTCTGTTTTTTTATCAGCTGAATTACATCCAACAAGACAGAAGGCAATCAGTAAGGTCAATAATACTTTCCATACTTTTTTCATCAAATTGGTCCTCCAATTGTACTTATTATATTTGCTTACCTAACACTATGTATTTAGCTAATGTTAGTATATTCTCCATCAAAACCATCCAATTAATACACTTTGTGCAACTATGTTATTTTAGTGTGCATATTAAAGGGTTATTGATGAAGGGATGGTCAATGTGCACAATCTTAAACTAAAAAACACTCATCCACGAGTCAAGTATTAATCTCGTGTGATGCTTTTCTTCTTTCAGTATAGTGTTAACTCTATATAATCTTATTATTAAGGATATTTGTTGATATCTCAACCAATGTTTTGCACGCTCAGGTGAAAAATTATAGCGACAACTAATTGTATGATAGTCTATGCTTCCATTATATTGATTTGCTATACTTATTGAATTCTGTCGTTTACATCTTTGATTTTATAAAGTGTTTAAATTCATCAAATGATTGAATGTTCCATAGTTCAGAGTAAAGCTCAGGATAATCAAAAAGTGAGATTATCGCCTCATATACACTGGAGAAAGTATAACGATCAACATAGTTAATCGAAGCTAGAAGTACAATGTTAACTCTTTTTTCACCCCATACAAATCCTTTTTTTGATATTGCGACGCTAATATTCGTTTTATTTGCATCCATATACACAGAATGTGGTATTGCAAAGAGCTCGAATGCTGTCGAAGATGCTTTTTCTCTTTCAAGAACTTTATCTAGGTACTGAGTTTTAACAATATTATCCGCTTCAAGATTATTGCACATAAATTCTAGCAGTTCATCTCTATCTTCAATATCAAGATTATTGTAAAAATACTTTTCACTAAAATATGTGTCAAATTTCTCAAAAAGAATTGATTTTTTTCGCTGCAAAAGCATATCTTGAATTTTTGAACTTAGGTGAAGTTTTTGTTCATCTGAAAGAATAGGTAAGACTTCGATCGTTGCACAATTCAAGTTGATGCTCGTTTTCAATGTCGTGATAAGTAAATCTATATCCGCGGATTCAAGTTCGATAGGATTTGATGTAACAAGAACTATATTCAGTTCATCACTGAAATTTTTTTGCAGTTGCCGGTATAGTTGCTCGGCATGATTCATATAGTTCGGACATAAAATTGCCGTCTTAATTTTGGAACTGTTTTTCTTTTGCCCCTCTAACTCTGACCCAATGTGCAAAGCAATATATGCACTCTCATGATCATTAATCGTAATTCCTAATAACTCTCCTAGTCGGTAGGATACATATACTGAGATGTCGTAAACAATAGGAAAATCAGTCTTTAGCACCTCAATCATCGGATTTTTCAAGTAAGCATCGTTTTTTGCACGATGATATAAATTACTGAGATGAATCGCGAAATTCAAAAAGAATTGTTCGCTTTTTAAATGAATTCCGTAGCTTTGATATACTTCTCCAACAATAATATTCAGACTCTCAATGATGTCTCTATGTATCACATTTTCGATTTTTTTAATATTCACATTCGGAATGAAGTTGACGTTTGCTTGGAATAGGTAATAAAGTTCTTGTTTCTCAACATCATTTAGGATTACTTCGAATTCTTTTTCAAGCTTCTCGACAAACTCCTCTACAATGTTAGCTTTGGAGTCTTTGAAAAGAAGAATTATATCTTCATTTGAAATAAGAGAACGCCCATTTTTCACAGAAACGATGAGTACAAGTATATGTAACAAGAGATTCATGAAAGCAAAATCATTCATCTTAATATCTTCATACTCAAGAACTTCCTCAATGAGATTCGTAATTTTAGTGACATATTCATATTCAAAATTTTGTTCTAAAATTTCTTGTGTCATGAAATAGTTAGGGATTTCTTCAAAAATTACGTATGATGCTAGTCTTCTGATTTCCTTTTCGTTCCCTATTATTTCAATTTTATCTTGACTAATTTCAAACTGTAGGTTAAAGGAATCGAATACTTGATTCATTCTTGATATATCAGACTTGATAGTTGAATAACTCACGAATAATTCTTCTGTCAGATCAAAAACATCAACCTTTAGATTATCGATTGCAATTTTCTTAATAATGTAATTTGCTCTCTCTTTAAAAGTCTGTGGTATCTTGGTGGTAGGCATCAATTGTTCCAGAGTTTCACTTGGTAAATAGTTATTCACCCAATAACCTTGATTCGAAGAAAAAATAATTGTATCACCGGAAATAGCATTGATTTCTTTTACATAATTTTTTACGGTTCTTATCGACACATTCAAAAGATTTGCAATTTTACGTGCAGATATAGGATAACTTTTATGTAAGAGGTAGTTTAATAGATTTGTTTGCTTTTCATTCATTGTCTTCCCCTTTCACATTCAAAATGCATTTATTCTGTTCTCCTAAAACAGAGTTTTACCTAATACTTTATTTTGTATCCTTTCAATTGAGAGTCTTCTCAATTATTACTTTAGAATTTTTTCGCGCTGATTTAAAGGTTTCTTGCGATATATTATTATAAAAAGTTTTATACCAAAGATAATACCAACAAAAAATAGATCAAATCAGTGTTATAGGTAGCCATATATTATCTGACCACCCCTTCACAAACACAAAAACATACGAGTAAAACGTATGCTTTTATCATTATTTTACGGATATCTCAAACAATTCAATAATTGCTAAAGTTAGTTTAATTTCGCTCATGATAGTCATAAGCGTATCCTGTGCGTGTGTAAATAATAGACTGTTTCCATGATAAACTCCAGCCATTTCACTTTGAATAATATCCGTTTGTGCTTTATGAGCAAGGACAATATCTTCCTGAGCAGCATCGAGCAACTCGTACGATTCAGCAAACTTTTTTATTTTCGCTTTGTCAATTGCAGTTTGAGACTTCAACCTGGCATCTCCTGCATGTAATATGATTTTCATAGCTACTTCAACTAGCTCGCTGTTCTCATGTAAATTTTCTTCTAGGCTGTCGTTTGTCATGTTAACCTCTTTCTATTTTTTATCAATGCTTTAAAATCTACAAATTAATCTGTATCAAAATATATACTTGTTAGTTTTTTATTTCTTGTCTATGATATCGAGTGCATAATTAAGAAGACTATCTCCATCTAGACTTGCATAAATCGTTTGTGATATCACAACAACTGGTAAATCATAGGGTTCAGCCATTTTTTGAAACTTTTCCAGTTGATTAGAATAATGAGGGCCAATCATCAATATATCAATAGATGATAAATAACTCGAAACCTCACTTTCAGATCTTGCTTCGATACTTGCAATGATTCCTCTTTTTTTAGCAGATTTTCTTGCTTTTTGAGCTAAAAACCCGCTTGACATCCCCGCTCCGCAACACAATAAAATTCTTACTTTTTCCATGATAAACATTCTCCTTTTTATTTGTTAATATGTGTGAGGCTCTTATTCAATATTTAGCAATAGTGTACGAAAGGAACATGAATAAACATGCTTCCTTCGTACACCAAATCTAGTTATAAAACTGATCCATTTGTTTTAATCACGTTTTTATACCAGTGAAACGAATCTTTTCTAATTCTTTGACCCGTTCCGTTTCCAAGATCATCTTTGTCAACGTAAACATAACCATATCGTTTACTCATTTCAGCACTTGATGAACTTACGATATCAATTGGTCCCCAACTCAAATATGAAATAATCTCTACACCATCCTTGATACATTCTTTAATTTGAGCTATATGGTCTCTTAGATAAGCGATTCTATATTCATCATGAATAAATCCACCTTCTTCAACTACATCAATTGCACCTAAACCATTTTCAGCAACTATTAGTGGTACGTTATATCGATCCCAATATTGAGATAGTGAATTATAGAGCCCTAGAGGATCTGCTCTCCATTCCCATGGTGTGGGCTTAAGATATTGATTTTGGGAACCATCAAATGCTTTAATTGTATTGACAGTTGAATCAACAACTTTGGATGAATAGTATGAGATTCCTAGAAAGCTCATGGTATTCTTTTGAATTAACTCGAGGTCTCCTTCATGAATCTGTAGATCTATATTATGTTCAGCAAAGTATCTGAGTGCATACATTGGGTAGGTTCCACGAAGTTGAACATCTGTGAAGTAGTATTGCATTCTGTTCTTCTTCATTGTCAAAACTACGTCTTCAGGTTTGCATGTCGCGGGATAGTAAGTACCATCAGCTACCATAGTTCCTAATATTGCATCAGGATCAATTTCACTAGATAGCTCCACAATTTTAGCGCATGCAACAAACTGATTATGAACTGCTCGGTACATCAATGATTCCATGTGTTCTTCTTGGTCATCATAGATACCAAGAGAGCCAAATTGTACGGTTGGAACAAGGTTCACTTGATTGCAAATTATCCAATACTTCACCTTTCCTTTATAACGTTGCAATAGAACCTTTGCGTAATTCACAAAGAAATCTATCACTTTACGATTTCCAAATCCACCATATTGTGTCACAAGATGTAATGGAATATCGTAATGATACATTGTCATTATTGGTTCCATATCATTTGCAATTATTTCGTCAATTAAATCATCATAGAATTTCAAACCATTTTCATTAGGTATTGTCTCATCACCATTTGGGAATATACGAGACCAAGAAATACTAGTTCGAAATGCTTTAAAACCCATCTCTTTAAAATACTTTATATCATCTTTGTAGGTGTGATAGAAATCAATGCCATATCGTTTTGGATAATATCCAACTTTATCGTTTATGGCTGTTTCAATCTGAAGTAATGTTCCACCACCCTCTTTACTAATATTGGAACGATCCATGTTTGTGTCATAAAGGTGTATATCAGAGGTTGACATTCCTCGCCCGTCAACATCATATGCTCCTTCTGCTTGACATGCAGCTATTGCTCCTCCCCATAAAAATTCATTTGGAAAACCATTAGGTATTTTTTTCATTTTTCCTCCTTTTAGGACACGTGTGAATGTTCTCATTGTATGTTACTTCCCTTCATCCGCAAGTTTTATTTTTTCGTATGACTTAAAGAATGGATACCAAATTGCTAGGTAAATCACAAACAGGATAGCCCACCATAGGAAAGCCCTGATGTCTTCAGTAATCATCCAACTGCTTATAGGAGCAGGAACCTGACCCATTTGATTTGACTTAGTCGGAATATTTAATAAGCCAGCTCTCATTATAATCCACACATAAACTGGTCCTACTATGGCATTAATCCACATAGGTAGCATCAATAACGGATTAAATACTACAGGTGCACCAAATATAATGGGTTCATTAATATTAAAGATTGATGGTGCAATAAATACTTTCCCCATTGACTTTAATTCTTTTGATTTTGAGAACAACATTAAGAGATTAAGTCCCAATGTTGCACCCATACCACCCATTGTAATAAATGCGAGTGTAAATACTGATTCACTGGTAACGATATTTGTTGCAGGCAGGCCTTGTGCTACTGCATTAATGTTTGCTTGAATTCCCGCCATATAAATTGGTGTTGTAATTGCTCCAAACATCCAACTTGATACACCCAACGAATAGAAGAATGCAGGAATAAAGCAAATAAGAATAAACCCTGGCAATGTTTGAGCAATATTTGCAATAGGCATAAATAATGACAAAATAGCTTCCATGACATTTATCTCAAGTATAACAACTAATATCATTGCAGTACCTAAAGTGATTAAATTTGGGATAATAACATTAATCCAGTTAATTAAGAAGTCTGGAATATTACTATCTTTAAGAAATTCTAATTTCCCCCAAAGGTTGAATATTATCGCTACGAAAATTGCAACAATCATACCAACTGCAATTCCTGATGGACCAAGACTTCCCATTAGCGCATCAACACTTCCAGCATTCTCGCCTACTGGCATTACAACCATAAACAACGTCCCTATAGCCACAAGACCCGCATTTATTGTGTATGCAGGGTGCCCTAACTTCTCCATAAGCTGATTTGTAATCATAAAGGTAATATATAGCGTCAATAAACCAAAGCTGTATGTCAAGATCGGTCCTAAATCTGGTAAGAAAGAAATATACTCTTTGAATACATTATAGAAAAAGATTACCGACCCAGTTAAGATAAATGGAATAACCTTTTGCATAGCAGCAGAAAGTCCTGCTAACCAAGGTCTATTGAATAATTCGTTTGCAGCTGGAGCAAATTTATTTGTCAGCCAATCCATAAATTTTTTCATTTTTTCTCCTTATATATGGTATTTCACTATTAAATTAATCGTATTATGCGCATATTATTTACCATTCACTAGCTTATGTCCTATATTCAAAGTCTCTCATATATATGCGGATGTATTCAACGTGTTATTTTCACTATATAGTGCAATAATATATCAAGTATTTTTTATGGTAAATCATCGAAAAAGTGTTCTCATTTTACAGAGGTCATGTCTTTTACTAACAAAAGGATACAATCACCAACTTATGTAAAATATACTCCCATATATCGATATAAAGTGATCTACTGCTTTATATACAATTTCTATAAAGAGTTTAGGGAATCTATTATCAATTCGATAGATTTCTGCCTATTAAAAATAAAAAAGCCAATGGTCAATAAAGTACAACGTACTCTATTGCCCAATGGCTTATCAAGATTTATTTGTAACGATAGTGAATTTGATCTCGATATATCTTATATAAGTTCTCGTTTTTTTGATCACCACCATCAAGATTAGCACTTGTGAAGAATGGCAAGTCTTTCAATCCTTCATCCACAAGTCTTTGAGCAAGTTGAGTGATTGCTTCATTAAGAATCACTGTAGCAATGATTGTTGAACTCGATGCCACTTTTTGCTGACTTCCTTCAAGTTCACAAATCGCATCCCCAATGACTCCATGATTGTCGATAATTAGATCAGACACTTCATATAAGCGTTTGCCGCTTGAGTGTCTTGACGAGACAGATTTTGAATATTCTAAGTTTGTGATTGCTACAACGTGTGCTCCATTTTCTTTTGCTACTAAAGCTACATCGATACCAGCGCTGTTTCGACCAGACACTGAATGAACAATAAGAAGATCGTTGGTTTTAAAATTTGCTTTCATTGCAATGACTCTACCATATCCCTCAAGTCGCTCAATTTGACTTGTAATAGTTATAGGCTCATTATCAATGGACAATTCCCGTGGAAATATTGGATTAAAGAGCATAAACCCTCCAGCACGATAATACATTTCACAACTAATAATTCCTGCATGACCTGCACCAAATATATAGATACTTTGTTTATTCACGACCGCTTCGTAGAGCATTTCAGAAAGTGTTACAATTTTTTGTGTTTCTTCGTTGGATACACGTTCAATATTCTCTTTGATTTTATCAAAGAACTGGAAGGACATCATAGAATGCCACCAAACAGGCTAGCAATCCAACGTACAATTGAACCAAAGAATGAGAAGTCATTCCCTCCAAATATTAAGAGCCAGTTAGAAATCGTGTTTTGATACACCATTACAGAGATTCCCATGAACGCAACCATTACAATTGAAGCTACAACGGTTCCAATAATGGATCCGCGAAGTCCTCCTGTACCTTCTCCGATGACTGCAGCAGTCCCTACTTCAAAGAATGAAGTAATTACTAATGGAATCAACATTACACCAAAGAGATTCATCGAGTTTGCGATAACAAGTGCCGCTGTAGATGTAATCATTGCAACAACAAACCCAAGAATTACTGCATTAGGCTTGTAGTTGAAGATAATTGGACAGTCAAATGCAGGTAATGCATCTGGAACAAGCTTCTCTGAGATCCCCTGAAATGCAGGAACGATTTGGTTTATCAACATACGTACTCCTTGTAGCATGATGAGAAGACCTGCACCAAAACTAAGTCCGTTTTCCACGGCATACATAAAGAGATTTGATCCTTCTGGAGTTAACTCAGGAATGATAAGTCCCACTACGATAAACATTATGAAGATTACAATGCCACCCGTAATGGATATTTCTCTTAAGAATGAAAGTCCTGAAGGTAGGTTGAGATCTTCTGTTGATTTTTCTGTGTTTCCAAACTTCGATGCTACAAATCCTGAAATGAGTGATAGCATACCTGTTGGATGCCCAATTGTAAATGACTCGTCACCTGTTGTCTTCCATACATACTTTCTCAGTACCCATGGCATAATTGACCAATACAATGCAGAACAGATTGCTCCAAAAATGATTAATGCAACGCCAGATAATCCACCTTCAACACCTGCTGCAACGAAAATGAATGGGAACCACCAAATCATATGTCCTGTAAGAAAGATTGTTTTGATTGGGGTAAAGCGTGCAATAAGCAAATGAATCATTAGTCCTAAAAACATGGCCATCCCCACATCAGCCCCATATTGTGCCGTAAAGGTGACATCATTAAGTCCATCAGTTACAACACCTCCTACGATATTTGAAAATGCAGTATTAATTGGTGCGATAGCCCCTACAAGCACACCCACGCCAAAGTCTAAGATAACCATGCCAAATGCCGCAAGTAGCGCTCCCTTAATCACATCTCCAATTGGTTTCTTAAGAATCATCAATCCCGTTGCCGCGACCAACCCCAATAAAATTGACGGGTTACGAATGATATTCTGAGTTACAAAGTTGAATACAGCTTCCATTATATTTTCCTCCTCTTAAATATATTCTTGTAATTTTCCCTTTACCTCTTCTTTGTCCATATAACGATGAATCGCAACTACAGGACATTTAACACTTGATCGTAGTTGTGTTGCAAGCTCGTTGCTTGTAAACACTAAGTCTACTTGCGCACCCTGGGCACTGCTAACATCCGTATTTTCTACTTCCGCAACAATTCCCAAATCTTTACAAGCTTTCTCAATACTCATACGTAGGATCATTGATGATCCAACTCCAAATCCACATACAGCTAGAATTTTCATAGGTCTCCTCCTTCCTTTAGTACGCGTAAGATTGTTTCAATATCTCCATCTTTAATCTGTTGAAGTTTTTCATCAACTGATATTATCTCCGTTAATCCGGCAAGTGCCTTTAGATGCGTGTGATTATCTACAGTCGCTAATACCATGAATATTTTTACAGGATTACCCTTAAGATCTACAGGCTCGTTTACTTTAAGTAACGATATTGCAACTTCTTTAACATTGCCCTGATTTGATGCATGTGGTAATGCAAACTCATCTGCTAAAACAATGTAGGGCCCATATTGCTCAACGGCCGAAATCATTGCATCCACATAGTCTTGCGTAAACACCCCTTCGTTTAGTAAGGGTTTACTGGCAAATTGTATGGCTACTTTCCAATCAGATATTGAATCAATGATTTGAATTCGATCTCGATTTATTACTTCATTTAACATAGGTTGTCCACTCCTTCCTTCATTTTTGGTTTCTAATACATCCGATAGAGCTTGGATGAGTTGGGGACGGTTATGAACTGTTGTATATTTTTCTATAATTTTCATAACCTGTATTTCTAGATGCTTCGTTTCTTTTTTTTCTGATCCAAATTCTGTAAAGAGTCTGTCACAATCACTTTCTGATAAAATTGGATTAACCTTTATGACATTTTGAAACTGGGGCAAATCCAGTGTGGTGATAATTGCATCATAATGTTCGACAATGTTACCCAATTGATTGATAGACAAGACATCAATGACATCAATACTTGAAAACCCCTTTTCAATTTGATTTCGTAGATGGTGGGCAACAGCTCGTCCTTGTGGACATACGAGAATTACCCGGTGTTGCATCGTTGGTTCTTCCCTTTTGTCATACAGATATCCACCAATGTATGCAACTACAAATCCAATTTCTTCATCACGCATTTTATGAAAAATACTAATGTGATCAATCGAACGGATTGTGTTTTTCACAATCATGAACATATAAAAGTACTTTACTCTGATATCGTTCAGGCTTTGATTCAAAGCAGGAAATCCGAACTTAATTCGATAAAATGATGCAATCAAATGATTTTCAAGACTTGCCTTAAAACTATCATTCCATGTAACATTTAGTGCCATACGAATCTTTATTTCTTTCAACAATTCACTCACATATAGGTGAACAATATTTGAGACATCTTGATGACCACAAGAGTATAAACTCAATATGTATGCTTTGAGATAATCTGCCTCCTGATCATTTTCTATATTAAGTATTTCCCGAACATCAATATCTACTGTTTCTATAAATGACTGATTCAAATTTAACATTTGGTAAATTGAGACACTTTGATGTTTTCTTCTTTTATCGATAAATTTTATAAATTTACTGAGATAAAACATTGAGTAATCCGACAAGACCAATTGATTTCTTTCATTAAATTGAATAACAGAATCCAAGATATCCTGATATTGAAAATCCATCACATTCAACATACTAAGATATACATCCCTAATTTTGTATTCAGGACCAGTAACTAAATAGTGTTTGTTGTAATCCAGAGACAGCCCATCTTGATATAATCGAGAACGGATCGCTTCAATATCCGCAAATACTGTTGTCTTACTTACACTAAATGCAGTTAGGTAATCATCGAGTGTTTTATGTTCTTCTTCAAGTATTGAATATAAAATCCGATCTTGCCTTTCAATGCGATCATAATAAGGTTCAAACACACGCTGAGCAAGTGTCGTATTAATCGCTTCAACATCACCTTCTAGTATTAATACATCTTGGTTTATTCTTAACTTGCCTAAGCCAGATAACTCATAATTGATTTCTTCAAGATCGTAAAATAATGTACGTTTTGATATATCATAAATACCCATGATTGTGGAAATATCAACTACTTTGTTATTTACCATAATGTGAAGCATTTCTATTTGCCGTGTTCTCATAATATCCCCTTTCGTTCTCCTTGAAGTGTGATACTTGCTGTGTGCAATCCTTTGAACAAACGTAAATAGAGCATCTCTCTTTAGGACTCACGTTCTTATAACCTTATCGTGTTTATATATGTGATTTACATAAATATAAACGGTTAATACACGTTATTTTGAGTCTCTCTTTGTTTTTTTCACACTCTAATTATGGTTCAATCTCCAATTATGCACAATATCGATATGTTGCACTGATCATTAAGAAATGTCATTTAAATAAGAACAAATTATACACTTCATCTTGTACCAATCCTTCCCTTCATTGTTTTGTAGCATGGATTTTTTATCGTTTCTTTTTGCATGTGACCACACAGTATTATAAGCAATAGTCTTTGATTTGATTCAACCCAGACCTAATCACAAACAGAAACTGCAAACCGTTAACCTTGACATATCTAGCCACTTTACCGCTATTTATTAAATATAAGGACTATTTTATTGACTAAAAGTGACTCATTTCGTGTAAATTCAGTACGGTAAGCACAGTACACATTTGTGCCAATCCTTACCTCTATGTTTACTTGTAATCCCACACATTCCAATCGATGTTTCGCGTCAAGACCACATTTTATACACACCATTCGATTACAATAATCCCACATCTAAAGTTTGCATTGAAGTGATTTTATTTTAAAAATTTTGATCAACTTTACCCACATAATTTGTAATTGATGCTAGTTAATTACAATTTATAAGATTCTTATAGTTATCAAAGTGTATTGGTGTTGTTATTCTATCATGTTCAATTTAGGGTATGAAACCTATTCCCAAAAAGAAAACACTGTTTCATATATTTCTATTTCATGAATGAATTCATTTAAAGAACCATTCATCATAATCACTTTTCATAAACTGTGTTATGGTAAGCTTTATCATGATAGAGGAATACCTACTATCGAGTCATGTTTTCTTTGTGTATGCGATATAAAAAGAAGATTCAATCGGATGAAGTTGGGATGGATTGAAGGTGAATGAGCGAGTGGCTTCATTGATTGATACTTGTATATCCCAATCTACAAATCTCACAAAGAAACAGAGATAAAGTAATGTTAAGACACTACCAACCAAGACAGACCATACTTCAACATGAATGGTATAAATCCTTGACATAACCTTCTTTATTGATAGGTCTTTTGTATCATCAGTGACCTGTTTATCATATTGTTTTGGCTTCATAAAGCAAAATCACAACGTTGATATAGGTAACAAACATAAAAATTACAATAAGTTGTAATAAGAGCCCTTAGGATTTACCATTTAGGTTTAAACATAAAATATGCAAGGTAGTTATCCTTGCATATTTCTTATTACATAGATTTCATTACACAGGTAAAGCGTACAGTGCGTGAAATTGTGTGTTTATATTATAGTATTGCTCCATTTGACGCAATCACATCACGATACCAGTCAAAGGATTTCTTCTTGATGCGTTTTCCCGTACCGTTTCCTTGATTGTCCAAGTCAACATAGATAAACCCATACCGTTTCTTCATTTCACCGGTTGAAGCACTGACCAGATCAATACATCCCCATGATGTATATCCCATGACATCAACACCATCAAGTTCAATGGCATCCCGCATCGCCTTGATATGTTCTTTAAGGTATTCAATGCGATAGTCATCGTTAATGGTTCCATCTTCACAAATCTCATCATGCGCACCCAACCCATTCTCAACCACAAACAAGGGTTTTTGATAGCGTTCATACAAGACGTTCATCGTATATCTAAAGCCCAGTGGGTCAATTTGCCAGCCCCATTCACTGGCTTTAAGATACGGGTTTTTTACCGATGCGAAGATATTTCCAGATGTACTGCCTTGGAGTTGTGGATCAACACTGGCAGTTCTTGAAGAATAATACGAGAATGATATAAAATCTACGGTGTTCTCGCGTAAGAGTGCTTCATCACCTTCGTGTATGTCAAGGGTAATTCCTAAACGTTTCATTTCTTTCAGTGCATAGCTTGGGTATTCCCCACGTGCTTGAACATCCACAAAGAACAAGTTATCTCTGTTTTTTAAGTGTGCTTCAAAGACATCTTCTGGGTTGGATGTATACGGATAATACTGACCTGCAGCAAGCATACACCCAATCTTATTTTCTGGGTCTATTTCTCGCCCAATCTTTGTTGCAAGTGCACTGGCTACAAATTGATGATGCACCGCTTGATATTTTGCTTGCATCACGTCTTCATGTGCTTCAAACACAAGGCCTGCAGCCATAAATGGCGCATGCATAATCATGTTAATTTCATTAAAGGTAAGCCAATACTTAACAAGGCCTTTGTAGCGGGTAAATAAAACCCGTACCAGTCTTTCATAAAATGTCACCATCTTACGATTTTTCCATGCACCATAGGTTTGTGTTAGGTGGACTGGACAATCAAAGTGGGTAATGGTTACTAATGGTTCAATCCCATATTTCTTGCATTCCTTAAAGACGTTTTCATAAAACATGAGTCCGTCTTCATTGGGTGTTTCTTCATCGCCTTTAGGGAAAATGCGTGACCATGCAATGGAAAGTCTGAATGTTTTAAACCCCATTTGCGCAAATAACTTGATGTCTTCTTTGTATGTGTGATAGAAATCAATGGCATGTTTTGCAGGATAATAAAACCCTGCTTCGAAATCAAGCATGATGCGATCGCCATTCATCACTTCACGACGAAGTGAACCTTGGGGAATTAAGTCGACATTCGCTAGACCGCGTCCGCCTTCACTAAATCCGCCTTCACATTGGTTGGCTGCAGTTGCGCCACCCCATAAAAACCCTTCTGGAAATTTATTCATCAAACTTCAATCTCTCCTCTCTCTTCAGCAAGTGCTTTACGATCCCCTACTTTAAAGAACGGGTACCAAATAAGTACTTGGACACCAATCAGTACTAATTGCATCAACATGATTGGAATACCACCTTGCATCATACCATACATCAATACTGGTGTTCCCAGTGGGAGTGATACCCCATAGAGTGTTGGGATGAGTCCCATCACTTGAAGAAGGTATGGAATTAAGAATGCTAAAACGGGGCCAAATACAAATGGAATGAACATCATGGTATTCAATACCATCGGAACACCAAAGATTAGGGGTTCGTTGATTCCAAAAATCGCACCCGGTAATCCAAGGCGTCCAATTTGTTTATATTGTGAGCTTTTCGCAAAGAATGTCATCAGGATGGCAAGTCCCAATAATCCCCCACTGCCTCCTATCAGGACATAGGTTCCAAAGTGTTGATAGACAATGGCATTTGGAAGCGTGTTTCCTGCTTCATATGCTGCCAAGTTTTCTAAACTCAATGGCAAGAAAATCGTTTGAAGAAACGGTAGGATTACCATAAATCCATGCAATCCAAAGAACCATAGAATTTGTGCGACAAGAATAAATCCAATCACTGCAAACGGGGTCTTCCCTAAGTTTTGAAGTGGTGTTGATACCATGGCATAGATAAAGGTATTAGCATCACCATAAGATGTAAGGGAAAAGCCATACCGAATTAGTGCAAAGATAAACGCCACTGCGAATGCTGGAACCAGTGCGGTAAATGATCGTGATATTGTGGGTGGCACGCTGTCTGGGAGTTTAATAATCATCCCTTGCTTAACAATAAACTGATACACTGTTGGGACAATTGATCCCACGATGATTGCCATAAAAAGCCCCTTAGCACCTAAGAATCCAGTATTAATGGCACCATCGATTGTTACGACATCACCACTGTCCAAGGTTTTACTCACACCCATTGGAATCAAAAGCAGTAACATCACAATTGATAGAATCCCAATAATGCTTGCTTCACGATCCATTTCCATTTTATGTGAAAGCGAATACGAAACCGCAAACACTGTATATAATGCAAGTAGGTCCGTTGTGACACGTGATGGTAGTCCTAGAAATCCTTTGACACCTGTGTTCACAATAAAGTCTTGATAGGGTTTGATCTGCATACTTGAAAGCAATGTAAAGATCGCACCAATCATGATAACCGGTAATATCAATGCAAATCCATCGGATACTGCACTAATATACTTATTCCCTTGCACTTTTTGTGCAATCGGGAGCAAATACTTCTCTAGAAATTTCATAAACTTCCCTCCTACCCTCAATATATCACGCATTTTCTTGAATATAGGCTTCTTCATAAGAAAGTATTTCCAGGTAAAAAAACCACTTTCATATTATGAAAGTGGCTTGATGTTACCATAGAGTTGATAGTATTTGTTGATGAGCACTTCAAAGAACAATTGCAGCTTATAGCGTCCTACTTTAGGGTGTTTATAGTTTCCCAATTGAACCACTTCATCAAATGAGTCAATACGTTTGATGGTGATGTTTTGAGTAATAAGAATCTTCTTCGCATCAGTTTCGACAAGTTCATTCATAAAATATCCACGCTTATTAATCAGATTTCCATCGGCAGAAGCAACCAAGACCAAGGTATCTTTATCAATTGTCTCAATGCTGTCAATTTGAAGTTGTGCTGTTGGAAAGTACGCAATGTTTTTCCCAATACACAAAAGCATGTATTGAAAGTTACTCACAACATTCCCGGATAACTGAGCTCCATAGACATACACCTTCTTCGCTTTTTTTATGGAATGACAGAGGTTTTCAATAACGGCGAAATTGATTTGTTCATCAAAGTCTAAGAGTGCATCATAGATGAGTTCAATGTAATTACTGAGTGTTTGGGAATCATGAATTGAATCAAACTTCAGATTTGCTTCATTGTCTTTAAACAACTCACTCCCAATCTTTTCAATTCTTAAGTATGTACCTTTCATTTGACCAAAGGACTCAAACCCAATCTTGCGACAAAACCGTGAGACCGTTGCTTGGGATGTATAACATTCTTTCGCAAGTGTTTCAATGTCTAGGTCGACAAGTGGAGGTGCGATGTTCTCGATTAAAAACCGAGCAATCGCCACATCAGCATCGGATTTGGAAGCATGAGATGAATTATTCACAATATTTTGTAGTGTTGACAGAAGTTCTTCCATGTGTTCACCGCCTTAAGTTCATTATACCAAAGGTCCCTCTATATCGTTTGACTTTTTTTCATATTATCCATTGAATTTCTAGATACATCACACGCCTAATATCTAAACAATTACCATACGTTTGTACTTTCTCTCTAATGTCATGACCCGACGTTCCCCATTTATTAAAAATGAGTGTGATGAATCCTGGTTTACCACTTTATGGATGCATTGATGATGGGTTTAGAAACTTCTTTTCCAAATGAAGAAAGATAATTACATATATGTGACATTTATTATGATTGACGATAAGATCATCACGTAAATCTTTTGTATAGGCACTGATCAATAATAAGAGGAAAACAGTGCTTTATGTACATTTTTCTTAGTCGCTTTTTCCATTCACTACATTCATGTACAAACAGGTGTTTTTTTTACCTTCAATAATCATGCGAATTTTGGGAATCAGATTATTCTAATACCATCGAAATCAAATTTACCAATTTATGAAGGATTCTTCATTTCAATAACTCACTTTGCTTGTGGATTATTCTTGGTGAATATCCTTGAACTATCTTGGTGTTTGATCCTTTGTTTTAAAGGATAAGAAAAACAACACCTGAGTGTTGTTTAGTCTTTCGCAAGTTCAAACTGACTGTTATACAGTTCAGCATAGAACCCTTTATTTTGTAGAAGTTGTTCGTGGTTCCCTTGTTCTACAATATTCCCATCCCTTACCACAAGAATGATGTCTGCATTGCGTATGGTTGTGAGTCGGTGTGCAATCACAAAGCTTGTACGACCCTGCATTGCGGTTTGAAGTGCATCTTGAATGCGTTGATCAAGACGCGTATCAATGGATGAGGTTGCTTCATCAAGGATCATAATCTTTGGATCACTTAGCAGTGCACGTGCAATGGTAATGAGTTGCTTTTCACCATTGGAAATGTTGTTTGTTTCTTCATTAAGGATCATATCATAGCCATCTGGAAGGGTTTGAATAAAGTGATGAACGTTTGCTTTTTTACTTGCTTCAATCACTTCATCCATTGTCGCATCTTTTTTACCGTAACGAATGTTATCGGCGATGCTTCCACTAAAGAGCCAAGTATCTTGAAGGACCATACCAAAGTATGATCGCAAGGTATCGCGGTTCATATCCCGTAAGTCAACACCATCAATCTTGATTGAGCCTTTTTCGACATCATAAAACCGCATTAGAAGATTGATCAAGGTTGTTTTACCCGCACCGGTTGGTCCAACAATCGCAACCAATTGTCCAGGTTGAATTTCAGCACTAAGGTCTTTGATGATTGGTGTTGAGTTGTATCCAAATTCTACATGGTTAAAAGACACTGCTCCTTGAAATGGGGTGGGTATGACTGGGTAGTCTGGATCT
The DNA here is from genome assembly GCF_001545095.1 of Erysipelothrix larvae. Lineage (NCBI taxonomy): Bacteria > Bacillati > Bacillota > Erysipelotrichia > Erysipelotrichales > Erysipelotrichaceae > Erysipelothrix > Erysipelothrix larvae. The sequence continues at coordinate 1,780,442 of NZ_CP013213.1, forward strand.
TTGATATCATCGGCTTCGTTGAGAAAACCAAAGACACGGTCCATTGCTGCAAAGGAACTTTGAATGGCAGCTGAGAGTTGTGTCATTTGACTCATCGGTTGGTTTACTTGCCAGACATAACGAATAAAGGCTTGTAAGTTCCCAACAAGCATTGCACCAGCCAGAACCTTATTGGCCCCTAAGAAGATGGTTGTTGCGATGGCAAGATAGGTAAGCATGGAGACACTGGGTCCCATGAGTCCTGAGACAAAGGATGATTTGAACCCATACTCACACAACGCTTCATTGGCTTTTTTGAATGTTTGAATGGTTTCTTCTTGGTAGTTATAAAGTTTTATTTGCGCAAACCCCGTGAGGTTTTCTTGGGTAATGGCATTGAGGTTTCCCAGTGCTTTTTGGGTATTTCTAAAGCCAATTTGCGAGTGTTTTACGATAAAGCGTGATGCAATGAGTGTTAATGGAATGATTGATATACCAATCCATGCCAATTGAACATCAATTACAAACATCATGATAATTGCCACAACCAACATAATAATTGCTTGGAATATGGCTGCAAAGGATTGTTGGAGGGCATTGGATATAGCTTCAACATCCGTTGACATTCGACTCATTAAGTCCCCCGTTTGATGGGCGTCATAGTATCGAATTGGCACGCGTGTTATTTTTTCTTTTACTGCGATTCTGAGGTCATAGGTTGCGGATTGAATTGCATTCGCAAGCAACGATTGTAAGATGAGTCGTAATCCTGCATTGAGTGTATAGACAACAAAGAGTATGGTTAAAAACCTAAAGATGACATCCACTTGAATCTGTGCCCCTTTAACACCTTGGGCGATGTCTTTTACATCACTTAACAGTTGTGTCGTGATGTTTCCTTCGATAAGGGGTGCCAGTGCAACCATGAGGACAATCACAATGGATAAGAGTGCAACAAGGATGAGTTGTTTCCAATAAGGTTTTAAAAACGATGTCAGTTGTTTCAGTGATTTACCCATAGATTTCCATCTCCTTTTCATTAAATTGTGAGCGCGCGATTTCAAGGTAAACTTCACACGTCTTCATCAGTTCTTTGTGTGTGCCTTGGCCTACAATCTCACCTTCATTGAGTACGATAATATGATCAGCATCAAGGATTGAACTGATGCGTTGCGCAACCACAAACACAATGGAATCTTGTGTAATGGGTTTAATGTTTTTACGTATTTGAACATCAGTCTTATAATCAAGTGCTGAGAATGAATCATCAAAGACATAGATTGCGGGTTTTCTGACAAGCGCACGCGCAATGCTGAGACGTTGTTTTTGTCCGCCTGAAAGGTTTGATCCCCCTTCACTCACCCATGTATCAAAGCCTTGTTCTTTGGATTGAATGAATTCAAGGGCCGATGCCATGGTACTTGCTTCAATCACTTGTTCTAAACTGGCATCTTTTTTACCATAGCGAATATTGTCTGCAATACTGCCACTAAAGAGATTTGTGCGTTGTGAGATAAACCCAAAGTGTGAGCGAAGACCATTTAATTCATAGTCTTTGACATCCACTCCGTTGAGTTCAACACTGCCTTCTTTGGTATCATAAAACCGAACCATAAGATTCATAATGGAGCTTTTACCACTTCCGGTTGAACCAATGAAGGCAACCATTTGACCTTGATGGGCTTTAAAGCTAATGTGTTGAAGAACGTTTTTTTCACTATCTGGATAGCCAAAGGTTACATCCTTAAATTCAAGGGTAAGTGGGCCAGACAGATTGTTGAGGCCTGTCGTACTGTTGATGATTTCTTCAGGTGCATCTAAGATTTCTTGAAGCCGTGCTGCACTGACTTGTGCGCGTGGGTACATAATAAAGACCGTCGCAAACAGCATCAATGAATACAATGCATGGAATTGATATTCTAAGAATGCGACCAAGGTTCCGACATTAAAGCTTGCATCACGAATCATATAGGTTGCGTAAATAAAGATTACAATCACCACCATATGGAGGATAAAGAAGAAGGTAGGCTCGGTCATGGACATGAGTCTAAAGAGTTTCTTTGAAGTATCGGCATATGCTTTGTTTTCGTGTGCAAAGCGGTGTGTTTCATAATCATCACTTCGAAATGCACGAATGACACGCACACCGGTAATGTTTTCACGGGTGATGCGGTTGATTTTATCAAGAAGTCCTTGTTGTTTTGTACTAAGTGGTTTTGATAGCTTAGAGATGGTAAACACCACAAGCAAGATTACAGGAATACTGAGTACATTAATAATCGCAAGTTTAGAACTTGAGTTAAACATCAAGAAGAAACTGGTTGCGACCATAATCGGTGTAATCAATCCCATTCTCAGGATCATTTGGGTAAAGAGTGTGAGTTGGTATGCATCATTCACAATACGGGTAATCATGGAAGAGATTCCCAGATTGTTGTATTGCGCATGTGAAATACGTTGTGTTTTGTCAAACACATCGGTGCGGATATCCCGTGTCATATAGGTAGAAAAGCGTGTGGATGTGTAGTTAAGTAATACACTTCCAACCCCTCCAATGATGGCACAGGCAAATAAAAAGAACCCTAATCGTGATAAAGCGTCTTTATCTTGGCCTAAGATCCCTTGATCAATCATCATCCCTGTTATTGTTGGAATTCCTAACTCAACCAATACGAATGACAAAACCGCTATGAAGTTAAGAATCATCAACCCTTTATATTTTTTTACATATCTTAATATTAACGACATAAAAACCTTCCTTTCGCATAACTATACATATGTTTCCAGTAGTGGTATCATAAGGTATAAGGTAACATTACAGTCAAGGAGAAAGTATGAAACATAAACTTACAACCGGTGCATTTGCGAAACTGACGAATATTCCAAAACATGTCCTCTTTTACTATGATGACATTGATTTGTTTAAGCCGCAAATCGTGGATGAAAATGGATACCGTTATTATGATTATCATCAGTATTATTTATTATCAGCCATTCGTTTCTTAAAACAAACAGGCATGTCATTAAAAGATATTAAGGAATTTCTGGATACACGTTCTTTGGATAACCTTAAAATTGTGTTGGAGTCTCAACAGAAAACACTCCATGATGAGATTGAAGCCCTCCAACAAAAACAGCGCTTTATTGAGCATACATTACAAATGATGGATGCATCAGTTGATTTGGAGTACAATACCTGTCGTATTGAACAAAGACAGCGCGGCTATGTGGTACAAAGTCAATTCCCACATCCCCTTGATTTCGGTCACTTTGTTGAGAATTACAGTCATTTCATTAAAACCTATAAACTTCAATATACGAATTATATTGGCATTACCATTCGCACTGAAGATATTCGCAATAATATCTTTGATACTTACAGACAGTATTATTTTATGAGCTTTGATGAAAATGATTCACGCATTAACCATATCCGAGAAAGTGGCCACTACTTGGTGTTGTATCATAAGGGAAATCCCAGTGATCTGGATCAGGCCTATAAAACAATCATCGCATATGCAGACACACATCACCTGACCTTGAGTGATACCCTATATGAAATGCCACTTCAGTCAGAATTGACCGTTAAGAACATTCACGAGTTTATTACGGAAATATCCGTACGGATTGTTGAAGGAGAAACACAATGAATTCACGATTTATACCTGGTATGCGCATCATTAAAACAGCGATTGCGATTTTGATTACCTTATTGATTACATATTTCTTAAACTATGACACGCCTATACAAGCAGCCATTGCCTGTGTCATTGTCATGAAAACTACCCCTGAACAATCCTATCGAACAAGCATTCATCGTTTGGCAGGGACCCTTTTAGGGGGTGTGATTTCATTAATTGCTATACAAGCATTGATTACTTTAAAGGTTGATGAGAACTCACTGTTAGCGATGGTTCTCTTTGCCTTTTCAACGATGATTGGGCTATATTTGTGTAAACTGTTTAATCTTCCAGAATATGTTGCATCGATGACCGGGATTGTGATTCTAGTCACCTTACTATCATTTGGCAGTTCCAACAACAATGCCTTATTCTATGTCATCAATCGCATGATTGAAACCTTTGTCGGGGTTGTGATCGCATCCCTTGTGAATCGATATATTGGCTATAACAAAAACACCCTCGATCAAGAGGATGATTTGTAATTCATTGATTCATTTGATGATCGGATTATAAGAGGCTTTACAGCCTTTTTTTTGTCCAATTCTCATTTGTTTGTTCTTTGTTATTGCTAAAGAAACACCATCTCCCCCATTTATCTTTCTGGATTTCTTCTCACACCATATCAATAAGTCTATCAGGATCTTGGGCATCTGTTATAGCTTATACATAGCACACTACACGATGTTTGTGATTGGTATTATTTGTGACTGTAGTTTGGGATAATGGTTACGCGATGTTTTTTGAATTGGATCAAACAACACTCGAACCCTTTAAAAAAGAATCGGATGATTGCATGCATAATACCTGTCAATTCTTGCGATTCTTTTTGTGCTTCTAATCTTAGTTAGAAGAATCAAATCTACCTTCAGTTTCTCTAAATGAAAAAGGAGGGTCCTTATGAATCCAAAATGGTACACGATGCAGTATGAAACACTTGAATGGAAATTGCGTATCAACAGATGTTTCTACCCTTATTGAACATTGGGAAACGATCATTGAAAAACGAAAAACATCATCAATATGGAAACTCTTATATCTAATTGTCGGACAGCCAGTAATTAACTTAAAGTATTTAGAATCTAAAATCGGTATTTCATTACGTGCATCAAACATATTGATGAAACGTGCTAAAGAATATGGAATACTATGACCAATAGGTAATGAAAAACGCGGTATGTTTTATCAGTCCGATGCGATTATTTCCATCATGGAACCAACTTCATCAGAAGAGACCATCCGTCGTAATTTCCAACGATAACATGATAGTGCCGTTTATCTTTTTTAAAGAGCATGATACTTCAATTTACCATCTGTAATTATGCCACTTGATGTGTAACAATGTTTTGTAAAGAAACTTTGATATCTTCAAACCTAGGTCAACAAAAACCCAATAAAATGTCCATCTATTTCTTCATTATGTTTTACTAAGTGTGGGAAAGCTTTCTTTATAACACTGGTGGTTCATTAAATCTATACATTTCTATTTAGCATTCTCCATCACGCAAATACACAGTTAGTAAAATTATGGATAGTACGCTATCAAATATAGGGTGGATATCAATTTGATATTCCTTAGTAAGTGTGTGCGAATCAGAATTAGAAAAAAAGAAACACTTAGCATAAAATGTTTCTTTTGAGTTCTTATTAATCTTTGTTTCGTTTGATGAGGCGTTGTAATACAACTGCGGTCAGAATTAACAGTCCTTTGATCAGGTCGTTTACAAATGCTGGAACACCAAATGATGTCAGGATTGTACTGATTGATTGTAGGATGATTGCACCAAAGAATGTTCCTTGAACAAATCCTTTACCACCTGACATGGATACACCACCAATTGCGACTGCAGCAATTGCATCGGTTTCCATAGCACGTGCAGCAGTTGCGGTATCAACCGCACCCATTTGTGCGATAAAAAGAAACGCCGCTAAACCTGATAACATCCCAGACAATCCGTATACGATAATTTGAATGTTTGAAACTTTAACCCCTGTTAACAGTGTTGCTTTTGCATTTGAACCCACTGCATAGATGTATCGTCCGAGTTTTGTTTTAGTAAGTAATACCCATACTAAGAATGTAGTGAAGATAAAAATGAGAACAAGGTAAGGAATTCCAAACAGTTGACCATATCCAATGTATCGAAACAATTGGGTATATACTTCATGTTTTGTGACAAGTGGACCCCCTTGACCCAGTTGAATGGTTAGGGATCGATAGGCTGCTAGGGTTGCTAGTGAGACAACAAATCCTGCAATACCCAGTTTCCCTACAAAAAAGCCATTAAAAAGTCCTAGGATTAATCCAAATGCAAGACAAACAAGGAGCGTTAGCAATACATTTTCTGTGCGATTAAATACTATGACACCAACCGATCCTGCAAATGCAAGCATGGAGCCAACGGATAAATCTATTTGTCCTATAAGAATGACCAATGTCATCCCTAATGCGAGTACCCCAAGAATCGATGCGGATCGCATCATGATCATCACATTTGAGAACCTGAGGAAGTTTGGATTTGCAAATCTTCCGACAATGACCAGTGCAATCAGTGAAAATATATAGTTATGGTTTCGTACAATATTCCCCATAAACTCTTTGATATCGAATAATTCTTTGTCTCCTTTAGTTTTTAACATCTTGGTTCTCCTTTTTGTTTGCACCTGTTGAATAATACATGACATTCATTTCCGTAATGTCATCTTCATGAAGAATTCGGTTGATTTCACCGCGATACATTACGATACATCGGTGTGATATTTTTTGAATCTCTGGGATCTCAGAACTAAATACAATGATGCTTTTTCCTTCATCGGCAATCTTTGATATGAGTTCATAGATTTCACCCTTAGCACCAACATCGATGCCTTGTGTTGGGTTGTCAAGGATATATAAATCGTTATCCAGTTCAAACCAACGGGCGAAGATGACTTTTTGTTGGTTTCCACCTGATAAGGATGTAATCCCAGCTTTATGCGATTCAGCTTTAATCGAGAAGATTTCTTTGTTTCTTTCAAACCGTTGTTTCTCAATGCTACTTGATATGAGCCTTTTATGATGACGGAAGCGATAGTATGGGATGGATAGATTATCACTGATATTCATATCTTTGATGACGGATCGATCTTTTCGATCACGAGGTACCATTGATACCCCATTTTTAATCATTTTTGGTATCGTTATTTTACCAATCTGTTCCCCATTTATTTCAATTCTTCCCGAGTCAATGGCGCGTGCACCAAAGAGGGCTTCACTCAATTCACCCCGTCCATCTCCAAATAATCCAGTAATCGAAACAACTTCACCCTTTTTAACATCAAAGCTAATATTATTAAAGTAGGGTTTGGCACTGAGCCCTTCTACTTTAAATATAACCGCATCTTGGACGCCCTTACTTACATAGGATTGATCATGATTCATAGCTTTTCCAACCAATAACTCAGTAGCGATTTTTTCATTGATCTCATGGATCTTCCCTTCTTGGATAAAGGTACCATCTCTTAATACAACATAGTCGTCGCAGATTTCAAAGATTTCTGGCATTTTATGAGAAATATAAATACATGAAATATTGTCTTCTTTAAAGTTTCGCATGAGTTCAAATAAGATTTTTATTTCCTTATCGGTTAATGCGGTTGTGGGCTCATCAAAAATTATGACACGACTTTCATACAACAATGCTTTCGCGATTTCTACCAGTTGTTTTCGAGATGTATCGATGTCTTTCACAAATGCTTCAGGATCAATGTCAATCTTCATGCGTTTAAAGACATCTTTGGACCTTTTTATCATTTCCTTTTTATCCAATAGACCCATTTTTGTCAGTTCATGATTTAAAAATAGGTTCTCATATACTTTTAAATCATTCACCAAGTTAAGTTCTTGATGGATAAAACTAATGCCAAGTTTAAACGTTTCGTCGGTGTTTAAACTTGTATATCTTTTGCCATCGATTTCAATTGTTCCAGACGTTGGTGCGAAAACCCCACCTAAAATATTCATCAATGTAGATTTCCCTGCCCCATTCTCTCCAAGTAGTCCTAGTATACTGCCTTGTTGTACACTAAAGCTCACACCTTTGAGGGCTTGTGTTGCACCAAATTGTTTTACGATATTATCAAACGTTATTTTCATTGTTATCACCCTTTAGAAGAAAGAGGTTAACCAGGATTGATTAACCTCTTTTGCACACAATCTGTTAGCTTCCCCAACCTTCAAATTCTGAGTAGTTTGTCTTGTCTACTGCTTTAGTAGGAATGAGGTATTGCGCAGGTACATCTTTTCCGTTAAGATAATCGATTGCGATTCGTACTGATTCTACAACCATGTTTGGATTAAATGTATATGTTACAACATCAATGCCTTGATCAGCATAATATTGAATCTTACCTAAGAGTTCTTTTGGTTCAGAGACTGCAGATACAATCTTAACCTTATGTGTTCCTGTGTAACCTTCAAGTGCTGTTAAGATACCCAATGCAACTTCTGCATCGTGTGTAAAGATCGCATCCAGTGTTTCAAACTCAGGGGTACCCATGAATTCTTCCATGAATTTTTGTCCGTTTGAACGTTGCCAATCTGTACTCCACTCATTGAGTTTCTTGAATTTACCATCAATTGTTTCTGCAAATCCTTCGCTACGTTGACGTGGTACAGAGGAGTTGTCACCAAGAAATTCAATATAGTTGATTGATTCAACCGATGAATCTTCAAGTTCATTCTTGAAATAGTTATTGAAGTATAGCCCTGTTTGTCTTCCAATTTCGACATTATCACCCATTACTTCTGAGACTTGGTCAAAGCCATCAAGAAGTCTATCATAAATAACAACAGGAATCTTTGCATCTACAAATGCTTGTGCAGCGGATTTCAACGTGTCATCATGTGGCCATAAGACTACAATGTCTGGTGCTTCTGCAACAATTTGAGCAACTTGAGCTGCTTGTTCTGTTGCGTTTGCTGATGTCACAACTTTATAGTCCATGTCGTTTTCTTCAGCAAGTTTCTTTGTGCCTGTCTGTGCATCGCTCACACTTTGCCCAGTAAATCCGTGTGTTGCATTTGGGGTCATCACAACGATTGATTTCTTACCATCGTTGGTATCACCTTGACTACCACAAGCTGTTAAGCCTACAGCAACCAATACTATCAATAATACGCTCAATAATCTTTTCATAGGTCCCTCCTTTATTGATCGTGCTATGGTCTCTATTATGAAATTGATGTCATGCTTAAAACGTCATTCCATGTCAATCCAACGTTTTTCCTTGCTACTTTGAAGGCTTGCTTCAACCAATTTCATTAAGGTATGCCCTGTTTCAAAATCCACATAACTCTGTGAATCGTTATGGCCATCATTTCTGATATCTTCATAGAATTCTGAAATTGAATTCTTAAAGGCATCAGCCCACCCCACTGCGTGTCCATTTGGCAGTGATATAAAGCGTCTTAAGGATGGGTCAATATATTTTGGATCTGCGTACAATTCTTCATTGCCAGACGCTCGATTTCCAATGATCAATCGGTCTGCTCTTTCTTGATGCCACGATAGTGAGTGTTTTGAGCCACTTACAACCAGTTCGACACCATTCTTATAGCCTCCGGTTACTTGAGATATATCCATTGAAACCTTGATCCCACTTTCCAGTTGGACAAGGATAAAGGCTGCATCTTCATTCACAACATCAACCTCAGTCACTGTATCACCATATTCTAAGGCAAAGGTTTCACCGGTTTGTTCACGTTTCTTTCGTGTGGGGTAGACAATCATTAAATCTGCAAAGACTTTCACGATTTTCTCACCATAGACAAATTGAATTAAGTCAAAGAGATGGGTTCCGATATCCGCAACCGATCGCGATGGTCCAACTTTACTTGGATCAAAATGCCAATCATAATCTGTATCAAACATCAACCAATCTTGTATATACTGTGCTTGCCCTAATAATGGGGTTCCAATCATGCCTGAACTGATGCGATGTTTCATTTCTCGAATCATTACATTGCTTCTGTAATTTAAATTGACCGCAGTATAGACTGAGTGTTTGCGTGCAAGCTCTTTAAGTTCGTTTGACTCAAGGGTTGTTAAGGATAAGGGTTTCTCACAAAATACATTCAACCCTGCTTCAACACATTGTTTTGCCATTGGATAATGAAGGAAGTTAGGGGTACAAATATGGACCACGTCAATACCGTCCATGTTCAACATGTCATCAATGCTTGTAAAGTAATGGTCAATGCCATAGGACTCTGCCGCACGTTTTGCACTTTCTCCATTGGGTTCAACTAAAGCAACCACTTGTGTATTGGGGATACGATGAATTGCTTCTATGTGTTGTTTTCCAATAAAACCAACCCCAACGACTGCTGCTTGTATCTTTTTTGAAATAATAACCACGCTCCTTACTGTAATTAATTACCTTGTTACACTCTTTTCGCTCATATTGTAAGCCTTTTCAACCGGAAATGTCAATATAATTTATGATAACTTTATAAATTTGTTCAATTATTGATAGAATAAAATGTAATTTACAGTGTAATTATTGCATACGGTTACATTTACAGTTATAATTGTATGTAGGAATAGGATGTGATTGTTATGAAAGAGAAATTAACCATTAAGGATATTGCAGAGTTGGCAGATGTATCGACTGCAACTGTGTCACGGGTTATGAGTGGTAAAGATAAGGTCAAAGAAGAAACACGAGAGCATGTTCTAAAGATTATTGCTCAACATGGATATGAACTTCAAAAGCGTTCGCAATTATCGGATCAAGAAAGTAAAACAATTCTGGTATGTGTGACTGAACTTAAAAACCCCTTTAACGTTCCAATATTTGATGGAATTCAAAATTCCGCGAAGAAAAATGGTTATGATGTATTAATCCTACAAACCAAAGATATTTATATGGATTTCTCTGATTTTGAATCCGTCTTAAAATCTCAACGCTTTGTTGGGGTAATCTTTGTATCAACCTTAAATCAACATCAACTGAGAGATATCACAGATCAATTGAGTCATCGAACTCCGATTGTATTGTGTTCTGAGTTCATCGAAGATTCAAACGTTCCCTATGTTGGAATCAATGACTTAGATGCAATGCACAAAGCAACCAATTATCTTTTATCTGTAGGTCGTAAGAACATCTACTTTATTAATTCCCAATTAAATCGCAATTATGCAAGAAAACGTGAACAAGGATTTAGACTCGCTATGTCGCAAGCAGGACTCAGCATCAATGAAGATTACATTGTACGCTTATCATCCGTAACCCATGCACTTGCTTATGCTGCAACCTTGCATATACTGGACCAAAACCCACGCCCGGATGCTATTTTATGTGTATCGGATATGTTTGCGATTGGCGCTTTAAAAGCATGTCAAAAAAGAAACCTTCGGGTTCCTGAAGATGTTGCGATTGTTGGGTTTGATAACATTGAAATTACCACAATGGTTCAACCATCCATCACAACCATTGAACAACCAAGTTACCAAATCGGATATCAAGCCAGTGAGTTACTGATTGAGAAGATTCATTTCCCAAGTGTATCACCAAAGCAAATTATTCTTGATACCGAGCTGATTATAAGAGATTCAACACCAATAAACATAAATAAGGGAGGAATTTAGACGATGAAATTTGGATTGAATACCGCAATACTTGGTCATATGGATTTTGATCAAGTCCTAGAGTTTTGTCATGGGGTAGGTTACAAAAGCCTAGAGGTTGCTTGTTGGCCTTCTGGAAAGAAAGAACGCCGTTATGCAGGTGTATCGCATATTAATGTTGATGCACTAACACCCCATAAGGTTGAAGAAATCCTTCATGCATGTGAAACCCATGATATCGAAATCAGTGCTTTGGCGTATTATCCCAATCCATTGGATGAAAATCTTGAAGCCCGTGCCTTTAATATTGAACACCTTAAGAAAGTGATTGAAGGTGCAAACAAACTAAATGTGGGCATGGTTACCACATTCATTGGTCGTATGCAAACAAAAACCCTAGAAGAGAATCTTCTAGAGTTTAAGGCAGTATGGCCTGATATTATTCATTATGCAAAACAACTGAATGTTAAGATTGCGATTGAAAACTGTCCGATGTTATTTTCAAATGATGAATGGCCTGGAGGTCAAAACATCTTTACCTCCCCTGCAATATGGTGCAAATGTTTTGAGTTAATCCCAGAAGATAACTTTGGCATTAACTTTGATCCATCACATTTCATCTGGCAGCAGATGGATTACATCAAACCCATCACTGAGTTTAAAGACCGCATCTTCCACATTCATTTTAAAGACATCAAACTTTATCGCGATCAACTGGATGATTATGGGTGTATGGCAACACCCCTTCACTACATGGCTCCAAAGATTCCAGGTCTTGGTGATGTTGATTGGGCAAAATATATCTCTGCCCTTCGTGATATCAACTATAAGGGACATGCGTGTGTGGAAGTTGAAGACCGTTCCTTTGAAGACACTACACAAGACATTGAAGACTCGTGCATCTTAAGTTATCGCTATTTAAGTCAATTTCTGATTTAGGATATAATCAGCAAGGCGAAACTTAACATTTCAACATATCGAAAACACTATTAAAGAGATTTTGTGTCCTTTTCTGGCTTACAAGATCTCTTTTTTTGGCAAATAAAATGACCGACCAAAAATGTGAAATAATACAAGTTATATAATTAAAAGAACCATATCTTTCAAAATGCAATACTATACAAGTAGAAATTTTTACAGTCATTCTTTACTTAAGAGATCTATAAGTATAGATTTCTTTCAGTATGGTAGCCACTAGTATACCTTAATGAGATGCATTAATCCTTCTATAATTTAGGTAAATTGAAGTTGAACAAAGAATTATAATAGTTGCTACCCCAATAATGTTAAAGTTAGCAGTGAAATTAAAGAAGAACCATGCAGCAGGATGACCTGCATAATCAAAACAAGAAATCAGCGATATGCCTTCTGGTAGTACCGATCCGGATACAAGTGCACTTTGAGTAAATATTGGTGCTAAACTAGTAGAAACATAATTACCTAAAATTAGTGCGAACAATCCAAATAAAAAGGTCCTAAAAACATTACCATTCATGATTGGTATTACAAACGGAAATATATACATAACCCCAGCTAAGCTTGCGATTGGTAAAAAATGATTTCCTGGAAGAATAACCGAAATAAAGAGAATAAAAGGTACTACTAATAATGAACACACTAAATTTGTCGGATGACCAATTACTAACGATGGACTCATACCTATCCAAAGCTCTCGCCCTTTGAATCTTTTCTCAAGTATGCTTTGGGTTTGTTTCGATATTGGGGCTAATCCTTCAATCAGTAAGCCGGTTATTCGCGGGATTAAAACCATAACCGCAGACATCTGAACCGACAATTTCAGTATACCTGATAATTCATATTGAGAAATAAATCCTAAAATCGCTCCAATTATTGCTCCTAAGATAATCGGTTCACCAAATACACCAATTTTGTTTTGCAATGTATCCGAGTCAAAATCTATTTTATTCATAATAGGAATTCTATCAATTACCCAATTAAATACTTCAGCAAGTGGAGCATACAAAGCAGTGATTGGGAACGCCATTGCCAGACCATCTATATTTGAATAGAACTTGTGAACACGAGGTGTATAGTAATCAGAAAGACAAATAGTTAAAATAAAATTGGAAACCGCTCCAAATATACTCCATCCAAAACTACCGGTTGCCACATAAATAATAGACCCAATAAATGCATAGTGCCAATAATTCCAAATATCCATATTCATAGTCTTTGTCATCTTGAATAAAATCATTATTACATTAACACCAACGCAAATCGGTATCATCAATCCTCCAATGGCAGAACTATAAGCAATTTGAGAAGCAGTGGGCCACCCCACATCAAGAATAGTTGTTTGCAAGTGGTAAAGCTCTGACATCTTCGCAACTACTGGTCCTAGATTATCCGTAAGCATTCCCGTTACTAGACTTAATCCAGCAAAACCAACACCAACTGATAACCCTGACTTAATTGATTTTCCAAATCCCATTCCTATTGCTACACCAATTATCGTGAAAATAATAGGCATCATTACACTCGCACCCAGGCTAACAATATAATTTATTACATTCATTTACTTTTCTCCATCTATTAATGATAAATATATTGATTTAATCAATTGTTGGTTCATTGGTACATAACTATTTTTGAGTAGTCTTTTTTGGTTATTTACCACCGAAATAGAAAAACTTTCGACATCATTAACCCCAAAGTTATAATCGGAAAGTTTCCTATTTCTCATTATGGAATTGAGGAGTTTGTATAATTCATCCAAGGATTCATCAAGATTGCAGTCAAACTTTTCTGCAATTGCTTGCTTGAGAGAAGAAAACTTTCCATCTGGTTTCATTTTATCGTATGCATTTAGAACCCCTTTTAGTACATAAAAATTCGATTCACCATGAGCTATTTTATATTTTGCACCAAGTGGATAACTCAAAGCATGGATTGGCCCACATCCCCCAGTTTCAAATGCAAATCCTGCATAAGTGCTTGCAAGAATAAAATCTTGCGCCTTTTGTTTGATTGTAACTTCATAACCGAAGTTTTTTATATCAATAAAACCATTAAGAATCATTTCTATTGCGCGAATACTAAATATTCTACTTAAATCAGTACTGTTATCAGACAGGAAAGACTCTGTTGCATGGATAAAGGCATCAATTGAACTCGTTGCGAAAACTCCTTGTGGTAAATTTTCGATAAGTCTTGGAATTAAAATCGCACAATCACCATAAATACTTTCATTTGAAATTCCAACTTTTGTTCCCAATCTTGTTCTATTGATTGCTGCAATGCTTGTTACTTCACTTCCAGTACCACATGTTGTTGGGATAAGTATCAGTTGAATATTTCTTTCAATAATAGAATCTGATTCAAAAATCCAATCTATATTTTCTTGCGTTGAACCATATGCAATTGACAATATTTTTGCGATATCGAGACACGACCCTCCACCTATTGCAATAATACGTTTTATGATGATGTGATTGATATCATTTAGCATGGATTCAATCATTATGTCAGTAGGCTCTTGATTTCCATATCGTTCAACGACAACAACATTCACTTCAGCACTGAATAAATCTTTAAATTTTTTATAAATGACATCTGTTACGACTACCATATCACCTTCGCCAAATGGAAATTCATCAAGATAATCATCTAGATCGTTAAACTGATATAGTTTTGTACGCATTTTAATTAATTCCATATTTGGCCTCTTTTCTCTTTATTACTTTTATTGCACTTTCATAGATTGATTGTGAATCAATATGATATTCTTTCGCAAGGAAATCAAGAGTTCCTACTTGACCAAACCTATCCTGAACACCAATCAGTTCCATTGGTACAGGGAAGTTTTTCACGACTATTTCAGATACAGCAGCTCCTAGTCCAGTTGTAATATTATGATTTTCACACGTAACAATTGCTCCGGTTTCTTGTGCAGCTTTAACAATTGCCTCTTCATCAATTGGTTTCCAAGTAAACATATCTAAAATACGAACCGATATACCTTCTTCTGTTAATTTTTTTGCAGCTTGAATTGCTTGTGATACACAAAAGCCGCTAGCAATTAATGTTACGTCAGTTCCGTCTTGAATTAGACTTGCTTTTCCAAGAACTAAATCATCTGCATTCTCATAAATTTTGGTACAGGTTTTTCTAACTAATCGCATGTATGAAACACCATAATTGTCATGCAATTGAGGTAGAATTATCTTAAGTGATTCTAGATCAGCTGGCTCAACTACTGTTACCTCGGGAATACATCTCATAATACCCATATCCTCAAATGGCATATGTGTACCACCGTTCGCTTGAGCGGTTATTCCTGGGTCTGAACCAATTAGTTTTACGTTTAGTTTCGCATATGCTGCAGACACAAATACTTGATCAGCTACTCTTCTTGACATAAATGGACCGAATGTATGTACAAATGGAATAAATCCTACAGAACTCAATCCAGCTGCAACCCCAACCATGTTAGCTTCTTGAATTCCACAATCAAAAGTTCGCTTTGGAAATAACCCTTGAAATGGTTTTGTTCCCATAGCACTCATTAAATCTGCATCTAGTAGAACCACGTTCTTATCCTTTTCAGCCAATGATATTAAGGTATCGCAAAACTCCTCTCTCATCTCTTTTACTTCATTTCGAATTGGTTTCGCTATTATCGGCATTATTTAATCTCCCCCTTCCATTTGTCAATACTTTTTAGAAAGTGATAATAGTCCTCAGAAGATACATTCATTGAATGGCTCTTAATTGTTCCTTCTATTTCGTCCCATCCTTTTCCTTTTACAGTATCTAGCACAATTACTGATGGTCTTCCTTGCGATTGGTTTTTGGCAACTGAGATTGCGCTCTCAATAGCATATAAATCATGACCGTCAATTGTCTGACTAAACCACCCAAACTCGCCGAATTTCGCCCCAATGTCTCCTAACGAATTAATATCATCAGTAAACCCATCAAGTTGAATTTTGTTATTATCAATAAATGCAATTAAGTTATTAAGCTTATTTTGCGCAGCAAAGAGAGCCATTTCCCAAACTTGACCTTCTTGACATTCACCATCACCAAGAATTAAATACACATAACTATCAAAGCCTCTTAATTTTATACCTAAAGCAATCCCCGCAGCACTTGAAGCTCCTTGTCCTAGTGAACCAGTCGTCATATCAATTCCTGGAGTTTTTGTTCGATCACAATGACTTGGAAGAATCGTATTAGGTTTGTTAAGTGTTTTAAGGATATCAAGCGGAAAATAACCTTTTAATCCTAATGTCGCATACAATGCTGGGCCACAATGTCCTTTTGACAATACGAGCCTATCTCTAGTAACGTCTATGGGATTAAGTGGATTAATTTTCATCACACCATTATATAGAACGGCTAAACAATCTGCGATTGACAATGCTCCTCCCACATGTCCCACTCCAAATGATGAAACTGCGAATAAGGTCCACTTCCTAATATCTAATGCAAACTCTTTTGTATTATTTGAATTTACTAGAGGCATGAACTTCCACCTCCAATATTGATAAATTTGTATTCTAGATATTCCCTAATCCCATAAATTCCATTTTCTCTTCCAAATCCTGAGTATTTAATTCCACCAAATGGTGTTTCATTTGTTGAAACAACAACTTCATTTATTGCTACTAATCCGAATTCTAGGTCAATCGCAAATTTTTTGATTCTTTCTAAATTCTCAGTAAATACATAAGATGCTAACCCATACTCAGTTTCATTCGCTTTTCCTAATACTTCCTCGTCCGTATCAAATGTAATAACACTAAATACTGGGCCAAATATTTCTTCAAAGTAAATATCCATTGTACTGTTAACTTCATATAATATAGTCATCGGATAAATACTATCTGGGATAACATTGTCTTTCGGGATGTCTCGATACATTATGGCACCCTTACTCACTGCATCTTCAACTAACTTATTAATGCGATTGTTAGATTGGATACTAATTAACGGACCTACTTCAGTATCCTTTTTCATAGGATTCCCTATATTTAGTCCTGAAATTTCCTCTTTTAGTAGCTCAAGGAATAAATCTTTGACATCTTTCTGTATAAATATACGATTTGGGGAAGTACATACTTGTCCCATATTTCGTTTTTTTGCGGACACAAGTAGTTTAACTGCTTTACTTAAATTTGCATCACTAAAAATAATAAATGGAGCATTTCCACCCAATTCTAAGGAAAGTTTCTTTAGGGTAGTTGCACTGTCTTCAAATAGTTTTTTTCCTATTTTAGTCGATCCAGTGAACGATATTTTCCGGACGATAGGACTTTTCATAAACTCACTGCTAATCATTGATGAGCTACCTGTTACCAAGTTTACACACCCATCTGGAAATGGCAGCTCTGCAATTATTTTTACAAGCTCTGTAGAAATTAATGGTGTCATAGATGACGGTTTTAGCACTATCGTGCATCCTGCAGCTAGTGCGGGTGCTAGTTTACGTGTCACTAAGTTCAAAGGGAAATTCCACGGTGTTATTAAGCCAACGACTCCGATAGGTTCTTGTACAACAAGTTGAGTCGTATTTGAGTGAGAAGGAATAATCTCGCTATTTATCCGCTTAATTTCCTCAGCATTCCAAAGAAAATTCTCAATGGATTGATCTACTTCACTTATTGCGTCAACTATTTTTTTACCACTTTCAAGGCAGATTATTTCTGCTAATAAATCTCGTTTTTCAGACATTTTTTCTGCAATACTTTGAAGTAGTTTCGCTCGTTCATAAGTGTTTGTTTTCTTCCATTGTCCTAGTGCACGTTGTGCAGAGGTAATACTTTGTTGAACCTGTATCTCATTTACTTGAGCAACATCAGCGATTTTTTCTTGATTATATGGATTGAAAAGCGGTGCAGTTCCCTGTGTTGATCGCCATTTCCCATCAATGAAACACTGAGTCGTTTCATATTTATATTTTCCCATAATTCAAATTCTCCTCATTCATAATTAAACTGTATAAATATTTCATTTCATTAGGTGATAGTTGTTTTTCACTACTCATTAATTCCAACTCATCTACAAGATCATTTTCGGATATAATTGCAATTTGACCTTGATGATATGGTTCTGAAACTAAACTATTTATTACAAATACATTGAAAGAATACTCAACGTCAATTTTTCCTACTAATTTTAAGAACTGGTTTCGACAAGCTCTCACGAGTTCGTTATTCATTTGTTTTATTTTGCTAATTTTCTTTCCGTT
The DNA here is from genome assembly GCF_001545095.1 of Erysipelothrix larvae. NCBI lineage: Bacteria > Bacillati > Bacillota > Erysipelotrichia > Erysipelotrichales > Erysipelotrichaceae > Erysipelothrix > Erysipelothrix larvae. The sequence continues at coordinate 1,798,924 of NZ_CP013213.1, forward strand.
TACTATAATGAAACCAATTCCATTTTTATGGATTAATAAAATGTAATTTCCTATTTCCCTCTGAGATGATTTCCCAAAAACCAAAAAGTGCTTTCCAAGTTGGTTATTAAGGTGTCTTGTAGATTCAATTTTGTTTTTCCTTATCGAAAAGTAGTATTCTAGGTAGCCATTGAAGATTACTCGTAGAACACTTATTCGATATATTTTGTATTGATATACTAAGTCAACCAGAAAATAAGTAAAGGTTATTACTATGAAACCAAGTAGTAAACCATCCATTATAAGTTCCTCTCTAAATTTAAAGCAGCTTATTCGGCTGCTTTTTTTTATTCAACTTCTTTAGTAGTAGTTTGGTCAAATACATAGCGTCCTGATGAACCAATCATTTTCATAAAGCTTTGAATATATGTTTTCATAGCTTGTTCACCAACAATCTGGAAATCCATGTAATCAATATTTGGATTTTCAAGAGCAGCATCAACCATTGCTTTTCTTCCTATCCTGAACAGATCGGTACAGACATTGATTTTATTGATTCCTAAAGATACTACCTTTTTTATATTGTCTTCCCCTGCTCCTGATCCTCCATGGAGTACTAGTGGAATCTTTAGTGTTTGTTTTAACACTTTGAGACGTTCGAAATCCAACTTTGGAATAATACCTTTAGGATAATTACCATGAGCAGTTCCAATAGCTACGGCTAAACAATCTATATTAGTTCTTTGGACATAATCGAGAGCCTGATCAGGATTTGTATATAGATCAGCTTTCGCATCATCTCCATCTTGTGCTATACCCACATGTCCAAGTTCTGCTTCTACTGAAAGTCCCTTTTCATGAGCCATAATCGTAATTAACCTTGTACGCTTAATGTTTTCTTCAAATTCTAGGGCTGAAGCATCAATCATTACACTTGAGAATCCAGCTTTCATAACACGATTTATATCCTCATATAACTGACCGTGATCAAGGTTTAGTGCAACTGGGACATGAGTTTGCTCAGCAAGAGCTTTAATCATCGGAACCATTATTTCTGGACTTGCATGAGCTTTCATTTGACGTGGTGAAATATTAACGATTACTGGAGCATTTTCTGCTGTTGCTGCCCCAATTATAGCTCTTGCCTGTTCCATATTTGTACAATTAATTGCGACAACAGCATAATAGTTTTCGTGTGCATGTTGTAACATGCCTTTCATTGAAACATACATAATTTTTCTTTACCTTTCACTAATCCAGTGCTGCTTCTTCGGTCAGAGGTTTCTTAATAATCGCATAAATAACACCTGTAATAATTGTACCGATTCCTAAACATGTTAAGAAAACAAGTGGGTTATTCATCATTGGAACAACAAATATTCCACCATGTAAAGCCGGAGATTCAACCCCCCACATTAATGCTAAACCACCTGCTACCGCAGAACCTGGAATTGTTGAACACCAAACTCGAATTGGGTCATTTAGATAAAATGGGATAGCTCCTTCGGTGATATAACACATACTTAAAGGAACTGCTACTTTCGCATTTTCTATATCTGCTTGAGTAAATTTCTTTCGAGCTAACAATACAGCAAGTGCCATTCCTAAAGGAGGTGCCATACCAGCTGCCATTTTTACAGACGTTGGTCCATAAACTCCATCAGCATTCAATCCATTTGCAAATGATGCTGCAGTTTTCGTAAACGGTCCTCCGAAGTCAATCCCCCAACATGTTCCCATTACTGCTCCAAGAATGAATTTAGATCCTCCTTGTAATGATGCTAGCCAATTAACCATTGCGTTCATTACAAATGCGATAGGCTCACCAATAATGAATTGGAAGATACATCCAACCGCTAAGGTAACAGTTACAGGAATAACAAGAATCGGCATAATACCCGTTGCCCAATTTGGTACCTTTAGTTTTTTGAACGCCAATACCATATAACCAACAAGGAATCCACCAATCAACCCTCCAACGAATCCAGCGTTAATTTCATTTGATAGATAACCAATTGCTAAGGCAGGACCAATTGCAGGTCTATCACCAATTGAATATGCAATTGCTGCTGTTAAAATAGGAACTGAGAAGAAGAACGCTGATGCACCAATCTGATTAATTAAATAAGCAAATGTACCAGGATTATTCGCAACATCATAGCCACCAATTGCTTTTGCAATGGCCATGATAATTCCACCGGCTACAATAACAGGGATCATATACGATGTTCCAGTTAAAAATGATGCTTTTATTTTTTCTCCTTGACTGACTTTTTTGTTATTTTTTCTAGTGATAGTTGCCATTATGAAATTGCCTCCAATAATTCATCTACAAGACCTAATCCGTCTTTTACAGCTTCTGATACTCTACATTCAAGCACAGGAATATCATCAAATCTCTCAGGATTTCTAATTTTCACATCACTTGCAATGATAATACCAGCTGCTCTAGAAATGTCCTCTGAAGTAATTACGTTTTCAGGTCCTTGAGCTCCTTGAGTTTCAATCTTAATCTCCACATTACGTTTTTTTGCTGCTTTTTGTAAATTAGCTGCCGCCATGTAGGTGTGTGCAATACCTACTGGGCAGCTTGTGATTGCTAAAATAAACATATTTTTTCTCCTTATCTTTCTTTATCAATACTCTGAAATATACTTATTATTTTTTCTTTCGAAGAAGCATTAACAATACCGGTTCTAAACTCATCATTCATCAAATTATATGACAAAGTAGAAAGCAGTTTTAGAAAATCACCCGTCTCATTTGCAGGTACCGCTAGCATTATAACAATACTAACAGGATCCCCATCAAGTGATTCCCATTCAACATTATTTTTTAGTTTTACTATTGTAAAACATGTTTCGTTAACGCCATTACTTCGCGCATGGGGAATTGCGATTCCCATTCCAATTCCTGTAGAATACTCACTTTCTCTTTTAAAAACATCATCTTCAAACACTTGTTTGTCATTAAGTAGCCCTTCATTTGATAAAACTTCAACAATTGAAGATATTACATCTTTTTTTGTATCCCCCCCAAAATCAAATTGAATCAAATTTGGTGTTTTAATTAATATTTCTGCTAAGCTCATTTTTACCCTCACTTTATAAATTTTTTGAATGATCTAAGGTCTTTGGTTTGAAATAACTTGTCTAGGACATCGACTTGATTAACAAGAGTAATAATTTCGTTGGCAATGTCACCAAAATCTTGACTTGACTTAAGGTCAATAGCTAGGGCAAATACGAGTTGTACTTTTGCTCCGTTCCAATCAAATGGTTTTTTCGAAACGAGAAGGCCAATACCTTGATTTAAGACATGTCCATGATAAGCATGAGGAATTGCAACCATATTTCCTATGAATGTTGAGGATAATTCTTCCCGTAATAGACAGGAGTCTCTGTATTCATGATCTACAAAACCTTGCTTAAACATTATGTTACTAAGTATTGATATAGCATCATTTTGATCTTGAACTTTCTCATCAAATACTGAAATAGATTCATGTAGTAAAGGAATCAATTTAGATCCTCTGGTGTTATCTACTTGAGATTTTCTCAAATTTATTTTTGAAATATCCCGTTCAGTTAATATTGGAGAGATATAGGCAATGGGTTCCCCTTGAATGTCGAGAGGGATTGTAGATATTATTAAATCATAATCTATCTGATGTTTTTCAATGTTGAGCTTGAAAGATGATACTTCACCAACGATCTCAAATTCTGGGAAAAGATTCTCTAGTTTTGCTTTAAGAAACATTACAGTTCCAATTCCTGAAGCGCAAACTAAAATCACTTTTAATTTCCTTTGTTCTAATTTCCTTGCCCTTTCAAAGGCACCACCGAAGTGCATTGCAATGTAACCAACCTCATCATCATTCATCTCAACATTAAACTGATCACTCAGTTTCCGAGAAAATTCTGCTGATAATTCAAACATCAACGGATGTTCTTCTTTTATATTCCCTATGAATGGATTATGTAGTGAAATACCATTTTTCAAACGGTTTATCATCGGTTTGATATGAAGAAACAATACACTCATAAAATATTCATCTTCTATGAATGGGATATTAATTTTATCCGATAGTGAACCTACAATTTTTTCGATCTTCTCATACAACTCTATATCAATTAACTTAACTGATTGTGGTGCTTCGACTGTTTTTGATAAATTTGCACCCATTAAATGGATTGTAATATACCCGCATTCTTCATCATCAAGTGAAGTATCCAAATTATGGTTAAGTTCCTGGACTAACTTCTGAGCAATCGTCCATTCTTTTTGCATTGATAGGAATTCAAGATCTTTCATTTCTAGAACAACCCTTTTGTTTTTATTTACTCGATTAACAGTTATTGCTAAATGAATAATCAATCCTTTCATTGCTATATATGACAAAGAAATGTCATTGTTCTGTTGAATCGTTTGGACTGATGCTATTATGGGCTCTAGTAGAGTATTTGGAAAATAGTCCGTTAGGTCTTTCAATAAAGACGTTGTTATTAGTTCACCTGATCGAAACTTAATTAATTCCGCTTTAGCAATCCGAATATTGGTCTCTGACCCTTCTACATGAATCCCAAGTTTTGGCTTTCGTTTTAACACAATCGAATATTTTTCAAGAAATTTCTCTATTTTTACGAGTTCTCGATAAACTGCACTATTGCTAAGATAAAACGACTCAGCAATGTCATCAATTGTTCTTGACTCATTTATCTCTAGGAGATTTTGAGCTATAGTTGACCACCTATTATGATCATCTTCTTCGATACACACATCGTTGAAAATGCGTGAACGAAACTCATCAATGTCTTCCTGAAGTTCTAGCCAAATTCCCAATGATTGCTTTGATACTAAGGTTGCACCATATTCTGATAAGCAAGTCTTTAAGTGATTTATCGAATTGCTAATGGTTCTTTTACTTACGTTCAATTGAACCGCTAAGTCAATGATCCGTACAGGACTTTGGCTATCAAGAAGGATTTCAATAATTTTTTTCTCGCGCGATTGAAGCAAATTATATTCCCCCTTTGTATTTCTGTATAGCTAATGTAATTACACTTATATTATAGACCAGATCAAAAAAAATGCCATTTTATAAATTGCAATAACATAGTGCAATAATAAAGATGATAAAGTTTTTCAGATAATATAGACTTAGTATATACATTAAGAAAGGATATTAATATATGATAAATTTTGAATTTCATAACCCAACGAAAGTAGTTTTCGGAAAAAAATCCGAAAGCCAAGTTGGTCAACTCATTAAAAGCTTTAACGGTAATAAGGTGCTAATCCATTATGGAGGAAATTATTTATTTGAAAATGGTGTTATGGATGCAATAACAACTAGCATCACTCAAGAAGGTTTAGAATATATACTATTTGGAGGTGTTGTTCCTAATCCAAGATTAGAATTAGCCAAAGAAGGTGTTGAGTTAGCAAAAAGAGAAAAAGTAGACTTTATTCTTGCTGTTGGGGGTGGTAGTGCAATAGACTCAGCTAAAGCTATCGCATATGGCCTCGTAAATGACTTTGACTTAGAAGACCTATTTATGGCAAAAGTAACTACATCAAACATAGCACCAATTGGTTGCATCTCAACTATAGCAGCAACCGGTTCTGAAACGAGTAATTCAACTGTTGTTACACTTGAATATAATGGTGAAGTATTAAAACGTTCCTATAATCACGATTGTGCTAGACCACTTTTTGCAATTATGAATCCAGAGCTAACATTCTCAGTTCCTCCGTATCAATCTGCAAGTGGCGGAGCAGATATTATGTTTCATACCATGGAAAGATATTTCTCAAATACAGAAGATGTGAAGTTAACCGATAAAATCGGTGAGGCGATTCTTCAAACCGTATATCAAGAAGTTCCGAAAGTATTAACTAATCCTAATAATTACGAAGCACGAGCTAACTTAATGTGGGCAGGCAGTCTTTCACATAATGGGCTGACAGGAACAGGTAGAGCTTCTGATTTTCCTGTGCACAAAATATCGCATGAGTTAAGTGCAATGTATGATGTCACACATGGTGCTAGTTTAACAGCAGTTTGGGGAACATGGTCACGATATGTACTAAATAATCACATCAATAAATTTGCTCAGCTAGCAGTTAATGTATTTGGAATTGATCCAAATTTTGAAGATTTAAAAGAAACTGCATTAAATGGAATTGTTGCATGGGAAACATGGTGCAAAGACATAGGAATGCCAACTTCTTTATCAGAACTAGGGGTTAATCCAACAGATAAAGAGATTGAAGAAATGGCAAATCATGCAGTGATGACAGGAGGTGGGACAATTGGGAAGTTCTTTAAACCCTTATCTCAAAAAGACGTTGTTAATATTTTCAATCTTGCAATGTAATTAAATTTTAAATTAAAAGGACAGTTCTATGTCGGCATAGAATTTGTCCTTTTTTAGTATAAATATGCATATAATGATTGTAATAAAAAGGCAAATATAGAATTACTAATGTGTTTTTTCACTACAAATTGAATCATTCTTCTTCGATGTATTAGAATCTATATCAAACTATCCACTAAATGATTATTCGCTCTGGTTGAGGAATTATTCGGCATTACCCCAGTCAGTGGATAGACATACTATGAATAGAAGAATAACTTTCATTCGTATTGTATATCACAGTTCCGATGATAAAGATGTATTTCAAATCTATGCTAGGTTATTATTTCAATAATATTCGTTTGAAAATCATTAATTCATGTAAACAAATTCATAAGAAAGCTGTCGGGTTTTATATATTATTTCTGATTATTATACTGCTGTAACATTGTAACAGTGAAGAAATAGGATACACGATCATTGTATAAGTGAGACATAAAAGGACTTATTATGAGCAGATCCCAAAATCTCGAACAAAGATGAGGATATGCAGTTCTCTATAAGTCTTTACGTTTTTTTGATTTGATTTAAACTAACAACGCTTATATCTGTGCTGTATTCAAGTTTACACACCTTTACAATGCTTCAATTATATTCGAATTCTCCATTAAATCGATCAAATATTCTCCTTTTACTTCATTTCTATATTTTCCTAACAAGTAGATTCCTTATAGAACTAAGAAGTTGATAAAGTTCAGAAGTACAAGAAAAACCATCACACAACTAAATAAGCGTTTCAAAGTGTTTTCTGATGTACGTCGCCCAATATAAGTTCCAATAACACCCCCTAATAAGGCAAAGGGTATGATGTATAAAAGGTATGAAAGGTCAAAATAAGTGAAGCCTCGTGTGAGTCCTTTTGTTGCAAGTGATGTGATTTGTGAGAACATAATGGTCGCAATGGAGTAAATGGTTGCGGCTTTGAAGTTAAACCCAAAGAGAATTGTGAAGGCTGCGACATTAATGGGACCGCCTCCAATGCCTAAGAATGCGGACATGAATCCTAACACGATCCCTACTGTAAAGATTGCGAGTTTATTTTTTATTTTGTAGCTTTTATAGCGAATGATCATACTTGAGAGTACAAACAACAATAAGACAATGAGTATTGCGGATTGGATATTTGAGACAATGGGTTCACTGAATACTTCGATGAGTGCGTCAAAGACCATGGTACCTACAAAACCACCCAATGCTGCTCCGATTGCAACTGTCACCACAATATTCAAATCAAACTGTCGTTCTCCTTTTAGATTCTTATAAACGCTGTAACACGACATTACAAGCACCGCACAGGATGAATAAAAAGAAATTGATGTGACATCGTGATACCCTATAAAGTCAAACATGGGCTTGATGATCACGCCCCCACCAAGACCAGTCATAGCGCCGATTGAGGTTGCGGTAAATACGATAAGGCTGTAGAGGATTTTCATTGCGCACCACTTTCTAATGTGAACCAAGATTCGGGTTCTCTTTTTAATATGTTTTGTTTTAGTGTTTTATGGTTTTGTCTGTTTCGTGACTAATCGTCATTTATACTTACGCATCAATCACCTTTGTGATATGATATGTCTAATTTATAAAAAGGAGATTATGTATGATTCCCATTATTGATTGGCACTGTGATGTGCTTTATAAACTTGAGAAACATCCTGAATGGCGTTTCTCTGATTGTGAGCATCTTGATGTGAATGCCCTCAAGATGAGACAAGGCGGAGTTAAGGTTCAAGCGTTCGCGCTTTTTATTGAACCATCCATTCCCATTGAAGATAAGTTTGCATCTGCAAAGTGTCAAGTTGAGCGGTTTAAAACCCATGTACTTTCAACACCCGGCTTTGTACAGATTCGTCATTTCAAAGAAATTCATGATCTTAAAGACGATGAAATTGGGGTGTTCTTAACCCTTGAAGGGCTTGACTGTGTTGGGTCTGACCTTGATAAAGTGAAGTATTTCCTGGATGAAGGTGTACTTTCTGTTGGTTTTACCTGGAACAATGCGAATCTAGCCTGTGATGGCATCATGGAACCACGGGGTGCAGGGTTAAGTGCATTTGGATATGACGTGGTGTCACTTCTTAATGAGCGTGGTGTGTTTGCGGATGTATCCCACATTAGTGAACACGGATTTGAAGATATCCTTAACAGTGCTGATCATGTTATCGCAAGTCATTCAAATGCACGTTCTGTATATCACCATGTCCGTAATTTAACGGATCATCAACTCAGTCGGATGCTTACAAAAGGGGCACCCGTTCACCTGGTCTTCTTTAGTCGATTCACGTCCGATCATTCACCGTGTACACTGGATGACCTTATAAAACACGTTGAATACATGATTCAAATGGGTTTAGTCTCACAACTTGGTTTAGGTTCTGATTTTGATGGAATCGATGATAAGATTGTTGGTCTTGAAGATTCCAGTCAAACCCAAAACTTACTCTCTCATCTTGAAAAGCACTTTGGACAGGACATTGCACAGCGTATTGCTTATAAGAACTTCATGCACTACGTTGATACAAAGCTTTAAATACCCTTATACATTCTCATATTGGGAATGTTTTTTTATGCGGTTTTAATTTGATGGGACCATCACTATAAACACGCACTTTTCACAGTATGTGTGTACACATTCAAAACACGTCAACATCAGGTAGATATCGACTGCTTCGCTTATTATTCGCACAATTTGTATTCTAACACTTTAGGCTATGCCACACCATGAAATCTCGATTATTCACATGGTGATTCAAAATTCTATCACTTATTTCACAGAGATTTCTCATTGAGTTTAACCCATATCATTTTTACGGGCATTATAACAACCTTTTATACGAATAAGTAAGGTGCATGCGTGTTTCAGATAGGTCCATATTGTACTCACATATAAACTTAGGTACGATAGGTGTATAAGGAATCTTTATCCATGGGTTTATATCGGATAAAGATAGGGAGGGACTATGAAACATAGACTGAAATTGTATTGTTTTTATATCATTGCTGTATGCACGTTGTGCTTATGTGTGTTCTTTAGTTTACCTACGTATGCAGACGATACTTCATCTGAAATTCCACAAACACTCACAGATATCAAAGAGGCTTGGGTCGAAGATATTACGCGTAACAGTGCAAAGTTTGTTGTGACAGCTGTGGATGAAACACTGGATTATAAAGTACAGTGGCAACAGTATAATGGGACACAATGGGATGACATACCCAATGCAACAACCCCAACATATGCACTCACAAACTTACCATCTAATACAAGTGTTTCGGTTCGGGCGAAGATGTTTGTGTCCACAACCAAGACGATTGCTCCAGATGAGAACGAGTATATTTTTTATGGGTCACTTGTGCTTTGGGATACTGACGATGATGGTTGCAGTGATGTCATGCCTGCGGAAATTGAAGAAAGCATGGGGGACTCAAGTGATGAAGTCATCCTAAGAAATGCGATCCAGGTGCTTCAAGAATCACCTACAGACAGTAATATCTATGTTTGGAACGGAGCAACGAATCATCATGATTATAGAGCATGGTGTAAAGCAACATTAGTGTACCCAAATGGTGGCTTGGCGATTCCAGCGGATGAAGTTGATGCGTATAAAACCTTATCAACAGTTACAACGCGTGAAAGTATTTCACCTACATTAACCTTTACAACATTAATTGATCCAAATACATATATACCAAAAATAGATACGATTGAAACTAAAACAATCACGGATAACAGTGCAACCATCAACGCATCAACCAAGGATATCATTGATGATTTAATCTATGAGTGGCAAATGCTTATTGATGGTTCATGGAAAGTCATCGATGGTGAAACATCATCAACACTATCGCTATCTAACTTAACAGATGATACTTCATATACAGTAAAAGTAACAATCACAAATCCGTTGAATAACGAAACAACTTCAAAGGAATATACGTTTAAAACACTACCAAAGGCAGTTAGTGAATGTAAGTGTGAGGCCACACCGAAACCTGCTGAACCAGCACCAGTTAAGCCTGCTGAACCAACGCCAGTTAAACCAGTTGAACCAACACCAACAGATCAATCAACTCAACAGGATAATACACAGCGTACATCAACTCAACAACTTCCCGCAACATCTGGGACAAACACACCTATTAAGACCCCAGCTCAAGAACTTCCAAACACTGGACAACACCACATATTCATGCCGATTGGCTTCGTTTCACTTTGTGTTGGATGCTTCTTAGTGGGATATCTTCGATTCAAACGAAATCAATAATTCGTCATACTTCAATCAGTGAAAAACACTCCTTAAGGGAGTGTTTTGTATGCTAAGCGTTTAATCACGGATTCATGGTGTGGATAGTCTTCAAGGAGCATATCCTGTGTAAAGAGTTCAAATGCTGTATAGTCAAACCCTGGGGATACCATACAACTTACCAATGCATAATCATGATCAACCGATGATCCAAAGATTGTGCCTTTAGGAACCACAAACTGTAGTGTTTCTCCATTTTCAATGTCTTTACCCAACCGTATTTCGTCATAGGTGCCATCAGGATAAATACAGTGAACACTTAAAGGTGCACCATCATGATAGTACCAGGTTTCATCCGCATCCAGTCGATGAAAGTGTGAGGGTGAATCGGGTGTGAGTAAAAATAAGATGTTTGTATAATAAGCCCGTCCATTCTCAAAAGTTTCATTCGAACGGCTTGTTTCCTTATAGTATCCCCCTTCTGTATGGGGTTGTAATTCAAGTGTTTGTATCCATGTATCAATTGTTTTCATTGTTTCCTCCACTGTTGTATCACTATTATACACAAGTTTATGACTGGTGTGTCTTGAGTTCATGAAAGAAATCGTAAATTCGACCAATATCCGAACCAACAAGATAACTGCTGACCGTGACTTTAGGTTGTTCTACCTTATAAGGAAAGTCACAGGTAGATATAATCCCCATGCACTGATGACGCCAGTAGAAATCCAGAAACCCATTCATCTCAGGTGCACGGTATGTAACATCTCCTTCATAAACATGATAAGTGTTTAATGGAAAATTTGTGCCAAGGTGTGCCTTGAGTGCATAGGCATGATCACGACTGATATCGCTATAGATCATGACATTTAATGAGTGCGGTTGGTCTAGTGACGGTTGAATTGAATCAATGTTAAAGATTAAGTTTGCGAATACATGTTCGTAGTCTTCAGACATTTTGGATAGGATTGCTTCAATGCGCTCTTTATGCATTTCAAACTTCTTACGATTAATCCGTGAGTAGTTTTTTACATAGTAAAGCACGGAATGTAAGTTAACATTGTTGACGGAATAAATAACATCACGCATGTATAAGATATGACATAGAATGGTAGAGACTTGCCCATGCTTTGTGTCATCAAAGACATATCCCATATCTTGAAGTGCATCCATGAGCTCTTCAAAATGATCTTCAATACGTGCATGCATTTTATCAAGTGCCTTAATGTATCGAATGATTATTTCTTGTGACTCTTCTTCAAGTGTCAACACTGTTTCACAATCATTCAAGCGATATCCTTGCCTATAACGCATTGCAGAGGATTCCTCAAGGCTTTTTAAGAAGTAACGAAACTTAGAGCTTATCGAAAAGTATGGTTCAACCTTAGGGCTATAAACAATGTTTATCTTAGGCAGCATGAAGTTGCGTTGGAAACTATCATAGAATGAAGCAATAAAGAATCGTACTTTATCTTCTTCACCAATAATCTCATAACTTAAACGCTTATCATTAAGCTTCACTTCATAGTGTCTTAAGATATCGTCAAGATCACACATCAACTTACGCGTTGATTGTGGACTCTTATTGATTTCATTTGCATAGAAATCAATAGGCATGTTTGGCCTTTCAATAATCAGTCGTAATAGTCTTGTTCTTGGTTGACACGCAATAATGTTTTCATAGATAAATTGAATATTCCCAACAGAGGTATGACTGGATACAATGTTAGAATGACTAAAGTCTAATTCAATTAAATCATTGTAGTTATCAATTAAATAATAGATATCGTTATATACTGTTCGTTCCACACACTGATTCACTGCAGCAATCTCTGCAATTGATATCACACGATCGTTTTTAATGAGTAAATCTAAAATATTCGCAAGACGATATACTTGCTTCTTGTACTTCAAAAGCATAATATGTTCCTCCCTTTTAAGCGTCTCATTGTATAAGCATTCGACCCACATCAAATACTTACCCAAATGACCACCCACAGGATATATGCTAACATACGAGCTAAAAGAGACCTAGCAATCCATGTGCTTTCACATGGTGGTTCAAGTACCTATCACCTATTTCACGTGGCTTTCATAATTGATATAAACAGTATGTTTCATCAAGTTAGTTTTCAGGGAATAATTTAAAAGTGCCAGGAACTGTAACAGTAAATATCATCGTTTTTAATTGATCTCTCAAAACTAGAATACTTTCGTTATTAACATTATCTAAAGAAGAGAAACCGATGCTTTTATATACTTAAATGCTTCTGAGTCGATTTTCTTCACTCTATTTAAATTTGCATATATTGTTCCATGAGGAATCAGCTCTTCTACATCAATTGTATCAATATAACTCAAATCCAAATCATGTCGAATCATCGATGCTATATAGAGCACTTTACTCACATGAGGAATTGCTTTTATTCTTGAATAACTACCAAATATATGAGTGCCAATTTTTTTTATTCCACCTTTAAGTTCCTTATAAAATTGTGATTTATCATAATGAGCGCCATCACTTAGTATTGAAATACATGCTTCAATTGTATCATTTAAACAATCCTGAAAATCTATATCCAGCCTCCGATATTTAATTTGTATTTTTGAATATTCGTAATACGCTCGTTTTACAACTTCAAAATCTTCAATATGATCAAACAATACCGCAACATCATGCATTTGCTTAATTATTTCTAGATCTTTTCCACTATTATATAACACTCCAATTGTATTTGGAGCAAAAGCTGACAGTTTATCAGCAATCATATAGTCTACAATTGGAACTTTTACGTATGAAGGTGGATCTTCTGTGATATGCAATGAATTTTTGATTTCAACTAACTTGGTGTCAATAAAATCGTCATCTTCAAAAACAACATCTAAAATAATATTTGATGGTGTATTACTTATTATTGAGGTATATTCAAATTTAAAATGTCTCTTCTCAATTCCGTTATTCCTTCTTCTATGATGCTCAACACAACTCTCAAAAGGAAAAAGTTTGCCTGCCTCTGTTATAAACTCATCAATATCTGTATCAGCATTTACCATGATATCAATATCTGTTGAGAATCTTCTAGGATTATCAAGAAAAAGTAGCAGACAGGTTCCACCTTTGAATACAAAGTCGAGATTTACATCAACGAGCGATTGTAATAAACCAAATGCAAAAAGCACCCTTTCGAAAATTGCTTTATCGCCTCCATATTCTTTTACCATATTTTCCAAGTGTTCCTGTGAATAGTTACTTTTTGATATCATAATATTTCTACTTGTCCCTATGAATATGTTGATCAACTATGTTCTGCTTATTACGACGCAATGAATATCTATTTAACGTCGCATAGTCAATAATGTAGCGCTCCATCATGGAGTCTACAATTTGTTGATACTCACTTTTATTTATAATCTCTTTGATATATTTATTAGCAAATAAATCAACAATCAGTTTTTCAATAACTATTTTGTTACTGTCGTTCTTGTTACTAATGGTTTCACTAATAAGATTAAGGACAACAATTAAATTGTTAGTTAAAACTTGATTGAATGTTTTTACATCCGGTTTGAGTAAAACATTCCCTTCATTTTTTTCCTTAATACTTTCAAATATAAACTCTTCGTATCCTTTTTCAACTTCTACAAAAATTACATTAGTCGTTAATTGATGATTTAGGAATTCATTTAGCATTCTTAGTTCCCATATTTGAAATTGGATTTCATCAAAATCAAATAGCACCTCATCTAGTATTTTTTTGCTTGCGTTGATAATTCATATTCAAATCGACGTTGATTGCTAGTGCTAGATTTTACATATTTATTACGTCCAATACGAGTAATTTCATTCTCTTTCACTAACTTATACAAGATCCAAGAAATACTGTTTTTCTTAATGTCACCAAATCCGTCAATATATCGTCGATTAATCTCTGTTCTACTAAAAGGTTCCATATCAGTTAATTGACTTAAATAATATCTGAACTTTTTGATACTGCGTAATTTTCTTCACTTTTATCACCTAATTGCAGTATTGTATTTGTTAATCTAAAAAAAACGGCAATTTTAATACATTTTTGCCGTTTAATTATGATAGAGGAAGTTACATAAATTTATCTACTAGAAACTCAAAGTACATTTTTTGTGTTTGTATATTTGGTAGTCAATGACTACTTTGGATTGACAACAACTTCTTCGTAAAGCATTAATAGACCGTATACCGATTCCAATACACATTTGTGATATCACCTCTTTCACCTCCAAAAGCATTATCACACACTTCTGAAGTTATAAAAATAGTGGACCAGTTTTCAATTGAGAATTGGCCCACTTTTAGATTAACAAATACATCTTGTACTTCAAAAGCATAATATGTTCCTCCCTTTTAAGCGTCTCATTGTATAAGCATTCGACCCACATCAAATACTTACCCAAATGATCATTTCGTCAAGAATATATTCAAAGTATGATTGAATATCAAGATTGTTTAGCTTTGCAGTTTCTACGATGCTATAGTAGATTGAACTCATTTGTGCATCATTCTTTGTGTTAGAGAATAAAAAGTTCTTTTGTCCAATTACAAATGGTTTGATTGCATGTCTGCTCGATTATCGTGAGTTCAAGACGACCATCCAAGAAATAGTTTCTAAGATATATTTCGTTGTTGATTGTGTGAGTTATTGCGACACCCATCTATGCGACTACGCTTCCCTTTGGTTCTTAGCCAATTTGATTGGGGTAACTACTCCCATTATTTAATATGTATATTCAAAGTTCTCATATAATGGTATACTATATTAAAATAAAAAAGAGGTGTAATATGTCAAATATAAGTGTTTTTAACACAAGTGATGAGAATAACATTAGACAGCTAGAGAGTACTTCCTATTCACTTGAATCACATTTGCAAAAACTAATTGAAAGAAATATGAAATCATTCTTTTCAGTAGATTTTTTAGCAAGCGAATACTCTTTTCCTAGTGGTAGAATTGACAGTCTTGGAATTGACGAAAACAACTGTCCTGTTATATTTGAATATAAACGAAGTATGAATGAGAACGTTATTAACCAAGGTCTTTTCTATTTAGAATGGTTACTTGATCATAAAGCTGATTTTAAACTTCTAGTATTGGATAAATACGGAGACAACAGAGCTAATGCAATAGAATGGAAGACACCAATTGTGTATTGTATTGCAAACAATTTCAACAAATATGATGTAAATGCAGTTAAAATTATGCAAAGAAATATTTATTTGGTGGAGTATAATCTTTTTGAAAATGATCTGATTATATTTGATTTCCTAAACTTAGATTCTAAAGTCAAAGAAGTAGGCAATGATTTAATAATTGATAAATCAAAAAAAATGCAGCGAGATATTAATGATAGAATGAACACACTGAATAGTAATTTAAAGCCAATCTTAGAAGATTTACGATCCTTCATTAGTGAAATAGGTGACGATGTTTCTGAAGTAGTTTTACGTCAATATATTGCTTATAAAAAGATTGGTAACTTTGTTACGATTGATATGACAAATGATAAAATTCAAATGTATCTGAAAGTTGACCCTTCTGAAATTGAACTTAAAAATAATATGAGAGATATGACTAAAATCGGACATTTTGGTACTGGAAACTTAGAAATAATAATTACATCAATAGATGACTATTATAACTCGAAATACTATATTGAATTAGCATATAATCAAAACTAATTCAATGTATTTAGAATTACCAAAATGTTACAAACTCTAATTAGGTTTCTAGCTTTCAGGATGCAATTTATATAATTCTGATAAATAGGTTGTGGAAGCCAATTCCTAGAATCTTAAGTTACGGTACTCACTAGAATTTCTAGTGAGTACTTTTTATTATTTCCAAACTTACCATAGTATTACAAATTAAGAGATCTCTTGTTCTAAAATTTTCAAAACTTCGATAACCGTAGGCAACCCGTTTTATCACTTTGTTTAAATTGTTTGTCCCTTCTAAGCGACCAATAGAGTATGGATACTTTAGTGCGTTTGAGACAGATACTTCATATTCTTTTTACGTCTTAATTAATTTCTTCATCTGTTTCGATATGTTCTTAGGTGGATATATTTAGAATCTCTATGAGTGTGGTGATGTTGTCTTATTACGGATAGAATGAAGCAATAAAGAATCATACTTTATCTTCTTCACCAACAATCTCATAACTTAAACGCTTATCATTAAGCTTCATTTCATAGTGTCTTAAGATATCATCAAAATCACACATCAACTTACGCGTTGATTGTGGACTCTTATTGATTTCATTTGCATAGAAATCAATAGGCATGTTTGGCCTTTCAATAATCAGTCGTAATAGCCTTGTTCTTGGTTGACACGCAATAATGTTTTCATAGATAAATTGAATATTCCCAACAGAGGTATGACTGGATACGATGTTAGAATGACTAAAGTCTAATTCAATTAAATCATTGTAGTTATCAATTAAATAATAGATATCGTTATATACTGTTCGTTCCACACACTGATTCACTGCAGCAATCTCTGCAATTGATATCACACGATCGTTTTTAATGAGTAAATCTAAAATATTCGCAAGACGATATACTTGCTTCTTGTACTTCAAAAGCATAATATGTTCCTCCCTTTTAAGCGTCTCATTGTATAAGCATTCGACCCACATCAAATACTTACCCAAATGATCACCCGCAGGATATATGCTAACATACGAGCTAAAAGAGACCTAGCAATCCATGTGCTTTCACATGGTGGTTCAAGTACCTATAACCTATTTCACATTTCAATCATATTTCGTAAGTAATGTTAATCATTCCAGCAAGCATTACAAACCATAGAAGTAAAGCAATGTCCATTCACTTAAAAAGTGTTATGGAACAAAAAAGTCAAATTGACCTAACACTTTAACTAAGTATTTTGGATTAATTTGACTTTTTGCTGTAAAACTTACTGGTATTAACTGACGTATAACAATTTATTGACCTGGTAAGGGAATTATAATTCTCTCGGCAATTTCTTTTAAATGAACATATTTTTCAAAGGATTGAGTATTAAAAACCTGACCCAGATTCGTTAGTATACTAATTGCCTCCAATAATAAATTTGTCAGTTCATCTTCACTATACACAAAAGCTCTTTCCTCAATTGAATCAAACACAACACTTGATTCAACATTCTTATAATTAATTGATTTAAATAGTTTAGGATATAACAATTTTTCTTCTTCAAATCTAAAGAGTTCTGTTTTGAAAACATCATAAAACGCACCACATAACCAACTCAACATATTTGGTAGCTCATTATTATGATAGTATTGACTATTCGAATTCATGATACGTAGAATTGTGTAGAAATCACCTTTATTAAATGTTCTATAGAAGTTTTTCAAATATGAGAAAAGATTTATTGCATAATCAAATTGCGTAGCATTAAGACAATAATCGACTAGAAAGTTATTAAATAATGTTAGCTCAGCTACACCTACAAACTGGTCCCGAATAACAAGAAGATCTTCCGCATCAAATACGCAGTAAATAGAAATGTCGGAGAAGTTTTTGCTACTAAGATAGTAGTTACTTCTTAATTTTGAAATCAAATCTAAATGCGTATCAATTGATGACGATAAAAACACACATCTTGCACGTAAACTTACTTGTTCTTTAGCCAAATTAACATTTTTACAAGTTAACTTATAGTACTCACAATTTTCTAAATCTTCGTCAAAGAACATAATCTTAACACATTCAGAAACTAATGTTTTGGTAGAATCGGGTAATACATCAAATACGGATGGATAAGACTGGAAAAATTGAACAAATTTAAACATCCTACTCTCACGCTTATAGTTTGCAATGACCATAAAACTTATTTCATTGGCATCCTTTTTATCAGAAAAAGATTTAATTGTTTCAGGTTGAAGTTTATTTCGTAGATACTCATCTTCAATTAACAGATTAGTGTACCTGCTCTTATCTTCTTCAAATAAGTAACATAAAGCAAAATAATTTGCCTCCCTATTAAGTTTGCAATCATTATCATCAAGCACAAATGTAAATTTACACAAAGTCTTGAAAAGCTTGTCCTTAATTTTTTGAGTCATCCTTTTGAAGAATTTATCCTCAACAAATTCTCGAAAGCCTCTTGTATTTAAGCGCTTATAATATTCATTCGTCTCACTTACGAAAAAATTAATTACATCTTTCCCAAGTATAGGATCACGTAAGAACACTATTTCAAAAGCCTTACGAATCAAATCTATTGCTGTTTCTTTTGTTATTTCCTTTAAAACAACATTTTCTTCTATAGAGTAGATTGGGTGTGCAGCATAATTCCTACATTTTTTTAAGTACATAAGCTCTTCTTTTTCCACATTTGAGAGCAGTTCTGTTTTCTTTGCTATTTCATCAAGTAGAGTTCCTTCCCACTTAGAACTAGTAATGTTTTTTTTCCTTTCCTCGTCGATACAAAGTAAAATTTCTTTTGCATTATTTATTTTATTATCATTTTTGTTATCATTTTTGTTATCATTTTTGTCATCATTTTTGTCATCATTTTTGTCATCATTTTTGTCATCATTTTTGTCATCATTTTTGTCATCATTTTTATTATCATTTTTGTTAGCATTTTTGTTAGCATTTTTATTATCATCATAGACATCACTAAGTATAACAAGTTTTTGAAGCAAATCATAAATTAACGTTGTGTATAAGACTACTACAGTTGCCCTATAATTTCCATTATTATAACATGACAATACTTCTTTTAACTTGTCCTTAGTATTCGCATTACTTACATTTTCTATTTCCAAATCAACTTTGAATACACTCATCATATCCCCCTCTATTACATTACTAAATAAATCTACTAATTCTAATCCAAAAAATAAAAATCAAAGCGAAGATAGATATTCAAAACCAACTCATGAATTTAGAATATACTGCATTATATATTCATCCAGATAAATGAAATCTAATCGTATATACTAACATTAACGGATTCATTAATCAAAACCCATATAATGTAGTTAACTTTAATGCAGTAAAAGAATCTACTATAATCATATTCAATAATGTATTTATAATGTTATCATAACATTTCGTGAAATAGTTAACAATGATGGTTATTGGAATATCGCGCAAAAAAGGAGTGGAGATTCAAAAAAATGGAATTATTTGCTATATTTTAAGGATTTTTTTGATATCGTCACAAAGTGTGTTTAATTAATGTGTTTCGTAAAGAAGTTTGATTTGATGATAAAGATTTGAACAAATAAGCATAACCATATCTATCATGTTTTGAACATTTCAAAATCCATAACTCTTTCTTATCAAAATCTTGAATTTGTTGTTCATTGATTTAATGTGTGCATGTGAGAGCTAATGCCCTACAGTTTTGATGAATGAGTCATAGTGCCTTTTATCTTTTTGTTTAGAATCACAAATGGAGGAATACAACAACAACTAGCCCATGATAACCATTTCTTTAATTTTGTTTCTACATTCTCAAAATCTGATTTAAACTGTGGCTTAAATGCTTTTTTGTAAGAAACTCCTTAAACAGTTTTGGATAATCAATTCGTATTGCATCCTTAGTTGATTGTTGTTTTTAGTTTACTTCTCTGGTTTTTAATCTAGTGGGTATCCAAGACCTTTGATCTCAATCACTGGCTTCTAATATACAACTTCTCTACCTCTATACCTCCAAATGCATATTCCCACTTCTGATGTTATATAAATATTGGACTCATTTCCAACGACAATACACTGCTAAAGTTTACCACATTTAATGTGCAACAAACATGACACATAAAAAAACGGCAATTTTTGTTCGTTTTTGCCGTTTTTTATGAAAGTGACAGTTATCTCAAACTCGTTTTATTGAACTATATTTTCATTAATCTGACGATACTACAATTTCAAGTTTTATTTAAATTGTGATTTCGCTGTCATAGTGATTTTTGAATTAGTGTGCATTATTTTCTTATGTTAGTGTTAATGCTAAAGTTCTTGCTTTAATATTGCTGGTTCTAAGATATCAAACTAACAATTGAATCTGTTAGTATATTATTTCTTTTTTTTGTGTTTTGAATTCAATTTTGATTTTATGAACGCTGAGCATACATCTGAGAGAGAGAGATCCCAATGCCTTCCTTATAATTGAACCCAAGGAGCTGCATAGTCTTAAGGGTATCTTTATTGAGTAGTTGTATCAACATTGTTATCAACTGATTTGTATCTTCAGTTTGAGGTGCAAAAAAGTTGAGAATTTTAATTAATTGCTCAAGAGTGTTATGTAGGTATTCAATATTCTCATCACTAATCACTACATTATCTAATTGCTGTTTATAATCTCTTGCTATCGTAATTAGTTCTTCTTTATCTGTGAGTAAGTTATTAACTATTTCCTATATGTAAGGGATTGATCCTCAAGATTTTTTTCTGTTTTGCTGTCTCCATTTTTGTACTAACAAAACTAATAGTATTACTAGAAACAACATCAGCAAAAGTAATACCTAATTGAATTAATTGATCATCCATCATAAAATCTCCTCTTTTTAGTTGAGTTATAGCAAATAATCTTACCTTATGAAAGTTCAGTGATTAATTTTGGAATTAACCCAATAGTATCTTATAATTGATCTATTTAGAACATTATGAAAGTCACTGCGAAAAATATGAAAAAACGTATAACTACTGTTATTGGAATTAGAATGAAAGATTATGCATAAACTCACGAATAACAACTTTCTTACCTTCTCGTAGAAGAATACTTCAAACCAAGGATAGCATATGTTGAGACACTCTTGAAGTGTTAATGCTTAAAATGATTGCTAACAAAGCAAGCATAGCTGTACCAACAGCATCTAACTTGAACTATTAGATTCAATTCATAAAAATACGAAATTTAATCAAACAACCCTTATCGGTGAAATTTTAACTTGTGTTGCAATTTATACAAATAATGGGCAAAGACGGATATGTGATAGATTTCTAAAGCTGTCAATATTAGCTCCTTTCATCACTTTATTTGAGGACTGCTCCCCTACTTATGTTGAGCATCCAAATCTTTTAGTATTATCATAATACATAGGTTAAAATTTATATCGCACACCAAACATAGAAGAACTAGAGGCATTGTCGTTAAAGCCACGAAAACAAAAGAGCTACTATTCAGAAAGGAGCTCGAAAACAGAAACTGAACTAGAAGAATAAAAATAGGATTAAGATATACTAAATGTAACTTGATAACATAATTTAATTGAGTTTATGATGGAAAATATAGCAATAATATGCCATAATCAATTTAACCATAAACTTTTTGAGTAGGAGAGAAAGATGACAACACAAATTGACCTTAAGCTTGTGAATATAGGCCCACATAAAACTATAGACTTTAGTAAAACCCTAAATAATATGAGAATTTCGATATATGCAAGAAATGGTGCAGGAAAAACATTCATCAGCCGATGTTTCAATGTATTTGCAATGAAACTAGAGGACAGAAATGAATATTCAAAAATTCTACTTAGGTATGGACAACAATCTGGAAATTTCTCATTTAACATTGGAAGTAATAGCGCAAGCTTCCGTTTAAGCAATAATGGAATTGATAATTGTCAAAACCTTTTAGACCGCAAGTTCCATGTTTTTAACAATGATTATATTATTGAGAACTTCAGCGAAAAAGAGTTTATTCCTAATAGTAATATCGAAGGAATTGTGCTAGGAAAAGGAAATATTGATCTATCTTCTGAAAAGAGGATGCTCAACTCACTTTTAGATGAGGGAAATTCGCTTAGATCAAAAATAGAAGAAAATATAGTAGAGGCAAAATCAAATCTTAAAAAGTACAAAATTTCAAACTCTTTAACTAAGTGTAAGGATATAAATTACACTAATATAATTGAATACAAACCAACAGATGTAGACTATAGTGTTGAGGTGGGAAAATATTCTGAACTTTCGAGTTTACCTGATGATATCCGTGACTTTAGATTAGATGATAGAATTTCTGATATTGGGATAGAAATAAGTGACCTTAAAAATCTGTTGAAAACAAAGTATACTTTGAATAAATTTGAAGCTGATTTTAGGGAATATGTAAAAACAAATTTAAAGTTTATAGAGTTGGGACTTAAATTACATGAGGGTAACAATTGTCCATTTTGCAAACAGAATCTATCCGACAATGCCTTTCAATTAATTAATCAATATGTTCAATTTGTTAACGATGAAGAAACAAAGGTTAACAAAATGTTAATAGCATATTTCGATAAGTTTGAAGAGATAAGAAGACATATTGATGAATATTATCGATATTTAGGAGAGTTCGAGGAGAGAATCAGATATTACAACCAATTTTTTGGGCCATTTGACTTAACAAGTATTGTTTCACTAAAAACTCATATTGATGAGTGGAAAGACTTAGCAACTATGATTTTGGAAAGAGTAAAGTCTAAGAAGCAAAATATCACTCTTGATTTTGACAGCACTGACATAACTAATGAGATTATAGATAAATTAGCTAACAATATTAAGCAAATTAACATGAGCTTATCTGAATTTAACATAAAAAAGAATAACATAGCAAAACTAAAAACAGAGTATAGAAGATCAATTTGTGAAGGTTTATTCAATAAACTTCACTCTGAAAACAGGAAACTAATTGATAGAATAGTTGTTCTTCGCAAAAATACCTTTGACCTTAGAAGTTTAATTTTAGAAAAGGAAAACACGAATCAATCCAATAAAAAAGATTTAGTAGCAAATGACTTAGAAAAATACTTATTTCAATTTTTCAGAGATAAGTACGTTCTAAATAAAGATGATTTTACTTTAACATTAAAAGAATATAATATTAATACAAGTTCAAATAAGGCCCTCAGTGAAGGAGAAAAGAGTATACTTGCATTTTGTTATTTTTTAGCAAGCATTCATGAGGTTGTCAGTGATACTGAAGAGTATAATAAAATAATTCTTGTAATAGATGACCCAGTATCAAGTATGGATATCCAATATACATATCAACTTGTTGCTTTGCTAAAGAACTATCAAAAAGATATTGAAGGGTTTCAATTGAAGTTTATAATGCTTACTCATAATTTAGAATTTTTTAATATTTTATCAAGAAACAATTTATCTAAACATAAGTTAATCTTGGAAGATGGATTGGATGAATATAAAAATGAGATTTTAATGCCTTATGATTATCATTTATATGACGTGTGGTCAGTTGCAAAAGGGAAAAAGCTACCAAGTCATACCACTCCCAATTCTATTAGACATATTATTGAAACAATTGCACAATTTTGCGGTTATGGTGATAAAAGCTCAAGTTTGTATAATATGATTTGTGAGAAAGAACAACTAAACCAAAATTTAGAAATTTATACATTTATGCAGGACTTATCTCATGGGAACTTTAGATTAGATACTGCGTACACTTCGGATGTATTAAAAGAAGGAGCTGTCGCAGTTATAAATTACGTCACAAAAGAATTCCCAAAGCAACTGATTCAATTTAGTAATGAAAGTAATCAAAGCTAATAGAATTACTTTTATATCAACTTAGAAGTTTTAATCCCTTTATCTACTTGTATTGACACATATTGTTAATTAGTGTTCCGTAATATATTCTGTCTTTTCTAAATATTCAAATCATTTAAATACTTCTATTCTTTTGATAATGAACGTAGATGCTCACATTGTGCCTTCTCCAAATTATTGATGTATTAATGGAAACGCACCAAAAATACTTATTCCTAATACTTCCGGTTTTCTTTTATTTGAGATTTACTCCTATTTTAATTTTGATTTTCTTCTCGATTCAATGCCTTATATGCACTTTCATTTCCAGCAAGTAGATGATATACCAAGCATGAGTTGTACCCATAAATGCTAAACGATAATTACGCCTATCTATTAGTAGATTTGATCACTCAAGCCCTATCTATGCATTATGTTCGCGATATAACTTTCATGAAGTTCAAGATAAAGCAACGCAAGGTACTTATTTTGTTGACTTTTTGTGCTACATTATATTGAACTCGCTAATCTTGTAAATGTTAATATAAAAAATAGTTTTTTTATCATATAAGAATGTAGGAAAACCAACATTTTTATATGAGATTTTTGTCGCTTTCCTCCTTTTCGATACTTCCCATTTTTTCCTTCATTCGGTATGACGGACCCTTAATATTTATAATATGTGAGTGATGAAGGAGTCGGTCAAGTAGTGCGTTTGTAAGCGTTAGATTCTGGAATATATCACCCCATTTACTAAAAGGTGTATTTGTCGTTATGATCGTACTATGCTTCTCATATCGCTTAGCTGTCAATTGAAAAAACAGGTTCGCTGCCTCAGTATCCATTTCTAAATAGCCCAGTTCATCAATGATTAACACCTTATATTTTACAAAGAATTTCAATCGCGTTTCGAGTCTGTTCTCATAGTTGGCCTTTTTCAGTTGATTAATTAGTTCTTCAAAAGTTATGAAGTATGTTGAGAAGTGCTTAATAGCAGATGCAATTCCAATTGCAGTTGCTAGGTGTGTCTTACCTGTTCCTGGTGTCCCAACAAAAATAATATTCTCCTTGTTTTCAATAAATCGAAGCGAAACTAGATCTATAATTTGCTTTTTACTAACACTAGGCTGAAAATCAAATTCATAGTCTCTTTCAGTTTTAAGGTATGGAAAATTACTGACCTTCACCCAAGAGGTAATTGCACCTTCGTCTCTGAATGACATCTCTTTTTCGCTGAGTTCATAGAGTGCTTGTGCGAATGTCATATCATTTCGATTGACTCTATCGGAATATTCATCGAAATTCTCAATCATTTTGGTGAGTCCTAAATCTTCTAAGTTGTTAATCAATTTTGCAGTCACTTAATTTGTTCCTTTCGTAAGCCTTTAAATCTTGCTATACTTCTGTAATCAATGTGCATAATTTCACCTATTATTACAGCAAAAAAATGCTGCACTTGGCATTAGTTATGCACAACATAAATTCTAACCTATATACTATGATAATATTAAAAATTTTAATTCTCAAGATAAGGCGACGCAAGGTGCTCATTTTGACTTCTGTTTGCAAATTTGACACTATTTTTATATTAGAATAAAAAAAATAGCAATTGAAGGCTATGTAAAATGCTATGAATAGTGTAAAATAATTTTATATTAGTCTTTTTGATAGTATATGGTATAAAGAAATTATTGCTTACACACTAGCATTTTTTCTTTAAGAAGAGGAGTATATTCACGAGAAGCTTGATAGCTTGGGAATTATAAACTATAATTTGAAGGTTGTGTAATGATGACATAAAGATAAATGAATATTTTAAGTCACAACGTATGTAAAGAAACGATGAGAGGTATATATGAAGAAACAAAAAGGATCAAATCCAAAAAGAGATCTTACAATGAAACGTTTTGGATGGGTAGTCTTGGGAATTCAAGCGTTATTTTCTGCGTTATCGATTTACGCAATTATCGATGCGAATGTTTTACCAACACGTTATCTATTAATTGCAATGGGCGTGATCGTACTGCTCCTTATCTTGATGGGTCTATGGGTCATGAAGACCAAAGGCTTTGCATCACGAATTATCAGTTTAATATTATCGATTGTGATTTTACTGGGAACCATCTACGTCATGAATGCCAGTGGTTTTATTGGTGGTGTAACTGGAGGGAGTACAAATACACACGTTATTAACGTACTTGTATTGGATGAAAGTCCTGCGAAAAATATTTCCGATGTCAAAGATGAGCAGTTTGGTGTAAATACACAACAAGAACAAGAAACTGCAAACCGTGCAGTAACCCTTATTAAAGAGAAAGACAACATTGATATCTCAATTAAGGCATATTCTGATTATGAAACCATGATTGATGATCTCTATGATGGAACGGTCAAAGTGATCATTATGAGTGAAGGAAACATGTCATTAATGGATGAAATTGATGAAAACTTCACAAGTAACGTACGTATTATTGCGTCTTACAAGTATGAAGAAGAAGTCGTACAAAGAGACACACGTCCTGACGTCTTAAAGGAAACCTACAGTATCTTCCTCAGTGGAATTGATACCTATGGACCAGTTTCCACAGTATCACGTTCAGATGTGAATATGATTATTACCGTGAACCCAAAAACAAATCAAATTTTACTCACAAGTATTCCACGTGATTACTTCGTAACCCTAGCATCACGAGGTGCGAAGGATAAACTCACCCATGCGGGACTTTATGGTGTTGAAGAATCCATGAATACACTTGAAAACTTATTGGACATCGATATTGATTTCTATGTTCGTGTTAATTTCTCATCTGTAACCGATATTGTGGATGCTTTGGGTGGCGTTGAAGTTTATACTAAATATAACTTTATTACGTTACCTGAACACGGTGGATATCGATTTACTGCAGGGAATAACTCAGTAAATGGCGCACAAGCATTGTCATTTGTGCGTGAACGTTACAACTTGCCAAATGGTGATAATGATCGTGTTTACCACCAACAACAACTTGTACAAGGGATCTTAAATAAAGCAATGTCACCATCCATTATTACACGCTTTAGTTCAGTCCTTAACTCAGTGTCAGGTTCACTTCAAATGAGTTTCTCAGAAAGTGAACTCACATCCATTATTCGTCATCAAGTGGATTCGATGGAAAGCTGGGATATCCAACAAGTACAATTAACCGGTACGGGATCATCGGGTGTTACATACAGTATGCCAGGACGCAATTTATACATTATGATTCCAAACCAAGATTCAGTAAACCGTGCATCATCATTAATCCATCAAATGGAAAAGGGTGAAGTAGTTCAAGTTACAGATTAATTCAAAAATTAATAATTTTGCGTTTGTTGTTCTCACAACGATTGTTTCTACACTTTAATTAAAAGGCTTTGTTCAAGTTGTGGCACAGTATTTAGTTCGAAAAATTGTTTCGTATACTAATGATACAATTTATTTGTATTTTCGGATAAAGAGCATAGAGGACCCTTTTCTAAACTGAGTGAAATTTTGACTGCCATTGGTAATTGCAATATAAGAGCGAATCCTTGAGTTCGCATTTTCTGCAAAAGCATTTATATTCATTATGTGGGTGAATAAAGGAACTAATATTTTCTTGTTTCCGATATATCAGAAAACTTAAAATCTGACAAAACAAAGAAAAAGTCTAGGGGTAGTTATCTAAAGTAATCATATAAAAATTCAAAATGATCGCAAAAAAAATGAGATGATCTCAGAATATTCCATCTCCGGACTTACTGAAAATCATCTCTTTTTCTTTGTTGTTACCCACACGGTATTTTAGAGCGCGATTTCTCAAAACCACACGCTATTTTAAATTACTCATATAGTCTGCTAAAGTAGCCACAAGTGATAACTTGCTGAGAACAATTTTCGACATTCACAAGAGTCGCAACACATATGTTGTCTAGCACTATTATCACATAAAATCAAAGTGCTATGTTGTATAGTTGTTTTTGTCATACTCGGTTTTCAGTTACCATTAATAAAATATATACTTAACTAAGCTTATCTAATTTTCTTACACAATTTTAATAGAAACTGTATAAGAGCAATCTAATATTAGTTATTTTTCACAGAAAAAAGAGTTTGTTAATATGATTGTTATAGGGAAGCTTTGCACTATACTATATTATATTTGTCCACATTTCTATTATCTGTTTCAAATTGAAATCATCAGCTCTTTTTTTTGCATTAATTCCCATTTGAACCCTCTCCTTGTAGTCTCTTGAAATTTTATTCATTGCAGCTGCAAATAAATTCACATCATATTTCTCTATAAGATTTCCACAATCATACCCATTTAAAATTTCATGGGGTCCAGTTGTATCGAAAGAA
The DNA here is from genome assembly GCF_001545095.1 of Erysipelothrix larvae. Lineage (NCBI taxonomy): Bacteria > Bacillati > Bacillota > Erysipelotrichia > Erysipelotrichales > Erysipelotrichaceae > Erysipelothrix > Erysipelothrix larvae. The sequence continues at coordinate 1,827,457 of NZ_CP013213.1, forward strand.
ATTACCGGAACTCCCATTTCCAAGCTTTCCACGACTACAAGCCCAAATCCTTCAAGTTTTGATGAAAGTAAAAAACAACTACTATCTAACAAGTAATCCTGAATGTTGTTAATTCGTCCGTGTAAAAAAACTTTATCTCCTAAATTGTAAAATTTAATTCTTTCTTTAATTTGATCTTTTATATTGCCTTCCCCCAGAATAGATAAACTCCATCCATTATTCTCATTGCAAAAAATACTGAATGCTTCCAACATCATATCAAATCCTTTTACAGGATCCAGTCTTCCTGCTGCTAAGAATTTTTTACTAGTTAAATTGGATTGTTTGTCTGACTCAAAGCTTTTAGCATTATAGATTCTGATGCAATCATAATCAAATACCTCTTTCATACGTCTTTTATCATAATCAGTCAATACTACATAGTTATCCAAATTTGGCAACAATTTCTTAACCATCCGGTGCTCATTAATCATGCGCATATTTTTCTCATTAAAATATCCTTCAAAACTACTATGTTGCCATCCAATTGTTGTGCAATTTAGTTTAGGCGCAATCATAGCTAAGGTGAAAATCATTTCAGATCCTAGAGCTATGACAGTATCGTACTTTCCGGTCTTAATATTAGATTCAACTGCAACCTTGCAAGTCTTATCAGACAGTAAGTATTCACATATTCTTGAACTCCAACTAAATATTTTTGTTTTTCTATTCAATCCACGAAATTTTTTTAATAAGAATCTGTTTACCCTTTCTATTTTATTATATTCTTTTGGATAATATATATTAATGGTATTCTTTAGACCAAAAATACTTCTGTCTTCTTTAGTCTCAATGTCTCTGCAAAAAATAGATACATCATACCCTAACGAGACAAATTCATTGGCATAGACAGATAGAACACGCTGTTCACCTCCCAAAGTAAACAAACTATCTATTATAAACAAAATTTTTTTTCTCATATATTCTCCTATAACTTTAACTAAGTAGTACAAAATAATGTATGTGTATTCCTGATACTACCAAACCAGGAAGAATGTTTATCATAAAAAAGAGTGCTGTTACTATTAGATTCAACTGTGACTAATCAAAATTAGACAAGTGTATTTGTCAACTGAATAATGGTCCAAATCTCAATTGAAAACTGGTCCACTACCGTTTGTCATTCTTTGCTCTTTAGCCAAGCAATTGTTTCTTCAACACGATAACTCTCTCCACTCATATTTAATAGATGTGATTTATAGGTTAAGCGGTCGACTAGAGCAGTTGTTAGAATGGGATCTTTGAATATTTCTTCCCATCTATCAAACATTAAATTTGTTGTAATAATCATAGAGCCCACTGTTATTCTATTTGAGATTAGATTGAATAGAATTTCACTTCCTTCTTTATCAAATGACACATAGCCGAGTTCATCAAGAATTACTAGATCAAATTTTTCAAACTTCTTTTTGTATTGCGTAATTTGATTTTTTGACATAGCTTCTTTTAACTCTATAATTAGATTAGGAACGCTGATAAATAGCACTTTTTTATTTTCTAGACAAGCTTTGATTCCAAGTGCGGTCGCATAATGTGTTTTTCCCATTCCAGGATTACTCATTAAGATAATGTTTTCTTTATTTTCTATAAAGTTCAATGTTTCCAGTTCTTTAAACTTTCGTTTTAATTCTGAATTAAATTTTACAGTCGTAAAATCCTCCAATGTCTTGTTTTGAGGAAATCGAGCAGCACGAATGCGTTGTTTTATTCCGTTGTCACGACGATTGTTTCGTTCGCAATAAAGCAGTTCGTTAAGAAATTCTTGAAAATCCAATCCTTTGTGTTTCGCTTCCTGTATTGCTGCTTCATAGTGTGTTTTTATGAATGAAAGTTTTAATTCTTTTGACAATTGTTCAATTGTTTCCATTAATTTTTCTCCTAATGCATTAATTGGCTTATTTTCTTAAGTTGTTTACGTGATTGTTCTTGTATGCTGTCATCATACTCAACGGTGTCAATTGTATTTGAAACCAACCGATACTTTAAAGCATCTTTGAGCGTTTTATACGTTTCATTCCTGTTTTCTTGAAGAATTTCTATGAACTCTTTAGTTCTTGTTTTATAATGATTATGGTAGATGTTATAAAGCTCAGGATGTTGTTTTAGGACAAGTGAATTCTTTACGGATCCCGGCTTAGTCATCATTGTATTCAGATAGTGGTCCAACACAAGCTGATATTGATGGTGACCATCTATCTTTTTATGTTCGTACACAAATGTGTGATTTGAATAGATGCGTATCGAATTTACGGTGTTTTTGACCGTAACTCTTTTGTGTTGGAGATAGTCTGGGACTGAATAAAAATTATTTTCAACGTGTATACAACCATACTTGTCAACACTATATACTTCGATATCAGCGAATTCATAAGGAATTCTGTAAGGTTGAAGTTCTTTCTTTTCATCTTCGATTGAACTCTTTATATTGATTTCATCAAGAGTCTGTTCAAGATGAACACATGCCTCTTCAAATGTTTCAAACTTATAGTCCTTTGCGAATACACGATTTCGAATTACCTTAACACTGTTTTCTACACTTCCTTTTTCATGACCACTTCGTATATTAGTCAGGTTAATTTCAAAATTATAATAGAGTGCCAGTTTGAGGCAATCATCATTAATTTCTTTTTCATAAGGCGTTATAAAGCGCTTCACGACGTTTCTCATATTGTCATATACAACTTCACCCCAAGAGCCTTTAGAATGCTCAAAGAAGCGAACATGTGCATCTATGAATACTTGTTTGCGTTGGTTTGGATATAAATATGCATACCGATATCCGCTTGCTGGTGATGAGAAAACAGCGAGATAATATGTTCTTAGTTCACCATTAATTAAAAGCTTTACTTCTCCAAAGTCAAACTCTAACCGCTCACCATATCGATAATCTTGTCGAATAAATGTTTCTCGTGAAGCTTGAATTTCATGCACAAAATTTCGTATGGTTGTCTGACCAATATCATGTCCCTCGCTTTTGATAATTTCAAATATTTGAGTGACTGTTAACTTTTGCTTATGATGTCTTCCTAGTAACATATCTTTATCTTTTTCTGAATCCATAATTTCAATGATGCGTGCTTGAATTTCTTGCGTTAACTTGCGCTTACCTCGTTTGCTTGCATCATAGTGACGGTCCCCAACAATTTGATCAATGACTTCTACTTTTCTTTCGTCTGATAAATCATGATTATCAATCAATTGTATTTGACATTTATTATATTCCTGAAGATACCGTGCGACCGTCTTTCGGTCTATACCCAATTCAAGGGCAATCTTTCTGTTGGACCATCCTTTCTTTTTTAATGTGATAATTGAATATTTGCTCATTTGTGATATCACCTCTTTCACCTCCAAAAGCATTATCACACACTTCTGAAGTTATAAAAATAGTGGACCAGTTTTCAATTGAGAATTGGCCCACTTTTAGATTAACAAATACAACAAGACGACTACTCATGAAAAATTTTAGCACAGAAAACTACAATACACAATCATAGAGTATGAGCATTAACTAAAATACCTACAATGAACTTTAAGAACTGCTCAATCACTTGCTTAAGACAAACCTAACTGTTTTCTTAACTATTATATACATGGTGTTTGTGGTTGTAATTTTGCGTAATTCAGGGAACGAATTTTATTCACTTGAGACCTCAAAACCATTTGGCAATCAATAAAGGTTTGGATACCAAAAGATCGTAGCAGTGACTTCCACCAACAAACTATTCACCGTATGCACCAAGGACGGTTGATTTGGGAACGTCCTTTCATCGTATATATCTTTTAAGGTATAACTACTTCAAAGATTTCAAATTTCATCGGAAAAAAGTTAGATATGCTTACCGAACAAAAAACATTTCTAATATCACAAGTGTTGTTAGGTAACATGTATAAGCGTTTCATTCTAGAATTTTTCTTCAAATCAAACTACCTTATGAGACTAGTTAATTAATTACCTATTCTTTCTGATGAAATCTTTAAAAACATAGTCTAGTTTTCCTCAAACAAATCACGTGTATAAACTTTTGAAGTAACGTCTATTAAATCATCACTCCATCTATTAGCCAAGATAACATCGGAAATCTTCTTAAACTCCGATACATCACTTACTACTCTTGACTTGAAGAAAGTATCTTCTTTCATTGTGGGTTCATATATAACAACCTCAATACCTTTAGCCTTAATTCTCTTCATTATTCCCTGAATCGCACTCTGCCTATAATTATCAGAACCTGATTTCATTGTTAGTCGATAAATCCCAACTATCGCAGGATTCTTTTGAATAATCATATTGGATATATGGTCTTTACGTGTTCTATTAGCATCAACTATTGCAGAAATCATGTTTTGAGGAACATTTTGATAATTTGCTAATAGTTGCTTAGTATCTTTTGGCAAACAATATCCACCATAACCAAAAGAAGGGTTGTTATAATGCATTCCAATCCTTGGATCTAAACCAACGCCTTCAATGATTTTTTTTGAGTCTAAATCATTAACTTCAGCATATGTATCCAATTCATTAAAATATGCGATCCTTAACGCTAAATAAGTGTTTGAAAAAAGTTTAACAGCCTCAGCTTCTGTATTATTCATCAATAATATACTAACGTTCGGTTTTAAACATACATCACTAAGAATATTTGCAAAGTTCACTGCAAATTCGTCATCAGATCCGACGATGATTCTTGAAGGATATAAATTATCATACAAGGCTTTACCTTCTCTCAAAAATTCTGGAGAAAAGCATATGTTCTCTTTTCCATATTTAACTTTAATTCTATTTGTATATCCTACAGGAATAGTAGATTTAATGATGATAGGTGCTTTTGTGTTAAATTGGATCACATCTTCAATTACTGACTCAATTGACTTCGTATCAAAAGTATTAGTAATTTCATCATAATTAGTAGGTGTTGCTACAATAACAAGATCTGTATTCTTATAAGCAATTTCTTTGTCAGTGGTTGCTACTAAACTTAAATCTATATTATTAAGATATTCTATAATTAAGTCATCATGGATTGGTGATTGTTTATTGTTAATCATATTAATCTTATTTTCATCAATATCCAGTGCTACAACACTATATTTTGTCGAAAGTAATGTGGATAATGATAATCCTACATATCCTGTTCCTACAACAGTAATTTTATTTATAGTCATAATATGTCACGTACCAATCTGTAAAATGCTGTAATCCAATGTTTAATGAAGTTGAGGGTTTGAATCCGGTAATTTTATAAAGTTTATCAGTATTTGCATGCGTAGCTTTAACATCGCCAGGCTTAATAGGTTCAAAAACTTTTTTGAAAGAAATTTCTTCTCCTAGACTATTTGAAAGACATGATTCTAATGTATAAATAAAATCCATTAATTTGGTTGGCTGGTTATTTCCAATATTGAATATTTCATGATTGCTATCAATACTTGTCTTTGATAGTTTAGCAATCCCTTCAACAATGTCGTCAATATATGTAAAATCCCTATATAAATCATATTTAAAATCACCATTATTATAAATATGAATTGGTTCATCTTTAAAATACCTATCTAAAAAGCTAAAATATGCCATATCTGGTCTTCCCATTGGACCATATACAGTGAAAAACCGAAGACCATAACATTTAATATCGTATAAATGTGAATAGACTTCCGCCATTAATTCATTTGTTTTCTTAGATGCAGCATACAAAGAAACAGGATGGTCAACATTGTCAGATTCTTCAAAAGGAACTTTTTTATTTCCACCATAGACAGAACTGGACGAAGCATATAATAGCTTGTCAATGCCAAATTCCTTAGATAGCTTTAAGATGTTATGGAACCCTACAATATTGCTTTCAATATAAGCATCAGGATTTTCTAAAGAATAGCGAACTCCAGCTTGAGCTGCAAGATTAATAACCATCGAAATCCTATATGTATCAAAAATTTGCTTTAGTGATTTATAATCACATAAATCAACATTAAAAAAATGAAATTTATCAAAACTATTTAGTCGTTTTAGACGATCTTTTTTAAGATCTACAGAATAATAATCATTCAGATTATCAACGCCATAGACTGTTTCTCCTCTATCAAGATAATATTTTGCTAGATTCGAACCAATAAAACCAGCAACTCCTGTAATTAAATACATAATAATTCCTCCATATTTATATGCAATCAAGTCAAACTTGATTGCGCTAATTTCCTTCTTAGTAAAAAAAGTCTAAACCAATTTTTAAGCCATCTTCTAAATGGTGCATTAACAGCAAGATTTAATAAGGTTTGTATGAAAGGTTTGATTGAACTAGTTGACTTAATGTTATGTAAGAATTTGAGAAACACTCTTGTATCCTTCTTAAAGTTATCAACCTTCGTTGAATCATTAGCTCCATTATCTTCAAGATAATCTTTTAATTCTTCGAGTACAAAGTTTTCAGAAGAAGCTAATTTTTTCCTTGAATACTCTGTACACAGGAATTGGCGCAATAAATTTGTATGTGAAATACCATCTGATCTTACCCTATAATGTATCAACACTTCCGGAATATTATAGAACGTCATTCCATTTTTATTTGCCCTAACCCATAAGTCATAATCTTGAGCTGATGGTAGTGGATTATAACAACCAAGTTCAAGGTATTTTGATTTTTTCATCATAACCGAAGGGTGACATATTGGTGAATCAAATTGAAGGTATTCTTTAATATCTAAATCAGATATTGCAAGAAAATGTTTTTGTTCAATTGCTTCTCCTTGTTCACCTATTAATGCATAATCAGTACCAACAATATCAAGATTATCATTTATTTTAAATGCATGAACCTGTTTTTCCAATCTATCTTTAAGTGATATATCATCTGCATCCATTCGAGCAATATAGTCAAATTTTGAAGCAGTAATTGCTTTATTCAAACTTTTAGCAAGACCAATATTTGTTTCATTTGTTAAAACTTTGATTCTTGTATCAAGATTACTAATTCTGTTTAATATATTATTAATTCTTTTTGATTCAGGATTGTCGTTAACAATTATAAATTCAAATCGACTAAATGTCTGATTAATCATTGATCGTACTGATTCAAAAATTAATTGTTCACTTTCATCATAAACACTCATTATTATAGAAACATCAAATTCTTTTCTGCTAGTCATAATTATTTTCCTTTCACTTACTGAACTTTTTACAATTGATTATTGAACATAAAAATCCGCGTAAAAATACTTAAGTATTAATTCTAGAGCTTTTGTAGAAACCGCCAAAATAACTAAAACAGATGTAAAATGAGAAGTGCAAATATTCATTATTATAGTAATCAAATTGCGAAGCTAGTAAAAATGTGAAGAAGAAAATTGTAGCTAGTATAGTGTCAGTATTAGTTTTATTAGTTGTATATTTATGAGTTAACCATAGAATGTACATATAACTAGCCGAGGCGATTAATCCACCTCTATAGAGTACATCAATAAAAATGTTGTGAGGGTGGTCCATTAACGTTCGAGCTATATCAATTGACTGATTAGCAAAACCAACTCCTAGAATAGGATTATTTGTTAGAACGTAATCAATACTTAATTGCCAAACAGTAAATCTATAAAACATGCTTCCCACTTTATCCAATTGTTCTGCAATATAATACATAATAAAATTAGATCTTCCAAAGGATAAGAAAATGAATATAGCTAATACAAGTAAAAATGAATTTCTAAAAGTAAAATATTTTCTTATTAAGTTAGGAAACTTTTTATATAATATGAGAGCAAAGAACAGGAATACGAGGGAAAAGAATGCAGCAAATGATCTTACATAACCAAATGCTGAAGCAGTAATAAAGACTAGTGATATAAAATGCCATTCCTTGTTTTGCCGATACAAATATACTCCGACTAACATCAAAACAGGAATAACCCGAAATATCGAACTATTATCAAATCCCCACAGATAGTTGTCTGTTACAATGCTCCCTGCAACTGAAGGAGTTTGGGAATAATCAACTACATACATTCCTTCTGGAAAAAAAACAAACATAGATAAAACACATAATAATAGCATAGACAATGAAATTGGGAATATTCTTTTTAAAAAATGATTGTATTTAAGCCCAACATCAAACAACATGACTAGCAAAACGATGGATGCAAACTGAACTAAAGACCACCATACTCTACCCTGATTCAATATAGTAGAGGTAAGAAATACAAATTGCATAAAAATAATTACATACGAAACTACAGACTTTTTATTATAAAAAATGTAACATGGTAAGATTAAAAGCAAACAAGCAACTTTCATTAAGTCAAATACAATATCGAATTCTCCTAGTAACTCAGTAGCTGGTTGCAAAAATGTTAACATTGCTAAAGACAAGAAAATAGTATTTTCAAATAGCGCAGCTCTTAACTTACCTATATTAGTCTTCCAGTCAATATTCATAAAATAGTTCATCTAAATCTCCTCATTTGTATAGTAGCTGTTAAGAATAGAAACCATTCTTTCTACTTTAAATCGATCGCTAAGACCTTTCATAGTATTTTCACGGTCATTTATTAAATTCTCCTTAATAATCCCCATTATTTCAGTTGTCCATTTAGTTTTATCTTCAGTATCAATAAATACAATATTATCAGAAATTTTCACTTCGTCTGGAACATTAGTTGAACATATTACATTAAGCCCAGATACTTGTGCTTCAACAGCAGCAAGTCCCAAACCTTCAAAAATTGAAGGAAGAATTAATAAATCCGAGGCAGATAATATCTGAGGAACATCAGTTCTATTTTCCAATATTAATATACTATTAGAAATTTCCAGCTTATCTGCTGTATCTAGTATTTCCCCTTTTAGCGGTCCAGAACCTACTAGAATTAACTCAAGATTAGTATTTTTGATTAGTAACTCTTTAAACAATTGAAGAGAAAAACTATGGTTTTTTTCAAAACTAAATCTAGCAAGTTGGATAATTACAAATTTATTCTTTAACGATAACTTATCTCGGTAATCATGCCGAGAAGAGTCTGAGTATAAATAATCTTCATATTTAATTCCATTAGGAATGATCACACATTCATTTTTAGCTAGTACTTTCTTCCCAAATTTCCAATTAGCTGCTTCTTTCGAACATGCAAAAAAACGATCAGTGTAGCTCAAAAACGTTCTTTGAGAAATGAATCGAATTACTTTATGTTTAAGATTATCATTTCCTGTTGCATGTGAGTGAACAAATACTTGTTTTATGCCGATCATCTTCGCAATTTTAGAGCCTTGAGATAAGTTATATATGCTTCCGGAGTGAATATGAGCTATATCAATTGATGAGGATATATTACTCAATTGCTTTTTTATAGACTTTCTAAAATAAACTTTTCTAAGTCTACTTTCAAACGGTTTTGAATCAAAAAATACCTTTCCACCATTTGTTTTCACGACGTCTACTAGTTTTTGATTTGTACATTCAAACGGTGTAAGAATATGGTGAATCAAATCAACATTATTGTTATTATCAATTAAGTTCATTAGAAATGTTTCTTGACCACCAAAATTAAGGGGTTCACCAACTATATGTAAAATGTTAATCTTTTGTCCCATTCTAATCACCTTCTTTAGGAACTTCAACTCTCGGATTAAAGAATAATCCTTTTATAGAACATCCAAGAATAATTGAAATCCTTTTAATTTTATTATCACATCTTGTCCCTAATACACGTAAGATATGATAACCAATCTTAGCAAATTGATAAAGTCTGCCTCTAATTCCATTGTTTTTTGCAATGTACACCTCATTTCGATAAGCATACTTATATTTCCATAATTTACTTTTATCGTCTTTAGATATATCTGACCCAACATTTGTCTCTGTATAATGAACAACTTTACTTTTGCCAACAACAAACGAATAATTCTTTTTACTAATTCTATTTGAATATTCAATATCATCTCCCCAAATAAAGAAATCAGATATAGGTAGTCCTACTTCATAAATTGACTTGATTGATGTAAAAAATGACACAAATGTAGCCCGATCAGTTAAGATTAAACCTTCATCTAGATATTCCATTTTTTTATACCATTTTCTAACAAGCCTCTGCCTGTTCATCTCACAATATTTTCCATTTTTCCACAGTACAACACTTGATAAAAAACCAAAGTTATTATTTAACCGGTCAGCTGCATTAATCAGCTCTCTGTGAGCATCTTGTTCAGCGTATGTGTCATCATCCATCAACCATACATACTTATATTCATTAGAATGATCTAAAACAGTCTTGATCCCAAAGTTAAATCCTCCTGCACCACCGATATTTTCACCTGTATTAAAATAAAATACTTTATCTAGTAAGATATTGCTTTCTAAGTATTCGTAAGTTCCATCTGTACTACAGTTATCAATAATAAATAAATCAAAATCACGATTCGATTGTTGTAGCAATTTTTCTATCGTAGTTACTAATTGATTTTTTCTATTAAACGTCACAACGATAACAGCGGTTGTTTTATTTGATTTAGTCAACTTGAACACCTAATTCCTTCTCTACCAATTTAAGAACATTTTCAACAATATGGTGCATGTCATAATATCTGTATTCTGCCAGTCTTCCACCAAAAATAACATTCTCTTCTTTTTCAGCAAGAGTATAATATTTTTCAAAAATTCTATTGTTTTCATCATCATTAATTGGGTAATATGGTTCGTCACCAAGTTCCCATTCAGCGGAGTATTCTTTTGTAATAACTGTTTTGCTTTGAGTTCCAAATTCAAAGTGCTTATGTTCGATAATACGTGTATATGGAACTTCTGCTTCTGTGTAATTTACAACTGCATTTCCTTGATAATTTTCAACATTATGTACTTCATGTTCGAATTTAAGACTTCTGTATTGAAGGGTCCCAAACTGATAATTATAAAATTGATCTATCATCCCTGTAAATAAGACTTTATCAGCTTGCGCATCATATGATTCCCTGTTTTCAAAATAGTCAGCTTCTAATTCTACATCAATGTTTTCCAACCATTTATCGAAGAACACGTTATACCCTCCTATTGGAATCCCTTGATAGATATCATTGAAGTAGTTATTATCATATGTAAAACGTACAGGTAATCTCTTTATGATAAAAGATGGCAATTCAGTGCATTTTCTTCCCCATTGTTTTTCCGTATAGCCTTTAATTAATTTTTCATAGATATCATATCCTACTAAATTAATTGCTTGCTCCTCGAGATTCTTCGGAGATTCTACATAATGAATACTTCTTTGCTCTTCAATCTTAGCTTTTGCTTCTTCAGGAGTTTTTACATTCCAAAGCTTATTAAAAGTATTCATATTAAAAGGTAAATTGTATAATTCATCTTTATAAATTGCTATAGGTGAATTTGTATATCGATTGAATTCTGCAAATTGATTTAAATAGTTCCAAACCTCTTTGTTACTTGTGTGAAATATATGTGCTCCATACCAGTGCACGTTTATACCTTCCATAGGTTTGCAATACATATTTCCTCCAACATGATCTCGTTTGTCTATTACTTTTACTTTTTTTCCTCTTTTCTGAGCTTCATAAGCAAATATTGATCCAAACGGACCAGCACCAACAACTAAATAATCATATTTTTTCATCAAAATCTCCTTTTTAGAAACTCTTCTCATATTTTTCTGAAGTTATCTTTGCCTTTAAGAAACTAGTACCTTTCTTAAGCCAGTTAACTGGTTCAATGTCTATTACTGGAATTTCTTTTAAATTTAAATTTTCTAAATCTAGCCATACGTTAAATAATAATTCACTAATTCTGCCATAGAATCTAGCGTGAAACGGAGAATACCGAGAGTTATCAACTCTAAATTCCAAATCACTTAGTATTTCAAATAGCCACTTTAAATACCGGTTCATATCATCCTTCTTTAAAATCATCATATTAAACATGTATCCTTCACGCCAAACCTTCAATTTCTCGAATGATTCAAAATACTCCGGGTATTTCTCTTTAATTATCATTCCTGTGATTTCAAGCGGTTCAACATGAAGTGTATTCTCATAATGTGAGTATAGTGTTTCTACATAATAATTTCTTTTCTTTGGTACAATACCATCAAATTCATCGAGAATTGACTTTGCTTGTTCAAGTGTTAATACTGAATTCATTCTGTCTTTTGGATTTTTTGACATCGACTTCTTTAAAGCAAAGTATCTTCTATAGTGTACTAACCCAAGGTAATCAACCTCTAAATTCTTCCAAGCCCAGTAAAGTCCTGTCAGCTCACTATAATACGGGTTTTTCTCAGATATATTATCACCACTATTGTCACCCATATATCCTATTTCACTATTACTATTTCCTTTACCAACGTGAATTGGTAAATAAAGATCATCATTTGGCATCATATATTCTTTATGAGCTGCAATTAATATTTTTATATTTTTTTTCATTTTATTTTGATCCAATCTTCGCAAATACAACAATTAATGTCTTAAACAAAATTTTGAAGTCTAATACTAATGTAAAGTTATCAATGTACTCTGTATCTAACCGTACAACTTCTTCAAAGTCTGTTATGTTACTTCTTCCGCTTACTTGCCACATCCCAGTAATTCCAGGTTTCATGCTCAATCTTCGTTTATGGTGTGAGCTATACTGTTTGAACTCGTCAATTGTTGGTGGTCGTGTCCCAACCAAACTCATTTCTCCCTTAACAACATTAAAGAACTGAGGAAGCTCATCAATGCTGGTTGCACGGATAAACTTACCAACTTTTGTAACTCGTGGATCATCTGTCATCTTAAACATATGTCCCTCAACTTCATTTTCTTTTAAGAGGTCTTTCTTTTGTTGCTCTGCATTGACACCCATGGATCTAAATTTATAAATATAGAAGTACCTTCCATTAAGTCCTACTCTTTTCTGTTTAAAGAATATAGGGCCCGGTGATTCGAGTTTAATTATTGGCCCTAATATAATAGCCACAAGTAAAGTAATCGCAGAACCAATTAACCCTCCGATAATATCCATAATTCGTTTAAGAAACAATGTTTCCTCACTTGGAAAGGCTTGTGCATATGAGAGTACAGGGTAATCACCTATGTAGTTTACCTGAGTTTGAACTCCATCATAGAATTCCAACAAATCAACGCCAAAATTCACTACGACACCCATTGACCAGATTTCACTTACGATTGGCTCAATTTTTGCCCACCAACCGTTATCTACAACAAATAAGAGCGAATCTACGATTTCTTTACGAGTAAATTCAACTACAGACTCAAAATTAGAGACTACTTTATAGCCATTAATTGATTCGCCTATGCAATCTCTATCTATAATGGCAAAACCAACAAACTCATAGTTTGAACCATGTTGAATGATATCTAGTTTCTCTTGTGATTGTGCCTTCTCGTATGTTGTCACGATGATTAATTTTTGTTTGTTTGCTAAATGACCTTTCAAGTAAAATCGTCTAATAATTAATCTTCCAATAAACCCAACAAAGACATAAATTACTAATGTCAGTAGAAATACTCCACGAGATACTGACTTACTGTAATTCATAATAAAAACGAATACAGCAAAAAACATTCCCATGAATGCTATGTTTTTTATAATATTGTAAATTTCTTGAACATTGTTTCTTTTTAGAAACAATCTATTTTTACTAAGCGTTATAATTTCTGCGAAAAAAAGCGACAACAAAAAGATGAGTAAAGTCTGACCAAATGATTGATCAAAGAAAACTCGTTCATCCTGAAAAATGATAAGATATATAATAGCTGCAAGAATATAACTGATACTCAATGATAGTATATCTGCAATAGTGACCGACAGCTCTAGTTTCTTAGTCCGATTCAAAATACCCCTCCGTACCTTATAATATCTAAAATTTTGATACATATCAAAATTTCCTATGACTACATAGAACATTATAGCATTTTAATATAGAATATGTTGTTTAAACAGCACTTTCTTATAAAGAATTTTCTCTGTACTGAAACATTTTGCCGAATTTTGAGCATATTGTAAAGATTTTTCTCTCAAAATATAGATTTTGATAGATTATTATTGAATTTGTGAAATTATTTGCACTATTAAGGGTAAAACAATGATAGCATTGAAAAACTTGTGTATTCTAGGGTTCTGTTGTATTCAAACCAACACGTGGCCATGGTGAATTGTTGTGAAAATTAAGCGATTGACCATTTATCATTATCATGATGATTAAGATCCAAACAGTTATGTCTTGTATTCTCCTATAAATTAAATGTCAGACTACTTCACATGAAAAGACCGAACCCTCAACTGGCTCGGTCGTATTGTGATCTAATGTACTATTTAATATTTCTTTTGTTCTTCACTACTTTTAAGACAAGCAATAGACTTGCGGGGGTGAGTAATAGAATTTGTAGTGCAACATTCCTTTTCTTCTCTTTGTGTTTCTGTACGTGTTAGCTTGAGTACTTTTCCCCTGCATTATTTTCTCTTCCACAGTCCTTTCCTTACAATAATTAGGTGCTATTATCAAGTATCACCCTATTTCCTTAATTGTAATGTGTTTGGATACAAATGTAATTCTAGTAAGTCTTCATTATTATCAATGTACTCAATAATTGATGTCGTCGTATCAATGACATTGCTTGATAAAAAGGAGAATGGATTTCCATATTTTGGTGGTAGATGGCCGTCTAGAAATAATGATTCTTCCTTTGAAAACTCCTCTAAAATGACTGTTCTAAAATCTTGTAGTGCATGCCCAAGTGCATCGTATTCTTTGAGTCCAGCTAGACTCGCAATCTGTAGACTAAATGCATCTTTGAGATAATTCAAATTATACAATGCGACTTCTGCTACATTCTCTTCTTCTTCAAGATTAGACTTTATTGCTGAGAAAAACCGTATATTTTCCTTTGAATCTCTAAACTTCTGTTTCGTTTCGTAAAGTTGGTTTAATAATAAGTTGTAGGCATTTGTGGACTGTGATAATGATTCAAGATAGAGTGTTTTTTTCACTTCTATATCTTTACTTAATAAAGCATAATGATACTTAGCTTGAGCAGCGTGAACCTCTGCATATCGATTCGAATCAAAATTGCGATTTACACTATTAATCTTGTCGCCTAATTCATCTAGTTTTTGTGTCATCTTTTGCAATTCATTCGTTAAACCCATACTTGCAATTAAAACTCCAAGTTCAAGCGGAATTTCTTTAATTGGCAGCTGTGCAAAAGTTTTCTTTGATAAAGCATCACGCAATATCCCCACCGCTTCACCTGTTTTTCCTTTTCGGATAAATTCTAGCTCACCACTTGATATCTTATGGGCGAGTTCTCTTGATACATTGAAGGCCAAGCTTTTCCCATTCGTAAATTGTTCAATGAGCTGTGGTACATTGAAAAGTTGAGCGGATAGATTGTCAATCAACACAAATGTCTCTTTCGATTTATTTCTAATAAATGGTTGTTTTCGATTATCAAAAACTTTTAGAAACAACCGGTTTCACAGGTTTTTTCACAAACCCTTCCCCAGACTTTATATCCATACACTATCCTCTCAATAATCCCTTTATAAATTAATATTATAACATCTGTAATCTTATTATGATACGGGTATTCTAAAAACATAGGTGGTAATTTTTCTGAGGTGATTGTGTTGGTATGTGGGCTGACCCTAAATTTTTTCACAATGCAAAGGGACACTGTGAATGTGGTGAATTAATGAAATCTAGATATAACGCGTGTTTGATACTAATCAAAAATGGTCGCAAACCCTTTAAATTAAGGACTTACGACCATTTTTGTAGTGTTAGTGTGTTAACCAAATTCGTATTTTATTCTCGTTAATAATATGCGTGTATTACAGTAATTCAATCATTGCTTCTAAAGCTTCTTCCCACTTACGTGGAACAGTAAAGCCTGCATCAATCAGTGATTGTTTTGACATTCTTGAGTTTAAAGGTCTTACTGCGCGTGTTGGATATTCACGTGTTGGAATACCCTTTACTTCACAATTGATATTCGCAATCTCGAAGATTTTTTGTGTAAAGTCATACCATGAACAGAAGCCTTCATTGGTTGCATGATAGATACCATATTTCTCTGTTTGAATCATGTCGACTAAGATTGGTGCTACATCCCCACAGTATGTTGGTGATCCAATTTGGTCATTCACAACATTCAGTGAATCGCGTTCATTTCCTAAACGAAGCATGGTCTTTACAAAGTTATTCCCATTCACACCAAATACCCATGATATGCGAACAATGAAGTATTTCTCAAGTACTTTTTGGACTTCGAGTTCTCCTTGATACTTCGTAATCCCATACCAGCTTACTGGATTGGGTGTGTCTGTAACTTCAAAGGGTTGTGTTCCTTCACCATCAAAGACATAATCAGTACTAATATATACAAGCTTTGCATCAATCTCTTTTGAAGCTTCCGCAATATAGCGAGTTCCCAATACATTAATCGCTTCTACTTTTTCTTTATCATCTTCTGCTTGGTCTACTGCAGTATATGCTGCACAGTGTATGATTGCATCAGGTGCATAATCCCGAATGAGGTTTTTGATTTCTTTTTCGTTTGTGATATCTGCATCTTCAAAGTCTATTGACTTATAGTCTATCCCTGCTTTATCTAAGGCAAGCTTCACATCATAAGCCAGTTGTCCATTACCACCGGTTACTAATACTTTCATCTTATTCGCCTCGTTGTCCATACATCGTTTCATAGTAGTTTTGATATTCACCACTGAGGATTTCTTCCCACCATGGTTTGTTTTCAAGATACCACTTGATTGTTTTCTTAATGCCTTCATCAAAGGTTGTTTCTGGAGTCCATCCGAGTTCTGTAGTAATCTTGGTTGGATCAATTGCATACCGTAGATCATGTCCTTTACGATCGGTAACATACGTAATTAAATCTTCTGTCTTGTTCAGTTCATGAAGGATTGTCTTCACAACTTCTAAGTTTGTGCGTTCATTGTGTCCACCAATGTTATAGACTTCACCAACACGTCCATGCTCAAGAATCATTTGAATTGCTTTACAGTGGTCTTCCACATAAAGCCAGTCTCTTACATTTTCACCTTTTCCATATACAGGAAGTTTTTCATCTGCCAGTGCACGACTGATCATTAAAGGAATGAGTTTCTCTGGGAAATGGTAAGGTCCGTAGTTGTTTGAACAGCGACTGATCGTTACGGGTAATCCAAAGGTACGGTTGTATGCTTGAACTAAAAGGTCTGAACCTGCTTTAGAAGCAGAATAGGGGGATGATGTATGAATTGGGGTTTCTTCCGTAAAGAAAAGTTCAGGTTGGTCTAAAGGAAGGTCACCATATACTTCATCAGTTGATACTTGGTGGTATCGTTTCACATTATATTTACGCGATGCATCAAGCAGTGTTTGTGTCCCTAATACATTGGTTTGTAGGAAGATCCCTGGATTTTCAATTGAACGGTCGACATGACTTTCTGCTGCAAAGTTCACAACAACATCAAACTGTTCTTCAGAAAACAGTTGATCAATGAAATCACGATCTGCAATATCCCCTTTCACAAACTTAAACTGTGGATGATCCATCACATCTTTAAGTGTTGAAAGGTTTCCTGCATAGGTTAATGCATCAAGACAGACTACTTCTATCTCTGGTCGATGTTTTAATACATAGAATACATAATTTGAGCCAATAAACCCGGCTCCACCTGTTACTAAATATTTCATTTTTTATGATCTCCTTTATTAGAATTTGATATCTGCATCGTTTAGAAACGGTGCAGCTTTGTCTTTATCAGATAATACTGGATTATCAATTCCCCAATCAATATTTAGTTCAGGGTCATCATAACGAATGCTTCGATCACTTGGATAATCATAGAAGTTATCGGCTTTATATTGTACTTCTACATCATCACTCAGTGTTACGAAGGCATGTCCAAACCCTCTAGGGATCATGAGTTGTTTTTGGTTCTCTGCACTGAGTTCTACAGAGATCCATTGTTTATAGGTTTTAGAGTCTTCTCTTAGGTCTACGGCGACATCTAAGATTGCACCGCGTGTACAGCGTACAAGCTTCGCTTGGGCATAGGGTGCATTCTGTAGGTGAATACCACGCAGTACCCCTTTCATCTTACTGTATGAGTGATTATCTTGAACAAAGTCATAGTTTAACCCTAAGCTTTCTACAGTATTCTTAGAATAGGATTCCATGAACCATCCACGATGATCTCCAAATACTTTGGGTTCAAGAATGACACACCCTTCAAGTTTAGTTTCTGTCTTATTCATTAACGAATCTTCCCTTCACTCACATTTCTTAAATGTTGACCATACGGTGACTTACCATACAGTTCTGCAGATTCCAAGAGTTTTTCTTTCGATATCCACCCTTGACGGTATGCAATTTCTTCAGGAGCACTGATCTTAATTCCAGAACGTTTCTCCATGACTTCTACATATTGTGCTGCTTCTAACAGTGATTCAACAGTACCGGTATCAAGCCACGCAAATCCACGTCCTAGGACTTCAACTTCTAATTCACCTTTTTCAAGGTAAATTGCATTCAGGTCTGTGATTTCGTATTCACCTCGTGGACTTGGTTTTAAGTTCTTTGCATATTCAACCACTTTATTGTCATAGAAGTATAACCCAGTTACTGCATAGTTCGATTTAGGTTCAGATGGTTTCTCTTCAATTGAGATTGCTGTACCGTTTTCATCAAACTCTACAACACCAAACCGTTCTGGGTCGGTGACATAGTATCCAAATACAGTCGCTCCAGACGTCTTAGATGAAGCATGCTTCAAAGATTGACCAAAGTGACGCCCATAGAAGATGTTGTCTCCAAGTACCAGGGCTACTGAATCATCACCAATGAATGCTTCACCTAAGGTAAAGGCTTGAGCCAATCCATCAGGAGATGGTTGTACTTTATAAGAAAGTGATAATCCGAATTGACTTCCATCACCTAAAAGCCTCTCAAAGTTTGGTAAGTCTTGTGGTGTTGAGATAATCAGTATCTCGTTTATTCCTGCAAGCATCAGTGTGCTTAATGGATAATAAATCATCGGTTTATCATAAACCGGAAGTAATTGCTTGCTTGTAACCTTTGTCAGTGGATGGAGTCGTGTTCCTGATCCTCCTGCGAGTATTATACCTTTCATGCTTTTCCCTCCCAAATTTTAAATTTTAAATATTACTACCCTACACTTATACCGTGTTATCTGTATATCAATCTATGCATGGTAAAATTGTTAACCATATCTTTTAATAGACTTTATCCACTATGTTTAAAAGCGTGTTCTTGTCATTTTCTTAATATTCTTTTTTTTCATACCTGTTATCGCCCAAATAACAACACCGAACAGATCTTTGACTTTTTAATTTGCTGAGTGATGACATTACACAAGAGAAGCATAATTATTGAAACGATACCTACGACACAATAATTAAGTCCTTGTAATGGAGCAAACAGACGCTTAATTAGGAAGATAAACAAGAAGTTTGAAATAATGTAAATCCCCAAAGAATTCTTACCCATATCTGATATCCAGTGTTTAATAGAATCTGGCACCCATTTATATATGTGTTTCAATGCAAATAAAGCAAGAAAACAGCCGACAAATCCAATTGCATAACGATACATATCATAATAAATAATTGTCTCTGCAGACCGACCCAAAATTGAAAACATGGATATGTAAATTGAAGTGTCGATTGTATACATTTTGAATAGGAATCCAAACACGATTAAGCATATACATGCAAGGATTGCTTCTACACGTTTAGACACCTTGAGTGTGTTCTCATATTTATTCGTATAGTATCCAGCTAGGAAAAACGGAAACATATATTTATGCATATGAAATGAGTACTGATCCAATGAAATAAAGGATAATGCAAATATGATGCAGTAAATCACAAAACTAAGTTTACCTTTTGTTGTCTTATCTACAAGCATTACAATGAGTGAACAGACTAATACAGACCACAGAAACCAAAACGTTCCCGTAAAGTATTCAAGAACCTCATTTAAGCTTAAGAGCATTTTACCATTTAGATAATGGTCAATCGTAAACCAGATAAGTGTCCAGATTGTGATTGGAACTAGCAAAGTTCTGATCCTATTTTTAATAATCGATCCAATGTTTCTTTTCTTGCTCGTAAAACTAAATAGGTATCCACTGATCAGCATGAAGAGGGGCATATGGAATGAATAAATAATAATGAATAATGGATTATAAAAAAAGAGGAGATAGTTTGCGAATTCGATGCCACCTGTTAACTGAATACTATGTCCCAATACCACAAATATTATTGCGAATCCTTTTAAAAAGTCTAAATAATTGTTTCTCACTGTATGTTTTGTCATTGTATTCTCCTATTAAAGATAATCCATGAATTGCGTATTGATATAATACATACGCATCGCAATCACAATATCTAATTTATTACATCCGATGTTTTTTATTTGCCTTTCCTTTCAAGAAATTCTTCAAATGATGAATACGTTCTTTTTAAAATAGTCTTACTAACAAGGAATTGAAAGTATCTTAATAAAACGCCTACCCCTAATTTTTTATAGATATACTTTATTTTTAGTTTCATCGGGATGCCTAAAGATTGCATGTCATCTTCTGTAAAGAATCCTCTTTTACTAAAATCAATTTCAATCTCATGGGTTTTAAATAAAGGCACAACATCTTCTTCAACCCATTTTCCACGATAAACAGCCCATCCTCCAGAGTTCTTTCCATACTTAATCGGTGCGTAGTTCAGATCACTGATATATAAAAATGTCTTTTTTGACTGTACTGCTTTGATGTTTCCAAATAACTCCCAAAGCCAAGGGTTGTCTGCATCATCCCAAAAAGAAAGGAAATCCTGTGTGCGCCATAAACCTGCTTGAAGATTTAACTTATAGGGTGCATATTGAGCTGTAACATTTAGGTGCATTGCTTCATTATATACTCGTCCAAACTGAAGGTTATCATCAAAGGATATGCATGCAATCGATGGGTCTTCTTTCATCAGTCCGATGAGTTGATCAAGCATCCTGTGATCAATCGCTTCTCGAATAAAAAAATCATCGAGAAGAATCAGTACAAATTCACGATCAATACGTGTCAATGCTTTGATCATTCTGTTCCCATAAGAACCATGACCTGTCTGTATCCCCTTGATATTGGGTTTAATACTTCCTCCAGATTCACTATTAAGCGATACATTTTCAAATGTCATGCCACCAAATTTATTAAAGAGTATTTGAAAAGGTTCCCAAAGATCTTGGTATGCGTCACAAGAATTAATTAAAACGCTTAAATCTTGATAATTTTTAAGTTGATTTGTCATATTACTCTCCACATATTTTCTCATATATTAATTGTAATGTGTGTATTGATTGTAGCCTTGATAGCTTCTACATCTACTAAAGTGTTCTTTCAAAACGCTAATCCTTCAACATGGTTTTGAGTGTATCCTTAATTTCATAAAGATCCAACAGTTTCTCTTGAATCTCTTGAATTGATAATTGATAGGTATTGTGTGAATTATACTCTTGTTCACTTGTATTCTCTTCACCCTCTACAAAATACTTATCATAGTTTAAGTCACGTTGATCCATCGGTACACGGTAATAATTCCCAAAGTCCTCGGATTTCACATACTCTTCTTTGGTAAGCAATGTTTCATAGAGTTTTTCACCATGTCGGGTTCCAATCACACGGGAACCAACCGCTGATTTTGTCAGTTCTAAAATCGCATTTGCAAGGTCTTGTATGGTGCTTGCAGGTGATTTTTGAACAAATAAATCCCCAGGTTTCCCATTTTGAAATGCGAATAACACAAGGTCAACCGCCTCATCAAGACTCATTAAGAACCGGGTCATATAAGGGTTTGTTAAGGTGAGGGGTTTGCCTTCTTTAATTTGATCTAAGAAGAGTGGGATTACAGAACCACGTGAAGCCATAACATTTCCATAACGGGTTCCGCAAATAATGGTTGTATCACGAGCCATTCTTGCTTTCGCAACAAAGGTCTTTTCCATCATGGCTTTTGATATCCCCATTGCATTGATTGGATAGGCTGCTTTATCCGTAGATAAACAAACAACCCGTTTTACACCTTGAGCAATTGCTTCTTCAAGCACATTATCCGTTCCCAATACATTGGTTTTTACGGCTTCAACTGGAAAAAACTCACAAGAAGGGACTTGCTTAAGCGCAGCAGCATGGAATATAAAATCTGCACCCCGTACTGCATGGACAATGCTTGAACGATCGCGTACATCCCCAATATAAAATTGAAGACGATCGTCATTGAATTCCTTACGCATATCATCTTGTTTCTTTTCATCACGTGATAAGATGCGAATTTCTTTGATATCTTCTTTAATGAAACGACGCACTAACGCATGTCCAAATGATCCGGTTCCACCAGTTACTAATAATATTTTGTCTTTAAACATTTTTGCTTACTCCTTTACGATTCGTCTTAATCATTCATAAACCTCTTTACCCATAAATATCGCGAAACATGAATGATTTTATGCTAAATTCATCGCGATACTGTTGATATACCATCTCTTTATCCTTTTAGTACTTTTTTGAGTAGACCCCCCAAACCAATTGTCACCAGTGTCTTTTTTACTTGATTTACAGTCGATAAATTTTGATATTCAAATACAGCCTTCACTGTTTGGTATTTCATAAATTCATCCTGAACCTTATGTTTATCATTAACTTGGTCAATCAATCGAACATAACGATTTAAAAGAATTGAGAATGCTTTATTGATGACGATGTCCTCATCTTCTTTAGTTTCACACACCTCAATTAAGGTCCTGAAGACTTTATCCAAGTCTGCTAATTCATCAAACTTTAGCTTTGAATTCGTAATTGATTCTGGATTCATATGTTGAATATAAATGTGTTCATACAAAGCGTGTGGATGATTTACATACGCATAGTATTGAATAAAGAAAAGTAAGTCTTCACCAAAAACGACCTGTTCATCAAACACTATATTTTGATCTCGAATGATAGACCCTAAATAGCACTTATTCCATGGCGCATTATACTCATACGAAATTAAGGCTTTATAAAGTTCATGTTTTGTAAAAGCTGGTTTTGTTTTCGCTAACGTGCTTTCTGGATCAATATTAAACAAAATCATGTCTGTTTCTTTATCAGCCTCAAGAATTTTATCCAAGTGTTTAAAATAGGATTGATTGACCTCATCATCACTATCAACAAAAAGGATATAGTCACCTTTTGACTGTTTAATCCCAACGTTACGAGCTGAAGAAGCCCCCCCATTCTCTTTGCGAACATACTTGATTGTGTTATGTTCACGGATAATTGTTTCGCATAAGGCTGCAGTGCGATCTATTGAACCATCGTCGACAATGATTACTTCATAATCATCAAAGTTATTTGCGATAATTGAAAGTAAACACCGTTCGATATGTTTCTCAGAATTGAAGACTGGGATTATGATTGAATATTTCAAGATTTGGATTCCTCCTTAACCATCATTATGGATGGGTTTTTATGACGAATACTGTATAGTTTCCCACTCATTGCGAATAAGACCAAGAGTACTAAGCTATATTTCAAAGCTCTTATCTTTTTTACGTGTCCTTTCCCTAGTTTGCCTTTAAAATATCCACTGTCATCTTTTTTCAGTGACTCATTGAGATACCAATCAGGAAAATAGGATTCAAGAAATTGATATTCTTTCCAAATTTCTTTCTTTGATTTGAAGATGTGAATTCGATTGAGACGCACGATTTTGGGCAGGGTTCGAAACATAATATTTCGAATAAATAACAACTCCAAATCAGACGCTAAGTCATTGTATGTTGGCATAGGTTTAAAGCCTTCATATAATTGTTCCCCGATTTTGTTGATGTCGTATATTTTGTCATTAAATTGACTTGTTATCTGTCCTTCACGCATTTGTCGATAATAGTATAATGTTTCATCAAGCTTTACGATATGATTTGAATATCCTAACAGGATATAACAGGTTAAATTATCTTCATAATGAAGGCCAATTGGAAAACGAATGGCATTATCATTGAATAAGCATGTCTTAAAGATTTTATTACATACCATTGCTTCATAAACAATTTTGTCCCCAATGTTATTGTCACTGACCAACACTTCGTCACCATCCGTGTACTCAACGTAATTACATACAACAACATCCGCGTCTTTTTGATAAGCTGTCGTTAACATCGAAGTGTAGATCGGTGCATTCACCCAATCATCAGAGTCTAAAAACGTCACATACTCGCCAGTAACTTGATCAAGTCCATAGTTTCTCGCATCAGATAACCCACCATTTGCCTTGGTGTATAATGAAATCAATTCAGGATTCTCATTTACATAGCGTTGCGCAATTTCTTTTGAGTTATCGGTACTCCCATCATTTACACAAATTACTTCAAATTCTGTAGGATCAAGTTTCTTGATTGAATCAAGGCAATCACTTAAATACTTCTCTACATTATAAATTGGAATTATGATTGATAGTTTTTTCCTATCACTTGATATTTTATTCATATAGCCCCCCCAAAGCATCACATTTATAATGTGATATTCATGCTTTACCCCTTATTACTTGCTTGCTTATCGTACATGTTTACCATTGATGCAAATCGCAATTAAACTATAAAAATATGGTGACACGAGCGTTTCAAAGAAAACATGACCATTAATAAGTGCCAATGAATTTGAAACAACTAATGCAGTGATTAACATCCATATGTCAAATTTATGATGCGTACGAAACTGTGATAATACTGACTTAAATGCCTTCCAATTGATGGCAAGGATAAATATAAAAATAAATATTCCTGAATAGAAGAACGCAGCGAGAAAGTCAATCTCTAACGTCGGAGTCAACCCAAACGATAAGAGCACACTCATAATGCTTGAATAACCCATACCAAAAATACTGGATACAGTAATCTGCAGTGGGGTTTGTCCTATAAAATGGTTGAATGTTCGAAGTGCCATATGATTTCGATACGATAGAATGGCACTCAAAATAGAGTCATAGTTCGTATAATCAGCATTCCTGCTTAAATAATATGAACTTGCAAAAATGCCTATGATGATGAGTACAATCGAACAATAAAAAAATATCCTCAGATTTTTCTTTGCTTTTGAACTGATCGAATGATCATAGAATGCGTAGTAAAACACAATCATCGCAATAATTAACAGAATTGCAATCTGACCTGCACGGGTTCCTGTTAACAGGAGTGCTAATACAGTGATAGCGATGAAACTCTTTTTATATGTAAACATATCCTGATACGAAATAAATAGCATTAAGGTAATGAGTAGGAGCTGTGTTATAACATTTCCATGATCAAAATATCCACGATATCCAAATCTCCATATCCATGATTCCAATCCGAAACCAAATGGACTGATAATAATATTAATTGAGACAATTAGTGAGGCAAACACCAAATTCTTTACTAGAAATTGTGATGTAATCATCTTATTTCTGAGTAAGCAATCCAGTAGTATTAACACCGAGAAACAATAAGATACTCTCAAGGCATAATTTATATCTAGCATTAAACTTTTTGAAATACCCATAAGTTGATAGATCAATACACTTAAATATAGAATTAGATTTATCCCTATCCAAAACTTGGTGTGACGCTTCGAGTTATACGCGATAAAAAAAACACATAATATATACATTAATAATCTCATAACTTGATTAATCGGGATTCCTAAGTTCATTACACTTCCAAAATAAATGGACATATCAATAAAAGGACTCACAAATATGAGAACACTAACAAACATCCTATTTGACTTTTGTTTATCCTCCATAAAATTAAACAATCTTGAATTTCTCATATTTCCTCCTAAGATATACATTTATGCAATCATCTCTTTCTCGATTAAAAAAGATCACTGCATCAGCATAGACCTAACTCATGAATCATCTATTCACTTAAGAATAAATGTGAATAGTCATTGACAATCTTATCCCATGAATAATGATCAATGATTACTTGTTGCGCATTCAATTGACTTATAACATCCTGGTTTTCTTCAACACGATGGATTTGTTGTTTTAAACTTACACCCTTACTACTCGCAGTTTTCGACCAATAAATTGCGTGGTCTTTTGCAACTTCACTGTTGAATCCTACATCCAAAAGCAGATTTAATTTCGTTGATGCTAATGCTTCTAAAAGTGATGGATTCGTCCCACCTACCTCATGACCATGTAGGTAAGCAAAAGCTTTTTCTCTTATAAACTTTAATAAATCTTGGTCATAAACTGTTCCAACAAACTTAACTCTTGGATCACTTTCAAATCCCGTTTTATTTTTTAAATGATCATAAAACTTATTCTTCTCGACATTCGTGATGATCACTAAATCTTTCTGTGAATTAGAATTCATAAATTCAGATATCATCGTTTCATAATTATTCTCCGGAACAAATCTTCCGACTATAAGATAGTATTGATCAAACGCAACTGAGAATTGTTGAAACCAGTCTACTACTTTTTGATCCGTTTCTACTAAGGGTGACTTGCTGACATCTGCACCATAAGCAATAAACGTTGTATTTGGTTGAAACTTAGCATAACACGTCTTTATGTATTCTTCGATCGTAATCGAGTCACACACGAGCAAATCAGCATGCTTTACCATTAACTTTTCAGAGTACTTCCAATACTTTCTAATTAACCAATTCCATTTAGCTCTTTTCCATTCATGACCATCTGGATTAACAAAAAGTTTGACATTAAGTTTTTCCATTTTCTTTTTGAAATGTCCAATGAATGGTCCAATTCTACACGCTAACACATAGATGATTGCGTCTTCTATTTTATTGTTTTCGATGTATTTTAACACATGATCTAAAGCAACAATGTCATAATACACAGCTTTTGCAGGCCCTATGTTTGGTACCTTAACATTAAAACACCGTGCATTATTATGTTCATATTCTTGGTCATTATCGGATAAACACGATACATGATATTTAATTTCTGTATGATTAACATCATTATATTCCGTTAGTTTTTCAACAAAGGTTTCAAAACCACCATAATTGGATGGAATCCCTTTTGAACCGATAACAAATACATTTTTCATACTTTCCCCTACCCTTATTTTGAACCAATTTTCGCAAACACAACAATTACAGTTTTAAAGAGAATTTTGAAATCCAAAATTAATGTGAAGTTGTCAATGTACTCTGTATCCAGTCGGACAACTTCTTCAAAATCTGTAATATTGCTCCTTCCACTTACTTGCCACATCCCTGTAATCCCAGGTTTCATACTGAGTCTTCGTTTGTGATGTGAACTGTAATGCTTAAATTCATCGACAGTTGGTGGTCGTGTCCCAACCAAACTCATTTCTCCCTTAACAACATTAAAGAACTGTGGAAGTTCATCAATACTTGTTGCGCGAATAAACTTACCAACCCTTGTGACCCGTGGATCATTGGTCATTTTAAACATATGTCCTTCGACTTCATTGTCTTTCAGTAACTCTTTTTTCTGCTGTTCTGCATTGACACCCATGGATCGAAACTTATAAATATAGAAGTAACGTCCGTTTAGGCCTACGCGCTTTTGTTTAAAGAAAATAGGACCGGGTGATTCAAGTTTGATAATTGGTCCCAGTATTATGGCGACTAGTAGTGTGATTGTTGAGCCCACAAGCCCACCAACAATATCAATGCCTCGTTTAATGAATAAGGACTCTTCACTTGGTACTGTTTCTGAGAAGGATAGTACAGGATAATCCCCGATATGGTTAACTTGTGTTGGATAGCCACTATAAAATGACAAGAGATCTACCCCTAAATTAACAACAACACCCATTGTCCATATTTCATTAACCATGGTTTCAATGCGTCCCCACCAACCATTGTTTAACATGAGTAAGACTGAATCAACAATCTGTGAGCGGGTATACTCAACCAATGTATCAAGATTTGCAACCACCTTGAAACCATTAATTGCTTCACCCACACAGTCTTCGTCTACGATAACCAACTCGATACGATTATCAAGTTGTCCATTTTGAATTATATTCATTTTGTCTTTTGACTGTGCTTTTTCTTTTGTTGTGACGACTAAGAGTATTTGAGATTTATTGGTCATCCCTTTTTTATATACTGTACGAAGTACCATTCTTCCACAGTATCCAACAAACACATATATAATAATCGTCAACAAAAAAACACCCCTGGATACGATCATTGAGAAACTTAACGTAAAGACCAGAAGCGCAAAAAACATTCCCATGAATGCTATGTTTTTGATGATATTATACATTTCTTGTAGATAATCTCTTTTTAGAAATAATTTGTTTTTTCCTAAAGTTATGAGTTCAGCCAAAAACAAGGATAAGATGAACAGAAGATAGGTATGAACAAAGATATCCTTAAAAAAGGGCACATTATTTTGAAGTATAATTAAGTATAAAATTGAACCGATTAGGTAGCTCACGCTTAAAGATATAACATCTGTTATTGTTACAGCTAATTCGAGCTTTTTATTTCTAGTCAAAAAAAATCCCCCCCAAGCAATTTTTTTCAAATTCAATATTTAATTCATTAATAGAATCATTATAACACTAAATCTTGAAATTTAATAAACCTATTTTGCACACATACGGCTAACCTTCAAAATTGAACGATCAATCGTACTATCACTGATACAATATATCAGATTTTTCTAAAATTGCAAGATAATGAGATATACTCGTATATTATATTATCTACCAAATATAAGCACAACATACTATTCAGCATTTTATCTGCCCTTATGAATCTTGTCTTCTTAAATAATCCAATCACATCTTCAACTTCAATTTACCAATCGCATCAAATTTAGATTCTCTTATCAATATTGTAGAAAAAGGAAAAATCACTTGTTGGTTGTTTGCATTATGAACGTCTTTAATAACTAATTCAATTCAAAATGCATCATGTACTCGGTTCCTTCAATGAATTTTACTTGATCCCCAAGTTTCTTAACAGTTGTAGCCATTTATTGATATAAATCTAAATAATTCAGATATCGCAATTATAAATCAATTCTGCTACTTATCGAGTTAGATAAGTTGTAAGCTTCTTCAGCCTTATCATGTGCTTGTTGAGCCATAAATAGTGCTTGACTAGAATCAGATATCGCTTTTTCAGAATTATCAATCGCTTTCTGTATATTTTCGTTTTGTAATATTATCATTTCTTCAATTTTTTTTCGATGTTCAGCAGCTAATCTCTCTTCATTATCTTTTCTCAGTTCATCAAAATATAGATTAATCGACTCTTTTACGGTTTCGACTCTTCCTTCTTCAAAAAGCTCCAGTATAGTTTTAAGCGCTTCAGATGTTCTTATTTTTTCGGGAAATAGAGTTTCACTTCTCCAAGCACTTTCCGTTAATACAAAAAGTTCTTGAGAAGCATCCATCTCTAACTTAGCAGATCGAATTTTATGCATTTTTTCTGCATTGTCCTCTTCCATAAGACGTTTTCTATGACTAGCATATTTTTCATAGTACTCTTTTTCAGCTAATTGTCTTTTGTAATCATAGTGTTTGTTAGCTTCTTCCATGTTTGTTTTACGTTTTTGAGTATAACTAAATGGATTCCATTTGTTTAAAGCTTTTGGTTTATCACCAACTTGTTCTAGGATGTATTTATCTTTATTCGTTTCATCAAACATTTTCAAATTTTTCGGAATATAATGTTCAGCATCTACTAGACTCCTTTTGGCAGAATCCATCCTCTCTAGTGCTACCTCATAGTTTTGTATGATTACAAGCATTCTTCTGATTTGATTGATAACTTTAGACGGCTCCATAATTGATCTCCTTTACAAATATCACAGATCCTTTTAGATCTATTTACTACTATTATATATCAAATTTATGACAAATGATGTCATAGTATAAATGTTAATGTAAATATATAAATATACTCATTTCCATTTCCAGGAATGCAAAAATAAATCTTCACTGAAGGGTTAATAGACTTTACTTGGATCTTGCTCAAAACACAATATCCTAGGGTAAAGCAATCTTGGGGTCACCTCATACTTTAAAGAGGTTTGGGAATCCCTAATTTATATATGTTACAATCTCACTATTTCGAATGCTAATTCTACAAAATGTCTATTCTTTTGTTAAGAATCTATAATTGTCTTCATAAGATTCTTTTTTGAAAACCTTGAACTTTTCATTTTTTAATAAATATAATGACGTCCAAACTGTTGGATAGTAATTCAAATATTCCACCATACACCTTTCAGTGGAGTAAAAGAGTATAATAAACAAATACATACAGAAAATAATTGTGCAAAATCTCAATTAAAATGAGCATTGTTTATAGTTATTGCTCAAATTGAGAGAAATTGATTCTCCGTTGTACGAGCACAAGATTACTTTCTCAGCAGTGATAAACACCTTTAGACATTTAATTTTGAAAGTAAACAAAATATTGCCTTTTCCAACTTTCTTACACAACATATATCAAATCTGGAAACAATAGTCTATAATTATCATTAAGAAAACAATTTAAAGATTGGAGATTATTATGGATAGTTTCAAAAAATGTGACTTACACATGCATTCTAGTTCCTGCTACAGTAGAGGCTATGACAAAACCAGTTTTATCAATAAATTGAAGAATGAACCACTTTTAGATGTTATTTCAATCACAGATCATAATGTAGTAGATGTATCGTTGTATAAAGAACTTAAGAAAGAAATCCCAGAGTTATATTTGATAGGTGGCGTAGAACTTAATATAGCAATAGATGAAGAAATAGTTAACAAACATAGTTTGTATGTACAGAATAATTATTTTCATGGAATAGTTTGGTTTTCATATGCAGATATAGATATATTTTGGGTTCAACTAAAAAAACTTCTAGAATCTAAAAATATTGAAGTTGATGAAGCAGATATAAAAACAACCTCAAAGAGGACTGAAGGGATTTACTTCGAACTGAGTTCCATTCAAAATATATTCAAGAATATTGACTATTACTTGGTTTTTCATGAATGTAAAAGTGATAGAAATTTATCAGATTATTTACCTAATACAAAAGATGGGGAAGCCTATGATCCAAACATAAAATATAAACATAATTTATTTTACTATAATAATAAGTATGCTATTGAAGGTGGGAAGAAAACAAGAGTGATTAGCAATTATTTTGAAAATCAATTAAATACACTTTTGGCGAGATTTTTCTTTTCTGATGCTATAGAATTGAAAGATATCGGAACTAAATTCTCTTGGATTAATTTTGATGGCGAATTTGAATCACTTGTTCTTCCTTTATCAGATCCCGAAAGTAGAATTTTCACTTCTTATGATAAGAGTGTTAATCCTCAGTCAAATCGAGAGAATTATTTAGAGGAAATCAAAATTACCATGAAAAATTCTAAAGACAAAACATCAAAGGAAACTATTCTGACATTTTCCCCATCACTTAACGGGATTATTGGATCAAGAGGATCGGGGAAATCACTATTAGGTAGTGTCCTTGGCAACAAAAATGTGGATAATTACAATAACTATGTAGATCATTCTTCAACATTATATAAAGTAAAAGGAAAAAAATATCAGAATAACTCCCCTAAATCTAAGTACTTGTCTCAAAATAGTTTATTGAATATATATAACGATGGAGACGTTAAGGAAATCGATTTCATTAAAGAATTGTGCAGCCAAATGGAGGATGATATCTCTAAACAAACTGCTAGTTTTATTGCTAAATCTAAGAAAATGCTTTTAAAAGAAAAAAATCTAATAGATACTATGGACATTAGCAAAATATTTAATTTGGATGATATTTCCTTTCTAGAGAAAAGTGTAAATGATGAATTTATGATACCCACACTAAAAAGAGATGATTTCGAAGACAACAAAGAACGAATACGCAAATTTTCTGAGAATAATGTAACACTTATCTCAAATCTTATGAGCACTTTGATAAATGTGAAAAAAATAGAACATCCGAAAATTAAATACGTAGAAATGAATGAATTTGATGATATTGTTGATGATTTTAAGGCAACGTTCGCTGATATGGCAACACAGTTAATTGATTATGTCGAAGAAACCAACACAAAAATTAGTGAATTAAGTTTAGAGAACATTCATGTCAGAGAAAAACTAATTGAGGAGTTAATATCAAAAATAGAATTTGGGAATAAAAAAAGTGATTCAGAGGCTCAGGATTTTGTTACATCAAGAAGCAATGCTATAAATCAGTTAAATAAAATTACCAGTTTTAGGACATTTATTCAAGAATCATACGACTACATTGAAAATTTAACAGAGGAGTTGAAAAATGAGAAAAGTAGTGGTGAAATAACCGTAAACACAACTGATAAATTGATTATTTCAACTTCAATTGAAGATAGCAATAGTTATTGTGATACTATTTCAACTCAATTAAAAATCCAAAACAGCGAGAAATATAATGAATACATGGTAAAAATTCTGCTTTCATATAATGAAATTGATAAGCTCAGGGCACATTTTAATGGAAATAAATATAAACCAACTAGTCTTAAATCTTCTTCACAGTACTTGAATAAGTATTTTTCCAATGTCGAGCAAAGTATTAATTCGGTAAATGAATTTATTTTTAAATTGTACTTTAATGGAAAAGAGTTAAATAATTATTCTCCTGGGAAGAAATCTGAAATTTTACTAGATATATTCTTGGATAAAGCTATATTGAGCCAGGAATATTTATATATTATACTGGATCAACCTGAAGATAATATGGACACAAAAACAATTACTGATAAACTAATAAATAGAATAAGACAGTTAAAATTAGATATACAGCTCTTTGTGATAAGTCACTCAGCTGCAGTCATTATCAATGGTGATTCTGATAACCTTATATTTGCATCTGAAAATGATAATACTCTATCTTACAGTTCTGGAAGAATTATTGATGCATCAATGAAAAAGAGTATTGTAGATACATTAGATGGTGGAGAAAAAAATCTAAAAATGCGTTTAACTAAGTATGATTTCAAACTAAAGGAGACAGTTAATGATTAGAATAAATGAAGATGAAAAAGTAATTATTAGTTATGATAGTAAAGATTATTGCTTGAAAGATAAGGAACAATATAAACAATTCGTTATTAAGCTAACTGATCCAATTACAGATTTTCACAAAGATAACCTAGAAATAGACGAAAGTGTCCAAGACCCTAGATTAAAAAGTATTTGTGAAAAGTACAAGCAATTTTTTTCAGCTTATTTGGATGATAAAAATAATATTATTCAGAAAGCGAAATCCGAATTTTCCAAATTTAAGGAAGAGAATGAGCAAACAAAATAGATTTTTGAATAATTAATGATTTGATACAAAATTTTTGATCACCTAGAGAGCGGTGGTAAAAACATATTAGGCAAAATAACCCTGTTTGTTGATTTTGTACCACTCAATATCTGTCAGCATCAAGGTGAAATAATGGAACACAAAGCAGATAAACATACCAAAATAAAAGGTATTTGATTATTTTTGATTAATTGACAGATACATTTGTTACTAGAAATATTATAGTTCTCTACAAAACATTCTCAAAAATATCATGATTACAAAACTTGTTATATGATATAAAGTCATTCTTTAATGAGTTTTAAATAAATATTTTTACTTCACGGCAAAATTTTTTTTCGATTTGTACACTAAAATCCCAACCCTTGTGCTTAAGAGTTGGGACTTTATGCATAATAATCACTAGAAGTATTGATTGTTCAATATAGAATCTTCGTCTGGTCTTGAGATATCATCGAGTCGGTCTGAGAAGAAACAGTAAAGTAGAAATTCTGCTTCAAGTCGTGTGAGCCCAGTTTTGACTAATCGTCTGATGAGTTCTTCTTCTGGTGACTTATCAAAAAAATCGAGATTTGACAAATCCATACAGCACCTCCTTTTCTATAATAACAATTCGTTTAAAACCTAATCTTATTTTAGGAAGTGCAGTATCAGTTGTATTTACACCTTTATTTTATCATTAATTTGTTAGGGTGTTCAACTGATAAATTAACGCTTTACCGATTATCGATAAAGCGTTAGGTAGTCTTTGCGTACACATACGTGCAAGGAGTTTAATCTTCCAGCAAATTCTCCGTCTTTGTTCCACGAGTATTCTCGTTTGGATTCAAAGCGAATATCTTTTCCTTTTGTTTGAATAAACAGTTCGTTGTCATATTGCTTCATGACAAGCGATAACAATAGATTTCTGAAGTCCTTGTGTTTCTTGGGTTTTCGAATTAACATCAACTCAAATTCACCATCATTAAAGGATACTTCAGGAAGTTGAATCACGGTTCCTAATGAGTTTGAATTTGAAATACCACCAAATACAAACTGACCTTCATACACTTCATCATCACAGGTTACTTTCATATCATAGGTTCTAATCTTAAGAAAATAGAATGTGAATATCCCATACAACCAATATGCAATGTGTCCAAAGATATTCTTGAGTTGTTGTGGGGTTTTATAGGTAATATGCGTGAAATTACCAAAGGTCATTGAGTAAATAAATGAATGGTTATCATTATAGGCCCCAATATCAATTTTAAGCGGTTCTTGCGTGTTATTTGCAAGATTATGAAGACTGTCCTTAGTAATGCCTAAAGCAAGCGCAAATTCGTTTGTAGAGCCTTTTGGGTAAATGCACATCGATGCTTTGATGTCGTAATGAATCATAGCATCAATAGTTTGTGAGATGGTACCATCACCACCTGCAACTAAAATAACATCATATGTATCCCGATGATTCTTCAAATATTTCTCAACACTTTTCTCATTTTTTGTCTTTAATAAGTCATACGTCTTGTTTGCATCGTCAAGGGTACTTTGAATCAAATCAAGGTCACCACTGTTTTTACCTGATACTGGATTGAAAATGACGAGCAAGTTTTTATTAACCATGGGTTATTTCCTTAAGAAATTGTTTTCGTAGTAAATGGATTTTAGGGCAAGCTCAGCATCAAGTGTATCATATCCTAATGTCTCTAAAAGTGTCTTTTGGTTAGAGAATAAGTTTGTGCCCAATCCAAGTTTGTCGCCTTCAATTTCTGCACCTAGTGCAGCAAGTGTTGTTGGGAATAAATCGGTTGCCATAAAGTCACGATTAACAGTCGCGCGCTCATCTACCGCTGTGTTTATATTCATGAAGGTATTATAAAGTGTGTACTCACTATTTACGGATTGCATTAAGAAATTATTGTTCATGGTATTGTGATCACCAACAATGATGACTGTAGTGTTCTCATAGAAATCTTGTGCTTGAATCCAGTTAATAAACTCAATCACTTGAAGATCTGAACACTCATATGCATTCGCATAATCTGTATTGTAAGAAGCAGGACATGAGCCATCTGTATATCCGTCCGTATAGTGTGAATCTACGGTTAACATTGAAAAGTTAAACGGTTCATCGTTTGCGGAAATCTCTAGAAGTTGTTTCTTCGCAAACTCAAACAGCTTGCTGTCTTCCATACCCCAAAACACATGATAGTCCTCAGGGATAAAACCAATTTCTTTCAGATATTTCGTATCATATATTGTGTAGTTACCATGGGTTTCAAAGTAAGTCTGGCGACCACCAAAGTTTCCATCTGAGCCCATGAGGAAATAGTTTGAATACCCATTGTCTTCTAGGATTTCTCCAAGTGTTGTGATACCAGGTAAAAACACACCATTTTTACCATACTGATTATTTCCAATCGGAATTTGTAGAGGCACCCCTGACGTTTGTCCTACAAGGCTTGCGACAGTCCAAGAGAGTCCACGTGCTTGAACATGTCCCCCTAATGTTTCACTGTTAGAAAAGTTTAAATTATCAAGTGAGAGTTGTTCTAAGTTAGGAATTAAATTCACAGTGCTTCCATCGATATTAATGTCTGTAAAGTTGTTGTTCATTGATTCTAAAACAATATAGATTAAGTTTTGTTTCTCTTGTGGGAATGTAATCTCCACTGTATTTGGATCCACATAATACGTCTCATATAATGACCCTGGATTCATGCGTTCAATAACAAACCCTGATATATCCAATTTGCCATTGATGAATAATGCTAAAGAAAGAACAATACACACCCCACTAAAGACCGTGTTTTTAAAACTTCTTTGAAATGTTATGGTTGGATTGAATTGCTTTTTAAATAACCGAACATGAAACTCATAATTGTATTGACGAACAACACTAAATAAGTAAGCAACCACCACAAAAAACGAGAGATATGGAAGTGCAAAGATTAGAAAGTCAAACACGATATCGATGTTTGCACCATCCCCTTCGCTAAGCATAACAAAAAGAATCTGTTCAAAATCCATTTGCCCAAATTGATCTTGTAAGAACACCGGTGTTGCAAATAAACACGCTACAAGAATCCATAACCCTATTTTTATCCCTTTTGAAAACTTATGCATTTATACTTTCCTCGATACGTTTACATCAACTTCTAGATGTTTTTTTAGCAAGTGTTTCATATTTGGTATGATCCATGCCAATGGACATGCAAGCATGAGATACTTTAAAGTAAAGGATACATTAAAATGCGCAACTCTAAAGTAGTAGTAACGATACACTGCAAATAGATAGAAAATAATATATATCACTGCATTTATGAGAATGACATATAACACATACATTGTAACAATCTCAAATAAATCTTTTGACTTTGATCCCCCAATATTCTTATCGAAGCGGAGTGCTAATACCGCTGGAAAGAAATAACAGACAAATTGAATCATGGGTCCTCCTACATTACTTATTCATATAAACTTAATTTATGCTTATAAATTATACACAATTTTGATTTTATGTTCAAACTTTGTTAAAATTCACATTTTTCTATCACATTTTACCCGGGAAATGATATATTTCTATTCACACCGAGTATAAAATAAGTCATATTTTTTTAAACAACATAAAAAAGACACAGAGTATTTTACCTGTGTCTTTTTTAGCGTAAATTAGATTGCTTGATTCACAATCGTACTCACTCTTTCATAGAAAATTGGTTTCTTGTTTGCAAGTGCGTAAATATAATCAATCAATAAAGCAAAGCCTAAGAACAATAAGATGATCATCGCAGTCATAATTCCTTCAAGATTATCTGTAGTAATGTGGCGAATTGCGATAAGCTGTGCTGCACATCCATACATAATGAAGATAATGGATGCAATAAAGACATAGCGCACACACAATCTCCAAAACTTCAAATGATCTTCTTTAAGTGATGTCAGTCGAATCCGTACCAAACGTTTTCCAAGGGTGAACCCATTGGTGATCCATGGCATCCATGTAAAGTATAATACGCCAATCCCCATTGGAATCCCAAATAAGATTGGCCGTTGGATAAAGAGTTTGATGAGTTCTTTGGGTTGAGTCATATATTTCATAAACTCAGGAGTATCAAAAGTGAAATACACCACAACAAAGGCAATCAGTGCACATAAGCCCACATCAATCGCCAGTGCTACCAAACGACGTCCAACGGTAACATACTGGGCACGACTGTATTGATCTTCATCCATTTTATCACGTGTTGGAAAGAGCGCTACGATAATTGGTGTAATTAGATACCCGATTACACCACCCAAGGTGTTTAAAAACAAGTCATCCACATCAAAGAGTCGATAGGGTCTTGGATAAAAACCAAAGAGGGCAGATAATTGAATCAACTCAAAGCACAATGAGAGTGCAAAGGTTAAGATCATGGTCACAAAAAAGTTTTGCTTAAAATAGTAATTCAGATATACGCCAAAGGGTACTGTTAATAATACATTAAAGAATACTTGTTGGAATTCTTTTGTTTGAATAAATGTAATCCATGCATCAAACCCTTGTGTTCTGAGTCCTTGATTTCTAAACTCATTTAAGAAGTTAAAAAAATCAAGTTGCATTTCGGGTCCTGTCATTTGCGCAACTGAAGCACGCGTTGGCAGAGGCAACACAACGGTAAACAATGCAGTCATTAAATAAAATACCATCGAATAAATCGTAATTGAACGCCACCAATGTGCCGCACCATATTTTAAGTATTGATATACTAAGAATGGTATTGTGAGTAATAGTGCTAAAAACGGAAAGACAAATATCGATGTCTTAATCGCAAAATTAAAATCCCAAGTCATTAAGTCACCCCTTTAAGTTAACGATAAAGGGTAAGATACTTCTTATGGACTGTGACGTTGAGTGAATCCAGTTTTCCTGCAAACTCACCGTCTTTATTCCAAGAATGCGTTCTTTTAGAGTCAAAGCTGATTGCTTTCCCTTTATCCAATATAAACATGTCGTTATCATAATTTTTAAGTACAAGTGATTTAAGAATATGCCTAAAGTCTTTGTGCTTCTTTGGTTTACGAATCAACATCAGTTCAAACACACCATCATTAAATGACACTTCAGGAAGCTGAAGGATGGTTCCAACTGAATTTGAATTTGAGATACCACCAAATACAAACTGACCTTCATAGACACGATCATCACACCGCACAGTCATTTCATAGGTTCTCAATTTAAGAAAATAGAATGAAAAAAAACCATAGAGCCAATACGCTAAATGACCAAACACATTTTTAAGTTGTTGGGGTGTTTGATAGGTTACATGGGTAAAGTTTCCAAAGGTCATGGAATAAATAAAGGATCGATTCCCATTATAGGTTCCAATATCAATCTTTAATGTTTCATGTGTTTTATTCACAATATTTTTAAGACTCTCTTTGGTAATTCCTAAAGCCATCGCAAACTCATTGGTGGATCCTTTAGGGTAAATACACATCGTACTGGCGATATCATAATACATCATTGCATCAATTGTCTGCGAGATGGTGCCATCACCACCTGCGACTATTATCATATCATATTTATCTTTTTTTAACCTTAAGTACTGGTCAATTGAAGTCTCATTTTTAGTCTTCAATACATCATAGTGAACCAATCCTTGATTCAATATACATTCAATCGCATCCAGGTCATCTGAGTTTTTCCCCGATACCGGATTATAAATAAGCAGGGTTCTATTATTCATCATCGGTTAACCTCAAAAAGTTTCTTTCATAAAATAAAGACTTCTTCGCAAGCTCAACGCTTAAATTATCAAAACCTAACATTTCAGGCAATGTTTCTTCATGCGCGAACAGGTTTGTTCCCAACCCTAATCGATTTCCTTCAATCTCAACACCCAGCGTAGCCAAGGTTGTTGGGAATAAATCCATCACCGTGAAATCTCGATAGGTAAACTCACTCTCATCAACATCAACATTCACATTCATAAAGGCATTATATGTTGTAAAGACTTTATTCACCGATTCAATCAGAAAGCTGTTGTTCATGCTGTGATGATCACCCACTAAGATGACCGTAGTATTCTCATAAAAGCTTTGATCTTCAATCCACCCTAGAAACTCATCCAAAAGCTTATCAGAACATACGATCGCATTGGCATAGTCAATTGAAAAAGGTGTCTCACACGATGCATCCGTATACCCATCCATAAAATGGGTATCCACCGTCAACAAAGATACATTAAAGGGTTCATTAAACCCTGAAACTTCAAGCAGTAATTCCTTCGCATAGTCGAATAACTTACGATCTTCAATACCCCAAAACACATGATAATCCTCAGGTACATAACCAATTTCTTTTAAATATTTCGTATCTAATATTGTATAGTTGCCATGGGTTTCAAAATATATCTGTCGGCCACCAAAGTTTGCATCCGAACCCATGAGGAAATAGTTTGAATATCCTTGTGCTTCAAGAATTTCTCCCAGTGTTATTAATCCTGGTAAGAAGACACCACTTGTACCATAGGAATTTCCATCAATGGGAACGTGTAACTCCACCCCACCGGTTTGACCCACAAGACTTGCGGAAGTCCATGATAGATTTGCCATTGGTACTGCACCCCCAAATTGCGCACTATTTGAAAAACTCACGTTTTCTTCCGCAATCACTTGAAGATTTGGGATCAAATTTACGATTTCCCCATCCACCACGATCTCACTGAAATTTGTATTCATGGACTCCAAGACAATATAGATCAGGTTTTGTTTTTCTTGTGGAAACCTTATCTCAACACTTTCAGGATCCACATAATACGTTTCATACATCGTTCCTGGGTTTAAGCGATCACTGACATAGCCTGCGACATCAAGATGCGAATCCACAAAGAACACCAACCCAACTATGACACATAGGGATATAATCACAGATTTTAAAAGGGATGGTTCAAAGGTAATCTTAGGATGAAATGTTTTATTAAAGAACTTAATCTTAAAGGAAATTGTATAGCGACTGATGAATTGATACACTAAAACAATCCCTATGAACATGAGCACGTAGGGTATTACAAAGATAAGATACTCATAAACAATATCCACATTTGCACCATCTCCACTGCTCAACAATACAAAAAGAATTTGGTCAATATTCATCTCACCAAACTGTTGTTCAAGAAATATCGGTGCTGCAAATAAACATGTCACAACGATCCCACACACACCTTTAAGCATAAACTTTATCTTCTTCATTCTTACTTCCTTTCAGCCTTTATCCCAAATTGATACATGTTGTGCTACAATGAACCAAACCCTGTGGTATGATCCCTGACACCAACCACCCACACATCAA
The DNA here is from genome assembly GCF_001545095.1 of Erysipelothrix larvae. Taxonomy (NCBI): domain Bacteria; kingdom Bacillati; phylum Bacillota; class Erysipelotrichia; order Erysipelotrichales; family Erysipelotrichaceae; genus Erysipelothrix; species Erysipelothrix larvae. The sequence continues at coordinate 1,868,162 of NZ_CP013213.1, forward strand.
ATACTTAAATGTAAATGAGTCGTTAAACACACATGTTGACAAACAGATAAAACGAGTATTTGGAAGTATAATAAGAAAAGCATGAATCACTCAATTTATCGCAATTTAGTTTCTGAACAGTGTACACGATTTGATCAAGCGGTGTTTTGAGTGACTCACCGCTTCGTTTTAATTCACCACTCATACAACACATTGCACAAACGAAATAACACATAAATTGAATCATAAGCCCCCCCGGATGCCACCTTACATACTTTATACCAATTTATTATGACACAGGTTATGTAAAAAGCATCTATCAATATTGTCTATATCTCTTAATATAAAGAGAATCAATGCGTACCAGTACGCGCTGGTTCCCTTTCTTTAAAGAAATGATTTTCGTAGTAATATGACTTCTTCGCCAGTTCTTCATCCAGCAAATCAGTCCCTAATCGTTCAAGCAACGTCTCTTCTTTACTGAAAAGATTCACACCCAAACCTAACACATCCCCTTCAATGGTTGCACCCAGTGCAGATAATGTTGTAGGGAATAAATCCATCACCGTATAGTCACGGTTTTTAATCCGTGTTTCATCAACCTCACGGTTCACATTTAAAAATGCATTATAGATAGCGTATTGATCACTGGTTGTCCGTTGCATAAAATCATTATTCATTGAATTATGATCCCCAACAAGAATTACCGTCGTATCCTTATAGAAATCTTGGTTTTGAATCCACGTCACAAACTCACGAACCATGCTATCTGAACAAGCAAAGGCATTTGCATAATCTACGGAATACTCCGTCTTACACGATGCATCCGTATAACCATCCATAAAATGAGAGTCCACCGTTAACATGGTAATATTAAACGGTTCATCATTGGATGCAATCTCTAAGATTCTATCTTTCGCATAATCAAACATCTTGGAATCTTCCATACCCCAAAACACATTATAGTCTTCAGGAATGTACCCAATTTCCTTCATATAACTCAAATCATAGATCTCATAATTCCCATGGGTTTCAAAGTATTGACGACGTCCTGCAAAGTCGGCATTCGACCCCATAAAGAAGTAATTCGAATACCCATTACCCTGTAAGATTTCGCCCAGTGTTGTAAGACCGGGTAAATACTCACCATTCATCCCAAATGATGTTGGTTCACTTGTAATTGGAATCTGTAGTGGCACACCACTGGTTTGCCCAACAAGACTTGCGGCCGTCCAAGTTAATCCTCGTGCATGAACATGGCCACCAAACCCATACGATGAAGAGAAGTTAATATTATCATTCGCCAATGTTTCTAGATTTGGAATCAAATTCACAATTTCATCATCAATTTCAATGCTTGTGAAGTTTGTGTTCATGGATTCCAATACAATATAAATCAGGTTTTGTTTTTCCTGTGGAAATTGAATCGAAACATCATTTGGATCCACATAATAGGTTTCATATAGAGACCCAGGATTCAACCGTTCACTGACATATCCCCAAATGTTCAACTTATAGTTTGCAAATGATCCCAACGCCAAGACTGCAGCCAATGCACTTAACACAGCTTTCTTCAGTGTGGGTTTAAAGGTAACTACCTTTTCGATTTTCTTTCCAAACCTCTCAAAGGATAGTTTGGGTTGTTTCTTTGTGAGTGTATATCCAACCCAAAATAAGAGTCCAAAGCCAATGAAATAAGGCAAGCCAAACCAAAGGTAGTCAAAGAACATAGTATAGTTCGCACCATCCCCTTTACTAACCATTACATAGAGGATTTGTTCAAAGTCCATCTCACCTGAGGAATCAATGAGATATAAAGGGAGTACAAACAATCCCACAAGACCGACCCAAAAAACAATATTCGCCCATTTCACAAATCTTTTCACGTTATACACCCCCACTTTAATCATCATTAATAAAACTAATAAAAAGTTCACCTTACTTTTATTATACACCAATTTTTTTCAATTTTAAGGTTATCATCGGTATCAACTTTGTTGATATCTAGGTAATTATGCTCTATTAACATTAACTCTGCAAAAATTAATCACAAAAAAAATATTGTTTTGTTTAATTAGATCAGGTATCTCAAAAGTATTTCGTGCATTGTGGATAAACGATTTGACTTGATGATTGACAGATCCAGATATCAATTAGCTCAACACAAATGGGGCCCCTTTAGTAAAAAGAGACCCCATTTGTGTGTGTATTTGTTATTTTGTAACGAGTCTAAAGTTTGACCATGGTTTGATGCAATCTAGTAATGCATATCCATTGTCTGTCAAGTGACCTACAACATTAACCTGTCCCTTGTTTTTCATTTCTTTTAAGACAATTTGAAGTTCCCCTTTGTATTGACCAAAGGCGTTGTTTCCAATAATGATATCGCCTCGTTTTAAGACATCATGTGTATTCACGGGTTGAATTGGTATTTCTTTGTATGTAATCCGTGGCATGCTTGAGCGAATCATATACCCATTGTAATCCCCACGGTAACTATGAACCACTTCATTCACAATCGTTTTTTCGATAGCTGAGATGTTATCTTCAAGCACACATTCGATTTCAGGATACTGTGCGAAGTATGCTTTTGACATCTTTTCAAGTTCTTCATCACTGGCAAATGCATCACCAATGATGATGTCATCCATTGACCCTTCCATAACAAAGTAACTTGTTTGGGCTTCAATGGATAGATCTCGGTGCATTTCTAAGGTACACAGTCTATCTTGCATCGGCCATGGACCCAATTGACCTGTTTGTGTAGTAACAAAAGCAGCAGTTCTTAAGTTATGCTTTGTGAAACTTTCAGTTGTTTTCTTAAAGAATGCTTCATCCAATCCTGAATAACGCATTGGGTAAAAGTTGTGACATGCAATCAGGTTTTCTTTCTTTGGATTAAATTGCATAATTACATCCACATTGGAGATTCCCATACTCATATTCAACTCAATCTTAAGCCCATAAGGGTTTCGTGTCATGATTGCTTCTTCACGGCCTGTAAACCCCATGTCTAAGCGTAAGCCATAAGCACCTAAGTCATGAAAGAACGACAAATCATCATGAGAGATTCCCAGTTGATTAAAAATCATTGGATTAATATCAACAATAACTTGCATTCCTTTTGAACTTGCATATTCAACAATTGCTTTGAAATTCGCTAAAACCTGTTCTTGATCACCCGTTAACTCTAATAAACTTGTGAAAACGCGTCCAAACCCTAACGATACAGACGTATCTATATATCGTTTATTTTCTTCAAATGAACTCTTTTCTGGATAAATTGATATACCTAACATAATGTGCCTCCTTTAAGCACTTTCATTGTACATCATCTGCGTCATTATTGCGATATCGGTGGTGTCTAAATAATTTTCTTATGCTTAAATTATTAGTAAATTGTTCACATGTATAAAAAAATTGTTCGTGAAAAAACAAACAGACACACCAAAGCATAACCTTTGTAACAGATATGTTTTATAGTTTATAGTTTCAGTGTAAAACAAGGAGGGTTACTATGTTATTCATACAAGAGATTATTAAAGATGTGCTCGTGATAGTTGTGTCTGGTTTTTTAACACTTACTGGTGCGAGTAATGCCACTTCAATATCTGACCCATCCATCATTCTTGACGAAACCCACAACAAGAAGAGTGCTATTTATGACCCTGTAAGTGAAGCTTATGACGTACCGCTTGAAACAGTACTTGAAGAAGCTCAAGAAGCATTGGATGAAGAAAGAGCACTTGAACAAGAAAGATTAAGACTTGAGCAAGAGGCTCAAGCAGCGCTTGAACAAGAAGCAATCGCATTAAAAAAAGCTCAAGAAGCACAAGCGGAAGTTGTGGTTAAAACGACACCAAAACAAGAAACTGTTTCCGCTTCAACGCAACCTGAAACACCTGCCCCACAAGCACAAGAACCGGCTGTTCAAGCCCCTAAACAGTCATTAAGTCAATACGTATCCCTTAATGGAACCCAATACCCATTTAAGGAACTTGCTCTTAATACACAGGTAGCACAAAACTTCATTGACACCAATCCTGGATCCTATGGTCTTTGGCAAGATGTAACGTACGCTACAACCTTTGACATTCTATTTGCACACTATTATGCTGCAGGTAAATTAGTATATGATGCAAATGTCGGCAACACCATTACCCTTAAGTTTGAAAATGGTGAAACACGAAACTATCGTGTTGTTGCGAAAACAATCCAATCGGTTAACGCATACTATGATTCCAACTCATCACTGTGGGATGCAGTCGGAACTGATTTTGATTTGATGATTAAAACCTGTTATGACGTCGGTGTTACGGATATTATCATCACACTGGTTCAAGTATAACATACCTTTTAACCATGTTTACTTAGAAGAGCTCCAACAGCTCTGACATACTTGAAATAATGCAATGTGGTTTGATTTGGACTTCCCTGGGAAGTCCTTTTTGATGCCCATCAAAGTATATTGCCTTCATACCATAACAAATGGGTGCTTTTACTTCCCAACTATAATTATCGCCCACCATGCATGCTTCTTTGAGTGTTACACCCAGTTCGTCAGATACTGTTTCAAAGACCCTTCGATCGGGTTTAAAATATCCTCGATCACCTGATATCCATAACACATCAAAATAGGGATCAAGATTAAAATGTTGAATCTTCTCCATCTGAACCTCACCCCCACCATTGGTAATGAGTGCGAGCTTATACCCTCTTTGTTTTAACGCACCCAGTGTCTTGTGGACATATGGATACAATGAAATCATTTCGTTACGATTGATTGGAAACTGAGTCAGCATAAATTCAAGAACTGCTTCTTTCTTTTCAAACTCAAGATTCTTAAGTGCAGCGAATAGTATTTGTCGCCTAAGTTCATACACACTGCCTGTAAAATCAGCAATACGAGCAGGATTGTTTAAGTATGCAGCGTGTTCATGAATCACTTCATCAAGAATCACAGCTTTGGGTAGATCCAGTTCTGGAAAAGCGATTAGAAGTTGTTGGCACGTCACTTCCCATGCTTGTGCTGATGTTCCCCCTATATTAATGAGTGTATCATCGAGGTCAAAGTAAATTGCCTTAATATTATCAAACATATCTTGTTACCTCTCTTTTATCTATTATACCAAACATCAAAAGAGCCCAGCCATAATCCTTTTAGATTTCTAGTCCCCGTGTCTTAAATGATACGACCTCCATCATAGTAGATCAGCACTTATGATAAAAGAGCCTATTTCTAAGCTCTTAAACATGGATTGATGATTGTCTATTTGTTTTTTCGACGCTTACTTACCCCTAAGAGTATTAGACCAATTCCCAAAGCATACCATGGTATGTAGGATTGACTTACACCTGTTTTGGGTAGCGTTTCATCTGTTTTAGTCTCTTGTGATGTGTCGGGTGTTGTATTTCCTGTATTTACATTACTACTTGGTGGTGTTTCTTTTGGTGGACTGTATTTCTCAACGATTCCATAGGCGCTAAAGGATGTGGCACCAAAGGTTACCCATCCATCCTTAAGGGTTGGGTTTATATATTCAAGGGTTCCATCGTTAAGTTGATGCACAATCACGATTTCACCCCCTTCTTTTGCGATATAGTCTCTGAAGGTAATCATTGCGATCTCTTGTTCGCTCAGTGTGTAACGTTCATTGGTTAACGTATTCCAAAGGGTCATATTAAACAGGGTTAAGTTTTCTACATCTTCCATATTTTCTCTTATGGTTCTATAGTCGTGCGTCGTACTTGATAGCGGTTCAGTGATAAGTCTTACTTCCCAGGGTAATCCTTCTACCATTGCATAGTCATTGATATGATTCGTTTCACCTGCTTGTTTTTGTACCAACGCCAGTTTTTCTTTAGTTTCTTCAGAAATGAGTCCTTTTTCTTGTTCACTCAATGCATTATATGCAACACTTAGCATCGCGATTTCATCCGCAAACTTCAGTGCTTCTTCATGGGTTGTGGGTGTTTTTTGCGTTGATAGGTTTCTATAAATCAGCTCAATCTCATCCCGTATATCGTTAACTGCCTGTGGATACTGAATAACCATCCTGCCTTTAAGAAACGTAATATTATAATTGTCATGTGATAGGGTTTTATCTTGCACGATATCATGGGTTCCAACTGTATTATCACTTACCTTTAATGATCCAACCAGTGTATCCGTTCCTACAAGTCCAGTGGTTGTATATGTTAATGCAGGCATCATTTCTCCAAAAATCATCGTTTTATCCTCTGCACTCACTGTGATTGATTTTTTGTTAACGATGAGATCAAGGGAAGCCGATCCATCATAATATTGATCATCATCAGCTTGTGTCACACTCAGTGTTACTACTGTGCCATTTGTTGCATTGTGTAGTGTCACAATCCCCAATTGGTCAATGGATACAAGATGTGGATGGCTGCTTGTCCATGTAAGTGCACCGGTTCCTCGATTACCGTTTAGAAGCGTTGAGAGATCAAAGCGCGCATCACCGTATGTTTTAGTAAGATCACTCACTGTAAATGAAAGGGTTCTTTGTGTCCCAATCTGTACATCCACACTTCCCGTTAACACTTTATATTTTGAATCATTCGGCGTAAATACAGTATCATATGTATGGGTTCCTTTGGTTATACCTGTAGAAGGTGTAACCCAGGAAAAGATACCTTCCACTGGATTGTTGTTTTGATCATAAAAACTTGCACTCAACTTGACTTGACTCAATGTTTCTCCTGGAATAAAGTCACCATATACAGCATCTTTCATTGATATGGGTAATCGTGAAAACCGTGTACTTTCTTTAGAAACTGTTTCATTGGTTTGACTCATACCACTCAGCTCTGGGAAGTAACAATTGTCTGTATCACAGGCTCTTTTTGTCCAAATAGATGGATTAAATGATCCCATACTTCCAGTACTCAAGTTCAATACATCCATACTAATCATCTGTGATGTCGTGAGGCCAGTTGCTTGTTGACAGCTCGTTCCAGATACGACATACCCATTCGCCTCACTCAGTCCTGTAGTTTCCATATTATAATAACTGTTTACAACATTGGTATTCTCATAACTTGTACCTCCCGAAAACCCGCCTTTACTTCCGTTAGCGTTTATTGGTCCAAATGCCTATGATTTTTGAATCCTTCCACTAGAAATTAGCCCTGCAAATCCACCAACATTAACCCAGCTATTTGTAGTTGATACGGACATATTTGAATAATTGTCAGAAAAAGCGTTTATCAAATTAGCAGTATCCAAAGTCCCAATAAATCCTCCTACATTCCCAGTGATATTCGAACCAATTTCATCAGATATTCTTCCGATTGCGAAACTTTTTAATACATTACTCGCTATACTGGTTCCGATTAAACCGCCTAACGACACATTAAAAATAAAATCACTAATCCTGAGATTGACATCACTGTAGGATTCAAGAACTTCAGAACCCTCTATCTTTCCTAATAGTCCGCCTACATTTATATAATAACTTGAAATTGATATCTTACCTTTGGAGTAACAATTTGAAATTTTTGTTTTAATTGAGTATCCCGCTAATATCCCAACATTTAATCCAATTTCATCATCAATTATATTAATCCCACCCATCGTATCGTTTGTTTCCACACCAAGATTAGTGATTGTGGCATCCTGTGTATATCCAAACAATCCGATATTATTTCTCTGGTCATTTGTTGGGGCATTATTCTGTTTAAACCATAACCCAGTAACTGAATGACCTTTTCCATCAAAATGACCTGAGAAAGAATTGAATTTAACCGTTCCGATTGGATTCCACCCTGCAGGTTTATCTTCTAAGAATGTTGTTAAATCAATGTCATTGTTCAATTGAAAATACACCGTTTGATTGAGATACTTTCGCACATTATCTAGATGGTCTACTGTTTCTATTTGATACGGATCTGAACGGGTCCCTGTTCCGCCTGCAAAATCATGTGTATCATCTGCTGATATCTGTGTGATCTGTGTTGAGACACTGAAGATAATCAGTGTGAAACAGATGATGAGTTTGAGCAATACTTTCTTTATCTCTTTGAATGGTGTCATAGGGTTTGCCTCCTGAATATCTTGAAGTATAGCCTCAAGTATTGATTACTTTAATTGTACGATTATTCACAGTGATATTGTGATAATAAAATTTCGTTATAACGAAAAAAACGATCATTCACTTTTCAATCAAATCGTGATTCATAACCCAAAGCATTTATCACCCCTTATACAACACCCCCTTTAAAACCTGAATTTATACAGGAACAATAATACGCATCTTTAAAAAACTGAAGGGTTTGATAATTCATATATTATTTTTATATCAAATCACGAATAATAGGGGATAGATCAACTGGACGATAAGGAGTCTTTCCCCCATGAAAATATCATGTATCATCGCAACATATAATGGCGAACACTTTATCCAAGATCAACTCGATAGTATCCTTAATCAAACAGTTCAACCGGATGAAGTCTTGATTCGTGATGATTGTTCAAGCGATAACACAGTTGAATTCATTCAACGTTTCATCCTCAAGCATTCACTCTCACACTGGTCTTTACGCATCAACACCACAAACATGGGGCATCGTGAAAACTTCACAACACTGCTTCAAGAAGCAACGGGTGATGTCATATTCTTATGTGACCAAGATGATGTTTGGTTTGACCATAAAGTTGAAACACTTGTTGATATCATGGCACATGATGCTTCAATTGCACTGATTGCTTCCAATGTAACACCTATATATACTTCGGATTCATCCGTCTTAGTTCGCAAAACTCACATCAAAAGTACCAAAAAAGTCTCCCCACTTGCGTTCTCGAGCAACTGGATTCGCCCAAGTTTACCTGGATGTTCCTATGCAATACGTAAGCATCTTGTGGACGATTATTTAAAGATATGGAACAAACAAGATGCCCATGATGCTATTTTATGGAGTGTAGCGTATGTTCAAGACAGTCTTGCACACTATCCCGAATCCTTGATGAATTTCATCCGTCATGATCACAATGCGTCTGACACAGGAAAAAACGATCCATCGTATCGAATTCAGAGTATCCAAAGTGATCTTGATGTCATGCGCCGGTGTATTGAGTCCTTAGAGCTTGATACTAAGAAAGTTAAAGCCATAAACAAGCAAATCAATGTCTATCAACAGCGTCTTTATATCTTAAAGAACCGCCACATTATCCAACAGATCATCAACTTAAAAGACCTAAAGTATTATGCAATACCCCGTTTCTGGCTTGCGGATTTCTTATACTTGATTCGCTCTTAACTTTAAAAACGATCACACCGAATTATCCAAACTTAGGCTAATCAAGTCTTTGCATAGTCCAAAACATCTCATGTATCGTTTATAAGACAGCACCTGATTTAAAGAACATCAAGGGCTGTCTTTTATTTTAAGGTATCGTCCGTAATGAATCATCCCTTTGAATTGCTTGATTTCATGGCATATCCCTCAAGATGGAGCACCAAATCCAAGTAATTTGAATTACACAGCGATCCATCCAATGGAATCCGATTTGATGATGACTGTGTTGTTTGTGTAATAGTTAAAGCTTCAAAAAAACCCTTCGTAATCGGGGCGGATTGTCCGTCATTACGAAGGGTGAAAACACATGTTTTGTATTCATATTATCATGATAGGTTCATCATGCGATCGTGGTTGTTTAAACCTTCTTGCGTTTGCGCTTAGTTGGTTTATAACTTGTCATCATCATGACAGCACCCAAGCCAATGAGATATGCAGGTGTTCTTGATTGAGAAACACCCGTTAATGGTAAATCGGTGCTTGGTTTTGATTCAGGACCACTTACCTGTGGCTCACTTGGTGTAGACGGCACTTCTTGAGATGGAACATCACCATCATAACTATCTTTCGTAATAATTCCATAGTAACTGAAAGACGTTGCGATGAAGGTAATTACACCATCTTTTAATGTTGCGTCAATGTACTCAAGTGTTCCATCTTTTAGTTGATGGACAATCATGATTTCAGTGCCTTCTTCAAACTCAATGCCTTCAAATACAAGGGTCACGACATCGCCTTCTTTAAGAATATGTCTGTCCCCAGTTAATGTATTGAGTAGGTAAATATCAAAGAGATACAGAACATCATATGCCTCAATACTTTCACGAATGCTTTCAAAATCAGTTGCTTGTTGAGAAAGTTCTTCTACAACAAGTCGAATATCCCAGTTCAGTCCTTCAACTGTAGCCTGTTCAGTCGTGTGGTTAATGATTCCTGCTTGCACTTGTGCTTCTACCAGTTGTTCCTTAACTTCATCCGGTAATTGTGCTTTTTCTTCTTCACTGAGTGCATTAAATGCATTCACTGTTTCCGCAACAGCATCCGCAAAACTCACCGCATCATGTCGTTCCATTTCTAATTCAGGTAAAGGCATGGATCTCACTACTTTTTCAACTGAACTAATAACGGTTTCAAGTTCCTTGGTTTTCTCGATTACCATGGACCCTTTTGTAAAGGTTACGGTATAGTTATCGTTTGTGAACGGACCATCTTCCACAATATCATGAGTTCCTACAGAAGTTCCGTTTACTTTTAGTGACCCTTGTAAGGTATCATTTCCTACAAGTCCACTTACTTTAAACGTTAAGGTAGGTAAAGTCTCACCAAATGTCATGGATTGATCATCTGCAGTTACAGTTGCATTTTTACGGTTTACTGTAATGGTTGCACTTGCAGTGCCTTGTGTGTATTCGGCATCACTGGCTTGTGTGACAGTGAGGGTTACATCTGTAGTATTGGTTGCACCATGAATGGTTACAACCCCATTTGCATCAACAGATACAATACTTGGATGAGAACTACGCCATGTAAGAGCTCCTGTTCCTGTATTACCACTCAGTAGGGTGTTTAGATCAAAGGTTGCATCCCCATATGTTTTCTCAATTGACCCATCACTAAGATTTAGATTTGTTTGAATCTTATTGATGGTAAGGGTAATGGTTGTGTTTGATGGTGTATCACTACCTGTTGATGGTGTTGTAGTAACACCTAGAGGATAATATGAAACATCAAAGGTATGCGTTCCAACAGACAGTGTCTTAAGGTATGCATTGGTGAATGTGATTGCATTTGATCCAACACGAACTTGAGTTGTATCCAGTAGAGCACTTGAATCACTGTTATTCACAATCTGTTTCACCGTATTGCCGTTCATATCAACAGTTAAACTGAGATCATTCGATTGATCTTTTGTGAAGCTTGCACTTGCAGTTTGTTGACTATCGACATAGACAACCAGACCATCAGAATTGATCACTGTAACATTGCCTGCGTTATCCGTAATCCGTGCATAAACAACCCCTTTAAAGTTTGGGGTAATTGTAAAGCTTCCACCACTTGATATCGACGTCATTTGAGTCAGTGCTCTAAGATCTGATTCAATGAGTTCACTTTCAGATACTACGTATTCAAGTGTTGGAACACTATTTGGTTCTTTATCAGAAGCTGTAATTGTTACGGTGAGTGAATTCTTACCAAAAAGACCAAAGGTTATTGTATTCAGGAATGAATCCCACAGTGAGTTCTTAATGGTAATGCTACCTGTAGGTGCATTATCACCAATCACCATGGTTCCCTTATTAAAAGTTACGGTATAGTTATCGTTTGTAAACGAAGCATCTTCCACAATATCATGGGTCCCTACAGAAGTATCTGTAACTTTTAGTGACCCTTGTAAGGTATCATTTCCTACAAGTCCTTCCACGTTATAGGTCAAGATAGGTAAAGTCTCACCATACAGCATGGATTGATCATCTACATTTACAGTTGCATTTTTACGGTTTACTGTAATGGTTGCACTTGCAGTGCCTTCTGTGTATTCAGCATCACTGGCTTGTGTGACAGTGAGGGTTACATCTGTAGTATTGGTTGCACCATGGATGGTTACCAACCCATTTGTATCAACAGATACAATACTTGGATGAGAACTACGCCATGTAAGAGCCCCTGTTCCTGTATTACCACTCAGTAGGGTGTTTAGATCAAAGGTTGCATCCCCATATGTTTTCTCAATTGACCCATCACTAAGATTTAGATTTGTTTGAATCTTATTGATCGTAAGGGTAATGGTTGTCTTTGATGGTGTATCACTACCTGTTGATGGTGTTGTATCAACACCTAGAGGATAATATGAAACATCAAAGGTATGCGTTCCAACAGACAGAGTCTTAAGGTATGCATTGGTGAATGTGATTGTATCTGTTCCAACAATTACTTGAGTTGAATCCAGTAGAGCACTTGAATCACTATTATTCACAATCTGTTTCACCGTATTGCCATTCATTGCAACAGCTACACTGAGATCATTCGATTGATCTTTCGTGAAGCTTGCACTTGCAGTTTGTTGACTATCGACATAGACAACCAGACCATTAGAACTGATTACTGTAACATTGCCTGCGTTATCCGTAATCCGTGCATAGACAACCCCTTTAAAGTTTGGGCTAATTGTAAAGCTTTCACCACTTGATATCGACGTCATTTGAGTCAGTGCTCTAAGGTCTGATTCACTGAGTTCACTTTCAGATACTACGTATTCAAGTGTTGGAACACTATTTGGTTCTTTGTCAGAAGCTGTAATTGTTACGGTGAGTGAATTCTTACCAAAAAGACCAAAGGTTATTGTATTCAGGAATGAATCCCACAGTGAGTTCTTAATGGTAATGCTACCTGTAGGTGCATTATCACCAATCACCATGGTTCCCTTATTAAAAGTTACGGTATAGTTATCGTTTGTAAACGAAGCATCTTCCACAATATCATGGGTCCCTACAGAAGTATCTGTAACTTTTAGTGACCCTTGTAAGGTATCATTTCCTACAAGTCCTTCCACGTTATAGGTCAAGATAGGTAAAGTCTCACCATACAGCATGGATTGATCATCTACATTTACAGTTGCATTTTTACGGTTTACTGTAATGGTTGCACTTGCAGTGCCTTGTGTGTATTCGGCATCACTGGCTTGTGTGACAGTGAGGGTTACATCTGTAGTATTGGTTGCACCATGAATGGTTACAACCCCATTTGCATCAACAGATACAATACTTGGATGAGAACTACGCCATGTAAGAGCTCCTGTTCCTGTATTACCACTCAGTAGGGTGTTTAGATCAAAGGTTGCATCCCCATATGTTTTCTCAATTGACCCATCACTAAGATTTAGATTTGTTGGAATCTGATTGATGGTAAGGGTAATGGTTGTGTTTGATGGTGTATCACTACCTTCTGATGGTGTTGTATTAACACCTAGAGGATAATATGAAACTTCAAAGGTATGCGTTCCAACAGACAGTGTCTTAAGGTATGCATTGGTGAATGTGATTGTATCTGTTCCAACAATAACTTGAGTTGAATCCAGTAGAGCACTTGAATCACTGTTATTCACAATCTGTTTTACCGTATTGCCATTCATTTCAACAGCTACCCTGAGATCATTCGATTGATCTTTTGTGAAGCTTGCACTTGCAGTTTGTTGACTATCAACATAGACAACCAGACCATCAGAATTGATCACTGTAACATTGTCTCCATTATCCGTAATCCGTGCATAGACAACCCCTTTAAAGTTTGGGCTAATTGTAAAGCTTCCACCACTTGATATCGACGTCATATTAGTCAGTGCTTTAAGGTCTGATTCACTGAGTTCACTTTCAGATATAACATATTCAACGGACTTAATTCCTGACTCGTTATCCGTAGCTGATAGTGTTACTTGCAGGGTGTTCTTGCCAAATATACCAAAGGTTATTGAATTAATAAACGTATTCCATACGGATTGTTTTGTTGAGATTGTACCACTTGGTGGTGTATTATCAAGTGTTCTTATTCCATCACTCACAGATACCGCGCCGGTTTCATAATTTGAGTTTGAAACACTTCGTGCAAAGATATAGTATTCTGTCCATTCTTGAAGTCCTGTAAACTGGGTACTTGATTGCCATGTTCCCGGTGTTGTTGAATTGGTCCCAATAGCATATTCAATGGATTGCCCAGTTTGGGATTCTAAAGCTCCTTCATTTACGGTAATGCTGCTAGCAGTAGTTTCTGAAGCACTTGGTTTATTTACCTTAGCACCCGCTGCTTTATTTACCGTAAGTTCAACTTTGATGTCCTTAACTGTTTTATAGAAATCGTCGTTTGGCGTAAAAACAGCAAGTGCTTCTACTTTGCCTGTATCATAGACTTCACCTGGATTTATCCACTCAAAGGTTCCTTCAACGTCTAGATTGCTCACACTATCGTATACTTTACCAGAAAGTGTTGAATCAGATAGTGTTTGTCCATAGGTAAGATCTGTTGAACTTATCTCGTTCACCACAACATCTCTTTGACTTACAGCTACTGCATTTTTGGATTGTGTCTCATGTATTCCACTGCTAAAAGCTTTGAGTTCTGGATAGTAAAACACTGTATCGTCACTATCTCGTTTGGTCCAATTTGATGAATCAAAGGATCCCATCACACCATCTTTTGTTAGTACACCTGCACTAATAAGACTTGATGTTGTTACACCTAAGGATGTATCACCGGTTGAGTTACCAAAAGGATGTGTTTGATTTGTTGACTCTTTATCAAAGAATACTGATATTACAGTGTTTGGTATAGAATCATTCCCTGATATACCACCAATATAACTTGAATCGGATGATTCATTAAGTTCAACACTTCCAGCAGCATAAATGTTTGTTAAGCTACTGTTATTTGTTGATTCACCTGCAAACCCTCCGACTTCGTTATCTCCAACTACTTTTGAGGTCGAAAAAGAATTCTCAATAATACCATCGTGATGCCCTGCAAACCCTCCGACTTCATATTGACCCAATACCTTACCTGATGAGAATGAGTTGCTAATGGTATCAGGATTATACCCCACAAAGCCACCCACACTACTATTACCTTGTACATCATTACTTGCGAAACATTCTGATATTTCTCCATAATTCTCGCCAACAAAACCACCAGCAGAAGCATAAGTTCCCTCAACCTTGGAAGTCGTATATGAAGTAAAGATTTTATCATGATTATCACCAATAAAGCCACCTAAAACATCTTCCCCTACAACACTACCAGTAGAATAGCAATCAGATATTTCATCCCAATTGTAACCAACAGCCCCACCTACCGTATATTTTCCTGTGACACTACCAGTAGAATAAGAACCAGAAATTGGACCACCATTGTTACCTACAAGACCACCAACATAAGACTCACCTTCGACACTACCAGTAGAATAAGATCCAGAAATTTGACCCTCATTGATACCTACAAGACCTCCAACACTAGAAACTCCTTTTATTGTTCCAGTGAATGTACAGTTGTCAATAAGACCTTCTTCCAATCGACCTACTAAACCACCCACTAATTCATTACCAGTAATACCATTATCATGTGTTACTATGCTCAGGTTTAATATTGTTGCATTATTAGCATAACCAAAAAAGCCAATATCATTATTTTTGGATTGTTCAATCCAAAGACCAGTTACTTTATGATTGTCACCATCAAGGGTTCCAGTAAATGGAGCATCTTCAGTTCCAATAGGAACCCATCCGTTTGGTGTGTTTTCTAGCAAATCTGTAAGGTCGATATCCTCAGTGAGAACAAAGTAAGCATCTAAGTGTTCTCTAATATGGTTAAGTTGTTTAGCATTTGATATTTCAAATGGACTTTCCTTAGTACCTTCACCATCAACAAATATTTCTTCATTATCCTGCAAAGTAGTATCACTATAAATGCTCACACTTTTTTTTGATTCTTTCACGAATACATCATTATCAGATTCAATAAATACTTTTAATTCTGGATAGTATGTGACTTCCAGTTCGTGTATGTCATTTGATATTGGCTGGCTTTGAATTACGAACGAATCGCCTAATATATTCTTCGAAGTATTACTTATCATTTCTGATGTTGTTAGTCCTGTTATGTCCTGGGGTTTCACGGCATATCCAACCCCATTGGTTGTTTGTGACGATTCTATATCATATACACATTCAATCAGTAGCCCATTAGCTTGTTCATCATCAGACATTGAACTAACCCCTAAAAATCCACCCACATCTTGAGTCTTAGTTACTTTTCCAATGCTATAACTATTTCGCACAGTACCGTCATTATCACCTATGAACCCACCGACAAGTTCTCCGTTAAGAACATCTCCGGTAGAGTAACATTCTGAAATTCTACTATTCTCGCTATTCCACGAAACAAAACCACCTGCAGTAGTACTACCTGTGACATTTCCAGTTGAAAAACTGTTTTTTATATCTCCAAAATTCCACCCAACAAACCCTCCTGCACTAAACCTAGATATCACTGTGCTTGTGGAAAATGATGTATTAATGATACCGTCATTTGAACCCACGAACCCACCAACTGAAAAGCTACCTTTTACATGTCCCATAGAATAACTATTTGTAATTAAGCTAGAGTCCCCCCCAAAAACCCAAGCAATAAATCCCCCAACAGTATCCTCTCCTGTTACGGTTCATATTGTATAGCAATTATCAATCTGTACATTTTCTGCGATTGAAGCTAATATCCCAATAGTATTTACCCCTATTATATTTTTTTCTTCGTCTGTAACAACACCTAAGTTCTTTATTGTACCACCCTTAATCCAACCAAAAAAACCTAGTTCAAACCCGGCATTGATCCATAGCCCAGTAACTTGATGATTGTTACCATCAAGGGTTCCAGTAAAAGGATCATCTTCAGTTCCAATAGGAACCCATCCTTTTGGTGTGTTTTCTAGGAAAACTGTAAGGTCGATATCATTATCGAGTTTATAGTGTTTATCGAGACCATATCGAATCTCATCCAATTGTTTTGCTGTTTGGATGATGTATGGATTCTCTGCTGTACCATTTCCTCCTGCAAAGCCATTACTATCCCCGGTTGCGTATGCAATACTTGTCGATGTATTGGTTATGACTAATGTCACAATTAGTAAAAGACCAATCACCTTTTTTTGGATATTATTAAAATTTACCACACTTTTTGCCTCCTTCTTGTGAGAAGATAAACCATCAGATTTAACTAAAATCAAACACACAATCTTCTACCTAAATGATACACTTTTCGAAGATATTTTTGCTTAAATAAAGTTTCGTTATAACGAAAGAATGTTTTTGTATGGGGTTGCAATAAGGGTGTTTAGAAGCTTTCTGTTCATTATTTTATTTTATAAACCAAGACTCGAAATGAATGAGGCACTCATGTCTTTCGTTGATCTGTTTAAAGAATTTTGTGAACCGTATACTATTGGAGTGTTTGATTTTTATCTAGGGGGTTTTTTAAAAGTGTATTCTTTGCTGAGAAGCGTGTTGTTTCAAGTGATTATGGCGTGTGGAGCAGTTGAGGAATTTACTGATGGTTTAGGGAACTATTCTTGATAGTATGTATCCAATAGATCCTTATACACAGGGTTCAAGTTAATGGTTTGAAGATTGCATTAACAAACGCTCGTGTTTTCAAGAAAGAAGGCACGAGAAATTTATACGTGTGGCTACGCTTTGATCATCATCACGACACCCAGCAATCCATCCCTTTATCGATGAATAGTGTATTGAATTTGCTGATGTTTGGTATAAAGAAGTCTCACTTAAGGTAAGATCGCATTTCTGCCTTGAGGTTCATGTTTGTAACGGGTTGATTGGGTATATGACACAATCTTTTTATGTTCAAGTATGCTAGACATAACAAAAGCTGTGAGTTATCAAAATGAATCACAGCTTTAGGTTATTATTTAATGAAATACATGCTATCGCTTTTAGTCTAAACCGTGTCTTAATACAGGATCTTTGTGAATGACATTGAGATACACTGAGTTAAGGTATCACTTTGTTTGTAGACTTCAGTCACTACAAAGCGGTTTGTGACTTCATTGTTTCCCACAACCGCACATAGGGTCAATGTATTAAGGAGTACGGATACATCGCCATACTCATGAAGTGTACTTGCTTCAAAGGTGACATCTTTATAGACGATGCCTTTATTGATGACGGTGTCAATTTCTTGATCGCGAGTCATGGTTGCTCCCATGTGAACAAAGATTGCATTTGGGTGTAACACTTGAGTGAGCAGTGCTTGATCTTGTGTTTTAAGTCCGGTCCATAGTTGGTTGGATGTTTCGTGTGTGTTGATCATGATGATGCTCCTAAATTAAAGGTTGCATTTAGCCAATCTTCCACTGAATCTTTGGCTTGAAGCATGTTGTTTCTTGAAAGAGAAAAACCTTGATTGCTGATGGTTGCTTCAGGTTGCAGTGTTTGAAGGGTTTCTTGTGTTGTGGAAAAACCACTTCCTCCATGTACTGTAAATGGGATGATGGTGATACCACTTAAATCTACTTGTTCTAAGAGTGAATACAGGGGCATGGGTAAATCATACCACCATATTGGATAGCCGAGAAATATCGTGTCATACGTATTTAGAAAGTTGAAGTTTTGGGTCAGTTCTGGTCGTGCTTGGGCTTCTTTTTCTTGACTGACTACTTCAACCAGTTTTTCATGATCTAAAGGGTAGGTTTGGTTCGTTTCTATTTCAATGATATCTCCACCCATCGTTTCATGAATTATGTTTGCGACACTTTCTACATTGCCATAGACGGTGTTGTTTCGGACGACAATGCTTGCTTGCGCGTTTGAATCCGACGTGTTGTTTGCTTCATCTTCTGGCATGCTAAAGTATAAAACAAGGATCTTGGTGTTTGTATTTGGTTCGATGTTGTCTTGTTTCTGTGATGGCGTTTGTTGCGATGTTTGACAGGCACTGAGTAAGAACACCAATACTATCAAACCCATCATTTTGAAATGTTTTGTATATTCCCCCATACCTTTCACTAAACGTTTCTCACAAGGGATAATAAGCGCTCTACAGCCTCGGGTGTTTGGTGGTCAAAGAAGGAGCTCTTGTCTGTATTTAGTGTTGCGATTAGGCTCATATCTTCTTCTGTTAAGCTGAAGTCAAAGATATCGAGGTTTTCTTTCATGCGTGATTTGTTGACGGTTTTCGCAAGTGGTACAATATTGCGTTGCATTAGCCAACGTAATATCACCTGTGCATTTGTTTTACCAACCCTTGATCCAATGGATGCAAGAACTGGGTTATTAAAGATATCGTGTTGTCCTTCTGCAAATGGAGCCCATGCTTGAACACAGACACCAAATTTTTCATTAATTTCAAGTGCTTTAAGTTGTTGATGGAATGGGTTCACTTCAATTTGATTTATAGTTGGAATGATATCATTACACATTGCAAAATCAGCTAAGCGATCTGGATAGAAGTTACTCACACCAATGGCTCTGATTTTACCTTCATTGTAGAGCTGTGTCATTGCACGATAGGTACCATAGACATCGTTGAGGGGTTGGTGAATCAAGACACAATCAATATAGCTTACTCCCAAGTCATCCATAGACTTAAGGATTGATTGATAGGCTTTGTCATACCCTGCATTACTAATCCATACTTTAGTGGTAATAAATAGGTCTTCACGCGCAACGTTTGTTTTACGAAGTGCTTCCCCTACTGCTTTTTCATTGCCATATGATTGTGCAGTGTCAATCAAACGGTATCCACATTCGATTGCATCCAATACGGATTGCACACATTGATCGTGATCATTGATTTGAAAGACGCCAAAACCCACTGCAGGCATTAAGACGCCATTATTTAACGTTACATATTCCATGTTGTCCTCCTTTTGGGGTTCACCCATACGCTTATTCTATAGTACGGTAGTAACAACCGGTCAAGGGTATTTTTGACTTTTTATCAATCTCATGATCCCACACGATAAAACCAAATAACAGGCTTTTCACCATTGATTAATCACTGACCTATAAATCTATTTTTCTTCTATAAAATTAGCATATAATCCAACTTATTTTATAGAATTAAACGAGAAATAACTGTGCTATAATTCGAGTAAAGGCACCTCTTTTTAGAGGATTTCATGATACACATGGGAGGGGAACTATGAAAAAAGCACTTTTAATCTTTTTTTCTTTTTGTCTTGCATTTCTTACAATGCAAACACGCGTCAGCGCAGATGCAAAAAATTTTTCTGTTATTTCAGGAGAAGAACTCATTCAAATAACACAAAACGTAAAATCGGATGACTTCGTCTATATTTCCTTAATACAGGATATTACGGTAGACCAAACCATCACCATACCTAAAGACGTTATGATCCATCTCAATCTTAGTGGGTTTTCCCTTATGGGGGATTTTGAAGATGAAGCAATGATTCATGAAATGATTGTGATTGAAAAGGGAGGTCAACTTCATGTCAATGGAGCATCCCAAAATCAAAAAAAAGGAACGCTTTATAGTAATCACCCGTTTGATGTTGTGATTGCGAACTATGGCACTTTTTCCGCAACTGAGAGTCAGATTGGTTTACCCAGTGCTTTCAATTCAATCATCTTACATGAAGCATCAGACACTTCATTTTTCCAAAGTCTTTTGAGTGGTGAAATAAGGACCCAACAAACCTTGGAATCACATCAGCTTTATATCAACGATGTAATCAGTGATGTGAATCTATTTATTGATAGTAAATCAGGATTCACACACATCAATCAATCTGAATTCAAAAAGGAAAGAGGTGTGCCATCCATCATTGATTTTAGATCTGGGGATCTTCTCATTACGGATAGTATTTTGCAGTATGATATTCCATCCATAGAGAATCCAACTGGAATTATTAGTGCCACTCATTCAGGAAAAATAAGTGCACCAATAATCCTTGCATTCGCAGAGGATACAGGGGATCGTTCAATTAATGCAACCATCAAAAGAACGCAAATCATCAATAACATGGGGACTGACCTGATTGCGATATCGAATCAACAAAGACATACACAAAGTACCATTAATCTTTTCATTCATGAGGATACCGTTTCACCCTCACGCATCGGTATCTATGACTTTGAAGGTGTACCCTATGCATCACGCGTGAATGTTCAATATCCTGTTGTTTTCTACAATCCAGATGGCCCAGTGTTTCGTGAATATGATCTACCAAAAGGGTATGTATTTAGTAGGAATCCATCTGAA
Organism: Erysipelothrix larvae; assembly: GCF_001545095.1. NCBI lineage: Bacteria > Bacillati > Bacillota > Erysipelotrichia > Erysipelotrichales > Erysipelotrichaceae > Erysipelothrix > Erysipelothrix larvae. The sequence continues at coordinate 1,889,243 of NZ_CP013213.1, forward strand.
ATACCAATCCTTGATAATACATCAAAGATTACCTTTAATGGGTGGCAGTATGATATGGATCAGCCAATTCTAGAAAAGACAGATATCTATCCCGATGTCACGATAAAACAAAACGAAACGATTGTCGTAAACTTCTTAGGATTTGATTATCTCTTAAAAGCGCAACGATCCATTCCTGCGAATACTGAGATTGACGAAGCTTATCTTATGGATTTATTCCAACTCGAAGATGGCGAAGATTATATATTTGGAGGGTGGAATCTTACGTTTTCAGATACCAGTGACGATATAACAGTAACACCCAAATCAACTACAACCCAATTAGAAGTGTCCTTTTATGATTATTATGGAAACTTCATCACATCCATCTATGTATTCAAAGGAAACACCCTAACACAGGATCTTACACCCACCCTAAAGGATACATCGCGGTATGCCTTTGATGGATGGGATCATGATCTCACAAACATACAAACAGATCTTGATGTACATCCTAAATCCACTGATAAAAATCCAACAAGTTATACACTTACCTATCTTGATAGCGTGGGAAATGAAATCGCAACCTACAAAATCAATACGAACATTGATCTTGATATTGAAGAAATCTTCAATCGACATCTACTTCCAGATCGTGGAAGTCTCTTATTTAAGGGATGGGAAGGGTTTATCCCTATTAAGGATGACATCATTCTAAGACCGCTTTATCACCCTGAAACATTTACGGTTGTCTTTTATAATTATAATGGGCAAGCGTTCACAACTGCAAACTACGAAATTGGTTCAACAATATTAGATGAAAACCTACCAATCCTTGAAGATACTTCTCGTTATACTTTCAAAGGATGGGATTCTAAGATCGAGAACATTTCCAGCAATCTTGAGATATACCCGATCTTTGATACAAAGACACCTGAAGAAATATTGATTAAGTTCTACGATCATCAACAAAAAGTAGCCTATGTGGAAAAGGTCCCTTTTGGATCCACAATCGACCCCAAACGCCTTGAAAAAGCATACACACTTGAAGATTATGATTTTTATGAGTTTATGGGATGGAGCTGGACAACAACAGATACCACCGATGATATTCTTGTATACCCAGAATATATACGTCCATCCCACACACTCACCTTCTATGATTATCACAATAACTACACATCCCAGATTGACCTCTATAAAGGTGAAACCTTGGATGAAATCATCTTACCAACCCTTAAGGACACATCCCGTTATACCTTCAAAGGATGGGACATTAAAACAAATGACATCACTGAAGACATGGATATCTACCCATTATATGAAGAAAAAACACCAACAACCATTCAGATAAAACTCTTTGATTACTATGGGAAGGAAATACAACGTTTCGAAGTTCCTGTGAACTCAGAGGTTGACTTTGAAACACTTGTAGAACCTTATACACTCAATGATATCGGTAACCTGATGTTTACCGGTTGGAATTTACTTTTCTTTGATACCCATGATGACGTTAATATTTGGCCAAACTACGCCGAAGAATATGTCCACATCTCTTTTGAAGATTACCGTGGTAAGGAGTTCCACACTATCTTAATTTTTAAAGGAGACTCAATAGAACCGCACTTGTTACCAACTTTAGACTCAGATTCACGGTACACCTTCCATGGTTGGATTGGTGACTTCAACCAAATTATGTCAAACTTTAGGGCAAAACCCGACTTCACTGAAGTGTTACCTGAAACCATCACCGTTACTCTACGTGACCTTTACCAAAATAAAAGCATCACTACAAAAGTTCCATATGGTTCAACCATAACTCTCGAAGATATCTATGCGCTATATAAACCCGCACCCGCAATTAAAGGATTTGGTAAGATTTATCCTTTTGTGGGATGGGATGGGGATTTTACGGATACACACTATGATATTGATCTCTATACTGATTATGGACATCGTGGTGATGTAGAAGGGTTTGAAATCATCGAGTCTGAAGACTTTGAACCCATCATACCAAAACCGGTTCGACCTGAAATCCCAACACCACCAAAACCGGTTCAACCTGAAATACCAACACCACCAAAACCAGTACAGCCTGAAATACCAGTACACCCAAAACCTGTAACCCCAATCAACCCACAACCTGATAAGAAACCACATACTGAAACAGACCCAGTAATAAAACAGGCGTTGATTACAGGGAATGCAGCTGCATATCTTAAGAAAACGCCACGTGTTGCGTATCTTGAATCTGTATTTGAAAAACCACTGGATACCATTAATATCAGCATACCAACACTGACACACGATATACTTGATGCATACATTGCATCAATCAAAAAAACACTTACAAACCAAACAATATCCAATGTCTTTGTGGTTTCTATCACACCACAAGACATAGACCAAACTAACATCACTTCAGTCGATGGCGTGGTCAGCATTACCCTAAACATACCCGATTCAATTGATCCATCCAAGACAATCGCTGTATATCATGTGAACCATGATACAACCATGACACAGCTTAAGAGTACACTCAATCAAGATGGTACCCTAACCTTTGAAGCCACTGAGTTTAGTCACTTTGTGATTACAAATATCATTGAAACACAAAGTATACACACTCCAAGTACACAAACATCAAAGACACAATCACCATCTCAAACACTACCACGTTCTGGTGTTTCAACACACTATGGACACTATGTCAGTATCCTACTTGGATGTACATTGTTATTTGTTGAAAGTAAAAAAAGAACAAAACGTTAATGCTTATATAAGCCTTGTGAATAAAGGTGGATACCCCTTTATATCACTTGGCTTTTATTATGTGCTGTATTATTCAACATAATCACGTGCACATAAAATAACTGCAAATTAATCCGTTATCATTTGTATGATTAATGGATTAACTTGCAGTTTTTCGTATATTGTATTTGTACTGAATGACCCTACTACTTAATCAGTATCGAGTTCTTTGAATATTATATATACTTCAGAACCTATTAATTTCTCGTAGCATAACGCAATCACATTTGAGCATGGTATACCTTTTGAAACGACACTAAGCTCATTTTAGTAATGATAAGTATAGACTCATCATAGATTTCACATAGGTTTTGCGTACTTAAGAGCCTGATCATAAGTGGTGTTATCTCATCAAAGTTATCATTAACATCTGGGCTAAATAGAATGCTTGTTGTCACATACTGAAGAAGCCTTAACAATTAATTCTTTGCAGATAATGTCTGCAATTTTTTTACATGCAAAGCCATCACCATATGGATTACTTGCATGACTCATCTTATCATACGCTTCGTCGTCTTCTAATAAGCTAATACATGTTTTATAAATGACCTCTTCATCTGTACCAACTAACTTTAAGGTCCCTGCTTCGATACCTTCTGGTCTTTCTGTTGTATCTCTCATTACTAGAACAGGGATTCCTAAACTTGGTGCTTCTTCTTGAATTCCCCCACTGTCAGTTAAAATTAGATATGCCCGAGACAAAAAATTATGGAAATCTAGAACTTCTAGAGGTTCAATAATACGAATTCGATCTGTATTTCCAAATATTTCATCCGCTAATTCCCTTACAATTGGATTCATGTGAATTGGATAAATTGCCTTAATATCTTTCTTATCATCTATAATGCGTTTAATCGCATTAAACATACTTCTCATAGGAGCACCAAGATTTTCTCTTCTATGAGCAGTGATAAGAATCAATTTACTATCTGATGCCCACTTTAAGTGTTCATGAGTGTAATCTTTTCGAACAGTCGTCTTAAGTGCATCGATTGAGGTATTTCCTGTTACATATACAGTGTCTGGGTTCTTGCCTTCCTTCAGAAGATTTTCTTTTGAGATCTCAGTAGGAGCAAAGTTATAATTTGATACAATTCCAACCGCTTGCCGATTAAACTCTTCTGGATATGGACTACAAATATTATAAGTTCTTAATCCAGCTTCTACATGACCCACAGGAATTTGAAGATAAAAACATGCCAATGATGTCACAAACGTTGTAGTTGTATCACCATGAACTAAAACTAAATCTGGTTTTACCTCTTCAAGAACTGCCTTCATTTTCTCAAGAATACTGATTGTTACCTCAAAAAGAGTCTGTCTGTCTTTCATTATCGATAAATCATAGTCCGCCACTACATTGAAGGCGGATAATACTTGATCCAACATCTCTCTATGTTGACCCGTAACACAAACAACAGTATTCAGTGTGTCTCGTGTCTTTAACTCCTTAACTAATGGGCACATTTTTATTGCTTCAGGTCTGGTGCCAAAGACCACCATTATTGTATTCATCTTGCTTAAATCCTGTCTTATAGTTTGTAAACTCTATCAAAGTCACATATATTTTTAGTATCAAGAATTATTTTACCCCGCACCATTTCCAGATTATCTTTAATGTGATCATGTGCGGTTATTATAATCAGAATCTCGATTTCATTTAAGAACGTTTCGAAATTCATAAACTGATTATCCACTATTTTTTCATTAATATACGGATCAAACACTTTTGCACCAAATGCTAAATGGGCATCCATAATATTCAGAAGTTGAATAGTTGGGCTATCTCGTATATCGTCAACATTTTCTTTATAGGTTAATCCGTAAATACCGACCTTAGAGGTATCTGTAATATTATTTTCCCTCATGATGTCTCTGGTCCTTCGGAGGACGTACGAAGGCATAGAATCGTTAATATCTCTTGCTGTATGGATTAGATGAGTAAGTTCTGGATAATCCCCTACTAAAAACCATGGATCTACTGATATACAATGACCTCCAACTCCAGGCCCAGGTTGCAAGATGTTTACTCTTGGGTGCATATTAGCAATACGGATGATTTCATAAACATTCATATTGTCTACTCTACAAATTTTTACGAGCTCATTTGCGAACGCAATATTTACATCTCTGTATGTATTTTCAATAACTTTTGACATTTCTGCAGATCTTATATCAGTAATTACTATCTCTGATTTGCAAAAGCTTGAATATAATTTTTTTACTATTTCACCAATCTTATGATTGTCTATTCCGACCGTTCTTGAATTATGTTCAAGTTCGTAAATCATATTTCCTGGGATAATCCTTTCAGGTGCATGAGCGATGTGAATATCTTTACCTATACACATCCCTCTTTTTTCAATTTCTGGTCTGACATATCTATCAATTGACCCTGGAGAAATTGTTGATTCAATTATCAAAATAGATCCTTCTACACAAACATCCAGAACTGAATTCACAGCTGCTATTACATATTGTGAATCAAGTTTCTTACTTGATTTAATATAAGGTGTAGGAACTGCGATAATATATGTGTCAGTCCTCTGATATTCTGTTGTGAATATAATACCCTTATCCTTCGCTTCATTAAATAGTTCATTCAATCCCATTTCTTCAAATGTAAGATCCCCTCTAGAAAGAGATTCTACCAATTTTACATTTAGATCTGTTCCAATAACTTCAATGCCACTTTTAGCAAACATTAGAGCTGTTGGAAGCCCTATGTAACCCAATCCAATTACGTTAATCATATCGTTCCCATCCTTCTTATTGAACGATTAATTGTTTCGTTCAAGCAATCTAAGCAATATATTTATAATAATTTGATGTATGTCACCGATTCATACATTCCACATAATCAATTCACTCAAACATCTATAGTCGGTTATATGTGAAGTCAAAACGAAAAGTAAGACTTACAATCTACATCTAATCCTTGAGGATATTATCTTTACTTTGTTGTTTGATTTATGCGCTCATTTTAGTTTATAAATGAAATTTCTTTTGTGAATATTCCTTTATTAATGAAACCCATAATCGTGATGAATTGAAATGACAGTGGTACTTCAGTAAACAGTGCGAATAATAGTATCAACAGAACTAAATACCTATAAAAGTTGCGAGTCCTACGATACAGCAGTAAAATGAAACTGATATAAAACAAGAAACCAACAACTCCTGAACCCACTAGGATATAACCAATAGTATTCGTCCATGCTCTATTATTTGATAATTCATAGGCAGTCGCTAATGATGAATTCATCACATAGTTACTATAGTTCGCATATCCAACTCCAATAAATCTATTTAAAACAGGAAGCGTACTAAATACATAGAATGGGCGAAATATCCTGATATTTCCACTTGATACATCGGATGTACTTAAAATCCGATCTAATCCTCCGTTAATGATTTCGTTTTTTGTAATATAAACTACAAATAGAATACCTAAACTTAATAAAGCGCCTTTTGAAAATAGACTTTTGATATTTTTACGTTCGCTATTTATAAAATATAATCCAATAACAAACACGATCATTGCAAAACCAGTTCCTGATCCATTAAGCAACAGAGATAAAATATAAATTAGCGAAACAATTGTTTTCACAACATTGTTAGGTTTAAATTTATCTGACTTGTAAAACAAGATAACAAGCAGTGCAATTGACACATACTGACTGAAATGAGCTGGCTCCGAGAATAAGCCAGAGAATCTATACCCAAATTCGCTAAATAAATAATTACTGTTCTCAACAAGGCTTCTGCCATATTTTAATGGAAGAAAACTAAAATGCCATGGTAAAATTAACCCCAGTAAATTATATGCTAAGTACTGAATGAACCCATACAATGAATTAATGAGAGCAATGACAATCAATGTTTTAGCAGCATAATCTATATTAAACTTCTTATATCCAATGCTAACAATGATTAGTGTATAAAAAATATGTCTGATAAAAGCGAAAGTTGAGACTGATAAATTCAAATCGGAGTCTACGAAATAAATGAAGAGCGTTAATATCAAAACGACACAATAATATCGGAAATAAGTATTTAAGTTCAATATAGTAAGTGGTTTGCACCTCATAAAATAATAAAACAATAACGGAAAGATTAGTAATTCTGGAAGCAGTATCACACTTGAAATACTAGAGTATTGCGTGAACATTGGACCAACAATTATAATGAATGTTACCAACCGATCAAATGTACTCATCTTTATTCTACTTATCATATTTACTATCCTTTTTATTCTTCGCGTATTTCGTTATGAGTTGAATTTCCAAATCAATTCTTTGATCCCAATTTAGCATTTTTGTCTTGGAAGTTTCAATTGCTCTTTGCCTTATGGATTTACTTATTTCGGGGTTTAATAACAGCTTTTCGACTATGTCAACCACTTCTTCTTCATAATTAACAACAAAGCCATTTTCATCTTGTTTAATAAAATCATTTACAACACCATCGTTTTTAACAATAACAACTGATCCTGCTGCCAACATCTCATGAAAAACATTGGTCAAATTACAGACATCATACAAACTAAGCGATGCAATCGATAACTTACACATCATATAAATAGTTTTGGCATCAATGTGCCCCATATATGTCACATTACGATTAAGTCCAAGTTCTTCAACTAGATCCATTACATACTCAAAATACCACGTGTTACCTTTCTCAGAAGGACCCGCTAGATATAAATGAATGTTATGGCCTCGATCAATTAGTTTTTTTAAAATTCTAACCGCCCTTTCTTGTCGCTTCCATTCATCAAACCTCGCAACATAGAAAAGAAATGGTTTAGATACTAACTTTCTCTTGAAATCAATAAGTTCTCCATTTGTAATACTGTAAGGTATATTCACACCATTTATCCAATATTGAAAATCAAATGGATGATTCCCTTTATTAATCGCATTAAATGTCAAGTCACCTCTTGATCCATCATTTGTTACTAACAAAAAGGATTTCTCAGTCTTAAATGAATTATACTCAATATAGTGCTTGATTTTAGTTTTGAATAACCCGTTTTTTTCAATGCTATTCCACAGAAAAGTTCCATATAACCTTTGCCCAAAGGGTATTCCAGATTTGTGAGCAGTGCTCCTAAAAATCTCTGTTGCTGATCCATGACCGTATACAAAATCATAATGCTCATCGTTCATTAATCTTTTTATGATTCTTCGGTTATTTATGATATTCATAGGTCTCAATATCATTTTATTCTCATAATAGAGACATTCTTTAATCATTTCTCTTTTTAACCAACTGGCCTTAATATTAAAATTAGGTAAGTTTTTAGTATTATGGAGTAGCACAATATCAACCTGATGACCACTTTCGATAAGTTTTCTCAAAGGTTTATTGAACGAAGGCAGACCATTAATTTCAGTTGCACCCTCAAATAAGCATTCCCAAAATCCATATAATGGTGGCGATATGTATAAAATTTTCATTGACTCAAAACCCCTTCTCTTTGTTTTCAAAACATCCATATCTTTTTATAGTCCAAAATAGGCTACTACATAAGGTTAGTGTTTCAAATGTTACCTTCCGGCAATTTACATTTTATTTTCGTTAAAATTTAATTCGCCTGAATTGAACTACTGTTTTATTAATGATTCCTTTTCACAAAATAATAATTCCTGAAGAACGTCAATTCCATTATTGTACTCTTTAGTGATTCTTGATAATGCTTCATCACAATTCTTGGTAAATTCATCCCAATCAAGCTTTTGGTAATATTCAAAAATTTTATCTGAAAAGTTATTTTCTGAAGGATCCAACATTACACCAATCCCGCTTGACATTGCTTCTTCACCCATAAATGAGCCTTTATTACATAATTGCGGGATATAGAAAGTGAGACCATCATAAAATTTATTCCCCATTGCATACGTTGTTTTTGTGTCATTTTCGTACAAGTTATGAAGTATATCTGTTGTTGAAGCAAAGTCCACACGATCAATTGGGATATATTCACCATGAAAATAGACATTATTTATTTCATTCGCTTGAACATACTGTCTTAGAAGGCGTCCTGGCTCTTGTTCCCGTCCATGGTAATGCAATTCAAATCTTGAGTCATTTGCTAGATTATCTATTATTTTCATGTTAATCTCAACATGTCTTATTAATCCCCAGAATCTGATTCGTAGAGGTACATTATTTCTCGGTAATGTTTTTCGACAATTTCTGTCTGCATAGGAATGCAGAAGTAAATTATGAGAAACATGGATTTTATCAGAATCAGGAAGATATTTCTGAAAACCTCTGGAACTTACAAATGTCAACCTTGAGTGGTTAATTAGTTGATGAACAATTTTCTTGTATACGCCAATATTTTCATAAGTAAAATCTCGATAGTCTAAGATATATTTCTCGTTGAATTTCCTATTCAGAATATCTGACAATAATACTGCAGGTGTTGAATGTAACACGATAATTAAATCAAAATCCCCTTTTGTGATTACCTTTTTTGCAAACCTTCTAAAGCTAATGAAATTTGGAATCTTCTTTATCATAGAATCGCTATCTGACATACTTTTCTTGAAGCAATACAGTTGATTTACAATGGGTGCCTCTATATCAGGCTTTAAATCTCTATCCCAGTAAAGTAAACTCGTATTGCTATTCATTTTTTTTAATTGTTCAGTGTAAAAATTCATATAGGGCATATAAGCTAGTTTTGTAAAACCAATAACGAGTACCTTCATTCAACACCTCCTATCATCTGATTAAATATCTCCGCAAATTTTATAGTATTTTCAGCTCTTGAGTAATACTTTTCTCCAAATCTTTTCCCATTTTCTGCAATTACATCTCGTATTTCTTTATTTTCATACAGTTGAACGATTGCTTGAGCTATACTATCTGGGTCTCTATTAGAAACAGAAACACCAATACCGTTATCATTGAACATTTTGTAATAATCTGAATTTTCATCAACAGAATTAACAATTGTCTTTTTACATGCCATTAATAGACCCGCTTTGCTTGGAACAGAATTTCCGATTACACCCCTTATTAAGGGAATCAAACAAATTGAACATGCGCTATATACATCTGAAACCATATTTTGTGGTTCGAGCGGGAAAAATACAATGTTATCTAGGAAATTTTTATCGGCTTCTTGTCGAAATTTATCTTTCTGACTCCCCTCACCAATCATATGAAATTCAATGTCTTGCCAATCTTTCAACTTCTCCGCAACCTTGAGGACCATTTTGTAATCAAATACATAACCCATGGTTCCTGCATATTGAACGTAGAACATATGTCGTTTTAATTTGTATTTATTGACGAATCTATTTTCTGTCCAATCTACCTCATGAATTGATCTATCGTCAAACCAGTTGACAATTGTATGAATCTTTTCTTCTTCGCCTCCTTGCTCAATAACCTTCCTTTTCATGTCTTCAGATATTACCGTTAAGACATCACTAAGGCTATATGTTATCCTTTGAAGCTTATAAAATAGTAGAGCTAACCATTTATTTGTCAAGACTCCACTACTTACTGCACTTCCAGGCCACATGTCCTGAATGCTATATAGAATTGGATATCGTGTAAATAACTTCAAAAGTATGATTGAGAACATTACGGTGGGGCATGATTGTACAAAAACTGCATCAACTCCCTTTACTTTTTTCCATTTTAAGAAGGCTTTGAAGTGATAAACACCTTCCTCTAGATACCTTTTTATAAATGAACTTTTGTTTATCACCTTTCGATTGACTGAAATTGATTCGAAATTCAGCTTATCATTAAGATTATCTGGAATATCATCATATATGCCTTGCCTACAACTTTGAATTAAAGTAATCTGAAACCCATCTTCTAAGAGATCTTCGATTAAGGTTCCAATTAAGTGATTCGACGGTCCTGGTGTATCAAACCCTTCAGTACATATGAATAGTATTTTTTTCATGTCATTCACTCCTATATCTTCCCCACAAATGATACATAGTCACACAGCCCACATACTTAAATCCTATTGCTAAATAGAATTGTACCGCTGATATGTTATTTACTTGTGTTCCAACTTTAATATTTTTAATTCCTTGATCTATAACAAATGATTCCATGGTGTGAATCAATGACTTCCCCACTCTTTTCCCTTTATACTTTTCTTCAACAGCAATTAGTTCTATTACGCTACTCGTTTCATCTAGGGAGAATAGAATGAATCCCACTATATTACCTTCTCTTTCAGATATAACAAAAAACTTATTTTCCTGATTAAATGCATCTTCAGTCCAATGAAGGTATATGTTGTTGGACTCTGATTTTGGAAGATTCGGATCATTAAAGAATCTGGAATAAGAAAACGATTTTTTTGCAATTCTCATTATTTGATCATTTCTAGACATATTGCTAACTACATATGTTTTATCATCTTGATAATCTTGTTTACCACCTAGAGTTTTCTTAAATTGAATGTTCATATCAACTAAGAATGCACTTGTTTTATTTCCAATCCATTGGTTATTCTCTTGTATGTTATCTATGTTTGAGATAGTTACAAAGTCATATCTTGCACAAAACTTTATAATATCCTTTTGATTATTCTCATTTACAATACCAGTTAGATTAACGCGAGCAGCCTTAACTCCAAAGTAATCTGTATCCCACTGTAAAGGCTTCAACTCATAATTTTTAGGAGTCATTAGCTTTCTCGTCCTTCACATTGTCTGACTTCTGTTCACCGTACACTTTTTCTCTTTTTATTATTAGTACCACTGTTTTTAATAATACTTTTACGTCCATCCACAATGTCAAATGGTCGATATAGTAAATATCCTTCTTTATTCTATCTTTCCAAGGTATTGCATTTCTAAAGTAAGCTTGACTATATCCTGTAATTCCTGGTCGAACTTCAAGTTTTCTATATTCGTTCCCTTCATATAGGCTCCTATGTTCTATAAGGTCTGGTCTTGGACCGATAATGCTCATATCCCCTTTAAAGACATTTAACAGTTGTGGTGTTTCATCAAGACTTGTTTTTCGAATGAATCTCCCAATTTTCGTCAACCTTTGGTCATCCTTTGCATTATATGTTGAACCATCAAAATTTCGAATATCGGGGGCATTCATTTTCATTGACCTAAACTTATACATATTAAATGACTTTCCATTTTTCCCAAGTCTTGGTGCATTATAGAAAAGAGTCCCTTTATCCTCAAAATATATTAAAGGAACAATTACCACTACTATGACAAGAAACATTGGAAAAGCGATAATGGCTAAAAGCAGATCAAATATTCTCTTAAAGTATTCTTGATACATATTATTCCCCCTATTGTGATTAATGGAATGATTCTTTAAAAATGTTTACGACATATTCAATGTCTTCATCAGTTAATAGCGTGTGCAGTGGTAACGTAATTTCGTTTTGGAACATTTCATAAGCATTTGGATAATCCTCTATTTTGAACGCTAGGTTTCTATATGCTTCAAGCATTGGTAATGGTTTATAATGGACGTTGGTTGCTATACCTTTTTCCGCCATTCTCTTAATCACTTCATTCCTGAAAGATTCGTTTTTCCCTGTCAATCTCAATAAGTACAAATGACCACAAGACTTACTGCTTTCATCATAATGTTTCATAGACGTCACATTTAATCCACTTAATAGTTCATCATATTTTTCAATCATATGTTTTCTTTTATCAATAATACTTGGATACCTTTTAAACTGTGCAAGACCCAAAGATGCCATAATATCTGTCATATTGCATTTATAGTAAGGTGCTACTATGTCATACTCCCAGGATCCTAACTTAGTTTTTGCTAATGCATCTTTAGATTGTCCATGAATAGAAAAAAGCATATATTGTCGGTAAATCTCTTCATTATCAATACCATTAATGTCCTTCCATGTAACCATCCCACCTTCTCCAGTCGTTAGATTTTTTACAGCATGAAAGGAGAATGAGGTGAAATCTGCAACTTCTCCACTCATTTTCCCTTGATAAGTAGCACCTATTGAATGAGCTGCATCTGCAATAACAATTATCCTTCCAAATGCTTCTTGGAGTTTATTAGTCGGATTAAAAAAGCTCTTTTTACGTTCTATTGCTTCATATATTTTGTCGTAATCACACATTACTCCCCCAATATCAACTGGAATAATTACTTTAGTTTTCTCTGTTATAGCATTTTCAATCCCATCATAATCAATATGGAATGAGTTTTTCCCTGTGTCAACAAGCACTACTTTTGCTCCAACATGCGTAATTACACTCGCAGTCGCAGAATAAGTATATGCACTTGTAATAACTTCATCTCCAGGGCCAATACCTAGTAGTCGCAGCGTTATTTCCATAGCTGCAGTAGCTGAGTTAAGAGCAACTGCTTTACTGGTGTGGCAATACTCAGCAATTTTCTTTTCAAAGAGCTTTGTTTTTGGACCTGTAGTAATCCAACCTGACCTTAATGTATCAACTACTTCATTTATTTCTTCATCTGAAATATCAGGTGGAGAAAATGGAATATTTCTTATAGTATTCATTTTATTATCCTCCCATAGTGCTAATACGAATTGGCTTGTAAAAATTAATAATTAAACTCTAGACTGTGTGTAATCTTTTATAATAGTTTCCATATATTCAAACCGAGTCTGTCATCTATCGATATTTTTGATTAGCTATTTAAGTTCTCGCTTAAGTATAGGTTTTAACTACTTTTTTAAGTATTATCTTAATATCATTTGAATTCTCTTTGTATAGGCTCGCTTCAATTTCCGTAAGGTATGATTGAATATCATCGTCCTTCCATAGTGTTGGCGTTGCGACATAGATAAGTTTGTTATCAGTTTTTCGTAACGTTTCTGTCCCCATGAGGAGTTCTTCATAGAGTTTTTCACCCGGTCTTAAACCAGTGTATTGAATTTCAATATCCTTATCCGGTTCATAGCCTGAGAGTCGGATCATCTTACGTGCCAAGTCATCAATCTTAACGGGTTTTCCCATATCTAAGACGAATATTTCTCCACCAAGTGCATATGCTGACGCTTGAAGGACTAGACTCACTGCTTCTGGAATGGTCATAAAATATCGAACGATGTTAGGGTCCGTTACGGTTACAGGCCCACCTTCTTCAATCTGCTTTTGAAAGAGTGGAATAACTGAGCCATTTGAACCCAGAACATTCCCAAATCGTACAGCAACAAACTTTGTATTGGACTTCATGCATCTTTGACTTTGGATCATCATTTCGATGAATCTTTTTGTTGCACCCATAACATTTGTGGGGTTAACTGCTTTGTCGGTTGATATATTCACAAATGTTTCAACACCATACTTAATACTCACATCGATTAGATTTTTCGTACCGAAAATGTTGTTCTTTATGGCCTCTTGGGGTGATGTTTCCATGAGTGGAACGTGTTTATGTGCAGCAGCATGGAATACAAGATCAAATTTTTCTTCACTAAATAATGCTTCCAGCCTGTTTTCATCTCTAATTGAACCAATGACAGCTTTAATTTCAGTATCACAGGATGTTATGTTCTTACGCGAGTGGATCATTAACTCTTGTTCTATTGCATACAGACCTGTTTCATTTATATCGAATAATACAATCCGTGTTGGTTTGTATTGAATAATTTGTCTGACTAACTCACTTCCAATTGACCCACCAGCACCTGTAACGATTACTTTCTTGCCATTTATCTTTTCCAAGATACCATCGGAATCAATTCTTACTTCACTGCGATTCAATAAATCCTTTATGTCAATTTTTCGAAGTTTATTTTTGACATTGTTTGGATCAGTCAGTGCGACTGATGACATCACGTGTACAACCTTAGCACCTGAGTCAAATACCAGGTTAGAAATTCTTTTTAGTTCTCCATTGGTGACACTTGGCATTGCGATGATGACTTGGTTTACTTTTTTTTGTTTAACAAGACGCTTCAGACTTTGGCCATTTCCAACAACAGGATAGCCATCAATGTCAAATCCTATCAAGGAAGGATTATCATCCACAAATCCAAGTACACGATATTCATAGTCATCGTTTTGTAGGATTTCTTTGATTAACAGTCGCCCAGCATTTCCTGCGCCATATATTAAAGTAGCATTTGATGTGGTTTTTTGATTGTGTCTATGGCGTAATGTTAGAACACCCCGTGAGTAAAAATGAATTGTTACATTAAAGATAGTTACGACAAAGAAGCTGATTAGAATCACACTTCCTGGCATATCATCCAATACTGAGAATTGAGTTTTTAAACATGTCAGTATGAGTGTAGCGAGAAGGTTTGCGGAAACGATTGAGATACCATCTCCAATACTTGCTGCTGATAGCACTGCTTTGTGGATCTTAAATACGATAAAAGAGCATAAATAGATGATGAGTACAATTGGAAGTAATCTAAAGAAACCTTCAAATTGAAGCATGACCTGAACATTAAACTCAAGTCTCACCCACAACGATAAAATATAACCAATTAGTACTACCGCTAAATCCGCAACAATAACAGCCAATGCTTTGGATTTCAAATTAATCGCCCCTCCCCTTAAGTTCAAATGTATTTACCTAAAAAACTTCTTATTTTTGAAGGTTGTTGAACACTTATAATTTCATTCTCTAAAACTTGTTTGACATTGACCATCCATGTATTCCAAAGCTTAGGATGCTTTTCTTTAATTGCTTGTTTTGCTTTGATCATGTTTGATGGTCTTTTGTCTATTGAATGGACATCACTTGCAATACAGTGAATCCATCCATGTCTCATACAGGCATGGATGAAACTTGATTGTGATTGATCAATAAATGACGATGCGTTGACTTGCATCAGCACACCACACTTCATTAAATCAATCGGTAAGTCTAAATTGTCTTTAAAATATGGATAGCGCTCCATGTGTGCAATGATTGGAATATACCCCATCCCAATAAGCTCGCTGATTTGATTCATAAGATTGCTGGGTAGGGTTCGTGGTGAAAACTCAATGAGTATATAGTCCGTGTTTTCAATGACTAAATCCTCAAGATTCATTTCAAACAGTTTTGAAGAGTATAATACTTCAGCACCCTTGAGAATTGTGATATCTCTATGCGTTTCAAGAATTGCTTGTTTAAGAATCTGGCAGTTTTTATCTCTGAGTTCAATAAATGCATCAAGATCCTGTTTCAGTGGATTATAATGGGGTGTTAATACGATTGTATGAACTCCTTGTTCAAGCTGCATGTCAATCAGTGCAAGGGAATCTTCAAGTGTTTTAGCCCCATCATCAATTCCAAATAATATATGGGTATGGATATCGATCATTATTTCGAATCTACTCCATAGGTGTAGTCATAAGCATAGGAACCTGAACCCCGTGTATCCTTGGTGCTCTTGTAATCACTCATAACGACCCCAAGTACTTTTGTACCCGTTTGCTCAAATGATTTTAAGGCGTGTTTTATTAAATCAATCTCTGCATAATTTTGCTTTACAATAAATAAGAGGCCATCAACATAACGCGATAATACAACGGCATCTGTAACGACACCCGCCGGGGGTGTATCTATAATCACAACATCATACTTCTCTTTAAGCTCTGACATGATTTCACCAGTATGCTCTCTTGATAGTAATTCAGAAGCATTTGGTGGAATTGATCCTGACAGCATCACATCAATCTCAAGGGGTGGAAACATATAAATGGCATCTTCGAGTTTAGTTCTTCCCGCAAGCACTGTAGAGAACCCATCTTGTACCTTTTTGCGAATCCTTAAATATTTATGCACTGAAGGTGACCTTAAGTCAGCGTCAATTAAAAGTACTTTCTTTCCCGCCATTGATAAGGATCGTGCCAAGTTGACCGAAACAGAACTCTTCCCTTCACCAGGAAGGCTACTGGATACTAAGATTGTTTTAACATCACCACTGTAAGTCATAAAGCTTAGGTTTGTTCTGAGTGAACGATACCCTTCAACAAATGAAAATGATGAATTGTCATCAAGAATATCAATCTTGTTATGGTTTGACGCACTCAACATTGCCTTTTTTCGAAACATTATGTATCCCCCCTATCTACCCTTTGTTGTATTTGGAATGATTCCAATTACTGGAAATCCTAAGTGCTTCTCAATATCCTCTGGTGATCGCACTGTACGATCAAGGATATGTCTCACGAACACAACACCACTTGCACACAGAACTCCAATGATGAATGCAATGAGTGAATTCATGAATATACTTGGTGACACAGGCGTTGTTGGGAAAAGTGGACTGGATATAATTCTCACTGAACCTGCCTCAACCATGTCTACAATAATATCCGGTGCAACATTCACGATTTCATTTGCATAACCATACGCTTTGTCTGGATCGGTATCTCTTACAGATATACGAAACACTTGTGTATTATCAACAGCAGATACGGATACATTCTTAGCGAGATCTTCCGTTTCAAGATTTGAATTCGTATTTGAAATTACGGGATTCAACACCACATCACTCTTGATAATAATGCTGTACACAGTCGCAAGTCCACGTGCAGATATAATCTCATCGTTTGTTATTACGCCTGTATTCTCTTCTCTTCGATTGTTTACAATCAAGGTCGCATTGCTTTCATAAACAGGATCAACCAAGAACCTTGTCCATAAGAATCCCCCAATTGAAAATCCCAATCCCACTAAAACAATGAGCACTATAAAAGGTTTAAAAACCCCATATATTTCAGACACGCTTATTTCATTGTCTAAAACTAAATCGTTACTAAATTGATTCACGTTTTCCCTCCAGCAATACAATTGCCCAACTAAACTCCTAGATTTTATGTCTTTACGAATTACCATCAATGGACACTTGAACCATTTCATATTCGTCCTGAAATTAATGCATCAGTCATCACTTTATGCATGGTTATTCAATTACTTAAAGACGACAAAACCAATTGTTTTTCACCTTCTTATGTCACACAACATAATGGTTTTTTATATATTATTTGATACGTTTACAGTGCTAACATGATCTTTCTTAACCAAAACGATACCCATTTTATGTTTTGATTTAGATCAATAGAAGTCCCACCTATATTAATTTCAAATAGTTACGTTTTATATTCTTGCTGTATAAAACAGCAGGTTATTCATCGTGGGGGTTATTTTTAAAAACTGTACTCATTTGAAATTAATACACCCGATTCATTGAATCGACTGTTTAATATCTGACGTGACAAGCATTTAATATCAAAACGCTTACCTAACAGACGATGATTCATAGGATGTTGTATAAACACCAGCCTCTATATGAATCCATATTTATTTGATCCACAGTTACGCATTCATAAAAGACGATCACTAACCTTTTACGAATTGGTATCTTTAGTCAATCCCCACACATTTTGTGATTCAATTAACCACAAAAAAAATAACTTTCTTTGTAAACTTAGCATTTATTTCAGTATGATCCTCGATACGCTACTAACACGTTTCTTTATCCCATCATACTTAAGAAATAAGGCTTTATTAGCATTTAAGCTTCCATAAAAGTTATCTCATCATTTTTTATATAATCCCCCCCATGTCTTCAAATTATTTACACTAAGCATAAAAAGCTACTTTCGTTTATAAACCGATCCAAAGGTGTATCAATACAACCACAGGTTTCCTCAATCCGATACTGGATATGCTTTAATCTACTCGTACAATGCTTACCTTGATTAATATTCCATGACTGTGACTTAACCGCGTACTTATCAATGCAATTAGTAAACTAAGAGCAAAGGATCAGCGGTCAATTTCCCACATTCTTTCACAGCCACGAAACAATTTGAAGTATTTCATGAGTATTGTACCACTTAAAACTTATTTTTGGTAAATTTTTTTAATATTATTGAAAATTTATATAGAATAAAGGGTTGATTTTTTTCTATCATCAGTTTGCGAGATCGAATTTGGATTGATTGTTGAATACGTCGGTCAATTATAGCATGCTGAATCGGTTTAAATTGAACACCCTCAAGGCTTTAACGCAAGCACCTCCTAACGGATTATCTTGAGCACTCCGTTATTGATTTAAAGGTTATGTAAAAGTTCAAAACGAGCATCACTTTAGTGCTCGTTTTGTTTGTCCTATTCTCTCAATGAATCTCCATCTATTATAATCTTGTAAGCACTCGGGCTTATCCTATTAATAATTGCATCCGCTAGTATACTTGAATCTAGTCTTGAGTGCCATTCAGTTGGTTCAAGTTGATAACAAATAATGGTCGACCTATTATTATAGCGATTTTCCAGGATCTTAAATAGTAATGTTTGTTTTTGATCGGTTAGTGAACTGATTAGAAAATCATCAAATATCAACACGTCAAACTTCGTATATTTTCCGATGACTCTTTCCGCACTGCTATAAACTAATTGCTCACGATGACATTCGTCAAGGAACTCGTATAGCCTACAGTATCTAGCGCTATAGTATCCTTCTCATGCATTATTTCCCAATGCATTAGCTAAGTATGATTTTCCTGTTCCACATGCACCAAGAATGACAACATTTCTCATCCTTTGGATATAGTCATTCGTTGTTAGTTGATCAATAACAGCTTTATCTAGATTGCGTGTTGGTTTATAATCAAGATTTTCAAGTCTTGCTGATGGTTGTAACAATTTAGCGCTTTTCTTCATTCGAATAACAATATTATTTTTCCGAGATATATATTCGGAACGAATTATATTTTCGATTGTTATCAGTGGCTCTTCACTGGATAATTCTCCTGTCTCCATAGATAGAAACAACTGTTCGTCCATTTCTGGCAATCTCATTTCACGCGTCATCTTTGTGATTCCTAGTAGCTTCTCTTTATTCATAATAATTTACTCCTCTTAAAAATTTAAATGGTTTAGATTCTTCTTTTTAAAGTCTTCATACCCAATGTCTTAATTATTGTTCAAAATGTTTTAATAATGGAGTAGTTGAGGCTTTTTAGGTGTCTCAACGCAAGCTTGCAGGCATTTTTCTAGTCTCTCATTAGTGAATTTGTCTGCTAGCTTGAGTAATGAATGGACCGCTTTATATTGTTCTTGTTCGACCGTGCTTCGGGAAAAGAAACGTTGTACAACCTCGAATGTATTCGGTCCTTTTTGTTTCGCCCAATTCTGATATCGGGTTTTATTCCACTCATTGTGGGCATTACTATTGGGGGCATGTGGTCTGGGAAGGTAGAATATCGCATACTATCCTGATCATGTTTCAATTTATGCTCACAAAGCAGTAATAAATCACTATACACTTGAATTGTCTCTTTCGTGATTCTCAGTTTTACAAGTTGCCCAATATAAGCGTGCAGAACTGAATAATAGTGTTTTCGAAACGCGATGTGACTGTTACTTTGTACTTTAGCTTGTTCCATACAGAGACTTCAAACCTATAATTTTGTAATAGTTTTAAATAGTTTTTCTCTACGTTATTAAACACATCGTACCGTCACCCATTTTTCTTTTGGTGAGGTCTTCTATTAATCTTGTCAAGTTCAATTGCTATTGTGTCATTTTAGTTGTAGCGCAAGCGAATAAATATTGGGAGGATGGCAAGACCGCTACAAAAAACCACCCATATAAAATTTCACCAGTAAGTGGATCTTGCCACTGTTGTCACGAACTAGCCCAATCCACTTCTGACTTTTCGCCAGTTTTATGATTGATAACATCTACAAATGTACTATTGTATTTGCCAACTGATTAAAGTGAAATTTGAATTGGGTTAGTAAATATGCTTTACTATTGTCTATCCTACATAACTCAACATACTCTTCCTAAAGTAATTGCATGGTCACCTCCTTTCGTGTAAGTTCTTTTTCCAATTTTATACAATAATCTGGCATTTCGTAAGAACCATCGGTATTTCTTTTCTTCTGAAAATGAACAACTAGATCTTCATCAGACATTTCCTAAGACTGTTGATATATTAATGGGCACGCATCCTTTATGTTAACCACTTTAGTTACTATATTCCTTGATATTCCTAACACTTCCGATATTCTTTTGTTTGAGACCTCCTTTCCTTTTAATCGTTCTATACTTCTGTTGTAATTAATGAGCATAATTGCACCTCCTATTCCAGCATAAGAAAATGCTGCACTTTGCATTAGTTGCGCAACATAAAATCTAATCAATTTATTGAATTATATTTAAAGGTTTTGGGTGCTCAAGATAAAGCGACGCAAGGTGCTCATTTTGACGTTGTTTGCACCTATACTGGATATGCTTTAATCTACTCGTACAACTCTTACCTTGGTTAATGCGACCATGACTGTGTCTTAACAAGTGTTCTTATCATGGTTGTCTTAAGACTTTTTGGGGGGGTAATCTACACCGTATTTTCTTGGAGCGAAGCATGGTATTCAAGAAATCATTGACATTAACACAAGTATGCAATAGCTCTAATAGTATTAAACATTTTATTATCTAAATCATATGGTTACCCACTGACTTAGATGTCAACGTAGAATCTTGCCTACATTTTAAAATGAAAAACAGATAAGAGTTGTCATGAAAGCCTGATTTTTTACACAGGTTTTTTTAATTTTTTCCTGTTCTCTTTCAAATAAATCATATTTAATCCCAAAACAAAGCTGAATAATGGATTCATCATTGATCCCTCGATAAATTGTGAAGCAAAAATAATAAGCAATCCACCATAAAAGCAAATTATGTGTTCTTTTATCTTTTTTTTATTTCCGATAACAATTGGCTTAATAAAAATAAATAGTATATATGCGATATAAACTAAACCAATAATACCGAGCTCATAAACAAATGATACTAAGCCTCCTCTGACTCTTCCACCCCAATATATATCAATTCCTGTTATACTAAGCGTATCAATCAGCCATTGCGGAAGCAATGTATCTGATAAGATTGTTGATCCTATACCAAATCCAAGTCCTCTCATGACAATTAATCCACCATAAAATGCTCTTATTGGATTTCCAAGACGAAGTGTTACACCCGCAAATATTTTAAGTGATGAAGGGTTTTCTAAAAACATTCTAATCAGTATACCAGCCCTACTGTTTGAAAACATTGGAATTTGTAAAAACATAAAACTAAACGCTAACATTGAGAGAATTGTTATGATTACATTCTTTATACTCTTCTTATAGAGAATTTCAACTAATAATCTTAATACTAAATAGACACTTAGCCACGCAATTCCCATCCCTGATGCAGAGAGAAAAATTAGAAGAATGCAAATTGCAAATACAATTCCATAGTCTTTTGAATTGATTAATTTGTTCATCTTAAAATAATCATTAATAATAATCACAAAAACTCCCCACCTTCCTAACCATGCTGGTTCTGGTGCAAGTGCGGTAACCCCTCTATTTCCTGAGCGCCATAAACGATTCATTATTGAAATCCCAAAATCTGGGTAAATAAAGTATTGAATGAGTGCTACACAAACCCAGATATAACAAAATATCTTAAGATACTTCCCATCCATCCTATCTTTATACTTAATTGTTGTGTACGGAATAAAAAATAAACTCCAATATCCTAACAATGACCTAATTCCTTCAATTATGGTAGAAAATCCTGCTAAGAAATAGAAAACAAATGAAAATGTCGCTATAAGTGCAATTAGTAAGCTAACAACTAATTGTTTGTTCACCCCAAAATTATTTTCCAGCATTGAATAAATGAAAACAATCATCGAAAAAATTAATGCCCAAGGTTGTGTATCTACCCCAGTAGAGATTGGTGTAATGTATGGAAAAAAGATTAAAATCATAAATATAAGTCCATATTTTTTTTTCAATTGTATTGACTCCCATCTTTATATGAATATATTGTGCACAAGTAAAATCTACTAGTATCATAAATAAATGAGAAATAATCAAATATTAATAATTCAGTTACTATGATTCTAATGTGAAAATAATTAGCTTTAACGACACATAATTAATTCAAATGTACTATATTGATCACATCTTTCACATTCGATTATATATCAAGTAATGTAACTTTGTTCTTAACCAACAATTTTCCGATTGTTAATCACATTTTCAAGATCGCTAATCATTCTTAACTTACAATTCTGAATGGTTTCATTCATTAATTCTTTATTACTCTTCGCCTCATTTATCATTGTAAAAAAACTGTCATTACTGTTCAAATAACAATATGGCATATTAAATTTTGATAAAGTACCTGGATTTTTTATTCCCCATGCTTCATCAAAATACCCGACAACTGGTGTCCCCACAGACATAGCTAAAATTATAGAGTGAAGTCTCATACCAACTAAACATTCTGAATTTCGATATATCTCTCTTAAAAATAACGGATTATATTCTTCGATTATGCTAATATTACTACTGTTTACTTTATTAAAAATATCTTCGGTAAACTTTTTATCTTTCTTTGTTTGAATTACTAGAACAATTGAATAACCTCCCTTAATTGCCTGAGAAATAAAAGAAATAATCTTATTTTCAATTTTGTCCCTTTTCTCTTTACTTAACTCACCAATGTCACCTATATCCTCTTTCCTTAGTGTTATACAAATCTTTCGATCTAACTTCAAGTAATCATCATACTTCACTTCAAATTCTTTTAAAACATTTTCTCTATCTCTAATAAAATATGCACTATCTAATGATTCAATAATATTTGCATTATTAAAGGTTTTTTGTAGGCTATTATAGCTAATGTTTTCTCTTGCAAATACAATTTTTGCATTGTCCATATACTTTTCTAATAACTTTTTCCCTTTTCTATTTATAGTTGTTGTAGATTGTGGAAATAGAGCGTATTGAACACCACCTGAAATAGATAATTTTAGTGGAAAAATAAGTGCAAATAATCTAATATAATCAGTAATACTATTGCACCTTAATACATTGCCACCATTTAAAACTACAAAATTTGATGAATTTATTTCAGACTTATATTGTCCAAAACATGAATAATATATTAATTTTACAAACCCAAAAGTGTAACTAATCAATGTTTTGATTGTTCCATCTCGATTTAAATCGAATGGACCAGGTAACATCTTGACATTCGTATAGTATTCTTTAATATATCTTTCATTAAGTGAATACTCCTCATTATTTTTTGTGTTCTTGGACATGACAGTTATTTCATATCCAAGACTAGATAGTAAATCAAGACTTCCAACATTAATTGCGAAGTCACCTGCATTTTCCATACTATATTGATATGCAAAAAATATCTTTTTCATTTATTAAACTCCTTTATTAATCTACACTATATTAACCAATCTTCTAGAATATCGGCAATTCTCATACTCGCATAACCATCACCATAGGGATTATTTGCTTGACTCATTTTCTTATATTCATTACTATCTTCTATTAGTTCTTTAAAAGCTCCGTAGATAACTTCTTCTTCCGTCCCTACCAATTTTAAAGTTCCTGCCAACACCCCTTCAGGTCGTTCAGTTGTATCCCTCATTACCAATACAGGTTTTCCTAAACTAGGAGCTTCTTCTTGAATCCCTCCACTATCTGTTAGTATTAAGTATGATTTGTTTAGAAAATTATGAAAATCTAGTACTTCGAGTGGTTCAATAATTCTTATTCTATCTGAATCACCAAGTATTTCTTGGGCTACTTGTCTGACAACTGGATTCATATGAATTGGGTAGATAGCTTTAATGTCAGGATTCTCTTGAATAATTCTCTTAATAGCCCTAAACATATTTTTCATTGGTTCACCAAGGTTTTCTCTTCTATGCGCAGTAATCATGATAAGTCTGCTATCTGAAGCCCATTCCAAATGCTTATGAAAGTAATCATCACGAATCGTTGTATTAAGAGCATCAATAGCAGTATTTCCTGTTATGTGAATACTATTTGGATCCTTACCTTCTTTTATTAGATTATCTTTTGATACAGTTGTCGGTGCAAAATTCAAATCAGCAATTATTCCAACAGCCTGTCTATTAAACTCCTCTGGATATGGAGAGTAAATATTGTATGTTCTTAACCCTGCCTCTACATGACCAATAGGAATTTGTAGGTAAAAACATGCTAAAGCTGTAGCAAATGTTGTTGATGTATCTCCATGAACTAGAACCATATCAGGGTTGACTTTACTGAGTACAACTTTCATTTTCTCAATAATACTGACAGTTACATCAAACAACGTTTGTCCAGCTTTCATTATTGATAGATCGTAATCAGGTACAACATCGAAAGCAGTTAATACTTGATCCAACATCTCTCTATGTTGACCAGTCACACAAACAAACGTGTTTATTTTTGTTCTTGATTTAAGTTCTTTAATTAGCGGACACATTTTTATTGCTTCTGGCCTTGTCCCAAAAACTACCATTACTTTTTTCATTTTCTCTAATTCCAATCTACAATTTGTATACACCATCAAAATTACATATATTCTTCGTGTCTAGAATTAACTTATCCTTCACTAAACTCATATTTTCTTTGATGTGGTCATGTGCAGTAATAATAACCAAAATTTCAACTTCACTAATAAAGTCTTCGAAGTTCAAGAATTGATGTTCGACTATTCTTTCGCTAATAAATGGATCATATACTTTAACACCAAAAGCTAAGTGGTCATTCATTTGTTCTAGTAGTTGAAGTGTGGGACTTTCTCTAGTGTCGTCCACATTTTCCTTATAAGCAAGACCATATATTCCTATTTTTGATATGTCTGAAATACCGTGTTCTCTCATAATGTCCCTAATTCTTCCAAGCACATAGGTTGGCATTGAATCATTAATTTTTCTTGCAGCTAATATTAAGTTTGTAAGGTCAGGATAATCTCCCACTAAGAACCAAGGATCTACTGAAATACAATGACCGCCTACGCCCGGACCAGGTTGGAGTATATTAACTCTTGGATGCTTGTTTGCTATTTTTATTATTTCGTAAACATTCATACCATCAGCTCTACAAATCTTAGCCAATTCATTAGCAAAAGCAATATTGATATCTCTATATGTATTCTCAACTACCTTTGACATTTCAGCTGACCTAATGTCTGTTACCACAATCTCAGATTTACAGAAACTTTTGTACAATATTTTTACTTTTTCACCAATAGTGATATTATCTGCACCGACAGTTCGTGAATTGTACTCTAGCTCGTAAATCATATTTCCTGGTATTATTCTCTCCGGTGCATGTACAAGATGTACATCTTTTCCAATAACAATACCTCTTTTTTCTATTTCAGGTCTAATATATTTATCAATTGATCCTGGTGATACCGTTGATTCAACTATTATAATCGAACCAGGTTCACATACATCAAGAACTCTATTTACTGCAGAGATTACATATTTTGCATCTAACTTCTTGCTTGAACTCATATAAGGAGTGGGAACCGCGATTATGTAGGTATCTGTTTTTTGATATTCAGTAGTAAACGTAATACCATTTTCAACTGCTTGACTAAATAAATCTTGTAATCCATTTTCTTCAAATGTTAACTCCCCCTTTGAGAGACAACTCACTAATTTCTCATTAAGATCTGTTCCAACAACTTCGATTCCACTCTTGGAGAACATTAGCGCTGTGGGAAGACCAATATAACCAAGTCCAATAATATTTATCATTTTTATACCTTCCTTTTAGTGTAAAATTATACTAAATTTCGAATTACATATTTTTTTTGTTATTTTTTTTGATACGAGCACCTTATTAATTTTTTCTTTTTTTAAATAGTGAAGACTCCTATATGATTCTTCAATTGAAATAGTACCTTGAATTTTTATCGAAACAATTAATTGTCCATCTATTATTAAATCAAAGCCATCTTCATTTATCTCTACATCACACGGAGTATTGAAAATAATATCACAAGTCCCTGTAGTTCCGGTAATCCAATCCTCCACGAAATAACCATTTTCATTAATTTCGATAATTCTTTCATGCTTATAACCATTCTTTGATACCATCTTTCCCTGAAACTTCGAATCGCAAAAAAACACATTTTCTCTTTGAGACCAATCCGTAACTAGAAATGTTCCTTTTTTATTCATTTGTTCTACTCCAGGTATTTTCACAGTATTATGACTGATGGTTGATGATAACGTATTGCTCAAATCACTTGCATAAGAATAAGTTCCACAATCACATAAAACATTTATATCCTTGTGCCATAAATCTATATGTAGTTGATCCATATGAGCGGGTCTGGATTTATAATCTTGCAAGCATGTCATTAAATAACTCTGTTTACTTCTTAATACATATATACCTATGTCATCATATGCTATACTTTTATATTCATTGATATCTACAGGTAAATCTAGTGTATCTCCAAACCACAATAATTCCTCATCATATTCTCCTTTTTCAAATAAGCGTTTCCCTGATATCTGTGAATAAACCGTGTTTAATACGGGCCTAAAATCTCTATATTTGCATGATGATAATGGAAATATTAACGCTCCGTCATTTGAGCCATAGTTTGGAACATCTCCTTTGATGTTAGTAACTTGATATAGCAGTAGTACACTTTTCTTAATTCTGTCTACTTCCTTGATTTGAATCCCTGTTGTATTGCTCACCTTTAGTAATACTTCCAATATTTGTAGGGTAAATCGATGATAGTTAAACGAGTATTGAGAAAAACCCCCATCCTTTAAGAATTGATTTACAATCTCCTTATCCATCAATTTATATGATGACTTAAGCTTACTATAATTTTCACAACACCAAGAACCAACAATTAAACCAAAAATCTCTGTAAAGGTATGATTATTTTTAATACATTTGTGAGCATAAAAGAAATTTGATAAAACCTTTTTGTAACTATTTTCAACAAGATTTGCAATATTCTCCTTATCTCTGACTGATATTAAGTTAAATTCGTTAAAAATAGCGTAAACTATTAATACATTTGTCATTCGTAAGGTAGCTTCTTGTCCGCATTTATAATTTGAACCATATGAATAAGGATTGTCTCTTAGCCAACTATCAAGTTGACTAGAAAAAGCTTCATAATATTTGTCATTCTTTGTTAGAATATAAGCCCTTGCAAAATAAAGAAAGTGAGTGAATCTTGATGCTTCCCAAATAACTTTAATATCTCCAACCTTTTTGTCAAAATCAGGTATCTGGTACCACTTCACATCCCGTCTATTTTCATATCCCGTCAATGGATTTAAGTGCCAATTTATAGGGTTTCCAAAAGCTAAGTCAGACGATGAAAAACCATATATAACTCCTTCTATTGCTTTGTCTGCAATGTTGATTATCTCATTTTGCGAGGAAAGGGTAATAGAATCAAGAAACTTTGATATAGCAGGAACATTAAATTTAAATAAATCCAATCTTTTTACTTTTGCTTTTGCTTTTCTTTCGAATAGTATTTCAGAAAAAGGTATTAGCTTCATCATTTTGAGTTTACTCGAATATAGCGTTCTGTTAATTGCCCAAGCAGGACCATATTCATTGATAATTGACCTTATGGGATTACTCATATTAACTCACGCTCCATAACCGAAATTAATTTCTTTGTAAGTTCTTCATAATCAAAGTCTCTGGATCCCTTTTGAGCATTATTACTCATTTCTATATATCTCTCCCTTGGCATGCTATAAATTTCGACAATTCCATCTGCAAGTGCCTGCGGCGTATCTGTTTCTAAAGTTAGTCCACAATCATATTTGTCTATCGGAGAATACCCCATTTTTACAGTTGATATTATTGGTTTACCTGAAGCCATGTATTCGAATAATTTGTTAGAGCTATTTCCTCTTGACCAATTATATTTACTCTGTGAATAATTTAGGACATTCACCGAAGACTTACTCAATATACTTGACACATATTTTTTATCAACGTAACCTTTAAGTTTAACGTTATTAATATCTTCGTTTAGAACACGATTACGGAGAAATTCTAATTCATTTCCATCTCCGTAAATAAGAAACTGAATATCATCATAATTAGTCAATAACTTAGCTGCATCAATTATATTTCCTACATTGTTCACTGGTCTGATCGCTCCAGCATATATAACATTAAATTTATTACTATTGAGATCTTCATCATCATAGTCATTTTTTATTATATTTTCTGAAAAGCTTTTATGATCAACTCCATTATTAATGTAATAGCATTTATTTACGTCTATATCTCCACCCTGTGAAGTTGCCCATCCATTTTCAGTGATATAAGAGACATCTCCTTCCTTAAGGAAGATCAAGGCGTCAGATTTTTTATAGATCCAACGTTCTCCTCTTAGTAATATTTTTCCAATAAAACTCTCTTTTTTCAGTCTTCCTCCTTGAAAGAAAACCTCTGGCCAAAAGTCTCTAACTTCACATATACATGGAATACCAGCCTTTTTTGCAACTTTAAGCCCAGCCAACATCGTTAAGGGATGCGGTGAGGAAGCAATTATGATGTCAGGTTTATCATTATCCTTTATGAGTTGTTTTGTAACTCTTATCAAATTTATATAGTATGAAATCATGTTAAACACTCTTTTTATACCATTACCATTTGAAGAATATGTCTTTATAAATACAAAAGGAACTGCAGCTTCATTATGAGCTAAAGATAAATCTCCATTCTGAATTAAATTCTCTCCCGTATAATGTAAATGTGATGCGGAAAATATTGTAGAGTTGTATCCAACCTCTGTTAGTTTCATAGAAAACTCGTAAGGTCTAGTAAGTCCACTCATTGTTGGAGGAGTTGCATAATGATGAAACATCCACACTTTTTTACTATTTACTACTTCTTCCATAAACACCTCCGCTAATTTTGTTATATTTATATTTTGCTATATACTCAGTACACTTCATTGCCCATCTTATATTTATCTTTTCTAATTCCTGATCAGCGTTTCATTCTCTAGCAAATTATCTTGCGCCTTCTCTCATGAATATCACTTTCACTGTTGCAAATAGTATTTTAATATCTTCCCAGAAACATACATTTTCAATATACTGTAGGTCAAACACTATTTTTTCCTCTGCACTCAGATCATAACCACCATTCACTTGGGCAAGTCCAGTAATTCCTGGTTGAACCATAAGTCTTTTATTGAAATCAGGAATCGACTCATTAAACTTCTCTGTTAGTACAACAGTTTCTGGGCGTGGTCCTACAAAACTCATATCTCCCTTAATTACGTTAATTATTTGTGGTAACTCATCGAGTCTTACTTTTCTAATAACTTTTCCAACTTTTGTAATTCGACAATCATCTTTTTCAGTCCACACCATATCTCTTGTTTCGTCTAAAGGTGCGTGTGACATTGTTCGAATTTTATAGATAGTAAATGCTTTCCCATTTTTCCCTGCTCTTTCTTGCTTGAATAGAATTGGACCTTTTGAATCCAACTTAACAAAAATACCAGTAATAAGAACAACTATAGCGATTGGAACTGAAACCACTAATGATAATACTAAATCCAATATTCTTCTTGCTGATAGGTAAAATGACGTTTTACATTCTTCGCTACAAATAGCATCAATAGATTCTAATAAATCATTAGTGGTATAGTCTTGTTCAATATATTCACTTTCTAAAACAGTGTTAATTCTATTCATGTTCTTCTCCTCAGAAACTATTTCTTTAATTTATTTTTTTAAAAATAATATCCAAATATCTTCCTCATATAAGTTGGACCTAGATAATTGACATACTCGTTATTAACAACATTTTTTGAGTTGTTGAGAATCCTTGTACTTTCACCAAGTTTTGACATTTTGTCATACTTACTCATTGCAGACTTTATATTTGGTATTCTTTCGTTTAGATTATGTGTATCTGATCCTATTATGTGTATCCAATTATGTTTTGCACTTGCTTTGATGAAATTACTATATGTTTTATCAAGTACTGATTCTGCATTCACTTGCATCAATACTCCTTGATTGATTAGATCAACCGGCAATTGTAAATTTTCCCTAAAAAAGTCATACCTTTCGAAATGTGCGACTATGGGGATGTACCCCATAACTTGAATTTCACTTAATTGACCTTTTATATTACTAGGCATTGTCGTTGTCGGGAATTCAATTAGGATATAGTCTGTATTTTCGATAACCAGTTCACTTAAATCCATCTCAATTAATTTTGATGAATAATATACTTCTGCACCTTTTAGTATCCTAATCTGTCGACTAGTTTTCTTAATAGCATTATTTAGTTCTATATAATTTTCATCGCGTATCTTTAGAAATTCGTTGAGTTCTTGCGTCAAAGGATTATAGTGAGGAGTTAGCACAACTGTGTGAACTCCCTGTTCAATTTGCAAATCAAGTAAAGCAAGTGACTCTTCAAGATCCTTTGCACCATCATCGATACCAAATAGTATATGTGTATGTAAATCAATCATTGTTCAGAGTCATCTCCAGCTCCGTGTCCATAACCATAGCCATAACCGTAACCGTAACCATAACGGTATTCATAGCTGCGATAACGTGATAGATTCTTTGAGATACTATAGTCATTCATAACTACTCCCAAGATCTTTGATTCAGTACCACTGAATGCTTTGAGTGTGCCTTTTACGACTTCTTTCTCAGCATAGTTCTGCTTAACCACAAAGAGCACACCATCAACATAGTTTGACAATACAACGGCATCGGTTACGATTCCTGCTGGTGGTGTATCCACAATAACCATGTCATATTTTCCGCGAAGTTCATCGAGAACTTTTTTAGTGTGTTCATGAGATAGCAATTCCGAAGCATTGGGTGGAATCGGACCTGAGAGCATGACATCAATTTCAAGTGCAGGAAACGAATAAATTGCTTCGTTGACTGTGGTTCTACCTGCGATAACAGATGAGAATCCTTCTTTGACTTTGCTTCTAATTTTTAAGTATTTATGAATCGAAGGAGAACGCATATCACCATCGATGAGTAACACTTTCTTACCGGACATAGACATAATACGTGCTAAGTTAATAGATACTGAGCTTTTCCCATCACCCATCAGTGCACTCGTCACTAGTATTGTTTTTACTTCACCATTAAATGTGGTAAAGCCTAAGTTTGTTCTTAAGGAACGATACCCTTCAATAAATTGAAACGGTGATTTTGGATCGATGATATCCGTTTGTGTAGGATGTACTCGTGAAGACTTTCTTTTTTTCTTACTCATTATTTTCCACCTCTACTAACTTCTTGAATATTTGGAATGATTCCAATAACAGGAACACCTAAGTATCGCTCAATATCATCTGGGGATCTAAATGTACGATCCATTAAATGTCTAACTAAAACAATTCCTGCAGACAACATAATTCCAAGTATGCCCGCAATCATTGCATTCATGAGTGTATTTGGGGAAACTGGTGATGTTGGAACTTGTGGAAGTGAAACAACCCGCACAGACCCTGCTTCAACCATGTCTATAATAATATCCGGTGCTACTTTCACAATTTCATTAACAAATTTCTGTGCTAATAGTGGGTCTTCATCTTTGACTGAGACACGAATTACTTGTGTGCTATCTACTGCTGATACGGAAACATTTTTTGCCAGTTGAGATGTAGTAATTCCTGTATTAGTATTCTCAACCACTGGCCCCATTACCGCATCACTTTTGATAATGATACTGTATACAGTTGCAAGGTTTTTCGCAGACGTGATTTCATCATTGGTGATGGAATCATCACTTGTATCTCTTCGATTATTTACAATAAGCGTAGCTGTGCTTTGATACATTGGTGCAATTAGAAACTTTGTCCCTAAGTAGCCGACCATTGAAAACACAATCCCTACTGCCACAATCATTAATAAGTAAGGTTTGAATATTTCATAGAGTTCACGGATGCTTATTTCATCCTCTTGTATAAATTCAACGTTGTTATTTTGGTTCACTTTATCCCTCCGATTCCTGATAAAACATATCGATACTTAATGAGCTTAAAATCCCTAAATGTACTAAAAATGGCGCAATAAACTTGAGATGCACCACTACAAACATTCTTTAAATCAGTGTCTTTTAGTATGTATTTTAAACTCATTAAATACTTATGTTATCAGTATTGTTTATACCAACACGTTAACTTTACCAAATCTTTTTACCTTGTAACGACGGCAATCTTTCGCATATGCGAAAAGATTTTAATGATACGCTTACATTCCACTATTTAGTGTAGATTTGGGCTGTTTTCTTAAAATAATTTTCTTCATAATGAAAATTATTTCACTGTGAAACCCTTCTTTCATTCTGTTTGAGCAAAAATAAAAAAGGGGCGAACCATTAAGAGGATATTAAACTTTACTTGGGGTTTTCACTCGCAACACTATTTCTTGGGGTGAGGTAATCTTGCTCTAGCCTCTGTCTTTAAAGAAGTTTGGGGATTTCTGTTGTAAACTGATTATCTTAGACCAGCAGAATAAAAAATCACTTTACTTTATGCACAATTAAGTGCTGTATTAAAGTGATTTTTTTTGTATTATTAGTTTAACGAGGTTAATAAAATGGTAGAAACCCCAAGTTTCCAGACCTAAGTTTCTACCAATCCAATACCTCCTATAAAGGAGTAAGAATATGATAACAGTTTTCTCAAACACATTCAATAATAAACAGTTTTCTCAAAAGGAATATTACAAATTTCTCAATTCAATTAATCCAAAAACAATACCTTGTCCGTGCTGTTCAAAAACAGATACACTGATTCGTTATGGATACTATCCGAAAACCATAATTACTGGGCGATTAACCATTGTCGTAGAAATCGCACGTTTCTTTTGTAATCAATGTAAGAGAACTCATGCAATAATACCAAGTAACTTACTTCCCTATTTTCAACTGTCTGTACCCACAATTGAAATAATATTAACCCATGAACTTGATAGCACGCTTTTAACTGATATTGATGAATCAACATATATTCGGATAAAAATACGTTTTAACGATTATGAATCGGTGAGACATTTAAGTTATTTGGAACGATTGAATTACTTCATATTATCCACAAAACGGAATATCTATCATTCCGCCATTACTTCACCAACATGAGAAAAATAGTTTTAACTCCTCAGATTGAATATAATGAAGATGGTTATTTAAATAACAGACAATCATTTTTATATTTAGGAGCAAGATACATAATGAAACCTTATCAAAATAGTCAAAGAGAGGCAGGGTTTCTATGAACGCTAATGCCACTCTTTTAAGTAACGAAAAAATTCTTGAATTATTTAACTTAGAACACCATCAAGTCCAGAAGATTGATATCAAAGGTCAAAGTGACGCATTGAATGTGTACATTACGCTTCAGGTAGAGGAACAAACATGCCCAATTTGTGAAAGCAAAACATCCACAATCAAAGATTATTCTGAAAAGAAGCTTCTCCACTCACTGGTAACACATATACCCTGTTACATTCGTTACCGTGCACGACGTTATAAATGCACAACGTGTAATAAATGCTTTTTTGAACACAATCCATTTGCGTATCGAAATATGAAGATTACTCAGCTGACCGTATATAATGTCCTGAATGATCTTAAATCGCCACATGAAACGTTTACCACAGTTGCCAATAGATATCGGTTATCTCCCACTACAGTATCATCTATTTTCGATTCCCACGTTTCTGTCTCCAGACAAAAACTACCCGCTTATCTGCTTATTGATGAATGTTATGCGTACCACAGTGATCGCAGTGATTATGTATGCGTTCTTATTGATGCAATGACAAAGAATATCGTAGATATATTACCGTCCCGTAAGAAACAAGACTTAGTCGCGTATTTTAGCCAAATCCCCCTTGAAGAACGCAAAGGAGTCTTAGGTATTGGAATCGACATGTGGTATAGCTATAGAGTCGTCGCAAAACAATTCCTTCCAAACGCGTTTATCAGTGTTGATCGTTTTCATGTTTATAGTGATTTAATGAAACGTATCGACTCTATTAGGGTAGACACTATGAAGAAACTAAAACCTCCTAAGAACTGGAAGCAAACAGAAGATAAAGTCAAAAGACAAGAATATTATAAGCGTGACCAGCAATACTATCTGCTTAAAAAGTTCAACTGGTTACTCTATAAAAACCCCAAAGCAACAACCACAGTTAAAGATAAGAAATACAATATATTTGATCCAAATGTACCGAAACAACGCAATAAGAAATTGGGAAAGTTTCTAAACCTTTACGACATAATAGACCTAATTCTTCAAACGAGCAATGGCCTTGAAGATGCATATAACATGAAGTTCTTACTCGATCAATTCTTCAATGAATCAAAAGCTGAGAATGCACACGAGAATCTGAACACACTCATCAGAGTGATGGCTCAGAGTAGAGTTGCATCAATCGTTGATTTTAGCCGAACTTTAGGAAAGTGGAAAAATGAAATTGTCGCAACTTTCAATAAAGTAGAAAAATGCACAAAGGTCACAAATAAGAAAACAGGAGAAACCCATTATGAAGTTTCCATAACACACATAAACAGTGCGTTGATTGAGAATCGAAATCGCATAATCAAGCAAATAAAAAACAATGCAAGTGGCTATCGTAATTGGGAGCGGTTTAGGAATCGTGTGTTGTATGTGCTTAATGAAGACGCAACATATCGAATTAACCCAATAATTAAAACAACCTATGACAAAGGACTCTCTTAAGAAATGACTCATTATTGATATACTATAACAAAAAGAGGGAAGCTATAGTCATGTGCGACTACGCTTCCCTTTGGTCTTTAACAAACTTGTTTGGGGTAACTTACTCCCCAAGTTATTTTATATCATTTTCTGAATTATCCCCAAGTTATTTCAGACCGCCCATTAAGACTACATCACGTCTTGGTTTGCCCCTTGTGTTTTGATAGATTCATGACTCAACAATCGATGTATTGTCAACTTTATCTACTTTCTTATATTTTGATTTGATTTCTTTAATGAGTGTCTCTCTACCTTTTTCAGAGAGCCATGCAATCAGTACACCACTAATGATTAACAGGATTCCTACTATAATGAATGCATGGAGTAGCGCATTGATTTGATACACAATAAAGTGGTTTATATAGTCTGGTTGTAGCGCAATTCGCGCATAACCGCCCCATACTTTAATAATTAAAGGAATTATGGTGATCATAAGACCTGTTGCGACACATGAATATGCTTGATATCTATAGAAGCGATGTTTCCATTTGTTGATTTGAAAATTCATATATGCACAAAATGCAATAATGACTAAGCATGCAGGTACGATATAATTCAATAACTGTCGATAGATTCCAATATAGTCTGCGATAGTTGATAAGAATGGAAGTTTCGCAATACTTATATAGCTTTCAAGTATTGCTTCAATTACTTCATCGATGACACTTTGTTCAACATAACCATATAAGCCTTCAGATTCCAAGAATGCGTTGATATTGCGCGTTAAGCCATCACGTATTTCTGTTGTTTCAAACTCGAAAACTGTTCCATTTAATGTACTCTCGATATATCCATTAACATTAAATGTATAGGTTTCAAGTGTAAAAACATCGTCAGTAATACTATTTGGTAATCCTGTTGGAATCAGAATGTCATAAATCCGTTCCAACGTATATTCCTTTATGTCTTCGTAATAATTGATACTGTTTAGGTTTCTTATAATTGAGCCATAGGATAAGAAAGAAGTATAGAGTAGCACTGTCATAATCATTAAAACCATACTCAGTGTTTGAACAAATGCAAAAATACTGCAGATGATTCGTGTATCTTTTTTCTTATTCATTCACGCCTCCATCTATAATCGTTGGACCTTTTACTTTCTCTGCATACACAAACAAACGTTGTTTCGCCAGTCCAACAAGCCCATCAAATGGATAACATGTATACATAACAATGATATCCTTCTTAGTCTGTGACAGGTCTAGGTATAATGCATATTCACTTTCATGAACCAACTGTATATCGTATATTTTGTACTCGTAATTTCCATAACTTGTTTGTAGATTTACAATATCGCCCACTTCTGCATTTCGAATTGGCCTAAGTCCTCGTGTATTATGTCCAGCAATAAGCGTTGTCCCTTTAAACCCAGGGAATACACTTCCAATATATTGACCTGCGCCTTTTCTTAAAAGTGCATAGTCATCACCATAGTATAAAGGTGTTTCAAGTTCAATGCGATCAATAACCAGTTGTGCATAGTGTTCACCATAGTTCGGTAAAGTAAGATCTTTGAGCTCAATAAACCCATCATGTATATCGGTGAGATTTAAAACAGAATCAGTTTGATCTCCATAATTTACATTTTGATTTATCGCAACCATTCCAGCAACAGATGTGACAATTTCAAAGAATGGTGAAAGGAGTACGCCAAGTACTAGGTAGCTCAAAAAAGTGAAAGTTATTGGCACATAGATATATGCCAATAACTTCTTGTGTTTTTTATTCATGATGAATTAAAAGAGTTCTTTCTTTTTCGCTACGAATGTCGTCGCACCTAAGAGTGTCACAATACCTGCTGCAACAACAAGTGATCCTGTGAAATCACTTCCTGTGTTCTTAATAATGTCATCTACGGCATTTGTACCATTGATTAAACTATTTACAGGAATACCACTTATCGTTGATAATAGGTGATTCTCCAAGTTTACTACCACGACTAAATCAGCAGCTCTACCTGCTTCAACAACAAGTGAAACAAAACGGCTTGCGTCTGGTGAACTTGACAAGAATTGTTGAATTGACTGATTCCCTAATATAAGACTCGCTTCTTCTATATTCTTAACGATAATATTCACTGCTGCTTCATCAAGATTGACACTTGAACTCGCGAGATGTTGTTTTGTTAGTGTGATATATTTTTCTGTAATTCTAGTTTGTTGTAGTGCAGTAATAATTCGTTGCTCAGTGCTTGTTACTTCTGCTGATACTGTAAGTGTTGTTGCAAAGAATGCAAGCATCACTGCAAAACACACAACACCTATCTGTTTAATTTTATTCATGAATATACTCCTCTCCGAATCTTGATATTCATATATAGAGTTAGTGTATCATTAATAAGGCGGTGTTAGGTTGAGGGTTCTTTCTTGTAAAGGAAAGGAATTTTCTGCTTTAAAAAGAACCATGAGGGGTTCATGATTGGTTCCCTCGATGGTTCTTAAATTCATACACTTTTTGATTTCTTTTTTCTTAGATAAACATACGTGGCGATACCCGTGCCAGTTAGTAAAACTCCGGTAAGTATCCATGGATTTATGGTGTTCTTTGTGTTTATTGGTGCAACAACAACTGGAACATCACCAATTGGTGTTTCTTCAACAACCTCTTTTTCTTTCACTTCAATGATATCTTCTGGTTTAACAACATCATTATTAATGGTTTCATTGATTGCACTGGCATCTTTGATCACCGCATTTGCTTTCTTTGATGAGATGATATAAGTGCTGTTATGTGTGATATAGAACTCATAGTATCCTGCTGAGGAAATGTTGATCTTGTTTGCTACGGCTTCAAGCCCATTATCTTCTTGATTATAATAATAAACATAAAGATCAGTGTCACCCATATAGTTTCTTAAGGTATAATCTGCTTTTATTTTGACTAACGCTTTCCCGGGTAATAATCCATTGGCTGGAAATTCTATAATGATTCCATTTCCTCCTTGTATATAGCTTTCAATATTCACTATATCCCCACCATTCACAAAGGTGCTGATTGTGATTTTGGAGTCAATATCTTTACTTGCATTTACAATATCTTTCCCGTTAAACACCCACTCAATCCCACTGTTATTGATGATAATGGTTTTGCTCGTGTTTCGAATGGATTCAAATACACTTGCTTTCACAATACTATTCTTTGTGGAGTCAATTGAAATGATTGAATCTTCGTTGGAATCCTTTATGACGGATTCATAATCATCAGTCATCGTTCCAGTGCTTACATTGGAAACATCATTGCGTTTCAAACTAAAGGTTTTTTCCGGAATCTTATAGTTTGGATCACTTGCATTGATCGCGTAAATACTTGAGTTTCCTGCATAATCAATGAGTTCGATTGATTCAATAAGATACGTTGATTCACCTTCAAATTGGTCAAAAATTAATTCACCACTGTATTTATTCCCATTCTTAGAAGAATCATACAGATTTGCGATATAACCAAGACTATAATTGCCCACACTTTCGACTTTCACAATGGATATATTTGCACGCTCAAACCCTGATATATCATCTGTAACTTCGATTGTTGGTCGATACACGCCTGGAACACCCACAACACTGTGTTCTTTTTTATAATTGATGAGTGTTGGTGCGGTGGTATCAGCGGTTGTAATACCACTTATTTTCACAAGATATTCTTTGGGTAAGGGTCTTCTTTCAAAGTCTGAACCACCATTACTCATATCATGAGTATACGTAACTGAATTCCCTTGTTCATCTGTGAGTGTAATTTGTTCAATTTTAATTTTCTTGTATTTATCTTCTGCGGTAATATTGAAGGTTGTTGAATAGGTATTTCCTGATTTCTTGGTGAGATCTGTACCCGTATTGATACCACCCATATAAACTGAAACATGTAAGTTTTGGGAAACATTATCGGTGGCTTTTACTGTGACTGTAAACGATCCAGGTGCTTTTACTTCTTGTGGACTAATGGAAACACTTTGTAATACAGGAAAAGTCAGATCAACTGCTGGGTCTTCGATGAGTGTAAAATCAAGACCACTGAAGTTAATGGTGACACTCTCATCGGTTGTGTTTCGATAATACGTGTTAAGATTCCCGGCAGTGTCCCATACTTGAACGACTTCAAATTGCCATTCTCCAGGTTTTAGTGTCGTTGGTATCGTGTATGACTGTGAAAAGTTATTTGTGTTTGAGTTATTGTAAATTTGGATAGAAATTCGTTTTGAAGGATCACTTTTTAATGTGTACTCCATCATATATGTATCAATACCCGATAAATCATCGGTTCCACTGAAGCTAAATACAACACTTTCGCCGCCTTTAAATTCTCTTTTGTCCATTGTAATATTACTGATTTGAGGTGGTGTTGTATCCTCTGCTGCAAAGATTGGTGTAAAGCACGCTAAAAATAGCGCACTCATCATCACTGTAAATCCGATTCGTTTCTTCATAATTATACTAAGATGATCAAAATCATCCGTCCCCTTTATTGTTATTCACTTCCTATTTTTTATGATTCTTTAAAGCGTGTTCACGTACTGCCCTCATTATAATAATTGTGAACCAACCCTTACCATAAAAAAGTGATGTGTTATAACTATATTATAAACTATTTTTATAAGGTTTGCTATGTGGATTTTTTATGGATATTAAACTTTACTTGGGGTTTTCACTCGCAACACTATTTCTTGGGGTGAGGTAATCTTGCTCTAGCCTCTGTCTTTAAAGAAGTTTGGGGATTTCTGTTGTAAACTGATTATCTTAGACCAGCAGAATAAAAAATCACTTTACTTTATGCACAATTAAGTGCTGTATTAAAGTGATTTTTTTTGTATTATTAGTTTAACGAGGTTAATAAAATGGTAGAAACCCCAAGTTTCCAGACCTAAGTTTCTACCAATCCAATACCTCCTATAAAGGAGTAAGAATATGATAACAGTTTTCTCAAACACATTCAATAATAAACAGTTTTCTCAAAAGGAATATTACAAATTTATCAATTCAATTAATCCAAAAACAATACCTTGTCCGTGCTGTTCAAAAACAGATACACTGATTCGTTATGGATACTATCCGAAAACCATAATTACTGGGCGATTAACCATTGTCGTAGAAATCGCACGTTTCTTTTGTAATCAATGTAAGAGAACTCATGCAATAATACCAAGTAACTTACTTCCCTATTTTCAACTGTCTGTACCCACAATTGAAATAATATTAACCCATGAACTTGATAGCACGCTTTTAACTGATATTGATGAATCAACATATATTCGGATAAAAATACGTTTTAACGATTATGAATCGGTGAGACATTTAAGTTATTTGGAACGATTGAATTACTTCATATTATCCACAAAACGGAATATCTATCATTCCGCCATTACTTCACCAACATGAGAAAAATAGTTTTAACTCCTCAGATTGAATATAATGAAGATGGTTATTTAAATAACAGACAATCATTTTTATATTTAGGAGCAAGATACATAATGAAACCTTATCAAAATAGTCAAAGAGAGGCAGGGTTTCTATGAACGCTAATGCCACTCTTTTAAGTAACGAAAAAATTCTTGAATTATTTAACTTAGAACACCATCAAGTCCAGAAGATTGATATCAAAGGTCAAAGTGACGCATTGAATGTGTACATTACGCTTCAGGTAGAGGAACAAACATGCCCAATTTGTGAAAGCAAAACATCCACAATCAAAGATTATTCTGAAAAGAAGCTTCTCCACTCACTGGTAACACATATACCCTGTTACATTCGTTACCGTGCACGACGTTATAAATGCACAACGTGTAATAAATGCTTTTTTGAACACAATCCATTTGCGTATCGAAATATGAAGATTACTCAGCTGACCGTATATAATGTCCTGAATGATCTTAAATCGCCACATGAAACGTTTACCACAGTTGCCAATAGATATCGGTTATCTCCCACTACAGTATCATCTATTTTCGATTCCCACGTTTCTGTCTCCAGACAAAAACTACCCGCTTATCTGCTTATTGATGAATGTTATGCGTACCACAGTGATCGCAGTGATTATGTATGCGTTCTTATTGATGCAATGACAAAGAATATCGTAGATATATTACCGTCCCGTAAGAAACAAGACTTAGTCGCGTATTTTAGCCAAATCCCCCTTGAAGAACGCAAAGGAGTCTTAGGTATTGGAATCGACATGTGGTATAGCTATAGAGTCGTCGCAAAACAATTCCTTCCAAACGCGTTTATCAGTGTTGATCGTTTTCATGTTTATAGTGATTTAATGAAACGTATCGACTCTATTAGGGTAGACACTATGAAGAAACTAAAACCTCCTAAGAACTGGAAGCAAACAGAAGATAAAGTCAAAAGACAAGAATATTATAAGCGTGACCAGCAATACTATCTGCTTAAAAAGTTCAACTGGTTACTCTATAAAAACCCCAAAGCAACAACCACAGTTAAAGATAAGAAATACAATATATTTGATCCAAATGTACCGAAACAACGCAATAAGAAATTGGGAAAGTTTCTAAACCTTTACGACATAATAGACCTAATTCTTCAAACGAGCAATGGCCTTGAAGATGCATATAACATGAAGTTCTTACTCGATCAATTCTTCAATGAATCAAAAGCTGAGAATGCACACGAGAATCTGAACACACTCATCAGAGTGATGGCTCAGAGTAGAGTTGCATCAATCGTTGATTTTAGCCGAACTTTAGGAAAGTGGAAAAATGAAATTGTCGCAACTTTCAATAAAGTAGAAAAATGCACAAAGGTCACAAATAAGAAAACAGGAGAAACCCATTATGAAGTTTCCATAACACACATAAACAGTGCGTTGATTGAGAATCGAAATCGCATAATCAAGCAAATAAAAAACAATGCAAGTGGCTATCGTAATTGGGAGCGGTTTAGGAATCGTGTGTTGTATGTGCTTAATGAAGACGCAACATATCGAATTAACCCAATAATTAAAACAACCTATGACAAAGGACTCTCTTAAGAAATGACTCATTATTGATATACTATAACAAAAAGAGGGAAGCTATAGTCATGTGCGACTACGCTTCCCTTTGGTCTTTAACAAACTTGTTTGGGGTAACTTACTCCCCAAGTTATTTTATATCATTTTCTGAATTATCCCCAAGTTATTTCAGACCGCCTTTTTTATTATCGTTTCACTTAAAAGCACTATAGGTATATATCCCCATAGTGCTTTTGGTTTGAAGACTAATCCTCGTCGTATTTCTTTTGATACATTCCCACAATACTTCCTGTTAGAACAAGAATACCCAGTATATATAAATAGTGACTTGAGTGCTCTTGGTTCATGGTTGTTCCAACAGATACATCGCTAGAATCCACCAATGTGTCTATAGCA
Source organism: Erysipelothrix larvae (assembly GCF_001545095.1). Lineage (NCBI taxonomy): Bacteria > Bacillati > Bacillota > Erysipelotrichia > Erysipelotrichales > Erysipelotrichaceae > Erysipelothrix > Erysipelothrix larvae. The sequence goes on from NZ_CP013213.1 coordinate 1,931,981, forward strand.
CTTATTGGTGTAGAAGATGCGATGAATAGAACTAGTGCGACGAATACTGATCGTAAAAGTTTCTTCATAATGATATTGAGATGATTAAAACCTCACCGTTCCCCTTTCTAATATACTACTTTTTGTAATTGATTGATGAACCACGCCCCTTTAGGTTTATTATCGCGGGGTTTGTTTATGTGATCACCTCTATCAATGACTGTTTTGTATGTATTTACCTATATTATAACTGATTTTTATAATGATTAATACCGTTTAAGGGGAATTCTTTGGGTTTATCCGACCAGGATACTACCTTCTGGATACTTCACTTTCACTTCTTGTGAACGTGATGAAGATGACCAGAAGAAGGTTACAAGACCCACACGACCAATAAACATAAGAACAATAAGCACACATTTACCAATCGTTGTAATGCGTCCAGTTAATCCTAAGGAGAGTCCTGCTGTTGAGAAACTGGAGACGACTTCCATTAAGATGTATTCAAGGCCAAAGCCATTTGGAATGGTCTCGGTTCCCAATAGAATCAAGGTTGCACCTAACACCAATAACAGTCCAAAGAGAATAATAAACAATGATCGACGAATTAAGTTATCGGATAATGAACGGTGTTTGTAGGTCGGTTGTTTGTTTCTGAAGCTTGAGACTAAGTAAATCATCACGACACCGATTGTGGTGACTTTAACTCCCCCAGCAGTAGAACCCGGTGCTCCACCAATAAACATCAATATAATCGTTGCGAAGATGCCAAACATTGAAATGTGATTATAGTCCACATTGGAAAAACCAGCGGTTGTTGGTGAGATTGCAAGAAACATATAATGAACCCATCTAAACCGTGGATCAATATTGTCAAAGGCACCCCGACTGCTTTCACTTAACCACAATGTGATGACACTGATTGACATAAGGATAAACAATGATGTTAGGACAAAACGTGTGTGTAAAAGGAGTTTCTTGGTCTTGTGATAGGTAAGTAAATCACGCCATACAATAAACCCCAAACCCCCACAGATAATCAATGAAGTCAGGGTGAGCATTACCAGTGGGTTGTTTTGAAACCGAAGGATGTTACCTCCAAATAAGTCAAATCCCCCACTACAAAAGGCGGAGACACTGTGAAAGATCGAATAATAGATACCATCGGCTAATCCAAATTGAGGAATGAAGTCAATGGATAAAATAAGTGCTCCGATTACTTGAACAATTAACGAGAAATACAACACATATCGGACCACTTCCCCTGTTTGTGATAGATCAGAAATATTCAGGGTTTCTTGCATGAGGCGTTGTTGGCGTATATTCATCTTTTTCCCTAAGAAAAAGAAAAAGAAGATTAGGATGGTCATCACCCCTAATCCCCCGATTTCCACAAGGATGAGAATGATTGTTTGACCAAATCGTGTCCAGTGTGTTGCGGTATTGACCACAATACTTCCGGTGACACTCAGTGCTGAAGTGGCAGTAAATAAGGCGTCAATAAAAGACGTATGTATGTGATTGCGTGATGAAAACGGTAGGTACAATAGAATTGCACCGATCACATTAATAATCACAAAGCCTAAGATAACGGCTTGAAAGATTGTGAGTTTCTTATACCACATGTTGAGACGTGACATAATGGGCCTCCTTGACCTAAGGTTTATCTACAAAGATACCAATGATATTATCCCCTGCGACATTTGCAGCGGTCCCAAATGAATCTTGGGTAATATAGAGTGTAATCATAAGCTGTGCGATGAGGCTTGATGGTTCGATCCCTACCATTGTGAGATAAGGAAGTGCCGTCATGACCGCACCACCAGGTGCACCTGGTATTACTACCATTATAAACGAAAAAGCGATTAAAAAGGGAATTATTACGTTCATTTCTGGCATCATGTCAAAGATAATGAACGAAGAGATTAAACACAGCGTTAGTGTAATGGTACTGCCTAAGGCAAGGGTTGTGGCTGTCAATGGTACTGTAAACTCACGTGTTTCCCTGGAAATATTCATCTTTTGAGCCGCTTCCAAGTTTGCAGGGATAGATGCAGCTGAAGACTGCGTACCAAATCCTACAAGATATGCTGGGGTTACATGTCGGATCAATTCAATAAATGAGCGTTTCTTCACAATTGAAACCACCAAATATCCCAAACCTAATACAGTGAAATGAAGGGCAAAGATGACACCATAAACCTTCCAGTATTGACCAATAATCACAAACACTTGATTGGTATAACTTAAGATTGCGAAGTTCGCAAAGATATAAAATGGAATGCAGGGTACTACAAATGATTTTAAGATGACAAGGACGACTTCATAGAAATCACCAAAGAACTTGCGCATGGTGATGCCTTTATTGTGTTTTGAGAGTGATGCAAGGGCTAATCCAATCATTAGCGCAAGTACGGTTGCTTCAAACACTTTAAAAAGTGGAATCAGTGAAAACTCCATCAGTGCACTTACACTTGCAGTGTCATTGTTTAATACAACATCCGTTGTACTCAGTATGTGTGGAAAAAGATTAAACCCAACAAGTGATGCGATTGTGACTGCACATGCAGTTAAGATCCAACACAAGAGTAATGACTTAATCAATATCTTATGTGCCATGGATGCAAGTTGTGTAATACTGTGAACAATTAACCCTAACACAAGGATTGGAATAAAAAACGATAAGAAGGCTCCAAAGAACCCTGTAAATGTCGCAAATCCCTGAAATATCACTTCAGGAAGAATTTTAATTTGACCAAATCCCAGCGCAAGAATCATTGCGATAAAGACTTGTGTTGCTAAAGAAAACTTTTTCATGGTAGACGCCCCCTAATATATTGTTGAATTATACCATATCAACCAAGTTATTGTGAACTGGACTCACAATCTTTAGAGAATTTTTCAATTGCAAACATGAGGGTCAATAAGTGGTATAATATAGGAAAGGAGTGATTTAATGATTCGTAATGATTATTTATTTCATGTCGGTTATGGACTTTGTAGAGTCATCGGAGAAGTTACAAAGAATGTAAACGGCAAGATTAAACAGTATTTAAAACTCCAAGACGTTCAAAATGAGGATACATATATTTATGTTCCCATTGACCAGATTGATGATCGCACACGACCTTTCGCTAAACCAGAGGTGATGAAAGAACACCTCGACGCAATTATATCAACACCGTATCGACAAGAAGCAAAATACCATGAACGTTGGAAAAAGATATCCAACATGGTAGCCTTAACAGACCTAGAAGAGCGCTTTGACTTATTAATTTACTTACATGATGGTAAAGTGCGAAACGAGAAAGAAGAACGATCAATGCCAAAGCGAGAACGTGTCCTTTATGAAAAGGCAATTCACCAACTCGCGATTGAAGCAGCACTTGCACTTCACTTAGATTTAAGTGATGCAACAAAGTACCTCAACGGACAGTTAAAAAAACGCAGCACGCGATTGCTTAATACATAAAAACCTCTTACATTACTGCAAGAGGTTTTGTTTTTGATGGTTAATGAATAAAGTCTTTTGCTTTTTGTTGAATATACACCAGCATCAATATAGGAACAATCAATATAAACGAGAATACATACCCCGCATACATGAAGGTCAATAGATTCATGATTGAGATTGCGATAATGATCAACATCAACCGTCTCATGAGTTTAAAGTTCCCTTTATTGAGGTTAATATAAGCATACAACAATAATGCATAAATAATAATATAGGTAACCAATGACCAATTGAGTATCAACTGAGTTGTTTCTGTATTGGTATTGTTATTATGTGCAGCAGTTATTTGTAACATGACCGTAATCAAATCAATCGCAAACACACCTGCTATCATTAATATATTGGACACAGTCCCTTTTTTAAATTCTCTGAGTTTATCTCTATATTTTACTTTCATAATTTAACAACCATTCTATGCATCCGCAATTACTTGTTAGAAACAATCAGTTCACACTGAGTGTTTAAGTAATCACGCATTTCCTTAAACTTCTTATTTTGTTTTAACTTATACAACCACGATACAAGCATATGATTTAATGAATCCGATTTCTTATCCGTTTCAAGTTCATAACGATAGTCTAAACGCGTTTTATCATCAGACTCTTTGATGAGGTTATATGTTACAAGGTATTTCTCCATCTTTTCACGATGTATCGTATATGATATTGACTCATTTGGTTTAACGTCCACAACCTTAGAATAATTCATAAAAGGCCCCATCGTGGTCTCAATTTTAAACTTATAATCGATCTTGTGAACCGTATCCAGTGTATACTTATTATCATTATATGCATTTGCATTATCAACAATCAGTTGTGCAATTGCTTGATATACGACTTCGATTGGATAGTTAAATACAGCTTTGTTCTTCATAATTCACCTCGAGTAAGAAAAGAAAGAGTGGAAACCCACTCTTTACATTATATATTATTAAGCTTGTTCTGCAAGTTGTTTTTCAAATTCTTTATTTGATAACAATACGAATGGTACGTAGATTACTACAGAAACTGCTAAACAGATAATTGAAGTAATGATTGCTCCTATGTTGAAGTTAGTAGCCATCGCAGCACCTAAGATTGGAGGTGTTGTCCAAGGAATACTATTTACAACGCGTCCAGCAAATCCAACCCAAGTTAAGATAAATCCGATTGCAGTCAACAATGGTGTTGATATTACAAATGGAATTAAGTATGTAGGGTTAAGAACGATAGGAATACCGAAGATAATTGGTTCGTTGATTTCGAAGATACCAGGAGCCAATGAGATATTAGCGATTTCCTTAGCATCTGGACGTTTGTTGAAGAATTTAAGTGCGATGATAAGTCCTAGAGTTGCCCCTGAACCACCAAGGTCAGCATAGATTACCCAGCTTGTTCCTGTCCAAGGATATAGAACAGCGTCTTTACCGTATTGAGCAAATGCTTGTACGTTAAGTGTATCAAATGTTCCCCAGATTGGAGATTGTACAGGAGCTGTCAAGTTAGGTCCGTGTAGACCAGCAAACCATAGAATTGTTTGTGACATCTTGAAGAATACAGCACCCAATAGACCAGGTAAGAATGCATCAGTAGATTGACCACCGAAGATTCTCATTAATCCAGCTTGCATTGTTTCTTCAAATAATGCGAAGATATTTGATGCTGAACCTTCCGCTAAGAAGCCAGTTGAAGCACCAATTGAGAATAGGTATGGTACTAAAGCAAATGCAGATAATGTAATGAAACCTGGAATGATCGCAGCAAACGCGCGTCCAACTGCAGGTGGCACCATATCAGGCATTTTAATAATCCAACCTTTTTTAACAATCTTAATGAAGATAAGTGGAGCAATTAAACCAGTTAGCATACCAACCAAGATACCCATAGCTCCATAGTAGTCAGCGATGTATGATGCTACTTCACTAACACGTGTTTTAGGACCTAAGATGAAGAATGCACCAGCAGTAATTAATACTGTTGAAAGTGGATCTACATCTTCGTCTTTAGCTCTAATGTAAGCAATACCTAAAGCTACAGCGAATGCAGTTAATGACAGTGTACCTGGATCGATAGCACTGAAGAATGGAGCGACCCATTGACCTGCCCATATAAAGAATGGGTGTTCAGCAGGGTTTTCCCCACCAATAATACCAGCTAATAGTGACCAAGAAACAAAGAATACGTTGTTAATCATCGTAGCGACTGCACCAGCCATTAATAATGGCATTGTAGATGCAAAACCGTCACGAATAGCAATCATATACTTATTCGAGCCAACTTTAGCAGCAATTTCCATAAATTTGTCCATGTTTACCTCCTAGACCAAATTTTGTGGTAAAGCGCCTAAGCAACTTTGACATTGAAATAATATCACACTGTGTTAGCGTTTTCAAGCGATAAATCACACATTATCACAAAAAATGTGGTGGTTTCACATAATTTATTGATATATAGAAATTTTATTTCAATAGATACCCCTATTATCTACTATTTACATGGTTTATCGTCATTATACATTTTTATAAAAGGACCTATGTTTCAAAAATTTTTTTTGTCTCTATCTTAACTTTTATTACATTTTACCGTCATTTCACACTCTATCCACTTAAAATGGTCGTTTTTTACTCAAAACACTTTATTTATCACAAATGAAATTAGCATTAATATGTGAATTCTCGGTCATAAATTCGATGTTTCTACATGTTATGAATCTGATTTTAGTGTTTATATCATCCATAACAAGAACAAAAGGTTCAACATAATCTTGAAATAAAATTGTGAAACTTTGAAATAAAAGTTCAAAAAAACAAACAAATGCGCCTATTTCTCCCTTTAATGAGCTGAAAACACCTTTAATTATGTGACACTGGTCACACAATCTCATGTGTCACTAAACAATCTGACACTTTAAACACTTAAATAAATGTTTTACCTCGAAATTATGTGGAATAAATGAGTGAAAAAAAGAGGTTACTGATAAACCTCTTTGTAATGGTTAGGGGTCATCCCCATGTATTTTTTAAAGACAACACTGAAGTATCGTTGATCCCGATATCCAACACACTTCGCAACTTCATATATCATCAGGTTAGGATCTAGAAGCAGTTCACACGCAATCTTTATCCGGTAGATGGTCAGATACTCATGGAAACTAAAGCTTGTTTCAGACCGAAACAAACGACTCAATGAACTCTCCGATACATCCAAAATATCACAGCAATTCGATATGGATACTTCTTTAGCGTAATGTTCATGTATATAATCCAATGCTGCGATAATCTTCAAATGTTGACTGCGTTTACTTTTAGATAAGTACCGATCCATGGTATTCAACATATCATTTCGTGTTACAGTTTGTTGTCGCTTCAGAGTTTGGAGTGCTTTTACATTATCCACTGCTTTGACTAAAGCATCATTCAACTGTTCATCACTAAAGGGTTTAATGAGATAATCAACAGCACCATATTGCAAAGCTTTTTTGGCATATTCAAACTCACTAAATGCACTCATTACAATAAAGATTGACTCACCAGTTTGCGAGAGTGCTTCAATCATGTCCAGTCCATCCATAATTGGCATACGAATATCAGTCATGATAATATCTGGATTTAGTTTGTTTGCTAATGCAAGTCCTTCTTTACCATTGGATGCTTCCGCAATGACTTCTAATCCCCATCGTTCCCAAGGTGTAGTGATAATCAAACCTTTCCGTGCAATCTTTTCATCTTCCACTACCAGTACACGAATCATATGCTTCCTCCCTACTTATTGGAATCTTGATATATACAACGGTTCCAATGTCCTTTTTGCTTTCCCACCACAAACCATACTGGTTTCCATAATGTAGTTTAATGCGGTGATTTACGTTTTGAAGACCAATCCCAGAATGTGAAATGTCTTCAAAACAGGCATCCGTTCCAACACCATTGTCTGCAACCGTTAAATACAAATAATCATGGGTATCATCAACCCAACCACTCACTTCCACAATGCCTTTTCGATCCATCGGTTCAATGCCATGGATAATAGAGTTTTCAATGATAGGTTGTAAGATAAGTCGCGGTATTTGGATGCAATACGCTTCAGACTGAATTCCAAGCATGAAATTTAAACGGTCTTCATAGCGTATCTGTTGGATACTGATGTAACTGGATACCATTTCGATTTCTTCTTCAAGGGTACAAAACTGATCTCGATTATTCATTGCACTCAATAATAAGACACTTAACTTTGTCACCATTTCTTGAATGTCATCATATTCTTTAAGTTTTGCTTTCCACTTAATCGAATCCAAGGTGTTATTAATAAAGTGCGGGTTAATTTGCGACATCAAAGACTTAATCTCTGCTTGTCGCATCAAATCTTGTTTCTCCAAATTCAGTTTGTGATACTTTTCAATGCGATCAATTAACAAATCAAACTGATTGGATAGTCGTGAAATCTCATCCTTTTGATCCAAGATTTCCAGTGTGCTGTCATAATTTTTATAAGCGTTCATCTTGTTCACAAGACTATTGATGGGGGTCACAATGGATTGTGTGAGTCCGTTTCCAATATAGAACGATAAAATAATGGTTGTAATGATGAGTAAGACAATGAGTGATGCCAGCATCTTTCCTTGATCATATACCAATCGATTGTGAATCAAACCATATATCTGATATCCATACGCTGCATTCTCAATGGTTTTCAACGTGTTCTCTTTTAATGATGATACCCCTGTGTTGGTACCATCTTGAGCCAATACATTCTTTATAAGCCCAATGTTGTTGTAGAAGTAGGAATCATTATAGATTACCGTGTCATACTTTGAAGCCAAAATAAACTGAACATAACCATAGGATGTTCCCTTTACACTACTAAATAAAGATTGAATATATTCTGTTGACACATCAAGTATCAAATACCCGGTGTGTACATCGTCTTGTATCACACTGTATACAATGGAGTATGCATTATAAAATGAATCATTTACCTTATAAGCATTGGCATAAAAATGTGTGTCCTCATTTTGCGCGAAGCGATACACACCCCAATTCTTATTCGTCGGATATGAATACAGTTCAGGCAGTCGATCTGTGCCAACATGCTGACCACTTATACTGACATAATATAAATTCATCGCTCCTAAATCCCGATTTAATGTATGAAAAAACGCTGTCTCAATGCCTTTTTGTTGATCTGGAGTTATGGTTTCTTTCCCTATAAGGTCATGTTCCAATAGCGAATTTTTTAAGTTCTTTATGGTGAACTGTTGTGATTCAATGGTTGAACTTAAAATGTCATCTGCTGTTAAGAGTACTTCATCAAGGCGTTGAGTTAAACTCGTATTTGTTGTGCGCGTGATAAAGAACACCGAAAAAAAACCAAGTAGCAGTAAAGGAAGTATTGATGATAAAATAATCATCCACAATAATTTCCTTTTAATACTTTTCTTGGTTTTAATTTTCATAATACTCCCCTAAACAACTGATACCTTACCCTTACTTATTATACTAAATAACACAAAGGATAGTAAAGTAGCAAGTGTTAGGATACTAGCAAGCGCTGCAGCGGTACCAAAACTAGCTCGTACAACCTCAGTATAGATTGCGACTGAAATTGTAGCAGTTTTCCCAGTATATAGCATAATACTTGAACTCAGTTCATTAATGGTACTAATCCAACTTAAGATTGCACCTGACACAATACCAGGTAGCATCAACCGTGCAGTAATTAAGAAGAATGATTTCATTGGGGACACCCCTAAATTAATCGAAGCTTCTTCCACACTTTGATCCACTTGTTGAAGAATTGCACTGGATGACCGTACGGTAAAGGGCATTTTTCGAATGACATAGGCAATAATCATAATGTAAGGAGTTCCTGCAAGTACGATTGGTCCTTTTTTAAATGCAAGTAGAAGACCAATTCCAAGGACTGCACCTGGAATAACATAAGGGAACATCACCAATATATCAAGAATATCTGAACTCTTACTGCGACGTTTTGTGATAAGATACGCAATAATGATGCCTAAACCAATAATCAAGACAATCGCTACGGTTGAATAGGTGAAGGTATTGCGAATGTTCATACCCAGTTTATAGAATATTGTTTGATAACTGTCTAAACTAAAGCCTTTCACAAATACCGGTCCATTAGTTTTTAAAAACGACGTATAGACCACAACAACCTGTGGTAAGAATGTAATGGATGTCACAATAAATACACCCAGAGTTAACAGAACTCTTGGGATGATTTTTAGTTGTTCAATCTTAGGAGGTCGAAGTGTACTCATCGTATATTGTTTTTTCGCAACAACTCGTTTTTGATATAAAAGTACTGAGAGTGAACAGCATACTACAATAATACTGAGTGCAGATGCAAGTCCTGGGTTCCCCCCCATTTCACTCATAAACTCTTCATACACCAATACAGGCAATACTTTATATCCTTCACCAATTAGCATTGGTGTTCCAAAGTCAGCAAGACTAGACATAAAGACCATGACAGCACCTGCCGCAATTGTTGGAAGGATTACTGGAAAGGTGACAGTCATCATGCGTTTCCACTTACTCATCCCTAAATTCTCAGCAGCTTCTTCCAATGAACTATCAATGCTATCCAAAGCTCCAGATACATACAAATACACATATGGGTATAGTTTCAGTGTAAAAACAAGAATGATTCCCCAAAACCCATAAATAGATGGGAAGTGGATTCCAAGCGTATCAAGAAAACGTGTAATGGTTCCATTTCTTCCAAGCAGTAAAATCCATGAATAAGCACCAATAAACGGTGGTGACAGTAACGACATAATAATCATCACATTCACAATTCGTTTACCCCATATATTATAGCGTGATGTGATATAGGCTAAAGGTACCCCAATAATCACTGCCCCTATGGTTGCACTTGCTGATACTTTCAAGGACCGAAATAAAGTCTCGTAGTAATACTTATATGTAAAAAATGTCTTGAAATTATCTAACGTAAACTCCCCTTCATAGGATAAGAAGCTTCTTCCAAACAGTGAAAAGAACGGATACATCAGAAAAATAGCAAAGATTAGAAAAATCCCTATTTTCGCAAAGAACCAAAAATCAAGATTTCTTCGATTCAAAGTTTTACCCATTTAAGTTCACCTTACCTTCAGCGTCATAGATGTTGATCATTGCTTCATCAAGCTGTAGATAAACGTTGGTTTCTTTTCGTATTCCCATCCCATTTTGGGTGTACTCATTCACTTCAACAACATCTCCATTATCCAGCTTAATTTCATAGTTCACAAAATCACCTAAGAAAGTCGCAAGAATAATGGTTCCTCTTAGTCCTACATTATTGGACGCAAATCTGAATTGCTCTGGACGTACTGAAACTAAGATTTGATCCCCTTGGTTTCCTTTATTGGGTTTAGTTACTGTGTAATCGCCAATCACAAGTGTTTTAGAGTCTTTTACGACACCATTTAAGAAATTAGAGGTACCAATAAAATTGGATACAAACTTGTTTTGTGGACTTTGATACAGCCGATCAGGCGCATCAATCTGTTCCACTTTACCCTTATTCATTACCGCAATACGATCTGAAATCGCCAATGCTTCTTCTTGATCATGGGTAACATAGATGGTTGTGATATTGAGTTGTTTTTGAAGTTTACGAATGATTGTTCTCATTTGAATCCGTAACTTTGCATCCAAATTACTCAATGGCTCATCCATCAGTAATATCTTAGGTTCAATAACGATGGCACGTGCAAGTGCAACCCGTTGTTGTTGTCCACCTGATAAGGCAGACGGCATACGATCTTTTAAATCAGAGATCTGAACAATGTCCAGAGCCTTCATAATGCGCTCATGGGCTTTATCTTTTGGTACTTTTCGTGCTTTGAGTCCATATCCTACATTGTCATAGATTGAAAGATGTGGGAACACTGCATAGTTTTGAAACACCATACCGATGTCACGCTTATGCGCTGGCATATCGTTGATTTTCTTATCCCCAAAATAGATGCCCCCTTGTTCAATACTGTTGAACCCTGCAATCATACGCAGTAGTGTAGTTTTACCACATCCACTGGGACCCAGCAAGGTAAAAAACTCACCTTCTTCAATTGTGATAGACACATCATCGATGGCTTTGAATGTTCCATAATATTTCACTGTATTTTTAATTGCTACATCTACACTCATAATTCATATTCCTTCCCTAATACAAAAAGAGGAACTCCCTCTTTTCGTTAACTATTCACCTACAACAATATCTTTCCATTGTTTAAGGATTGCGTCTTTATCCATTGCAGCCCAGTCAAAGTCATAATCAACCAACTTAATATCTGCTAATGGTATTAATCCTTCAGGCGCTTTCGCATCTTTACGAATTGAACGGCGACTTAATTCTGATGACATAATTTCTTGTGTTTCTGTACTGAGTACAAAATCCACAAATTTCTTCGCATTGTCTAGGTTTTTCGCGTCTTTAATAATCGCAACACCATCTGGAATTGCTGAAGTGCCTTCCTCTGGGTAAACTATTTTCACAGGAGCACCACTTGCAACATATTTAACTGCTTCTTTTTCAAGTGTTAATCCCAATGCATATTCCCCATCTGCAACACCTTTGTAGACACCTGATGAACTGGTAAGAATCTTGCCATCAAGGTTTGCATAAAATTGTTTCATAAAGTCCCAACCTTTACCATCATCTTTACCAAAGGCTTGGATCATGGTTGCCATAATCGTATATGCTGAACCGCTTTTCGCAGGATCTGCCATCGCGATTTGACCTTTAAATGCTGGATTTAAGACATCATTCCATGATGTCGGTGCATCACTTTCAGATACCAAGTTTGTATTATACATTAATACCATTGGTAATGGACTTTCCCCAATCCATTTGAATGCTGGATCATAATAGATACTATCAATATTCTTAAGTTCTGGTGATTCATAAGCTTCAAAGTAGTCTGTATAGGCAGCTAATGATTCAGCGCCTCCACCCCACAATACATCACCTAAAGGTTGCCCGTCTTCTGATTCAACACGTTTTAGAAGTTCGCCAGTTCCTGCTGCAACTACATCCACCTGAATCCCTGTTTTCTCTTGGAATTCCTTAACAATTAAGTTAATGGTTTCTGCAGGGTGTGGTGAATAAAGTGTGAGCGTATTGCTTTCTTTATCCCCTGTACCTGATGATGATCCACAGGCACTCAATAATGATAAACACAACACCAATGTGAACGCTTTAATAATTCGTTTCATAGTTCCTCCCTCGCAAACGCTTTCAGTTTACACAACTAGAATAACACATACAAAAACACTTGAGAACGCGACAATCCAGTCAATATGTTCAAATTTCGAGCAGGTCATTGCGTAAGTTTTCATGTCCGTGTAAAAATAAGCATTAAAGAGGAGGAGCATTATGATTCAATTTGGAACTGGAGGCTGGCGTGCAATCATTGGCGATGGCTTTACAAAAGAAAATGTACAAAAACTCGCACAATCCGTTATCCCTGAACTCAACAATAAGAAAGCTGTGGTAATTGGCTATGATCGGCGTTTCTTATCAGACATCGCTTCAAAGTGGCTTGCGGAAGTATTTATCGGTAATCATGTTAAGGTATACTTTATGAACGCAGCAGCGCCTACACCCTTAGTCATGTTTGCTGCCATGAAATACGATGTAGACTATAGCTTTTCGATAACCGCAAGTCATAATCCAGCCGTATATAACGGGATAAAAATCTTTACAAAAGGGGGCCGTGATGCGACGGAAAAAGTGACACAAAAGCTCTCACAAAATTTAGAACACTTGGCACCTGTACAGTCAATGGATTTTGATAAAGGATTAAAAGAAGGTCGTGTGGAAATCATTCAACCTAAGAATGAATACATTGATCATATCTTGAACTTTATTGATGGGGATACAATTCGCAAACGAAATCTGCGCATTCTTGTGGATACAATGCATGGGGTATCCAAGACAACACTTTCAATTATCTTAAATACAGTACGCTGTGATGTGGATATTATTAACGATCGACATGACACACTATTTGGAGGCAAACTACCAGCTCCTACCTCGCAAACACTCAATAAACTCAGTGATATGGTCAAAGAGAATCATTATGACTTAGGGATTGCTACCGATGGTGATGCAGACCGTATTGGGATTGTGGATGAGTATGGAAATTACATTCATCCCAATCTACTCATCTCATTGATTTATCAGTATCTATTGGAGGAAAAAGGATGGAAAGGGCCTGTGGTACGAAACCTTTCTACGACACATCTACTTGATCGTATTGCGAAAGAACACGGTGAAAAATGCATTGAAACACCCGTTGGGTTTAAACACATTTCTTCTGCTATGCAACAACACCAAGCCATTATTGGTGGTGAATCCAGTGGTGGACTCACAATACGTGGTCATATCAATGGGAAAGATGGAATCTTAGCTGCAAGTATCTTGGTTGAAATGATTGCAGTTACTAACAAAACGATTCATGAATTGGTTAAAGACCTCTATGCACGGTATGGTTCATGTTATAATGAAGAAAGAGACTACAGCTTCTCAAACGAAAAGAAAAACGCGTTAATTCATACATTATTTGAACTTAAAGAAATTCCAACGATGCCCTTACCAATTAAAACGGTAAGCTATCTTGATGGTTTAAAGATTGTGTTTGAAGATGACTCATGGGTAAGCGCACGCTTTTCAGGCACTGAACCACTCTTGCGCATCTTTGCAGAAGCAGGTTCTAAAGAGACTGTAGATTCCTTAGTTAAAACAATGGAAGGATTCTTACAACTATGATTAAAAACATGATCTTTGATATGGGAAATGTGCTCATGTCATTTTCACCCGAATACATCTTAAGTCACTTTACACAAGACCTTGACACGATCAAAGTCCTTAAGGAATCCATCTTCTATTCAGGGTTATGGGCAAGCTTGGATAATGGTGATGTCAGCTTTGATGACGCATGTGAGGTTGCATTGAAACGCTGCCCTATGATAGACCCTGCCATCATCAAAGAGCTCTTCTCGACATGGTATCACTATAAAATAGAAGATAAGTCAATGACTGAACTTGTGAAAAAACTTAAAGAACACGGGTATAAGATCTATCTTTGTTCAAACGCAGCACCCCTGTTTCATACCTATAAAGATACCTATGATGTCTTTCAATACTTTGATGGCTTACTCATATCTGGCGATATTAACATATCAAAACCAGATAAAGCAATCTATGAATATCTTTTGAACCATTTTGATATCATAGGCCAAGAGTCTTTGTTTATTGATGATTCACTGGCAAACATTCAGGCTGCTTCATCCCTTGGTATTCATACATTTCACTATACAGGAAGTCTTGAGGCTTTTAAAAAAACCCTTCACAACTTAAACTTACTGCCATAAAACAACACCCGCTCGATAACCTTAAGCGGGTGTTTTCATTCATTTTTTTATGTACCCAACGTGCTCTAGATTCTTATGATTTTAGCTGTTGGTGTCATGACTTCATGAGTGTTATGGGCTGGTTTACATTCCCCCATTACCTGTTATTGCCCCCAATAAAAAAATACACGCTCAGTAGCTGTGTATCTTGTGTTTCACTTTAATAGGTGATTTTTATTTTTTTAATTACAACGTGATAAAATCTGTTTTAAAACCGTGTTCATCTTTATTTTTTTAAAATGAGATAAACCATGGGGGTTTATCATATCGATAAAGACAGGTATGCGAAGAATAACGTATAAAAGCGTGATGAATTATAATGGGAATCTAAGACTGTGAGTTCTTCACCAAGAACAATAGGAATCAATGTATCAGACTCATCTTGGGTGTGAAGAATTGTGGACGAACCCACTACATAGATCTGATTATCTTGGTGCTTCAGTACATCAATAAGGTCTCTATTTTCTTCAATCCATTCTCCTGTTGTGGAAATCACAATCACCACATTGCATGATTTAGTCAGTTTTATGATGAAATCATGATCTGATTTACGGGCTATTTTGAAACAATCTATGCCTTCACAATTACAAGTCTTAATGAATATGACCGCAGCACTTGAGGCATAATCTGGTGATATAATACAGACACTTTTGGTTTCAATGATGTCTTGTGATAGTTTTTGAGCATTTAAATTCTTGCCAATATTATTAAGAATTAGGGTTGTGAGTTGTGAGTCATAAATCAAAAAAGCATCCATGTATTGCTCACGTGGATAGGATTCACGAATATGAGCAATTTTGGAGTCATTAAAGGGAATGTCAGGAAGACAGGCTTTGAGGTCATTATATCCTTCAAACCCTAATTTCTTACAGAATTTACTGACAGTGCTTGGCGTTACGTTTGCATTGTGTGCAATCTCTTCAATTTTCATCTGTGAAATTTCTTCAAATCGATTAACAAGTTCTAAAGCAATCGCATACTCTGCAGAATTTTTAGTATTATTCTGCATAAAGTACATGAGTTCATTCCACAAATAACGAGAAATGTTTTTCATTGTACCCCTCCCTTAGGTGCTTGTATCTATTAATCGTACCATAATACGTCCAATAATTATAGTCCTTGGGGTTTAAAAACCGTGTCGAGTTTTGGACATTAAACCTTTTAAAAAGTTGTGTCATAGTGTGGTAAAGTTTAAGTGTAAACCAATTGGTAAAAACCATCATCCATTGATAAGTACGCGTGATATCAATGGATTGATTCCTTACACTTAATGTTTGTAAGATGCATGACGATAATTTAAATGTAACACCTTCTCCTTTTCTTTTGGAGATGATTTATCCCACCCTTGCGTGTGTACTTTCACGTATTTGGTGATGTACGACCATTTTTCATACGATGAAAGGGGAACGTTGGGCACACGAATTCATGATACCCAACACACATTTTATGTTTAGCAAACTCGAAGAAGTACTCGTACCGATTACCCAAAAAGTTGCGACCAATCGATATTTAGTCGCGATTAGAGATACCTTGGTATCAACCATTCCAATTACCATGATCAGTAGTATTGCACTGCTTATCATTTACTTACCGTGGCCACAAGCCTATGTAGACTTTATGGCAAAAGCGGATACACTTAAAAATATCTTATCCCAATTTAATACCATGGGGATGGGGCTCTTGTCGATTTATGTTGCCTTTGTTCTTGGGAGTAAACTGGCTCATGGTTATGGCATTGATGAAACATCAGGTGGTCTAACCTCCCTATTCTCATTCTTAATGACCATCACTACGGTGAGCGAAGATGGCATGGTTGGTCTTAGAACTACCTATCTGAGTGCTCAAGGGATGTTTACAGCGTTGATTATTGGCGTCGTATCGGTTGAGATTATGCGCTTTACCATTAAGCATAACTTCACCATTAAGATGCCCGATTCTGTTCCATCAAGCATCACAAAGACCTTTGAATCCATTATCCCAATCGCACTTTCTACAATTCTTATCAATATCGTGGTCAATGGACTGGGCTTTAACATTAATGAAGTGATTAACAGCGTAGTCACACCAATCTTTAGAATGTCTGTGAACTCAATCTGGTTCCCATTAGCTTATGTCATTCTCACTGCAATTATGTGGTTTTTTGGGATTCATCCAGGTGTCTTATCCGCAATCGCAACACCTGTTTGGCTCCTAAATGCAGAAGCAAATATGACTGCCATGGCTGCAGGGCTTCCGATTCCTTACATTGGTGTAAAACCCTTTATCTTCAGCTTCATTTATTTTGGTGGTGGCGGTGGAACCTTACCGCTTGTAATTCACATGATTCGTTCAAAGTCTGAACAAATGAAAGCATTGGGTAAACTCAGCTTAGCGCCTGGACTTTTCAATATTAACGAACCTGTTCTCTTTGGTGTTCCAATTGTACTGAATCCAACACTTCTCGTGCCGTTTGTAGGCAGTATGGTTGTGACAGTCATTGTGACATATGTCGCATTTTATACCGGAATTGTTCCAGGTATGGGAAATCCTTTAGCGGCAGAATGGACGGTACCATCACTGATTGCTGGTGCAATCGTCACATCCAGTTGGAAAGGGTCTGCACTGGTTGTCGTGAACTTTATCCTGTCTTACTTTATTTACTTACCATTCTTTAAAGTCTATGAAAAGCAATTACTTGCTCAAGAAGAAGGAGATGCAAATGGCACTCAAGAAACAGCCTAATACCTTCCCAAAGGATTTCTTATGGGGGGGTGCAACAGCTGCAAACCAACTTGAAGGGGGATTTGGTGAAGATGGTAAAGGCATCAGCCTTGCGGATCTCAACGAGTTCAGACCTGACATTGATATTTCTAAAAAATCAAACAAAGAAATGACCACCGCGCAAATTGAGGCAGCACTCAATGATCAAGAAGGCATTTATCCTAAACGCTATGGCATAGATTTTGTCCACACCTACAAACAGGACATCGAACTGCTTGCTGGCATGGGGCTTAAAAGCTTGCGCGTCTCGATTGCTTGGAGTCGCATCTTTCCTAATGGGGATGATGCTGTTCCAAATGAGCGTGGACTTCAATACTATGATGATCTTTTTGATACATTAATCAAATTCAATATACAACCCCTTGTGACCTTGTCACACTATGAAATGCCGCTAAACCTTGCATTGAAGTACAATGGTTGGGCAAACCGACAACTGATTGACTTCTTTGTACGATTTGCGGAAGTCGTGATGCGACGCTATAAGGATAAGGTCAAGCTTTGGATTCCAGTGAACCAAATTAACTTATACCATCATGAATCATTTAACCATCTGGGCATCCCCGAAGATCGGGTTGAAAACTTACTTGAAGCCAAATATCAAGGTTTGCATCACGAGATGGTTGCCAGTGCAAAAATAAAGAAACTGGCTGAGTCAATTAATCCTGAGTTTAAAGTGGGTGTCATGTTGATTGGTGGCGTTGCTTATCCAGCAACTACCTTACCACAGGATGTCCTTGCGACAGAACAAAGAAACCAACGTGATTTGTTTATCTCTGATGTTTTAATTCGTGGTGAATACCCTGGATATATGATCCGTTACTTTGAAGAAAACAACATCCATCTTGATGTGAGCGATGAGGATCTCATGGATTTAAAAGCAGGCTGTGACTTCTTCTCATTCTCATATTATTACACCAAAGTTTCCGATGCTACCGTCGCAAACCAACCAAAATCCTCATACATTAACCCATTATTAGAAGCCAGTGATTGGGGATGGACCATTGATCCATTGGGGTTACGGTTTATGCTCAATGTATATTATGATCGCTATCAACTTCCAATTTACATTACCGAAAGTGGAATTGGACTTTATGATACACTCAATGCGGATCATACCATTGATGATCCACAACGGATTGAATACTATCGTACGCACATCCAACAAATTCTTGAAGCCATCAAGGATGGTGTTGATGTAAGAGGCTATTATCCATGGGGACCTATTGATTTAGTCAGTTGTTCATCCTCTGAAATGAGCAAGCGCTATGGCTTTATCTATGTTGACCTTGATGATTATGGCAAGGGAACTGGAAATCGATACAAGAAGAAGAGTTACGAATGGTATAAAAATGTCATTAAGTCAAACGGTTCAAGTTTGTAGAAATAGTATAGGTGAACAATGAAAAAACTAAACGATATATGTAAAACAATTGATGCTTTTCCAGATGGTTTCTTATGGGGAGGGGCAACAGCCGCTAACCAATTGGAAGGGGGCTTTAAAGAAGAGGGTAAAGGATTAAGCGTCGCGGACATTAATGAATTTAAAGATCATGATGACCTTGAATCTAAATCAAATACTGAAATGAGCATGAAACAAATTACAGCCCTATTGAATGACAAAGATGCAATCTTTCCTAAAAGGACTTCAATTGAGTTTTATCATTCATATAAAGAAGATTTGAAGTTACTTGCAGGCATGGGGTTGAAAAGCCTTCGTGTATCAATCGCATGGACACGTATTTTCCCAAACGGGGATGAAGACCACCCCAACCAAGCAGGGCTGCGCTTTTATGATAACCTGTTTGATGAGATGCTTCGTCTAGGCATTCAACCAATGGTGACCTTATCACATTATGAAATGCCGCTACACCTAGCAACCCACTATAATGGATGGGTGAATCGTAAATTAATTGATTTCTTTGTACGATTTGCTGAGGTTGTGATGAGACGCTATAAAGATAAAGTCACGCTTTGGATTCCTGTGAACCAAATCAATCTATTCGATCATGAATCGTTTAATCACCTAGGAATTCCAAGTGATCGCGTGGATAATCTTGAACAAGCAAAGTTTCAAGGGTTGCACCATGAAATTGTCGCCAGCGCACGGATAAAAAAACTTGCGAAAACCATTAATCCTAAGTTTCAAGTCGGTGTGATGAACTCATCCCTCATTGCTTATCCAAAGACGTCAAAACCAGAAGATGTGTTTACCGCGATCCAACAAGGACAGATCTCACTTTATATATCAGATGTCTTAGCATTTGGAGCGTATCCCCAATACATGCTTCGCTATTTTAAGGAACATCACATTGACATCCTGATTGAACCTTCCGATTTAGAAGACATTAAAGCCGGCATTGACTTCTTCTCATTCTCATATTACTATGCACGCGTTATTGATGCTCAATCGCAAGAATCTTATCGTAACCCCATGCTTAAAGCCAATCCATGGGGATGGACCATTGACCCAATCGGATTAAGAAGTATGTTGAACCTTTACCAAGCACGCTATGGATTGCCAATGTATATTGCGGAGAATGGGGTTGGGATCTTTGATGAACCCGACGAAAACCTCTATGTCAATGATACAGAACGCATCCATAACCTAAGAATCCACATCGAACAAATCCTTGAAGCCATTAAGGATGGGTGTGATGTGAGAGGCTATTATCCATGGGGACCTATTGACATCGTCAGTTGTTCCTCCTCAGAGATGAGTAAGCGCTATGGATTCATCTATGTAGACATTGATAACTATGGAAATGGTACCGGAAAACGTGTCAAAAAACGCAGTTATAGTTGGTATAAACAAGTCATTGAAACCAATGGATCAAACCTAGAGGATGTTTAAACATCCTCTTTTTTTAACCTTTGTGATGCGATAAGAAAACAACACCCACTTAAACAAGCGGGTGTCATGAATTTCAGTTCTTTTTTAAACAGTCCTTACACAAACCTTCAAAGAAGACCGTATGACTGAGTACCTTTCCTTCAAGGGCTTTATTGATGGATTCGATGTCTGATACGGATACATCCACATCCACATCAATGACTTTACCGCATTGTGAACAAATAAAGTGATTGTGAGGGTGGAGGTTTTTATCATAGATAAATCCATAATCTGGATGTTTTACACGATTAATCTGTCCGTCTTCAAAGAGGACATTGAGATTTCGGTAGACGGTTGCGATTCCAATGGAAACACCATCGGCACGCAAGAGTGCATGCACTTGATCGGCAGTCATATGACCATCTGAATGATTAATGAGCTCATAGATTGAGTCGCGTAATTGTGTTTTCCTACGTGTCATTGTTTCTTTTTCCTTTCTTTACCCCGTTGATACTTATTATTCTATATTACGAAGCATTCTAAGTCCATTCATTATCACTAAAATTGTACTTCCTTCATGAAATACAACCCCAAGTGGTAATGGGAGTGAGCGTGTGAAATTCAAGATTATGAGGCAAGCAATTACAGACAATGAGAATATGATATTTTGTCTGGAAATCTTTTTAAGGCGTTTTGATAGTTTTATTGCATAAGCAACATTGGATAAGTTGGGTGTTGTAAGCACAATATCTGAGGTTTCAATGGCAATATCGGTACCATTACTCATCGCAATCCCAATGCTTGCACTGGCAAGTGCAGGTGCATCATTAATCCCATCTCCAATCATACCAACGGTATCATAGAGTGTTAAGAGCTCTTGGATATGATGGGCTTTTTGATCAGGTAGTGATTTCGCAATCACTGTATCAATCCCCAATTGTTTCCCAATCCGATTCGCAACATGTTCATTATCCCCTGTAATCATGACTGGTTCAATATGATTCTGTTTCAACCAAGCTACAAGCTCTTGTGCTTCATCCCGTACTGTATCTGCAATCGCAAAGTAACCAATACAGACTTCATCATTTGAAATGTAAACCAAAGAATACCCTTCACTGCTGTCTTGTTGGGCTTGGGCAAGGATAGTTACCGGAATATCATGCATATAGGCTTCACTGCCCAGTTTAAACACAGATCCTTCATAAACGCCTTGAATTCCATACCCTTTGACTTCTTGGATCATCGATACATTAACTGTCTCATTTTCTTGACGTAAATACTCAGTGATTGCATGTGCTAAGGGATGGGTGGATTGTTCTTCAAGAACCCTTAAGATACTTAATGGGAATTGATGGTGTTTCTCAAGGTTCATGCGTACTACTTTAGGCTTTCCTTCAGTAATGGTTCCTGTCTTATCAAAGGCAAGGGCTTTAATCTCAGACAATAATTCAAAGTAAGCTCCCCCTTTTACTAAAATACCATGGCGTGATCCATTTGAGATTGCTGCAAGTGTAGCTGGTGTTACAGATGCTACCAGTGCACATGGGGATGCAACGACAAGCAATACGATGCCTGTATAAAATGCGGATTCAAAAGGTTTGTGTAATAAGTACATCTCGCCAAGAATCACAACCACAACCGCAATAATAACCCCCAAGGCATACTTCCCTTCAATCTTTTCAATCAGTGAAGATGCTTTGGATTGATGGGATTGTGCCGCTTCAACCATTTTCACAATTCGTTTTAATACCATATCATCGGGATTTTTGTCTACAACAAGGCGCATTGGATTACTCATATTAAGCGTACCACCAAATACACCATCCCCTACCCCTTTTTCAACGGGTACGGATTCACCCGTAATGCTTGATTCTTCAAAGTCGGATTGACCTTGTTCAATGGTTCCATCTACTGGAACCAATTCTCCAGATGCTACTTGAATTCGATCATTGATTTGGATGTCTTCCACAGCAATAACCTCTAAAGTCCCATCACGGTTTATGCGTGTTGCACTTTGGGGTTGTTTTTCCATTAAAGATCGAATATCACGATTGCTGCGATCCAATGTCATGTCTTCAAGACTGCCTGCAAGTGAGAAGATAAAGATAAGAATTGCCCCTTCTTTAAAATCACCCAAGGCACAGGCACCGAATGCTGAAAGGATCATCAACAGTTCGATGTTAAGTCGTTTGTTTTGAAAGCTATCTTTTAAGCCTTCTTTTGTTTGGTGGTACCCACCAATACAAATTGCTCCAATAAAAAACATCCATGAAATCTCTTCAGGTACCACAATCCCCAGTAGAATTAATCCTCCACAGGTAAGTGTCGTCCACATTGCCTTCAATAGATTCATATTAAACCTCCAATAATGATAATCATTATCACTATTAATAGTATAACTCTTTTTATAACAATAAACAATGTTTTTAGATGATTTCACATAATAAAAAAAGGTTATGCGAGGTGTATCTCACATAACCTAAGTACTTACTTATTAATCAACACTAATCACTTCACCATTTTCCATTTGATGGATTAATGATGATGCACGGTTTACTGAATCTTGGTTTGGAATCATAATGTATAGATTACGTCCAGGCATACTGTATGTAACACCCGATGATCCCGTACCGGTTAATTGTACTTGTTGGATATCCCAGCTTTCCATCGAATCCACTTGATGACGAATAATGGATGTGAGTTCACTTTCTGAGAAACTCATTTGAAGTGAACCTGACACTGAGTTAAGGACTGAACTAAAGCGTGTAATAATGGATGGTGACATTGCTTTATTTAAGATTCCTTGTACAAGTTGTTGTTGGTGGTAAACACGATCATTATCACCATTTGGCAAGTTGTAACGTTCACGCACAAATGACAATGCTTGTGCGCCATTTACTGAGTTATTCCCTGCAGTAAATCGATATCCACCGTGTAACGTAACAAAGTTATATTTAGTATAAACTTCAACACCACCCAAAGCATCCACAATATCCGTTACAGATGAGAAATTAACACGAACATAGAAGTCAATATCGATGTTCAATAAGTTTTCAAGTGTATTCATGGATTCTTCAACACCATAAAGTCCCGCATGAGTGAGTTTATCCTTCGCACCTCGTGATGCAAGGGTTACGAAGTAATCACGTGGAATACTTGTGAGTAAAATTTGATTTGTTTTTGGGTTTACGGTAATAATCATATTCACATCTGAACGTGATACTGTGGAAACTGGTCCATAGGTATCAATTCCACTGAGGAAGATACTGTAGGTTTCCTTTAAGACGTCAGGTCGTGTGTCTCTTTGTACGACTTCTTCTTCATATTTATAAGACGCAATAATACGTACGTTACTTGTGAAGTTTTCATCAATTTCATCCATTAATGACATGTTCCCTTCACTCATAATGATCACTTTAACCGTTCCATCATAGAGATCATCAATCATGGTTTCATAATCAGAATATGCCTTAATTGAGATATCAATGTTGTCTTTCTCTTTAATAAGGGTTACTGCACGGTTTGCAGTTTCTTGTTCTTGTTGTGTATTTACACCAAACTGCTCATCTTTGACATCGGAAATATTTTTCGCAGGACTTTCATCCAATACAAGAACGTTAATAACGTGTGTATTTGTACTCCCACCTGTCACACCACCAATAAAACTACTGGCATTCATGACGTAGATGGTTCCCAGTAAAATCGCAATCGATAATATTAAACTGATAATTCGTGATGCAAAGCCTTTGTTCTTAATGACCCATAGACCCATCAAGATAAGGAGCAGTACGATCACGCCCATTGCAATTAATAGATAACGTGTTGGTAAAACATTCGCATCGATAATTGCGTAAATCGATAACGCAGAAAATAACGCTTGAATTCCCAAGACTACCCATCCAAAACGTTTCATTGTAAGATCTCTTTTTGGATTTGATCCTTTTTGTTTCTTCATATATACCTCTCATCGGATTTTTTTTTTTTAAATCATAGATGACCCACAGCATGGATATACCTTAGTATCATCATAACATAACTTGCAAATTATACGCTAAAATTCGAAGATTTTCAAATTTCTTAAAGACCCAGAAACATTTGTCAGGATGAAAAATTTTAAAGCCCTCGGATTTATCATGATAACCTAACCTTACCAATCACGCATATAGCCTTATTTTACGATATTATCGTCATATTTCATAGACTCAATCTTACGGTTTCTTCATAACTTTTTTACACCCATGACCAATTTTGTGAAATTGTGAGATAACACGAAAAGAGTCTGTATTTTTTTAGCCGTTTTAAAAAGGAAGTGGGGAACACTTCCTTAGTATCGGTATGTTTGTTTTTTTAAATCAAACACTCAGGTATATCAATTTCAAGAGTAACAATGCCATAAGCGTTATCTTTGACTTATGTGTGCGTTTGTAATTTCATTGATGAGTTCAGTGAGTGAGTCATATGTACTGATGTCTCCTAATATGAAGATATTATTGATACGGTGGACAAACTCATTGGCAAACATGCCTTGTGAAGCTGTTTGATTCTCAATATAGAAATGGTTCGTTGTTGCGAATGTCACCAGAGCGTTCAGGCGTTGTTGTTTTGAAGCATAAATCTCAACACGCATCGTATCACATTCAACACCAATATACTCCACAACAATTGATTCCCTACGTGTCACACGACAGGTTGTATTGGTTTCTAGGAGTTCATCCAAGGCGTGTAGCTGTAATCCTGTACTACGCAGTTCAATTGGTTGAGTTGATGATTCATGGATCCTTGAGGATTGTTGGAAGGTTGTAAGAAGTCCATAAACACTTAGGCCAATGCAGGCGATGCTTGGAATCAAATAGAAGATGATTTTCTCACCTATTTTCGCATCATTTTTCACCATAACAACAAGCAATACACCCGACACAAACAAGGCAATCAAGGATAAAATAAACACAATCCAGGCATTTGAGAAGTTAAACATGATGAGCATGATCGTACTGAAGACACCTGCCATTAACATCAACAGGAAATACAATCCCAAGGCGTCGTTGAGTGTGTGATGAGTAATGGTGAAGCTTGAAGGAGTCGTGTATTCAGACTGTTTTATGTGTTTATATGCAAAATATCCCACCCTCACATACTTAATAATTCCATAAACAAGAATCAATATAAACAGCACGAAGATGATTAATCCCGCATTGGATTGTATCATCGGCTGAATAAGCGAATTCAATGCGTGTCCATAAAACCAAATAATCCAACACAACACCATTGATAGTAAATCTTGCATCGTTGATTGAAATATCATGACCCGTTTGTCATGGTTTGATTCATGTTCAAGTTCACGATCTGTAATGTGTGTCACATCTTGAGGTCGATCTAAGATTTCAAAAAACCGTGTACGACCAACTCCGTGATAGTCAAAGGTTTCCAGATAATTGATGTGAGACGCAAGTTCATTTCGATACGCTTGTTTCTTTTTACTTCTAAATCGTCCATAGTCTATCAAGACTGTATAGCCTCTTTGTCGACTGGGATCATATTCAAAGACTATAAACTTCCAAATAACCGTTTTAAAGTGCCATCCTTCACGTGCATAAAGATTTAATAACCCTTCTAAGTTTTGTGAATCCAGTGCATTCAACCCTATAAATCGTATTTTAGTTTTCATGACATCCCCCTTAATGTTTTTATTATTTTTGATTCAGCTCATCCATAAAGTATTGTGGTATTTCTCGATAACTCATGATGATGACATTATCGCTGCGATACACATGTCTTTGAAATTTTGATGTTGTTATTGGCGTGTGATTTGGAATATTAAACATGCCAGTGGTAGCTTTGCTTACAAGTGGAGTCAGCGTATCATGGTGTGATACATATACCCAAATACTGTTTGAATCACAGAATAGATCAACAGAACCTGCAGCTTTTGAATTGGATTGTGAAACACGGCAATTCTGGTTTTCTTGGATCATGGTGTCGAAACTCTCCAAGGCGATGAGGGTGATTGAAGATCCTGAATGAACAACATCATCCGCTTCATCATACACCCCAGTGTTTGTCTCAATGCTTTTAAACACAAGAAACAAAAGGAAAATAGAAAATGCAATAGACATGATGTAGCCCAGGATAACCATCCATGATTTGCTCTTTGTGTTGATAAATCCAACGATAAGAAGTACCACACCACACGCGATAACCATCATTAACAAGAGTGTAAACAAGAACATATCACCATGTGCCATTGATATTAGGGTGCCAAAACATAACACGATTAAAACCGCAAAGAACATAAAATCTAGAATATCAAGTGCCCTATTATGCGTTGCATAGAATTTCTTTGGCGTTGGATTCTCATAATTTTTGTAATAGCGATACCCCAATCGAATCATGCGTGTGCTTGAAACGAGGGAATAGCCAAACAACAGCATCATTACCATAATGATTGTTAAACCGGAATTTGTAAAAAGCAAGGATGAAACTGATTGGACAAAATTAAACGTAAATATGATCGCAAAATTAACCAAAGTAAGGATTGCTCTGTTTCGAAGCGTCCTATAAACGAGTTTTCGTTTTGGTTTACTGACTGATTCATCAAGGTCAATGTCCGTAATATACTTTCCGTCATAGGGTTTCTCTAAAATAATAAAGTCATAGGTTTCAAGTACTTTATGGTAATCAAAGTCTTCAAGATAATCGATCGTATTATTCAGTTCATATAAGTAATCCGCTTTATTATTCGTTGTGAATACACTGTAATCTGTCAATACGATATACCGACGATTTCGACTTGGATCAGCTTCAAAGCACAAAATATTCCATATTTTCTTCTTTAGATACCACCCTTCATGAGCATACCTGTTGAGAAGAATTTCAAGATTATGTTGATCTGTTGGCTGTAAATTAATATATCGAAATTTATGCTTCATAGTTTCTCCTTATATGTGATGTTCTAGCGACTATTGAGCTCATCAATAAAGTATTGTGGTATTTCTCGATAACTCAAGAGTATTGTATGATTCACTCGAAATGCTGTTTGAAAGCCTCGTGTTGATAATGTGGAGGTTTGCTCTGGAAGGTTAAAGGTACCGACGCCACTCCATATCACAAAGGGTAAGAATTGCTCAGTCTTTGACACCACCACGCTGATGTCTTGTGAATCACACCATATCTCAACCTTTGTCACAAGCAGTGAGTCCGATTGGTTGAAGCTACATTGCGTATTTTCTTCTAAAAATCTATCAAAACTTTCCATTTTAAGATGCGTTATTTGGTGTGCATCTGAAATTGGACGCATATTTGACGCCCCCTCTTCATGGTTAAGCACTAACATAAAGCATACACAGAACATCGCAAGACTGATAAACCCTGATATCATGAGGACAATGCGTCTTCGTAGCGTCATTGATTCTGATCTCGTCCCAAACGCAAACAAGTTCACTGTGAGAATCAGGGATACAAGTATGCCGAATATCATCACAAACTGGGATGGATTGTTGGTCATCCCAACCCATACAAATAACACGATGGAAAGGATGAATAACCCCATCTTCCACAGATCTTTTGAACTATGTTTAGTTTGCTTGAACCGTTGAGGAATTGGATTTCTATACTGACGATAGTACCCATGTGCCGCTTTGATTCTCATAAAACCATCCATAATAATCCAAATCATGAGCCCACATAGAAACAGAAGATACATAATCCCATAGTTTGAAGCAATAAAGAGTGCAATTGTATTCACTGGATTACCAATGAACATGATTTGATACCATAAGATACTTAGAATTTCTTCCAAAAAGACTGAACGAAATATCTTTTTTCGATTGGGTTTGCTGGTAGTCTCATCTACGAACTCATCCGTGATAAACTGTGATGTTTTCGATGCTTCAAGTACAACAAAGTATCGGTACTTAAGGATGGTTTTGTAGTCAAATAATTCATAAGCATCGAGCTGTTTTTGTAAATCCGCTTCATTTTTTGCTTGGCTGAGTCGTGACATTGCATTATAATTCATCACTACAATAATCCGACAATCACGTGTTGGATCATATTCAAAGAACAGTACGTCAAACACGATCTTCTTGATATACCACCCTTCGTGTGCATATTCGTTGAGTAGATATTCAAGATTTTGTTGGTCAACTACGCTCAGTTTTGTAAACCTCAGTTTATATTTCATAACCCTTATCCCCTTCATCAATCACACCTTATGATCATCCACACGTTTTTTTAATGAGTGTGCTGTTTCCAATACCTCATCAAGCCGCCTTATTTCTTCATCGAAGACATCGCGTCCTTTTTGCGTAATTTGATAGGTACGTTTTCTTCCCTCTACCGCAATCTCTATTATCAGACCACCCTCTTCAAATTTAGAAAGAATGGTATATAAGGTTCCAGGACCCATGGGTACTCTTCCATTACTAACCCGCGTGATGAACTCAACAATCTCAGTACCAAAGGTTTCTTTTTCATAAAAGGCCATCAGGACATAGAACATGGACTCGGTTAAATTTTTGAATGAATCGATGATCATCACCTCCTAATATCGTGTTACGATATCGTCTATCGATATTATAGCATTTACCCCTTCTCTTTGTAAAGCATCTTTATCAATACACCAAAAAAGTAGTGTCCAGTTCTGCATTGAGGGGGGGATTGCAGTGACACTACTTTTATGTAGATTCAAGATCTATGAGGAAGTTAACACAGTATTGTGTTAGGGGTTATTTTGTGTCCTTCCTTGAACACACTTATAGTATACACAAAGAACCTTAACTGAACCTTAAGTTCATTGAAAAATATTGATGAGGATTGGTGCTCGCATATAAATCCTTAAACTCAGATGATCCATCACACGAAACTAAAGGTGTCCGTACACAGTATCAGACCAAAAACCAGGTGGAGAATCCTGGTTTTATATGATATCGTATGACCCATACGATATCATGAGAAGGAGAAAAGATGTCGATGTTACGATGGTTTAATGATTGGTGTAAAGTTGGCCTTTTGCGATGTTAAGGGTGACATCACTGCGTCGTGCAACGCGTTCTGAGTGCGTTACCACAATCACACAACAGTTTTCTTTGTGGGCTAAGTCTTTAAAGAGTTCAATAATGTGGTTTTCATTTTGTTTGTCTAAGTTCCCAGTTGGTTCATCTGCGAGGATAAGACGCACATCAATGGCCAAAGATCTCGCAATGGCAACGCGTTGTTGTTCACCACCCGATAACTTCTTAATGCCTCGATTCACCATATCCCCTTCGATTCTAACTTTACTCAGGGATTGAAGGGCTGATTCTTTGTTGACTTTAAGCCCACGTATTAACTGACCATTGGTTACATTTTCATAGGCACTTAAATAAGGGACAAGGTTCATGTTTTGAAAGATCATCGTCCGATTTAGACGTCGATAGTTGTCAAGTCCGATGGTTTGAATGTTTTTACCATCAAATTCAATGGACCCGCTTTGTACTTTCTCTAAACCACCCATTAAGGAAAGCAGTGTGGTTTTACCACTGCCACTCTCACCCATAATGGTATAAAAAACACCTTCTTTGAATTCATAATTCACATCACTGAGCACCTGTCTTTCAGACATGCCATCTTTGTATGTATAGTTTAACTCATTAATTTTAAGTATTTCAGACATAAGGCACCTCCTAGTTTTGTGCTAATATTTTCTTTGGATTGTATCGCATAACGATTGCTGAAGGTAATGCAGTGGATGCAACACAAATAAAGAGTCCCAGTAAGGTAAAGGTGATCAGTGTTTGCGCTGTTAGGCTTGCATCAATGGATGAAGAAACATCCTCTGATTGTGTATTGGGTTGAGATCCAACCCCAAAGTTAAAGCTCGGTCCTGTACCACTCATTTCACCCCCACCCATACTCGGCATATTCCCACCACGTGTTGGTTGTGAATCAGCGTTTACGATATTGCGAATGGATGACGAATTTGATGTCGCAAAACTGGTGATTGAACTGGTAAAAAAGGAGAAGGTGAAGCATGAGAGAATAAATGCGACACTTGCTATCATGACGGTTTCTGTAATCAGTTGAAGGACAATCTTGCTTTTTTTCTCACCCAACGCTAAGAGTAAGCCAATTTCATTTTTACGTTGGTTAATGGTTAGTGTAATAATTAGGGTTAAAATTGCAACCGATGCACTCAATATAATCACAATCATGGTTGTGGACATGCTTGATACACTGGATAATGAGGAAGAAATTCGATCATATTCACTGGTATTTGCAGCAAAGGTTGAATAGGTAAGGTCTACCTTGGCACTTGCTTCTTCAATAAATGCATCAGCATCTTGAGGATCTGCGAGTACAAACTCAGCAGTACTGATTGAATAACTGTTGATTTCATCGTCACTTAAGCCAATCGTTTTTAATGAATTAAACGGTACATACATTTGGTTCTGTGTTAACAATGAACTGCTTAGTTGGAAATTAAAACGACTGTCTTGGGTTGCACTGGATGTATAGATTCCAATGATTTCAAAACTTTGTTCAGTTTCATAACCTTCAAGTGTTGGTGTGAGCGTAATTGTATCCCCCACACTTAAGTCATTTTGTGATGCCAATGTATCATTGATTAATACAACCAGTGCACCACTTTCAATTTCATCTGTTGTGGCATATCGCCCTTCATTTAAAGTCAGTGTTTCATCATAGAAACTTAACGGTGTTTCATTTGAGAACGTATTCAAGGTAAAATCACCTGAGGACTCATATCCACCTTGCACAAACCCATCTGGACGTTCATGGCCACCCATATCTGGCATTTGATTTTGCATATTTGAGTCGCCTTGCGGCATATTTGCTTGGTCTTCATTCACATAAGGATCAATCGACTCAGATGTGACTTCATAGACAGCAGTTGCATCACTATAACTTAAAAGGTCTGAATCACTCATAAGGGTATAGTTTCCATACGTAGGAAGCCCTTTTGTGACACTTTCCCCTTCTGCTATGGTTCCATCTTGACGCGCTGTCATGATGGCTTGTTGGTTTTGAGAATACACAACCGTTGATTGTGCTTGGTTTAATAAATTGTCTTGGGCTAATTCACTCCCTTTTTGGACACTTAATGCAGCAAGTGTGATATTTGCGATAATGGTAAGTAATCCAAAAATGACTAAGGTACGCCCCCAGTGGCGTTTCACATACGCCTGTGCTCTAAATAAATAACTCATAGATACCTCCTACACAAAACACATCTTACCAACACTTACTTAAACGAACCTTAAATGCTTATACCTATAAAATACTTCACATCAAGACTTCACATTGACGCACACAAAAAGACCCAAAATCTCTTCTTTAAGGGGATGATTTAGTCAAGAGTGATATCAAACGCATCCTCCATAAAATCAAGATTCAGAGTTTTCATGAGTGTTGATCAAGGATTATTTAAGATCTTTTAGGGTTTTAGACATCAATGCGATGATTTCTATGGGTATCATACATCCTATCTGAATCAGACATTTCATGATTCGATTGTGAAGTGTTTGTTCTCCCTGATGGGATAGCACGATTTGATATACTTTTTTGTTTAGGTTTCGTTTATCTTGAATGTTTCACTTAAAATGCATAAACTTACTGTATAAAGGAGCGATTTACCATGTTAGACTATCCAACTTTAGATGATATAAAAAGTGCTTTGTTTGTTCAACCACATCCTGATGATAATGAAATTGGAGCGGGTGGAACCATGGCTTACCTTGTACAAAAGGGCATTCCAGTCTATTCCGTAAGCGTGACAAAAGGGGATGGCGGGAGTGATGAACATTCACCTGAAGCACTTGCATCCATACGTGCGCTTGAAGCACAGCATGCTTCAGACATCTTAGGGGTCACTTACCTGGGTGATTTGGGATATACAAATACCAATCCAGGAACCATATCTTCAATCTGTGAAGACATCGTAAACATCATGAGAACCCACCACATTCAAACCCTAATCTCTGTAGATCCTGATTTAGACAATGAATGTCATCCCGTGCATTTAACTGTGGGACGCGCAGTGAATGAAGCCTTTGTGCGCTGTCCCCAAAGGTATTATCCATTTCACGAGCATAGAATCCATGATGATGCGTATCACCCTGAGATCTTAGGCCATTACTTTACAAAGCACGATAATACGATTGTAGGGATTGATGCTGTTTATACACAGAAAATGGACGCGATACGCGCCCATTCATCTCAAGTAAATGAAGCATTCCTCCAACAACTCAATACCTTATACCAAGCCTATGCAATTGGCACACCTTATACATATGCAGAACGGCTCAAATTACTTTATCCGATTCATACTCATTGCTTTGCGATACGGGATGAACTGCTTGAGTCCTTAATGGAGTCTCTCTAAGTACCTAAATAAGGAAGTAATCATCAACCTCTGTTTCATCGTGGATGATATTTGATTCTAAAACACCTGACAAGCGCGCGAGATCAATTGAAGATTCAAACTGGAGTTGAATGTTTGCATCAAAATCAAATGCATATTCTTGGATAGTTCCAAGTTTACGCGTTGATTCAATGAGTTTCTCATACATTGCTTGATATTCTTGGTTAAGTGAATGGACATAATCATTGATTTCTTCTTGACGTTTTATAATATAGTCTCTTTCATACGTACTAAACATATCTTGTCCAACATTCAGTGCTGTAGTCATAACAACAGATCCAACAAGAGCACCTAAGATTGGAATTGGAATCAATGTCTTCCCAATTGTTGCGCCAATAGCAGAACCTGTTGAATCTAACGTACTCAACATCAAAAGACTCACAAATTCATGCTCATCGATTTCAGAATTTCTATATCGAATAATCGCGTTTGATATTCCAAAGGCACATGAATTTATTGAAGCAGCAATCGGTGAAGGCATCTTAGTAAAATTTGTTAAGGCATAAATTGATAGTCCAGAGATTCCCCCTTTAACACTTCCTTTGATGGTTTGGATTCCACCGTTTTTCCAATCCTCGCGGTCAAATTGCCAGATTTCTTTTCCATTTTGGTGTTGTGCTAAGACAAACAACCCAAAATTTATCCCACCATGGAGTAAAACAACAACACCTGAAGATTTTAACGCTTCGCTCATAGATGGCGTTGCATTTTGTATTGCAATTTCCTTTTGCTTGAGCATCGTCTCTTCAACGTGTGCTTTATCAATTGATGTTTGCTTTATTATCGATTCTTTTTCTTTCCCTAGGGTTTCAAAAATATTACCTTTTTGAACATCATCATACTTTGAAACGGAAGGAATTAACCACTCAGTATAGTGTTGACCCCGAGCTTTGCTTTCGTCTTGAATGATTTGTTTAATTGCTGATGTCTTTCTTAAACTGAGTTCTCCATCATATGAAAGATACCGTTCACCATTCATGATCTTATCGCAAATTTCAAATTTGTCCTTTGGAATCATAAGTTTCATGGATCGATAGTTTTTCGCATGCTCAAGTCCTTGCCTAATATTATTATTAAACTTCATTTGAACATTCTCACCATTCAAATTAAGATCTGTAATTCCATTGTCATTTAATACATGGCAGTGTTCACTAATCTTTTGGTAAATACTTCGTGAATTTCGTATTGCTTCTTCTGTAAATTCCGCAATAAATCCGTGGACACCTTTATCTGCACCCCGTCTTGAAATAATTAAACTGTCAATCGTTTTCTCAGCACCTGAAAGACAATCAATCGCTTGCTTACTTCGTTTTGATATTGATTCCAAGTTTATCTCTTGTGAGGCAAATATTCGTTTTAGATTATTCTCAAGTGTATCCAATCTCATTACATTGATAAAATCAAAATAGTCCGCTACACCTTGAATAATACCCTGATTTATACTTCTTTTCTTAATCATCAAGGCTAAGCTCCTTATTTACAAGCTGAGCGAGTGTAAGTGTTGTATTCACTAATATCCCCGCATAAAGTTTCTCTTCACGTGAATAAAGTGAGAAATCCGCTTTGCTTATCCGAGACGATGCTTCAATTACACCATCCACTTGATTGAGTGTTGTTTCAAGGATTGCGGATATTTTTTGATTCAAGTGTTCAAATTTAAGAATAACACGTTCTAAATTTTCTCTTTCTTCATTTAACTTTTGAGCGATTTCTTTGTTTTTTTGACTTGCAAAAAAACCTGAACCAATTGAGGTCGTGAGCATTATTCCAGCGATTGTAAATCCAACGGGCCCAACAAGCGCAATGAATGCTGCTCCTGAAGTCATACCACCGCCACCCACTGAAAGTGCACCGCCCCCAAGCCAAGCAAGTGCAGCATTTGTTGCAGCGGCACCCGAAAGCGAAGATATAGCAGTACCCGTTGAAGCAACACCAAATGTTGTTGCAACACTCATTGCTGCACTTGGCCCCATCGTAGCAACAGCAAGTCCTAAGGCACTAAAAGTAACCCCTACTCCTGTTCCACCTTTAGCTGCTTTTACTTCAAGTGTTGCCTTTTCGATTTCCCCTTGTTTATCCTTAAAGGATAAAATCTCAAGATTTATGTTTTGAAGATCAGTATGAAAAGACTTTGGTGTATTTGAAATTAAATTAATTTGATTTTCAATGACTCTGATAACATTAACGACGCCTTTTCGCACACTATAAAGTTGATTGGACAAGTCTCCAAATTGTCTGGCAATCTCTTCATAGCGAGCAACACCCGCATTAAACGCATAAACTGACTGCTTTTTTAACTTTGAATTCATAACATCGACTTTTTTAGTGCGATTCCCCAAATCTTTTGAGACCTTTTTGGTTTGTTCAACAACTTTACTGGACCCTTTTGAAACAACTCGAAGGGCACCATCAAAACTATTTCTTATTTCACTCACAACGTCTTCTTGCTTTAGTTCTTTATGATGCGTAGCATCCTTTGTTTCGTTTGAATAATCTGAAGACATTTCAAACGGTTTATCCTGTAATTTTTCAGATTCTTCTTTCACAAACGTATTCGCGGTACTTTTTTTATTATTCTTATTCTGAGTGTTTCGCATAAATTATCCTTCTTTTATCATGATTAACCATATTATAGCATTATAAAATAATATGATGTCTTTAAATCACTATAAAACACAAAAAATATTGAATTGATTAAACAGATTCGATATCTGCACTTCACCATGTATTGGTTCTTTTAGATCATTCCTTAATGCAAGAAATCTGATATAAACGTCTTTTCAAGTTTTGAATAATCATGGAAAAAAGCATCAATCAAAGCATCTTTAAAAAGAAAAAGTACTCTCGCATTTTGTGAAAGTACCTTTAATAAATAGATTCAAATGAGTCAATGCAAAGCTATAGTATCTAGAAACCACACATAAAAATGCACTTAGAATTTACACGATAATTGAACCATAAACGTTAGAATTATTTAAATAAATTCTTTTGATATAAGATAACTGCACATACAATACAGAGCAGTGAAGTTACAATCAGTGGCATCCACCAAAGGGATGCATAGGGCAAGTTCATGACGTTCATACCATAGAATCCAAAGACGATGTTTGGAATTGCCATAACGATGGTGAGTGATGTTAAGACTTTCATCACGATGTTCAGGTTATTGGAGATGATTGATGCGAAAGCATCCATGGTCCCTGATAAGATGTTTGCATAGATGTTTGACATCTCAATGGCTTGTTGGATCTCGATTAATACATCTTCCAGTAAATCTTCATCTTCTTCATATAATTTAAGGTAACGACCGCGCATTAATTTCGTGATGGTTCCTTCATTTGACTTTAGGGATGTTGAGAAATACACCAATGATTTCTCAAGTCCTAATAATTGAATCAATTCTTTATTACGCATTGATTGATGCAACTGTCTTTCCGTTTTCAGTGATAAACGGTCAATTTGACGTAGGTAAATTAAGTAACGCTTCGCAATCGATAAAAGTACTTTGAATATGAACTGTGTTTTAAGACTGGTTTGTATTCCTTTTAAGCGATTGTTTTTAATGTCATCAATGACATTGTTGTCTTCCAAACACACTGTAAGAACATACCCTTTTTGTGTGATAAATGCCATTGGCATTGTGGAATACTGTACTGTATGCTCTTGTGTATCATCTTCAGTCATCGTTGGATAATCCACAACAACCAGTACTTGATCATTCTCTTTTTCAATCCGTGATGTTTCTTCACTATCCAGTGCTGCACGGATAAAATCTGCTTCAAATTTCATGGTATCAACCAAAAACGCAAACTCAGATTCAGTTGGGTTTACACAGTTTACCCAGCTTCCTGCAACGGGTAATTCTGTCTTTTCAAGTCTCCCCTGGTTATTGCTATAAAACTCAATCATTCTGCCACCTTCTTCTACCTAGAATTATAGCATCTTTCTATATCAAGTGTTTAAAATTTCATATAGAACCTATTAAAAACCATATTTTTTAACCGAATTGTTTTTCTTTATGAATCAAGGTGTATATCGATAGATTGTGTTGGTGGTGGTGTTGTTTTTTCACTGTAGGCACTTCTATTCAGCCTGTTTTTGTGGATGGACTTGTATTTGGGCCTGATTACAAAAAGAAACAGATCATGATCTGCTTCTTTTTCCTATTTGGATTCAAGATTATGAATGCGATTAAAGATGGATTGCATGCGTTGATCAACATCGGTAATAATTTCCGCGCATTCAATGAGTTCTTGTGCAATATCATCATGACATTCAACGTGTGTTTTGTAGCGCAATTGATGTTCTAGGCTGGCCCAAAAGTCCATGGCGATGGATCTGAATTGAATTTCTACAGGGACTTTACGGGTTTCTTCTGCTAAAAACACGGGGACATTTACAATTGCATGATAACTGCGATATCCCGATTCTTTAGGATTTTTTATATAATCTTTTGCTTCTACCAGTTCAATATCATCTTGCTTGAGTAAAAGGGCAGCAATGGTATATACATCCTCCACATAATTACAAATGACGCGAACCCCTGCAATATCTGTAAGGTGTTGTGTTGCTTGCTCGACACTCACCTCAATGCCTTCTTTTCTGAGTTTATTTAAAATACTGTTGGGTCGTTTGATACGTGACTCAATGCTATGTATTGGATTATGATCATATTTGACACTGAACTCTTCATCCAATATTTCTAACTTCGTATTAATCTCTTTGAGTGCAGCATCATAAAGATGTGATAGAGAGATTAGGTTTTGAAACAGATTGCTGATGTGGCCATTCTCTGAATTCATTTCATTCAACAATACTAAATCATCTTCCAATGATATTTCATATTTTTTCTTAGATAACACGTTTATTCCCTCCACATGGATTACTCACCATTATAAGTCCAGCCATAATCGTTATGGTAGATCATTTGTTTACTCATGCCACCATCCACATGAATGACTTCCCCAGTTACAAAACTACTCATATCACTGCCTAAGAATAAGACGGTATTGAGGATGTCTTCAGGAGAGCCAATGCGTTTAACGGGGTGTTGATGATGGTCTTGTGGATCCCACAGTGTTTCACTGCAATCAATCCATCCTGGTGCGATTGCATTCACCCGAACCTTACCTGCTAACGAAACTGCAAGGGCATGGGTGAGTGATGTAATGGCACCTTTTACTGCTGTATAGCTTTCAGTATCTGGTTGACTCAACCGATAGCGTGTCGATGACATGTTAATGATTGACCCACCCTCACTGAAATGATCTTTAAAGAGTTGTGAGAGTCGAAAAGGAGCAATGACACCCACATTCAAGGCATCTTCAAATCCTTGACGGTCGCATGAATCAATGCCTCCCGATGACAAGACGGCATTGTTAATGAGAATATCAATCGTTTTGTGTTTTGATAATACGTGTTCTTTAAGTGCGATGAGCACTGCATCATCTTTTAAGTCTCCCATCATATAGGGATTCTCAAGGATATCAATACCATAAACATGAGCCCCTAAGTTTTCAAAGCCTTCCGCAAGTCTTTGTCCGATTCCACGGGCTACTCCCGTAATTACAACTACTTTATCCTTCATCATATCATCCTCCTAATTGCATTGTAGCTTATATTGATAAACAGATTCAATACTATCACAACAAATCACAAAACTGTTCAACATCGTTTCAAATAACAGGGGGTGACCTTCTTATTTTACCCTCTTATCATTAACTAAACATAAAGCTTTTTTTATCATGGGTCTTGATCTTAGGGTCACTTTGAGATATTCTTGTGAACCCAACCTCTAGGGTATTCGATACAACCAATACCCTAGACCTTTTTTTATAAACGAATCCTTTGCACTTGTAAGTAAAAAAGGGAATGAGCGAAGCGATTGCTTGGATCATTCCCTTTAAAGTGATACAGTGTTTTTTTGACACACTTTTAGTGTGTGGTATGAATTGATACTGACTTAATCGTTTTCAATAAGTCCCGTATAGAGTTGATAGTAGGTTCCACGTTTACCCATCAAGGATGTATGGTCACCACGTTCAATAATGCGACCATGGTCCATAACCATAATGGCATGAGAGTTTTTAATGGTACTGAGTCGGTGTGCAATTACAAAGGTTGTACGACCACTCATTAACTTATCCATGCCCTCTTGTACCAGTTTCTCAGTGCGTGAGTCGATGGATGAGGTTGCTTCATCAAGAATGAGTACGGGTGGGTTTGCTAATGCGGCCCGTGCAATTGAGAGCAATTGACGTTGCCCTTGGGAAAGGGATGATCCATCCCCACTGA
Organism: Erysipelothrix larvae; assembly: GCF_001545095.1. Lineage (NCBI taxonomy): Bacteria > Bacillati > Bacillota > Erysipelotrichia > Erysipelotrichales > Erysipelotrichaceae > Erysipelothrix > Erysipelothrix larvae. The sequence goes on from NZ_CP013213.1 coordinate 1,971,192, forward strand.
GTAAGGTATCGTACCCAAACTCAAGATGTTTAATAAAGGTATGGGCATTCGCAAGTTTCGCAGCTGCCACCACTTCTTCATGGGTTGCTTCAGGACGCGCATACTTAATGTTCTCTTCAATGGTTCCTGTAAACAAGTGTGTATCTTGAAGGACAATCCCCAGTGAGGTTCTTAAGTCATCTTTTTTAATGAGCTTAATGTCAATGCCATCATAGGTAATGGATCCTTCTTCAATGTCATAGAAGCGGTTGATGAGGTTGGTGATGGTTGTTTTACCAGCCCCTGTTGCCCCAACAAAGGCAATTTTTTGACCCGGCTGTGCATAGAGATTTACGTCATGAAGGACTGGTTTTTCTTTGACATAGGAGAAGTTCACATCATGGAAGCGCACATCTCCTGTGAGTTTAACATAATCAATACTGCCATCAGGATGCACATGTTTCCATGCCCATATTCCCGTTTCTTCCACAACTTCTTGAAGTTCACCTTGTGTATCCAGGGATGCATTGACTAAAGTCACAATCCCATCATCGACTTCAGGCACTTGATCTAGAAGGTCAAAGATTCGTTTTGCACCAGCCATGGCCATAATCACAGCGTTGAGCTGTTGGGATATTTGGCTCAGTGGCATGTTGAAGGAGCGGTTTAAAGCGAGAAATGATGCCAATCCACCAATTGATAGGCTGGATCCACCACTTATCGCAAGTGCCCCTCCGACAAAGGAACTGATAACATAGGAGATGTTTCCTAGGTTTCCCACAATCGGCATTAAAATATTCGCAAAGTTGTTGGCTTTGTACGACGCATTTGCAAGTTCATCATTAATTTCTTTAAAGGCTTCAATTGCTTTTTCTTCATGATTGAAGACTTTCACAACCTTAGCCCCTTCCATCATTTCCTCAATATAGCCATTTTCTTTACCCAACTGACGTTGTTGGATTGAGAAGAAACGCCCCGATTGTGACATAATAAAGCGCATTACAAGTTGCATTACCAACACCATAAAGGCCGTAACCAGGGTTAATGGCACACTGATAAATAACATCGATGCACCAACGGATACAATGGTAATACTTGAAGAAATAAATTGTGGAATACTTTGCGAAATCACTTGACGCAAGGTATCGGTATCGTTTGTATAGATACTCATGATATCCCCATGTGAATGGGTGTCAAAGTATCGAATAGGCAAGGTTTCCATATGGGTAAACAGGTCGGTTCTTACCTTTTCCATCGTCCCTTGTGAAACGATGACCAATAATTTTTGGTAGGTAAAGTTTGAAATGATTCCAACACCATAAATCATTGCCATGGTAACCAGTGCACTGGCAAGAGGTCCATAGTTTGGATTTGAAACACCCATTAATGGATTAATATAAGAATCAATGAGGGTCTTCATAAAGAGTGAAGACATGACCGATGCAAGGGATGTAATCACGATGCAGATCAATATCACGATATAGTGTTTTTTATAAGACGATAAGACATATGACATTAAGCGTTTTAAGATATTCATATCAAGCTTTTCGCCATCACGTCCTACGTTACGTGGTCGTTGACTCATTCGTCTTCACCTCGTTTCTGTGTTTCATATACTTTTTGATACAATTCATTGGTTTGAAGTAAGGTATCATGATCACCAATACCGGTAATCATCCCTTCATCCAACACGATAATTCGATCCGCATCTTCAATCGATGAAATCCGTTGTGAGATGATAATCTTTGTGGTATGGGGAAGGCTTTCTCTAAAGGCAGCACGAATCATACTGTCTGTTTTTGTATCGACCGCACTGGTGCTGTCATCAAGAATTAATACTTTTGGATCTTTTAATAACGCACGTGCAATACACAACCGTTGTTTTTGTCCCCCTGAGAAGTTTGAACCCCCTTGTTCAACCCACGCATCGTATTGTTGTGGCTGTTGAATGATGAATTCATGCGCACAGGCAATGCGACACGCTTGTTCTACTTGTTCACGTGTTGCTTTTTCATTACCCCATCGCATATTCTCTAAGATGCTTCCAGAGAATAAGACATTTTTTTGAAGTACAACTGAAACGGCATCACGAAGTGCTTTCACATCATACGACCGTACATCAACACCGCCCACTTCAACACGCCCCTCACTCACATCATAAAGACGGGGAATCATATTGGTGAGCGTTGTTTTACTGGAACCCGTTGGCCCTAAAATCCCAATGGTTTCGCCAGCTTGAATTTCTACATTCACGTTTTTTAACACATACTTATCCTCACCCTTATAATATCCAAAGGATACATTCTTAAAGGATATGGAACCATCTTTGATGTCATACCGTGGATTTTCTGGATTTTTAATTGTTGGTTCTTCTTCTAAGATTTCCACAATCCGTTGTGCGGATGCAAAGGACATGCTTAACATCACAAAGATCATTGACAGCATCATTAAACTCATTAAGATGTTCATGGTATAAGTAAACATACTCATCAATTCACCGGTAGTTAGCGATCCCGCTACTACAAAATGTGCACCAAACCAACTTAAAGCAATCACACATGCATACATGGTGAGTTGCATTACTGGGTTATTGATCACAAGAATATTCTCAGCACGCATAAACATGCGTTTGAGGTTGGATGCAGCTTTCACAAATTTCTGTGACTCTGCTTCTTCTTTTACATAGGCTTTCACAACACGAATGTTTGTGATGTTTTCTTGAACACTTTCGTTTAAATCATCATACTTTTCAAAGGTTGCTTTAAACATTGGATACGATTTTAGTGTAATCACTGCTAGGATAGCACCTAAGAAGATCATCGCTACTAAAAAGATAAGTGCAAGTTCTGAGTTGATGTAAAAGGTCATAAACATTGCGACAATTAGAATCAGTGGTGCCCGCACACACATTCTCAAAATCATTTGATACGCATTTTGAACATTGGTTGCATCGGTCATCATTCGCGTAACAAGCCCTGATGTTGAATAGCGATCAATATTTGAAAATGAGAAATCTTGAATCTTCACAAACATTGCTTCTCTTAAATTCTTAACAAATCCAGCAGACGCATAGGCTGCTTTATTTCCACTTAATGCTCCAAATAGCAAAGACATAAACGCACACACTAGCATAATGGAACCATAACGAATCACAGCTCCCATGTCTTGTTTATTCACCCCTTGGTCAATAATGAAAGACATTAAGAACGGCAACATGAGCTCCATCAATACTTCTCCCACCATAAACAAAGGTGCTTGTATTGATGCTGCTTTGTATTCTTTTACTTCTTGTAAGAGTCTTTTTACCATCTTACCTTCACCTCAAATTCTCTCTAATTTGATCCAATACGTTAAAGAACACGTCTAAATCGTTGGGATCAACGTTTTTCCGTAACAACGCTTCAGTGCCTTGGATGTCTTTTTTCATCGCCGTTATAAACGACTTGGCTTTTTCTGTAAGCACGACTTCTTTTAACCGCGCATCAAAATCAACGCGTTTTCGCTCAATAATGCTATCTCTTTCCAAAACATTCAACATCTCTGTAGCGGTAGAACGCCTGACACTGAGTTCTTTTTCAATATCACGTTGAAATACAGGTCCTTTTTGTTTGGAAATAAAAAGCACAATCCGTGTTTGGGTGTGCGTGAGTGAAACTTCTGATGCTTCGCGTTGTGCTTCGATTCTTCGATTTAGTAATTGTTGAAACTCTCGGATTTCATAGCCAATTTTTCGATCCATAATCTCACCTCGATTGTTAGGGTACTAACAGATATTACACCACATTTCTTTAAAAGTCAACCTTTATTATGACTCTGATTAGCCATAAAGAACACCAATGGTAAAGAAAGGGTCAGCATTCACTGACCCTCATTGATATTAATCTTTTTTCACACCCGCTACCACGATAAATCCCAAGTCATTTTGGTATTCTTTAAACATCTTAAACATGGATTTAAATCGTGCACGGTTCTTTAGTTTTAATGCGTTTGAAATGATTTTAAGTGTGCCACCAAATCCTTCATCTTTAATCATACCTTTGGGATCCATTAAAGACATCGGACCCGTTTTACTTTGCACAATAAACCCACATGAGGTAAATAAACTTTCCCACTCTACACCTGTCAAAGGCTTCACATTCGCTAAGATATTTCGTGTCATATCTTTACGAATCTTTACTTGGTATGCTTTGTCATCGGTTCTAAAGAGGACATCATGGGTAAGAACTTTGCCACCAGGCTTAAGGACCCGATGATATTCTTTAAGCGCTTTAAGCTTATCCACATCACTGAGCATCGTGAGCATTGCTTCATTGATCACAATATCAAAACTGTTGTCTTCAAATGGCAGCGATCTGGCATCGGCAATTCTAAATTCAATGTGATCTTTTTTCGGATGATTTTTTGCGCGTTTTCTTGCACGGTTCAGTGCATCTTCACTTAAGTCACAAGCAACAATATCAATGGGATACTTATCAACCAGTTCAAAGGTCGTTGTCCCTTGATTACAGGCAACTTCGAGCACTTTAAGGGGCTTGTTTTGGTCCAGATGATCCAACAACCACTCTGTCCCTTCTTTACCACCAGGTCTTAAGCGACGTTTTCCAAGACTTGCCAAAAAGTTATGGCCCACCTCGGGTCGGGTCAACGACTTACTCATTGCGCAAACACTACCGTCAACAACATCTTAAAGCGTGTTGTGGCATACAGTGAATGCGGCACATTTGCAGGCATACAAATCGTTTCGCCTTTGTGCAGTGTGTAGGGTGTGTCATCAATCACAATCTCAACCATACCATCCAACACTTGTACCAAGGCATCCCCTGTTGATGTATGGGTTGATAGCCCTTCATGTTGGTCAAAGGCAAACAACGTCAAACTTACATTTTTATTTTGTGACAAGGTCTTACTGACAACTTGTCCTGTTGCATAATCTACTTGCTCATCCAGCTTCATAATTTGAGCAGATTCTAAATTCTTAATCATCGGTTCATACCCTCCTATACCAATGCACCTATTATACTTAAAACACACCATAAATGAATCATGGGTCAGTGAACTTAAGGTCATTTACTTGTGATTTAATTCGCTTTAATGCCTTAAAAAACCCTTCACTTAATCCACCTTAAACATCCCTTTTAATCAATCACACACGATACACCTTGATTGATAATCTTGCGAAGCTTTGGTTCTGTCTTAATCATAACGCATTGTGCTTTACTTTCATGCTTATTATATCATTGTCTTGTGTCAAACAATAATCAAGTACCTTTTAGGGATAAAAAATAAGCCCAACCTTTAAAGTCAGACTTACTTACTGGACACCCTCATAAATGTAATGTATAGGAAGCGAATGGTTTTTGCTTACGACACCATGGTTATTAAAAGGTTTATATTCACATATATCTAATAAAGGGACCATCGTATAAACCCACTTACCATGTTTTAAAAATCAAGTGTAATCTCTTTGATACCATCCTCTGCATCGATAATCCTATCACGTGGGGGAAAATGTGTCGCAAGGATTAGGGTGTCCAATTGCGATCGTGATAAGACTGCATTTATACATTACGACTCGAGGTTCATCGTCTTTTTAATCAAGACATGCGATCAATGACCTTATAGTGATACTACATCAAGGAGGTGAACCGTTTGTATGTATGCAAATGACTGAGGGGATAAGTGCCTCACATCCATATGCTATCAAAATTATGGATGGAGGGATGAGCCCAATGAACTGTGATAAAAACCCACGTTTTAAGGTTCATTGCGATTCATTTATAAAACTATTTTATATGAAGAACGCAATACTTTCCATACATATGAACAAAAGAAAAGAAGATCGACATCTTTTTTTGTTTATAGTTCGAGTTGTCCACCAATATTAAACACAATTTCTGCGAGTTGTTTTTCATCAATATCATCGGGATTATCCAGCCATTCTTGCAAGATGCCTAAGGCACCACTCAACATAAAGATTGAATAATAACGATTCAAATTTGATCCATGGGGTTGAGTGTTTATGATCTGATCAACACGGCTAAACACAATCCCCATCAGTTTCTCTTGAAAACTAATGTTTCCACCCTTTCTCATCAAGACTTTCATGTACTGAGAGTTTTCATTAAAGTATTCAAAGAAACTCTCAATAATCTTAAAGTCACGTTCACTTTTCGCACCACTGAGGGTCGTAAGTCGTGCTTGAAGCCAGGTGAGTGTATCATCTTCAATACTTTGAAGTAGGTCGTATTGATCTTTATAGTACTTATAGAAGGTTGACCGGTTGATATCTGCTTTTTCACACAACTCAGTAATGGATATTTTCCCAATGGATTTTTGTTGCATCAATTCAATCAAACTATCCTTTAAAGCGCTTTGTGTATACCGTACTTTTCGGCTCAGTTTCTGTTCCATAAACCCTCTTTCTTTTGTGTGTATCATATGTGAAAGGCTCACAAAAACAACACTTGATATAGAAATTGTTGATTTCAAAACAGTTAGTCCTAAACTGACTGTTGTAAAAACAACACACTGTTATTATTATATATAAGGTATAAAGTGTCAAATAAGAACGTAAGGAAAGGGTGTTGGTTCTATGTCATTTATTGAATTCAAAAACGTTAAAAAAGATTACCATGTCGGAGATGTCACCATCAGTGCTGTCGCTGATTGTTCATTCTCAGTGGATGAAGGTGAATTTGTTGTGGTGCTTGGACCCAGCGGAGCGGGGAAAACAACCGTACTCAACATCTTAGGGGGTATGGATTTACCCACGGCTGGTGAAGTCATCGTGGATGGAAATCACGTTCACAAACTCTCAAAGAAAAAACTCGTGGATTATCGACGGGATGATATCGGGTTTGTGTTTCAGTTTTATAACCTTGTTGGAAATCTCACCGCATTAGAAAATGTCGAACTTGCATGTCAAATTCGTAAAAACCCTCTAGAACCCATACAGGTCTTAGAACAAGTGGGTTTATCGCATCGTGTCAATAACTTCCCTTCACAACTATCGGGTGGGGAACAACAACGTGTTTCCATTGCCCGCGCCATCGCAAAAAATCCTAAGTTACTTTTGTGTGATGAGCCTACGGGTGCTCTTGATAGTAAAACGGGGCAACTGATCCTTGAACTTTTGATTCAAAACAGTCGCAAGCTCAACATGACCACCCTTTTAATTACCCATAACTCTGCAATTGCTGAAGTGGCAGACAAGGTCATCCGTGTGAAAAATGGATCTGTAGAATCTGTCATCCATAATAAGCATCCAAAGAAAGTCGATGAAGTCGAATGGTAAATAATGTATGTTAGTTAAAAATACATTGTCGAAAATAAAAAAATCACTGGGACGATACCTCTCAATCCTCACCATTGTTGTGGTGGGTGTTGCCTTTATGGCAGGGCTTCAAGCCAGCTCCGATAATATTGAAAAAACCGCAGAAACTTATGTCACAGACTACAACCTCATGGACATCAAGATTGTCAGTACCCTTGGGTTAACCGCAGATGATGTCACACAGCTTCAAAAACTGGATGGGATTCAATCTGTTACCCCCACATATTCTGTTGATGTCTTTAACAACGATCAAGTCATTCGCGTATTCGCTTTAGAAAACGATGTCAATCAAGTGCGTCTTATTGAAGGACGATTGCCTGAAAGCTTCAGTGAAGTAGTTGCGGATGCCAACACCTATCAAGTAGGAGATGTGATTACCATCACCAGTGATGTCCAAGACACACTCTCGCAAACCAGTTTCACGGTGGTTGGTACGGTACAATCCGTCCTGTTTTTATCCAATGATTATGGCAGTGCCACGATTGGTGATGGACGCCTCACCAGTTATATCTTCATACCGCGTGAAAACTTTATTCTTGATGTCTATACTGAGATTTATCTTCGCATCAACAACACCGTTGATGCACCTTTTTCAGATGCATACACCCAACAGGTAAGTCGCATTGTGGATGAAGTCAGAGGTATCAGTGCAACACAAGAAAATGCACGTCGTGATGAAATTATCGCGGATGCTTTAAAAGAGATCGATGCGAATCAACGGACGTTGGATCAAGAACGACAAAACGGGCTTCAAAAGCTTGACGATGCACGCCATGAACTGGATACCAATTACCTTAAACTTCAAGATGCTCAAAAGGAATTGGATGCTCAACGTGCCACACTCAATGATCAAATCACCCAACAAAATGCAGCCTTTGATGAAGCGCGCACTCAAATCAATCAAGCACGCATTACCATCAATGCATCATTAGACCAGGCAGGTTTGACCCCCACATCCCTTGAAACAACCTTAGCACAACTGGATGAAACCATCTTATCCATCCAACAACAGCTCTCCTTATTGGACCCTGAAGATCCATTGTATGCCCAAACACAAGGCTATCTCACACAACTTCAAACCCAACAAGCACAGCTTCAAACCTTATCCGATTCAATCAATCAATTGGATGCACAGGAACTACAGCTTAATGAAGGTGTAACACAGTTTAATGCCGAAATAGATAATGCACAACGTCAAATTGATCAAGGACAACAAGACATTGATACAAACTTACAAAAAGTATACGATGGCTATGAAACCTTGGATGAAAACACCCTGACCTTTAATCAAGAAATCAAGGATGCACAAGCGAAAATCGACGATGCACGTCAAGAGGTTTTAACCCTTGAAATGCCAACATGGCATATCACAACACGTGATAACATCACTGCTTTTAGCTTTCTTAAAACAGGGATTACAGTCATACGACAAGTAACAAACGTCTTTCCTTTATTCTTTATCGCAATCGTAGTCTTAATGACTTCAAACTCAATGGCGCGTATGATTGCGGAAGAACGCAGTGAACTGGGAACCCTCACATCCCTTGGCTTTAAAGACAAAGAAATCACAGGCGCATATCTTCTTTATGTCTTGTCATCTTCGGGTGTTGGTGCCCTGATTGGATTTGTACTGGGTAGTTTCATCATCCCACCGGTTATCTTTTCAACCTTTGACTTCTCAATTCCACCCCTTATCAACGATCTCAACTTCCCACTTTTTGGAATCATGCTTCTCATTATTGCAGGGATGATGAGTGTGGTCACGATGTGGTCGTGCAATACTGAACTCAAACACATGCCCGCAAACCTGATGCGTCCCCTTCCTCCAAAGAAAGGTCAAAAGATATTCCTAGAGAACATCCCCTTTATTTGGTCTCGCTTATCCTTTACGTGGAAAGTAACGATTCGTAACATGTTCCGTTATAAAAAACGTGGCCTTATGACACTGGTGGGTGTATCAGCTTGTACTGGACTTCTAGTGACGGGCTTTGGGATTCGCGACAGTGTGAATGGTGTAGTGGAAAAACAATACAATGAAATCTTCACGTATGATTCCATGGTAATCCTGAGTGATGCACTCAGCGATGTTTCACCACTTCAAGATACCCTTGAGTTAAACGGTCTGATCAACCCCCTATTTGTGAATCAAAATTCGTATTCACTGCTTGGATCGGATCAAAGTATTGATGCAATCATGATTGTTCCTGAGAACCTGGATCAATTTGAAACCTACTTTAACTTAGTGGACTTTCAAACCCAGCAACCCCTCACCCTTGAAGACAATAAAATCATCCTATCTCAAAATGCTGCCAGTCTTTTATCCTTAAGCGTTGGGGAGTCCCTGACCTTTGAAAATGCAGATAAAGTGCAATTTACCGTAGAAATATCAGGAATTGCAGAGAACTATCTCTCCAACTATATCTTTATGACACCACACACCTATGAAACCTTTATCAATGAGACCCTGACGTTCAACAGCGTCTTTGCGGACTTCACCACAAACGCATCTCAATTAGGTGAAGTGTTAATGGCTTTAGATGACGTGGTAAGCATTACCTTTACCCAGGACATCATTCAAGCTGCTCTGGATGCCAATAGTGGGTTAAACAGTGTGGTAACCTTAATCGTAATTATCGCTTCGATCTTAGCCCTTGTAGTGCTGTACAACCTAACATCCATTAACATCAGTGAACGCATTCGTGAGATTGCGACCTTGAAAGTTCTTGGATTCAAAGATCATGAAACCAATGCCTATATCTATCGAGAAGCCTTGATCCTCTCCATCATCGCAATCTTTATTGGCATGGGATTGGGGATTGGACTCCATCGCTTTGTGATTGGCCTTGTGGAACTGGTTGGTAGCATCTTCTTTAGAACCATTGAACCCTTAACCTTTGTGATTTCATTTGTGATGACATTGGGTTTCATCATGATCATGCAAGGGGTCACCTATCTTAAGATCAAGACCATCAATATGATTGAGTCCTTGAAATCTGTTGAATAAGTTTTCAATCATCACCTTAAAAATATTTTCTTTTCGAGGTAAATTATCTAACCAAATTGAGGGTGTGAACTTGCTATAATGTAAATGGTCAAATATTATCAAGCTTGAATTCTATCCCCCCACACAACTAGAATTTTATATAAGCAAATTTGGTTAAAACACCCTTCGTGTTTATCCCACAGTCAACCAAAGATATATTTGATTATCAATAAAAAAACGTCTGGCAAATCTTCCCCCCTCAGACGTTTTTTCATGTTTATACAAACTTATAAATCAATGGACGCGATCTTTTATCCTTGCGATAAAAGCGCACTTTCTGCTTGAACTAACTTTTTTCTTAAATCAGTCCATGATTCATCCAAGAAGAATTCATCCAAACACAGGATGTCACATCCTGTGTATCTCAATCCAGGTTTATTGGTAATGAGCACCTCAAATCGATCTAAATCCCGATACAATTCCTCATAGGTTCTGCAATCCAGGACTTCAAAGTGAATGTGTTCACCAAATTCATGTCCCAAAACTTCTTTCGCAAATAAAGCATGTTCAATATCACTGTCAAAGAAGATCGCAACATCAATCTCGCGATCGCGTTTCTTAAATAAGGTCATGAGTCCTTCCCAGTGTGTAATAAAGATATACAACACGTTGTATTTCATCACCTGATATTTTTTATCACTAAACAAGGAATCATAGACATCAATCATTTGCTTCACAAGAATCGGATTGTAAAGTTCTAAGTGTGTCACAAAGTGCCGATCACGATCATAGACAATATACGGCGTCTTATTGGCCTCTTTCATCACATCAAATAATGTCACAACCAGTTCATCATAACTGGTAAATTCCATCCCTGTGGTCTGTGTAAAGCGTTGTAATAACTCAACAACCTTATCATAGATCTCTTTTTCTTTATCATCTACCAAGAGTGATTCAAGTTCTTTAGCTGTTAATGCAATCGATGTTTTATCAAACAAATATGGAATACAGAAATGCACAATCGAAGGGGTGAGTTTGATACCAAAGGCACTTCTAAATTTCTGATTCACAGCATCGAAATCATTTACGTAATCTGTAATCTCTTCTTCAACGGTATCTTGGGGTGATCCGATATAGTATTTCAACCGCACATAAAACCGTAAAAGAACCAGGTTAAAGTCCTGATTGTTTTGAATGAGTTTATTGGTGAGTTCAATGCTATGAAGTAATAATTCAACTGCTTCAATTTCTTCAGGTTTCATAAACAGATTGACTCTGTTGTATTTCTCAAGGAAAAAAATTGTAAACAATTGAATGATTGCTTTGGTATCCCCTTTTATTTCCAAAGGATTGGATGAAATCTGGATGTTGAACTTTTCAAGTCCCTTATTGATTTGTTGGATCAAGCGTCGAACGGTCACTTCACTTAAGAATAATCGCTCTGCAAGTCCCCCAATACTCCATACTTTTTGTAAGAAAATATCTTCTAATACACGAAGTTCCACACTTTCTTCAAGTATTTTATCAAATAAGTAGCGTTCATTGTACTCACTTGGTATATACAGCTCTACCCCTTCAGAAGTTGAGACAATTTGGGTAGGTTCACACATCTCGTTAATACGTTTTATATCTCCCCACAAGGTCCTCTCAGGTACATTTGAGCCTTTACTGAGTGCTTGTAAGGAAGTTTTACGGGTATCAACAAGGTAATCTAGGATCTGAACGATACGTTGATCTCGTTTCGATAGTAAATTAATCATTTTTATACCTCTTTAGTATTATATTATCAAATTTTGCGAGAAATGACGCTTATTTTGATAATTTAAATGAAATTCTGTTTGTTACACTTAGTTCGTAAGTTAGTTACACCAATCAGGATAAACATGATGAAGGAGGAAACAATTATGAACATCAACAGAATGATTGACACATTTATTGAAATGGTAAAGATAGATTCGGTATCACGAAATGAAGGAGCATTTCATGATTACCTTAAGGGGCTATTTAAAGATTTAGGATTAGAGGTTTATGAGGACAACACAATGGAGACAACCGGTCTTGGTGGAAACAACCTCATCTTCACATTAAAAGGAAATACAGAAGGAACACCACTCTTCTTCTCAGCACATACAGATACAGTTGAGCCAGGTGTTAACATTGAACCAATTTGCGTCGATGGCATCTTATCTTCAAAAGGCGATACAATTTTAGGCGCTGATAATAAAGCTGGGATCGCTATCTTAGTTGAAATGATTCGTCATATTCAAGAAAATGACATGGCTCATCCAACACTTGAGTTTGTATTTACTCCAGGTGAAGAGATTGGACTTGTAGGTGCAGCTGCATTGGATCACTCAAAGCTTATCTCTCAATATGGATTGGTTCTTGACAGCAATGGTCCTGTAGGTGGTCTTACAATGGCCAGCCCAACATTGATGACCTTAAGCTCAACCATTCATGGTAAATCTGCCCATGCTGGACTTGAGCCTGAAAAGGGAATCTCATCCATCACTGTGCTTGCAGACATTATTAATAACCTAGAACTTGGCCGACTCAACGCAAACACAACCGCAAATGTTGGAGTTATCTCTGGAGGAAGTGCAACCAATGTAGTCTGTGACAAGGCTGAAATGAAAGCAGAGCTTCGCTCCATTGATCTTCAAGAGTTTGAAGTCACAAAGCAAAAGATGCTTGATACGATTGAAGCAATTGCATCAAAGCATGGCGCAACCCATGAAACAACAACACAAATACTATCTCAAGGATACCAATTTACACAAGATATGCCATTTGTACAACTCTTAGTTGATGCATTGAGCGTCTATGACCTTACACCAAACTACATGGTTTCAGGTGGTGGAAGTGATGCGAACGCATTTAATGCAGGTGGAAAGCAAGCAATTAATATCTCCATTGGGTATGAGGAGATTCATACAACCAATGAGTACATTCCGGTTCAAGAAATGAAGCGATGCGTCTTATTATGCCTCGAGCTGATTAAGCGCATGGCACAAGGGAATCATGATCTTAAATAAGATCAAAAAGATCACCCTCATCGCACTTGGCGTAGCAATTATTACCATCAGTATCCAATGGTTCCTTGCACCCTTCAGCATTGCAGCTGGAGGGGCAAGCGGACTGGGTATAATTCTACATAATGTACTCGGAGTGAGTGTTTCTTCAGTGGTATTAGTCATGAACATCATTGTATTAACACTCGCATTTATTTTCTTAGACTTCGATGCATTCGCAAGTGCATTTATTGGAAGTGCAATGCTTCCTGTAATGCTTGCTTTTATCCCTGAGATTCAATTGGTACAAGACCAATTATTTGCAGTAATCGTTGGAAGTATTCTCTTTGGAATTGGTGTCTTCATCCTCTTCTCCTTGAATGCTTCTAGTGGTGGAACAACCATTCCCCCGCTCATTTTAAAGAAAAAATTCAACATCGATCCAGCACTGAGCTTGATGTTAACGGATGCAATCGTTGTAAGTTTGTCACTCTTCTTCTTTGGCGTAGAACCATTCTTACTCGCAATCGTCTCTATCTTAATTACGATGGCAACGATGAATTTCCTTAAATCCCAACAAAATGTGGGACGCTCAGTCACGATCATCAGTTCAAAACATGAAACAATCCGCAACACCATCCAAGAAACATTAAACCGTGGCGTCACTGTACTTCATGGACAGGGTGGTTATACACTTGAGACCTTTCCAGTTCTCATGGTTGCACTTACTGGAAAAGAATACAAAGCATTAATTCAGTGTGTTAACGAGATTGATCCCGAAGCATTTATGATATCGCAAAATACGCATAACATCTACGGATCAGGGTTCACCTACGCACGTGTCGTATAAAATAGGAGGTAAAACATATGAACGCACTACAATCATTTGCAATAATCATGATGATATGGACCATTAGCGATGCCGTATCAAAGAAAACAAAGTCGCTTGTCTCGTCACTACTTGTTGCCAGTATTTTCTTTCTGGTAGGATTTAAAACGAATATTCTTCCAGCAGATATCCTAGTGACATCTGCCCTACTCCCCTTAGGTGCAACCGTCGTAGGACTCATTATTATTCACCTAGGAACCATGCTCAGTATCGCAGAATTCAAGAAGCAATGGAAAACCGTAGTCATCGGTGTTTCCGCAATTCTAAGCGCAACAGCTGCCCTTCTTCTTGTATTCCCACTCTTTGGCTTTAGCTTCAGTGAGGCAATTGCAGCAGTTGGTGGAATCACAGGTGGAACCATTTCCGTAATCTTAGTACAAGATGCCGCAATCCCATTGGGACTGACAACCGCAGCAGTACTTCCAATCTTAATTGTCGCAATTCAAGGAATCATAGGATTCCCAATTACATCTTTCATTCTTCGTAAGGAAGCACTTCGCATTAAAGCAGAAGGTCCTTCAACACCTGTTGACACTTCAAATCAAGAAGAGAAGAAGCGTGGATTCAAGCTTCCTGAGGCACTCCAGACAACGGCTGGAACACTCTTTACACTTGCAGTATTCATGCTAATCGCATCCCAAATTGCTGCTTTAACTGGAGGCGCAATCAATGAGTTTGTTGTTGCATTACTTCTCGGTGTTGCACTACGTCACTTTGGCGTACTAAAGCCAAATGTACTCAGTGGTATTGACGCTTTTGGATTCATGATGATTACCATTATGATTATCATCTTCGGTCCTTTGGCTAACCTATCAATCCATGACCTCATCGCAATGGCTTACCCATTACTCATGGCGTTTGTAATCGGAATCAGTGGTGGTATACTGGGTGGCATCCTCGCAGGTAAGGTTGTTGGCTTTAGCACTATGATCTCAACCGCGATTTCTCTAACAATGCTCTTTGGGTTCCCAGGAACAATGATTCTTAGCCAAGAGGCTGCGAAGAGTGCTGGTGATACACCAGAGGAGATCAGTATGATCGAAGGCGAGATTCTTCCTAAGATGATCGTTGCAGGATTCTCAACGGTAACAGTAACTTCGGTACTAATTGTTGGATTCTTAGTTCAGTTTATTGGATAAACCCTAACATTTCATCTTTTTCCCTTAAAGCTCGGTATTCCCGGGCTTTTTGTCTGCATTAAAAAGCCATTAAAGCACCTTAGTGTTAATGGCTGATTCATCATATGCTTACTTTTCGCTGATAAGTCCATTACTTTTCTTCACAAACAATTCCACATGCTTGTCAAACCACTCCATCAAACGGTAGTGATTATAGTCTGGAAATACCGGGTTGAATTGATCATATACCCCGGACTCGTAGCGTTTGCGTATATTGTGATTCTCTCGAATCGTCTCAATATCTTCAAGTGAACTGATTTTTGCATAACTGTCTTCCTTTTGAAACACATAGATATAATGCGAATCAACATAGTTCAACAATGTTGGATAGTTCAGTGTAAAGATGGCTTGACCGGTTGCGCGTTTCAATATTTTCCCTAAGAGGTATTTCAGTGTTTCAGGACTAAAATTTCTTCCAACATTATCATAAACAACAGTATTACCCACATAACTATCTAAAAACACCGTACAGAAATCAAGGACTTCTTTATAGCTTGAAGGTAAGTGACAATCATGGGCTTTTTGAACCCCATCACCGGTGTTCATATAGGTCACTAGTTTATAGGTAAGCATTGATCCTTCACGTTTGAATTCATAACGTACGTGGTCAACTTGGGGGTAAATTGACTTGACAATTTCACTGATAACAATTGATGATGCTTTATAGAAATGAACCAGATCTTCTTGGGCATATCCATGCGATGATGAAACCCCGAAGTCTTCAATAATGTTTTGGTATTCCACATGGTGTAGCTCATCGGATTGAATGTGAATACGGCCACACTTACGGAGCAGTTCTCGTAAACTCTTCTTGACGCGTATTTTTTCAGACCGTTCAGCAAAATAAAAAATCGATAGGACCGTATAATCCTGACCATAGTCGTGATAATACCGTTCAACAATTTCTCGATTTCTTTGACTCAATAATTTTTCATCGATATATAATCCGGTTTCAGTCGCCGAAAATACCACGTGATACTCATTATGAGCGCGTCTAAAGAGTGATTCAGACACGATATTTCCTTCAGGGGATAAGCGGAGTTGGTAATCATAGTGATCACGATTGAAAACTAACTCATAAATGAGCACGTGATTTTGATTGGATCCCATTCTCAAATTTTGTAATGCGGCTTCTTTCAAATTAAACAGGGGTGTTTCTTTGGTCATTTGGATGACACGGGAATTATAATACAGGGCATTGCAACTCTGTTTAAGAAAGGCAAATAGATCTACAAAGCTTGACTTTCCAACCCCATTTTCACCAAATAGGAAAATGAATTGTTTAACTGCACCTTTTCGGTTTCTTAACGATATGACCCCATCTTGAAGGTTCCGATAGTTTTCAGTATATACTTTTGCGAGCATGTGAACCCTCCTTAGTTACGCATTAATAATACCATTAAACAATTAAGTATTTTTTCATATCGTTGAATTTATATTAAGCTAAGTCGGTGAACTACCCCCACTTAGCATACGCTCGAAGTGGGGGCTTCTTGAGAACAAAGCAAACTTAATCGACATTCCTGTCGACCAGCGGTCACTTTTATTTATCAAGCTATCCCCGATGTCCCATCGGTTTATTGTTTTTTCATTCTTAGGATTGATACGAAAGTCTTAATCCTTCATTCAGGATATTGATGCTTGCATTCAAATCACGATCTTGTGTGATGTTGCAGTTGGAACATTCCCATTGACGTATCTCCAGTGGTTTCTTTCCATCATTATGTCCGCAGTGAGAACACAGCTGACTGGACGGATACCAGGAATCAATCTTGATTACTTTTTTCCCATACCAATCGGCTTTGTATTCGAGCTTTGCCACAAATTGTGACCACGACACATCTGCAATACTCTTTGAATATCGCTTCGTCTTCATCATTTCTTTAACTTTTAAGGTTTCTATACAGAGCACATCATGGTTCTCGATTAGCTCCTTACTCACCTTGTTTAAGAAATCATTGCGTCGATTTGCGATCTTCTCATGGATTCGTGCGACTTTTAACTTTTGTTTTTGGTAATTCTTGGCTTCACTCAGCGGGACACCCCGTTTCTTTGCCTCCCTTTTACGTTTTGATAACTTACGTTGTTCTCGTTTCAGTGTTTGTGCTTCTTGGTTTGTGAACCGTGGGTTTGGAATACGTCTTCCATCAGAGAGCACCGCAAAAGCAATCAATCCAAGATCAATCCCAACCTCAGACCCCGTCTTAGGTAGGTGCTCGATTGTTTCTTCGACTAAGAGTGAGACGTGATAGATTCCTGTTGTACTCCTTGATATCGTTGCGGATTTAATATCACCTTTTGGGTGACGATGCATCTTGATTCTCACAAGACTCTTAAGTTTTGGCAGTTTAAGGTATTTATGATTTTTAACGGATATTGTTCCCTTTTGATTGTTTGTGGTATAGGACTGCTCCATTTTTCTTGATTTATACTTTGGCTCACCTACCTTTGGATCTCGATAACAATTCTTAAATGCTCGGTCAAGATTCAATTGTGCATTCGCTAAGGCAAGACTGTCTACTTCCTTCAAATAAGGGTGATCTTCCTTATACTTTGCAGGTGTTGGAATTTTATCGTTTGTTGGAAGTCCGTTTCGATAATCCTCATTCATTTGAAGCCGCTCTTCAAGCATGAGGTTATACGTCTTACGAACACAACCAAACGTTTTTGCGAAAAAGGTGATTTGCTCTTGGTTTGGATAAATTCTAAACCTGTAGGCACGTTTCATCGCTTTTCCCCCTGTGTCTCAATATACTGTTTCAACACTTCTAGAGGTGCACCACCAACAGAAATCAAGCAGAAACTTTTTGACCAAAAAGCATCTTTCCAAAGGGGTGCTTTCACTTCTGGAAATACTTTCTTAATCAAGCGACTGCTTGCACTTTTGTAAGCATTGATAAACTTGCTAAGTGGTGTATTTGGATGGGCTTTGAATAGAATATGAACATGGTCAACATCATGATTCCATTCAATACAGGTGATATTGTAGTTTGGAGCAATGGAAACAAAGATTTCATGAGCCCGTTTCGAAATTGAATCGTTGATGACTTTTCTGCGATATTTTGTGACAAAAACCATATGATATGTCAATAAAAACACAGAATGAGCATTATTGTCTAAAACCTGCATATTATGCACTCCCCTTACATTTCTACTGACTATATTATATCATGATTTAAGGGTTAAAGACAGCCAATTCATCCCCCACTTATAGAAGTCGGAGACTTCTTGGCATTTCTGTTAAAAAAGACCTGCCCTTATGAGACAAGTCCTCTTATTTGCATATAACCCCTTAGGGTTTATGAGAAATCATCAAACCCTATATTTCTTAACCCCGATAACACGATTCCATTCTCGACAAATATTGGGAATCGTAATACTTTGGGATTGTTGATGATGAACTGAATCACTTCTGAGACCAACATATCATCAATGCAGTCTTTTATGAGATGATACGCAGATGATTTTTTCGCAATCAATCCATCAATTCCGGTATCTGAACACACTAAAAGATACTTCACTTCATTATACGTAAGGGGTCTGGATTTCGTGATGTGATGAATCCGTGCACTTACATTTTTTTCTCTGATTTGTCGCGTCAATAGGCGACACGACTGACTGTTTTGAACAGTATAAACTAAAGTTTCGATGCTAAACCCTCCCTAATTTTCCACTAATCACATTGACTACAAAGACTGATCAAATCAGAAACACTCATGGGTTCATGAAAGATTGCGCCTTGCATAAAATCCACACCCAGACATTGAATCATGGTTGCTTGTGTTTTATCCTGTATTCCATGTGCGATTGTTGTGACATTTTTACACTGACAAAGTCCAACAATTGACTCAAATAATGATCCAACTTGAAACTCATCATGTAATGGCTTATTGGGAATAAATTGCTGATCAATTTTAATCATCGACAACGGCAAGCGATTAATGCATTCCAATGTCTTGAATCCCGTTTCGTATTTACTAAGTGCAAAGGAAAACCCTTGTTCGCAAAGTTTTGTTAAAACCGACTCAACCAGATCAAGATTCTCAATGGCTTCATGATCTGGAATCACAATTAAGATATCTTTTAAAGAATTATTAAACATGTGAAGCGTTTTACAAATATATTCAACATATCCTTCCGAAATCAGCTGTCGAATTGAGATGGTGATACTAAACCGTAGTGTTTTCTCAATTCTTTTTTTCATAAAACTCATGGTTTCACTAAACAGACGTAAGATATGAATCCCAAAAGGGATGCAAAGCGAACACATTTCAATTTTCCTTGAAAAGTCATTGCAACAGATATATCCATAGGTAGGGTGTTGCCAATAAACAAGTGTTTCCACAACTTCAATTGATTGTGTTTGGGTACACAAAATCGGATGAAACAACAATTTAAATTCCTGTTTGTCCATCCCTTGAAGCACTTGTGCCACAAACTCACTATGGTCTAGATCAATTATTTCTGTTGATATTCTTTGGGTTGTGCGCTCTTTATCCATCATACGGTCTTCTCTTCTACATGTGCATCATAATAACACACACCACCCAGTATTTAATCCAGACCGATGTGTGGTTTTGTCTTATGTGTTGATTTATGATTCAATGATAAAACAATGAATCAAACTAACATTATTATAACGAAACCATTTCGATTAATCGTGATGATATTTTTCTTTAGTAGGGAAATTTTTATAAATAAGCGGAAACTCTGATAGTACTAGAGTTTCCACTTATTGGTTTGTTGATGGGATTAAGGCTTATTTAGCCTTTCATTAATGCCCTCCCACTTCAATCATCTCAACGCGTTTTTATTTCTTCTTTGGTGCTTTTCGACGGATTGAAACAAGAATCAATCCAAGACCACACACTACTGCAAGGGTTGCAAGGATCATGGTAGGATCGTGTTGCATTCCGGTTGAAGGAAGCACAGGTGCTGGTCGTACTGGCGTTGGCGTTACTGGTGGATTTGGAATTGTTTTCTTACCAGTATCCGGAATAATTGGGGCTCTATATGTATTCGTAATGGTGAGCCCATTCACACGTTTTTGATAATTAGCAGGTACATTGACTTCATCAACACTGTAAACATATGCTTTTCCATTTGCATCGGTTGCATCAAGATCAAACCATGTATACGTCAAAACTCCGTTCACTAAGGTTATCGGTGTGTCAACTGCAAGGCCATCTCGATAGAGTTGCACTTGAATTGATGGATGGGTGGTTGGACCACCATCCCACACTTTATTCACAACAAGGTTAGTCTTAGGAATCACATAGGTGTTGGAAATAACAAACCCTTCAACACGCTTGGCATAATTTTCTAAAACTGTCACTTCATCAACACGGTATTCATAGTTGACACCGTTTTGATCGGTTACATCAAGATTGATGAAGGTGAATTTTTCCACACCATTCACAAGTGTTATTGGAGTTCCAAATGGTACGTCATTGCGATAGAGTTGGAGTTCAATTGTTGGGTGGTCATCGGATCCTCCAACCCATTCTTTCCAAACGTCAATGTTTCGTTTTGGACTCACATAGGTGTTGATAATCTTAAAGTTTTCAACACGTTTCGTATAGTTTTCTGGAACATTTACTTCATCAACAGTGTATGTATATTTGACACCCTTGGTATCCGTTTCATCCATGCCACTCCATGTGTGACTCACTTTACCTGCGCTAAATGTGACAGGATCACCCAAAGCAACCTGATCTCGATACAGTTGAACTTGGATTTCTGGACGATTTGTGTGGCCGCCCACCCACATTTTCTCAACGGTAATGTCGATCTTTGGAATCACGTAGGTGTTGGTAATGACAAAGTCAGCAACACGTTTGGTATAGTGTGCAGGAACATTTACTTCGTCAACGGTATATGTATATTTGACGCCATTGATATCCGTTTCATCCATGCCACCCCATGTGTGACTCACTTTACCTGCACTAAATGTGACAGGATCACCTAAAGCGATTTTATCGCGATACAGCTGAACTTGAATTTCTGGACGATCAGTTTGGCCGCCTTCCCACATTTTCTCAACGGTAATGTCGATCTTTGGAATCACGTAGGTGTTGGTAATTATAAAGTTATCAACACGTTTGGTATAGTGTGCAGGAACATTTACTTCATCAACGGTATACGTATATTTGACGCCATTGATATCCGTTTCATCCATGCCACCCCATGTGTGACTCACTTTACCTGCACTAAATGTGACAGGATCACCTAAAGCAATCTGATCACGATACAGTTGAACTTGGATTTCTGGACGATCGGTATGGCCGCCTTCCCACATTTTCTCAACGGTAATGTCGATCTTTGGAATCACATAGGTGTTGGTAATGGTGAGATCTTTTCTGGATTTAGTATAGTTTTGTGGCACATTTTTCTCATCAATTGTGTAAACATACGGATTGCCTTTCTTATCAGTGAGTGGTATATCCCTGATGATTGTGGTGCCACTTTCTCCACTGATCACGATATGATCCAGGTATACCACGTCATTTTGGTACAAGGTCACCTCAATATCTGGTCGTGGTGATGGTCCCCCTTCCCAAACTTTATTAAGGATTAACTCTGTGAATGGAACTTGATACACATTATCGAAAACGATGTTTGGGGCATCACTGGTCAATGTTCCTGATAAATTTCTAGATTGCGGTGATACTTTATAGCGCTCATTGAATGCTTCAGTAACACTATAGGTTGAGCCAATCCGTAAATCAAACACAGCAATTCTCTCAGCGTTTTTCAAATAGAAAAGTCCATCGGTTATGGTTATCGGTTTTTCAGTACCTCCAGAGTAGAAAGTTGCACCACCATTATATGGGCTTCCATCGATCAACAACTCAAATTCAAAGGATTCATCGATATCCAAGAGCGCTCCATCCTCATTTTTCACCGTTTTAAAGACAGCCAACCCCGTATAAACAGAGATGAATCCAGCATTGACACGTGCCGTTGGCTTTTCCAGTGATAAAGTAAAGGCTTCGGAGCTTAGGTCATTGGTAGCACGTTTAACATGACTTTCCATTGGCCCCGTTCCAAGTCGAGTAACGTCATATTCTGGATGAATCGGAACAGCAACTCGATACGAACCTGCTTTGTTTGTGATGAACTGATAATACCCATTTGCATCTGTATCAACACGATCGATTGGTCGATTTTGACTGTCATAGAGTGTGACGGTATACGGTTTTATCGGTTGATCGTTGGTCTTAGG
Source organism: Erysipelothrix larvae (assembly GCF_001545095.1). Classification (NCBI taxonomy): domain Bacteria; kingdom Bacillati; phylum Bacillota; class Erysipelotrichia; order Erysipelotrichales; family Erysipelotrichaceae; genus Erysipelothrix; species Erysipelothrix larvae. The sequence goes on from NZ_CP013213.1 coordinate 1,993,790, forward strand.
ATCAAAGATACCATCTGCGTCTTCATCAAAGAATACATAGCCATCAATGGTATACTCAGAAAGTGTCAGTATTGCGAAATTAGACTCAAGGAAGTCTTCTGAGTTTGGCGTTAAGAGCCCCACTGAATTTATCGCAACATCCTTACTTCCAAGTATTGGATTATCCGGAACATTAACAGGTATATCAAAGATGGCTTCTTCATTGACATCCAATTTTTGATCGTTTCGTAAGACGATTTTGAGTGCAGTTACTGCCGCAAAGCTTTTAGGTTGTGATACCCAGCTTGCGTTTGAATTGAAATCATGCATATCTTCAGTTGGTATTGTTGTTGTATAAAATACCTCAAACTTGTCCGTCTTGCTTATCGGACCCGCTAATTTCACATTGAATGTTGAATTACGATTTACGCGTGCATCCTGAGAATCCTTTGCAACAGTGCGGTCATTTGGTGTTGGTAGAAGGTCAATCAAGGTGATTTCACTGAATGCTTCATCCGTATAGTTTTTAAGATGAATTCGATACGTTGCAGTGCCACCGACACTTGATGTTCCTTTGAGTGGTGCTGCCACAAAATCACGGTCAGCATCGCCTTTTACTTTTTTACTGATAAACAATACTTTATCCGGAAGGTAATTAAACTTCGCATCCGATTGCGATAGCAATACTTTTCCAGTCCCTAAGCTTGTTATATTATAGATATCAGAAACAATTCGTGAATAATCGGTTTTCACTGGTTTCACAACATCCGAATTTGTCCATGAAAGAATGGATTGATTCGTATTTAGACCTTCTGGTGTATCATTTGTAACCATGGCACTATACGTAATTACCACCGGTATATTCCATGAATTTGGTTTAACATCAGACCCTTTAATATCTTTTAACAACCAACTGATTGATGTCAACCCCGTATCCATAAAGTTACGGTATATGTATGGTTCTCTTAATGTCGATGAATGAATGCTTACATCAAAGTTATTGAGTGGAAAACTCACTGTGGCAGAACCCCCTATATATTCCAACCCCATTGGTAATATATCGACAAGTGCGTTTGTTTTTAGGATTGTTTCCCCAACAATGTCTTTTACATTGACTTCAAGTTTAAAATGGATGGTACTTCCAGGCACAAAATTACAATTGCCTTCGCTCCATTGCTTCCCATCTTCACCAATGATGGTTTTCTTGATAAATGCCTGTGGGTCGCCATCGGTGAGTTTTAGCTTACCGGTAATACCGATATCGATTGGATCATTTAGACCATTGTGTCCGGTAACCCGCGCAGAGTTTTCAAGGGATCGTGTTTTTTCACCCGCATTCAGAATTTTCTTGGTTGGATCGATAAATTTCGTATAAATTTCAAAGCTCAGTGATCGATCACCGCCCTTTAAATACCCATCACCGTCTGATTTTAATGTGACATTTTGCACACCATCAGGAATCTCTTTTTCAAAAGCGGTGGTTGCAGGTTGTTTCTCAACAAGTGCTTCAGTTTTATCCCCATAATCTAAGTAGATACTGTAGGTTCCCACGTAGTTATAGGATCTTGGCACCTTAATTTTTGAGTACTTCAGGTTTGAATCAAGGTTAAAATCCATGAGGGAAATGTTGTATATCTGAGACTCTGGATTATCTTGTAATGCAAGATTCTTAAAGACTACATTCCACAACACTTCTTGTTCTTTGGAACGCTCAATATCAAAAACAGTCGTCAGCGTTGACTTAGTGAGTCGATACTGTTCAAGTATTCCCAGTTTAAACGTAATTGAATCACTGACAACTTTATTTTGTTCAAAGTCTTTTTTCTCATGTGGAACCAGCGTCAATGTGGCACTATTTGTATAGTCTTTATCAAGCGCTCCACCAGGGAAAATTACATGTAAATAAGGGGTAAGCCGTATATCTTTTAGCATACTTGGTTCATTCAAATTATACGTATACGTTACAATACGGGTCTTTTCATCATAAGTCCAGTCTTCATTATGCTCCTGAACAAATTCTGCCCCTTCTGGTAAAATATCCGAGACAAGTATTTGAGAATAGAATCGATTTCCATAATTCTCCGTTCTATTGAGTTTATAGGAAAATGCAACGTTCCTTAATTTTGAAGGATCTTTACTCAGGATTGTTGGATCATTCTCATCCGGAATGCCTGCAGGTGCAACTTTCCCATCCACATCTTGCCAATTACCAGCAAAGACTGCTTTTTTGAAAGTAGGTGCTTCGGTAACGATGACATATTCCTTTTCTGCTTTACCGATTGTTACCTTATTATTTGTTTCATAATCAGCAGCAACATTAAACGTGTATCCGTCTGGTGTATTTCCATCTTCAGTATTAATTGTAATCGCTGTGCTGATTGAACCCGCGGTTCCTAAGTTTCCAATATCATAAATTATCTTATAAGAGGTTTCATCTTCTTCTAAAGTAATCCCCTTGATTGGACCATCTTTATGATATGTGATTGAATCCTTTGGAATATATTGCTTAGGAATTGTTACTGTAAGTTTTGATCCTTCTTCATTGGTAACAAGTGCAGATATATTAGCCGATACATAGAATGTAATCTGTTCATGTGAACGATATTCACTCCTTTCGCCTTCCCCGTTAGAATTGGTAGTAATCTTAACGTATTGGTTTCCTCCTAAGCTTCCATCATCCAACGCATGCGTAGTTGATGAAGAGATTAGCGATGAAAAAGCAAGCAAACTTGCTAAAATAAAGGTCATAATCTTTCGATTCATACACTTTCTCCTTTTATATTATAGGGTGGCTCCGGGTGGGTATTGCCTATCCCTTCACCCTATTAACGATTCAATTTATCGAAAAGACTCAATAATTTATGACTATTTATGGAACACTTATGAATCGGTGTACCCATATAAAAATGCACCCATTCCTTGTGTGGAACACGTGCATTTTTTGAATTGATTATAATATTATAGTCCTTATTTTAAAGAATGTTATCAGCCATTCTCATGGATGACAATCATGCGTGTGTGTGTTTAATCTTTGTGATTATTCAGACACCTAAAGAAGTAATACATCCGCCCAATATCTTCCTCATTCGCAAAGCTGTTAATTGCAATGCTTGGTTTTGCGATGTCTTTAATTAGATTACGCGCTGAGACAACAGCACAACAATTATGTTCATTCATAAAGTCTTCAAGTGATTGCCCATTTTGTTGCGATTGTTTGTCATTTCCATGATAAAGGAAATAGTAGTTATTTGGGAAGATTGATGAAATGAAATTCACCATTGCATTGCCATAATTGACGCTGAAGTCACAATAAATTGCGATATTTCGGCCACTTGGCATTTTCTTCTTATTCTCATTGGTTTCTAAATAGTAGACAAGGCATCCAATGAGTTGTTCATTGCCATCCGTCAGTGTTTTAAAAAGTGATCTAAGGTTTGTATTTCTCATATCGTACTTGTTATAGACACTTTCAAGATGGTTTATCATAAATTTATCGATTGTGAATTTACGATTCTTATAGAATGAGAAGAGCTTGTCATTGCTAATCATGATATGCGCAATAATTGAGTATAATGATTTATAGGAATCTTCACTGATACCATAACCCAAGACATTGAGTTCATCAATAATGGTCTTGAGGGTTTCTTCTTTTTCATTCACAAGTGCTTGCAGTTCGTTGCAGTATCTGTAAATCGTTTGTGATATATCATGTTCGACATCCATGACATTGTGCGTATCACTTGATTTCATTCTAAACCCTTGCATATTGCGAAGGATTGATGCTTTTTCCAAATAGTACAAGAAGTCCAGTAAGTCTGAGTTTGCTGATAATTGATCCATATAGTTCAGTTTAAAACTTGGAACACGGTCTCTAAATGAGAACGCACTTTGGAAGTAGTAATAAAATGATGCGATAAATACGCGTATTTTATATTCATCGCCTTCAAGTAACAGTCTGTTTCGGCTATTGAGTCGAACATCATCTTGGGCAAGTTTATCCACAAGAATTTGGATGATTGCTTTCACAGTTTGTCTGTTACGGAAGGTTGTTGCGGAATGTTCCTTAATGGATTGTCCAGGCCTTTCAATGATATCTCTTAAAATAAGAATCTCAGTTTGAGATGCCATGAGACAATTCAATATATATTGATAGTTCTCGCACACATTGTTACGTGTCTTAATGATTCCACCCGTTGTACCAATGTCCAGATAATTATCATAGTAGTTTACAAGGTACTTCACATCGGAATATACCGTAGTTTCTGAACATTCATTCACTTCTGATGTTTCTAAAATTGATACTTCACCGGATTTTTTATTTAGCAAATCCATAACATTTGATAATCGATCCAGTAAAGATTTATCGGTCGTTGCCATATTCTTCTCCTTTTCAGTAATTTTGCTTGGCTTTTATGTTCCAAACAAAGATGCATAAAACATCGTTTTATGTTTTTTAGGTAGATTGATTTAAAACCTGTAAAACATTAATCAACATAATCTCATCACATCTAAGGGGGGGTAGATACTGAGTACACTGAGTCAGTCCTGATTTAGCGCATCTTCTTTCATTTTTGACAAGACGCTTGATAATTGGTTCAAGTCCATTTGGTGAAGTGCACACTTTTAAGGATCACAAAGACCCCGATACGATTCAGGATTCATCTTTCAGTGTTTTTCTCAACATTGATTCAAACACTATTATTACCTTACGAACAGTTCGCAATTGGATGTTTAAACATTACATCTCATAAAGCAAACGATGATTTTTAAACCCGTAAAGTATGTTTATTTTAATGACATTCAAGGCTTCACGATACATCAAAAGCCTGTGTCTTTATTTGTTTTATTTTTATAGAGGGTTTCGCACTTAAATGGTACGAATTTGACACATTTGTGATCACTCACTTTGAGTCTAACCACTCAAGCAGCAATCCAATTCATGAAGTCCACGTTTTTAAGACGTGTTGATCTGCTTCATTTTATGGATGCGAATTTCATATTTGAACACCTCATAAATCGCGGTAGGTACGTATTGGTAAATGAGACAGTACTGATGTTCTTTTGACTTGGCTTCATGATTCCAAACGGGAGCATTAAGGACATAATCATCCCTACTACTGCCAGGAGTGTACACAAGGTTTGAATCAGCTGAAAGACGTCTTCATGTTTGAAGTGTCGTTTGGGTTGCTTGTGTTTCACAATATATAAAACCATCGAACCTGGTGTTAAGGAAAACAGGCGAAACCCATTTTTCTCACTTTCCTCAAGTTTTAGCTTCATTTTTTCTTTTCCATACCGCAGACGACTTTTAACGGTACTCTCAGTAATTCCTAAGTACTTCGCGATTTCACATATTCGCATATCTTCATAGTAATATAGAAAGATGCATTCCCTTTGATCTTTGGGTAAACATCCTAAAACATAATCAAAAAGCTCAGTAAGCTCTTTACGCTGCGCGTAATCTTCTGGGCTGTATCGCTTGGACAAATCCTCAGCATCAAACTCAGAATTTGGATACGACAGCTCGGAAAACAACGCTGGTTTTTTTCGTTTAAGGTAATCTTTTGCTTTATTGGTCGCAATTCGATTTACCCATCGTTGATATCCTTCAACACTAAAAGTTCCAAGACATTCAAACTTTATGAAAGAACTAATATACGTGTCTTGCAACAAATCCAAGATTGTACTCTCATTATTGATATATCTTGATATTGTAAAATAGACTGACTTGTATGTTACATGATACAAGTAGTCAAAAAGTTCTAACGTCAGTCCGTCAGAATCATAAACTCTTTCATCATTATTCACACGACTATCCCCCACCCAATTGGATATCATCGCAATGGAATTAAATCACTTTTCACTAAAACTTAATTGACATTCCATTGGTTTAATCAAATCCATTCAATATTCGTTCTAACGATTCCTCCTTTATCCTTGGTGCACATATCATAAAAACATCCATGTGCACTTTGGATTAAAAACGCTTGTGAATTACAGACTCGTACTTCACTGTATGTTATGCTCATTGTTAAAGTCCCACCCCCAAAATTTGCATACCCTCAATGTCTTGAAATCATCTCAAAGTAGACCTTTGAAGCAAAATCAAGCCATAGATATACAAGCTTCTATATATATGACGAATTATACCCTTAATTAGTCTTAAATTTAAGAAAAAAAGTTAAAAAATGGGTCAATCACTTTTTATGTGGGATTGCCTGTGAATGACATTTGTAAAATAATAACAACTTGAATGAAAAAAGACCTTACTGTAGAATTTATTTTGCAGAATAAACAAACAGGAAGGTCCATACATGAATTATACACAGACACTAACCCAATCACAAGAACTATGTTTAAATCATTTCTTAATCCCTAATACACTCCGTGGATTTCATAACACCAACACCACAATCGAAACAACAAGATCCCAAAGAGATGCTTATTGCATGCATGGTATTTTAGAAGTTCAAGAAACAGATAAAGTATGCAGCGGTTGTGGTAAGGTGATGCATATAAACAATCGTAAACCGTGCACACTAAGGCATTTAAGTATTGGTGCAACACTGATGCATGTTCGTTTTGATAGACCCCAATTCTATTGTGTTTCTTGTAGGAATTCAAAGATGCAGAGTGTACCGTTTAAGGCTGAAAACCACTTTATTACTATTGAACTTGAAAACTATACAAGAGACCTACTCAGTATTGGAACATATACCCTCAAGCAAGTCGCTGAGATTACAGGATTAGGGAAAAACACTGTTAAAGCCATCGACCTCAAACGCTTGAAAGAACTCTATACAATTGATGGCGAGGTACTAAAGAAACCAGAGGACTACACACGATACCTAGGCATTGATGAGTTTAAACTCCATGATGGACATAAGTATGCAACCCATATTATCGATATGGAAACGGGTCACATTTTATGGATTGCACACGGAAAGAAGAAGCAAGTCGTCTATGATTTTATAGAGCATGTTGGCCTAAAGTGGATGGATCACGTTGAAGCTGTTGCATGCGATATGAACTCAAATTACCAAGAAGCGTTTGAAGAAAAATGCGAACACATCCAAGTTGTATTTGATCATTTTCATATCATCAAAAACTTTAATGATAAGGTCATCAACGAGGTTCGCAAGGATGAGCAAAATCGTTTGAAGAATGAAGGGAATATAGAGGCTGCTGCGGCACTTAAGAAGACAAGATACATCTTAATGTCATCACGAGAAACGCTCATTAGAAAAGACAATGAAGCCAGAAATGGAAAGATTATCAAGGAAGGCAGTTCTTTATTTAATATACCCAACATTACGCGTAAAGAAGGTCATGAAGTACGTTACGATGAACTATTGAAAGAGAATGCATTAATCTTCACACTGGATGTGGTAAAAGAGAAATTGCGCTACGCATACACCCTTAATGATGAGAGTAAAATGGCAGATGAAATCAGTTCAATTGTCGAAATCTGTCAAGCTACAAAAAACAAACACTTTCAATGGTTTGGACGACTCTTAGACAATCACTTTGAAGGAATCATCGCTCATGCAACTATTAAGATTTCTGCGGGTAAAATAGAAGGTATCAATAATAAAATCAAGACTCTACGAAGACAAGGTTATGGTTACCCTGATGATGAATACTTCTTCTTAAAGTTAATTGATGCAAGTAGGAAAACCTATGTTAGGAATGTGCCATCCCACAAGATTTGTGATTGAACCTAAAAAATTATAGAATTTTAAACATTTCACAAAGATTGCAGGGTGTGACATCTTTTTTTTATCAAAAGTTTGTGAAGAATTCGCATTTTTTTATAGTTTGCCCATCATCCATGATGCGATGAGGCTGTTGTGAATGGGCTAAAAAAAACAGGTTGTCTTAAAACCTGTCTTCATTAACCAATAAATTGAACAAGCAGTCCAATGACCAAAACGGATGTAACGGTTACGGTTGAAAACCCCGCAACAATCATTTTCGGTAAGATTTCACCTTCAATTGCTTTTACTTCTTCTTCAGTTTCACCCACACTTTTTGCTGCTTCTTGACTTAATATCATGGTTCCTGGGAATCCAAAGAGTTGTGTTAAGGAGATTGCAATTGACATCATCGCGCTGTAGCCCAAGAGCTTACCAACCAATACACCGCCAATTACTGCACCACTGACACCGATTGTAAAGGATAAAACCAAAGGTACTGCCATCGCGATTAAATCATGGATGGATAGGGATGCCAGGGGTCCAAAGATGATAATCAGAATGGTAATCATAAGGAAACCAAACGCATCAATGCCACTGAGTACATTTGGTTTTAAAATGCCAAAGTGTCTGAGCGTTACCCCAAACAACAAGGCAACTACAAATTCATTGATAACATTGTTGGTAAGGGCACTGATTTGGGATGCAATCAACATGATGACTGCAAGAAGAAACAGTGTACCCGCAGTTGTTTGAAAGGCTTCAGGAAGCGCAAAACTGCGTTTCTTTGTTTCTTTTTCTTCATCTTCTACCAAAGGTTTAATGCCATCTTTCTTAATGCGTTGTGCTTCTTTACGAAGGATAAAGGATGTAATTGGAAATCCAATAATCCCCTGGATTGCGACGATGAGTACTGGAAGGACCGCAACAGTCGAAAGCCCTAAAGGTATGGCGACATCTTGAACTAAGATCACGGAAATGGTTCCTCCAGTAATCCCTGCTGCTGCAGCAATTGCTTCACTAAATGTGCCACCAAATAATGGGAACAGTGCCAATAGGGCACCTGTTGATCCAATGATTGAACCCACCCCAATGACTACAGTTCGCCATTGTTTCTTAAAATCATCCACACTCAACATGGTTCCTAAGTGAATGATAATCAGTCCAACGACGGTTGCACCCAGTGGTAATAATGCTGAGTTAACTAAGATGTTTTCGGGTAAAATATTTGTTTTAAAGCCAATCAAAAACAAAACACTTGCAACTAATAATGAAGAGACCATGGATTTGGTTTTCTTTGATACCGCATCACTAATCGTCCATATCATCATAATAATCGCAAAAGCTGTTAGCGCGTTCATGCTATCCTCCTACACTGCTCGTGTATATGTGAATCCCGATCCGTAAATGTTGTGTGTATTTTGTGAGATCATAAAGGCATCGGGATCTATCTTTTGAATCTCATGAATTAATGTTTTATATTCTTTCCCTTTCACTGCCACAATCAATACAGGGAATGATTCTTGGGTATACCCCCCTTGACCACTCAAAATTGTGACACCACGCGATAAGGTCTTGGTAATATAGGTTCGAATCTCTTCGTGTTTTGGACTCATAATCATAATTGAGCGTCCATTATTGCTTTGTGATTTCAAGAAGTTCATGGTTGCCATCGTTAAGAGAATTGAGAAAATCGCAAGCAAGAAGGACTCAACACCAAAGATGAAAAAGGAGAATCCTACCACAAAAGCATCAGTAATCATGAGGCTTAATGCAGGATCAATGTTGAATTTCTTCTTTAAGATAAGGGGTGGAATGGTCGTCCCACCACTGGACGCACTGTGTGAAAACAACACAAATACTCCGATACCAAATCCAATACTTCCTACAATAACTGCAAACAATTGATCATTTACAAGTTGTAATTCTGGGACTAAGTCTAGAAAGATTGGGAGCATGATGCTTCCAATTAGTGCGTTTGCGAACACTTTGCGTTCCAACATGAAGTAAGCCAATGTAAGGACTACAATATTAAATAACAAGACAACTGTCCCAACTTCAATGTCAATCATTGAGTGAAGAATAATCCCCAACCCACTGGCTCCCCCTGCCGCAATATTAAAGGGAGCTAAAAACCACTGGATGCTTAGGGTAATAAGCCCTACCCCCAATGCAATCCATAAGATACGTATCAATGTTTTATGATTCATCTTTAAAACCTCTCATTCTGTCTATAATATCCAAACACACACCGACACATGTTTCCATTTGAGATACAGGAATCATTTCGTCTACAGTGTGTATTTTTTCATAACCAATCGCGATATTCACGCATTGCTTTCCATGTGCATTGAACACATTCGCATCACTGCCTCCACCCGAAATAACATAGCGTGACATGCAACGGTTCGCCTTGATTGCTTGATCAATCACACCAATAAATGGCATGGTTTGAGTAAATCGATAACCGGTTGAAAGTTGTTGGGTTGTCGTATGATGATGGGCACCATATTGAGTAGTTACTGCATCAATAATCTGGGTTATTGATGCGATCTCATTGAGGCATACTTGATGATCAATGGACCGTACTTCTGCTTTCATTGTGGCTTTTTCCGCAACAACATTCGTTGCACTGCCCCCTTTAATAACACCCACATTGACCGTGGTGATTTCATCAAGTCGTCCCATCTTAATTTGGCTGATTATTTCCGCTAACACTTTGATTGCGGAAATACCTTTTTCAGGTTCAAGACCAGCATGGGCAGATTTTCCAGTAATCTCTGTCTCAAGGGTAATAAGGGTGGGACTTGCACAGGTAATGCCACCCACAGGTCCATCACTATCCAATACAATTCCATAATGTGCGTGGATCGTAGACATATCCAGTGCACTTGCCCCAACAAGTCCAATTTCCTCACCAGGGGTAAACACAAATTCTAAGGTTGGGTGGGGTAAGTGTTCTTCTTGAATCGTCTGTATGAGCTCAATGATAATCGCAATCCCTGCTTTATCATCAGCACCAAGGATAGTGTGGCCTTGCGATGTGATTATCCCTTGATCCAGGATTGGAACAATGCCTTCCCCTGGTTGTACTGTATCGGTATGTGCTGAGAAGAACAGTGGTGTCCCTTCACAGTTTCCCTTTAGTGTAAAAACAAGATTATTCCCACCTAATCCTGTTTGTGTTCTTGAGCTGTCTTCATTGAGTTCTAACCCTAAGTCAATCAGTTTCTTTTTAAGCACATCATGAAATACCCCTTCATGTCGTGAGACTGATGCAACTCCAACAAGTTCCATAAACGACTGTGTCATTCGATCTGTATTCATAAGTATCCCTCGTGTTCCTTTTATATGCCTATAATAAACCTTTTTTTTAGTTGGTTCATTCATAATGACTGGTTAATTACAACTTTCTTCAAATTTTTTGTCCTTTTTTTATTTTAGCGGATATTCGTAAAAAAAACACCCTGAACTGTGTACAATCATGACTTTCTTGATCCGATAACCCCCTAACATTGAAAAAAGGCACGGAAGATCCATGCCCTTAATCATACCTATTTGTTAATGTTTACTTCATTTCTTTTCGCCGTAAATAGTACACACCAAGAAGAACAAGCATTCCACCAACAATCAAACGAGTTGGTTGAAGTGTATATGAAACACTTCCTACATTGACGATCTCTTGTTGATCGGTTTCGGTTTGATTTGATATGCGATCTTCCCCATCCACAGTTTCTTGTTCAACTGGTGGTGTTGGTTGTACATCTGGTGGTGTTGGTTGTACATCCGGTGGTGTTGGTTGTACATCCGGTGGTGTTGGTTGCACATCCGGTGGTGTTGGTTGTACATCCGGTGGCGTTGGTTGTACATCCGGTGGTGTTGGTTGTACATCCGGTGGTGTTGGTGTTGATAATACATAGAAGCCAAAGAGACTAAATGAGTCGATTTCAAATTCCAATGCATTATTTTGAACCACAGACCGGAAAGTCTCAAAGGTTCCATCATTCTTTTGGTGGACAATTAACACTTCCACACCATCTGGCTGATTTATATCAACAAGGGTAGCGCGAACACGGTCACCGCTTGGAATTTGATAATCTTGCATGGTTAAGATATCAACTAACTTTAAATCTAACATTCTAATTAATGAGTATTGGTCAAGCTGTGTCTCCGTCGGTTCAAATGTTACGTCAGTTGGCGTTACGGGTGTTGAAATTAAGCGAACGTTCCACGCAACATTGTCAATGATTGCATGGTCTGTCGTATGATACAGCTCCCTCACCTGTTCTTGGGCACGTTGAAGTGCTTCTAATAGAGGGGCTTGTTCTTGGGCGCTCAGTGTATTGAAGGTCTGTGTAGCGAGAATCACCACTTCTGCATAAGCTTCATCACTGAGCTGAGTGTTGATCTGCGCAATGATTTGATCCATTGCTTCTGAATTCACAACACTCAAGGTTCCTTTGATAAAGGTAATGGTGTAGTCACGATGCTCAAATGGAATCTCTTCCACAATGTCATATTCGCCAACACCTTCACCCTGTGATATCAGTGTACCACCAAGGTCGTCTTGAATGCTTGGACTTATTGTATAGGTAAAGTCTGGCATAGCTTCTCCTAGGTGTCGTGTGACATGATTGGCTTGGACGACTACGTCCATCGGGCTTACAGTCACAACCGCTGTGGCGATTGCGTCTTCATAGAGTCCATCACTGCGTTGTGTTGCGCTGATCATAACTCTTGTATCGTGTGTTGCATGGTGGAAGGTTGCCATGCCAGAGTCTGCATCAACCGATACTAACTCAGGATGAGAGGATGTCCATGTGATTGGACTACTGCCCAACACACCCTCAAGGCCTTCATTCAAGTCAAGGGGTTGATCCCCATACTGTACATTAAGCATCCCTCCATATAAGGTTGGGTTTGAACTAATATCGAATACTTGGATCGTGAGTGTGGTTGTTCCTATACCACTTTGGTCCATTGAATCAAGTACACCAAGTGGGTGGTATGAAATTTCAAAGGTATGGATTCCTTGTGGCAGGGTTTTAAGGTAAGCATTCTTGAAGATGAGTGCGTTTTGGATTACTTCCACTGCATCATTTGAACCCAGTATATTCCCCTCTTGTGTGTGACGTTCAATTGCCTTTACGACATTTCCATTCATTTCAATCTCAACACGCAGATCACTGGATTGTGCTTTTGAGAATTCCTGTTCAATTTCAGGTTCACTGTCTTTAAAGACAACCAAGCCATCCGATCCAATTAAGGTGATATTTTGATTGCTGTCCGTGATTTTAAGGTACACAAACCCAACAAAATTTGCATCCAACGTAAGGGTATACCCATTCACAATTTGAATCATATCGGGGTTGTATTCAAGGTCTTCTTCACTGAGTGAATTCTCAGAGAGAAGATAGGATAAATGTAAGGAATCAGGCGCTTCTATATCGTCAGCACTAAAATTAACAGAGAGCGTATCTTTACCAAAGAGTCCAAAGGTAATGGTTTTCACCAAAGTATCCCACAGGTTTTCGTTAATGGTAATGGATCCAGTTGGTGGATTGTCTTTGATGGTAATCATGCCAATGCTTTGAGTATCAATCACATACTTATCTTCAAGGTCAATCGTATAGGATATTTCATATTGTCCTGGCAGTTCAGTATTTTCATTAAAGTCGACTGCTAAGGTGTCCCCATTCACAAGCCCATTTATTTCATAGGTATACTCAGGTTCTGAACCCATATAGTATTTCTCTTGATCGTTAATGGTTAAGCTGATGGATTTTGGTTCAACCTTAACCTGAATCGTCGCACTTGCTTGTGTATAGTCTTGGGTTTCTTCTTGTGTCACAGTAATGTCAATGACATTTTCAGATGCTTTGTGCAGTGTAATCACTCCAGTATGTGCGTCAATGGAAAGCACCGATGGGTCACTGATGGTATAGTGTATTTCACCTGGCCTATTTGAGTTAACTGGAAAATGAACGCCTTGATCCCCATAGGTCACTGTTTGAATACCTGACGGCACCTCCAACACGGTATTATTTTTTCCTTGGATATTAATGGAAATCAGGGTGTCGTTGACACCAATTGTACCTTCTGGAAGCGGTTCTTCATAACCCAATGGATAATAACTGACGATAAAATCGTGTGTTCCGTTTGGTAACGATTCAAGGTATGCTTGGGTAAATGTGATGGTATCAACGCCATAAGATACGACATCTTCACCCAGCGTCTCACCCTTGTATTGAATCGCTTTTACCGTGTTTTGACGCATCTCAACTGTTAGTTCAAGATCATCGTCACGTTCACGATTGAAATCTGCTTGGAGGAATGGATTACTTTCTGCAACAATCAGGATACCAGGGGTTCGTGACATCTTGAGAAAACCAAATTCATCGGTTGTTTCCATGTAGATAACCCCTTTGAATGGTTGTGTTATGTTCAATGTATAGGTATTTTGTCCCGGTGACAACGGTTGACGTTGCATGTTTGTCTTCCAATGCTCACTGTCCCTTAAGGATGCTTCATCCATATAGAACGCATCGACCATCAGGTAATTAAAGGCCTTTTGTTCTGTAGCACTTTCGTTTACTTCAAATTCCACGATTATCGGTGTCTTATACATGGTATCGTAGGTTGTGGTGGTAAGAAATCTAGACCAATTATCAGACCCTATGGTTATGATCGGAAGGTGGGTGCTTGCTGTTCGTACTGTCCCACCACTTATTATTGCGCCTTCAAAATAGAGATCGTTCTCTTCGCTTTTCACATAGACTTCATAGGTTGTTTCGGGTTCAAGTTCGGTGATGATGTTACTGGAAGACCATTGTATTTCTCCATTTATTATCACACCATAGAGGATCCTTTGTCCTGTTTGTGTTTCAAGTTCAGCATTAATGCGTATTGAATCAGATCCCAGTGTGGTGGCAGTTATGTCGCTAATGGCAGCACCCGTCTTCTTAAGAAAATTGAGTGTTGCTTGGAATGTCCGCACCTCATAAAGGATATCATCAGGCGTAAACCTTAATGACACTGTATGGGATGATTCATGAAACTCAGAATTGTCATTGAGTTCAGGTTCTGATGCAATTATTTCTAGACTTCCTAAAATCACACTGTTGGTATCCGCATCCTTTACTTCAATACGATTTATAAGTTCAGTTGCGGTGGTACCTAAGGTTAGGTTCTCAAGGGTATCCTCGTTTAATGTGATCGGTTTTCGATCCACTCGGGTACTGTCACTTGAAATCTGTTTGACCCTTTCATCACTTGAAGTCTGCATTCGAATGAGTTCAGGGGTATGATGTGTCTGATCGGTACTGGTCGTTTTCTCCCATGCTTGACCGCCCAGGTATGCCATAGTTCCATTAATGCCAAGTGCATTACTTGCAAGCATTTGTGCTAGCGTCAATTCGGTCAATCCCTCAATACCTGCTGTCTCAAATCCTGGTCGTTGGTAGACGTAACCCCCAAAAATACTACCGGATGACCTTCCAATAAAAAGTCCAATCGATTCCATATTTGTTTGGATCGCTACATCTGAAGTTGAATACGATTTATTTATACTGCTTTGGTTGTTACCCACAAAGCCACCCGTTGCAGTTGTACCAGAAACAGACCCCGTTGAATAGCTGTCACTGATTTGGTTATTGTTATTGCCTACAAGGCCTCCGACATTTGTTGTGCCATTAACCCTAGCACTCGCAAACGATTCTGATATGGTTGCGGAAGAATATCCAACTAAACCGCCGACATTGATGGTTCCTTGAACAATTGCAGTAGAAACACTCGTCATTATTGACCCAGACATAGAACCAACAAGACCGCCGACATCATTACTGCCTGTTACGCTTCCAGATACATGGACGCCTTCGATAGTAGAATTTACAGCTTGCCCTGCCAGGATACCAACATAATTGGTGCCATCAACGCCAGTTGAATTGGTGAAAATCGTAAGGCTTGAAATGGTCGCATTGCTAAGATATCCAAAGAGACCGGCATGGGTTTCTTCCGGGTATCTGGTAGAAATAGCTAATCCGTAAATAGTCTTTGCATTGCCATTAATGTTTCCTGAGAAAGGATGGGTTTCATTCCCGATTGGTGTCCATCTTTTGTTCAGAGAAATGTCCGTTTCTAAACGATAATACCTTGAAGCTGTAATTCCGCCAGAAGCGACATAAGTTTGTAATGCCTCTAACTCGGACTGACTATTGATACTGCAGACGTTGGCAGCATCGTAGCCACAGGTATCATAGTAGTTTTCGTCTTCAGCGAATATCGGTGTGATATGTATGGTCATAACCGTCATGCATACTGTACACAATACACATATATGCTGAAGGAGTGCGCGAAATACAGCGTCTCTTTTATTCATATTATTTCCCCCTTAATCAAAAGTGACCTATTTTGCATTTCAAAAAAGCACTCTTGTTTCTTAGAATACAACCATAACATCATGTTTCGGGGTTTTAATATTCTTCTTTTTTTTACCTATAAAAAAGTATAAGTCTATATTTATCTTGTTTCGTGGGATGATTAGACGGGCTTAAAAAAAACATCCACATGTATGAGGATGCTTATTTAGTTAGATTAAGTTGAAGTATTTCAAGCCATTCACGATACCATCCGATTCTACGGATGAGGTCACGTGCGTTGCAACCTGTTTGAGTGCTTCATTGCTGTCTTGCATAGCGACAGAAGTTTTTACACTCATAAACATCTCGAGATCATTGGCTTCATCACCAAAGGCCATGGCTTCATCTGGCGTTAGTCCAAGTTTTTTTAAGACATGTTCCACTGCAACGCCTTTGTTGATGTCTTTAAGGCAAATATCAAAGGCATGCGGGCCGAATTTACGAATTGTTAGCTTTTCATCCAAATGATTTACATACTGTGCAACATCATACCCATTCCCTATTACTTGAAATACGTCATAGTGCTTCAAATCCTCGATATGGTGGATGGTTTGTAGATCATCGCCCATAAAACTCAAGTCACTTTTAGGGGGGCCTATGCGATAGTCTCCTTTGGATGTTTCAACAAAAATATTGAGGTCACAAACACCTTCAAGGACGTGAATTGCTTGGACTACCAATTCGTATGGAATCACATTGATATCGAGAATGGCTCCATGATGAATCACGATATTTCCATTTGAACAAATAAGGGTATCAATCTCTAAAATATCTTCAAATGGTTTCATACTTGCATAACTGCGTCCAGTTGCGATGGCCACCAAAACACCGTTTTCTTTGAGTTTATGAATGGCTTGTTTCGCACTGAATGGAATGCGTTCTAAAAAACCAAGCGAATGGTCTGCATTACTGGCAAGTGTGCCATCGACATCAAAGAATACAATTTTTATGCTCATGATTGCTCCTTTACACACTGTATTTCAATGGCCAATGCACCATAGGTTTCAATTGCTTCTTGAGCATAATAATGATACATATCACGATAATCACTGATTTCATCTTTTTTGTATCCCAAACGTGTTGGCTCATACGCTTCAAAGAGTTCTTTAAATGATTTAAAAGGGGTCAATGCAGTGACTGTTGCATTAAACCGTTCGCGTGTTGTGAGGTTTGTAAAGATAATGGTATCACCCACTTCAATGAGTTGGCGTTTTTCATCATTGATTCTCATTTCCACATCTTTCATCCCTAAACGAATCATATCATACGCATCATTTTCTAGGTTCATTTTAATAATCATGGGGTCATCACCTCTTTTATCCATGTTCAGTATACCACGAGTTTCGCTTAAAATCTGTGGTGAGCATGATTTATAGGGGGTTATGTATCAACTTGGAAATCAGTTTCATAAAACACCACGCTCCATCGCTATCAAAGAAAATAAATGACCGTCATGGGGATATGATGGCCTAGCATACTTTATGTACACATTTGATTCAACCACTTGATGAAAGGTTGTAGGGATTTGGGTTTACTGAAGAAAAACCCTTGAAGATTCTTACATTTTAGTTCTTTTAAAAAGGTTCGATCTTCCAGTGTCTCCACCCCTTCCGCAACGGTTTGAACACCAATGTGACTGCACAAGTCAAAGATGGCTTGAGTCAGTCTTCGTTTGTAATTTTGATCATGGATCCCTGTAATAAACATCTTGTCAATCTTCACGATATCCACCTCAAAATCGGATAAAAATGAAAGGGAGGATTCACCTTTTCCAAAATCATCCAAAGCCAATCTAAAGCCGATTTGCTTCAGTTGTTTACAGATTGATTGGGTTTTAGATACGTTATTCATCGCAACACGCTCCGTAATTTCAAACACAACATCTTTGGGATCAATGTGATATTGATGAGCCAGTGATTTCACAATCTCTACAAAGTTTGGATCTTCAATTTGCTTGCCTGATAAATTGATGGACATATAGAAATCCTGTTTCGTGGATCGTTTTTTGATGTGTTTCATATCATGAAATACATGTTCAATAATCCAATTTCCTAAAGGAATCATCAGGCCTGTATTCTCAGAATACGATATGAATTCATGGGGGGATACAAACCCCAATTGATCGTGATGCCAGCGAATTAGCGCTTCTGCACCCACTGGACATTCGTTTTCATTATCAACAATAACTTGGTAGTGCATTTCAAATTCATCATTTTCGATAGCGGTTTGGATTGCATCCCCCAACAAGAGCCGACGGATTGCTTTCTCATTGAGTAAGGCATTACTGAATTGGATGAAGTGGTTCTCTGCATGTTTCGCAGCATTTAATGCAATCTCTGCACTTCCGATGATATCATCCACAGTTTGTCCATCATCTGGATAAAGACTAATGCCAAATGAAGGACTCATTTCAACAAGTTTGTCATAAATTTCAAAAGGTTTTTCAAAGCATACATACACATCGTCAATCATGGTTGTGATGACTTCATGTGCTTCAATGTGATCAATGAATACCGCGAATATATCATTTCTAAATCGATAGATCCGTGCCCGTGAACCTACAGCATTCTCAAGTCTTCGTGCGATTTCTTTTAACACTTCATCACCACTGCGATACCCATAGCACAGGTTCACTTCGTGAAAGTAATTCATGTTTAAAAGAATCAAAGCATGTTTCATTTCTCGTTTGTTTTTTTCAGTTAATAAGTAATTAATATCTTGTCTAAGTTGTTGTTGGCTTGGTAAATCAGTGAGTCCGTCAACATATAATCGTTCATTAAATGTGTGTTGGATATGGTTGCGATACGACATATCAAATACGACGGATGCATAGCCATAGGGTTCACCTTCGTGGTTACTTACGGATGATATGCGCATCCATTGATAGTAGATTTCACCATTTTTTCTGCGATTCCAGATTTCACCTTCCCAGGTTCCATGTGAAAGAATATCCGCCCACATTGCTTCATAAAACAAGTGGTCTTGGTGACCAGATTGTAGTATTTTCATGTTATGTCCATGAAGTTCTTCACGGCTATATCCAGTAATGACATGCACTGCAGCGTTGGTCCATGTGATCACGCCCCTTAAATCCGTAACATAGATTCCCAACGGACTATGGTCAAGCAGATACAAAACACCCGCTAAATGATTTCTCATAACTGAAGTATCATGGCGAAAATCTTGGAGTGTTTGATACTCTTGGATCACTTTGAGCTCGTCAAAGGGCTCACTACCACCATAGAACAAATTTCTTGAATTGCGATTTCTATTTTTCATTCTATCCTCATAAATAATTTTTATTATTCCACCACTCAATTATAGCTTAATGCGTTGAATAAACAATAAAAAATGTATCATAATTTGAAATTAATTTCACATTGAAACGTTTCTTTGCGAACTCTTTTTACCCTTCCACAAAAAAATATCACTTCCCTCGATATATCAGCTTTTGGTCCTTATAATAAAGCTAAGGAGGACCTTTTATGAGTTCAATGGTATTTGTGAATTTACCCGTGCAAAACCTCGCACGGTCCGTATCCTTTTACACGCATTTGGGATTTAAGTTAAACCCTGATTTTTCAGATGACCATGCTGCTTCAATGGCATGGGATGATCATTTTGTTATTATGCTTCTTACCCATGATTTTTACCAACGTTTCATTGGCGATAAAGCCATTGCCAATACCCAAACACACAGTGCTGCATTAATCTCCTTTTTAATGGACAGTGCAGAAGGGGTGAAAGCGTTTGGTCAAAAAGCGGTTGAACATGGAGGCAGCGTCTATCGCATTGACTCAGGAGTATCTGAGGATGTGATGTTTGGACTTGAAGTCTGTGATCCTGATGGAAACATTCTTGAACCAACGTGGATGAAACCTTTTGAGACTGTTGATGCGGGTGCATCGATTTAAAAAAACACTTCAATTGAAGTGCTTTTTTTTACAAGTTTTCGTTTATGATAAAGACACTACGCCCTGATGTATGTTGCGTTTGCACAAATCGATGGGCTTCTTGTGCTTGATCAAGTGTGAACTTACCTGTGACCTTTACTTTCAGTCTACCATCCGCTAAATAACCGGTAATTTCATCCAACAACTGTTTGGAATCTTTAGGATACGATGGGATTTTTACCCCAAAGCTGGGGCCATCATAATTTGCTAAAGTGCGGATTTTAAGAGGTGTTTTGGCGATGGTTAGTAAGTCTTCCAGTTGTGTTCCAGATGTATCTACAATCCCATCAATACCGTTTGGAGCATGCGCATACACATCACGGACAAGGTGTTCACCATAGCGAATTGGTGTTGCGCCAAGCGATTGAATAAGGGCTTGGTTTTTCTCACTACCATCTGCGATAACACTAAGGCCCTTTGCGATTGCCATTTGAATGGTTGCTTGACCCACACCACCCGATCCACCATGAACAAATAAGGTGTTTCCCTGTTTTAAATCAAGTTCATTTAAAGCCCGCAATGCTGCATGGGCTGAAACCAAAACAGACCCTGCTGTTTCAAAACTCACATTATCGGGTTTATGGCTCCATTGGGATAACAACGCATATTCACACGCAGCACCCCCAAAGGCGAAGCCAAACACCGCGTCCCCAATCTTCGTATCCGTAACCTGTGATCCCAGTGCATCAACAATCCCAGATGCTTCTGTGGATGGAATAATCGGTGCGTCAAGGGGGTGTCCTTTGGACATCATGCCTGAACGTTTCTTGACATCAAAGGGATTAATGCCTGCACACACAACTTTAATCCGTATTTCATGAGGACCACATACCGGAATCAATGCGTCATCAACACGTTTTAACACATCTGGATTCCCATAGTCTTTATATTGAACTGCTTTCATCCTGTTCCTCCTTGTTTATGCTCTTATTATAATCCACATAAAGACCCATGGGTATGAATACACACTTTAAGTTTGTGAAAGGTCAAACGAGCGTTCACAGGGTACAAACCCAAACGTAAAGATTCTCATATGGTAAAATGAACTAAAGGAAGGATTGATTTAACATGTTTCTAAATGAAGAATTACTCAATGAAATACGCTCACGCGCTGCACACTATGATGCAACCAACAGTTTTCCACACGAAGACTTTACGGCCCTCAAAGACGCAGGATACCTAAAGGTCTTAGTCCCCAAAGCGTATGGTGGCTATGGGCTGAGTTTAGCTGAGGTTGCAGCTGAACAAACTCGATTAGCACGCTATGCAGCAGCAACTGCACTGGCGATTAACATGCATCATGTGATTGTGGGAATGGCAAAACATATGGTGCGTCATGGGAATATGCAAGGCGTTCAAATCTTGGAAGATGCTGTGAATGGTGAACTATTGGCGTTTGGAATTTCTGAACCATCCAATGACAAAGTATTATTTGGTTCCATCAGTAAAGCAATCCAAGATGATCAAGGTGGATACCACTTTTATGGTCAAAAGGTCTTCATCTCCATGATCCAACAATGCACACGTCTGATTACTTTTGGTCAAGAAGACACTGACACGGGGCCATACTCGATTTTTGCCTATCTCGATAACAACCCTGAAACACTCGTCGTGAATCCAAATTGGAATACCTTGGGCATGCGGGCAACACAATCACAAAATATCGAACTAAAGGGTGCTTATGCTCCACAGTCGCGTATCCTAACAAAAGTGTCACCTGGTCCAAGTTTTGACCCTGTGATTTTTGGAATCTTCGCAAACTTTGAGATTCTTTTAGCGGCTACCTATCATGGCATCGGAAAACGTGCCCTTGAATTAGGGGTTGAAATCAGCGCTAAACGTCACAGTGTATCCAATAACACAACGTATGATCAAGATAAAGACATTCGGTGGCGAATTGCGGATGCGGCAATTGCCGTAGATAGTGTTGAACTTCAAATTGAAGGGCTCTCACATAAATTCGAATCAGACTTTGATTATGGCAGGTTTTGGATGCCAAAACTCTCAGCTGTGAAAAACAATGCAGTGGAAACATCAAAGATTGCAGTTGAAGCAATAATCCGTGCGTGTGGAGGACGTGCTTACTATAATGATCAGGAACTCTCGCGTTTATTAAGAGATGTTTATGCCGGACTCTTCCAACCATCAGATCAAGAATCACTCCATGGTGCATGGGCAGCTACCTTATTGGGACCCATAAAATGATGACACTGAGAAGCCTTGTTAGTAAGCTTTCATCACACAGCGTGACACCCTATGACCTTGTAAAGCAGGCCATTGAAATCATTGAACGTGAAAACCCTAAGGTTAATGCTGTTGTATCGACACGCTTTGAAGCGGCATTAGCTGAATCAAAACGGGATTATTCAAACACACTGTATAAAGGAATTCCTATTTTGATCAAATGTTTGGGACAGGATTTAAAGGGTGAACCCAGTACCAATGGTGCTGTGTTATTGAAGGATATGGTTTCCAATCAAAGCAGTTATTTTGTCCAAAAACTTCAAGACTTAGGGTTTATTATAGTGGGACAAACCAATGCTCCTGAGTTTGGATTCAAGAACATTACAGATCCTGTTTTGTATGGTTCAACACGGATGCCAACACACTATGACTATACACCTGGTGGGTCAAGTGGTGGGAGTGCCAGTGCATTAATGGCTCAGATGGTGCCTGTTGTAGGAGCCAGTGATGGTGGAGGATCCATACGCATCCCTGCAAGTTACTGCGGGCTTGTTGGACTCAAACCTACGCGTGGAAGTATGCCTGTTGGCCCTCATGGTTATCGAAGTTGGCAAGGTGCCGCCATCAATTTCTTTTTGACTCACACTGTGGAAGATTGTGAAAGCCTCTTTAATGCCATGAAACAAACCCAAATTGAAGCACCGTTTCCTTATGTTGAAAAACCCAACCTCAATAAGACACTGACCATTGCCTATAGTCTACAATCACCAGTTGGTCTGGATGTTTCCCCAGATGCGCACGCTGCCCTTTTAAAAACCATCCAACATCTTAAGGATTTAGGACACATACTGGTTGAAGATACCCCAGATATTGATGGAAACCGTTTGATGGAAACGTATTATCAAGTCAATGGGGTTGAAACCGCCGCAATGTTTCGCTCACTTGAACACATCTTTCAAAAACCAATCACAATCGATGATATGGAACTTACTTCATGGGTGATGTATCAATATGGCAAAGACTTAAGTGGGGTTGACGTAGTGGATGCACTCAGCTTTTGGGACCAGTGCAGTGTTATCATGCATGCATTTCATCAAACTCATGATTTGTATTTAACCCCAACGACTGCCACAACAGCGCCAAAAATTGACACAATCTATCAATCACAAGCATGCTTAAACAAAATGAAGCACATTGAAAAAGATCCGCATAAATATGCGGTCTTATGGGACATGTTTGAGCGGTCTTTAGCAAATACACCCTATACCATGCTTGCGAATATCACGGGTCAACCGGCGATCAGTTTACCCTTATATCAAAACGCTAAAGGGTTTAATTTGGGATCTCAGTTTATGGCATCAAAAGGAAACGAAGCGCTCTTGTTTATGATTTCCAAACAACTCGAACCCTATTTTATAACTTAATAAAAGGATGTTTCACCTTATTGTGTGAAACATCCTTTTTAACACCTGTCTTATTCAACCGTAATGTCGCCAGTTACTTCAGCGCCTTTACTTTCTTTATCTAAATCTGAAGATGCTTTATACGCATCGCTGGCAAAGACGATATTTCCATCTACTTTTGTACCATACAACGCAAAACCATCGGCATTGACATAAATGTCACCTTTGACTGTACCATAGAAAATGGTAAAGTTTTCTGAATTCACCACAAGTTTTGGTGTTGTGAGTGTAAAGTTATCAATAACGTTGTAAGCATCATCTTGGGTATGTAATGCGAGTTTACGATAGATATCCTTTGATTCTTCGTTTGATTGGTGGAATGTTCCATCAACAACAAGCTCATCGGTAAATGTCACATCAGCGGTAATTGCTGTAATCCAGTTCCCTTCAGCACTTAATGATTTCTTGACAACCGTGGCATCATTGGTCACAGATGCTGTCGAATTTGCATCGGGTTTTTCTGAATCACCTGAGTTGCCACACGCAACCAATGCAAATAATACAACTAAAATACTCAAATACTTTTTCATAAGTACTCCCTTCTTGGTATACCTATAAATTACGCTTATAATTGAAATATTTCAAATGATATGAACATAACATCGTGAACCCAGAATAAAAAAGTGACAGATTTTGGCTAAAATGATTGAGTTATCAATCCTTTATCCCTTCAATCGATGGTTGGCTAAGTTAACACAGCCATTGGGTAAAAACGTGATGTGTTCTTGAAGTAAAAGGGTGTATTGTTCATCCCATCCAGGCACCAATCGTCCGTTGTGATTCACAACACGATGGCATGGATAATCACCATACATCGATGCGTGTGAGAGAATTTTCCCAATGAGTCGTGCGTTTTTGGGTGCCCCTGCACGTTTCGCAACATCCCCATAGGTACTCACATACCCACGTGGTATTTCTTCTACGATGGCTAACACAAGATACACAAACAGCTCATCCATGATCATCACCTCATGTGTTAAGTATAACAGATGATTGTCGTGAAGTGGTTCGATCGTGATTTATTTCAATATTTCTTGAAGTTTGGTTGATAAACCATCCAACGCATTGAGCTCATGGTGAACTTGAGCTTGCAGATTGTCCATCTCACCTTCTACTGCATTCTTGAGTATCTCAAGTTCTTCAGCATACTGACCTTGATCCCCTTTAGCTTGAAGGCTTTTAATGACATCATACAGATCAACATGACCTTGAAGTCTTCCATATCCCCATAATAAGCGATCTTGTGGTTGGTTGATGGCATAATCTGTAAAGTATTCATAGGTTTCTTTACTCCAATCATACGCATACCAATTGTTGTCAATGAGATAAAGTGAATTGTCTAGCGCTTCGGAAGCAACACCATTTTCAAGGGCTTGAATGGAATCCTTGAGTGCAATGAGATTGTTTTGTGAGTGTTCGTGTGGGAAAATCGATACATCTTCCCATGTGAGTCGTACAAAGTTATCTTCAACATACCTAAAGGTTTCAAGAACCTGATGATTGACATCGGCCGCTTCATTAAGAATTGACTGTGCTTCATCTTGCTTATCTTCATCCAACGCTTTCACGTAGGCATCATTGAGTGTTTTTACACGTTCCCAAGCTTGATTTGCAAAGGTTTCAAGGCTTTCAATTTTTGCAGACAAAGCATCATAAGCTGTGATGTTATCGTCCATAATAACTCCCCCTAAAACCGATTCATCCAAACGTTCTTTAAATGCTTCAAGTCGTGTGGAAAAGTCAAGCGGTGATATCGCAAGACGATCATAATGAATCATCAATTGCCCATACATATGATAATGATGTCTTAATGCAGCTTCGCTGTACGTCGTTTTATCATCCATGGGTGAGTGATAGGTGGATGCCGCAAATCCGCCACGTAAAGCGGTGACTGATGATGGGATACCTGCAATGGAGAATGAAAAATCATCCGACCATGTTTGGATTGGGTTAATGATTTCAACGCCCCCTTCAAAAACCCCTTCACTCGATTGAATTGATGGAATAAAGGTTTCAAGATAAGAGGTCAACTCATACGATGCACGGATTTGATCCACATCGCCTTCAACCATTGCCGGGAGTTCAAAGTTAATGTTCGCAATTACCTTTCCAACCCACTCTGGATGCACTTCAAAGATTTGTTTGTATGCCCCTGTTGACCAGTCATAACGGGTATTGGATACACCCCATTCTTCTGCTGCTGTTGCAATAAAAACCAGGGTCTTTTCAGGTGTGTACCCAGAATCAACCAAGGATTTCGCAATCCCCAGCATTAATGACACCGCAACACTGTTATCTTGGAATCCTTCAAAATAAGCATCATAGTGAGCACTCATTAAGACCATGGATTCGGGGTCTTTTCCAGGAATTGTTCCCACGATGTTGTAGGTCTTTTGATCACGCACGACCTCACTTTTCGCATCCAGTTTAATGCTCATTTCATGGGATGCTTTTTGGTTGAGTGTTTCACGAATTGCATTCGCATCGTTTCGACTGATTGAGAACGCTGCAGCATCTTCGCTGCCACAAATATCCTGTGCATTTAACGCATCATCGCTGATTTCTGAATATCCACCATCTTGCGCAACAATGACACCCAACGCTCCGTTTAAGTACGCTTCATAGGCAGGATAGTTCACCCACCAGTTTTCACGTTGGTTAATGTCGATTAACACCAGTTTCCCGTTAACATCCAAATCCTTGAGATCTTCTTGAGTCCCTTGACCACCATCAATCAAGGTATACTCAGACAACCCACTGGAATCAAAGTTGGTTTGGTACATCCCCAATTCAACTTCTTTTTGTGATCCATCAACGGTTGTGTACGTCAACTTTGCATACTCAAAGGTCCACGCATCGACAGTAATTTCATCTTTGGTAATATTTTGTAACCCAATTGCAGCCATTTCTTCTTTGATTGCTTCCCCTGCTTCATATTCAGCAGATGATCCTGCACTGCGATAACCTAAGGCTTCATTGGTTCGAAAGGTTCCCAACTTTAATGCAAAATCATACGCATACTGAGTATCCACCTTTTCAATAAACTGAGCCTGTGCTTGGGCCAGTGTAACATGTTCACTTTTAGGTGAACACCCTGCCAGAATCAGTGCAAGAACACTGATTAATAGTAGCTTCTTTAGTTTCATACTTCCCTCCTGTTTTAAACTA
Organism: Erysipelothrix larvae; assembly: GCF_001545095.1. Lineage (NCBI taxonomy): Bacteria > Bacillati > Bacillota > Erysipelotrichia > Erysipelotrichales > Erysipelotrichaceae > Erysipelothrix > Erysipelothrix larvae. The sequence continues at coordinate 2,020,648 of NZ_CP013213.1, forward strand.
ACGAGATTGATAATATCATGCCTGAAGGCCAACTGACAAGAGAAATTTGTTAATTCATATCAATACTTTTGTTTACCATTACTAAACTCAATCATTTTAGAAAACCCGTCGATTCATTTCATTTATTCTGACTAAACAAATCCACGCATTCCCCCGTTACTTCACGCTGTTTTTGAGATGATTGCGTCATTACTTTAACCTGATTTGAGGGTTTCATTTAGTATACCTAATAAAACAAAAAATCCATGAAATGAAGTGGGAGGTGTGATTTTTTCACAGGTATTGGTGTTGATGTGTTATAACTTAAAAAAACACGCGTCTTCCCAGCACGTGTTTGTTTGATTTCGATTGTGCCCTTAAACCTACCGTATTGGCGCTAGGATCAGGGTGTTTTCATCTTGGAGTTCTTGGTTCAACATGGATTCGATATAAGTTCCAAAGGCATTGTATTTTAATTGTGTCCATCGGGTGTAGCTTTCACTAGCTTTAAACAAATCAGAAAACGCATATAAATCCCCTCTAAAATAGTGTTCATTGACACTGACCACAAACTCAAGCATGGCGTCTTTTGTTTCTTTGTCAAAGTCATAGCCTTCTAAGGCTTCATACCCTTTCCAATAAGAGATTGTGTTAAAGAAATCCGTTGAATCTTCGGGTATGTCAAGTGTCAAAGGGATTGTTTGATAGTCCAACGATGTATCTTTATGGATGGTTAGGATGCCATAGCGATGGTCCAATACCGAAAGAGAACTGGAGGCGACATCATAAAAGCCGGATTGAGTCGCAATGTCTTGGATGTGTAAATGCCCTGAAAATCCAAGACGTACACCATAAGTCTCAAACAGATTCAACAAGCTCTCGTTGTTTTCGATGGTGAATCCGTTTGAAAAGCGTTGCGTATGCATAACCATGTTTTGATGACTGATTACAATTACTTGACTGTTGGCCTGTTGGGCTTCTATTAACTGTGTTTCAATCCATGTCAGGGTCTTATCTGAAATCACATTCTCTTTTTCATTGCCATTTACATCAATAAATAGCAGTTGCACTGAATCATTAAGAATCACACGATAGCTCAATGAGGTTTGATCCATTGAGGCATAGTTACTGTATCCATAATCTTTGTATAGGTTCAGAAACTCATTGATGCTTGTATTATCCGCGCGTTGATATGCTGTGCCTTCATCATGATAGTCAAAAGCAGCGTATTGTGAGAAATCATGGTTGCCTGGAATTACAAAAACACTGATGCCCGCATCTTTTACCCGTTTTAGTTTTTGAGCCAGTGCTTCATGACTGAGTCGTTCTCCATTAAAGGTTAAGTCACCCGACAAAATGAGCACTTCGGGGTTTGTTTCGATTACCTCATTGATAAAACTGTCCACAATTTCCTCAGCGTAATGAACCATCTTACCATCTGAATATCGGATCATTTTCATGAAGGTTTCATTGTCTTGTGAATAAAGCTGTGGTGTTAGGTAGTGAAGATCAGAAGCAATCATGATACGCACCTCATCAGCATCACTTAGAATTGGGTTTGTGGACACGAGGTCTTCTCTTACAGTCTGGGTACAACCACTTAGGAGTATTAACATTAAAACAAGCCATCGCTTTATCATTTTCATCACTCACAATCTTTAGGATTATTATACTTGATTTATTGGGCAATGCATAAAAAAAGAATTCATTATAAAAAGCCCTTTGTCTTTATACATGAATTCTTAAGGGTTGGTTATGGTTTCAACCCATCACAACAAGCGTTTGGCATTTTTAACATAGGAACGTTTTACAGTACCACAATCAACACAAATCATATGATACAACGTCTCTTTTCTAGAATTTAATCGGTTAATGGAATGAACTACCGCTTCGTTGCCATGTTTTGTCTCTACAAAACTGTTTCCACCACAATGCTTACACACATCCTTCTTGTCCATATTAAACCCCCTATCTTTTTTTATTTTTAAGCCTTATGTAAAAAACCATCTACTTGCCACTTAACGTGCTGCATCCGTAATGGTGATGTTTCACGTTCATTATTTCCCGGATAATATTTTAGGGTTGTCCTTTTGTTAAGGTTCCTTTATACCTGAGCGTGATGTTGCCTCTTTTTCAATACTATCGTACCATTCTCACACTGCTTTCGCAAGCGTGCTCATGGTATTAAGAACATCGAAAACACAGCGCGTCATTGACAATATCCACCCCCTTCAAAGCCCAGATATTCCTCAAGGGTGAGTCCTGAATTTTTAATATCTTCTGCAAGATCCCCAACATAACGTAAATGCCAGGGTTCATAGATGTAGCCTGTAATTGACTCGGTTTCTTCCAAGTAGCGTAAAACGAATCCATAGGTATGGGCATGTTCTTTGATCCACGCTGCTTCGTGTTCTTTCTCAACAAGATTCCCATTTTTGTGTTTAAGGTCAAAAGCTAGACCTGTTTGGTGTTCTGAATATCCAGGACGCGCTGAATAGCGCTCAGCTTCCTCTTTTCCATCACTTGAAACATAACTGTTATAGATTTTTTGTTGGGTATCAAAGCTTCGATAGCCACTGTATCCTGTACTGATATCAAATCCTAAATCGCGCATATCTTGAATAAGTCTTCGAATGTTATCCCCAGCTTCCGCATTTTCTTGAGGTGCATACGACTGTGGGAGTGGGTGTTTCTTATTTGCGATGATAACGCCTTGTATGATGGTAGGTTGGGTTACAGTATCCGGGGTTACACTGCACGTTGCATGCGTTGGGTTTTCTGCCTTTGTGATTACCTTCTGTTTAATTTTGAGTGTGAATGGCGTTTGACTTTGATTCTTTGATGTATCCGTTGCACTCAAGGTTCCATAATATTCACCCGGTGTATCATAATCGATGAAATCAAACATTACCTCAAGTGTGACTGGTGAGAGATCTTCAACGCTGAAGCTTTCTATATAGTTGAAATCAGAATCGATTTCCCCTATAACAAATTCAAATACATCGCGTTTCTTGGTGAACACAGGGGCTGTGGTATCGTTGACTTCAAGCTTAAGTTCCCCTTTTTTTTCTCCAAATCCGTATTTATATGTAAAGGGTAGGATGTAGTGACCCACTTCAGGATAATCGTGCGCTTTCATAACAAGTGATGTGGTATCCACTTTAATGGATTGGATCACCCGTTGGTCGTCTGTATTCAGTAATTGGGCAACATCAACATTAAAGGGATGTCCATATTCTATCGTAAGTGTTGGTGTACGTATTTCAAGTGCTTGATTTTGAGCACAACAAAAAACACCCACCACGATACTAAAGCATGCGACTAAACCCCATACATAACGCTTTTTCATAAGACCCCCCTTAAAGATTGTGTTTATAATCTTTTTAAAGTTTATGAACGGCTTATCCTCACTTATAGTGTACATCCTTGGACATACCTTTGACAACTCATAATAGTCTTATAAGTCATCGCTCACGCACAGTATCCCTTTTGGTTGTGGTATGGGTATAAAAAAAGTCTGCATCATACAGACCTTAGTTCAAGGATTTACATCAACAGGTGAATGCCTTAAATTCGCACATTACTTATATCCGATATAAAAAATAGTTGCATGGTTTGATGGTTCGCCAGCACTTTCAAAATCACCCCATAATAAGAGCATTGTTGCATAACCACCGGGTACATATTTTATTTTGGTGCCAAGTCCTATATAGGTATATTCTGATACTTTTATCGAAAAAATCGGTGCTTTTCCTTTGTGTATTCTGTTTGAATCAACACTAAACATCCCGATTCCTAAAACGATCAAAAGACACAGTGTGATAAACACCCGTTTTTTTGATTTGAATTGTGTCATCATGTCCTCCTGTATTCGCATTGAATGGTGTATTCTTTGTCATGATTATATCATAATATAGCCTGATATACCTCATCCAGTTAAGCGGTGTCGCAAGATCGTGAAAAAAATGTCTTATAAAGCGTTTTAAGACACTGAAAGAGCATTCATTGAACCTTCATCGTGATATGATAAAGTAAAGGATGGTGAATCGTTATGAAAGCATTAAGAACTACCATCGAAACAGCATTTTATAGCAATCATGTTGTTTCGATTTCGAGTTTACATGAAGCATATGATCTTGCTTCTTTAGCACCTCAATCAATTGTGAGTGATATGTTGGTGACAAATCCGACTGCCTTTGGTCTTCCTGAAGGTGCGAAAGTAATTGTAACCAATGATGGCAAGATAGTGGGGCGTACTGCCAAGGCCCGTCATATTGTGGGAAAAGATACCCTTGATTATTGTGGCATAATGCGGGATGTGATTGCACATAATCATAAACATCGATTTTATGCATCACGCATTAAAGTTGGATTGGATGAAGCGTTTGAAGTAAAAGCGCATGTCATGGTTCATGAAGATGATGTTGTGAACTTATATAATACCTTATTGAATTTTGAAAAGGACTTTGAACCAGTGGACGATTCAAATGATGAATCCATTTTTCTTTATGTCGACTCAACATGGCGTAATGACTTGTTTCCTCAAGGTCTTGTGATTTTGGACCCCTTTGACAATGTAGGTGCAATTCTTGGGTTGAATTATTTTGGCGAAATTAAAAAAGGGATTCTTTCATTAGCATGGAATTTGTCTAAATCGAAAGGATTCATCCCCTGTCATGGGGGCCTTAAGCGCATAAAAGGCGATCCGAGTTATACCATGGCTGTCTTTGGATTATCTGGCTCGGGAAAATCAACCATTACCCTAAGTGATCACAATCAGAAGTTTGAAACTGAGATCTTGCATGATGATGCTTTTGTATTATCCCATGATGGCACGCAATCAATTGCCCTTGAGCCCTCATATTTTGATAAGACCGCGGATTATCCGCTTACCCATCCTCAGCTTAAGTACTTTTTAACCTTACAAAATGTGGGCGTTACTTTAAAACATGGAAAACGGGTGTTTGTGACTGAGGACATACGCAATGGCAATGGGCGTACGATAAAGTCAAAATTTTGTACTCCCAATCGTGTGAATGTCTTTAATCATAAAATCAATGCAGTGTTTTGGATTATGAAAGATGAATCGTTTCCACCTCTCATTCGAATTGATAATCCCCGCCTTGGGGCCATCATGGGGGCCACCATGACCACCCAACGCTCTAATGCAGAAAATACAGAGGATGTGAATGTTCGTGTCATTGAACCCTTCGCGAATCCATTTAGACTGTATCCATTGAGTGAAGATTATGAGGACTTCAAAAACCTCTTTGAATGTGATGATATTGCGTGTTATATCTTGAATACAGGGAGTTTTTCGGGGAAGAAAGTTACACCCCAGTGTACCCTTTCAGCCATTGAATCCATCGTAAATAACAGTGCAGAGTTTGAATCATTGTGTGGGATACCGGGAATGAGCGTCATGAAACTTCGTGAATTTGATCAATTAATTCACAAAGACTCCACTATAAGTAATCTTTATGACACATTTAAATTTCGAGAAAATCTTCTCAATACATGGACAGATGCTTATCAAATATTACCGGATGAAGTTCATGAAACGATCCAAGAAATACTTCATTATTTAGACGATTCAATGAAACAACTTGGTTAAACGAGTTGTTTTTTTTATGCTTCAACTTCGAATATAGATTTTATTTATAACAAAGTGTATTTTGAGTGTTTATGGTGTTTTTATTGTGTTCTATTAACGCCAAATCCATTGTGGTAACCGCTTGCATACTTTATTGTAAAAGTGTAATTGCTATAAGCATTCATAAGGGAGGAAGAATAAATGAATACAATTACGATCTTAGCTTGGTTGATGATTGTTGTTTTCATCGTTTTATTAATGAGAAAAAAACTATCACCATTCACGGCACTTATCATTGTGCCACTAGTATTTGCTTTAATCGGTGCATTCTTAGGACTCTATACAGAGCAAATTAAAGAACTGTGGCCAGAAATAACCAATCCAAATGTTTGGCATCAAATTCGAATTTTAGGAGAGTTCGTACAAGATGGTGTGAAAAAGACATCCACGACTGGTATTATGTTACTCTTCGCGATCTTCTACTTCGCAATCATGTTGAATGCAGGTATGTTTGATCCAATTACTAAAGTCATGATTCGTATGGCAAATGGGGATCCCCTTAAGGTATTAGTGGCAACAGCAGTTGTTGCTGCAGCAGTATCCTTAAATGGTGATGGTACAACAACAACCTTGATTGTATGTACTGCCTTTATACCACTTTATAAGAAACTCAACATGAAGATGATGAATCTTGGGGTTGTTGTAATCTTGATGAACACGATTATGAACTTACTTCCATGGGGTGGTCCGACTGCCCGTGTTATCTCAGTATTAACGGAGCTTAACGGTAAGGATTCAGAAATCCTTCGAGCTTTATTACCAGGTATGATTGCTGCAACAATTTATATGTTATGTGTTTCAGCATATCTAGGGATGAAAGAACGTAAGCGTTTAGGTGTTGCCCACTTAACAGAAGCTGACATCGAACGTTTGACAACCTCAGTAGACCCTGAAGAAATCGCACTGAAACGTCCTAAATTATTCTGGGTTAACTTAACAATGACCGTTGTTCTGATTGCATTGCTGATGATAGAAGATACATTCCCTTCATTATTCCTATTCTTAATTGGAACAATCTTAGCACTTCTAATTAACTATCCGAAACTGAAGGATCAAAAAGCACGTATCCAAGACAACGCTGGAGATGCAGTACAAGTTGTTATTCTTGTATTAGGTGCTGGAGCATTTACTGGACTCTTTACCGCTACAGGTATGTCTGATGCACTTGCGCTTAGCTTAACAAGCATTATTCCTACAAGCCTTGGACGTTACTGGGGACTTGTTATTGCATTCCTATCTGCACCAGGTACATTCTTCTTATCAAATGATGCATTCTACTATGGTGTGTTACCGGTACTTTCTGATGTTGGTGCTACTTATGGATTTACTCAAATGGAAATGGGTGTTGCTTCCCTACTTGGTCAAGCATTCCACCTTCTCAGTCCACTTGTTGCCTTCATTTACCTACTTCTTGCGAAAACTGAACTTGATATGTTCGAATGGCAAAAAGAATCTGCGAAATGGGCATTGGGTATCTTCGCAATCTTTATCATTACAGCCGGAGTTTTAAATATCGTACCATTTGTGCGATAACCATAAAAGCATTCTAATAGTTTAAAAAGAACCGAGTGCATCTCGGTTCTTGTTTATTTTAAACAGGGATTCGATCACTGATCCATGATGATACCACAGAACTGAGACTATCCGTTGGAAGATATGGTAAACAGTAGAGCATCAAAAGCTTGCTGATTTCAGTAGGTGCTTCTAGAAGTACAGTTAGATTGTAATAGAGGTAAGGCATTGCGATACCATAGAGTACCACAATTCCTGCAATAAGGGATAGTATCCTGAACCCATATACTTTCTTGTCTTTAAAGGTTGCAATCGCATAAGCCATGGGAATAAACCCAACGATAAATCCAAAGGTTGGACTGAGTACAACGCCAAATCCACCCGATCCTCCTGCAAAGACTGGAAGTCCAATCAGTCCCAATAATACATAGAGGATAACTGCAGAAACAGCTTGCTTACGAGGAAGTGTTAATGCGGTGAGTGAGATTGCGAATGGTTGTAATGTAAATGGAACGATCGGTGTAGGAATGGTAATTTGTGCGCAGACACCGATTAAAGCTGCGAACAGTGCTATATGTACTAAATCTTTAGTTTTCATTGATTTTCTCCTTTATACTTACTTCTCCTGAATTGAGGATGTGAATTGTTTGGTGTTCATCACTCACGACCAGATGACCATCACGGGTAATATCCAGTGCTTTATAAGTGCCTTCTTTGGTACTTAAGGTTACATCTTTTCCTAAGATCATTGAACGATGTTTATACGCATCAATCAGTGCCTCACGATTGTCAGGCAATGCGTTATAGAGCGTATAAAATTGGTGAAGTACACTCATAATTAACTCATTTTTATCAATAAGATGGTCGGTGTCTTCATTAAGTGCAGTATAGATTGCACTGAGCGAATCTGGAAGATGCGTGTCGTGTTCTGTATTGATACCAAATCCTACAATACAGTGTTTAAATTTCTGTGTTTCCAATTCGATTTCGCCTTCAGTTAAGATGCCGCAAAGCTTCTTGCCATTTAACAAGATGTCATTGAGCCATTTAATCTTCGGTTTTAAACCATATAAGGTTTCAAGTGCGAGACATACTGAAAGCCCTGCACAGACCGTCACCAATTGAACATCATTGAGTTCGAGCTTGGGTTCTAATACAAGCGACATATAAACACCATGATTTGATGGTGAATAGAAATTGCGCCCATAGCGACCCCTGCCTTGTGATTGGTGACTTGCGAGAATCAAGGTATTTGCGCTAAAAGGCTGTGATTTCGCATAGGTGTTTGTTGAATCTAGCGATTCAAAATAATGAACTTCAGAAACATCATCCACCGACCTTTTGATATAGTCTGGTGAGATATTGCCAGAATGACTGTTCAAGCAATACCCTAGATTTCGAACGGAGTCGATTGAATACCCCAGGTCTTTAAGTTTCTGAATTTCTTTCCAGACATTTGCACGCGTCATATGAAGAGACTGAGCAATCGCTTCGCCACTTACATGTTGATGCATGTTATTTTCTAGAATTTCAAGTAATTTCTGATTCATAAAGTGTCCTCCCATGAGGAACAGTATCACGGTTTTGAACCATTGTAAACCAAAATAATGATTTTAGTTTACAATAGGTGTTCTTTTGATGTTTTTCACAGGGTTCACAGTCTAAAGAACACTTGAAAAGCACTATTTGATTTAAAGAGAATTTATAATTATTGTGTAGAGGAGAGGTCGGTGAAATCATGTTTTGGAATCGTAAAAAGAAAGCGTCACGTGAGCAAACACAACGTCAACCCATTCATATGGAACCCCGTGTTGAACCACTTGATTTTACAGTAAAAGCGACACAAGAAGAAGTCGAATTGGTCAGTGTCATCACATCTTCCATACTCACGCAAGATAAAACAGATACAACGTTTAAAGTGCGTTCTGTAAGGCGTGTTGATGAAGATAAAGTTGCGGTTGCGGCGATTGTTGCATCCGTACTGGCTCAAGATAAACCAGAATCAAGCGTACGCTTAGTCAGTTTACACGAAGTTAATAAGGAGGAAGCATAAATGCTAAGGAAATTTAGAGTCAAATTAAATGACAAGGAATACATCGTTGAAATGGAGGAACTTGGAGCACCTGTTGTCCAACCAACACCACCGCCACAACCTCAAAGTGCCCCACAACCTGCGGCCCAACCACAACCGGTCCAACAAGCACCGCAAGTTCAGATGGATACAACCGGTGGTACAGAAGTATTCTCACCGATGCCTGGAAACATTTTAGATGTTTTGGTTAAAGTTGGCGATAATGTTACTGAAAACCAAGTGCTTCTTGTACTTGAAGCCATGAAAATGGAAAACAATATTGTTTCTCCACAAGCGGGTACAGTTGTAGCAGTAAATGTCACCAAAGGGTCAACAGTTGATGTTGGCGCATTGATGATTGTAGTTAAGTAGGAGGCGAACATGGATTTTCTAATACAAGGTATTACCAGCATTACAATGGGGCAGATCATCATGATGGTGATTGGGGCCATCTTAATTTATTTAGGGATTGTGAAGAAATATGAACCAACCCTTCTTATTCCAATGGGATTGGGCTCAATACTTGTGAACTTTCCTTCATCTGGATTGATTACCCACCCTGGTGGACCAGAAGGGGTGTTAAATGTATTGTTTGATGCCGGGATCGCTACAGAGCTCTTCCCATTACTCATCTTTATTGGAATTGGGGCCATGATTGACTTTGGACCCTTACTTCAAAATCCTTCCATGCTTCTATATGGTGCTGCAGCGCAGTTTGGAATCTTCTTCACAATAATCGTCGCATTATTGTTTAATTTCTCACTTGAACAAGCGGCTTCAATTGGAATCATTGGTGCTGCCGATGGACCAACATCTATCTTTGTTGCGAATAAACTCGCTCCTGATTTGCTGGGGCCAATTACCGTTGCAGCATACTCATACATGGCACTTGTGCCAATCATTCAACCTGTAGCAATTAAGCTTGTTACAACAAAAAATGAACGCAAAATTAAGATGACGTATAAAGCAACGGGTGTATCAAAACGCGTGAAGATTTTCTTCCCAATTGTGATTACAATTGTCGCAGGATTTATCGCTCCGGTATCACTTCCACTTGTAGGATTCCTTATGTTTGGAAACTTATTGCGTGAATGTGGTGTCTTGGATAGTTTAAGTGCAACAGCGCAAAATGAACTCGTTAACCTTGTGTCCATTCTCTTAGGTCTTACTATCTCTTTGAAGATGACAGCAGAAGCCTTCCTTAATATTCAAACACTGATGATTATTGGATTTGGTCTTGTGGCATTCATCATGGATACCATTGGTGGTGTTTTATTTGCGAAGCTCTTAAATCTTTTCAGAAAAGAAAAAATCAATCCGATGGTTGGTGCTGCAGGAATCTCTGCATTCCCAATGTCGGCACGTGTTGTTCAAAAACTTGCAACAGATGAAGATCCTCAAAACTTTGTTCTCAATTTCGCAATTGGCGCAAACGTTTCGGGTCAAATTGCTTCTGTTATCGCAGGTGGTATGATCTTAATGTTCTTTGGATTTTAAATAGGAGGAACCCAGTATGACATTCGATATGGAGTTAATTAAACAAGGGTTAGAAATCATGGTTGTAGGTATGGGTGGCATCTTTGCATCGTTGCTTATTATCTATGCATCCAGTGCGCTTTTACTCAAAATATTCCCAGAAGAAACGCATAAATAATCTGTATGTTTCAATTGAAGCAATTATTCATTCATCGCAATCAATACCAAAAGGATACATGGGAATCGTTTCTTAAAACATCAGGCATCAAGTCTGAAGCAAGTGTTGATGCGGTTTATGGTATTTATGACGACCAAACGCTGATTGGTACGGGTGCCATCTACCAAAACATCTTGAAATGTCTTGCAATTAGCGAGGATTATCAAGGAGGTGCGGCATTAAACAAACTGATATCGCATCTTATGGATGCAGTATGGCAAAAAGGATACACAGCATGTTATGTGTACACAAAACCCAGTGTTGTCCAGTCATTTATGCATCTTGGATTTAAAGAAATTGTCCGCGTTAATGATGCGCTTGTATTCCTTGAGAAAAGCATGACAGGTCTTGATTCCTATCTTGCTTATCTAAAAGATAACAAACAAGCATCTGATAATGCATGCGCAATTGTTATGAATGCTAACCCCTTTACATTGGGGCATCAGTATTTGGTTGAACAAGCATCTTCGGAAAATGACTGTGTTTATGTCTTTGTTGTAAATGAAGACAGTTCACAGTTTCCAAGTGCAATTCGCAAAGAACTTGTCGTTAAAGGGGTGTCTCATTTAAAAAATGTTGTTGTTTTAGACACACGGAACTACATGGTATCTTCGCAAACATTCCCTTCATATTTTTTGAAGGACGATCAAGATGTAACACGGGTTCATGCAACACTCGATGCAATGGTATTTAAAACACACATTGCACCAGCACTCTCAATTACCAAGCGATTTGTTGGGGATGAACCGTATTCATTCGCTACTGCAATCTATAACACAGTTTTAAAAGAAGTGTTAGAACCAACAATTCATGTTGAAATTCTTGAACGCAAGAAAATCAACAACCACATCGTAAGCGCTACGACTGTGCGTAAATTGTTAAAGGAAAAGAACACAGAGGCTGTAAAGCCTTTTGTACCGGCCACAACCTATCAGTACTTAATCAGTACTGATGGACAAAAAACAATAGAAAAACTAAGAACAGGAGGAAGTGGAAATGGCTAAATTTGAAATACAGAAACAAGCAATGGCAGGAACACTTGAGTCATCTGATTTACAAATCGTAATCGACAAAAACGATGGCAAGGGAATTGAAATCAATCTTCAATCAAGTGTTGAGTATCAATTTGGGAAACAAATCCGAGAAGTAATCCTTGAAACACTCAATCAACTGGGTATCACTGATGCAAAGGTTGAAGCAGTGGATAAAGGTGCTTTAGATTGTACAATCAAAGCACGTACAATCGCAGTAGTTCATCGTGCATGTGGCATTACAATGAATTATGATTGGGAGGAACTTGATTCATGGAACGTTTAAGAAGAACGATGATGTTTATACCAGCGAGTAATCCTGGAATGTTACGTGATGCAAATCTCTATGGTGCAGACTCAATTATGTTTGACCTTGAAGATTCAATCTCATTGAAAGAAAAAGATACCTCACGGTTCTTACTCTATCAAGCAGTAAAAACGCTTGATTTTGGAACAACAGAAACGGTGGTTCGTGTCAATGACTTATCTAATGGGGGTGTTGATGATATTCACGCGATGGTTCGTGCGGGGATTGATGTGATTCGACTCCCTAAAACGGAGACAAAAGAGGATGTCATTGCTGCAGAAAAAGTAATTCTAGATGCAGAAACAAAATGTGGTCGCGAAATTGGCTCAACCAAGATCTTTGCAGCAATTGAAGGCCCATTAGGAGTGCTCAATGCTTACAGCATCGCAACTGCAAGCGAGCGCTTGGTAGGGATTGCCTTAGGTGCAGAGGACTATGTAACCGCCATGAAGACTCGTCGTTACCCAGAGCGTAACAGCGATGAAATTTTCTTTGCACGCTCAATGATTGTTCATGCAGCACGTGCTGCAGGCATTGCAGCGGTTGATACAGTATTCTCAGATGTCAATGATTCAGAAACATTTGAACGTGAAACAGCCTTTATCCGTCAACTTGGATTTGACGGTAAATCCGTGATTAATCCACGTCAGATACCGATTGTAAATAAAGTATACCGTCCAACAGATAAAGAAATTGCGAATGCACTTGATGTTATTGCCGCAATTCAAGAAGCTGAAAGCAAAGGTCTTGGGGTTATCTCACTCAATGGTAAGATGATTGACAAACCAATTGTTGAACGTGCAGAACGTGTGATTATGCTTGCTAAAGCAGCAGGAATTAACCTAAATGCAAAGGAGACTGACCATGGCAAAGAATAAAGTCGGACGTGAAATTCCAGAAGTATATGCATCGAAGTTTGGTGTATTTGAAGATCAATTTGCACGCAAACCAGAATACAAACGTGCAAGTGGTAAAGCAGTCGCAATGTTACCCAATGAATCAAAACTTAGAGATTCAATTCGTGAGGTAATCCTTGAGACTGGACTCAAAGATGGTATGACCATCTCATTTCACCACCACTTCCGTGAGGGTGATCAGGTTTTAAACATGGTAATGGACGAGATTGCAGCACTGGGAATTAAAAACCTATCGCTTGCATCCAGTTCAATTGCAAATGTTCACGCACCACTCATTGACCATATTAAAAATGGCGTGATTACAAACATTACGTCCAGTGGACTTCGTGATAAAGTCGGTGCTGCAATATCATCAGGCATCATGGAAAACCCTGTTGTCATTCGTTCACACGGTGGCCGTGCACGTGCGATTGAAATGGGTGACATTCACATTGATGTTGCCTTCTTAGGTGCACCAAGTTGTGACCATTACGGTAATGCAAATGGCTCACATGGTAAAGCAACCTGTGGTTCTTTAGGGTATGCTAAGGTTGATGCTGAGTTTGCAGATAAGGTAGTAATCATTACGGATAACCTTGTGCCATATCCTAACACACCGATTAGTATTCCTCAAAATCATGTAGATTATGTGGTTGTGGTGGATTCAATTGGTGATCCAAAAGGAATTGCGAAAGGTGCAACACGTTATACCACAAATCCTAAAGAGTTATTGATTGCAGAATATGCAGAACGCGTCATCAGAGAAACACCATACTATAAGAATGGTTTCTCATTCCAAGCCGGTACTGGTGGTTCTGCTTTGGCTGTTGCTCGTTATCTTCGCAACTCAATGATGCGCGATCATATCAAAGCAAGCTTCGCATTGGGTGGTCTTACAGGCCATTTATGTGACATGATGGAAGAAGGACTCATCGAGAAAGTACTCGATACCCAATCCTTTGATATTGGAGCAACTGAATCACTTAAAAAGAATGAATCACACTATGAAATCTCTGCTTCATTCTATGCGAATCCTGGAAACAAAGGTGCAGCTGTCAACAACCTTGACTTTGTCGTATTATCTGCTCTTGAAATCGATACCGATTACAACGTGAATGTAATGACTGGATCCGATGGTATGATTCGTGGGGCATCTGGTGGACACTCTGACACTGCATGCGGATCAAAAGTATGTATTATCTTAACACCATTGGTACGTGGACGGATTCCAACTGTAGTAGAACATGTGAATACCATTATCACACCAGGACAATCGATTGATATCGTATGTACCGAAGTGGGGATTGCAATTAATCCATTGCGTAAGGACCTTCTTGAAGTCTTTAAGGATTCAGACATTCCACAATTCACCATCGAAGAACTCAAAAACAAGGCTTACAGCATTGTGGGGACACCTGATCCAATTGAGTACGGTGAAAAAGTTGTGGCACTCATTGAATACCGTGACGGTAGCTTGATTGATGTTGTACGTCAAGTTAAGCGTGATGAATAACTTAGAAATTTCGTTGAAACAAGCATTCAGTGTTGGTGAAGTATCAACACTGGATGCAATCTTAGATCATCGCGAAAAGCGCAGAAGTTTTCAGATCAAGTTGGGACAAACATATCCTGGGTGTGTCATTATCTCCTATAAATGTAACATACCGGGTCCCATTAAGAATAATGCGGTCATCACACAGATCTTTAACGTTGGACATACGCGCATTCTCACAACACTTCAAACTGTTTCATGGCACATGGTTTATCATAAAACCATAAACCTACCGACTGGACTTGATGGGTTCTATGTTGTAAAAGAGGCTCACATGAAAGAAGTAAAAAGTGCGATGGTTCAACTTGAAGAAACAGACACCCTTGGTCGTCTGTTTGATATCGATGTACTGACCTATGAAAACAACGCACTTCATTCACAATCACGAACAGCATTAGGGTTTAGCCCACGAAAATGTCTCATCTGTGATCACGAAGCCAAAGCGTGTGGACGCTCGCGCAAACACTCTGTTTCTGAGCTCCATGATACGATCATTAAATATCTAATAAAAGAGAGAGGAGCTGAGTCTATTGACTAAATCAGTTGGAATTGTTGATACAATTCTACGTGACGCACATCAAAGTTTGATTGCGACACGCATGACTACAGAACAAATGATTCCTGTACTAGAAAATCTCGATAATGCAGGATACCATGCTTTAGAGGTATGGGGTGGCGCAACCTTTGACGCATGCATACGTTACCTAAACGAAGATCCATGGGAGCGATTGCGCACAATCCGTAAGCATGTAAAACATACAAAACTGCAAATGCTACTACGTGGGCAAAATTTATTGGGGTACAAACACTATCCTGACGATATTGTCGATGCATTCATTCAAAAATCCATTGAAAATGGTATTGACATTGTCCGTTGCTTTGATGCACTTAACGATATTAGAAACCTGAAACAAGCCGTTAAATCTGTGAAGAAATACGGAGGCCATGCACAACTTGCGATTTGTTATACCATCAGTGATGTTCATACAGATGCGTATTACTTTGATCTTGTGAAAGAAATGGTTGAATTAGGCGCAGATTCTATTGCCATTAAGGATATGGCTGGAATCTTAACACCGCACCGTGCAGAAAGCATCGTTAAAGGGATTAAAAAAATTACCACGATTCCACTCGAAGTGCATACTCATGCAACAAGTGGTATCTCCGAAATGACTTACCTAAAAGCAATTGAAGCAGGTGCAGACATTATTGATACAGCAGTCTCTGCATTCTCTGGTGGTACCAGCCAACCTGCTACAGAATCCATGATCCTTGCATTAAGAGAAATGGGATATGACATCGCCGTCGATCTTGATGAAGTTCAAATCATACGTGACCATTTCCTCAAGGTAAAAGAAACCTTTGTAGAGAGTGGCGACCTCAACATTCAAGTGTATGCAATTGATCCAAACACATTGATCACACAAGTACCAGGGGGCATGATATCCAACCTATTATCGCAACTCAAAGAAGCGAAACAATTGGATAAATTCCAAGATGTTCTCAATGAAGTACCACGTGTTCGTAAAGAACTGGGGTATCCACCTCTTGTAACGCCTTTATCACAAATGGTTGGAACACAAGCGGTTATGAATATCTTAAGCAATGCACGCTACAAACTCGTACCCAATGAGATTAAAGAATACATGCGGGGATACTACGGTAAACCACCTGCACCCATAGATGAGAACATAATTCATCAGGTGTTGGGTGATGACCAAGAAATCATCAGTGTCCGCCCTGCTGACCTGCTTCAGCCTGAACTTGAACAATGTAAAGAGACCCTTAAAGAAATTGCCACTTCTTTAGAAGATGTCTTAAGTTATGCACTCTTCCCTCAACTTGTCCTTCCTTACTTAAAGAAGAAGCATGACCCATTTTACGATGTGATCGTTCAAGATGTTACCGTAATCCTATAGAATGACTTCGGTCATTCTTTTTTTTCATAAAAAAACCTCATAGCGAGGTCTCAATCATATCGAAAAATAAAGTTAATGCAAGTAGATCTGCAGATCCTCCTGGACTTAAGTTACGGCTTTTGAATTCACGATTTAACACCTCAAGTTCATGTTCAAACTGTGCGGGGGGCCTGTTTAAGATTCGTTTGGCTTCATGTTGCGTATAACTCAACGCCTCCATTCCACCCCGTTTCAAAATATTAGAATCATCATTCTTTGCCATTAAATGCAGTAATACGCCCAGTTGGCGTTGACGTGGAGGAAGGTGCTTATTTTTTTTAAGATACGGCAGTGCCTCATGCATGATAAGCGGAAATCCATGTTCTACTTCCCCCCGTATGCCTAAAATTCCAAATTGATGGTACATGTGTTCACCATGTGTTTGGTAGGACTTCAAAGAAGTCAGTTCTTTTTCGGTCAATCCTTTTGTCATCGCCATCACATACGCAATGATACTGACTAAATCAGTGTTCTGTTGCGCTTGGCATGCACCAATCGCACTTAACACAACACCAAAGGAAAAGTTTGCACCTTTGTGTGTGTTAACACCCTTGGTAGTTCTAAACATGGTTTCTTCTGCGTTTAATCCAATGACGCGTATTTTATTGAACACGTATTTAGGATTCGACGCATGTTCAAAACCTACCTGATAATACGCCTCAAAACTTTCCTTAAAGCACAACGCACTATCAATGAATAGTTCAAAATCCATATCAGTATGGGCACCATTATCAGCTGCATCAACAAGTCCTGGTTTTGGTGTTAATGCAGCTTCCAATATGAGTGCTTTAATTGCTTGATTCACAACTTCATGCATCATCACTTAACGGATCAACTCCGTAAATTCATCAAGAATAAAATCCTCGGATAAAGCTAAGTGTTCTGCGATTACCATTCTAAGCTGTTCGGTGTCTTTGTTTTTTAAGCATCGTAATATTAACCGATGTTCATGTAAAGCATGTTCCCTCCGTGCATCAGCGGACAGTGAAATGTTTCTAAACCGTGCAAGATAATCATGCAACCGATTTTGGATTGCCTCAAGTCGTGGCATTCTTGCAAATTGGAAAATCAACGAGTTAAATTCCCGAGACAAATTAATCACTTGTTTTACATTATTTTCACGCTGTGCTTCATCGGTACGATCTAACAAATCCTCCATAATTCTGAAGTCTTCCTCAGTCATCATTACCATTGCATTTTCTGCTGCTAAGATATCGAGGGATGTTCGTATCTGGTAAATCTCATGAACGTCTTCCATTGAAAACTGACGAACAACAATCCCATAATTCGGCACATATTCGACAATATCTTCGTCTTGAATCCGTCGCAATGCTTCGCGTACGGGTGTTCGACTTACATTTAAACACTCAGCGTACTGTTTCTCATTAATCCGTTCCCCTGTTGGAATAACACCACTAATAATTGCGGTGCGTAATCCCTCATAAATAATTTGGTAAAGTGGTAGATTTTGGCCCAAATCAACCAACTTAATCACATCTTGGATGTATTTCTCCATACATACCCCCTATTCTAACCTCTTGTTAGGTCTATTATAAGTGGACAACTCTTTTCACCGCAACCCTTGTATACACTTAGAACACTTATTAAACACTTTTAAAATTTATACCTATAAATCATCTTGATAATAATTTCGACATTTAAGTAATAACGGGTAATTAATTAATATATTTGATAATTTATTTCTAATTTTCTCCCATTTTATAACAATATTTTATAAAATCCAACGCTGTGTTTTCCATAAGAGCGGTTTAAAAAAAGACTTGGAATTGGCTTCCAAGTCTTCTGATTATCGGAATGAAAATCACCGATTTGACTTTCACTTTTGTATCGTTTGGATGTCATGAAATGGACCTTATGGTAGCGTTAACTCAACCCAAGATTTTCTAAAAATAGAATCACCAAGTCCAAGTTTTCCATAATTGTTGCTTCCAATGACATACATTTCACCCTTGTCATTGATCAAGACACTATGGTTATAGTATGCTCCCATTGAGACAATATTGTCTCCAATACTCCGTGATATTACAATGGGAACCGTGGTGTGGCCTTCTCCATAAGCATACGATACATTTTCTCCCCAAGCATATGCAACGCCATTTGAGTCCACTGCAATTCCATAACGCATTCCTGCAATGATACGCTCAACGGTGATGTTGTTATCTGGGAAGTATTCAATGAGTGTTGGTGTTGTCAGTGCTGTTAGATTATTATGACCCAGCTGACCGAGTTCATTTAATCCCCACGAATAAACATTACCATCCTGTGTTAGGATGTATGTATGCTTTTCTCCAGCTTCAATCTCTTTTATATCCGATACACTGAGTGTACTTGGCAGTTTTTGCGTTACATTAATCGGTGTTTTTGAGTCTTCTGAAGTTGATTCAAGGTTTAATCCATATAATCCCCTTCCCCAAGCATATAATTGATTATCTTCAGATATTGCATAACCGTTGTAGTAACCTTGTTCGACGTATTTTATCTTTGCATCATTTGGAAACGTTAGTTTTGTTGGTACTTCTGTATCTTTTGATGTACCTAAGCCGGTTCTATAGTTTAGCCCTTGTCCCCATGAATAGACTTCTCCTGCTTCATTTAAGACTAGAGGTGTGTAATATTCACCATCGATTTGTTTTATCTTTCCAAGACCTTTAAGTTCAGTAGGTACAAAGTTATGCTTGGTTCCTGACTCATTTCCTTGTACGCCGTATGCATCTGAACCCCAAATGAAAATACGACCTTCATCACTTTGTGCGATAATAAAATATATACCGCCAGCTAAGTCTACAATATTATGATCTTTAAGTAAAGACACTTCAACTAATCGATTTTTTGCGGCTCCCGAATTGATTCCTAACTGTCCGCTTCCACCATAACCCGCAGTATAAACCCTTCCATCACTGGACAAAACGATTGTGTTTTCATACAACAATTGCACACCTCTGGTACTGTAGATTGTAAGATCAAGACACTTCTCAATTGCCGCAAGCCCAGAGCTATCGGTTAGGTTATAACAGATATGGTAGGTTCCTGGTACCTTTGAATCATAGTTTGGAGGTGTTGTAATGACGAGGTTGTTTCTTAATGTTTGTTCATCATCAATATTATCACTCACATTCACAAGACTTGATAGAGATAAATTATCAGTTTTCGCCCTTCGTGGTGAATCGCTGATTGGTGTGATTACTGGTGGTTCTCCATCCGTTACATAAACTTCACGCACCACCTTTTGTGAGAGTCCATCATGGCTTGCGGTATAAGTGATTGTATAGATTCCAACCTTTGATGTGTTCACATTTCCGGATGTGATGACAGGTACCGATTCATCAAACTCATTGAATGCCACAGCCCCTGGATCAGTGAATTTTGTGTTTTGATCGATATACATGGGCGTATCACCCAATAGTTCAATTCTTAAACTGCTTGGAATGTTTATGCCGGTATCAATGGGTCCATAAACTTGTGCCATGTCTGTCCATAAAATGGTTGGGTTGCTTGCGCTTGCATTGACACGGACTCCAATTCCGATTTTATTCGCCATTAACCGATCTCGTAATTCTTTTACCGTTAATTTCGCGTCACTAAGGTGTAATTTATACGTATAGCGTTTCGAGTCATACCCGTCTCCTTCACCACTGATTGTTGAAAGAGTATCTTGGTTGACGGTTTTTTTAACCCCATATCGAACGCCACCGGGTGTTTGTAATGCTTGTGTATCGTTTTCGTTAAACCCAATCAATGCATGCGTTCCTGTGTTTGATCGGATATCACCATCATCAGTTGTTGAAGGATATAAAAGCACAATATCTTTTTCATTGGTTTCGTTTTCAAAAGCGAGCTCGATACTTGATTCAATGTCAACACTAAGATCAGATTTGTTTTTAACGACAAATTCGACCAACAAAATATCATCCTGCACGATTTTTGTGCCAAATCCACTTGCATCATTTGCATACCAGGTTACTGTACCATCTTGGTTAATGACACCCACTCTAAATTCTGTGATGTCAATGTTTAGTTTTGATGCACTAACTTGGTATGAACTACGCACGTTGTCACTGAACATGCTTTGTATTGGAGAGAACACAGATAAAAGAAACAGGAAAAATGACCCCATCAAAAGCGCACTTATGAGACGTCGTTTCATGATACTTTTTCCTTGTTATGCTTACGGTATTGTTTAAACAGATATAAACCAAGCATTATGGACGCAATGGGCAGCAATCCAAAAAGTACAAAGTTTACTGGTGTTTTAACGATTTCAATTAAGAATACTGCAAGTGTTGTATGAAAAACTGCGCGTCCTAAAACATCGTGAGACGCGATGATTTCTGGATCAATGTCGTTATTGTTATCGCCTTTAGTAATGAACCCCTCTTCGGTTATATCCACAACACGGTGGAATACCGTCGCATTCACAACGTTACTATGAAATGCAATTGGATCCCCAACATTGAGGCTCGAAGCATCCGTTTTCTTAATGATTACTAAGGTATTAATGGGGTAATCTGGAGCCATAGACCCCGTAGTGATGATAAATGGTTTATATCCAAATATAAACACTTCATCTCTATCTTTTCGTGTTAAAGAAAAGTGGAGTGCAAGCAATAACAAAACAATCGATAATCCAATAAGCAGATTATTGAATAGATTTTTCTTCATCGTCTTCACTTCTTTCTTTAATTAAATATCCACAAAGTATCAAAGAAGCCCCTATGATTATGAGATATTCCCAGTGTTTGGATTGATGTCCCGTATTGGCGAGTTTTTCGCCTTTTCGAACAATACCAAAGGTAAAGCGATACGTCTCAGATAAGGTCTGAATGACATTTCCTGTGCCTGGATAGATACTAAAATCCACATTAAAATCATAGGTTTCATTGATGTTCAATCGTGTTATTAATTGATTTACCTCAAGTCCTGAGACATCAAGGGCTTCAGAGCTTTGAGGTAACTTTAGTGTCATACTTTGTGTTAATGCATTATCATTCATCGATTTCACACTTATGAGATAAATATCCACTACTTCATGTGTTGTATTGTTAAATGAATAAGTAAATGTTGATGACATTCCTGGATGAACATCATCAACACTTATCTCTATGACAGTATTTTTTTGATTGATTAATGCATCATTGATATCAATCACTGAAACAGGTGTTGACAAACATATTAATGTTGCCAAGAGCCATTTCATAATTACGGAGTTTTAATACTGGTTGTTTCGATATTTTGCCATCCTGCATTTGTTGGAAGTCTTCCCTCGTTATTATTACGAAGTTGTAGCGCTTCTGTAATGAATGTAAAATCAATCGCCTTATCTTGTGCATCATTCTTAGCTTCTGGTGCAAATAAAATGGTATATACAACAGAATATTCATCTGAAGGACCATCTATTTCAACTGAACCACTTATTTTATCGATTTTCGATGTATATGCACCATTAGGATCGAAGGTTAAAAGTGTAAGTCCAGATTGGGTAAAATCTTTGACTTCCCCTTCATACACTTTAACTACTGGTGTCGCAGGTGAACCATATGTAATTTTTGTCAGTTCACCACTAATGGTAAGTCCATTGCGAATCCATGCACTTTTTGTCCCGTAATTTTTCATCGTTGCTTTTACGTAAATGACATCCCCTGGGTTAAAGTTTGTAAGTGTGTTTGATGGCAATAGATTACCATCTTTATCATATAGCTGATACTTACCATCTATATCAAGTGTACCAGCAGTGATTTTCGCATCTCCCTTAACTTGGTCACTAAAGTAAGCTAATAGTGAGCCTGCAAAAACAAAGAGTGCTACAATGCTAATTAGAAGCGCTAGGCTTCTTTTTCCGTTATTCTTTTTATTCTCTTTCATAAGTCCCCTCCCTTTGGATCTCTCCTATTATAGGGGAGTGCATCTGAGCCAAACAAGGTAAATTACTTCATGAAATTGAAAAATTATCATGATAACCATAAAAGATTTCAATACTTTAATCATAAAGGTACTGTTTAGTAGGGTTATTCGTTATTTTTATCGTAATTTGATATAGATTCTTCCAATATATTTTATTTAAATCATAATTGATATGATACGATTCACTGGATTTTCTTTGTAATAATTCACTATTTATTTATGATCGAACTATAATTAAATCATAAATATTGTTGCTACACCTTTTAATAAAAAGGGGTACCGCTATGGTTACCCCTTTGACCTTAAATCATTTATTCTTGATATATTCCGCAGCTTTAACACCTGATTGTCTTCCAAATATAATGATATCTGCTACAGCATTACCACCAATACGATTATTTCCATGGATACCGCCTACGAGCTCACCGGCTGCATACAATCCAGGGATTGGTGTGTTCGATTGATCCAATACTTCAGTATTTGCATTCATTTTTACACCACCCATTGTATGGTGAACACCCGGTGCAATTTTTATTGCGAAATATGGTCCAGTACCTAAATCATGATCCATTCCAGTTTTTCGTCCAAAGTCCGTATCGTTTTGAGAAGCAACTGATTGATTCCACGATTCCAGTGTGGTTGTAAAGCTTTCTTTATCTACATTCATTTTCTCAGCGAGGCCTTCAAGTGTGTCGGACTCGAGTACAAATCCTGCTTCAACATAGGTATTGATTGCTTTAACGCGGTCTTTAACACCTTGATCAAATACAAGGTACGCAGCGTGATCATCCAATCCTATAATGGCTTGAGACACAGTATCTCGTGTCTCTAATTCGTTAATAAAACGTTTGCCATCTTGAGCCACTAAGATTGCACCTTCACCTCTCACAGCTTCTGTAACCAGATACGATGTTTTTTGTTCAACTGTAGGATGGATTTGGATTTGTTCCATATCTATTGCATAACCACCTACTTTTTCAATCATGACAATGCCATCACCCGTTGATCCTTTTTGATTGGTTGTAACAAATCCTTTAAGTGATGGATTGTATTGTGTAACCATATCTGCATTAGCACCAAAACCACCTGTTGCCACGATTACTGCTTTTGCTTTGATGGTCTTTGTTTCTGTGCCATTGAAGGTTACTTTGACGCCAACAATCTCATTCCCTTCCTTTACAAGTTCTGTTACTTCAGCTTGTAAGAAGATAGGTACTTGTCTGCTTTCAACATTCTCTAAAAGTCCTTTGACTAAATATTGTCCCACTGCTGATCCATCTGCGGGGCGGTGAGTACGTTTCACACTCATTCCCCCAGTCACTGTTAAGTTAGACAATGTGATTCCCATTGAATCCAACCAATCAATAGCACTTGATGAATTATCCACAAAGAACCGAAGCAATTCAGGATCGTTTGTGTTTTTCCCACCTTTGAGCGTTTCCTCATAAAACAAATCGTTTGAATCTTCGATTCCCTCATTCTTTTGGAACTTGGTTTCAGATGCATTCATCCCCGCCGATGACTTAGAAGTATTTCCACCAACAACTGGCATCTTTTCGAAGATGACAGTATCAGCACCTGCTTCTTTTGCAGCGATTGCAGCGGACATTCCTCCACCACCTGCACCGATTACAATTACATCATATGCGTCTTTTAACGTATCAAGTTTAGCACCTTGAAATGAAGTAGCACTCGATTTCTCGTCACTGTCTTTATCCGTGGTATTTGACTTACCACATCCTGTGATAACGAATAGAATCACAGCCAAAATACACATTAATTTTTTCATTAGTAAAATTCCCCCCTTTTATAAAATCATACATCAAATACATATCAATACACCTTTTTTCTGGCACTCATTTAATATTTTATTCACAAAATCAACATATAATCCAAGAATGCGCTGAATTTTGTTAGGAACAGCAAACATTTCACGATATTTAAACAGAATCCTTTTGAAACACCCATCTTACTTCTAGCATTTTTCAAAACCGTATCGTATCGTTTAATCTGATGTTTAGAAGAGGACACCTGAAAGTATCCACCAAACTTCATTGGAATCATTATTACCCATTACTTCGTGAACTACTCGCCACTTAGCAT
Organism: Erysipelothrix larvae; assembly: GCF_001545095.1. Lineage (NCBI taxonomy): Bacteria > Bacillati > Bacillota > Erysipelotrichia > Erysipelotrichales > Erysipelotrichaceae > Erysipelothrix > Erysipelothrix larvae. The sequence continues at coordinate 2,045,322 of NZ_CP013213.1, forward strand.
ACGCTCGAAGTGAGGGCTTCTTGAGAACAAAGCAAACTTAATCGACATTCCTGTCGACCAGCGGTCACTTTTATTTATCAAGCTATCCCCGATGTCCCATCGGTTTATTGTTTTTCATTCTTAGGATTGATGCGAAAGTCTTAATCCTTCATTCAGGATATTGATGCTTGCATTCAAATCACGATCGTGTGTGATGTTGCAGTTGGAACATTCCCATTGACGTATCTCCAGTGGTTTCTTTCCATCATTATGTCCACAGTGACAACACAGCTGACTGGACGGATACCAGGAATCAATCTTGATTACTTTTTTCCCATACCAACCGGGTTTGTATTTTTAGCTTTGCCACAAATTGTGACCACGACACATCTGCAATACTCTTTGAAACCCGCTTCGTCTTCATCATTTCTTTAACTTTTAAGGTTTCTATAAAAGAGCACATCATGGTTCTCGATTAGCTCCTTACTCACCTTGTTTAAGAAATCATTGCGTCGATTTGCGATCTTCTCATGGATTCGTGCGACTTTTAACTTTTGCTTTTGGTAATTCTTAGCTTCACTCAGCGGGACACCCCGTTTCTTTGCCTCCCTTTTACGTTTTGATAACTTACGTTGTTCTCGTTTCAGTGTTTGTGCTTCTTGGTTCGTGAACCGTGGGTTTAAAAATCCGTGTTCCATCAAAAGAGTACCGCAAAAGCAATCAATCCAAGATCAATCCCAACCTCAGACCCCGTCTTAGGTAGGTGCTCGATTGTTTCTTCGACTAAGAGTGAGACGTGATAGATTCCTGTTGTACTCCTTGATATCGTCGCGGATTTAATAACACCTTTTGTGTGGCGATGCATCTCTATGGGGTTCACTGTCACAGTCTTCTTCTGAATATAATTGGACAAATGTTTTTGGAGTTTGATGTCCCTAATTTTACATTAATGATGTTTTTAGATGGCACAACGATTCTTAATTTATTCAGTGATAAAACTATCCTTGAACAAACTATGGCAGAACCTTTCCCAAATTCAGACTATGAACGCGGAACATATATTTTTCCTGATAACAGTTCTCTCATTATTGGTGAACATAGTTTGATATTTGATACACCATTCTCTGCAAACATCGTTTCAATACTTAAGCAAAATTATACTGGTATTTACCATTTTAAATGCCAAAAAGAAAAATCATAATCACCAGAATAATATAACCAATATAGCATTCCCTCATTATTTGATTTCATTGCCTCAAAACCCTTTGATTAAGCATTTAAACATTCATTTAAAGTCTAATTGCTACAGTTTATTCACCGATTCTTATAATAGATATAAAGTGAATAGTTGCTTATTAAGGCTATGAAACCATAGACAATTAGTGATGTTAAGAAGGTCCCATTAAATATCGAACCATTCCCCATTAGTAGACTATGCAATGATAGTGCTTCAAAAGATTGTATCCCAATAAGTATCATAAGTAATGGAAGGAGTAACACAACCCCTGTCATAATAAATACAATAACTATAGACGTAAATTTAGAGGATATCCATAGAATAATGCTGGTTGAAAATATTGCTCCAGAGAGTCTTAAAACCCAAACTAGAAGCAGGTATTGCCACAGTTTTAGATCCAGTACCCAAGCTGGTATGTTACTTATTTTGAAATCACTTGGTAAGATACTTTGGAACGTACTTTGCCATGCATCCATGGTATATATCGAAGAGAATGTAAAAAGGTCAACAAGTGATACTATGATAACTGCTCCGAATGCAATGAGATAAGCAAGCTTAATCTTACTTTTGAAAAGGGGTAAATTACCCTTTTTCGTGATGGTAGCAATCCCATCTGGGTCTTGTTCATAATCAAATGCAATAATGGGTGATAACACGAGTACTAGTAAGACAATGAGTAGTAATGCATTTCTAAATTCTCGTGTTTCTGTATTAATAGAAAACAATGCTTGGTATCCATTTGGATAGACGAGTTCTTCTGAATTATTCGTTATGTAATGGTCATAGAATTGATTGAAAACCGCCTTATCAACTGAATGTGATAGGTATTCATTTATAAAGTCGTAATATGCTTCTTCTGTAATCGTGTGATCTTTGTATGCTTTTGCGTTTAGACTCAATTGTTTATTTAAGTTATCATAAAAATCATATTGCGTATCAATCCACAATATCTTCTCTTCATTGAGTTCTCCACCATGTTCACGATAAACCTCAACAAGTTTTTCATCAAGTGTCTTGATATTGAGTCCTTGATATATTCCGATATAGATATTTCCCAAATACAGACCGATTACGAGTACCACAAGCCATCCCTTTTGCATAATGAAACCTTTGTAAGACTCAAATCCAAACCGTTTCAATCTTGGTACAATAGTCGCATGAAGTTTATCAAATCTTAAATTGATCGAAAGTTGTGGTTTTAATTGCGCATTGCGCAAAACGATAATGCAGATTGTTCCAATAATGCATATAATAATTCCCACTCCATATATAAAATTAATTTTTGATAAGGAAAAACCCAATGTCTCAATTATTGAATATGATTGGAATAGGTCTCTTGCTTGAATAAGCGCATAAACATTTAGATACTTGAAAGGAACAAGCATCATGGTATCTTGAATGGTGAAGTATAACCCTGCACTGAATGAAAAAATCAAGAGGAAAGAGAATACCGCTTGTATACGATTTGGAATAACTTGATAGAGTAATCCAAACAAAAATGACAACGCCAGCATGCCTACAAATTGCCCAGACACCATCCACATAAACCATCGACCCAAAGACATATTAAAAGAACTATAAGCCAAAGATGGAAAAGATTGGATTGGTGCAAGCCAGTTGATAGAACTAAAAATGAGTTGATTTGTTAGGATAAGCAAGGCATAGATGGATATAAAGACCCCCAACAAACTCATTGTCCCTGCAATAAGTTTTGCGATGGTTGTTCTTGTTCTTCCTTTGTTGGTAATCAATAATAGATCATTCATCTGTGTTGTATGGTCTATTTCAAAAACAGATAAAAAGATAAATATTCCCACAATTATCAGGATTGGCTCAAGATTTGTACCTAAAAGCACATCAACACCCTTATGATTCTCAGATGACAAACTCACTCCCCTTAGGTTCTCAAAATATGCACTTTGTTTACTATAGTAGTCCTTTCTTTGTTCAGAGTAGTTTTTCCAAAAAGGTTGGTTTTCCATGGCTTCAATGACATTGATCGAATCCTCAACAAACCTTGGAAAGTCTTGAATCATTGTATAATAATCAAAGAGTGCTTGATAGAGCATTAAAGTCTCATTGATATCAAAATCCCTTACAAATGTTTGATAGTCTTGGATAAAACTTTCTGTCATAAATGCATCATTATAGTATTCTTGACGCATACTCTCAGCAATATCAGGAAGTGCTATATAAGTTTCATAATCAATATATAGATTAAGCGTCTCTATTTCATGCGCTATTTCCTGTGTAGCGACATCTATTTCCAAAGAATCATAGTTGTCCTTTAATTCCGAATATGCCGAAATATTTACCGAGTCTTTCTCTAAACTTGTCTTTGATATATACATCATTCCTACTGAAAGAAAGAGCGAAATCAATAAGACTCCCCTAATGAAACGCTGTGACCACAGCTTTTTTAGCTCCTCATATATTAGCATCATAATCCACCATATAGTATAGATATGCGTCTTCAAAAGTAGGTGTTTTATCCCCTTGTGCTGTTTCATCAATATAGCGAATCAAATACTTGGATTCGTATTTGTATACTCTTGAAACGCGGTATTGACTTTGATAATTTGGTAACTCATGGACTTCAATAAACTTTTCTACAACCTTGCCTTTCAATGTCTCTAAAAGTTCAAAGCCTGTACCTTCAAACACAATATTCCCTTTATTAAGTAAAATAACTTTGTCTGCAATGGACTCAATATCTTGCATGACATGGGTTGCGATTAATACAATACGATTTTCTGCAATTTCACTGATATAATTTCTTAACCGAATCCGTTCAAATGGGTCAAGTCCTGCGGTTGGCTCATCAAGAATGATGATCTTCGGATCACCCAATAAGGATTGCGCAAACATCAAGCGCTGTCTCATGCCACCTGAATAGGTCTTAATCTTCCGGTTAATACTTTCTTCAAGTCCAACTTGCTTAACCAAGGCATTGACTTGTATTGTCGCTTCTTGTTTTGAAATTCCCTTTAGGTTCGCCATATAATACATGAAAGCGAGTCCCGAGTAATTACCATAACCTTTTTGATTTTGTGGCATAAGTCCAATTAAAGAACGATACGATTCCTTTATATCCCAAATATGTTTGTCACCATAAGAAATAACACCTGATGTAGCTTTATCAAGTGTCGCAATGAGCCGAATCAACGTACTCTTACCAGCACCATTGGGCCCAATTAACCCATATATACCTGGCTTCATGGTAAAAGAAACATCTTTTAGTGCCTGAACTTCTTTAAATTTCTTTGACACATTTGTTAGATTTAGAAGTTCCATATTAGTGACTCAATAAGCCCCAAGGCCAACTTGCGATAATTTCTGCTTCACCAAATGTATTGTTTTGGATTGGTATTCTTATAAACTCCATATAATCTTGCCCATATCGATACGCATAGTAATAATCATCAGCTACTATTTGCACAAACCCAACGAGTCTGAGGTCTTCTTTTTCTGTATATGTCGACAAGATATTTCCTTCAATATCATAAAGGAAAATATCTTCAGGCTCATCAGCTAAATTCCCAATCACAAAGTAATCTTTTTGCATGATAACACTGCCTGTTGCTGGTTTTATGTACACTGTTTCTTTGATACTGGAATTATAGAGATTCATTGAATTGGTTGCTTCAACGTAGGTTACATATTTATCATTCTCCTTTTGATAAGGGGATAGATTTTCATCGATGAGTGATAACTGATTGTCTTCTGTATTCAACGAAATAATTGCATTACTACTAGTCTTGTCTTCATCAGTGAATGTTGTGGCATTCAAAAATACTTCATTACCGGAGGCCGATATAAGTCGAAGACCTGTTCCGCCTTCTATTTCCTCAAGACTCCAGTCACTCATATCAATACGGTTGACTTTAGTGCCGCCATATGTGTAATAAACATAACCCCTATGATAAATCATAGTGAATGATGATTCATCAGGTTTACGTTCAGATAGTACCGCAACTTGCCTCCTGTTGTTACCATCCAAATCCATTTGCATTAGTACTTCTGATATGATTCCAGCATCATTAACACTATCACTAACGTAATATAAATAGCCATTATAATAGTTTAGTTGATAGTAATCGGTTTCTGAAAATGAAGTACATGATTCTGGTGACTGAAACGAACATTTCGCATCGCCACTAGCGTCAACAATTGAAAATTGATTAGTCTTTTTATCAACATAACCCAACATGAAAGTATTATTGATTTGCACAAAATCCGTGTTTAAAATTTCAAAGTAAATACCCTCTTCACTTTCGGTGGCAGATCTCATCGCTGCAAAAGAACCACTTAATTGGTTTATATTATAATCATAACCCCAAATTGTGGGGTCAATTGGCTTTTCTTCTGTTTTACTACACCCAGTAAGCAATAAAAATGCAACGAGCACACTTGTTTTTATTTTCATAGAGCACTTCTCCTTATCAAAGTATCTAGTTAACAAGGGACTATAGCTGTTTTTGTTAGTTAGTTTACAGATTAATTAATAACTTTTATCCAGGACTCGCCTGATATTTCCATAAGAAAATTCACCTTTAACACGTGCGATTTTATAACCAGAAGTGAATGTTATCATCGTATACTCAAAACCGTCCCCTGCACTATTGTCTGATGCTGTACGCTGTAACATAGTTGAGCCCTTATATGCCCATGTGGTTTGAATTACTATCAATGCAGTACTTAGACTATTTGACTTTATGGATGCAGTTGCAGTAGTGTCGTTTACTTTGTTAATCAAATATTCGTATGTATCAGTTGCAGCACTTACACTTTGTGAAAGAAATAGAAAAACTGTTAACGAAAGAATTGTTCCAAGTAATTTCTTTTTAGTTTTGCTCATCAAAATTGTACCCTTATGCTATGGTTCCTAAAACTATTATACTTAATCTTCCAAAAAATATGTAGTACTATCACGCTATTTTTTAAGTGGTTTGTATTTATTTTACTTAATTTCAACAGATTTCACATATCAAGGTGAATAATTAGTAATTTTGCTCTATATTAACGGTATAATAATGAACTAAATATACTTCAATAAATAATATATGTTTGAATATTAAACTTTATATGGGGTTTTGACAGCCAACACAATTACTATGGGAGAGACAGTTTCTCTCTAAACTCCCTCTTTAAAGTGTTTGGTTTATCTTATTTTCAAAGGCATAAATGAAAGAAAAAATGCCGTAGCGAGCTGAGATTCAATCAGCATTTACAAATAAAGTGTGGCACTATTTGCGAAAAAAATTTTTAATATTACGATTATCTTTGAAGTGACAATCAACAGTTCAATGGATACATTGGTAAACATTTAAAAGCGTTGAATAAAGCATATTCACACATATTCTGCTACCTATAAATCCTTACTTTCTAAGAATTCAATTTCTCCATAAATCCATTATTCTCGTTTCAATCAATATTGAACAAAATATTTTAAACTGTCAGCCTAACAAATCAATGTACACATCATCAAGGGTTGTCTGGACTTGTCTCTCATGTAAAAGTTTTGAAATAAAGCGAATCTTTAAACCGTTTGATGTAGCCATTGCGCTCACAAACTTCGCAGAATCATCCTCATTTTTGATTGACTCAAAGGATTCATACGATTCAAAAACATTTGTATCATTAATCAGTGCTTCTTGATTCTTTATCGACAGAATTTGTCCATCTTTCATCACAATAATCTGGTCTGCAATCATTTCAACATCCGAGATAACATGCGTTGCAAGAATAACAATGCGATCTGTCGCTACTTCCGCGATAACCTTTCTTAAATTTAACCGTTGAACGGGGTCAAGGCCTGCTGTCGGCTCATCCAATAATAATATCTTGGGATCATTAAGCAGTGCTTGGGCAATGAGGACCCGCTGCTTCATACCACCTGATAATTGATCCAAAGATTTATGTTTAATCGTTTCTAAATCAGTGCGTTTCATGATGGTGTTTACGTTCTCTGAAATCACGTTTCGCTTAATCCCTTTCATTGTACTCATATAAATCAAAAAAGACTCCACTGTGAGATTAGGGATTAGCGATTGTTGTTGTGGCATATAGCCAATCATCTTTCGATAGTCATCACCCAATTGATGAATGCTTTTTCCATGATATAAAACGTCCCCTTCATAGCCCAAGGTTGTGCTTAAAATATTAATAAGGGTCGATTTCCCAGCACCATTGTGTCCCAATAAAGCATACACACCCTCATCTAACGATAAACTAATCTTATTCAGCGCTATGGTTTCTCCATAGCGTTTTGTTATGTTTTTAAGCTCAAGAATACTCATGATATTAACCCTCTTTTCACATTCATACCAATACCACCAATGACCAAACTCATATAACCTACCGCAACCACAGGATGTTCTAATATAGCCGTTGTAAGCACCATAAGTGGTGAGTATTCAGGGAAGAGTGTAAACAACCCCATCACCACAATAACAACAAATATCATGCCAAATAATGCCTTTAATCCGCTTGTTTGTCGGGCAAGTCGATAACTACTCAAAACAATCAATCCATACACCAAGGCCCTAATTAACAGTGTACACACCATGTACACTGCAAGTGAAACATCCAAGGACAGGTCAGTGTCAAGAATTAGACTCATTGGATAGTTCACAGTAAACAAATTATAGTATTTTAAGATCTTCGCAATATATATTCCATAAACACCAATACAGAGCACCCCACCAATCCCCAACAACAACTGGAGGTCGATCTTCTTCTTTTGTTTTCGACCTAAAAGAGTACTATCAAAAAGTGCATCAATCTTTGATGTCTTCGTTGGATTCACAAACATAAACACAAGACTCATCAGTGCTAAAGAAAGGGTTATAAAATGAATCTGCATGCTAAACAAGGACTCTCTACCAAAAAGCTGTTCGTACCCTTGTATATTTGAATAGTAGGCCTCCCCATTTATTAGTACTTGTTCGATTTCATCGCGTATCATGACAAGGGTACTGAGGTTGTTTGCTTTCTCGATGAGTTCACTATTATTGGTTTCATCACAATCCATTGTATTATCAATACAGGCATTGAGTTTGTCGCGCGCTTCTTGAGCGTCAAGGATGCGCACGTTCAAAGCTTCCAAAACATCCGCATCAACAATCCCCAGATACTCAGCACGCATAGCATCCACGTTTGCTTGTTCTGCATCTTCTAAGATGGTATAGCTCATATAGCGATACCCATTGTATCCAATTAAGATTACACAGATTAAAAATGCTTTATAAAGGATTCCCATTTGGAAGAATTCTTGAAGGGCAAGTGATTTAAACCTAAAGGAAAGTTTAAGGTCAAACTGCTTAAAGCCAATTCGATTGATATTTCGATACATTCCCCAAGATAAAATGCTAACACAAACAGTAAGAACACACAGTGCAACAATTTGCAGTGTAGCAAGTTGAAACCCTAGTCCCAAAACAATCGAAATATTAAAGCTTGGCATTGATCCAATAAGATAAGCATACACATTAATATATTTGAGAACACTGTAACCCGATGTAATTGAGATAAAGCTATGCATTAAGTACTGAACTAATGTCATCAAAATAAATACAAACAATGCCAGTGCATCATTTCTAAAAATGTGAATAAATATGATTAGAATGGAACCAATGAAAAGCATACTCAGAATACCAAGACTTGAAATCATAATGAGATAAGACAAACAATTTAGATAATAAGGGAACCGGTTGAATCCTGAAATAAATTGAATCGGAACATATAATGACAACCCCATTAACTTAAGTGTACCCACTGTAATAAGAAGCATACCCACTCTAAACAAAACAACACTAACTAATAATGCCAGTATCTTAGAAATATATAGGTGCTTCAACGATGTATGCGTACTCTCAAAAAGACGCAAAATCTTTATTTGAACATCCTGATAGAAAAGCGCTTGTACACACATAATTACAAAAATAAATGACAGGATTGAAAAAATAGGAGAGCGCAATACAACCGATGGAACATAGGTATTTTCCACATTCAATTCGAGTGTGTTCAATGTTTGATAATATTGAATTTCCTTCTTAAACCTCACTAAATTATCTTTTGAATTAAAAAGCGATGACTGTATTTTCTTCTGATTGTTTTCAATGATTTCGTTATTATATTGCGTAAAGTTTTGAATCGTCTCAATTTGATTTTTAAGATATGAACTACTGAGTGCTTCAGTGGAAAGATTCCCTTGAAGATACTGATTCCGTTGTGTTATATAACTTTGGTTTTCATCACTATAAAATGTACCCACCAAAAAAACCAGGAGTACCAGCATCAGTATCATGACCCCTGGAAGAATACCACGATAAGATTTAAGACGCTTTAGCTCTTGATTTAACATCATGAATCCTAATTATCAAGTGCGTTGAGATAAGAAGAGGTTGCGATCTTAGTCCACTCACCTGTTTTATAGTTTACTGTATAATATCCCAAGCCATCATTCTTGTCATTTGCGACAACAACCAGCGTGTCTTTAAACACACCGATGATTCCAGACACTTCAACCTTACTGCCGTTTAGGTCCAAAGAATTCGAAGGGACAAATGACTCACTTGCCTCCACTTCATAGACAAGTGTTCCATCATAATCATACACTTGAAATTTCAACGGAGATTCTGCACTTGTAGCATAAATATACTGATCATCAATATATTCCATCACTGTATGTTCAAAAGTGGTTCTAACATCACCCGCTTCATTCACAACATGTGCTAATATTTTATCGGCTTGGATTTCATAATAAATAAAATTGGAATCATAAGAACTTGCTAAAAAATAGTCTGGAGCCGATATTACATTTTCCAATGAATAATCATCAAAGGAAAAAGCATACAATGTACTAACATTCGTTGATTGATTATACATATTAAGATATAAACCATCTTGTGAAGGAACATAACGAAGGAAACGTTGTCCTTCAGGTTCGATAATTTGTGTTTTCTCCTTCGAATTTAGGTTTACCACAAATACTTCCTGGGTAAAAGTATCAACATAAAATAGGTGACCATAGGTAATAAACATCTTATCAGGGACCGTGTCAAAAGTATAAACAACTTCTTTATTTAACCCTTCAGAATCAAGGCGATTAAGCATTAAGCCATTTTCCCCTTCAATCGTTCCATAGTATGAAATATAATAGAGCGACCCACCATAGCATTGAAAGTATTCCCCATCCATGATATCAAAATACTTCTCATACTCTAGCTCATAATCCTGAGAAACACTGACGACTTCATCATCGATATAGTTCAAATCCGCTAATTTTAAAGACTCTTGCATCGCATCATCGTACACATAAAGTGTTCCAGAATCAATGTAATAAATTGCGTCATCTGTTGCTGAAATGCTAATTTTTGAAATATTAGTATTCATCCCAGTAAACATCTGATTTGCAGGAATGCTCTCGTCAATTTTAGTGGATGTTTGCGTACATCCAGCCAACAATAAAAGTCCAATCAACAAACCTTTCTTCATATATTCTTCTTCTCCCTCTTCCGTGGCTTACCAAGACTAATAAATAATATTGTGTTTTAATTTTCTTTCATCAGTCTTAATAACTTTTACATTCAAGACTAGTAAATTTGATTTTACCTGTAAAAAATACGGCAACTAATCAAGCTTAATACGCTTTTGTGCACATCACTAGTGGAGCGGATTCCCTAGTGATATTTTTTACAACAAAAAGAATTTATTGACCGGGTGCTGTAACAGTTCCTGAACCGAGCGTGCTCAAAGTTTTACCCTGATAAGTCACAGTTCCTCTTGAAGAAGCACTAGAAATAGCGTAATTCTTAAATTGACAATAAACTCTAACATATGCTCCACCCATACCACTGGAACTGCCTGACGAATCGAATGATTGATACCCTATAGTCTCAGTAATATACGTCGTTATTTGACCGTTATACTTTGTATCATTAGCAATTGACCCATCAACTGATTTTCTATCACTGACCATTGAAACTCTTACGGTCATATAAGAATCAGTCTTTGACAATGCTGATATGTTTGTTGAAAACAAAATAAGTGTAAGTCCAAGCAATAAAATCGCAGTAAATATTTTCCTTCCATTATTTTTTGTAGCTCTAATCATAGTTAGTCCCCTTGTTTATATCTTCCGCTCTAATTATATTTTATCATGACAACCGAAAATGTATACCCTTTCATTTATTGTTATTTTTATTTTTATTGCAATCACAAATCTTGTGGGATGTTACATTTTTAACATAGGTTTTTCTACTTGCATCAATTAACTTTAGAAAAAGTATTCATCATCAGGGTAACCATTCTTCTTACTGCCTCAGCTGGGTCTTCGATGACAATCAATTTCTTGTTTTCTTTACGATATCCATGTGGTGCTTGGGGTGATGCATAATTCCCCTCCAAAAATAAGCGTGTTATTCTTGCTTCAGAACATTTCTTTATCTTCTTTAATTCATACCCTCTGAATGCTAATTTGATTTTATATTCGTTCACACCAGAATCGGTACGATAAACACATGTAGATAAAACTCACAATTGTAAGCTTTCAGATACTTAATCCAGAAACTATTGTATTCATTCTCACGTCCAATTCTCTCACTATCAGTTGCCATAACAAGATTCACATTACCTTTCTTTATATCTGATAGAAGTCTTTGAAAATTAGGGCGGTCCATAGTCGTTCCACTTTCACCATCATCCACATAAAATCTTACATTGTGAACACCTCCTATTCCACTATTTGTGATCACATTTTGAAGTACATCAAATTGATGTCTTACACTATAACCATGTTTGGCTTGTTCATCAGCGCTGACACGAACATATACTCCTATTTTGCGCTCTCTTAATTCTTGAATTCTCGAAAAAAAATGTTAGACCAGTTATCTATTTCAAGCACAAAAAACAGTGAAGGTTGAGAGTTTATTCCCTAAATAATAATATAAAATCGGATATTAAACTTTACTTGGGGTTTTCACTCGCAACACTATTTCTTGGGGTGAGGTAATCTTGCTCTAGCCTCTGTCTTTAAAGAAGTTTGGGGATTTCTGTTGTAAACTGATTATCTTAGACCAGCAGAATAAAAAATCACTTTACTTTATGCACAATTAAGTGCTGTATTAAAGTGATTTTTTTTGTATTATTAGTTTAACGAGGTTAATAAAATGGTAGAAACCCCAAGTTTCCAGACCTAAGTTTCTACCAATCCAATACCTCCTATAAAGGAGTAAGAATATGATAACAGTTTTCTCAAACACATTCAATAATAAACAGTTTTCTCAAAAGGAATATTACAAATTTCTCAATTCAATTAATCCAAAAACAATACCTTGTCCGTGCTGTTCAAAAACAGATACACTGATTCGTTATGGATACTATCCGAAAACCATAATTACTGGGCGATTAACCATTGTCGTAGAAATCGCACGTTTCTTTTGTAATCAATGTAAGAGAACTCATGCAATAATACCAAGTAACTTACTTCCCTATTTTCAACTGTCTGTACCCACAATTGAAATAATATTAACCCATGAACTTGATAGCACGCTTTTAACTGATATTGATGAATCAACATATATTCGGATAAAAATACGTTTTAACGATTATGAATCGGTGAGACATTTAAGTTATTTGGAACGATTGAATTACTTCATATTATCCACAAAACGGAATATCTATCATTCCGCCATTACTTCACCAACATGAGAAAAATAGTTTTAACTCCTCAGATTGAATATAATGAAGATGGTTATTTAAATAACAGACAATCATTTTTATATTTAGGAGCAAGATACATAATGAAACCTTATCAAAATAGTCAAAGAGAGGCAGGGTTTCTATGAACGCTAATGCCACTCTTTTAAGTAACGAAAAAATTCTTGAATTATTTAACTTAGAACACCATCAAGTCCAGAAGATTGATATCAAAGGTCAAAGTGACGCATTGAATGTGTACATTACGCTTCAGGTAGAGGAACAAACATGCCCAATTTGTGAAAGCAAAACATCCACAATCAAAGATTATTCTGAAAAGAAGCTTCTCCACTCACTGGTAACACATATACCCTGTTACATTCGTTACCGTGCACGACGTTATAAATGCACAACGTGTAATAAATGCTTTTTTGAACACAATCCATTTGCGTATCGAAATATGAAGATTACTCAGCTGACCGTATATAATGTCCTGAATGATCTTAAATCGCCACATGAAACGTTTACCACAGTTGCCAATAGATATCGGTTATCTCCCACTACAGTATCATCTATTTTCGATTCCCACGTTTCTGTCTCCAGACAAAAACTACCCGCTTATCTGCTTATTGATGAATGTTATGCGTACCACAGTGATCGCAGTGATTATGTATGCGTTCTTATTGATGCAATGACAAAGAATATCGTAGATATATTACCGTCCCGTAAGAAACAAGACTTAGTCGCGTATTTTAGCCAAATCCCCCTTGAAGAACGCAAAGGAGTCTTAGGTATTGGAATCGACATGTGGTATAGCTATAGAGTCGTCGCAAAACAATTCCTTCCAAACGCGTTTATCAGTGTTGATCGTTTTCATGTTTATAGTGATTTAATGAAACGTATCGACTCTATTAGGGTAGACACTATGAAGAAACTAAAACCTCCTAAGAACTGGAAGCAAACAGAAGATAAAGTCAAAAGACAAGAATATTATAAGCGTGACCAGCAATACTATCTGCTTAAAAAGTTCAACTGGTTACTCTATAAAAACCCCAAAGCAACAACCACAGTTAAAGATAAGAAATACAATATATTTGATCCAAATGTACCGAAACAACGCAATAAGAAATTGGGAAAGTTTCTAAACCTTTACGACATAATAGACCTAATTCTTCAAACGAGCAATGGCCTTGAAGATGCATATAACATGAAGTTCTTACTCGATCAATTCTTCAATGAATCAAAAGCTGAGAATGCACACGAGAATCTGAACACACTCATCAGAGTGATGGCTCAGAGTAGAGTTGCATCAATCGTTGATTTTAGCCGAACTTTAGGAAAGTGGAAAAATGAAATTGTCGCAACTTTCAATAAAGTAGAAAAATGCACAAAGGTCACAAATAAGAAAACAGGAGAAACCCATTATGAAGTTTCCATAACACACATAAACAGTGCGTTGATTGAGAATCGAAATCGCATAATCAAGCAAATAAAAAACAATGCAAGTGGCTATCGTAATTGGGAGCGGTTTAGGAATCGTGTGTTGTATGTGCTTAATGAAGACGCAACATATCGAATTAACCCAATAATTAAAACAACCTATGACAAAGGACTCTCTTAAGAAATGACTCATTATTGATATACTATAACAAAAAGAGGGAAGCTATAGTCATGTGCGACTACGCTTCCCTTTGGTCTTTAACAAACTTGTTTGGGGTAACTTACTCCCCAAGTTATTTTATATCATTTTCTGAATTATCCCCAAGTTATTTCAGACCGCCATAAAATCTTCTCAAAATCTTCTCAGAAGACTTTTGGGTACAAAAAAATCCACTAAATAGTGGACAATGGGGTCAACTTAGCATAAGCTTGGTTGACTCCTTTTCTTTTGTTCTTTATAATGACGGTTTCAATTATTCGGACAATTAAGTAATGCTTAGCAATGTATAAATCAAGCGTCATTAAAACAACTTTCGCTATATGGTTACGCAAATTTTGTGTTACAATTTAATTGTCTTAACTACACTATTGTCGTACCGTTCTCAGTCCGTAGTGAGTTCTTCGGACCTTCGGATGATTTCTACCATCTATTCTAAACCGATAGAATGGAGGAGATTTCATAAAGCGACCATAGCGTTCATAGTGTCTATCTCTCCTGATAGGCACTATATTTTTTATAGCAATTTCGGTGATTAAGGACACTGCCTCAAAAATGATTTTAACATTGTCAAATATCACCCCCCTTTACCAAGGTTCCTTCATACATCAGATCTTTTAGAGTTACAAATTTTGTTTTAAATCCATCCACGTGATTTTGGGTTCTTTTATTGTGTAATTCTGCATTCAGTTCTGCTTCAATGATACCTAAAATATTCAAAGCAATAATGCGTGCAAGAATTTTACATTTGTAAACATCAGGACAAGTTGTATTGAATCGCTCAGCTTCTAATTCGGACTTATAATATTTAAAATGTGTTTCAATTTTCCAACGATCTGAATATAGTTCAGCAACTTCTTTATGCGAGAACTCGGCTTGACTCAAATTTGTGAAATAGATATGGTGTGTTTCGTCTTTTTTACTGGAATTTTTCAATTCATATTTCACCACACGTATTCTAATGCGAGGATTCGATTCAAATGAATCACGCACTTCTTCGTGTTTAAGTCTTCTTTGCCACTGTTTATTGACTGTAATATCAATCCATCCATCTTTCTCAATTTTAGCTACTTCCTCTTTGAAAAAGTTCGTTTTCCCTCGTATACAATACTTGCATCCATTCAGTTCAAGGAATCTGAACAGTTCAACACTACCATAATACCGATCCGTAATATAAATTGATTTGTGGTTGCGAATCAAATCAATTGACTTATACAGGTTTTCATATCCTAGCTTGATTTCTGATGTGTTTCGTGCGCTGTATTTGTTAATCTAAAAGTGGGCCAATTCTCAATTGAAAACTGGTCCACTATTTTTATAACTTCAGAAGTGTGTGATAATGCTTTTGGAGGTGAAAGAGGTGATATCACAAATGAGCAAATATTCAATTATCACATTAAAAAAGAAAGGATGGTCCAACAGAAAGATTGCCCTTGAATTGGGTATAGACCGAAAGACGGTCGCACGGTATCTTCAGGAATATAATAAATGTCAAATACAATTGATTGATAATCATGATTTATCAGACGAAAGAAAAGTAGAAGTCATTGATCAAATTGTTGGGGACCGTCACTATGATGCAAGCAAACGAGGTAAGCGCAAGTTAACGCAAGAAATTCAAGCACGCATCATTGAAATTATGGATTCAGAAAAAGATAAAGATATGTTACTAGGAAGACATCATAAGCAAAAGTTAACAGTCACTCAAATATTTGAAATTATCAAAAGCGAGGGACATGATATTGGTCAGACAACCATACGAAATTTTGTGCATGAAATTCAAGCTTCACGAGAAACATTTATTCGACAAGATTATCGATATGGTGAGCGGTTAGAGTTTGACTTTGGAGAAGTAAAGCTTTTAATTAATGGTGAACTAAGAACATATTATCTCGCTGTTTTCTCATCACCAGCAAGCGGATATCGGTATGCATATTTATATCCAAACCAACGCAAACAAGTATTCATAGATGCACATGTTCGCTTCTTTGAGCATTCTAAAGGCTCTTGGGGTGAAGTTGTATATGACAATATGAGAAACGTCGTGAAGCGCTTTATAACGCCTTATGAAAAAGAAATTAATGATGATTGCCTCAAACTGGCACTCTATTATAATTTTGAAATTAACCTGACTAATATACGAAGTGGTCATGAAAAAGGAAGTGTAGAAAACAGTGTTAAGGTAATTCGAAATCGTGTATTCGCAAAGGACTATAAGTTTGAAACATTTGAAGAGGCATGTGTTCATCTTGAACAGACTCTTGATGAAATCAATATAAAGAGTTCAATCGAAGATGAAAAGAAAGAACTTCAACCTTACAGAATTCCTTATGAATTCGCTGATATCGAAGTATATAGTGTTGACAAGTATGGTTGTATACACGTTGAAAATAATTTTTATTCAGTCCCAGACTATCTCCAACACAAAAGAGTTACGGTCAAAAACACCGTAAATTCGATACGCATCTATTCAAATCACACATTTGTGTACGAACATAAAAAGATAGATGGTCACCATCAATATCAGCTTGTGTTGGACCACTATCTGAATACAATGATGACTAAGCCGGGATCCGTAAAGAATTCACTTGTCCTAAAACAACATCCTGAGCTTTATAACATCTACCATAATCATTATAAAACAAGAACTAAAGAGTTCATAGAAATTCTTCAAGAAAACAGGAATGAAACGTATAAAACGCTCAAAGATGCTTTAAAGTATCGGTTGGTTTCAAATACAATTGACACCGTTGAGTATGATGACAGCATACAAGAACAATCACGTAAACAACTTAAGAAAATAAGCCAATTAATGCATTAGGAGAAAAATTAATGGAAACAATTGAACAATTGTCAAAAGAATTAAAACTTTCATTCATAAAAACACACTATGAAGCAGCAATACAGGAAGCGAAACACAAAGGATTGGATTTTCAAGAATTTCTTAACGAACTGCTTTATTGCGAACGAAACAATCGTCGTGACAACGGAATAAAACAACGCATTCGTGCTGCTCGATTTCCTCAAAACAAGACATTGGAGGATTTTACGACTGTAAAATTTAATTCAGAATTAAAACGAAAGTTTAAAGAACTGGAAACATTGAACTTTATAGAAAATAAAGAAAACATTATCTTAATGAGTAATCCTGGAATGGGAAAAACACATTATGCGACCGCACTTGGAATCAAAGCTTGTCTAGAAAATAAAAAAGTGCTATTTATCAGCGTTCCTAATCTAATTATAGAGTTAAAAGAAGCTATGTCAAAAAATCAAATTACGCAATACAAAAAGAAGTTTGAAAAATTTGATCTAGTAATTCTTGATGAACTCGGCTATGTGTCATTTGATAAAGAAGGAAGTGAAATTCTATTCAATCTAATCTCAAATAGAATAACAGTGGGCTCTATGATTATTACAACAAATTTAATGTTTGATAGATGGGAAGAAATATTCAAAGATCCCATTCTAACAACTGCTCTAGTCGACCGCTTAACCTATAAATCACATCTATTAAATATGAGTGGAGAGAGTTATCGTGTTGAAGAAACAATTGCTTGGCTAAAGAGCAAAGAATGACAAACGGTAGTGGACCAGTTTTCAATTGAGATTTGGACCATTATTCAGTTGACAAATACATGCGCCAATGGTGGTACTTAAGAAAAAATCGTTGGTTATGTCAAACAATCCCCCCATTTTAGTCGTTACACGTTTTACATCGGTTTCGCATCGAACTTTTTGGTTCTTATGGAAGCCAAATGTACTAATTGATTCTTTCGATAAGGGAGCTTCTATAACAGTCCCATCTTCTGCAAGAATTATGTATCCTTTATAAGTCTTAACAAGATTTGATTTATAAAAAATACGAGTGAAAGATTGCATAATTGAATCAAACACTTTTGGATTAATTTTACGAAGTGCTTTAGAAAGTGCTTGCTTTGAAACGATACTCTTTATGCAGTCAACACGCGAGTAAAAACGGATCAATTCTTGATTGATTGTTTTCCCACTTCTAAAAATGAGAAACATCAATAATCGGAAAAATGTCAGTTCCCTAGTACGCGTGAAATAAGCTGGTGACTTACGGGCGATGTCAACAAGAGAAGATTGATTCAATGATTGTCTGAAAGTGTGAATGAAATTAGTAATCGTAGAATTCTTAACTACTTGGTTCGTCATCATAAACTAACCTCGGCTTCTTCTTAGCAAAAGCTGCTTTTAGATATGGGACGCTTTCCGAAGGGACTTTACCAAAGTTAATCAGTACTTTATGCTTTGATACACCCAAATGATCACGAGATGATTCAACAAGGGCACAATAATATGAATCATCATTCCCTTTATTATTCTTAACTGCTCTAACAAACATAACAAAACCCTCCTTTTCTTAACTACATTATATATCTATAAGCAATTAAATTAAAGGTTATATTACATTTATTCTTAACTACATTTATATCTTTTGATATTACATTTATTGGAAATATTCTTTGAAAACAAAAGAAAAGGAGTCAACCAAGCTTATGCTAAGTTGACCCCATTGTCCACTAAATAGTGGACTTGATGTCGAATGGTGGCTCCTCTCAGAATCGAACTGAGGACACACGGAGCTTCAATCCGTTGCTCTACCAACTGAGCTAAAGAGCCATGGTTGCGGGGACAGGATTTGAACCTGCGACCTCCGGGTTATGAGCCCGACGAGCTACCGAACTGCTCTACCCCGCGATATATATTTACTGCGCTTATACAGTATAACAAACTTTGAAATAAAAATCAATGGCGGAGGAGGTGGGATTCGAACCCACGCATGCTCTCACATCTGCTGGTTTTCAAGACCAGTCCCTTCAGCCACTTGGGTACTCCTCCAGTTGAATTTTATTTGGTGGACCCTGTAGGACTCGAACCTACGACCCACCGGTTATGAGCCGGATGCTCTAACCAACTGAGCTAAGGGTCCGTCCCTTTTGTTATTAATTTAAATGGTAGCGGGAGTGAGGGTCGAACTCACGACCTCCCGGGTATGAACCGGACGCTCTGGCCAACTGAGCTATCCCGCCGTATATAAACAGTATCTTTTTTTTAAATGGTCGGGATGACAGGATTTGAACCTGCGACCCCTTGATCCCAAATCAAGTGCACTACCAAGCTGTGCTACATCCCGATAAAAAAATGGCGCGCCCGACAGGAGTCGAACCCATAACCTTCTGATCCGTAGTCAGACGCTCTGTCCAATTGAGCTACGGGCGCGTTTCTATCTTATCCGATTAACCTTTAAATAAAGATGGTGGGGATGAAGGGACTTGAACCCTTACGAAGCTGGCTTCAACGGATTTTAAGTCCGTTGCGTCTACCGATTCCGCCACATCCCCATGTTTTATTGGAGGTTCCTATCGGATTCGAACCGATGATCACAGAGTTGCAGTCTATTGCCTTACCACTTGGCTAAGGAACCGTTTCACACTGTGCTTATTCATTATACAATATCAGTGAAAAATTGCAAGCACTAATTTACTTTTTTTTTAATTGTTTTTTCTCAGTTATTTATGTTGAGTTTTGACACAACTTTTAGGTCATATTATATTTTGTCTCTATATGAGAATACTGAAAAGAGGAAGCCAGTTATGGATCCTCTTCAGTACTCAATTGTTTCTCTTGATATAAATGTTTTATTTATTGAACTGTGGCAAATACTCTTTATGAGCTTCTAACAATTCATCTACGACAACTTCAGCGATCGTTGCACTTGGACACAATGGATTTGCGCTAAGGGCATATATTGCAAGTTCACGATTTCCAGTGATTGCTGCTTCACATACCATGCGTTCAAATGACTTAATGTTTTGAATTGAACCATTAATTCGTGGATCAAGTTCTCCAACTGTAATTGGCTTCGGACCATCTTTTGTAATAACACACGCAATCTCGACAGCACTATCTGAAGAAATGTTTGAAATAGCACCATTGTTTCGCACATTTACATACTGAATGTCCTGCTTGTTATTGTGAATTGAGTTTATAAGACTGCACGCAGCATCGGAATAATGCGCTCCACCACGTTTTTCAAGTTGTGGGGGTTTAACACGAAGCTCGAGATCTTTATACAATTCAAATAATTCATCTTCAAGTTTTTTAACAACTTCTCCGCGTACGCGACCTTCTTTGTATTCTTCTAATTCTGTCTCGAGTTGTTCCTTTGTGAAGTAGTAATAGTTGTGATATGGACAAGGAAGGTATCCTAGCCCCTTGATAAAGCTTGGTGAATACGATTGAGCTGTAAAGTTGTTCATTTGTAAGGCTTCTTCACTGCTCTCTATTTGCTTCTCAATGACCTTGTCTAATACAGACTCTCCTTTAACATAAGCATTAGTAACATAAATATGGTGGTTTACTCCACTGATTTCTAATGTCACATCATTCATATCAACATCTAGTTGTGTTGCGATATTGTGTTTAAGCCCAAAAGGTACATTGCACAAGCCAATTACACGTTTAAAGTTTGTATAGCGTAATACAGCTTCTGTTACCATACCTGCTGGATTTGTAAAGTTAATTAGCCATGCATTTGGACAGAGTTCCTGAATGTCTTTCACGATATCAAGAATTACCGGAATTGTTCTAAAGGCTTTGAACATTCCACCCGCTCCGTTTGTTTCTTGACCAATAATTCCGTGTTTAAGGGGAATCCGTTCATCTTTAATCCGAGCTTCTAATAACCCAATTCTCATTTGAGTTGTGACATAGTCCGCATCAACAAGTGCCTCGCGTCGATCATAGCTTAACACAACTTTAATCGGTAGGTTTGCTTCTTCTACCATCCGCTTTGCCAATGCACCAACAATTTCGAGTTTCTCGCGTCCTTTTTCAATATCTACAAGCCATAGTTCTGTTAGAGGAAACTCTTCATAACGTTTAATAAATCCTTCAATTAATTCAGGCGTATAACTGCTCCCGCCACCAATCGTAACAACCTTTAATTTATCCATATTATTTGCCTTTCTTTTGCGTTTATTTAACGCATTAAATCACCCATAAATACACTCATAGGTAACACCTAAATCATACACTATACACCTTAATCTTACAACGTATGATTTCTCAATAATCATAAGAAAACAGAAGATCTGAATACTGCTAGATCTTCTGTTTCACTTTATTGAGAGATTACTTTAATCCAAAGGTCACCCATAATTTCTTTTGTTACTGCATTGTAGAAGAATTCTTCATCTAAATCAAAGTCAGCACGTGGAATATAAGAAGAAATACCTTCAAATTCTCCGCCTTCTGCTGTTAGTTCTTCAACCACCGCTTCAATTGGACTTGAGTATCCAACATAAACAGAATTAGCCATTGAGTTTTCTTCACGTGTAATGAAATCAATGAATTTATGTGCTAAGTCTTTATTCTGTGACACTTCAGGAATTACCATTGAATCAATCCATAGATTTGTTCCTTGT
This sequence comes from Erysipelothrix larvae, assembly GCF_001545095.1. Classification (NCBI taxonomy): domain Bacteria; kingdom Bacillati; phylum Bacillota; class Erysipelotrichia; order Erysipelotrichales; family Erysipelotrichaceae; genus Erysipelothrix; species Erysipelothrix larvae. The sequence goes on from NZ_CP013213.1 coordinate 2,067,349, forward strand.
TTTGGTTCAAAGTATTCAAGGTTTTCGTTTTCAGATATAACAAATGTCGCATCTCCAGAGTACATAACTGCAATGCTCTTTTCGCCACCAATCATACCATCAATTACAGTATCAGTCACAAAGATTGGATTTGTTGCGGCTTTCATTTCCACAAGCCATTCGTATGCTTCATTGAGTTCTTGTTCATTTTCTGTGTTCATCGAATATCCCAAAGCCTTAAGTGCAACCATAAAACCATCGCGTTCTGAATCGTAGAAGAACACTTGCCCATTGTAATCTGTATTTTTAAAGATTTCCCAACCTTGTGCTTCAACAACACTTGAGTCCACTTTTGTTGTGTCATACACAATTCCAACACTTCCTACAAAGTAAGGAACGCTGTACTCATTGTTAGGGTCAAAGTGACGGTCTTGATAGTCATCACTAATGTTTGAGTAATTTGTAATCTTACTAAAATCAATTTTACTTAAGAGACCTTCTTCACGAAGACGTTGAATTGTGTAATCCGAAGGCACAATAACATCATAAGTTTCGCCGGATAAAAGTTTCGTATACATTTCTTCATTTGATGTAAATGTATCATACTGAACACGAACACCATATTCTTCTTCAAATGCACTGATTACATCCGTATCAATATACTCACCCCAGTTATACACTCTTAACACTTCTTGTCCACTGCTATTTGAACCACATCCAACTAATACCATTAGGGATGCAACCAATCCTACAAATATTTTTTTCATCGTATTTCCTCCTTAAACTTTAATACGTTTTGCACTATTCTTATTTAACATTGGTACTACATTAATAACGACTAAGAACACTGTGACAACCAGTACCATAATTGTACTCAGTGCATTAATTGATGGGTTTAAGCGTTTTGACATGGTATAAACCATAATTGAGATGTTTTTGACGCCATTCCCAGTCACGAAATATGAAATCACAAAATCATCAAATGACATTGTAAATGCCAATAACGCTGCGGAAATCACACTTGGCATAATTTGCGGAATAATAATTTTTGTTAATGCCTGAGAGGGTGTTGCACCTAAATCCATTGCTGCATCCGTTAAATTCGGATCAATTCTTCTCAGTTTTGGTAAAACCGTCAAGATTACATATGGAATACTGAATGCAATATGCGCAATCAACATGGTCACAAAACCACGTGGCACTTTGAATGCCGTAAAGAGAATCATTAAACTGATCGCAGTCACCACTTCTGGATTCATGATTGGTAAGTTATTAATCGTCAAGACAACCTGTTTAACTAAAGGCTTTGAATCACTCAGACCAATTGCAGCTAACGTTCCTGCAATCGTTGAAACAAAGGTTGAAATAAGAGCAATCGCAATTGTCGTTTGAACTGCTGCCATCATTTCTCGATTATTAAATAAGGTTTCATACCATTGTAATGAGAATCCTGTAAAATTAGTGAGTGAGCGTGAATCATTAAATGAGAACACGATCATCACAAGAATCGGAGCGTAGAAGAATGCAAGCATCGCAAACATTCCAGCAAACGAGAGCCCTTTATGCTTTTTAATTCCAACCATAATTAAGCCTCCTTCACTTTCTTACTTGGCCGATCATTATCGACAGTTTGATCAACACGGTTTGTTAAGTGCATTGACACCATAATCAGTGCTGCCATAATCAATGAAATCGCAGATCCAAAGTTCCAGTTTCCTTGTGTAATAAATTGCTTTTCAATTAAGTTACCAATTAGGATATACTGTCCACCCCCTAAGAATTGAGGAATTACAAAGGTTGAAACAGCGGGTAAGAACACCAATGTTATTCCTGAGATAACACCAGACAAAGAGAGTGGGAAAACGACTTTCATGAATGTTTGACGTCGATTTGCCCCTAAATCATAACTTGCTTCGATGAGTGAATTGTCCATTCTACTTAATACCGTATAGATTTGAATAATCATAAAGGGCAAAAAGTTATAAACCATCCCTAATACAACCGCAAAGTCAGTGTAAAGCATTTTGATGGGACCCAAACCAAATTTTGCTAAGAATCCATTAATGAGCCCCACATCGGACAAGATACTAATCCACGCATAGGTCCGAATCAACATATTAATCCACATTGGAATTGTAACAAGAAGAATTAAAAAGGTTTGCATCTTCTCTGATTTGCGAGAAATTATATAAGCCAGCGGATAGCCAATAATGAGACAAATCACAGTAGTAATGAGCGCTATCTTTAGTGATTGCCACAACACTTGTAAGAACACCGGTTCAAAGAACCGTTTAAAGTGTTCAAGGGTGAAGTGAATAGGCACAATTGTATTTGACCCTGTTGTGGTAAAAGCATACAACACAATCAACAACATTGGCACTACAATCAATAAGGATATCCAGACGATATAAGGAATAACCAGTCTACGATATACCTTCATCAGTATGCCTCCAACTTCCACATAACATGAATGTCTTCAGGGAAGAAATGGATACCTACCTCTTTTCCAATCTCTGAATTATCCGTTGTATGGATTACATAATCTCTGTATTTTGTGGATACAACGATTTCATAATGAACGCCTTTGAACAAAATAGAATCAACAACACCCTTGAGTTTCCCCATCTCAATATCCACAATATCTAGATCTTCAGGTCGTATTACAATATCAACCGCTTCATTTTCATCAAATCCATAATCAACACATTCAAATTCATGATCATCAAATGAAACCAAACGATCACGAATCATCGTGCCTTCAATGATATTCGACTCCCCAATAAAATCAGCAACAAAGCGATTTTCAGGTTCATTATAAATATCCGATGGTGTTCCAATTTGCTGGATTTCACCTTCATTCATGACAACAATTTTGTCTGACATTGTTAAGGCTTCTTCTTGATCATGGGTTACATAAACAAAGGTAATCCCAACGTTTTGTTGGATTTCCTTAAGTTCATGTTGCATTTCTTTACGCAACTTAAGGTCAAGCGCACCCAATGGTTCATCCAGAAGCAATACCATCGGTTCATTGATGAGCGCTCGCGCAATCGCAATACGTTGTTGTTGTCCCCCTGACATCAATGTTACAGAACGTTCTCCATAACCTTCTAAGTTAACAAGCTTCAACATGCGATTCACTTTTTGATTAATAATTTCTTCCGATTCTTTTTTAATACGCAAACCAAACGCAATGTTATCGTATACGTTCATATGCGGGAAGAGTGCATAACGTTGAAAGACTGTATTAATTTCACGTTTATAAGCAGGAACTTTACTAATCTCAATCCCCTCAAAGACCACCTCACCCGAGTCTTGTTCTAAGAATCCACCTAAGATACGCAATAAAGTTGTTTTTCCACATCCTGATGGTCCAAGTAATGTTACAAACTCATTTTCAAAGATATCAAGATTGATACCTTTTAATACAATTTGATCGTCAAATTGTTTAACAATATTCTTAAATTGAATTAAAGCATCCATGTTTTTGCTTTCCTCCCTATTAAAAGACTGGTGGTGTACAAACCCATAGGACTTGTACCTGTTGAGGATAGTCATTCCTTAAGAGATGACCCTTGTTCCCTTTAATATAGAATGTTTGACCTTTTTTAATGACATAACTCTCATCCCCATATACTAGGGTGACTTTTCCCATTAAGACATAGCCAAACTCTTCGCCTTCATGTGGCGCAATTTCATTAGACTCAGCCCCTTGACCTAACTCTAATAAGATTGGTTCCATTTCATTTTTTTGTGCGTTTGGCACAATCCAATGTATTTTTGAGTTCTCCCGCTCATCCACAAAGAAATCATCTTTTTTAAAGACTATTTGTTCTGAAGACTCTTCCTCAAAAAATCGAGATAAATCCATCCCTAACGCTTCAACAATATCACTAAGCGTTGCAATTGATGGTGATGTTAAGTCATTCTCGAGTTGAGAGAGAAACCCCTTCGACAATTCACAACGGCTTGCTAATTCCTCAAGTGTTAATCCATTCTGAATTCGGTAGCGTTTAATTTTCTTGCCGATCTCCATTTTAGCCTCCTTGTTTACTTCTACTAAACTTAAATGTTAGTAAGACCAAACAAACATTATTATACAGAGTTCACTTGAAAATGCAAGTAGATTTATCAAAATATTCCTTGATGTCATTAAATATTTTTTTATATGGGTATAATAATAACCCAGTCAGTATAAAAGGATAAAAAAAATCGACATGTTAATGTCGATTTTTACTATGAATTGATGAATTTTTCAACTTCTGGTTTTGGCATAAAACCAGTGCGACGTCCAACAGGTTTCCCATCTTTAAAGAGAATCAATGTAGGAATTGACATAACGTCGAAACGTTGTGCAAGTTCTCCATCAGCGTCAACGTCAACTTTAACAACTTTAACGTTTTCTTTATTACTTTCCGCAACTTCTTTTAAGATTGGAGATATCATCTTACATGGCCCACACCAATCGGCGTAGAAGTCAACTAAGACAACACCTTCTTTTACTGCTTCATCAAATGTATGTGTTTTTACAATTTCCATATATGCACCTCCTGATAGCATTAATATTATAGCACATTTTTAAATTTCACTCATCTATATGCCCAACAGCCTTCAACAGATAGTTCAAAACACCATTCTTCATATTTGAATCAGTAATTGCATCTGCTTTACTTTTTACACTATCTAACGCATTATCCATGGCTACAGCCGTTCCCACAACCTCAAACATTGAGACATCATTCTCTGCATCACCAAATGCGACAACTTCTTCTGGTAGAAGTCCTTCTTTGTCCATGAGTGTCTTCAAAGCTTGTCCTTTTGTAATTCCCTTAGGGGTGATATCAATATAGCGCGAGTTAACCCGCACCACTTCAATCGAATCCCCAAATACTGCATCCATTTCATTTTGAAGTTGAACAAGCGCTCGACGGCTGTATGAGGCAAAGCCAATTTTGAATATTGGTTCTTGAACCTCATTTAACGACTTAAAGTCATTATATTCTCGCAGAAATCCATGGGCGGTTTTTCGAAGTCGTATATAAAAATACAAACGTTTCACATGCCTTACTAACTTTGAACCGAAATTGTAGCTGGCTTTATGTGTGATCAATGTCAGATACCCCAAATGGGTTTTCGAGAAATTAAACACATCCTCAACAACCTCTTTTGGGAGTAAGCTTGAAGATTCATAGGTTTTGTTTTGCTTGTAATCCAACACTTGATAACCATTGTGACCAATAAGATAACCACCATATAAATCAAGTTCTAAGATTTCACCCAAATCCTCCATCATTGACAATGGACGTCCTGAGGCAAGAATTACCAACATTCCCTGTTTTTGACATTGCTTCAAGTATGCAATTGTCTTCTCATCCACTACATTCATGGATGTCTTTACAAGCGTCCCATCAAGATCACTGACAATGCATCGAATCATGATGAGTATCCACGTGGTACACGCAAGCGTAATGCATGTTTTTCAATTGAGAATTCAAGCTGTGTCGCTTCAAAGATTTCCCCATCAAGACCATAAAGTATGGGTGCCATACTTCTTATTGTCAAAGCCTGGGTTTGTTCAACATGAACTTTTTTATGAGATACATGAGTCCCCTTCATATACTTTGGAAGTAAATTGAATGCCTCAAGTATGGATATAGGATCAACGACACAAACATCAAAAAGACCGTCATCAATGCGTGCATCTGGGGTGCTTTTAAACCCATTCCCATAGTACCGTCCATTCATGATTGATGTTAAGATTGCATCCACATGTCGTGTCTTGCCATTCATTTCCAGTTCATACTTCACAGGTTTCATCTTGAAAATATTCTTTACTGCATAATAAAGATACAGCATTCTTCTTGGAACCACTGTATTGGTCGATAAGTTTACATCACGATTTATGCATGCATCAAGCCCAAAATTGGCACAATTAAGATACCGTTCTCCATTTGAAACACCGATATCGACCTTCGTTTCATGTCCGTTGAACACAAGCTCCGTTAATATTTCATCAATATTTCCCGAGAAATTAAGCATACGCCAAAAATCATTGCTTGTCCCGACTGGAATCACGCCGAGTTGACTGTTTAATCCAATTCCATTCAACACTTCATGTAATGTCCCATCTCCCCCACATGAATATAGCACGACATTTGGGTCATCAAATGTCGATGCAATTTCAGTAGCATGGCCAACATACTGTGTTTCAAATACTTCATAATCAAAACCTGTATCGTGTTGATGTTTTTCAATCCATTGCTGTACTTCTTTGTACTCCCCAATTCCAGAATTTGGGTTGATAATAAAAATATGTTTCATGTACTCACCTTTGTCCACTAGTAGTATTATATCATTCACGTCAAACAATCAAAAGAAAAAGCGCGATATAAATCACGCTTTTAGCTATAAATTACTCTTGGTTCTCAGAAACTTCAACAACTGAAATCGAGATTGACGTTGGTTTTGTCTCATATTCGCCCTTATCCACACTTTGATGAATGACTTGTCCATTTTCATAGACCTCGCGATAAGACGGACTGTCTTTGGTAATGACCGTAATATTTAGGGTTACCCGTTAGTATTTGCCCATTCCTTAACCCTATCAATTCCGCCATAGTTTGTTAATTCTGGAACCGTGAAGGTCGACGTAGGTTCAGGGGATGTATCGGGTTGGGTAGGATTAGATGTTTCTGAATCTGAGTCACTTGAACCCGATGAATTTGATTCGTTTTGATCACGTGTACTGCTGTTATTTCCATATAGACTATACATACTTCCTGAGTTCATATGCGCATAGCGTCTAAACACAAAGCCTGTATAGGGGTTATTTATGTCAATGGATAAGGTTGTCAATGGATCTTGTGAACCAATTCCAAGTGTTTCATCAATTAAACTTCTCACTTCTAAAACAGAACCTTTTAAAGGGATTGTGTAGCTTGTCCCATTAATCATCCGCTCTTCCCCAACAATCTGTGTTTGATTAATTGTAAAGGTTGATTGCATGTCAACTGGTGAGCTTGAAAATGCATTCAATGCAAAACCTAGAAGAGGTGCAATATGATTTTCCATAGACAAATTCATCACGATGTTGTCTTTTCCAGCATCAAGCACATCCACCAAAATGTTTGGATTGGTCTTCGCTTTATTTATAATTGAGAACAATAATTCCTTAATGATATACTGTTGATTAATTTGCCTTTGATAATCACCAATCAAGAAATGATGCCGCTCTCGTGCAAAAGTGAGCACCTCTTCACCATTCATTACATAGGTCCCTTCATGAATGGTTATATCTTTAAATCCACTTTCATCCTCTAACGGAAGGGTTCCTGTAAATGTAATTGGACTGGTCAATTCTAACCCACCCAATGCATCAACAATCTTAATGAGCGCATAGAAATCTGCTTCAAAATAAAAATCAATATCCGTATCCACATAGTCTTCAATCGTATCAATTAAGCATTGGCGACTGCGCGCATGGGCATGGTTCAGTTTATCCATACTGTTATTTGCATAACAAGCAATCGGAACCAATGAGTCTCTCGCAATACTTGAAAGGGTGATGGTCATCGTTTGCGGATTAATGGAAGCAAGGATAATAGAATCCGCTAGGTTCTCATTAATCCCCATAATAAGTAAGGTAAAGGGTTCTTCCAATACATTCACACCCGACACTTGTGCCGTAAGTGATAGATTAAAATTACCCATTTCAATGGATTGGTTCAGGCGTTCTTGAAATAATGAATCCATATTTTCCGCAAGACGTGTATACTGCGAAGGAACTACAACCATATCAAGGCTTGAAGGTTCCTGCAGGTAGTCCCTCAATAAATCTGCATAATTCTCATAGGTTGCGACGGTAGCGGAACCACTAATTGATTCGAGTTTACTTTTGAGAAGTTGATTAAATTCTTGATTGCCTTCTACAAAGCCCACTGAATAATCACTGGTGATGACGCCCTTATTGAGGTTATCATTTAATGTAATCACCGAATAATTTACCGTTTCAGTTGCAGAGGTATCTGTCAATCCATCAAAGCCTGAGTTAATGCGATATACATAATAGGTTGCGACGCCTGATACTGCAATAAAAAGTGTTCCCACCAAGACAAAGGCTTTACGCATCCACAAGATGGGTTTCCCATATCCAAAGAGCAAAAATAGATTTAATAGTAAAATTAACCCTACAGAAACAGCTACAAAAATTGTATAGTAATGGGGTTCAATTGCAGCATACCGTCGTGTAAATAATACCAACAAGATGCAAAGTGCATTCATGACTACTGCAGTAATAATCGCGAAAATCATAGAATTCACGATTCTATTATTGCGTTTCTTCTTCATGATTTACCCCCACTATATAATAGATTCCATTACCATCTTTCATCAATATAATCTGTGCCTCTGTATCATACTTTGTGCTGTCTATCTCAGTGGAAGGAAGATATGTCCACCTTACTACTACTTCAATTGCATCTACGATAGATTCTTCACGTTCTCCATCATCATCTTCTTCACCCAATAAGGTAAAGTCAATCTTCTGAGCGGACACACCATTTACAGATGCGACTTCCAGAGTTTGATTTACAGTGTTGTTATTAAGATGTTCAAGCAGCACCGAATACAGTGTATCCTTTGCTTGTCGATATACACTAACTTTCAGTGTTGGATCAATAAACTGCAGCCCTCCGATATCATTGACTTTTAATTTATTAGCGAACGTAAAATAATCCGCTACAAAATTCTGAGCCACAAGTCCTGCAACGGTCTCATCAGACTTCGAATTTTTGATCGCATCAAGAAGCTGTTTATATAAATCTACTTGTAAATCTGTCGCATTTTTCCGAATTGAATAATAGTCATCAGTATTGATAATTGGTGTTTCTGCCGATGTCTCTTTTCCTAATGTATCCCAAATTACGAGTCCCCCCACAATTAGAACAGCAAAGGACAACATCAATACAAAGATTGATAGAAAGTTCTTTTTATGTTTCATAATTTGTTTTTCCTTTTATACTGTTATATTTTACTTCTTTCATATGCATTGTCAATAATTCAAAGTGAAACCCACCAAATCACACAGAAATCTCACCTTAGTAAAAACAAGCATTTGTCATGCTTGTTCACTTCGCGTATTTAAATATTTTATAAACGTCTTCAGCGTATAGTTTCTTAAAATTCCCAAACGATTCACTGCGCTTATAGTACATCCGTTCGATCATGATGTCAGAATCATCATTCAATATTCCTGCTTCATGAAGTCGTGTTGGTAAAAACATGGACTTCAAGAATCGTTCATAACGTGAAATGCCTTCTTCAATGATTTTATCCACTTCATGCGTGGCATAATCAACATCAAAGACACGTTGTGCAAACTGAACAAATCGATCTTTATTTTCAGGATAGACGTGTTTCATCCATGCTGGGAATACGATCGCGAGTCCTGCTCCATGTGGAATGTGGTACAGCGCCGTGAGTTCATGTTCAATGCGATGACTTGCCCAGTCTTCTTCTCGCCCAGATCCAAGCAGTCCATTATGAGCCAGTGTTCCTGCAAAACCAATTTCAGACCATGCATCGATATCATCCAAATGATTGACTACATAGGGTCCATAATGAATAATGGTACGCATGGTTGCCTCAAGTAAGCGATCGGTATAATCAACATGTTCAGTATTTGTAAAGTATCGTTCAAGCAGGTGTGCGAAGATATCAGATATACCCGCCGCAGCTTGGTCACTTCGTAAAGATACAAAGTATGCTGGGTTGATAATTGCGAATCGAGGAATGAGGCAGGTCCCTTTAATGGAACGTTTCAGTGTTGCATTGTTTACACTCACAACGCTTGAAGCACTGCTTTCACTCCCTGCTGCTGGTATTGTCAGAACACACCCTATTGGCAAGGCATCATCGATATTCAAATTATCAACATAAGCCTCTTCAATATTTCCAGCGTATAAGACACCTGCTGCGATTCCTTTCGCAGAATCAATCACACTGCCACCACCAACCGCAAGAATTCCTTCGATTGCATGCTCTTTACACATTTTAATCCCTTGTGCCACTAAATCAAATTCAGGATTTGCTTTCACACCCCCTAATTCATACACTTCAATATTAAGTGCATTCAACCGATTCATGACGTCTTCATAAATACCATGCTTTTTTATCGAGGCCATACCATAATGTAAAAGCACACGTTTACCAAGATGATGCATATTATCGCCTAACATATCCAGGCTATTTTTCCCAAATATGATACGCGCTGGATTATAAAATGTGAAATCTTTCATGGTTTATTTCTCCCAAAGTTTTGCTGGATAAACCCCTTCTTCTTGGAACGTTTTGAATTGTTCTAAGACGCGTGGTTTGTCATCTTGATAGGTAACGCCAAACCAGCTATCTGGAGTTTCAAGCACTTCAACTTCAATCTTTCCTTCAGTAATAAGCTCACCAATATCACTGGGTAACAAGGCTTCTGCTTTTAATGGATTCTCAGCTGTTTTAGTCTCTAAGAACGCGTTAAACTTCGTTTCAAGTAATTCAAATACTTTCGGTGTGAATCCCCAGAAGTTCATAGAAGCAACGCTATCTTCCGGAAGCAATGCTGCAGGTTCACCACCCACAACCCCTTCATCACTCATTTTAATGCCATCCATCTCAACAATTCGTGTTAACTTGCCATCAACACGTTCACAAACACCACGGGTTACGGTTCCATTATCGGTGAGTGTATTGCGAAGGCTGTACCCCATCATTGAGAAATGTGTATCGGATACATCTTCTTGTAAGAAACGCGCCATCTCAACATACGCAGCTTTTCCATAATAATCATCTGCATTAATAACAGTGAATGGTGTCTTTACAAGATCTTTGGTTGCTAAAACGGCATGTGTTGTTCCCCATGGTTTCACACGTTCTGGATCTCGTTTAAACCATTCAGGAACATCATCTAAACTTTGAAACGCATATTCCACTTCAATGAAAGGACGCACCTTTGATACTAATACCTCTTCAAAAATGTCTTTATGTTCTTCGCGAATAATTAATACTAATTTATTGTAGCCCGCTTTAATCGCGTCAAAGATTGAGAAATCAATGATTGCTTCTCCATTGGCTCCAAATTTGTCTATTTGTTTTAAACCACCATAACGGCTACCCATTCCAGCCGCTAAGATTACTAATGTTAAATCCTTCATTTCAATCCTCCTAGTTGTGGTTATATTGTACCATATTAACAATGTTTTTTTTATTTGATTGAACGATAGCTCATCATTTGTCAAAAAATAAACCAAACTTTATCAGTCTTCCCCCAAGCATTTCTTGCATTACCTCTAAAAAACACCAAGAGTGACATATTCTTCCTTTTATGATGAATCTAAGGATCATACACCACCATCATGATTCGTATCGTGTGCGCTAAACCTAACGAATATAAACCATTCAAAGTGCTTCATACAAGTCATATCAATACAAGCATCAACGAAAGAAAAACGCTAAACACACAGGATGAATATAAGATTTACGTGCCAATCTAAAATGGTTTGTATGGACAATCTAAAAGTAAGTATTGATTTTACCTGATTTTTTTTGTATTATTGTAATGCATGCCGCCATAGTTCAATGGTAAAATAGAGCAATGGTAATGCTCAGTTCCGAGTTCGATTCTCGGTGGCGGCACCAGACGACTTCAAGCCCACTAAAAAGTGGGTTTTTTAATACCCTAAAGCACCGTGGGTATACAGTGGGTATACAAATTCATTTCTATAATAAGTAACCGAGTTTAAAATAATCTTAAAATAACTCTTTACATTACTACCATATGGTAGTATACTATATGTGTACAGAGGGAAACCCCCTTAAGGAGTCACACATGAAAACAAATCAACAATTTCCACTTCACGAACTTGAATTAGCACCTTGGGTATGGGCTAAGAATCGCGCATTATGCGCAGTTGCAAATTGGAATGACAACCTGTTCGAAATCGTGAACGAATCAGAAAAAGCAATTCAAATCAAAATCATCCAACCTTCAAAAGGTGAAGCACACGAAAAATTGCACGGTGAATGGTTGCAATGGTTACCTAAATCAGCAGTATTGAACATTGAGCGTTACAGTTAATAGGAGGAAACAACAATGACAAGCAAAGACTTAAGAGATGTAAAGAAAGAGTATGGATATGTATTACGTTGGATCAACGGTGGTGGTGATGAAGCCGGGAACACTTGGCCATATCGCTACTTCCTGGAATGCACATTTACAGGGAATAAAATTGAGTTAGATCATGATAAGTTCAAAGAGTTAGTGACGTTCCCTATTTCGGAGTTCAAAGGACCTTACGCTTATGAGCGATATGTTGAGCTATTTAATCACTTTGGAATTGAGCCAATGACCACCAAATCAAGACAAGAGCGGTATATAAGAGCCGTCAGCGACTTAACGTTATCTTCGATAATGACACACTCGGACAGAGTCAATTTCTCAAAAGGTGTGCTTGGAAAAGCGCGTATTGAACAATATGCAAAAGAATTCCGCAGCAAGGTTAAAAAAGCAGAACAGCTACTTCAATCAAATGATTAGTATATAGAAAAAGAGCCACCCCAATTAAGAGGTGGCTTTGTTTTCATATTTTCTATCTAAAGGATCAGTGCGCATTTCTAATTGATCATACATTTTTTCCACTTTGTGAATCAAGCCATTCCCACCCATATCATAATAGTTGCATATCAATGAATGCATGGTTTCATATTCGTAATCGGTCGTATAACCTCTATCACGAGCCTTTTCCCATATTCCGATGATGTCTTTACGCAAGATACTTAATATTGCATGTCCTTGCGCTTTGTCTTTCTTATGCAACTTTTGAACGGTACGACCTAGGTAAATAGTTATGGCCCATATGACTTTATCAATCCAAGGTGTTATATGTTCCATGTTGGATTACTTCACCGTGCCGTATTTAGGATTCACACGCACTTTACCATAATCGCGTGTCACAATAACACGATCACCATTCCCAGTGATTGTTACAAGGTCATAAGTTAATCCACCAAATTTCTTAGGATTAATCGTTCCCACTTTTTTCCCATCTGCATAACTGTACACAGGCACAGCGCTTCCAAGTGATGCAGGAAGTGTTAATGTTTTAGGTGCGGAAGTCGGTGTTGATGTAACTCCTTTATTTACGATTGCTTGAATCGCATTTGCATCATAACCAGCAGCAGTCAATCGTTGTACACGGTCAGCTCCATTACCCCATTTACCATCCCATACTTCTTTAGCAACTTCATCATTTGATTTTTTAGCAGATGCAGTTGAAGTCAAAACATAACCTACTGGATCAACCCATTTAGAATCGTTACGGTCTACTGAAGTAGTACGACCTTTATAAAGACCTGCATGAATGTGTGGGCCTGTTGACATACCAGTATTGCCTGAGTATGCGATTAGGTCACCTTTAGAAACCTTTTGGCCAACCTTAACGAGTTGTTGTGATAAATGTCCTGCAAAGAACGTTAATCCCAATGATGCGTTGTATACAAACACATCAAGACCATATGACGGTTGATTGCGTGTTGCTGTAATTTCACCATCAAATGGAGCATAGATTTTAGTACCGACAGACAGAGCCTTATCAATACCAGGATGCATCCCATCTGATGTACCAGCGGAAGCAATCGCTTTACGATATCCATAACCGCACGACAACACGTGTGGCCCATTTGTTTTTAAGCATAAGTCAAGCATCTCAATAGATGCTGAAAAGTTTTCTTTAGCGTATTCCATTTATTTTCCTCCCAAGCCATTTACAAAGGCTTCAATCAATATATTTAATTCAATATCACTAATAGTTATCCCTTTTTCATTTGCCCAAATCAGAACCTTCTCTTTAGCAAGAGCAAGTTTTTCTTTTCCGTCAAGGTTCACTCCGATTTGCTCAACGTATAGAACCGTTGATTGAACGAATTTATAGATTTTCTCTTGTTGGTCTATATCCAACTTTGAATCAACGTATGTTTTAACTTTTGTTGCCACATACCCCAATACGATTGTTGCTATACCCATTAATAATGGTGTTAATTGTGTTAATAATTCTTGCATATATGCCTCCTTTTATGTCAATTGGAAAACACACGTCATGTCTAGGGTTTGTTCGTGTGTTTGCGTATAAACTTGTATCATACCATTTGTAAAGATCGTTGCATCTCTGTGCAATATTAAATTTGCACTAGTAACAGTAATCACTTTAACTGTTCGGTTTGCACTTGGCCTGTATCCTTCTGCCAATGTTCCGATTGTTTTTGTTGAATCACTGCTGTTATTTAATGTTCCTGCAATATTTATCAAAACGAAATCGCCCATTCTTATTGCGACTCTTGTTGCATAACTAGAAATTCCGCCTCCTGCAGTTGGAAATGAAAATAAAGGCGCACGAAAGTCTAAATCGTTACTATTATCAATAATTGCATCAAACAACTCATCACTGTGTTCATAGGTGTTGTTTGTGTCTTTAAATGTTGTTTTATTTATTTGTGCCATAAAATGACACTAACTGTCTTTGTGGGGTTAGACTCTGTACTGAATGTTGATTTGAACGTTTTCACCTGCGGTTCTTGTTGCAATCGCAATATTTCCATCTGTTGACAACCTAATAGGTTGAACTTCGTCACCTGATGCACGATAAGAACGAGCAATGACAGTTATGTTTTCTTTAGGTCTATATGCGTTTGGAACATTACACATTACGGTGTTCACGGTTGTTGTGCCTGCATTTAACATACCTTGCAAGCTAACCATTCCTGTGTGGTCCTTTGTCGCGGTCACTGTTCCTGCCCAGCCATTGAATGTTGAACAAACTCCGGTATCTATCAAAGCTAGACTCTTTAGTTCTCTAGCAAGTTCTCTCATTGCTTCGTTGCTGTATTCAGCATCATCATTGGAATCAAATAGTTTTGTTTCATCTAAAGCCATAATAATAGGCTAAGTCGTTTAATGGGGGGTTATTTCCAACGTCCTTTTACAAGTACATTAAAAGCAACAATTGCACCTGAAGTAGAAACTGGCCTCATCACACGTAATGATGGGGTGGCGTTTGCCGATACAGAAGTAACACCTGCGATAACTTCGCAAGGATGCCCTTTTGCAATTGTCACAAATACTTTTGGAATATCCGCTAGTATAATTGGATATGAAATAGCGCCTACTTCTGCATAAAACACAGAACCCCATGCAGTCGTTACATCCAATGTGTAATTCCCTGTAGTTGCTTCCATTTCACAGTAGCCACTATTCCATCTTCTTATTCTCCAATTTCCAACAATTGTATCTGATACAAGGAAATCTAGTTGAACTTTGTCAATAGACTCTATCAATTCTTTTATGGCCTCATCACTTAATTCTGATATGCCATTAGAATCATAAATTTTTGATGTATCGACTGCCATTAGCAAACAACCCCTTGCAAACGACCTTTTAGCCGTTCACCCCACTCTCTTTCGAGTGGACAGTTAGTGCGTGTCCACCCCCTTTGTAAAGACGGTAATAGGTGTGTGTGTGTGTGTGTGTGTGTGTGTCACACAGTTCCGTGTGTGTCAAGATTTTTTTCATCTTTTTAGCGTTTCCTTTCGTTTTTTAAAGCAATGAATACACCAAGAACACATCAACTGCTTTGGTTCTTGTTGAGGTATATCCTGTTAATGTTCCATCAGTTGCAAGTGTTCCAAGTCTTGGTTGACCGGATGTCGGTGTGCATGCTATTACGCATGATTTTGCAGACTTAGGACGATATGCTTCTGGTACAATTGCTAATGTTTTGATTCCTGAAGCCGTTGTAATTGGCGCGCCACTTACTCGAAGTATCGCAATGTCCCCAATGACAATTAAACGGTTTTCATAAACTGTTTGGATCCCTGTTGGCTTTGGTAATTCAATCAAAATTGGAAGAGTGTTCATGTTTGATACATAAACTCTCTTGTCTGTGATGGATGCCGTAGTACCGTTTAGATTGATTTCAAACAGCACTTCTTGCCTTACAAGAGCACCCTCATTAAGGTTCCCTTGTTCGAGCGTAGGGCCTGTTGGATTTGCGCCAGTGCTAGTAGATCCTTTGAGAACTCTAAATTCTAAGACATCATCACTGTCATTACTTTTGCGATATTCTGCAATAATGTAATCTTTCCGATACATACCTAACGTTCCAGAATCGATGCTCAAATCAATAGTTGTCGATTCATCGACCTTTACAAGATGCCCTTGTAAAGAATAAATTCCGTCAGCCATTCTCACAGTGTTATCACTAATTTTTGATAATGCTAATTCATTACGATACCCCTTTATAACTCCACTTTTCGCACCCATAATTGAGTTGAATATTGAAGCCCAATCTTGAGCATCTGAGTGCCCAGGTGAGTTTGGAGTATTTACGATTATTGATGTTTGACTCATATTGTTATATCACCTACCTTGTAGTTAAATTGAGTTTTCCCTTTTTCGATGGTTAGTTCTTTTTGGATGATTCGTGCCTTTACTTTTGCATTTGTCACAACATCTTCACCTGCGACAATATCACCAAGATTGAATTCTAATGAAGTATTATTAATTTGAAAGTTGATTTCTGTTGATGGTAAATAGTCTGATTCAAACTTTTCCTTAGCAGCAGTTATTAACTCTTCTATCGACTCTACAGACGGATAATCATAAATAACTGCGTTATGGTTGAAATTCTGAGCTACGATATCTTTGATGTCGCTTTCCGTTCCAGTAAACACCTCGTATAGTTGTTTGGTTTCATAATTGGCTCTTAAGACTACAATCTGTCGTTCTTCTAATTCCCCTTTTCCAAGAGCAATTAAGTAATCACATTTCATTGATTCATCAATTTTCGATGTAACAACTGACTGATAGTCTGTGCTTAGATACATATCATCGGAATAATCAATGATTGGATGTGCTGATATTTGAATCAATTTATAACCGTCATTAATATATTGATGTCTGATATCAAGCCTCGCATTGCTTGATAGAAGAACTTTCTCAATTGCATTTGTGAACTCTTGAAACCGTAAAGAAACGGATATATCAATGCCTGAACTAGCCTGATTAACGCTTATGTTCTTCAATTTTGATGCCTCTGTATCTGGCTGATATGTTCCTGTTGTTGATTGGATAATCAGAGGCAACTTAAATAGTATTTTATTAATTACAAAGTTGGCTTCTCCATTAAGCACAAAGTACGCATCAAAACCATCTATATCTACTGATCCAACAAGCTCTTTAACCCTTAATAAAGGAGCAATGATGATTTTGCTCAATTCTGATCTAAAATTTGGACCGCTAATCTTAATCGTTTCATCAGATGTTGATTGGATACACTTAACTTTCCCTCCCCACTCTGACTCAGGAATGTATATCCAATCACCAATGCTGATAGTATTCTCATCCCAAGACTTTTTTGATAACACTAATTCAAAGTCATTTTCATCATATGAACCACCTTCAGAAATGATGCAATTGTACTTAACTAAATTATCGATGATTCCCTTCTCAACCAACTCTGGAACCCCATTCGGAGTTACAGACTCGACAGAATGAATTATTTCCATATTGGTTCAACCAACCTTTCATAAGTAATTATTTCGATAGGAAATGAGCGATTATATTCAACTAATCCTGATTCAAATATCAAGGCCGTAAACATCGATGGTGATTTTAATCTTGAATTGAACATGTTTATCGTTTCTCCTGATGCAGTAATTTTTACAACGCTTTTTGTTAATTGGTCAATCTCAATCCGTTCGCCCGTTAATAATTCCCCTGTTACTGAAAATTGTCTTCCGTCAATCCATATCGTTGGATTAACTGCAGGACCAAAGAAACTAATTTTGGCCAACAAATCAAAATACAGTGGTTCTTCGATGATGTAAGGTCTGACTTTGGAAGCAAAGTGTGTTGGTAATGAAATTGGAAAGCTAAATCCATCTTCATTTTGAGATGAAACTCCATTAAAAAACGAATAAGTTTTCTCTAGTATCCACAATGGAGTCGGAGCATATATCTTGAACTCAACAGTAACCGCTTCATGGTAACGATTCCAATTGGTTTTAGTAGATGCCGTGATGTAACAATTAATATAAGTGTCGTTTACGTATAACTTACCTGGACTGTTGTGCCTAATATCATTCATAAAAATAACGCTTAATTCGTTCAAAACCGAAGTAACATCGCCCCAAATAACTACACTTATTTTGAATTCATTTTTTACATATTGAAATTGAGAAATATACGTTCCAATTCCATCACTACTTATTTCACTGGATATACTTATCTCAGAATCAGCAAATGAATTGGTGACATACAATAATGGAGGTTTGGTAAAATCAACCTCGCCACCTCTACCCTTATATACAATTTTTGGATGGCTCATTGTTTAACCACCTTTAGCACAAATTTCCCAAGTATTCTGTCATCAAGGACGATATTAAAGTTTTCGAATACAATTGAAAGGTATTGTCCAACTATATGTGCAAAACGACTCATATTTGCCTCCGATAAAGTGACTTCTTGTCCGTCGGTATTCATCCCTGTGCTATCCACAATCCCATCACCGATACTACTCAACGTTCTCTTGTTTAGTGGAAGTATTGCTTCATGGCCTTTCTCTCCACCTCCCATAATTTTGTCTCCATCCAGTCCGAATGCAGTTGGTTTAGTCATGATTCCCCCTTTTGCGTACCACTCGACACTCAATTTAGGAGTACCGTCTTTCAACCAGTTTAACGGGTTGACTGATCCGGTAACTTTAAAGTGAGGCATTTTAAGCTTTGGAAACTCCCACTTAAAATTCATGAATCCTTTGATTTTATCGATTGTATTTCCAACAAACGTTTTAGCAGTTTCAATTGGGTTCATGATGGCTTTTTTAATCTCGTTAAACTTAGTCTTAGCTCCAGAAACCATATTTGAAAATGTGGCATTGACACTTGACCACATTCCAGTGAAAAAATCTTTGACTTTACGAACTCCACTTGAAACAAATTCGTTCATGGATTTAACACCGTTGCCAACAACAGAGGATAGTTTTGACCATGCACCCATCATCCACGCAGTAACTGAATCCCAATTCTTCCATAACGCAATCCCTACACCGATTAATACACCAATTGCGATTGCGACCATTCCAAAAGGATTAGCATTCATTGCAGCATTTAACAACCATTGAGCAACGGTCATAGATTGTGAAACTGCTCGATATGCAGACATCGCAGTGCTAACAGTGTTAATAATCATTTGAGCTAAAAAAGCTGCAGTAAGTGCTGCGACTACCGGAATAACGATGTTTAGGTTTTTACCTAGCCAGGAAACAGCATCGGTTAATCCTTCAATCAGTCCAGTAGCAATATTTAGTACAGGTTGGCCAATGTTTGCTAAGAAACGGTTCCACGTAGCAGATAAGTTGCCTGTCACGTTATCCCAGTTGGATGATTCGCGCGCAGCTTGGCCCATTGCACCATTTAACTCGTAAGTTTCCTCGATTTTTTGGAGGATTAAATCTTGCTTTTGAGCTTCGGTTAATTCTTGCCATGATAATCCAAATTTTTCTTGTGCTTTACGTCCCATTTCGGTTGCGTTGGTAAATACCCCTATAGCATCTCCTGCACTGAAGTTTCCTTTCATAAGAGAAGCCATTGATCCTGTGACATCATCAAGTGACTTATCATAAAAAGCAGCTCCATCTGCAGCTAATCTGACAGCGGTGTCCGTATTGTTAAGGGCCTGAGTAGCATCCATCCCTGCACCTTTAAATTGTGCTCCGAATTTACTTGCGCTCGTTTTTAATCGATCTACGTGGATGTTTAATTCTTTAGATTGCTCTTCCAAATCTTCCATCATCTTTGTTGCATCTGCTCCAAATACTTGGTCGAATTGAGCATCCATTGCGTTCAATTTAGCAGTTGTTTCGATAATTGTTTGGGTAAATTTGGTAATTACAGCGATGCTGAAAGCAGCAATAATCTTCTTACCAATGCCAGCCATCTTATCCTCAACTTTATTCAATGAATCTGCATTTTTTTTCGCTTCGGTATCCGCTTTTTTTAAAGTATCAAGTGCATTCTTATCTTCAATTACGATTGATCCCAAAACTTTAAATAATTCAAAAGCCACAGTAATCACCCTCTTCCATATATTTCTTTGATTATTTCATCTTTAGACTTTCTCGTGTAATAAGTAGTCTCCTTGTGATACGCTTCTTCCTTAAGAGTTTCTTTCCATTTATCAAATGAAAGAGTCTCTTTTAAATACGGTAAAGAAGTTAAATAAACTTCAAACAATTTATCGTTGTCACTTTTTTGGATTCCCTTTTCGAGAACTAAAATAGCTTGTTTGCATCTCATGTTATAGATGCGATTTGAATTTGGATATGTACGCAGTAGGAACTCTTCTAGTTCAATTGTGTCCCCACTGCAGATTGAAAAATTTCGGAAAGATTCTCACTCGCTAACGCTTCCTTAAACCCTGCTATAATTTCTCCAATACCAAGAAGTAATGCTTCATCCGGTGTCACACACATGATCGAACCAATCAATTCTGCTACTGATCCTTTTGACTTTTGGATATTTTTGATTAATAGTCTGATTAAAGATGCAATAGTTTCAGACTGAGCTTGATCAACGAGAACATTTGCTTGTTGTTTAATCAGTTCTTCTCTTTCCTCTTCAGGCACAGAATCATCGATGTTTGGTTCAAAATTTTTAAGTACACTTCCTGCTTGGTCAAAAATAGCTTTTAAATCGTCTTGAAGCCCTAAATCCTCAATGACACGAGCAAGCAAAAACAAATCATTTAATTTAAATTTTTTCATATTACCTCCTAAATTAAAAAGGATAAGCGTTGTGCTTACCCTTCATCTGGTGTTGTTGATCCAAATGTAATTGAATAAGAAGATTCATCACGACTATCTTCTTTGTATGTTGCAGTAAATTCTAATGCTGGAACAACTTCATTTTTATCTTCAAAAGTAAAGTCGAGATTTGACAAGCTGATTGCTTGTGGCAATTCAATAACTACTTCGCTTCCATCATGTGTTTTTCCGCGCCAGACTACTTGATGATAATCATCTTCGCTAATCGAAGGTTTTGAAGACAATACATTTGTATCTTTCCCCATTGCTGCATATACTGTTTTAATCGTGTCGATATCGAATATTTCCAATGCATTTACGACAAGCTTTGCAGTTTCGGAGTCAAACGCAATTCTCCCTTTAACAGGGCCTCTGTCCCCATCTGCTTCAATATTTCTAAATGTTCTTTCGACATTAAATGTTGAACCACCACGTGTCAATCCAACAGGTGATCCATCGATTTCCACGATACCATACCCTAAAAGTATTTTATCAGGTGTTGTTGTTTTAGCTTTAGTCATTATTTTCCTTTCCGTACACTCTTACGGTGTAGCTCTGTTCTAACAGTTGTAATCCTGCCAATTCTTCATCGTCTGTGTATTGATCAGCATCGTATACCATATGAAAATAGCAATTATCAGTCTCGAATACTCTGTTTTTCAACACTTTTTCGATTTTCTGGCCAATATCAAATAGTCTATCACTATAACTATTTACATCATCAAAGAGTTGGATGTAAATTTGATAGTCTTGAGTTATGGTTGCATCAATCTTTCCAGTGGTTTGAATAACAGCGTAAGGCTTTTCTGAATTTTTCTTTGCGCTATACCGATATATTTTTATATTTTCATACTCGTTATTAAGCAGTTCAATAATCTTCATTTCAACTTCTTGACGCATGTTATTTTCCTTTCCTAATCTGATCTAATGCATACCCAATCATGCTTTGAATCGTACTTATGTTTTTCATTACAACCGGCTTAATCGGATCAGTATCTCGTCTGATAATCCAAAGTGCATAAAACTGTTTCACTCCGATTTGAAGATCCTTCTCTTGTTTTCTCGCCCAGTATCCTAAGGAACTTCTAAGTTTACCGCCGTTCTTTCCACGTCTTCTAGGAATATCCGGCCGTATCTCGCGAACAAGATTTTGTCCGATAACGCTTAATACTTTATGCGGAGCTTCTTCGATTTTAGATTGCATAACCGTCAAATTACTCTCAACAGTGAATTTTTTCCTTTTAGCCACTGTAATCACTACCTGTTGGCGCAATAAGAATTAGTTCTACCGTTTCATACTTTTGGTTGTCGTTAGTTGTTGATACATCATAAGTGTGGCCCCTGAATCGAACTTTGCTTTCGTCTGCATATTCAATTGATCTCACTTCGATTTTGTGAGATGGAGCACGTCCAATTGATGCACCCTGACTTTTCTCGTCTCGACTTAATTTCAGAACGTTGCAATAAACTTCTCTATAAATCGCTGTCGACTTATATATGCCATTGACTTCTATTTCAGTGACAGCTCCTAATTCCACAGTTTCATTCCAATACATATGCATCAACCTTTTCTATCGGATCGGGATTTCGATAACGAGTCATAGCCAAATGTATACGCATTTTATCGTATATTTCAACATATTTTTCAGTATCTGGATTGCTCATTCCGAAGTGGGCTTTACAATATACTACTATCGCTCTAATAATTAATCGATCTTTAATTTCTTTGGATACATCAATATGTATAACTCCAGAAATATAAAGGTCTTCTACACAAGATAGGATTAAGTCTTCTATTTCTACATCAAAAGAAGTACTTGCCTGCGATATTCTCAGCGAAGTTTTAACTTTACTCATTAGTTGAAGATTTACTTCTTTCGTTTCGAATGTATCGTTATCACTCATAATATATCCTCCAATCTATATTTAGAGAGGGGATTTCTCCCCTCTAAATGTTATTCTGATGCCTTAATTAACTTCACAAATGCTTTTTCAAGCGCTGGTGTACCATCAAACATTGCTGCACCTAAGAATTCATAATTGTTAGATGTCAATGAGAAATCGGAAACAACATTGATTTCTTCAGGCATATTTCCTTTATACCCCTCATATAAGTTTCCAAGGTATGCACATCCACGTGGCACATCGTCATCCATCAGTACTGGATAACCTTGAATATGGTACTCTCCATTGACGATTTGGACAAGGTCATTTTTAGCTTTATCTTGAAGAGGCAAGAAGTCATTGAGTAATGTTTTCTTAGATAGAATCCATTTAGCACCTGCATCATATGCTCCAGGAAGTAATCCAACCAAAGATAATACATTATTAGCTGTTAGCGTTCCTGCAGATGCTACAGTAACTGAGTTATCTGCTGTCCAAACAATCTTGTCAATTCCTTTAGCTTCCCCAGTTCCACTTCCAAATAAAATTAGTTTTTTTAGTTTGCGTGAAATTGAGCGTACAAGATTTTTTACTAACCAGTCTTCAAACGCATCAACAGACATTCTGGTGATAGACTTAGATGCTTTTAATAATTTAGTTACTTCATAACCGAAGAGGTTAACAGCAATAACCTTGTCTTCTGATGCAGTAATGGTAGCATTTTCTGCGTGTTTAGATGCTTCAGAGATTGGCTCTTCTACAGGAATAGTAATACCTCCAGCAACGCGCAATAGGTCGATTTCGCTCAATAATGGAGCTGATTGTTCTAGTAGCTCAATAATTTTGTTTTGTGTAACAGTTGGAACAACCGCTCTAGCACTCTCTTGTGCTGTTGAGAAAGCACGATGTTCAGCCTCGCTTAGAGCTACCCCACGAATGTTGTTTAAAAATGCAGAACGATATACAGTTTCTTCATTTTCTTGTGTAAGGTTATCGTGTGTATTGATTGGTTGCATTTGAGCAACCACTCCGCCTCTTACTACAACATCATTTAACAATTGTGTGCGACGTTCTGCAGCAGCCAAGATTTCATCTTCACGATCATTTAATGACCGAATTTCTGTTTCAAGAGCATCGTTTGCTTCAAGTGTTCCTGATTCCAGTTGTGATTTAATTTCCATTTTTCGAGCGCGTACTTGCTCCAAATTCATAATTTTGATGTCCATATTATTTCCTCTCTTTCGTTTTTTATAGTTCTAATAGCAACATCAGTTTGCGTTTTTTCATTTCTTGCTCAAGCAACTCCTGCTTTTCCTTTTCAATCACTCCGTCAATAAAGGAACGAGCACTTATTTCGGTGTCAGGATTCGCTGGAATACTCACAGCGGACACATCGAAAACTTTTTTAATGGACTGAATCGTCCGTGTTCTTGTATCACGATTAAATTCTTGTTGTGATACGGTAAAAGCAAAACTCATTCTTGTAACGAGTCCACTTTCAATTTCTTCGTACATCTGACGTGATGTCTCCGTTTTTGATAAATCGGCACGAATATATAATCCGTGCGAGTCCACTTTCAACGAGAGTGTTTCATTCGATATCCTTGCATACACTTTGCCCTGATGATCGTATTGAAAAATAACATCACTCATGTCTGCACCATTGAATGCGTTACGGTCAACTACTTCATAATACTTAACGCCATCATATTCGAAGAGTACATATGGTTTATCGAATGTTGTTGCATAGCCCTCGACAATGTAATCTCCTTTTGTTTCTACCTCGAACGCGCCGCGAAACTCTCGACCGCGTGCGATTTTATCCATAAGCATCGATTCATAGGAATCTTTATTTCCATTGCTTACTGTTCCTACCGTCATTTGGTTACCTCGCTTTCTTTTCGGTCATATTTAATAGCACCATCTTCACCAATCTCAGCATATTCTTTCCGTATGTACTTCTTGTTATTACCAGTGATTGGTAATCCCCATGCTTCTGCAACATCGTCAACACCATAAATTCCACGATCAAACAATCCTGAAGTAACTTCATATTTTGTTTTATTGGATGCGTATTGAAGCCTATTTGATTGGAAGTAAAGATTGCTTCCCTTTTTAATATCGGAAAGGGTAAAAATCATGTTATTGATTGCTAGACTACATTGAATTGCAAAAGTCTCTATCTCGCCTTCATAAAATGAATTCCAAACATTTTCATCAAAATCATTTTGCAGTATTTTTTGATTAACTCCAAAATATGAAAATATACTGTTTTTTATATACTCCATTTGGGCCGTCTCGATTACAAATTGTTTCGATTCAAGTTGCTTAACATCCTTGTATTTACCATCTATAATCATTACTCCAGTGTCGTTCTCAGCTGAAAGATTCTTCATTGAGAAATTTTCACGTTCCTTTTTTAAATCATCCTCGTGCAATGGTTGTGAAAGTGCAGCAATAAAGCGTATCGCTGCAGAAGATTTGATTGACTGATTAATCGCTTGATTTTGCATATCTATTAAGTTGAGTGTCGAATCGAGCGCTTGATTGGTATCACCAAACAGTTCGCTCGCATAATTCATTTTCATGATCACTCCGACACGATCATATTCAATCGCTGCTTTTTGGCCATTTGCAAATGTATATCGAAGATAAAGCGCTCCTTCATATTCGACTATTTCGCTCATTGATGCTTTTAGAGGGTACAAACCATTAATCACAGTTTGCTCAACATCACGATACAAAGGCAAAATAAAAACACATGTATCAGTTTCATACAACGTTCTCAAACGGTATAGGAAATCGTATGTGCTTTGGAAGGGATTTGGTTTTGTTGACAGTATCAATCCTAATTCTTTATTGATATCCCCAATAATCAACGGTTTAAGCTTTGCAGTGTGCTTTGCTTTAGCATGTATTGCTGAACGAATCAAATCTGACTCGTAAACACTTGAGTGTTTCCGATTGAAAAAATAAGGTGATTCAAAATTGAGCATTTTTAGTAATTGGCCCATTGATACTGCCTGTAAATCTTTCTCTTTCGGTTTGAATAAAAAATCAAAGAATCCCACATTAACCTCCTATCTAATAAATCCTATATATTCACTTCTGTTACGCTCCATTGAAACGTACGCATTTAATGCAGATGCAAACCCATCAATCCGTTGTTTCGATGTTTTGATTTTCATTGGCATAATATTTCCGTTTTTATCTGGAATAACCTTAACGTTCATGCTACACCATTCAAAAATAGGGTTTTGATTATATACCAGTTTGCTCGATTTCATGTCGGCCGTTAGTTGATACATCGGTGCAGACAGCGTGTAAACACCTTGAATAACTTGATCCATAACGATATCACCAAATTGATCTTTCATTTCTTGCACAAGATAATTTGCTGAGTAACGGTCATAACCGATTCGATAATACATAAACCGATGTTTGCGTTGCATTTCAACAAACCATTCGAGTACATCCTTATGATTGACTCTGTTTCCCTGACACGTCCTTAAATAACCATCATTAATCCATTTTCGATAGGGCACAATTCCATCTGATTCTCTATCTTCCAATGAATCCTCCGGAATCCAATACATTTGATCCATGTACATTTTTTCATCACTATGTGACATAAATAAAATTGTGGCACATGTCATATCTATCGTCTCAGATAAGTCAAAACCACCAAATACATATTTAGGTTTAACCGCGAGCGGATTGTTTGGTTCATCCGCATAATATACGAATCTTTCATCGTTTTGAATGTCTTCCAAACTGAACCAACTTTCAGCACTCGTATCCGGAACATTACAATCTTTTGCTAAGAAGTTTCGAACAAGCTCAGGCTTTCGCAAGGCTTTTTTATGCTTTTCTCGAATCGTTTTCTCTTTTTTGATTGTACCTAACCCAGGATTTGCTTTTCGAATATTTTCAAAGTCTTTCCATTCGTCGCGTTTATCAAGCTCGTAAATAATATTCAATGTGTTTTCATCAATATCTTCGCCTTTTTCAAAAAAGTTTATTTGATTCTCAGCATCGGAATATAAACGGTCAAACACGACGCTTTTTTCCGTTCCTGCCGTTGTAGTTCCAAAAATCATCCAGTTCAAACGTGCTGACGTAGCATCAAGCATTACATCATACATGTTCATGTCTTTCCATGCTTCGATTTCGTCCAAAGTTGCTCCATGCACATTCAAACCATCGAGAGATTTTGAATCACGTCCCAAAGGTACGTATTTGCCTTCATTGAAAGCTGTAATAATTTCGGAGTGTTTAACTTTCGCGAATTTTTTCAAAGCAGAAGACTTGTTAATCATCTTCGTAGCTTCTTCCCAAATGATCTTGGCTTGTGCGTGTTTGGTTGCAACCGCATATACTTCAGGCCCAGGTTCCCCATCTGCGATGAGAAGGTATAAGCTGATTGCCGCTGCCAAGGTAGACTTTCCATTTTTACGTGCGACCATAAACATAACAAAACGATATTTACGAATGTTTGTGCCTCTATGTACGATACCGAACATCGCAGCAACTAATGCTTTTTGCCAAAGTTCAAGAATAAACGGTTTTCCACCAACTTCACCTTTTGAGTGCTTACAGAACGTTTGAATAAAATCAAGTGCGTGATTTGCTAGATCTTCGTTATATTCAAATTTTTTGGAAGTCAGTACATTTGTGATAATAAACCAATAGGTTATTCGCACCTTGCGCGGAACAATTTCTGTTCCGTCCAAAATCTTTTGATAATATTCATAAATTGGATTCATCGCGGTTTTCCTTTTTTCAAGAATGCACGCAATTCGTCGTTGTCTGATATATCTTCATTTTCCGGAAGCAAGTCCGTCAATTGTTTAATGATTTCTTTGTATTGTTTTAAGAAAGCATTGTATGTAGATATGTCTGGATTTTGTTTTGTGCCAAATTGATTTTTTCCATTTTGGTATTCAATGGTAGTTCCTTCATCATTAATTGCCTCCTGCAACTCATAAAGATGGACATAAAGAAAAGCTCCGTTTTCAATCAATCCTTCAGCAATTTTCTTTTTCTCAGGATTCATCGCTTTGTATGAGCTTTTGATTTTTCGTTTTGCTCGTGTAACTAGTTCATCCAATGTGAACGGCTCTCCGGTTTTTTTATTTATTTCACGCATTTTCGTTAATTCCTCCTTTCCGGACACCACACCCCCCTCGCGCGCGAGGTTGTGTGAATTTATACTCCCCACCGACGGTCCCCTTGGGAACGGAGTTTTTTTTAAATAGGGGGGTATCTTGCTTTAAATACTGCTCTTTTTCTTTGTTAATCGCCCATTTTCATCGAAGAACACATCGTTTGGGATTGCTTCTTTGCTCGAATTATGATGTTTATTATGACAATCTTGACATAATAATTCTAGATTGTTCCATCCTAATGATACGAATGGGTTTGATATATTACGCGGATTAAGTTCTTCAATGTGATGCACGATTCCGTAATATACTTCCTTACCTTCTTTACGAAGCTTAAGATACTGTGGATCATTACGTCTCCAACAAGCACGACCACAACGTTCGCATATTCCAAATTGTGACTCATAATATGCATCTCTGCATACTCTCCACTGTTTTGATTTATAAAAAGACTTCGCAAAGTCTTTTGCCATTGAATCACCTCCAATGATTGGGTAAAAGAAAAGAGCCGTTCGGCTCTATTTTATTGCTTCTATTGCTTTGAATAATTTATCAACGTTTGGGAATAGATAAATAAATAGCCATCCTAAAAACCCAAGAACAGTGATAAACGCTGTTGTTAAAATCCAATTTCTTAACCTTATTTCAGTATTTTCTAATTTAGTTTCTAAACTTTCTTTTGTAATCAATTTATCATCAATTTTTTCTAACAGGATAACAATACTATCAAGTCTTTTTTCAATATTCTCAAGTCTTTTTTCGTTAGAATCTTTGTATACATTAAAAGTCTCCTGACTTACATTGTTGCTCATATCATACCCTCCTACACTAGTGTCACTATTGTTTAATAGCGGATAATTTTCAGTAGTTTTCGGATCATTCAATTTTAATGATCCGGGATTCACATTTCCATGAATTAGCGAGGCAAATCCAATACCAATTGTAAGAAATAGAATTGAAGCATGAGACTTACCCTTTTGTAATGTTTTATTATCTGATAAATCTTGTATGATTTCTCTGTAGTGACTACCATTATTTTTATCAATGATTAGGGTTATTGAATTAGTCTCAATCTTCATATTTATAGATTTTATCAGCTTCAATAGTAAATCGAAGTTTATATACATCACCATCAATTGTTGCAATAATAGTGTGGATTCCCACTTTCATAAATGCAGTGTTTTTAACATCAAGATTTAAATTAAAGTTATCAAAATCTTGTCCAATAGGCGGGATTGTTTGAGGGGCTTGTCCGAATACACTATTACCTTCTGGATCTTCTATATTAAACCCAAATGATAACCCTTCTTTAAAAGTATACCCTGTCGTAACAAACATTACGTGAAATGATAAAGCCGAAGGTACAAACGGTAACCTAAAAGCTAAAACAGGTTGAACGAGTCTATTTGTTACTGCTCCATTTGGAGCTATTACTTGCTCATTTCCCTCTGCAATAATAATTTGACACATCTTTTCCATTAATCTTTTTCTCCTCATGACACCCATAATATATCACAAAAAGGAATAAAAATGTCACTTTTTGAGCGAGTTTTCCACATTTTTGATGAGTTTTCCACACTTATTTAGGGTGCAAAATTGCATTTCAGCCTTTATTTAGTGTGTTTTGGTCTTTTTACACCTACACCCCCACCCCCTAACACAATAAAACCCACCGTTGGGCTACAGTGAGTTTTATTTAGCATAAGGAGAAAACCTATGAATTTTTAGAAAAGGGCGGTCCCTCTTGGCCAAAAGACCACATTACCATAATATCACGGAAAATAGCGGACTGAGTGTCATCTTTCAAAAATTTTCAAGCATTTTATCTAGATCTCTCTTCAATTTACTAACGCTGCATAATGCCAGTGTTGCTACCTTTTCTATGTTCACATTGTTAACATACACCTCTGTCACAATCTTACGCTCTTCATAGGATAAACCGTCAAGGAACTGTGCAATATGATCCGTTCGGTGTTTGTACATTGCTAAACTATACTGATGCCGTTGCAGCTTCGTTAGCAAGTCCTGCTTACGTTCCTCAGGGCTTATAAAGCTTTTGCCTGGAGTTTTTGGAGCAGAAGGTGACCTAACACCTTCAAGCTCCGTTTCGATTTCCAATATCTTCCCTTCGAAGCCATGCACAACATTGAGCAGATACATGTAGTTTCTCAACTCATTCTTAGCATAGTTGATTTGTTGACGTTGTTCATCGGTCATCGGAATCACCTCTGGAGCCACCAATGATTATTGATAATACCAACATGCCAGTAAGCCCACCTAGAATGTACCCAAACAAGAATGGCCATAAATTACTCATGATCCTTTACCTCCAGTTCTATTTTCTTGTACTTAGTTTCTCTTTCCCCTCTTCTTTCACGAGCAGTCAAGGGTGATACAGGAAGGGAACGCATATATTCCCTTAGTCCTATGCCATACTTATTTTGATGAAGCTTATCCAACAATTCCATCCGTTCTGTTTGAGTATTAACTTGTAGTGCTTTCAAGCTTGGTAGATTATGTAACCAAGAGTTCTGACCATTACGTCTAACTTCAACAATTATCATCATTCATCTTTTCCCTTCTTACTTCGTGTCAAACTTCGTCAGATGCAGATACTGTTAATGTAGCATCACAAGGAATCCACCCTGAAGCAGAAAATATAGTAATGCTTTTTGATATAGGCACTTCTGTACTTAGTGACATCAATTTTAACTCCCCACGATCATCTTTGTGACAAAGATAGAATGCATCATCCTTCATGACAACTTGGCCAGCTTCAATTTCAGATAGATTGATTGTTTTTACTTCTTTGGTCTCTACGTTTAATTTAATTTTGTTCATCATTATTTTCCTTCTCCTTTTTTAGGTGTTACATTTGTTACTTCAATCTCTTCACACATATCTCTTAGCACTGGTGATATCTTCTCGATTTCAGATCGTGTGAATTTAGTTTGGAAATCGACACTCTCCAACGGACCTAAGAAAATGTATTCATCTTCGCTTTTACGATAATTTAAGCATCCGTTTCCAATCGCTTTTGCAACGGTTGTATCTTTGACTATCAACCAATACTTAGACGCTTCACGTTCCCATACAGTTATCCATTCTACAGGTTTTCCATGTTCGCTAGTTGGTCTTCGAATCTCCATAATGTCATAGGACTCATGAGTGGTGTGAGTTAAGTCTTTGTTGTAAAACTTTTTACGGTTTTGAGTTATATCTTCACCGACACAAAGGTCATATTCTCTTCTTCTTTTGACTATATACCCCACTTGCAACAATTCTCTTAAATCATTCATTCTTCATGCTCCTTTATCAGTTCCAAGTCGTCTTCGTAAAACCACCAATTGTTATTGTTGTCTTGTAGATACCCATCATGCCCATCTTTTATATCTTCCGAATGAACGAGATAAGGTGCAGTCTCTCTCTTAATCGCAACAATCGTACCGATACCCTTTTGCTCCCCATCGTCAAACCTAACCTTATCCCCAATTTTTAACAATTTCATTCTTCTTGCTCCTTAATGATTTCTTTTGATTCTGTGTATCTTTCGTCCGTTTCTAGTGACGATAAGAACTCTTTGATGCGTTCGTATTTCTGTTCTTTTTCCAATAACGATTCAAGGTAATCTTTCTTAATCACAGTTACGCTCATTGAATGAACAGTTTGACGCTGTTTGGGAATGTGCACAGGTTCATAAACATTGATTAAACGTAAGTTGTTTTCCAGTTCTTTTACAATCTCACATCTAAGCGAATGTATCGTTTGTTCATGTAAGGCTCTCATATTTAATACAGAATCTTTATAGACTTCGTCAGCAATACCAACCGCTGCATATAGTGTTTCGTAGTCTTTTTTCTCAAATGTCATATTCATCCTCCTTTAAAATGGTAAATCATCTGATGTGATGTCGATAATTGGTCCTTCATGTTGTTCATAATTTGGATAATGTGTTTCAGGCTCTGGTTGTGATTGTGTATTTCTTCTGTTTTCCGCATAGTCCAACGCTTGGACTTCATCAGTGACTACTTCAGTCACATATACCGTTCTACCACTTGCATCTTCATAGGTTCTGCTTTGAAGCTTCCCAACAATTCCGAGCAATCTACCTTTCCCAATGTAGTTTGCTAGAAAATCTGCTTGACTGTTCCAAGCTACACAGTTAATAAAGTCAGCCTGGTCTTTGTCATTTCCATATTTCTTCCTATTAACCGCAAGCGTGAACGATACTACCGATTTCCCTGTTGGTGTCTTTTTAAGGGTTGGATCTTTGGTGATTCTCCCTACTAATATTGATTTGTTTATCATTTTTAATTCCTCCTAGAAATGATATTCTATTTTATTTTTCTTGCTCCAATTAACCAAGAATTCTTGCACCTCTTTTGGGGCCGGACAATTGTTTTTCCCTCGTGCTTGGGTTATTCTTTTCCCCATTACTTCAACCGTTATATACGGTTCATTTGGTGTGTCCTTTTTTCGAACGAATAATATTTCAGCCGTTCCATCCGCAACTTTATCTACATATGACTTGACGCAATGTTTGAGAAACTTAGATTCATTAATTAATTCAAAGGGTTCCTGAGCAGGTCGAATCAATAATCCATCACGTTCCAATATGTGTGCTTTATTCATTTCGAAATGAATTTTAAATCCCTCTGCATACTTTTCTAGTTCCACTTCATTTAAATTTTTATATGCATCATCATGAGCGCGGTGTAGATCAGGTGGGTATAAAACTCTATTTCTGTAAAGCTCATATCCCAACTTTTTTGCGAACCGTAAATAATCGTTGTAAATAGAGACTTCATAGTCATTTGCAACTATGTATGACAACGTTTTTTTATTCAATACCGTAATGTGTTCACTTAAATATTTGTACTTGCCGTTATGAAATTCTTCAAATAATTTAGTTTCTTCGCAACTCAATTTCTTTTGTTTGATGAAATCAATGTTTTTTCTTAAAAATTGTAGTGATACCCCAGCTTCTAAGAAGCAAAAGTCTTGCCTTGAAATACCTAATATCTCTGGAAGAGTCGATTTGCTCCACCTCATAATTTTTGTTTCGTCTAATAAATGGTTCAAACCTTTTTTTACCAGGACTTCTAAGATTGGAATCTTGTCATATTTGTGTAGGTAATAAAATAATGTATCGGGATAATGATCTGTTCTGTCATACACATATTCTGCAGCACTATATTTGTGACAACTTTGGTTAAGAATTGGCAAATAATCATTGAGAGTTTTCCACGTAATCTGTGTACCGATGTAATAACCACAACTTGCACCTGGTACATATTTATGAAGGTTCACTTTTTTCCACTTTAGACTCCCTGTGTCACTGTTGAAGCTGAATGCTGTATTCGGAAATGTTCCGCTCATTCCTGCGATGATTCCGCTTATTATTTTTTTATTTGAGCCTGCTAGATATCTAGTTATTTCCCTTGCTTCACGATAAATTTGTTTATTGATGCATCCTTCTTCGAGATAGAAGAGACGGCAAATTAACCGCCCTCTCCAAATCTCATAAACCTCAAAGATAGTTTTTTTATGAATGCGTTTCTTTCTGCTCGAGCCATACGTTTCTTCTTCCATCCAATATTTTCTAAATGAATTTGCTGTGTATTCCTTTAATTTGAGAGTCGCTAACTTATCTAATAGATCCATAATTAGAAATCAAACACATCTTCATCTTCGTCCGGAAGCACCAACTCTTCTGTTTTTTGCATTGATGTGTCTTTTCCTTTCTTAGGTTCGAAGTCTAGCAAATCCTCATCGTAATAATGTTGGGCCCACCCAAATACCGTTTCATCTTCAACCATTGCTGCTCCATTCTGTGAGACTTTCTTAGCCTCAGATGTAACGAATTTATACATACCCTCTAAGGATTTGTTTGGCTTGTCTAGAGATTCTGATACGCTAGAATCCTTCATTGCGTTATCAAGTAAATGTTGTGCAATCCGTACAATACTAGGATGTGTTTCTTTTTCTAAATCAAGTTGGATCTTAAGCATTTTTAATCAACTCCTTCTCATCGTCACTGACTGGATATTCAAACACTTCCAAGTAGCTGTATAATTTCCCTAAGTCATTGTTTCTTTCGAGAAGTGAATATGCTCCTACAACTAGATAATTTGAACGGTTCTTAAGCATCCTTTCCTTCGCGCCCTCATTACTTAACTTGTGAGGGTTAGTTAATTCATTAAAAATATTTGAGTCATTTTTGTAATTTCCATCTATAAATGATTCGTTAATTACTCCAACTGCTGTTGCAACCTGATTTGGAGTGATTTTATTTTTGAACACTTCCGACACAAATTTTTTGCGCAATCCTCTAGCGATAACACGCATTTCAATTGTTTTTGTTTCTTCTTGTTCAATACTAGTGTCGTTTTGAGTTTCAACTTCTGCTTTTTCAACTTCAGTTGCTGATGCTTCTTGTTTTGTTTTTGCCTTTTCAACTTCCATCCTAAAATTATTTGTACCGATATGTTTTAATAGAGAGTTTCTAACATCGATATCTTCAATCTCTTCTAGAGCGATATAATCATCAATTGTACCTTGCGATTGACGAACCAAATCTTGATCAAGTTCTAGCATCTTCAATCTGCGTTTAACCGTTTTCTTGCTGAAGCCAGTTTTCTTAGAAATATCAGCCTCAGACATTCCGAGATCAAGACATTGTTGGATGCCCTGCGCCTGTTCATAAGGTGTCAGGTCGCTCCTTTGCATATTTTCCAAGAGCATTGTCGAATATTGAGTTTTCTCATCCATATCCACGATTGCACATGGCACAGTTTCAAGTCCTGCTAAGATTGCAGCTGCTAAACGTCTGTGACCGATGATTACTTTATAAACACCAGCAGTCGATGCATTTACAACAGTTAAGTTTTGAAATATTCCATTTTCTCGAATGCTATCTGCTAATTCGGTTAAATCTCCCATATCATTTCGTGGGTTTCCTGGATGTGGTACCAATTTATATGTTTCAATTTGCGTGATCATTTGTTTTCTCCTTTTTCTACTTATCTAGTAGTCTGTAATTTCTTTTTTCGTCGTAAACCAACTCAACATAGTATCCTTTTGACATTTCTTTGATACGGCCAATTACTGCTGAGTTTAATTCTTTAAAATCATGAAATCCCAATTCTGTTGAGAGGATTGTTGTTAATCTTTTGTTATAACGGTAGTTCAATATTTCAAATGCAGCCTTCACTTCAAAATCGGATAATTTATCGAACCCTCTTCCTGTTTTGAATAGGTCATCGATGTATAAGACTTCGCAATTTTTCATTCGATACATGAAACTTCGATAATAATCTGTGTCGTACCGAACCTCGTTCAATTTATCAACCCAGAGCATGTATTCAACGTCACAGCCGAGTTTTATAAGCTCAACTGCTATAGCAGTGCATAAATGTGATTTTCCTGCTCCAGACTGTCCTAACATAGAAAACCATTTGCCTTGATAATCGCTTGTGAACTGCAATGCGATTTTTTTCATTTTTGCCTGGAACGGTTCCTTTGTCGTGAATGCATCGAATGTATACCGTTCAGCAACGCTATCTAATCCACTGGCTTTAAGCCTGCGCATCGCTCTAATACGATTCCCTTCTGGTGTTCTTAGGTGATATTCATACCCAATCTCATCTTCAAAAGTGATGTAGGTTGGATCATCATCCTCTGTTGCATCGTGATGTCTAAGTTTCATCCCATCTGGAAGATATTTGAGCGCACGTTGTCTAGCAATCTCAATTTTTCTTAAATCTTCGTCAGTGAGCTTAAAATGCTTCACTTGAGTGTTTATCTTTTTCATTTACGCTCCAATCTTCATCTTCCCATCTTCTTTCATTCAAGTAAGTGGTTGGCATAGGAATGTATTTTCCGTTTTCCTTTAGCCATTGTTCCGATTTTTTTCTCTTTCTGACATCTAGTATGATTTGGTTGAATACACTCGGTTCCTGTTTTAGAATCTTTTTTAGCTTCTCAAATGCATTCTTCCTTTTTTCTTTTCTAGGATACTCACTCCAAAACTCATTCATATGACCTGTAAAGTCTTGTTTTTCGACTTTAGTATTATTATTAATACTTGTATTATTGTAATTACTTGTATTATTCTCCTTAGCATTTCTGCTAATAGGGGTGTTCGCATTTCTGCTAATACCCCCTAAGCAATCCTGCGTATACGTATTAGCAATTCTGATAATACGTTTCTCTATCTGTTTTTTGTTTTGCTTGTAGATCATTACAACATCGATATAGCCATATTTCTTTAAATTTGCTATGCGCCTAGAGATGGTTGTGATGTGTACGTCATACAAATTTGCAAAGTATTCGTTAGTTGCCCAACATTCACCACTTGATTGTGTCAGAGCTGTGATTTCCGAATACAATAACTTCTCACTATCCGTTAATCTATTGTCATATCTGACGTCTGCAGGTGTTACAGAGTAATAACTTGGATTGTCTACCATATAATTTCCTCCTAAAACTATTTCAATTCCACTTACACCAAGGCTGATTGAAATTATCATCATACCAATACCTTTTAATAACGTTCTCTTGATGTTTTCTAAAGCTATGATATCTCTCGTATTTATTCAAGAACACATAACCCCAAAACTCGTTCTCGATTCCGTATAAACTCGTGCTGTTAGTGCATATGTTTTGTCCGTTGCAAGTCAAGTATTCTCGATTGTTTTCAAAGTCAATTACATAATCTACTTTGATACCGATTTGATCGCCAATTGGCTTTAATCGTTCAATCACTTCATTGCGTTTTTTTTCATAATATTCTTTGTCTTTGACGTCCATTTTAGACTCCTTTTCTGTGACAGATAACCTGTATATTATTTTGAAATTCTTTTATTGCATTTCGTCCACTTATAAGTGGGTGTGAGTGTATTTTTCTAAAATCATACTTATTAGGTTTTTTGATACCTAGAAGTGTGGTATATTTATTTAGGAAACGAGGTATTTTTTATGTTCTTAATTGCAGCCGAATCTTCAAACTTTGACTCCACCATTACCATTTCAATCGTGTTGGCAATTGTTGCATTGTTTGCACCATCTGTTACTGCCTTTATAAATAACAGACATCTTGCACTTATGAAAAGGATAGAATTACAAACACAAATTAGGTCAGACATAATAGATGTAAAGAGAGGATTATATCTGGAGTATATGGAAACATTAGCGGATTATATTGTGACTTTAAATTCCTCTAGTGGAAACTATGCAGCTAAAATCGAATACAAGAAGCTATATGGACGTGTATTGATATTAGCTGAACCTAATTCAATAAGAACATTAAGAGTAATTGATGAAATAGTTGAAAGGCCAGGAGCTCTTTCTAGTCCAGAAAGGAATGAAAAAGCGGTGTTGCTAAACGAGAAAATCTCTGAAATTGCTGAATGTTTAAGAGATGAATTAAACTTAATTAAGTAAAATGAATAGAGTTGAAACGACCAATGCGTAATATGGAAACCAAGGCATTGTATTGTTTTTGTCTATTTTTTTTGTAACGAGTATTGATATTAAAGCGCAGTACGTTACTATTAATGATGCATTCATAAGTTACCCTCCTAAACCATCTTCTCGATGGCCTTTCTGTAATCCTGGCTTGTTCCACGAGTGTAAATCTGTGTGGTTTGTATCGATTCATGGCCCATGATATCTGCTAACTGAGTGATGGATGCATTACCATTAACCTGGACGAATCTAAATCCGAAATAGTGCCTTAATGCGTGAGGATGCACTTTGCTTTTGTTGATCTTGCAACAACCAGCAATACGCTTTAAACCAGCGTATATATCGTCATAACTTAGAGATAGTATCGGACCTGATTCTATCTTTTTTTCTTTTGCATATTTTCTCAGGTCTCTGGCCAACTCTTGCGGCATCGGAACAGTCCGCCATTTTCCTTTGTTGTTGACTTCAACCGATAATTTCCTTGTCTTGATATTCTCAACAGTGATAAACTCTCGTTCTGCGACTCTCAGGCCCATTTCCGACATGATGCGAATAATGAAATACATCTGCATATTTACCTTTTTGGCCCTGTTTCTTAATCGGACCACTTCATGGTCGTACAAGCGGTCATCTAGTACGTTCACGGTCTGCTGTTTAGTCTTAGCAACTGTTAGGTTGCCCAAGTCACAAAAATGCAAGAAACGGTTGATTGTGGTTATATAGTTGTTGATGGTCGATACCTTGGTATACTTCTTTTGAAGGTCTTCCTTGAATTTAATAACATCTTGCTTTTCGAGTGGATCATCATCCTTTGTATACGTTTCAACAAACCACTTTGCATTGCGGTAGTATTTGTCACGCGATTTTTCAGCAAACTCCGCATTCACAAGGGCCTTATGATACAATTCAAGATATCTTTCAAAATCTTCTATATACAGTTCACGCTCTTCACTCAATTTTTCATCAATGATGCGCCTTTGGTCTAATAAAAACTGACGATTTGATTCCTTATTAAGATTTTTCGGTTTTCCCATGCAACCACTCCTTTACTCTTTTTTCTTGACATCAAATAAAATTTCCATGAGACGGATTCCTTTGTCCGTGAGTTGATAGCAGGTTGATGTATCAGGACAAGTAAATTTTCGAGCAAATCCCCACTCTACTAATTCATCCCAACTATCACTTCCGTCAGCATCTAACTCAAACGAGTTCCGATACATCATTGGAAGGCCTTGTATAGTTCCAATTCCCACACACTGCTTCATGTCCTGCAGTTGATCAAACGTAAATCTAATCTCCATAACGTATCTCCTTTATTGGCCCTTCATATAGAAGATTGAAGTTGCCATCATCAAGAATGTTTGGGTACACCTTATTAGCATCAACTAGAAATTCCAGCATTGAACCGTCGTCACTTGTGCATCCTTGATGCTTGATATCAGCAATTCTTATGCGCAGTGTGACGTTTTCTAGTACGATTGTTAAGTCAGTGCCGATAGGGCCATATTCTTTACTCATAGCCACTAGAAATCGTCCATCCTGGACAAGTATTCCATGAGTGCTGATTGAGAAACCTTTTTGCAGCAAAGCGAATTGATTGCTAGTTTCGTCAGTTATTTCTCGATAGTCCATGAACGATTTAAACGTTGAATTTGGCGCGCATACAGAGATGTTTGAGCCTAACTTTGATAAATACTCAACTTCTGCTAAATCACGCTCTAAAGCGTTCTGTTCGCTTTTAGCAACCTCGATAAGTTGTTGACTCTTTTCAAGTGATGCATCCACTTCCATTTGCAATTTGATGTTGTTTTGTTGTAAAATGAATATGAACAAAAGCATTAAAACCGCAATTGTTGAGAACACCGTATAGCCTGCAAGCATGAGTGTTCTTTTTTTTATTACCTTACTAGATTTCATTGCCAATCCTCCTGGGTACCTTGATAAATGAATCTCTAAAACTTTGTTGATCTAATCTATACGATTTTCCATTAAATTCAATGTAAGCCCTGTGCAGCGCTTCAAACTTTAATATGACAATTTCACCCTCAATGATTAAATAGGGGTTTCCTTGGCCGTCCAAGACACTTACATGTTCTTGTGCTTCGTATTTCATTTCGCATCATGTCCTTCTGTTACGATTTTCCTAATATATGCTAAACCCTTTTGATAAACCAACGTCTTAAAGTTAATTCTCACTTCTCCGTCAGGTGTCGTGTATTTTGTTTCAATCACTCTAAAATGACGAGAATCACAGTATTTTTGATAAGGAAGGTTGTTTTTCATCAGGATTCCCTTATCCCTTAGTAATTCAAATAATTTGTTCCGCCCTAATCCTGGAATATTTAATGTTTTAGCAACCTTTCCCATTTCAATTGCATCTTTGCTTGATGCGACTTGATCAAAGAATTCAACTTTTGGTTGCATCTCTTTCATTTCGATTTCTAGAGTGCTTAGTTCTTTCTTTGCAAACTCTAAAGCTCTGGCCATGATTTTCTCTGGTGTGTTCCATGATTTTTCAACTTCAATGAAATATTTGCGTGCTTGCATTCCTTTATCGTTACGTTGAAGCATGGAAATTTGTTTTGCGCAGTCTATGGTTAGTTGATAGTCTTGAATTTCTCTTTTGACCTCACGATTTCCTTCGGTTCGAACCTGCTCTTTTTTGAGCGGGTTGAAATCCTCGCCTCCAACAAAACCGTATTCGATCATTCTAGGGAACCAATCCTTAAACTGCGTTCCAATTTCTAAGAAGAAATGCAACTCTCTTGCGCTGACTGTAATTCTGTTATTTGTTGCTTCAATTGGTATTAAATTACTCATAGTAATTTCCTTTCTTTTATAAGAAAATAATGTTATCTATTTTCAATTTGTTATATGGTAATCTTCCCCTATAGAAAGGGGGTGTAGAAATGGGAAAATCTTTCGAAGATTTTATCGAATGGCTTGAGTCTAGCGGGAAAAAAGCGGAATTCGATAATGTATTAAGCGATTCGACAGACAGTCAAGGTAATGTAGAACTAACAAATGACTTGATGATCGGATTACATAGTTTGCCACTAGAATATGTTCGCGCATACCACGAATGGCTAAACAAATAAAACGGAGGCACCTATTTAGGTGTTTTCTTTTTCGAACACAATTACATTTGGATAGTCTTGATTGGTAGTAAGTATCACTTTTGCTTTAAGTTTCTCTTCGACTAAAGCCCATAAGATAATCTTTCTAATTAGTTTTTTCATTTCGCTCTCCTCTTCTTTCTACGCCATTCGTGGAATAACTCCTGTGGTACCCTGTTTTCAAACATTTCATATTGATACGTTTCAAGTTCATAATCTTTTACGTAGCTAAATATCTCTTTAGATTTGGGGATGCCACACTGCATGTAGTTGCGTATGTCTGTTACATATATGTAGCGCTTAGGATTTCCTTTGCTATTTAAGATTAGTTCTTGAGTCATGTTTATTCTCCTTTCTTTCAGTAATATGCTTTAATAGCATATTTATATTTAAAAAAATTATGTTTTACTCATACCCAATACATTTCTTAATTAATTCTAAAGGTGGATTAAACTTAATTATCAGATTTCGCAAGTCATCCAGGCTAAACGAATATTCACCGCTCACTTTACGTGAATAAACACTTTGAGACATATCTATCTCCCTAGCCATAGCTGTCATCGACAGATTATTTTCTTCTCGAATCATTTCGAAGACATCAACAATTCTATTTTCCATTTTGCTCTCCTTTCAACAGCGATATGCTGTAATCACATATTATGCTAAAATCACATATCTGTCAATAGAAAAATGTGAAAATAGCATATTTTCCTTTACTTTCCGTTATAAATATACTAAAATATGCGTATACAGCATAAAGGGGTGAATATATGAGCAAGGTTAGTGAATTAGTTAAAGAGGCGAGGATTAATGCCGGACTAACACAGATTGAAGTTGTAGATCAGTTAAGTAGTATCGGAATAAAAATCACACAGTCAAAACTTTCTAGAATAGAAAGCGGAACATACAAAATGCCTACGGAATGGTTGTTGCCATTTGCAAAGATATACGGCATTAATCCGCTTAACCTTTTTTTGACAGATAGTGAGATTAATAATTTAAAGTGAAGTGATTATTATATAAAAAACCCCTGCGCAAACAGAGGTGAATGAGTACAGATTAAACTACTGCTAGGTGGTTTTTCTGTACTCCAATTATATCATATATAAAGGAGTGATTAAAGTGGCAGTATATGAAGATAAAAAGCGTGGCACATGGTACTTTGATATACAGTATCGTGACTCTACTGGGAAAGGAAAGAGTCT
This sequence comes from Erysipelothrix larvae, assembly GCF_001545095.1. Taxonomy (NCBI): domain Bacteria; kingdom Bacillati; phylum Bacillota; class Erysipelotrichia; order Erysipelotrichales; family Erysipelotrichaceae; genus Erysipelothrix; species Erysipelothrix larvae. The sequence continues at coordinate 2,109,066 of NZ_CP013213.1, forward strand.
AAAACGCAGAGGCTTCAAAACCGAAGGGATTGCCGAAAGAGCAGAACGGAAGATGCTAAGAGATATCAAAAAAGAAGACCTACCTAAAAGCACACGATCCATGCGGGATATAGGATTAGAGATGATTGAAGAAAAATCTGTCGACATTCTCCCAGAAACGAAAGACCAACGTATCCAGCAAATTAATGATTACATGCCAGATAAACCTATTGGCGGCATTACTTCAGCAAAGGCTGTAAAATGGCGCAACGATCTAGACGAACTTAAATTGCAAAATGGAAAACCCCTAAGTGTTACTTATAAGAACAGAATGATACATATGTTCAAAGCTATCATTAAGTATGCTATTGCATATGATTACATCCAAATAGATCCCACTTTGCGGATGAACTTATATAAGAAAACATCAAGAGATAATCTCAACTATAATGTTCCTGCTCCTGAAACCTTTTTTGAGGCCTACCACAAGCTGAAAGAAAAGACACCTAATAATGTTTGGTTTAAAATGACAGTCCTAATAGCGTACACCTGTGGACTTAGTAGGGCAGAAATTAAAGGTCTATCCGGTAAACATTTCAACAATAAGCAACTACGAATCATTGACACGATATCCGGAAAAGATAAGCGCGATCGCAATAAAAAAGGTCCTACTAAGAGGCCATCTAGAAACAGAACTGTAAATGTAGACACATACACCAATGATGAGCTTTTAAGGCTGAAAGAAATCCTGGTAAAATGGGAATTGTATGATGACGATAAACTATTAATAGGATATGATTCTGCTTTCCCAAACAATACAATTCAGAACAACTTCAAAGGGATGAACCTAGGATGTAGGTTCCACGATTTAAGACACGCGCACACCACCTATCTCATTGAGAATGGCGTTCCAATAAATTTAGTAGCTAAAAGACTTGGTCACGCAAGCGTTGTCACTACATTAAATGTGTACACTCATGCTATGTCAGACACTGAAGAAGAAGCGTTGAAAGTGTTAGAAGAAATTGTGTCTAAAAATCTATAGCGTGGGTATACAATGGGTATACATTTTTAAAAACTGTATAAAATAGCATGCCTATAATGCTCAAAAAGCCACTAAATACGATACTATTCAACAATAAATAACGTTTAATACAATCTCGGTGGCGGCACCAGTAGTCTTCAAACCCACTAAAGAGTGGGTTTTTTAATACCCTAAAACACTGTGGCGATACAGTGGCGATACAAAATGCTTTCTATAATAAGAAGATTTTTATTTTCCTATCATAAACCCTCAGCTACTGCAAGGGTTTTTATTATTGTGTGTAAAGAGGGATCGGTTAAAGGCTCGCACTATGAAGAAATCAACACCTATCAAACTGGAATCAAATCTCAAAGATTTACTAAAAAAGCGTAATTGCATACGTGCTATCAAAAGCAAGAGGGATCGGCAAGACTACAATGCATGCTTAAATGGTGTCTCAAAGCATTAAAATTGTAATAAAAAAATCGTGCCCATCAAAAGAGATAGACATTATGAGCGTTATGGTTAAATTATGAAATTCCCACCATGCGATCAATTATAAAATAGATGGTAGACATCATCAAAAAGACCGGAGAATAAAAGATTGTGAGATTGCCCAACGGACAGGCCATAGCGCGGAAACGTTAAACGCCCATTACAAACACATCTTCGACGAACAGCAATAATTGAAAAATGATAAACTAGATAAAATATAACCGAAAATGTTACAAATTTGTTACAATTGGAAATCCAAGCAATAAAAAACCCACTCGATAGTGGGTGTTTCTTTATATTGGCTGGGCTACCTGGATTCGAACCAGGGAAATGCCAGAGTCAAAGTCTGGTGCCTTACCGCTTGGCTATAGCCCAATTTTTTCCTGTGGTGCGTTTTCAATTATAGCATACACGCCAACAAATGCAAGTAATTTCGAGTAATTTTCACCTTAAATTTCCGCTTAATTCTTTTAGACCTACTTAACAGACCAAAAACCACTTAAAATCCATGATGTTTCCTTGTAAGAAAAGCCATTTAAGGTTATAGTTATACGTGTATTAAAGGAGGATATTATGGAATTATTTGAACGTTTAAAAGATAAAGTAAGCGGCAAAGATATTCGCATTGTTTTCCCAGAAGGAAATGATGTAAGAATTATTGGTGCTTCAGTACGTTTAGCAGCAGATGGTCTTGTTAAACCAATATTACTGGGAAACCCAGAAGAAATCACAGAAATCGGAAGAAACCAAGGGTTTATTACGGATAAAGTTGAAATCATCAACCCAGAAACTTACGATGATGTTGACACGCTTGTTGATGCATTTGTTGAACGTCGTAAAGGTAAAGTCACTGTGGAACAAGCCCGTGATTTACTGAAAGATGGCAACTACTTCGGGACAATGCTTACCTATACTGGAAAAGCAGATGCGATGGTGAGTGGTGCAATTCACTCAACAGGTGATACTGTACGTCCTGCACTACAAATCATCAAAACAAAACCTGGTGTAAGCCGTACAAGTGGTGCATTTATTATGTCACGTCGTGGTGAAACATACTTGTTTGCAGATTGTGCAATCAACATCAATCCAAATTCTCAAGAATTAGCTGAAATTGCGGTTGAAAGTGCAAAAACTGCTGAACTCTTTGACATCGATCCTCGTGTCGCAATGTTAAGTTTCTCTACCAAAGGCTCTGCAAAAGGTGAAAGTGTTGATAAAGTAAGTGAAGCAGCACGCATCGCTCAAGAACTTGCACCACAATATGAAATTGATGGTGAACTTCAATTTGATGCAGCGTTTGTGCCTGTAGTCGCAAAACTAAAAGCACCAGACTCAAAAGTTGCTGGAACAGCACGCGTATTCATTTTCCCTGAAATTCAATCTGGAAACATTGGTTATAAGATTGCACAACGCTTTGGTGATTTTGAAGCAATTGGACCAATCTTACAAGGGCTCAATAAACCAGTGTCCGACTTATCACGTGGTTGTAATGAAGAAGATGTATATAAATTATCAATCATAACTGCAGCACAAACATTACTGAAATAATTTAGACTAAAACAAAGGGAAGCACGTTCAATGCTTCCCTTTTCTTATACACATTTATCGGTTTTAAGTTCCAAATATTCGATTTCTTGTTTCGTAAGCTCAATGTCAAGCGCCTTTAGACTTGATTCAAGTTCATGCATGTTACGAGGACCAATCGATGCAAATACATTAAATCTAGGATGAAGGACATACGCTAAGGCAACATTCACTGGTTCAATGCCCCCACCACGTTTGGTGGCAACTTCAATCACGCGATTGAGTTTCTTAAAGTTATCTTCTGTAAAGTAAGCATTTTTAATATCTTCAGGAGCTTCACTATCGATTGAGGACCACAAAGGCACAAAGAATCCTGCTGATTGAGCAGCCCATGATAGAATTGTGATGCCTTCTTCATTGGATGATTGTACATAATCAGCATCTACGTAAACTGTACCTACCCAGCGTGGTTTATTAATGGTTGCAAGGCTGTACGAAGGACTGTTTACTCGGATCCCTGTGTATCCTTTTGACTTGCAATAAGAAACCGCTTCTTGAATGCGTTCATTGGACCAATTTGACATACCATATGTTTTAATTTTCCCTTCGAGATGGTGCTTCTCCAAGGTGTCCATCAGACCTGAAACCGGTTCATTCACATCATCGCGATGGAGTAAGTAAATGTCGAAGTAATCAACACCCATATTTTGAAGACTGTATTCAAGATCTTCGGTAATGTATTCAGGCTTTACACGACTCTTTTCAGGATAATGAACATTGTTTTCGTCCACATAATGATGACACGCTTTATTGATGATGATCAGTTGGTCACGATTTTTGCGATCATTTAACCATTCAGTAATGATCGCTTCACTTTTACCACCATTATAGAAACGACCTGTGTCGATCACATTGCCACCGGCTGCGACATAGCGATCCAATAAATCATAAATCACTGTTTTAAATTCTGGAGCAAACCATCCTGTCCCCATCACGACACGGGATACTTTCTTATCAAGTCCTTTGATTGTTGTAACGTTCATTTTTATACGACCTCTTTTCTAGAAAATGCACTCACACCAAATGTGCGTTTATAAAAGTATGATAGAACAACCATTAATCCAAATCCAACCATTGAGATAATCATGATAATTTTCAAGAATACTGTGAAATCTGTATTAATAGTTTGTGCTGCCAAGATTGGCATCACATACGTAGCTGCAGAGAAAAACAAGCTGTATGCAGATGTATTAATCCCCTTATATTTTGGAAAGAACTGCGATATCAATGCAGTACCAATTTGAAGCACACCCCCTGCAGCTGTAAACCCAATTACAAAGGATCCGACAAGTGCCATTGGTTGACTTGGCACAAAGTAAATGAGCATATAAAAGATTGCAGTTATACATGTATAGATGACAAGGATCGCGATATCCCGAATTTTTAAACTTAGCCATAATGATTGATGTAGAAATGACTGCGCAAAATGACCCTAATGTATAAAGCGAGAGTAAAAGGCGTGATGAAAAATCATCCATCATTAAAATCTGTTGACCATACAAAGTAATGACTTGTTGATAGGAATAGAAACAAGCCATGCACACAAATGCATATACTAAGAGGATTGCACCTTCAACATAATATCGTGGTTGGTTTGCAAAGTGTGTTTCAATGAGTTTTGAAACCTTCTTTTCGTTGCCTTCTTTTAAATCACTGTCCGGAAATCGTTTATTCAGCATATAGATAACATTGAGTGCCACAATAACAAGAGGTACTAAAATCGAAATACCAATCCATACATTATTCTTTGTTAATAGACCCACAAACAAGGGGAATATAAATCCAGAAACCGAAATAAATCCTTTCACAATCACACTTGCAACACTGGATTTATCGGGGTAGATTTCCATCAAAGCTGGGTATGTCGCTGCATCTAAAAAGGATGTCGCTGCTCCCGCAGAAAAGGCAACAATTGATGCCATTGTTACTGAATTGGCTACGAGCAATCCTCCAAAGAAGAATAAATAGCCCGCCATCCCAATATACACAAGGGGTTTTCTTCCGAAATAATCGGATAGAAATCCTGAAAACAATAGGATAATGACTTTTCCAATACCAATGATCGCAATGACCCCTAAAACACCTGCACTATCTGTTCCCCATTTATCTGCAAAAAAAGATGCATTTTGGGAAATGATAATGGCTTGCATCCCTTGGACGAAATAATTCATATAAAGCCCAAGCGATGTTTTAAAATACTGATTATTTTTCATACGCTCCTCCTGGATAGTGTTACTTCCAAAAGGAATAATGTCTAAACACTTAAGTGATTACATATCCAATCAATGAAATGTTTTACTGTAACATTTTCATGTTTTATTTTATTATAGCCAACATAAATACTGCGCACAAACTGTGGGTTGTGAATTTCCAAGACGGTGACACCGGGTTGTTCCAAATTTTCTGAGTAAGGGAGAATCGCAAACCCCAAATCGCGTTTTACATAATTGATGATGCTTGACTCATCTTCTAATTCCGCACCTACTTCAAATGGACATCCGATACTTTCGAAGAGTGAATTAATTTCTGCTTTGGTTCCAAACTTTCGTTTGTATTGAATCAATGGGATTCCTATCGTGTCATTTAAATCTATACTTTGGTTTTGACTGAGCAAGGAAGTTTCACACACAACCGCTACATAATTCTGTTCAAATACTTTGATGAACTTCAGATCTTTATCATCTCTTAAAATTCGATTTATAAAGACCAAATCAAAGCGTCCATGCTTCAAGCCATCCAGTAATTCAATCGTACATTCTGCTGTTGCTGTATCACTTTCGAATAAATCAAAGTGTATCTTTGGTGCGCCTTTTTTATACCCTGCTACAATCTCAGGGATAAATTGTGAGCTTAATGAGTATAAAAATCCAATCCTCAAGGTTTCTGACATCTTTTCCTTCATGATATTAAGATGTTGAATGCCTTGTTGGAGCTCATGCATCGATTTTGAAACATACGCACCAAATACCTTTCCATATTCAGTAAGGACAACATGACGACCGCTTCGTTCAAACAAAGGTACACCCAATTCTTCTTCTAAGTTACTTATCGCAACACTTAAACTGGGTTGACTGATATAGAGCAACTGGGCAGCATGGGTAAAGTGCAATGTTTCAGATAATGTTAGGAAATACTGTAATTGACTATAGTTCATATATATTCACCTTAAGCGTCTATTGATCATCCCCTTAGCTTGTGAAATAACTATCACGTACATCATAGGCGACCTATCAAATAAAAACAAATTGTATGTTTCAATGAAACAACCAAACGATAGTTTTAGACTATAAATCCTCTTTCTATTCTATATTATATCTTATTCATGGTGTATATTAAACCCGTGCTGTATTTGAAATACCCTTTAAACAGTACACTTTTTATGATCTTTGGGATAAAGAAGAAAATCCCTAGTTATTCGTGAGTAATCACAGCGCTTTGTATCTATTAATTCAATTTATATCAAGAGTTCCCTTCCCTGAAGTAGTTTCTGAGTATTATAAATGATTTACATACAGTGCGTAAATTTCTATGTTATTCTCAAAATAATCGACTTCGAAACTTATACATTGCGATAACCCTTACTAAATAAAGCAGATTTGTTCATCTGCGAAACGGACTCAAAACACCGAAATCATGCTTATTAAGAGCTCTGAAAATTTTTTTGAATTTTTTTCTATTTTCTTGTTGACTATGAAGTTTCTAAATGGTATATTATATAAGCACTAAGCAATGGAGGATTAGCTCAGTTGGGAGAGCACCTGCCTTACAAGCAGGGGGTCGGCGGTTCGAGCCCGTCATCCTCCACCATTTCTTTTTTTTTAAAGAAAATGCCGATTTAGCTCAATTGGTAGAGCAACTGATTTGTAATCAGTAGGTTGTGGGTTCAAGTCCTATAATCGGCACCATTTTTAATGGGTAGGTAGCGAAGAGGCTAAACGCGGTAGACTGTAAATCTACTCCTTAGGGTTCGGCGGTTCGAATCCGTCCCTGCCCACCATCGATGTGACCCGTTAGCTCAGGTGGTAGAGCAACTGACTTTTAATCAGTGGGTCGTAGGTTCGAGTCCTACACGGGTCACCATCTAAATTAAATTATGCGGGTGTAGTTTAATGGTAAAACTCCAGCCTTCCAAGCTGGCTACGGGGGTTCGATTCCCCTCACCCGCTCCAATTTTAAATCACAAACTCCTTACACTTGTTGGGAGTTTTTTTCTATACGATCCTTTGCACTCTTCTCACATATACGGTATGGACTTCTATCAGGATGACTTGATCGGATTTATTAATCCAATCAGAAGACCATAGGAGGATGAGATGATTGGTCTCTTACACTTGTAGGAAGCCTTGAGCTACTTATCACAAATCCTTGATGACACTACGCAATACACATAAGCGTTTGTTAGTATTCTAAATTATCGATTTTTTTACTTTGATGTCCGAATATGGCGAGCATTTGTTTCATTTAGTGGTATGATACTTTTGAAAGGGGTGATTACAATGTTGACTCAAACAACAAGTCTCTACGAAGCGTTTGTTTCAAAAGATGCACGGTTTGATGGTGAGTTTTTTGTCGGAATCCGTACCACCGGCATTTATTGTCGACCGATTTGTAAAGCACGGAAGCCACGCTTTGAACATTGTTCATTTTATGCAACCTGCGCAGAGGCAGAACTCAACGGTTTTCGTCCCTGTCTATTATGCCGTCCCGAATTAGCACCCGGTCATTTAGTCATGGATGCATCCCATTCGATCGCCACTGCTGCGGCTGTGTTACTTGAAATGAATTGCAGTCATGATTTATCGATGGAAGACATTGCGGATAAACTTGAATGTTCTTCACGTCATTTACGGCGCGTTTTCTTTGATCAATATCACGTTACTTTAACCCAATACCTTCAGACCTGTCGCCTTCTTTTAGCAAAACAACTCTTAACTGAAACCCATTTATCAATTATAGATGTTTCACTAGCCTGTGGGTTTGGAAGTTTACGTCGATTTAATGCGCTTTTTAAGGAACGTTACAATCTCACACCCTCTCAAATTCGAAAGAAAATACACCCAAATCCCACCCGTGAACTCACGTTGCTTCTGAGCTATCGCGATCCATACCCTTGGGATCAACAGTTTCAATTCCTAAGAGACCATCTCATCCCTGGTGTTGAGTACTGTGATGATCACATGTATCTTCGCTCACTGCGTATTTTAAAAAAGGATCATACGGAAATCTCGGGAACAATATGTGTTCGCCACCAAGAAGACCACCATGCTTTATCACTTACCCTCAGTGAGTCTCTAATCGTGATGCTCCCATATATTATCAGCCGTGTTCAAAACCTCTTTGACTTATCGTGTCAACCGCATACAATTTATGAGTCTCTTATGTCATCCCATGATGATCTCAAAGATTGTTGTTACTTAGGAACGCGCATCCCTGGATGTATTGATCCTTTTGAAACAGCAGTTCAAACGCTTTTGTACCAAAATTATCCTGCGTATATTGCGTCAGTCTTGATGCATGAATTTGTAAAGGCGTTTGGTTCTTTAATCCCCACTAAAAACCCAACAATCACCCATACATTTTGTACTCCACACCATATCGTTTCACTTGGTGCTTCGTTTTTTGATTGTATGAATCGTATTGGATTTTCAAACAAGGATGCTTCAAACATTTATTTGCTTGCGAAAGGGATCGTAGATCATGTCGTTTGTTTCGAACCTCACCGTCAAAAAGACAGCCTCATACAAACCCTTCAATCAGATTGTGGTATGTCTCGTTGGACCGCAGATTATCTTGCAATTCGAACAACAGGCGCGCTCGATCTCTACATCGATCCAACCCGTGTATTTCATGATTTGCCTGAAATAACAAAACATAAAACACAAGATCAGCTCAAGGACATGAGTCCCTGGCGCTCTTACGCATTTTTCAATCATTATTTTGCGCTAAAACAAGGAGGGTTACAATGATTTATTGCACAACATATCAATCACCCTTAGGGACGATTACCCTAGGCTGTGATGAAACAGATCATTTAGTTGGTCTTTGGTTTGAAGATCAGAAATATTTTGGGGGTGTATGGCGTGATCAGTTACACACGCTTGATAATCTGGAAGTCTTTAAACGCTGTACAGCATGGCTTGATGCTTATTTTAGGGGTGAAAACCCGAGCATTAACACCTTACCCCTCAACCCAATTGGAACACCCTTTAGACGGGATGTTTGGGATATATTGATGGAGATTCCTTATGGACAAACACGTTCTTATGGTGAGATTTCTCGCATTCTTGCGAAACGTAAAGGACTTGATTCCATGTCATCTCAGGCTGTTGGTGGTGCTGTCGGTCATAATCCACTCTCAATCCTCATTCCTTGCCACCGTGTCATTTCAACAGATGGTAGTCTAACTGGATATGCAGGTGGTATTGATCGTAAGATATATTTACTTGAACTTGAAGGCGCACTGATTCATAAGTAGTTCATAAAACAAAAAGCACCGTGTCTTGTGTGTTCACAATGGACACATAAAGCACAGTACTTTCGATTTATGTATTATCTTTTTTGAATTGATCCAAGAAACTAACTTCTTCAATATCGTCATCATAATATGACATGACTTTCCCTAAATTTACATGTTCAACACTGCGAAAGATATTCGCTTCTAAGAAGGGGTTTGTTTCAGACAGTGTTTCGATGAGTTTCTTGATTTCGAGTCGTTTACTGTCGGTTTGTTTCTTTTCAGTGAATGAACACGCACAGTTCAAAAATTCAAGGTTATAGCGTGTTGCCCATTTGATAATTGATTTTTCACGCACAAGATAAAGGGGTCGGATTAATTCCATCCCTTGATTGGAGGTGGAATTGAGGCGCGGGAGCATTGTACCAAATTGCCCACCATAGAAGATGTTTAGAAGTGTTGTTTCGATGGCATCATCGTAGTGGTGTCCTAATGCAATTTTGTTGCACCCAAGCTTTTCCGCAAATGCATAAAGGTGACCACGTCGCATGCGTGCACACAAATAGCATGGGCTTTTAGGCAATGTATCGACATATTCAAAGATACGAGAATCATGTATTTCGATGGGTATATCCAGTTTCTGAGCATTATCAATGATCTGTTGTCGATGCTCTTTTTTATACCCTGGATCCATGACTACATATTTTACTTCAAAAGGAACCTCACTAAAGGTTTGAAGTACTTTAAACATAAGTGCCATTAACATTGAGTCCTTGCCTCCGGATATACAAATTGCGATGCGGTCATTGGGTTGGATTAAATCATAATCGGTGATTGCACGCATAAAGCGTGACCACAGTTCTTTACGATATGTTTTTAAGACTGAGTTTCTCATTTCATGGTTCATAGGTTAACATTCCTTTTATTATTTCTAGGTACTATTTTATCAAACTTTTCGACTAAACTATACCATCCTCACATAAAAAGTGTTATCAATGATTAAATGTCATCGATAACACCCTGTTTTTAGCTATAGAATTTCACTTAAGAATAACTTAGTTCGTTCCTCTTGTGGATTGGATAACAATTCACTGGGATTGCCTTGTTCAACAATCATCCCTTGATCCATGAAGATGATCCGATCTGACACTTCGCGTGCAAATCCAATCTCATGGGTTACCACAACCATGGTCATGCCTTGATAGGCAAGATCTTTCATAACATTCAAGACCCCTTTAACCATTTCAGGGTCAAGCGCAGATGTTGGTTCATCAAAGAGCATCACATCGGGATTCATTGCGAGTGCACGTGCAATCGCAACCCGTTGTTTTTGTCCACCTGATAGTTTTCGTGGATAGAGATGGGCTTTCTCAGGAATTCCAACTTGATTCAGAAGTTCCATCGCTTTTACTTCCGCTTCTTCTTGTGTCATGGTTCCTAATTGAACGGGTGCGAGTGTAATGTTGTCAAGCACAGTCAAATGAGGAAACAGATTAAAGTGTTGGAATACCATACCAATATTCTCGCGCACTTTATTAATGTTTGTGTCCGGCGCTTTTAAGTCAACACCATCCACGATTACTTGTCCGCTTTCATAATCCTCCAACAAGTTCATACACCGTAACAGTGTACTCTTTCCACTTCCTGAAGGGCCAATAATACACAGCACTTCTTGTTTATCGATGGTTAAGTCGACATCCTTTAGGACATGTAATTGGCCAAAGTGTTTATTCAGCTTATTTACTTCTATCTTATGCGTCATAATTCCACTTCCTTTCAACGACATGGCCCAAATACCCAAGCAATGAGCATCCTACAAAGTATAATACTGCAGTAATTGCCCACATCTCAAAGAGACGTTGATTACGCCCGATGATAATTTGGGTTTGTTTGGTAAGTTCACCAAATCCAATAACAGACAGCAAGGAAGTGTCTTTAAATGCAATGATGTATTGGTTAATAATTGAAGGCACCATGGTTTTGAATGCCTGTGGTAATATAATTAATCGCATCGCTCGTTTATGGGGTAACCCTAAACTTTGCGCTGCTTCCATTTGTCCATGATCAACCGATAAGATCCCTCCACGAATGATCTCGGACATGTATGCTCCTGAGTTGAGACTCAGGATGGTTATTGCTGCATAATACAGTTCAAATCTAAAATTGATTCCAAAACTTTTTAGTAACCCTGGAATCCCATAGTAAACAAAGAACCCCAGTACAATCAGTGGGACACCTCGCACAAGTGAAATATATGCTTTCGCAATCCAATTGAGTATTTTTGATTTGGATAAAGTCATCAGACTACTTAATAGTCCAATGATTGTGGCAAGTAGCATAGAAACCACAGATAAGAGGATTGTATTATAGAACCCACTTAAAAGTGACTGATAGTTTTCAATAATTAAGTCAATCATAAAAACCTACTTCGTGTACTTATCTACAATTTCTTGATATTTTCCATTCGCTTTTATATTCGCAAGTCCTGCATTAAATTTTTCAAGTAATTCAGCATTTTCACCTTTCATAACAGCAAATCCATATTGGCTTGGTATTTCAGAAACACCTGTTGTAACAAGTTGGACACCATTTTTGGCGATGCTGTATTCCATAACTGGCGCATCTTCAAAACATGCAACTGCATTTCCTGAAACCACTTCGGTATACATTGTAGCGGAATCATCGAAGTACACCACTTCGAATCCGTATTGTTCTTTAATTGATTCTGCGAAATCAGCGCCGTTTGTTGAAGTCTTGATTGCAACGCGTTTTCCTCGGAGATCTTCATATGAAGTAATATCACTGCCAATTGCAACAGCCATTGTAACGGATACATCATAATAAGGATCTGAGAAATCATACACTTTTAACCGTTCGTCTGTGATTGTCATCCCAGCAAGAACCGCATCTGCTTGTCCTGATTTTAAACTTGCGACTGCACCGGTGAATCCAATAAAGTCCATTTTAATCTTGATTCCTTGGTCTTCAGCAATTGCATTCATAATGTCGACATCAATCCCAACATATGTACCACTTGCTTCTGCCCATTCAAACGGTGGATATCCGTTGTCTGATGCAATAATATATTCCTTATCCCCGTCACCTGATCCACAAGCAGTGAGTAACAGCATCACAAGCCCAATCATGAATCCCTTGTATAATGATTTCATAAAAAAACCTCCTTTAATATATCAAGATGTTATCACTTGTGAAAATCTGTGTCAAGAAAATCTTTCAATAAATTTTCAATATAATGAAAAGAATTTTCAATACCTATAACGTTTTGAAACATTTTACAACCGTTTACCCTGTCATAAACATATAAAAAAAACGGCCAATTGACCGTTAGTCTTATTTTGCGATTTGAACTGTGAAATATAATGCAGGCCCATACTTAGACTTTTTAACTTCACTCTTCGCGATAGAAACAGCTTTTTCAAGCTCTACTCCTTCAGTTTCAAAGTAGATTTTCATACCATCCATTTTAGCGAATGTAAACTTACATCCATCAACGGTTTGACCATCGAGTAATTCTTTTATGAAATCTCTTTTTTGTGGTGATTGTACATAGATCATTGCATTATCCTCCTTAGTTAATGTTAACCAGCAATCCGTACTTATCCAGTACACTTTGGTTAAGGATATTATACCACCAATCCCATAAAAAAACACCCTAGAAGGGTGCTTAAAATGGCATTGTTTTATATTCTTGTAATGTTATCAAGTGTTTATTATCGAATGTCTTAACAAATTCTGTTAATAACTTCACAGTATCGGCATAGTCCTTGCGATGAATGATTCCATAATGTGAATGGATGTATCGCGCTGGAATCGACACTGTCAGTGCAATGACACCATCGTGTACTTTATGGATTTCTCCTGAGTCAGTACCCCCAGCAGCAAGCATTTCAAATTGCGTGTCAATCTTGAGATCATCTGCAAGATCTTGAAGCATGTACAACAGTCCCTTATGGCCAATGTATGAACCGTCCATGACTTCTAGAGTTGCACCTACACCTAACTTAATGCGGTTGTCTTCACCGGGTGTATCTGTTGCGATGGTGACATCAAGTGTAATTGCCACATCTGGATTGATGCGTTGTGCCGCTGTTTTTGCACCACGTAGTCCAACTTCTTCTTGAACGGTACCAACACCATAGACTGTAGAAACAAGATCAAGCCCTTTAAGGTTGCGCATAATATCCATCACAATTGCAGCTCCCACACGATCATCCCATGCTTTACTCATCAAGTAATTAGGATTTGCGAGAACATGGAAATCAGCTTTCGGTGTCACCATGTCACCAATTTGGATCCCAATTAATTCTACTTCTTCTTTTGAAGAAACTCCAATATCCACGAAGATTTCATCCATTGATAATACTTTATTTCGCACTTCTGGTTTCATACCATGTGGTGCTTTTGATCCCACAACACCCACATATGCATGCCCTTTACGGGTCGTGATTGTGACAGGTTGCGATAACAATACATGGGGCCACCATCCACCCACTGGGTGAAGACGAATGTAGCCATTATTATCAATATTCTTAACTAAAAATCCAATTTCATCAATATGACCCGCAAACATCACTTTCGGCCCATTTTCTTGACCTTTTTTAATGGCAATGATGGACCCTAAGTTATCATATTCGATTGAGTCAACACTTTCTTTAACCCAATCCTTAAATACTTCTTGAACATCTCTTTCATGTCCTGAAATACCATTGGTTAGCGTGAGATCAGCGAGCATTTCGAGTGATACATCACCGTATGCTTCTTCCATTTTCTTTTTAGACATAAAACTATCCTCCTAGTATTTATCATCCTGTCTTTGATGATTCTTTTGATTCTTCATTAAGTACATATTTCGAATCACTTCATTATTCATCCCCAAGCTGTATGCTAAACTCAAAATCGAAGCAAATAACGCCCGGTAATCTTCCTTACGATTTGATGTAGAGAATAATTGAATTAATCGATATACTTGATGAAATTGATCGTTTAAAATCAAACTCGATTTCTCATACACAATACACGCATCACTGAAGTCAATATCAATGCCTAAGGATAAGGTAAAGTGTAAAACATCCGAAAACTCTTCAAACACTGTTTCATTATCAGATGGTGCTCGAAGACTCCAATACTTAAAACAGCGTGTCTCATTTGCAAGTTCACCGGTTTCCACAAGCAATGCTAAAATACGATCATTGCGTGTTTTTTCGCGTGTTGTATCATGAAGTGTGAAAATGCGTGAATCCAACTCATTTTGAATTGCTTGCAAATCATGTATTAATAATTCCATAAAAACCCCCTGATATCTAAAGAAACAGACAATTAATTTGCCTTATGTAGATTATATCATTTGTTTGAACCGTTCGTGTAGTGACTTTACCAATTTTCCGGTCACAATTCCTGTTGGAATCCCCATAATTAATAAAAAAGGGAGGTAAGTAAACACCAACATGGGTGCATTTGTGAGAAATGCTACAAATATTACTTGTCCAACATTATGAAATGTAGAAGATACGAGGCAAATTCCATATTCTGAGAACACTTTTGACTTTGCTGCAGCAATTGCCATCATTGTGCTTAACAGTGTTCCGCAAAAACTAATCCAGAATCCTGGACTAAACAAAAAGGTTCCGCGCATTAGTCCTACAAGTAATACGCGCATCATATTTAATACGATCATTTCTTTAACGCCAAAGAAATAATAAGCAATCAGTCCCAAAACATTCGCAAGGCCAAGACGTACGCCTGGTAATCCCAGTGGAATCTGTGATTCAACCATACTCACGGTGATCGCCATCGCAAGAAGCATCGTCTGAACCGTTAGGCTTCGTGTTTTATTTCGTTTCATCCAACCGTTATATCTCCATCATCTGGATCAATCAGTGAATCATCGCTTTCGATCACAATCTTGATTCCATTTGGTAAACATACAATTGGGACGTTTGTACGTTCTACCCATCCTTGCACTTGACAATAATGAAGCGGAGATATTTCATCTGCCACGCGAATCCTACCATCTTTAATCTCTAATACAACATCCCCCAATGTTCCATTCACACTAAAGCGGCCATCTTGATTCATGGGTAAACGCAATACTTCTTTATCGTTATGGTAGACAACTGCCATTGCTTCATCTACTGAAATTGCGGTTGCAACGATTTTGGAAACCCCGAAAAGAGTCACTGCCAGCACAATTACAAAACCACAATAAATTTTGTCAAATTTGTTCATGAGTATCTCCTTTCGACTTCCTTAATTTTACCACACACGCATCAAAAAAGGTACATTTTACAACGTGTTTTCATTGACAACAAGGGATGTTCTTGGTATCCTAATGCGTGTACATCGGGACACAGCTTTGTGTCCCATTTTAATTGACTGGAGGGTACAAAATGATTAAGGCTATTGTTGGAGCAAATTGGGGTGACGAAGGTAAAGGGAAACTTACTGACGTATTCGCACATGAATCAGATGTCATCGTTCGCTTTCAAGGGGGAAATAATGCAGGACATACAATCATCAATGATTATGGAAAGTTTGCACTGCACATGCTTCCATCGGGAGTATTTTATGACCATACGGTAAATGTGATTGGGAATGGTGTGGCATTGAATATTCCATCCTTTATCAGTGAATTACGTGAACTTGAAGAAAAAGGCATTAAGCCAAAGCTTGTTGTGAGTGATCGTGCTCAAATTGTTATGAGCTATCATGTTCGCTTTGATGAACTTGAAGAAGCGCGTTTGGGGAAGGCTCAATTTGGTTCAACAAAATCAGGGATTGCACCATTTTATTCCGATAAATACGCAAAAACTGGATTTCAAGTATCTGAACTCTTTAATGATGCTTGGCTAGACTCAAAAATCGATCGCATTATTGACCAGAAAAACGCACTCATGGTGCATTTATACAATCAAGCACCACTGACAAAAGAAGCAATCTTACGTGAACTCCATGAATACCGTGACTTAATTAAACCCTATGTTGTGGATGTGTTCAATCTCTTGGATGATATGCAAAAACAAGGAAAAACAATTTTACTTGAAGGTCAACTTGGAGCACTTCGTGATCCAGACTTTGGAATTTATCCATACTCGACCTCTTCAACAACGCTCGCTTATTATGGTTCAATTGGAGCAGGGTTACCCAAAGCAATTGACGAAGTATGGGCTGTTACCAAAGCCTATTCAAGTTGTGTTGGAAGTGGACCTTTTGTTGCAGAAATCTTTGGCGAAGAAGCAGACCAACTCCGTAGACTTGGTGGGGATGCTGGGGAATTTGGTGCAACAACTGGGCGACCACGTCGTGTTGGATACTTTGATGCCGTGGCAACACGCTATGGGTGCAAAGTTCAAGGGGCAACTCATGTTGCACTCACAAACATTGATGTTCTTTCCTATCTTGATGAGATTAATGTCGTAACAGGCTATGAATACGAAGGCGTTATCACCCAAGACTTTGGGGCAGTATCTGTTTTAGAAAAATCAACGCCTGTTATAAAATCTTTTGCAGGGTGGAATGTTGATATTTCAGATATCACAGACTATGATGCATTACCAGAAAATTGCAAGGCTTATATTGACGCCCTTGAACAATTAATTGAAACACCCATCGCTTTAGTCTCCAATGGACCTAAACGATCCCAAATTATGAATCGAAGATAATCATAACTCCAAAGACACAATCACGTGTCTTTTTTGTTTGTGCACAAAAAAAAGCACTCAAGTTGAGTGCTTTTGGTCTTAGTACATGCCTTCTGGCATTACTGGGCCACTGGAAGGTGCTTCTTTAACTGAAGCAACTGCTGCTTCCGTGGTTAAGAAGAGTGCTGCAATCGATGCAGCATTGAGTAAGGCATTGCGTGTTACCTTAGTCGGATCAACAATCCCTTCTTTTTGTAGGTCTTGCCAGATACCACGTTTTGCATCAAAGCCAATGTTTGGTTCTTTGAGATGTTGTGTATTTACAATTTCATTACCATCAAACCCTGCGTTTTCAGCAATTTGCCACAGTGGTCTGAGGCTTGCTTCAAAGACAGCAGAAATTCCTTTTTGTTCGTCTGGGTTATCACCTTTGACTTTATCTTTAAGATCTTTGTAAGCATGAGCAAGTGAATAACCACCCCCTAATACAACCCCTTCAGCGACCGCTGCTTTGGTAGCATTAAGTGCATCTTCAATACGTAGTTTCTTTTCTTTCATTTCAGATTCTGTCGCAGCACCTACTTTGATCACTGCCACACCACTGGTTAATTTTGCTAATCGTTCATTTAAACGCTTAATATCATATTCACTCTCAGTGTTTGCAATCTGAGCACGAATCATATCCGCACGTTTTGAAATGTCATCCACGTTTCCTTGACCCTTAACGATGGTTGTATCATCTTTACGGATCAATACTTTTTGAGCAGTTCCTAAGTCGTCAATGGTAACATCCTTAAGATCCATATTCAAATCTTTACTGATAAACTGTGCTCCAGTTACAACGGCAATGTCTTCAAGCATTGCTTTTTGGTTATCCCCAAAGCTTGGTGCTTTGGTTGCAGCAACGTTGAACGTACCACGAAGTTTATTCAACACTAAGGTTGTCACAACTTCTTGTTCCATATCCTCTGCGATTACAAAGAATGGTTTGTTTACTTTTACAATTGATTCAAGCAATGGTAAGATTTCTTGAATGTTTGAGACCTTGTGATCTGTGACCAAGATAAATGGTTTTTCCATTTCAATTTCCATTTTTTCACGATCAGATACCATATACGGTGAGATAAATCCTTTATCATATTGGAGTCCTTCAACAACTTCTAACTCTGTTTCAAATGTATTGGATTCATCAACGGTAATCACACCATCTTGCCCCACTTTTTCCATTGCTTGAGCAATGATTTTTCCAATCTCAGGATCTCCTGCGCTGATTGCTGCAACATTCATGATGTCTTCGCTGGATTCAATCTTGATGGATTGTGATAAGAGGTGATTTGATATTTCTTTTGAAGCTTTTTCAATACCTGCGCGCATTAATACAGGATTTGCCCCTTTATCAATGGCTTCTAGGCCTTTATGAATAATTGCTTGAGCAAGGACCGTTGCTGTTGTAGTACCATCTCCTGCTGCATCATTGGTTCGATTAGCAACTTCATACAATAATTTCGCACCCATATCGGCAAATTTATCTTCCAGTTCGATTTCTTTTGCAATCGTTACACCATCATTGGTAATCAGGGGTGAACCATAGGATTTTTCTAAAACAACATTACGACCTTTTGGCCCCAATGTGATTTTAACTGCATCTGCTAATGCATCAATGCCTTCTAATAAAGAAGACCGTGAATCTCTTGAATATTTTACTTCTTTTGGCATTATACGTCCTCCTCTACAACAGCAAGAATGTCTTTCATCTCAACAATTAAATAGTCTTTTTGTTCATATTTAACGTCACTTGCTGCGAACTGTTTATAGATGACGGTATCGTTGACTTTTACACCCATCGGTATCAGGGTTCCATCTTTTGTGCGCTTCCCTTCACCTACCGCAATAACTTTCGCAAGGTTTGGTTGTTCCTTACTTGATTCGGGCAATAGAATGCCACTCTCAGTTTGTGCCTTAACTTCAACTTTTTCTAATAAGACACGATCATACAATGGTTTTATCATACAATCCCTCCTTAGAAATTAGCACTCTAAACCAATAAGTGCTAATACATCTTATATATTATCAAATTTAGCTGATATGTCAAGATATAATCATTTTAATTTCGTTTTAATAATTTCGCAGGATTCCCAGCGACAACACACCCGGGTTCCACGCTTTTGGTGACAACAGAGTTTGCGCCAATCACAGCGTGATCGCCAATCACAATGTCCCCCAACACAATGGCACCCGCACCAATGACTACATGATTGCCAATGGTTGGATGGCGTTTTCCTTCATCATGATGACTCTTTGATCCCAAGGTTACTTGGTGGTACATAAAGACGTCGTCACCCACGATCGCAGTTTCACCAATTACAACACCTGCTCCATGATCAATCACAAATCTTCGACCAATGGTTGCCCCTGGATGAATCTCAATTTGCGTGAAAAAGCGCCCGACATGTGATACAAATCGAGCTATAAAGAACATTTTATGCGTGTAAAAGAAATGAGCAACCCTATAATACCCACTCGCATGATATCCTGGATATAAAAGGATAATCTCCAAGATTGACCGTGCAGCAGGATCCATTTTCTTATAGGCTCTTGCGGTTTCAATCCATTTCATCGTATTTAATTCACCCTATTTTCTAGTGCTTCTTGTATTAATTGAATCACATACGTTCTGTCTTCTTCGCTATTTTCAAAATCCAAGTGATCTACGTTAATCTTAAGGATGGGTGACAGGGTATACGCATCAAAATATTCTGTATATTCTTTGTTGAGTTTTTCCCAATAATCACGTTCAACCACCAATTCGTAATCACGACCTCGTTTTTGAATCCGACGCATTGCTTCATCAACCGATACTTCTAAGTAGACCATGAGCTTTGGTCGTGCAACATGTTCCAACATGTTCTCCAGCAGTTCAACATAAATGCCAAACTCTTCATCACTCATTTCACCATTTAAGTTTAACATACGTGCAAAGATTGCGTCTCCATAGATGCTTCGATCCATCACGGCATGTTTAACTTGACTTGCTTTTTTAATATGTTCAAAACGCTTATTTAAGAAGAACACTTGTAGCGGAAATGAGTAGCGTTTGCGATCATAATAAAACTTATCCAAAATCGGATTATCTACAACCGGTTCCTCGAATTCTAAATACCCCATATCGCCTAAGATATGCATTAATGAGCTTTTTCCTACGCCCACTACACCTTCAATAACAATCACGTCATACACTCCTTCTTGAACTTTATTGAGCACTTCTGAATAATTAATTCTCAAATTCATCACCCTAATTTCTTTCGTCCTATAAAAGCATATTATAGAATTCTCAATTAGGCAACCTTTTCACAAATATGTTTGAATTATTTTCTGTGCTTCTTCTTTGATCCATGAAACCAGCGATTCTGGCTCAATGACTGCCATTGAAGATCCCCCTTCTAAAATAAAGGACTTCGCCACAAATTTATTTGGGAAGGTTACTTCCAACACATACTGTTTATCATCAAGCCATTCAATCCTTTGATCATCACCCCAAATGTATTCGCTGAAATAATCACGACTTGATATTAAGACTTTAAGTCGAACTGGATTAATTTTAAATCCAAAATCACTCATGACACCTTTTGATGAATATTGAGTATCTACAAGATACGATTCATCCAATAAGTCCACGGACACTAAGCGGGATACTCTAAAGCTTACTTGATGGCTGTTTTTAATATACCCATGGACATACCATATCTGATCCACTAAGATCAGTTCATAGGGTTCAAAGATATAGCTCTTGGTTTGACGTGGGTTCTTTTGATAGGTAATGGATACCCGTTGATGATGTTCAATCGCTTGTTCTAATGTTTTAATATGGGTTTGATATTGAACGCCATCCACATTCAGACGAACACTTTTAAATGCAGAAACGGACACATGATTTCCGGATAGATCAAACTGATGATAGAGCTTAGAAATTGCACGCACAAAATCACTTCCAAAGGAAGTGTCTTGTTGCGACAACAGCGTCTCTAAGCCCTGTCTCACATGATTTATTTCCTCAGTGGTAAAGGCTAGTGGATGAATCTGTGATGAATTCATGAGCCTATATCCCCCACCTGGGCCCATAATCGTTTCGATGCGATAACCGATATACTCCAAATCATCACGCATGCGCTGTACAGTTCGTGGTGTCACATTGAATTCTTGGGCCAATTCTTGAATGGACACAATTGATCGCGTTGAAAGCATATCAAGCATCAGTAAGGTATCAGTAAGTCGACTCATAATAACGCTTCACTTCTCACAGTATAGATTCGTGTTAAGAGTAAATCAAACTCTTCAAACGAACCAGCAATCTGACATAACCCGCCCAATGTTAACTCAGGAAGTACACTACTTACCTCAACGATACATTGTCGTGCAAGCAATTCACCATTCATCACACTGCCCTTAAAGGTCGATCCAGTATAATCTTGGACAAAATCAATGGTAAACTGTAGCCCTAAGTCACGACTTGCGGTTAATAGATTGGGTTCATTGGTTCCAAAGTAATCAAATAAAGTTGCTTGACCACTCACAATCAAACTGTTCGCTTTAGACGTATTGAACGCAACGCGATATAACATACTGTAGGCTTTATTGAAGCGAATTTCATTATAAAAATCATTCGCATCATAACTCGTTTCAAACACCAATGTTACCGATATATCCTTGGAGAACTCTAAACCAAAACGCTTCGTAAACTGAAGTTTAGATTGTCTCATCAGTTCTTGAATATCATCCATCTGCATTTCCTGGGTAAACTCTTTAATTGAATAGCTGCTTTTTTTCATATCTGCCACCTCTTGATTCAATTATAGTATAAGTATACGACAGTTTCAGTCGTATATTAAAAACTTTTCAAAAAAAATTTTTTAAACCTTAAATTCCACCTTTTCTTAAGGTAAGAGGCATAACTCCATCAAGACAAACTTCATAATCACTTCAATCAAACAATCACGTGAGCCGATAATTTACACTTTGACACTATCTTTGAAAGAAACCAATGAAACAATTGAACCGATTAGTAGAATGCGCTGGGAAAGCATATCAGAGTATTACCACATCATGTGCGAAACCGTATATCAAACTTGCGATGGATTGTGTTTCGTCTAGATTCTTTTATATAGTGTGGACATTAATCTCATCAAAGCCCCTCAACGCGATATCTTTAAAGTGCTTTATTTAGGAATCCTTTCACCACGATCAAAAACACAAACCCTTATGCCTTTGTTTATCTAAAAAAAAGAACCCTCAAAGTGAAGGTCCTTGATTAACTGGCAATGAGCTATCTTAACTATGGCAGGCATAGCTATTGTCGCCGCTAAAGTGCTTAACTACTGTGTTCGGGATGGGAACAGGTGTGACCACTTCGCTAGAATCACCAGATCAAATTGAGAGAATCTCTCAAAACTAAATAATAGAAAGTCGATTGATAAGTTGACGTTGTATCCTTTCGGATGTGTTGTTGTTTATAAGACGTTTGTGATTAAAACCTCGATCTATTAGTATCAGTCAGCTCCATGTATCGCTACACTTCCACCTCTGACCTATCAACCTGATAGTCTTTCAGGGATCTTACTTCTTACGAATGGGAAATCTCATCTTGGAGTTGGTTTCATGCTTAGATGCTTTCAGCGCTTATCCATTCCATACTTAGCTACCCAGCGGTGCTCTTGGCAGAACAACTGGTACACCAGCGGTATGTCCATCCCGGTCCTCTCGTACTAGGGACAGCGCTCCTCAAATTTCCTACGCCCACAACAGATAGGGACCGAACTGTCTCACGACGTTCTGAACCCAGCTCGCGTACCGCTTTAATGGGCGGACAGCCCAACCCTTGGAACCGGCTTCAGTTCCAGGATGCGATGAGCCGACATCGAGGTGCCAAACCTCGCCGTCGATATGAACTCTTGGGCGAGATTAGCCTGTTATCCCCAGGGTAGCTTTTATCCGTTAAGCGACGGCCCTTCCACGCGGAACCGCCGGATCACTAAGCCCGACTTTCGTCCCTGCTCGACTTGTAAGTCTCGCAGTCAAGCACACTTCTGCCTTTGCGCTCGTCGATTGATTTCTGACCAATCTGAGTGTACCTTTGGGCGCCTCCGTTACTCTTTAGGAGGCGACCGCCCCAGTCAAACTGCCTACCTGACACGTTCCCGGATCCGGATTACGGACCGCGGTTAGAACTTCAAACATACAAGAGTGGTATCCCAGTTGTGACTCCACGTATACTAGCGTACACGCTTCACAGTCTCCCACCTATCCTGTACATGTAGGCTCAAAGTTCAATATCAAGCTACAGTAAAGCTCCATGGGGTCTTTCCTTCTAGTTGCGGGTAACCGGCATTATCACCGGTACTAAGATTTCACCGAGTCTGCTGCCGAGACAGCGCCCAAATCGTTACGCCTTTCGTGCGGGTCGGAACTTACCCGACAAGGAATTTCGCTACCTTAGGACCGTTATAGTTACGGCCGCCGTTCACTGGGGCTTCAGTTCAATGCTTCGGATTGCTCCTAACACATCCCCTTAACCTTCCAGCACCGGGCAGGCGTCACCCCCTATACTTCGCCTTGCGGCTTTGCAGAGAGCTATGTTTTAGTTAAACAGTCGCTTGGGCCTCTTCACTGCGGCTCTACTCTTCATAGAGCACCCCTTCTCCCTAAGTTACGGGGTCATTTTGCCGAGTTCCTTGGCAACAGTTCTCTCGCTCACCTCAGGATTCTCTCCTTGCCCACCTGTGTCGGTTTTGGTACGGGCCACCATACAATTATCGCTAGAAACTTTTCTTGAAAGCTGGCATCAACACCTTCGCTACTTCCTCACGGGTTCACTCCCCATCACGCCTTTGCATTGATGTGCGGATTTGCCTACACATCTGCTCCTTCGCTTGGACGCACTCTTCCAGTCGTGCGCTGTATCTAGCCTTCTCTGTCATTCCTTCACTTGTATTGTGGGTACGGGAATATCAACCCGTTGTCCATCGACTACGCTTTTCAGCCTCATCTTAGGTCCCGACTTACCCAGGGAGGACGAGCCTTCCCCTGGAAACCTTAGGCAATCGGTGTGTCAGATTCTCACTGACATTTCGCTACTCACACCGGCATTCTCACTTCTATACGCTCCAGCGCTCCTTACGGTACACCTTCAACGCTGTATAGAACGCTCCCCTACCATTCATATTACTATAAATTCGCAGCTTCGGTAACATGCTTAGCCCCGGTACATTTTCGGCGCAGGGTCACTCGACTAGTGAGCTGTTACGCACTCTTTCAAGGGTGGCTGCTTCTAAGCCAACCTCCTAGTTGTCTGTGCATCCCCACATCCTTTTCCACTTAGCATGTATTTTGGGACCTTAGCTGGCGATCTGGGCTGTTTCCCTCTCGTCTATGGACATTATCACCCACAGACTGACTGCCAAGCATTAACCATTGGCATTCGGAGTTTGATAATGATCAGTACCCCTAGATGGGGCCATCACACTTTCAGTGCTCTACCTCCAATGGCATTCACTTGACGCTAGCCCTAAAGCTATTTCGGGGAGAACCAGCTATCTCGAAGTTCGATTGGCTTTTCACCCCTAGCCACAACTCATCCGCCAGCTTTTCAACGATGGTCGGTTCGGTCCTCCATTTGGTTTCACCCAAACTTCAACCTGGTCATGGCTAGATCACTTCGTTTCGGGTCTACGACATTGTACTATTTCGCCCTATTCAGACTCGCTTTCGCTTCGGCTCCGCCTCTTCAGCTTAACCTCGCACACTATCGTAACTCGCCGGTTCATTATGCAATAGGCACGCCATCACCCTTTAACGGGCTCTGACTTCTTGTAAGCATACGGTTTCAGGTTCTATTTCACTCCGCGCCAGCGGTTCTTTTCACCTTTCCCTCACGGTACTGGTTCACTATCGGTCACTAAGGAGTATTTAGCCTTACCGGGTGGTCCCGGCAGATTCCGACAAGGTTTCACGTGCCTCGCCGTACTCAGGATCCCACTAGAGTGATTCTCAATTTCAAATACAGGGCTTGCACCTTCTTCGGCTGGCCTTTCAATGCCATTCTTCTATCTCAAATCAATCCCATATCGTGGTCCTACAACCCCGACCCTAAAGTCGGTTTGGGCTCTTCCCGTTTCGCTCGCCACTACTCAGGGAATCATTCTTTATTTTCTTTTCCTCTTGCTACTAAGATGTTTCAATTCGCAAGGTTGCCTCATATCAAACTATGTGTTCATTTGACTGTAATACTGCTCTACCAGTATTGGGTTCCCCCATTCGGATACCTCCGGATCATTGTGTACGTACCACTCCCCGAAGCATTTCGCTGTTAGTCGCGTCCTTCATCAGCTCTTAGTGCCTAGGCATCCACCGTACGCCCTTCCATATTTAATCACGTCATTACAACCTCAGCCTGCATAAGACTGGATTGCGCTTTGTTTTTTTTATGTGTTCGCTTTGTTTGTTTGCTTAAGTTACTGTTAAATTGCTTTTTAACTTTGACTTTGTGTTCTTAGTTTTTCAACTATCCAAAAAGATCCATTTTTTTACCTATCTGAATCTCTTCTATTATTCAGTTTTCAAAGATCCTGAGATGATCGCTTCGATCTCTCAAAACTAAACAAGAAACGTGTGTACCAATTTCGACGTCTTTCTAATACTCCTTAGAAAGGAGGTGATCCATCCCCACCTTCCGGTAGGGATACCTTGTTACGACTTAACCCCAGTCATCGATCCTACCTTCGACAGCTCCCTCCCTTGCGGGTTAGGCCACTGGCTTCGGGTATTACCAACTCCCATGGTTTGACGGGCGGTGTGTACAAGGCCCGAGAACGTATTCACCGCGGCATGCTGATCCGCGATTACTAGCGATTCCGACTTCATGGAGTCGAGTTGCAGACTCCAATCCGAACTGAGACGTACTTTATGAGATTCGCTCCACATCACTGCTTCGCTTCCCTTTGTATACGCCATTGTAGTACGTGTGTAGCCCAGATCATAAGGGGCATGATGATTTGACGTCATCCCCACCTTCCTCCGGTTTATCACCGGCAGTCTCTCTAGAGTCCCCATCTTTACATGCTGGTAACTAGAGACAAGGGTTGCGCTCGTTGCGGGACTTAACCCAACATCTCACGACACGAGCTGACGACAACCATGCACCACCTGTATCCGCCATAACTATTACACATCTCTGTGCTTTTGCGCGGTATGTCAAGACCTGGTAAGGTTCTTCGCGTTGCGTCGAATTAAACCACATACTCCACCGCTTGTGCGGGCCCCCGTCAATTCCTTTGAGTTTTACGCTTGCGCGCATACTCCCCAGGCGGGATACTTATTGCGTTAACTGCAGCACTGAGATTCTTCCCAACACTTAGTATCCATCGTTTACGGCGTGGACTACTAGGGTATCTAATCCTATTTGCTCCCCACGCTTTCGAGCCTCAGCGTCAGTATCAGGCCAGTGAGCCGCCTTCGCCACTGGTGTTCCTCCATATATCTACGCATTTTACCGCTACACATGGAATTCCACTCACCTCTCCTGTACTCAAGTCTACCAGTTTCTAAGGCGTCACGGGGTTGAGCCCCGAACTTTCACCTTAAACTTAATAAACCGCCTACGCTCCCTTTACGCCCAATAATTCCGGATAACGCTCGCCACCTACGTATTACCGCGGCTGCTGGCACGTAGTTAGCCGTGGCTTTCTGGTAAGGTACCGTCAAGCACAGATCATTCCCTATCCGTACATTTCTTCCCTTACAACAGAGCTTTACAACCCGAAGGCCTTCTTCACTCACGCGGCGTCGCTCGGTCAGGGTTTCCCCCATTGCCGAAAATTCCCTACTGCTGCCTCCCGTAGGAGTCTGGGCCGTGTCTCAGTCCCAGTGTGGCCGGTCACCCTCTCAGGCCGGCTACGCATCATCGTCTTGGTGAGCCGTTACCTCACCAACTAACTAATGCGCCATAAATCCATCCCATTGTGATGTATCCCATCTTTACTTTAAATATGATGCCATATCTAAACCTATCCGGTATTAGCAGTCGTTTCCAACTGTTATCCCAGGCATTGGGGCAGGTTGTTTATGTATTACTCACCCGTTCGCCACTAACTTCTCTAAAAAACAAGTTTTCTAGGTCCGTTCGTTCGACTTGCATGTATTAGGCACGCCGCCAGCGTTCATCCTGAGCCAGGATCAAACTCTCCATTTGATTCTTTCTCTTTTATTGTTTACTTTCATAAACACAAACTCTGACAGTTTGTTTTTGTTTTAATTTCTATTTTCGAAATTGACGTTTCTTGTTCAGTTTTCAAAGACCAATTCGTTGCCGTTCTTACCGAACCGGCTTGATAATAATACCATTACACCTACCACAAGTCAACACTATTCTTCATCTTTTTTCACTTAATTTTTAAAAAAAATTATCACCCCTAAATAAGGTGCTTTAATGAGCCCAAGAACAATAGTAATTGAGCGCTTTGAGCGCTCAATTTGCAATCCATCACTCACCCTTGGCCAGAGTTTTCTCTCTTCAGTTTCCTCCGCACCAGAAAAGCATGTGCCTATGAATATAAAAACAATGCCAATAGGCGTATTGCCAACACAAGTTTAATTTCGAATCAAAGCATCACGAATAACCCAATCAAGTATGTGATTCGCGCAAAGGATTACAATTCCAGACACAATCAAAGAGACTGCAATTTTCAATTGTCTTTCTTGAATTAGCACGCCCACAAGAACAAGGACCGATACAACCGACAATCTTAAGGTTTTACCAAAATACAACATCCCACTTCATATCAGGAACTAAGACTAATATTAAATTGATCCTGGCGAAATCTATCGCACGTTAATTCTTTCATTTCAAAGTCAGAAGAGTCAAACTCTCATCTTCTAACTATAATATACGAAAAAACTCTAAAAATCCATTAAGTATTTCTTATTGTTTGCATATAAATCTTAAATAAACAATCCGAATGTTAGGCAGATAAAAAACAATGCAAAGCCTACCAAAGAGCATCTCATCCCTATTGTATATTTCCGATATTTCTTGGAACAGATGATGGAATTGATATAAATTTGTGAGACGATATGATTCATATACTCCTCTTCTGTCATGTGCAATAAAGAATCCTTATATTTATCGTACGATTCAAACATTACAATGCCACCAAAAAAAATCTTTGATTTTTGTTCAAATTCTAACCCTTTAATATCCTTCCCTTCTACTTTTGGAATCAATACAAAGATCAAAGTAATAATCCCAACCATAATGAAGAGAACTGATAATAATCCTAAAATAAAAAATATAAAGTGCATGACAGAATTAAGTTTAAGTGATTCTATAGTAATTTCTTGGATTATTGAAGGGCATTCTGTCGAGAATACTATGGTAAAAAGTCCCGCGAAGACAGCGAGTAATATTGATGTCTTATTATCACAGTTTTGCACAAACCCAATTGTACGATCAAGAATATCGACTGCTTCTTCCTTTGTTATTGCATGCTTCGAAGACTCCATCATGGTGTCACCTTTCTATATTTAAGATAAATCTTATTTATTGTTATAAATTATATCATAGCTGCACATGCTAAACAAAGATATCTAAAAAAAAGAACCCTCAAAGTGAAGGTCCTTGATTAACTGGCAATGAGCTATCTTAACTATGGCAGGCATAGCTATTGTCGCCGCTAAAGTGCTTAACTACTGTGTTCGGGATGGGAACAGGTGTGACCACTTCGCTAGAATCACCAGATCAAATTGAGAGAATCTCTCAAAACTAAATAATAGAAAGTCGATTGATAAGTTGACGTTGTATCCTTTCGGATGTGTTGTTGTTTATAAGACGTTTGTGATTAAAACCTCGATCTATTAGTATCAGTCAGCTCCATGTATCGCTACACTTCCACCTCTGACCTATCAACCTGATAGTCTTTCAGGGATCTTACTTCTTACGAATGGGAAATCTCATCTTGGAGTTGGTTTCATGCTTAGATGCTTTCAGCGCTTATCCATTCCATACTTAGCTACCCAGCGGTGCTCTTGGCAGAACAACTGGTACACCAGCGGTATGTCCATCCCGGTCCTCTCGTACTAGGGACAGCGCTCCTCAAATTTCCTACGCCCACAACAGATAGGGACCGAACTGTCTCACGACGTTCTGAACCCAGCTCGCGTACCGCTTTAATGGGCGGACAGCCCAACCCTTGGAACCGGCTTCAGTTCCAGGATGCGATGAGCCGACATCGAGGTGCCAAACCTCGCCGTCGATATGAACTCTTGGGCGAGATTAGCCTGTTATCCCCAGGGTAGCTTTTATCCGTTAAGCGACGGCCCTTCCACGCGGAACCGCCGGATCACTAAGCCCGACTTTCGTCCCTGCTCGACTTG
This sequence comes from Erysipelothrix larvae, assembly GCF_001545095.1. Lineage (NCBI taxonomy): Bacteria > Bacillati > Bacillota > Erysipelotrichia > Erysipelotrichales > Erysipelotrichaceae > Erysipelothrix > Erysipelothrix larvae. The sequence continues at coordinate 2,138,680 of NZ_CP013213.1, forward strand.
TAAGTCTCGCAGTCAAGCACACTTCTGCCTTTGCGCTCGTCGATTGATTTCTGACCAATCTGAGTGTACCTTTGGGCGCCTCCGTTACTCTTTAGGAGGCGACCGCCCCAGTCAAACTGCCTACCTGACACGTTCCCGGATCCGGATTACGGACCGCGGTTAGAACTTCAAACATACAAGAGTGGTATCCCAGTTGTGACTCCACGTATACTAGCGTACACGCTTCACAGTCTCCCACCTATCCTGTACATGTAGGCTCAAAGTTCAATATCAAGCTACAGTAAAGCTCCATGGGGTCTTTCCTTCTAGTTGCGGGTAACCGGCATTATCACCGGTACTAAGATTTCACCGAGTCTGCTGCCGAGACAGCGCCCAAATCGTTACGCCTTTCGTGCGGGTCGGAACTTACCCGACAAGGAATTTCGCTACCTTAGGACCGTTATAGTTACGGCCGCCGTTCACTGGGGCTTCAGTTCAATGCTTCGGATTTCTCCTAACACATCCCCTTAACCTTCCAGCACCGGGCAGGCGTCACCCCCTATACTTCGCCTTGCGGCTTTGCAGAGAGCTATGTTTTAGTTAAACAGTCGCTTGGGCCTCTTCACTGCGGCTCTACTCTTCATAGAGCACCCCTTCTCCCTAAGTTACGGGGTCATTTTGCCGAGTTCCTTGGCAACAGTTCTCTCGCTCACCTCAGGATTCTCTCCTTGCCCACCTGTGTCGGTTTTGGTACGGGCCACCATACAATTATCGCTAGAAACTTTTCTTGAAAGCTGGCATCAACACCTTCGCTACTTCCTCACGGGTTCACTCCCCATCACGCCTTTGCATTGATGTGCGGATTTGCCTACACATCTGCTCCTTCGCTTGGACGCACTCTTCCAGTCGTGCGCTGTATCTAGCCTTCTCTGTCATTCCTTCACTTGTATTGTGGGTACGGGAATATCAACCCGTTGTCCATCGACTACGCTTTTCAGCCTCATCTTAGGTCCCGACTTACCCAGGGAGGACGAGCCTTCCCCTGGAAACCTTAGGCAATCGGTGTGTCAGATTCTCACTGACATTTCGCTACTCACACCGGCATTCTCACTTCTATACGCTCCAGCGCTCCTTACGGTACACCTTCAACGCTGTATAGAACGCTCCCCTACCATTCATATTACTATAAATTCGCAGCTTCGGTAACATGCTTAGCCCCGGTACATTTTCGGCGCAGGGTCACTCGACTAGTGAGCTGTTACGCACTCTTTCAAGGGTGGCTGCTTCTAAGCCAACCTCCTAGTTGTCTGTGCATCCCCACATCCTTTTCCACTTAGCATGTATTTTGGGACCTTAGCTGGCGATCTGGGCTGTTTCCCTCTCGTCTATGGACATTATCACCCACAGACTGACTGCCAAGCATTAACCATTGGCATTCGGAGTTTGATAATGATCAGTACCCCTAGATGGGGCCATCACACTTTCAGTGCTCTACCTCCAATGGCATTCACTTGACGCTAGCCCTAAAGCTATTTCGGGGAGAACCAGCTATCTCGAAGTTCGATTGGCTTTTCACCCCTAGCCACAACTCATCCGCCAGCTTTTCAACGATGGTCGGTTCGGTCCTCCATTTGGTTTCACCCAAACTTCAACCTGGTCATGGCTAGATCACTTCGTTTCGGGTCTACGACATTGTACTATTTCGCCCTATTCAGACTCGCTTTCGCTTCGGCTCCGCCTCTTCAGCTTAACCTCGCACACTATCGTAACTCGCCGGTTCATTATGCAATAGGCACGCCATCACCCTTTAACGGGCTCTGACTTCTTGTAAGCATACGGTTTCAGGTTCTATTTCACTCCGCGCCAGCGGTTCTTTTCACCTTTCCCTCACGGTACTGGTTCACTATCGGTCACTAAGGAGTATTTAGCCTTACCGGGTGGTCCCGGCAGATTCCGACAAGGTTTCACGTGCCTCGCCGTACTCAGGATCCCACTAGAGTGATTCTCAATTTCAAATACAGGGCTTGCACCTTCTTCGGCTGGCCTTTCAATGCCATTCTTCTATCTCAAATCAATCCCATATCGTGGTCCTACAACCCCGACCCTAAAGTCGGTTTGGGCTCTTCCCGTTTCGCTCGCCACTACTCAGGGAATCATTCTTTATTTTCTTTTCCTCTTGCTACTAAGATGTTTCAATTCGCAAGGTTGCCTCATATCAAACTATGTGTTCATTTGACTGTAATACTGCTCTACCAGTATTGGGTTCCCCCATTCGGATACCTCCGGATCATTGTGTACGTACCACTCCCCGAAGCATTTCGCTGTTAGTCGCGTCCTTCATCAGCTCTTAGTGCCTAGGCATCCACCGTACGCCCTTCCATATTTAATCACGTCATTACAACCTCAGCCTGCATAAGACTGGATTGCGCTTTGTTTTTTTTATGTGTTCGCTTTGTTTGTTTGCTTAAGTTACTGTTAAATTGCTTTTTAACTTTGACTTTGTGTTCTTAGTTTTTCAACTATCCAAAAAGATCCATTTTTTTACCTATCTGAATCTCTTCTATTATTCAGTTTTCAAAGATCCTGAGATGATCGCTTCGATCTCTCAAAACTAAACAAGAAACGTGTGTACCAATTTCGACGTCTTTCTAATACTCCTTAGAAAGGAGGTGATCCATCCCCACCTTCCGGTAGGGATACCTTGTTACGACTTAACCCCAGTCATCGATCCTACCTTCGACAGCTCCCTCCCTTGCGGGTTAGGCCACTGGCTTCGGGTATTACCAACTCCCATGGTTTGACGGGCGGTGTGTACAAGGCCCGAGAACGTATTCACCGCGGCATGCTGATCCGCGATTACTAGCGATTCCGACTTCATGGAGTCGAGTTGCAGACTCCAATCCGAACTGAGACGTACTTTATGAGATTCGCTCCACATCACTGCTTCGCTTCCCTTTGTATACGCCATTGTAGTACGTGTGTAGCCCAGATCATAAGGGGCATGATGATTTGACGTCATCCCCACCTTCCTCCGGTTTATCACCGGCAGTCTCTCTAGAGTCCCCATCTTTACATGCTGGTAACTAGAGACAAGGGTTGCGCTCGTTGCGGGACTTAACCCAACATCTCACGACACGAGCTGACGACAACCATGCACCACCTGTATCCGCCATAACTATTACACATCTCTGTGCTTTTGCGCGGTATGTCAAGACCTGGTAAGGTTCTTCGCGTTGCGTCGAATTAAACCACATACTCCACCGCTTGTGCGGGCCCCCGTCAATTCCTTTGAGTTTTACGCTTGCGCGCATACTCCCCAGGCGGGATACTTATTGCGTTAACTGCAGCACTGAGATTCTTCCCAACACTTAGTATCCATCGTTTACGGCGTGGACTACTAGGGTATCTAATCCTATTTGCTCCCCACGCTTTCGAGCCTCAGCGTCAGTATCAGGCCAGTGAGCCGCCTTCGCCACTGGTGTTCCTCCATATATCTACGCATTTTACCGCTACACATGGAATTCCACTCACCTCTCCTGTACTCAAGTCTACCAGTTTCTAAGGCGTCACGGGGTTGAGCCCCGAACTTTCACCTTAAACTTAATAAACCGCCTACGCTCCCTTTACGCCCAATAATTCCGGATAACGCTCGCCACCTACGTATTACCGCGGCTGCTGGCACGTAGTTAGCCGTGGCTTTCTGGTAAGGTACCGTCAAGCACAGATCATTCCCTATCCGTACATTTCTTCCCTTACAACAGAGCTTTACAACCCGAAGGCCTTCTTCACTCACGCGGCGTCGCTCGGTCAGGGTTTCCCCCATTGCCGAAAATTCCCTACTGCTGCCTCCCGTAGGAGTCTGGGCCGTGTCTCAGTCCCAGTGTGGCCGGTCACCCTCTCAGGCCGGCTACGCATCATCGTCTTGGTGAGCCGTTACCTCACCAACTAACTAATGCGCCATAAATCCATCCCATTGTGATGTATCCCATCTTTACTTTAAATATGATGCCATATCTAAACCTATCCGGTATTAGCAGTCGTTTCCAACTGTTATCCCAGGCATTGGGGCAGGTTGTTTATGTATTACTCACCCGTTCGCCACTAACTTCTCTAAAAAACAAGTTTTCTAGGTCCGTTCGTTCGACTTGCATGTATTAGGCACGCCGCCAGCGTTCATCCTGAGCCAGGATCAAACTCTCCATTTGATTCTTTCTCTTTTTTTGTTTATCTTATATAAACACAAACTCTGACAGTTTGTTTTTGTTTTAATTTCTATTTTCGAAATTGACGTTTCTTGTTCAGTTTTCAAAGACCAATTCGTTGCCGTTCTTACCGAACCGGCTTGATAATAATACCATTACACCTACCACAAGTCAACACTATTCTTCATCTTTTTTACTTTATTTTTATTTTATTCATTTTAGGTGATATTACGTGGCTATTTACTGTGTTTTGCGCTTGTTTGATATCGATTTATCCGCTAAGGTCACCGGGTAATTATCGAATCTTCTTCAAAAAAAAGAACCCTTTTTTATGCATCATCATAAATCAGGGTTCCTAGGATTACTTCACTTTCATGACCCGTGCCTTTTGGCTTCGTTCATGATCGTCTATTTTCATTTTAATGTACGCAATTGTTTCTTTTGTATCTGGAATCGTACGGTGTTCCAAAGCATTCACACGACGGCGTGTTTCTTTGATCTCACTCGCAAGAACCATACATCTTTTTTCAAGCTCAGCAAGTTTTACCAATTCCGGTAACATTTGCGCATACATCGCTTCAATTTGCAAGACTTCATGCGATATTGTAAAGACACTGCGTGAAGATACTTCTTGGTCTTCGATGTTTAAGTCATACTTCAAGACTCGAACCCCCAGTTCATGTTCACGATGCGCATCCACATGGGCATCCAAGGTTTTCTTACTGAGGTGTTTTTCAATGTGTGAGGCATCAGAGTTTAAAGATGCAACGTGATATAATCCGTACATCTTTTCAAACTCATAGTCAACACGACGGCGTTGGTTCTTCGTTTCCTCACTTAAATGAAGGAATCGTTGGACCAGTGAATCTTGTTTCTCTTTTAAAAGTTTATGACCTCGACTGGCAATTTGGAGTTTGCGCTCTAGATTGCGCATTTCCATCCGTGTTGGATTCACCCGAAGGCGTGTCATGATGTCTCTCCATGATAATAGGTAATTAAGAATTCATCACGCACACGTTTGAGTTCTGTTTTCGGCAACATCCCTAAGAGCTTCCATGCAATATCTAATGATTCAGTAACCGATCTGTTTTCATAAAACCCTTGATCTAGGAAATCTTTTTCAAAGGCACGGGCAAAGGATGCATATTGCAAGTCTAGATCCGATAAAGCACTTTCTCCAAGGATACTTGCAAGTTCAATGGTTTCTTTACCTTTAGCATAGCTTGCGAACAGTTGGTTCATTACATCGGAGTGGTCCTTGCGGGTTTTCCCATCACCGATTCCCTTGTCTTTAAGTCGACTTAGGCTGGGTAAAACATCCACTGGCGGTTCAATACCACTGCGTTTTAAATCACGCGATAGAATAATTTGTCCTTCGGTGATATAGCCGGTTAAGTCTGGAATTGGGTGTGTTTTGTCATCTTCAGGCATGGATAGAATTGGGATCAATGTCACTGAACCCTCTCGATCTTGAAGCCGTCCTGCACGTTCATACAGCGTTGCAAGGTCGGTGTACATATACCCTGGATAGCCTCTTCGTCCTGGAATCTCTTTGCGTGATGCAGAGATTTCACGCAATGCTTCACAGTAATAGTTCATATCACTCATAATTACAATGACATGCATGCCTTTTTCAAAGGCAAGGTATTCTGCCGTTGTGAGTGCCATTCGTGGTGTCGAGATGCGTTCAATGGCTGGATCATTTGCAAGATTCATAAAGAGCACTGAGCGTTCAAGTGCACCTGTACGCTTGAATTCGTCTTCAAAAAACCGTGCTTCTTCATAAGAGATTCCCATCGCACAAAAGACAACCGCAAAGTCGATGGATTCATCCAAGACTTTTGCTTGACGTGCGATTTGTGTCGCCAATTCATTATGTGGTAACCCCGCACCAGAGAATATTGGAAGTTTTTGTCCTACAACCAAGGTGTTTAAAACATCGATTGCGGAAATGCCGGTTTGTAAGAATTGATTGGGAAACATCCGTAATACAGGGTTCATAACCTTCCCGTTGATATCGCGTCGTTCATAGGACAACAGTTCTGGACCCCCATCGATGATGCGTCCTTTACCATCAAAAATCCGCCCCATCATTTCATCGGAAACTTTCAGTTTCATGGGTTCCCCTTTAAATCGAATGCGCGTACTTTCGGGGCGAATTCCCATGTTTGATTCATACAGTTGCACGACTGCAGAGGTTCCATCAACTTCAAGGACTTTTCCAATACGGACATCATCTTCATCTACAAAGATTTCGACTTCTTCATCATATTGGATGTTTTCAACTCCATCCACAATTAACAAAGGTCCGACAACTTCTCGGATTGTTTTATACTCACGCATGATGATCGACACCTCCCTTCAATGCTTCAAATTCTTGTTTTGCTTCGTTCACAAGGCCTTCAATGTTTCCAAGATCTTGTGATGGTATGTATTTCATTCGTGATATTTTGTAGACCACATCCATATTGATAATATCTGCAATATAAATATGATCGTGCACTAAGTAATTGCGTGCCATTGCGTAAAACTCCATGATTACATGAAGCATTGTTGCTTGTTTTTCATAACTTGTGAAGGTATCTTCTTCTTGGAATGCATTTTGTTGGAGGAAATCCTCACGAATCATGCGGGCAATTTCTAACTTGAGCACTTCTTGATCGGATAAGGCATCGCGTCCAATCAACTGAACAATCTCCAACAAGCGTTTTTCATCTTTCAATAAAAACATGGCTTCTTGACGTAACTTTGAAAAATTCTTGTGGACGTTACGGCGCATATACCGGTCTAAAGACTCATCATAAAGCGAATAACTTTCAAGCCAATCAATCGCTGGGAAGTGACGTTGGTATGCAAGTTGTGAATCAAGAGCCCAAAAGACTTTCACAATCCGTAGGGTGGCTTGTGTTACCGGTTCGGATAAATCACCACCCGCTGGGGAAACCGCACCAATCATTGTGATGGATCCTTTTTCTTGGTTTTCACCCAATACATCCACAACACCTGCACGCTCATACACTTCTGCAAGTCGAGAACCCAAGTAGGCTGGATACCCTTCATCACCTGGCATCTCTTCCAGACGACCACTCATCTCACGCAGTGCTTCTGCCCATCGTGATGTTGAGTCTGCCATCATCGCAACATCATACCCCATGTCTCTAAAGTATTCCGCGATTGTGATTCCCGTATAGATTGACGCTTCACGGGCTGCAACTGGCATGTTGGATGTGTTTGCGATGAGTACAGTTTTATCCATTAATGGGCGTCCGGTTTGGGGATCTTTAATCTCAGGAAACTCATTGAGTACATCGGTCATCTCATTACCCCGTTCACCACATCCAATATAAACAATCACTTCTGCATTGGAGTGTTTTGCGAGTTGGTGTTGGACCACAGTCTTGCCAGAACCAAACGGTCCTGGAACACAAGCCGTCCCTCCTTTCGCAACTGGGAAGAAGGTGTCAATTACACGTTGTCCTGTTACTAAAGGTTCGTAGGGCAAATGTTTTCGAACATAAGGTCTACCACGGCGGATTGGCCATGATTGTACCATTGTCATTTCATATTTCCCTTTATCTGTATCAAGAATGCATACAATATCTTCGATTGTATATTCACCCTTCACAAGGTGGTGACACACACCATGAACTTGTGGTGGTACCATGATGTAATGTTTCAGACCACGTTCCATGACATATCCGATGCGATCACCGGGTTCTACATGATCTCCTTCATGGACAAGGGGTTCAAACGCCCATTTATTTTGGGTGTTCAGTGGATCAACATGGGTTCCACGTGATAGAAAATTTCCGGTCGCAAGGGCATACGCATTTAAATCACGCCCAATCCCATCAAACATCGAAGACAACAATCCAGGTCCTAAACGCACACTTAAGGGTTGGTACAACGATTCAACCGGTTCACCCACACTAATACCAGATGTTTCTTCATATACTTGAATGGATGCATAGGAGTCACGTATTTCAATGATTTCACCCAATAGTTTTTCATGTGACACAAGTACTGTATCAAACAGTCGTGCCCCAGGGATATCCTTAGCAACCACTAAGGGTCCTGATATTTTTTCAATAAATCCTTGGCTCATATCATTCCTCCTACTCACTTATGAAATCCAACAGCATCTTCAGACAGATGCTTCAAACGTTTTTGTCCCACACCCTGGTGTTCTTGACGATTCGCAAGGACATGTATGGATATGGATAAATCAGTGTTTGCGCCATCGATTATCTTGGCATAGTGTGTATAAATTGTCTCACTGATAAAGACAATCTGATAGTGTTTATATTTAAGTTCACGAATAAAGGAGTCAAAGGGAATGCTTCCATCATAATAGATGTGTTCCATTCCTAAACTGGTCATAACCCCTTCTTCTTTTTGGGTTGAAACATAGGCAACATTACTCATATGCAAGCACCACCTCACTGAGTTCAATATTGAACAGTTCTGCTTTCATGCGTCCTCTGAGTTCTATCAGTTCATTCATATTAAAATAAAGCTTACTGAAAAGACCATTGTCTGAGGTTCCATCCATGCGGTGGGCTTCCATCGCATCTCTGATGATTCGTTTTTCTAAAAGTTCCACATTTTTTATATCAAGGCCTTCCAATGGTTCATGATAGATGGAATTGCGAACAAGTCCCTTAACATCACTGGCATAGGTTTCAAGGGAAACGCGATCAATAAATCCAGTCGCAACCACATTCATTTCACGTTTAAACATCAACAACCGTTTGAGATTGTAGAAGTCGATCTTGATCTTAGCATAAGTAATTCCTAAAGGAATCTGTTGGTACGCCGTTAAACTGTTTAAGATCGCAGTGTCCGTTTCCCAATCCAAGGTCTCTGCTTTTTTTACCAAGTCTCTTTCTATATATAATGGTTCAAAAAGTGAACAATCCACATCAAAGGATTCAACCGTTTCAAACAACCGGTCCCATTGTCTATCAAACCATTGGTCCGCATCTAAAGATGTCACAATCGATTGGCTATGCATGAGCTTTTGAAGTTGTTCACGCGTTGTATTGTTTAGATATAAATCACTGGGTGCTCTGAGGATATGATGCAACATAATGGATTGGGTCATTCATCATCACCACCATACAAAATATCCATCGCTTTATTGGTCAGATTATCCCGTTTATGGCGCATAATCTGTTTAAGTTCCATATTCACATTAAAATGTGTGTAGTTTAAGATAAATCCATTCCCAATCGATTCATCTTTAATAATCTGATAGGTCTGACCCAACGCTTCCACCACTAAGTCAAAGTGCTTTGAAGCAACATGAATCCGTGGTTTTTCATCGGTTTTTTGTTTATTTAGGCTTCGATACAACAAATCAATATACGCCTCATTATCAAGACTTTCGAGTTCATTGTATACCTCATCAAGCAACGCATTGATGTGACGGATTTTATGTTCATTCACACTAAGGGCTGCTTGGTTTTTATACCGTGCCATTTCACGACTTTTCAAGAATGCCGTTTCTTCTTGATTCTTTTGATCACGAATGGCACCTCTTTTTTGTGCATCTTGAAGCATGGTGTCATACACCAATTTCCCTGCATTATGTGCAGCGTCTAGAAACGCTTCACGTTCACGCTTCCCAACTTCTTCAAGCGCATCCAGAATTACTGAATGTTCAAGACTCACTAAAAGGTCACCGAGTTTAGGATAATGATTGAAGTAACAAACGCAAGCAAGGCGTAGGTTTCAACCATAACGGCATAGATAATATTCTTTGTCATTTCATTTTCATTACGTGCAAGTAAGTGAACACCATTCACCGCAACTTTAGCTTGTGAGATTGCAGTAGGTCCACCAACGATTGCCATGGGTAAGCATGCCATCAAGATGAACAGCCCTTCTTGAAGTCCCATTCCAACGTGTAAGCGTCCCAATGTCATAATCGCCACAACAAATCCATACAACCCTTGTGATGCCGGCATCATTTGTAAGAGCAAACTCTTCCCAAACTTTTCAGACTGATCGACCATCAACCCTGTGGTTGCTTCACCAACCATACCAACACCTTTACCACTGCTCAGTCCAGGAATCGCGACAACCAGTGCCATTCCTAATACCGCAAATACTAACCCACCATATTCCAAAATAAATTGTTCCATTAATCAAATCTCCTTTTATTCAACATTAATATATTCTGCGGATGATCGAAACGCCTTAAACGCTTGTCCACCACCAACGAAAAACTTACCGAAAAACTCTACATATGTGAGTCGTGCTGAGTGTACATACGAACTTAATCCACTAATTAAAAGGTTAAAGGTATGTCCAATCATAAAGATGACGATGCCTGCAAGTGTTCCCATAAATCCAAACCCTTGAACCATTCCCATCATCGTATTAAATGCCATCCCGATGGATGCACCTGCAAGCCCTAAGGCCATAAGTCGTGAGTAGGATACGATATCCCCCACATAATTTGTCAGTCCATATAAACTATATAATCCTGAGACTGCTTTCCCTGGAATTGTTTTCGCAGAGCGTCCATTGGTTAAGACTATCCCAACCATCCCAATAATCATCGTCCACATGGCGATTGTTTGATAGGGTGCTAAGAAGTCAGTAAACATCATGGATACCAAGACGATGGCACCTAATAGTGTCATATACCAAAACAGGACATCGTAGATGACATATCTAAATTTATAATCGCGAATGTGCAGGTATGCTTTCACTGCCATTCCCGCAAAAAGATGGAATACGCCAAATCCTAAAGCTAAAATAAGCACCATTGTAAAGTCATAATTGATATCTATCAAGGCTTTCATCGGAACTAATCCACCAAAAAATGAGCCGTAGATTAATCCCCATAACATTGTTGGGAAACTTACATAAAATAACAGTTTCAACATATCTTTGGTTTGTGGTTTGAAATTAATGAATTTCAATGCCAAGCCTAATCCAATCGCCATAACCAATCCATACCCTAAATCCGCCAACATCATGCCAAAGAAAAATGCATAAAATGGGGCGAAAATGGGTGTTGGATCCAACTCATCATAGCGGGGTTGTGAGTACATGTTTGTAATGGGTTCAAAGGCTTTATTGAAGCCATTGTTTTTAAGTTTAATCGGCACTTCCATTGAATGAAGGGGAGCGGGTGTGATTTCTAGATCCACCTTCCCCAATACACTGTCTGAAACGACCGTTCTAAATTCATCTTCAAATTCTGTTTCAATCCACCCTCGCATAATCGTTACGTGTTTTGATTGTATAAATTGAGATTTCACGGATTCTTTGAGTGCTTCATTATTTAAGTATTCATAATGAATCTTCAAGACATCTTCAAAGGGTCCAATTGACTGAATGCGATTTCTCATATTCAAACGCTTCTCTAAGGTTCGATTTAATAATGAGATCATTTCATCCACTTGTTTAGTAATTTCCAAAGAAACTGCTGAACGATAGGATAAGTCATATTTCTCTGCTGTGATTGACAGTGTTTCTTCAGATCCCTTAGGGGGTAGAATTACGAAGATGACTTGATTTTTGTCAGGCACTTCTTTCGTCATATAAAACACAGAATCAACACGATGTAGTTCAGCATCAAATTGTTTCGCATCATCACATGCGACTGTCCCAATCATCGGTTTTTGATGCACAAGCAGTTTCATAACATCAATAGGAAGCCCTTTATGTTCCCATGGAACATAACATTGAAATCCATTGATAAGACCTGTCTTACGTTCATACATTTCGGAATAGGTTTCTAGGATTTCATCCAGATCTGTATTGTGTACCACTGATTCAATTTCTTCAAAGGACATGTTTTTCACATTCAATGAACCAAACAACCCCTTTGATTCTTTTTTCTTTCGATTCGCATCTTGTACACGTTTAATGACAAGCTGAATCATGGATCGTTTGATTTCGTTATTCTCAAAATCATAGGTTGATTTTACAGGATGAAATCCTGGATGTTCTTGCGATACAGACTGTGCAAAGTTGACATTTTTATACCGTTGCAAGGCTTGTAAGACAGTCTCTAAATCATCATTCATGACAAATAACTTGAATTCGCTCATTTTAACGATCGCCATCAAACAACACCTCCTTAATCAATAACTGTTTCGCTTGTTGTTTGTGCTTTTCAAATTGTGCATCAACACGCATCTTCTCATTTTGTGTTTGTGCATCCACTTGAGACTTAAATGATCTCAGGTCATCATTCATCACTTCAAGCATTTCTTTCTTACGCTGTTCTGACTCAGATTTCATCTTCCCAATTTCTTGAAATGCTTTGTCACGATATTGACCCACAATCACTTCTTTTTCTTTTTCTGATTTTTCAAATTGAGCTTGGATTTCGCGTTCCTTCGCTTCAATTCTACTGAGTAAGTCACTCAACTGCATCACCTCCATTAATTACTTTTTCATGTCTAAGCCTTAAAACCGCCTGCATTAACTCACCTTGATTGAGGTGCAGTGCTGTTTCAATAAGCCCCAGCTTTTCTTCAAGTGGTATCTTTTCAAAGAACTCCAACCGATAGGCACCTTCCAAAACCATGATTACCATCTCTAAGGGATATTTCACCACCAGTTTTGCCTCTTGGATTCCCATTGCCACAACTTTTTCAATAACATCATGCAACTTAACAAGATATTGCCGATGATATTCCGCAAACAATCGTGATTCGTGTTGAAGTACTTTTCGATACGTCGAAATCGTTTTTTGTTTAAAACTCGAATACTCCGCAATCAATAATACCAACGATTCATTAAAATTTGCGTCCACACTATCCATTTTATCAATCAACATCGATAATTGAAGTTCACATTTTCGCTCGATTACAGCATTTAAAATGTCTTCTTTCGTGTCAAAATAATAATAGATTAATCCCTTTGCAATATTCAGCGTCTTTGCGATATGCGCAATCGACGTCTCATCGTAACCGTGCTCTAAAAACAACGCTTGCGCGCGTTCTAGAATGGCTTCTCTACGGATTTTTTCTGAATTTGAACATACCATTTTCTTATCACCACGAATATAATAACGCATTTTTGACCAGCGGTCAAATTTTTTTGATACAAAAAAAAGGGCCAAAGCCCAATTTTAGATTGTCGAGAGTATGGAAGGTTCATGTTGTCTGAAGAGTTCGATGATTCTTTCTTGAGTGAGATTTTGTTTTTCTTCACCCCTGACATCACAGACAATTTCTCCTTCATGAAACATGATGAGGCGCGTACCATAAGTAAGCGCATGGTTAATATTATGGGTCACCATGAGTGTTGTGATATGACGTTTTGTAACCATATCATTTGTGATTTGCATAATCCGTTCACTGCTTTTTGGATCCAATGCAGCCGTATGTTCATCCAACAGTAAGACTTCGGGTTCATTAATCAGTGACATCAAGAGCGAGAGTGCTTGGCGTTGTCCACCCGATAGATGGCCGACTTTGATATCCATTTTATGTTCAAGACCCATGCCAAGTTCGCTCAACCCCTCAACAAACTCAGAACTGTCTGCGTGTTTTTTCAATCCTTTAAGGTTTAAAAGATTTCCCTTTTGAACCGCCATTGCGAGGTTTTCAAACACTGTTAATGATGGGGATGTTCCCATGCTTGGATCTTGAAAGACACGAGAAAAAACGCGGAATCGTTTATAGGGTTTGATTTTCATAATGTTTTCATCTTTAAATTGGATGGTACCTTGATCGGGTAAAACATTTCCCCCTATCATGTTGAGCAATGTGGATTTCCCACTTCCGTTTGAGCCAACAATAACAATGAACTCGCCTTCATCAACGTTTAAGTTAAGGCCACGATAAACACAGTTACGGGCTTCAGTATTAGGATTGAATGTTTTGTGAATATTGTTGAACTGTAACATTATCGTTCTCCTTTTTTCTTACAAACTTTGACAGTGGGTTATTGGTAAAGATGATTGTTGTAATGAAGATTCCTACGGTAATTAGTTTGAGGTGAATTGGATTGAGTCCCCATTTAATCGCAATCGCAACAATCAGACGGTAAATCATTGCACCGATAATGACTTGTGTTGTCATTTTTAAGCGTGTTTTTGATAATAACAAAGTTCCCAGCAATACCGAGGATAGTGCCATCACGACCATCCCAGCACCCAGCGAAATATCAAAGTATCTTCCTAAGGAAGCACCCATTCCACCACTCAATGCCACAAGGCCATTTGAGAGTGCAAGTCCTAAGACTTTCACAACATCACTGTTTTCACCCAGTGTTAACACTAAGCCTTCATTATCACCCGTTACTTTGAGTAAGTATCCAGCACGTGTTGATAAAATCCAATCAACCCCCACTTTCGCAATCATCGCAATCACAAAAAGCACCAGAACAGGGTAGAAATTTACCACCCAAGCAGGTAGGTTCATAGCAGAAAGCCAGGTTGTATCAAGCAAGGTCTTTTCGCCAAAGAGCGGGATGTTAGAAACACCCCCCGCGATCATTAAATTGACTGAATAGAGTCCCGTCATCACTAAGATACCACTCAATAAACTGGTAATCTTTAACTTAACATGGAGCAATCCTGTCAGTGAGCCAGCGATTGCGCCTGCGAGAAATGAAACCACAAGGGCAATCCAAGGATTAACACCATTCACAATCAGTACAGCACTGACTACTACACCTAATGGATAAGAACCGTCGACACTTAAGTCGGCGATTCCCATAATGTTGTAGGTCATCATTGCACCCATTGCAAGGACGCCATAGAGGAATCCTTCTTGTAATACGGTTAATAATAAATTTGTCATGTTATTTTAGGGTCGCTCTTTCAAGGACTGTATTTGGAATTTCAATTCCAAGTTGTTTCGCCACTGATTCACTCACTAATAATTCAGTTTCATTAGCACCTTGAACTGCCAATGATTCAGGCTTCTTACCATCAATCAAGATTTCTTTTACCATCTTCCCTGCAACATGTCCCAAGTCATTGTAGCTGATTGAATCTGAAGCCAACAATCCTTTATCGAATTGTCCTGCTTCTGCAGCGAATACGGGTACGTTTGCTTTGTTTGTTTGGTCAATTAATGTCGATATTCCTGATACAACCATGTTATCGGTAATAACATACATTGCATCTACTTTTTCAGCCAAGGTTCCCGATGCAAGTTGTAGATCGCTTGCTTGTGAAATTCCCGACTCAATCACGTTTAACCCAATTTTTGAAGCTGCTTGTTTCGTTTGTTCTACTTGGATCAATGAATTTGCTTCACCCACGTTGTACACAACCCCAATATTTTGTGCATTTGGCATAACTTCCTTGATTAACGCCATTTGCTTATCAATCGGTGCGGCATCACTCACTCCAGTTACATTACCACCTGGCGCTTCAAGTGTCGCAACCAACCCTGCATCCACTGGATCAGTTACTGCATTGAAGACTACTGGAATCTCTGTGTTTTTTGTTGCATTTAAGACTGCTTGTGCTGCGATTGTTGCAATTGCGTAAATCAAATCAACATCTTCTTCCACAAGTTGTGCTGCAATGGTATTGGCATCCACTGGACTTCCTTGTGCATTTTTGTAAATGATTTCATATTTATCACTGCCTAATAGGGTATCAAGTTCTTCCTTTAATCCCGTTAAGGTTGCATCCAGTGAAGGATGGTCTACCAGTTGCAAGACGCCAATCTTTAAGACCTTATCATCACTCGCTCCCTTTCCACTTCCACATCCTACTAATATTAATAGTGCGCAAATCATAACTCCTAATCGTTTCATACTCTCTCTCCTTTTGTAAACGAAACTATAAAAAAGACCACATAACATGTGGCCGCGTCGTTTACTTTATGTATCTTAGCCACATGAACCTTTAACCAATGCAAAACGGTCAATGTCCAGTATGGCATTAACCTAATTAAGGATAGTAGCTAAAGAAGTAGCCAGAATTGTGAATGCTGTGTTTAATTTGTGTACATTTCATGATTACTTCCACCTTTCTTGAAAACAATATACCACTTCTCAGAAACATTTTCAAGCTTTATTGAAAAATTTTTGCATTTTCTTGAAACACAAAGGTTTCATGCTATAATTAATGAGTCTAATATCAGGAGGAAATATATGTATACATGGTCACTTGATGAACTCTATCGTGCATACGATGAAACATTCGATGCGGATATAGAATTGATCGAATCAAAAATTGAAGCGCTTGACGCTTTATCTCAGGATTTAAAAGACTGCGACAGTCTTGTTTCATGGCTTGAAACCTTATCAGACCTTGAAACATTAGGGGGACGTATCGCATCATTTGTACACCTTAACATGGCAACAAATACAACCGATACACAAAGTGCAGGTTATGCAGGGAAGATCAGTCTTATTTTTAGTAAACTATCTGCACCAACTGCACGATTTAAAACATGGTTTATCAGTCAAAAGGATCACTTCGATGAGTGGGCAAGCACTCATGAATTGGTAAATGAGCACCGCTTCATCCTTCAAGAAATCATTGATAAAGCAGCGTATAACTTATCCGAAGATGTTGAAAACGCAATCAGCTTGATGAACATCAACGCTGCAAGTGCATGGAGCACACTTCAAAGTCACTTAACCTCAGTTACAACCATTGAAAAAGAAGGTGAAACATACACACTCTCATCAATTCGTAACTTGGCGTATGACGAAGACAGTGAAACCCGTAAAAAGGCTTACCAAACTGAACTTGAGCTGTATCCAAAGATTGAAGACAGTGTTGCTTTTGCCTTAAACAGCATTAAAGGACAAGTTAACCTCACCAGTGATTTAAGAGGGTATGACAGTCCAATTCAAAAGACACTTTTCGATTCACGCATGTCTCAAAAGACATTGGATGCTTTATTGAATTCCATTGAATCCTACTTCGGTGAATTCAGACGCTACTTAAAACATAAAGCAACACTACTGGGTCATGAAAACGGATTGCCTTGGTATGATTTATTTGCACCGTATAAGCTTGAGAACCCAAAAACATATTCTGTTGAAGACTCCCATAAAATCATTGTGGAAAGCTTTGCGGATTTCTCAGAAGATCTCAGCCACATGGCAGATCGTGCTTACAAAGAAAATTGGATTGACTTTCTACCTCGCAAAGGAAAACGCGATGGTGCATTTTGTTCAAACCTTTCCTTTATTAAACAAAGCCGCGTGCTGACTAATTATGGTGGAACAATGTCAGACATTGTGACCATTGCACACGAACTTGGTCATGCTTACCATGGGATGATGATTGAAGACAATGCCATTCTCAATACGGACTATACGATGCCTGTTGCGGAAACAGCATCCACATTCTGTGAGAACATCGTCTTAAACGCTGCATTAAAAACTGCCAGCGACGAAGAAAAAATTCTACTCTTAGAAAACTCACTTCAAGACTTAACACAAATTACTGTCGACATTCTTTCTCGCTTTAAGTTTGAATACAATGTCTTAGAAAGACGTAAAGATCAGTTCCTCTTTGCAGATGATCTTAAAGCAATCATGGTTCAAGCACAAAAGGATACCTATGGTGATGGGGTTGACCCTGATACCTACCACCCTTATATGTGGTTATGTAAAGGACACTACTACAGTGCTGGACTCAACTTCTACAACTTCCCATACGCATTTGGGGGTCTATTTGCACTGGGTCTTTATGCTCAATTTGAAAAAGAAGGCGAAGCATTTGTACCAAAATACCGTAACCTTCTTAAGAGCACACCTACAGCAACTTGTGAAGATGTTGCCCTTCTTGCAGACATCGATGTCAGTGATGAAGCATTCTGGAAACAAAGCCTTGAGCTTGTGAAACAACGCATTGACCTCTACATTGAACTGACCAGTAAGTAATTGTTATGCAAAAAATAAAAACACAAAAAGTCTATGAAGGGGTGATTGTGGATGTATCGATGGATACCTTCGATATAGGCGATCATCAAACATTTACTGCTGAAGTTGTGAATCATCCAGGGGGTGTTTGTATTGCGGCATCACCCGATGACAACACATCGTTCTTAATGGTTAAACAATTTCGCTTTGGCGCAAACAAAGAACTCCTAGAATTTCCTGCAGGATTGATTGATCCTCATGAACCCCATGAACAATCAGCACTTCGTGAACTTGAAGAGGAAACCGGCTACAAAGCACACGCATTGGTCTACCTCGGTCAGCTTTATTTATCACCAGGTGGTTCTGATGAAGTGATTCATATGTACTATGCATATGACCTTGAGAAAACACAACAAAACCTTGATGAAACGGAATCATTAAGTGTTGAACTTGTATCACTAGACCATTTAATTCAAGACATCCACAAAGGATATATTGAAGATGGGAAAACAGTGGCACTTGCATTAAAAGTAAAAGCATATATTGAGCAATAAAAATTAGAATTAACACAAGATAGGGTGCTGTTTTATACACAAACAGCACCCTTCAATTTAGATGAATTCACTTAACGAAACTCCAATTTTGATTTCCTTTGATTTCTACGACCGTACTGTTCAGATATTTATACAAAAAGGTTTGTCATCGTTCGGGGATTTTGCTATAATAAATGAGCACTTGGAGAATTGGCCGAGCGGCTTAAGGCACCATCTTGGAAAGGTGGCGAAGTGTATGCTTCCGTGGGTTCGAATCCCATGTTCTCCGCCATATTGCGTTTAACCCACTGTTTAGTGGGTTTTTTAATACTTTTTTATCGAGTGAGAAGATTTTGAGAAGATTAATTCTATCGTTATACAACAATAAATGTACAAGACTACTCCTTTATATATTAAGAATAGATGCGCTGCTTGAACTAACATAAGTGACGGATACGCTTAATTATCCAAATCAATCCTTAAACAGTATCTTGCTATCCGTTCTAATAATATACACTTTTCAGCTCGTAAATCTTAAATTTAAAAATCACCCTTTGCCCGCGCATAATGTTCTTTTATTTCTTTGAAACTTGTCTGTTTTGGTTTCTCCGATTGTTTATAACTAATAACATCCTTGAAACTCTTAAAGGTACGTCCTGCATAGATAATCGTCTTTACACCTTTTTCATCAACCTCTACAAGCGCTTCTGTATGATGCTTGTATGTATTAATCACACTCATATAATCGCCTCCATATTTTACGCGTCCAGAATACAGGTGTTCATGATGTCATCTTGAACATCTCTACCGTAAGTCTTTGGACTTTTGTGTCTATATGGTGATCATACCAAGAGTATACGACAGTTATAGTCGTCAACTTCAATTAGTCCCTCGTTTTTATCATCTTCTTTCAATATGTCAGGAATGTTCTGTATCTTGTTTATATTTAGCTCGATACGTTTTAGGAAAGTGTTGAGACTGGTTGTTTTTGGTTTGGAGTTACCAAAACGTCCCATTTGTTCACCAAGGATTGATTAATCATGATCCATTATCATAGATTGTATGATCCTCTGGCTATTTTTTTAACAAGTCTCTCAATAAATAATGTATAATATGCCTAGAGGTGATTTACTGTGATTTTACTAACCGACCGCTTAAAGGAAGCTGAAGCTTTTTCTGATTCTGAAAAAGTCATTGCTGCCTATATCTTAGAAAACCCCCATAAGACAACAAATATGACAATCCACGATCTTGCGGAGGCAACTTATTCAAGTGCCGCAACCATTACACGTTTTTGCAGGAAAGTGAAAACCGATGGATTTTCAGAATTTAAGATTTTACTAGCAAGTGAGTTAAGTACATCAAACTTAACGCGAACACGTATCCACGATAATGTTCCTTTTGCCCCCAATGATTCTTCAAACACAGTTGTGAAAAACATTCTTAATTTGAACATTCAAGCAATGATGGACACCTATAATAAACTTGATATTCATGAGCTTGAAGAAGTTGCGAAGCTCTTAGTTGAAACAGAGCGTATCCATGTATATGGGAGCGGTCAATCACTGTTAATTGCTCAAGACTTTCAGTATAAACTGTTACGCATTGGTGTAAGTGTTACGGTTGAAACTCAAAATGGATTCCAATTGATGAGTTCATTAACACAATCACCAGATAGTGTTGCATTCGTTGTTTCATACTATGGTTCAAGTGGTGAAAATATCCGAATTATGCAGGCACTTAAAAAGAATGGCGTCAAAACCATCCTTCTTACAGGGCCGCAAGAAAACCCACTATCAAAATTGGCAGATAAAGTCATCCACGTTCCACCCCAAGAAGAACTCATCCATAAAATGGCGGCATTCTCTTCTCGTGCAGCAATGCAACTGGTTATCGACTTATTGTTTGCGCTGATGTTCTCATTGAATTATGATAAGTATCAACAACTCCTAAAATTTGCATCAAACTACTAAACAAAGACGAAAGTTTTTGTTTTTTTTATCAACACATAAGAAAACCCCATCAAGAAGATGAGGTCTACGTTTATTATTTGCTTTCTAAAGCTTCAATTGTTTCTTTGAATTGTGGTAAGTAATCTTTGTTTTCAATCAACATTTCATTCAACATTTCAAGTGCTTTTTCACCTGAACGAATTAATGGATTAATTGTGAATGCTTGGATTGCTTTTGCATAGCTTCCACTTACTGCAGCTTCAATAACAACTTCTTCCATTGCTTTCATAAGTTGAAGTTGACCGCGCGCAGCTGAAGGGAATGATCCCCAGTTGTATGGTTCTGCTCCGTGTGCTGTAATTACACTGGACACTTCCACAATACAGTCATATGGTAAGTCTGTGATTGTTCCATTGTTTTGTGTTGAAACAACCATTACAGTGCGTGAATCATTCGCAATCGATGCAATTAATTCACATGCAGCATCTGAGTAGTGTGCACCACCACGTTTTGATAATTGTTCTGGTTTGTAGTTAAGCTTAGGATCTTTGTAAAGTTCAAAGAGTTCTGCTTCAGTTTTCTTAACAACTTGTGCACGTGTTTCGCCTTTTTCATATGCTTCAAGTGCTTCTTCAAGCATCCCTTCTTCAATATAGTAATAACGGTGGTATCCACATGGAATCATACCAAGGTCTTTTACTTGTTCCATTGAGAAGTTAAGTGCTTTGATGTTCTTAACCATATGTTTCTTCGTGATTTCACTTTCAGGATCCATCAATACATCAATGATGTCTTGTGTTACTTCACGACCATCAACATCCCATACACGATGCCAGTGGAAGTGGTTCAACCCTGCATACTTATGGAATAGTTTTTCATCATCTTTGTCATAACCCATTGCTTCATGGTTCATCTTATAAGAACCAATTGGTACATTACAAAGTCCAACAGTGCGTTTCCATCCACCTACTTTGATTGCAGCTTCTGTCACCATACCTGCTGGGTTTGTAAAGTTAACAAGCCATGCATCAGGACAAAGTTCTTTCATATCTTTAATAATATCTAAAATTACAGGAATTGTTCTAAATGCTTTGAAGATTCCGCCAGCACCATTTGTTTCTTGCCCTAACATACCATACTTAGCTGGAATTCTTTCATCGCGAATTCGCGCATCAAGGAGCCCTACACGGAATTGTGTTGTCACGAAATCCGCATCTTTTAATGCTTCACGACGGTTTAGTGTCAAATGAACATCCCAATCAAGACCTGCAGCTTCAACCATACGTTTCGCCATTGCGCCAACGATTTCAAGTTTTTCACGCCCGTCTTCAATATCAACCAACCAAATTTCGCGAATGTTCAAGCGATCTTGACGATTAATAAGTCCTTCAAATAATTCTGGTGTATAACTGCTTCCACCACCGATAGTAACAATCTTTAGTTTCTTACTCATAGTGTTCCTCCTGGTTTTTCATAAACTCATTGTAACGGTTGAATCCACTGTAAATCAATTAAATCCGCTAATTTGCACCATGATTTCACAATTTACTTCTTAGTGCTAAGAGTCATGAAATTTATTTCCACAAGGGTGTGCTATAATAATCTCAAAAGGGAGGCTTTACTAATGCACAAAGTATTTATTGGTACCTATACAAAGAAAGACAGTAAGGGTATATATACCGCAGATTTTGATTCAAACACCGGGACACTTGGCAATCTTTCATTGCTTGTGGAAACAAATAACCCTACATATCTGGACACACATAAACCAACAAACCGTTTGTTTAGTGTTGCGGATGTGAATGGACAAGGGGGAATTCATGTATTTGATTTAAACACAACACCACCAACACAGGTAGCTACATATGCTCAAGATGGAAATCCACCATGTTATGTACATTATGATGAAGCTACAGACACTACCTTTGACGCAAACTATCACATGGGACTCGTTCATGCGTATGAAAAAGGTCTTTTAGATAAAACGTTGCATTATGGTGAAGGGTCTCATGCTCACTATGTAAGAACCCATCCACATACAAAAGATTTGTATGTGTGTGATTTAGGTCTTGATATGGTTCATAAGTATCGTTTACTCAATGAGATTTCAACCTATATTACACCTAAAGGATTTGGACCGCGTCACATCGCATTCCATCCAACTCAACCTGTAATCTATGTGTTTGGTGAACTTTCAAGTGAAATCATTGTATTAAAAGATGATGAGTTTGAATTCACTCACATCCAAACACTCTCCACACTCCCTGCATCACAACAAGACGTGAAAAGTGGGGCAGCAATTCGCATTTCTGATGATGGAAGATTTGTGTATGCATCAAATCGTGGTCATGATTCAATCAGTGTCTTTGAAGTCAATGATGATGCTTCATTAACAATGATTCAAAACATTACTGCTGGGGGAAAACACCCGCGTGATTTCGACATCACACCTGATCAAGGTTACTTACTTGTTGCGAATAAAGACACCGATAACATCAGTGTCCTAAAACGTGATAAAGAAAGCGGACTTCTTGAAGTTGTTTCAACCGATTTCAACGCTCCTGAAGCAGTGTGTGTACATTTCATACGATAACACTAAGAACCCACTTGGGTTCTTTTATTTTTATACGGTTCAATTTAGGTTATAATATTCTTATTATAAATTAGGAGGATTTTATGTTCATCATCGGTTGTCATCAATCATTTTCTAAAGGCTATGCTCACCTTGCAACAGAAGCCAAGTCAATCAACGCCAATACATTTCAGTTTTTCACACGGAGCCCACGGGGTGGTAAAGCAAAACCTCTAAACATTGAGGATATCCATCAATTCAATACACTTGCAAACCATTACGGTATTACCCATGTCCTTGCGCATGCACCCTATACCTTAAACCCATGTTCCGATAAGGCGTATGTTCGTGAATATGCCGAGGAAGTGATGCGTGATGATTTATACCGCATGAGCTTCATTCCTGGTAGTCTCTATAACTTCCACCCTGGAAGTCATGTTGGTCAAGGGGTTGATGTTGCGATTCCTATGATCATCGACCACTTAAATCGCATAATCACTGAAGACCAAACAACCATCGTTTTATTAGAAACCATGGCGGGAAAAGGCAGTGAAGTGGGAAGAAGTTTTGAAGAGCTCGATGCAATTATCCAAGGAATCCACTTCAAAGACAAAATCGGTGTATGCCTTGATACCTGTCATGTGTATGATGCTGGGTATGATATTGTGAATGACCTTGATGGTGTTCTTGACGCCTTTGACTCAATCATTGGGTTAAACAAACTTCATGCAATTCATATCAACGACAGCAAAAACCCCTTTGCTTCGCATAAAGATCGTCATGAGAAGATTGGCCAAGGGTCCCTTGGAATTGATGCCTTCAATCGCATCATTAATCACCCGAAACTCAGACATTTACCATTCTATTTAGAGACACCCAATGAGATTGAGGGTTACAAACACGAGATTGATCTTCTAAGAAAGCTTCGAAAACATACCACATAACCTCGTTTTCATGACCACTTACCGATAAAATATTGAGAAGTAGGGTTGATTTTAATATTATAGAGTCACAGGAGGAGAACCCATGAAAATAAACGTGATTGTCGATGCGAATCACGATTCAGATACACTCACAATAACCTGTCATGAGATCACTCCTGAGATTGAAGCATTCATCAAGGAGTATGAAAACCAATCGGTTTTCGCGACACATAGGGGCAATGAGTTTCCACTCGCATTACAAGACGTTCTGTTCTTTGAGACAGAGAATGAAGTTGTATTTGCACACCTTGTCCATGCAGCCTATCAAACACGATACCGACTGTATGAACTGGAATCATTGTTACCCAATCACTTTGCGAGGATATCAAAATCAACAATCGTCAATATTAAAAAAGTAGAGTCAATACAACGGAGTATCGCAACGACTGTTCGTGAGATACAATTTCATGAATCACATAAAATAGTCTATGTATCCCGTAAGTATTATCCGGTATTGAAAGAGAAAATGGAGGAACGATCAATATGATCAGAAAAAACAAAGGAATTTATTGGGGAATTATCTTAATTCTCATCGCTGTCGCTACATTAGGCATTGCATTTGACCTTATTACAGGAAATGTTACCAAACTTATTTGGTCATTCTTACTGGGTGGCGTTGTACTCATTAACCTCGTTGAATTATCATGGGGAGGGGTATTCTTCCCATTGGCAATTATCGCCCATATCTACCGACCTGAACTTTCAATCCCACGAGGTTCTATGTGGGCAGTTTATACCGCAGCCTTACTGCTAACCATTGGGTTCCAAATGATTTCGCGTAACTTCAGGTCAAAAAAAAGAAAACGTGGATTCAAAGTTAACGTAGATGGCGAAGATATCTATGTAAGTGGAAAACATGTAAAAGATAAAGTAAAAGAATCCGTAGGTGGCTTTGGAAGTTCTTATTATGAAGAAAACGAAGGTGAAATTGTTTACGTTGAAAACAACTTCGGGGATGCTTCTCGGTATGTAAATTCCATAAACCTCAAGCGTGCAGAAGTGGAAAATAACTTCGGAAACCTTCGGGTTTACTTTGACAACGCGGTCTTCTCACCATCTGGTGCAACCATTAAAGTTGATTGTAACTTCGGGAAAACAACACTTTATTTACCCCGTGATGTGAACATCATTAATAATGTGACTACATCCTTGGGTGCTGTGACAGGAAGTGGTAATCGTGCAAGTGTTGAAGGTGCGCCTACAGTCGTCGTTGATGGTGATGCAGCATTTGGTAATATCGATATTGTCATAATCTAAGGGTTCATTCCTAAAAGGCCTAAAATCTTGTATTTCAGGCCTTTTTTTCATAAGAAGAATCCGTATATCATTGAGATCACAAACAAAAAAAACCAATCCTTTCCTAAGTATTTATAAGTGCATCACATTCAAAAAGTGTCGCACAATATCATGAAAAGGATCAGTTATTGGTTTTATCAGTTCGTTATAAACGGGCCACATCTAACATTCCTTGCAAAAGCAAGACGAGGTTTACTTCAAAATCACGGTATAGATAGTTGCGTATATATCGTGTATTTCCACCTGTGAGAATCCACGTACACTCAGATCCAAGTTCAATTTCGATGCGCATTCCTACACCTTCAATTGCGCCTATCGCTCCATATACAGCACCATTAAGCATATTTGTCTCTGTGGATGTTGCGATGACTTTATCGACATTGATTTCGTCAACCTCTGGAAGCAAGTCTGTGCGCTTATGAAGCGATTCCAAACCCATTCTTAATCCTGACAAAATCAAACCCCCTTGAAACTTATCTTGATTTACGACTTGAATGCTCGTCGCGGTTCCTAAATCAAAAACAATAAAAGGTTGTGGGTAACGGTTCATTGCTGCATAGGCAGTTAATGCTCGATCAAGCCCCAATTGCGTTGTGTAACACGTGATGTCCAGTGGAACATCCTTAAGTTCTAAAATCCGCACCTCGCATTCAAATACGGATTTAATAATATCAATTAATCTTTCGTCTTGACTGGGTACCACACTTGCGAGAAGGCATGCTTCAATCTCATACGTCTCTTTTATTTCTAACAACAATTGTCGGATTCCCGATTCATCAACACGTCTGATTTTTTCAAACAATATGACATCCTCTTCGCCAACGCCCAATGTCACATTGGTATTTCCTGCGTTCATACATAATTTCATACTACATAACTTCAGCTAGGATTGTCTCTACCGTAGCCATAGCCCCTTTCCCTACATCTCTACATGCTAATAATGTAGACCGCGGTTCTATAATGGTATATCCAAGTTTCTCAAGCTTTAGCAAGTTCTCTTGCATTACTGGGTTTTCATACATACGAGTATTCATTGCAGGTGCAATGTATTTTTTGAGCTCATGCCCTGCAAGCGCGACCGTTGAAACGATTTCATCCGCAATACCATTTGCAATCTTACCAATGATGTTTGCTGTAGCTGGTGCAATTAAGAGTACGTCTGCCTCTTTCACTAAGTCAATATGTTCAATGCGTTGTGGGTCTGGTTCTACCATAACATCAGTATTAACATAATTCTTTGAGAGCACTTGTAGTGTCATAGGGGTAATAAACTCCGTTGCCGCCTTGCTCATAATCACATGGACCTCATGTCCTTCTTTGGTAAAGGAATTTGCTAAATCAGCCGCCTTATAGGCAGCGATACTTCCTGTTACTCCTAATATAATTCGCATAATTATTTAACCCTTTCTGAAATCTTTGCGACTAACCCTGCAGCAATCGCTTGTTTTGTTTGGAATGTCTTGTATGTATGGTCATCTTGGATTAAATGACCAATATGGTTATCACCTTTAATATTCACAAGATCGTTTGCAAGAACGAAATCACAGTGGTTCTTCATTAATAACTTATACCCAACATCAATGAGCTCAGTTTCACTGACATCAACGAGCAGTTTAAATCCAACTAAAATCACATCACTTCTGAGATCTTTGATCATGGGAATAATTTTCGGTGCCGGCTTCAACAAAACCGCAAGTCCTGATTCATTCGATCCAATTTTATGTACACGATCAAAGCCATGTTCTTCAAATGTATTCAATATATGCACAACATCTTTTTTTGTCTTGTTTTCGATATGATTTGCGAGCTGTTCGAAGTTGGATACTGAGGATACAAAGTAATCACTCACAGCCATTGCATGAATTACACCAACAACGTCTGGGTCCATTAATGCAGCCTTCATTTCTCTTTCTAAATCTAGAACACCTTCTACTGGTATTTTGAGTATGTCACCGTTTGGGATATATGCATGAACACCGTGGATATAGATTACGTCATAACCACTTTGAGCGAATGCCTCAGCACAGAGTTGACCTAATCTTCCGCTTGAGGTGTTCGACAACGTACGCACATTATCGATGTGTTCGCGCGTTCCACCTGATGTGATGATTATCTTCATAGCAACCTCTTTCTTTATCTTTGTCTATTATATCATAGCATTATATTGATTCCCTAAAGATTACTTTCAACTGATTTTCGGTAGTTTGTTAATGGTTTATTATTTTTATCAAGCACCACCCAATTTTACACCTTTATTTTTGATTTTTTTTGCCATTTCATCTTGTTTTTTCATCTAGAGATTGGTATAATCAATAAGCAGTACAAAATAATGCGCGTGTGGTGAAATTGGCAGACACACTAGACTTAGGATCTAGCGCCTTTGGCATGGGGGTTCGAGTCCCTTCACGCGCACCAATTGACATCAACCCCACAAATTGTGGGGTTTTTATTATCTAATTGCACAAAGGGTGTACAAACTGATCCATGTTCTCGTAATATGGTTCATACACTACGACTCAAACACGGCAATATTTCTTACATTTCCTTTACATCATTCACTATGCATAATAAAATATGGTTATATATATTTATCCTCTATTTGATATTACTTCCGTCATTTCATTGTGACATTTTAAGTCATATAGACTTCTCCTTTATTATAGTCGCTCAATGCGACAGGAGGATAAAAATGAAACATAACATTCGAACTAAGAAATGGTTCATTATTCAGTTAATTCTGATTACACTTGTATCAATGACTTGGCTATTGATATTGACAATTCCATTGGGCATCCTGCTCATCAAAAATTACCTGAAAGAGTTAAACAAAATTGGTCCAGTTTTAGAAATGTACCCACATTTAGAAAGTCTAGAAATACAGAAAGATTCACTTTATTCACAGATTCAAGACCTTAAGGACCAAGTCCCTGATATTGAACGAGAGAACCTTGCTATACTCGAAGATAAAAAATCCGAGCTTGAGAATCGCTGTCAATATTATGAAAAACAGATTGAAGCTCTAAAAGATGAGAAATCCAGTCTACTTGAACAAACAAAAACACTTGAATCGTACCTCAACACTGATTTCGTGGATACTCATTTTGATCTTGAGGACATTCATTCAGAAGAAATCCAAAATCAAGTTGCACTCTTGAGAACTGAAGTAAAACGTATCATTAACGACACGATTCAACAAACAAGCAACGTCAAAGTGTCCATACAAGCTTCGATGAAAGATCAGTATCGCAAACTGTTCCGGCTGTTTATCGGTGAAACTGATTCATACATTGAGAAAGCTACACCAAAGAATATTGATACCCAACGCTCACGAATCATGAAACTCTACGATTCGCTTAATGCCCTCTTTAAAAATGATGGAATTAGTTTAGATTCTGACCTTCTCAAACTAAAGCTTGAAGAACTTGCAAAGATCCATCTGTATAATGTTCGTAAGGAACAAGAGCGTGAAGAGCAAAAAGCAATAAAAGAACAAATGCTCGAAGAAGCAAAAGCAGAACGTGAACTAGAGCAAGCGAAACGCGCAATTGAGAAGGAAATTACGCAATTTAGTAATGAATCAAAAAAATTATTTGATTATCTCAATAAAGCAAACTCAGATGTTGAAAGAGAAATCTACGTCACTAAGATAAAAGAACTAGAGCATAAACTTAATCAACTCCAACTCGATAAAAAAGACGTTGAGAACCGTCAACTAAATACCAGAGCTGGCTACATCTATATCATTTCAAATATAGGTTCTTTCGGTGAAAACATCTATAAAATCGGCTTGACGCGACGCCTTGAGCCTATGGATCGTGTAAGGGAGTTAGGCTCTGCTTCTGTTCCTTTTGAATTCGATGTTCACGCTATGATTTTCTCTGATGATGCACCCCAACTTGAAGCAACGCTTCACAATACATTTAAAGAGTTCCAAGTTAATCGAGTCAACACAAGAAAAGAATTCTTTAATGTAAGTTTGGAACAAATCGAACGTGTTGTAAAAGAACATCATAATGCAACGGTCACATTTACCATGAAAGCACAAGCAGTACAATACTATGAGTCTCTAAGAATTCTAAAACTCAAGGAGAAACAGTCCTAAAATAACAAAAAGAAAACGCGCAGATGTTATCACATTCGATAATATCCTACGCGTTTTTTTACTACCTAGTTTTCTTTCTACGAATTTCACTAATTAGTAGACACAATCCACCGATTAAAACTAAGCCTGCACTTAAGGCTACAGTGGAATTTTGTCCTGTATTTGGTAGCTCTCCTATATTCTTTGAACTACCATTCCCTAGATTAGTAAGTTGGTTATCTGACTTACCTTTAGCGATTACCTTAACATCAGTCACTGGAGCTTCTGCTGAATTACCAGTTTCTGGTGTTTCTCCTGGATCTACTTCTTCACCTGGGTTACCTGTTTCTTCTGGATTGCCTGTTTCTGGTGTTACGCCTGGATCTACTTCTTCACCTGGGTTACCTGTTTCATCTGGATTGCCAGTTTCTGGTGTTTCACCTGGATCTACTTCTTCACCTGGGTTTTCTGTTTCTTCTGGATTTCCTGTTTCTGGTGTTTCGCCTGGATCTACTTCTTTACCTGGGTTACCTGTTTCATCTGGATTACCAGTTTCTGGTGTTTCGCCTGGATCTACTTCTTCACCTGGGTTACCTGTTTCTTCTGGATTGCCAGTTTCTGGTGTTTCACCTGGATCTACTTCTTCGCCTGGGTTACCTGTTTCTTCTGGATTACCTGTTTCTGGTGTTTCGCCTGGATCTACTTCTTCACCCGGGTTTTCTGTTTCTTCTGGATTACCTGTTTCTGGGTTTTCACCTGGATCTACTTCTTCACCTGGGTTTTCGGTTTCTTCAGGATTTCCTGTTTCTGGTGTTTCTCCTGGGTCTACTTCTTCACCTGGGTTTTCGGTTTCTTCTGGATTACCAGTTTCTGGTGTTTCGCCTGGATCTACTTCTTCGCCTGGGTTACCTGTTTCTTCTGGATTGCCAGTTTCTGGTGTTTCTCCTGGGTCTACTTCTTCACCTGGGTTTTCTGTTTCTTCTGGGTTTCCAGTTTCTGGTGTTTCTCCTGGGTCTACTTCTTCGCCTGGGTTTTCTGTTTCTTCTGGATTACCAGTTTCTGGTGCTTCTCCTGGATCTACTTCTTCGCCTGGGTTACCAGTTTCTGGTGCTTCTCCTGGACCTACTTCTTCACCTGGGTTTCCTGTTTCTTCTGGATTGCCTGTTTCTGGTGTTTCTCCTGGGTCTACTTCTTCACCTGGGTTTTCTGTTTCTTCTGGATTACCTGTTTCTGGTGTTTCACCTGGATCTACTTCTTCACCTGGGTTTTCTGTTTCTTCTGGATTACCTGTTTCTGGTGTTTCGCCTGGATCTACTTCTTCACCTGGGTTTCCGGTTTCTTCTGGATTGCCTGTTTCTGGTGTTTCGCCTGGATCTACTTCTTCACCTGGGTTTCCTGTTTCTTCTGGATTGCCTGTTTCTGGTGTTTCACCTGGGTCTACTTCTTCACCTGGGTTTTCTGTTTCTTCTGGATTACCTGTTTCTGGTGTTTCACCTGGATCTACTTCTTCACCTGGGTTACCTGTTTCTTCTGGATTGCCTGTTTCTGGTGTTTCACCTGGATCTACTTCTTCACCTGGGTTTTCTGTTTCTTCTGGATTACCAGTTTCTGGTGTTTCACCTGGATCTACTTCTTCACCTGGGTTTTCTGTTTCTTCTGGATTACCAGTTTCTGGTGTTTCACCTGGATCTACTTCTTCACCTGGGTTTTCTGTTTCTTCTGGATTGCCAGTTTCTGGGTTTTCGCCTGGATCTACTTCTTCACCTGGGTTTTCTGTTTCTTCTGGATTACCTGTTTCTGGTGTTTCGCCTGGATCTACTTCTTCACCTGGGTTACCTGTTTCTTCTGGGTTTCCTGTTTCTGGTGTTTCATTACCATCTCCAGGATTACCTGTCTCTGGAAATTCTTCAGGAGGTAACGCTTCTTCCTCTTCTTCTCCAGCGTCAGTGCTTAAGTCAATATTGAGGATAATTCCTTCATTATATCCACGCTCATCAAATGCTTCATCTGTATATAAGTAAGGCTTAACTTCCAATGTTTCTTGGTTATAATCTTCTGTAATTCTAAATAACTGTGTTGCTGAATAATCACGATTTGGATTTACGAATATCCATGCGTTATTTCTAAAGACTTTGATTGCAAAGTGAGAATCGTTAACGTACCAATCTGATGCGGTTGATTCAAGTTCGGTTTTTGTTTTGACTTGGTCATCGACAAGTTCAAGACCTTGTGCTTCTAATCCCATCCATAACTTTCGGTTCGCTATTGAACTATTGTTTGTAACTGCAACCGTTAATTCAACAAGATCACCAGGTTTTAACCCCTCAGTAACATTTGCAGATACTTCGATATCTGATGTTTCATAATTTGGATAAACAGTTTTTGTAACAGCTGTTCTATTTTTAATATCATCAGTATACCAGCTGAGAGATCCTTGGTAATTTTGGTATGTTGCGGATTTGTACGGCGTTCCTTCTACGACTAAATACCGGAATTCAATCGGTGCTGATTGTCTCATCTCATAGAATGTTCGTGTTTCACGAATATCAACTTTACCATTGTATGTATTTAGGAATTCATAGTACAAGATATTTGGTAGTGCTCCACCGTTATTTTCTTGTGCCCATTCATATAATTCTTCACGGGTTATCACGGCATATTCTTGGCCATCATCGGGCAAGAATATAATATCTTTTATGATACTTCTAGTCGATCCATTTTCCAAATATCCATAGATTCGAATTGCGACCCCATGGTCATCTTCATCTGCAACTGCATCGAATCGAGGAAGAATGATTTCTTGTATCTCTTGAGTCGAATCAATTGCTTCAGTGTAATAATCAAATCTTAGGTTTTTTAATCCGGTCGAATTACTGAAGTTGATTCCGTCGAGTTTCACAACCATATCATCTCCAAATCGTACCGTTTTTCTTGATCCTGTTAAGGTCATAGTGGTTTTAGGTGTTTCAGGGAATTCTGATTCATCTTCTGCAAATACAATTGCGGTCATATTCAGCATAACCACAAATGTCGCTACGAGTAATCCAAGTAACTTTTTCATTAGTATAACTCCTTTATTGGTACTGCAGTGTCTAATATACCGATAACGATTATCATTAACAACGTGGTTTATTTCAACTTTTTGAAGCAGATGTGATATTTTATTTCGTTTTACACGAAATTTTTTATCATTTTTTTCTTTTAGAGGAAGTTTTTACTATGTTTATTGCTGTTCAAGCAATGATATTTCAATTTATTTGTCCATTATATTTTTTTATTGGTTTTTTTATTGTTTTTACCGCTTTATTTTTAAAAAAGGGCTTTAAAAAACATAAACGCGCGGTCTAAATTTTAGATAGACCACGCGTTTTGCTTACACTCTAGCTTTTTTTTCGATGCATTGCGTTACTTAACATGCATGCTATACCCATGAGGATCATACCAGCATATAGCGTAAACTGTGACTTTTGTCCTGTGCTTGGTAGCTCTTGATCATCCTTTGATGTTTCATTCTTTTCGATAGATTGATCTTCATCACTATCTTTTGAAGCAGTATCATTCCCTGTTTCCAGGTCATTTCCTTGTTCATCACTTGGATTAGCAGGAGTATCAACCGATTCATTTGATGGACTCTCAGGAATTTCTACAGGAGATTCTACAGGTAAAGACGGCACTTCAACTTCTTCACTGTTTTTTCCACCTTCATCAGGAGTTTGTGTTTCTGGTGTTTCGGCTGGTTCTTCTACTTCTTCACTGTTGTTTCCACCTTCATCTGGGGTTTGTGTTTCTGGTGTTTCGGTTGGTTCTTCAACGTCTTCACTATTGTTTTCACCTTCATCAGGAGTTTGTGTTTCTGGTGTTTCGGTTGGTTCTTCAACGTCTTCACTATTGTTTCCACCTTCATCAGGGGTTTGTGTTTCTGGTGTTTCGGTTGGCGTTTCTGTTTCTGTCTCTTGTTCTTCAGGTTCTTCGGCCTCAACATCCACATACACTGTCAACCCGTCGTTGTACTCTCTTTCATCAAATGCACCATTGGCGAATAAGTATGGTAACACTTCAAGGGTTGGTTGATTGAAGTCTTCTGTAATTCTAAATAATTGCGTCACTGAGTATTCATCAGTTGGACTTATTGTTATCCACGCACCATTTTTGTATAGAGGTGTATTCAAAAAGTTTCCACTAACACGCCAGTCTTCGGGAGTTAATTGCAGATCGATTCTTGATTGGCTTTCTACTGAAACAGGTTCTAGACCACTTGCTTCAAGACCCATCCATAGGAATCGATTGGTGAGGGAACTATTATTTTTAACCTTTATACTGAGTTCTACAAGATCGCCTGGTTTAAGTCCTTCTGTTACATTTGCAGTTACCTCTATATCAGATGTTTCAAAATAAGGATAAACACTTTTTAAGACTGATGTCCGATTGTTGACATTAGTTGTATACCAGCTAAGTTCTCCTTGGTAGAGTTGATACACTGCACCATTATAAGGCGTTCCTTCTACTACTTTATAGTGAAATTCAAACGGTGCAGATTGGTACATATCGTAAAATACGCGTGTCATTCCATAATCAATCTCTGTATTTTTCATATTTGAAAAATTGAAGAACAGTTTGGTTGGTAGATTACCATAATTGTTTTCTTGCGACCATTCCAACAGCTCAGCTCGTGTTATTTCAACACGTTCTTGTCCATCATCGGGTAAAAACTTGATATCTTTTACAATGCGTAGCGATGATCCATTTTGGACAATGGCCATAATACGAATCATTACACCATGATCATTACCATCCGCTCGTGCATCGAAACGAGGAATGACAATTTTTTGTAATTCTTGAGTTGTATCGATTACTTCAGTAAAATAATCGAACTTAAGATTTTTAATTCCAATTGAGTTCTTAAAATTTATTCCGTCTAATTTCACAACCATATCGTCACCAAATCGTACCGACTTTCGTGATCCGGTTAAGGTCACCACTTTTTCAGGTGAATCTGGATACTCTGAAACTTCGTCTGCAAATATATAAGCGGTCATATTTAGCGTTCCAATGAGTAACGCGCAAAATAAAGCAACGGTCTTTTTCATTGTTATATTACTCCTTTTACAGTTGACATTGCAGAGTAAATATAGTCATTATCATTTTTTATAGCAACACGATTCATTTCAACGTGATGAAACAAATTTTATATTTTATTTTCTTCAACTGGTAATTTTTTTTCATTTTTCCTTAAAATTCTCGATATTTTACCTGTATTAGAGCATGTTTTGTATGCAATTGTACATTATAATCCATTTGCGTTGAATAAATTGTCGGATTTATCCCATGAAGCACATCTTTGAATTGTGTTCATGGTATGATTGTAGAAAAGGGGGATTGCTATGGCGTCAATAATACTGTTTGCTGAGGGAACTCAGATGGTAAAGCTAGAGTTAGAATCATTTGATTCACACTTTGAAGCCCTACCTACTCAATTTACAACACGGTATACATTACGACTCAATATCGTGTCTTCAATGTATACAACATCACATTCGCTTGATTTCTATAAGCGTAATCTCGAGGATTTCCTGAGTGGACTAAAGAAAGTATATGCAACATGCTCAGGGTCAATACGTCTCAGTAACGGCTTTTATGATCATGATTTTTTGCTTGTCATCGAAAGTTACGAGACAACTGGCGCAATGCGCTTTGATCTCAATCTTTATAATCGTTGTGTACACGATCCTGAAGGTAGCGGCGATCGTCTTTCAATGACTCGTATCATAGATCAATCTACCCTTCCAAACATCATTTATTCACTAGAACAGTTCTTATCAAACACTTAAAAACTCTCCACTTAGGTTCATGGAGAGTTTTGTTTTATATTCGATCTTCACCTTGTGAAGCGATGAGTTTTTTGTACCAATAAAATGACTTCTTCTTGTATCGGTTTAAGGTTCCACTGCCATCATTATCTTTATCAACATAGATAAAACCATAGCGTTTCTTCATTTCACCAGTTCCTGCAGAAATCAAATCAATTGGTCCCCACATTGTATATCCTATGAGATTGACACCATCATTAAGGGCTGTTTCCATGATATCAACATGTTGTCTTAAGTAGTCAATGCGATAATCATCGTTAACTGTACCATCTACCAGTTCATCATGGGCTCCCAGTCCATTTTCAACAACCATCAAGGGAATTCCATAACGGTCATACAATTTATTGAGTGTGATTCTTAATCCAGTTGGATCAATTTGCCAACCCCAATCACTTGCCTTTAGGTGCGGGTTTTTAACGCCTCCCATAAGATTACCCATGGTCATTTCATGACCATTCTCTGCGGTAATACAGTTTGTTGCATAATATGAAAAGGTATAGAAATCAACCGTACCTTCTTTTAACGTTTCCACATCCCCTTCTTCAAAATGAATTGTTACATTCTTTTCGTTGAAATATTCTTTGATGAAGTAAGGATACTCACCTTTGACTTGTACATCACTGCAGAAGTTGTTGAGCAAATTATCAAAGGTTTGTGTTAACCGTACATCTTCAGGATTTGGTGTGAGTGGATAAAAAGTCATATGTGCAATCATGTTTCCAATCATGAAGTCCGGATTAATTTTGTGTCCTTCAATTACAGTCTTTGCGCTTGCAAGAAATACATGGTGGAGTGCTTGGAATTGTTTTTGATAATCCACTTTTTTGCCACTCATAATGTCTTCGTCATACATTCCTAAGATAATTAATTGTCCCATTGGTAACATACCAAAATTCACTTCATTGAATGTAAGCCAATACTTAACTTTGTCTTTATAGCGTTCCATAACTGTAGTTGCATACTTCACGAATAATTCAATACCTTTTCGGGTTTCAAAACCATTGTATTTTTCAACAATTCCCATTGGCATTTCAAAATGGCTTAATGTTACCAGCGGTTCGATACCATACTTTAAACATGTGTCAAAGACCTTGTCATAGTGAGCAAGTCCTTGTTCATTTGGAAACTCTTCATCTCCAAGCGGGAAAATCCGTGACCAAGCAATGGACATACGGTATACTTTGAATCCCATTTCGCCAAACAACTTAATATCTTCTTCAAATCGGTTGTAGTGATCAATTGCATCATGGCTTGGATAATAACGATTCCCATCAATGATTTTATCGAACACACGTTTAGTATGTAAATCACCGCCACGATTATGATCGCAGACACTTGGACCTTTACCGTCAACATTCCATGCACCTTCACATTGGTTGGCAGCTGTAGCACCACCCCATAAAAATTCTTTTGGAAAACTCATACTCATGATTCGTATGACATATTTGATGTCATACACTCCCTTCTTTAATAAATACTTTAATAAAGCAGTCACGAATATAATGACTGCTTTAAAAATAGTTAATGTTCTAATTCATAGATTTTTTCATACATAGTTATCATTTGCACAATGAGATCTCGTGTTGTCTCAGCGGACATCAATTGATCTTCTGCATGCAACAATAACAGAGTAACTGTTGTAGAGTCACCTTGTGCTTCTTTAGTGATGAGCTGACTATGAACTGTATGTGCTTCGATGAATATCTCTTTCGCTTCTGAGATTTTTTCTCTTGCAACAGTAAACTGTTTTTCGTTAGCATACTTCAATGATTCAAAACAAAGTGACTTTGCAGCTCCTGCTTTTGAAATAAGTTGAAAGCACGCGAGTTCTAACCCATCCATACTAATCCCCAATTAATTTAAGTGCTTGATTTAATGCACTCTTTCCATCCATCATACCATATACAACCATGTCAATAACCGCTACAGGACAGTCAAGTTGTGATTGTATTTCAGATAGTCTATGTCCAACTTGTGGTCCTATCAAGACTGCATCAGCATCTGCTGCGGTTTTTTTGAGTGATTCTACAGCATAAGCTGCAATATCACATTCTTCACCAATCGTTTTGGCATGATCCTTCATCTTGTTTACAAGGATACTGGTGGACATCCCTCCAGCACATAACAATACAATTTTTTTCATAAAATCCTCCTAAATATTATGCAGTAGCTCCCGCATTTTCTTCGTTTTTCACTGCAATCTCATCTGCTAAGTAAGTATCATCTTGTGCTTTAATAAAAGGAATATAGATGAGTGTACATGCAACAAGTTGTAGGAATTGTGACACAATCCCTTGCCATCCGTAGTTAAAGAATCCAGAGATAATTACCGGTGATCCAAGTGGCATACTTACGCCATTATCAAATGGAAGGAATCCAATGATTGTTAAGGTATAGGCGATGAGTGACGAAACTGCAGGTGTTAACATTAATGGTATCAACATTTTAATATTCAATACTTGTGGAATCCCAAATTTAATCGGTTCTGAGATTCCGAAACAAGCTGGAATAAACCCAAGTTTACCCACTGCTTTAAGACGTTCGGATTTAGCTTGGAACATACAAAGAATGGATACAGCAAGTGAACGTGCTCCTCTATTTCCTAAAACAAATCCCATTGTAAAGAGGTGTGGTAATGGTAATCCTTGTGAGAATGCCGCTAGATTTTCAAGACCTGGTTGATAGAATACAAGCATGAGTACAGGATACACTGCAAGTACACCGTGCATTCCAAAGAACCAAAGGAATTCAATAAATGCAACGATAATCATTACTGCAACAATATTTGATCCAAGTGCTTTTAAAGGAATTGAAACAAGTGATAATAACATGCTTTGTAAGCTTCCGTATGAAGTTTGTTCAAACACCATTGCAAGAATCCCAAAGAGCACTGCAATTACAAGTCCTGGAATGATCGCTGAGAATGATTTACTTACTACAGGTGGTACAGAGTCTGGCATCTTAATCACAATTTTCTTATCTGTTAAGAAGATATAGAGTGCTGCTGCTCCTAACCCACCAAAGATTGCGACGAACATTGATCCCGCACCTAAGTTCGAAGTAGCAAGACCTTTGAGTCCTTCGACGTTTGTAAGTGGCGTAAGAATAAAGAATGCGAGTGTTGACATCACTGCTGTATTCAGTGTGTCTTTCCCTTTCAATTCTGCGAGTTTATACCCTACCAAGAAGGCAGCATAGATTGATACGATATCAATCGTCATCGAGTTAATAATTGTGGTAACTTTTAAAATTCCAACACTTTCCATAAATGCTTGTGATCCACCAATATTAATGGACGCTACAAGTGAAGCGATTGAGCTAACAATCATAACAGGCATCAAGCCAGTCATTGCTCCTGATACTGCTTTAATATATGTATTACTTTCAAATGCTCTTGCAAAGCCTAATAGTTTGTCTTTCATATTTTCCCTCTTAATCTAAATATAGATCTTTTAATTTTGTAATTTTTTCGTCATCTAGCCCAATCACTTTTTGTAAATAGTTTAATGGCGTTTCAAAATGAGTATCAATCTCATTGAGTGCTGCCATGATAAATGATTCATGGGCTTCTTTTAGATAACGAACCGCTAAGACCTTATCATGATCCCCAGTCTTATCGAATAATTCTTGTAAACTCTTCTCATTCTTATCTTTTTTGTAGAAGTTAGTTAACATGTAATCTTCTACAATCGTTTTCTTATCAACACCTAATGCAAACAGAATTAGTGCGATACCATAACCTGTTCGATCTTTTCCACCTCGACAATGTTGAACCGATGCAATATTGGTTTCATCAAGTATGATATCAAACATTGCTTTATAGGCTTCAACCGAATCCTTGTTATGGACAAATTGCACATTTTGTTGTGTCATGAGTGTTTTCGCAAAATCAGCAGTTAATGTATCAAATTGATGCCCTCCACTGCCTTTATCATTCATTTCTGATGATGCTAATGCCGCAACATCGGCTTTAGGATCAAGATAATAAACTGTCGTTCCTGGTATTTCAACATCCTCATTACCCACACGTTCTTTTTCGTTTCGGTAATCAATGATTGTCTTAATCCCTAAGGCTTCAACCTGCTTCACATCTTCCGGTGTTAAGAAATTCAGTGCATCAGAACGATAGATTTTCCCAAAACTAACCGTCCTGTTTTCATTTGTTTTATATCCCCCAATATCTCTAAAATTAAAGGTTCCTTCTAAATCAATATATCTCATAAATTTCGCTCCTTATCATTCGTAATTTTTAATACTCCATTTACCAAACTTTCATAGGTTTTATTGTTTTGAATGTTTAGTATTGTCTCTTTCGAGTTGGATAACTTAATAATCCAATCATAAATAAATGCATACTTCTCTGAGTCTTCTTTTGACAAACATGGTAAGAATAAAATACTTACCTCATGATTTCCCCAATTAATGGGTTTATCCAATACCATGCACGCCACAAATGAGTCATCACTTACCAATCGATTTGGATGTGGGATTGCAATATGCGGTAATACATCCGTAGTACTGAACCGTTCCCGCTCCCACACTAATGCTCTAAAATTCTTTGGAAGTTTTGCGTGTTGTGTAATCTGTGTAATCAAATCGTTCAACACAGCTTCTTTTGTAAGGGGTGCTTCATTCACAAAGAACATCGACTCTTTAAACACATCCATCACATGCATTGCGCCACTTTTACGTGTTAATATTGTCTCTATGGCATGTACCGATTCTTGATTTAAGAAAAACTCAAACTCAAACATCGGTGCATTGGTCTTTCGATCCAGCGGTACTGTTGTGAATATATAGTCGTAATGCATTTCTTGTTCAAAAGCATCGATTTCATGAATATCACACACATCGATTTGCTTGATGTATTGTGAGAAGTGTTGGTAGAAACGATGTTTAAGAAGTTGTCCACTTGCACGTCCTGATGAACATACTACCAAGATATTTTTTAGATAAATCCGTTCTCTATTTTGGTTAAGTGCTACATCAAAATGCATCGCAAGGTAACTAATTTCATGGTCATGCAGAGTTTCCCCAACATAATCCTCAATCACTTCAGAAGCAATAATCGCAAGATCATATCCAGCGATACAAGCCAGTTTCACATCGTCTAGTATTGGATTTTTTAGATAAGTTCCAAATCGTAGTCTGTGGATCAAAGGGACAATATGTAATCCTAACATCGTTCTTAAGTCCAAATCATTGGATAAATCAACATGGCGCTCAACTGATATCTTCAATAAAATCGTATCAATTAAGGCATTGATTTCTTGTGGAATCTTATCGATTTGATCCCGTCCGATTACTTTTTTACTCATAAAATGCATCGAGATATATGCAATTTCTTGATCTGGAAAATTAACATCAAGACGTTTTGATATTTTCTTCATAATGCTTTGAACCATGCGATAATGACGATCATTTCCATCAATTACGGATAATTCAGAACTCAGTTCAATCAAAGAATTTGTCCGAATGCGTAGAATCGCAATCGATATATGCGATATGACACTTTGCAATACAGCATCGCTCATATTAATGCCATAATCTTCAACTTCCTTAATTACAATCTGAGACACAAGCGTGTGAAGTGCTGTGTATTCGGAGTAATCAAAAGAACCATCATTTTGAACTTCATCATAGTCTTGTGAATAATCCTGTGC
The DNA here is from genome assembly GCF_001545095.1 of Erysipelothrix larvae. NCBI lineage: Bacteria > Bacillati > Bacillota > Erysipelotrichia > Erysipelotrichales > Erysipelotrichaceae > Erysipelothrix > Erysipelothrix larvae. Next base: position 2,179,620 of record NZ_CP013213.1, read on the forward strand.
AAAGTTACTTGCAATAAATCGTCTTAAGTTAAATTCAGAGCCTAATATCTTAAGCCCATAATGCGGTCTTGATTCGATCTCCAAATCATACTGTCTAAGGTAAACACGAAATTCATTTAAATACTTCGTTAAGGTAGACTTTGAAACATATAACATTTCCGCTAAATCATCAGCTTTTAAATATTCACTGGTTCCTAAAAAGCAATGAATCAATTTTCTAAGATTCTGACTGGAATCATTTGATCCATTGTACTTCTTCATAAACTCATGAAATTGTCGCTCATTATTAACCACTAACTGATATCCCAGGCCCATTTTTGTAATTATGTGCGCACCATTATGTGCCAGAATCTCATTTAAGTCTTTAATTTTCGCGCGTACAGTTTTGTCAGATTTCCCAACTTCAAGTGCAATCTCTTGACTTGAAATAAACTGATCTGTGCTGAGCGAATTGAGTATTCTAATGTGTAACGTATCCATCATCAACCTTACCTCACTTAAAGTATAGTATTCATCGTAATCGCTTTCAAACTGTGATTTGTCCATTACGTAACGGAACTCTTTAATTTTCTACATTTATTTATTATCATTTTACACTAAATAAATTGGTGATATCCGTTTACTTTTACCTCAAAAGAAAAAAGCATCAATTTAATGATGCCTTATTTTCTAATTCTTGGTTTAAAATTACAATAATTTAATATCTTCGCCTGCTTCACTAAGGGTTTCATCATCCCACAGTGATACTTGAACTTCGCCAATATGAACGTTCCCTAAAAGTAACATACACATACGGCTTTGACCAATACCTCCACCGATTGTTAAGGGTAAAATCTCATCAACAACTTTTTGGTGGAACTCATAGTTCAGACGGTGGAGTGCATTTGCTGTCTCGAGTTGTTTCAACATCGCATCACGATCCACTCGAATCCCCATACTGGATATTTCAAGGGCTTGTCCCAATGCTTCATGCCAAAACAAGATATCTCCATTGAGTGACCAATCATCATAGTCAGGTGCTCGTTGGCCATGGGGTGTTCCTGATTTCAAGTCACCACCAATTTGCATAATAAAGGTCGTAGGATGTTCTCTAACATATTCATGCTCACGTTGTTCAGGTGTAAGTGTTGGATAGAGATCCTCTAATTCTTGACTTGTAATAAAGGAAACTTGATTGCTGAGCTTTAACGGTACATTTGGGTACTTCGCACAGACTCTTGCTTCTGTTTCACAGATTGAATCCACAATATCCTGTACCACCTTCTTCAAATAATCAAGTGTGCGTTCTTCTCTTGAAATTACACGTTCCCAATCCCATTGATCGACATACACAGAATGCGTATTGTCCAGGATCTCATCGCGTCGAATTGCATTCATATTTGTATACAATCCATTTCCAATATGGAAATCATATTGATGTAGTGCGAGGCGTTTCCATTTTGCTAATGAATGGACAACTTCCCCTTCACGATTTAGTGCGGGTATATTAAACGATACAGGTGTTTCAACACCGTTCAAATCATCATTAAGTCCAGTCTTTGCCGCTACAAAAAGTGGTGCAGAGACACGCTTTAATTCAAGTCTATTTTTTAATTGTTCTTCAAAGTTATTGTTTATAAAACCAATCGCTGTTTGTGTTTCATAGGTGCATAAATACGGCTTATAATCTTTGGGTAATTTGGTCTTCTTCATACTTGCCCTCCCTTGTTTTAAAATGAATTATACACGGTATCCACAGCACTTTCAATCAAATATCGCAATTTAAGTGCAATGATTACCCTTCGGTGGTGTTATTATGTTTTTCTCTTATATTTAAAACAGTGCCACTGAATATTAGAAACCATGAGAATATATTCAAGCAAAAACCAAATGTATAGACACGCATGAGATCATATTTCTTTAAAACAAAGACTGTATCCTTAAACCCTTCCCATGTTATCGGGATGTTTACTTCAAAGAGAATACCACCTTGAATGATTATACCTATAAAATATACGACTAGGATAACACCTAACATATAAATGACGGAGCCTGTCTTCACGTACTTGCGTTGGTTATCATTTGCAAGACTCCCAAGAAAATTCACCTTTTTGTTATATCCTTGCATGGTGAAAAGAAGGACGAATGGCGTAATAAAGGGAATGAGGTATGTGATGTTTAGAATATAGACTGAACCTTTGGTGAAAATGGATTGCCCCAATTGGGTTAAAAATGCAAAGCTATGCAACAATACGTAGATAAGTATCAGTAAAAGACACAGTCCGATCCCATAAACCACAAGCTCTATCAGAGACTTTTGATTGTCTATTGGAAGTGTGTTGGGGGCTTCTTTGTAATGTACATCGAGTTTATTAAGGTGGATAAAGACTGTTTTCAAATAGGCTTCGACTTCAAGCGCATTGTCTGTATCTGATTCCACTAGAAAATCAAGCGTATGATCTGTGATTCGAACATCAATAATTCCTTGTGGTGTGTCAAACATATTGATCATATCTGGTGTTACTGTTTGGTCTGTGTGCGTTTGTAGGATGGTTGAAACAGCCTTGTCTTGATTCACATAGGAAACTCCATGCACTTTAAAGCCTTCCAAAACCCCTGTAATTGGCTCGTGTCCCCAGGATAAAAGCGGCGTGTTTTTCGTGGTATTTTCTTCAAGTGCTTCAGGATTTTCAATTGTTACCACCGCAATTCCATCCTCTTGTTTTAAGTGATAGGTTTCTATTTGTGGTGTTGATGCCATCGTTTGTGACATTGGTTCGATTGTTTCCTTCAATGACACAGTTTCCTGTGCCTCAGACACCTTTGCTTTTTGTGCTTGGTTAATGCGGCGAAAGATTGTTTGGATCTTTGCTTGGTTTGATTTTGAAATGATTCCAAGTCTCGTTTCTTCAACACTACCTGATGGATTCATCACTAACATCTTACAACGTGGAATCAAGCGTTGCGTTGATAATTCAAAGATATTGTTCTCGATATAAGTAACTTGCTTACCGACCGTAATTTTTTCAGAATCAACAATCAAGGTATAGCGTTGGTTCGCAGACCATTGATAAAGGTAAATACAAAGTCTAACTGGTTGATACAACACCCAAAAGCCAAGCGCCATTGAAAACCAATCTTCATCTATGACACCTAAAAAATTGCTTACGAATAAGACGATAACTATGTACATAATATTCCGCCCAATGATGTTAATCATCTCAATCCATGATTTTCTTTTTATGTTCATCCACATATCCCCCGGTAACCTACATACTCCATAGGGTACTCCATAAATAATATCAAAGATAACATACGCAAACAATATGCTTAACCCTTCTCAATTCGATGTTCTATGGATCATGGATGGGGTTTTCATTAATAGATATAAGTTAATATTATGAATATAGAAGGATGTTCTAGCAAGTTGTGATATAATCCTTTTATCACAAAATACATTGACGGGATCATCAATTTGATGAAATGATGATATGGATTGCAGTATAGTCTTGATTATTTTCTCAGGATTATCCACCCCGTTTCACAGTTTAAAGGAGCACACAATGTCTACACTCACCATTCAAAACTTACAAGATTATCTCGCACTTAAATATCATGATGAAAACCTCGCAACCGGTCTTTTTATGAAACTTGTTGAAGAGGTTGGAGAGACTGCAGAGGTTCTCAACATTATGGCAGGACGAAAGCATGAAGATGCAACCCATTCACTGGCATCCGAACTTGTTGATGTAATCCACTATGCACTTGCAATTGCTACCGTCCACAACATCGATCTCACACGTGCACTTATTGAGAAAGATCAGCGTGCTTCAATCAAATACAATCAATCCCCCAACTTGAAAGAATTTATCGGTTCGACTCATGATTCATGATCAACACCCTCTTTTTCAACAATTCGAAATTGATTTCTTAGGCCATGATTTAAGATATCCTGTTTTTGCCTTGGGTTCTTATACCTCAGATATGCGTTTATGGGCCAAAACCAACGGTTCAATCGTAATAACCAAAGGCTTAATCTACTGTCGCCTTGATCACGAAGCTTTATTGAATGAGATGAAATCCATCTACAGCACATGTCAAGCACAGTGGTTTGGTGAGGTATCAAATTTAAAGAACCTTGAAACACTTCTCAACAAACATGGGTATACGATTGTGAATTATGCACCTTTCTTTATCCCGTCACCTTGGTTTGAACCGTATGAAAATGAGAACTTGATCTTCTATCAACCCGATGAAATTCTACAATTTAAGGGCAATAAAGATTATGATCAATGTTTCTGTTATGATGAGAAGCATCCTGATTTGTTAGGTGTTTCATATACCATTGATGGCGAAGTAGTCGCAATGGCAGGGTTGAATCAAACAGGAGCTTATACAGTTGAACTGGGCATCAATGTTTTGCCTCACGCACAAGGTAAAGGGGTTGGAGCACTCTTAGTCCGCGCAATTACAACACGCGCCGACCAACTCTATCCAAAAAAAGTTGTCACGTATGGCACCCAATTTACCCATACACAGTCAATCAATGTCGCAATAAATGCAGGGTTTACCCACGCATGGACCGAGATTATGATTGAAAGAATGAAAATTGATTGAAACAAACCCTTGACATTTTCATGAAAAGTGTTAAGGTTATATCAAATAAACTTAATGATTGAGACGAGTAAGTATGGAATCTAAAATAGAGAGTACGTGGTTGGTGGAAACGTATCTAGTGAACATAGTGAATGGACTCATGAAAGGCAAAGCGAACACTCACGTAAGTAGCTTACTGACGGAAAGCTCCCGTTATCGCAAGCAAAGGATATGATAGTATTCTTATGAGCTACGATTTAGTGTAGAAAATTCAGGTGGTACCGCGAAACCTCGCCCTGTTGGCGAGGTTTTTTAGTTTATTTTAACATCGAGGGAGGTGAAATGGATGGTTTGAACACAATTGAAATACACATATATTTTTGAAAAGGAGAGACACTATGAACATCAAAAATTTAGTAACGTACGCCGCACTGCTTTCACTTGGAGTGATACTCCATGCCATGACACCTGGACTTCTTGGAAATATGAAGCCAGACTTCTTACTCGCAACCTTCTTTATCTGCATCACCATTGCACCCAGCTTTAAAGATGTCCTAATCGTATCCATCGCATGTGCTTTTCTTGCATCCCTCACCACATCCTTACCGGGTGGAGAGATTGCGAATATTGTTGACAAGCTTATTACTGGGCCAGTAATGTACTTTGTACTGACCAAGCTTAAATCATTGGATTCCATGATCAAAATTGCATTATTCAGCTTTATTGGCACGCTATTATCAGGGTTACTGTTCCTATTAACACTGATGGTTATGAATGTATTGCCTTTGGAACTTTCAACCCTATTTATATCGCTTGTTGTTCCTACTGCGATTGCAAATATGATTTTCTTCACATTCTTATACAAAGGGTTTAAGCGTGTTTCACCTGCTGCCTAGGGTTACGATATCACAACTTTATTGAATGACTCGGTAAAAAAATGCGCATTAAAGGGCATTGTACGAACTATTCTCACTATTATTTCCATTAACAAGCAAAAAATAAATAAAATCTATCGAAAGTTATTGCAGAGAGGTAGTAAAAATGATACTATCTATTAGCTAGTTTCTCTAGCTTTTACAACCCTGTGTTGTAGAGTATCCTTATGTGGCCCTTTAGATTATAAAGGGATAAGTTTTTATTAGCCTGGTATCTCCAACCGCATCATATTTCATTCATATTTCCTAAAATCCTTAGAACCACTGTAATATGATAGCTAATAAGAATCCACCTTTTTTCCTTGAAGATGAATCCCTAGATTCATCTTTTTTTGATTTATAAAAAAAGCCATGGGTCTGGCTTTATATTTCTTTATAGAGAATTGTCCTTAGAGGTTCAAATCCTAACTTCTCATAGAACTTAACCGCTGCTTCATTGCGAAGCCAAACATTCAGTTGGATTTCAAAGGCATTGTGCTCATGCGCATACTCTTGAATGTACTCAACCAGTTTACGGCCAATGCTGAGCCCACGTTTTGTTTCGTCAACGCATAAATCATCAATGAACAACACATCATACTGATCCTTAACAATGATATATCCATCAACACCATCCCCATTATCTGATACGAAAATTAAGGATGTTTCTTCTTCAATAATGGATTGGACTTGTTCTAAGGAATACTTTGATTCTCCTGCGAATCTTGAAGGATACCACGACTTATGGAGCTTTAATATCCCTTTCAACAACTCATATATTTTTGGTGCATCCGCAACACATGCTTTTCTAATCATCTCACTCACCTCTTCTTATAATAGTATTTTACCACTACATCATACAATAAGAAAACCATCCCTTGTCATGATATAATTTATACACCTGATAATTCTAGGAAAGGATTGGTAAATATGGCACAATATGTATTCAAAACAACAGGAACTGTACAACAACTCGCAGAGTATATTGACTCTGTCGTTTTAGGAAAAAGTATTTCTGCCTCACTTGAGGAAGTCTATGAAAGCAGAGATGGGAAATTCGCGATGCGCTGTTATGAACGCTATTCTTACTTAGGTAAAAACCGTGTCAGTCTTACGGTATCTATTTATGATCATGATTCTTATATTGAATGCGTTGCGATGTCATCAGGCGGCAGTCAAGCTGTCTTCTTGAAGATCAATACCTTTGGTGAATCCAGTTTCTTAAACTCACTCACTTCTGCACTCAATGCTTATAAACCACTTTAAAGATCACGTACATCGTGATTTTTTTATACCCCAAACTGTGGTACTGATTCTTTTTCTATGAGAAAGGACGTTGAAACGCATTGGTTATGATGTACGTTAGTTTATCATAAACCGTTTTGTGTTTATTGCTTAAAAAAGTCACACTGTTAAAAGTGTGACTTTGTGATTAGAATCCAGCAGTATCTGGATTTGTTTGATCTCCGACTACACCATCTAGTGCATCGATTTTCGCCATATCTTCATCTGATAATTCAAAATCAAAGACATGGAAGTTTTCTTCAATTCTACTTGGTGTTACCGATTTTGGTAGTGGAATGAAATCATGTTGCAATGACCAACGAATTGCGACTTGTGCCACAGATTTATTGTACTTCGCTGCAATCTCATTCATCAGTTCAACTTCAAAGATTTTACCCGTACCCAATGGGCTGTATGCTTCAATCGCAATATCATGTTTACGACATAATGCAACAAGTTCTTCTTGAAGACACCCCGGTGCTAAGAAGATTTGGTTAACTGTTGGTTTAATTTTTGCACTCGCAAGTAATGCTTCAAGGTGATGTGGCATAAAGTTAGAAATACCAATTGCTCGGATTTTCTTTGCTTCAACCATTGCTTCCAAAGCACGCCATGCTTCTGCATTCATTTCTGCCCAATTTTCACGGAACTTAATAGGATTTGGCCAGTGAATTAAAAACAAATCAATATAATCTGTCTTAAGGTTTTCCAATGATGCTTCAACTGCTTCAGTCACTTCATCAAAACCACGAACTTGATTTGTAAGTTTGGTTGTGATAAACAACTCATTACGAGGAATACCACTCTCTACAAGTGCTTCTCCAACAGATGCTTCGTTACGATACATTTGTGCTGTATCAATGTGACGATATCCTGCTTCTAATGCATGTTTCACAGCATTTACTGCGACTTCCCCACTTGGTGTTTGCCATGTTCCAAACCCGAGTTGTGGAATCACGACACCATTTGATAATTTAATGTCTTTCATCAAAAATCCTCCTATACCTAGTTTACCATACAAGTCCACTTTTTGACCATTAATATCATCATTGACACCACACTTATTCTTACTTACAATAAACATGGTGATACTATGAAAAAATACATACTCGCACTAGATCAAGGAACAACAAGTTCTCGTGCAATTCTCTTTGATAAAGATCATAACATTGTGGAAACTGCACAATCATTATTTACACAAATCTACCCAAAACAAGGATGGGTTGAACATGATCCAATGGAAATCTGGGCAACTCAAAGTGGGGTCATGCATGAAGTGATTGCGAAATCTGGCATTGATCCTTCAGAAATTGACAGCATCGGGATTACAAACCAACGTGAAACGACACTTGTTTGGGATAAACACACTGGAAGACCAATCTACAATGCCATTGTATGGCAATGCCGTCGTACAGCAGATCTTGCAAATGAGATAAAGGAATCTCCGCTTGCCGATTATATCTATGAAAACACAGGACTCATCGTGGATGCATATTTTTCTGCTACCAAGGTAAAGTGGATTTTAGATAATGTGCCTGGTGCAAGGGAAAAGGCTGAAAACGGTGATTTGCTTTTTGGCACTGTTGATTCTTGGCTGGTTTATAAACTAACCGATGGTAAGGTGCATATTACCGATGTGACCAATGCTTCTCGAACGATGCTCTACAATATCAAAACATTACAATGGGATCAAAAAATTCTAGATACCTTAGGCATTCCTGAATCCATGCTCCCACAAGTGCTTGACAGCAGTCATGTCTATGGACACGCCAACATCCGTGGCGAACAAATTCCAATTGCAAGTGTTGTTGGGGATCAACAAGCATCCTTGTTTGGACAAACCTGTTTCAATCAAGGTGATGTGAAAAACACCTACGGTACTGGATGTTTTGTCTTAATGAATACTAAAGAAAAGCTTGTCCATTCTAAACACGGCCTCATCTCTACAATCGCAGTCGGACTGAATGGTCGTGTAGAATACGCACTTGAAGGGTCGGTATTTGTTGCAGGAGCATTAATTCAATGGCTTCGTGATGAACTCAACATCATTGATTCGTCCATGGACTCCGAATACTTTGCATCAAAAGTTCCTGATAATGGCGGTGTTTACATTGTTCCTGCCTTTACTGGACTTGGCGCACCGTATTGGGATATGGATGCACGCGGTGCAATCTTTGGCTTAACACGTGGTGCCAATAAGAATCACTTGATTCGTGCTGCCCTTGAAGCCATTGCGTATCAAACAAATGATATCTTAAATGCCATGAAAGAAGACTCAACCATGCCACTTCATACGCTTTATGTTGATGGTGGTGCTAGTGCCAATGACTTCCTCATGCAATTTCAATGTGATATCTTAAACCTTGAAGTTCATCGACCAAAGATTAAAGAAACCACAGCTCTTGGCGCATGCATGCTTGCAGGTCTTGCGACTGGATTTTATCCTTCTAAAGAATCCCTTCTTGATGAACATCGATTTGAGAAATCATTCAGCCCAAACATGGATAATATATCCCGGGAAATACTCTTAAATGGATGGGAAAAAGCAGTGGGAAGAAGCCTTGATTGGGAAGATTAACACATACCACACGCTCCTGCACTAAGCTTACAAACAATCAAACCCTCGGTATTTCTGAGGGTTTTTAAATACAAGAAAAGACAGTTCGAAATAAACTGTCCTTTTGTTATTATTGTTTGCCTTCAATCATCGATAGTTGAATGCGCTGTTTTCTTTGGTCTACATCTAGAACCCATACCTTAACGATATCGCCCACTGATACAACATCTGTTGGATGTTTAACAAATTGGTTGCTGAGCTTAGAGATGTGAACAAGGCCATCTTGTTTCACGCCAATGTCTACAAAGGCTCCAAAATCCACAACATTACGCACAGTTCCACTGAGTTCCATGCCTGGTTTTAGATCTTCCATCGATAAGACGTCTTGTCTTAAGATTGGCGCGTCTAGAGTATCACGATAATCCCGTGCTGGTTGTTTTAGGATATCGATGATATCGATGAGCGTTTCTTTACCAATTTCAAGGGATGTTGCCATCTCATGAAGCTTGATGGTGTTGAGTGCTTCTGTTGCACTTTCTGATCCAAGATCTTCTAAGCTAACGTTGATGCGTTTGAGAAGGTTTAAGGTTACATCATAGCTTTCTGGGTGAATCCCTGTTTTGTCTAAGATGTTTTTTGATTCCATAACGCGTAAGAATCCAGCTGCTTGTTGGAAGGCTTTATCCCCTAAGCGAGGTACTTTTTTCAGTGTTGTACGGGTTTTAAAGACACCATTTTCATTACGATAATTTACGACGTTTTGAGCGAGTGTTTTATTTAAGCCCGATACATGTGATAAAAGTTCAGGACTGGCTGTGTTCAGGTTTACACCGACTTGGTTTACTGCAGTTTCCACAACAAACCCTAATCTAGATTCTAATTCTTTTTGTCCAACATCGTGTTGATATTGACCGACTCCTACAGACTTAGGATCAATCTTCACAAGTTCTGCGAGTGGGTCTTGAACACGTCGTGCAATACTTACTGCAGAGCGTTGTTCTACTTCAAAGTCTGGGAATTCTTTACGGGCAACTTCTGATGCTGAGTAAACAGATGCCCCTGCTTCATTCACAATGACATAGTATACAGTTTCTTTAACTGTTTTGAGTATTTCAGATACAAAGAGTTCTGATTCACGACTTGCGGTACCATTTCCAATTGCAACAAGGTCTACATTGTAATGTTCAATGAGTTTCTTGAAGTGTGATTTGGCTTCTTCTTGTTTGTGTTTTGGAGCTGGAGGGTGTGGGTAAATGACATCAATACCCAATACCTTTCCTGTTGCATCTACAATCGCAAGCTTGCATCCGGTACGGTATGCAGGGTCAAATCCTAATACTGTTTTCCCTTTAAGTGGGGGTTGAAGTAATAGGTTTCTTAGGTTTTCACCAAAGATATTAATCGCTTGTTCGTGCGCTTTTTCAGTCAGTTCTTTACGAAGCTCACGCTCAATTGCTGGTTTAATAAATCGTTTGTATGCATCTTCATAAGCATTCACTACCATTTCCATAACAAAAGATTGGAAGTTGGTTCCGATAATTCGTTTGCCAAGATACACATAGATTTGATTGGGATCAATCTCGATGGATACATTGAGGATTTTTTGTTGTTCCCCACGATTGATTGCTAGCACTCGATGGGGTGCGACTGACTTAACCGGTTGGTTAAATTCGTAGTACATCTCATAAATGCCTTTATCATCCAACGCTTTGTCCTTGACACTTGATACAAGAACACCATTTTTAAATGTTTCTGCACGTACCCATGTACGAATTGCGGCATCATCTGAGATTGTTTCCGCAATGATTTCATGCGCACCTTGTAGTGCTTCTTCGATAGTTGTGACGCCTTTTTCATCATCTAGATAAGCAGTAGCGAGAGTATCAAGTGTTCCTTCTTTAGGGAAGCTTAAAATTGCTTGTGCCAGCGGTTCAAGTCCTTGTTCCTTCGCAATTGTAGCCTTAGTACGGCGTTTAGGACGGTATGGACGATAGATATCTTCCAACTCACGCAAGGTTGTTGCTTTTGAAATGTCATCAACAAGCGCTTGTGTTAGCATCCCTTGTTGTTCAATTAGACGTGTCACCTCTTCTTTTCGATTCATCACTGATTCAATGGTTGAATAGCGATCAAAGATATCTTTGATCATGACTTCATCCATACTTCCCGTCATTTCTTTACGGTAGCGTGCAATAAACGGAATGGTATTGTCCTCAAACAATAAGCTCAAGGTTTGTTCAATATGGTTTCGTTTTAACGCTGGGTATTCACTGGCTAATTGACTTACTATATCATTGTTCATAAAATCCTCTATCCTTTAATTCCAAATATTGATCCATCATCTTCGAGTCCAATATAACGTGCATGTGGATCTTTTGGTAATCCAGGCATTGTCATAATCGTTCCACTTAAAGCGACAATAAATCCTGCTCCTTCTGACACTCTGAATTCCTTAATCGTAATATCAAAGTCTGTCGGGGCACAGAGTGCTTTCGCATCATCTGTGAATGAGTATTGCGTTTTCGCAACACAAACCTGTAAGGTTCCATAATTCTTTTGAATTGATTCAAGTTGTTTTGAAGCACGCTCACTCAGTACAACATTGCGTCCACCATAGATTGTTTGCACAATCTTTGTGAGTTTATCAAGAATTGAATCATCATCATGATAGGTTCTCACAATGGTTGAATCTTTTGCACAGTATTCTACGACTTTGCGTCCCAGTTCTAATGCACCTTCGCCCCCTTTGGAAAACACTTCACTGACCACCAGTTCAATGCCATGTTGTGCAAGGTGTGTCGTTAAGGCTTCGATTTCTTGGTCGGTATCCGTTGGGAATCGATTGAGTGCAACAAGCACTGGCATTCCAAAACTTGATAACCCGTCAATGTGACGTTTTAGATTTGGAAAACCTGCAATCATCGCTTCAATGTTCTCTTCGTTAAGCTCACGTACTTTAATTCCACCTTGATACTTCAACGAGCGAATGGTTGCGACTAAGACTGCTAATTTCGGTGTAAGTCCTGCTTGGCGTGTCTTAATGTTCATGAATTTTTCAGCACCCAAGTCTGAACCAAAACCTGCTTCTGTGAGTACATAATCACTGATGCTTAAGGCCATTTTGGTTGCGACCACTGAGTTACACCCATGGGCGATATTCGCAAATGGACCCCCATGTATAATCGCTGGCGTGTATTCTGTTGTTTGTACTAAGTTTGGTTTAAATGCATCCTTGAGTAAGGCCATCATCGCACCCACCACTTCAAGATCTTTTGCATGAATTGGTGTACCATCCAGACTGTATGCAACAAGCATGTTGCCAAGGCGTGTTTCTAAATCCTTAAGATCACTGGCAAGGCAAAATACAGCCATAACTTCAGATGCTACTGTGATATCAAAGGATTCTTTATGTTCGGGTGCCTTTTTATCATCTTGATTGATGGTGATATTTCTCAATGCACGATCATTCATATCAACCGCACGACGCCACACAATATTATTCGGATCGATGTTTAAAGCATTCCCATGCCAAATATGATTGTCGATGATTGCGGAAAGTAAATTGTTTGCGCTTGTAATCGCATGTAAATCACCGGTGAAATGTAAGTTAATATCATCCATCGGTAATACTTGAGCTTTTCCACCCCCTGTAGCACCACCCTTCATGCCAAAGTTTGGTCCTAAGGATGGTTCTCTCAGTGCAGATATTGCCTTAAACCCCAATTTGTTTAAAGCCATCGATAGCCCAACATTAGTGGTTGTTTTTCCTTCACCTGCAGGTGTTGGGCTTACAGCGCTGATCAATACTAAGTTTCCTTTTGGATTGTCATCAATTAAAGACAAGTCGAGTTTTGCTTTGTATTTCCCATACAAATCCATCTGCGATTCTTGAATCTGTAAGGATTTCGCAATTTCTTGAATCGGTTTAAGTTCCATTAATAGCCCTCCTGCTTAAATACCCCTTGTTCAAATGCCTTCATTAGTGGAATCAGAATCACAATGCGCACCGCAAGGTTAACAAAGATTCCTGGTAATCGACTGATTAACATTACCCCAAATGGTTGTTCATAAAGGAGTGTTAACCAATATGTCGTCATTCCCATTCCAACAATAACAGTGATCGATAATAAAATAACTGAAAGTCGTAACCAATCTCCTGGATGACCTTTCATCATACCAAATAGAAAGCCTGTTACACCTTCAGATAACGTAAAACCGATATTAAATTGTGCTGCTTCAGGGAATAGCATAAATCCTAAAACGTCTGCTATCATGGCTACACTTGCACTAACCCCTGGTCCAAACATCATTCCACATACAGCATAGACAACAAATGTCATGCTGATACGCATTGATTGTGATGGCGTAATGCGTAAAAACCGCGTAAAAACGATACTGAGCGCTATAAAAAGCGCCATATATACTAGAGTCTTCGTCTTCATAGTATGTCCTCTTTCTAAATTAGCAAGCATATAGAAAGAAATAATGCAACGGATGCAATCGACATATCGCACTTAAAGCTTCGTCCAGCGGCAACATCCCATCCACTAGCACTTAACGCATGTCGTCTACTTTGCTTGATAATACATGAATAGAATACCAACTTATCGCGCTAAAATCAACGGCTACGAATACCTTCAAGCCAGTTTCGACCACTAATCGCAAGTCGCTCCAACCATTTTTTCTTATCGTTTCGATTCTCGCCGCGATAAAATGAAATGTTTAAACAATACCCTGCATAAACAATCCATGAAATCATATATACAGAAATGAGTAGAATCATGATAGAGGCCATCGGACCATAGATTGATTGATAGTTTGTATAATCGTTAATGTATGAAAAGAACAGTTTTCCCAGTGCAAGAAGACCTCCTCCAGCAAATACGCCGCCAATCCATACATCTTGAAAGGTTGTGAATCGAAAGGACATCATGCGATAAAAAATCATCAACAAGATGGAAGCAACCGCAAAATAGGTTATGATTGGAATAATTGGTAATGAGAAATAAGATAGGACAAATACGACGGCGCCTACTAAAAGGATAAAAAACACAAGGTAAAGCAGGGCCGCAACTCTTAGGACAAAGTTCTCAATCCCCACTGAGTCCACCCGACTGCTTTCAAGTAAAAAAGAATAGACAGTACGGGATGCGACCCAAAGTGAAACCACTGCAAGGGATGCAATCACTACAATATCCCCCGTTTCAACAGTTTTTATATAGGTCACAAATGGGATGATTAAATCTTCTGGAATATAATAACTCATGAAATTCACAATTGTATCGACATTAAACCAAAAGCGACTTGCGAGTAATACCGCTACAATTAAAAATGGAGCAATTCCAATAATTAGGGAATATGCAAATGCATAGGTAAAAAGACGACCTTCGTGTGATGTCACCATTTTGTATGCATAGATAATTCTTCTCATAAATTTACGAAACATTAGTAAAACCTCTTATTCAATCTCAATTATACCATAAATCATGTTTAGAGCGATTATATCCACTTATTCCTAAGCACACAAAAAATGCGCAGTGCGCGCATTTCTTGTTTTTATGGGTAACCTTCCCTATCCTTTTTGAGTAATGACAAGTGTATCGGGTGTTACGGATTCACCGATAACTGAGGTTACGATTTCAATATCCGTTTTGTTTAAAACAATGAGCGGAGTGATTGTTGGTATTCCTTTTGATCTAAACAACTCTAAATCAGCTTTTATAATTGGAGTGCCTTTTTTTACTGAAGCATCTTGTTTCACAAGCACCTCAAAACCTTCACCATTTAGGTTCACAGTATCCATACCAATATGAACTAGGATTTCAGTTCCATCATTAAGTGTCAACCCAAAGGCATGTTTAGTTGGTGCAATCATGGTGATTTTTCCATCAGCTGGCGCAACATAGATATTGGTTTGGGGTTCAAAGGCAATGCCTTCACCCATCATCTTCTGAGCAAATACAGGATCAGGTACATTTTCTAAAGCAACTGCTTTACCAGTAATTGGAGCATACAACTCTAATTTCTTTTTCTTTCCAAAATTAAACATAATTTCTCCTCTTTCTATTTGTAAAAAAACATGAGCAAAAAGTGTTCGCTCATGCCTAATTTAATAGTTACATCACACTATTAGTTTAGAAAAGTTCGACCAATTTGTCAAGGTACACTCTCTCAACAATTTACTGAATTATCACATATTTTTAAAGCGCTATCAAACGTGCTTTTCTTTCTGGGCTCATTTTCTCCATTGCATAACGATATGAAACCCGTGGCATTGTGTCTTGATGCTTCACAAGGTATTCAAATACTGCATCTTCATGTTTAGTGGAAAGGACCTTCAACATCCACCCATATCCTTTTAAAACTAAGGGTTCAGTGTCATGCATTAAGGCATCTGATATCTTAAAAGGTTGAATGAAGTTCACATGTCCTTTTCGTATCATTGGAATCATAATCACAGCTGCAGCACGTCTTACCCAAAATGCATCGTGGGTCGTCCATAGGCATACCTTGTCAAACAATATCGGGTATTGATTTAAAAGCGATCCAAATGCGTGTGTGCAGAAATCATCACAATCTCCCCATCCACTAACATACTGGTTGAGCCATGACTCAAATCGATTAAAATCATCAATCTCGTAGTATTTTCTCATGCGATACGCAAAATCATACGCAATCACACCCATTGCCCAATCGTTATGCATCAACAAGGTTTCACAAAGCATAAAGACATGTGCTTTAGATTGATCATCTAAGCTTTTAAACAAATCCGCAGCAATCTTTCGGATATCGCCAGTTTTGGGGTGATTTTTTTGAGGTGTTGATGAGACAGTCTCTAACATCTCTTGGACTGTGATTACAAATGCATCCATGATTCGTCCTCCAATTCCTTCTCAATTATACCAAGAAAAAAAGGGATTGAAATCCCTTTATCCAACTTGTAATTCTAAGAATGTTGACACCTTTGATGGTTGTGTATCAACAAGCACGTCTTCCCCTGAAATCAATACTGGTGTTGACATGATGTCATACTTTGACACATAATCCATAAATAAACTTGGATTGTCTTCACGGCGAATCACTTCAATGTGATTTTCATATTTATTGCGAAGTCCAAGCTCTAAATAACTTTTAAGGGCAACACATTTTGGACAGTTGTTTTGTGTTAACATAATTACCTTTGACATGTTTATACCTTAGGTTGATCAAAGATGAAGTCACTGTCTTTTAAGGATTCAGATTTCATCTTTTGATAACCATTTCCTTTCATTGAGAAGTTATCCATTGTTTTTGTTTCAGTATTCAAGCCATTTAATACCACTGGGTTTACTTCTTCATATTCGAAGAAGGGATCAAACCCTAAGTTCATCATGGCTTTGTTTGCATTGTAGCGTACAAAGATCTTCACATCATGTGCCAATTCAACTGGATCATAGATGGTTTCAATCAATTCTTTCTCTTCTTCATACAAAGCATTCAAATAGCTTTCAAGCCATGCATAGAGTTCTTTTTGTTTTTCTTCGGAGAAGGATTCATACAATTCGATTGCAAGGTTTCCCACATACAACCCATGGATGCTTTCATCTCTTAAGATTAAGTTAATGATTTCGCCAGCTTGCATCAATTTCCCTTGACCATAGAAGTATAGCGGATAGTAAAACCCACTGTAGAAAAGGCAGGTTTCCAAAAATACACTGGCAACCATTGCTTTCCATTGCGCTTCTTTGTATTCAAGTTCATCAACAAACGCAAGTTCATAGCGTTTTTGATACGTCATCTTATCCAAGTTTTCATAGTACCCAACAATAAGGGCCATGATGTTTTGAAGGTTTTTGTTTTTCTCACCCCATACAAAGAGTTCATCAATTTCATCATTCATCAAATACGTCATGAAGATATTTGAATAACTTTTCGCATGCACAGCATTTTCCATCGCTGCCATGAAGTTTAGGACGGATTTGCGTTGGTGAAACGATTCATCCATTGAACGGGCCACAACTGGCATTCCGATATCCCCTTGATAGGTATCAAGGAAGGTGAGAACCAGAAGGTTCAATGAATACGCACGTTTAATCTTTGGATCCAGTACATTCCAGACATTTAAGTCGGGTTGTAAACTAATATCCTCTGGTCTCCAAAACTGACTTAAGTTTTGGTCATAAAATGTTTGTGTAAAATTATCTTCGTGAGTATTCCAGTTAGCCCCTGTATAATCACGATCTGCTCTTACTGCTTGAATTGTCTTTGGCATAAATCCTCCTAAACCGCACAACTTACACATTCATCAACGCGTAGTTTCTGAGTTCGTGTATAGTAGAGTGTTTTAATTCCTTGATAATGTGCATATAAATAATAACGTTGAAGGGAACGGGTTGTTTCATCAGATGTAATGCACAACTCAAATGAAATCCCTTGATCTACGTGTTTTTGTGCTGTCGCAATGACATCAATTACTTTGTATTTATCCATTGTGTATGCTGATTCATACATAAAGGATGCGACATCACTGGCTGGCATTGGGAAATACGTTTTAGAGTTCCCATAGGTTCTTTCTTCCACCACTTGCTTGATGGGTGTGAGGGATGGTGTTGCGCTCATAACATAGGCAATGGAACCATTGGGTGCTACTGCAAGACGGTTTGAGTTATACAACCCATACTTCATCACATCCTCTTTGAGATTCGCCCAATCTTCATCACTTGGTAATGTGATGTCATTAAAGAGTTGTTGGACAACTTCAAGTTTTGGATAGATCGCACCGCGATTTTCGAAATAAGAACCATCTGCATATGCACTGCGTTCGAAACCATAGAAGGTCTGATTGGTTTCTTTGGCCTTCAACATTGAATGTTCAAGGCTGTAGAAGTTTACGGCGTTGAAGAATACATCCACAAGTTCAATATCTTCTTTACTTCCAAAGGCAATGTAGTTTTCCGCAATATAACCATGGTGACCCATGATTCCAAATCCAACACTGCGCATCATTTTATTAGCACGTGCCACAGATGGTACGTGTGCAATGTTTGTTTTATTGGATACTGAGTTCATCACATCCATCGATGCAAAGACCGTTTCTTTGATGGAATTGTGCTTCATCATATTTCCCATGTGACCACTTGCGAGGTTACATGAAATATCCATACCCAACACATCCTTATCGTGTTCATGATAATCTGCATAATGCGATACGATGGATGGTTGAAGGATTTCAGTACAAAGGTTTGAGAATTTAATTGGATCTGCTAATGGGTTTGCGCTGTTTACATTATCCGCATACATAATGTAAGGATACCCTGACTCTCCTTGAAGTTGCGCAATCATATCCAAAAGACGTCGTGGATTAATCTTGCGTTTGCGTACATTTGGATTTGCGACCAGTTCATCATAGTATTCATCCATCTTGATTGCGACATCAGAGAATGGCAAGCCATATTCTTGATACACAGTATGTGGATAGAAGACATACATATCTTTATCTTCGCGTGCAAGTTCAATCATCTTATCTGGTACAACAACACCCATTGACAAGGTCTTCACTCGCACATCATCATCCGCATTTAACTTTTTAGTACTTAAGAAGTCTTCAATATCACTGTGGAAAACATTTAAGTAAACCGCACCTGCACCTTGACGTTGTCCCATTTGGTCAGCATATCTAAAAGCATTATCCAAGAGTTTCGCAACCCCTACAACCCCTTTCGCTACGTTAGGAATATCTTTAATGGATTCTCCTTTAGCCCGTAAGTTGGTTAAGTTGATGGAAACACCACCCCCTAATTTAGAGAGTTGCATTGCGAACTCTTGAACACGTGCGATGTCATTGAGTGAATCATCCACTTCAAGTAAGAAACACGATACAAATTCACCCCGTTTTTTCTTCCCTGTATTGAGCAAGGTTGGTGTTGCGGGTGTGAAGTCTTGGGCAATCAGACGTGTAATCAGTGCGCGTGCTAAGTCAACATCACCATCTGCATGATACAAAGCAATGATTGACAAACGATCTTCATAGCGTTCTAAAAATACCCTGCGTTCATCATTTGACTTCAATGCATAATCGTTATAGAACTTAAAGGCTCCCATATAGGTTGGGAATCTAAATTTCGCATCATAAGCAATCTTAAACACCGATTCAATGTCTTCAAACGTATATTTTTTTAAAAATTCTTCTTCGTAATAATCATTTTCAATCAAATAATCGAGTTGTTCTTTCAATGAATGAAAGAATTGTGTCTTCTTATTTATTTCATTGAGAAAATATGAGCGGACCGCTTCTTTATCTTTATTGAGGTCTTTAATAGCCCCATTCTCATCAATGATTTGATTGTTTAATATAATCCATTCTGGTATTTGATGTGACCCCTTATTTTGAACTGTCATAACTCCTGCTTCTCCCTTTCAATCCATGCTTTAACACACGCTACATCTTTACTAAATCCAGAGCCTTCATACTTTAAGACAAGCTCTACACCATAGGCTTTACTGATCTTATCACCAGCGGCACCAAAGTTGGTTCCCCAGTTTCGATTACCACTTACAGCAACCCCTTTTACATAAGCTCCATATTGCTCCATGAAGTCTTGTGCTTCTTGTGTGACTTCTCCAAAATTGAATGAGCGTGTCAACAACAAGATATCGTCTTTGTTGCCATCGTAATTCGCGATATTCACATACGGTATGCCCAGTTTTTTCGCAAATCGTTCCCCTTGCCCCGTTAAGCTATCGACTACAGCTAACATCATATCACCCCATTCATGTAGTACAATTATGCCATAAGAAATGACGAAGTTTTACCATAAAGCACCTATGAAAGCGGAATTTTCATTTCCATTATTCAATAAAAGTAAATAATTTAACGATTATCATTAATCACACGATTGCATGTGAACATTTATACAATGTTTCACGGTTTCAGTGAAATGGACGTTTTGTTGATTTTTGTTGTGTAAAATCACAAAATGGCGTAAACTTTTATAAAAGGAGGTACACACTGATGAACCCATATGAAATACTCAATAAATATAATAGTTATGCTGTCATTGGCATGAATAATGACCCTGACAAATACGCCCATCGCATCTTTAAGAAGCTTGAAGAGAAAGGGAAAACAGTCTATGGTGTAAGCCCTAAATACACAGAAATTGATGGCCACCCAATCTATTCAACCCTTAAAGATATTCCTTTTGATGTAGAGATTGCGGTTTTTGTAGTCAATCCATCCATTGGCATTCATTTATTGGAGGATGTGAAGCAAAAAGGCTGTACCTATGTTTGGTTGCAACCCGGAACCATTCATGATGAACTGCTCGAAAAAGCACACGCACTTGGTTTAGAAACCGTTGAAGCGTGTGTCTTAAGAGAATACAACCGACATACTAAGGTGATCTAAATCACCTTTTTCTTTACCCACTTGACTTAAAGTCGTATCTAAGGTGTATAACTATACCATCAATACAATAAAAAAGGAGCACTTATGACAAAAAACGTACTTGTATTATGTGGTGCCGGGCAAATTGGTCTTGCGATTACGCGCCGTGTTGCATCTGGAAAGAAAATTGTGATTGGTGATAAAAATGAATCCAATGCAAAGCATGTTGAAACAATCCTAAATGAAGCAGGGTTTGATGCGATTTCATATCCCTTGGACCTTGCATCAAAACCATCAATCCTTCAGTTTATCAAACACGCTCAACACCATGGACCAATTACAACCTTTATCAATGCTGCTGGGGTATCCCCCAGTCAAGCCAGTATCGAAACAATTTTGGATGTTGATTTAACTGGGACGGCATGTTTACTTGAAGAAATCGGGCATGTCATTGAACCTTATGGTACAGGCGTCACCATATCCAGTCAATCTGGATATCGCATGGCTCAACTTACTCAAGAAGAAGACACAGCACTCGCAACAACCCCAGTAGATCAACTCAAAGATCTTCCACTCCTTCAAATCAATCAGATTCAGGATACCTTACATGCATACCAACTTGCGAAACGTTGTAGCGGCAAACGGGTCATGGCCCAAGCGGTAAAATGGGGACAAAAAAAGGCACGACTCAACGCCATCTCTCCTGGCATTATTGTGACACCTTTAGCCCTTGATGAATTCAATGGCCCCAGAGGTGACTTTTATAAAGAGATGTTTGCGAAAAGTCCTGCGGGTAGACCGGGCACTGCAGATGAAGTAGCTCACCTTGCTGCGTTATTACTGAGTGAAGAAGGTGCCTTCATCACCGGGTCTGATTTCTTAATCGATGGCGGTGCAACCGCTCAGTTCTTTTATGGTGATTTCACATCCTAATACACCCATACCCCTGATCTTTATTTGATAGGGGTATTTATGATAGAATGAATGCACGTGAGGTGACATTATGAAAAAGATTGAAGTTGTTGCGGCAGCGGTTGTTGAAAACCATAAGGTGCTCATTACGCAACGCAGCTTTGGGGAATTTGCAGGATTGTGGGAGTTTCCAGGCGGAAAAATAGAACAGGGTGAATCACATCAAGATGCCTTAATCCGAGAAATCTCTGAAGAGTTGGCTTTTGACATTCACCCCGAAACCCTTTTAATAACTGTTACCTACCAATACCCTAGCTTTCACTTAACCATGCATGTGTACGTATGCTCACGTGTAAACGGAATGCCTACATTGCGTGAGCACTCCGCCATGAAATGGGTCACTGTTTCCCAGTTGTCTTTGATTGATTGGTTACCTGCAGACATTGAAGTAGCACATAAGCTGATTCAAACGCTTGTTCACCCTTCAATAAAGTAGTAATACAAATCATCTTTAATCATTTGATTGAGCTTAAAGGTAAATCGGACGATGGGTAAGTCACTTCCGTTTGCATGGATCGTGGTTTGTTCATAATCCAAAACGGATAAAGTGCCTAAATAGAAGAAATACTTGTCTTCACCATCACTGCGTTTCACAAATAATAAGAGGGTATAACCCAGTGTCTGCGCATTGATGATGCTTTGAATTTCTTGTGATTCAAGGGTTCGCTTATTTCGACTCATCCAATTGAAATGTTCGCGGTCTAAAAAGTGATCGTCATAATCAATTGAATCTACAATATCGTGTGATTTTGAATAGGTTACAAAAATCGGAATGGTTTTTGATGCTTTATCTACTTTATATCCATAGATGGTTGATTGTTGGTTTGTATTCCAATTCAAAAGCCAACTGGCATCCTTTCGAGTGTATTGTTGTCCAACAACAAACCCTACTTCATCGTGATTGTGAAAGTGCGTGGTGTGTCGTAACAATGCATAATCCAAGTCATCCATAAAGTGTTTAGAGAATTCTGGATGAGTCAATGCTTCAGTGAGGCACTGACTTTTTTTAATAACATCTTTTTCAAGCGTAATGAGTGTCATGTTTTGATAGGGTTTCTTTTCCACATCGGTCAGAAACTCAAGCGTTAAAACGCGCAATATGGATTGTACTTGCTTGAGTGTCATTGCTTGATTAAGGGATTGAATCGGGATTGAATCGTGTGTGCATAAGGTTTTAAGCACCTTTAACTCAGCACATCGTTTTCCACTTGAAAGTTCCATCGACACAAAAGCAAGCAGCTTGTGTTGGAGTTCATTCAGTACGTCAAGGTCTTCTTTCATCCCTTGGTTTAAAAACTCATAATGCGAGCGATAACGGGTTCCACTGAATATCACTTGGGGATCAATTGACCCATTGGGTTCATAGTCTAATAGATTGGGAATCCGTCCAATGCGACTTTTGAGTGCTTCATATTCTTTCTTCAACCAATGCATCGAAGACAACTTTGTTTGATCAATTGCATTATAGATGCGTTGTTTGGTAATCTCATCAAAATCAATGGTTGATGTTCCTGGTATAAGACTGCTTCCTTCCATCACAAACTTACGCAAGGTGTTTTTGCTCATGCTTTTATCACCGGATAAGGCAATGGGAATTAGAAAATTATTTTTATAGTTCCCAACAAAATCAATCACAACTACAAAATCTTTCGATGCATTTTTTCTTAACCCGCGTCCTAATTGTTGGACAAATATGGTTGCGGACTGAGTGGGACGAAGCATCACAATTTGATTGATTTGTGGAATATCAATCCCTTCATTAAAGATGTCAACTGTAATGATATAATCCAAGTCTCCATCGTTTGATGTTAAGCGATGGATCGAATGTTCACGATATTGTTGGCTATCTGCCCCACACAGCGCAACCGTCCTGAGTCCTCGTTGATTTAAGGCAGCACTGAGCTTGGATGCCTCTTCATTTCTACTACAGAAAATAAGCCCTTTCACGCGGTCTCCAGAATATCCATAATACGTGGTTTTCTCAATAATCGCATCAACGCGGTGTTTGCTGACAAGCTGTGCAATACTTGCTTGGTCATCAATCACTTCCCCATTAAGGGTCACATCACTGACACCAAAATAATGAAACGGCGTTAACATGTTGAGCTGAAGTGCATCTTTCAGGCGTATTTCATAGGCAATATTATAATCGAACAATTCAAAGATATTAAACATATCAGAGCGTTCTGGGGTTGCACTCATGCCCAAGGTAAACTTTGGTGTGAAGTAATCCATGACTTTCTGGTAAGAGTTTGCACCACTGCGATGAGCTTCATCATAGATGATGTAATCGAAATGATCCGGTGCGAAGTTATGTAAGTTATAATCTTGACTGATTGATTGAATGGTTGTGAACACAATGTCCTTATCATAGTCTTTTTTACTTCCTGTGATAAAGCCGCTGGTTTTATCGGGCAGGACATGTTTAAAGGTTCGTTGTGCATCGCGCGCAATTTGTTCACGGTGTATGATAAACAAGACTTTATCTGCTTTCGCATTTCTTACATCAAAAGCCGAGAGGTAGGTTTTACCTGTCCCTGTTGCGGATATCAACAAGGCTTTGTTGACGTTTTCACTGCGTAATTTATCTAAGTTTCTCAACGCTTCACTTTGCATAACATTGGGTACAACAAACGGCTCTTTAGTGTCAAAGTGTGCCTTTAGTTTCGTTTCAATGATGCGTGATTCGTGGTATGCCTTTTTATAGTGTTCAATCCATGATGTATCCAAAATCTCAGCATCGTGCCACATTCGTTCAAATTCGGACTCTACATCACTGACGAGTTTTGAGTTTTGTTTTGTGGATACTTCAAGGTTCCATTCCCGATTTATCGCTAAAGCCGCTTGTGTTAGATTTGAACTGCCAATGATGACCTTACAATCATCACCATGGCCAAAGATATAGCCTTTGGTGTGGTGATCTTGAAGTGAATAAATGCGACATTCGATGTTTGGATAGGACATCAATTTTTCATAGACTTTGGGGTCATTAAAGTGTTGATAGGTTGATGTGAGAATGCGTCCCTTTATATTACGGTTTTGAAGGGAGAGGAGTTGGTTTGCAAGCATTGTGAGTCCGCCTTGAGTAATAAAGGCCACGCTGAAGTCAAACCGATCGCATTGAGCCATCTCATTTCGTATCACTTTCAATACCTTGGTCCCCTCAACATGATCATTAGATATAAACTCTATGTTTCTTAATTCCATCGCATTACCACCTAACCTTATCCGTATTATAATACCTTCTTATAAACCAGATTATATCATCATTGATCCAGGTTGATCAATGCGATAAAAGTGCGTCATTGAAAAAGGTTTTTTGTAAAAAAAACACCCAAGTCTCCATCTTGAGTGTTTTTGATTGATTTTATGTCTTCTTATAATTATGACAATATAAAGTTAATGATAAAGAGTATTGTTGAGATGTAAACAATTGGGTGAACTTTTTTGTAGTTCCCTAATGCCACTTCCACAACCACATAAGCGATAAATCCAAATGCTAAACCATTTGAGATACTGTATGAGAGTACGGTCATCATTAATGTAAAGAATGCTGGAATTGCATGGCGAATATCGGTCCATTGAATGTCTGCACATGCAGCACTCATTAATACTCCGACAACAACAAGTGCCGGTGCTGTTGCTTCTGATGGTACCACGCCAATGATTGGTGCAGCCATAATGCTGAGTAAGAATAATACGGATACCGTCATTGATGTAAGACCTGTACGTCCACCTTCTTCAATCCCTGCAGCACTTTCAACATAGGTTGTTGTGTTTGATGTACCAAAGATAGCACCCACTGATGTTGCGATAGCATCTGCAAACATTGCTTTATCCATCTTAGAAGAGAATCCTTTTCCTTCTTCAAGTGATTTTTCATCTTCTTCTGAGAAGATTCCGGTACGGCGTCCTGTACCAATAAAGGTTCCGATTGTATCAAATGTATCGGTTAAGCTGAATGCAAAGATGATTGGGAAGATTGACCAGAAGCTGTGATTTGTAAAGAGACTTCCAAGTCCTTCGCTTCCAAGTGCAACACCAAAGATATCTTTGAATTCACCAAATACTGAACTATAGCTTACGCCTTGAGTTGCAGCGGATAGATCAACGACTCCCATTGGAATCCCAATGATTGTTGTTAGGATAATCCCAATTAACATAGCACCCTTAACACGTTTAACCATCAATAGTACTGTGATTAAAAGTCCGCATAAGAATAATAGAACATTTGGTGAACTAAAGGATACAAGTGCTGGTACACCTGCATCAAAGTTAATGAGACCAACATTTAAAAGCCCAATATAAGCAATAAAGAGTCCAATCCCTGCACCAATTGCATTTTGTAGCGTTTCAGGAATCGCTTTTATGATATGTTTACGAATCCGTGTTACCGTAATGAAGATATTGATTAACCCACAGATAAATACAAGTGCAAGTGCTTCGTATGGTGTATAACCAAATTTCAAGACGACAGTATACGCAAAGAATGCGTTCAATCCCATCCCTGGTGCTTGGGCGTAAGGAACATTCGCAAATAATCCCATGACTGTTGTTCCTACAACAGCAGCTAAAATTGTTGCGATGTAAACACCACCCGCTGGTAGACCTGCATCTGACAGAATGCTTGGGTTAACAAATAATATATAAGCCATTGTGAAGAATGTTGTTAAACCTGCCAATACCTCTGTTGATACATTCGTACCATTTTCTTTCAATCTAAAGAATTTCTCCATTCCTTTTCTCTCCTCCTTGATTTATCAAGACCAAATAAAAAAAGATCGTAGAAAACGATCCCTAGATTGTTTTCAAAACGATTGTCAGAGCATTTACGGCGCTCTGGTAGAAACTACCTGCCCTTATTACAGGTATTAAATTTGGTTTTGTAAATACACGACTAGTATATAGGATACCTGTTCCTATTGTCAACTCAATCAATGAATAAAATCAAATATCATAAATTTTTTTAATAACAAAAGAAAAACCCAGTGTTTGGGTTAATCTTCCATAAGATGCTTTTGTACTTCTTTTGATAAATCCATCATTGTTTGCAAGAAAACCTTTGCAACCTCTTTCAAGGATTCATCCTTAACTCGCGCAACATTTTTCTCAATTACAATTGCTTCACGCTCTGCATTAAGAATTGGTAATCCGCGTTCTTTCTTGTATTCACCAACCCCACGTGCTACGTTCATTCGTTCTTCAAACAACGCAATTAACTGTTCATCTAATGCATCAATTTGATCCCGATATTTTTCTAATTCAGTCATAACTACCCTCCTAATCTTTCTTATTATATCAAACTTTTGAATTCTCACCACTTAAAAAGGGCAATTTCGCCCTTTCTCATGATTCTTTCTTCGATGCATCAATTGCAGCTTTGGTGCCGACAAATTCGGTGATAATCTCAGGAATATCAATGCCTGTACTGTGTTTTAATCCTTCAATCACACCCAAAGATGCGTTCACTGTATCGTGGACAAGTTTTTCAGCATTGCCTTCGCCAAACATCACGATCTTCTCGGTTTTAGACAATGGCTCTGCAGCTGCACCTACAACTGCTGGGAGTTGTTCTAAGAGCTTCATCGATAGACTCGCTTGATTGTATTGGTTTTGAGCTTGTGCTTTCAGTCGGATAACTTCCGCTTCCGCAATCCCAACTTCACGAATCGCTTCTGCACGTTTCATTTCCGCAATTGCTTCGCGTTCTACTTCAAACGCACGCGCTTCGGCTTCAGCTTTTCTTCGATAGAGTTCTGCTTCGGCTTCTTGTTGTGCTTTATACCGTTCAGCATCCGCTTGCTTTTCAATTTCTGCACGCAAGGCACGTTCTTTCACTTCAATTTCCATTTGTTTTTGCTCTGATTGACGCTCTGTACGTGCAATCTCAGCATTAATGGTTTCAATCTCAATTTGTTTACGTGCTGTTTGCTCAGAAATTGCATATGCAGCATCTGAGAGCGCTTGTTCACGGTCAGCTTCAGCTTTCAAGTTTGCACGTTTTATCGCAAGGGCATTTTGTGTTACTGAGATATCCGTTTGCGAACGAACTTCTGCAGAGTTTGCTTCAGCATTCGCATTCGATTGCGCAATTTTAATATCACGTTCACTGTTTGCGCGTGCAATTGCAGCCTCTTTTTGGATCTTTGTGACATTATCAATCCCTAAGTTTTCAATGACATTGTTGTCATCAACAAAGTTTTGAATAGTCAGGTTAATCACACTCAACCCCATATTTGAAAGCTCATACGCAGTACTTTCTTGAACATTTTGCGCAAATACATCCCGATTATGAACGAGTTGCGTGAGTTCCATTTGTCCAATGATTTCTCGCATATTCCCCTCAAGAACTTGTTGGGCGATGGTTGCGATATACGTCTTGTCTTTATTCAAGAAGTTTTGAGCAGCACGCTCAAGTGCATCGGGTTCAGAACTTACTTTCACGTTTGCGACACCATCCACACGAACATTAATAAATTCTCGGGTTGGAACGGATGATTCCGTGCGAATATCAACTTGGACTAAACTTAATTCAAGCTCATCTTTTCGTTCTAGATATGGAATTTTTATGCTCGCTTTTCCAATTACAAACTTTGGATTCTTTCGCATCCCCGATATAATAAACGCCTTATCAGGCGGTGCTTTCACATAGCCTGTAAATACAATAATCAAAACAACCAACGTTATCACGAATATGAATGCATAAAGTCCATATCCACTTAAAAAACTGATCATTTGGTTTCCTCCCTCATATGACTGATTTCATTATATCAAACAATAGATTATAACAGTATATTTATATAAATTA
This sequence comes from Erysipelothrix larvae, assembly GCF_001545095.1. Classification (NCBI taxonomy): domain Bacteria; kingdom Bacillati; phylum Bacillota; class Erysipelotrichia; order Erysipelotrichales; family Erysipelotrichaceae; genus Erysipelothrix; species Erysipelothrix larvae. The sequence continues at coordinate 2,208,095 of NZ_CP013213.1, forward strand.
TTGATAGAAAATTTCCCCCTATTAAATGTACATGTCGTGTTTATGGTCCTAAATGGGGATCTTCTATTATTTTCTCCCACAAAAAAAACTGTACACTAATCAAGTAGCTAACCGATTAATGTACAGCGATGGTTTGAGTCTTTAAATCCCGACGCGTTGATAAATGACATCGACATTTCTTAAGAAAAAGTTTAAATCAAAGCAAGCGTCAATGCCGGTCTCTCCCAATAGCTCCACAACACGGTCATTTTCATGAAGGAGTGTGTTGAAGCTTATCTTCTCACTGTATGATTTTTGTGAGAGTGGTTGAACAAGATCATAGGCCTCTTCACGTGATATACCTGCAACGTCAATTAGACGTGTCATGACGCGTTGGGCAAAGATAACACCATGGGTTAAGTTGATGTTTTCCATCATTTTATCTGGATAGACGACGATATTTTCCAACGTCTTTGCATAACGATTCAACATATAGTCTAATAGAATGATTGCATCTGGGAAGATGATTCGTTCTGCAGATGAGTGTGAGATATCGCGTTCATGCCATAAGGGGATATTTTCAAATGCAGGCGTCATATAACCACGGATAACCCGTGCACACCCTGCCATGTTTTCTGAGGTGATTGGGTTTCGTTTATGTGGCATCGCACTGGATCCTTTTTGACCCTTATTAAACATTTCTTCAGCTTCTGATACTTCAGTGCGTTGCAAATGACGAATTTCTACACCAATCTTTTCAATGGATGATGCTATGAGTGCTAGAGTTGCCATATAAAATGCATGGCGGTCACGTTGTAAGGTTTGTGTTGAAATATGGGTTGATTGAAGGCCAAGTTTCTCGCATACATAATCTTGGACAAAAGGATCTGTATTTGCGAAATTCCCAACAGCACCACTAATCTTACCTGCTTCTATATCTTTTGAAGCCATCTCAAAACGTTTAAGATGCCGGTTGAATTCGTCCGTCCATAACGCCCACTTTAATCCAAAACTGGTAATGTCTGCATGAATCCCATGAGTACGTCCAATGCATGGAACATCTTTATACTTGAGTGCATTGGCTTTGAGAACATCTCTGAATGCTTCAAGGTCTTTTCGTAAAACATCGTTGGCTTGTTTATACATGTACCCATAGGCTGTATCCACAACATCGGTACTGGTCAGTCCATAGTGAACCCATTTCTTTTCATCACCACAATGTTCTGATACGGCACGGGTAAATGCCACAACATCATGGCGTGTTTGGAGTTCTATTTCATAAATACGGTCAATCTTAAAGGTTGCATTCTTGTGTAACGCTTCAACATCTTCCTTGGGAATCACTCCCATTTCACTGAATGCTTCTGCTGCAAGTAGTTCTACTTTTAGCCAAGCATTGAATCGGTTCTCATCTGAGAATAACTGTGCCATTTCTTCACGTGAATATCGATTTATCATAAGCCCTCCATCTTTTATTTATTAATTCCATGGGTATTATAGCATTTTTAAACCCACAAATACCAAGTCGACATCTTTAAAATTGTATAAACATTGTGTGTTTACTGCACATTAAAGTTTCGATTATGACGCTTGATTTCTGACTCAATTAATTTCATCATCTTCTTCGTCTCATATTTTTTATCTTCAAACCAAAGATTCTCAATGATAAACGCTTTGGCTTTGTTTTGATTGGGTTCAACCCTTCCAATAAAGGTATCACCATACAATATTGGGAGCACATAATATCCATATTTTCGTTTATCTTTGGGTACATAGACTTCCCATGAATACTCAAAATCAAACAATAATTTAATCAAAGGGCGATCCCAAATAAAGTTATCAAGGGGCGCTATGAAGCGCAATTGTGGTTTCTCAAGGGGTGTATCAATGATTTCTAGCATGCGATGATAATCTTGGGTGTGAATATAAAAGGGGCGGTGAATGTCCTCAATCATGATTTCTGTAAGGCGTCCATCTGCTACGGCTTGATTCACAACCTGTTGGACTTTTTTCATATCGCGCATATAAAACCCTTGCCATCCTGCTCCTTTTTTCAGCCAATAAAGGCCCTGTTGTTTGATGCGCCTTAAAACATACCATTCAAAGAATTCGTCGAAACTAAGGGTTGGCTCATTCAATATTTCCATCGGAACGACATCTTCAATACGTGCAAAAAGTCGCACTGTTTTCTTGCGACTTGATATGCCAATTTTATCACGACACCATAAATGATGCAGGATGCAGTTTGCATAACTGGTGGACCACCACGAATGCTTTGCGCCACTGCCTGCGTTGAAATCTTTGGATGTGAATTCTGAGCCTGGGATAAATTGATTGTATATGTCTTCCATCGCATCTAAGGCATCGTGGTAGCCACGATTTTCCAGCACCTTTAGATCCATGGTTGCTAATGCATCCTTGACATAGGTGTATTTCTTCCATTCCTTCATAAGGTGAATCGATGATTCCTTATCAAAGCCATCCACGAGTTTCTTATCATTATAGAGTAAATCATACAACATCCCTCTTACATCCCCATTAAAGCGCGCATGTAAGACCAGTTCTGCATTCTTGCCTACGACATTGAGGGGGTCATTTTGGATTGAAGTGATGTGTTCAAAGAAGTTTAGGATGCCTTCTTTGTTTGTTCCAAATGCATCTAATGTATCCAGTCCATGATAGGATACCAGGAAACGGCGAATTTGTGCTTTTGTATAGTGTTCCATGATCTATGTTCCTTTTGAAACTAGTGTATCACATCAACACGCGCTTAGCTTCTCTTTTTTGACCAATCTTCAGGATTTTCTTTCCACTGAGTCAATGCTTCGATGTCATCGTGAGTTACATAGCCTTCTTGGGCTGCAGTCGTTACTAAATCTGTATAGTTTGAGATCGTGTAAAACGGGATGTTTGCATCACTAAAGTTCTTAATCCCTTTCTCAAGTTCATAGGTAAAGTTTGCGACAACACCCAATACATTACCCCCTGCAAGATTAATACTCTTACATACTTCGATACAACTACCGCCTGTAGAAATCAAATCTTCCACAACCACAACCTTTTCCCCGTCATTGAGTTTTCCTTCGATTTTATTTTCCTTACCGTGTGTTTTGGCACTGGAACGAACATAAATCATTGGAAGTCCCATTTCGTGAGCAACAAGGGCTGCTTGAGGAATCCCTGCAGTTGCGGTTCCCGCGATAACATCCACGGATTCGAAATTTTGTTTGATTAATTCAACGAGGTATTTTGTAATGAGTGTGCGTACGTTAGGAAATGCGAGTGTCACGCGATTATCACAGTAAATCGGTGCCTTGAGTCCACTTGCCCATGTGTAAGGATCATTTGGACTTAGGGATACTGCTTTAATGCTGAGTAATTGTTGTGCTAATTGTTGTGATGGATTCATTTTTTAAACTCCTTTACAATGCTACGGTATGCTTCAACTGGGTTTTGTGCTTCGGTGATGGGACGCCCTACAACAATAAAGTTAGACCCTAATTGTTTGGCATCAGCGGGTGTTGTTACGCGCTTTTGGTCATCTTGTTTGCTGTCACTCAGACGAACACCAGGTGTAATTGTTAAGAATGAATCGCCACATGCTTCATGAATCATCACTGATTCTAAGGGCGAACATACAACCCCATCAAGTCCTGCTTCTTTTGTTAATTGTGCGTAATGAACCACACTTTCTTGAAGGGATCCTGGGATTTGTTGGTCATGATTCATTTCTTCTTGAGATGTCGAAGTAAGTTGTGTTACTGCGATTAACAATGGTCGATCATCCCCCACTTTACCTGCTTCTAATCCTCGAAGTGCTGCTTCCATCATCCGTTTTCCACCCGATGCATGACAGTTCACAAGGTCTACATCAAGTTTCGCAAGCCCTCGCATTGTTTTCTCCACAGTATTTGGGATATCGTGACATTTTAAGTCTAAAAAGATACGATGTCCTCTTTGTTTGATTGTTTTGATGATTGAAGAACCTGTTTGATAATATAGCTCCATCCCAACCTTTACAAAAAGCGGTTCACTAAATTGATCTAAAAATGAGATTACCCGTGCTTCGTTTTCAAAATCCAATGCGATAATTACGTTTTCCATACATCTCCTCTTTTCCGTCCAAATAAAAATCCTCAGCCAAAGAGACTGAGGATGTTGATCATCGTACTACGAAAAGATGGATCAGACGAACCCTTCCAAGCCTCTCTGGACTTTAGTTAAAGGACATTCTTTATAAAGTTTACCGTCATTAGACTCCAATGTCAATCGAGTTTAGAGCATTCTTTCATGTAATCTTATGTATTTGTGATGTATATCATGCTGGTATCGTTGACTTTGAATAATTCTTTCAATCATTCACGAATAGATACTTATTTTTTATGAATGAGTATTGGATGGCGTGCTGCAAGAACATCGTCTACCCGTCTTACAGGTGTCGTGTATGGTGCATTTTGGATCCATTGTGGATCTGAAACTGCTTTTTGATAGATTTCCTTAAGCACTCGCACACCATGGTCAATGGTTTCTTTACTTTCCGTATCGTTTGGTTCAATCATGAGTGCTTCATGAACGATATTTGGGAAGTACATGGTTGGTGGATGAATCTTGTAATCAAGCAGTGCTTTGGATACATCTTTCGCTGTGAAGTTATGTTCATCTTTTTCACGTTGCAATGACACAACAAACTCATGCATGCAAATACCTGGATAAGCGACTTCAAATACGTCTTCAAGTTTCTTCATCATGTAGTTTGCGTTTAATACTGCACTGAGTGATGTTTCTTTGAGTCCGTCACTTCCAAGTGAAAGAATATAGGTTAAAGCGCGCATATTGGTTAAGAAGTTTCCATAGAATGCTTTCATGCGTCCAACACGAGTTGGGTTTTGTGATTGAATGGTCCACTGCCCATCTTGTTTCACAAGGGTACCATCTGGAAGGTAAGGAATGAGGTGTTCTTTAACACCTACTGGTCCTGAACCAGGCCCGCCACCGCCATGTGGTGTTGAGAAGGTTTTGTGTAAGTTCAAGTGAACCACATCAAAGCCCATATCACCGGGTCGTGATAAGCCCATGATGGCATTTAGGTTGGCTCCATCATAATACAACAAGCCGCCCGCATCATGCACGATGTTTGAAATCTCAGTAATGTTTGGATCAAACAGTCCCAATGTGTTTGGATTGGTCAGCATCAATGCTGCGGTTTCATCATCAACTAACGCTTTTAGTGCATCAAGATCCACCCCCCCTAAAGCGTTGGATTGAACGGATACTACTTCAAACCCTGCCATTACAGCACTTGCAGGATTGGTCCCATGTGCTGAGTCTGGAATGATTACTTTGGTTCGTTTTAGATCATGACGTTGGGTATGATATTGATGAATCAACAGCATGCCTAAGAATTCCCCTTGAGCACCTGCAGCGGGTTGAAGGGTAAATGCATCCATGCCTGTAATTTCACTTAAAGAATCTTGAAGCAGTCCCATTGCATTGAGCGCACCTTGAACGGTGGATTCCGGTTGAAGGGGATGAAGTTGTGTAAATCCTGAAAGTGATGCAACCTCTTCGTTTAATTTTGGATTGTATTTCATGGTACAAGATCCCAATGGGTAAAACACATTATCAACCCCGTTTGTTTTTAATGAGAGCCCAATGGTATGACGTACAAGGTCAATTTCTGCGATTTCTGGTAAATCAATGGGTGCAATTTTCTTGAACTTATCAGGAAGTGATGCATTGTGTCTTGATTTTGGCAATGATGCAGTTCTTCTTCCAGGTTGCGTGAGTTCAAAGATTAGTTTATCGCTCATGATACCACCTCCGCTAAAATATCAAGGACTTGATCTAAGGTGTCATCACTGATAACTTCAGTCACACACCACATCATTTCATCTTCAGCAAGCACAAGTCCCGCTAAGATGTTTTTTTCTAAGCACTTTGTTTCAATCAGTGATGCTTTGATTGGTGTTTTTGTGACAAATTCATGGAAGAATTCTTGGTCATATTTTAAAGTGAATCCCAAGGCTTCAAGTTTACTTTGGAAGTAATGAGCCTTTGAATAGGAGAGACTTGCAACCTCTTCAAGACCTTGAGGTCCAAGTGCACTCATATAGATTGCGGCTGTAAGTGCGCAATGTGCTTGGTTTGAACAGATACTACTTGTGGATTTTTCACGGCGTATGTGTTGTTCACGGGCTTGAAGGGTCAATGCAAAAGCACGTTTTCCATCAATATCTTCAGTTTGTCCAACAATCCGTCCTGGGAGTTTTCGAACCATTTTATCTGTGGTTGTCATAAAACCAAGGTATGGGCCACCAAAGGCGGTGCTTAAGCCAAAGGGTTGGGCTTCACCAACAGCAATGGTTGCATGATAATCACGCGGTCTTTTAAGCAGTCCCAGTGTCATTGGATTCACAGAGACGATAAATTGAATGCCTTTTTCCTTGAGGAAGGCACCAATCGTGTCCGTGTCTTCAAGGCATCCAAAGTAATTCGGTTGTTGGATTACAACACAAGCGGTTGTATCATCCACATTTGCTTTCAACCACTCTAGATCAATACACCCGTTAACACTTGGAATCGTGATCACTTCTGTAGAAAGGTGTGTGGTATAGGTCGTAAGTGTTTCAAAGGTTTCTGGGTGAATTGTTTGTGCAACCAGTGCTTTGACGCGTTTACGATCCAAGGTCATATTCACAGCTTCTGCTACGGCAGTCGCACCATCATAAACAGATGCATTGGAAGCATCCATACCCATGAGGTTTGAAATCATGGTTTGAAATTCAAAAATGGATTGTAAGACCCCTTGAGAGAACTCAGATTGATAGGGTGTATAGGTTGTGACAAACTCTTCACGTGATGCGAGGTGTTTCACAACACTGGGTATAAAGTGCCGGTATGATCCTGCCCCTCTTAATACAGTTTTAAACACTGTATTTTGATCTTGAAAGCCCACCATTTTATCAAGGACTTCCATTTCACTTTGTCCCAGTGGTAAGTTTAATTCTCGATTCAATCGAACACTTTCAGGAATGGTGCTGAGTAAATCAGACCATGTCAGTCCAACTTCCTTTAGCATTTCCTCCTGTTGTGCTTTTGTATTCACAACATAATGTGCCATGCGGTATCCTCCCTACTCTTTTAAAGTGCTTTATATGCTTCTTCAGTCAATAATTCGTCGGTGTCGCTGATTCCTTCAACTCTCACAATCCATGCTTCCATTGGTTTTTCATTGATGAGTTCTGGTGTATCTGCAAGTGCTTCATTCACTTCAACGATTGTTCCGCTCACTGGCGCAAAGATTTCAGATACTGCTTTTACGGATTCGATATCACAAATCCCTTTCCCTCGTGTGATGACGTGTCCCACTTCTGGAAGTTCAATATAGACGATATCGCCTAATTCACCTTGTGCAAAATCTGTGATTCCGATTTTTGCACTGTCATCTTCGAGGAGTTCCACCCACTCGTGTGTCTTTGTATATTTTACTGTTTGTCCCATTTACTTGCCTCCTTTTTTTATAAATGGTAAAGTTACCGTCTTTAGTTCGATGAATTTCCCTCTGATTTCTACAAAAAGGTTTTCAACGTTTGTACCCGGGTCTAAAATTGCCATTCCGATCCCTTTTTCAAGGATGGGTGAATAGGTTCCCGATGTCACACATCCAACCCTAACCTCATCTTTATACACGTTTGCGCCTTCACGTGCAATCTGTCTGCCTTCAATTTCAAAGCCGATGAGTGTTTTTGCTGTGGATTGGGCTAATGCTTCCTGCCCTATAAATGGTTGTTTATCCAACGTCACAAACCGATTTAACCCTGCATCAAGGGGGGTGAGTGATTCTGTGAGTTCGTGTCCATAAAGTGGGAGGGCCGCTTCTAAGCGCAATGTATCGCGTGCTCCTAAGCCACAACAAACTGCACCCAATGCCTCAAGTTTGTCCCAAACCAAAGGTGCATCATCGTTTGAAAGATAAAGTTCAAACCCATCTTCTCCGGTATAGCCTGTTCGTGAGATTAAACAAGGTATGTTATCCTTCAGGTTAGTTTCTATAAATGTATAGAACTTCTCAGGAATTGTGTGGGTCATCGCGCGCATCAGTGCTTCACTGTGGGGACCTTGCACCGCAATCAATGCCGTCTGATCACTTTCGTCTACTAGTGTTACATCACCCCATTGATGATCAACCATCCACTTGAAATCTTTATCTTTATTGGATGCGTTCACGACCACCAAATACTCTGTATCTGATATGCAGTATATTAAGATATCATCCAGGGCAAACCCTGCTTCATTACACACTATGCCATACTTGATTCTACCGGGTTTAATCTTTGAGATGTCTGATGTAATCAAGTGATTTAAAAATCCTTTTGCATCCATGCCACGTACACGGATTTCTCCCATATGAGAGACATCAAACAACCCCACCCCTTCTCGTACTGCTTTGTGTTCTTTAATGATTCCCAAGGGATATTGAATGGGCATTTCATATCCTGCAAAGGGTGCCATTTTCGCATTATTTCTGACATGAACATCATACAATGGTGTTTTCTTTGCTTCCATAATTTCCTCCTGTACATAAAAAGGCGCATCTAAAATGATGCGCCCTCGTCCTTTTACCTGAAAGTTTCTCCAGATGGATTGCTTCTTCGGTGTAAAAACCTCTCCGAGGTCCCCATAAAAATACCGGTCTTGGTTGCCTGTAAGTTTACGCGCCTTGCCCCTTTGGCGATGGAAAATCCATACTCTCCCGGTATTCTCTTATACCTCAATTATATCGAAGATAGCCCAAAGGTCAATCGTTCAACTTGATTAATTTTTTCACGAAGTCTAACGTTTATTTTATTCGCTGCGAAGGGCGATAACAGCATCCCGTTTTGAGGCCATGCGTGCAGGAATGTGTCCCCCTAAAACTGTGAGGGTTGTGCTTAGAATAATCAGATAGATTGCGTAAACCGGATTCAGTTGTGCCACATTGTTTAAGCCTGCCATTTGATAGATTAGTGCATTGACTGGAATGGTAATCAGATAGGCAATGGTGATTCCCAACACCCCTGAGAACACTCCTAATATAAAGGTTTCTGCGTCAAATACTCGGGTAATATCTTTCTTTCGCGCACCCAATGCTTTTAAGATACCAATTTCTTTCGTTCTTTCTAATACCGATGTGTAAGTGATAATGCTGATCATAATCAGACTGACTACAAGTGAAATTGACGCAAAGGCTATCAGAACAATGGTAATCCCATCCATGATATTACGCGTCAAGGATGTGATGGTATCCGCAAGATTTGTATAAACAATGACGTTATCTTGACTGCGTCCACGATTGAACTCATCAATGGACTGGGAAATACGATCCGTCGCTTGGAAGTCTGTTGGATAAATCGTAATCATAAACGGTTTATTTGAACCCCCAATCAGCTGAAGTGTTTGTTCTTTCTCTTCATCCGTTAGTGGTTGTAATGTGAACACGCTGGTGTTTTTTGACATTTGTGCTGCAACGATTTGTGAATCCATTGAATTCTCAAGGATCACTTTACTGAGTTCATCAGAGTAAACAAGCCCTGAGCTCAAGAGGTTTATCGCACTGCCTTCTTGAAGTCGCACAATACCTGAAACTCTGAGGTTTATCGCACCTTGAGCATCACTCATTGCTTCAAGATTTTGTCTTGGCACAAATGTCCCTACTGCAGTTTCTTCATAGAATGCATCATTTGGAACCCAAGTCATTTCAAGGCCAACAATGTCATCGTAATCCATCGTTTCAACATCACTTGGTAATCCCAACGATTCCAACAATGACACATCAATGCGGTTTTGGCTGTCTACTACAAGGACCATGTCTGTATAAGTTGATGGGAATGATCCCGACAACAAGTCATAGCTTCGTTCAAAGAATGATTGTGTTTCTTGATTGTGTTGAATTGGGAAAGTTGATAAGCCCCCACCTCCTACACCACCTGAAGCACTGCTTCCAAGTGATACTGTTTGATACCCATCTGTTGCCTTACGAATGACGTTTAGGTTCATCAAGTAACCATATCCAATACTTGAAACATCCGCTGGACTCATTTGACTCACAAAATCTAAAAATGCATCATCGAAGTTGTTTTGGTGAACGATCGTCGACTCTGAAGCATCAAAGACATATAATTGATCCCCTACTTCACCATTGTTTTGATTTCCTTGTGACTCACGCAAAGCTTCTTCGCTTAAATTCACAGCACTTTGAGAAATGATGATGGGATATTCAGACAATGCATCGGTTTGAAACGCATCAATTTGCTTTTGAAATCCAGAAGACAAACTTAAAATCACAGCGATCCCAATAATTCCGATACTGGAAGCGAAAGATGTTAAAAAGGTTCTGCCTAATTTTGTACGAATGTTATTGAATGATAATTTGAGTGCTGTAAAGAAACTCATTTTCGTATGTTTGAGTTTGAAGCTGAGCGAATCAGGGCTTTCATCATAAGGATTTGAGTCACTGATTATTTTTCCATCTTCAAATTCAATAATTCGATCGGAATACGTATGCGCTAAATCTGGATTGTGGGTAACCATAATCACGAGTCGATCTTTTGCTTCATTACGGATAATATCCATAACCTCTTTAGATGTTGTGGTATCAAGTGCACCTGTTGGTTCATCACACAACAAGATTTCTGGATCATTCACAAGGGCTCTTGCAATCGCAACCCGTTGTTGTTGACCACCACTTAATTGATTTGGTTTCTTATGAACATGATCTTTCAGTCCGACACGTTCCAATACATCCAGTGCACGTTGTTTCTTTTCTTTCCCTTTTACACCACTTAACGTCATGCCCAGTTCAACATTATCCACAATCGTTAAGTGATGAATGAGGTTATAGCTTTGAAATACAAATCCAACAGAATTATTACGATAAGCATCCCAGTCTTTATCTTTAAAATCCTTGGTTGGTTTCCCTTTTATGATGAGATTCCCTGAATCATAGCGATCCAAACCCCCAATGATGTTCAGCGCAGTGGTCTTCCCAGACCCACTTTTCCCTAATACAGATACAAATTCTTGGTCACGAAAGGCAACAGTAATGCCATCTAAGGCAACCGTCACAATATCCCCTACTTTGTATGCTTTCTTAATATCCTTTAACCACAACATAAATAAGTCTCCTTTATCGGTAGAAATAGAATAGCACATTTTCTATTGTATTACTACAATAATACAATATTATTTTTTATACAAAAGTTTCCCACTAGGATTTAGAACAATTAAATCGTATAATACTTGCATAGTTAGGATGATACCACGATGAATTTTAACCTTCAAACACATGATGGATTCCAATTATTTGGACAATACTCACCCATAGACAATGCAAAAGGAACCCTGGTTTTTAGTCATGGTTTTGTGGAATATAGTGCTCATTATTCACGCATTGCCAAGCTTTTTAACGATCATGGATATAACCTCTTAAAATATGATATACGTGGTCATGGTCGATCATCAGCTCCTTTAGATTCTGTCACGTCTTACACAATCTTTGCGGATGATTTGAGCGCAATGGTTCATTGGGCAAAACAACAAGCCCCTGACCTCCCTGTTTTTGTGATGGGCTTTAGTTTAGGCGGTATGATTACAGCATTGTATTCTTTATTAAACCCTTATGAAACGCAAGGCCAAATTCTCTTAGGACCTGGTCTAAAAGGGTCTAAGAAATTCTTGAATTATACACGTGAGACACTCAGTATTCTTGATTTTTTGGACATTATGGGAACACAGGGGGATGAAGGAATTCGTCAGTTAGTCCAAATGGACTCCCCACATGTACTGAAGTCAGTACCCAGCACGTTTGCAAGACAAGCCTTCTATGCTGCTCAAGAATATATCTGGGAGAATGTTTCTTCAATCCGGATTTCTACACTGATTATTCATGGGCAAAATGATCCGATGATCAGTGTTCAAAGCAGTGAAACTTTCTATGATTCAATCGCAAGCATCGATAAAACCCTTGAAATTATTGAAGAAGGTGAACACGACCTTCTCAGAACACGCTTTTCTGAAGGTGTGATTCGCATGATATCAATTTGGTGTGACCAACGCCTCTAGATCATTGTTTTGGTTTAGTGTTTTCGATATATATTTATCTTATATCTTTTTACGATTCCCCCTATAATGTATAATTAATTCAAAAGGGGAGGACATTTTCAGTATGAATAAACTGAGAACATTATCAAAAAAATCAAAAATAATCATCGCAGTTATTGCTGTTTTTGTATTTGGAACAATCATGGTTTTCGTTTCAGTCATGAACCAATCTAATCAACCAGAGATTACGAATGTACCATCAAAACAAGAAGATAAAAGTCTTGAAATATCAAAGGATTCTAGTGATAAAGCATCACGGGAAGACACCTTAGGGGATAAAGAAGTCGAAGAAAGTACCGATGATGCCAAAGAGGGCACCCCTGATTCTGGATCAAAGAAAGACACACAAAATACTGAAGTAAAAGAAACTGGCACAAATTCTGAAAACAGTGCACCAAGTTCAAATTCGAATCAAAACACAAACACTAATAGCAGCTCCAAGAATAATGCAAGTAACAACAAAACAACCAACAACAAGAGTTCAAGCAACAGTAATTCAAGCAACACTAACTCAAGCAACAGCAATTCAAACAACAGTAATTCAAGCAATAGTAATTCAAGCAATAGTAACTCAAACAACAGCAATTCAAGCAACAGTAATTCAAACAACAGTAATTCAAACAACAGTAACTCAAGCAACAGCAACTCTAGCAACAGCAATTCAAGCAACAGTAATTCGAATAATAACACACCTTCAAATCCTAACAACAATTCAAACTCAAACACTAATACAAGTAATCAATCAAAAGATACAATCACTAAAAAAGTTGTCAAGGAGGTTGTGGAAACATACCCAGTCGAGGATTCTTATTCTGACGATCCGACACTTCGCCATGGGGCGATTCAATTTATTTCTTCTGGATCTGAAGGAAGCAAAACCGTTGAATATGAGATTACCTATACAAATGGGGTTGAAACAAGTCGCAGTGTCATAAACACTCAAACAATTCCTGCTACAAATAATGAATATAAAAAAGGCACAATGCGCTCAAGTAAAACAGAAGCACAAAATACGCTTTCTTATGTTAACGCCTTAAGAACCACAGATTTGCAATGGAGTGACGAACTCTCCCGGGCTGCTTTGATCCGTGCTGAAGAAATTGCGACATCATTCTCGCATACTAGACCGGATGGAACGCTTTTTTACACAGTTAGTCAGCAAGCTCATGGAGAGAATATCCAATACGCATCTTATGATGTTGATGCAAAAGCTGCTGTCGATACTTGGATTAACTCACCTGGCCATCTTAACAATATGAAGAATTCTTCATGGGTAAGTTATGCAGCAGCTGTCTATTACCACAATGGTAGTGTTTATTGGGTTCAACTATTTGGTGGTAATTGGTAATGACGTTTCTTATGACACGTTAAGTAATCCTGATCTAGGATTACTCACAATGATATAACACTAAGGATTGATTCATTGAGATGAATCCTTTTTTCATAAATCATACAGATTTTTTGAAGATATCATCCACGGCTGTTTGTGATCAAAAAATGAGTCCTCTTAGTTTTACTAAAGATGACTCATTTCAAAAAGTTACTCAACACTCAATTTATTACCATTTGCATTTTCAAAATCTTTGATATACTGAATAATCTCATGCGGAGAAGTTGCTTCATCAATGACTTTAAAGAATCTTTGGCTGTTTATTAACTCAAGGAGTATTGACATTGCATTTAAGTGTCTTTCGTTATCCAAAACACTTAAGAAAAATATATACTTTACAGGATCATTATCTTTACTTCCAAACCTCACGGGCTGTTTTAAGGAAGTAATGCCCAAACTCCACGATTTTGCTCCTTTTTCTGGCACTGTATGTGGCATGGCAATATGCGGTGCAATCACAAAGTATGGAGAAGTCATCCGCGTTATACGTATGATCTCGTCAATGTATCCTTGACTAATGCGCTGGGTTTGAACTAGTAATTTTCCCGATTCCCGTATCGCACTTTCCCAATCATTAACATCGAGATTTAATTCCACTATCTCTTCATGAATCATATCCGATAATAGCAGGTGTGACTCACTTGATTCTGGTTCAACGATAATTTGGGAATTTAAGTAAACTGTGAGTTCTGACTTCAGTGCTTCTTGATCACTTACATCACTGTGTCTATTAATAATGTTCATAATGTGATCCACATTTGGCTGGCTAATCCCACTGATATCCAAGCGCATGTATACTTCACGAATTACATCATATCGCTCTCGAACATCCATAAGTGGACTTACCTTAATAACAGGAACATTCTTATCATAAAGTTCAGGTAATATTTGGGTTGAAAAAATAATATTTATTGGTTTATAGAAATTACGTACAGAACTGATTTCTATGGGTGGGTAAAAATTAAGTTCTTGAAACATATTTTTAAGTTCATTATATAGTAATGCAGATGAACCAATCCCATTTGAACAGACTATTAATGCATTTAATTTATTGAGTTTCCCACTGACTGTATTCCGAGAATAGATTGATGCAAAGTGAATCGCAAGATAGGCAATTTCATCCTCTGGTATCTCTTCACCAAACAAATCATTAAATGGTCGCATTGTTTCCTTAACAAGCGCATAAAATTCACTGTATTCTTCTTTTACACGACTACATAGTGGGTTGTATATAGGGAGTTTAAATAAAAGCCTGTAATATGCCGGTCTAAAATGCGAATAAAGTTGCCTGAAAATTTCTTCTGTTCCTTTATATCTTACACCACTAACATACTCAAATCGATTCATCATTTTCCCGACAATTTCGCTAATGATAATACAATCAGCGCAATCGTCTTCGACATTACCTACAGAAATCCCTAAAATCCAAGCAGTCATGTAATACAGTTCTTGATCAGAGATGCGTTCCATAGATTTGTATTGTTGTGTTAAATCTTTTGTAAAGTTATACTCCTTAAAGGTTTTCATCATATCTGTATCAATAAGTTCTTGGAGTTCAGAATCCAAAGGGTTCGCATTTATAATTCGCGCTCTTAAGAATATAGAAATATATATGAATTCCTTAAGCCGATCCTCAACAAAAGATATATCATATGCTTCTGCGAGTTCTTTGATAACCAGTGATGAATACAGTGATGTATCCAATTGAAAATCTTCAATAAACGTATCAAAAAATGTTGCGTGTTGTTCAGTGGCTAGTGACATAATGACCAGTTTCATCATAAATCGACGGATGACCATCTCACTACCACTTAAGTAGTAACCTCGATCTCTGTTATTGTGGAGTGTAATCCCTGTTCCTTCGAGTTCAAACATGAGGTCTTTTACATCGGCCAATACTGTTGATCGACTTACTTTTAAGGAATCCATAATGTAATTCAATTTTACATATTCTTGATTAATAAACAGCATCAGGTAGATATAATCACGTCGTTCCTTACGACTAAAGATGTATCGTTCAGAGGCTTGCTGTTCATGGATAACGGACAGGAGGTAGGTTTTTGTTGATTTGGGTAAAACAAAAGCACGATTGGCATCAACTGTAATTCTAGGTAGACCTTCAATCTCAAGGATATTATTAACTTTTGACAAACGATACGTGATTTGACGTCTGGTTGCAGTAAATTCATTTTCTGCATCACTTAGCGTCGAATACGATCGTTCAATTATGAGTTTAATCAAAGAAATGAGTTCTTTATCCATAACAACTGTTCCCCTTATTTATAGCAAACCATAGAACGTTAAGGCTTCTTTAATCTTTTCATCATCACTTGGTGACGTTGGTTTTACTGGCTTTCTTGCCCAACCAATATCTATACCCATCAAGGTAACACATCGCTTCATGACAGATGGTGTTGTTCCAAGTTTCAATACATTACGCAAAACATCAATCTCTTTTTGAAGTGTTTGTGCTTCTTCAAGTTGATTGGTTTTAATGGCATGTATCAGGTTTAAATCATGTTCGCATATGACATTCGCAGTCCCACAAACTGCACCACACGCACCCATAGTATATGCATCCAAGATTTTTGAATCTGAACCCACAAGGACTGAGAACTCACGATGTGATGTTGCGTCAATGTATCCTTTAAGGTTATCCATATTCCCAGAGCTATCCTTTATACCAATAATGTTTTCATTCTCACTGAGAATCTTTAATGTCGTTGGTTCAATATTGATTCCCGTGTTCTTTGGAATATTATAAAGGATTATTGGGGTGTTTGTCGAATTTGCGACAAAGGTATAGTGATGCACTAACTCATCTTGTGATGGTACCATAAAGTAGGGTGTTATCACAGAAAACGCGGTTGGCCCAAAGGGTTCAATTGCTTGTGCAAGCTTGATTGTTTCTTTGGTACTATTACATCCAATCCCTACGTAAACAGGACAACGGTTTGCTGTATATTCTATTACAAACTGGGAAAATGCGATTTTTTCTTCATGTTCTAATACATGGAATTCACCATTCGACCCTAAAATAAAAAGCCCTTCAATCCCTTTTTCGATTAAGTCATCTATGTGACGTTTTGTTGCTTCATAATTAATGCTTTCATCTTCATTAAAGGGTGTGAGTAATGCTACAATTAATCCTTCAACTTTTACCATGTTTTTGCTCCAATATACTTTTCCCTAAACTTCCACCTGGATGCCACTTCACGTATTGATCCGGCGTTAATGACTTTTCTTCTTGTAATAAGATACTCAATGCTTGGAGTACTAATACTTCAGCTAAGATGGATGCGCGTGGTGGTTTATTTAAAGAATCTCCTTCTTCATGTACCCCAGCATACAAGAATACATCGCCATTCTTTGCAAGCCACGATACTTTTCCACCCGTAACTGAGATAATTTTCGCATGATTGCGTCTAAGCGTTTCAACAGTTGCTTGTAGTTCTTGAGTTTCTCCACTGTTAGAAATTGCTATCACGACATCGCCCTGACACACTTGACCTGAACTCCCGTGCACTGCTTCGGTTCCATCCAGAAAATATGCAGGAGTTCCTGTGGAGGATAGCAATGAAGCAATGTATCCTGCCACATGCCCAGGTTTACCAATTCCTGTAACATGCACTCTTTTGCCGTGTTTTTCTGCTTCGAGAATCAACTGTTTTGCTTTTACTAGTTCATTAGGATCAATGCCTAATGATAAATCATTTAACATTTCCTGAACTTTCTTAAGGTATGTTTCAATTACCTGATTATCATTCATCATTGTTTATCCTTTCAATATAGTTTTGGTGTGAGCGAACAAGCCCGTCACGAATCAGTGATAAGTCATTATAATCCACGACAACATCCAGTTCTTTTTTGAATATCTCACAGAGAGATGGCGTTCCAATAATTCCAAATTGATGACCATACTTCTTAGATGCGTCCGACACTTTTTTAATTGCTTTAAGTAAATCGGGATGTTCTTTTTGATCAACAAGTCCCATTGAAATTCCTAAATCAACCGGTCCAACAATCACTACATCAATACCGGGTACACTTAAAATTTCGTCGACATTGTCAACACCTTTTTGAGATTCAATTTGAATAATTACATTCATTTTTTTGTTAATTTCATTCATATTATTTTGATGACTACCCGAAGGACCGTACTGTGTATTAGCACCACCTGCGTAACTGCGTTTCCCTATTGGTCCATATTTACAATAGTCAACCAAGTTTTGTGCTTGTTCTTTTGATTCAATCATCGGTACCATAATTCCCGAAGCCCCACAATCTGCAATTCGCGCTATTTCACTTTTTGTTCCTTCACACACACGAACCCAACTATCCAATCCTATTGCGTTTCCATACATAATCAAATCATGCATTCTTGATTGAGATAACACACCGTGTTCAAGATCATAGAAAATGAGATCGAACCCATTATCTTTCATCATGCGCGGAAGTGCGAATGTATCGACTATTTTTACCAATATTCCATGTTTTTTATTCATATGTACCTCTCTTAAAATAGATAAGGGCAGATTTTCTGCCCTTGTTATGTTTCTTATAGACCTACTAGGCTTAAAATCCAATGTAGTACTGATCCCACTATATTGTAGTCAATATTAGGGAATGATGCCTGGCTGATTCCTAATTGTGAGAACGCTGGGAATAGTACAAGCGGCAATGCACAGAGTGCAATTCCTACGAGGTATGATCCAAGTAATGCACCTTTCCATCCACCATACGCATCTCCAAATACGCCACTTGTTCCTCCTGAGAAGAAACAGATACCTGCAGCTGGGATAAATACTGTAGGGCTATTAAATGCGACCATCAATGCAGTTGCAGTAAGTCCACCTAAGAATGCTCCAATAAATCCGATAACAACAGCATTAGGTGCAAATGGGAAGATAGCAGGGCAGTCAACTGCTGGTTTTGAATTTGGAATGTATTTTTCAGAAATTGCGACAAAGGCAGCAGTGATTTCAGCGATAAATTGACGAACACCATAGATTAACACACTCATAGCTGCAGCGAAGTTGAGCCCTTGAATTAATGGTGAAATGAACCATAGATCATTACCAGAGATTTGTTTAACAAGTTCCACGTTTTCTGGTTTGCCTGATAGCATACATGCGAATACCGCAATATAGAATAATACAACCATAAAGAGTGCAATTGAGAAGATAAAGTCCCTGAATAATTCGAAGAACTTTGGAAGTTCAACTGTGCTTGAATCTGATTTTTCTTTTGATTTCGCAAAGAGTTTACCAACCATACCTGAGAAAGCATAACCAATTGTGTTAAAGTGTCCCATAGCTAAATCATCACTACCTGTGATTTTACGCATAAATGGTTGACACAGTGTTGGCAATGCTGCACCACAGAATCCAAGTAAGATACCACCTGCAACAATTACTACGCCTGTTGGCACATCATGAGCAATTAATACAAGTGCAATAACACATGCAAAGTATAAGAAGTGTTGTCCTGTTAAGAAGATTGCTTTAAACTTAGTAAACTTAGCAATTACTAAGTTTGAAACAAATCCAACAAGAAGGACTAATGCCACTTCTGTACCATAGGTATCAAGTGCAAGTGCTGTTGCAATTTCTACTTGCGTTGTTACCCCTTCAATATTAAATCCAGCATTGAACAATGTCGTAAAGTTACCAACAATCGTTCCGATTGCACTTGATCCAATACTGAAAATCATAAATCCAATAATTGTTTTTGCTGTTCCTGAGATGATATCTGTCACAGATTTCTTTTGTAATACTAAACCAATAAATGCGATTAACCCAACGATAAGGGCCGTGTTTCTAGTCTGTGCTAGAATTGCGTCTAACATAATTCTCTCCTCCTATTATTGTTATTCCTTAGTTTTCAAAAATTCTTCTAATTTTTCATTTATTTCTTCTTTATTTACGATATTTCTAATACCAAGAGCATACGGAACTTTCCCCGAGAGTTCAGCAGTCAAATCATCCATCGTTATTACTAAATCACCTTTAAACCCAACAAGAGAATCGAGATTCCCATGCTCTGTCTTAATTGGATACCCTTTTTCTTTTATGACTTGATCAACTTTAATCTTAAGAAGCATACTTGAACCCATTCCGGCTCTACAACAAACTAATGCATTGTACATATTTGTCAGTCCTTTCTTAACTTGTTAATATAATCAATGACTTCATGAGGCTTAGAAGCAGTATCTAAAACATTAAAGAATGCTTCATCATCAAGTAACTCAGCGAGTGTTGCTAATGCATCAAGATGCTTTGAGTTGTCAACAGCACTTAATGTAAAAACATACTTCACTGGATCATTGGACGCGTTTCCAAATTCAACAGGATTCTTTAAGGTTGTAATCCCAATTGCATTTTCTTTCACACCCATTTCTGGCCTTGCATGCGGTAATGCCACATGGGGTGCAATTACAAAATAGGGACCTGCCTCAATTGCGGAATCAATGATTGCTTGGATATATCCTTCCGTAATTTTGCCTGCTTCCAATAAAGGTTTCGCTGATTTTCTCACTGCATCAATCCAGTCATCTGCAACAACATCAAACTGAATCATTGCCTCATTCACTAAAATACCTAACATAATCTAGCCTCTCATTCATCAATAATATTTCTGTTACAACTTCATTTTAAGTGCTCATATGACCTAAAACAATAAATGATGAGTTCAAGTTTTGTTTACATCATTAACAAAATTTAAATTTTGTAAGGAAAATCCCCTTGTGCAAACAATTTTTATACTTTAGAAGCCTTATAATCGACTTTTTTGGCTATTTTCATCAAAGTTTGGGATTATTTTGGTTCAATCACAAATCTTGTGGGATGGCACATTCCTAACATAGGTTTTCCTACTTGCATCAATTAACTTTAAGAAGAAGTATTCATCATCAGGGTAACCATAACCTTGTCTTCGTAGAGTCTTGATTTTATTATTGATACCTTCTATTTTACCCGCAGAAATCTTAATAGTTGCATGAGCGATGATTCCTTCAAAGTGATTGTCTAAGAGTCGTCCAAACCATTGAAAGTGTTTGTTTTTTGTAGCTTGACAGATTTCGACAATTGAACTGATTTCATCTGCCATTTTACTCTCATCATTAAGGGTGTATGCGTAGCGCAATTTCTCTTTTACCACATCCAGTGTGAAGATTAATGCATTCTCTTTCAATAGTTCATCGTAACGTACTTCATGACCTTCTTTACGCGTAATGTTGGGTATATTAAATAAAGAACTGCCTTCCTTGATAATCTTTCCATTTCTGGCTTCATTGTCTTTTCTAATGAGCGTTTCTCGTGATGACATTAAGATGTATCTTGTCTTCTTAAGTGCCGCAGCAGCCTCTATATTCCCTTCATTCTTCAAACGATTTTGCTCATCCTTGCGAACCTCGTTGATGACCTTATCATTAAAGTTTTTGATGATATGAAAATGATCAAATACAACTTGGATGTGTTCGCATTTTTCTTCAAACGCTTCTTGGTAATTTGAGTTCATATCGCATGCAACAGCTTCAACGTGATCCATCCACTTTAGGCCAACATGCTCTATAAAATCATAGACGACTTGCTTCTTCTTTCCGTGTGCAATCCATAAAATGTGACCCGTTTCCATATCGATAATATGGGTTGCATACTTATGTCCATCATGGAGTTTAAACTCATCAATGCCTAGGTATCGTGTGTAGTCCTCTGGTTTCTTTAGTACCTCGCCATCAATTGTATAGAGTTCTTTCAAGCGTTTGAGGTCGATGGCTTTAACAGTGTTTTTCCCTAATCCTGTAATCTCAGCGACTTGCTTGAGGGTATATGTTCCAATACTGAGTAGGTCTCTTGTATAGTTTTCAAGTTCAATAGTAATAAAGTGGTTTTCAGCCTTAAACGGTACACTCTGCATCTTTGAATTCCTACAAGAAACACAATAGAATTGGGGTCTATCAAAACGAACATGCATCAGTGTTGCACCAATACTTAAATGCCTTAGTGTGCACGGTTTACGATTGTTTATATGCATCACCTTACCACAACCGCTGCATACTTTATCTGTTTCTTGAACTTCTAAAATACCATGCATGCAATAAGCATCTCTTTGGGATCTTGTTGTTTCGATTGTGGTGTTGGTGTTATGAAATCCACGGAGTGTATTAGGGATTAAGAAATGATTTAAACATAGTTCTTGTGATTGGGTTAGTGTCTGTGTATAATTCATGTATGGACCTTCCTGTTTGTTTATTCTGCAAAATAAATTCTACAGTAAGGTCTTTTTTCATTCAAGTTGTTATTATTTTACAAATGTCATTCACAGGCAATCCCACATAAAAAGTGATTGACCCATTATTTTTCACCAAACAGTTTAAAGTCAACGTGATTTTGAAATTAATGTTCATATAAATATAGAGACTTCAATTTACTTAAATGTAATAAAAAAGTAAGGCTTTCGTTTATTTTTAAATAAACCTAAACCTTACTTTTCATATTATTTGAACGTATTAACGAAACAAAGATTCCCCCTGTGTTCGTATTACTTCTTTGTACCAATAGAATGAATCCTTTCGATACCGTCTATAGGTTCCATGACCATAATCATCGAGATCAACATAAATAAATCCATACCGTTTACTCATCTCAGTAGTTCCTGCACTGACAATATCAATGGGTCCCCACGATGTATATCCTATAAGATCAACCCCTTCATCCAAACATTGTTTCATTTCCATTAGATGTTCTTTGATGTATTGAATTCTATATTGATCATGAACTCTATTATCCTCGGTCAATTTATCATATGTTCCCAGACCATTCTCTGAGATGATAATGGGTTTGTGATATCGGTCCCAAACTTCATTTATTGCAATTCTTAATCCTACTGGATCAATTTGGAAGCCCCAATCTGTTACGTTTAAGTTCTCATTGCGGACCTTCCGAGGATGAAATTCATCATACCCGCGTTCGGGAACAAACGCAACTAACGAACTTTCTTCATCCTTCGATCCAGCGCATAATGAATAGTAATAACTGAATGAATTAAAATCAACGGTATTCTCTTTTAATATGTCCAAATCATCTTCTTCGATAACTAAGGTAATATTGTTCTTTTTGAAGTATGCCCAAGCATATTCAGGATAAGTCCCTTTTGAAAGGATGTCAAAGAAGAAATAGTTCACTCTGTTACCACTCTGTGCTGCTAACACATCATCTGGG
Source organism: Erysipelothrix larvae (assembly GCF_001545095.1). NCBI lineage: Bacteria > Bacillati > Bacillota > Erysipelotrichia > Erysipelotrichales > Erysipelotrichaceae > Erysipelothrix > Erysipelothrix larvae. Next base: position 2,230,823 of record NZ_CP013213.1, read on the forward strand.
TGATTACTCTTCGGATAGTAATATGCCATGCCAACCATTGAGCCAATCCTAAACTCAGGATTAATGTCACGAGCTATTTTTGTAACTTTAGCGCTCGCAACCATCTGATGATGTAAAGATTGAAATATCGTTTGGAGCTCATTCTCACACTTCTCAATGAATATTCCACCACCAGTATATGGTAAGTGAAGAATCATATTTATTTCGTTAATTGGAATCCAATACTTTACTTTATCTTTATATCTTGTGAATACTGTTTTTGCATAGTTTTCAAAGATAGCTATTAGATCCCTGCTTTCCCACCCATTATACTTAACAGCTAAATTGATCGGCATCTCATAATGTGATAGCGTTACAAGAGGTTCAATATTATATTTATGTAGTTCATCGAACACATCGTCGTAGAACTTGAGTCCTGACTCATTTGGTGTACTTTCATCACCATTTGGGAAAATACGTGCCCAATTAATTGACATTCTAAATACGCTGAATCCCATTTCTGCAAATAATGCAATATCTTCTTTGTAGTGATGATAAAAATCAACTCCTCTACGCTTCGGATAATTTTCATCACTTCTATTACCCTCTAAAATCTGTTGCACTTCTTCATAGGGTATGGTCTCTGTATTTGCACCTTTACTAATAGTTCGTGGAACAAACTTGACCATATCTGCAGTAGACATTCCTTTACCCCCTAAGTCAAATCCACCTTCTAGTTGATTTGCAGCAGTGGCACCACCCCATAAGAAATTACTTGGAAATTTACCTGTCATATACAACCTTCTTTCTCTTTATACTGATTCTTTTTGAGCTGATTTATTTGCCATTGCTACAAACGGTAAATAAATTGCAACACATATTACAAATACGATACATACTGAAAGCGCAGTCTGCCACGATCCAGAAGCAGATAAGAATGCTTTTAGAGGCTGTGGTGTTGTCCATCCCACATCAAGTGTTCCAGGAGATGCAAACCCAATACTAATCATAAATGCGCCTAAGGCCATTGAAATAATTGGAGATAGTATGAATGGAATTACCATTATCGGATTTAAAACAATCGGTAATCCAAATATGATTGGCTCATTAATACAGAATAGTCCTGGAACGAGCGCGAGTTTGGCAATCGTTGTATAATCACTTCTTACCCAATTTTTACGTCGTGATAGAATCAAAATTGCGACAATCAATGCCAATGTATTTCCTGTTCCTCCTATACATCCGTAGTTTTCAAAAAGAACAAACCATGTGAACGGGTATGGAGATCCTGCAGTAGTTCCAGCTTGAGCTGCATAGGCAATGTTTTGTAGATTCATTGCAGAATAGATTGAAATGTAGATTGGTGACACAGTCGACGTTCCATGAATACCAAATGACCATAATATCATTGCAATAAAAATGAGTACCAGCGGTGTCCATACTGTTGCGCCAATTGTTTCTACTGGTTTTTTAAGCACAGAGTAAATCAACACATTTATACCTTCAGGTTCAACAAACGCTACAATATAAGCTATTATTGACGTTGAAATCAGAATTATAATCGTTGGAATTGCAACCATAAATGATTTCATAACTTCTGGTGGCACTGTTTCTGGCATTTTAATCTTCAAAGCATCAATTTCAGTCAACTTTGCGAATGCATATCCGACAAATAAACCTGCAATAATAGCAACGAAGATTCCGTTTGCTCCTAAAAATGACCCTGGTACATTGCCATCAATGCGCGGAGGATACAATACAAAGAATGCAGCAATTGCTGTAATTCCAGCTTTTGTTCCATCAGCATTATACTGATTTGCCATGTTACGTGCGATTAGAAACGCTGCAAAGATAGCCATGATATCAATCGTCCCATTTAATATAGGGCTTAATATTGCTTGTAAATTATTTAAATTCGGCAATACTTTGACGAGGTATTGTCCGACAAATCCATCTGAACTCAAGAAAACTACATTTATCATCACAACTAACGAGCCTGCTAAAGTTAGTGGAAATAATTGTAGAAACCCATCTCTCACCGCAACTAGTCCTTTAATTGTATTGAGTTTTTGAGCAATAGGCATAAATATTCTTTCGATTAATGCACTAAATTTTTCCATAATTATCCTTTCTTTAATTACGATGTAATATCGTAATCTTCCCCTTAATCCTTATAAACCATATTATTCTTATTCATCTAGTGAAACACCCACCAAAATACCACCTCCAATCCTCACCATAGCTTTTTTGTTCCACTAAATCTGATGTCTTTAAGCATCATCAAAGATGATGCTTCATTACAAACATAGTATATCGCGAGTAATTTTGAATTCATCATTCATTATTTCCTTATCAATATAGAATAATAAGGAAGTAAAAAAGCAGCGAAGTGCTGCTAGTAATTTTCAAAGATATTCATGAATGTTTGAGAATCTGGAGTTTTCAATAGTTGATTTAACGCTTCTTTACTACGCATGATTGAAGAGACTTTGTCAAACAAAATGGGGAGTTGTTTCTCATCATGTTTCGATCCACACACGATAAAGAGAAATCGAACTCGCTTATTTTTTTGCCACTCTAATGGATACTTTAAAACACCTACACTCAGTGTGGTTTTCTCAGATAAGAGATGATCTGGATGATACAATGCAATGCCATTTCCATAGACGATATCTCCCATGCTCTCTCTTCTTTTTAATGCAGATAATAGATCTTCATCACACATATTAGTCTCCATTGTAATATTGCACAATTTCTTTAGTATATCATCCTTGGTTGTTCGTTCATCAAAATAGACAAAAAGTTCTTCCCTAAAGTAACTTGTTTCTTTAAGATCACCATCATAAAGAGCATATCGAATTGTATTGATGTCTTTTGGCTCCAAAAAGTAATTAATTTTTATTGCGTCTACGGGAAGTGGTGTTTTGTCATCATATGTCGTAAAATATGCATCATAGATCGAAAGGTCAATGTCAGAAATGGCTATGAGATTTGTAATATCTAGTTTGCTAATCAGATGGGAAAATAGGTTCAAGAAATTTTGCCGCAACAACAGTGTTTCGCCACTCTGATACGGTCCAATGATTAATACCTTTTTATTACTATTTAGATTATGATTGTCTTCAATCGCCTTGACTAAATGAACTGCAATAAAACCTAATTCATCTTCTACAATTTTAATATCATATTTGTCTTCTATTTTTTTGGCAAGTAATACTGCTAGGTCATAACCTAACGGATAATTAAGCTTTATATCTTCGTTCATCTCATTTGATAAACTAAAGTTATACTTTGCACGGTGAATCAGGGATACTATATGAAGCGATAATGCAATTCGATTTTCGACTTGATTTCTTAAATCAATTTTATACCTTTCAAAAACTTCTTCAAATAGTGAAGTCGTTAGTCCATCAATATCCTTGTTAATAGTTGTATGTTCATAGTTTCTTTTCCCCTTGATATTTATTGCAAGACTTAAGATTTCCTCGTTTGGTATAACCATATCAAAGTCAATTTCAACGCGGCTCATTATTTCCTTTGCAATTTGATATTCAGCGCCTTCAACAAGTCTATTATCAATTTCCTTTTCGCTTAAAAAGCACAATTGATTCATACGTTTTATTGTATATGATATATGAACAATCAAATTTTGAATCACAATATCTGATGCAATATAGCGGTTATAGGTAAATACTTCAACAACTATGCGACTTACACGTTTCACAATCTCTTGTTCATCATACAGCAAACTATTGATGTTGATGTTTTCATGTATAATACATCTTCTTTTATCCGCTTCTTCACCATCAATTATCATTCCAAAGTGAGGTTTTACCCGTAAGGTGAGTTCATACTCTGAAAGAACCACTCTTACGCGATTCAAATCCTTTGTCATGCGGGACTCTGACACGAATAACTCTCGTAGTAATGTTTCCTTCAAAATAAAAGTGTGGGTATTAAATAAGCGAAAAAGAATATGCATAACACGTGAGTCTTCTTCACATAAATTTCGACACATTTTTATATTATCATTTTGCTCACTTATATATTTTTCATAGAGTTTACTATTTTCAAATTCAAGTTTATATCCATATCCCTGTTTTGCTAAAATGACTGTTTTGTAGTCTTTCAGCTCATCTTTTAATTTTCGGATATCCGATTGAATCGTTTTATCACTTACGCCAATGCAATAAGAAAGCTCTTTGGAACTGATCCATTGATTCTTGTTTTCGGATAACGTTTGCAATATTTCCATTTTTCTTATCATAAATATCATTCCTTTGATAAGACCCACCCTATCTCTTTTAATCTTATCAAATTTGGTTTATTGACACAAATTGATTTTATTTTGATTCCTATTGAACACAAAGCTTTTCTATCTTATTTAGTTATCAAATGTTTCTATTGTCAACATAAACAACACTCTGTAATTCATCTACTATACAGTATCGAATTGAACTGAACATCAAGTAAAATGCCGTTTACCTATAAATTTATGATATATCTATCTGTGCTACAATGAGCGTGAAAATGGGATATTCCCATGGGAGGTAAAGAATGAAACACAAGCTCATAAAAGGCTTTATGCTTTTGTCATTAAGTATTTTTATGTTAATTAATGGTTCTGCAGTAAAAGCTCAAACATCCGTATCGTTAACGGTTCACCATGTTGATGAATATGGTGCACCGATTGCAAATGAAGAAACGTATAATGGTTTATCTGGAGATACAGTAACTCTAAAACGATCGTAGTAGTGTTTATTACAAAGCACCACACAATCTCAGCTATACATATACATCGGAATTAGACCAAGAGTATACCCTAGTCTATACATCAAATTATTATAGGGGAGCCAACGGTTTTCATTCCATCTATTTTGAAACACTTCATACTCAATCGAAATTCAATGATAGATCTGCGGAATATGATGGAGATCTTGGGTATTTCCCAACGATTCCTAACGAAAAAATGCAGATGAAATATATTTATTCATCAAATCTAGAATCAACAAAAGACAAGATAATTGATGTGCATATTTCATTGCCACGTTCAGGAGTTTTAAATATTGATAGTAATTTCGATACCTATATTTATAAAGAGGACGGAACAACTCCTTTAAATTCGATTTACGTAGATATGCTTGATGGATCACGTCAAAGTAAACTTGATCCTACAACTAATGGTATCTCTATTGAATATCTGTTCGCGACATTAAATAACCCTAATTATGATTTCTATTCAAATGTTAACCCTTCAGAAATCACAGACATTATTATTCGACTTACGTTTGCATCTGATATTCCGACAAGTGGGTCAATGTACACAGATAAGATTTATGTAGTCAGCGCTTTTGAAGCTAATCTTAACCCAACTGCCATTGCAAACCAATCACAAATTAGTGGATTTGCTTATAGGGCAACAAATTTCTCATCGATAACGGTAAACTTAACGACAAAATTTAATATTCTTTCCTCATCGGTAAAAGGTGAAGTCCGTGAACAAGTGGATCAAACACCCTCTTGGCCAGCAGCTAAACCAATAGAAAACCAAACTATCGATATTGTGGATAACCAAACGGACCAATCGATCGATTCCGATAAAACCGACACAAATGGTATGTTCGAATTTAATGCTTTATCGAGGAGCTTTGATGAGTTTAGGATTGAAGTGGACGGAACCGGGTATACACCCTATATTGTTTATGAAGATGCTGCGGGGAATGATCAATATCTACAAGGATTTTCTGTTGATAGCGCTCTAGTTCCAAGTCTATTCCTGCAACCTTACCCTAATATCTTATGGAAATCAAACACAAGCAGCCAATACGCATTAGCGGCTCAAAACTTAAGGTTCCTGCTCGTGAAACACCCTATTCCTGTTACCTACACAGTGGAATATCGTGATGGTGGTGCAACAGCAGGTAAAGTACCTATTGATTCAAATCTTTATAATCCGCAAGATGAAGTAACCCTTCTTGGACAAAATAACCTCTTAAGGGATGGGTATACATTTAAAGGGTGGTCAGTGGTAAATGATCCTACGATATACACACCAAATTCAAAATATACCATCAATCAAAATGTAGAGTTTATCGCAGTTTGGGAAAAGGATGCCGTTAAGCCTGTTATTCCAACACCAACTCCTACACCTACACCTACACCAACGCCTACTCCTACACCAACGCCTACTCCTACACCTACACCTACACCAACGCCTACACCAACACCAACGCCTACACCAACACCAACGCCTACTCCTACCCCAACGCCTACACCTACACCAACGCCTACACCTACACCAACGCCTACACCTACTCCGGCACCTACACCAACGCCTACTCCTACACCTACACCAACGCCTACTCCTACTCCGACACCAACACCAACACCTACGCCTACGCCAGTTGTGCCTACTCCAGTTGTGCCAACACCTACTGTTCCAACTCCACCTGCTCAATTACCTAGCGCGGGGACAGTTTTAGTTGGCGGAGGTCTTGCAGTTGTATCTGTAATTGTTGGTTTAATCCTAATTTTTGGATCAAAGAAACATAGAAATTCTTAATTTAACAGAAATGCCCAGAAGTCTCCGACTTCTATAAGTGGGGGATGAATTGGCTGTCTTTAACCCTTAAATCATGATATAATATAGTCAGTAGAAATGTAAGGGGAGTGCATAATATGCAGGTTTTAGACAATAATGCTCATTCTGTGTTTTTATTGACATATCATATGGTTTTTGTCACAAAATATCGCAGAAAAGTCATCAACGATTCAATTTCGAAACGGGCTCATGAAATCTTTGTTTCCATTGCTCCAAACTACAATATCACCTGTATTGAATGGAATCATGATGTTGACCATGTTCATATTCTATTCAAAGCCCATCCAAATACACCACTTAGCAAGTTTATCAATGCTTACAAAAGTGCAAGCAGTCGCTTGATTAAGAAAGAATTTCCAGAAGTGAAAGCATCCCTTTGGAAAGATGCTTTTTGGTCAAAGAGTTTCTGCTTGATTTCTGTTGGTGGTGCACCTCTAGAAGTGTTGAAACAGTATATTGAGACACAGGGGGAAAAGCGATGAAACGTGCCTACAGGTTTAGAATTTATCCAAACCAAGAGCAAATCATCTTTTTCGCAAAAACGTTTGGTTGTGTTCGTAAGACGTATAACCTCATGCTTGAAGAGCGGCTTCAAATGAATGAGGATTATCGAAACGGACTTCCAACAAACGGTAAAATTCCAACACCTGCAAAGTATAAGGAAGATTACCCTTATTTGAAGGAAGTAGACAGTCTTGCCTTAGCGAATGCACAATTGAATCTTGACCGAGCATTTAAGAATTGTTATCGAGATCCAAAGGTAGGTGAGCCAAAGTATAAATCAAGAAAAATGGAGCAGTCCTATACCACAAACAATCAAAAAGGAACAATATCCGTTAAAAATCATAAATACCTTAAACTGCCAAAACTTAAGAGTCTTGTGAGAATCAAGATGCATCGTCACCCAAAAGGTGATATTAAATCCGCAACGATATCAAGGAGTACAACAGGAATCTATCACGTCTCACTCTTAGTCGAAGAAACAATCGAGCACCTACCTAAGACGGGGTCTGAGATTGGGATTGATCTTGGATTGATTGCTTTTGCGGTGCTCTCTGATGGAAGACGTATTCCAAACCCACGGTTCACAAACCAAGAAGCACAGACACTGAAACGAGAACAACGTAAGTTATCAAAACGTAAAAGGGAGGCAAAGAAACGGGGTGTCCCGCTGAGGGAAGCCAAGAATTACCAAAAGCAAAAGTTAAAAGTCGCACGAATCCATGAGAAGATCGCAAATCGACGCAATGATTTCTTAAACAAGGTGAGTAAGGAGCTAATCGAGAACCATGATGTGCTCTGTATAGAAACCTTAAAAGTTAAAGAAATGATGAAGACGAAGCGGGTTTCAAAGAGTATTGCAGATGTGTCGTGGTCACGATTTGTGGCAAAGCTCGAATACAAAGCCGGTTGGTATGGGAAAAAAGTAATCAAGATTGATTCCTGGTATCCGTCCAGTCAGCTGTGTTCTCACTGTGGATATAATGATGGAAAGAAACCACTGGAGATACGTCAATGGGAATGTTCCAACTGCAACATCACACACGATCGTGATTTGAATGCAAGCATCAATATCCTGGATGAAGGATTAAGACTTTCGCATCAATCCTAAGAATGAAAAACAATAAACCGATGGGACATCGGGGATAGCTTGATAAATAAAAGTGACCGCTGGTCGACAGGAATGTCGATTAAGTTTGCTTTGTTCTCAAGAAGCCCCCACTTCGAGCGTATGCTAAGTGGCGGGTAGTTCACCAATCTTGTTTGTGATTCACAAATCAGATTAATCGGTTCAAAAGCAAACAGCATCCGTGAAGTGATGCTGTTTTTTTAACGACTCCTTACACCTGGATATATCTCAATAACCATAGAACTTTCGCTTTATTTTCTACCCTTTCCTTACGATAGCACCGATAAAAGTGTATAGAATTATTCTATAATTCGCGTGCTACAATTATTTAAACGTTGGGTTTTAAAAACCCTGGGAGGAAGAAAATGAGTGTAAAGAAACTAAAGTTCTTTTTAGTCGCTTGTCTTTCATTAGTTTTTACTACAAGTGGGATTATAGTAAAAGCCGATGAGAGTCATAGACTAACTGTTCATCATGTTGACACATATGGTGCACCTATAACGACTGATGATATATACTATGGATCAGCCGGTCAAAATGTGTCGCTAACAAAGCGTGGAGGAAATTACTATATAACGAGTAACTCCTTGAATTACACATTCACGGATGAAGATGAACAATCATTAACAATCAACTATAAATCAAATGCCTATCAAGGCGCAAATGGGTTCTATTCAGTAGCATTTGAGTCGCTTTATACGATGACTCATTTTGATCCTAAATATGCAGAATTCAACGCAAACCTTGGATATTTCCCACAAATGGAAGATGAAAAATTAATGCTCCAATTTGTTTATTCAGGCTCGGTTGTATCATCCGTCAATACAGTTATGGATGTTCAAATTCAAGTTCCAGCGAATAAACTTGAAATCACAAATGATGGTTCAACACGCATGTATATCGAACCTGTAGATTATTACGATGACCCTATCACTGGTAAACCCAGACCGAATATTATATACCTTTACGAAGGAATGATTGAAAACACATATCCTGGTGCACTTGACCTTGAGGCATCTGGAATTAATGTTGAGTACTTATACTCAGAAGATAATGGACAAACGTATGTACCATTTGAAGCAGTTACAAACACAAATGTCACCCATATTATCGCGCGCATCAAGTTTTCAAAAGAACTCAAAACTGATATCTTTAGTCGAATCTATATCATCAGTGATATTAGCACAAAGTTTATTGAGGAGAATTTATCCGATGATGAACTCAATGGTGTTACACCAATATCTGGATTTAAATATATATCTGCCAATCTAAATGCTTCGCGTATCGTTTCACTTCCCACAAACATCACACTGATTTCTCCTGCAATCAGTGGACAAGTTCGTATCCAAGAAGGAAGTGAGCTTGATTGGGATTCAGCACTGCCACTTGAGAATATTTCAGTGAATATTAAAAGTACTGCTGATGGGGAAGTTAAAAACAATACCTATACCGATTCAAGTGGTGCATTCAGTATCAATAACATCGTTGGTAGCTTTAGCGATTTAAAAACATCCATAGATGCTAATGGATACAAAGCTTATATCTATACTCTTGATGATGACAATAACCCAGTATATCTTCTTGGAGATACTGTCGATCAAAGTACTTACCCTAATTTATATACACCAATCGGACCGAATATTCATTGGAAAGATGATTCAAGCAGCCAATTCGCGATGTCAGCACGCGATATTCGATTCTTGCTTGTTAAGGATACAACGGAAGAAAATGAAGAAGAACAATACACCGTAACGTATCATTCACATGAGGACTCTGTAGGTGATGTACCAACTGACGCTAACCTCTATCTCAGTGGTGAAACAGCAACTGTAAAAGGTCCAGGCAATCTTTCTAGAGATGGCTATACATTCAAAGGTTGGATTGAAGGTGGCGAAGCAGGTATCCAGTACCAACCTGGGGATATGATTGTTATGACACAAAACATCGATTTAATTGCAGTTTGGGAAGAGAATGAAACATTCACTGTTACCTATCGCTCACATGAAGATTCCACGGGTAATGTTCCAGTAGACACAAACCGCTATACATCCGATTCAAATGTAGTCGTAAAAGATCCTGGTACCCTCGCAAGAGAAGGGTATACATTTAAAGGATGGGCTGTAAATGGAATCGATGAAACACGATATCAACCAAACGATATTTTTGTAATCACTTCAAACACCGAATTCGTTGCAGTATGGGAACAAAATCCTGATCCAGTTGACCCGGTTGATCCTGTTGATCCTGTTGATCCTGTTGACCCGGTTGATCCTGTTGACCCGGTTGACCCTGTTGACCCGGTTGATCCGGTTGATCCTGTTGACCCGGTTGACCCTGTTGATCCAGTTGACCCGGTTGACCCTGTTGATCCGGTTGATCCGGTTGATCCGGTTGACCCGGTTGACCCGGTTGATCCTGTTGATCCTGTTGATCCTGTTGATCCGGTTGATCCCGTTGATCCAGTTGACCCGGTTGATCCTGTTGATCCTGTTGATCCTGTTGACCCCGTTGACCCTGTTGACCCTGTTAATCCGGTTGACCCTAAAGATACTGAAAAGCCACAGGTCGATCTTCCAAACACGGGTCAATCACAACTATACTTGCGTATTGCGATGGGTTCAGTTGTGTTGGGAGGACTTCTAGTATCCGTTTCATTATTAAGAAAAAAAGCCGCTAAGAAAAAGTCATAATTTTTAAGCGAAGATATATCACTTAGCCCAATGCTCTTATCACGAAATCGTGGTGAGGGCATTTTTTTGCTTTAAAAAAGATGTGGTTTGATCCACATCTTTAGATTAGTTTTGCATATTTAAACGCATTATAGAGTCCGTCATCACCAACTGAACTTGTAATCCAATCGGATACATCTTTTAGTTTCGGAGTTGCGTTTTCCATCGCAATTGACAGTTTTGTAAATTCAAACATATCGATATCATTATCACCATCACCAATAGAAACAGTATCTTCTTTTGACATGTTTAAATGGTTCAATAACACATCAATCGCATTTGACTTACTAACTCCTTTAATTGCAAGTTCACCACTTGTTTCACCAAACACTGCTACCGTAGATTGATGTACTTCATAATACGACTCAAACATTTCGCTAAGCTTACTAAATGGAAGTTCATGATTTCCCATAAAGCACACTTTATTTACATCGTTTCTCATTAATGATTGACCATCTCGCAGTGCTTTCACAAATGGATGTGAATCAAAATCATCCGCATAGTTCATCAGACCGCGCAAATGTTCGCGGTACCCTTCACTAATATATAATCCATCGTTTGTTTCTACACAGTGATGAATACCATGTTCATTAAAGAATTTCAAGGTATAGTCTAAGGTATCCATGTCTACATGTTGATGCATCACAACTTCTCCATCGGATTCGATGTATCCACCGCCTGCACCAATTATTCCATCAAAACCAACTTCTAAAATATGATCATAAATTTCTGTTTTTGACCGCCCTGTACATAAGTAGAGCTTGTGCCCATTTTCTCGTGCGATTTTACACGCCTTAATTGCACTCTCAGGGACAATTTCACTCCCATGAACTAATGTTCCGTCTATATCAATAAATACTACTTTTTGCATACAGTCCTCCATACCACCTAAACATAATACCAAGAAAATATGTGTAAAACAAACATCTTAGGTATATTGGTAATTAGTTTCAGACACCTGTATGGTTTTAGGGATTAAATGTATCGATTATTTTCAAATATGACATCACATCGGTTGTGTAAGCATTCAATATCGGATCATCTTCGCTTGATTGCATTGTTTTAGTAATCACTGTGAAAGTGATATTTGAGTTTGGATTCAATCCATCGTAAACCCATTGTTCATAGTCTTGTGTGATTGAAGGTGTAATCCAGAGTTCCACTTCATCATTATAAGGACTGTTTCGTTCAACATTAAGAATTGTTTCATAGAACACTGGCATTGACTGCGCATCACTACGATACTTCACATGGAAAATAACATCATCATCTACAATGGATGTTTGTTCATCACCCGAATAGAGCACCAACGGGTTCACAAATCGTGCGCGTTCTAGTTTGTCTTGGTTTATATGCGTCACAACAACAGTATTGTTTCCAAATAACTTACTTGTGTATAATCGGTTTCCATCTGAATCTCGAAATACATATGTATATTGATTAGCCTCTTCAATGCTTGTTTCAAATACTCCATCCGATTCTTTTCTTAACATATGCTCAGAGTCTGTGGGTTCAAGCTGTTTTGTTTCTTCATTTAACACCATCGCTTCAATGGTATCGACACCCGGTGCAACAATCAAAAAACGCTGTGTTGTTGCATCGAAGAATGCGTAAAACAATCGATTTAGCGCATAGTTTTCAATTGTTTGTGGGGGTGTCCTGAAATTATCGAGGGTTATGGCATTGATTGAATACTTGATTGGGTTGTGTTGGTTGATATTGATGGGTACCAACCCTTCTTCTGTTTCAATGAGTACCAACCATGTTAGGTTTTGTTTCTTCTGATACCTAATGGTAGCATCATCCAGACCTAACGCACGTATTGCGTCATGAATCGCCTGTAGTTTTGTAAAGTAAAACCCCGACAAGCGATATGAAACAAAGGTTGTGATGCATAGGAGCACTGTCAATAAGATTAGAATGCGTGATCTGCGTACCATTATGGTGCTCCTTTCAAATCTAGGGTAAAGATTTGGTCATGATTCATATCCACATATTGAAGGGTCACCTGACTGGGAATGGCATCGATATGATGAAGTACTGCAACCCAATATGGCGAAACACCACTTCCACTAGTGAGATTGTCATCTGTCGTGTCACTAAACGCATCGGGCATGAAGCGTGTAAACGTGGTTTGACGTTCATTGTACATGATGTTTGTAGCACTAAACACACTCGCACCGTAGGCATTTAAATCGCTCACACGCACTTGCCGTGCAAATAAAAGGACTTTGTTATTGTCCAGTAAGATGGCCCGTTCAACGCGCACTTCAACATTGCCTACAATAAAAGACGTGTCTTCTATTCTTATATCTTCAAGAACCTTAAAGTTTTCAAGGTTCCTGTTGATAAGATACTCAGAGTCTCTATATGAAATATTGAGTAACGCACCAACACGCTCAACAAGATACGGCATGATTGTCCATAAACATTGCCAAACAATGAGAAAAACAAGGAGATTTCGAAGTCTTCGTGTCCAACGATTGTACAGTTTATCAAAGGCTTTCCCTATTTCTTTGGGATCCCCAAAAGCTTCAATGGCTTTGAGCTCTGCTTGTTGCGGTGTATACCCTTCATCAATAAAATCTTCAATCCGATCTTCAAGATGTCCTTTCATCTCTTTTTGAACGATTCGTTTTCCCTGACTGTCTTTAATGTGAACAGTAATCTTCGCAAGGAAGATGTCACTTTTTGATGCATCCATAGGGTTAACTATTTTGGAATCGTGTGCTTGAGACCACTTTCTCAACGGATTCTGAGAATTCTTTCCACACAGATTTTTCTTCTTGGAGCTGTTTATGTCCTAATCGCGTTAAGCCATAATATTTGCGGTCTTTTCCTGCCTCAGATGTCTTTGTTTTTGCATAAAGATACCCTTCTTTTTCCAAACGATGCAGAATTGGATATAAGGTTCCTTCTTTCATCTCAAAGACATGTTCAGATCGAGACTCAAGTTCCTTAATGATTTCATATCCATACATCTCACGCTCTGAAAGCAAACTGAGTAACATATATCGAGATCCTGTTCGTAACCATTCTCTATTATTCATACGATCACCTCTACCCATAATATACTATGTGTGTCTAGGTATGTCAACACATAAAAGGCTGAAACATGTGTCCAGCCTGATCCATTACATTTCTTGTACTGCGTTGATACCCAACACATTTAAATTATGTTCGATTACTTTATGCGTTGCTTTTAGCAGGTTAATCCATGATGTTTGAACTTCAGAATTTACTTCTTTCATGATGTTATGCTCCGCATAGAATTTCGCAAGCGCTGCTGCGATTTGATAGGTATTATCGGTAATATAGTTTGGAGCACCTTCATCCATTGATGCCATAAACTGCTCAGGATTACGTAGGAGCTTTAATACGAGGTTTCGTTGATGTTCACTGACAATTTGAGCCATTGGATGAATCAATGCAGGATCTTCATTCAAGCGTTTCAAGATTCCTATAATTCTGACATTGTTGTAAAGGATATAACTTCCTGTTTTACCTTCAAAGGATAAGAACTTATCCACATCAAAGATGTAGTCAGAACTTGGATTGTTGATGAGGTCACCAAACTTAAGGGCAGCAACACCAATATCAAGCGCTGATTCATGATTCACATTTCGATCCGATTCTTCCAATTTTTCACGCGATGCATCTTCCACCTGTTTCAATAAACTTGATAGACTCATAACACCACCATCACGTGTCTTAAAGGGTTTACCATCTTGTCCATTCATGGTACCAAATCCAAGAAACTTAAATTCTGTTGATTCTGGCACTAAATTTGCAAGACGTGCAACGCGGAAGACTTGTTCAAAGTGAAGCCCTTGACGTTTATCCACAACATACCAAATCTTATTGGGTTTAAAGTCTTTTTGTCTTTGAAAAATCGTAGCAAGGTCCGTAGTTGCATAGATACTTGAACCGTCTGATTTCTCAACAATTACTGGAGGCATCGGTGACTTGTCTGTTTCCTTGATGACATCCACTACTTTCGCACCATCACTTTCGCGAATTAAATGCTTATCGTAAAGGATTTCCATCAGTTGTGGGATGTAGTGATCCGCATCACTTTCGCCATACCAATAATCAAAGGATACATCTAATTTATCATAGTCTTTTTTAATATCACTGACCGATGTCTTCACAATCAAATTCCAAAGCAAGGTATACCCTGGGTGACCATCTTGCAATCGCGCGGTTACTTCACGTGCTTGTGCTAAATATTCAGCATCTGTTTTTGAACGGGTGCTTGCAGTTGGATACACTTCATATAATAATTCAGGGGTTAATTGGATACTCTCATCACAATCACCGCCAAACCCTTCTTGGAAGCAATGCCACTCTGGATAGCGCAATTTCAGTTCATAGATTACAAGCCCCAAAGGCAGTCCCCAATCACCAAGGTGTACATCCCCAATCGCATTGTATCCACATGCACGTGCAATTCGCTTTACAGCTTCCCCAATAACTGCAGAACGTAAATGTCCAACATGAAGTGGTTTTGAAACATTGGGTCCACCATAATCTAAAACAATTGTTTCCCCAGCACCAATTTGTGGAACACCCACAAAAGCATCATTGATCATATTATGGAGACATTCAATTAAAAACGCATCGCTTACTGTAATATTAATAAACCCTGGAGGCGCAAATGACGCTTCTTTAATTTTAGGATGTTGATTTAACACATCCACTACAGCTTCCCCAACTTCTTTAGGGTTCTTTCGTTGTGTCTTTGCGACAACAAATGAATCATTTGATTGAAATTGACATAAATCTACCCGTTTCGATTCCGTCACATGACCCACATCACCCTCAAATCCACACGCTTTAAAGGCGTCTTTTACAATTAATTCTAACTCCGTTTTTAGGGACATCCAGATTACCTCACTATTTTTTCTACTCAATTATAACAACTTATCATCTACTTCACAAGGTAAGGATTGATGAACTCTGGTTTCGATGATACCCTGATGCTTGATTTACTTTGAGAATTATGCCAAAGCACTTCCTACGATCTTTTCATCATGAGCATATCCTGCTTAATTTACTTAAGGATTGCGGTTAATGGTTCATATCAACAGATAATTCAGGATACGACTTACTCATAAATCGCAAGGGGACCATAGGGGCCTTTAATCACCTCAATGTTTGTCTCAAATAATTGAGTGAGCAATGTGGAATCCATGATATCAGCAACCGGTCCAAAGGCAATAATGTTACCATCCTTCATCGCACATATTCGATCAGAGTACTTAGCAGCGAAATTGATATCGTGTAAAACAGTGACAATCGTGCGATTAAAATCGTGGGCAGCTTGTTTTAAATGGCGCATCATTTGAACCGATCCAGATACATCGAGATTATTGAGCGGTTCGTCCAATAAAACATACTCTGTTTCTTGGGCCAGTACCATTGCGACATAAGCACGCTGTCTTTGCCCCCCTGATAGTTCATCTAAATATCGATCTTCAAGTGTTGTCAAATCAAGAAAATCAATGTACTTAGAAATTATGACTTCATCTTCTTGTGTGATATTCCCTTTTGTGTATGGATACCGCCCAAATCCAACTAACTGTCTTACTGTCAGACGGGTTACAAAATGATTTTCTTGTCTTAAAATCGCAAGAACTTTCGCAAGTTCTTCTGACTTTGTCAGCGATACGTCCAATCCTGCTACGCTGATTGAACCTTCATCCATTTTTAAGAGCCGTCCAACCATCAAAAGGGTCGTAGACTTACCAGCCCCATTGGGTCCAATAATGGAGGTGATGCCTGCTTTGGGTATATCGAGCTCAAGTGGACCAATTTCAACTTTATCATAAGTCTTTTTTGCATTTCGTATTGATATCATAAGCTTCCCTTTCTAAGGATCATCATTAAGAATGTGATGCCCCCAACCATTTCAATGATCACCGAGACCACACCTTGGGCATTAAACACGTGATTCATTATAAAATAAGCACCGGTAATCACAAGATATCCAATCACAAACGCCATCAGAAAAATATGTTTATGATCATAAGTTTTGGACATTTGATAACTTAACGTTGCCACTAAGAATCCATAGAATGTTAGCGACCCTACCAAAGCTGTTGAGATTGACATTAAAATAGACACGAGAATTAATCCATAGATAACACTGCGTTGGTGATTCACACCAATTGAAGTTGAAACATCTTTGCCTAAAGATAATGCATTCAGTTTATGTGAGAACATAAATAATAAGATCCCCACACATATGACCAGCGGGATCGCTAGGTATAATGATTCGATATTTGCATTATTCACCGATCCAAATAAGCGTGCTTGAAGGATATCAAACTCGGAAGGTGCAAGCAATCTTCGCATAAACGATGATAGTGAACGTAGCCCCGTCCCAATAATAACACCCACTAAAAGCATAAGTTGAAGATCTCCATACTTACCTGATAAAAGCCATCCATAGAGGATTAAACACATCATGACCATGAGCACAATTTGCAATATAAAGGGACCTAATCCACTAAAATTAATGAAGACTGAAGATCCAAATAGGAAAATCGTCGTGGTATGAATGGTTGCATAGAGTGCATCAAACCCTAATAATGAGGGAGTAATGATTTTGTTGCTGGTGAGTGATTGAAAGGCAACCGTTGATAGACTTTGACATAGTGATACAACTAGCATTACCACAACCGCAGTGAAGCGACGTCTTACAACGGGGATGAATGAAGGTGAGTCAAAGGGTACTGGATTATTGAAAACCAACAATCCATACGTTGCGAGCAATGATAACCCAAATAAAACACTCAATACAATCCAAAAATTGCGTTGATCTTTGGCATTTTTAAATGCTTTCGCAGATCGTTTAATTGTGAGCTGATTCATCGGTTTCTCCTTTGCTTAAGTATCAAGACAATGAACACAAACGAACCAAAGGTTCCAAGGATCAATGAGACAGGCACCTCAAAAGGCATAATCAATGTTCGTGAAATAATGTCACACGCAGTGATGATTCCCATCCCTAATAAGCAAACCCAAGGTAAATTACTTCGAAGATCATCCCCACGAGCCAGTGATACAATATTTGGCACAATCAACCCCAAAAACGGAAGATTCCCAATCACAGCAGACACTACGCCCACGACAAGTGAAATTGTTGCGACACCTAATAAAATCACCGTATTGTAATTGACCCCTAGGTTTGTTGCGATGTCTTCTCCCAGTCCCACTAGCGTTAAGCGATCGGCATACACATAAACAAAGATCACAACAGCCAGAATAATCCACAGTGTTTCATACCTTCCCATTTGCACATTCGCAAAGGATCCAACAAACCACCCTTCAATACTCTGTGTCATTTGAAATGCAAGGCCAATAAAGGTGGAAAATGCAGATATTACTGCACCCAACATCATGCCAACGATGGGAACAATGAGTGAGGAACGCAGTCGAACACGTCGTAAAAACAAAAAGAAAATCATGGTTCCGACAAATGAGAAGAGAATTGCTCCACCCATTCGAAGCACTAAACTAGGAGCTGGAAACACGACATATACCATCAGAAGCCCAAGTCCAGCCCACTCAATTGTTCCTGTTGAAGTCGGTTCAACCAGTCTATTTTGCGTAATCAATTGCATCACCAGTCCAGTCATAGACATCGCAGCCCCTGTTAACATTAATGAAAGGGTGCGTGGAACACGGGTGATAAAAAACATCTGTAATCCATCGTCTTGTCCCACAATATCATAAGCGCCTGTAAAAAGAGAGATTAATCCCAATATAATGACACAAACGCATAAGAAAACAAAGGACTTGGTCCATAGTTTACTTCGATGTAAACGAAGAGGCTGAGAAACCCCAGCCCCACGTTCTTTTGTTTTAAAGTTTAAAAACATCAGATTTTCCTTTAAACTGACTTATTCAGCCAATGCTTTTGCGAGATTGTTAAACAACTCAAGATAGGTTTGAATGGATTCGTTTGTATACGTATCCTTTGGTGCATAAACAACATGGTTGGCTTTAATTGCATCAATGTTTTGAAGCGCAGGCGCATTATTAATCACATCCTGAGCAGGAACAGCTTGCGATGCATCACTGGTTGCAGCATCACGATCAAGTACAAACACCCATTGAGGATTGCTTTGCGCAATTGCTTCTACCGAAATATCATCGCCTTGGTGATCCGATGTCGAATTGTCCACATCCAGTGCAGGTTTCCAATTGAAGATTTCAAACATCGGTCCCCATACACGTCCAGAACCTGGTGCAGCATACCCAATGTTACCTCCAGAAACAATAACTCCCATCACTGTGTCAGTTCCATTGTAGGCTTTATTCACAGATTCAATGGCATCATCAAAGTCTGAGACAAGCTTATTGGCTTCTAACTCTTTACTAAAGATCTTACCCAAAGCAATTGTTGAATCTTTAAGACCATTCACTAAGTTTTTACCCGGCGTCGCTGCGTCTTTGGAAACATCAAAACTAAAATCAACAACTGCTGCATTGGGTACGAGTTCTTTAATTTGATCATAATAGCTCGCAAAGCGTTGTCCAACAATTACAAGATCTGGATTGACAGCTGCAATAATCTCAAGGTTTGGTTCTCGATGATTTCCAATATTTTGCACAGACTCATCCAAAACATAGGTTGAGTCAGAAGGCATCACATCTTTAGGTGCCGCTTTAAGCTCAATCTTCCAATCTGACAAGGTCTCGAAGGTTCTGTTATCAAGCGCAACAACACGTTTTGGGTTTATAGGAACACTCACAACCCCATGAACATCTGTGATATCCACTGTTGAACCTTGACCTCCGTTTGAATTGTTCGCATCGTTTTGATTTCCACATGCTGTAAGCATCATCATTAAAGATAACGCAATTAAAACAAGTTTCGATAATTTAAATTTTTTCATGTATTCTCCATTCTTTTTTTTTACTAAAGGTATGCCTAAAATCACTGTGAAATTCTAACACTACTACCCTCAAAGTGTCAATGAACACTCGATGAATAAATCACAGCTGATTATTGATATTATAGATTGTAAATAATTTGTTTTATGGCACAATTATGTAAGATCAAGCAGTCCGTCGATCTCATCATCTTTATTAATTGGAATTGGTATGACTTTCTGTCCATCTTTATAGACCGCTTCAATTTCTTTAAGCACTTGGACATTTTCTGCAGGATTATCATTAAGAACGATAAAATCTGCACGCTTTCCAATATCAAGGTTTCCAATAAATTGATCATTTAAGACACATGCATTGACACGTGTTGCCATATACAGCGCTTTATACGCCGGTACACCACCATATCTTACAATATGATCCAATTCTCGATAGAAATTGTAATGTTTCACAAAAGACATCGATGCATCCGTTCCAACACCCACTGTAATGTCATGATCAATGGCTTGTTTAAACCCTTCCATCATTTCTTCATAGATGCGTTTACCATTATAGTACACAACATCCGATAACTCCGTTTTTTCTTTATCAAGAAGTGCAAAAGGATAGGCTGCTGAGAATGTTGGAATCAACGCAGTAAACCCTCTTAATGCCTTCGGATTATTTTTAAATAACTGAATCATTGTATCATCCAGCACCGCTCCATGCTCAATGGTGTCCACACCCCCTAAAAGAGCGATTCTAACACCTTCGCTACTTTCAACGTGTGCACTTACCATAACACCTACACGATGTGCTTCATCACAGATTGCTTCAATCTCTTCTAAATTAAGCTGAAGCCTTCCTGCTTCACCAATTCTTCGTGCATCAGTAACACCACTGGTGACACAAATCTTAATCCAATCAACGCCTTCAAGTAAGTTCTTTCGTACACTTTTTCGACACGCCCATGGTCCGTCGCTTTCAAGTGCTAAGTAGGGAGCTCCATGGCCTCCCTTAATACTGATGAAATACCCCGAAACATAAAGATTGGGACCATCTCTATCTCCATTTATAATTTCATCACGCAGCGTCACATCTTGATATTGAAATTCCCCCACTGATCTTAGGGTTGTGACACCCGATTGGAGTTGCGTATGTGCATTCTTATGCATTGTATTTCGGATATAATTCTTGCCGACTTTTGTTTTTAAGAAGCGATTTAACACTTTCATAATTCCAGGCTTATCTGAAACCGAAAGTCTACCACCACTTGAAAACAAGTGAACATGGGCATCAATAAGCCCAGCTAAAATATATTTATTGTCAATTGAAACTTCTACACAACTTGGTTCTGTGACATTAATATGTGGAGCCATCTCTTTAATCAGACCGTGATGATCCACTAAAATATCACATAAAGTTACCGTGTATCCCGATTCATTGAGATCAATATAATTACAGTTTCTAAACACAGTTGTCTGCATAATTCCCCCTCCTTTCGTATTAGCCATATTATACCACGCTTTTTCATAAGCGAATTTTATGCACAGCATTTCTCTTAAGAAATCAAGGATTTTTTAATTGTAAGTAAGCATATTTTCCACTATAATTCTATTAACTAAACAAGGGGGTTTTTTTATGAATCGAACATCACTGAAAAATAAGCAACGGATTGTTGTGAAGATTGGATCGTCGTCGCTTACCCATCCCGAATCAAAAAACATTGACTATCGGAAACTTGAACGACTTGTACGGGTTCTCTCGGATTTAAGAAACCAAGGGAAAGATGTGGTATTGGTCACTTCGGGTGCACAAGTAGTAGGACGCAAAGTGATGAGTATGGTAGAAGATCCTTCTCACCTACCTCAAAAACAGGCTCTAGCAGCCATTGGACAAGCAAAACTCATGATGATTTACCAACGTTTGTTCTCAGAATACAATCAAAACTGTGCACAAGTCTTACTCACAAAACACAACCTTATGTTTAAAGATGGCATTCAAAATGCCCAAAATACGTTCAATGCACTTTTGAATATGGGGGTGATTCCTGTTGTGAACGAAAACGATACCGTTGCAACCGACGAAATTGAATTCGGAGATAACGATACATTATCCGCTTTTGTCCTTGCACTCATTCATGCAGACCTTCTCATCATCTTATCGGATATTGATGGTTTCTATACCGATGACCCTACTACAAATCCCAAAGCTTCCCTTATTTCTGAAGTAGAAAAAATCAATGACACACATTTTAAAATGGGAAAAGATTCTTCATCCAGTGGTGTTGGGACCGGTGGTATGAACACCAAAATCAAAGCAGCAAAAATCGCGACAGAAGCGGGTGCGGATATGGTTCTTGCCAGCGGACATGATGTCTTTAACATTTACCGAATTGTTGATGGAGAACCTATTGGAACCTGTTTTAGTGCAAATCCACTCCCAAACTTTGACCTACTCAATTACATTAAAGGAAGTGATGCTCATGAATGAACTTGGATACAATGCAAAAAAAGCAGCACACGATTGTCAACACTTATCAACAACTCAAAAGAATGCAATCCTACGTGATATGGGTCAAGCCTTAGTTGATAACACGCAAACGATTATTAACGCCAATAGAATCGATGTTTATAATGCCCATGATTCAAAAATGTCACAACCACTTATTGATCGTCTCACACTCAATGATACCCGCATTCAAGCAATGAAAGAAAGCTGTGACCAATTGATCGAATTGGATGATCCAGTGGGTGTCACACTTAATACAACCCAGTTAGAAAATGGCCTGAATATCGAAAAAATATCCGTTCCGTTGGGTGTAATTGGAATCATTTACGAATCCCGCCCTAATGTAACACTGGATGCCTTTGCTTTGTGTTTTAAAGCAGGCAATGCGGTTGTACTAAAAGGTGGTAAAGAAGCATTGAACACAAACATTACCTTGGAATCAATTATTCGAAAAGTGCTGATTTCGCACAACACCAATCCACATATCATCCAATTAATCAAATCAACAGACCGTGAGTCAACCCTTCAAATGATGAAAATGAATGACGCAATTGATGTCTTAATTCCACGGGGAAGTGCGGGATTAATTCAAGCAGTCATCCAAAATTCAACCATCCCTGTCATTGAAACAGGTGCCGGTAATTGTCACATCTATATCGATGAATCCTATGATGAAACCCTCGCGCTTCAAATCATTGAAAACGCTAAACTACAACGATTGGGCGTCTGTAATGCTGCTGAGTCTTTAGTCATCCATCAAAAAGCGCACGCTATTTTACCAAAAATCATCGATCAATTACGTACGGTAACCTTTTATGGTGATTTGCGATCTATCAGCATTGATCCACGGATTCAACCTGCTTCACAAGAGGACTTCTATACCGAATACTTAGATACTAAACTTTCTGTTAAGGTTGTTGATACCTTGGAAGAAGCCATTGAGCACATCAATACCCACAATACCAAACACTCAGAAGCCATCATCACTACAAATCCATCCCATGCTGAAACATTCTTAAATGATATTGATGCAGCCTGTGTATATGTGAATGCATCCACCCGTTTTACGGACGGTTTTGAAATGGGCATGGGTGCAGAGATTGGCATCAGCACCCAAAAACTCCATGCACGAGGACCAATGGGTCTTAAGGAACTGACCTCCTATAAATATAAAATACGCGGTGAAGGACAGGTACGATAACCTGTCCTTTTCTTTGCCTTTGGATAAGCATATCCTTGGTATTTATTTCGAATTCGAAATATAATGAGGCTATAAGGAGGAATCTCGCATGGTAAAAACATATGGCATTCACCATGTCTCATCAGTTGTGGGACATGCTCAAAAAGATATCGACTTTAACGCAGGCGTATTAGGAACACGTCTTGTAAAGAAAACCCTAAACTTTGATCACAAAGAAAACTATCATCTGTATTATGGTAATCACGATGGTTCCTCAGGTCTTATCACAACGTTCCCACAAGTAGACACGACACAAGGACGCGTTGGAACGGGGCAAGTGGGTTTTGTAACCTATGGCGTAAGACCCGATTCATTTACCTTTTGGAAGCATCGTTTCAAACACTTTCACATACCGCATTATGAATATACACGCTTTGGTTCGCGTCGTTTAGCCTTCGAAGATCCTACAGGTCTTGAACTTGAACTCATTGAAACAAAGAGCGGACCCGATAACAGGTGGTCATTCAACGGTGTTGCACCACCCAACAATCTCATCGGAATTCACAGCGCAACACTCTTCTCACGCTTTCCACTCCTCACAGAATCATTGCTTGTTGATTGCTTAGGATATGAAAAAATCGATGAAGACGATGAAATAAGTCGCTATAAAATTCACGATGATTTGGGTGGACTTCTTGAAATTAAAAAGAAATTAGGCAATGCGGGGACTTCTGGAGTTGGCGTTGTACACCATATTGCTTTCAAAATCCTTGAAGAAGATCTCGAAGACTGGGTCAAAATACTCCAAGAAAAAGGGTACAGACCCACTGAAATCAAAGATCGAAAATACTTCAAGTCAATTTACTTTAGGGAAAAAGGTGGTATCTTAATTGAACTTGCGACAATGGGACCTGGCGTTCTTGTGGACGAATCACTTGAAACACTGGGTACAACCTTTAAAATTCCACCGCAATTTGAACATTCATTTGACCTTGCTTCTGTTTCACTGATGCCTCTTGAAGTTAAATCCATCGATGCTTTAGGCAATTATGGCTATCGAAATCGGCATGAATATGAATTACTTCAAACCAAACAGACCCTCAGGTCAAAAATCCAAACGCTCCTATCAATACAACGCAAGCGTACGTTAACACCTGATGAGCAAAGACAATTAAACCACTACAAACAAACGGTTATAAATCTATCAAAAGGAGATCAATCATGAGCAATCTTAAACCACTTATTGGCATACACCACGTTACCGCAATCACCAGCAGTGCAGAGAAAATCTACGACTTTTACACTCACATTCTCTCGATGCGTTTGGTAAAGAAAAACGTGAATCAAGACGACTTAACGTCCTATCATTTATATTTCGCGGATGATAGAGGAAGACCCGGGACAGATATGACATTCTTTGATTTTAAAGGAATCCACCAACATCGAGTTGGGACCAACGATATCTCAAAAACAAGTTTCAGGGTACCAAGCCATGCAGCACTTGAGTACTGGGTTAAACGGTTTGATCATTATTCAATTACACACTCACCCATCAAACGTATTTTCGGACGTCATTATATGACATTTGAAGATTTTGACAATCAACATTATGCACTGTTCTCTGATGAACATGTACCCGGTGTTGCTTCTGGAGAGCCATGGCATAAAGGGCCCGTTCCTGACGAATATGCGATTACGGGTTTAGGTCCAGTCTTCTTAACTGTTGATCAATTTGAGTACACAGATATCGTCTTAACACGGATCTTAAACATGCGCCATGTACATCAAGACGGTGCTTTACACCTTTATGAAATGGGCAAGGGTGGGAATGGTGCTTCTCTTATTATTAAGGTTGATGAAACTTCAGACTTCGCCCAACAAGGGTATGGGGGTGTACACCATGTAGCATTTCGTGTTGAAGACAAAAACCATCTTGAACAATGGGAATCCAAGCTTGATCAACTCAACTTACCACACTCTGGTTTTGTAGAACGTTTCTACTTTGGCTCTGTTTACGTAAGACTCATTCCAAATATTCTTTTTGAATTCGCAACAGATGGTCCAGGTTTTATTGATGACCAAGAAGACTATGAAATCTTGGGTGAAACCTTAACCCTTCCGCCTCATCTTCGACAATATGAAGCATCCATAAATGAAAACCTTCATCACTTTGACACGGTCAGAAGCAACAAAGTATTTATAAAGGAGACCTTTGATGAACACTGATTTAAAAGCATTGATTGTACTTTTCAAGGCCCATCAAAGTGTCTTGAACAAAGTTAAACAAACCCTAGAGAATTCCTCTTTGAACCTTAATGAATTTATGGTCCTTGAAGCACTCAATACAAAGGGTTCCTTAACAACACATGAACTCGGAAGCACTTGTCTGATTCCAAACAGTTCACTGACCTACGTTCTTGATATCCTGGCACAAAAAAATCTAATCCACCGTAGGAAAAAAGAAACAGATCGTCGCATCCAAACCCTTGAGCTTACACCTCAAGGAAGCCATCAATTCAATGTAATATACAAAGAACACTACGACCAAATGCGGACACTTTTCGATATATTAGAAGTACACGAAGAACAAGCATTAATCGATAGTTTAAAGAAACTTGGAAAAAAAGCACAGGAGGATATCTCATGATTCATGTATTTGAACGGGGCACCAATGATACACTCATCGTATCATTGCATGGAACCGGTGGCCACGCAACACAACTTTTCGATGTATCACGAATGCTTGATCCAAATGCGAGTTTACTTGGGCTTCAAGGTGATGTAACTGAGAACGGCATGACCCGATTTTTTGAACGCTATAGCGATGGGACCTTTGATACAAAGAGTCTTGCGAAAGCAACACAGGTCGTTTACGATACGATTCAAGATTGTATCAACAAAGAAAATCTCAAGGATAAGTCACTGATTCTCTTAGGATATTCAAATGGAGCAAACCTGCTTCAAAGTATGTTGAAAACCTATGCCCTTGATGTTGATGCACTCATCCTTTTTCACCCATCCACGACCCTTAAAGAACTGCCATTTATCCCTCAAAAATTCCCTGTTTTCGCATCGTTTGGTCACAATGACTTTTACATCGATGAACACGGATTTAATGCAATTCTTGACCAAATGAACGCAGCATCCCTCAAAGTATCGGTTTTTACCAGTGAAACCGGTCATCAATTAACGCAAAATGAAGTTGAGAAAGCGCGTGACTTCATCCAAGAGCATATTTAAAAATAAGCGCATGATGTCTTTGACCCATCAAAGATATTTTTATCGGCATTAATAAATCTTATCTATATTTTTTATATCAAAGCCTAAATACAATATTGAATCCCCTTTATCACCACAAATCGCAAATATTATTTGTAATATAATAGGAATTCGCATATAATTCTCTTAATCAAAGTGCATGTTAATATGCACTTTGTTTTTAAATGGAGGAATGACAGTGGAAAATCAGAAGCAGAAGTTTGGCCTGTTTACAACAATCTCAATGATCGTTGGGGTTGTTATTGGATCGGGTATCTTCTTTAAAACAGACGACATACTCATCGCCACCAATGGCAATGTTTTCTTGGGTGCGATGGTTCTTATCGTAGGTGCTATCGGGATCATATTTGGGGGGTTAAGTGTGTCAAACTACGCTAAGAAAACAAGCGAAGCCGGGGGACTCATCACATATATTGAACTTGCTTGGGGGAAAACAATGGGGTATCTTGCTGGATGGTTTCAAGCGGTGTTTTATTTCCCTGCAATTATCGCGATTCTTGCTTGGGTAGCTGCGATTTATACCGGTCACCTCTTTGGAATTACAAACCCCTTTGATATCAGATTATGGATCATCTCGATCTGTGTTGTCGTTGCAATTTATGGCCTAAACATCATAAATACAATTGCAGCAGGTAAATTTCAAAATATAACCCTCGTCATTAAAGTAGCTGCATTGCTCTTACTATCGACCCTCGGGTTTATTTTTGGTGACATGAGCAATATGGCAAGTGGTCCTTCAATCAATGAAGCACTGACTACAGGATTTTTCACAGGTCTTGTCGCAACTGCCTTCTCCTATGATGGATGGTTTGTAGCACCTGCAATTGCCCACGAAATCAAAAATCCTAAAAAGAACTTACGCAAAGCCTTGGTAATCGCACCCCTCATTATTCTTGCAGTGTATCTCTTTTACTTTTTAGGGATCACCGCCTTTTTAGGCCCACAAAATGTGATTGATCTTGGAGATCAATCTGTAGGTGTTTTAGCGGAGTCAATGTTTGGTCCATTTGGAGGAAAACTTGTGTATATCGCAGTCATCATCTCAATACTTGGAACCGTTAACGGACTTGTATTAGGATACATTCGACTTCCTTACTCGCTCTCACTGCGCGGTTCTTTCCCAAAATCTGAGCAATTCGTCCATGTAAATAAGAAATATGATATTCCGATGAAGTCAGCATTCTTATCCTTAGTCTTATGTTTAGTTTGGCTGTCATTTCACGCACTGAGTGTCTTTGGTATTGAACTGGGTCCGTTACATTTCAGAGGTCTACAAATCGATGCCTTACCGATTGTCCTTACTTACTTCTTTTACATCGCATTATTTGTCCGTCTCATTATTGATGAAATTAAAACCAAAGAACTTGGAATCAGTCATGGGTTTATTTACCCAATTCTAGCATGTATTGGTTCATTATTAATAATTTATGGTGGGGTTACCCAAGAAGGTGCGCCTATTTACTTCGTGATTTCATTCATTGGAATCTACGCTGGCTACCTGTTTATGAAACGATAACCTCCCTTCACATAAAATCAAAAAGACACAAACCCAAAGCGTGGGACTTGTGTCTTTTTTAGTGTTCGAGGCGTTTAAAGATATCATTCAATGCTTTCGCAAAGTCTTCAACCGGTTCATCACAGTCTGTTTCAATCCAACGTAGAATCATGAACACAACCCCACCCGCTGCAAATCGAATGGAAAACTCATCAAGATGAGAGCCTTCTTGAACCCGACTCTCAATCTTGTCGTTCCATACCTTCCGAATGATTTGATTCACTTCATGGTTTAAATCTGACCTTAAAAGGCGCTTCAAAAACTGTGATTGGAGTTTTATCGCTTCAAGGACAAGTTCAATGCGTCTTACATCAGTCTCATTCTCAAGATGACTGCTTAATTCTTCATAAAAGGTATTCAATGAGTACATCAATAAGTCGTACTTATCTTGGAAGTGTTCGTAAAATGTTGACCTTCCGACATATGCTTGAGCACAAATGTCATTGACACTGATCTGTGTAAAATGCTGTTTCTCCATGAGTTCATTTAACGCATTTCTTAATCGAAATTTTGATTTCGGTTCTTTTTTGTGTGTCATAATGGTCTCCTTTTCAAGACAGATTCCTTTAATGTGTCCGATTTCGGACAATCTCAGTTTTTTGATTCTTCATATTTTATCATATATGTTCCATAATAGCATTGTAAAGAGGTGATTGTGATGAAACAAGATATCGAAGCATTGATTTATGCTCACAAGGAAAAAATAGCGTCCCTGAAGCAAGAGCTTGGGAATAAAACATTAGAACTCAATAGTATCTATCAAAAGCATATCGATACACTCTTAAACGAGATTGAATCACTCACCAATATTAAGGAGGAACAAAACGATGAACATCAAGAAGATTGTTAAGAACATTTGTATTACACGGATTATATTTGGAGCACTACTGGTGGTATTGGGGGTATATTCACTGATGAATCCTTCAACTGTCATCAGCACCTTAGGCTTTGCCTTTGCGCTTTATGCCCTTATTTCGGGTATCATTGATATCGCAATGTACTTTGTATTTGATTCCAAATTCGGTTATGCACCATCACTCAGTATGATTGGTGGTATTATAAGTATTGTTGCTGGGGTGATTATGTTTATGAATCCAACATCCACAGCATTCATGATTAGCCTACTTTTCCCAATTTGGTTTATGTCAACCTGTATTTCTAAGATCACACAGCTCCCACTGATTCGTCATTACAGTGGCACTGCAAGTTACTGGTTCTCACTCATCGTATCAGCGCTAGGAATTGTACTATCAATTTACCTACTCTTCAACCCACTTACTTCACTACTCTATACCGTGAGTTTTGTAGCGGTTTACTTGTTATTCTATGGATTCGAAGTATTCATTGAAGGAATCTTAGGTCTCAATCGTTCAAAAGAAATTCTTTAATCATCATTGGCGATGTGCACTGCAAAACCAAGTGCTAATTCGCCAATTTTGTGTTTTTCATCCAATTTCTCATTGTTTTCTAAACTTCGAATATCCCAGCACTCAGTATCCAAATTATCTGCAGAATAGAAAAAGTGTACGATATCAATGCCTCTAAATTGAGCCAATGCTGCGAGTGCTGAACATTCCATATCCACACAGATACAACCTGCGTCCTTGCGACGTTGCATCTTATTTCGTGTTTCACGATAAAAAGCATCCGTCGTCCATACTTTCCCTATCGTATGGCTCACGTTGTGTGTATTTAGGTATTCAATCAATGAATCGAAATATCCAACATTCACTTCTATTTCTTCACTAGGTGGTGCATAATGAAAACTTGCACCTTCATCGCGAAGTGCATCGGTTGGAACGATAATTGAAGCATCTTCAATATGCTTATCAAGTACACCGCAGGTTCCGAAGATAATAAGCTTTTTCATCCCACAGGCAATCAAATAATCAAACATACTCACACACCCTGCAGCACCGACATAGGCGTTCACAAGTCCAATAT
Organism: Erysipelothrix larvae; assembly: GCF_001545095.1. Lineage (NCBI taxonomy): Bacteria > Bacillati > Bacillota > Erysipelotrichia > Erysipelotrichales > Erysipelotrichaceae > Erysipelothrix > Erysipelothrix larvae. The sequence continues at coordinate 2,261,111 of NZ_CP013213.1, forward strand.
CAACGCCTTCAAGGGTAATCTTATAGACTGGATTTTTTAAATTCGCAAAATCAATGGACTCAATGATTTCAGTGGTATGTTCTTCTTTGAGTCGATCAAAGGTTTCTTTCGCAAAGCATGATACCATAATTTCAGGGAACCCCTCAATCGGCTGTACTAAATCAGAAGGATTAATCACCGCTGATGGATCCGCATCAAACTCATATAATAACATTATTATTCTCCTTTTATTTTATTGATTAGAATTATATCACGAAGTTGTAAGCCGCGTCACATTCCTTTTTTCTTATGGCGATATTATCCTTGCATGAAAATGATTTTATACAAAAATAGCCCTCATATCTCACCTACCTTCACCAAGGTAAGCGTTGTGTCTCATGATATAAAAATATTTTATATGATATTTTACTTTACGTAGCCTATGTATGGACATAAATTTTGCTTTGAATTAAAATGATATTGAGGTGGATTCATGTCACAAATCATTTATCGTGTTAAAAAAGTACTCAATAATAATGTAGTTCTCGCAACGCATGGCTTCAATGAAGTCATTGTTGTTGGATTGGGAATTGGTTTTGACGCGCGTCCGATGAAAGCAGTCCCTCATCATAAAATAGAGAAAGTATTTGAATTACAACGTGAAGACCTTGTAAAGACAACACAACTCGCAATGGAAATCCCTGAAGCTGACTTTCTCAATCTCTATCGTCTTATCAGCGCAACTGTAGAAGAAACTGGATTAGCACTTGACCCCCATGCATACATCACCATTGTCGACCACATTTATTTTGCACTCCAACGGATTAAAAGTGGGCAAGACATTCGAAATATGATGCTCTTCGATTTAAAAATTCTCTATGATGATGCCTATCAATTCAGTGCGAATCTCTTACGACGCATCAATGAAACATTCCATGTAACCTTACCTGAAGATGAAATTGGATTTCTAACAATGCACGTTGTGAATGGTTCAAACAGTGATATAAATAACCAAACTTCACGGATGACGGATGCAATTTTTGATTGTTTAAACGTTGTCAGAGACTATTATTTAATTCCATTAAAGCTTGATCAGCTCCAAACACAACGAATTATGATCCATATTAAAATGCTTCTGATTCGTGTTCTTGGAAGTAACCAAGTTGACGATTCTGAAAAAGTCCTATATAATGTGTTTGACGAGTTTGAAAGTGCATACACATGCGCGAAACAAATTCAGAAACTCGTAGAACATCGATTTGATGTGAAGATTAATACACAAGAATTAGTATATCTAACGATTCATCTCAACAGACTTGAGCATAGCCGTTGATATCTTGGCTTGTAACCTATAAAATGGGCAAGACCTTCATTGTGTGCATTTTTGAGTGCACCTTGGAGGTCTTTTATTATTTTCACAGCCATTTCGATCCCATGAAAGAGGAGGAAGAATTATGGGGAAATATACAAATGATGCGACCAAGCTGCTTGAGTATCTTGGTGGTAAGGATAATATATCCGCTGTGACACACTGTGTTACACGTTTACGGTTTGTATTGAAAGATCCAAAACAAACCAACATTGAATCAATTGAAGCACTGACTTCTGTAAAGGGGACATTTACGCAAGCAGGTCAGTATCAAGTGATTATTGGTAATGACGTTGGCAACTTCTACAATGACTTCGTCGCGATCTCTGGTGTTGAAGGCACTTCAAAAGATAGCGTGAAAGAAATTGCGAAGGGAAATCAAAATGCACTGCAACGTTTAATGAGTAATCTTGCAGAAATCTTTTCACCATTAATCCCAGCAATCATTGTTGGGGGGTTAATTCTTGGGTTTAGAAACATCCTTGAAGGGGTTCAAATTCAAGCGCTTGGACAAAAAATAATAGATGGTGTACTCCAGACAACACAAAATGGCGCACCAATCTATAACACAATTGTAGATGTGAGCCAATTCTGGAGTGGGGTTAACCATTTCTTATGGCTGATCGGGGAAGCGATTTTCCACTTCCTCCCTGTTGGAATTACATGGTCGATTACACGTAAAATGGGTACAACTCAAATTCTTGGGATTGTATTAGGGATTACGCTTGTTTCACCACAACTTCTTAATGCATACGCCGTTGCAGGAACTGCTGCAGCTGACATCCCACATTGGGACTTTGGGTTCGCAACCGTTAACATGATTGGGTATCAAGCCCAAGTAATACCAGCGATGCTTGCAGGATTTACACTAGTTTATCTTGAACGATTCTTCAAGAAGATCATCCCAGATGCAATCTCAATGGTCTTTGTACCTTTATTTGCACTCGTACCGACTGTTCTTGTAGCACACCTCATCTTAGGACCGATTGGATGGGTAATTGGGGACTGGATTTCTACTGTTGTTTATACAGGACTGACATCACAATTTAGAACTGTATTCGCTGGACTCTTTGGTTTCTTCTATGCACCACTTGTCATCACAGGACTTCACCACATGACCAATGCCATCGACTTACAACTTGTATCTGACTTTGGTGGTACCTTATTATGGCCAATGATTGCTTTCAGTAATATTGCACAAGGGAGTGCTGTACTTGGTATCTGGTGGCTACACCGCGGTGATAAGGAAGAAGAACAAGTTTCACTTCCTGCTATGATTTCATGTTACTTAGGTGTCACAGAACCTGCGATGTTTGGGATTAACTTAAAATACAACTATCCATTCTTTGCAGCAATGATTGGTTCAGGTCTAGCAGGTATGGTATCAGTAGGCTTCGAACTGATGGCAAACTCAATTGGTGTTGGTGGTATCCCAGGATTCTTATCCTTCAACTTTAACCGCTGGCCACTCTTCTTTATCATTGCGATTGTCTTCTGTATCGTCATTCCATTCACACTCACTGTGCTTTATGGAAAACGTAAGGAAGCCAATGCTTAATCGCTTCGTATATCAAATCTATCCAAAATCATTTAAGGATACCAATGATGATGGAATCGGTGATATCAAAGGGATTATTGAAAAACTGGATTACCTCCAAGATTTAGGCATTAATATGATTTGGACGACACCAGTCTTTGTGTCGCCTCAAAATGATAATGGGTATGATGTTGCAGACTATCGCAACATCGACCCACTCTTTGGAACCATGGATGATGTTGATGTGTTAATTGAAGAAGCATCAAAACGTGGCATTGATATTATGTTTGACTTTGTACTGAATCATACCTCAACAGCACATGAATGGTTTCAAAAAGCACTCAAAGGTGATAAAAAGTACATGGATTACTATTTCTTTAAAGAAAAGCCAACCAACTGGCAATCAAAATTTGGTGGAAGTGCATGGAAGTATGTAGAATCGCTCGATTTGTATTATCTTCACCTTTTTGACCCAACTCAGGCAGACTTAAACTGGGAAAACCCCGAGGTCTTTGAGGAGTTATGTGGGGTTGTGAACTTCTCGCTAGAAAAAGGGATCACAGGTTTACGCTTTGATGTCATCAATCTTGTATCCAAACCCGACGTATTCGAAGATGATGATGTTTGGGATGGCCGCCGTTTTTATACGGATGGACCGCGAGTACACGAACACCTTCATGCCCTCAATACACATACATTTGGAACGTATGAAGACATCTTAACTGTAGGCGAACTTTCATCAACTACCATTGATCATGCGGTGAAATATGCAGATCCAACACGCCATGAATTGGGAACTGTGTTTGGCTTTCACCACTTAAAAGTGGATTACAAAAATAACCGGAAGTGGGAACTCAAAGACCCTGATTTTGTACAGTTTAAAACCTTATTGGCTGAATGGCAACTTGAAATGCAAGCACACAATGCTTACATGGCACTGTTTTTAAACAATCATGACCAGCCACGTGCAAATTCACGTTTTGGTGATGATCTCAATTATCCATTTGAATCCGCAACCCTGTACTCAACGCTCATGTTTTTAATGCGTGGGATTCCTTATATTTATCAAGGTGAAGAAATTGGGCTTCCAAACGCCTATTTCAACACGATTGATGATTATCGTGATATCGAATCACTCAATATGTACCGCGAGTTGATTCAAACACAGGATGAAAAGACTGTGCTTGATATTCTCAACAAACGATCCAGAGACAACGGACGCACACCAATGCCTTGGAATCATGATCAGTTCTATGGTTTCTCAACACAAAACCCTTGGCTTGGTTTCACTAAACATCCTCAACTGAAAACAGTTGAAGATAACTTAAAGGATCCTGCGTCAGTTTATCATTATATGAAGCGTTTAATTGCACTTCGTAAAAGCTCGCAAATACTCAAGGAAGGATCGATTCATTTCAGTGAATTGAATCACCCAACGCGCTTTATCTATTCTCGAATGCTAAGTGATGAAACAATCGATGTCGTCGGTAATATGTCAAACACCACCGACACACTCGATTTTGATGCAACAGATGCATCAATCATCCTCTCAAACACTGGGCGAACAGAACTTTCAAATACGCTTGTATTGCAGCCCTTTGAAGTTCTGGTTGTGCATAAAAAAAATGTGGCTCTATAAGTCACATTTTTTTGTCATGTAGTATTTGGTTGTGCCCTGTATTGGTGTATCTTCCAAGAACCCAAACACCTCAAAACCACAGGATTCATAGAAACCCTTTGCTTGATAATCTTGTGTTGTGAGTGTAATGCGTGTGCATCCATGCGTTTTCGCATAAGATACTACAGATTCCATCAAACGTGACCCAATGTGTTTCCCACGATCACGTTCATCTACACCCAACAATTCAATATGAATCACTTCATCTGTTTGTTTGCAAAGGATTGCGCCAAGCATCCTGCCCTCATGATTAAAGGAATATCCAAATTCCACAACCTGAGTGAACCCAGGCCGACTGAGCGTGTCTTGATGTTTTTTTAATAAAGTATTTAGAAAAATACGCGTCTTCTCGAGTTGGTCATTTTCAAGTTTCAATATCTCCATAACGCCTCCATTTTTTTGATATTATATCATAAATACCAATAAGAATTTTTTACTTCTATTCTCCATAAAAAAAACGTATACTAGACTTAAAGATTGTGAGGGACGATTATGATATTTAGAAAAGCAGTGATTGAAGATGTTTTCGAAATCGACAAAATCATTGAAGATGCAAAATTGCGGTTAAAGGAAATGGGAATCGACCAGTGGCAAAATGGCTATCCTAACAGGGAATCAACAGTGTCTGACATTAGTAATGAGACCTTGTATGTCTTATGCGATGATCATCATATTGTCGCGATCACAACAGTGATCAAGACTTTAGAACCTTGTTATAGGTCAATTGATGGGGCATGGGGTAGTGAGGGTGACTATCTTACCTTGCACCGCGTCGCTACTGCCCAAAATCGTGTAAATAACGGTGTTGGCACACATTTGTTTGAAGCAATTCAATCCCTTTACCCAAATACCACCATCCGAATTGATACACATCGTGAGAACCTTCCAATGAAGCGCCTTCTTGAGAAATGTGGTTTTGTATACCGCGGTATTATTTTACTTGAAGATGGGGCACCTCGGGATGCCTTCGATTGGATTCCCCACTAAATAGACAAAGCGTCGGTTCATCACTGTGAACCAACGCTTTTTTTATAAACAAAAAGCTGCATTAATGAGCTCTACCAATACTCATGTGCAGCCTTTGCGAGTCAATCAGTCACATACCCCCACCTTGTATGTGATGATTATGTTGAGATAGTACCGATCGAAGTACTATTCCCCCCACTAACATAATAGGACTTATCATTAAATTTTTTTATTGCACTGTTAATTATACATGTTTCTCTGTGAATTCTGCACGCACACCCCAAAATTATGCATGCGAATCGTGATATTTTGACTCATTATTGACCCGATTTTGATGATTTTAGTCATTTATAATACATTTTTTTGATTCTTGAGATTGTTTTACAATACACACAGCATCCATTTCCTAATGATTCAGATATTTAATCCTTATTTTGTTAATAAAACTGAAACTTGAAATTGATTGTTGTCCGTTTTAATTTCAATCTTCCCACCCATTTCGTCCACGACTTTATGGATGCTGGACAATCCAGTGCCATCTCCATTATTGAGTTTCGTTGAGTAAACCTTACCATCAATCATTCTGAGCTTTCCATTATATGGATTGGTAATCGTGATTTTTCCATATTGATCATTCTCACCAATCACAACTTCAATCCGTCGTTTTGATTCCTCTAAGTGTTTCACAGCTTCAATCGCATTATCTAAAGCATTCCCTAAAATAGTGGAAAGATACAATGGCTTAAAAGAAAATGTGTCAAAGGTCAAAGTTACCTTAAAGTTGATGTCTAAATTATTCGAAATCTTTGCATTTAATATGGCGTTAATTATGGCATTATCAGTAGAGACGTGTAGTTTAAACGCATCCAAAGATTGCAGCGATTTAAGATATTCAAGGGCTTCATGATTCTTATCGGTTTCAATTAAGTGTCGAACAACAATTAAATGATTCTTCAAATCATGCTTTGTTTGCATAATATTTAAATAATGTTCCAAGGTCTTGCTGGAGGCTTGTTGTTGGAAATGTGCTTCCTCTAATAAGTCTTGTGTCTCGATAAGTTTGGATTTATTTCGTATAAATTGTGCAATTAAGATGAGTGAAATTGCAATAAATAGAACGAAGATTGCAACCATATAGGGCATCGTATAATAAACATCAACACCCCCATTTTCAAAAAACGATTCAAAAAGGAACGATACCAAAAGGAATGAAAAGATAAAAAACCAGATGATACCGCGAGATGTTAAAAATGGATTCGTCCATCGTTTTTTCCACCCACGGCTTAATAACTCAACACCAATCAGCATCATTCCCCGGGAAATCAACAATGAATAGGTTCGTACACGCCCCTGTGCATAAAAGTCCTTTAAGTCTAAATTTAAATAATCCAATGTGATTAAAATTGAACACACAGACAACACGACTAATAAAATAATAAAGGTCGTCGTCACTAATAATGTTATGGACTTTCTGTCATTAAATAGAATGGAAAGAAAGAGAAATGAAAGTGGGAAGATAAAGAGTTGTTCTTGCAGCAATGTGACTGGGCTAATTAAAAAAAGATAAACCAGCACTGAAAACACTGCAGATACTAACCATATTTCATGATCTTTTAAATGACGCTTGCGTAAGAATAATGCCCCGAATCGATATAATAAAAGTGTAAACAATGCTGATAGGATGTAGTCCATGAAATAGAGTAACAAAGACCCGTTCATAATGTATTACCATCAAGCAAAAAAGCTTCGTATTTTTCGATGAAAGCACTGCGTTTGCTTCGGGATACTTTAAACTCTCTGTCATACCCTTTCATCAAAATAAACTTATAGTTAACACTAAATACATGGTGAAGATTCACGATTGTTTGACTGTTTATCATGACATAGTGTGGGTCATCCAGTGCTTTGTAGATTGATATGAGACTGGCTGAACTGAGTTTAATGGCTTTGAGTTTTGTGGTATATACATAAGGGTTTCGATCAATGTATTCGATGAATACAATTTCATCTGGATACAGATGGATGACACCATTGGGGGTTTTAAAAGCTTTAAGAGGTCGGCCTTCGATAAGGTGAATCACCTCTGTGAGTGAACGGTGCAAGTCTTCTTCATAATTATCTTTTAATATATACTTGTACACATTTAAGCCGAATGCATCTTTCATATAGCCATCATACGACGACAAAAAAAGTACGATCGAATCCTTGGAATGCTGATAAACTTTCTTGGCGAGCGTTACCCCATTCATCCCTGGTAATTCTATATCGATTAATAACAGGCTAAACGATATTTGAGGTAAGACATCTAGTACTTGTTCAGAAGATTTAAATGTCATTATCTTATAATCAACGCTTAGACTAAAGAGCGTTTTATTGACACAATGTCTGATGTGACTTAAAAGCGCAGGTTGGTCATCTACAATTCCGATATATATCATATGTCCCCCTTGTACATAAATTTATTTTATCACAAGAAACTGTAGCGTGTCATTACTAACTACACATAAAACATCGACCAGTAAAATCTTAGTGTTCGTATACCCACTCTTTCATGTCGTTCATACGTTTGAATACATATTCACTTAACGCAGCACCTTTAATTTCCTTATAAGTTTCTGGGTAAATGGGCTCACAGAAATATACATGCATCACCTTTTGACGTTCATTGAAACTTTCTTTGATATACATGGGTACAATTGGAGCACTTGATTTTCTTAAGACAGAGAATATTCCATCTTTGAAGGGTAACATATCTATTGCATGGGAACGGGTTCCTTCCGGAAACGCAAGGGCACTTACTCCCTTGCTTACATCATCCACAGCTTGTTTTAATACCTTCAATGATTGTCTGGGATCGTCTCTATCTAAAGGATAAGAACGGCTCATTTTCATAAATGTTCCCGTAATCAGATTTGTGAACAACTCCTTTTTCGCAATAAATCGAAACGGACGATTCACCGCTGCAATGCTTACAAAAATATCATTCATGGACTGGTGGTTGGATACATAAATACATGGAATGTTCGCATCGGGTTGGTATCCATGTGCCTCCACACGAATTCTTCGAAAACCAAGATAATGTTTGGGGTAAAGTTGCAGCTCTTTACTTCCTTTTTGTTCTGAACAAAACCTGCGAATCCATTGGCTTCGGATCCAATACACAGGCAGCACCATAAATGTCACAATCATATTAAATGTTTTCATAAACAATCACCATTGCAAGGGCATAATCTTGATCATGACTGATGGAAACATTCATACACTCTGACACAGGTTTTCCCAAATCATCAGCCAAGATTTCCACATCTAAAAAGTCGATTTCACCAATCCCCACACCTTTTGCTTTTGAATACGCTTCTTTCGCAGCAAATCGACCACAGATAAATTCCAATCTTCTTTTGGGTGATTGAAGCCTATAAAATAGCGTTTGTTCCTTTGGTGTCAGTATTTTTGTAATCCATCGCGCATCATCGACCTTATCGATAAATCGCGGCATATAAACAATGTCTGTCCCAGGTTTAATCTGAAATTGCAAATTTAAGTGTTCCATATGCACATACTTCCCCATTCACTAAAGCACTGGCTTGTGCAATGCCCATGATACTTTTTAATTTGATGAGTTCGACCTGTAACTCTAAGGTATCCCCAGGCATGACTTGTTTTTTAAATTTGAATTGATCAATTCCAACAAAATAAGCCAGTTTCCCTTTGTATGCTTCTTTTGAAAGCAAGACGATGGCCCCTGCCTGTGCAAGTGCCTCCACAATTAAGACTCCAGGCATCACGTGTTTCTGTGTGAAGTGACCCATAAAATGCATCTCATTTGCGGATACATTTTTGATTGCGATGATGGATGTTTCATTCATTTCCTTGACTGCATCAACCAATAAAAACGGATAACGATGCGGGATGATTTTCTGAATCTCGTTGCTATTTAAGTACATCACGTTCACCATACTTTCTAAATACAATCACTGCATTATGCCCACCAAATCCCAACGAATTGGACATGACCACATCGACCTCACCTTTTTGTGGGTGATTGGGTACATAATTCAAGTCACACTGATCATCAAAGGTTTCATAATTCATCGTTGGTGGGATGATGCCATCCGTGATGGCGCGTATGCTTAAAATTGCCTCAATGCCGCCTGTACCCCCTAAACAATGTCCATGCACGGATTTAGTCGATGAGATTTTAAGGTGAGGTGCGTGGTCTTTAAAGACTTGTTTAATGGCTTCTGTTTCAAATTTATCATTGATGGGTGTACTGGTTCCATGGGCGTTAATATATGTAACGTCTTCGGGTTTTAAGCTCCCATCTTCTAAAGCCAATCGCATTGCTTCTTGAGCCCCAACACCACTGGGTGCAGTGATATGATAGGCATCCCCGGTTGATCCATAACCAACAACCTCACAGTAAATCTTTGCACCTCGATTGAGGGCATGTTCTAAGGCTTCAAATATGAGAATGCCTGCGCCTTCTCCCAATACAAACCCATCTCGGTTTTTATCAAAAGGGCGGGATGCTTTTTTCGGATTTTCATTCAGGCTTAATGCGGTGAGTGCACTAAACCCAGCAAGGGTATAGGGGTTGACACTTGCTTCAGATCCCCCGGTGATCATAACATCAGCATAACCGTGTTGGATCATGCGAAGGGCATCTCCCATTGCATGTGTTGATGCAGCACAGGCTGTTGTGACTGTTGAGGTATGTCCTTGCGCTCCAAGTGCAATGGAGACATTACCACTGGCCATATTTGGAATAATCATGGGAATAAACATGGGTGGGATTTTGTTGATGCCAAACTCAAATGCTCGGTTTAAATCGTGTGCAAAGGTTTGGGTTCCACCCATGCCTGTTCCCAACAAAACACCCATGCGTTTTGGATCAACTTGTTCTTTAAGCTGTGCATCTTCAAATGCGTCACATGCTGCATAGACTGCAAACTGACTGAACAGATCTTGACGTCGAATTTCTTTTTTGCTGAGGTGCTTGGATGCGTCAAAGTTTTTGACTTGTGCTGCAATTTTCACCTTGAGCTCTTTTGTATCAAAGGTATCAATGACATCAATGCCACTGACACCTTCAACTGCATTTTGGAAGGCTTGATCTACTGTATGCCCTAATGGACTGACAATGCCCATGCCTGTTACTACAACCCGTCTTCTCATTTTATCGACTCCTTACATTACCATTCCACCACAGACATTAATGACTTGCCCTGTGATATATTGTGCCTTCTCACTGACAAGAAAGCTCACTGCATCCGCAACATCCTGAGGTGTGCCAAATCGCTTCAATGCAATATTTCTCAGAATTTCCGTTTTGATATCGTGGGTGAGTGAATCTGTCATTTCTGTTTCAATGAATCCTGGAGCAACACAGTTTACACGAATATTGCGTCCTGCGAATTCTTTCGCAATGCTTTTTGAGAATCCAATGAGTCCTGCTTTACTTGCAGCATAATTGGATTGTCCTGCATTTCCGATCACTCCAATGACCGATGTGATGTTCACAATGCATCCTGCTTTTTGTCGTAGCATACTTTTTGAAAATGCTTTGACCATGTTGAATGAACCCCCTAAGTTGGTATCAACTACTTGATTAAAGTCATCCTGTGTCATTGTGAGTACAATGCCATCTCGAACAATGCCCGCATTATTCACCAGGACTGAAATCGTGGTGAATTCACGCTGTATTTCTGTGCACAGTTGATTGCATTGATCATAATCAGTTGCATCAACATGACGCAATTCAAAAGTTTCTGTTTCCAAGGATTCAAGGGTGTGTTGGTCATAATTTGAAACATAGGTCCCTATGACATAATACCCATCTGCCACGAGTTGTTGGGCAATGTGGTATCCGATGCCTTTTGTTGCACCGGTTACTACCGCTATTTTTCGATTCATTCACATTCACTCCTTAAGGTTTGCATATCATAAACATTTGATATCTTGACAGATTCCCCACAGATCTCCTTGATAAACTTGGAAATAGATCCCTTGGGTCCAACTTCTATAAAGTGTTCAACACCCTGTTGTCTCATTGTTTGAATCACCTTAACCATTTGCGTTGGTCGTGAAATATGAAGGGATAGTGACTCTACAAATCCTTCATGTTGTAAAACCCCTTCGATGTTATTCACAAACATCACATGTGGGGTTAAGAAGCGTTGGTTTCTTAAAACTTCTTTCAACGCATCGCTTACCTCACAAAGCAATGACATATGGGACACTGTCGATACTTTAAGGGGAATTGCGATTACTTTGGCGTGTTTTAATTGGGGAAGTATGGTTTCAATATCCTGTTTCATTCCCCCAATTACAATTTGACTGGGTGTATTGATGTTACAGACTTCGACCTGTGTTTTTTCAAGCAATGCTTCAATGGTTTGTAAATCCGTTTTTAAGCATGCAACCATCGCTGTACTAAACGGTTCAAAGGCATGGTGCATCAGGTGCGCGCGTTTTTGAATGAGTCTAAGTCCATCTTCAAATGAGATAACACCACTACTGGTTAGTGCATTATATTCCCCCAAAGATAAGCCTGAAACTACATCAGGAAAGATTCCTTCTTTTTTTAATAAGTGATCCAGTGCATGACCAAGTACATAAAGGGCTGGTTGTGTATACAATGTCTTTTGAAGTGATGCTTCATCTAAACAAAGTACATCATACCCCAGGATTTTTGTTGCCGTATCATAGAGATCCTTCACATCTTGATCTGCTTCATAGAGATCGTGTCCCATTAAAAGAAATTGCTGACCTTGGCCAGCAAATATGAATCCTTTTTTCATTAAACCTTTGACTCAATGTAGGCAACAATATCGTTTACAGTCTTGAGATTCACAACATCTTCTGTTGGCACATCGACACCGTATTCACCTTCAAGTTCCATTACAATTTCCATCACTGCTATGGAATCCGCGCCTAAGTCATCGAGGATTGACACATCATCTTTGATTTCATCCACGGTTACATCTAATATTTCTGAGACTATTTGTTTAACTTTAGCTTTCATAAGTTCCTCCTAATAATAGTTTGACATTCAAACTATATACTCATTTACTTTGATTGTCAATATATTTTCGTCTGTTCTTACCAATCAATAAGCACAGAACCATAGGTGAGACCCCCACCAAATGCTACTAAAATGATGCGCATGCCTTCTTTTAAAAGACCTTGTTTGTTGGCTTCATCAAGCAGTATGGGAACACTTCCTGAAGACGTATTTCCATAACGTTCGACATTCGATAATAGTTTGGATGGGTCATAATTCAAAGCCCGTGCACCGCTTTCTAAGATTCGTTTGTTTGCTTGATGGACAATGATTGCATCGATTGTATCAATCGATTGATTATTTCGATCAAGGAGTTCTTGGATGCTGGAGTTCATAACACGCACAGCATACTTAAAAACTTCGGCTCCTTTCATTGAGAAATAAGCATCTTCTTGTATGGTTCGATTGATAAAAGGTGCGCGGCGGTCTGTTCTGTTAGGAAGGGTGATGGTCTCATACGTATCACTTTCACCGCCAATAATACAATCAACGATCCCTGTTTCGCCTGCTTCTACAACAACAGCCCCTGCACCATCGCCAAATAAAATTGCACTGGTTCGATCTTCGTAGTTTAAAATACGTGAATTGAAATCACAGCCAATCACCAGGATACGCTTGTATATCTTTGAGCGTATGTATGCATTGGCAGTTTGAAGCGCATAAATAAATCCAGAGCAGGCTGCATTGATATCAAAGGATGGAATAGGGCGTGTCACATTCAGATTTTCACGCACTTGATTTGCGACTGTTGGGATGAATGAATCGGGAGTGTAGGTTCCCACAATAATGCAATCAAGGGTATTTACATCCAATGATTTCAGTGCTTCTTGGGCTGCTTTTGTTGCCATATGAACCGTTGACATGGATTCAAACCGACGTTCTTTAATCCCTGTTCGACGTACAATCCATGCATCACTTGTATCCATGATTTTCTCATAATCCTTGTTTGAGACAACCGTTTGGGGTACATAGCTTCCGGTGCTAATAATCTTAGTGTTCATGAATCACATCTCCCATCATCCTGAATCGTTTATATCTTAGTTTTTTGAGGCGATCTGGTTTGAGTTTTAATAATGTCTTAAATTCTTTATATAAATTTTCTTGAAGCAGCTTCGATGCGCAGTCAAACCCATTTTCTTCAGAAATGATGGCATCGATTACGCCCAACTTATATAAATCTTGACTGGTAATTTTCATCATCTCAACAACATCACTTGCTTTTGATGCATCTTTGAATAAAATGGATGCAAATCCTTCAGGTGATAGGATACAGTAGATGGCGTTTTCAAACATCCATACTTTATCAGTTACGGCCAGTGCTAAAGCACCGCCACTTCCTGCTTCCCCTAAGATAATCGATATTGATGGAACGGATAGGTCCATCATCTGCATGAGGTTTTGCGCTATTGCTTCCCCTTGACCTCTTTCTTCCGCTTCGATGCCTGGAAATGCACCGGGTGTATCAATAATCGTCACAATGGGGCGTTTGAACTTCTCAGCCTGCTTCATTAAACGCAGTGCTTTGCGATAGCCTTCGGGATGAACCATGCCAAAGTGAGCACGAATGTTTTCTTCAGTATCTTTTCCCTTTACGATTCCAATGACGGTTACAGGTTGATCCTTGAGCATCGCAATCCCCCCCGTTATCGCGCCATCATCACCATAATATCGATCCCCATGCAGTTCGATATAATCGCTAAAGATTGCGGCTATCATGTCTTTACTGCTGGGTCTATCTAAAGAACGTGCCAGTTGTACTTTATCCCAAGCACTGAGTTTGGATTGAACTTCTTGTTTGAGAATTTTAAGGGACTGCTCGAGGTGTGAGGTATCTAGGTTTTCGTTTTTAATGGCCTTGATTTCTTTTTCAAGGTGTTTAATGCGTTGACTCATGATTTCACCTCATGAAACGCTAAGAGCTGTGATAGGGTTCGTTTTAAATCATGACGTGGCACAATTTTATCCACAAAGCCTTTTTCTTGGAGAAACTCAGCCCGTTGAAATCCTTCTGGTAGGTCTTTTTGCATGGTTTGTTTGATAACACGGGGTCCTGCAAATCCAATTAGCGCACCCGGTTCAGCAAGGATGATATCTGCGAGCATTGCGAAACTTGCAGTGACACCTCCTGTCGTTGGATCGGTAAGCACGTTAATGAATAGGCCCCCTTTTTTACTGAAGTTTCCTACAGCACCACTTGTTTTTGCCATTTGCATGAGGCTAATAATGCCTTCTTGCATCCGTGCACCTCCGGATGCACTAAAGAGGATTAATGGCTTTTTTTGATGGTGTGCGCGTTCAAAAGCTCGTGTGATTTTCTCACCCACTACACTTCCCATGGATCCCATCATAAAGTTTGTATCCATTACAACACCAATCACTGCTCTACCATCCAACACTGCTTCACCACAAACGACTGCATCATAAACTCCCAAGCTTTCACTGAGTCCATTGAGTTTTGTTTGATATCCTGGAAAGTTGAGTGGATCTTTTGATTTCAAGATATGATTAAATATTTTAAATTCGTCAAAGATCAGGTGGATGCGTTGTGCGATGTGTAAACGGTAGTGATAATTACACTGATCACACACCCATGCATTGTGTTGAAGTTTTGAGGTTTCCACAACATGGCCACAGTGGGGACATTTTTCAAACATACCATCTGGCACTTCGACTTTAGTTTCAAGTATTTCGTGTCCTTTATAGGAATCTACCTTCTCTTTTCTTCCTTTGAGCTTGTTAAACATTGTCATTTTACCCTCGTTTCTAATACATGTCGTACCAGGGACGTATCGTATTTGTTATCCAGAAATGCTTCATTCAGTAAGATTTCAAGTTGGAATTCTTGATTGGTCGTGATGCCTTCCACATCCATTTCTTCCATACAGCGAATGGCTTTTTCAATTGCATCATCGCGGTTAAAAGCGTGCACGATTACTTTCGCAATCATTGAGTCATAAAAGGGTGGAATGGCATATCCTTGATAAACATAGGAATCAATGCGGACACCATTCCCTCCAGGAAAATGAATGCCTTGGATGCGTCCCGATTGGGGTTTGAAGCCATCATAGGGATCTTCTGCATTAACACGCACTTCGATTGCATGTCCCAGCGCTTTGATGTGTGATTGCATAAAGGATAGTTTTTTCCCTTCAGCTATGTGAATCTGCTCTTTGATAATATCGATGCCTGTGATTGCTTCTGTGATGGGATGTTCTACTTGAATTCGCGTGTTCATTTCAATGAAATAGAACCGTTCATCTGTGTCCATAATAAACTCTAAGGTACCGCAGGACTCATACCGAATTGCCTTCGCGGCTTTTAAGGATACTGCGTATAACTTTTCTTTGGTTTGCGTGCTTAAGTTTTGTACAGGCGCTTCTTCAATCATTTTTTGATTATTGCGCTGCACAGAACATTCTCGTTCAAACAGATGGATGGCATTACCATGAGAATCTCCTAATATTTGAACTTCGATATGGCGTGGATTCGCTACATATTTTTCAAGGTAAACCGAATCATCCCCAAAGGCATTTCGTGCTTCACGTCGGGCTTGATTGTATGCATCTTTAAGATCATTTTGTGTATGACACACACGCATCCCTTTACCACCACCACCCGCGGTAGCTTTAATAAGCACAGGATATCCAATTTTGCTGGATTCGTAATAAGCATCTTCCAGCGTATCAACAAGTCCATCTGATCCAGGAACAATGGGCACCCCTGCTTTGCGCATCGTTTCGCGTGCACTTTGTTTGTCTCCCATTATTTCAATGAGTTCATGGCTGGGACCAATAAATTTGATATTAAGTTGTTTACACGCTTTCGCAAACTGTGCATTTTCACTCAAGAACCCATACCCTGGATGGATGGCTTGAACATGCGTATTCACTGCAGCTTGTAAGATTGCATTTTGATTGAGATAAGAGTTTGAAAGTTTGTGGTCACCAATACATACTGCTTCATCCGCAAGCATCACATGTAAGGAGTCTTTATCAACAGTAGCGTACACAGCTACGGATTTGATATTCAGTTCCCGCAATGCGCGTATAATGCGGACAGCGATTTCACCACGATTGGCAATGAGTACTTTTTGAATCATACTTCTTGTATCGTAAAGAGCGGTTGATCAAAGTCAACACTATCTCCATCCTTAATGTGTACTTCAAGAAGTGTCCCACTTACATCCGACTTAATCTCATTCATTACTTTCATGGCCTCAATAATGCACACCACATCACCTTTGTTGACCCGTTTGCCTACAGCTGTAAACTCACTGGATTCAGGCGTTGGCTTGGAATAATACACACCCACTAATGGTGAACGTATTACATGACCCAATGGAACCATTTCTTTTACGTTAGCCTCAGCTGTATCCTCAGGATAGTGTTGTGGAAGGGTTTGTGTGAGTGGTGGTTTTTCCACATACACATTGTGTGCTTTGGGTTTTTTGATCTCTACTTCAAATGTTTCGTCTTTATATGTGAGGGATTCGAGCGATGAATCCTCTAAAACTTCTACGAGTTTTTTTATTGCTTTTAAATCCATATCAACCTCCAAGTAAAATAGTTTGATATTCAAAGTAAATCATATTATAATAGTTATTGCAATACTTTTGTTAAGGAGATGAATCATGAGTCACACACCGATTATTCGCGATAA
This sequence comes from Erysipelothrix larvae, assembly GCF_001545095.1. Lineage (NCBI taxonomy): Bacteria > Bacillati > Bacillota > Erysipelotrichia > Erysipelotrichales > Erysipelotrichaceae > Erysipelothrix > Erysipelothrix larvae. Next base: position 2,278,362 of record NZ_CP013213.1, read on the forward strand.
CATCGCATTAAACGCCCATCCAATGGGGTGTAAACAAAACATTTTAAACCAAATTGAATCATTAAATGATATGCCACAAATCCTTGATCGGCCATTGAATGTATTGATATTAGGAGGTAGTTCTGGCTATGGTTTGGCAACACGGATTGTGCTTGCGTTTAAAGCCCATGCGTATACGTTCAATGTGAGCTTTGAACGCGGACCTAAAGGTAAATCATCGGGTTCAGCTGGATACTACAACAATCTTTTCTTTCATGAAATCGCTCAAGAAAAGGGATTGTTGTGTGATGACTTAAATGCTGATTGCTTTTCACATGAAACCAAAGATGCAGTCATCAACCATTTTAAATCCTGCAATAAAACCATTGATCTAGTGGTGTATTCCGTCGCAAGCGGGATTCGGATTGATCCTGATACCCACGTAAAAACAGTATCTTCATTAAAACCCATTCAACAAACTTACAGTGGGTACACCGTTGACATTGCCCGTGAAACTTTGAAATATGAATCCGTTGAACCGGCAACGCCTCAGGAAATTGAGGATACAGTAACGGTCATGGGAGGTGCAGATTATGCATTGTGGGCACAGGCCTTATCCAAAGCACAGGTACTCAGTGAAGGGTGCACCTTTGTAACCTATACCTATCTTGGAGCACAAAGTACCCATGCGATCTATAAAAACGGAACCATTGGTGCTGCGAAAAAGGATTTAAATCGCGCCAATCAAGATGTCAACGATATCTTAGCACCACTTCACGGAAAGGCAGTTATTAGTGCATCTAAAGCGGTGGTTACTAAGGCTTCTGTGTTTATTCCAACGATGGCTCTTTATGCAAGTGCACTCTTTCAGGTCATGAAAGAAAGAGGCACACACGAAACCACAGTGGAACACACGTATCGGTTGTTTAAGGAGATGATTTATGGCGATTCACCTGAGATTGATGATGATGGTTTTTATCGCTTGGATCAATTTGAAATGGATCCTCAGGTTCAATCAAAAGTTCACGATATTTTGAGCCGCATTACACCCGAGAATTTCAAAGACCTTGTGAACTTTGACGCCTTTAAAAAAGAATTTCTCAACATTAATGGATTTGACGTCGATGGGTGTGATTATACACAAGACCAGTAAAAAAGGTTCATTTTTGAACCTTTGGTGTTTTTTTGTCTTTAAGCATTGATGTAATGACTGCTTTTGCTTCTGTAATTTGAACATCAGTTATTTCACGATTGTCATCACTTTCAATGACATACAATCCGTGGATGTTCTGATCTGGTTTTTCAAGTGAAAAATACACGGCAAGATGGTGTTTATCCCACTTAATTGTAACAAACTGAACCGATACATTGTATAAAGCAGTTTTGTATGTGAACGTTTCAAGCACTCGTTTTGGATTCGGATCCTTTATGACGCCAAAATCCCCAGTAATGGGAATTTCCAGTATAAAGGAATCAGGCTTCAAAGGTTCGTGTGCATTTTTTATAACGATTGATTGTGTCCAAGGTTTGCCTTTTCCTGATTTTTTCTCCATATTTACACAGCGTGTGCCTTGGTGTGAAAGGTACAGATTGTACTTTGCTTCTACTTGAGTTATATCACATTTATTCATTGTTCTTATGGATTGATTCGCGATAATCTTTTGAGAACCAACCCAGATTGTCATTGACAGTATGATAACAAGAAACCCACCAACCATCCAAAATCGTCGTGATTTGTGTCTCATATATATTTCCCCCACCTTAAATATTCAACATCTTTGTTCAATTGTACCGAAATTATGACTCAATGTAAAATTGAAGGAACTAATAACGCATAAGAGTCAAACGGCGAGAGACGATGATTACAGGTGAGATTTACACTTATTGGTTCTTAATGATGCGCATGAACCGATTGCAATAATGGATGTCAATGGTGCATGCAGAAACGTCTTGATTCTTCACGATTTTTTGGATGCCTTTGGACATGTAGAGGGTATCGAGTAGTTCTAATTCAACATAGGTATCAGAGGTACCTGAAACAAAGTTTGCACCACCAATATCGATTGAGAATTGATCCGTTGTGAGAACCATACTAAATTCAGGCTTATACTGTTTAAAGAAACCGTCCGTAAAACCAACTGAAACACGATTGACAGATGCCACATCAACGTGTGTTCCACGTGGGTTGAGTGCAGAGAAGCGAACAATCGATCCATCTACGTTTACCACACTGACGCTGGTGAAAAAGATGTAGAGAAATATAAGGTTAAAACTAACCACGATTGTCCAATATTTACATATGACTTTAAAACATTCGTTGAAGATTTCAAAGTCCATGTCTTTTTTATGACTGTAGTATACCCCGAAGATAATCACGAGCACTTGAATCACAGTGAATCCAATAAATGCATGGTTTAGATACAGGATGTTGTGTGTATATAAGATACTTTGTGGCGTTAAGATGAGTTTTTCTTGAATCAATGTTGCGATGATAAAAATAGCGAAAACCACAATCAGTGCCACCACAAATAGTACAATACTTACCAATGAATTTGATCGTTGAAGTTTTGGATTTCGATTCTTATAATAATTCACCCAGATTACAGTTAGCAAGATGGTGGTAAAGAGTGCAAATGGTACAAGCAATTGTTGGTTAGAAAAGGTCACATCCGTATACGTAACTAAGATTAACCCTAAAACAGGACCTGAGAGGATGAGTGTACTGATGATTGTTGAGAATAGACTTGGTGATTTGATGTAATCTATCAATTCGAACAAATCTTCATCATGAAGGGTTTCAATAATGTGTTCTGATTGATCAAAGAGCGCTTCATAAGAAGACTCGTTAAGGACATCAAAAAGCAACCTTTTTTTCTCGTCTTCTTTTTGCATTTTCTCAAACTCATGTTTATATTGATTCATAACAGTGTGCCATAACTCTGGATTTTCCATGACACGCTTAATATCTTCAATGCTGATTGATACATATCGCATTAATCGGATCGCATTGAGTTTTTTTACATCTGACTGGGTGTACTCTCGATACCTATTATCTTTACGCTTGATACGGATCAGCCCGATTGATTCGTAATAACGAATCGTTTTGTCTGAAAGCTGTGTTCGTTTTGATACCTCTTGTATATTCATGCGATCACCTCTTAATCCATTATAAAGGTTATAGTCCCTAGAGGGTCAAGCAAAATATAAAAAAAACACGCATTAGATAATGAATTATCGTCAAACGTGTCGGTACCACTAATTAAAGTGCATCATAATCTTCTTGGGAAACAACTTCAAGCCATTCGTTGTATGCTTCAACACCTGGGATGGCATACGCTAAGTGTGAGAACCAACTGTCTTTTTTGGCACCATGCCAATGCTTCACACCACTTGCGATTGTGATAATCATGCCTTCATGTAAACTTATTGCTTCTTTACCCGCTTCTTGATACCATCCTTCTCCAAAGGTACAGATTAACATTTGTCCTCCGCCTGATTGAGCATGGTGGATATGCCAGTTATTTCGACATCCTGGCTCAAATGTAACATTGCTTACACCTGTTGGTTCACCTTTATGGTTATGGATGGGATTCAAGAATGAATCTTTCGTAAAGTATGCTTTATAGGCTTCATTGTATGCACCCACTCCAAAGGTATCCACTTTAGTAAAAACGTCTTTATCCATATACTTCATCATAAACCTCCTTAAGTTACTCTTAATGAGTATGGCTGTTGTAACTAGTATAAACCCTTGAGTCTGCTCTAAGTCAAGGGTTTGTCCGCAATCATTTTCATGTAATCCGTTAATTGGCATAGGTTGAATGTTTTCAATACAGATACTTCTTTACTATCAACTTAGCAAGTATTTTAGTGTATAATGATTGGTAACTAAAGGAAGTAAGTACAGATACACTTAAAGGGGATGCTATGAAACGATTAAGAAAATTAATCTATGCAATGATTACGGTTGTTGTATTAGTTGGTATTACAAGTTGTTCGAGCTCGGAGTATGACTTCGCCCGAATTACTGGCCTCGATTACTCCGCCGTAGTTGTGGATGAAGCGGGTAGTAATGGTAAAGTTGTCATCACAGAACAACTCACTTTTGATATTCATGCTGCAGACGAAGACAATGGATTTTGGGAACTTTGGCGTGAACTGCCTGAGTCCTATGTTGATGGTGTTAAAGTGGAGTACAATGTGATATCCGTGAAACAAATCTTTGAGGATGGCTCAGTTCAAGTCTTTGAAGAAAGTCCGAAGCTCTATTGGGATGATGAAGACTTTGTGGGTTATGACGGCAAGTATGGACCTGGAAAATGGTTCCACAGCAAGGGGCCATATGATGGCTATACTAACTTCGAATGCCTCTTAATCTATGTAGATGGTTTATACCGCGAAACACCTGTGTTTGAAATTCAATATGAAATGTCAAATGCAGCCCTTCGTTACAACGATGCTTCTGAACTATACCTGTCCCTGTATTATGGTGATTCAATCAACTATCTGGACTCAGTAAAAGGGGAAATCCTTTTCCCGCTTGATAAGATGCCACGTGAGGGGAACTATGAGGCATTTACGTATGGTACCAATGCACATGAATTCCCATTTGAAGAATCCACATCAAAAAACGAAGGATATCATACATTCTTCTTTGAACTCGATGAATCGCAATTAACTTTCAAATCTTTCAATCAATATATTGAGTTTGCACTTATAGCCTTTGGTGAAGACCGTCATGTCTTTACTCAATTCGCTTCGCAAAACAATTACTTTGACCAAGACATGCTCCCAAGTATTCGGGCAGCACAAGCTGAGTTTGAACAATTACCAATTGTTGCGGCACAAAATAGAATGAAGCTCTTTGTTGGATCAATCATTGGGACATTTGGTGTGATGATCCTTGCACTCTTCATCAACTTTATTGTCAAGAAAACAAATCCGATGTACAAACCTTCAATGCATATTGATTACTTCAGAGATATCCCGAATGATTTAGATGCAAACTTCGCACGTAAGCTTGTCTTTGCGAAAACTTATACTAAAGATAACATTGGTGATGGCTATGCAGCGGCTATGTTAAGCCTCGTGCATAAAGGGTATGTTGATGTAGAACAGATCAATCCTTCAAAGGGATGGAGTCAAAAGAATGTCAAGATTCATGTTCGCAATGACGTACCGAATGAATCACAGATAAACCCCGTTCAAAAACCGGTGCTTTCACCTGTAGAAGAACGCTACTTCAACTTAATATTAAGGCATGCAAAAAGTGGAGAAATCACACAACAAGCATTCCAAAATAAAATCTCTAGCGACTATGAATACACCAATCGTTTTGTACAGGATGTGAAAACATCAACCGATCGTATTGGTATCGTTGACGGTTACTTTAAAAACAAGAATTACAAGTCACCGAAATATACCATGTTGGGCTTTGCAATTACCTTTGTGGTAATTGGAATCCTTGTGATGATTATCGGAAACCTTTCAATCTATCAAACACGATTGGAGTTAGCATATGGTGCCTTCTTCATTCTCGGATTTGGCTTTATCCTATCTGGCTTGTATATGGCATTTGTATCCCGTAACTATATTCTTCTCACCCAGTTTGGTCAAGACGAATATGAAAAATGGCATGGTCTGTATAAGTTCTTAAACAGCGAAACCTTGATGAAAGAACGGACGATATTGGAACTTGCTCTTTGGGAAAAATACTTAATCTATGCAACAGCATTTGGTATCTCTGAGAAAGTCGTGAAGGCTCTTGAGATACGATGTCCAGAAGCAGTCATGAATTCAAGTCCAATACTTAGAAACCCGCACTTTAGAACACGTGCATTCTATGCTACAAGTAGAAATTCATTCAGCAGTGCAACGCGTTCTGCTTCATTCACAGCCCGAAGCGGAGGCCATGGTGGTTATGGTGGCGGAGGCCGTGGAGGCGGTGGCGGTGGCGGTGGTCACTAATACTCAAAACTAATTTAAAAACAAGGCGAATGACCTGTACCCATCTTTTTTAAGATTTGAAAGGTCAGTTTATAGCCTTGTTTTTTTAATGGAAGTTGTCCTTCTTAGGTGGTTTGGGAATATCAATGACTTTCGGTGCATCATAACCATCCGTAATATATATCGTGATTCCTTTCTTTTGAAACTCATAGAATATCTTCGCAAGATCTCGTTGTAGTTTCTCAGATCGTATAATAATCTTATCAATACCCTGTTGCTTAAAATATTGCGGCGATGGGATGTCTTGATTGTATAAGTCCCAACTGTTATCAAATATAGAAGCGTTCATCTTGTAACGAAGCATTCGATTCGTATCAATCATGAATACAGGTGGCGCATCATGCCTTATGGTTAAAGTTTCTAGGTAGGGTGTTCCCCATATAAGTGCATGTTGGATATCCGCATTATCAACCAGTGACATTGCTTGGTCTTGTTGTGTTGTACCATTATAAAGTACAATGGGCCGATACCCTAGGGTTGCGCACGCCAACCCTTCTAAAACACCTTCATAGCTTGGCATATCAAGGAGTATTGCTGTATCCTTTTTGAGCGTTTCAATGTAGTGAATCTTTGGGATTGAAAAATTGACGTTAAGTGTGTCCTTTGCTCGTTCACTCAATCCGATAAATAGAACAGGACGAACCCAATCAACCCATCGCATACCAAAGGGTGCCCATCGTTTATAATAGTCTTTATCGTTCATGATTATTCCCCTTCAACCAAGACGGGTATGTCTTGGGCATGTGAATCAATCCGTGGTGACTCACTGATTCTTGCATAATACCCTGCACCTTTCCCATTGATGCTATAAGCACCAAGGCAGACATGATACGGTTTGTTTTCGTCATCAATTAATGCTTTACTTTCAAATTTCTTTTGTGCAATATATCGCTTTGGATGTCTTCTAACGTCTTTCATGATTTTATCATACTCATCCCCACGACATGCTTCCTTTATGGTAATGCCTTCACCCACTCTTCCCCAAACGGGTTTATAGATGAACCCTTCTTTTCCTTTGGCCTCTCTAACTGTCACAGTTTCTGGAAGTAATTTCTTCCAAGTTGGTAGATCCACGCCTACTTGGGCTAAATCATCCCAGATAAGTGGAAACTGTTTGGATTGAGCAAATTCCGCAATTGGATGGTTGCATGAAGGTGTCAGTGTATTAAAGTAACCACCCCAATGTTTGGGTTTAATATCAATAAGCCATTCAAGTGGTGTAAACCGTATTATCCCATCTATTTTCCCTTCATGATTATCAAGAATACTCATAGCTTGGGTATTCTCAAATTTTAAATGGTCAGCCGCACCATAGATAATGTCATAGCCTGAGGCTTTAAGTTGATCGCCTAAGAATTGCATGACTTGGCGATCATCACTATAAGAGGTACAATGGACCATCATAATCCGACCCCCTCGACGTACCTTTTCTTTGACAGCTTCTCCCATACGTTCACCAAAACTATGAACTGTGAATGTATGAGACGGGAAATATTTGGATGCAATTTGCGGCATCAGGGACGCTTCTGCAAAACCACCTGGAACATCACTATTAACTTCACTCAGTGCCCACCCACCTTGAACAACAGGATGAAAATCATAACGCATTAAGCGAATGTGCAGATGTGGATCATAGTTAGTCATGTTCTTAATGTCTTTTTTTATCTTACGCGACAACCCTAGTTTCTTGGTGAGATTCAGATTTTGATTGATGATTGTTTCAGCTTCAATCGTTTCTTTACTCAGACTTTCCGTCAGGGACTTAAGTTCTTGATGCTCTTGTTTACTTAAAACAAGAACATGTCGTGCAATGGTATTGTTATCAAGGAACTGAGGGTCCCATTTGTAGCCATCAAAAATAACATCGAGTCGATAATCCTCATATTGATCCTTTGGTATTGTTAATAGTTTCATGCATCTGCCCCTTTTTAGTAACACGTCTGTTTCAATACTATCATTATACTTTAAGGGCATCAAAAAATGAAATGAAAATCCTTCATTTGTCTTTATCGGCAAGGTGAACAAAATGGTCTTCAAATTGTTTTTTATATGTATTCGTGTTAGTATTTCTACAAAGGAGAAAACCTATGGAACGCTATATTATTGGGGCAATACTATTCGCTCTTGCCATTTATGTTTTGGTTATGTACAACAGTCTTGTGAAACGTAGAAATATGGTTGAAAATCAAAAGAGTCAAATTGATGTTGAACTACAAAGACGCTTTGACCTCATTCCAAATCTTGTTGAGGTCGTTAAAGGGTATGCTGGTTATGAGAAAAATACATTAGAAGATGTCATCAGTGCACGAAACAACTACATACATACTAAAGACAATACTTCGGATGCACTTCAGTCAAATGCATCACTTTCTGGTGCTTTGTCTAGATTATTTGCGCTATCAGAAAGTTATCCTGACCTGAAGGCAAATAAGAACTTTCTTGACTTGCAAAGTGAATTATCAAATACTGAGAAGAAAATTGCGTACTCGCGTCAGTTTTACAATGACTCTGTTTACAGACTTAACAATAAGATTGATATGTTCCCTTCGAACATTGTTGCAACCTTATTTAGGTTCAAGAAAGAAGCCTTCTTTGAGACCACTGATTCTCAACGGGCTAATGTCAATGTAACCCTATAACCGAAATAAATCGGTTCTTTAAAATTTGGTGTTGGTGGAGTTCAATCCATAGAATCTTAAGTTACAGTACTCACTATGATTTCTAGTGAGTACTTTTCATTTCTAATCTTACCATAGTATTACAAATTAAGAGTACTCTTGTTCTAAAATTATCAAAGCTTCGATAACCGAAGGCAATCCGTTTAATTACTTTGATTAAATTATTGGTTCCTTCTAGACGACCGTTAGAGTGAGGATACTTTATTGCATTTGAGACTGATGTCTCATATTTTTTTAGCGTCTTAATTGCTTTTTTCATCTGGATTGAGATGTTCTTTGGAGGGTCATTCAGGATTTCTAAAAGTGAAGTTATATTTTTATTTCGGATTGCTTGAGTTAAGCGTTGATGTACCCAATACGTTTCCTCAAACGTCTTGTCAACTCTCAATAAATCATCGACGATCATTGATTCACTCATCAAGTGTTTATAACATCGATAGTGACGGCAGTCATTACTATCAAGCTTGAGATTATCTTTTAATATAAGCTTCCAATAGTTCTTCAGTTTTGTCTTTGAGTCTGGTGTATCATTCATGACCGATACACGTGTCGAATTGAGTGCGCGATTCAAGTGCTGAACGATATGGAAACGATCCGTAATGATTTCAGCATTATGGAAACATGATTTGATAAGTTGAATATACGGCTCATACATATCAATTGAAATGGTTTTAACTTAATCACGGACTTCCTTTGGATATGTGTTGAAATAGCTCTTTAAATGGCCTAACAGCCTGTTTTGCACGATGTCGAGCACGTTCCCAGAGTCTGCATCCATATAAATGAATGACATTTTACCTTTTACAGATTTGACGGATCTAAACTCATCAAATGCAAGGTGTTCAGGAAGGGACAATAGAGAGACAACAAAATCTTCACGAATGTTTCCCAGCCAATTATTGACTGTTGTATGAGAGATATTTAAACTCTTTGCAATATCTTTTACAGAACGTTTGGACTTCAATTCAAGTATCGCTGCATGAAAAGTATTTGTTGATATTGAATGATTTGGTTTTACACATGTAGTTTCAGCGATTGTACCTTTATTGCATTTCTTACAACAAAACCGAGGTTTCTTTAGTCTGAGAATTGTCGGAGTATTTGATGCATTTGGTAGTTTAATAGAAACAGTCTTTATCCCATTTTTATAAATTGAGTGATTCTCATTGATACACCCACAGTGTACACAATGAGGAGGCGTGTTTACAGACAGTATTGCTTTGCATATATGAGCGGTTTTACCCTTAACTGTTTCTTGAGAAACACAATTATCTGAAAAAATGATGTTTGGGTCTTTAATATTTAAGAGCGAACGTATACAATTAGAGATGGACATAGATTTGTTCCTTTCTTGTGTGTAGTAACTTAAGTATAAGGTAAATCTATGTCTTTTTCTATTGTCTGATTAACATTAAAAAAGATGTTGATGATTTCTCACCAACACCAGAATTTCAAGAACCTGCGAAATTCGCTTACTAGTGCTTTGAATTTAATCATATGGTGGAGCTGGCGGGAGTCGAACCCGCGTCCAAGCAATGTCCCACATTCAGATGTCTACAGTTTATTCCGTTTGAGATAATCAAAGGGCTGCAAACGAACAAACAGCGATCTTTGATGTGCTCTTAGATTTTCGTCCATGCGTTCGAGCGACACACAGCTTATTCTTTGTAGGTTAGTTGATCTTACTTGCCCAAAGACTAAAACTTATAAGATCACACTGCAGCTTTAAAGCGTATTAAGCAGCGAATTGTAGTCTACTGTTTCCAGTTAATTTTGTTTGGTTGTAAGGCAACCACTCCACTGCAATCTGAATCAGACGAGAACCTGTCGAAACCATGACAGCCCCATAGAATTATTATAACAGATAAACTGTAGACGTTTGCACATTTTATCACTTAAGCGCTGTATTATAATACCATTAATCTCTTGAAAATCAAATAGGTTATATGAAGACATTTTTTATTTGAGAATACAGTTCGCTAATTTAGAAAGGTTTATTCACACCTAGCACAGAACAAGCTTGTTTATAATCCTTACGGTTTACATAAATATAGTACATATTTTGTAGGTTTGAATTCTCAAATGCAGTACCCAGCGTACTTCTTCTACTTGAAAACAGACTAAATGATTGTGAGTTTTGCGATCGTACTTTTGTTGAATATTTGATACCCTGTGCTGATAAATTATCACAAGCACGTGTATAGTCGCTCATATTTTGTGTTAAGTAAACTTCTCTTTTCATTCTTTCCCCTCCATTTTTTTACTTCCATCATGCACTAAAAACAAACTAATTTTCCTACCACAATTGTAGCATATTGCAGATTGATTTGTTGGAAAGAAACATCATCAAACCCACTAATTAGTAGTTATAAATTAATTTTATCATAATGATTCGGACAATAATATGGTAAAATTATGAGTAATACAGCGAAAGGGGAATCGCTTAATGACAATTAACATAGCACTGATCGACAGGGATATAGAAACACAGGAGTTTGTGCATTCTTACCTCAACTCTCAAAACTATACTTGTTCTACAAGATTATCTTTAAATACCTACAATACTAGCGATGATTTTTTTTACGATTTCCCTCAAGTGAAACCAGATCTTATTCTACTTGAGGTTGATCTCCCGGACATAAATGGACTCGAATTTTCAAATAAAATTCTTACATCGCATCCGGATACCTATATTGTCTTTTTAACATCAAATTGTCGAAATATTAACGAGGCATTTGAACATAATATATCAAACTATATTCTCAAGGAATCGATAAAAGCTGACTTACCGATTGTATTAGGAGATGTTTTGAAACACCTGTGCTCAAAGATATTCCAAAAGGTTACTTTAAGAACCGAGTATGGTCCAGCCGACATTAACTGCGAAGATATTGTTTTGATTCAATATGTAAATCGCAAACCAATCATTTACCTAGAAAATGATACGATAAATATCTGTGGGCATTCTCTTAAATCAATCTATAAACATCTCAATCCTACACAATTTATTAGACCAAATAGTAGTACAATCATAAACATGAAGCACATTAAATCAATCTGTAAAAATACGATACACTTATATAATAACAATCAGTTAATCAGCGTTTCTAGAGGGAGATATACTGACATTCGTCAACGCTACATTCAATATTGTCTTCAAGTGACAAATAATAATTAATAATATCAAATAATTCTTCAACTGATTATCTTGCTTATTTTACTAGATAATCTTTTTTGTTATTATAAAGGAAATACTTATTATCAGAGGAGAAACCACCATGAAGTACTTTCACAGTAACATTGATATTAGCAATCACGATGAGATTATAGGAACACTGCTTCTTCATTCAAATCTCCCTGGACCGCGTGGTAACTTAGAATTAATTGAGGAATTTGCCACCGTGTTCTCAAATCTCCAACAAGATGATGCTCATTTTGAGTTTCTATTTAAGCTATGGAAGACACCTTCAACTGGAGACGATGCAGAAACAATTCTCGTTTTATCTGGACTTTGGGGGTTTGGATATTTTGCCATTAATAATCAATATAGATCTCGTGTGTATCCAGTATTCCAATGTGCAATGAACGATCCACGATGGCGTGTTCGTGAAATCATTCAAGAAAGTTTGAAAATCGTTGCCCGTCATGATTATAATCAGTTTGTTTCTTTGTATGCTTCGTATGACCATCCTACACTATTAGAATTGCGCGCATTTCTCTCAACCGCTGCACACCCAGAAATTCTGAAGGAATCGCATCAACACAATTTCGCAATCCATCTGTTGAAACAGTCTTTTGACCGGTACCTTATAGTCTCACAACAACTCACCAAAAAAGATTTAGCCTTTGATGCATACCAAAAAGGACTTATGTTTGCACCGAGTGTTATTGTTGCTGCATGTCCTGCACTTGGTTTTCAAGTTCTGAATTCATATGCAAATAAATCTCCACTACTCAACAAAGTCCTTATTTCAAACCTTAAAAAGAATCGATTAATAAAGAAGTATGGGGATACTTGTGAATCATGCTTGTCGATCCTGCAGTAAGTTTATAAATATTCTCTTAATACGGATTTGTGTATAAGGTCACGTGCGCGCTTAGCATCTCCTTTTTCTAGTGTTCCAAAATAAAATTCAAGAACACGTTGCAGGGTGAAATTTCGAACGATTTTGATCATCTCTGGATCCTTTAGAAGCGGAATTAGTTCTAAGAGTGTTTCTTTAGTTTCGCTATTTTCCATGAGTTTTTGTAGTGTGTTATCTGGGATTGCTGGTGTAGGTTCGTTTTGAAGGCGAATCCATTCAACGCTCAAATCAAACCACCGTGCAAAATGTGCTTCAACTTGTGTTGCATCATTCATGATTGAAGCATCTGCCACTGACAATCCATGTGCTCCTCTTTCAAAGATATGTGCTTCAAAAGGCACATCATGCTTCTCAAGTGCATTCATATATTTTATTGTATTTTCAACCGGAACTAAATCATCTCCAAAGGTTGTGAATAAAAAGGTTGGTGGAGTAAGTGCTGTAACACAGGTTTCTAATGATGGAGCATCAATGTTCATAAGATAAGCGAAAGAGCCAAGTAATGCAGGATAACCTAATAGACATCCGTTTGGTTTATGTTCGCCTAAATTTGACACAGCGGCTGCAAGATGGCCTCCAGCGGAGAATCCGAGTACATATATCCGGTCCGGGTCAACATTCCATGCTTTTGCATGTGTTCGAATCATATTAATTGATGTGGATGCTTCATTTAATGCCGTTTTGAAGTTTCTTTGGTCCCCTACACAATATCTAAGTACTGCACTATGGAACCCTTCACCTAGGTACTTAAATGCTACAGGATCTGCTTCTCTATCACTACAAAAACTATAACCTCCCCCAGGGAAAATGAGTACTAATGGTCTTTTATTTACAGGACGCATTTCTTTTGATTGATTATGAAGATAGACATCTAAAGTACTGTTACCATCTTCACTTAATGTATAGCTCATATGTTTCATATCAATACCTCCTACTATATTTATTGTATCACAACATAAATATTCAGAAAGGATGTGCATATATATGGTTCTTCATTATTCTTTGAAATTAATATTAAAAAGATGTGAAAGACACATCTGATTATTCTATATATTCTATTTGTTAATAATGTTGAATAAGTTTAATACGATTAATAATAGTAGTATACAATTGAACACTATTTTTAGTACCTTGCTTGATAATAAAGAATTAAGTTTTGATCCTAAGAACCCTCCAATGCATGCGGATGGGATAATTGAAAATAGAAATATTAGGTCAAAACTGGATAATCCCTTCGTTGTTGCGATGGTAATAAGCGTCGATATTTGAGTAAAAAAAATCGTCGCAATTGAGTAAAATGTAGCTGTTTTAAAATCAACAGAAAAGAACAAGCAAAATATTGCAACGTTTAAAGGACCTCCACCAATCCCAATATATGCAGAAAGCATCCCTAAAACGATTCCTATTGATAATACAAGAAGCTTTGATTTGAAATTATACGATAATATACTGGTAGAAACTAGTATTACAACCAGTAGTAGAATGATTATCAAAAGTATTGACTGGGACAACTGTACAGTACGTTCTCCATATCTCATGAGTAAAAGATTTAGTATCTTCGACCCAAGGAAACCACCAATTATCGAACCCATTGATATTAAAGCTACTGTGTTGTAGTCAAAGTTTTTTTCACGTTTAAAGCTTTTAATCATATTTATTATTGCCATTGCCAAAACTGCACAAGAAGAATAAAAACCAATACTTTGGACATCATGATACCCAATAAGATCAAGTGCAGGTTTTATGATTACCCCGCCACCCATTCCACTCATTGCTCCAAGTGTCGTCGCAATCAAAACAACAACACCATAAATCAATGTCATGATTCACCCCTTTTCTGTTTAATCAGTTTCAGAATAAATATTTATAATTGGAATGAACTAAAAATCTATCTCATCGTCATCAAAGTCATACATTTGACCTTGAACACCATTTCTCCCAACTTCTTTTAAGTGGTCAGAGATTTCTTGTAGTCCTAGGTTTTGTGAAGTAACATACTCTATGATCATCCCTAAATTAACACCGGTAATAATTTCAATATCTTGTCTGTCTTTTTTTGCAACTACTGCTGCATTAAAAGGAGTCCCTCCAAACAAATCTGCTAGGACTAATATTTCTTCATTCTTATGTATATTGAAATAGTCACTTATTTTCTCTAAGGTCTGATCAAGTCCCATATCATGTGTCATGCAAATACTTTCTGCATTCGATATGTCTCCAACAATCATTTTTGCAGCATTCAAAAAATGTTCTGCAAGATAACCATGACTAATAATTAAAAGTTGTCTATTCATTTTGATAACCCCGTTACAAATTGAATTGCTTTTCTAACATTTCCATTTTCTTTTATTAATGCCTGTTCTGCAACTTCCAAAGTTACATCACCAAGCTCCATAACGATTGAGTTGGCTACTGAATAATTTGCACTATTAAACAGGACAGTTGAGTCTTCAATGGATAGCCCAGTAATCGCATGTATCATATTTATTGCTCTCAATACGAGTTTCTCATTTGTAGCTTGGACATGAACCATATAATTATCATAGACCTTACCAGATAAGATCATTGCTGTTGTGGACAGCATATTAACTACCATCTTTTGAGATGTTCCAGCTTTCATGCGTGTTGATCCAGAGACTACTTCTGATCCAACGGGAACTTCAATTGAACACTCAACTATCTTTGACATTTCACTATTAAGATTATTTGTTATTCCAATTGTGTATGCACCTAAATCGTTTGCTTTATTCAGTGCACCGAGTGTATATGGCGTTCTTCCACTTGCAGCAATTCCAATAACTACATCTAGTTTGGAAACATTTGCTTGTAGAATGTCATTCTCACCCTCTTCATAATTGTCTTCAATTCCTTCAACTGCTTGGAACATTGCACCTATTCCGCCCGCAATTATTCCGAATGCTCTTTCACTGGGAACATTGTATGTTGGTTGTAACTCAACTGCATCGAGTACGCCAATACGTCCTGATGAACCTGCACCAATATAGATTATTCTTCCACCCATATTAAATCTTTTTGATATTTCAATTGAGGCACATGCGATTTTATCAATACTTGGTTGAATTGCATTTGCAACAACTTTATCCTGTTCATTGATAATTTTTACAATTTCTTGCGCACTAAAAACATCGATTGATTTCGATTCCTCATTTACTGATTCTGTAGATAGATCAGCAATCATATTTTTATTGTTCATTCATTACTCCTTTGATTTCAAGAGTGATGTTAGTTTACTTGTAGAAACGATTCCTTCCTCTATTTCGCTAAGACGTGGATTTATATACCCGAAATAGAGTAAATCAGCCATTAACATTGCATTGATCTTTGAAGTAATTGCACCAATTCTTACTAAGTTTTCTGAATCAGGTATCTTCAAGACAACACTTGAGCTTTGAGCAAGACGTGATTTATCATCTCTAGTAACTGAAATGACACTTGCTCCGTTCTTTATTGCAACTTCAGCAGGGTAAATAACTTCAAGCGTTCTTCCACTGTATGAAAATGCAATTATTACGTCACCTTTCTTTGCATAATTAATAAACTCCAAAGTCATGTGACTATCGAAGTTAAAAATTGCTGACTTATTAACTCTATTGAGCTTATGATATAGATCGTAAGCAGGAAGCGATGATGCACCAACTCCAAAAATAAATATTCTATTAGAGTTTTGTATTATATCAATCGCTTTATCTAACGCTTCAACATCAAGTTGATAAAAGAAATCTTTAGTCCCATTTTCAATAACAACCCCTAGTTTTTCTGCTAATTGTTCGGTGCTATCATTTTGCATGATTATAGGGTCTATCGGTACAATGCCTACATTCGAGTCAATTACTAATTGTCGTTTAAGCTCCTCTAGACCTTCAAAATTAAAATACTTGGCAAAGCGTACAACTGAAGCAGAGGAAGTGGAACTTCTATCACCAATCTCTTGCGCTGTTAGTTTCACAAAATCATCAACATGCAAGAACATGAAATCGGCAATTTGCTTTTGAGTCTTGCTTAATTTCTGGTATTCACTTCTAACCTGAAATAATATACTCATTTAGGCCACCTCCTCTATCTATATCTAAAACATTGTTGTAATTAATGAGTCTGTCTCTGTTGGTAACATTTGAGCTGTCACTATTATACCATCATTTACCAAATCTTGTAATTGTGATATTTCTGCTTCAGTCAGACTTACTGACTTCTTGATTGATCTGCTTCCATCTTTAGCAGCAACATTCCCAATATTGATTGATTTTAGGTTGAGGTTCTTTGCTAAGAACACCATATCCGCAACAGTTTTAGTTATCAAAAATATATTCTGTCCATCATAACTATTGTCACTTAAGCGTATTAAGGCCCTCTCTTTTGATAAAAGGGATAGTTTGACACCTGCTGGTTTTGCAATCTTCAATGCTGCAATCTGCATTTCATCTCCGATAATTTCATCATTCACGACCACAATACGATCTGCTTTAATCGTATTAGTCCATACCATTGCGACTTGACCGTGTATTAGCCTTTCGTCTACTCTTGCATTTACGATATTCATAAGTTACCTCCTAAATTAGTCAACTAAATATTCCAACAATAATATTCAAGATATTCTGAAGATTTCCGAGTACCATTCCTAATCCAATAAGTACAAAGATTAGTTTAGTTGAAGTCATTTTTTCTTTATCTAACAATTTATATGACATGAAAACTATAAGCACTGGTATTAACCCAGGCATGATTTTATCAAGCATTTCTGATACTACCATCGATACTTCCCCAACATTAAATGTTAGGTCAATTTTATAGGTAATAACTGATGCAACTAAACCACCTACAACCGTTAACCCTAATATGGATGCTCCTTCAGTAAGTGAACGTAGCTTATTGCCAAATTCTGTAGCAATTTTACGTCCTTGTTCATAACCAAGATAAGTAAATCTATATCTTACAAACATGACAGCGATAACACCAATTAAAGGAATTACAAGTCCAAATGCATTTCCATCAAGTGCCATATATGATGCAATTGAGAATATTATTGCTCGGTAGATGGCAATAAATAATGTATCCCCTACACCAGCAAATGGTCCCATGAGCCCGGCTTTTAGACCGCGAACAACTTCTTCAGATTCCATACCCATTTCTTCTTCAATTGCCATATCTGCCCCAATAATTAGATGGGACATTGCAGGTGTTGTATTGAAGTATGCAAGATGCATATCCAATGCTTTTTTCATTGCTTCAGGATCATCACCATAGAGCCGTTTCAATGCTGGCATGATTACATAAGCATAACCAAGACCTTGCATTTTTCCATAGTTCCATCCTAATTGTAGACCAAATAGATTTCGAACGTATACTTTATTTATATCACTTTTAGTAAGTTTATTATGTTGATTAGCCATCGATTTCAATCTCCTCATCATCTCCACCAAATCCTGTTTGTCCAACAAGTGTTCCTTGTCTCGATAAATGAATTCCTGCTAGTGCTAAACCAAGTAATGCAACCGCTAATAGTGAGAACATACTTGATCCATAAGCAATGACTACAAATCCAATAACCAAATAAGCCCAATAACGTTTTACTGGTAAGTAATGTAGTAAGATTGCCATACCCATTGCTGGCAAGATTTGACCCGCTGCTTTTAAACCAGTCATAAACCATGCTGGGATATAACTATTAATCGCAACTACTACAGTTTCACCAAATGCTAATCCAACGAATACGGGTATCATACGAGATAACATCCATGGAATTGATCCTAGTAAGTTCGCAATCTCAACACCTCTTGCATTCCCTTTTAATGCTTCTTTATCCGCTTTTCTTTGAACTATTGTATTTGACATTCTTCCAAGTACATCCAATTGTGTCAATAAAAGACCAATAGGAATTGCTAAACCAATGCCATATTCTGCCCCGTTACCAGATATTATTGTATATGCGGTTCCCATTATTGCCCCAGATAGATAATCCGGTACAGTCGCTCCTCCATAAGTTGCTACACCAAGTGTCATTAGTTGCAATGTAGCTCCTATTATTAGACCTGTTTGAAGATCTCCGAGCATAAACCCTGTAAATGTTGCTGCAAATAGTGGCGAATACAGTCCAGATTGAATTGATATTTGATCGATTACAGCGATACCAACATAAATTACGAGAACTGCAATTATAAAGATATTTAAGTCTCCCATACTTTCCTCCTTAACATTATTAATGTTATAGTGTAGCGCTTTCACTATATGTCTAATATAACACAGATGAAACGCCATTACAATATGTCTATCAATATTTTTTTATATGAAATCAAATTTCTTGTTTTGAGAAATTTTCTTTTCCATCCAAAATAATTCACTCAATATTATTTTTTTAAATTGCTAAAATAGTTTCTCTTTACTAAAATATCCAAGCAAATAGTAGAAAAAAGGTTCAATCACAAATCTTGTGGGATGGCACATTCCTAACATAGGTTTTCCTACTTGCATCAATTAACTTTAAGAAGAAGTATTCATCATCAGGGTAACCATAACCTTGTCTTCGTAGAGTCTTGATTTTATTATTGATACCTTCTATTTTACCCGCAGAAATCTTAATAGTTGCATGAGCGATGATTCCTTCAAAGTGATTGTCTAAGAGTCGTCCAAACCATTGAAAGTGTTTGTTTTTTGTAGCTTGACAGATTTCGACAATTGAACTGATTTCATCTGCCATTTTACTCTCATCATTAAGGGTGTATGCGTAGCGCAATTTCTCTTTTACCACATCCAGTGTGAAGATTAATGCATTCTCTTTCAATAGTTCATCGTAACGTACTTCATGACCTTCTTTACGCGTAATGTTGGGTATATTAAATAAAGAACTGCCTTCCTTGATAATCTTTCCATTTCTGGCTTCATTGTCTTTTCTAATGAGCGTTTCTCGTGATGACATTAAGATGTATCTTGTCTTCTTAAGTGCCGCAGCAGCCTCTATATTCCCTTCATTCTTCAAACGATTTTGCTCATCCTTGCGAACCTCGTTGATGACCTTATCATTAAAGTTTTTGATGATATGAAAATGATCAAATACAACTTGGATGTGTTCGCATTTTTCTTCAAACGCTTCTTGGTAATTTGAGTTCATATCGCATGCAACAGCTTCAACGTGATCCATCCACTTTAGGCCAACATGCTCTATAAAATCATAGACGACTTGCTTCTTCTTTCCGTGTGCAATCCATAAAATGTGACCCGTTTCCATATCGATAATATGGGTTGCATACTTATGTCCATCATGGAGTTTAAACTCATCAATGCCTAGGTATCGTGTGTAGTCCTCTGGTTTCTTTAGTACCTCGCCATCAATTGTATAGAGTTCTTTCAAGCGTTTGAGGTCGATGGCTTTAACAGTGTTTTTCCCTAATCCTGTAATCTCAGCGACTTGCTTGAGGGTATATGTTCCAATACTGAGTAGGTCTCTTGTATAGTTTTCAAGTTCAATAGTAATAAAGTGGTTTTCAGCCTTAAACGGTACACTCTGCATCTTTGAATTCCTACAAGAAACACAATAGAATTGGGGTCTATCAAAACGAACATGCATCAGTGTTGCACCAATACTTAAATGCCTTAGTGTGCACGGTTTACGATTGTTTATATGCATCACCTTACCACAACCGCTGCATACTTTATCTGTTTCTTGAACTTCTAAAATACCATGCATGCAATAAGCATCTCTTTGGGATCTTGTTGTTTCGATTGTGGTGTTGGTGTTATGAAATCCACGGAGTGTATTAGGGATTAAGAAATGATTTAAACATAGTTCTTGTGATTGGGTTAGTGTCTGTGTATAATTCATGTATGGACCTTCCTGTTTGTTTATTCTGCAAAATAAATTCTACAGTAAGGTCTTTTTTCATTCAAGTTGTTATTATTTTACAAATGTCATTCACAGGCAATCCCACATAAAAAGTGATTGACCCAGAAAAAATTAAGATAATACCCTATTATATATAACTTACGAAACGATATTTCATATTTATAGTTTTATATTCTGATGTTGTAATATCGTTTCTTATGTGTTAGTATAAAATTAATCGTAGCGCTTTCATAAGCAAGGGAGGATAATTATGAAGAGATACGCATTATTTCTATTGAGTTGCTGCCTATTACTAGTAGGTTGTCAGTCTCACGATTCATCTGATAATAAAGGAACGACCTTAAGAGTCGCAACGTGGAATATTGGAGCAAACCCTGATAGCAGCGTACCTGATATGCTCGACCAGATTACTTCAAACAATATTGAAATCGTAGGTTTGCAGGAGGTGGATATCAATAATGATCGAAATGATTATGATATGCTTTCTGAATTCAAAAGCGAGACTTACGAGCATTTACACTGGGCTAAAGGAAGGGACTATGCGAATGGATATTTTGGACTCGGTATTGTATCTTCTTTCGCTTTTCTTCAATCTGCATCTATTCCAGTTGAATCAACAAGTAGCAATGCTACAAAAGTTATTGAAAAAGTAGTGTTTGAAAAAGAAGGAAAAGTTGTATCATTCTATAACGTTCATTTAAGTTGGGAAAATGAAAGTTTGCGAAAACGTCAATTTCAAGAACTAATTGACCGTGTAAACAACGATGAAAATGAATACAAGATTATCGTTGGTGACTTTAATGCTGATCAGAATAACAGAGAATATAAAATGTTTGCAGAACAGTTTACTTATGTTAACGGATATAAAGATCGTTGGATCGAAACCTTCCCAGATAAAGAAGCTGACCCTGCAATGAAGTCATATTCAATAGATAATATTCTCGTCACAAAAAACATTCAAATTGATGGATTTAAATCTATTTCCAGTGATTTATCTGATCATGAAATGTTATACAGTGATCTTAAATTACTTGACGATGCTACAGTCGAAACCGTAGCACCTAAAGATCGAAATATCGCACTTGCACAACTCGTAACTGTTTTACCTGAATCAGAACAAGATAACTATATACTTGTTGATGGTATTACAAATAACAATTGGAAGACTGTAGGAGAAGTGGAAATTACACTTGAACTCGACAGAATCTATCACTTATCTGATGTTAAGCTTTATACTAACAACAAAAAGGTCGATGCATCTGCCCTTTCATTCTCTCTAGATGGTGAAAACTATACTGATAACACTGCCTTTGATATGGCTGATCTGGTTGAAATTGAGTGTAATCAATATGCTAAATTTGTGAAAGTATCCATCGAATCTTCAAGTGAAATTGTATTGAGTGAAGTCATGGTCTATGGTGAACCCGCTAATACAACAATTAAGAACAGCTCAAACCTGCTCACGAGCACGCTTAATACAGATGCTTACGGAGGAATTAAACCTGGATGGAGTGTTGTAAGCAATAACCCTGCTGTGTCAGCGATTCAAGAAAATGATGCTATATCAATTTCCAACTTGATGGGAAATGGTTATGCAAGACTGAATCAACTCCTTCAACTAGAAGGAAATAAAACTTACAAACTAGCATTTGATGTTAAGGGAAATAATGTTGATTCCAGTGAATTTACACTGCGGATCCAGCAGTTTGATCGTCTTGGTGCACAAATAAAAACGTATTCAACACAGCTTAAAAACAATCTTTTAATTAACGAAAATTACGAAACATTCCTAACAACATTTGTAACCGCTCCTAATGTGAATTTAGTCATTATTAGCATCGAGTTCTCAAATTCCGAAGGGCAACTATTCCTTAAATCTGCTGAATTGTCAGAAACAGTAAAAACACAAATGTTAACCGTTAAGGGATCCCACCAAATGAAAATTGGAGAATCACAAACTCTTGAAACAATTAGCTATCCAACGAACGCTACCGATTACTCATATCATTGGGTAACAAGTGATCCAAGTGTTGCGGAAGTTGACGCTTCAGGGGTGGTAACTGCTTTAAAGAAAGGAACCGTGGTAATTTCACGAATATCGAATGAAAATCTTATCTTAGAATCATCGATTTTCATAAACGTAGAGTAATCAAGGCATCAACTTTACGATATAAATACCACTCAGTTTAAAGAAAAAAGACGTATTATCATAAACAGAAAAATATATTCTTTGAATATATATATGTCTATGGTTTTCGTCTTTTTTTACTTAGTAGAAAATATTCTGTATAGTATTCTGATTTATTAGAAACCCTATACTAAAATCTATAAAAACCCCATGGCATGAACACTAGATTATTCTACCAGTTCCATTTCCATAGGGTTTAACTAATTTCTATTTATCACAGGTACTTATAGGTTTTTCCCATTTGATTTTATAACACCTTTATACCAATAGAAACTGTCTTTTCTAATTCTTTTTGCAGTCCCTAATCCACGGTCATCAAGATCAACGTATATGTACCCATATCTTTTACTCATTTCACCCTGAGAAGCACTCACGATGTCAATCGGTCCCCAGGATGTGTATCCAAACACTTCAACACCATCTCCAATAGCATCTCTCATAGACTTGATGTGCTCTCGTAAATAATTGATTCGATAAGTATCATGAATTCTACCATCTTCTATAATATCCTCATGACCAAATCCATTTTCTGAAATAAATATCGGTTTTTCGTATCGGTCCCAATAGTGATTTAATGCATTTCTCAAACCTAAAGGGTCAATTGCCCATCCCCATTTATTCTTTTCTAGATATGGGTTGGATTTTGAAACAATATCACCATTTTCATAAGCAATAGTCCCGGTAAAGTAATAAGAGAATGTGAGAAAGTCTACAGGGTTTTGTTTCAACAATTCAGCATCTTCTTGTGTTATGCATAAACTAATCCCTTTTTCACTAAAATAGCGCTTCGCATACCCTGGATATGAACCTCTTATCATTACGTCTGAGAAGAAGTATTGTTGCATTTGATTTCTCTGAGTTGTAGCAAAGACATCCTCTGGTTTAGAAGTTGCAGGGTATGCAGTATTATCACCTAACATCACTGAGACTTTAGATTCTGGACATTTCTCATGGATATATTTTGTTAGCTTTGCTGCAGCCACAAACTGATGATGAACTGCTTGATATACTGTCTGAATGTCATAGCCTCTTTTTAATCCAAGTGACCCATACTCTCCCCAACCGTCTAAACAATTTACTTGATTGAACGGAATCCAATATTTTACTTTGTCATGGTATCTATCTACAATCGTTGTAGCAAAGTTAAGATAGAAATCAATTACTTCGCGAGAAGCAAATCCATTATATTCTTTCACTAGGTACACAGGCATCTCGTAGTGAGAGATTGTGATGATTGGTTCCATGCCTAAATCTACAATTTTCCCGATTAATCGATCATAAAATTCCAATCCTTTTTTGTTGGGTTCTTGTTCTATTCCTTTTGGGAAAATCCTCGGCCAATTTATCGATGTCCTAAATGTTGTGAAACCCATTTCCTTCATTAGCTCAAGGTCACTTTCATATGTGTGATAAAAGTCGATTCCTCGCCTTCTTGGATACAAGCTATCGTCATCTTTTAGTGCAAATTCTATTGAATCATCATCATGCGAATATCCTAAAATCGATGTAAGTGAATATTTTTCTGGAAGTATTTCTATATCCATTATTGATGGACCTTTTCCGTCAATATTCCATGCACCTTCTGCTTGGTTTGCAGCAATTGCACCTCCCCATAAAAATCCATTAGGAAACTGTGATTTTGACATATTATTTCACCCCGATCTTGTAATTTATTTCCATCATGTATTTTGCCATATTTTTTTCTGCAATGATTGTCATTAGTGTGTCTTGTGCATGCGAGAATAAAATTGTTGGCGAAACATCTTGTTCGATATAATCTTGCATGATTTGCGTTTGTACTCGATGTGCCTTATTGATATCCTCACCTGCCTCTTTTAAAAGCGTTTGAACGCTGTCTTTATGACTTGCATCAGTATCACTAATCGCAAGTTTAAGTGCTTGATGAATCTTATTTCTACCATTCCCAGCATGGAGAATGATTTCCATCGCTGTTTGGTTTAATTTCTCATTTGTTAACATAACTTACCCCCGATTCTATTAATTAGCTTTTGCTGTTTCTTCAGCAAGCGATTGATTATCAAATACCTTAAAGAATGGATAGTATACCACCCACGAAATCGCAAATAGTACAAACCAATAAATTACTGATACAAATGAACCGGATTCAAAGTAAGCACTGATAAATCCAGGCAAGTACCAAAAGCCAAACAACCGAGTCGGAATTGGGACTATATTTAAACTCATCAGAATATAAGTGAGTACCGGTGCAATTAATCCATTTATCCACATTGGAATCATTAGAATTGGATTAAATGCCACTGGAGCTCCAAAGATAATTGGTTCATTAATATTACAAATTGATGGCACGATTGTGGATCGTCCAATTGTTTTAACCTTTTTTGACTTCGCTCTTAGCATCATTATGTTAAGTGCTAAAGTCATTCCTCCTCCACCAATACTAAAGAACGTTGTAGTTCCTAATGTATGAATGTATTGAGCACTACCCCCGGCAGCGATTAGTGCTTGATTTGCACTAAATGCCTGATTTGTGATTGCATACATAATCGGATAGAGAAGCCAAGTTGAGATACCAAAAGTGTAAAGGAAGGAGTATCCCAAGAAGTTTAATATTACAAAGCCCCAGAATGACTGACCAACTTTGATAAATGGTGAGAACATTTGGTAAATTAGATCAAATATGTTTAATCCCGCTAACTCTGTTAGTGCCCAACCAAATAAAATAATGAGTGCGATAGGAATTAATGTATCAAACCATACTGTAATGAAGTCTGGTAATGAAGAGTCTTCTTTGAAAAATGAAAGATTTGAAAATATATTCATAACCAATGATACAAAGACACCTGATACCAATGAAGCAATCATCCCTCCAGATCCTAAATTTCCAAATTGAACAATCATGTTGCCGTCTGCATCAAAAATTGGAGAAATGATCATCATGAAAAATGCAATACCAGCTAATCCTGCTTGTTTCGCAATTCGTCTACGTCTTTTCTTCGTAAGAATTGCTTCAGGAATCAAGTACGCTAGAAATAGCGACATAAGTCCAAACGAATAATTGCTCAATGCTGATAGATCTGGGAATCCAGGTATTAATTCTTGAAAGATTCCAGCAAACGTACCAATTGACCCAATTAAAATTACAGGCATGATTGTTAGTAGTGATTCTTGTACACCTGCAACCCACGGGTTGCGGGTAATTTTATTCATTGCTTTTGAAAAATCTCCAGACATCCAATCCATAAATTTTTGCATATATTATTCCCCCAGTAATTTTAGCGCTTGGTTTACCAACCCTTTACCATCAAGTTGTCCATATATTTCTTCGCTAATAATTTCGATTCTTACACCATATTCTTCGGTGATTTCTTTTAAATCATCAACCATATAGCTCAAATGAGGTCCTACCATTATTAATGCAGAATCCTCAATATAGTCTTCAACAACAGCGTCACTTCTTGCTATGAATGTTAAGTCTACACCCATATCTTTAGCAGCTGAACGCGCATTACTCGCCATAAAACCACTAGACGCTCCTGTCCCACATAATAATAAAATCTGTCTTGCCATAATTATTACCTCCTATACTTTGATTATATTTGTAATGAAAATTTGATACCACTATATAAAGTTCCACCTATGAGGAACTAAACATATAGAATATGATTTTTATTACTTGATATGATTATATTGGGAAGTAATGCAAGGGGATGATCAAAATGGTTTTAAATGCGAAACAAGAGCTTCTTATCGAACTACTCAAAGAAAATGAGACTTTAACTGGGGAGATGATTGCAAACTCACTCAACGTATCAACAAGAAAAATTCGTAAATATGTACACGCCATTAACCAAACATTCGATTCTTTAGTTCTTTCTAGCAATCGAGGGTATGTTTTAAACAAAGAAAAATATACTTCTATTTACCAAGCACAACCGGATACTCTTGAGAGCATCGCGAATTTTTCACCTGGACAAAGACGTGACTACCTAATACAAGTAATGCTCGCTGAAAAAACCACGAACATATTTGATTTAGCCGATGAATGCTTCGTCAGCTTAGCCACGATTGAGAGTGATTTACAGAATCTTAAGAAACGACTAATAAAAAATAATCTTGAGATTCAAATTAAACAAAACCATGTCTCGATACTCGGTGATGAACTCGATAAGCGCAAGCTCATGAATGAGATTATTGGGAAAAGAAATATTAGCGGTAATACTTTTACAAATGAGATGAAAATTCTCATTGATTATTATAAATTTGATGACATTTCATCAGACATCCGCAATATTATGTTGTCATATGATATTTTTGCAAATGATTATGCACTCAATGCGATCGTTCTTCACGTCGTGATTATGGTTGACCGATTCAAAAATAAGAAGGAGTTGCCACCACAATACATTAACGATGATTTTTCAAAATCACTATCGTATCAGGTCGCAATAGAAATTACGAACCTCATCAACTCAACCTTTAATATAACAATTAGTGATAGTGAAATATATCAACTAACACTCGTTATTGATAATAATACTTCCTCAATCGACTTCTCGATCATTAATGCGGAAAATATTAGTGATTATATTGATGACGAAATTATAGAGATTGCTAAGTTTCTCATGGGCAAAATTGAGCGCAAGTTTTATATCGATAGTCTAGATGAGAATTTCTTCGTTAAGTTTACAATCCATGTACATAACTTAATGAATCGAGTCAAAGCAAATCATACTACAATCAATCCCTTTAAATTGCAACTTAAAAATCAAAATCCCTTTATTTATGACATAGCAGTCTATATGGCATACAAGCTTCAAAAAAAATATGACATAACCATCAATGAAGATGAGATATCATATTTTGCAATACATGTAGGAGGTCATCTCCAACTGATTAATCAAAAATCTATGAAACTTAAAGCAATTTTTGTGTATATTGAATACTATGATTTACACAACACATTGATAAAAGAAATCAATAACACTTTCAACGACCGCCTTGAAATTATAAGAATTCTTCCAGTAAGTGAATACGATATTAATTTAGAAGATGCATCAGACATTATTCTAATGTCTGAAACAATCAAAGAATCACCTAAACATATCTACGTTGGTCACTTCCTTACACCACGTATTGTTGAAGATATTCAAACACGTATTAGTCTAATAATTTCAGAATATTATAAAGAAAAATTCAAAAATATCGCTTTAAATTTTTTTAACAAAGATCTCTATGCTGTAAAAGCAACGACTAATTACACTCGATTTGATATTATCAAATGGATTACAAAGCAAACAACGAAGTTTGGGTATACGAGCAAGTATTTCATTCATGATATCATTGACCGTGAAAAACTTTCGAGCACAAACTTTAAAACAGTTGCAATCCCTCATTCCTTGTCCACCACCGTAGAGAAAAGCTTTATCTATACATACCTAAGCAAAGAACCACTTCAATGGGGAGATTCTAGTGTGAATCTTGTTCTTCTGGTTGGCGTAAACAGTAATGATATGAATAATTTTTCAATCCTATTTGATACACTAGTCGAGATATTGATCAATCCAGTTAATGTATCTTATCTTCTAGAATCAGAAAGCTACACTATGTTTATTGAACGCTTATTCTCCCTTTACAAATAACTACGTATTCCACTTTTTTGCATAAACCGATTTATATTGACTTATTACTGTACTTTGTTTCAACAACTTATTTATATTCTTTCGTACTAAATAAAAACTCTTCAAAGAAATACTCAGATTTATTTGAAAGATGCTCATTGACATGATCCATCCCATAGTATTCATAGAGTGTTGGTACATTGGAGAATAAGTTTGTTCCCAGTCCCAAACGATCCCCTTTAATATCAACTCCAATTGCTGCAAGTGTTGTTGGGAAAACATCCATAATATACATCTCACGATTTTTATTTTTTGCCGCCTTAATCAAAGCATCATCTACATTTATGTAAGCATTGAACGTTGTCCGAAGATAATTTTGATCGAGTGTCTTGAAGTAGTTTTTCTCCATGCTTAAATGATCGCCATGAACGATAATCACGGTGTCTTCATAGTAATCTTGTGCTTGAACATATTTAATAAAATCACTCACCATTCCATCAACACATGAAATAGAGTTTTCATAGGGTTGTGTAGAATCAGTTGGACAAGACTTATCGGTATAACCATCAGGAAAGTGGGAATCATCTGCTTCAATAACCATCATAAATGGATCATCAAGTTTAGATACTTCCTCAAGTCTTTGTTTTGAGAACTCAAAGAGTTTCTTATCCTCAAACCCCCACCATTCAGAGTAGTCTTGAGGAATTAGTCCTTTTTCTTTCGCAATTGTAAGGTCAAGGATATTAAAGTCTCCATGTGTTTTATAGAAGTTATTTACACCTGCGAATACGCCATCCGCACCCACTAGGAACTCCGTGTTATATCCTTCCTTCTTCAAGATATCACCAAGTGTAATTGTTCCTGGTGCAAACTCATATAGGTTTCCATAATCATTTCCATTGGTTGGTACTTTAAAAGGAAGTCCTGATTGTGAAGCATACATTGCTGCAATAGAATAGCCAGTTTCAGGTGCTTGGAATGGACCACCTAACTTATCGGTATTCGAGAAATTAATCGACCCTTTCTCGTTCACAATGTTTGTTAAGTTTGGAATGAGATTCCTGTCGACATTTCCGCCCAGCTCTTTTGATAAATAGGTAGTTTCATACGATTCAACATAAATAAAGATGAGGTTTTTCTTTTGTTGTGGAAACTTCAATATTTCAGACGATGGAAGTACATAGTTCTCTTCAAAAAACGTTGTTTTATCCGCAAAGAAATACTTTGATATTTTAAGACTTGTGTTCATATATACTATGCTTCCCGCAAATATCGACAATGTAACAAGACCCAATCCAATCTTTTTAATAAGCATGCGTGCTTTTACTTTCTTTAAGATTCTTACATATACCAGTGAAACCAGTATCGTAACCACGATTATCAGGAGTACATATTGTAGAATCTTAAGATAGAAACTCATCGGAGTCCCATCAGTGGGTGATGTGATACTGAAATAATATTGCTCAAAACTCACATCCCCAAAATTCATGACCATCCATGCCGTGAATCCAAATATAAAAATTGAAATAAGCAAAACAAGTGCTGATATTACCGTATATAATTTATATTTTTCTCTTTTCATTTTCCCTCCACACAAAAATCGACCATTGATTTAGTCAATCTTTGATTTTTTTTGACCTAATGTTTCATAAACGTGCAAAAAAGGTGCTGTTTAAACAACACATGAAATCCATTTATAACGCCTAATATTTCCGTAAAATATCATGTTTCCCCCAACCTATATTGACAGGTGTATTATATCATATGAACGATTACTATCATTATGAATCTTTTAATATTCGTAAATAAGAAAAACCAAATTGTATGGTCTGCCTTCCTTCTTAAAGGAATCAGCAACCATCAATTTGGTTTTTTATCTTACTTAAGGTATTTATTCATCCAACTTGTGATTTCTTCAAGTCGTTTAATACGTGATTTCGGACGGCCTCCTCGAGATAGTCCATGGCTCTCATTTTTGAACCACACAAAGCGTGTATCTACCCCTTGTTTTTTCACAACAGTGTATAACTGAAGTCCTTGTTCAATTGGACAACGGAAGTCTTCATCGCTGTGAATAAAGAGCAATGGTGTCGTGATATTACGTGCATGTTTTAGTGGTGATTGCTCCCATGCTTTTTCCATATCATCAATTGGATCAGCCGCAGTTTGATCGGGTTGGAAATAGTACCCAATGTCTGAAGTGCCATAGAACGATATCCAGTTTGAAATACTGCGTTGTGTCGCTGCAGCAGCAAATCTGTTTGTATGAGATACAATCCAGTTTGTCATGAACCCACCATATGATCCACCAGTCACACCAACACGTTTTGGATCAATTGGATACGCGTCGAGTACAATGTCGGTAAATTTCATGATGTCATCATAGTCAATGGTTCCATATTTTCCTCGGATATCCATAAACTCATTCCCATAAGCATCACCACCCCGTGGATTTGTGAAGAATACAACATATCCTTCGTTAGCCCAAACTTGCATCTCGTGGTAATAGACATCATTGTAAATCGTCTTTGGTCCACCATGGATATCTAGGATTGCTGGATAGGTTTTGGATGGATTGTAGTCTTTAGGTAAGAGGACCCAACCATCAAGTGTTACACCATCATTCTCAAACTCATGATGAATTGGTGTTGCGACATATTTATCACTCATGATTTCTTTATTGAATGATGAACGTCGTGTCACACTGTTATCTTCATTTAATGTCACAAGTTCTTGAAGGTCTTGACCAAATAGTCCAATCGCATAAACACGGTTTTCAAAGCTTACCCAACCATCAATAGAACCCTGTGGCGCATATTCTGTCTTCAATGAATGTGAATCAAAAGTATAAAGCATTGTACGATCGTGGTAGGTACCAACAAATGAAAGACCATTATCCCCAACACGGTAGGTACGGCTACCTCCTAGACGAGCATCACTTCCTACTGAATTTCCGCCAGAAAGTCCAAAGTCATAGGATTTATCAAGACTTCCGTCTCGAAGAATGTATATATCTTTATTCGTATTGATGCCAAAGGTATCGTGTGTTGCAGCCATTGCGTAAACAGCACCGTATTGCTCCCATAGGTAGCTAATTGCTAAATTATCATTCTCAAACAGTTTATCCAGTTTGTCATAACGAACATCATAAACATACCCATCTTGGAAGAATGAACCCACTCCGGTTTCTTTTTTTGCTGTTAAGTATAGCTTATGATAGTCTCGTTGGAAGTTTTGTACACCAACAGAAACATCTTTATCAAAGAGTCGTTTAAGTTCCTTGGTTTGTGGATTATAGCGGAACGCTTGAACATTCTTACCACGGGAGAATGTACCACCATCTGAGTAAAATGGAATTTCTTCAAATATTTCGACATACTCACGCTCTTCTTTTGTAGCATTGATGTAATCATCACGATTCGCTGGATCTTCATAGATTCCATGCTCATTTTCATTTAATGCACTAAATACGATCCATGTTGATTTGTCTTCAACAAATATATTTGATACTGGAAGATATAATGTTGTCGCATATTCAAATGTCTTCGAATTTAAGTCATAGCGATACAACACAGTCTTTGATTCGCTAACTGCTTTCTTTTCATCTTCTGTTTTCGCATAGGGTACAAGAATCGAAGTTTCAGATTCCCAATAATATTGGCTACTTTTCCCAATGTCTACCGCTTTTGAATGGTTAACACCATCACTGAACATTAGGGTATGAGTATAGGTGTTCTCTTTCAAGTCTGGTTTTGATACAACAAAAGCCATTTTCGAAAATAGCGGACTTGTTGTGAGATTTGAAAGGTATTTAAACTGATTCATATCTTGAATTGTAATTTTATTCATATTCTAAATACTCCTTTGCATATATTTTACCGTTTACATTTAAATAAACAAGGGAATTAGCATAAAATATTCGTTTTACTTAATTATTTCTGTAATCTCAATAATGAAAATTAATAATATTTTCATGCTACTCTCTAAAGAATTTGATTTTAACTTAATATATTAGCAAATCTCCTATCAACTTTTTTATTTAGTTGTATATTTACTTCCTAACACTTCCATGTATAATAATCCAGCGTAATGAGTCAGTTAATAATCTAAAAAAATGGATATTTTAATTTAATATTAAAGTATAAGAAAAAATCAATTGACTTTAAGTAGTAGTCGTATGATATCGTTTAACTATAGGAAGGAGTATATATTATGAGTATCTTAATTAAAATTAGGGAGTACGGTGGTTTATCACAAAGTGAATCAATGGTACAAAAATACATTTTACATAACACTAAGAAGTTTTTATCACAGAGCTGTAGGGATGTAGCGAAAGAAACATACACATCTCCTTCAACTGTTACTCGTTTTTGTAAACGAATAGTTCCAGAAGGAATGCATGCGATGAAATTAAAGCTTGCTACAGAAGTTGAAAGTTACAAAAATATCAACTTAGATATCCTTAACTCAACCATTATCCAGCCCAATGACTCGGTTCTTGATGTAACTGACAAGATTACGAAAATTTCTATTCAATCAATAGAAGAAACTCGACTGCTCCTTAATGAAGCAGATTTAGTTGACGCAGCCAAAATGATAGTAGATGCTACTGCTGTTGATTTTTACGGTACAGGTGCATCGAATGTAGTTGCAATTGATGCTTCATATAAATTTATGAGAATAGGCAAAATCGCTCAATGTTACCAACTTGTTGATCGCCAATTAGTACAGTCATTGAACTCAAATCAAAACCATGTCGGTCTTATTTTTTCTTTCTCTGGTGAGACTAAAGAAATGATTGAGATTGCTAAAAATCTTCAAGAAAGTGGAACTCCATCTATAGCTATCGTCGGCTCAATCGGAAGTCAACTCCCTAAATATACGGATTTAGCCATATTTGTTAGTGCAAAAGAAACAACATTTCGTAGCGGAGCAATGGCATCAAGAACTGCTCAACTATTCGTCGTGGATTTACTCTATGCAATAAGCAGTCTATATGATTATGATAAATCCCATTTAAATGTCGCAAAAACAAGAATATCGGTGTAAGCTGTTTCAACATT
This sequence comes from Erysipelothrix larvae, assembly GCF_001545095.1. Taxonomy (NCBI): domain Bacteria; kingdom Bacillati; phylum Bacillota; class Erysipelotrichia; order Erysipelotrichales; family Erysipelotrichaceae; genus Erysipelothrix; species Erysipelothrix larvae. Next base: position 2,311,816 of record NZ_CP013213.1, read on the forward strand.
TGAAACAACGTTTCTCAATGTCCCAATATCATTGAAAATAGAAGTCAGTTGTTTACAATTGAATTAAGAAGGAGGACAAACATGATTTCTTTATTAAGAATTGATGAACGACTAATCCACGGACAAGTTGCTTATTCTTGGACAAATACTTATAAAAGCCAAGCGTTAATGGTGATTACACTAAATCAAAAGAATGATTTGGAAAGGATGTCATTAGAGCTAGCTTGTCCACGAAACTTAAAATGTTTCATAGTTACAATACAAGAAGCGGTTGATTTACTCAAAAAATATGAGAGTAAATCTATCTTTGTCGTAACTGATTGTGCTGAAGTTGTTCTCGAACTATTGAAGAATGGAATTAATATACCGACTGTTAATGTTGGTGGTCTTTACCATAAAAGTGGTCGAACTCAAGTGAGCAAAACAGTTTTTATAGACGATACCATGAGGGAAGTATTTCGAAAGATTAGCGACTTTGGAACAAAGTTGGAAATTAGGGCAACCCCTAGTGATTCCCCAATAAACTTAATTAAGTCGCTTTAAAAAGAAAGGGAAAAAAATGAATTTGGGACAAGCTCTTATATTGAGCATCATAATTGCAGTAATAATTCTTGAAAACTATGGTTACGGTTATTGGATGTTTTCGAGGCCAGTAATAGCTGGACCGATTATTGGATTAATAATGAATGATATTCAAACGGGACTCCTAGTGGGTGGAAGTATTGAATTAATGTACATGGGAGTATTACCAATTGGTGGTTCAGTACCACCAAATGCACAAATTGCTGGGATGCTATCGACAGTGTTTGCAATAACAAATGGAGGACGTGCGGAAATTGGAATTAGTCTTGCACTTCCAATTGGGGTATTAGCTCAGTTATTAATTATGCTTGCATGGAACATAAACATTGGTTTAATGCACCGTGCTGATAGATTTATAGATGAAGGAAACATAAAAGGTGTCGAAAGAACCCACCTACTAGGATTGCCAATATTCTTCCTAGTATTCTTTATACCAACGTTCCTAGCAATCTTTCTAGGTAGTGATGCTGTAACAGCAATTGTAAATTCGATGCCTGCTGTATTAACTGACGGATTAAAAATAGCATCTGGAATTTTACCCGCAGTAGGTATGGCGATGCTTCTTAAAATGATGAATTTTAAAAAGTATTGGTCTTTCTTTATCTTTGGGTTTGTACTCGCAGTATATCTAGAGCTTAACGTTCTTGCAATCTCATTAATTGCACTTTGTATCGTAATGGCGAATGTGTGTCTTTCAAAACAAAATGATTCACAAGATGACTTTGAGGATTTTGATGATGAACCAACCAATAGCCGAGTGGACCGTTTGATCGATAAAGGTGTTCTAAAGCAAACAATGCGCCGATCTTTCTTTACGATGACATCAATCAATTATGAACGTTATACTTCACTAGGATTTTGTTATTCGATGATTCCGACGATTAAAAGACTATATTCTAATAAAGAAGACCAAATATCTGCCTTAAGACGTCATAATGAATTTTTCAATTGTCATCCATATACAGGTAATGCTGTCATCGGAGTTTCAATCGCACTAGAGGAAAGTTTAGCAATTGGGGAAGGTGGAGTGACATTTGAAGCGATTTCTGCAACTAAATCTGCTCTTATGGGACCATTGTCCGGGATTGGAGATTCTGTATTTAAGGCTGTCTTTATGACTATCTTTGCTGCTATTGGAGCAGGGATGGCCCTAGAAGGGAATTTACTTGGCCCAATCGTATTTATAGTACCTAATGTTTCCTTGAATATATTATCAAGATGGTACTTTATAAAATATGGGTACGAGTTCGGATCATCCATTATTTTGAAAATGAAGAACAGTCAACTAATTGATAAATTTATTGAAGGGGCTACTGTTGTTGGATTAATGGTGGTAGGAGCAATGAGCATGAGTTTTGTAAAAGTGCCGATTTCCTTGAACTGGACTTTCGGAGAAATAGAAATTGTGTTAATTGATTTGATTAATTCAATAATCCCCGGTATATTATCTCTTCTAGTAGTTTTAGGGTTCTATCATATTTTAAATAAACAAAAGAAAGGTATGTTTACGTGTATTGGCTTAAGTTTTGTAGTCGGTATCGTAGGTAAGTTTTTAGGTATATTCTAATTTATGACACATAAAGATATTTTACTCAACAAAATTGCTGGTAATTTAATTGTATCTTGCCAAGCACGCCCTGGATGGGCTATGTACGGGCCAAACATTATGGCTGCATTCGCAGTAGCAGCACAAGAGGGAGGCGCTGTCGCAATTCGTGCAACGGGAAAAGAAAACATACAAGCTATTAAAAATAAGGTTTCCCTACCAATTCTTGGGATTAATAAAATTTTCAACCCGGATTACCCAGTATACATCACTCCTACTTATGAAAGTGCAAAAGAGATATTGGATATCGGCATTGAAATTATCGCCCTTGATGCAACAGATCGAGCAAGACCTAACAATGAAACATTCGAATCAATAGTTGAGAAAATACGATTGAATTATCCCGATACATTGATTATGGGAGAGGTTTCAACTTTGGAAGAAGCTAAAAGCATACTTAACTTAGATATTGACTTAATTTCAACAACATTATCTGGATACACTCAAGAATCTGAGGATGTCCATGGAGTGAATTTTAAGTTGATTGAAACCATAAAGAAAATTACAGATATTCCAGTAATAGCAGAAGGAAAAATAGAGTCCCCAGAAGAAGCAGTTATGGCATTGCAATCAGGAGCATTTGCCGTTGTAGTAGGAACTTCTATTACTAGACCAGAAATTATCACTTCTCGTTATGCAAATTCGTTAAAGAGAATGAAGGGATGAAATGATGATTAAGTTAATTATTTGTGGTCATGGTAATTTTGCCTCTGGGCTACTTTCTTCGTTAAGTCTCATTATTGGTAACAATTCAAATATTTATTGTATCGATTTTGGTGGAGAAGATGACGGATCAGGTATAAAAAATCTGTTTATGAAATATGCAGGTAACTCTCAGACTATAATCGCAACGGATTTATATGGTGGAACACCATTCAAGCAAGCTGCAATGTTATCTATGTCATTAAGTAATATTCATGTGCTCACTGGAATCAATTTGGGTATGTTGTTGGAACTGTCTTTTCGACTTAATTCAACTAACTCCATATACGAAATTTTGGAAGAAGTTGTTGCTTTGGGGCGAGATAATATATCCTATTTCAAACCATGATACGAGATTTAATGTAGTAACAAAAAACTCACCAAACGGTGAGTTTTTATTGGCTTAAATAATAGTTATTGAGTTTTGAATTTCAAAACAATACTAGAATTATCATTCATATTTCATCTCAGTTTAATAATTTGTGAAATAGTATTCTTGCTTTGATGCTACCATAAAAAATATAGATTATAATTTCGAGATGAAATAACCTAACGTTATTCTCCTACAAATAATTAAATCCTGATTACAATTTGATGAAATAGAAGAAACATCATTCTGCCGTCTAAGATAGTTCATAATGAGGTTCACTATATTTTTCACCTAATGTAATCGTAAGGTCCTTGTCTTCAAAATACCATGCATCTCCATGCTCAATATAGTAGGTAATACCATCTACTTCTTGACTCGCATACGGCCGTGTTGGTTCGAGTTTCATAACAGCTAAGGAGAATCCTGAACTGCTTCCGTAAACTTTACCATAAAACCTTAGGGCATCTCCTTTTTGTAAATCCATATTTTCTTGATACCATTGAGCTGCTTCTTTACTTACATTTATTTTCATATTATATCCACTCCTATGTTTAGTCTATCATATAAAACCAACTAAAATAATTGAAGTGCTTAGAGCGATTCTCGATACCGAGCCATCATTTCTTTGAACAACTCAGCAGTTGATGGTGGTGTAAAGGTAATCGCATTAGCGCCTGCTTCAATTGTTTCCAGAATTGATTCATTTGTAGGTCCCCCTGTTGCCATAATGGCAGCATCGGGAAATTTCTCGCGGATTTTACGCACAACTTCAGGAGTTCGTGCTGCAGCGGATACATTCAAGATGGTTGCACCACTATTGAGTCGTGCTTCAATATCTTCATTTTCGCTCAAAACAGTGACAACAATTGGAATTTCCAGGCGTTGTCTTACGCGTGAGATGACTTCATTTTTTGTTGGTGCATTTACAACAACACCCATAGCACCTTGGCGTTCTGCATCGACCGCAAGGTTAATGACACGTGGACCACGTGTTGTGCCTCCACCGATTCCTGTAAAGACTGGAATATCCGATGCCATAATTAATGCATTGGAAATTACAGGTTGTGGAGTAAATGGGTATACTGCAATCACCGCGTCGGCATTACAGTTACGAATCACTGCGATATCAGTTGAAAATACAAGTGAGCGAATAAGTCGTCCAAAAATTCGAATCCCTTTTGCTTGGTGGATTGCTTCTGGAAGTTTTACACTATGTGCTCTTAAATTACCATTGTACTCTGGAATATTCATGTTTGTGCTTCCCCTTTTCTTACTAAATTAGTCTTTTCTCAAACCCACCCGATACTTTTAGATTTTCTGTAATTGCGATGAAGGCATTGGGATCCATACCATGAATCATCTTCTTAAGTTCATCGACTTCTGACTGTGCCACAATTGTAACAAAGATTTCAATTGGTGTATTGGTGAATGCACCTGCACCATCCCAATACGTAGCGCCTCTTCGAATCTTTGAATTAACAAGATACTTAATATCCTTGTTCTTTGTAAACACCATAACACTTACCTCAAGGTTGTGATGGTGGAAGCGGTCTAAGAATTGAGCAAAGATAAATGAGTATACAAGTGAATACACTGCAATTTCAAAATTATAGAAGATGAAACAGATGAAATAGATCAAACTATTCACAACGAGGTATAGTTTCCCAACGGTTGCACCTTTCTTTTGTGATTGATAAATCCCTAAAATATCAAGACCTCCCCCAGATCCGCGTCCTTTGAAACTCAAAGAAGAACCAAAGGCACCAATGACTGCCGCAAGCAATATCGTTACGAAGACATCATTGATCAACGGTTTTGAAGGGATTGGGACAACAATCATCGTTATTGCTTGAGACACAACGGTAATAATACTGTATCCTACAAAATTCTTTGATAACCGAGTGTAGGCAAAGATAAAAATTGGGATGTTGAGTAAGAGGTTAAAAACCCCTGTTAAGTCAAACCCAGGATTTATATGAAACACATTTACGACAAGGTCCCTAAGTAATTGGGAGATTCCTGTAATCCCTCCGTTATAGAGTTGTAAAGGTGTTAAGAATAGATTTACTGTAAGTGAAAAGAGTGCTCCACCCGCCATCATATAGAGGCAATTTTTTAATTGAAGTTTCATGTGGCAATTATAACATTAATCAAATTGATTGAGTATACTGACACAAAATTTTATTGGAGATTTAAGATAATTAACACGGTTTTTTCACATATATAAACAAGGGGTATCGTTTGAGTTTATAGCAAGGGATCATTGCTATATGACATCCAATAATTTTATATCTAACCAATAATACGGTATCATTGTTTTTGATTTAGATTAAGCAAATATAGAGTGTTGATGTTCAATTATGGTGGTTTGTGGTAAACTATTCTAGAGGTGAAATTATGGAAATCTATAATCTTAAACATTTAAATCAAGACAAACGATTCATTGTAGCCATTGTTGTAGGATTCATTGGGTCTTTTGTATTTGGAATTATTTCCGGATATCTTCGACGCATTATATCCATAGGAAGCATCGACTTCCCTGTTATCTATTGGGCTGCGGCATATGCAACTGCTTATGCGATTCAACGATTTGGACGGGGGGTTCAACCACGTTTTGCGTATGTAGGTGCTGTGTGTGGTTTACTTACGGTTTTAGTGTCCGATGCAACGCTTTATTTTGGAATTGCAGGTGCATTCTCATTATCTTCATATCACATTGTAGTTGTAATGCTTTTACGCGCTGATATGTTTGCATTTCTTGGACTTCTCTATCGTGCGGTGTGTGTTTATATTGGGTACTCATACTCACGGATTATATGATTCCTACACGTCCATGCATCATGACAATTGATCTTGATGCAATCACAAATAATATAAAACTTTACGAATCTGTTACTAACAAAACTGTATTTGGTGTTGTGAAAGCGAATGCGTATGGTCATGGCGACATTATGATTGCGCGTCATTTAGAATCTCTAGGAATTCGTGTTCTCTGCGTTTCTTCACTCGATGAAGCACTTCATTTATATAAACATGGCATTACAGCTGATATTCTCATCTTTGGTCCCACTGATCCACAGGCAATTGCGCTGTATCATAAACCACAGTTTATCTATACTTTAACCTCTATGGAATACTTCAAACGATTAAGCGACGATATGCAGCAAGTGCGCTTTCATATTGAAGTGAATACTGGAATGAATCGACTTGGATTTAAAGAAGTGGAAGAAATCAAAGAAGTATTGGATACAACACCCCATATTATCGAAGGTATTTATACACATTTTTCCAGTGCTGATGAAGTCAGTGACTTTACTGACACACAAGCAAAACGCTTTGAATCAATTCTTAATACACTTGATTATCCATTCAAGTGGATTCATGCAGGAAACTCTCACGGATCGATTTCATATCAAAACCCATCTGTTAATGCTCAGCGCATTGGTATTGGGATGTATGGATATGTTGAACCAAATATGTTTGAAGCATTCAGTTTGAAACTGAAATTAGCGATGAAGCTTGAAACCATGATTGTCCATATTGACTCGCTACGAAAAGGGGAGCCGGTTGGCTATAATCGAACATTTCATGCTGATCAAGACATGCTCTTTGGGACCCTTCCAATTGGATATGCAGATGGTTTGAATCCATTGAATCAACGCTTACCCTTCAAGGTAGGAAAAAGAAATATGCCAATCTTGGGAAAAATCTGCATGGATCAAACCATGATTCAAGTAAACAGTTCAGACTCAGTTGGTGATTGGGTTGAAATCGTTGGGCCCAATCGATCACTCTATGAGATTGCTCAGCATACTGATACAATTCCTTATGTTGTCATGGCTCAGCTCAATGATCGTATTACACGGAAGTACGTGTCACACGGTGAAGTCATCGCAACCATTAACATCCAAAACAACTAAAGGAGCTTTCGCTCCTTTTTAATGTGTATTTATATTTGATTTATCGCTGATTATTTTCGCTAGTCGTTGGTCTTGGTTTACAATCAACATTCGACTCACACACATTTCTACACTCATTGTTTGAGCATTTAGTATCCGATCAATACTATCCATACACTCTTCCATCATCGCACAGAAAAACTCCCGAAGGTCAACCTTGTATTCAGCATACATCTCAAATACATGATGAAACTCTACATAAGCCATTAACTTACATATATCTTGATTGGTTGTATCCAGATCAATACGTTCAAAGAGATCATCAACATAAGCGCTTAACTCATCAATATTACGGGCTCTTTGAATATCCAAGATATAAGGGAGTATGACCTTAAACACTTGTTTATTCTTCATAATATCGAAATTTTTTGACGCGTCTTTGTTTTGACATGCAAAATCCAAAGCAGATGCATAAGGCGTTAAATATGGGGAAATTGTTGTGATTCCATCTTTCGTAATCGTGTAATCATTTTCTTTTACACAATATTCAACGCTGTAATAATTTCCTTGGTCCCATACCACCCCAAGCACCCTCTCGTCATTTGTCTCAAGTACGCATACTTGATTCATCTGAACCAAGAAAAATGCTTCCACAGTTTTGTGTGAAACAATCCGATTTCTATATGTCACACTATCACCCATCCTTAATTTAAATTTAAGCCATTTCACATGTTAAATCAACGGTTGTGCTTAGTCCTCACTAATTTCCTTAACACCTTCAACTGAAGCAATTGATTCAAAGCGTTGTGTTATCTTGTGTGTTGTGACATGAATGTCTTTTACATCCTTATTAACTTGGTCAATATGATTACTTAACGAATCCCATCGTGTCTTGTAGCGATCAAATTCTACCATGAGTAACCTCAGTTCTTTTTGAATAATTGCAGCATATTTATCACGCTCTATATTAACTAACATTGTTTGAAGCAACGTCAGTGTACTCATGAATGTAGTTGGCGACACAATCCACACTCTTTTCTTTTGTGCATATACAAGAACATCTTGCATGTACGCATTAATATAAGCATACACAGCTTCTGCAGGGACAAACATAAATGCTTGGTCCGATGTTTCGTTTACAATAATATACTTTGAAGAAATCGCATCAATATGTCTCTTACAATCATTTGAGAAATCTTTTCTCAGTTTAACTGCTTGGTCGCTATTGGGTGACTCATCAACTAACCGTCGATAATTCTCCAGCGGAAACTTTGAATCCACAGCTATGGTCCCTAAAGGCTCTGGTGCATAAATAATTGCATCTGCACGCACACCTGTGGATAACCCTTTTTGCATTTGATAGATTGCATCATTTTTCTCCCCAAATACAGCACTTAATATTTGATACAATTGCACTTCACCAAAGGTACCCCGCGCTTTCTTGTCGGTTAATACATCTTGAAGCGACACAATATCCGTAGATAAAGCATCGATTTTCTTTTGCGCTTCATCAATTTTTCCAAGTCGCTCCACAATATTCGTAAACGTTTCGTTTGTTTTCTCAAAACCTTCATTTAATCGCTGATTCACCTTCATATCCAACATATTAAATTTCGTCTCAATTACATTACTTGTTTCCTGTAAATCCTTATGTACTGAGCTGGAAAGTTGGTCAAAAAATGTTAGCAGTTGCGCATTACTGACACGTTCAAACGTTCGTTGTTGATCTTCCAAACGGATAAACCGATCTTCCAAGCGATCTTCGAATTGTTGGAACCTTTGATTCATTAAGTCCTGTTGTTTTGAAGATGCTCTTTGAATGACCAATAAGAGCAACAACCCTAAAATAATGACACTACCCACAGTTATTATTGTCATAAAAATATCCATTAAATTCACCTCTTTTCACCCATTGTAGCATATTTTCATATATAATACCTTTAAAGGAAGGTGTATTTTATGTCAGTTGGAATTGCATTATCGGGTGGTGGAATAAAGTCCTTTTCACAACTTCCTGTGCTTGAAGCGTTGCATAAAAAAGGCATCAATATTGATTACTATGCTGGCACCTCAATGGGTGCCGCTATTGCTGCACTTGCAGCAAGTGGTCTAGAGCTTGAGGTCATGATTCCTTTAGCACTTGAGGTTGAAGAACTCTTATTGAAACAAAGGGTGTTCTCCCGTCCAAGCCTTCGCATGCTTCCTTTTTCTAAAAATAAGATTCATGCAGGGTACGTTGATGGTGAAGTCATTGAAACGATTATAGACCCTATATTTCAAGAACATGGGATCTCAAATATTCGTGATGTTAAAGTACCTTTAGCGATTCCTTCCGTCGATATTTTGACTGGAAAGCTCATCGTATTTGTATCACATCCTGAATTATTCAATGCACATAAGGATTGGATTGTTATATCGGATGTGAAGCTCTCTTTAGCTGTACGTGCATCGTGTAGTTTCCCATTCATCATATCAGCAGTCCCTTATGACAATTACTTACTCACCGATGGTGGTGTAAAAATGAATCTACCTTTGGATCTTGTAGAAGCATATGGTGCAACAAAAACTGTGGCGGTTACCATGCATCAAGACAGTGATTTTACAGAATATGATAGAATTCAACCCCTCGCAAATCGCGTTATGGACTTAATGGCTGGATCTAAAGATGAACTTGTTGTAGGACGTGCTGATGTACATATTAACATTCCACTAAATGACATTTGGGTGTTTGATATTGGTAAAGGCATCGATACGATCACTGCAGGTGAACAGATTATGGAAGAATATCAGAAGTCTTTAGAAACTCTCATAAAGAAACCTACATTTTGGGAGAAGCTATTCAATCTTGTATAACCTATAAGCAAAAATAACTTGAGACGCAATCAACATTGATTGCGTTTTTTAGGTCATGGCATAAAAAAGAACCACAAACTAATGGTTCAAGTGTCTTCCTGTTATCGTAAAAATCAATTGATAGTTCCTCTAAAAACCTTTATGAATATCATGATGCAAATCCACATACACATTTATCGCAAGATCTTTAGCGAATCTTTCAATATGACAATTTAAAAGATAGCAATCATTAAAAAAATCTTCTTTGTTTTAAACTCGTCCATCGACTCAAAAAGCAAAAAATATAATAATCTACGAATGTTGATACTATCGCCTATAAAACGTAAGTGATATTCCAAATAATTTGAATTCGTTCAGACAAAAAACATGGTCACCCATTCATAGAATGTACCATGTCAGTCATTATATACCCAGTCTTTTTTTCTCTTCGATTCTCTCAAATATCTTAAATACCACAAATCCAATCGACATTCCTAATAAAGCCCCTGCAAGAACATCTGTAGGGAAATGTACATATACATAAAGACGGCTGAATCCCATCAAAGCTGCCAATCCAATCCACACCTTCTTATACGGTGCATTATACATATATAACGTCCACGCAACCGCAAATGAACTTGCGGTGTGACCTGAAGGGAAAGAATATCCACTGGGTTCAGATATCATCAATACAATGTCAGGATTCACATAAAATGGACGCGGTCTTTGGAATATGTGTTTCAAAACACCTTCTACTAAAAGATATTCACTTGCTAATGCGATGAAACCAGCAAGTGCCATCAAGCGTGTTTTCTTGAAACAAGCCATAACCCCTAAAATCACAAACCAAATCTCCCCATGGTTTCCAATCGTTGTATAAACGATAAAGAACATATCCAGTATATCAGTTCTTATTGACTGTATAAAATTTAGTATCTCAAGTTCCATAGTTCCTCATTTCTAATATCACAATGATACCATGGAATAGTGTATAATGTACACAAAGGAGGAGAGATTATGATCTTAACTTGGTATGGCCATTCTTGTGTACACATCGTGACAAGTGATGGCGTCAAAATTATTGTCGATCCATTTATTAATGGTAACCCTACCTGTCCTGTTTCGGTAGATGACATTGATGTTGATTATATTATCCTAACCCATGGTCACAATGACCATGTTGGGGATACCGTAGAGATTTCAAAACGTTGTCATGCTCCCGTTATTGGTATGGTAGAGCTCTGTGACTTTTTGGAAGAAACATTCCAGTTGGAAACAATTGGAGCAAACATCGGAGGCAAACTTGTGGGTAACTTTGGCAGTGTTAAGTTCACACAAGCCATTCATAGCTCTTCGTATGTTCATGAAGGCAAAGCCTACTATATGGGTTTAGCTGCTGGCATTATTTTAGATGATGGTGCAACCAAAGTATATCATGCTGGAGACACTGCATTCTTTGGGGATATGGCACATATTGGACCTGTAGACCTTGCCTTTTTACCGATTGGAGATAAGTACACAATGGGAATTGAAGAAGCATTGAAGGCTTCTGAATTAATCCAAGCAGATACCTTTATCCCAGTCCATTACAATACATTCAGCGCCCTCAAACAAAATCCATATCATTACATTAACCAATTACCTGAAGCAAATGGATTTGTTCCAGAAATTGGGCGTCCATTCAACGAGTCTTGTATTTATTTGTAATTGATTGTGTGATAAACTAACGATAGGAGGTTTTAGATATTATGTCAAAACCATTGTTTATATATTGGCCAAAATGCTCTACCTGCAGACGTGCCCTCGATTACCTAAATGAAAATAATATCGAAGTTGAAACTCGAGATATTATGAACGAAAACCCAACCAAAGACGAACTCAAGCAATGGTTCCAAGAATCGGGTTATCCAATTAAACGATTCTTTAATACTTCTGGTTTTGTGTATCGCGATATGGGTCTTAAAGATAAGCTTGGTTCAATGAGTGAAGATGAGCAACTTGATTTACTCGCTTCCACTGGACGTTTAGTACGTCGCCCAATCCTCATAGGCGACCATGGAATTTTTGTAGGGTTCCACAAAGATTTATACGATACACTTAAAAAATGATTGTCGTATTATCACCAACAAAGAAACAGCGGCATCGTACACAACACGCGTACACACAACCGCTGTTTTTATTTCAAGCACAAAAGATTCTTGAACTCCTACAATCTAAATCCCATCAAGAACTCAAAGCTCTTTTTAAGATATCCGATAAACTTACTGCATCTACCTATGATCTCATTCATGACAATCACATAACACCTGCATTATATTTATATGAAGGGGAAGCTTTTAAAGCCTTGAATCCCCAGACATTTACACAAGAAACCTTAGATTACGCAAACGATCATTGCCGTATCTTTTCCAGTGTCTATGGTTTATTAAGACCCATGGATGGAATCCAATCGTATCGGCTTGATTTCTTAACACCTTTTGAATTAAACTTAAAGGAGTTATGGTCGGGGATTGTTACTGAGTCACTCAACAGCCTCAACGCGCCAATTATTAACTGTGCCTCGAAAGAGTTCTCACAATTAATGAACCGCAAACAGATATCCAATCCAATCTATGATATTGAATTCTTAACAAAGAAAGCCGATCAACCACCAAAAATCCTCAGCACCCACTCAAAGCATGCGCGGGGTTTATTTACACGCTATATCCTTGAAAATCAAATCACGACGCTTGAAGGTATCATACAGTTTAACCTTGACGGGTATCAATATACACAAACTCACATGAACACCATTCAATTTGTAAAGGAAGTCCAATGAAAAAAATCATCGAGACACTCGAATACCTAAGTCCAATCATCCTTATTTGTATGATTTTTTTAGGCTTCTTTGTTGCGTCTTCTAGTGGTGATTTATTACTGACACAATATTATCTGTTGTATGTAGCGATTGTATTGACTGGATTTGGAATTATCAAATATTCACATCGTGATCTCGCAATGACAGAAGCACGATTTATCCACCTTGACCTAAAAGTAAAATCCATCATGTTTATCTGCCTTACAATACTCACATTGATCCTAACCCTTTTTTCACTGTTACATATCAGCTATTTGATTATATTTTACTTAGTGATTGTTGTGTTCCTTGTTGAACTCATCACACTTTATAAGGGTTACATGAAAGCGAAAGAGAGGGAACATAATGGCAATAAAAGCCCTTATATTTGATTTAGATAATACACTGATTAACCGTAATGAGTCCATCAAACCCATGCATGAATGGTTAGTTCAAACATTTTTACATGACTTCTCTTTACAGAAGCAACATGAAGCACTCGTTTTGTTGAAGCAATGGGATTATTATGGCTATGTATCCCATGAAACTGTGTTACGCTGTTTTAGTAAAACCTATGGACTTGACTTTGATATTAAGGAAGTTACTCATACCATTCGAACGCATCAAGGATATCATGCAAAACCATTGGATGGTGCGCTTGAAACACTTGAAATACTTCACAAAGACTATATCCTTGCACTGCTTACAAACGGATCTTCCATTGGACAACGTCTCAAAATTGATACGGCACTCACATCCCATCAAAAGCTATTCACGGAAATCTTAATATCTGGGGATAAAGGGGTTCATAAACCAAATCCTCAGGTCTATGAAGCGCTTATGAAGTCTTTAAATCTGACACCCCAAGAATGTGTCTACATTGGTGATGATCTGACAAACGATATCATTGCCCCGATGAAATTGGGAATGAAGGCCATTCGTATGAATCATTGCAATTTAGAAACCACTTCACTAACCGTTGAAATCAATCACATAAGCGCATTGCTTGATCTTGATTTTGATGCTCTTTAAGGAACACTCATGAATCTAAAAATAAAAGATGTTGCGGATGCATGTGGTATCAGTGTCGCAAGTGTGCGAAACTACGAGACCTATGGTCTCATTCCATCCCCATCACGTGGCACTAACAATTATCGTGTCTATACCAAACGCCATGTCAATCATTTACACTGCGTCTTATCGATGCGTGCAGGATTTTCACGGCCAGAAATCCTGGAAATTATGCAAAATCTTCGTAAGGGCGATGTGAACCAGGTCTTATTGCTGTGCGCATCGAAACAACGAAACCTGATGAATGCCTTAGACCAAGCCAATCAAACCATGGCATACCTAAACAATACCGATATCAATGTATCGCTTCGTCTACCTAAACCTGTCTCCATTCAAAAAGCGTCTGAACTGACCGGTGTTTCTGTCACAACATTAAGGCATTGGGAACATGAAGGACTCCTGAATCCACATAGAAATCGGAACAATAATTATCGAAGTTATGATCAGTCCCTCATTTCACGGATTATGATTATCAAAATCATTCGAAGTGCAGTCTGGTCCTTAGAAGAAGTCAGAAAAACACTCCTTCAATTTGAAGATAAAGATCCAAAAACTGTGTTAAGTATTACATTGGATGCGATTCAATACTTGCATCGTCTTAACATCCATCAACATCAAGGGATTCACGCAGTTTATACACTTTTACTTCAAGAAGGGCTTGTTGATGAACAATATCATCATGACTATACATTCAAATTTAACGTTACACTTTAAGATTAATTAACATCAGTAGAGTTTATGCTATAAACTCTACTTTTTAGTATAAAAACCTTATAACTTGCACCAATATGCTATATTAGATACTGAGGAGATTAATCCATGACACAAACATTAAAACTTATCGGTATGACCGAAAACAATCTAAAGCATTTAGACTTAGAAATTGAGAAAAACAAAATTACTGTATTTACAGGCGTCTCTGGATCAGGTAAATCATCCATTGTTTTTGATACGATTGCGAATGAAGCAACGCGTCAAATGAATCAAACGTATTCAGCATTTATACAAGGCTTTCTACCTAAGTTTGAAAAACCACATGTTGATTCCATTGAAAACCTTAATCCTGCAATTATCATTGATCAAAAAAGGTTGGGAGGAAACTCTCGTTCTACCTTAGGAACCATCACTGATATTAATGCGCACTTACGCTTGTTATTTTCACGAATCGCAATACCCTCTATAGGTGCCGGTCATGTTTACTCATTCAATGATCCCCATGGCATGTGTTCTGAATGCGAAGGCATTGGGAAAATAGTACGGCCACGTTTTGAAAAACTCATTGATATGACCAAATCACTGAACGATGGAGCTATTCTTTTTCCCCAATTTGATACACAATCATGGTACTTCCAAGTATATAAATCTACGGGTTGGTTTGATATGGATCTTCCACTCAATCAATTTCCTGAAGATAAGCTTCAGCTGTTATTATATGGTGAAAGTCAAAAGGTCACAATTCAAGGACTCTTTGGAGATAAACCTTCTAAAATGGAATATCAAGGCGTGATTACTCGGTTTAAGAAAAGTTTTATCCAAAGAGATTTAAGTGAGCACTCAAAGAAAACACAAGAACTACTCCAAGCATACACTGAATATTCGTCATGTGATGTATGTCATGGAACACGCTACAACGAAAAGGTATTAAATTCTAGGATTGATGGCAGAAACATCTTTGATGTCACAGACCTTGAACTCCATGACTTAAAGCCATTTCTAGAAACCTGTATGAACTATGCAGAAGTGAAACCCATCGTCCAAGAAGCGTTAAATCGTGTCAATCAACTGATTGCGATGAATCTGGGTTATCTTACTTTAACACGTGAAACAAGTACTTTATCGGGTGGAGAATCACAACGCGTTAAAATGATGAAACACTTATCAAGCAGTCTTAATGGTTTATTGTATATCTTTGATGAACCCAGTGTTGGCCTTCACCCTCGTGATGTACAAAACCTGAATCATATGTTACGAGGGCTTAGAGACAAAGGAAATACGGTTCTTGTTGTTGAACATGACCGTGATGTAATTAAGGTCGCAGATACGATTGTTGACATCGGACCTCACGCTGGCTCACATGGTGGTGAAATCTGTTATCACGGGGATTATAATGGGTTTCTATCATCAAATACCTTAACAGGCACCTTCATCAAGCACCTACCAGAATTTAAATCAACACCTCGTCAATACACTTCGTGTTTTACGTTAGAACACTGTACAACAAATAACTTAAAAAATATAACGGTAGCCATTCCAAAGAATGTTTTGACAGTTGTAACCGGTGTTGCTGGTTCTGGAAAATCATCGTTGATCCATCAAGAATTTCTCAATAAATATCCAGAAAGTATCGTGGTGGACCAAAAGCCATTAAGAGCATCACCCCGTTCCAACCTTATGACATATACAAGTATGTTTGATAAAGTTAGAGATCTTTATGCAAAAGAGAATCATGTGGAGAAATCATTGTTTAGCTTTAACTCTAAAGGAAAATGTCCACAGTGTGAGGGACGAGGCGTGATTTATACCGATCTTGCTTTCATGGAAGGTGTCTCAACAGTATGTCCTGAATGCGAAGGAAGACGCTATGATAATGCAGTACTCCAGTATAAATATAAAGGCAAAGACATCACAGAAATCAGCAATCTCACAGTAGAGGATGCATTGGAGTTCTTCGTTACACCATCAATCGTGAAGATTTTGAAAACACTCATGGATGTTGGGGTTCATTACCTTACTTTAGGTCAACCCCTTGATACACTCTCTGGTGGTGAGTGTCAGCGAATTAAGCTTGCCAGTGAATTGCATCGAAGTGGAAACATCTATATTCTTGATGAACCCACAACAGGTCTCCATATGTCCGATATCGAACAATTCATGAAGATCATTGACCATTTGGTTGATAATGGCAGTACAGTAATCATTATTGAGCACAGCGTTGAAGTCATGCGGCATGCAGATTATCTCATAGATTTAGGCCCACAAGCAGGATCTGAAGGTGGAGAAATCGTGTATGAAGGCATTCCAATTCATATCAGCACCAGTACACGATCGATTACGAAAGAATACATTACCGACTGAGTCATCAAGAACCAAAAAAGTGCGAACCAATATAAAGGGTTCGCACTTTTCATAATATCTAAAAAAACAAGAAGACTGGATCATCTTCTTGTTTGATTTATTAACGTTCGATGTTTAATTTGATACCAGGACCCATTGATGTAGAAAGTACTAGATTCTTAATGAATGCACCTTTTACAGCAGCTGGACGTGCCTTAACGATTGTATCGTGGATTGCTTTGTAGTTTTCTTGTAAAGCTTCATCAGTGAATGATAATTTACCGATCATAACATTAATGTTACCATCTTTGTCAACACGGTATTCAACTTTACCTTTTTTGATTTCTTCAACAGCTTTTGCAACATCCATTGTTACAGTTCCTGTTTTAGGGTTAGGCATTAAACCTTTAGGTCCTAATACACGCCCCAATTTACCAAGCTCACCCATCATATCTGGAGTTGCTACGATAACATCAAATTCAAACCATCCTTTTTGGATGTCTTCAAGGATTTCTTTACCACCCACAAAATCTGCACCTGCATCTTTTGCTTCTTGTTCTTTAGCACCTTGAGTTACTACTAATACTTTTTGTGAACGACCTGTACCATTTGGTAGTACCATAGCACCACGGATTTGTTGGTCAGCATGACGAGGGTCAACATTCAAGAAGAATGATACTTCAACAGCTGGGTCGAATTTTACGAAATTTGCTTCACGTGCAATTTTTAATGCGTCTTGAACTGGATATGATTGAGTACGATCAACTAGCTCAAGAACTTTTTTACGATTCTTTGAAATTTTAGCCATGTTTACTTACCTTCATACCCTTCTATTTTAATACCCATATTCTTTGCAGTTCCAGCAATGATTGCCATTGCTCCTTCAATATCAACTGCGTTTAAGTCTGGCATTTTGTATTCTGCAACTTCGCGTAGTTGGTCTACAGTAATTGTAGCAACAACTTGTTTGCTCGGTGTTGCAGCACCTGATGGTACACCAGCAACACGCTTCAACATAACAGCAGCAGGTGTAGTTTTTAATACAAAGTTAAATGATTTATCGTCATATACTGTAATTTCAACAGGTACGATATCATTTCCACGTTCACGACTTGCATCGTTAAACGCTGAACAGAACTGAGGCATATTGATCCCAACACCAGCTAATGCAGGTCCAGGTCTTGCGCCACCAGCAGGGAATTGTAATTTAACAATTCTTGCAATTCTTTTACTCACACGACATTCCTCCTTTTTTTGATTGTCTGTGATGTGGTAAGCGAATGATTGCACATTCTCCCACAACAAAAAGCCCCTAAAGGCTTATTTATTATACACAATTGTAGGGCTAATGTCTAGTATCCTAGCACGCAAATTCAACCTTTTACTTGTCTAATATAACTTGTAAAATATTGCTCATTAAGTGCATATTAGACAGTTAGTGCGCATTTAATTGCGTGTTTAAGTAAATACTATGCATTGATCCTTCACAAAATAACTGACTTCTTCACTTAAAAATGCTTCTTAAGAAAACTCTGACCACCGCATCGTTGCTTGTTTTACTTCCTCGATGATGCGTAAGGCATGATGTTGACTTATATTCATTGCTCGCGCTGACTGTAATAAATCTTCTATATTGAATTGACTTCTCTTACCATTTATCACCATCTGATGCATCGCTGTCCAAGTACCATTGGGATTGTAAGCAATGGTTACATCATAAGCAGGAAATAAAGACCACGTTCCCCTTCGATCCTTTACGAAAGAAATATTCTCAACGTGATCATCTTGATTTCGACACATAATATTAAACACCATTCTCTTATAAAAACTGCTCGACTTCTCTTTGCTTCAACCCAATTTGAGTCATAGCAAAAGCCGCCTGTTCATAGCTTAACGTCCCTGGTTCATTATAATCACGATGCATCAATGCTCCTAAGGTTTGCACATGTACTTTTTGAATTTTCTCATCTTCTGATTCAATGCGACCAAAGCGTTTTGTCATAAAGTGATTATAATGCTCTTTCTTCAACAATCGCGACTCGCTCATGTCAATACCCGAGGCTAGCAACATACGGTAATAGACATATTCAATTCGAGTATGTGACGTTTCTTCTTTTTGATCCACGCCACCAAGTTTTAATATCCAATAAGAGAAACCTATTCCTGCAGTTATTTGTCCAGACTTAATCTCTCCCGTTTGTTCATTATATGCTATGATTGCTTTTGCTCTAGCTCCTCCTGCTGAGATACCAACGCTGATAATTTCGTTGATACTATCTTTAACTTGTTTTGATATTCCTTCCTTATGATTTAATAGTTGATTACTTAACTCGACTCATTGATTAATTTCAATTACTTCTGCTGTTTGCAGCGAGCCAAGTATTAATTAAAGCATTTCCATATCGATCTGGAAGAGAATCTGAGAGCAACCCAGGCAAACCCTTGAAGCTGTTTAAAGAAAGCGATTTGAATTCATATATAATATTTGATAAAGGCATCATAAGGGGAGCAACATTGATTTTACTCTCAACAAATTACCGATAATTCCACCACTATTGCGCAATATATTACCAGTTTAATATGAATCTTATTCTATATTTTTTCGTGTTATCATGTGATGAATTCTAAAAAATAAAAACCAAATTATCCGCGCATACTTATCGCAACATAATTTGGTTATCATCTTTATTTAGGCAATCTTTTCCAACAACATCGTTGCGCAATCAATTTGATTTGGAATATTTCCTGCTTCGTCTTTTATTCTCCATATATCAGGTGTAATCTCATCAACTACATAGATATTTCCAGAGGCATCAAAGCCAAGCTCAATTTTGAAATCTAATAAGGTGTATCCAAACCCTTCAATTTCTGCACGTAATACATCACCCACCCGAACCAACAGTTCCAGTGCTTGATCATACTGTCCAGGTTTCAGCAAGCCCTTCATTACGCAGATCCGTTCGTTAATTACTGGATCCCCTTGAATGTCATCTTTTAATGTAACTTCTGTATAGGGTGGATTAAATGGAATGCCTTCCTCAAGCGTAAAACGTCGGCACATGCTTCCTGCAGTGTAATAACGTAACACAAACTCAAGCGGTGGTACTGTTAGTTGACGCACCTTCATTAATCCGTTCTCTAAATCTGAATCAAGATAATGTGTTGGAATGTTGTTTTTCTCCATCAACTCAAAGAAATAGCTGGTTATTTTAAGCCCAACTTTCCCTTTTCCTTCAACACTACCACCTACAGAGTTAGAACCTGGGTCAAATACTCCATTTTCACCCGTTGCACTATCCTTAAAGAACAAATATACATGCTCATCATCTGTCAAAACATTTTTCGTTTTTCCTTCATATAAGACTCTCATAGTTTCTCCTTTTTCCTAAACCACAGTAACTATGATAGCATAAACGAATATTATTGTGTGTAGAACCCTGAAAAAAAACGCGTGTATCAATTAATTATTTGTATAATCAAGACTATTTTGAGACGGAACTAATACGTTGCACCTTAAATTTCACATTTAAATAGCAGTACCCCTTAGCTAACATAAACAGTGAAAGTGGTACAAACACCACCCCAAAAGCAATCATTACCCAATTGGAACGGTTAATTCCAGTGATCATATTATAAAAACCAATTATGAACAATGTTACCGACATTAACGTCAGACTATACAGTAATCCAACGTATTTGTAAAAGCTCTTTTTGGTCATAAAGTCCTTTACAGTAGAAAACCGTCCAAAGACAACTAAATCAGAGAGTAAATCAACCAGAAATTCAAATATATCCATCGTAACATCCTCAGTATTTTTTCTTATCTTATAAATCAACTATACCATTATTCAAAAACTGATGCATGAACCATCATGCGTTTTTATAAAAAATGCATGGCCTACTGTGGTAGTGTTCACACCATCACTAATAAGTCCTAGGTCGAATGATCATACGTGTCCCTGATTGGTAGCGCCTTCGTGAAGAATCTTACAGAAATGCTTAAAGGTGTGCTTGAATGGTTTTGTCCGTGTGGACCTATGGGTACGAAATTACACGTCAGCGCAATCGATTGGGTTTTGCAGAGGTTGTTCAAAAAAAAGGCAGAAGCCTAAGTAAACAAGCTTAAAAAGCGACAGTAAAATCAGAAAAAAAAACGGTAGATCAGGTGCGTCGCCTTCATCTACCGTTTTACTTTACTCACCGTAAACACCGTGAGTTTTTGTTTATTTAATTATTCTCCAGCCCAAAGTGATTCAATTGTGGATTGGTATGATGCTAATGTTGATTCTAAGTCAATGTTTGGTTGACTTAAGATATCTTCCATCATTACTGAGATTTCATTGTATACTGCATTTGCATTCGCAGGAATTGTGAACATATTTGAAGTGATTTCTTTTGCGATTGGTGCAATCATGCTATCCAAGCTTGTATATGCATCACTTTCAATAACACTTGTTCTTACAGGAAGATATCCTGTGTTTTCAGCCCAGTATAATGTTGATTCAGCGGATGTTAGGAAATCCATGTAAAGGAATGCCGCTGTTTTTTGTTCAGGTGTTGCATTTGCGAACATGAAGTTATCAGTACCTTGTTGGATTCCTTTTTCTACAGGAACTGCAACAGCACCTGGAGTAAATTTACCTTCAGCACCACTCTTAACATATGTTTCACCAGCAGTTGAACCGATGTTCATAGCGATTAATTCATTACCAAATGGTCCTGATAGATATTTATCACTACCTGCAATTCTTAGGTATCCACCTTTGATTCCATCAAGATACATGTTAATTACTTCTACTGAGTCAGCTGATGTTACATCGAGTGTATCGTCAAGTTTATGACCACGGTTAATCATTTGAGTTACATAATAGTTATTGAGTGAGTCAAATCCACCACCAACAACTGCCCCATTTGATTTTTCCGCAACAGTTTTTGCTGCAGCAAGGAAATCGTCGAATGTAGTTGGTGCCTCGATTCCATATTCTTCAAAAATATCTGAGTTATAGAACAATGCTTCTGATGATTTATTGAATGGTAAACCATATTGAACATCATTAATTTTAGCACCGTCCATAAAACCTTGAATAATGTCACTTACATCTTCAATACCAATTACGCTGTTTGTAATATACGGTGTAAGGTCTTGTAGAAGTCCGTCTTGCGCTGCATCATAGAACCAGTTTGTATACCCTTGAGTAATTGTTGGTAAGTTCGCTGGGCTTGCCATTGTTGCTGTTAACTTTTGTGACAAGTCCGCGTATGATGATTGATTTTGCAATACAATTGTAATGTTTTCGTTTGCTGCATTAAAATCATTAGTTAATTTAGTTAATGCTTCTTCTTGAGCACCATTCATTGCATGCCAGTAAATTACTTCAACTGGTTCAGTAATTTCAGTAACAATACTTTCGTCGTCTTTGCTTCCTGTTCCATTTGAACATCCAACAATTAACATAAGTGCAAGCACGCTTGCTAATAATTTCTTAAACATCGTGTGTATTTTCTCCTTTAGATAGTCTCGCCACGTTGTGGGAGATGGACTGATCCGTATGGATTCAGTAATAAATCTGGGCGCAATGTATGAATTGGAACCAAGCATTTTGGTTGGATCATTTCAATAATTGCGTCTAAGTCATTTGGAAAAGCATGCCCAGTACATCCTACATGATTAAACTCGATTCCCTTGTCCAGGAATTGTTGTTTAAATACAAGGTATGCAGGGTCAAATAATCCAAGTGGATCTGCATCACAGTGAATGTAGATTCCCCCTGATTGTAGTTGATCATCAAATCCTTGAATTTGCCACAGATATTTCTCAGGGTGTTCATCTCTTTGTGAAATATCTACTTCAAGTTCAGGATTCAATCCCCAGTCTTTGTTTGGATCCTTCTCGTATAAACAATCCATATCCAATAAAGACTTCAGTATGTAAGCCATTTTCTCCTTAAGAACCACGCTCCTTCTTACCTTGGCTACAATATGTGCAAAACGCTTAACGTTTGCAAGATACCCGTTGAATGTAATTTGTTGATTTGGATGGTTCTCCACTTCATCCACAATCCAATCCAACAGTGCTTCTTCAGACGCAAACTTATTCGTCTTAGACTCGGGTCTCCCTTCAAAACTGATCGAGACGCCCTCCATAATAAGCATGTCACAATTCTTTGCCTTTTCACAAAAAGCAACTGTATCTGCGCTATCAAAGCCATGCAACCTCAGGTCACCCGTATAGGCAATCACACAGTCGGGTGTACGAATCATCATACCGCAAGCGCCATATGCATCATGATCCACACGATGCAATGTCACTTCAATATCCCCAACTTTGATCGTGGAATCAGGTTTCACACCTAAAATCTCACGGGTTACATAATCTTTGTTTATTGCAGGCAGTACGAATGTACCATCCTGATTAAGGAGCTCAATTAAGCGTTTTGTATCTTCTAGTGCATATAATGGCACTTGAGGATCCAGGTAATTAATCATGCGTGTATGGTCGAGATGGCAATGGCTTAAGAATACCGCAGTATTCGCACCATTTACTGTTCTTCCAAAAACTTCATCATACACATCAAGTTCAGGGATTAATCGATGTTCGATTAATGTATCTAAGAGTTCATCTTTCAATTTTAACTCTGGTCTGAACTCAGTTCCAAAGTCAAAGAAAATTCGGGAACCTTCATAATTTATTTCAATAACCGTTCCACCAATAGTAAGTACACCGGCATGAAATGTAATCCGTGTTTTTCTATCCTTTAATTCCATTTTTGGATACCCCGCTAATAATTTGTTTTCTAAATGCAAAGTACAGAATCATCACTGGGACGATTGTGATTGTTGATGCAGCCATCTGTAGTTGAACTTGTGAACCGGCTTCGGTCGCAAATGCACTGAGTCCGTTGTTCAAAAGTCTCATGGCTGGTGTATTGGTTACAAGTAATGGCCACAAGAATGCGTTCCAACTTGAAATAAAGCATAAGAGTCCAACCGTAACGAGTGCTGGCCTCATAATTGGAAGTAATACTTTCCAAATAAATTCTAAGTCACCACACCCATCAATCTTCGCAGCACGATAATATGAGTTTGGGATGGTTTCCATATATTGTTTCAAATAATACATATAGAACACACTCGCAAAGAATGGTAAGATCAGCGCAGCGTATGTATCTAAAAGACCAAGTCGTGCAATTGTTTGAAAGTTTGTAAAGACGATGGCCTCAAAGGGAATCATCAATAAACTAATTAACCCAAACACTACTAAATTCTTGTGTTTAAATTCAAGCATTACAAGTGCAAACGCTGCAAGGACTGTGGTTACCAATACGCCAGCAGTGGTTACAATTGAAACAAGTGTTGTATTAAAGAAATACCGTGCAAACGGTGCTTTTTGAAGCACTTCCACATAGTTCGACCATTGAATTACAGCTGGGAAAAACTTAGGTGGTATGCTGATTGACTCTTGAAATGTCATTAAACTTGCGATAATCATATACACAAATGGGAAGAGTGTCACAAATGCCATAATGATTACAAACGCATACGCAAAGAAATTTACTATTTTTTTCATACAGTCACCTACTTCGTAATCCATGCGATTACTTTATTTTGAATGAATGTAATTAGCAGAATAATTACAAATAAGATAATTGTCGCAGCCATCCCTTGACCAAATCGCGTTTGAACATAAAACTTGTCATAGATATAGAACACTGCAGTCATTGCACTATTCGCAATCCCCGCTTTCCCACCAAACAGCGCAAATACTTGGGTATATACCTTAAACGCTGAAATGAGACCCACCGAGAATAAAAACGTAATAATCGGAATTAACTGCGGTACGGTAATCTTAAAGAATTGTTCTCGCTTTGTTGCACCAAACATATCTGCAACTTTGTAGTATTCTTGGTTAATACTGCGTAAGCCCGATAATAGAATAATGATGTTGAAAGCAAGACCTGACCATACACCAAAGATAATCAACGTCCAAACACTCATATTCACATTATCTAAAAAGTTAATCGGTGCAATACCCACAAATCCTAAGAGATGGTTTATCATCCCATAATCAAAGTTAAACAGGTATCGAAAGACAACCCCGATTGCTACTGTACTTGTTAAGTATGGCAGAAAGAAAATCGTTTCAAAGAATGATTTAAACTTCAAACGATCAAAAATCAACCATGCAATGACAAGTGAAATTATAATACCAATCGGAACAACTGCAAATGCGTATAATGCGGTATTTTTCATTGCATCATGAAACTTAGGATCTGTAATTACAACTTGATAATTGCGGATTCCATTGAACGACATATTTCCTAGACGTCCGGATTGAAAGGACATAATAAATGATCTAAATAATGGGTAGATACTAAATACAAAGACAATCAGTAAGGTTGGAAGTAAAAACAACCAGGCACTGCGTGAGTTTTCAGCGCTATACTTTAGTTTAAACTTTCCCATTAGTAAACGCGTGTCCCATCTTCCTTAAAGATAAAGAGACGTTCTAAATCCATTGAGAATCCATAGGATTCATTTTCTTGGATACTCTCCTCAATTGATACAAGACTCTTCATATGTTGATTACCAAGCTTGAAACTCACGATTGCTTCTTTCCCCATCAATTCAATTAAGTCAACATCACAGACAAATGAACTGTTTGGATCATATGAAATATTCTCAGGTCGAATCCCAATAATATACGTTCCTTCTTCAAGGGCTTCTTTGAATCTTGATTGATCGAGCTTATTTGTATCAATTGACAATCCTTCAAAATGAAGGTTGTTGTCTTTATATTCAACTGGAATCATGTTCATTCCTGGATTTCCTATAAAGCTTGCTACAAATAAGTTCTTTGGTTCTAAATATAAGTTTTGTGCTTCATCGTATTGTTGGATAACCCCATCATTCATCAATACAATCTTATCGCTGATTGACATTGCTTCTTCTTGATCATGTGTTACAAAAATTGTTGTGATTCCAATTTTCTTAACAAGTCGACGAATTTCTTCTCGAATTCGAAGACGCAAACGCGCATCCAGATTACTGAGCGGTTCATCGAGCAAGAGTATTTTAGGTTGTTGAACGAGCGCACGTGTAATCGCGACACGTTGTTGCTGTCCCCCAGACATTGAATCTGGCTTCTTATCCGCTAATTCAGTGATGCTTGTCAATTCCATATATTCATATGCAATTTTCTGAGCGTCTTCTTTACTCATTTTATTCTTCCCAACACGCAGTGGGAACATGACGTTCTCCAATACTGTCATGTGTGGATACAATGCATAGTTTTGAAACACGAGACTCATATTACGATCTTTAGGGTGTTTTGTTACGAGTGATTCCCCATCATTCTTGATATCCCCTTCAGTTGGATCAAGCAATCCGGCAATGAGGTTCAATATTGTAGTTTTCCCACACCCACTTGGTCCTAATAGACAAACCAAGTCTCCTTCTTCGATTTGCAAATCTATCTTCTTTAGTGCCTCAAATCCATTTGGATAAACTTTTCGCAGGCTTGAAATTTCAATCATGGCTTTCCTCTCATCATGTATATCTCTTCTTGCATAATAATAATATCATATAAATATAAATTTAATATATCAATTGTATTTTTTATCGATTTTCACACAAAAGATGCTAGTAAACCGATGCAATAATAATGTACAATATAATGTTACAGGTAAATCACTTTTTTGTGTATCACTTTTCTTTGCAGAAAAACAAAAATAATTGAGTTATTAATCTATCCGTTGCTCCATTAGTTTTTTCAATGCGCACATCACAATAGAGTTAAGTAACACTTAAGGTTTGTCCTCTATAATGAACTTCGTAATACAAAGAAGGACAACATTATGAGATCAAAAAGAAACCCAATTCGTACATTTTTCCTATTCAGTTTATCTGCCTTGCTTTTATTAGTTGGTGGTTATGCTTTAGGTCAGCGCTTCCCACTCACAATACAGACAACACTTTTCGCGCAAACCAGCCTTGAAGATGACATTGAGCTCACACACCGCATTTTAATCATTGCAGGACATGGAAGTGATGTCACAGGGTGGTATGATTCAGGAGCAATTGCTTATGATGGGGAATATGAAGCCACTTTAAATAACGAACTTGCGAAATCGCTACAGAATTCACTCTCAAATTACGGAGTCGACAGCGATATTCTCACTGAAAATGTCTACCGCAACATGATGTACTATGATGAACCCTATGTTTTTAGTGGCTATGACTTTGTAATTGAGCTGCATTTCAATGCGAGTGACCGCGGAACCTATACGGGAACTGAAATCATTTATAATTCCTATAATGCATCAGATTTATCCGTGCATCAGGCTGTTGCGGATGAATTGGAAACCTTGAGTGGATCAAGCATGATTTATGAAGATGACGAATTTTTAGTTCAACGAACAATCGCCCAACAAAATATTCCAAGTATGTTGCTTGAAACGATCTATATCGACAATTACAGCGACTATACCTTATATCTAAACAATAAGGCAGCTTTTGTTGACGCAATTACACAAGGTCTTCTCACAATCTATAGGTAACGATATAAAAACTATTCATGTGCGCGATTTGTACAAACGCTAAAAAGTGATGAATCTCCTTTTTGAAAACTGCAGATTTCTTCTTTTTACAGATACTTTAGTTCAATGTTATAATGTTATCTAACAAGGGGGGAATCGGGGATGAAAAATTTGATACATAATATATCAAATAGGATGAGGATTACGATTAAACAAGCGACCGCGTTAGTAGTAGTGATTGCATTACTATTGGTATCGACTGCTGGGCTTGGGGTTTGGGCAGTGATGTCAGACAAGGCTAGCAAGTTACCAGATACGGGAAATGGTGCTGCTGGTCATGATAATGACGAGGAAAAAGCCTCACATGCATATTCAATCTTGTATGAGGGAGCGATTCCTGTAATTCAAGGTGAAGATTTAAACTTAGCCAAATACTTGTCTGGTGATTTCGCAGCAGCAGAACTTGTTGATTTTGACAATGGTGTTGTTGGTGAGCAGACTGTAGCAATCAAATTAACGTATGAAGATGGCTTTGTAGTTAATGCTACGTTAGATGTAAACGTAATGGCAAAAACTGCAGAGACTGAGGAAGAAGTTAAAAAGGCTGAGTCAGGTTCTACCGGATCGACTTCGACGGGTTCTACCGGTGGATCAACTACTCCTAATCAAACAACTAAGGAAGTAACTACAACTGAAACGATTGCGTATAGTACAACATATCGTGATAACGCAAGTCTTGAAAAGGGTTCTGAACGTGTGGTTCAAACGGGTGTTAATGGCGTTCGCACTATTGTAACCCGAGTAACGTATGCGGGTACTGTAGAGACAAAGAAAGAGGTTATTTCTAGCAAGGTAACTCAAGAGGCTGTCAATCAGATAGTTGAACGCGGTACTAAGGTTGCAGCTACACCTGCACCAACTCCTGCTCCGGCACCACTGGTTACAACCAAAGATTTAACAACAACGGAGGAGGTTGCGTTTACTACGGAGTATCGCGATAATGCAAACTTAGCTAAGGGTGTTGAGAATGTTATTCAAAACGGATCGAATGGTACGCGTACAATTGTGACTCGAGTGACGTATACAGATGGTAAAGAGACGGGACGTTCTGTGGTATCGAATACTGTAACTGCAAACCCTGTTAATAAGATAATCGAACGTGGTACAAAGGTTGAGGTTACGTATTCCACAACTTGGTATAACACTGAGTGGCGAATTTATGCTATAGAAGCGAAGGCACAGATGATGGCTGATGCAGATGCATACATGAGAGCAAATAATTATGCCAACTATTTATGGGTATCTGATACGGTTGAGGGTTCAGATGGAAGTACTATTTCGGTATACAGTGTGACGTTTTTGGATAGAGATGGTAATGGGGTAACTTTCTCTAACAGTTCAGTGAAAGTTCAAGTAGTTAAGTCCGGAAATCAGTGGGTTAGAAAGTAACAAAGGTGTGTTTTAATATGAACCCATTATCAAGTACAATGTAAAAAATTAGATAACCTTTATCACTTAATATTCTCTATACTCCAAGCAGGATGTACTTTGTTTTCAATTTGAAATGGATTCTAAATCATTCTTAATTTGAACTGGAGTATGATTTGGATTGCCAGTTTCTGCTAGATCCCGATGTTGTTTCCAAGCAAGTCTTTTAGTTTGGGATTCTAGAGCATTATCCCAACAATTACCTCTTCTTAACATCGCTTGCCAAATTTTAGATTTTTCAATAAGTGTCAGGAGATTTTTACTTGTATAGTGTATACCTTGATCAGAATGGATCAAGGTTTTTTACTTCCTAGAAATCTTATGATTTGAAAGTGAATCATTTACTGTTTCAAACACATGATCTATCTCTTTATGCCATAGTATACATAAGTAATATCGGTAAACAATACTCGCCACTTCCAACTGTGTCAAATTTTCGATTGAGGATATTTGACATCACTGTATGCTCATTCTTTGCCTGAGCCATACGTCGATAAGGATTCGTTTTTGCTTTTATCACATTAATATCAATACCCGCTTCATACTGGGCATAGAAACGCTCTTTAAAATCCTCAGAGTATGTAATTGGATTCTCCCATACATCTTTGACATTTGGATTTTCAAGTAGATATGTAATTTGTGTTTGCGTGAATTTTGCTTTTCTCTTATGATGCTTCTATTTCATTTTATTATCCATCAAAAAAACCCTATAAAATAGAATCATGTTTTTACATGTCTATTCTATAGGGTCTGTTTTAAAGATACACCACTTTTTTATTTTGCTATAAAATCTCTTTAACCGTCTTCACAACATTTTCTACTGTGAATCCAAATTCTTTAAAGAGAACATCACCCTTGCCAGAAGCGCCAAATGTGTCGATTGTGACAGCTTTACCATCAAATCCAATATAGCGTTCCCATCCAAATGAAGATGCAGCCTCGATTGCTACACGGCTTCTTACAGCGCGTGGCAATACAGACTCTTTGTATTCGCACGATTGTTTCTCAAAGAGTTCGAATGAAGGCATACTTACAACACGTACCCCAACACCTTCTTCTTCAAGTGCTTGAGCTGAATCCAGCGCAAGTGAAACTTCTGATCCAGTTGCGATTAAGATTACATCAACCTTGTTTGCATCTTTCAGAACATATGCACCTTTAAGAGCATCAGGTCCTGTACCTTCAAGTTGCGGTAAGTTTTGACGTGATAATACAAGTCCTACTGGAGCATCTTTCGATGTCATTGCTGCAGTCCAACCTGCCATTGTTTCACGTGCATCCGCTGGTCTGAATGTGATGAAGTTTGGTTGTGCACGAAGCATTGCAAGTTGTTCGATTGGTTCGTGTGTTGGACCATCTTCACCCACACCAATACTGTCGTGTGTTAATACATACGTCAATGGAACGTGCATAATAGAAGAAAGACGTGCCATTGGTTTGAGGAAGTCTGCAAACACAAAGAAGGTCGCTACATATGATTTCAATCCACCATATAATACGATTCCATTCCCCATTGCTGCCATTGCATGTTCACGTACACCAAAGTGTAAGTTTCTACCCGCATAGTTTTCAGGTTGGAATGATGCTTCTTCACCCATTGCAGTCATGTTTGATTTCGCTAAGTCAGCAGATCCTCCAAAGAGATTTGAGTATTTCTTGCTGAGTCGGTTAATAATGTCTCCTGAAACATTACGAGTTGCTTGTGCTTTATCACCAAAGTCCCACAATGCTTCATCATTAATAAATTCTTCAACTGTTAATTCACGGTTGTCTTCAGCCCATTGTTTCGCAAGTTCTGGGTAAGCTTTTTCATAGCTTGCAAATAACTCAGCCCATGTGTTATACGCTTGTGCACCTTTATCTTGTAAGGTTTTTGCATAGTCGTATACTTCAGGTGCTACATAGAATGGATCCATGCTTGGATAGCCGATTGTTTCTTTCAACAATCTTACATTGTCTTCACCCAATGGTGAACCGTGTGTTTTTTCAGATCCTTCAAGCGCACTGAATGCTCCGATACGTGTTTTAATTTCAATGAATGATGGTTTATCAAGGTTTGATTTTGCTTTTTCAATTGCTGCATTAATAGCATCAATGTCATTACCATCTTCCACTAAGAATGTTTCAAAGCCATATGCTTCATAACGTGCACGTACGTTTTCTCTAAATGCTAAATCTGTGTTTCCTTCAATTGTGATGTTGTTTGAATCGTATAGGACGATAAGACGCCCGAGTGCTAAAGAACCTGCAAGTGAAGATGCTTCGCTTGTAATTCCTTCCATCATACATCCATCGCCACCTAATACATAGGTGAAGTTGTCAAACACTGGATATCCTTCGCGGTTATATTTCGCTGCAAGGTGTGCTTGAGCCATTGCCATACCAACTGCTGTTGATAGACCTGCTCCAAGGGGTCCAGTAGTTGCTTCGATTCCTTCTGCATGACCATATTCTGGGTGCCCTGCAGTTTTTGAACCGAATTGTCTGAATTGTTTTAAATCATCCTGTGTTACATCATAACCAAATAGATGCAACAGTGAGTAAAGCAATGCTGATGCATGCCCTGCTGACAATACAAAACGATCACGATTAATCCATTTTGAATGTTTCGCATCTTGTCTTATATGATTTGCCCATAATGTGACAGCAGTTGGTGCTGCACCCAATGGCATTCCAGGGTGACCTGAGTTGGCTTTTTGTACTTGGTCTACTGATAATACACGCACTGTATCAATAAATTTTTGTTCAATCTTTTTATCCATACTTACCTCTTTTCTCTTTATATACTATACCATAAACTAAATCATGTTTTCACGACCCTTTTATGGTCATTGTTCACTTTAAACGTTAATTTACGCTACTAAATCAATATGTTGTTGCATTGCATTGGATAACCGTTCGAACATTTCTTGAGCATCCTTCAATGTCGCGCCTGAAGCACAGTAGTAAAATTTACATTTTGGTTCAGTTCCTGAAGGTCTAATTGCAATCCATGAACCATTTTCTAGATGGTATTTTATAACATTCGATTGTGGGAATTCAGGCATTGATCCATCAAGGAAATCATCCACTTTAACAATCTCAATTCCATCAATTTCTTTAATATCACTGGTTCTAAAATAATCCAGTAAGCGTGAGATTCGACTTAACCCTTCAGCACCTGATAGTGTTAAAGCAATCTGATTGTCAGCGTATGCTCCGTGTGTCTCATACAGTGACTCTAACACATCAACAAGTGTCATCCCTTGATTGTGATAGTAGTTTGCGGATTCCACAACCATAACACATGCTTGAAGTGCATCTTTATCTCGCACAAAGTCAGCAAGAAGATAGCCATAGCTTTCTTCATAACCAAACACAAAGGTTTTATCTTTCACGGTATTATGATGTTCAATTTTCTCACCAATATACTTAAATCCTGTGAGTGTCTTTTCTACGGATACATCATAAGACTTCGCAATTTTTTCACCCAAATCAGAGGTTACAACTGTATTGAACATCACTGGATTAGCAGGCATTGTATTCAAATCGCGATGTGTACTGTAAATATATTCTTGTAAAACAGCGCCACCTTGGTTTCCAGTTAAGTATTCATAAGTTCCATTATGCTTAACACAAATTCCCATGCGGTCTGCATCTGGATCACATACTAACACTAAATCTGCGTCAACCTTACGTGCATATTCAAGCGGTAATTCATAAGAACGCTTATCTTCAGGGTTTGGTGATTTAGTATTTGTAAAGTCAGGATCATATTGTTTTTGTTCTTCAACAACTACAACATCATAGCCAAGTTCCTTCAATATATCAGGTACAAGTGGATAAGACGTTCCATGTTGTGATGAAAAGACAACTTTTAAATCTTTTACAGTTTCATTTCTTAATGCAATTGACTTAATCTTATCAAGATACTGTACATCAAAGGCTTCATCAAGGCCATGTACTAAGGAGTCATCATAGTGTTCAAGGTCTACTTTTGTTTCATCACCAACAGCATTGACACATTCAATAACTCGTGCGATTTTTTGGTCTACCAATTGGCATCCTGTTTCATCATACACTTTATATCCGTTGTATTCCTTTGGATTATGACTTGCAGTCACAACAATACCACCAACACAGCCAAGTTCTCTTACCGCAAAGGATAATTCTGGCGTTGGCCGTGGTTTTTCAAACACATAGGATTCTATACCGTATGTTGATAAAATCCGTGCACTCACTTGTGCAAATTCACGTGATTGATGTCTATTATCATACGCAATCGCAACCTTTAGTGTCTCAACTTCACCTTTAAAGGTTTCAACTAAATATTGCCCGAACCCCACATTCGCTTTCGCAACAGTATAAACATTCATACGGTTTGGTCCAATTCCCAAAAGACCTCTCATCCCCGCAGTTCCAAATTCTAAAGTTTTGTAAAACGCATCATAGCGTTCTTCTTCACTCATTAAATCGTAAGCTTGTTTAACCCACGCTACCTTCTCCCCAAGATTTTTCCATAATTGTAATGATTCCATACGCAACCCCTTTCATCTAGACATAAAAAAATAGAAGATCTACATCTTCTATTTTAGAGTAATTCAAGAATTATGCAATTACTTTTTGAGTCTTTAGGACTTCTTCAATTGTTTGTACAGCAGCTTCAGCATCTTCACCTTCAGCAGAAATCGTAATTTCTGATTGAGTTGGGATACCAAGTGACATAACACCCATGATGGATTTCATGTTCACTGAACGCCCTTTGTATGACAATTTAATTTCACTCTTAAATTTGCTCGCTGCATTTACAGCTACAGTAGCTGGACGTGCGTGTAATCCTACTGGATCAACAACTAATGCGTTAAATTCTTTCATTCATTTACCTCCTATAGATAATCATATATATTTTACCTTAAATTCACCAACAAAACAACCAAAAACGCTTACACTGTTTAATTGTTGTATAAAATTTTACCGAAAATTTGCACATTTACCCATCTCATCATTAATGAATTTTATTGCTTTCGCACAAAACATCTCAAAACGGTCTTTAGTTTTTCAGGTGCAACTTTTCTGAAATCGGAAATATAAATTTCTTTATGCATCTTTGTTGTCCGTTCTAAACCATTTTCAGCCATATATTGCGCCATGATTTCAAAACTTTGAGGCTCATCATCATACGATCCCAGGTGCATCATCTGAACACATAACCCATCTTCAATTTCTTCAAATTTCACATCATCAAACAGTGGGTTATCATTTTTAGATTTTGCTTTCAGTAATGCACTTTGAAATACTTCATGTGTTACAAAGTCTGGTTGACGAATCATGATTGTATACATCAGTTCATTTTTATCCAGATGATCCATTTCAATCCCTTTTTCAGTGAGGCTCCACACCCCTTCTAAAGGATACACTGTGTACTCAAAGTACCCTTCTGGTGTAACACCACTTTTTGGCATCATGCGAATTGCATAAGCAATTGGATATAACGCTTCTATATGTTTTTGAAATCCAGGATCATTTGGATTCCCTTGTCCTGAGATTGTTAGATACTTCATCTTTGGAACTTCAATTAATTCCGGTTTTTGCTTTGGAAGGTATATTGATTTCTCTTCTTTACGCCACTCATGTTTCATCTGTGTATGCTCCCTTTTGTGAACCTCATTTTATCTGTCATCATTATACCATGTCCATGGATTACATAAACACTCTTTATAAAAACATGTAGAAAAGGTGTCAGAGATTCCAACACCTTGAGTTTTGATATATTTATCCGCTTATTTATGATACGGATGATTTTTAAGAATCATGAATGAACGATAAATTTGTTCCATGAGGATTACACGAACAAGTTGATGGGGAAAGGTTAAATCTGATAATCTCCATCGAAAATCTGCTCGGTTTCTGATTGTTTGATCAACACCATGAGAGCCACCGATAACAAAGGTTAGGTTTTTATGTGTTTCAAGACCTTTTTCACACAAGGATGCGAGTCCATGTGAATCCAGCATTTTCCCTTGAAGGTCCAATAAGACTACATAATCGCGTTCATCAATTTTCGATAAAATCCGCGCGCTCTCATCTTTAATTATGCCTTCTGATTCACTGTCCTTCAACACTGAATTAGGGAGTTCTACAACCTCCACCTTTTGAATTGGTGTGATTCTTTTTTGGTATTCCTCAATCAACGAAAGCATTGCTTTCTCTTTTATGCGTCCAATACATACGATTCTTATCATTTAAGCACAACCTCGATTTCCTGTGATGCACCATCCCTGGTCACAGTAATCTTAACATGGTCGCCCACTGATTTCGAGTATAAGATGCGTCTAAAGTCTTTGAAACTTGTAACTTCGACGCCATCAATTGAAGTAATGATGTCGTATTGCTTAACCCCAGCTTCATCTGCCGGTCCACCTTTAGTTACTTCAACAATAAATACGCCTTTGTCATCTTGTTTTAGTCCATAGTATTGGAGATTGAATGAATTCAAATCACTGATTGATACACCCGAAATTCCGATGATTGGGTACGTTACTTTTCCATTTTCTTCAAGTTGTGTCACAATCGGAATGACTTCGTTGATTGGAATCGAGAAGCCCATACCTTCAACATTATCAGAACTGATCTTCATTGAATTAATGCCGATAAGCTCCCCTTGCATGTTCACTAAAGCACCACCGCTATTTCCTGGGTTAATTGCTGCATCTGTTTGCAAAACAACCATATCCCAATCCGCAACACCATCGCCATTGAGGTCTACGGAAACAACCCTGTCTTTACCTGATATAATTCCGAAGGTTGTTGAATTAGAGAACTCTACACCCAATGGGCTACCAATGGCAATGACAAATTCTCCGACATTAAGCAGTGACGAATCCCCTAATTTGAACGGTTCAATGTCATAATCCTTTTTTACAGTGAGTAATGCAATGTCTGAGTATTCATCAGATCCCACAAGCTCTGCGGTTTCTTCTTGTCCATTTGAGAAGCGGACACTGTACTCATTGCCACTGTCTATTACGTGATGATTTGTGATGATTGATATCACACCATTCTCATTTTTATAAATAACCCCTGATCCACTACCTATTGTAGTCCCGTTGTTTTTATTAATGACACTTACTACCTTTGATTCAACCGCTTCGTTCACTTTCGATACATTTGATTCAATGTTCGATACAAAGTTTTGCGTTTCGGTATTTCCCGAACTGTCCGTTGATGTTGTAGGTTTATTTTCCAAGTTTATTAAAGAATATGTAAGGTAACCGTTCCATACAAAGAGCGCAGCGATCAAGATCCCAATTAATTTCTTTTTCATAAGTACCTCCCTATGTACCATAACTATAATACAACGATGTGATACAAAAATGTGATGGGCTCAATTTACAAAAAAAGAATGAAATCCAAGCAATATCGCTCAAATTCCACTCTTAATAATTTCAAATTGCTGTGCAACCTTAATCTGAATCTTTTTGTTTTGAATCATGTTTTGAACTGTGTTTCGCGCCAATTCTATTGTATTTGCCTCTTGACTCAAGTGTGCAAGTACGACCTCTTTTGTACGATTTCCAACAACTTCACTTAAGATTTGTGCTGCATCTTCGTTTGAAAGATGCCCTGTATCCGATAAAATGCGTTGTTTAACACTGTACGGACGGCGTGTG
This sequence comes from Erysipelothrix larvae, assembly GCF_001545095.1. Taxonomy (NCBI): domain Bacteria; kingdom Bacillati; phylum Bacillota; class Erysipelotrichia; order Erysipelotrichales; family Erysipelotrichaceae; genus Erysipelothrix; species Erysipelothrix larvae. The sequence continues at coordinate 2,348,440 of NZ_CP013213.1, forward strand.
TTCATTAACATTTGAGGATCATGGTTGCTTTCGAAAATATAATAATCCGCATCTAGAATTAAAACTTTATCACGTTCACGAACATATCCCGTATCGGTGATGTAGACAAGTTTCTCAAAGGAATCATCAATAATATACCCACATGAGACATCTGCATCATGAGAGGTTGGGATGGGCGTGATTGAAAGTGACCCTACCGTAAATGGATGGTAGGGGATCACTTGAATGTGTGCATCTGATCGGGGTTCAGGAGTATATATCTGAACATCTTTGAAGAGTTTCATTTGACTGGTGTGGTCAATATGCTCATGTGTTATTAAGAGCGCATGAGAGTTTTGCACACTCAATCCGAGTTCCTCAAAGCGTGCTGTAAGATAACGTTTTGTCGTCCCACAATCAATCACGATTTGTTCATAATCTGTTTGAATTACACAGCAGTTTCCTTTGGATCCGCTGGCAAGTAAGCTAAATTTCATATTAACACCCTAGATAGGTACACGGATTTACCGGTGACCCATTTCGATACAATACAAAGTGGACGTGCGGTCCTGTGGTACGACCTGTCATACCAACATAACCAATTTGCTCACCTTTACGAACGGTTGTTCCCACACCAAAGTATCCTGGACTTTCCATATGGGCATACAATGTCTTAAATCCGTTATTGTGATTAATCACAATGTAATACCCAAATTCGCTGTGGTATGTGTTCACTTCCACGACTCCACGGTCAGAAGCATAGATTGGACCATAGCCTCTATTTGAACGCGATTGGAAGTCCGTAGCGGCATGACCACCATAACAATACCATCCACACGATACGCGGGCATTATTCATTGGCCAACGGAAATCACCGCTACCAACTTTAGGTTCTACATAGGTACCTACATACACGATACCACGCACAGGTTCTTTTGTAACTTTTGAGGATACACGGGTTGAACTTACTGAAATATCATTTTCATAAACATCATGATAGGTCACATCTTCATATCCAACTTCTTCATTGACTTCAACACGTGTCAGTCCTTCTCTAAGACTTGGATCTTCTCGATAGATGACATCTTCAGGGTAGATTTTCTCAGAGACGAGACGTTCTTTTGTTACCACTACCGTAAGTGGTGAGTTAAACTTCGCAATGTTCAATTCTAAACCAGGTTTAAGCACTTGGTTTGTATTCGCGATTTGAGAACTATTAATTGACACGAGTTGGTTGGGTGACATTTCATTCAGCCATGCAATCCCTTCAATTGTGTCATATTCTTGTACCGTGTATTTCTTTACATCCGGTTTATACCCAAAACTTAGAAAATTAAGAATTTCCGTTTCGGTTAGTAAGATATCATCAATGGTCGCGAGTCCTTCTGATATGGTGATTGTTTCACGTACATCAAACCCAATTTCCTGAGTACCATAGGTTACAAGTGGTGTAATTTTTTCGCCTTTTGTTAAGGTCTCATACGCTGAATCGGATAGATACCCTAATATAAATTCTTTTCGTGCTTCTAAAAAATCATCACGATTTTTTACGTAAATAATCGCACCATTTGAAAAGCTTATTTTATCAACCTTAATTGCAATTAAATCCGATTCATAAATATAATTAAAGATTTCTTCATCACGATCTTCATAGACATTGTAGCTCTTCTCTGTTGTCATATAGACATCTTGTACATAGCCTAATTCAGAATCTTCGAACTCTTCTTGGTATTCTTTCGTATAGACATCATTAAACAGTGCGTCGATTTTATCTGGATTTGAAATAATTCCAACCAACTGTCCTTCGTTATATAGTTTTGTGATTTCAATTGGTTCGTCCAATACTGATATAACCTTTTGTGTAAATACTGCGGATGATGTATCAACAAGTTCAAAGGTTGAACCATATTTCGCCTCAACACCTTGTCCCTTTAATCCATAAGCCAGTCCCACACTAATGCCCAGTATTCCAAGAACCATTAGAAAATTTCTAAGGTTTTTGTTGTTTTTCAATGCTCATCGCCTCCGTATCGATTATCCACAGGATAGAACCGGTTAATGCTTGCTCTAAAGCTTAATGGTACATCCCCTAACGCACCATTACGGTGCTTGCGGATCAATAGTTTGACATCCTCTTCTTCTCTTGGTTCGTTTTCAACACCATTTTGTTGGCGTTGGTGATATTCTTCTCGATATAAAAACATAACAATATCCGCGTCTTGCTCAATCGCCCCTGATTCACGCAAGTCACTCAGTTGTGGCATGTTCCCTTCTCTTCTTTCAACTAAACGCGAAAGTTGAGACAATGCCAACACTGGTACTTCAAGCTCACGGGCTAATTGCTTAAGCCCACGTGAGATTTCAGATACTTCTTGTTGTCGGTTATCGGAATTACCGCGTCCTGTAATCAGCTGAACGTAGTCAATTACGATAAAATCCAAACGGTTATCATTTTTAAGTTTACGACATTTCGCAAACATTTCGCTTAGGGTAATGGTTGAGCTATCGTCAATAAAAATATTGCGATCACGCATAATCGTTACCCCTTCGTTTAACTTATTCCACTCTTCTGTTGAAAGCTTCCCATTTCGAAGGGATGCTCCTGGAACTGCAGATTGTGCTGATAGCATACGCATCATTAAATGTGACGCAGGCATTTCCAGAGAAAATACAGCGACTGCAGCCTCACCATTGGCATTCATACGTGCAATATTCATTGCAAGATTTAGTGCAAAAGCGGTTTTCCCTACAGAAGGACGTGCCGCTAGAATCAATAAATCACCGCGTTGTAATCCACTGGTAATGTTATCCAAATGGTTATACCCTGTATAAAGTCCTGTAACACGTGAACCACGTTCTGAGATATCTTTGATTTGTTGGTATACTTTATCCACAACATCGCGTCCCGCAAGCATATCATCAGTACGTTGACTGAGTGCAAGGGTTGCGAGGTTCTTCTCGGCCATATTGAGAAGGTCACTAAAGGATGTGCTTGTATCAAATCCTTTTTCCATAACCATTTGTGATGAAAGGATCAAGTTTCTTAATCGTGATTTCTCTTGAACTATCTCAACATAATCTTCCAACGTTGAAGGCGTTCCAGAGTTTTCGCTTAAGAACACAAGATAAGACATACCACCCACAGCATCCAGCAAGGTGTGGTCTTTGAGTCGTGTTACAACGGTTGTTGCATCAAGAGTTACCCCTTCATCCAACAAAGCTGACATATGTTCAAAAATACGTTGATGTTCTGATTTAAAGAAATCATTGGGTGTAAGTCCATGTTCCATGACCGCATTACCACTCTCAGGATATACCAATAAGGTTCCTAAAACTGCTTGTTCTGCTTCAATACTATGTGGTAATTTGCGCATACGTTACACTCCTATCCTTTTGATTTCAAGATCACTGTTAGTTTGGCACTGACGCTATCATACAGTCCAACTTCTAATTTATGAGGCCCCAATCCTTGAACTGGACCATTTGGTTTGAATTTTCGTTTGTCTACTGAGATATTATAATCCGATTTTAGTTTCGCTTCAATTTGTTTTGTAGAGATTGATCCAAACACCCGTCCTTGACTGCCTTCTTTGACTTCAAATACAACTTCAAGCTTTTCAATCTCTTGTGCAAGTTTCTTTGCATCTTCAATGTTTTGTTCATGTTGCTTCTGACGATCCACTTTTTGATCTTTTAGGATGTCTCTACTGTGTGAGCTTGCCAGTACTGCTAAACGATTTGGGATGAGGTAGTTTCGTGCGTATCCATCCGATACATCAACAATTTCATCTTTTTTTCCTAATTTTTTAACATCTTTTAATAATATTACTTTCATACTAGTCTCCTTCTTCCATTACTTCACGTATTGCGCCTTTTAAGGACTCTACAACATCATTTATGCTTTGTCCGACTATTTGTGTTGCAGCTCCGGTAAAATGGCCACCGCCCCCCAAACGTTCCATGACACGTTGCACATTTAAATCACCTTTTGAGCGTGCGGAAATCCCTACTGTATCCTCTTTAACAACAGAAACCACAAAAGAAGCTTCCACATCTCGAACTTTCAGGATATCATCAGCAACTTGAGACATAATCGTTCGACTGATTATTCCATCCTTATATGCTGCAATAACATATCCATCTTCAAACAGTTCACTGTGACTTAATACGCGTGTCTTCAATTCAAAGGCATCGTATTCATCTCTAAGTATATTTTCAGTCATTGTTAAGTCTGCACCATATTTACGCAGCTCAGCAGCCGCTTCAAAGGTACGGCTTCCACTTCGATTTCTAAATCGATTGGTATCAATTAACATTCCCGTGTACATAAATGTCGCATCAATCTTCGACAACGTGACATTCTTCAAATGATAAGGGAACAGTTCAATAATTAACTCACTTGCAGAAGAAGCCGAAGGTTCTATGTACACTAAATCCGGTTTAAATGTAAATTCACCGGTTCTTCGATGGTGGTCAATGACGATAATCTTATTTGCTTTACGAATAATCGGTTCACCTTGGGTTTGTTCAATACTGTGGTGATCCACAAGAATCACAAGCGTATTATCGCCCACCTTTTCAAGCGCTTGATTTGGCGCAGTAAAACGGTGGTGTTTTCCAAGTTCTTCTCGATTATTATTAAAGGCTTCTAAAAGTTTGACTTCTGTATCATTGAGATCAAACACAATGTCACAGGGTTTATCATACACACTTACAATGGATGAGATTCCCAACGCACTCCCAATACAGTCAAAGTCCATAATATGGTGTCCGACAACAATTACATTGGATGCTTTTTGAATTTGTTCACCAAGATTATGTGCAATAACACGCACACGCACTTTGGAGCGTTTCTCCACTGCTTCTGAGTTTCCACCAAAATATCGCATTTGTTCATTCTTTGTATTGATTGCGACCTGATCACCACCACGCGACTGTGCAAGTTCTAATGCACGATTTGACATATCTTCAAGTTCTTTATAGTTATCACTCTTGCGTGCAAACGCAAGGGATAATGTAATTGATGTATCGATTTCTGCAGATGCTTTACGTACATCATTAAGGATACTAAAGCGTTCACGTTCAATTTGAGTGAAGACTTTCTCATCCATAGCAAGTAAATAGCGGTCTGGACGAATACGGCGCACAAACATATTGTGTTGTGTTGCCCATCGTACAACAGCCTGACGAATATTCATATCAATATAGGAAACTGTTTGTTCCTCTGTATATGCGGTTGTATCTTCATAGTTATCTAAGTGGGCAATCCCAATCACAACTTGGTTATTTTTTAGTTGCGTTCTAACAACACCCAGCTCGGTAATATCTTGGAAGACTACGATTCCTTGACTTTTCAGTGCACCTACTTCAAAGACGATATCTTCGTAGTTCACCATTTCACGCTCTTTTCCATCTAAGACCACTGCACGTGCATCGGGGAAGATTTCTAAAAATCGCATGCCAATGACGTTTAGATCTTTGTAGGAATCAAAGAACTCACTCATCCACGTGATAATCCCATTTTCGTCATAGGTGACAAATCCAAGTTTACCAAAAATAAATGCAGCTCCGGATTCTTTCCCTAAGGCCCGTGAGACTGTAAGCACGCGTTCTTTATAAAGACTCCATGCTTGGTAAAAAATAAAGGTTACAAGCAATAAATTGAATAATATTAAGGCATATTGTATGTAAACAAGCCAAGTTTCTAAGAAGACACGAAAAATGACAACCATTACAAGTTCTGTAAGTGCCACCAACATAATTCTTGTTTTATATTTTTCGAAGCGTTCGACCATATGAACCCCCTTCGTTACCACTCAATATTACCATATTTATAAACAATTATCTATTTCTCGATTCTCTTTATTAAAACTTCAAAGGCTTCAAATACATAGATAATGACCCATGTTTCTAAAACAGTGATTAATAAGTACGCACCCATAAAAACAGCAGTCAGTAAGGGGCCTCTTTGTAAACCAAACAATTCTGAAATCATGATCAAATCTTCATTGATATCAACACCAATTATATTTGAAAACGTAAAAAGCATCACTAAAAAATTAATGATATTAACAATTGTAGAACCCATAAATGTTGTGAGTTTTGACTTCTTAGCACTCTTTAAAAATACATAGGTCAGACCTACTGCACCATAACCCAACACTAAAAGTGCATAACCAAAACCACTCACGATAAAGGTTAGAAATACGGATGTAATATATGCGGTCAGCGTGTATTGAACTGAAGCCTTTCTTCCATAATACATCAATGGGATTGGAATGAACAGGATGAGACACCCCCCAAACATCACATTGAGTAAAACGAGAATTGTAACGAGTGCTGCACACATTGCACCCAAGATTAATTCGTTAGTTTTTCTCATGATAAACTCCTATATAAGGCAAAATCCTCCCATAAGAGAGGATTTTTTGATTTCTTAATTGTCTGAAACGTAAGGTAACAATGCCATTTCACGAGCGCGCTTAATAGCAGTCGCGAGTGGACGTTGGTACTTCGCTTTTGTTCCTGTAACACGACGAGGAATGATTTTACCATTAGAAGAAATAAAACGTTTTAGTAATTCAACATCTTTGTAATCGATGTATTTTACGTTATTTTTTGTAAAGTAACAAACCTTGCGACGTGATCCACGAAATTTACGATATGACATAATTCAAATCTCCTTTCGATTAGAATGGAAGATCATCACTGGTAATGTCAAGTATTGGACCATCATCTACGCTATCGTAAGATGGTTCACTTGGGGCACTGTATGATGGTGCTACAGAACTTTGACGTTGTTGTTCTTGACGTTGAGCACGGGACTCAAGTGCTTGAACATTTTCAGCGACAACTTCGGTAACATATACACGCTTTCCAGTTGCATCTTCATAATTTCTTGTTTGGATGCGTCCTTCAACACCAATTAATGATCCTTTAGGAATATAATTAGCGAGGAATTCTGCTTGCTGGTTCCAAGCTACGCAGTTAATAAAATCTGCTTGCTCTTGTTCACCGCCAAAACGACGATTTACAGCAATCGTAAACGATACTACGGATTTACCGGTATTCGTTTTCTTCAATTCAGGGTCTTTCGTAATTCGACCCACCAATATTGTGCGATTAATCATTTTCTCACCTCATTAGTTTTGTTCATCTAATCTTACGATCATATGACGCACTACATCTTTGTTGATGCGAGCTAGACGATCAAATTCGTTTAGCGCTGCTTCTTCAGCTGAGGTAAATGTTGTAACTACGTAGTAACCTTTTGTTAAATCTTTGATTTCGTACGCAAGATCACGCAAACCCCACTCGTCGACTGAAACAAGTGTTGCACCATTGTTTGTCAAGATACCGTGTAGGTTCTCGATAAGTGCTCCACGTGTCGCATCATCTAGTGATGGATTTACGATGTACATCAACTCATATTTTCTCATTTGTACACCTCCTTTTGGTCTGTGGGCATTTCTGCCAAGGAATAAACTTACATTTAGTCCGGTCTAGATTATAACACTAATTATTCCGTTTGTCTATCTTACCTCAATATTAATTATGCACCCATTCCTACAATTCCTAAGCTAAATTGATTTTAAATATTGTTGGATGATGTCGCGTAATTTTTGATTGCGTTTTGACCCTTCTTCAGTTGTGCTTTGAGCATTCAATAAGAACTGTTCCACTTCCTGAATATCAAGCCATTGATCTGTAGAAACACTTGGATAGCGTTCTTTATAGTCAAGATAAAGCGCATAATAGTCCACGCCATCAAGGGTTAATTCATCATAAAACTCGTAAGGGAAACCACGCCCACTGTCTTCCACTAACTCATAGCAATCATACGTTTTGTTATAGCTCAAGAGAATTGTATTCTCAAATCGAACAAAGGTTTCCATTATCGTGGCATAAAACGCACATTCCGTGCATCCCCTTTAACAACCGCAATTCGCGTATCCGATAGCTTCGATATTATAGCAGCATCGTCTTTGTCTTTAAGTCCTTGTTGCTGTGCAAGTGCGTAACACTTGATTGCAAGGGATGTCTTAAATGCTTGAGGTGTCTGTGCACTATAATACCCTTTGGTTTTCACAGAAGATTCCATATATCCATCATTTACAGTAATGATTGGACTGCGCACTTCTGTCGCAGCGACACACGCATCTTCCGTCTCCATTTTATCCAAGATACGATCAACAACTTCTTGGCGAATCCACGGTCTCACACCATCATGAATTAACACAACATCCTCTAATACTGCAGTTAATCCATTTAGTACACTTTCAATCCGTGTTGACCCTCCCTTAACATGGAGTATTTTCCCTGTGTCATGTTGTTCAACAACGCGTCTCATATCGGTTGAATTCGTCACAATCACAATTTGCTTGCAGCGCCCATCTTCAAGAAATCGTGATACTGTCTTTTCAAGCACACTTGTGTGCTTATCAAACTGAGCAAGCGCCTTCTCATAGCTCTTACCCTTCGATGCATCTTTCCCTACTGCTAATATCAATGCTGAATAATTCATAAGACCTCCATCTTTTTGTATATTCTATCACATTTATACTCCATTGAAAGAAAGACATGAACTTTTTCCACAAATAAATTGATAGAGTATTTCACCAACTCTATTGAGAAGATATAAAATACAATCACTTTATCAGTTTTAATGCTTTTGCCTTATGAATTATTTTCAAGTATACAGGTTTCATATGTGCCTCATTCACTTCTTCTAGAAATGTATCCAATGGCATCCAACCAACATTACTATTCTCAGATTCATTGATGCTCAAAACTTCGCGTTCGCTTACCTCCAGTAAATACGTAACATTGATATGAAGGTGTGATGATACATATTCTCCCCTTTTAACATGACCAATAACTGGCAAAATATCAAGTGTGAATATCTCAGAAACAATCGGTCTCACTCTTTGCACGCCCGTTTCCTCCTTAACCTCTTGAATTGCGACCTCAAGAAAGTTTGGGTTCCCATCAACATGACCACCTGTCCATGACCAAGAGTTATAGATATTATGATAAACCATCAACACTTTGTCATGCGCCTCATTCAACACAAACCCCGAACTTGTGAAGTGGGCCGTTTCGTTATCACGCACAAGAAGATCCTCGTATCGATCGAGATAGTTCAAAATCATTTCCTTATCTTTAGTTTCTTGATCATTATAGGGTTTAACGTGATCAATTTGATTTCTTATGTTCATATTACCTCCATACTACAATGCCAACTTGACTTTGTTGCCTACCTAACAGATTATTCACACTGAATTCCATCACGATATGTTATTGAAACATATTAAAAAGGGAGGGTCACTTGTCCCTCCAAGATCTCCAAAGAGATTGTTAACAATAGAATTATAGCACAAATCACCAAACACGCTGAAACTCTTTTTTACTTCATTCAAATTATTAATTGTTTCCATTATAATGGAATACACGAACAAAAACAATCAAACCGTCCATTATGATGGAATGTAATCAATTGTTCAATAAAACGATAAGGGAATCTAAAGAATGACCTCAAGAATTCTATGCAGTGTTTAGTATAGACCGACACATTATATCGGTAAAAATATATGAAAAAACTGCACATTAATCCAAAATCAAGGTGATGATTAAGGGTTCTATGCAGTCATAATTTATGTACTTCTTTTGAGTGAGATAATCAATCCAAATCTATTTTTAACGATGTCTCATAAATGGGATAAGAAGTACCCTTATTGATACAAGTTGTTATAAGTCATTATACGCTTACTTAGTTGGTTTTTTCTAAGCATAATAAATATGCAACTGATCATATCTCATCTTATCTAATCTTCACTTAGGCGTAACTTGGGCGTAATCAAGGCGTATACGTTTACATCATTTATTTTTCTGTATTTCACGTCTCACGTTTTCTAAGTACACAAGTATAAATAGATATGACATTAAAGTATAATACTTACACTTAAGTAGACACTTCTCTATCTACTCTTGTATTTCAGTTTGTTTACTGTATCCCGCTTTAGCAACCCCTAGATCCAATTCTGCATTTTTAGAAGTTGTTGTTTTTATAGGATTGACCTTTTCTTCAGTTTCTATTAATTCATAACCTAGCGTTACGATTTTTACATCTTGTAAAAAAGACAAAATATCATTATCAATGTCTATCTCAGTAGTAAAACCACAATCTGATATATATTTATAAATTGACTTTACTTTTTCTATATCTGAGTTAAATTTCGGTTTTGCACCTTCTGACACGTTTATAATTCTTTTCAAATATTTAACTATACCTGATCTCCCAGCAGGCGGTTTATCCATTTCCGGTATAATCCATTGACCTTTCATCAACTCTTTTTCTTCTTTATATGCTTCGGGAATAATACCATCAGAACAGTATTTTCTTACTGTACTTTTCGCGACTCCCCATCTATTACTTGCCTCTTTAACATTCATAATTATTACCTTTCTTTACAAAACGAATGTCCACACTCCCCATTGTACTTTATTAAGCAGACATTAGCAATTACATTAGTTAACACTATATTATTTAGTGTATTTGTTTTTAATTCTTATAATAAACTTTTTCTCATAAAGTTTTATTTATATAGTCACTATTGTATTTTTCAAATTCTTTATGTTTTAAATCTTCTGTTGCTTCTGCATAAATATTCATTGTCGTTCTAATATCAGAGTGTCCTAGTACTTCTTGAAGAACCTTTAAATTAACATTTGCTTCTACTTGTCTTGTAGTAAATGTTCTTCTTAATGAATGACAACTTATATTAGGTAGGAATGTTATATTTTCAATATTATCTTTTTTCTGAAGTTGCTCTTCATTATAAAGTCGTATCATTCTTCTTAGCGCCTTATTTAATGGTCCTTGATTTATCGGGTTACCATATCGATTGATAAATATAAAATTACTAATTCCATCGACTACTTTCACTTGTTTAATATTTAAATCTCTTTGAATTTGCTTTTCTTTTATTAATGCATCTCTCACAATCTCAATCATTGGGATTGTACGTTCAGATGATTTAGTTTTTGGTAAGTTAACTGCAAAACGTGTTCGCTACAACCAATTTATATTAGAAAAAAAACGTCAACATAAGAGAGAAAGGAGACCAACTACATAGTACATAGAGGAGAAACTACAAACAATATTTATACAACACTATAGTATAGATGCCATTATTACGATATAATGGCATTTTAATACCGCAAAAGCAATGAAGTTTCGAACTTGACCTATGGAAGTTTTAAGAGATTGCCTACAATAAGGTACTAAAATTGACAAGAATAATAACACTCTTTAGTCGATTAACTTTAGCTTAATGACATTGTGTGACTTCCTCATTTTATTCATTAGCGTATTTTTTTATTATTGAGAGTACATAGTCTGAATTTAGCCAAAAACATTGCTTAGTAAATCTGTGATTCTGAGTATATATACTCGAATCAACTGTTCCATCTGTATTATCTATTATAATATTTGTAGATTTAGGCAACTGATTTGTCACTGACCGATTTTTAGCATGAGGTCGAACATGCGAGATTTTGCTGTCAGACATTTTAGGGAAGTTGTTATAAATCTTCTTACCCTTAATACTCAATATTAACTCATTGTTCAATATGTGATTGGTTCGCTCCCACACCCATCTAATCTCATTTTCTAAATCACTAGTAGGCATGTTCCAGAGTTTCGCTCCTTTGAACTTATACTCTCTAATTGAGTCGTCAATCTCTTCGAAAACAACAAACAGGAATATTGTAGAAGAAAACATATTTCTGATATCAGATTCTTCCCACGTCTCATTCGCAACCTCTTCAAAATCAAAAGCAGGAAAAGACATGCTCTCTTTAATTTTTCCGTTTTTACTGATTCTTATAGTCTTAATTTTTATATTCGCTTTACTGAACTCTTCTAGTGAGTCTAGACTATCTTGACCTACTTTAAGCATCCGCGAAATATATGATCTAATATATTGTTTGTTTCCTTTTCTTGGAACTTCTTCACCAACAAGTTCATCAATTTCTGTTAGTGATTTTCCTTTAAATGGATGAAAAGCTTGGTATATCAAATCATCAAGATTATTTGTTTTTAGTAATTCAAGGTTTTTGACAAAAGACTCTTTTGATTCCACTTCATGAAACACCTGAGTTCTAAGAAGATTTGTCATATATGTCGTTTTAAGTGAATAAGCGCGTTTCATTGCAGGTTCTTCGCTGAACGGTTGCTCAGTAACTGAATCTTTATTAACTCCTTTAGGACATGCTCCAAGATAGAATGTATCTCCTTCAGAAAGCTCATGAGCTTTACCATTCTTAATTTTACTTATAATTGTTTGCCAGTCATTCTCAATAATTAGCTTGTCCTTGCTAGGGATTTTATCATACTCGTAAAAGTAATAATTTGTAATGATATAATCAGACCTTGCTTTCTGTTTCTCGTACTCATATAAAATAAGCAATATTTTATCGATCTTAGAAAAGCAATGCGAATCATAGAACATCGTGTTAATATCATCAAAATAATTAATCATCGTAATTACAAGCCGTTCTTTTGCAGATACTTGTTTCCCATTTCTTACCCATTTATATCCCGTAGCTTTTAACTCAACACCTATATTATCAAAGTCTGGTTGTCTTTTATTATTGATTTCATATCCAAAAACACCTTGCTCCATTATATGACCAACCCAACCTTTTGAATTTTGATTGTTTAGCATTCCCTCGACTTCGTAGTCTCCAATACGCTTCCCTATGATCGTTTTAACTTTTTCGACTAGTTCTTCTTTTGATTGATATATATTTGCCATATTCATCCTCATCTCTATTTAGAATATAAAATAATTACACTTGATCTCCACTTCAAAAATGTGTATAATCTAATAAGTAGTACAATATAGAAAGTATATCAAATTTTAAATAGAAAGGCTTGGTTTCATGGAAAAAACCGTCATAGAATTGTTTGCAGGAGTTGGAGGATTCAGAGTTGGTCTTAATAACATTAGTGCTTTTGACCCAAATTCAGGCTTAGCCTTAGAAAATGGTGATTGGAATTTTGTTTGGGCAAATCAATGGGAACCATCAACAAAAATTCAACATGCATATGAGTGCTATACAACACGTTTTGGCACTGATAGCGTCAGCAATCTTGACATTAACAGTGAAAATAAATCATCAATCCCTGATCACACATTGCTTGTAGGTGGTTTTCCGTGCCAAGACTACTCAGTAGCCAGAACAAAAAGCAATGAAAAAGGAATCGAAGGGAAAAAAGGCGTTCTTTTTTGGGATATAGCTAAAACACTTGAAGAAAAGACCACCCCCTTCTTTCTTTTAGAAAATGTAGACAGGCTCTTAAAATCACCTGCTTCACAGCGTGGGAGAGACTTTGGAATTATGTTAAGAACCTTAACAGACCTTGGTTATGATGTTGAATGGCGAGTTGTTAATGCTTCAGATTACGGAAGAGGTCAACGGAGACGACGAGTATTTATCTTCGGTTGGAAGAATAATTCAAAATACGCAAGTGAGTATAAAGATGTTTTGTCAGTTGATTTTCTTCAAACCGATAGCTTATTTGCTCGTAGCCTACCAATACAAATAGAACAAAACATCCAATTTAGTTCAATAGATTTAAATGTATATGACGATACAGTAGAAATGACAAAAGGGTTTAAATTCAATTTTGAGAATACAGGTACTGTTCGAAGTGGTTTCGTTACAACATTTAAATCCTCACCTGTCAGAGAAAATCCCATAACAATGGAAGAAATTATTGAAACTGTCACAGATAAAACTGCATATTTCCTAACCCTAGATCAAGAGAAGAAATTCGAATACCTAAAAGGAAGCAAAAAAATTCCAAGAACCAAACCAAATGGTGAGGTTTATTTTTACTCAGAAGGAGCAATGAGCCAAACTGACGACCTTAATTTACCCGGAAGAACTATGTTAACAAGTGAGGGCACCGTAAACAGAAGTAGTCATCTTATCATTGATCCAAACACTAATAAGAAGAGATTTATTACTCCCATTGAAGCTGAGAGATTGCAAGATTTTCCAGATGACTGGACCAATACTGGTATGCCATTAAGAAGAAGATATTTCATGATGGGCAATGCACTTGTAACAGGAATTATAAAACGAATTGAACCTAGACTATCAGATATTATTGAAAATGAGTAGCTTACGCTACTCATTTTGCTCGTTTCCATTCCATCATTAATGACCTAATGATTGTGTTGTTGTTAATATATTTCCCTTTTATTTGAGACACAATAAATAATCATATGCGTCGTCTCACGTTTACAATCGGTACAGATTTCTCTTTTTTCAATAAAGATTTACCAAATCTTCAAACACTCCTTGGCAAATTAAATCAACCCGAAATCAATCAAATACGCTAAGGCACCTAATCAGATTTTACGTACATCGTAAGATTTCCTCATCTTGTTTCTACTTTATTGAAGTGCACTTATTTATCCATTTTGACTTAGTAGTATTAAGGCAACTACAAAATTACAAAGAACAAGTGTTTTCATCACAAATAAAAAAACTGCACATTAATCCAAAATCAAGGTGATGATTAAGGTGAACTATGCAGTCATAATTTACGTACTTCTTTTAAATGAGATAAGCAATCCAAATCTATTCTTAACGATGTTTCATATGTGGGAATAGAAGTACGTCACGGATTGTCTTACTGTCTGTAATTAACATGACAAAGCGATCCAGTCCAATACCAATACCACCGGTTGGAGGCATTCCGTATTCAAGGGCTTCGACGTAGTCAATATCCATTTCATTTGCTTCATCGTTTCCTAAGTGTTTTTCTTTGAGTTGTGCTTCGAAGCGTTCTTTTTGATCGATTGGATCGTTTAGTTCGCTGAATGCATTTGCATATTCTACATGGTTAATGAAGAGTTCGAAACGCTCAGTAAAACGTGGGTCCGCTGGGTTTTTCTTCGCAAGCGGAGAAATTTCAAGTGGATGTCCATATACAAAGGTTGGTTGGACAATGGTTTCTTCTACGAATTGTTCGAAGAAGAGGTTTACAATATGCCCAAATGTTTGTTGGTGTTTTTCAACATGTACATTGTTTTCTTTCGCGAGTTGTAACATTTCTTCAACCGTTCTTTGTGGCCAGAGATCAATTCCAGTCACTTCTTTAATTGCATCAACCATATGAACACGGCGGTATGGCCCTTTGAGTGAAAGTGAAACACCATTATATTCGATTTCAGTTGATCCATTGACTTCGGTTGTAATGTATTCAAAAAGGCGTTCACTTAAGTCCATCATGTCATACATATCAGCATATGCGACATATGCTTCTACGGTAGTGAACTCTGGATTATGTTTTGGGCTCATCCCTTCATTACGGAACAAACGACCAATTTCATACACTCCTTCAAGTCCCCCAACAATTAATCGCTTTAATGGGAGCTCTGTGGCGATTCTAAGATAGAAATCCATATCAAGCGTATTGTGGTGTGTTACGAAAGGACGTGCTGCAGCGCCGCCTAGAATCGGTGTAAGCACAGGTGTCTCTACTTCTAACATGCCTTCATTATCTAAGAACTCTCTAAGTTTACGCATGATGAGTACACGTTTCTTCGCAGTTTCACGTGATTTTTCAGATGCAATTAAGTCGACATAACGACGACGGTAGCGTTCTTCAACATCCGTAAGTCCATGATGTTTATCAGGAAGTGGACGGAGTGCTTTTGTAAGGTGTACAATCTTTTCTGCTTTTACAGATAGCTCACCGTGATTGGTGCGGAAAACATTGCCTTCAACACCTATAATGTCTCCAAGGTCTAGCTCTTGGAAGTACTCAAACCAAGTATCGCCGACTGCATCTTTACGGATATATACTTGAATTTGTCCGTCACGATCGAGTAGATGAACAAATCCTGCTTTACCCATTAAGCGTTTGGTCATAACACGCCCTGCAATCTTTACATGACGTCCGATTTGTTCCAATTCTTCTTTGCTTGTTTCACCAAATTCTTCAAACAATTCAATGGAACGTACGTTTGGTTTAAAGGACACACCAAAAGGATCAATTCCCTTTTCACGAAGTGCTTCCATTTTCTCTCGGCGAACTTGTTCTTGTTCTGTCAATTCATGACTCATAGTTTTTCACTCTTTTCTAATTTATATTCCGTTACTATTCTATCAAATTCTTCTAAAGATTGCATCCTTACTAAGGGAGCTTTTAGTTTTTTTCCACCATCAAGACCACTTGCGAATTGTGCTGCAAGTCCACGCATCTTCTTAACCGCAACGTCTTCTCCTAAATAATGACACATGGTGAGGAAGTGATTGCGTAACCATTCCAGTTTAATTTCAGTCGTTACATCAACATATGTTTCATGATTGATTGCGGCTTTGATTTTCTCCACAATCCATGGATCACGCATGACTTGACGGGCGACCATCACACCATCAACCCCTGTAATTTCTAACATATTGATGGCGTCTTCTGCAGTTTTAATATCACCATTTCCAAACACGGGGATGGTGACTGCTTCTTTAACGGCTTTGATTAAATCTAGATTTACACTCCCGGTATACATTTGAGAGCGAGTTCTCCCATGAATTGCGATGAGGGATGCGCCTGCAGATTCAACAGCTTGAGCAAGTTCAACACAATTAATCGATTCTTGGTCCCATCCTGTTCGTATCTTTACGGATATAGGAAGACTTACATTTTGAACAATATTGTAGACAATATCTTGAGCAAGTTGGATATCTTTCATCAGGGATGCACCACCATTCCCTTTCACAACTTTATGCACAGGACAGCCCATGTTAATATCGATAACTGATGCTTTGGTGTTTTGATCGATGTAGATGGCAGCTTCAACCATATCTTCGATGGTATTACCAAAGAGTTGTAGAGCGACAGGCCCTTCATGATCTTCAATAATACACATATCTTTGGTGCGTTGGTTGTCATATACAATGCCTTTAGAGCTAATCATTTCTGAATAGATGAGGCCTGGTTTTAAAGGAGCGACACAACTTCTAAAGGAGATATCACTCACACCCGCCATAGGTCCTACCAAAACCTTATTGTCGAGGATTAAATCTTTTATCTTAATTTCGTTCATTGATTACGTTTCTTAACTCACTTTCATCAAAGTGATAGGTTTTATGGCAATAATGACATTCCAAAGTTGCACCATGATCTTCTTCAATAAGGTGCTCAATATCATCACGGCCTAAAGCCTTAATCACATCCAGCATTTGTTCACGATTGCATCCACAGTGATAGGCGATTTCTGTAGTTTCTAAAATGATGCCATCACTAAAGAGTTCAGCAAAGACCTGATATACGTCGTCTTCTTCCATTAAGTCAGACACGGGTTTCATCGTTGAAATCAGTGTTTCCATTGCAACAATGTCTTCTTCTGTAGCAGTTGGTAGAATTTGAATCAAGATACCACCTGATGAGATCACATTAAGATCGGGTCCAACCAGTACCCCAACACTTACAGCAGAGGGTGTTTGTTCTGATTGTGCGAAATAATACGCAAAGTCATCGCCAATTTCACCGGTTTGTAAATCAACCAAGGATGTATACCCGAGTTTTCCATCCCGTTCGCGTGAAACTTTCAAGGTTCCTTGCCCAATAATACCACCCACATCTAGTTTCCCTGTTGCTTCGTTGACTTGGAAAATGTGTGGATCACTGACGGTTGCTCTTACGAGTCCTTTATTGTCTGCATTCACCAGCATATGCTTGAGTTGTCCATCTCCACGAATCTCTACAATGAGTTTTTCATCATCTTCTTTTAACATATAGCCCATCATCAACGATGCGTTAATGGTTCGTCCAATCGCAGCAGTAACCGTTGGATAGGTGTCATGGATTGTTTTTACTTCTTGGATTAAATCCGTTGATTTAATCATAAATACACGTACATTACCACCACGTGCCATTGCTCTTATTAGTTTATCACTCATAGTTTCTCCTAAAAAACGAACCCCATGAGGGGTCCGTATGAATTGTTTCTTGTGCTTTGTTTGGATCGTTATTCTGATTCTGTTGTATCAGTGTCGTTTGAAACTTCTGTTTCACTGACAACTTCTGCATCAACAGTATTCGAATCATTGACTGGATTTCCTTTCACATCGAAGCCATTTTCAATGTGTTGGATTTGTTCAGCAGTTAATGTTTCATGTTCCAACAATGCTGCAACTAAGCGATCCAATAGATCACGGTTTTCAGTAATAATCTTGCGTGCGTTTTCGTAAGCTTCGTCAATGATATGACGGACTTCTTTATCGATTTCGTATGCAATTTCACCTGAATAGTTACGTTCAGCGTTATAGTCACGTCCTAAGAATACAGAACCCGTTGGCTTATCATATTGAACTGGTCCAAGATCACTCATACCAAATTCAGTTACCATGCGACGTGCAATGCTTGTGGATGATTGAATATCCGCATAAGCACCGGTTGTGATTTCATTAAATACGATTTCTTCCGCAACACGCCCACCTAAGTAACCTGTAATAATACCGATTAACTCAGATTTGCTTTGTGTAAACTTCTCTTCACGTGGTGTCATGAGGTTATATCCCCCCGCGTCGCCACGTGGAATAATCGTAACTTTTTGAACCATATTTGCGCTTTGAAGTTTAAGACCAATGATTGTATGTCCAACTTCGTGAACTGCAACCATGTATTTTTCTTCATCAGTATAGCGTCTTGATTTCTTAGCAGGACCTGCAATAACACGGTCGATTGCTTCATCAAGATGATGCATTGAGATAGTTTGTGAGTTTTCACGTACTGCAAGGATTGCAGCTTCATTCAATACGTTTTCAAGGTCTGCACCTGAGAATCCAGGTGTACGACGTGCTAGGTTTTCTAATGATGCAGATGCATCAATCTTCTTGTTACGTGCATGAACTTGAAGAATTGCTTCACGGCCACGTACATCTGGTAGATGCACTGTAATCTTACGGTCAAAACGTCCTGGACGAAGTAATGCAGGGTCAAGTACGTCATCACGGTTAGTAGCCGCAACAATTACAACACCTGTGTTGTCTTCAATACCATCCATCTCAACAAGCAATTGGTTAAGGGTTTGTTCACGTTCATCATGACCACCACCTAAACCAGCACCACGTTGACGCCCTACAGCATCAATTTCATCAATAAAGATGATACATGGAGCAGTCGCTTTTGCTTTTTTAAACATATCACGAACACGGCTCGCACCAACTCCGACAAACATTTCCACAAAGTCTGAACCGGAAATTGAGTAGAATGGTACGTCTGCTTCACCAGCAGTAGCACGTGCTAATAAGGTCTTACCAGTACCTGGAGGCCCTACAAGGAGCACCCCTTTCGGAATATGTGCACCCATTTGTTCGAAACGTTTTGGAGACTTAAGATAATCAATAAGCTCTTTCATTTCTTCTTTTTCTTCATCAGCACCGGCAACATCGCTGAATCTTACTTTGATGTTTCCTTGTACTTTCGCACGGGACTTCCCAAATTCGAAGGCTTTGTTGTTTCCGCCGCCTCCAGCTTTAGAAAGCATGTAGAACATAGCGCCAATGAAGATTACATAAGGGATTAACGGTCCAATTATATCGGTCCAAATATTTGATGCATCTGGGTCAGAAATTACTAAATTTGCATCCAATGTAGATAGTTTTTCAGTCAGTGTGTTAATGTTTTCTTCACTTTGTGGGAAACGAACTTCAAATGTTACATTACGTCCGTTATCTACATAAGTTCCCGATATATCAATTACGTTGTCTCGTGGTGAGATCACCACGTTGCTAATTTCGTATTTTTCAACGATTCGTTCGAACTCAGAAATCGATAATATAGATGTTCTTTGTGTTTGCAGCAACGACAATAATGTTGTTACTGCAAGAACAGCCATAATCGTTAAGATCAAACTTGTTCTATTGTTTCTATTTTTCAATGTGTATCACTCCTTAGTTACTGGTAGCACTCATCTTTCAGAATCCCAATATATGGAAGATTACGGTACTTCTCGTCAAAATCAAGCCCATAACCAATCACAAATTCGTTTGGGATTTCAAATCCTATGAAGTCTGCTTTAACGTCCACTTCGCGACGTGATGGTTTATCTAATAAAGATACAACCTTTACATCCTCAGCACCTTTACTTGCCATCAATTCTTTAATTTTCTTGATTGTATGTCCAGTATCTACAATATCTTCAACGATAAGTAAGTCTACCCCACTGATTGAACGGTCAAGATCTTTAATGATTCGGATATCTCTTGAAGATTGAGTGCCTTCATAACTTGAAACATCCATAAAATCAATTTCAATATCCAATGAAATATACTTTATCAATTGTGCTAAAAACGGTACAGAACCTTTCAATAAGGCCACTAAAACTAAAGTTCTGTCAGACCCATTATAATGTTCGTCAATAGTTGCTGCAAGCTCTCTGCACTTACCATCTATTTCCTCTGCACTAATTAATATTTTTTTTACATCGTGATGCATACTTGAATACTCCTCCTACAATAGTCATAATTTTACCACAAAAACGCTTGGAATGTTAGAGAAATGAAGAATATCGCATCCCATTCCTGAGACAAATATGACTTCTTTGTCTACATTTTCAACTAAAGGCCAACAATGTCGCAAATTATGTGATATTTTGCGGTCAATAAAGAAACGATTCACATTTTTAGATCCATATCTCATCTTGATTTTATCACCTTTTTGTGGTGTTCTGATGGTAATTGGGAAATCACCTTTATTTAGTGAGATGCCTTCAATTACTGAACCTACGTTATCCAGTTTGAAATACATTGTCTCAAATGCTTCCACTGAATGGAGTTGATAGCTATAAGATATGGGTTCAAAAATCACAATTGAATCATAACTTGTGCATAGCTTTTTGTATCCAAGTTCTTCATCTAATGATTCATTTAAAATTTTTATATCAAAATCCTCTAATTGAGATTTTGATAAACTATAATCAGTTACCCCTTGATTCCAAATCCACTGTCTTAAGACATCCAGTCGATAAGAATCACAAATCTGTTTGTATTTCTCAAGGGGAAATGAATCTGAAATCCCCTGGAGTGCTTCATCAACATGTGAATAATAGTGATCAAGCGCTGCTTGTTTCAGATTCATCTCCTTTTCAATCTGTTCTAATTGAGTTTTTGACTTCTTAGATAGTGCATGACGAATCTCATTTCGTCTATAATCATACGTAAAATTAGATTCATCATCGTAGTAGGTAATCCCATGTTCTTCACTATAAGCAATGAGCTCTTTTTTCGTTTTATTGATAAATGGTCGATAAACCGTCATCCCTAAGACCTTGCTTTTTTCCTTTAAACCAAGTACACGACTTTTTCTTCCAGATTGCATTTGTATGATATAGGTTTCCAGTACGTCATCATAATGATGTGCGACTGCAATTGCTTCACAATTGTATCTGTGCGCAACATGAACCATACTCATATACCGGAAATCACGTGCATCTTTTTGAAAGTTTCCGGACCCTTGATCATCATAATCAATAACAATCAGTTTAACCCTTAAATCATAACATAGTTTTTCTACTGCTTTTTGATCGCGAAGCGCTGTTGTTCTTTTATGGTAGTTTACATGAACTGCAATTACATCAATTCCTTGTTGATACAATGAATGTAAAAGTGCCATTGAGTCACAGCCACCAGATACGCCAACAACTACATGTTTATACATACTATCACCCCCACTATTCTAACACAATTAATGAACGAACGTTTCAGATACCTTCTTAAGAATCTCTTTAAACATCTGCGTTTCTGGTGTTATTTGTGAAGTTACCCCAATAACCCGTGCTGAGTTTATGAATTTTGTATCATTTAGGAATAATACGGATTCACGACTCATTCCTTCAGGTTGCCCTAAGTAATACAGATGTCTTTTGTTAGCGGCACCAATTTGATCGACATTTGAAGCTTGATGAATGAGTTCCTTTTTTGACGACATTGGTACAACCAATAACTTATGATTCTTCTTTTGTATTACTAACCCAAAATGTTGATAGCCAGATTCATTAAGATAAGCATGTCCAAAATCAATATAACAAATGTCCCCAATATTTACCTCGATATTAACATTTTCACTTGATTTAAATGCAGAACGTAATATTCGATTCATACCACTTATGCATTCTTGTTTTAATAACAAGATTGAAAGCCCCTTGAGGTATTCTTTATATTTATCTAGATATTCTTCGAGCATTCTTTCTCGGTCATCTTCATCCATTACCCCACTAAGCCATGATTCTTCGATCTTATATTTCATATCTTCCTCCCTGTAATCATCTCGTAATCGGTAGTTTCTATTATTTTTGAAACTAAAATTGTATAGCTTTTCTTCGTTCATTGCATCGATAATCTGCATTCCATAAATTCCACCAAGACAACTTTATATTAATGAAAACCTCCTCTCATATATAGTTACCCCCGTTAATTAACTATACAATTAAATATTAAAATCCTATAAATTAATTTTATATTTTCGATAATTTTTCATGTTTCTTTCACAGTTCTTCACATAGATTTCACAAACGTAAATTTTTTCCAAAAATACGTAATTATAAGCACTATACATTGGTGTTTATTTAAGATTTATTTTTTCATTTTCTTTGTAATTCAGCTATTTTTTTATTCAATTCCACCTCTTTTTGCCCTTCATTTTTTAGGTTATTTTCTCTAAATATACCCTTGAATCACATAATTTGACGCTTCTTAGGGGTAGAATTGGTTTATTCGGTTGATAACTTGGAACCAAAGCACGGTTTCGTAAACAGCATAAAAAAGAGCAGACGTTCATCTGCTCTTTGGGTCTCACTATAATTTTAGCGTGTTACATATTCGAGGTTTTCAAGCATGATGCCTGTACCTTCCGCAACACATGTTAATGCATTTTCCGCAACATAAACTGGTGTGTTTAGTGCTTCTGAGATTAAGTGATCAAGACCTCTTAATAATGCACCCCCACCGGTTAATACGATACCACGTGTTACGATATCAGCACTAAGTTCTGGTGGTGTTTGTTCAAGAACTGTACGGCATGCTCTTACAATTGCTTGTAGGCTTTCATGCATTGATGTTTCAGTTTCTGATGCACGTAGTGAGATTGTATTTGGAAGCCCTGTAACAAGGTCACGTCCACTTACTTCAATCACTTCATCTTCTTCAGTATCTGCCATCCAAGCAGTACCAATACTTTTCTTAATTTCTTCTGCTGTACGATCACCGATTAGCAGTTTATAAGTGTCTTTAACATATTTGATAATAACACGATCGAGTGTATCTCCTGCAATCTTAAGGGATGTACTTGTTACGATATCACCTAATGAAAGGATTGCGACATCTGTTGTACCACCACCTATGTCAAGAACCATTGAACCTGTAGGCTTCGAGATATCGAGTTTTGCACCAACTGCTGCTACTTTTGGTTCTTCTTCAATAAATACGCGTTTAGCACCGGTACGGTATGCTGCATCACTAATCGCTTTACGTTCTACTGATGTAATGTTTGACGGACAGCAAATTAATACTGTTGGTCTTGAGAATACCCCTTTGAGTTTTAATTTTCTCATGAAATATTGAAGCATCATTTCTGTTACTTCGAAGTCTGCAATTACCCCATCTTTTAGTGGACGGATTGCTAGTACGCGACCTGGTGTACGTCCAAGCATATCTTTCGCTTCACGTCCTACTGCTAAACATTTTTTAGTTTGCGCATCAATTGATACAACTGAAGGTTCGTCTAAAACAATTCCTTCACCTTTGACATAAATTAATACGTTTGCTGTTCCTAAGTCAATTCCTACTGCTTTTGAAAACATATCTTTACTCCTTTATCCTATATAAGTGCTTGATAAACTTAATATAAATTGCGCAACCAAATACCCCAAACCCATTGATAGTAGGATATAAAGCATCATTGCTTTTGATTCATGACCCTTTCGAATTAGCTTAGAAAAGTCAATTCCGGATAGCGCATAAGCGCATACCACAAAAGATATAATTGTTACTACGATACGAATAATAGTATAAGTATTCATTGCGCTCACCTTTAATACTATAACAAACTCTCCACATAATATCTATGAATTCGCTGTTTCTACCATTTTTTCACATAGATATAGGCATTGTTATCATACAACAAACCCCTTGGAAATACCATAAAAAAGGCGAAAATATTCACCTTTTACTTCCAATTTGTTACTATTCAGCGCGAAGTATAAAACCACATATGAAGCAATGTAGGAGAATTATAGAAAAAAAGTTCTCCACAACATGTTAATTTTGAAAAACCCTTTAGAGTATTGTTATCAAACGTAATTTTACAGTTGGTATAATCGGCGCTTTTTTCTGGTCATATTCTGCTATGAAGATGTATTCAATTTATGTTTCAAATTTGTGGTTGATATCACCAGTCTTTGATTTTTATCTGGCAAAATTTATCCGCATTTTTCAGGTTTACAATCGCTTTTGATTCAGTGTTTAAGGTCAAATGCGAACCAAAGCTGAAAGATATATTTGAGCCATTTCAAGCATCACCCATTCTGTACGTTGATGAAACTGGTTGGAAAGTAAACAGAGGACGCGTGTGGTTCCATACAATCTGTAGCAACAACCATCCGTACTTTTTAGTGACTCAAAGGCGCGCCGATAAAGAGATTAGTCCTATTGTTCTCTTATGTAAGTATCGGGGTTCATTGTTACTTGATGACTTCAAGTCATTTTTTAGCTTAACTCAAGATTTTTTAAATAAGTATTTGAGTTAGCTCAATTAATGTATCAGATCCTATGATGCATATGAATTATTATCATTTTCATAAGTATTCAACGCTACATGATGAATGGTTTTTACTGCACTTAATCATAATAGGAACATATTATTCAAATACAATTGTTTTTTTTTTTTTTTGGTTTTGATAAAATCGTTTTATGAGGAGGATATTTCCCATGAAATATATTTCATTACTTATAGCAGTACTATTATTAGTTGGTTGTTCGAGAACTGGCAACACTTCTCTTGACGATTTGCAAGATCAGGTTAACAATCAGAATCAAACCATCACATTACTGAATGAAGAAATCGACAATTTAGTATTAAGACTAGAAGAGGAAAAAGTAAACATCAATTACACTGAAAAAGAAACCTTTATATTGATACCCAATTATCTAATTTCTATATCGATTCCAATTGTTCTTCCAGAATTCATAGAAGTCTCGTTAAGTGAGAAAGGTATAAACTTCTCATTCATAAATGAAGACTCTAAAGAATCAGAGAATCTTTTAACAGTATCGCTTATTAACAATGCTAATTACAACGAGAACTCGTTTACAATTGTTTATAATTATTCAGATGAATGGTTCCTAGCAATTGTCAGAGAAATTGACACAAATTTATCTGATATTGGCAGAGAAAAATGTTCAGAATTTCTAGATTCAGTTGAAAAATGGGAATGGAATTAAGACCATGCGCCAAATTTAAGCCCGCTGTGTTGAAGTGAAATTTGTACTTCCCTATTTCCTACGTGCAGCTTAAAGTTGCTCTTTTTTCCTAGCAATTCTTAAATTCGTTGACAGACTATTCTTCTTGCTAACTCAAGAAGATGCAAAGCAGGGTACATGTATTCTTGAATTTGCAAATACATACCAACCTCTAAAGCATTCATTTTTTCTGTCTCATAAGTAATATACATCCTGAGGGGATTCCAGTCATCAAATCCATAATGCAACACTATATCTAAGTGGTATTGTAGAACTCGATATACTAGGGACTAACAACTTCAAGGAAGGTGTACATGGGAAATTCATCAAAGAGAATTTAACCAACTTATACAACTCTGATAATCCACCCATTTCAAAAAGGGAAAAGCAAAGAAGACCTCAGCCAATCACTGACTAAGGTCTTCTTTTTCATTAATAAATTAACGCCAGTTTTTACTTTGTTCCGAAAATTCGGTCTCCAGCATCTCCCAATCCAGGAACAATATATCCTTTATCATTGAGATGACTATCGAGTGCTGCGAGGAAAATATCAACATCTGGATGTTTTTCTTTGATTACTTCTACACCCTCTGGTGCTCCAACAAGACACACAAGTTTAATACTTTTTGCGCCACGTTTTTTTACCATTTCAATGGCAGCATCTGCGGAACCACCTGTTGCAAGCATTGGGTCTAAAACCATGACTTCCGCTTCCCCTAAGTTTTCAGGGAACTTTGCAAAATACTCATGAGGCATCAATGTTTCTTCATCACGGTAAACGCCAATATGTCCAACTTTTGCAGTTGGGATTAAATCTAAGATACCATTGACCATACCCAGTCCTGCGCGCAAGATTGGAACTAAAACGATATCACGATTTAACTCATACGTTTCACATGTTTCCACAGGGGTTTCAATTGTAACAGGTTCCAATTTAAGATCACGTGTAATCTCATAAGCCATGAGTCCTGCGATTTCATCAAGATTTTCTCTAAAGTCTTTTGTACGTGTTGTTGTACGTCTCATTTGCGTAATTTTGTGTGTGATTAATGGGTGATTTAAAACTGTAATCATAGTTATCTCCTTTACGTTATCGTCTCACCGGATAGTTCGGTGTAAATTGTTCAACTTCTTGTCGAATACGTGCCAATACTGCTTCGTCCTCACGGTGTGTGAGTGCTTCATGAATCCATAAAGCGACCTTCTTGAATTCGTCTTCCTTGAATCCACGACTTGTCATTGCTGCTGTACCAAAACGTAATCCACTGGTAACAAATGGGCGTTCAGTATCAAACGGAATGGCATTTTTATTTGCAGTAATTCCCACTTTATCGAGTATTATTTCTGCATGTTTCCCTGTAACACCAATGCTTGATTTTACGTCCACCAATAATAGATGATTATCGGATCCGCCACTGATAATATTATACCCTAAATCTTCCATCGTTTCCGATAAAACTTTTATGTTTGAGACAACTTGTTTCATATAATCTTTAAATTCTGGTTCCATTGCTTCTTTAAAGCAAACTGCCTTACCTGCAATCACATGCATCAAGGGTCCACCTTGCATTCCTGGGAATACACTGCGATCTAATGCTGAAGCAAATTCTTCTTTACAAAGAATCAATCCACCACGAGGACCACGCAAAGTTTTATGGGTTGTACTCGTTACAAAATCAGCATATGGAACCGGTGATTGATGAAGTCCTGCAGCAATCAGTCCTGCAATGTGTGCCATATCTACCATCAAATATGCACCAACTTCATCTGCGATTTCCCTAAACTTCTTAAAATCGATTTCTCGTGCATAGGCACTTGCGCCAGCAACAATTAATTTTGGACGGATTTCCTTTGCCATTTCTAATACACGATCATAGTCAATGCGTTGGGTCAGTTGATCCACACCATATCCAAAGAACGTATAATTAATGCCTGAAAAGTTTAATTGATGACCGTGTGTTAAGTGTCCGCCTGCATTTAAATCCATGCCAAGAACGACATCTCCATGTTCTAAAACGGTCATATACACTGCCATATTTGCTTGTGAACCACTGTGTGGTTGCACATTTGCATGTTCTGCTCCAAATAATTTTTTTGCACGTTCGATTGCTAAAGTCTCCACGACATCCACACATTCGCATCCGCCATAATAGCGTTTACCGGGATATCCTTCAGCATACTTGTTTGTCAATACACTGCCAACAGCCTCATAAATGTCCTGTGACACGTAATTCTCAGAAGCTATCAGCTCAATATGTGTCATTTGACGATTGGCTTCTTGCTCTATTGCGCGTTGAATCTCAGTATCCTTCATCCTATTTCTCCTTTTTTACCTTATATATTAGCACTAAATTAGTGCGATTCCAAATAGTCTTTTACCGTTTTCTCCAAACGGTCACGTGAAATCGGACCCGCCCTGAGTTCTTTAATCTCTGGAAGATTCGTTAAGTCAAAGACACTTGATGATTTTCCACCATGTACTCTTCCTTCAACAACCCCCTCGATTAATCCGTCAAGTTGATCTAAAACCATTTCAGAATTTGTCCCTGTTGGTTCACCCGATTTATTTGCAGAAGGCAACCAAATGGGTCCGCCCACAGCATCAATCACAGTTTTAACCCACGAATCATCTGCCATACGAATTCCTAAGGTTGTTTGTTCTCCTAAGAACTCAAATACATCGGGTTTCTTATTGAAAATAAAGGTTACTGCACCAGGCATCCATGCTTTCACCAAATGTTCGGTTAACGCATCTAAAACGACAAGGTTCTTGATTTGTTCAAAGCTTGATACCATTAGGGGGAAGGGTTTTGTATCGGGTCTTCCCTTAACCTGTATTAAATGTTCATACACTGCTTTATCAAAAGAATGGATTGCTAATCCATACACTGTATCAGTTGGGATTGCTACAACCCCACCTTTTTTAATAATATGTCCAATTTCTTTGACTTCATTTCGTGTTAATCGTTTTGTTTCCATACTCACACTCCTAAAAATACAAATACCATCCGATCCAATCCATTTAAATCTTGCTTCAGTTCAACTTGAGCATTTGGGAATGATTCCTTCGCGAGGTTGCAGACTGCTTCACCAATATCAAAGCCAATCTCAAATGCCATCATCCCATTGGGTTTGATCATCTTATGTGCATTTTCAAACACTTTACGATAGAAGTATAAACCATCTTCGCCGCCAAATAAAGCAACATGCGGTTCATGTGTTAATACAGAATGCTGAATGTGTTCTGTATTCTTGATGTAAGGCGGATTGCATACTAAGACATCCACCTCCAACCCCTGTTCAATTGCAGGCTCTAACATATCGCCTTCATAGAAGGTAACCCGAGCATTATTGATGTGTGCATTTTCCTGTGCAACTTCTAATGCTTCTTTACTTATATCCGTTGCATAGACTGTGGATAACACTTCGCTTGCAAGTGCAATTGCAATTGCACCACTCCCAGTCGCAACATCAATAATGACTGGATTGTAATAACGTTCATCAATCGCCATAAGGATTTCGCCCACAAGCTCTTCCGTTTCTTCACGTGGTATTAAGACGTTTTCATTCACCATGATCTTGTAGTTATAGAACCAAGAATATCCTAACACATATCCCATCGGTTCATCGTTTAAGATCCGTGCCATCTTTGCTTCATAATCTTTGGCGATGTCTGGGTCACATACTTCATCCAATACGTCATACAGTTCCATGTCTTTTTCTCTTAATAGTTCAACCATAAGAAAACGTGCAAAACCGCTGTATACACCAGCGGAATCGCACGCTTTAATTGATTTATTAATGATTTGTTTATACGTCATCATAATCCTTGCTCCAAAATTTCACGTTGTTCTTGTTCTAATAATGCATCAACAATTTCACCCATTCGACCTTCCATAATCATATCCAGTTTTTGAAGTGTTAACCCAATACGGTGGTCACTCACTCTATTTTGCGGATAATTATAGGTACGAATCTTCTCTGAACGATCGCCTCGTCCTACTTTAGACGCACGCTCTTGGCTTTTCGCTGCATCGCGTTCACGTTGATGTTCTTCAAAGACACGTGCACGAATGATTCGCATCGCCTTATCTCGGTTATCATGTTGAGAACGGCCATCTTGACAGTTCACACTGATTCCTGTTGGTTTATGGGTAATTCTTACTGCTGAATCAGTTTTATTAACGTGTTGTCCACCCGCACCACTGGCACGGTGTGTTTCAATTACTAAATCATTTGGATCAATATCAATTTCATCATCATCAACATCTGCCATGACTAAAACAGTCGCTGTTGAAGTATGGATGCGTCCTTGTGTTTCTGTCTTTGGCACGCGTTGTACACGATGTGCACCCGATTCAAACTTAAAGTGACGGTAAGCATCATTCCCTTTCACGACAAAAGAAATCATCGTGAATCCGCCTGCTTCAGATTCTGTTGCTTCAAGCACTTCAATCTTTAGACCAATACTTTCTGCATAGCGTGAATACATGCGGTATAAATCACCGGCAAAGATGTTTCCTTCATCACCACCGGCAGCCCCTCGTATTTCCACAATTGCATCGTGGTCATCTGCTGGATCTCTTGGGATTAAAAGTACACGTAATTTTTCAATACTTGTTTCAATTTGTTCTTGATACTGGGCCATTTCTTCTTGCGCAAGTTCTACAAGTTCTGGTTCATCACCAATCTCTAACATTTCCTTCGCTTGCACATAAAAATCATGGCTTTCTAAATATGTATCGTAAAGTGACACAGTCTCACGCATCCCTGCTTGCTCACGTCCCAACTTCATCAGTTGTTTTGGATCGCTTGCAACTTCAGGTTTCATGAGTTCTTCATTAATTTCCTCATATCGCCCTTTGATACCATCCAAGCGATCCTTCATCGTTTTATCCATCATTTTACTTTACTCAACTCCTCTTGAATCTTTTGAAGACTCGGTTTTCCATCGACTTCATGGTGATGGCGACAACGTGCTTCATACGCTTCACTTGCACCTACAAGTACAATTGGGTCATTGTAAGATGCGGGCTTACCATTCACGAGTCGTTGTGTCCGTGTTGCAGGGCAACCACATACTGTACATACTGCAGTAAGCTTGGTTACAAACTCTGCATGGGTTAATAATGTTGGAATTACACCAAATGGTTCGCCACGGAAATCCATATCAAGACCCGCAACCATTACACGCAATCCTTTTAAAGCTAAATAATCACAAATAGCGATAATGTTCTCATCAAAGAATTGAACTTCATCAATCGCAACTACATCAATACTGTCATCAATGTATTTTAAAACATCCAACGAATTATCAATTGGAATACTTCTTACTTGACTTCCCGCATGCGAAACTACAAATTCTTCTGCATACCGATTATCAATTGCAGGCTTGAATACCAGCACATTCTTCTTTGCAAATTGCAGTGTATTGATTCGACGAATTAATTCTTCGGTTTTCCCTGCAAACATACAACCTGTAATTACTTCCAGATATCCTGGATTATACTGATGATACATCATTTCCTTAGCACCTCTACTCTTAACTATTTTACCCTAAAAGACCAAAAAAAATAAGGGCTGAACCCTTATTCTTTTATACCATATTTTTTGTTGAACTTATCAATACGTCCAGCTGCGGCTGCAAAACGTTGTTTTCCTGTGTAGAATGGGTGGCAATTTGAGCATGTATCAACGCGAACTTCCTTCGCAGTTGAACCAACTTCAAATTCAGCACCACATGACGTACATACAGCTTTTATCTTATTGTATTGAGGATGAATTCCTTGTTTCATATCGACATGTCTCCTTTTCGCCTTGGCTGGCCTCCAACCAAGATTTGTGCTAAACAACAATACCACATCATTCACTATAAATCAATAGATAACCCTTGATTAATTTGAATCTCCCTCGTTAACAATCCAAACACGTCTTAGATTCAGCACATAAGCGTAATCTTTGAAGAAATGACAATAAACTCATTTTTTTACACACTTACTTGCCTAAGTGTTACAGTGCACCACCAAATAGATTATTTATTACTTATTTCATTATTTAGTTTTATCCAAAGTGCCGGTCGAACGCCTCCTTGACCATCACCATTGCGAAAAGGACCGCCAACATTCCCCTTAAATATATTGTTGCCTTGTATCCCAATGTTACCATCTCCGTGGATATACACCGCTTTGATATTATTGCGACCTGGGGAACGAAGCCACCACCACCAAACATAGCCATCTTCACCCTCAAATCCTGCACTTCGCTTTGGATTATTCGCATCTTTTCTTTCAAACCAGTATCGCTTATTTTTTCTTGGATGATATAGATTTCCACTGCTGTCTCCAAAATAACGACATGCAACCTCTTCAATGCTCAATAGAAAGACATAATCGACTGTATCCAAACCACCTTTTGTGCCATACCATTGATTATCAAGATTCTCTATTTGAGTCGGTATAATTTTTTGCTTCTCGATGTCAGAGAAACGATTGTAAAAATCACGATTGAGATATTGTCGCAAAGCGCAGTTTTCCCATGTCACATCAACATACGCATCATGGTAAGCGTGTTGCTCGATGATATGTTTTGTAATGATCAACGCTGAATCGTTTTTGATATCCAGCACGTTCCATTCAAGTCCCCCAAACATCAAGGTCGAGCCGATTTCTAAATGTTTCATGTTTACTTCTCCTTAATAGGGAACAATAAATCGAGTTGGAGGTCATTCATTGATCCATTTTGAGCATAATTATAAAAATTCAGTATTTCTTCAAATCCTTGTCCTGGAAGGGTTTCATTCGATTCCCATCGTGGTGAACCCCAATCATTGCTGTACTTATCCGATGCATTCACCCATTCTCCCAACCGTCTCCAGTCTTCAAAATCCCACGCTCTTAGGACATGCGCTGCATAGAGACCTCCTTTGAATGTTCGTTTTATGAGCGGTTTTAATACCGTCATATCATCGGGTATTGACACCCACGTCTCATATGCCTTTGATGGAACCCCCACACCTTGAAACTCTGGTGAGCAATCAAATCCAAAGCTTCTCAGATCGGGTTTGATTTCAAGCAGATTATTTTCCGCTATGAACTTACGGACCATTTCCATTGATTTTCCTTCTGTATCTTCTCCAGTTGCTAAAGCTGCTGCAACAGTCATGGGTGGCAAATAGACAATACGGACATCATTATCTTGCATTTTCATCAGATCTTCGCTTGATTTGCCTAAATCTTCCATTGTTAAGGTTCCAATCGAGTTCTCTACTTGATTCTGTGAATAAGAAAGGGCATTAATAGAAAAAAATACACTCTCATCATCAAGAATATTTAAAGAAATATCAACGGTATTGCTGATATCTTCGACAAACCGAACCAGAATCTCTTTTACAGTCGATAGTGCACTTATTTCTACATCCAATTCGTTAATGTTTTGTTGGAAGATTTCCACAGTTTTTGATGCATCCTCATTTTCAAGAATCATACTGATTTGCTTAACTGGGATTCGTAGTTTGCGTAATATTATTATTTGTCTCAGCTTTTTTATCGAAGTTTCATCATACACTCGATAAGCATACCCTTCTTTTCTATGGCTTTGAATTAATCCTGCCTTTTCATAGTACCTTAGCATTCGTGGTGATATTCCATATATTTTTGACACTTGACTTATCGTTTGTAGTTCCATGTTAATACCTCTCAATCTGATGTACCCATTATAAAGTATGACACGGTGTTCTAGTCAATTAATTTATAAAAAAAATCTATTTGAATCCGTTAATCAATAACTGCATCAAATAGATTGAATTAACAATTACATTAAAGCCTTGTATAAACCAATGATTTCTTCAATGTTTGTTTCTCTTGGGTTCCCTGGTGTACATACATCTCTGAATGCATCTTCAGCAATCTTATCAAGATCCTCTGCCTTAACGCCTAATCCTGAGATTGTTGCAGGAATTCCTACATCTTTGATTATTTTATCAACTTTTCCTAATGTAAAATTCATGTTCTCCAGGCCCAAGTAAATGTTCTTCATTATTCGGTAAAACTAACTTTGCATTCGCGTTAAAAGGAACTGTAATTTTGAACTGTAAATTTAGTTTATTATCATAGCCCCAATAACTTTTATATAACCCATATTCTGATTCAAAACTGCTATCAATATACTGGAGAGATTGATGAGGATTTGGTCTTATGGTCATAAAAGTTTCTTCACTCATATCTGGATTAAATCCGCAGACTTGCTGATACATCCATTGTGCAATACTACCATATGCGTAATGGTTCATACTATTCATTTGTGTTCCACTTATTGAACCATCAGAATTTAAAGAATTCCACCTTTCCCATATGGTTGTAGCCCCCAGATTGACTTGATATAACCAGCTAGGATATCCTTCATTAAGCAGTAATTTGTATGCGAGATCATTTCTGCCAACACTTGTTAGTGCGGGGCAAATTAGATGAGTCCCAAGAAATCCAGTGTTTATGTATCCATTATTATCTTCAATTTCTTTTACAATCCCTGCTTTGAGTTTATGCTCTGATTTCTCAGGATAAAGTCCAGTGTGAATTAGAGTAGCAAATGCAGTTTGTGTTGGTTCAATGACTAAGCTTCCACTAGTATCAAAATAAAAATCAATAAAAGCTGATTTAATGTTGGCCGCTAGTTCTTTAAATTCATTTTCTCTTTCATCGCCTAACTCTCGCGCTGCTTTCCAACATAAATTTACTGACAGATAATAATATGAAGACGCCAAAAATTGAATGTCTGTCTTTCCTATTGGATTGTTTATATTTCCATTATCCAAAGCCAACCAATCACCAAGATGCTTGTCATTTTGCCATAGATAAGAAACACTATTTTCATTAACCCTTTGAGTAACATAATCTACCCAACCTGTCATCATACTATAGTTTTCACTCAGCATTTTTTTATCTCCATAAATCTCGTATAAAGTCCAAGGAAGAACAGTTGCCACATCACCCCAACCACACGCTCCATTTGTTATATAGAAGGGGTTTATCCCATCATGTTTAGGGATTTTCGGCAAAGGAGAAAAGAATGGAATTGATCCATCAAGTAGTTTTTGTTCTTCTCTAAGACTTCGTAAGTAGTGTCTGAAGAAGGCTTGACTATTCATGTGAAAACATGCGGATTTTGCAAAAACTGTAACATCACCTGTCCAACCTACTCTTTCGTCTCTCTGCGGACAATCAGTTGGTATATCTAGAAAATTACATCTTTGTGATCGCATCGTATTTTCAATTAATTGATTGACTTTAAAGCTTGCAGTCTTTATAGTTCCTGTTTGCTCTATTTTTGACATTATGTGAAATCCAGTAAAGTCTATATTATCTATACTATCTGTGCTTTGAACTTTTGCATATCTGAACCCATAATATGTAAAATGAGGTCTTACTATCTCATTATTTCCATTAGATATATATGAGAACTCTGCTTTTGCACTTCTAAGATTATCATTATAAAATTCATTGTTTTGAAGTAATTCACCATACTGTACTTCTACTTTTTGGCCATGTTTTAGTTTGCCTTTTAACTCAATCCAACCGGTTATCATTTCGCCAAAATCTAATATCAAATACCCATCCTCATGCATAGTTTTTTTTATAGGTTTGATAGATTTTTCTTTAATTACAGGTGGATTCGAACGTTCAATTAGCAGCTCCTTAGAATCATCGAACTCAATAACATTTATTGTCTTACAGTTTAGAGTTGTATTGATGTGTTCACCTTTGTAAATTCCATTAGATAAAACATATGATTCCTTTGCTTCCCATGTCTTATCAGTGATAATTACATCTTCTTTCCCAGAGTGATATGTTACTCTTAATTCCGCAATGCACTTTTTAGTATCACCATATATATTTGGTCTGTTTTCATCAAATCCAAATTCACCTTTATACCATCCCTCACCTAATATAATAGATAGAAGATTTTCACCTTCAATAAATTGATTCGTTACGTCATAGGTTTGATATTCATTAATCAAATCATATGAATGATACCCCGGTTGAAGATATTCATCTCCTACCTTTGTATTATTCAAATACGCCTCATATAACCCAACACCATAAATATATAGTCTTGCATTTAATACATTGTCATCTATACAGA
Organism: Erysipelothrix larvae; assembly: GCF_001545095.1. Classification (NCBI taxonomy): domain Bacteria; kingdom Bacillati; phylum Bacillota; class Erysipelotrichia; order Erysipelotrichales; family Erysipelotrichaceae; genus Erysipelothrix; species Erysipelothrix larvae. Next base: position 2,384,095 of record NZ_CP013213.1, read on the forward strand.
AATTTTTGAACAGTATTGGCATTCTATTTGAATCATCTACAACCCCTATCCATTTTGCTATCCAAGGATCTTTAATTTTACCTGTTTCAAACCAAGTAGTTTCACTCCATACCTCTTCTGAATCAGTTTTGATATACACTCGCCAATAATAACGAGTGTAAGCAGACAATGATAAATCTACATATATGTTTGGTAGTGGATAAGACACAAGTTTACCACTATCAAATACTGTATATTTCATTTCTGAATCTAAAGACACTTGTACCTGGGTGATCAAACTATTCTTTCCGATTGCACCCTTCACTTTCCAGGACAATTTTATGTACGGAAAATCATTTCCAAGTGGCCTATCAATTTGATTGGTTTTCAGACCATAGATTTTAATTCCTTGAGTCATTAGTATTTTAATTCCTTTCTACCACAGAAAGGATCAATAGGATTATTACCTTTAAAGTCACTATCTCCTAAGACTTTTTTTACAACCATCTCAATGACATAATCATTATTTGAATATGCGTTTATATAGGTTTTTATCATGGGTACATCAAACAGATGGTAAGGGTTGGCAAGACTAATGAAAATCACAGGTATTTCACCTGCAAACCAAGGTATATTATTCCCCTGTCCCCAAAACGTGTACCAATTAATCCTATTGGTTGTCTTATTACTTGCATTCTCTACATTCCCCATGTAAATGACTAAATCATATTTTTCTTTTAGGTCTCTCACATTATCGACACCATTATTAAAATTCTCTTTTTCATAAAGGATGACATTGAATCCCGACTTTTCTAATTCTAGTTTTGTTTTCTTAATTACCCTTTCATTAGAATCAAAATCACCAATTACTTCAAGTAATACATTCTTATATCTGTCAGAATTGATTGGCAATAAATTCTGTGTATCTTTCACTAAAGTAATTGATTGATCAGCAAGTTGAATTGCCCATTCAATATGTTTTTTACATTTTAGAACATTCAACCCTTCTATAGGTGGTATCAATGTGCCATTAGTTTGCTTTTCATTCAATTTCATACTTGCTTTTAAAGCTAAGATTCTTCTGTTAGCAGCTAATAATCTTTCTTCAGATAATAATCCATTTTTATATCCTGATAGCATAAATTTGTAATCTTCTTCCAAGTCTTTATTAAAAAGGAACATGTCGCATCCGTTTTCTATAGCTGTCGGCACTGAAATGTTTCGTGGCATTGCAGAAGCAAAGCCAACCATAGGCGTAGCGTCAGAAATGATTAAACCATTGAACTTAAGTTTATCCCTCAATAGATTGTTTAGTAATTCTTTTGACAATGAAGCGGGAATAATTTTGTCTTTATCTTCTTTGTTGAAATAGGTCTGGTATGCAGGAAGGGCAATATGTCCAGCCATGATAGTTTTAGCACCTGATTTAATCATTCCCTCATACACTATTCCAAATGTATTATCCCATTCTTGAATAGATAAATGATTAACTGAAGTTAGCAAGTGCTGATCTCTTTCATCAATACCATCTCCAGGAAAATGTTTGACAGACACTTCAACATTATTTTCATGAGCTGCTCGCATATATTCTTTAGCATAGTCTAAGACAACTTTGGGGTCGTTTCCATAAGTTCGAACATTTGTAATCGGATTTCTAAACTCAAAGTCAATATCTACCACCGGAGCAAACGCCCAGTTTATCCCTAAAGACGCTGCTTCTATACTAGAAACTTGACCCAAACGGTAAGCATATTTCTTATCTCCTGCTGCAGCACACGCCATTTGCTTTCCAAAAGGGGTTCCATCAATTGCTGCCCCATCTCCCCCTGCTTCTATATTAGAAGGTATTAATAAAGGTATCTTACTGTGCTTTTGAACGAAAGAGAATGTGTTGTACATTTCCTCACCAACTCCGTCTCTAAAAAATAGTCCTCCAATATGAAAATTCAACAATGAATTTAGATACTCAGGATTTGTGGAATATCCTATAGGACAAAATAATTGCCCTATCTTTTCCTCAAGCGTCATTTTATTCAAGGTGTTTTCTACCCACTCAACTTCTTTATTTGTTAAATTAAATGGTTCCATTTTTAAATTCATTATTATTCTCCTTATATATGCATTCAGCCAAAGAATTTATCCTTGGCCGAATATTAAAACAATATTTTTAATATATCTTTAATTGAACTCAGTTTGTAAGTAGTTTTACAATATGAAGCTGCTTCTCCGATTCCTGCGCAGTCAATCCCGCCATCAAGTGCAGCATCTATTCCAGCTACAGCATCTTCTACAACAAGACATTCGGAAACATTTACCCCTAATCGTTGTGCAGCTTTTGTAAACACTTCTGGATTTGGCTTAGAATAAGTAATATCTGTCCCATCACATATAACACTAAAGCTATTCATTATCCCTAATTGCTTCAAGATAAACTTAGCATTTTTACTCGACGAACCAATTGCTAACATAACTCCTTTAGCACTCAAGCTCTCTATGGTTTCGCTAACTTCTGGAGATAAATTTGATTTGTCAATTTGCTTTAGTAACTCAATGTAAATCTTATTTTTTTTATCAGCAATTAATTCTTTTTCTTCAAGAGAGAGCACAACTTCATTTTTTTTAAGTATAATATCGAGACTTTCCATTCTACTAATACCTCGTAATCTATTGTTGATACTCTCATCAAAGTGTACATCCAAATCATCAGCAATTTGCTTCCATGCAATAAAATGGTATTCATCTGTAGAACAAATTACTCCATCTAGATCAAATATTACAGCTTTATATTTCATTATTCCCTCTCTTCTTGATTAGATTTATTATTCTTCCTATTGCTTTCTCATTGTTAAGATAAATTAAAAAAGCTACCAATATTATTGCAGTTACTATTTGTTGAATGGATGAATCAACATTTACTCTTGCATACATAAGTGAAATAAATGCTGTAGTCACTGCTCCCATTAAGTAACCAATATTTGCATTTGTAAATCTTCTTATATACCCCCCAATAAACATCGGTAAAAAAGCTGTAAACATCACGCCAATCGATGCAAAGTTTAGTGCCATTTGAATGGTTCCTGTGTGCGTGGCACTAATAAACCCCACAACCCCCATCAACGAGCCAGAAATAACATAGCAAACTACAGCATTTTTCACTTCTCTTATTCCTGTAGTTACAGCTACTTTTTGCCCTGTCTGCAATGCTCTGTAAGAATATCCAAATTCTGTATAATCAAATACAAGAGTAACAAGAAGTAAACTAATTGATATTATTACCAAGTAGTTTATCACATTAGGAAAACTGGTCAGCTCAATGTTAGTAACAAAAGATACTCCAAAGCCATTGGTGATGACAAATGCAATACCTTCATATAGTAGTGCAACTCCAAGAGATATAATTATCGGCGGTAGTTTTACCACTACATAGGTCAGCCCTGAAATTAAACCTAATATTGCTCCAACAAATACTGATATAATCAACATTGTCCAGACTGATAAATTGGCATTCAAAGCAATAGTAGCGCTTATAACCGATGATAACAATGCAACAGAACCTATAGAAAAATCGAATCTTCCAGAATCTAAATTAATGGAGAGCGCTATTGTTGTTAACATTACAGATGCCGTTGATCTAAAAAACACAATATAATTTCCTGCTGTTTCAAACAATTTAACCCCTTGAAATACGCAGATAAGATTAACAGCAATAAATGTTGTTAATGGTATACTTGTTGTTCCTATAAATCTATTAAAAAGGTTTTTTTTATTCATTGTCTCTCCGATCTTGTTTTTTTATAAAAACTAATCTTTATCCCCTTTGTTTTTGGGGATAAAGATTATTTGTGATTTTACTTTTTACTGTGTCAAGTTTCTGATTTGATCGTAACTATACTGAGATACAAAATCTGAGAACTCATCGTAACTTGCATTTAATAACAAACTAAGCATTTCTTTTGAATATGCAGGCGCCTCAACTGAGCTATCTAGTGCGTATAATCTTTCAAATTCTTCAAATGAGGTCGCAATCCAATATCCTTGACTCAGGGCTAATGCTTCATTATTATCAGTTCTAACAGGATTCCCTTGAACTGCTCGCAACGTTGCGATAAATATAGGACCAATACTTGCTGAGAACTTTCCAGCCAAATAATCAAGAACCCCATTTTCCATTGCCTCACCATATGCTGAAGCAAATGCATCTACACTGGCAATCTTTACATTTGATCCTTGTACTGCTGCACCAAAGAAATCAGAACCGTTTCCTACAGCTAGTAATACCTCTAGTCCAGGTAATTGCGCCATTTGCGTACACATTGCAAACCAAGCATCATCCATATCATAACCGCCTACATATCCTAGTATTTCTACATCGCCTACTGCCCCTGTATCTATCGACCCATCAGCATAAATTTGACCCACAATACCTTCCACTGTTGCCTGACCTTTATAGTTTGCTCCCTCACCCCCTGCTTTTACCATTGCATATAACATTCCTGCAGCTCTGTAAATATGCATATCTGTGTAGTACGGTATCGCTCCACCAAAAATTGCAAAATTACTTTTACCTTGGTCTAGATAATGATTCGCCATGTCATAACCAGTTTCAAACTCTCGTTCTAATGATGGACCTATCGCTCCAACATAATATTCATAATTCTTAAATTTATCATATTCTTCGTCCGTCAATGTTCCTGTAGCAACTGCGTAGAATATACCTTGCTTTTCTGCTAGCTCAATCTGCGCCGAACGATCAAATGACGAAAACGATATTACTGCCTTTACATTGTTTGTTATAAATGTTTCAAACGCAGATATTTCTTGTGCTGAATCGACTAACTCATCTGAGTAAATGAACTCAACATTAAATTGATTTTGAATATATTCTGTAAAATAATTTCTGAACGCAAGTGCTTCTGCTGATGTTGTGTCAGATACTAAAACTCCAATTCTTACTGTATCCGCCTCGTTAGAGTCGCCACATCCTGTTAGTAGCAAACTAACACTAACTAGAAGACACATAATTAACTTTATATTTTTTTTCACCTTTTTTCCTCCTTATATCTTAGGTGTATGATTTTTATCTCGGAAGTATTTTTCTTCTTTGATTACTCGTTGCAAGATAAACAACCAGAATAAATATTATTGCTTTTACAATTTGATTTATTCCAGAATTCATATTAAACATAACCATTATCTGACTTAGAAAAGTCATAGAAAACGATCCTACTATTGCTGAATATATTTTACTTCTTGCACCTCCTGAAATAGGCATCCCCCCGAATACTATCGCAATAATCACATCCATCCCAACACTTGATGCACTATTCCTAGTTAATGTTGGGGCGTACACTATTAATAGAAATGCTCCAATTCCAACTCCTAATCCTGATAATGCAAACGAAATAATAGATATTTTTTTACTTGATATACCTGTTAACCTTGCACAGATAGGATTTCCTCCGATAAACTTTTGCATTCGCCCTAATCGCGTAAAATTGAATAAAAACGTACAAAGTCCTGCGAAAACCATGAGCGTTGCTATCTTAAACCATTCAGTGTTTAGATTTTGCACCGAAGAAGCAGAGATTGACACGGTTGAGCCAGTTCCATTTACACTAATCAATAACAAAACAATTGCATTTAGGACACTTAGCATTGCTATTGTTGTAACGAAAACAGGGAGATTAAATATTGAAGCCAAAACTGAATTGAATAATGCAATAGAAACTGCGACAAGAATACATACAAGAAACATTAGTAGAATACTATTTGTTGCATTAAATGTAATTGCACCTAATAAAGCACTAACCGTTACAGAAGCACCTAAACTTATGTCGAAAGAACCTAAAGAATATATAAATATAGCACCAGTAGCAACGATTGCTACTACAACAGATTGATTTAGGATTGCCTTAAGCCCAAATAGTACATTAATATTTCTTAAACTTCCTATAACGAAAAACATCATAGATAATGCAATTAACCCAAATATAGGTGCGAAGTTCATAATTCTATTTTTTATATTTATTTTTTTCATCTTTTTCTCCACCTATATCATGTAATGAATAATATCCGATTCGCTAAGATTCTCATTTCTCATTAATTCTTTCGATATTTTCCCATCTTTCATCACTATTAACCTATCAACCATGCCAATTAACTCTGTTAATTCTTCAGAAATAATAACAATCGTTTTTCCTTCTTTTTTCATTTCATAAATTAATCGATACATAGCTTGCTTAACTCCAACATCTACCCCTCTAGTAGGGCAGTCAAGAATTAGAATTTCACTTCCTCTACCGATCCATTTCCCAAATACTACTTTTTGCTTATTACCTCCAGATAGTGCTGAAACGCGTTGATTCATACTTGAGCATTTAATACTTAATAAATTGATTTGACTTTTTACGTATTCTATTTCTCGCTTTGATGTTATAACGCCAAATTGATTCACCATTAAGTCTAGTCCTGCAATAGCAATGTTATCTCTTATACTTGCATCAAGATTCAACGATTCAACATCTCTATCTTTTGAAACATAGCCAATATTGCTTTTTATCGCATCACGTTCCGTTTTTATAGTTTTTCCATTTGCTATAACTTTCCCTTTATCAGGGGATAATGACCCAAACAATATTTTCCCCAATTCATGCATTCCACAGTGTGATAACCCACCAACTCCTAATATTTCTCCACTATGAATTCTTAAGTTTATATCCCTCACATTATTGGAATAACAAACATTCTTTAGTTCAACAACAACATCACTTGAAGTTGTACCATCATAATCAGTACGGTAATAACTTCCTTCTAACTCTCTACCAATCATTGCTGTTTTTATCTTCTCTTCATCAAAATCCTCTTTTTTAAAATGTGTTATTATTTTCCCATCCCTTAATACGGTTAATGAATCACAAACTTCTGTGATTTCATCTAAATCATGAGAGATAAATATAACTGATTTGTTATTATTTCTCATATCTTCTATAAGCTTATAAATTATCTCTCGTCCCCCTTGAGATAACGCAGTTGTCGTTTCATCAATAATTAGTAAATCTGGTCTTTTGCTCATTACTTTTGCGATTTCTACTAACTTTCTATCTTGAATACTTAACATGCCGGTCATTATAGAAGCATCAATATGTGATGCATTAATTTCATCTAAAGCCTTTTGCGCACTGCTTATCATTTTTTTTCGATTGATTAGCCCAAACTTATTTAATCTGTTCCTAATCTCTTTAAACTCACCACTTTCTGCCAAATATATATTTTCCGCAACACTAATCCCTGGTACAGTTCCACTTTCTTGAACTATCATACCTACACCACATTCTAACGCTTCAATCATTGAATTCGGATTCCAATTATTGCTATTAAATAACATGGATCCTTTATCAGCATTTTGAATTCCTGATAGAATTGAAGTAACGGTTGACTTCCCTGACCCATTCTCTCCAACAAGACCTAGTACTTCTCCTCTATTTACCGAGAAGCTCACGCTATCTAATGCTACAGTTGTGTCGAAATTTTTACATATGTTTTTAACTTCTACTATAATATCTTTGTTCATTTCATATCCTTCCTATCGATGACAGTAATCGCTTTCAGACAGATTTAAAAAATTTTATTGAATCTGATTAATGTAATTTGTATATATTAATTATATTTTTAATTATATGAGATTCCAATGTTCTATTTTGGTCTATTAAATTGACGTTAATTAATCTAAAGTTTAAATTTAAGACTATTTGACTATCTTTAATTGATATTTTATAATATTCTTGAAATTGCTTTCTTTTTTTAGTAATTCAGGAGAACAATATGAACTTTGATACACTAGTAAATAACTTATATCACTATAACTCTGACGAAGAGTTTTATAAGCAGTATTATTATGCAAAACAACAACCGTATTCGCTCGATAAATTTTTAACTGAGTTGGATTTTGATTTTGTAAAAAGAAACCATTTGATAATACCTGAGATTGCTTCAACGATACCCCCTCGTTACGAGGATTCGTTTTTCTTTGGAAAAAATCCAAATGCTTCTATCCTTGTTTTACGCCATAACAGATTTAGTCCTGCCATTGAACATAGCCATACATTTTTTGAGCTACTTTACGTTTATGATGGGACATGTATTCATACTATTGATAATCAAACTGTGATACTTAAAAAAGGGGATATATGTATTATCCCTCCTGGGGTAACTCATTCAGTTTCAGTCTTCGATGATAGTATTATTTTCAATTGTATTATAAGGAAAGCTACACTTCATAACGTATTCTTCAATTTTTTAAGAAACACAAATATTCTTTCTGCTTTTTTTCTAAACAATATTTACTCAGAAAAAGGAAGCACCTACATTGTATTTCATACCGGGAATGATAATGAAATCCGCAATAGTTTTCTATATATGTATTGGGAAACAGTAAATGAATCACTTTATTGGGATCAAATGATTGGTTTTACACTAATGTTAACTTTTGGTATTTTAATTCGTAATTATGACAAAAGTGTAGAATTACCTTCGCCAGCAAACAAAAGTGATATCAAACGATATGAAATTTTGCAATATATGCAAGACAATTTTGCAAGTATTTCACTTGATGATCTGGCATCCTATTTTCATTACACTCCTGAGTATATGTCGAAGTTAATCAAGAAAGTTTTTGGAAAAAACTACACATACATACTTCAAGACATTAGGTTAGAAAAAGCGAAGATATTACTATATGATACAAATCTTTCTATCTCTAACATTTCAAACCAAATTGGATACGAAAACACAGAGAGCTTTATACGGTCATTCAAAAAGAAGAATCATATGACCCCAACAGAATATAGGAAGAGTGGATACACACTCTAGTCACTCTAAAAATTGAAATTATGCTAGATGAAATTAAGCATAATTTTTCCTCTAGAGCCTTAAGAATCATAGTAATCCACTTTTTATCCCCTAGCTATCTTAATATCTAGTCTGTTAGTAATAAATTTAATACGCATCTAGTCTTCTGTGATTATCTATTTTCCTATTTTAACATTTATAACAACCCTTCTTTTTGCAAAACGATAAGTAATTTCAAGTTACATTCACAATAAATGAGAAACTTTATATGTACGCAGTAGCCGAGTTTCTATATACTATTTTCCTAAATAAATTAGACAATAAAGATACTATTAATCCAACTTATTGAATCGCTGTCCTTTGTCTCCTAAATTTGCCAACTGCCCAAAAATATTATTGATATGAGAAATCATCAGCTTCATTTTAAAATCTCATTGTTGTTTTTGGTATGAATTCCAAATAGTTCCTAAGTCGTACTCAGTAATTCGTATATTCATAAATCTTCAAGTAGCAACGATAGATCTAGCCGTTGTGATACCTAGCACACTTTAAATTATTGGTTCTTAAAAAAGATATATACCCACAAAACAGCATAGAAAACACATTTAAAAAAGACACATATTTTATATGTGCCTAAATAAATACTTATTCATTATTTTATGGTGCGGTCTAGAGGATCTACTCTGTAAGCATATACTACATTAAAGCCTTATATAAGCCAATGATTTCTTCAATGTTTGTTTCTCTTGGGTTCCCGGGTGTACATACATCTCTGAATGCATCTTCAGCAATCTTATCAAGATCCTCTGCCTTAACGCCTAATTCTGAGATTGTTGCAGGAATGCCTACATCTTTGCTGAGTTTATCAATTGCAGCACATGCTGCATCACGTGCTTCTTCAAGACTCATTGCATCGGCTCCTGGTACATTAAGTGCAATTGCAATATCACGATATTTCTCGCCCGTGTAGTCCTTATTATACTTCATAACAGATGGAAGGAGTGCAGCGCATGCAACACCATGTGGTACATTGTACCACGCTGAAAGTGGATGAGCCATACCGTGAACAAGCCCAAGACCTACATTAGAGAATCCCATACCCGCGATATATTGCCCCAATGCCATCTTTTCACGCGCTTCTTGGCATCCATCTACCGAGTCTCTTAATGATGCACCAATAATCTCGATTGCCTTTATATGAAGCATGTCTGTCATTTCCCATGCGCCTTGTGTAATGTATCCTTCAATTGCATGTGTCATTGCATCCATACCCGTTGCAGCACACAGTGCTTTTGGCATGCCCATCATCATATCGCTGTCTACAAATGCCACAATCGGAATATCGTGAGGATCTACGCATACAAACTTACGATTGTTTGCTTTATCAGTAATTACATAGTTAATGGTTACTTCTGCGGCTGTCCCTGATGTTGTAGGAACTGCAAGAATTGGTAAACATGGATTTTTAGTATCCGCAATACCTTCTAAACTAATGACATCTGAAAACTCTGGATTTTTCACAATGATTGCGATTGCTTTTGCGGTGTCAATCGGTGATCCACCACCAATTGCTACAATACAATCTCCTTGGTTTGCTTCTACGAATGCAACACCATCTTGTACATTTTCAATGGTTGGATTTGGAACAATCCCATCATAAGTTACATAGCTAATGCCTTTTTCATCGAGATGTTTTGTAACCATCTCAACAACTCCAAACTTAACCAAGTCTGCATCTGTTACAATAACAGGTTTCTTAAACCCTCTCGCAAGGATTTCTGTTGCGACATTCGCAACTGCACCTTTTCCAAAATAAGACGTCTCATTCAATATCATTCTGTTTGCCATATGTTTCCTCCTTTTCGAAACTTAAGTAAGCAGTGGGTATAAACCCTGAATACCATTCATAAGTTAATTTAATCACAAACTTATGCTTTTTCTATCTGTTTTTTTTATACTGTTTTAGAAAAAACCATGCATTGACTCTATATTCTCACTCATATATCCTACAATTTTTGATTTTTTTCATCGTTCGCTCACAAATTATCCTTAGTCAAGATACTCCGTTCTTGGTTTCACACCAAAGCCGCATGCTAAATCACGCAGATTTTGATCGGTGATTGTTTGGCGAATTCCGCCTTGTGCTTGAACATAGGTGTAAATTTGTGCTGCCTTCTCTGCCGTTTCAATAAGACCAAACACTTCATCCATGGTGTTCCCTGCACCATAAACCCCATGTTGTGGCCACATTACAAGTCGTGTTTCTTTCATTTTTGCTGCGGTTGCTTCACCTATTTCAGTAGTTCCTGGAACCATCCATGGAATAATGGATACGCCTTCCGGGAAGACTACTAAGCATTCTGTACACATTTGCCACAAAGTACGAGTAAACAAACGTTCGTCAAGTTCATGCGTAAAAGTCATTGCAAGTAAATGACTTGCATGGTTATGCATAATGACGCGATTTTCTGGATCAATGGATAAACGTGCGATATGACTCATAAAGTGACTTGGTAGTTCACTTGTCGGATTAGCATCATTGAGAAGCCCCCATAAAAGCTCCAGTGTTTTCCCATCACTTCCAACCCGTACAATCCCTAAATTGGCTTCAGGATCATCCGCAACATTTTTAAAATATTTTCCTGACCCTGTTACAATGAATATTTTCCCAACAAGTTCGCTTGCATCAAAAATCATTGGAATTTGTCTTAGTACTGTATTTACATCTAAATAATGCGAAATTTCTTCTTCTAACAAGAGGTATGAAATATTCCCGCCATTACGTTCATCCCAACCTAAGCGATACAAATTGGAAGTTGTGGCTACCATTTCTTTTACAAATTGAGCATTTAGTATATTTTCTTTTGTCATCATTAATCTCCTTGCCTTTATCGTTTCAACAACACGTTTGTTTCATAATCTTGTACTTCTTTGAGCCAATCTAGCCCCACAGAAACACCTTGAATTTCACAATAGTAGTTCCACACATCAGCATATGGGAAATCTTTGAGTTCTTCTGTAAGTGCCAGACGTGTTGTGAAGTCTCCATTAAGTTCTGCACATTTCAACGTGTCAATTGGTTCTAACATCGCTTTAAGAACTGCTTTAATAGTATTACGCGTACCAATCACCCACGCTGCAACACGATTAATGGTTGCATCAAAGAAGTCAAGTCCGATATGTGTTTTATCCAATAGGTTATTTCTCACGAGTTCTTTCCCAATTTCTTGAAGTTCATCATCCATAATTACAACATGATCTGAATCCCAACGGACTGGACGGGACACATGGAGTAAGATGCCCTCACTAAAGAGTCCAATTGATGATAACTTGTTTGAGATGACTTCAGTTGGGTGGAAATGTCCTGCATCCAAACATACGAGCTTATTTCGTGTTAATCCATATCCCATGTAGAATTCATGAGAACCCACAGTATACGCTTCAGCACCAATTCCAAAGAGTTTGCTTTCAACTGCATCCAATGTATAGCGTTTATCCAATGGTTCCGCAAACACTTCATCCAACGCTTCCATGAGTCGTTTACGTGGAGAAAGGCGGTCGATCGGATTATCTTTATAGCCATCAGGCACCCAGAAATTATTAATACTTACTTGACCCAATTCTTTTCCAAAGTACTCCGCAATTTTTCGAGAACGCTTTCCATGTTCAATCCAGAAATCACGAACTTCAGGGTCACTTGATGCTAGGGTGAATCCATCTTTATACATAGGGTGTGAGAAGAATGTTGGGTTGAAGTCTAATCCTAATCCTTGTTCTTTCGCCCATTTTACCCACGTCTCATAATGTCTTGGTTCAATTTCATTGAGATCAACCGTCTCATCTGTATCTAAATAGATTGCGTGAAGATTAAGCTTGTGATTTCCTGGTATATACGATAACGCTTTTTCTAAGTCTTGACGCAATTCATTAGGATTTGTCGCTTTACCAGGATGATTTCCTGTGACACTGATACCTCCAGATAATGCATCATCACTTAAAAACCCTTGCACATCATCCCCTTGCCATACATGCATGGATACCTTTACTTTCTTTAACTCCTCTAGTACTGCATCTGTATCAACGCCAATCTGTGCATATTTTTCTTTTGCAGCTAAATATCGTTCTTTTTTATTCATATCGTTTCCCTCTTTCTATTTTCGCGGTGGATTATTCGCGTGTAATCATCAAATATTTTCGAATTAAATTTTGACGGTTTGTACACACGTGTTTCAAAGGACTGTTTAATACGCTCTCTAGCTTCTTTGATATCATTAAATTCACCCATCGTAATCATTTGTATCACGATATTCCCTATTGCTGTTGCTTCACTTGGCCCCGCCTCAACAATCACATTCGCAACATCTGCTGTGAGTTGATTTAGAAACTCATTATTTGCACCTCCACCGACGATGTGTAATTTCTTAATATTGCCATGTGTCTTACTAAGCTTCTCGAGTTTTGTTAATTCATACGCATAACATAGCGCTAAACTATCATAAACACAGCGTACAATTTCATGTGGACTTTTAGGAATCACTTGATTAGTCTCTTCACAATAGTTTTGTAAGGCTTCAATCATATTATGCGGATTCAGAAACCGTTCATCATTCACATCAATAAACTGTTGAAATGCAGGGCTTTGTGATGCCATTGATGCAAGTTGTGGATAACTGTACTCATAATCTTGCATCCGTGCTACTTCTTGAATCAACCACATTCCCATGATGTTTTTAAGAAACCGAATTGTATTGCACGCACCCCATTCATTTGTATAGTTTGCATGGTATGCATCGTATGTTAAGTTTGCTTCCTGTGTCTCTATCCCTAATAAGGACCACGTTCCACTGCTAATATATGCCCAATCACCTTCACACCCTGGAGTTCCTAAAACCGCGGATGCGGTGTCATGACTTGCAACATTAATGAGGGTTACCTCAGGAAGATCAACGTCTTTGAATGCTTCTTGATTTAAGGTCCCTAAGATTGATCCTGGCTCGACCAATGGTGCAAACAAGTCTTTTGATATCCCTAGTTCCTCTAAGAGCTTATCATCCCAATCTTGTGTTTTTGAATTCAACAATTGCATCGTCGATGCATTTGTTCTCTCAGTCACTTTAACACCCGTAAATACAAACCCTAGATAATCTGGTATCAAAAGTAATGTACTCGCTTTGTCGAGCCTATCTCTACCTTCTACCGATAATTGAAACACTGTATTAAAGGGTTGTATTTGTATTCCCGTTATCTCATAGAGATGTTTCAATGACATTCTTTTTGAAAACTGTGCAATCGCATTATCTGTTCTTTCATCTCTATATGAAATTGGTTGGTCAAGAAGCGTATCATCCTTATCTAAAAGGCAATAATCAACACCCCATGTATCAATTCCCATTGTGCATTCATTGATACCACGTTGTTTAAGAACACAAAGTCCATTCAATATCTCACGAACGAGATAGTCAACATTCCATCGATCATGACCATCACTGAAAGTGAATTCATTTTTAAACCGATGAATTTCTTCCATGCGTATTGTTCCATCAACACATTCACTTTTTACTAGGCGGCCGCTTGACGCACCAATGTCAACTGCAATATATGTCTTCACACCATCACTCCTTTCACATTGTTGTTATTTCCTACACCTTAATATTAATTGATATGTTACCGTTTTCCATTAAAGAATTTTGGTGTATAATTGCACTATCTTGGTAAGATAAAAGGAGGCTTGTATGAACTATTGGGAAAATGCAAATCATGCTTGGACAAAGGATTCAAAAAGGGTGATTAATACACCCTCAAATAAAACAAAATCACTGTTTAATTACATCCAGGAAATTGGTCACTTCAAAGCTTATCAACCTTACTATACTGAACGCGCAAATCTTCCTTCCTATTTGATGAAATTAACACTTAGTGGAACTGGGCATTTAAACTATAAAGGTCAAGACTACATCTTGGATCAAGGCGATATTTTCTTCATAGATTGTCAGCACTATCAGCATTACAAAACAATCAGTGATATCCCATGGGAAATGGACTGGATTCATGTGTATGGCGGAATTACCTCTCAACTTTATGAAGAATACAATAAGGATGGCAACCCTGTATTTCATACCAACGCGCTCCCTGAAGAAAATACAATTCATCATTTAGTTCAAACACTGATAAAAGATCAAAGTAAAGCAAATGCTCGCACCGACTTTCACTCATCAGTGAAAATACACGAGCTCCTAAACGAGCTCATCATTCAAAAGTATCACTTGGATTTTAGTATTGATGATATCCCACAATATATCCTTGAACTCAAAGAGTATTTAGATTCTCATTTCCATAATGTGATCACACTAAACGATTTGGAACACTTATTTCACTTAAATAAGTATCAAATAAACAAAGACTTTTCAAAGTATATTGGACTGCCTCCAATTGATTATCTGATTACTAAGAAAGTCTCACATGCTAAAGATCTCTTGCGCTACACTGATCTATCAATTCAAGAAATATCATTAAACATCGGCATCGATAACTTTGCGTATTTTAGTCGATTATTTAAGAACAAAACTGGCATGACACCATCTTTCTTTAGAAAAGAGGGCTAGTTTATTACGTTTTAGTATTTCATCACACAAAAAGGTGCAGTCAACAGTTATTTGCGACTACACCTTTTTTTGATTTATTCACTGAATGATCTAAAACTGTATTAAGACTAGATGATTTCTAACTTCCTAGTAGGAGTCCACCTTACATAACCGTCATCATTTCTTACTGATCGTATAGATTGTTTGGGTATCTGACCCCGGCGTTTTAACTGTTAATGTGATGCGATGATAATCACCAGTAAGTAAGAGTTCTTGAGGATCTTGACTAATTTCTTTATATGAATAGTTGTCTGACAGATCACTTGTTACAAAGAGCTCTTTCACACCATCTTTTGTATTTACTCGCATGACTGCAATCATGCTCCTAGTAGAACTAATGCGATTGTAAGCTTCCGTCGTATTATTCCCAGTATAGGTATCATTTGTTTCTAAATTAATGACTTGATATTGTCCCCCATTTTCTGCACCATTCCCTAAATCTTGACCAAATATAATCGAGTCAGAAATGAGTTTATAGTTTCGTGAGGCACAACCAGAACGTTCGATAATAGACCCGTCAGGTTTGACCACAACAAACTTAAGTGGCGCACTGTTATTGCACGTACTTGTGTTTTTCGTATCAAGTTTACTCAACATAAATGTGTTGTTGTAGACACTGATGTTTGTAAAGTAATCCGTTGCGATTAATTCAACATCGAGTACCTTAACTTCTTTAGTATCCAGGTTTACAATTTCCCATTTTGGATCGGTGTTCATATCTCTTAAATACATAAAATACACAGTTCCATTTGATACAAAGAATTGATGGAAAGCAGATGTTTTCTTTCCTTCCAACAGCATTGTTCGATTATTTCCTGATATAGCATAAACATTTTGTGCGACATCATAGTAGTTCTCACGATCGATTTCAGTATCATAATTATCAATCACATATAAAACTCCGTCCACAACAACAATTGGAGTTCTCGAATATACCTCATCATGGTATGTATAGATCTTTTTCATGCCTTGATTTGTTGATTCCCAGATGGCCTTAATTCTTTCGTCCATTCCAACAAAGTCTGGATCATACTCAATGTAATAGCGATCATTCTCAGAGTTATCCACATACTTCATTTGAGTTAATCCATCACCAGGATTTTGTTTTGACACTTCAGATTTTGTGACTTGAATATTTTCGATATTATTCAATACAAACTCAATTGAAATGAGTTCATCTTCATATACTTCAGTCTTAACTTCTTCAAAAATATCATTAAATATCAGTGGTTTAGAGACTGTCTTTAAGATATCATTTTGTAAGACAAACGCCTGTGCTGTAACACTTGTATTTATCACGATAACATACAGTGCAAATGATGCCATAACAGTTGAGAGTGATCCAAATACACGTTTTCTTCTTTTTTTGCGTTGCATGGTTTCAATAGCACCATCGATAAGAGCATCAATATTTCGATTTGATTTTTCATCAAGCATTTTTGTATACCCTTCTATGTTTTTATTCATACAGATCGTGCATCTCCTTTCGTAAAATATCCAGTGCCCTATAATAGTCCGTTTTCACCGTGTTTTCTTTCAACCCTAAAACACGTGCAATCATCGCAAACGTATAATCATTCAATGTCTTCAACGTCACAATTTCGCGTTGAGGTGATTTCAATTGATTAATATATTCATAAACAAAAGTGAAATCCTCTGGTTCTGAAACAGCTATTCTATCTTCTTCCAATTCATAGACTGGCTTATGCTTCATTAATTCTGTTTTGCATTCATTAATCAAGATCCGAATTATCCATGTTTTGAGATATTCGGGTTTCCTCACCTTTTTACGATATTTATAAACGCGATAGATGGTTTCACTGATGACATCATCAACAGTTGCATCATCTTGTATATACGAGTATGCGATTTTCAGCAATTCACTTGATATTGATTTCAAGTATTCAGCCAATGCATCATCGTTTTTTAATACCCTTCGGTCCATAGTCTCTGTCGTACGATATACTTGAACGTTAGTCCTTCAATCATACATCCCCTTTCACATATTAGAATGGCTTGACAGGGCGAATAGTTTCAACATTCGTAATTATTCTCTAGATCATCCCATTACATTAAAAAATGTGCCCTCTTTGATATCAGTGTAGCACATTTTTAAAGTCCATATTTTTTTGGTTTGGTTCAAATACGCATCATTGGTTCAATTCAGTGAAATTCATTTACCATGACACGCAATTTGAATCTCTTATGGGTTTCTACTTACATGATCAAGTTCAATCACACGTTGACTCGCAATTGCTTTATCACCCATGGGATTTGCTATCGAAATTTCTTCAAACACAACAACATCATAGCTACTGTAATAAAACGCGTCAATGAGTGTTCGATTTTGAGTTATTGACCCTTGTGAATCAATACGCTTTTGTATGACCATGATATACGCCCCCTCTACGGTATAGTGACTGATATTACTTAAGTCCACACGTTTTAGGATTGTATTGTCTTCATTGAACTCGATGGATTCGACGGATACCAAAGCATTCACAAACGAGGCATTGATATTCAATTCATAGGTTACACCCTCTGCAGTGTAAGATAGTGTTTTTTTCATTCCTACCTGTCCATTAGTATTCTTGATAGGTTCAATAATCCGTGTTCCATCTGTTTCTTCCAAGATCGAGTAAAATCGGTAGATAACGAAATCACCCACCATTCCGTTCACATCTATGTCAGCAAAGAATTGAATTTTTGTTCTTTGGTCATTGTCATAATGGACCCAAGTCGACGTATTTTTAAATCCACTGTCTGCATTCGCAACAATACCTTTATTGATAAACTGTTGGGGTGTTCGGTTTTCACTATCGAAATAATCCCAATCAATTAAGAAGTATGTAAAATTCTCTGTGTCAAATGTTACAGGCAGGGTCGGTTCTTCAAGCCTTTCAAAATATAATCCAAACCCTACCAACTTTCTTTGGTCAATTGTCGTGTTTTGAATCATTGAACAACCACTGAGCACAACCATGAGTATGAGTACAAATAACCGTCGTTTCATTTACAAACCCTCCCGATAAATTTTGATTGATTTTAGCTTAGCGACAACGTCATCCCCTTCGAAGTAAGGAAAAGTAAACACTTCAAATTCACCAATTCTTCGATCGTTTGGACTGTAAACATTGCGCTCTATGTATAAGGTTGAATCGAATGTAATACGTGTCATTTCAATAACAATGTATCCTGTTTTCAAATCAATTTCATTCAGCGTAAATCCATCAACTCTTTGGACGAGTTGATTGTTGTCGTCAAAATAGAGAATATCAATTGATTTAAGGGGGTCTGAATAGCGAATGTTTGCGCGTAAGTCTAGGTTACTTCGCTCACCATCGGTATTTAACACATCACTAAACGACCGAACCAATGCACCACCTGGCTCTCCAAAAGCAATGCTTGTTTGATTGATACTACGAAACGACTGTTTATTGTCTTTATCTTGTACAATAACACCTCCGCATAATCCAGGAGATTGCTTTGATCGTCTTAAAAAGAGAACCGTATCCATTCTTAAGGTTTGCTGATCATCCTCGATACTAATTTCTGTAGATTCAACCATAAACCGCGTACTTTCATCAAGGGAAACAAAACCTCCAGGGAACTCAAAGAAGAAGACATCTCCCTCAGTTAGCGCGATATCTCTACACCCATTGTCAGTGCCTAGTTTGATTCCAAATCCAACTTGATCAAGGGATTCATTGGATCCATCCAAAACCATTGAACAACCAGTTAGCGTGATAATTAGTATCAGTCCACTTATTATTTTTTTCATAATTCCTCTCCCAATTCTCCGTCAAATTCTAAGATATCTTTTACATCGCAATCCAAGTAATAACAAATTCGATTTAATGTTTGAAATCGAACCCCTTTAACTGATCCTGTTCTCAGCAGAGACATGTTCGCTTCTGTAATCCCAACTTTCTCGCATAGTTCTTTGGATGTCATATTAGAGCGCTTGAGTACATCATCGAGTTTTACATGTATTCCCATAGTGCCTCCTAAACAAATTGTTTGTTTTCTTCTTCAATCGCAAATGATTGTGCTAATACACGTGCGGAAATATAGGTAAATATTGCGATTCCCATCTCTGTGAGTGGTAACTCAAACTCAAAGTGCGTATTTATGAGTGTAGCCATTAGAAACAGCTTAAAGCAATAGATTGCAATTGTACTCACGATACTGAAGTTAAGCAGATCACGTGCACGCTTAGAAATTGATGCAAACTGATGTACTAAATCAATGCTGATTCCCTGTTTGAGATAATCGATGATACTGATTGCGGTGGCATCAATAAGTCCAATGAGCAATAAGGTTCGTATTGCGAAAACTATCTGGGATGGTATCTCTACGAGAATATCCGCGCCGTCTCCCACAGAAACACTCGAAATGTTTGCACAACTAAATGCCCCAACTAGTAAGCACGTACCTGATAGAACATAACGCACATATTGTTTTGATATGAATTTGAACCCTTCTTGTTTCTGAACAATCACGACACCATTCCATAGAATAAAAAATAGAATGATGATGGTTATCGCACCCTGTATCATTAAGCGAATATTCTCAAGATTTGCAATTCCTACACGTATAAGTTCTGGATTGATAAAGAAATTATTTAACGTACCATAGGTGGCAAAGAGTAACAACAGGGTGAAGGTAATGTTGATGTTCCTAAGTGTTCTATTCTTTGTTTTATCCAAGACCCTTAATAGGATAATTGGTATAAAAGAGACAAAAAAGTAAAGAATCCAGGCACATGTTTGCATCAGTTTCCCTTGTGATGATAATTGTCTAAGTATCTGAATATATCCTTGGTATGGGAATATGAAGAGCTTGAATAATACATCTGTTGATCCATATAACCGAACCAGTGCAAAGCATCCAACAAACCCAAACAGATACCACAATGTAAAGTGTGTCTTCTTCATGATATAACCCCTCCTGATTATTGTAAAACAATAATTCTTATCTATACTATAGCACAAAATTATCATAAAACAATAATTTTTCTATATTTCTTAAGATTAGCTTGCTCTTAATACAAAAAAACACAGATTCAATCCTTTGATGAAATCTATGTTTATAATAACTAATATGAATACGGCTCAGCACTTTTTGCCAAACCAAAGAACCTATTTTAATCTGAATTGACATCCGTATTGAGACAATCACAGTAATAGGTCCTCGATATAATCCTACTTATTCTTCATTTAACGCTTTGACACTACCTTTTGCTACTACATCACCATGATAAAGAATTGACTTCATTTCGTAACCAGGATTCTCGATGAGTTGAATCATGCTTGAAGCTGCTTCTTTTCCAAGTTTTGCCTTAGGATGATTGACAGAGTCAAGTTTCACTTCCGTCATAGTACTCAATACAGAGTTATCATAACTGATTATTGAGAGATCATCGGGAACTTTTATTCCATATTGCCATGTAAGTTTGAGTACTTCAATGGCTACAGAATCGTTATAGCAGACCAATCCTGTGATTCTTTTATCTCGTATCATTTCCGCAACTTCTTCAGCCATTACTTTATCAAATGTTTCTGTTTCATACATGATGACATTTTTACTGTTATAAGGGATATCAAACTCTGAGCATGCCTTTATATATCCCTTTAAGCGTTCTTTTCCTTGGCGATCATCTGCTTTAAAAATACCACCAATTTTATAATGATTATTATCAATCAAACACTTCGTAGATTCATACCCCGCAGTTAAGTCATCGAGTGCTATTAACGGAAAATCTAATTCATCATATTTTGCATTTATCATGATTATTGGTATTCCAAGTTCACTCATTTGCATATATAACCCAATATTTGGATTATAATGAGCACTTTTTGTGGGTTCAACAATCAGGCCATCCACATTCCTGTTCATCATGAGTTGAATTGCTTGCTCTTCCACACTAATATCATTATTAGTGCTTGCGAGAATCATAGAATATCCAGCCATTGTGAGTTCTTTCTCAATTCCTCTAATAATCGTTGGGAATATGTAGTCAGAAAAATATGTAGTGATAACGCCAATTTCCTTTACGTTTCTCTTTTCTTTTTGGTCCGACACAAAAGATCCAGCACCCTGTTCCTTAACAATGACTCCCTCATACTCTAATCTATTTAACGCTGATCTGACTGTATGTCTGCTTACAGAAAACTGTTTTTGGAAATCTAGTTCGGATGGCAAACGATCTCCGGGTTTTAATTTTTTTTCTTCAATAAGCTTAATTATCTCTTTTTGCACAAATTCATGTTTAGTTTTATATTCCATACATCCCTCAAGTTCCCCCTTCTACCACAACAAAACCTTTCTATAACTATTTTATTGACGCAATCTAGTCTATGTGTATTTTATCACGACTTGAAATTAAAACAAAGTTAGATGTCTTCAAGTTGTTGATTAAAACTATGATATGCCTTTATTCTTCCATACTTAGTATTAATAATCTATACATTCCTAAATTAGAAAAAAGGACGCTACATGAGAAATTCCGTCACTACGCCCTTTAACTTTTACTTAATGTGCACGTTTGCGGTTAATAACATCAAGAGCTACAGCAAGCAACAGAACTGCTCCTTTTATCGCTTGTTGAACATCTGATCCAACGCCCATTAATGACATACCATTATTCAGAACCGCCATTACGAGGCCCCCAACTATCGATCCCATTATTTTTCCAATACCACCACTAGCAGATGCCCCACCAATATAACATGCTGCAATCGCATCAAGTTCGAAGCCTGTTCCAGCTTGTGGAGTTGATGCATTTAAACGTGATACAAAGATAAGCCCGGATACTGCTGCAAGAAGACCCATGTTTGTAAATGCCAGTATCGTAATCTTCTTAGCTTTAATCCCCGATAGAGTCGCAGCTTTCATATTTCCCCCAATAGCGTAGATGTGCCGACCTAATTTTGTATGGCTCATTATAAAATGATAAATTAAGGCTAATGCTAAAAGTATGGTAATGATAATTGGAACCCCTTTATAGTTCGCTAGAATATAACTGAATCCCATTATAATTGCAGATAATGCGATCAACTTTGGAATGAATCTTGCTTTTGATTCAACATCTATCCCATATGATATCTTTTTTGCACGAGATCTAAACTGTAATACAAATAATACAATAACACCCACTAAACCAAAGATTAAAGGGTTAGCTTTTAATCCAGCAATTTCTGGTAAAAATTCAGGAACAAATTTTGTACTGAATATTTGGAAATTTGATGGTAGTGGAGCAATTGTTTTTCCTTGTAAGATAACCATCGTAATACCGCGATATAACAGCTGTCCTGATAAAGTAACAATAAACGAAGGAACACCAACAATCGCTACCCAGAATCCTTGGAACGCTCCAATTAACGATCCTGCTAATAGGCAAATAAGTATCGCAGGAATAATCGGAACATTCATACGAACCATAAGTGTTCCTGCCAACGCACCAACCACAGCTACAATCGACCCTACAGAAAGATCCGTGTGATTCAATACAATTAAAACCAGCATACCAATTGCGAGAACAAGTATGTATGAGTTTTGCAGGAATATATTAGTAATATTCAGTGGTTTCATGAGTAGCCCATTCGTAATTATTTGGAATACTATCATAATCATTACTAAGATGATTGTCATACTATTTTTTCTAAAGAACTTCAGCCCTTTATCTAACAATCCACTCTCTTTTTTTTCAATGTTTTCCATACTTATCCTCTTTCTTTAACTCCTAGCATATGCTGCATCACTGTTTCTTCCGTTAATTGATCACGTGGTATTTCTCCAGTAATCCGACCTTCACAAAGCGCATACACACGATCTGACATACCAATTAATTCAGGTAAATCTGATGAAATCATGATTACACCTTTGCCAACGCGTGCGATTTCATTCATAAGTTTATAAATTTCAAATTTAGCCCCTACATCGATTCCTCGTGTTGGTTCATCAAGAATGAGTACATCAGGGTTTGTCATTAACCATTTACTTAGGACAACTTTTTGCTGATTTCCTCCACTCAAATTTCCAACTTGCTGGTGAACAGATGGCGTTTTTATATTCAACATAGTCCGATACTTTTCTGCCGCAGACACTTCCTCGTGTTGATCCACAACGCCATAATGACAAATCTCATCTAAACTTGAAAGTGATATGTTTTTATTCACAGTATCATTAAGTATCAGTCCCGCTTCTTTTCTATCTTCGGTAACATAGGCTAAACCACTATCAATTGCGTCTTTTACACTATTAAATACAACTTTTTTTCCATTTAGTATGATTTCTCCGCTAATATTGGAACCATACATTTTTCCAAATAAACTCAACGCTAGTTCAGTCCGCCCCGAGCCCATAAGTCCTGCAATACCAACAATCTCACCAGCTCTTAGGTTTAACGAGACATCTCGAATAATTTGACGAGTCTTATCTAGCTCATGGTATACATTCCAGTTTTTAACTTCAAAAATTACATCCTCAATGATTGCATCCTTTTCTGGATACGCGTGTGCAAGATCCCGTCCAACCATGCTTTTAATCATTCGTGCTTCAACATTAGGATTAACATCTTCAATATCATCAACTACACACCCATCTCGTAGGACAGATATATGATCAGCAGTGCTCATGATTTCATTGAGTTTATGAGATATGATTATTGAAGTAACCCCTTCTTGCTTAAAACGCTTAATTAGATCCAATAAATTTGCACTCTCTGTTTCGTTTAATGCCGCTGTTGGTTCATCAAGAATCAATAACTTGGCTTTTTTTGAAACTGCTTTTGCAATCTCTACTAATTGTTGTTGTCCCACCGATAATTCCGATATCATCGTTAATGGATCGATATTGAGCCCAACTGTGCTCAATAATCTTCTTGCCTCGCTTATACTTTGGTAGTAGTCAACCACACCACCACTTCCAATTTCGTTCCCTAAGAAGATATTGTCAACAATCGTCATATTCGGAATTAACGCTAATTCCTGATGGATAATAACTATTCCTAATGCTTCACTATCACGGACTCCTTGGAATTGACACGTTTGACTATCGTAATAAATATTTCCACTGTATTCAGAATGTGGGTATACACCACTCAACACTTTCATTAATGTTGATTTCCCTGCTCCGTTTTCTCCACAGAGTGCATGGATAGTATTTCGTTCTACTTGGAAATTGACGTTTGATAAAGCCTTAACAACCCCGAATTCCTTCGTAATATTTTGCATTTCTAAAATTATATCTTTTTGCATAAATACTCACCTTTTTTAAAAAAACAAGGTATAGAAAGCTATACCTTGTTGTTATATCGCTATTCTAATCCTAAATCTGCAGCAGTGAAGTACCCGCTATCTATTAAGATTTCTCTAAAATTTGAGATATCTACTGATTGAGGAACAAGTAAGTATGACGGAACAATTTTTGCTCCATTATCATATGTTTCAGTGTCATTGATTTCAACTTCTGTACCCTCGAGTAATGATTGAACCATTTCAGCAGCTTTCTCTGCTAGCTTACGTGTATCTTTAAATACTGTTTGTGATTGCTCACCAGCGATGATTGATTTTACACCCGCTTCAGTAGCATCTTGACCTGTAACTAACGGTAATGGTAACTCATCTGTTCCATATCCTATAGCTTTCAGTGATTCAATTACTCCTAATGAAATTGGATCATATGGCGATAGAACTACATCAACTGTTTTTCCTGTTGAGTAATGAGCATTAAGGATATTATCCATACGAGTTTGAGCAGTTGCTCCATCCCAACGCAAAGTAGCAGCTTGGTTAAATTCTGTTTGACCACTTGCTACCACAAGTGTGCCATCTTCGAAATATGGTTTCAATGTATCGATTGCTCCATCCCAGAAGAATAATGAGTTATTATCATCAGGAGATCCACCAAATAGTTCAATATTGAATGTTTCATCTGTGTTTTCTAGGTCTAAAGAATCAATAATGAAATTTGCTTGTAGGACTCCAACGCTGTAATTATCAAATGTAGCATAATAGTCAACATATTCACTATTCATGAGAAGACGGTCATAAGCAATGACACGAATTCCTTCTTCATTTGCTTTTGCAAGTACATCAGTCAATGCGCTACCATCGACAGCTGCGATTACAAGAACATCAACGCCTTTGGTAATCATATTTTCAATTTGGGATACTTGGTCTTCTACGACATCTTCCGCATATTGCAAATCGGTACTATATCCTAATTCTTCTAATATTTTAACCATATTTGAACCATCAGAAATCCAACGTTCAGCAGATTGTGTTGGCATTGATATTCCAACGAACCCTTTTGATGATCCGGTATCACCACTATTTGAACATCCAGCAATCATTAAGACCACCATCAGTAGAACAACTAACATTTTACTTTGCTTTAATTTCATTTCAAAGCCTCCTTTTCTAAATGTTAATTAAAATCTAGACAAATCTTTTGCTATCACACCCTATATGATAGCGCTTACGAACAAAGTATATCATATTGTCCGTACATGTCAATATATTTTGTGAAATTTATATGTAAATTGTTCGTACAAGATTAACGTATTACAACAACTTCAACATTACACAAGTTTGCCCACCATTCTATTTGCTCTACTGTGACATGAAGTGAAGCAACCGTATGGTGCCCACCACCAACACGGATCCATTCTTTTACTCCCTGAGTAAAGCCAGGTTTTGGTTTCCATAAAACTCGTGCAACTGGTAGATTAGGTGCCGGTGTATCTGGTTTGATTGCTTCGATTTCGTTCACGATCACTTTAAAGTTATTCCCAAAATCCGCAACCGTAACCGCGATTCCTTCACCTTCTCCACCATCAAATACAAGACGTGCTGGATCTGCTTTATTTCCAATACCTAAAGGGGATACAACAATTCTAGGTTTATTACTTGAAAAGGTTGGATCTACTTCTAACATATGCGATTGTAGAATTGCTTCTTTTCCTACTGCAAGCTCATAAGTATAGTCTTCCATAAAACCAGTTTCTTTATTATGGCTTGCGATTTTCATAAAACGGTCTAGAGCAGCAGTTTTCCAATCACCTTCTCCTGCAAATCCATACCCTTGTGCCATAAGTCGTTGAACAGCCAATCCAGGCAGTTGTTCCATACCATATAGGTCTTCAAAGTTTGTTGAGAATGCAGTATATCCACCTTTTTCTAGGAAGCGTTTTAGTGCTATTTCGTAACTCACTTGAACTTTTACATGGTGTTCCCACACTCTTGGTTCATAATTACCGTAGTCAAAGTCATATAAGTCTTTATACGTTTCAAACAAAGCATCCACTTCTGATGCTTCAACCTGGTTTACTTCTGCAACCAAATCTCCAATTCCAAAGTAATCGACATACCATCCGAATTTGATTTGTGCTTCGATCTTGTCACCATCTGTCACCGCAACATTACGCATATTATCGCCAAAACGCGCTACTTTAATATTGAATCCTTCATTGTATGCTACCGCTATGTCCATCCAACGAGCAATTTGTGCTTGTACATCTTCGTGTTTCCAATATCCAACGACAATCTCATTGTTTTTCTTAAGTCTCGCATTAATATACCCATATTCGCGATCTCCGTGTGCAGATTGATTGAGATTCATAAAGTCCATATCAATGGTTTCCCAAGGAATGCTTTCATTAAACTGTGTCGCTAGGTGTAACAACGGTTTTGTTAATAATTGTGTTCCACGAATCCACATTTTTGCTGGTGAAAATGTATGCATCCACGTAATAATCCCAGCAACATTATCATCGTAATTTGCTTCTTTCATAATTTGAGTGATGCCATCACTTGAAGTTGCAAGCTCCTTTAGTACAATTGGATATTTGAATTGACCACTGTCATTCAATGTATCTGCCATAACCTTGGCATGACTTAAAACTTCTTTAAGTGCTTCATCCCCATATAGATTTTGTGACCCAACAACAAACCAAAATTCCTTATTACTAACTGTTAACATATTTTTATCCCTTCTTTTGCCCGTAATAGGCATTTTTACCTTTTTTTCTTAAGTAATGTTTATCAAGTATTTCTTGCGGCAAGTATGATGCATCGTGCTTTAACATTTGTGTTCGATAATTCATCTTGCACACTTCTTCGAGAACTACTGCATGCACAACTGCATCCTTTGCATTTTTACCCCATGTAAACGGTCCATGACCATGTAATAAAATAGCTGGGATTGCTTCATAATCGATCCCTTGTTTCACAAATGTATCGACAATCAGTTGTCCAGTCTCATATTCATAGCCACGGTCGATTTCTTCTTGATTCAAATAGCGAGCGCAAGGTACTGGTCCATAAAAGGTATCTGCATGCGTTGTCCCATATACTGGAACATCTAAACCTGCTTGTGCCCATGATGTAGCCCATGGTGAATGTGTATGAACTACACCACCAATATGATCAAATGCTTTATAAAGGGCCGCATGTGTAAGTGTATCAGAGGAAGGATTGAGATCACCTTCTACAACCTTGCCATCAAAGTCGCAAACGACCATGTTTTCAGGTGATAAGTCTTCATAATCAACGCCACTTGGTTTAATCACAAAGAGTTTCTTTTCTCTACAGACACCACTCACATTACCCCATGTATATTTGATGAGATTCTGGTTTTTTAGCTCCATATTTGCGAGATATACTTCTTCTCTTAGTACCTCAAGCATGTGAATCACTTCCTTTCACAAATACATTGATTGCTTCTTTTTCTACACTAAGGCACTTTTCGAAATGTGTTGCGTACCTACAGTAAGCTTCGACTTCAGATATTTCAGGTTCACATGTTATTTCTTTAACATCGCTAAAGATTTCTTCACTGAGATAGTCTTCAAGTAGTTTACCACTACCATCTATACAATAACGCGCGAGAATCGCCATCCCCCATGCGCCTCCCTCTGAAGCTGTATCCATCACAGTGACTGAACTTCCCATTGCTTGCGCAATAATCTTCTGAGCAACCCCTTTTGTTTGGAATATGCCGCCATGTGCAATCATCGATTTGATCAGTACACCTTCTTCTTTTAAAATTCTCATACCTAAGTGTAGTGTAGCAAATGCACTATCTAAATGTGCTCTCATGAAGTTCGAAACATTTAGTTGAGCATCTGGGGTCCGCATATAAAGTGGACACCCATAATCTAGACCCGTTATCGTTTCTCCTGAATGATAACCATAAACAATGTGATTATGTTGGTCTGCTGCATCTAATGCTAAATTAAAGCTTTTTTCAAACAACTCTTTTTTATTTACTTCATATCCCATCATTTCAACTACTTCTGTCATGAGTTCAATCCAAGCATTAATTTCTGATGTACAGTTATTTGCATGAACCATCGCAACAGGATTACCACTCGGTGTTGTGACCATATCAATTTCTGGGTAAACTTTAGTCAGTAAGTGGTCCATAACAACCATCGCAAACACTGATGTTCCTACAGACACATTTCCCGTTTCATTTTTGACACTATTTGTCGCAACCATCCCTGTTCCTGCATCACCTTCAGGAGGAGCAAGGCAGATGCCAGATGGTAAACTTCCAGATGGATCAAGTAGTTTAAGTCCTTCTTCCGTAAGGAATCCAGCATTCTGCCCTGCAATGAGAACTTCCGGTAATAGGTGTTGAATATCAAGGTTTAAACCAATAGGTTTTATTAATTCATCGAATTTATGCAGAATTTCCTTATCATATGTTTTTCCATCAGACGATATTGGAAACATTCCTGAGGCATCACCTACGCCAAGAACTTTATTCCCTGTTAATCTCCAATGTACATATCCAGCTAATGTTGTTATAAAGTCGATCTCTCTGACATGTGTTTCTTTATTCAATATGGCTTGATACAAATGGGCAATACTCCATCTTTGAGGAATATTAAAATTGAAAGATTCTGTTAATACTCCACTCGCCTCTTCTGTAATTACATTTCGCCACGTTCTAAAAGGAACCAACAAAAGTCCATTTTTATCAAATGGAAGATATCCATGCATCATTGCACTTATCCCTAGAGACTCTATGTTCGAAATATTAACCCCAAGATTTTGTGACTGTTCAATAATCTGTTTTATCACTTCTTGGATACCAACCCAAACTTCATCTAGAGAATACGTCCATATCCCGTCAGCTAGTTGATTTTCCCATTCATAAATACCGTTAGTTATAGTTTTCCCTTTACAATCTATTAAAACTGCTTTAATTCTAGTGGAACCTAATTCGATTCCTAAGCTAAGTTTATCTTTTGTATTATTTAACATAGTCTATCCTTTCCTCACATGTAACCACTTACATTCCAATTATAGCAACTTGTACGGATAAGTCAATAGATTTTCTTGTGTTTGTCGATAACTTGTACGTATAACTGTGTTCTGTGTTTTCTTCCTCTCAATTTGCGTCCATAGAAGCTCAATTGATTTGCGCAAAAACAAAAAAAGTACTCAGCTATTATTGTTCTGAGTACTTTTATCCCACAGAGCACAAATATCTACAACCTTAATATTTCCAAACGCGATGAACTGTTTATACGGAAATAAATGCAGCTCCCCCTGACCTGCAATTGATTGATAATTGTTCTCATATATAAAATATAACACTATTTTCACACAAATACATCAAATCTAGGGTAATTCTGATAGTGAAAGTATTAATACCAAGTTTCATCTTCTTTGAGTGAAGATGTTTAAACTTCACTTTTAGGGTTATATTCTTCCACTTCATCTAGGGTCTTCGATGACAATGTAATGTTTTCATCTCGGAGGCTTTTCACAAGTCTTCGCCTTAACATTGTCTCAACACCCCAATTCTTATCCGGCAATGTTCTACAACTTACTCTTAGCACATAAAAGCGTTCTTCTAGGGTTGTTACACCATCAAATCCTGGTTTAGTAATCATCGGTTCTTCGAGTTCAATTTCATCTAGGGCTTTTTCAAGCACATTGATCACATGTTCCATCTCAAAGTGGTATGGCACTAAAAAGTCCACGACTGCTTTTCGATAATCACGAGACATATTAGTGACCATATTGATATCCCCATTGGAAAGGATATACTGTTCTCCTGTGAGCGAGTTTCTTAGGCGCGTAGCGCGTAGTGTAATTGATTCCACAACACCTGTAACCCCATTAATTGTCACAACATCACCGAGGTTAAAATGGTTCTCAGACAGAATAAAGAATCCTGATAAGAGGTCACGGATGAATTGTTGAGCACCAAGACCTAAGGAAACAGAGACTGCACTGGCTATGGCTACCATTGGAGTTGATGAAAACCCAAACACTTCAATAATCATCATCATCGCGATCACATACACGAGAACTTGAATTGTTTTACGCATTACCGATAAATAGGTTTTTTGTTTCTGGGATTGTGTTCGTTTTATACCCCTTCGAATGAGATGTACAAAAAAGCGCTGGATGAGCCACGCAACACTGAATATGATTACAGCAGAGATTACATTTCTAAGAATCGGTTCTCCTTCTAAAAACACTTCAATTTTATCTAACATAATATCACGACCTTACACACCTTATTTTAACATGGTTGTATGCTTTATTCTTTGTGAATTCTTGTTATTTGAACTAAAGTCTACAGCTAAAAAAAACAGTACATCATTGGGCAATAACACCGTCTTGATATACTGTTAACTAAGCTCTTCTTAATGCTCTGATTTGATCCTTCAAGTATTCTTGAAGTTTCATACATTCTTCTTTATTCATTGCAGGAACACCCTCCAATGGATAAGTGAGTCCCAGTGCATCGTATTTATTAACACCCATCGTATGATACGGGAGTAGCTCAATACGTTCAATATTCTTTAATGGAGCGATCATGTTCGCTAACTGATCCATATATTCAATCGAATCATGGATGCCAGGTACGACAACAACACGTATCCACATCTTAACATCTAAGCGTTGGGCTGTTTCTAAGAATGCATCGGTTACTTTCTTAGGAACTCCGGTCATTTTTCGATAGAAATCATCTTCGACACCTTTAATATCATACAAAATCAAATCAGTTTGACCCAGTATTTTTTCAAAGGTATTGAGCCGACCAAATCCAGATGTATCAAGAACGGTATTTATACCTTCTTCATGACATGCTTTCATTGCTTCATATAGAAACTCGGGTTGATTCAGTGGTTCACCACCACAGAATGTTACACCCCCTGTTTCGCCATAATATGGTTTATATCGTTTAAGCTTAGCGATTAGTTCTTCAACTGTTGTCGCATCCTTAGGATCTGTTTTGAACATATCCGGATTATGACAGAATAGACAGCGAAGTGGACACCCCGAGAGGAACACAATTGTTCTGATTCCCGGGCCGTCCACCATCCCCATCGTTTCTAGTTTTCTGACATATCCAATCTGTGATCGATTAGATAGAGTCATGGAATGTACGACTAATTACTTCACGTTGTTGTTCTGGTGACAAACGAATGAAGTTAACAGCGTAACCTGATACACGAATTGTAAGTTGTGGGTAATTCTCTGGATGCACCATAGCATCTTCGAGTTTTTCACGGTTCAATACGTTTACATTCAAGTGGTGAGCACTTTGGTTAAAGTATCCATCCATAACACCTACAAGGTTTGTTACTTGTTCATCTTCGCTCTTACCAAGAACTTGAGGAACAATACTGAATGTATTTGATACACCATCTTCACACACTTCGTTGTAAGGAATCTTAGCAACTGAGTTCAATGAAGCAAGTGCTCCTGAACGATCACGTCCGTGCATTGGGTTCGCACCTGGTGCAAATGCTTCACCAGCTTTACGTCCATCAGGTGTTGCACCTGTCTTCTTACCGTATACAACGTTAGATGTAATTGTAAGAATTGATAGTGTATGTTTCGCATCGCGAATAATTGGGTGAGTTTTTAGGTAACGTGAGAAACGTTCAACCAAGTCAACAGCGATGCTGTCTACACGGTCATCATCATTTCCGTATTGTGGGTAATCGCCTTCGATTTCAAAGTCAACAGCGATTCCTTCTTCATTACGAATTGGTTTAACTTTCGCAAATTTGATTGCTGAAAGTGAATCCGCAACAACTGAAAGACCTGCAATACCAAACGCCATTAAGCGTTGTACGTTTGTATCATGAAGTGCCATTTGGCTCTTTTCATACGCATATTTATCATGCATGTAGTGGATGATGTTCATTGAATCAACATAGATTCCAGCAAGTTGTTGCATTACTGCATCGTAAGCTTTCATTACTTTGTCGTAATCAAGTACTTCATCATTCATTGGTTCAACACCTTCAAGTACTTTCATGCCACGTTTTTCATCAACCCCACCATTAATAGCATAAAGGAGTGCTTTAGCTAGGTTGGCACGTGCACCAAAGTATTGCATTTGTTTACCAATTTTCATTGCAGATACACAACATGCGATTCCGTAATCATCGCCAAAGTCTGGACGCATTACTTCGTCATTTTCATATTGTAGAGCACCTGTTTCGATTGACATCTTCGCAGCATAGCGCTTGAAGCCTTCAGGTAATTTATCGGACCATAATACAGTCATGTTTGGCTCAGGAGCTGGTCCTAAGTTTGTGAGTGTATGTAGGTAACGGAATGAGTTCTTTGTTACTAATGGACGTCCATCTTCACCAATACCTGCGATTGATTCAGTAACCCAAGTTGGGTCACCCGCAAATAGATCATCATACTCAGGTGTACGAAGGTGACGTACTAAACGTAATTTCATGATAAATTGATCAATGTATGATTGAGCAGTTTTTTCATCGATGATGCCTTCTTCAAGGTCACGTTGAATGTAAATATCGAGGAATGTAGATGTACGACCTAAGCTCATCGCTGCACCATTATTTTCCTTAACAGCAGCTAAATAACCGAAGTATGTCCATTGGATTGCTTCTTTAGCATTTGTAGCTGGTCCACTGATATCGCAACCATATTGAGCTGCCATCGCTTTAATATCGCCTAATGAACGAATTTGTTCATTTGTTTCTTCACGTAATTGAATTGTTTCAGCGTTGATTGTTGTAATCTTGCTTAGATCCACTTTCTTCGCTTCTACTAAAGCATCAATACCGTAAAGTGCAATACGACGGTAGTCACCAATAATACGACCACGACCATAAGCATCTGGTAATCCAGTGATAAGTCCAGTTGAACGTGCACGACGAATTTCTGGAGTATATGCATCAAAAACCCCTTGATTATGTGTTTTTGTATAGTTATGGAAGAAATGAGATGTTTTTTCATCCATCTTACGGTTGTAGATATCAAGAATTGAATCTACTAAACGGATACCACCGTAAGGGTTGATGATTCTCTTTAATGGAGCATCTGTTTGAAGCCCAACAATTTCCTCATCTTCTTGAATTATATAGCCCGGTTTGAAGTTGTTTACACCTGAAATACTGTCCATTTCAATATCTAAGACGCGAACTTTTACTTCTTCTTTAAGTAATTCTAAACAACGATTCCAAAGACGTTCAGTGTTATCACTAATTCCTTCTAAGAATGCTTCATCACCTTCATAAGGTGTGTAGTTCTTTTGAATGAAATCGCGTACATTGATTTCTTCTTGCCATTGTCCTGCTTTAAATTTATTCCATGCATTTGTCATATGTATCACTCCTTTGCCCATATACTATAACATATATAAAGCGATAGACTGTGTATTTCTTGATAAAAGTAAGCGGTTTCTCTAGTTATTAGTGAAACATTCGCCATATTTCACGAAAAAACAAAAACCGCTTGTCAAAAGCGGTAATTATTTCACAAGGTTGAGAGTCGTTATCACTCAACATCTTCGCGCCAGATTTTAGCGCCTAATTCGATTAATTTTGTATCCAAATTATCGTATCCACGATCGATATGATACGAGTCATGAATCGTCGTTACTCCATCAGCAATCAAGCCAGCTACGACAAGACTTGCACCGCATCTTAAATCTGTTGCGGTTACTTTTGCACCATAGAGTGGGGTTGCACCATTGATTAAGGCTTGACCTTGACCAACAATAATATTTGCACCCATTCTTTGAAGTTCCGCACAATGCTTAAAGCGTTCTGTATAGATTGTTTCACGAACCATCGATTGACCAGTTGCTTGTGTTAATAATGTTGTTAGGGGTTGTTGCAGGTCAGTAGCGAATCCAGGATAAGGTTGTGTTTGGATATCAGTAGCAATGAGCTCTCTTCCACTACGAACAATAACATAATCTGAGCCTAACTCTAAATCAACACCCATCTCAACAAGTTTCGATAATAATGCTTCCAAGTGTTGGGGAATAATATTATCAACACGTACTTCTTCAGCCATTGCTGCTGCCATGATGATAAATGTTCCTGCTTCAATACGGTCTGGAATAATTTCATGCGGTGTACCTGTCAGGTTTTCAACACCATCAATTGTAATCACACTGGTACCTGCACCTTTAATGTTTGCGCCCATTTTATTTAAAAAGGTTGCGACATCAATGATTTCAGGTTCTTTTGCAGCATTTTCAATTAATGTACGGCCCTTTGCATAAACTGCAGCAAGCATAATATTCAATGTTGCACCAACCGAAGCAACGTCCAAGTAAATTTTCGCACCCGTAAGTTCTTCTGCGGATATTTCATAATATCCATGGTGATATTCAATGTTTGCACCCAATGCCTCAAATCCTTTAAGATGTAAGTCAATTGGTCGCGGTCCAAGGTAACAACCTCCAGGCATTTGCATTTTCACATACTTGTATTTTCCGAGTAAAGCACCCATAAAGTAATACGATGCACGAAGCTTAGTTGCTGCTTCATGGTCTAACACTTTATTTTTCATGTTGGTTGTATTAATTTGGAAATGATCGGAGGATGGAGACGTTACGTCAACACCCAATTCCTTTAGCAAGATTGATAGCGATTCAACATCCGAGATGTTTGGAACGCCATATATATCTACCACACTGTCGTTTGCTAAGATCGCAGCAGGTATTAATGCCACTGTTGCATTTTTCGCGCCACTAATATGAACGCTACCCTTCAACTTGTGACCACCTTCGATTTTAATAACATTTCCCATAAAATACTCCTCTATAAATTTTTACGATTTGTCCCTGATATAAGTATAAAGGAATCCCACAAAAAATGCACCCCCAACGATATTCCCTAGATATACAATCACAAAGTTATATACAAAGTCAAATAAGGTTACGGATGTGTTCAATACTGCTGCACCAAGTATGTATAGATTGGCCACGCTGTGTTGAAATCCTAAGAGCACAAATACCATGATTGGAAACCATACAGCAAACATTTTTGCGCCAGTATCCTTCACCATAATAAATAACCAAACGGACAATCCCACAAACCAGTTACATCCAATTCCTGATACAAAGATCTGCATTGGAGACGCATTGATTTTGTGATGAGCGATATTTGCAACAACTTCAGGTGATACATTTCCTAAGAAGTATGTAAAGAAGAAGGCTACAAATAATGCACCAATTATATTCCCAAATGTGATAATCATCCAGTTTTTTAAACACTGCCCAAGTGTTACTCTTTTATTAAAATAAGCAATGGATACAATCGTCATATTTCCTGTAATTAACTCCCCGCCAGCAAATAAAATTATGATTAGCCCAACAGGGAATACTGAAGCACCAACCACCGTGCCCATTCCTTCGCCCAATAATGAAACTGAGCGGACATATGCCATATAACCAAATGCAATCATTGCCCCCGCAATAAAGCTTAGTACAATTTGAGATTTTAAAGATCGTTTGACTTTCTTGACACCAAGCTCACATGCTTTATTGATTGTTTCATCTAATGTATACATTTCTACGTTTCTCCTCAAAAAAATAGACTGCATGTCAGATGACACACAGTCTATTTACTCCGACTTAATTAAGCTTTGTTAGCACTACCGAAGATTTCGATTTTTTCTTTAACGCCCGCTTTGATAGCAGCTTTTCCTGGCCCTAACAATTTACGTGGGTCAAAGCCTTTACCTTCAAGGTCTTTACCAGCTTCAATATATTTACGAGTTGATTCAGCAAACAATAATTGTAATTCTGTATTTACGTTGATTTTAGCAACACCGAGTTCGATTGCACGTTGAATTTGGTCAGTAGGAATTCCTGAACCACCGTGTAATACGAGTGGAATTTCTCCTGTTAAATCTTGGATTGATTTAAGAACACCAAAGTCTAAACCAGCCCAGTTTTCAGGATATTTTCCGTGGATATTACCAATACCAGCAGCTAAGAAGTCAATGCCTGTATCAGCCAATGTTTTACATTCTTGAGGATCAGCAAGTTCACCTGTACCGATTACACCATCTTCTTCACCACCAATTGAACCAACTTCTGCTTCAACTGAGATTCCGCGTTCATGAGCGTATGCTACAACTTCTTTAGTTTTTGCCAAGTTTTCTTCGAAGTCATAGTGTGAACCATCAAACATTACTGAAGTAAATCCAGCGTCGATAGCTTTGAATGATTTTTCATATGAACCATGGTCTAAGTGAAGTGCAACTGGAACCGTTACATTCAATTCTTCAACCAATGCTTTTACCATATCAGCAACAACTTTGAACCCGCCCATATATTTCGCAGCACCTTCTGATACTCCTAATAATACTGGTGATTTTAGCTCTTCAGCTGTTTCTAAGATTGCTTGTGTCCATTCTAAATTGTTGATGTTAAATGCTCCAACAGCATAATGTTCACGACGTGCTTTTTCTAAAATTCCTTTTGCAGATACTAATGCCATATCTTATCCTCCTAATAATCTACTATTCTATTTTACTCTTTTTTCTGAATATTGCAAAGATGCATTCACAAATCCGTTAAATAAAGGATGTGAATGGTTTGGACGCGACTTAAATTCAGGGTGGAATTGACATGCTACAAAGTAGTCATGGTCTTTTAATTCCACAATTTCAACCAATTGTCCATCTGGACTTAACCCACTAAATACAACTCCATTTGCTTCAAACAGTTCCCTGTAAGCATTGTTGAATTCGTAACGGTGACGGTGACGCTCAAAAACTACTTTATTGCTATATAAATCGTAGGATTTACCGGATTCATCAAGTTGACATGGGTAATTACCAAGACGTAATGTTCCCCCCATATCTGTATATTGAAGTTGTTCATCCATTAAGCTGATAATTTTGTTTGGTGAATCCTTGTCAAATTCACTTGAATTTGCGCCATCAAGCTTGCATACATTACGACCGAATTCAATCATCGCAATTTGCATTCCAAGACAAATTCCAAAGTATGGAACGTTATTTTCACGTGCATATTGTGCTGTCACAATTTTACCTTCAATTCCACGATGACCAAAACCACCTGGAACCAAGATACCATCAAGACCTTGCATATGACGTTCAACATTTTCTGCCGTCACATCTTCAGAATTAATCCATACAATCTCAACAGCCGTACTGTGTGTGTATCCAGCATGCAATAAAGATTCCGCAACGGATAAATATGCATCATGAAGTTGTACATATTTCCCAACTAATCCAATCTTTATTGACTTCTTGAGGTTGCGTGAACGTTCAAGCATTTTAATCCAATCGCACATATCTGCTTCAGGTGCATCCGTAATATCAAACTTATGTAAGATATACTCGTCTAACCCCTGTTCTTGAAATGAGATTGGTAATTCATATAAGTTCTCAACATTGCGTGATTCGATGATTGCATTTTTACGCACATCGCAAAATAGTGCAATCTTTGATTTCATTTCATCTGTGAGTGGTTCGTCACATCGTGTCACAATAATATTGGCTTTGATTCCTAATGACATGAGTTCTTTAAAACTGTGTTGAGTTGGCTTCGTTTTAAATTCTCCACTCGCTGGTACTTTAGGAATCAATGTTGTATGAATAAATAATACATCATTACGATCGTTTTCAGCATGAACTTGGCGTACTGCTTCTATGAATGGCAAGGACTCAATGTCTCCAACTGTCCCTCCGATTTCAGTGATTACAATATCCGCATTTGATTCACGTGCTGCTTCGTATACTTTATTCTTAATCTCATCAGTTATATGGGGGATAACTTGTACTGTAGCTCCTAAGTAGTCACCACGGCGTTCTTTAGAGATTACATTCGAATATACACGGCCCGTCGTGATATTTGCATTGCGCGTTAGTTCTTCGTCGATAAACCGTTCATAATGTCCTAAGTCTAGGTCAGTTTCTGCGCCATCTTTTGTTACGAACACTTCTCCATGTTGATACGGAGACATTGTACCTGGGTCTACATTAATATACGGATCGAACTTTTGCATAAATACACTAAAGCCACGATTCTTCATAAGTCGACCAATTGATGCAGCAGTAATCCCTTTACCAATCCCTGATACAACACCACCTGTTATAAATATATATTTTGTCATGGTCCTTTTTTCCTTTCCTCTTTATAAAAAAAATGAGCCCCCAAAATCATTTGGAGGCGTTGCCCTTTTTAATTCTATCAAACTTGACTTTCTACTTCAACAAAGAAAACTATATTTCGCCTTCTTCTTCTTCAAACTCTTCTTCTTCGAATTCCTCATAGTCTTCATACGCTTCTGTTAATTCAGGATCAATTTTAAGTGTATCCTCTGCATAACGTTCACGAAGATCCCATTGGTTACCCTCTAAAGAGATAAAGCGAGAATCAAGCATTAATGCATTGTAGAAAGATGCAATTTTCTTTTTTGCCATCTCATCTGTATAGCCAACATCATCACAAACTTCTTTCCATAGTTTGTTAAAAACCACTTGTTTGCGTTTGCGCTTTAAACTACGATATGCTACATCGCTTAGTGAATTTCCTGCCATGTTTTGACCTCCTCTAACCAGGAACAAGAATAATTATAGCTATCAATAATTTGATTATTATCAATCAAATTATACGACAATCCCACAAAATCATCCTGTACCTCAAGTTTTATTAATTGAACTTCGAAGACCAGCTTCCCTTCGTCAGAATTAATCTGAACCCACGATTCCTCTTTTGAAAAATAACAGGTAGTGATCCACTCTCCGTATCTTCGTAATAAACATGTATCGCGTGTGATATCTAACACAACTTGCACAGTATCATTTTCTCGATAAATCACACGAACTGATCCATTTAGATTATTGACTTCCCCTAAGGCATCTACAAATGATAATGTTGTATCATTTGAATGCTGCTGAACTCTGATTGCCCTGTTTATGGTCAAACACCTCTTATCTATTACGTAATAGAATTATATTTAATTACACCCTAATGTCAAGCGAAATTCAGATATTTATATGAAAGTTTTGTGAAGTGTCAGTAATACACCTTTAAACAAAGGAGAAAACGGGATTTAATTATAGAAACTTTTGAAAAGTCATTCATAACAATAGTGATTCCATCATTGAATAAAAATTTATTTATATAACCTCTTTGGTGTATAAAATTTAGACCAAAACAGTCCCAATGAAAACACAGTGAGATCCTGAGTAACGATTTCGTTATACACCTTCATTGCTTTACATTATGTGATTTTATGCTTCACTTTCTTATTTACACTAAACCCCACTCGCAGATACGTTTCTTCTTAAACCCTGATCGGGTTCAAATAAAAATGGGACTCAATATATCAAGTCCCATTTTGCATGAATTACGTGTTATGAATTTCCTTTAGCAATGCTTCAATACCATCTGCATCTCGAATGATGAATGGTGCAAGGTCTTCGCATCCATCTTCAGTAATGAGTAAGTCTGTCTCAATACGAATGCCAATGCCTTCTTCTGCAATGTAAAGTCCTGGCTCATCGGTAATTACATGTCCAGGTTCAAGCGGCATTGCACGGTCTGACCATACATCGTGTGTATCTAGCCCCAGTGAATGACCTACACTGTGGTAGTAATACCGTCCAATGTCTTCACTGCGTTCAAGAAGTCCAAGTGTCTTCAGACCTTGAGCGAGTTTCTCTTTAGATAACTCATTTAAATCAATAATTGATACACCCGGTCTTGCGGCTGCTTTTACTGCTTCAAAGCACTCAAGTACAACGTTGTAGATATCACGTTGACGTGGTGTAAAGGTACCATTGATTGGATAGGTTTGTGAAATATCAGCACCATAGTGATTCACACGAATCCCTAGATCTAACAATACGAGCTCTCCATCATTTAAGGGTTCATCATTTTTTATATAGTGAAGAACGGTCCCATTCATCCCAGAAGCCACAATCGTTTCAAACATTTGATCACCTGATTGTTTCGCACCTTCATAATGGAATCGTGCAGCCATATCATTTTCATTTGCATCAGGTTTCATTTCTTCCAACATAGCAAGAATTGACTCATGCGTTACTTTAATTGCGTGTTTAATGGCGTCAACTTCTTCAGGGAATTTAACCATTCGACTGCGCACAAAAATTTCTGTAACATCTGTGACACGTTGAATGCCAACATAGTCAGCCATTCCGATTGCAGAACCATAGACTTGTTCTTGGTATGTATTGTGGTCCATATCAAGTCCTATACGGTTATTTGATTCAAGCACTTTGTTGAGATACTTATCAAAGTCTTCAAAATAACGGACATCTTTAATTCCACAGATGTCTTGCGCTTCTTCTTTACGCATGTAATGCCCAACCCATTTTTCTTGAGATTCATCGACATCACGTAAAAAGAGGATATCACCTTTTGGATCAAAGACTAAAACTGCACCCGGTTCTTCAATGCCTGTTGCATATACAAAGTTACGGTTTGCGTGGAATGGATAATCAGCATCTGCACTTTTGCGAATTGGTAATCCGCTAAATACAAAGGTAGTTGTGTTTTTAGGCAAATGATCACGGATCAGTTTGCGAATTTTTATATACGTTTCTCTGTTCATATCAAACTCCTTTTCATTCTGGATAGAAAACTTTAAAGTCTTCTTTATCTTCTTGTAATACAAATCCCTTTACAATCTGTGATGCACTGGACAATTCCACCAGTTCTTGATTTTTTAATACTCGAATTGGTTTCGGTCCTTCATGTTCATCATAGGGTTTGTAGAGAATTTGTGTCATATAATCCATCACAACATAATAGCGTGGATTATATCCTTTCGATTCAACCTCTGTTGAGATTGACTCAATCATTGCTTCACTTTCAACATCTTGATACTTAAATAAATCACGATTCACAAGCCGGGTTGTAAGGTCTCTTAAGACTTCATCCTCACTATTCATGAGCATCATAAATCCATACATACAGGTTGTTTCATCGAGATAGAAATGATCTTCTACACTCACCTCATCATTGAGCAACAAATTTTTAAACAAGGGTAACATGTTCAAAATTTCAGGTTTCTCAAACGCAACATCTTTAAGTCGTTTAAAAATCATATGCAAAATGCTTTCATAAGCACGTGAGGTTGGATGGAGATATACTTGCCAATACATTTGATACCGAGCCATAATGTAATCTTCAACCGCATGGATGCCACTTTCCTTCACCACGAGTTCATCATCAACAACACGAAGTGTCCGTAAGATTCTGAACAAATCAAACTCACCATAGCTAACACCTGTAAAGTATGAATCTCTTAAAAGATAATCCATGCGATCCGCATCGAGTTGACTCGATATGATTTGTGTCAGAAGTTCTCGCTTATGACGATGTGAAATAATGTCCGCCACCATTTGAGGAAGATTACCATCAGCGCGATGGAGAATTTGATGAATCTCAGAGCTTGATTCTAATATGATCTTGTCTGTATAGGCTTCGTGGTTCACACTGGTGACACTTTCAAAAGAATGCGAAAAGGGACCATGACCAACATCATGGAGTAAAGCAGCGCATAAAACCGCAACACGTTCAGTTTCACTTAAGGCAATCTTTAACCCTTTTACGTTTTCAATCATCAAACGTGCAACTTCATACACACCTAATGAATGGCCAAAACGCGAGTGTTCAGCGGTGTGATACACCTGAAAGGTTCCACCAAGCTGATGGATGCGCCTTAAACGTTGAAACTCTTTGGAATCAATGAGTTCCCATATGACTGCATCTTCAACATTAATGTATCCGTGGACTGGATCTCTTAATACTTTATGTTCTGAAGTTTTTTTATAGTGAATTGACATAGGATTCTAACCGTTCTTTGACAGTATGCTCACCTACTAAATATAACGAACTCATCAAATCAGGTCCGTGTGTTTGGTGTGTTCCACACACACGAAGACCCATAAAGAGCGGTTTGCCTTTGAGTCCACTGTCTTTTTTCGCTGCATTAAATGCTTCTTTTAATGCTTCAGGGTTCCACTCACTTGGGAAATGATTCAAGAATGCTTTCGCAATTTCAGGTGTTGTTTCCCATGATAGAACATCCTTCGCTTCATCTGTCAGCTCAGGTTCTTCAAAGAACATTGTGATTAGCGCCCCAATTTCAGCGCCATATTGACATTGCTCCTTAAACAAGAGTAAACAGGTATGAATCCATGCTTCATCCTTTTGTGATAAGTCTACTGCTTTTTCAGCATGTGGTCTTACAAACGCTAACCAACTCGCATCATCCAGTGACTTCATGTATTGGTGATTCATCCAGGTTAATTTTTGAACATCAAACATAGATGGTGCTTTTGAGAGACGTTTCTCACTAAAGTGTTCCACAAGTCCTTCTTTTGTGAAGAGTTCTTGTTCACCTTCTGGCGACCATCCAAGAAGTGACATAAAATTAAACATCGCATGAGGCAAATAGCCTTGTTCATCATATTGACTGATGTATTGCATCACTGAATTATCACGTTTTGATAACTTCTTACCATTTTCATTCACGATTAAGGTCATATGACCATAGATTGGGGGTTCCCAGCCAAACATATCAAATAACATGAGTTGTTTTGGTGTATTTGAGATATGTTCTTCACCTCTAAATACATGGCTAATTTCCATCAAGTGATCATCAATCACAACTGCAAAGTTATAGGTAGGGATCCCATTTGATTTCATAATAACCCAATCCCCTATATCTTTAGTTTCAAAGGAAACGGTACCACGTACCATATCATCAAATGAGTAGGTCTTGTTCTCAGGCACTTTTAAGCGCACTGAATAGGTCTTGCCTTCTTGTTCATATCTTTGTTTGGTTTCTTCATCAAGATGCAAACAATGGCGGTTATAACGCGTTGAGGTATACCCTTTCGCTTTTTGTTCTTGATAATCTTTTTCAAGTTCTTCTGGGGTACAATAGCATTTGTATGCATGCCCCATTTCAATTAATTTTTCAGTGTATTCACGATACAGATCCAAACGTTCCATCTGACGATAAGGTGCATACTTTGGATTGGGTTTGTCTGGT
This sequence comes from Erysipelothrix larvae, assembly GCF_001545095.1. NCBI lineage: Bacteria > Bacillati > Bacillota > Erysipelotrichia > Erysipelotrichales > Erysipelotrichaceae > Erysipelothrix > Erysipelothrix larvae. The sequence goes on from NZ_CP013213.1 coordinate 2,427,883, forward strand.
GATTCATCCGGCTCAATGCCCAACCATTTTAAATAATGCGTTTGTGAGGCTTCTCCACCTTCAACATTACGCTCAATATCTGTATCTTCAATACGAAGTACGAAATCACCATCATAATGTTTCGCGATCAAATAATCAAATAACGCTGTTCGTGCATTTCCGATATGTAAAAAACCTGTCGGACTTGGTGCATAGCGCACTCTAACTCTTTTCATACAATTCCCTCTTTCATATGTGCTTAATAATTATATCATGAAATAAACAACTTTGAGTGACTCAATAGCCAATGGACTAATCAAAGAAAAACGTTAAGTTATCACTGATTCTCATCGTTGGTATCATAAGCTGATGAACCATTTAGATATTGTCTTTGTAAAGATTTCGCTAAAAAAGAAATCTCCGGTCAAATACACACTGGACAAGGTCAATCATCTGCTGGACCCCTCAAAGTATCAAAAGATTTCCATTAATTTAACTTTACGCGACCCGATAATTATTTCCTTTTATATTACCATCTAGCATTTCAACAATCCAATCACGTTGGCTGGCTAAATCCGCATTTATGTGGACTTTAATGTTTACAACATTAAGCTTTCACAAACAACTCGATAATTCAGTATCCAATTACTTTAAAGCCATTGTACGACTTTTCGTCCACTATTTCAGTAATCGAAACACGGTCGACATGACCCGAAGGGGCTGGTGAGCGCTTTACATCCTCCACAAACTTCATCACAGATTGTTTGGGACCTCTTACTTCAATCGTTACCGAGCCATCCATCTCATTCTTCACAAAACCCGTTAAGTCTCCATAAGAATCTGCAAGTCTTTGTGTAAAAAAGCGAAAACCAACGCCTTGTACAAAACCATATACATTTAATTGTAGTGTTATCATGGGGCCTCCTTTTGATTAATGCTGTATCTCATAACTCACAATATAAATAATCAAATTCTGTGTATAATCCGCGACGATACATACTGCATCACTACTGTCTTCTTTAAATGCAAGCCATGTAGTAAATGTATTGAACTTCTTCAATTTTTTCTCGAGTTTACCATAGTCAGATACGAGCCCAAGACTTTGTGCTGTATATCCATCCAGGTATTCAATGCTTTCGGGGTGATATTCTTCATCAATTTCTAAACGTATGCGTGCAACGATTTCACGATAGGTATCATCATCCAATTCATAAATGATATAACCCATAATCGCTTCGCGTTTCTTATTCTTGATATTGCTATGGGTTTTTATTGGAGTCATGTCTGGCAATGGAATTGACCAATGTGTTTCAAGCACATTTAAAACCTCAGACCGCTTTGAATCACGAGCCAACACGGTACCAAGAAAGACAAATAATGCACATCCTATCACTAAAATCGCCCATGTTTTTCGACGCATATAGAATCCCCCTACCTATCTTAATTTTACTTGATTATCACTCACAAGTACACAATTTAGGTACAATAGAACCTTATAATTATCTGTTTTTTCACATAATAACTAAACAAGAGTGCAATTTTCTTTAGTTTCGTCTATAATAATGTGTGGATTAGTAAGGAGTGTTCCAATGAGAATTGGCTTAGATAAAATTGGGTTCTATGCGCCTCAATATTATATTGAGATGAGTGAACTTGCCCAGTGGCGAGACACAGACCCTGATAAATATAAATACGGACTTGGTCAGGATCAAATGGCCATAGCTCCAAATACACAGGACACACTAACAATGGCTGTCAATGCCGCACATTCAATCCTATCTGAAGAAGACAAACAAGCAATCGATCTTGTTCTCTTTGCGACTGAGTCTGGATTGGACCAATCAAAAGCATTATCAATCTACGCTTTACGATTACTTGGCATACAACCACGTACACGATGTGTAGAGTTAAAAGAAGCATGTTATGCTGCAACAATCGCAATTATGATGGCTAAGGATCACATTCTTGCACACCCTGATAAAAAGGTGCTTGTACTCTCATCTGATATATCCAAGTACGGGCTTTATTCAAGTGGTGAGCCAACACAAGGCGCAGGAGCAGTAGCTTTACTCGTATCTAAAGATCCTCGCATCGCAATTATTGAAGATGAAACTGCATATTATTCGGATGACGTGATGGATTTCTGGAGACCAAACTACAGTGAAGTTGCATTTGTACAAGGAAAGTTCTCCAATGAACAGTACAGTCGTTTCTTCCACCAAACTTTTGATGATTATAGAGCAATGACAGGGCGTGGCTTCGATGACTTCCAAGCACTGTGCTTCCATATCCCTTATACAAAATTAGGGTTGAAAGCATTGAAATCTGTTGTTGATGAGGACAGTCATTTCCTAGACATCTTCCAAAAGAGCATCACCTTTAATCGACGTGTTGGTAATATCTATACTGGTTCAGTATTTTTAAGCTTATTATCATTACTTGATTCAGGACACTTAAAAGGAAATGATCGCATTGGGTTGTTTAGTTATGGTTCTGGGGCAGTTGGTGAATTTTTCTCTTTGTTAACTGTTGAAGGATATGAAAATAATATCCCACACGATATCGAAGAAAATCTTGATAAGCGAATTAAACTGACTCGAGAAGAGTATGAAACAATGTATCCAAGCGAACTTCCTACAGATGGTTCGCGCTACATTATTGATGACTCAAATGATCAGAGTTTCTGTGTGCTTGAAGGTATTGACAGTCATATAAGACTGTACAAAACCAAAGGATAAATAGATTGTTTGAAACACCATCAGGTCTGTCGTTAGACTAAATGGTGTTTTTTTAATTGACACCATCGGATCCAATGATTAACTCCAATTCCTAATTGTTAACCTCAAATCCTTAAGCATACGTAACTAAGTAATCGAACAATTGATCCATTGCACCATCAAAGATGATGGATCAATACAAACCAAAAAGATACGGTTGACTAAAAAATAATGATATTTTTATGATATATAAAAGAGAATGACACTCACGATTCTTCGTGATCATCATTCTCTTGTTCATATTCTAGTGTATCTTTTAGTTCCATTAACATTTCGCTATTATGCATCGTTGCAGCGATGAGTTCACCCAATCCCCACAAAATCGCAAACCCAAATAAGGATACTGCAGAACCAAGAATAACTACGCCTGGCGCATCTTCAAGTTGTGCGATTAGATAACTAAAAAATAACCCTACTATCAACACAATAAACGCAAATGTTAAGAATATAATCCGGATGGTCTTCATCCTTTTTGCCATAACCAAATCTCCTTTTTAAAATCGGTAATTACTCCTTTATTCAGCAGTATAGAAACATGCCTTTGGAGATGTAATCAACCCTTCTTTTTTCAATTCCTTAAATGCTTTATCAACCTCTTTGCGATCAATCTCCAGTATTTCCACAACGTTTACTGCTTTAAGTGGTTTATCTGATTCTTTAAGCAATTTTAAAACTCTATCTTTGTTGTCCATGTTTATCCCTCCAACATAATATAATTATATTTTATACCCACAGAAGAAGCAAGCGAAGTTGGTGTTCTCACGTTTTTTCACATACAAATTGTGAATATAAAGTGCACCTCAACAAAATATCCCGCAGTTGCCTACGGGACTTCTTCATTTATATTGATTGATTGTTATTTCATCAAGCTCAGATGCAGCCTCAGAATCGATTAAAATCGTTATTTTTGGATGAAGCGGGAGAATGCTTGCGGGAACTAAAGGATCCACAGGCCCTCCTAAAATACGTTTTATAATATCTGCCTTTTCTTTACCATTCGCAATTAACAGGATATTTTTTGTGTTCATCACACTTCGCGGTCCCATCGTAACATATGTATCTGGATACTCTTGTGGATCACTAAAATGAAATTCACCGACATTCTGACGCATTGCATCTGACATAACTACTTGTGTAGTTTGGTCAAAAAACTGTGTTGTATTTGGTAAGTTTCCACAAAAATGTCCATCTGCACCGACTCCTAAGAGTATGAAGTCCATACCACCTCGGCTTTGAATCAAATGATCGTGTGCTTTGTAATTCGTTTCATCAAGTCGGTGAATGTTTTCTTCTGGTATATTAGCAGGTGTAAAGAAATAGCTTCTTAAATCACTGATGGTAATTCCTTCACGCTTAGATCGCTTGTAGGCAATCTCATCAAAATTATAGAATGTCGTATTATAAGATATATTCAACCCACTCATTTTTGTCACTAACTTCTCATACATCAAAGCAGGTGTTCTTCCACCAGTAATCGCAATATTTTGATTTTCTGGGCTCAGTATATAACCCAACAGAATATTACTAGCGATTTCGCTCATTTCTTCATACGTTTTCGTTATTATTAATTTCATAAGTCTTCCTTTCATTTAGTTTATTCAAACTATCCCTATGAAGACTATATCAACGATTCCGACTAAAATAAACGAACCCTTCTTCATGAATTTAAATAAAACCCATACTTTTTAAACCTTTTTTTTCTTTGGTTTTGGCTCAGGAAGTGCTTTATATGTTTCTATGACAAAATCTGTTAGCTTACTTCTGTCATCAAGACTTTCAATAACATAATAGGGTTTTGCGCCTGGATAAGGTGGTGCCATACTCAATCCTTCCCATACTATTGCTCCTGCTTGGGTTGGTTTTACAAACAACTGATCTTCACATATAAGTCCAATAATTTTGCCATTACAATATACGCCAAACTCACCAAACATTCTTTTATAGGTTATCATTCCAGCATCTTCCATCTGGTCACATACATATTCAACAAATTCTAATGATGAAGCCATAAGAACCCTCTTTTCTAACACCACAATTATACATCGTGTATTTCGTATTATCTAGGGACAACGGTTCAAAAATGAGTGATTCTTAGATCCTTAAAGAATCCTTGAGTACCAACATCGACCCATAATCCAATGCTTCCTTTTTGATGAGCCCCTAGTTTTAAGTCATTCACAATCAGAACTGGATATTTTGAGTTGTGTAGATACAGTTTTGCACGTGTATCGATGACTTCAATCTTGAAATCAATCCACTCATCCAACCCCATATCTGCATAAGACTCATACTCTCCAGGTGCTTCGATTCGCAATTGATTATATTTATGATTTGGATAGGAAAAATATTGTGTTGAGCAGTTTCTTCGTTTTTGTAGTTCACATCGTCCATTGGTTGGTCTAATATAAATACTTTCAAACTGTGTATCATCCTCATTGATACGAAAGGCAAGCCCAATAAAACCTCTCGCAAGCTCGGGTGCATCTTGTAGAATTCTACTCAACACTTTGACTTTGATAATACCGTTGTGAAAATCGCAGTTTAATAATTTCGCATAGGTAGGTTCGTCATACTCAATGATGTGTTCGCCTTTAAGTACACAGATAGCTTGTTCTCCTTCCAACATTTCTGTCGTGATTTCAGTATTAATTGGCAAATAGATTTCATCTTGAAAATGTACAGTCTTGTCCATCGATAATCATCCTTTCTTCTTATACATACTACCCTAACGCCTCAAGTGCTACAAGTACCCACTTTAAGGTTCGTAACGTACTTTAAATGGAAAGAATTGAAAATCGGATAATAAAAAGGCAGTTGTGACTCATGTGTTTAACTCATGAGTCACAACTGCCTTCATATTATTCATATACTGATTCTTTAAAGATATTCACGCCACAAAGTAAGCTCACGCTCTTTGCTTTCAAATGAATCTGATGCATGGATTAGATTATTCACTAAGCGGTTTTGTGCTCCGGCTTTATCATAATCGTCATCACTTAAGTCGCCACGAATTGTTCCTTCTGCAGCGTTGGCTGGACTGGTAGCACCAACGAGTTTTCGAGTGTATTCAATGATATCTTCATCACCACTATAGCTTACACACATTGGCATGATTGTGTGTGGACCATAGTAATAAAACGAGTTGAAGAGTTTTCCCGGGAAATTGAAAGCAGGATCCATTTTATCGATAACTTCACCATAATGTTCAATTAGTGTTTTCATAACATCGAGATCAACATTTACTGTTTTTGAAGATTCAATGACTAAATGTGCACCTTTAAGTCTTTTTAGTATATCTTCCTGGTGATTACTCCTAAAAGCATCCGGCTTTAGCATTAAAAATGTTGTTTGTTTTGTCATAAGATACGACCTCCTCTAATAAAAAGACCTTACGAAAGGTCTTATAGTTTATGGAATTGTTCGACGTCAACTACGAATACTGTTGCACCGCCTACTGGTACTTCAATAGGGAATGATGCATAACGTCCGATATCGTACGAAGCACTAGAAGGTACAATTTCTGTACGTTTCTTACACTCAGTTCCAATGATATCAAGAGCCTTTGGTACGTTATCATCTTCTGTACCAATTATAATGGTTGTATTTCCAGCGCGAAGAAATCCACCTGTAGTCGCAAGGCGTGTTACCGAAAAATTCTCTTTTGTTAATGCTGATGAAACACTTGAAGCGTCATCATTTGATACGATTGCTAAAATTAATTTCATGAAGGTTACCTCCTAACTAAGCTAATTATATCACATAATATTTAAGTATATACGAACTTTGAATGATTTCAAAGTGTAAATTTAGTTTTTCACACAGCCGAAAACAACCAACTGAACCAGCTAAATAACAGGAATACGTTTCTTAGTATAAGCTCTATGATCTCCTAAAAAAGTTCAATTGGATTTTAATGAAAAATATCCAAATCAAAAACGATCGCCGATCAAAAGAGAATGGTTGATTACTCAGAGCAGTACGATGACAGTTTCTCAATTGCTAGTAGTAAAATTGAATTAAGTGATTCGGAACTAAGAAATATATACAGAGGGCTTTGGAAAATAGAAGAATCATTTAAGGTTATAAAAAGTGAGTTTAAGTGAAGACCTGTATTTTTTGAGTGTTGAGGAGCCTATTAAAGCACATTTTTGATTTGCTTTGTTTCCCTGGTAGTTTACAGTATTCTAGAACACACATTAGGTAATGTCTACTCACCAAAAACAAACCGGAAATCCCTTATAGGTTACAGTTGCTCTCAAGCGCATGAACACTATTATTTGATTATCGTGATCATGTTATAAAAAGCTTTAGCAAACGTGTTCAAGGTAGACTTTAGTAGAAAATACCTAAGCAAATCAGAAATTATTAATATTTTGAAAAGCACGTAATTAACGTCCATTATACAATGGTCTCTACCAAAAAGAAAACCTCGAAATGTAGGCTTTTAATGCCTATATTTTGAGGTTTTATTACTTTTAATCTGCAAAACTTAAGATGTTATTTTCACAAATTTTACTCTTAATCTCGCGTAAATGTTTTAATACCATCCATAGAGGCAACTATCACAATATCCGCAATATCTAAGAAAAGTCCATGTTCTACAACACCCGATGTATTATCCAATTGTTTTGCAAGTTCATATGGATTCTCAATAGACTCTAGGTGACAGTCAATAATGTAATTATTTGAGTCTGTAATATAGCGCCCTGTTTCTGATGGTCTGATTACTGGACTGTATCCCTTTTTCTCAAATTCCTTGAATAGAAGGTCTGTTGCGAAAGGGACAACTTCTATGGCCAGTGGAAATCGCCCTAATGTATCGACACATTTGCTTTCATCACAAATCCAAATGTTTGTATTAGTGTGGTTAGCAACGACTTTTTCAAATAAAAGTGCTCCCCCACCGCCTTTGATTCCATTAAGATCTTGGTCAAATTCATCGGCACCATCTACAGTAATATCGATATAGGGCACTTCATGTACTTCTTTTACATCAATCCCTAAGCTCTCAGCTTGTTCTTTTGATCGGGTGGAGGTTGGAACACCCACAATGTTGAGTCCCTCTTCATTCACGCGACGACCCAATTCTTCAATGATATAGTATGCTGTAGATCCAGTCCCTAGGCCAACTACCATGCCATCGAGAATATATTCACTTGCTTTTAATGCAGCTGCTTTTTTTAGTTCACTCATAGTGTTCGCTCCCTTAAATATTCCCTAACTTTTGTTTTTGCATCATCTTGTATCTCAACAACTTCTGCACCTCTTGATTTCGCAAGGACCCGTAAGTCATGCGCGATTGCTGTATGAAATGATGCGCCAATTACCAAGAAAACATCCCCACTTTGTAGTTCATTCACCATTTCGTATGCTTTTGCATAATTTGGTGCAGGATCTTCATAAAGAACGGGTTTGTTCGTAAGTTGTGATGCATACACCAACTCTTCGTCAGTCGGTAAGGTACCATGTAATGTTAATGGATTTGACCCTGCCAATTCATGTAAACCATCAATGTTCATAGTGATTATTGGAATGTTGTACTCAAAGAGGGCATGGTGGGCATCGTTGGGCTTTTTATCACGCATCGAATTCACAAGCTGTGTGATCGTTTCGTTATAAGCTTGTGGATGTTGATTGGCAAACGAACGAAATAAACGTGCTCTTACTTCTGGTTTTTCCATAAAGGTGCTAATTCCAGAATCCTTACTGATTCCAGCTCCTGTAAATGCAAGTATCATTGTCAGCCTCCTTATAAAAAATCTTTTGTTTCCAAAAGATTAGTGTTCAATTAAATTAAGTGTTTCAAGAATACGGTTTAAATCTTCATCATCTTCAAATCGAATGGACACTGTATTCTTATCAATATTTACACGTGTTTGAAGTTTCTTTTCGAATAGTGTTTTAGCATATGCGTAATGTTTAGTATTGTCATCTTTTTTAGGTGTTGGTTTCTCAGGTTGTTTGACAAGTTTCTCAACTTGACGTGCTGATAAGTCACCCTTCTTAATCTCTTTAGCAAGCCGTTCGATTTCCTTTGAGTCGTCCAATGTAATTAATGGTCGAACTTGTCCCATTGTAAGATCACCCTGGTTAACCATCATTTGAACGGATTCGGGAAGCTTCAACAAGCGTAATAAATTTGCGATATGACTTCTTGACTTGTGGACGCGTTTGGCAACCTCATCCTGTGTTAAATTGAGACGTTCCATCAACAATTGATAGCCATGTGCTTCATCGATAACACTGAGATCTTCACGTTGAACGTTTTCCACAAGTGCTATTTCCATCATTTGTTGGTCATCAAAACCAACAACAATCGCACTTATTTCTTTGAGTCCTGCAAGTTTACTTGCGCGTAGACGACGTTCTCCTGCAATTAATTCATAGCCTTTGTTGCTTTCTCTTACGAGTATTGGTGTGAAGAGTCCATGTTCCTTAATTGAATCTGCGAGTTCTTGTAGTTTCGCATCATCAAAATGACGGCGTGGTTGATATGGGTTAACACGAATCGTGTTGACCTTAAGCGATGTTTTTACACCCCCATATTCGTCATGTGACCCTGTTTGAATCTCTTCTAATACAGATGAAACATCATCACCAAATATGGCCCCTAGACCCTTCCCTAAACGATTACGATCAGACATCTTACTTCACCTCTTCTTTATTGTAGTTGAGGACTTCTTTTGCAAGTGCTGCATAGGCTTTGGCACCTTCTGAACGTACATCATATTCAAAAATTGATGATCCTCGTGATGGTGCTTCACTCAACTTAATATTTCTCGGTATATTACTCTTATAAACGCGTTCTTTAAAGTATTTTCGTACTTCTTGTTGAACTTCAACACTGAGTCGTGTTCTGACATCGAACATCGTCAGTAACACCCCTTCAATTCTGAGCTCAGGGTTGAAGAGCTTTTGTACAAGTCGAATAGTGGAGAGAAGTTGTGTCAACCCTTCAAGTGCATAGTATTCACATTGCACAGGGATAATAACTGAGTCTGCTGCTGTTAATGCGTTGGTATTAAGGAGTCCAAGTGATGGTGGACAATCGATAATGATGAAGTCATACGCATCACGCACTTCTAACAGTTTATTTTTTAGTAAACGTTCTCTTCCTACTTTAAACTCAACCATTTCAAGGTCTGCACCTGCTAAGTCAATGGTCGCGGGGATTAAATCAAGTGGGGGTGTTTTGAGTGTTTGCACTACATCCCGCACTTGTGTATCTTGCCCTAATAATAAATCATATGTACTCTTTTTAATTGTGCTACGGTTTGCGCCTACACCTTGAGTCGTATTCCCTTGTGGATCTAAATCAATCAAGAGTACACGTTGCCCTAAATACGCTAAGCCAGCTGCAAGATTAATACTTGTAGTTGTCTTACCAACGCCCCCCTTTTGATTCGCTATGGCGATAATTTTACCCACTTAACTCACCTCAGATCTTCCTATTTTGGAAAACGCAATGTAATAATTACCGCATCATCCGTTTCTTCAATATCTTGTTCTACTTTAATCCCTGTTTTTGTCACCATCGCGACGGTTTGTTTGATGGAATTAACGCCAATCTTAATACTTTGCGATATTCCTTTGAGAACAGGTTTCTTTTTCTTTTTTGGTTTTTGAACCAATATTTCTGTTTGTTTTACATTCAATTTATCATTCACGATTTTATTGAGTGTTGGCATGATTTCATCCCGTTCAACTCCCAATAGTGCCCGTGCATGTCTTTCGGTAATTTGACGATTACCTAAAGCATCAAGCGCATCATCTGGAAGTTCTAATAATCGAATCTTATTTGCAATTGCAGATTGTGATTTCCCAACTTTAGCTGCTAACTCTTTTTGAGTGATGCCTTGAATTCTTAACAGATCTCGATAGGCATTTGCTTCATCCACAACATTCAAGTCTTCGCGTTGAATGTTCTCAATAAGTGCGAGTGCTGCACTTTTTTGAGAGTCTACATCTGCGATGATTGCGGGCACAGTAATACTCCCAGTTAAGAGCATTGCACGGTAGCGTCGTTCACCTGCTACAATTTCATAATTCCCATTATCAATTGGTCTTACTACGATTGGTTGAATCAGCCCATTTTCTCGGATTGATTGTGCCAATTCAAACAGATGTTCGTCATCAAATTGTGTTCGTGGTTGATAGCGATTTGGTACTACTTTTTCAATTGGCAACTCTACATTTCTATTCATATTTCCTCCCTGATAATGGTGCTCTCTTTATTTTACCATAAGTTCTTGGGTATTGAGGGGGCGTCTTACACATTTTTAAAATCTCAAGGTTAATTCGCGTCCCTAATGTTTCGTTGAATTCTTTATGTACCGCTTTTAATTCGCCACCACACAGTGTGATTGCTTTTTGTGAAACCGCATATTCTTGTTCTCCAGAAGCACCTTTCATCGCAATAAAAAGCCCCCCTACCTTAACAAGTGGCAAACACAGTTCGCTAAGAATGTCTAAATATGCTACAGCGCGTGCGGTACACACATCAAACAATTCTCTGTGTTTTTTCACAAAGTCTTCCGCTCTTTCATTATATACTGTTACATTTGATAAATGGCATGCTTGAATTACTTGATTCAGAAAATTACAACGTTTCAGAGTGGGTTCGACACAAGATATCGTAATATCTGGTCTTAGGATGGCAAGAACTAATCCAGGAAACCCTGCACCACTTCCAATATCACAGACAAAAGACCCCTTTTTAATTAAGGGGTTAATAAGCATTGAATCATAGTAATGTTTTAAATAAATCCCTTCATCATCATCAATGGCGGTTAGATTTAAAACCTGATTCACAGTTTGTATTAAATGTTTATACGTAAGGAGATTGTCACGTTTGTTTTCGTCTACTTCAATTCCTAACTTTTCTAATTCTATGATTAATGCTTCAAATGTCATTAGCTATCAAATTCCAATCCTATTTGTCTCCGTGCTTCTTGGGCAACCTTTACTACATCGAGACTTTCTTGTAAGTACACATCTCGTAGTGCAAGGTCATTATTATCCACCATATTCACAAAAGTTTCAAGTTCATAATACAATCGTGGCATGGTTTGCTCTTTAATTTCTTTATCGCCTTGAGAAGAAATGAATTTGAGTTTTTCAAGACTATTCACACCATCCTCAATGTACACATACCCTTTTTCACCTTGAATTTGTCCAAAATTCTTAGAGAAACTGTCTTTTGCACCAACTAATACTGCTTTAAAATTACCATAATCAAGGACTAAGATTCCAGAAAGGTCAATGCCATTATCGTGGACATTTGCATCATACTTGATGCCTTTTGGTAAACCAAAGAGTCCCACTACAAAGTGAATGTTGTAGATGTTGATATCGGCTAGTGCACCCCCTGAAAACGCAGGGTTAAAGACGTTGGGTAAGTCACCTTCTAAAAGTGCATCATAGCGACTTGAATACTGACTGTAGTTACATTGGATTAATTTTATATCACCCAAACTTGCTAGGTTTTCTTTGAGTATATTAAAGTGAGGCATATGAATGTTACAGATTGCCTCCATGAGAATTAATCCTTTTTCTTGTGCTAAATTAATGAGTTCTTTAGCACGGGTTTGATTACCTGCAAATGGTTTTTCAACTAAAACATGTTTGCCACTCAAAAGTGCTTGTTTCGCTTGTGGATAGTGAAGACTGTTTGGAGATGCAATATAAATTGCATCCAATGTTTGATCCAATAACATCGTCTCTAAATCAGTATATACATTTGGAATATGCAGTTTGTCTGCAAATTGACGACCCGTTTCTTCACGACGTGAAAGTACTGCATCAAAAGATACTCCTTCATGGACTCTTGCTGAACGTATAAACGTTTCTACAATAACACCTGTCCCCACTACACCAAATCGAATCATGCTTTTAGGCCTCCCTTTGTTTCAACACCATTGCGAGAATCGTCAGATCTGCTGGATTTACACCTGAAATGCGTGATGCTTGCCCCATTGTACGTGGCCGTACTAGGTTAAGTTTTTGTCTTCCCTCAATGGATAAGTTTTGAACCCCATCATAATCCATAGATTCAGGGAGTTCGATATTTTCCATTGCGCGTAACTTCTCAGCATCTTTCATCGCTTTACGAATATATCCCTCATATTTGATTTCAACCTCAGCTTGAAACGCAAGATCATGGCGTAGGTCATATCCTATAAGGTCAAGCAGTGCATCCAATTTAATCTCAGGACGTTTCACAGCTTCATAAAGTGTAAGGTCATGTGCTTCAAACGGTGAATTATTTGATTCAAAGTAAGCACGCATCGCATCAGAACGATCTAGACGAATTTTCTTCGCTTCTTCTATAAATGCATCAATTGATTTTATTTCTTCTTTAATTATCGCATATTCTTCATCATTTAGTAACCCAACTTCATGACCAAAATGAGATAACCGTCGATATGCGTTATCATGACGCAAAAGGAGGCGGTATTCTGCACGTGATGTTAACAGTCGGTAAGGTTCTTTTGTTCCTTTAGTAACAAGATCGTCAATCATGACACCAATATATGCTTCATCACGTTTCAAGATCAATGGATTTCTATTTTGGACCTTAAGTGCAGCATTAATTCCTGCCATGAGCCCTTGTCCTGCAGCTTCTTCATAGCCTGATGTTCCATTAATTTGTCCAGCTGTAAATAAGCCTGGCACTCGCATTACTTCCAAGGAAGGACTGAGTTGTAAGGGATCAATTGCATCATACTCGATAGCGTACCCATACTTTTGAACTTCACAGTTTTCAAGCCCTGGGATGGTTCGCAACATTTGGTCTTGAACAGCTTCTGGTAAAGAAGATGACAACCCTTGAACGTATGTTGTATCAAGGTGTGCACTTTCTGGTTCTAAAAATATTTGATGACGCTTCTTATCAGCAAACCGTACAATCTTATCTTCGATTGATGGACAGTATCGCGCACCCACGCCTTCCACAACACCTGAATACATACTTGATTTGTCAAGATTTGCAAGAATAATTTCATGGGTTTTCTCATTTGTATACGTTAAGTAACATGGATATTGCTCTTGAATCAGATCCTGTGGTTTGGTTTTATTTGAAAAAGTATACGGTTCTGTATCACCTGGTTGAATTTCAGTTTTTGAAAAGTCAATCGAACGTGTATAAACACGTGCAGGCGTTCCAGTTTTAAGTCTAAACGTTTTAAGGCCTAAAGCTCTGAGTGATTCTGAGAGTTTGTTGGTTGTTGGATCACCATCTGGTCCACTCTCAGTTACGCTTGAAGACACTAAAATCTTTGAGCTCATGTAGGTCCCCGATGTGATAATCACAGTCTTTGATTGAATCACTTCACCTTCAGATGTAATCACACCCACACATATGCCATTTTCAATGGCAATGCCTTCAACCATCTTTTGCACAACATCAATTCCTGGTTCATTTAATACAGCATCCCGCATGGCATGGGAATACTCAATCTTATCGGATTGGACACGAAGACATTGAACTCCTGGTCCTTTGGACGAATTTAAAATACGGAATTGAAGGGCTGTTTTATCAGCAATTTTCCCCATCACTCCGCCTAAGCTTTCGATTTCACGAACTACGATTCCTTTTGCAGGTCCACCTACAGATGGATTACAGGGCATCGATGCAATGCGATCAACATTTAAGGTAAAGAGCGCTGTTTTTCGCCCCATACGTGCTGCAGCCACACTTGCTTCAACACCAGCATGACCACCGCCCACAACAATTACTTCATACATAATAAACACCTCTCATGAATTTTAACACATTTACAGTAAAATACGATGCTAAAGTGCAATGATATTGACAATGATACACACTAGTGTTACTGTATTATTGTAAATAGTACAGTTAGTACACTGAAAGGAGACGCCATATGTTCTCAATCGATTTAAGAAGCAATGTTCCAATCTTTGAACAACTCTATCAAGAAATCGGAAAGTATATTGCCTTGAGTATATTGAAACCTGACGAACAACTTCCCACTGTACGGTCTTTAGCAAAAGAATTGGGGATTAATCCCAATACTGTGTCAAAAGCCTACCAGGAAGCGGAGCGATCGGGTCTTATCTATTCAGTATCGGGGGTTGGGATGTTTGTATCTAATACTAGCGAAGGTGTGAAAGCAGTGCTTGCGAAAGCCTATGCTACACTTTTTGAGGCCTATAATGCCTTAATAGAATTGGGTGAAGCACCTGATGATATAATAAATACATTGAGGGGACTTAAATCATGATAAAACTATATAACGTCAGTAAATCATTTGACCAAAAACACATCCTAGAAGATATTAATTGGGAAGTGAAAGAGGGTCACATTGTTGGATTAGTTGGACCAAACGGTTCAGGTAAGTCAACTTTACTTCGCTTAATCAGCGGTGTTATCGAACCCGATTGCGGTACCGTTCAAATAGATGGTATGGAAGTCTTTGAGAACGTCAAAGCGAAATCAAACATCTTATTTTTAGGTGATGATCCGTATTTCTTCCAACAATCTACCTTAGAAGATATGCGTAATTTCTATACCAAGTTTTATCCAAACTTTGACAATACCATCTACACATCCTTAATCGGAGTGTTTAAGATTAATCCAAAAGAGAAAATCAATTCATTCTCTAAAGGGATGAAACGTCAATGCGCCTTAATCATTGCACTGTCATGTAAACCCGATATTTTACTGCTTGATGAAGCGTTTGATGGACTCGATCCTGTCATGCGTTTTAAACTCCGTCAGATTATCGCGGATTCAGTAGCGACTCAAAACATCATCGCAATTATTTCATCCCACAACTTACGTGAACTTGAAGATATCTGCGATACGGTTGTAATGATTAACAATCGCACGCTTGCACTGGACCATTCTTCTGAAGAAGTGCATGATCTGTATCATAAATACCAAGTGGTCTTTCATGAAGACACGGATATTAACTCAATTAAATCAATTAAACCGCTTCATGTTTCTGGGAAATCGCGGATATTCTCAATTATTATGAAAGGTCCAAAAGATACCTGTGACCAATTAATCGAAAGTCTAAACCCAGCATTATTTGAACGTACAGGTGTATCCCTTGAGGAAGTGTTTGTTTACGAAGTGGAGGATTCCAACAATGCGTAATTTATTGAAAGCACGGATTAATTTAAATCTTCTAAAGCATAACTTGAAAACACAAAGAGCTTATATTGTTCTCTTCACAGTGTTCTTCTTTGTTCTATTCCCTTCGTCAACTATTGTGAAGATACTCAGAAGGGATGGCTTTCCATCAATGCTTTCAGGCGATAGTGTGCCATTCGCATTGATTATCTTTACAGGTATGGTGATGTTCTTTATGCCTTTTATCACCCAAAGCTATCTCAACTCTAAAAAGGCAGTTGATGTCTATCATGCCCTTCCAATCACACGAAACGACTTATACCTAACAAACGCTTTCTCCAGTTTCATTATAGTTTATCTTCCATTTACAATTAACTATGTACTGGGATATAGCCTATTAGCAAGCCAAGGGGTAAATTTCGCTAACCACCATGTGTTTCTCTATTTTGCATTTGCAAGTATCTTGTTCTTTGCGATTCAAACCTGTAATAACTTTGTAATTATGAATACAGGAACCCTTGCCAACGGTTTAGTTCATGCATTCATTTTATTCATCGCACCCTTTGTTGCGTATGGCGCATTTACGTCGTTTGTGGAATCGTTCATCTTTGGCGTATCTGCCTTTGACGAAATGATCCTAAGCTATCTTTCACCATCGTATGGACTTCTTCGATTGATTGGTGTTCCATCAAAAAATCAAGTGCTCGTTGTTGGAACGGTGTGGCTTATTGTCTCTATTGGATTTACATGTTTCAATCTCAATCTCTATAATAAGCGTAAGTCGGAACGGTCTGAGGAACCCTTTACCAATCACCGTTATTTCCCACTTGTTGTATCACTATTTACGGGTCTGGTATTGACAGGACTCATGTCTTTATTTACCTATAGTAATGACTCATCATCCAATAAAGGTTTGGCTGATTATCTAACGCTCAATACCTTCCTCATTCCGATGGGTATTTCATTTGTGATGTATATCGTCCTTGATTTCTTCAGATATAAATCCACGAAGCACTTTGCGAAAGCTGTGATCCACTATTTTATTATCGCTGCAACCACAGTATCGATCTGTGTCGTACTAATCTTTACGAACCTACTGGGCTATGGAAACTTCATTCCATCAACACAGTCCATTCGTGAAGTAAAAGTCACTCACTATTCCGTCGTCTCTCAGTTATATCCGACATCCTATTATTATGACATTTCAAATTTAGTGTTAACCGAGGACCAATCCATTCAAGAGATTGTGAATTTCCATCACAAGATCCTTAATTTCTATGATGAAAACCCTAATTTTGGGTATTACGATTCCGACTATACTTTTGAAAATGAAAACGCTCAAAAGGCTCCGGTTTCAAACATCGATACGATCTCTATTGAGTACAAAGTAAGGGGAGGGTTCACAGTATCTCGAAACTATAACATTCCATCCTCACTCAGCACAAGCCTTTACACACTCGCAAACAACTGGGATGTCCAAACCTCAGCGCATAGAATCTTGAATCCTGAAGTCGTGTTGGACACAAACAGCGTGACCTTCTTCAACGCAACAATGACGAAAACACGGACCCTATCTTTCACCGAAAATGTTCGAACTGAATTTATCAATCGATACAAAGAAGATCTCAGTTCAATGGATGACGAAACCTTTGCGTTTGAGGAAAGCGAACTGAAGTACGTTCTTCAATATTCCGCCTATACTTATGATGCTCAACGAGACATTTACGCATCCAGTAACGTATCGACCCTTTTCATTGATTCACGATTCAAATATACCGTGGATTATCTTGATTCGCTTATTGGTGGGGAAGAAACGATGAACCCTTCGGGGTCTTCATTTACGCTTGCGACATTCGGTGAAAACGACATCGTGATTCCTCAATATGGCCTGCCATTTATTACAATTGATGACTTATACGGCTATGCAATACTTGATAGTCGATCATTGACCCGTGATGAAGCACACGCATTGAGTTCAAACATCAACGGTCCACACCTAAGAACGACATCGAAGGCTGTATATGTTGTGACTGTTGGGTCTTCAACGTACTTCTTGCCTACAGACTTCACAACTACTTCAACAATCGATAACTAACGATTTAATCTAAAAAACGCATTGAGTTACGCGCTCAATGCGTTTTCTTATGGTTTCAATTTTTGTGCTAGCGCTTGTATTTTAGAATCAATGGCTTGGATTGTTTCTTTGAATACGTCATCCGTATGCCCTGATGGGTCATCCAACCCCCAATCTTCTCGCCATTCACAGGCTAAGGTTGGTCATTCAACATTACACCCCATTGTAATCACAATATCGAGTGCCGGTATCTCAGACAACACCTTTGAATTGTGTGTTTTTTCCATATCAATGCCATACAATTCCTTCATGAGTCGTACAGCATCTTGATTGATCTGAGGTTTCGTTTCAGTTCCAGCACTATAACTCTCAAAAACATCTGAAGCATAATACCTACCCAATGCTTCAGCGATTTGGCTTCGACATGAGTTATGCACACAAATAAATCCAACTTTTTTCATACAATCCATCCTTTAACATTTATCATCTTAACTATAGAAGAAACGTATGGACTGCGTCAAGTCTTTATCTTTGTGTGTCAATATGTACTGTGAAGGTTGTCCCAACACCCAACTCACTATCAACATCAATGGTTCCATTAAGTAGTTCAACACACCGTGCTACAAGTGCCATTCCCAATCCATTCCCTTGTACAAATCGTGAAGTATCCCCTTGATAGAACTTCTCAAACAGTCTTTGTTTCGTTTCATTACTCATACCAACACCACTATCTGATATTCTAACCACAATCCCTTTATCTGTTGATGTTTGGGTAATTGATATGGTTCCTTTTGCATCTGTAAACTTTGTAGCATTGGATAAAAGGTTTCGCCAAATGATTGATACAATTGCAGGATCTTGATAAAGGGTAGCAACATCTTCGATATTTATCTCATAGTTGATATTTTTCGCTTCCCACATATCAACAAATGAGATAATACACTCTGACAGCTGTTCACACACATTATAAGATTCATGGGATGAGATAATGCCTTGATTTTCAAGCTTACTGAGTTGAAGGATATTGGTAACTAATACACTCAAATTCTGAGATGATTGCATTAAGAAGTGGGTATAATCCAGACGTTCTTCTTCACTGAGTTGCGGTTTTTGAAGCATTCGCGCATACCCTTGAATACTTGCAAGCGGGGTTTTTATTTCATGTGAAACACTGGCAATAAAGTCTGTCTTCATCGTTTCTAACGACCCCAATGCTTCCACCATTTTATTGAAGTCTTTAAACATTTCGTTGATATAGTTTGCTTGGCTCAAAGACCTAATGGGTTTGAGGTAAATTGAAAAATCACCCGATGCGACTTTTCGTGTTGCTTCTCCAAGGATCATCATTGGATCTTCATACGCCTTTCTCCGTTGGTGATTTGTAAGAAAGGTAAAACCTGCAGCAACGATCAACCAATACAGAGCATAATACAACCCAAAAGGAAATATGTATTCTCGAAATTGTGCTCCATAAAAGATTGCTGGTAAAGCACCCAGCAATGATAGCACAACAAAGGACCAGAAATACTCAATCCATGTGAAATAGATGCGTCGTTTCATGTTAGCACCACCTTATACCCAAGCCCATGGACTGTAACAATCTTAAACTCGGTAATCTCTGAACACTTATCCCTCAGTTTCGTAATGTATACATCCACAGCCCGTGGACTGGTATCTGTATCGACGTCCCAAAACTCATCCATCAATTGAGTGCGTGAAAATGTTTTATTGGGATAGGACAATAATTTATACAGGATGTTGAATTCACGTAAGGTGCAGGGTATTTCAGTCCCTTGATACGAAACTGTATTTGAGTTTGCATTAATTTCAAATTGGTTCATTGTTAGGGTACGGTTTGTATTAATATGAGCCCTTCGAAGTAAGGCATAGACTCTCATTTCAAGTTCATCAAGATCGATGGGTTTGACCATATAATCATCAATCCCTATTTTAAATCCTTTTTGTTTTGATGCGATATCATCCCGAGCACTTACAAATAGAATTGGAATTGTTTCATTGAGTTTACGGACGGTTTGCGCAAATTCAAACCCATCAATTCTAGGCATCATGACATCCGAGACTATCAAGTCAAAGGTATTGTTGTACATCGCATCATATGCTTCTTCACCATTAATACACCCTTCAACATCAAACCCACAGCCTCTTAAAAACTTACACATTAAATGATTCATTTCATAATCATCTTCAACAATCAAGATTCGATTCATTTCACACGCCTCCATCCACGATTTATTGACACACTTATAGTCTTTATTATAAGTATAGACTATAAATGTTTCAGAAATGTTAAGTATTTCTCCTAATATTTAATAATCCCGAAACATCTTATAAGCATTCTACAAACATTCTTATTCTATACTTCATCATGTAAGGAGCGATGAACACCATGGAAACAAAGAAAATATACGTATTACTTCAAGGCTATCAGTGTTTGTTTGGGGATGTCTATAAACGATTGAAAGGGACACAATATAATCATGCATCTTTGGGAATTGTAGACTCAATGGATGAATTCTATAGTTTTAGATCAAAATGGGGTCTGTGCATTGAACATCCCTTTCGATTCAATAAACCCTATAAAAAAGATGTTCAGTGTATGATTTACGAAATTGAAGTAACATCACAACAATATTCAGAAATACAAGAGACAATTCAGTCTTATTTGAATCAACGTGAACACTTCCACTTCTCATATACAAGCCTCTTGTTAGGATTTCTCGGCATTCGGCACAATTTTAAACAGGGTTACACTTGTTCAAAATTCGTGGCTGAGGTCTTAGAGAAGAGCGGGGTAATGTCAATTGGAAAGCATACTTCGTTATGTTTACCTACCGATTTTGAAAACACACTGACGTTGACACACTATGAAGGTCTTGCGAGAAATTACAAAAGTTCTCTAGATTATTAACACCTTAACAATTCAGAAACATCCTTACGCTATAATGCAAACAAAGAAAAGAGGAACTTTATATGAAAGCAATGAATGAAGAAAAAAATTTTGTAGGTTATGAATACCAAGATGTTACAGTAAAAAATGCCTATGTGAATCTCTACGTCGATTCATACGAAAATTTTGGATGGGAATTTGAAGACAAGAAAAGTGCAACACATAATGTAGGGAGTACAACGCTTGTATTTAAACGTGATCGTAAAATTCGCAATAAAGCAGAATTAACCCGTCTTCAAAGACAGTTTGACTCCCTTGTTGAGCAAGTCGATCACCTTGAAACAAAGAAGGTTTTTAAAGCGTCTGCAATTGCATATATACTTGGGGTTATAGGATGTGGTTTTATGGCTGCTTCTGTAATGGTTATGTCATTTCTAAGTAATACTATGCTCATGATCATCCTTGCAATCCCTGGTGTGATTCTATGGATTATTCCATACCTTGTATTTAGACACATCAAGAATCAATCAACCCTTGAGGTAACACCAATGATTGATGAAAAATACGATGAAATCTACGATGTCTCAATGCGTGCAAACAGCCTTCTTAGTGTATAGCGCCACTATCAAACACCTTCGGGTGTTTTTTTGTCTTAAATTAAATGCGGACCCTTTATTACTCAAATTTCTGTTATCCACCCTTCACTTATCTCAAAAAAATTTCAATGTATGGATTATTAATATTTCATAAACATACCTACAACACCAATGAAACATTTGTTCGATATTATGAGTCTGTCAAAAGAAAAGAGGAACAGATTATGAAACTGACAAAAGTTATCGATGCATTATTTATTGGAACACGTTATGGAAGTTGGGGAATGGGTGTACTGGGTATAATTCTATCGGTCATCCTTGCTTTCGCAAACTTATCAATGGGACTTGGCCCTACATTACTCTGCGTTGCCGCCTTGTTTGTATCCCTTGGAATCACGGTCTTACTCGCACCACAAAAGTTATCCGATAGATTTATGAAGTCCAATAATAAAGTCACTGCGGGGGTTGTTTGTATTTTAGGTGCTGCAATCATAGCGGGGCTAACCTATTATACAAACGGTGGCTTTCCCATTATGAATTTGTTGTTCATCTAGGAAATAAGCGGTGATGAGTGATGACTATAGATACAAAAAAATAGCTAGGTATGAATACATCGAAGTTTCAATTTCCTTGTGAATTAAAAAAAGTTTGATGATACCTTCGATAGCATCAGGACCTTAGAATGTTCGAAAGGTTTCAAAGCGTCTGTCTATGCATATTGTATCGAATGCATTGCACTCATTGTCTTACTGGCGTGGCCCAATACAATGGCGATGCTTGTCATAACAGTATTATCACTTGTTGGGTTTACACTCCGATATGTCATTTATCGAGAAGTAAAGGGTCAAACCTTACGAATTATTACTCCGCAGATTGATGATTCTGATGATGTCTTGCTTGACATTTCAACTCAAACAGACGCACTTGTCCATTAAAGAACCAATAAAAGGACGTTATCTCAATGAAAAGATAACGTCCTTTGTTTGTTAACGAATTCGTGTTCCGTGTGCGATGCCTTGAACATTGACAAGACGAAGGGTATGCTCATCTTCTGCGGCAAGCACCATGCCTTGTGATTCAACGCCACGAAGTTTCGCAGGTTTTAAGTTCACAACAACCACAACATGTTGTCCTATAAGTTCTTCGAGTGAGTAGTAACCAACAAGTCCACTCACTACTTGAACAACTTTATATCCAAGATCAATCTTGAGGACATATAACTTGTCTGCTTTAGGATGTTTTTCACCCTCAATCACAACACCCGTTCTAAAATCAAGTTTCATAAAGTCATCGATTGTAACTTCAGGTTGTTCGGGTTCAGCCTTTGGAAGCTCTGGTTCATTTTGCTTCTCAAATTTTGCCATTGTTTCTTCCAAATCAAGCCGTTGAAGGATTGCTACAGGCGTCTTTGTGACAGGTTTATTGAGTTCAAAAAGACCAAAGTGTCCAGAAGACTCAAAGCTTGTATGCTCTGTTTGTAACTGATTTAAAATGTTTTGTGCAGTATCTGGAATGAATGGTTCAAGCAAAATTGCACCAATTCGAATTGACTCCAATAAGTTATACAGAACGGTTGCCAAGCGATCTTGGGTTTCTTCATCTTTCGCAAGTGTCCATGGTGCGGTTTCATCAATATACTTATTACAACGTCTAAACAATGCAACAATATCATTGATTGAGTCTGCAACATGAAGCGTATCCATATGCTCCACAACTTTCGATTGAAGGGTTGAAGCCATTTCAATCAATGCTTCGTCCAGTGTATCGGGTGTATGGTTTGTGGGAATTACGCCATCGAAATATTTGTTTGTCATATTTAAAGTACGGTGAACACAGTTTCCAATAATATTTGCGAAGTCCGTGTTAATTCGTTCAATCATGAGTTCATGCGTGATGGTACCATCACGCTCAAAAGGCATTTCGTGAAGCATGATGTAACGTACTGGGTCGACACCAAAGACTTCAACTAAATCATCTGCATAGATAACATTGCCTTTTGATTTGCTCATTTTCCCTTCACCAACAAGTAACCATGGATGTCCAAAGACTTGTTTCGGTAGTGGTTCCTTTAATGCCATTAAGAAAATTGGCCAATAAATCGTATGGAATCGTAGAATGTCTTTTCCAATTAAATGCACATCCGCTGGCCAAAACTCGTCGTAAAGCGGGCCATGATTTCCATCTACATCAAATCCCAAGCCTGTAATATAGTTAACAAGTGCATCAAGCCATACATACACAACATGTTCTGGATCAAAGTCAACTGGAATACCCCATTTAAAACTTGTACGCGACACCGCTAAATCTAAGAGCGGTTCTTTTAGGAAGTTTTGAAGCATTTCATTTTTTCTTGATTCTGGTTGAATAAAGTTTGGGTGTGTTTTAATATGTTCAACAAGACGATCTTGATAGTTCGATAACTTGAAGAAGTAACATGCTTCTTCTTGGACCGTTAATGGACCACCACAATCTGGACAAATTTTGTCAGGTGCTTGTGTTTCTGTGAAGTAAGACTCACATGATTGACAATAGTATCCTGAATACTTGCCAAGATAAATATCCCCTTGATCTTTAAACTTCTTAAAGATTTTTTGTACTTGTTCCATGTGATATGCATCAGTTGTACGAATAAACTTATCATAGGAAACATTCATTAAATCAAATAAATCACGAATTACTGTTGATATTTCATCTACGTGTTCCTTTGGAGTTCGGTTGCTTCTTTTTGCATAATCTTCGATTTTTTGCCCATGCTCATCGGTTCCTGTTTGAAAGCGCACATTATACCCTTGAGCTCTTTTAAAACGAGCAATACTATCTGCAAGCACAATCTCATAAATATTTCCAATATGAGGTTTTGCTGAGGTGTAGGCAATTGCCGTTGTTAAATAATAATTTTTATCTGTTTTCATCGCAAACCTCCTTGCTGTCTCAATAATTATAACTTACTTGTCAATCGTAAACAACGGTCGAAATTGAGTATTACATGAATCTTTTGAATTATTTTTACTTAATTTGAGAATATACTTGACTGACCTTAGGGGTAGGGTTAGATAATGTATGTGTGAGGTGATAAAATGACTAAGAAATTCTATACAGTTGGTGAGATGGCTGAATTATCAGGTGTTAGTGTAAAGACTTTGTATCATTATCAAAAGATTGGTATTTTATCACCGCATCGTACTGGGCCCAACAATTATCGTTACTATAGTGATCTAGAAATAAATCGACTTCAAGAAATCCTTATTTATCGAAACATGGGATTTAAACTTGAAACTATCAAAACACTCTTTGATGCACATAGCACTGATTCACGTGTCGACATCTTAAACAATCAGCTTGCTTATGCACAAAAAGAAGTGCAACATTATGAACACATCATTGATCTTTTACACCGTTCAATTGAAGATGAACTGAAAGGACACACTGTAATGGAAAAGAAAGAAAAATTTGAGAACCTTGAGAAGTATGACGATTCGATTCCACGAACACTCACAAACCTAACGGTTATAATGTCTAAACCCTATTTGATATTATTTATGCTCTTTGGAATTATGATGATATATTTTAACGGCGCATATCTTATCAACGGAGACTATATTTGGGGACCGCCTTTTGAAAGTATCCTCATCAATGTGCTCTTTATCTTGTTAGGAATCGTAACGGTTTTCACTTCCGCGAAGATTGTATTTTTCACAAAGACTAAGGACATGTTGCGAGATGTGAATGAGCCCTATCGTAAAACGAAATAATGCATAATAATGCTCCAAAACAATGAGAGTTGTTGGAGCATTTTTTTGTTCATTTGTCTTCATACACTGTGCTTTGATGTTTAGATTGACCTTGTCTTTGTTAAAAAAAATAAACCAAAGTCCTTTTGAACACACTTGTTCAGCGTTAACTTTGGTTTATGATTCCGTATTCTTCTTACAATCTTCACAGATTCCTTCAAACATCAATGAGTGTGAACACACATCACCATTGATATGTCTTTTTATCTCTTCATTAATCCCTTCGCCATACGGCAGGTCAACATCCAAGATATTATGGCATTTTGTACAATGGAAATGATAGTGCTCATTAACATTTTTATCATATACATAACCATATTGAGGATGATGAATGCGATTAATGTATCCCGCCTCATAGAGCAGGTTTAAAGCACGATATACAGTCGCAACCCCTATTGGGTCTATATCGTTTTTTAGAATATCATGTACCATCTCTGCACTTAAGTGAACATCGGATTGCATGATAAGATCAAGGATACGTTTTCTTTGTTTCGTTATCATTAACATAAAAAATCACCGCGTATAGTATACCATATCAACTCTTATTTTGAGTGATATCATTGAAAATAATTACTTTTTTTATCGATTTTGTCGAAAATCTCACGATGGAAGTTTTTGATTTAAATCGCGGTGCGCGCTTTAAGTTACTTAATCCGTACATCATGCTACAATAATCAAAGGAAGTGATACACATGAACGCCATTGATGCAATAAAAGAAAATATCAAACACGATCCAGAAAACCTTCGCTATACACAACAGGATTACAACCCAATATTTATGGCACATCCTGATGCTCGTATTTTACTTGTGGGTCAAGCACCGGGTTTAAAAACACAACTGAAGAATGATGTGTTTCGAGATCGAAGTGGTGATCGTTTAAGAGCATGGTTGGGTGTTGATGAAGACACTTTTTATAACTCACATCTTTTTGCGGTACTCCCTATGGATTTCTATTTCCCCGGAAGTAAAAAAACAGGGGATTTACCACCACGAAAAGGGTTTGCTCAGAAGTGGCATCCGCAACTTCTTGCATGCATGCCCTATATTCAACTGATCATCTTAATTGGTCAATACGCTCAGAAATATTACCTAAAAGACACAATCAAGCCAACCCTAACACAAACCGTCCGTGCTTATCAATCGTATACTCCGAAGTATTTTCCAATTGTGCATCCATCCCCCTTGAATCAACGCTGGCTTTCTAAAAACCCATTTTTTGAACACGACGTCATACCACTGCTTCAAGAAATGGTTTCAAAAATCATCAACGCATAAAAAAACCGAAGTTTAGTCTTCGGTTGTTAGATATTATCTCCATTAAAGATTGAGTTCTTCACAATTACATAATCAACTTTACGAATTGCTTCTAGATCGTTTCCACCTGCATAAGAGATTGATGATTGAAGGTCTTGTTGCATTTCAATAAGGGTGTCTTTCACACTGCCTTTATGCGCAATCAAGATTTTCTTACCTTCTACGTTTTTACGTTCACCTTTTTGATATTCTGATGCACTTCCAAAGTATTCCTTGAACTTCGCGCCATCAATTTCAATGGTTTCTCCAGGTGATTCTTCATGTCCTGCAAACAGTGAACCAATCATACACAATGTTGCACCAAAGCGTAATGATTTGGCGATATCTCCGTGATTACGAATGCCTCCATCCGCAATAATTGGTTTACGCGCAGCTTTTGAGCACCAGTTCAACGCAGCCAACTGCCACCCACCTGTACCAAATCCTGTTTTTAATTTTGTGATACATACTTTCCCAGGGCCAATTCCCAATTTAGTTGCATCAGCACCTGCATTTTCAAGTTCACGAACTGCTTCAGGTGTTCCCACATTTCCTGCAATCACAAACGCCTCTGGTAAATGTTTTTTGATATGTTGAATCATATCAATTACACTTTGTGAGTATCCATGGGCAATATCAATTGTGATGTACTCTGGTACATTCTTATCTTTGCTTAGTTTTTCAATAAAATCATATTCTTCTTTTTTTACACCAACACTTATTGATGCATAAAGGCCTTTATCATGCATCATCTTAATGAAGTCGTAACGACGTGCTTCATTGAATCGGTGCATAATATAAAAGTAATCATTCTCAGCCAACCAGATTGATAATGATTCATCAACAATCGTTTGCATATTCGCTGGAACTACCGGTAGTTTAAAGGTTCGTCCACCGAATTCTACCGATGTATCACACTCAGATCTACTGTTAACGATACACTTATTTGGAATTAACTGAATATCTTCATAATCAAATATTTTCATAAGAACCTCCTAAGCCCAAATTACTATAAACAATATCATTGGGTTTGTCAAAGCATATTCTTTATATTTCATGTTCTTGACATATATTCTTGATAAATCACATTTTTTGATAGACCTTTTTCTTTCGCAACCGCTGCGATAGCTCGTGATGGCGAAAGCCCTTCAGCGATTTTCTGATCCACTAATTCAAGATAATTCTCTTCAGTTACCTGGATATCGCTTTGTCCCTCAATCACTAAGACAAACTCTCCTTTGAGTGTATCCAGTGCTTCGATAACCTCGCTAATTGTTCCACGTAAAAATGATTCATAGCGTTTGGTGAGTTCACGGGCCAAACAGATGTTTCGATCACCCAATACGTCTCTAACAAGGGCTAATGATTTCTCTACCCGATGTACCGACACATAGAAAATTAGGGTTTCTTGACGATCTTTTAGCGCATTCAGTTGATTGCGCATTGCTTGGTCTTTATGCTCTAAAAATCCACAAAATGTAAAGGGCATTGTATCCAGTCCTGATGCAACAAGGGCATTTAAAAACGCACTACTTCCAGAAATAGGTACAACAGGATATCCTGCTTGGGTCACAGTGTCCACTAGAATATAGCCTGGATCACTGATAAGGGGATATCCAGCATCACTGATTAGCGCAACTGATTTCCCTTCACTCAAAAGTGAAAGAATACCTTCTGCACTTGAACGCTCGTTGTGTTTATGATAACTTATCTTCTTTGTTTCGATGCCAAAGTGTGCCAATAACGGCCCGCTTGTTCGTGTGTCTTCACATGCAATAACATCAACATCTTTCAACACTGCAATTGCACGCGGGGTCATTTCATCACGATTTCCAATAGGTGTTGCGACAACATATAAGGTAGGGGTTGTTTCATCAAAACTTCTTTGAAGTATCATAGATTGTCCTCCCTTATGAGTTCGTATGCAAATTGATCCATTAACATACTACTGATAACACCTGGTTGGATGCGGTCTTGAATCGCTAAGGATGCCTTGAGTACCGGCAAGAACTTTACGTCTTTATGTTTGAATTCATTGTAGTATGCAATGTGCATAAGACATAACCAATTGATGCTCTTTAGGTCCATTTTCTTTTCTTTACACGCTACTTGCAACAAAATACCAGCAACTTCCATTTCTCTTTTTTCATAATGTAATGAGAGTTGTTCCATCAAGTCAAGCAGTTGGATAAATTGTGTACTCTCACCAATCTTCAGTGCCTCATCCTTGTTTTCTGCAATGTAGGATAGATAGATGGACTCTCTTTTTGGAAACCCTGCATCCTGGATTGCACTCACAAGTGATCGTCGAAGTAATGGTTTTAAATGTACCAACAAGCAACGGCTTTGTACTGTTTCCAATACTTTATTTACATTTTGTGTTGTTAGAATTGCGGTAATGTCTGACTCGGGTTCTTCTAAGAATTTAAGAAGACTGTTAAGTGCCGATGGAGATGCTTGATCAACATCGTGTATGATGTAGATTTTCTTTGAATTGGATTCAAAAGCAGTCTGCGCCATCACTTCTTTGAGATCTAAGATTTCATCCTTTTTAATTGAGGTTTCTTTCCCACTGATGATGTGTAAATCAGCATACTCATTGTGATCAATACGCTGACATATCACGCAATTGTCTTCTCCGCCTTGGGGGCAGAAAATACGTTTGGCCATCGCAAGGGCTACTTCATAGGTATCGTTTTTTCCGATTAACATATACGCATGGGATACACGGTCCAACTTTATTTGCCGATCGAAAAAGGACAGGAATTGGTGTTGGCGTTCAAGGCCAGTCATAGTCCAAATCTTCCTTCAAGCACATCGATAATATCGTGAACTACTTTCCCAGGTGACTGGGTTGCATCAATCACAACGATTCGCTCTGGATTATTTTTGATGATTTCTTGGTATCCTTCATAGACACGTTTATGAAAAGCATCCCCTGCGAGCTCTAAT
The DNA here is from genome assembly GCF_001545095.1 of Erysipelothrix larvae. NCBI lineage: Bacteria > Bacillati > Bacillota > Erysipelotrichia > Erysipelotrichales > Erysipelotrichaceae > Erysipelothrix > Erysipelothrix larvae. Next base: position 2,457,351 of record NZ_CP013213.1, read on the forward strand.
CGATCTTCTGCAGCACGTTTCCCAACACGTTTTAAGCCTTCCTCAGGACTAATATCTAAAAAGAATGTAACATCTGGCATATGGTGTTCAATCGCAAATAAATTGATGCTTAAAACAGCCTCCATGCCAATACCGCGACCAACACCTTGATATGCTAAAGAACTATCCACAAATCGCTCACACCATACAACTTTATCTTCTTTTAAAGCGGGTAATATCTTTTCAATTAAATGTTGGCGTCTGCTTGCTGCATAGAGCAATGCTTCAGTTCGATCATCCATCGTATCATGTTCAACATCCAATATTATTTCTCTAATTTTTTCTGAAATACCAATCCCACCTGGCTCACGCGTCAGTACAAAAGGGATTTGTTTTGATTTAAAGTATGATTCTATATTTTTTGTAACGGTAGTTTTTCCACTACCATCAGGACCTTCTAATGTAATAAATAAACTCATATCAGCACTCCTTCATCAACCATTATACCATGATAAAACCCGTGCAAATAGTGATTGTGTTTTTCTTTATCGATAACTCCACGGAATCAACATGTACCCAAAGAAAAAAGGATATTTGTATCCTTCTTCACGTCATTACTCGGTTATTTCGATTTGATGTCCTTCAAAGCCAACAATGCAACTTTCATAATATCCATCACCCGTTGTACGCGGTCCAGAAATCACTTGGTATCCTTCATTTTGCAGTTGTTTTGTCAGTGTATCTACTTTTTCTTTTGAACCCACACTAAATGCGAGATGAGTATACCCCGTTTCATAGGGTGCTGGTTCTCTAACAATCAGGTGAGGGCGGGTCATTATTTCAAGTCTTGCGCCATCTTCAAACGTAATGAAGTAAGTTTTAAGTCCGGTTGATTTATTGTGATAGAGTTCATTTGATGTACCTTCAAAATAGGTCTCAAAGAAATTCTTTGCACGTTCAAGATCCTCAACATAGATTGCGACATGTTCAAGTTTCATGTGAAATCCTCCAATCAATTATTATTATATCCCAAATTTGATTTCGATATCATGATTTCACTGATTTTGTGGCATTATTTTGATCACTGATTTTTTTGTGACCAAGATGTACTCCAATATGACCGACTCCCAGGATTGTAATTGATATGATCATAGCGATTGAACATCCGTATACTCCAAGAAGGAAAAACGCAATAACAGGTAGCGTCGCACCTGCAACTGGAACACCAAAGTAGCTACTGTAGAAATCCTGCAGTGTATGCTCACTTTTAAAATATCGAATCCACCATGATTCATACATACACATCACAAAAAAAGCAACAAATAACCAAATGGTCCATAGATCAATTGATGTTATGTTAAAGCTGGGGGTCAAAAGGGCAAGTGTAGTCACGAGGACTTGTCCGAATCGTTCACAAAATACAAGCCATTTATTCTCTTGGTTTGGATTATAGTTTTTAGGTTGGTTTTGAGTCCAAAGCAAATTGGGTATTGTGAGCATTAGAATAAAGAGCAATCCAATATAGGAAAAACCCAGTGAATCAAACATATTTTTGGTCCTCTTTTTACGTGTTTATAATCTGAAAACGACCCCTTAGGGTCGCCTCATTTCTTATTCATCTGCTTTTGGCAATACAAAGATTTGTTCTTCTGATTTTGACATCAAATGAACACCGCGTGCAAAGTTTTGAACATAGTCAGGGTTTGATAGTTTATCTTTAGTTGCTTCAAGCGCAGCTTGTTTTTCTTCAAGTTCTGATAACTCTTGTTGAACTGTTTGCAACGTTTGGGATGATTCGTAATAACGGAACCACTCTTTCGCTGAGTTAAAGATAAGCACCCCAGAAACAAATACGATTGCGAGAGCAACTACTCCGCCAATTGCACGATTTACTGAAAATTTTCGTTTTTGTCTCAATGTCGTTTGTGTCATAACTCATCCACTTTCTATCTTGACTTACACCCACTATTATACTGACAATCCATTTAAAATCAAGGGTTGTTAGTTTCTTTCATCGCTTTCAAAGCATTTCACATCATTCTAACACAGTTAAGTCTATCCTAAATTTTTAACGAATTTTTCAAGAAGATCCAATCCTTTTTCGATGGTTTCCATGTTGTAACAGAAGGAAATTCGTACGTGTTTATCATCACCAAACGGTTTTCCTGGTACTAACATGACGCCCCCTTCTTGCGCAGCACGAATACAAAATTCTTTTGATCCCATATTAAATTTCTCAATGGAAGGGAAGATATAAAATGCACCATCTGGTAGCGCAACATCAAAGCCCATATCAACAAGTCTTTGATATGTATAATCCCGTCTTGCTTTGTATTCTTCAACAATGTCGGTTACATCGAGTTTTAAGGCAGGTATGATTGCATGTTGAATAAAGCTTGTAACACCAGTCATAACATTGTGATGCCATTTCATAAAGGCTGTAATAAGTTTTGGTGTTGTAGCGACATACCCAAGACGCCATCCTGTCATTGCATATATTTTCGAAAATGATTGAACCACAATCACTTTATCACGCAAAGCTTCAACTTGAGCGAAGCTGTGATACTCTGTATATAAAATTTTACTGTAAATTTCATCAAGGATGATAAATACATCTTTTTCTTTGAGTACTTCTGATAGTGCATTGATTGCTTCTTTTGTATAGACAGTACCTGTAGGGTTGTTTGGTGTTGTGAACATAACCGCTTTTGTATTCTCATTAATCACTTCATTTAATCGTTTCGGATCTACCATAAAATCTGTGTCGCTTGTATCAACTTCAACAAGCTTTGCACCACACATTTCAATAATTGTACGATAGATTGGATAATACGGCATCGGTACAACAACTTCATCCCCTGGGTTTAAAATAGAGTTCAAAATACATGCTAAACCTTCTGTCGAACCTTGTGTTATTAAGATATTCTCAGCAGTATAGTGTGTTCCATGTTTTTCGTTTTCATAGTCTGCAATTGCTTTTCGTATGTGTTCATACCCTTGTGCTGGAGGGTAATGCGTATCGTTATCTAAGAGGGCTTGAATGGCGGCTTTTTTGATTGAATCATCAGTATTGAAGTTAGGTTCCCCAATTGTAAGTTTTACATACTCTGGTTTTTCTTGAACATAACCTGTCAAATCCTTTACGCCGATTACTGTAGCGCTCTCAATCAATTTATTCATCGTTTTAGCCATTTCAAATGTCCTCTTTTCTATTTTGTTATTATACACCAAAAAGCAGTAAAGCGTTTATAAAATTTGGTGTAACACAGGTATAAAAACCACTTATATCTATAAAAAAATTATTCTCAACGCGTGTCTGTTTTATCTCTTTCACTGTGTTACATCATAAAATAATCTATGGACACCTTGTATCAATTTATGAACACCCTACCTAGCATCGTTTCTCATATTATCGTTTCACTTTAATGCTGTGAATCCGCTCTTCAATCGCAGTAAGAGAAGTACGCGTTAGCATGTATTCAAAATGAATAATCTTCCCGCCATTAAGAATGAATTCATGGTTTCTTTGTTGAAATGCCGGATTGGTATACAATGGTGATTCATTGAAGTTAATAATCGCATTGACCCCATTAAGGCTGTGATTCTTGGGATTGTAATCATGTTCATAATAGGCATAGATATTTTCGAATTTAAAGCCTAAGTTTGTAAGTGTATCAATGACGAGTTGTTTGAATACGTCTGTACGATATATTACTGTGATTCGTGAATATTTTGGTAAAGAACTCAAAAGCTTTAGAGTCGAGTTTGTTGGTACAATGTTTGCACGAAGGATTTTGTGATTATGTTCAGGGATTATTTCTACCAGTTGATCATAATCAATGATTGTTGCAATAATTAAATCATATGTCATCAATAAATCGCTTGGGTTTTTGCTAATTTGTATGCTATTAAGTGTCATAAAAGACAAGGTAAAAAGATAAAAAGTCTTTTGCGTTAAATACGACAACTCTGATTCAAGTTTCGATAAGATTAAGTGATTATTTGAAACAATGAGAATATTGATGTTCTCCAGTGACTTTTGGGCACTGATTTTTAGTTTTATAATATTCACAATTTCAGTATCTGTAAGCCCCATTTCATATAATTGATCAAAAGCATGATCCATAAGATCCATGGCATGTTTCTTCGTGATATCATTCAGAATTTGTGGCTGAAAAGACACATAATAGCCATCATTATGTTTCGATTCAACCAAAGACAAATCAACAAGTTGTTGATATGCCTTGCTAATTGTGCCGCGTGCGACACCCAAAAGAGAAGACAATTGCCTTTCTGATGGCAACTTAACATTATTTTGAATTCGACGTGTAAGGATTGCAGCTTTATAATATGAGACAATCTGTTCGACAATACTTAACGGCGAATCTCGGTTAATTTTGAGATTTTCCATAAGCCCCCTTTAGTCCAACGCTTTTTATTTATAGTCCAATTTAAATCTTTCGCAAACACTATTGGTATATTCATTATATACCAATCCCGCTATTTTTTTTAGTTTTATCGATGCGTATTGCACAATAAAGTTCTAGACATATAATAAAGCTATAAACACAGGGGGACACCGTTAGTTATAAATGACACATATGTCACGTGTTCTTTTGTGAGCAGTCAAAAGAAAGGAGAAGTGACATATTTGTCACGCGTATGATTCATGAAATTTGAAACAATTGACGGGCTCTTAACAATCCAATTGGGTCTAGTTGAAACAACGATGTTAGCCGGAGCGCTCCTTATGTTGGGATATGCTTTACGTCATAAGATTCATTTTTTGGAGAAATTCTGTATTCCTGCACCTGTAATTGGAGGTCTGATTTTTGCCTTAGTTGCATGGGGACTTCGAAGTTTTAATATAATAGCCTTTAGCTTGGACACGACACTTCAGACACCCTTCATGATTGCCTTCTTTGCATGTGTAGGGTTTAGTGGTAGTTTCGCCTTGCTCAAGCGGGGAGGAAAAGCACTCATTATTTTCTTATTCATCTGTTTTGGAATGGCAATTGTTCAAAATATTGTGGGAGTATCCCTCGCGAAACTGATGAATATTAATCCATTGCTTGGCGTAATGGCTGGAGCTGTATCCTTAACAGGAGGGCATGGTAACGCAGCAGCATTTGGTCCTTCAGCAGAGAGCTTAGGCGCTGTGGGTGCTGAGGCAGTTGCAGTTGCTGCAGCAACCTATGGCTTAATTGCAGGATCATTAAGTGGGGGTCCAATTGGGCGATATTTAATTGATCGCTACAAACCACCAATCAAAACCAGTGATGATGCTTTGTTTACTGAAGAAAACACGAATACAAAGGCAGAAAAGCAAATGATTGATGCGTTTACTCTAATGAAATATATGACCTTTGTCGGTGTCTTTATGGTTATTGGAAATCTCGCAGTAAATTGGGTTGCGAGTTTAAATATCAAAAACTTTGCACTGCCAGCTTATGTTGGTGCGATGTTTGCTGCGATAATCTTCAGGAATCTAAATGATACTTTTAAGCTTATGGACTTTCGGGAAGATGCCATTGATCTCATCAAAGAAGTTGGCCTTGGATTCTTCCTAACTATGGCAATTATGACCTTACGTATTTGGGATCTTGCATCGCTTGCTGGCCCCCTTATCATTATCTTGCTGGTTCAAACAGTCGTTGTATTATTTGTGATACGGTTTATTGTTTGGCCTGCGATGGGTAAAGACTACGATGCAGCTGTCATTGCTGCTGGTTTCTCTGGTGTCGGTTTAGGTGTTACCGCAACGGGTGTTGCAAGTATGAGTTCTGTTACAGAACACTTTAATCAACCATCACCAAAAGCTTTAATCATTGTACCATTGTGTAATGCAGTGTTTATCGACATTGTCGCCATTCCTGCAATCCTTTGGTTCTTACAAACATTTGCATAAATTATTAAAATATAAAAGGAGAAAATTATGTCAAAATTAATCGAATGCATTCCTAACTTTAGTGAAGGACGCGATCAAACAATTATCAATGCGCTTGTTGATACCGCAACAAGTATCAAAGGCGTTACCTTACTGGATCACTCATCTGATGAAAGTCACAATCGCAGTGTATTCACACTTGTGGGAACACCTGAGGGTATTGAGGAAGCAGCTTTTGAATTGTGCAAGAAAGCATCTGAACTTATTGATATGAGAAAACACACGGGTGAACACCCACGTATGGGAGCGACTGACGTCATCCCCTTTGTTCCAGTAAAAAACGCAACCGCAAAGGACTGTGTTGAAATCTCGATTAATGTCGCAAAACGCATCTCAGAGTCATTAGGAATTCCTACATTCCTCTATGAAGATTCCGCAACACGTCCTGAACGTAAGAATCTTGCGAAAGTACGTAAGGGCCAATTTGAAGGAATGCCTGAGAAGTTGCTTGAAGAAGATTGGGCACCAGACTTTGGTGAACGAAAGATTCATGAAACAGCGGGTGTCACAGCCGTTGGAGGTAGAATGCCACTGGTAGCATTCAATGTGAACTTGAACACCAGCGACATCAATATTGCGAATAAGATTGCGAAGAAAATACGTGGATCAAGTGGTGGTTACACATACATTAAAGGAATCGGCGTGATGCTTGAAGATCGTAACATAGCACAAGTATCCATGAATCTTGTGAACTACGAAAAAAATGCAATGTATGTTGCCTTTGAAACAATTAAGTTTGAAGCGAAACGCTATGGTGTCGAAATCCTTGGTAGTGAAGTTATTGGATTAACACCGATGAAAGCATTAATTGACTGTGCAGAATATTATCTTCAAATTGAAGACTTTGATTATGCAAAACAAGTCTTAGAAAACCACATATTATAAAGGAGCTATACACAATGAAACTTGTTGATTTAACCCTAAAAGACTTTACGTCTGAACTTGCTTCCAGTTCGCCTGCACCAGGCGGCGGTAGTGCTGCAGCTTTATCTGGATCAATAGGTGTATCCTTAGTGAGTATGGTCGGAACTTTGACTTTAGGTTCTAAGAAATATGCTCAACACCATGACGCTACACAAGGACTGATAGACCAAGCAGATGCATCCCGTTTGGAGTTTCTACGGATTGTTGATGCAGATACAGAATCCTTTAATATCGTAAGTGATGCCTTTAAATTACCTAAAGAAACACCTGAAGATAAAGCAGCGCGTTCTGTTGCAATCCAAGCAGGTTTGAAGCAATGCACATTAACCCCTTATCAAATCCTTGAACAAGCGCTTGTTGGGATGAAACTGATTGAAGCCATGCTCGAAGGATTTAATACGAGTGCATCGAGTGACTTAGGTGTTGCTGCGCTTCACCTTCACACTGCAGCATATGGAGGGTGGTATAATATTTTAATCAACTTGTCATCCATTAAAGATCAAGCGTTTGTGGATGACTATACGACGAAAGGAACATACCTTCTAGAAACCATTGATACGCTACATCAACAGATTCTGGATAAAGTTGCTTCTTATTTATAATGGATATCATTTCAATTGACACACTGCAAACTACATCATGGTCTGGTGGGATTACACATCAGATAGCGATTTATCCAAGTGACGCAGTATTCGCTCATCATGATTTTATTTACAGAGTTTCAAGTGCAGAGGTAGAGTTGGACGAATCCAACTTTACCTCCTTTAAAAAGTACACACGATACATCATTTCACTCAATAACCCACTAAAGATTTCCCATAATAAGGGTGGCCACATTGAATTAGATCCGCTTCAGGTACATCGTTTTAGCGGAGATGTTGAAACAACCGCTTATGGGAAATGTAGCGACTTTAACTTGATTATACAAAATGGCCTCCTTGGATCAATTGGTGTATTACGCCATGACCTTCAAGAAATACCATCGGGGCATACGATTATCTATGCGTATGATGAGCGGGTTTATTTAGAAGTAAATGGTGAAAGTCGAATCATCGAAAAGCATAAAGCACTCCTCATTCGAAGTAAAGAACCAATTAAAGTGGGATTCCTTAGTTCTCGTGCTGTATATGCAAACATTCAAATTAATTAAATTAACGAAAAAGAAAGGGATATGGTGATGAGTCAAATTCTGATCAACATCATCATACTAGGAGTTTTAAGTTTATGTCGTATCTCAGTGATATAGAAATCGTTCAACAAGCACATCTTAAACCAATAGTTGAGGTTGCCATGAAGTTGAATGTAGAAGAATCCTTGTATTATTATGGGAAGTATAAAGCAAAACTGAACATCCATCATCTCGAAGATAAGGAACCTTCAGGAAAACTCGTCTTGGTTACTGCGATTAATCCAACACCTGCAGGCGAGGGGAAAACCACAACCTCAATTGGCCTTGGTGATGCACTTAATCGACTGGGTAAGAAAACAATTATTGCCTTAAGAGAACCTTCTTTAGGTCCCGTATTTGGTGTGAAGGGCGGTGCCGCAGGAGGCGGGTATGCACAAGTTGTTCCAATGGAAGATATCAACCTGCATTTCACGGGCGATTTTCATGCAATCGGTGCTGCAAATAATTTGCTCGCAGCTTTAATCGATAATCACATCTATCAAGGAAACGCACTTAACATTGATCCTCGTAGAGTCACATGGCGCCGTGTTGTTGATATGAACGATCGTCAACTTCGAAATATTGTGGATGGGTTAGGTGGTAAAACAAATGGCGAACCACGAGAAGATGGGTTTGACATTACCGTTGCCTCTGAAGTGATGGCTGTCCTTTGTCTTGCGAAAAATATTACAGACTTAAAAGAACGATTGGGTCGTATGGTTGTGGGTTATAATCGAAATGATGAACCGATTACTGCAAAAGACTTAAACGCACAGGGTGCTATGGCAGCCTTACTCAAAGAAGCAATCAAACCAAACCTTGTTCAGACACTCGAAGGAAATGCAGCCTTAATTCATGGAGGGCCTTTCGCAAACATAGCGCATGGATGTAATTCATTGATTGCAACTCAAACTGCACTTAAACTTGCGGATTATGTCATCACAGAAGCTGGATTTGGCGCAGACTTAGGTGCGGAAAAGTTTATTGATATTAAGTGTCGCAGTCTTAATAAATCGCCAGATGCAGTTGTACTTGTTGCTACTGTACGCGCCTTAAAAATGCATGGGGGACAAAAGAAGGCTGATCTTGAAACAAAGAATCTTGACGCATTAGAAAAGGGAATTCCAAATCTATTACGTCACATTGAAAGCATAACTCAATGCTTTGGACTCCCAGTTGTTGTTGCGATTAATAAATTCCCAACAGATCATGAAGCGGAACTTCAACTTATTCGTGATAAATGTCGTTTGCACAATGTCAATGTTGCACTTTCTGATGTATGGGCAAAGGGTGGAAAAGGGGGAGAAGCACTTGCAAAAGAAGTGATTAATCTTGTTGAACACGGTGTTCCTCATTTCAATTACGCTTATGAATTAGAAGATTCAATCGAGACTAAAATTGAAAAGATTGTTACTAGAATATATGGCGGCTCTTCTGTTAGCTATACCGCGAAGGCTCGAAAAACCATCAAGAAACTTACGGAACTTGGCTATCATACCTTGCCAATCTGTATGGCAAAGACACAGTATTCACTCTCTGATGATGCAAAACGCATTGGTCGCCCTGAAGGCTTTGATATCACAATTCGTGATGTAAAGGTATCGGCAGGCGCTGGCTTTATTGTGGTCTTAACTGGAGAAATCATGACCATGCCTGGACTTCCTAAAGTACCATCAGCAAACAGTATTGATATTGATGAAGATGGTAAAATAAGTGGACTCTTCTAGTTATACCTTAAAAAACGCAAGCACTTTACACTTGCGTTTTTTCTATATCCAACCCCTCATTTTCTATTGGAATCCATAGCTCAGCATAGGAGTTCTTTCCATTGAAACAATAATACTCAAGGTCGTATTGAAAACGTCTTTTATAGTGTGTTTCTTGAAGCCACACCGAGTAAATTGCATCCCAGGTTTTTTGCACGTTCTCAACGATCGGATTCACCACCTTAAAAACTGCATAATATGATGCTTCAAGATGAAGTCCGGGTTTATTAGGATCCATAATCTCTAGATTCCCAATGATATAGGTAAAATCATGAGTTTCACTTAACATACAGACACCCACAGCATTACACATTGGTTCGTGGTTGGTTTTGAGGTACTCACTCCATAGCTTTGGAATGACTTGATAACTCTTCGTCTCAATATGAACCGGGGATCCTTCAACTGTGAGCGCAGGTATAAATTCAATTGTTGGAAACAAACCATCAGCGTGAATCAAATAGCGGTTAATCACATTCTCTAAACTTAAAGGGGCTCTGAGTTCATAAAAGTTTTGATTCTTTCGCATCATCGAAGGACTCTCACCATAAAGTTTTTCAAAAGCTCGGCTAAATGCTTCTCGTGAACTATAACCATAGTGTATTGCGATGTCGATAATGGGGCTTGAATTACTGATTAGGTCCCTTGCAGCCTCAGTCATGATACGCTTTCGAATGTAATCTCTAAGAGAATCTCCAACACAATAACGAAAAATACGATGAAAGTGATAAAGAGAGTATCCTGCGTTTGAGGCAATTGCATTTAAATCAATGCTCTCATTTAAGTTCGCTTCAATCGTATCTAAAGCGTGTTTTATTGTGTTAATAAGATCATTCATACTGACTCCTGAAATCCATTATAAATTACACTCAAATCACTCGGTGCTTTTATACGCGGGTTGTTTTTTATATGTTCAATCAATATTTGAGGGTTTTTGTCCACCTGTAAAATGGCATGTGCAAGTGTATCCATACTTTCATAATCTGCATCATTCCATTGATCAATCGGCAAGTTTTTATACCCTTCCCAATAATCCCATGGATACAATGGCATTTTCAACAAAGCATTCGCGTCTAGGATTAGGTTGCATGCTAAGTATTCATAGCCCCAATAAGTATAAATCCCAAATTTGCTGGGATCATAGTTTCCGTGTCTACAACCTAACCATGCTTCAGCAGCATTTATAAAGCGTGGAGCAGGCACGTTGTTTGAATCAAAATCACAGTTCAACTCTTCTCTTTGAAGTTCATCCAATTGGACATCAACCATCACCCATCGTTGCTCTTTATCATTATAAGTCTCAAGGACCCAATGGTCGATGAATAAACCCTCTTCTAGGTAATCTGCAAAGCCACATCTTGGTCGTGCAGCGATTCCTACTTCACGACACAGTGCTGTTGCGATGACTGAAAAGTCACGACAAATCCCAAGGATTCTTTGATTTGGTAATAATGGTGTTGAGATGGAGTTAATCCCTTTTGCATGTAACACCTTAAGTTTTTCTTCGACACTTCTTAAATAGATTTCTGCTTCTTGTTTTTGTGTTGGCGTCACATGATATCGTTTAGCCCAATGGCGGTGAAGGCAGATATTTTGAGTCAATCTAACTATTTCCTCAAGACTTTGAGGGTATATGCTGATCATAAACCGCATTGACTTTGGGTCTGTCATGATGCCATGTTTGGTATAATCAATGGTTGATTTCATCTTAATCCCTTCTTTCTCAACTCCATTATATGCAATACAACACAAGAAGGCATGATAGTTTGTGCTAATACGATGATACCAGCTTGTAAAGAAGCTAAAGCATAGGATACTTATGCATTTTAGTCCCCGTGTTCTTTCTTATTTTTTGTAGCCTTAATCAGTAACATCATAGGACGTTTTAGTTCGTACATCATGCCATCAATGTCCAAAGCATCCTTAGAAGGTTCTGCCTCAACTAAAGCATCGATGGTCATTCCTGTATTAATGAGTCCGTTCACAATTTGAGTGAGTGTATGATGATACTTCTCAATGGTATGACCAAGGAATTGAGTGCTTCTTAGCCCTGGTTCATAGTAACGATCAACTGGCCATACATCTGGGGTCCCATCCTCTTTGTAAATCCATTCTTGATTCACACCACTCGTGTATGTTGGGTGTTCAATGTTCAGCAGGAATATTCCGTTTGGCTTCAGTGTCTTGGCAATATTTCGATAGACTTCATCTAGATCGTCGATATAGTGAAGTGCTAAGTTTGATAATACCAAATCATATGTTTCAAAAGGATACGCATAATCCATAATACCAATTACTTTATACGCTATTTTTTCATCTGCATTTCGAGTCAAAGCTTCCTGAATCATTTTTTCACTATGATCAATTGCAACTACAGTCTTAGCGCCTTGTTCAACCATATACTTTGCATGCCAGCCATAGCCACACCCTAAATCAAGGATACACATATCCTTTACATCTGGAAACATTTCCTTAAACTGAACCCATTCACCTGCACCGCTTAGTCCTTCTTTACTCCGTGTCATGGACTTATAAGCATTAAAGAAGGTGGGGTTGTTATAGTTGTTTTTCATGTTAGTCCTCACTTATTCATATACAGACCCATTATACAACAGTTTTTACTTATATTGTTTTTTATCGATATATTAACGAAGCCATCACGCACTCTGGGGTTATTACCTTTTACCTGTACTGATATTTTGCTTTGTTCCTTACTTCTGCGAGTCTGTTTCAATTTATGATTAATCTAGATCTATAGTATTTCAGTGAAATACATCTTATTTTTTGTAATAAACGATTGATGTTCAACCATATCAATATGAATTTCGATACTTAAAATGTCCAAAATAAAATTCTGCTATAAAATAATCTGAAAACCTTTACATTATGACATCATGATGTTATGATGTCTGCATATCCATTATACAAGGAGGAGACCATGGAGAAATTTATGCAATTTTTGGAAGAACGCATTATGCCTTCCGCAACAAAAATTAGTACTCAACGCCATATGGCTGCAATTAGAAAGGGGATTGTAGCTACATTACCATTGACTATTGTAGGGTCATTTTTTACAATTTTACTTAATGTTCCTATTGATTCTATCGCAGCAATGCTTGCACCTTATGCTTCTGTAATCGATATTCCTTTCCGTTATACGGTTGGAATTCTATCATTGTATTGCTCATTTACAATCGCTGCAACTTTAGGCGAATCCTATAAGTTGAATACAATAACTTCTGGAATGTTAGGAACTTTAGCCTTTCTAATTACTACAGTTACTCCAACACGCGTTACTGAAGCCGTTGACGGTGTGATTGCTTCTGGACGATATATTAACATTGCAAACTTAAGCTCTCAATCATTATTTTCTGCAATCTTAACTGCAATTCTCGCTGTGGAAATCTACAATTTTATGCAAAAGAAGAATTTTACATTGAAAATTCCTGATGGTGTTCCGCCAGAAGTTTCTAACTCTTTCATTGCACTTATTCCAACTGCCGTTATCATACTTTTATTCTGGTTTGTTCGTTATTTCTTCAATCTTAATATCAACGAACTATTAACCACTGCTTTAACACCACTAAAAGGAATTCTAGCAGGAAACAGCCTACTCGGTGGCTTACTGACTGTTCTACTAATTTGTGTTTTCTGGGTTCTTGGTATTCACGGACCTGCAATCCTAGGACCAATCATTCGTCCATTCTGGGATATGTCAATTGCTGAAAACATGGAAGCATTTGCTGCTGGAGTTTCTGCAAACGCGCTTCCAAACATCTTCACTGAGCAATTCCTTCAATGGTTTGTTTGGATTGGTGGAGCTGGTGCAACACTCGCATTAACATTATTATTCTTAAGATCAAAATCTACCTACTTTAAGAAATTAGGAAAACTTTCATTCTTACCCGGTCTGTTCAACATCAATGAACCAATGATATTTGGTGCTCCTATCGTTATGAATCCAATCCTTGCGATTCCATTCATCGTTGCGCCATTGGTTACAACAACGCTCTCTTATGTATTAACAATTACTAATATTGTTCCGATGATGATGGCTCGATTACCATTTACAGTAATTTCACCTATCGCTGCATGGATGAGTACAGATTGGAGCATTACTGCTGGTGCATTAGTTATCGTAAACTTTATTATTTCTGTAGCAATCTATTATCCATTCTTTAAAGTTGCTGAAAAGCAACAACTTGCTAAGGAACTAGAAGGCAATAACTCATAATCTACAATATATTTTGAAAGGAGACGTACGAGGGACATAATTAGGTGTTCCTCGTATAATTATTTATGACACTCTATGAATTATTAACACTTGTTTGCATCTTTATCCTTTGTCAAATTACAGCTCGCAATAAACTGTTAGTCAATCAAATTAAGGATTATTCTTTGCTTAAGTTATCATTGATAAGCTTAGGTTTAATTGCAATCACAATAATTATTACAATCATCGCTCATTTATCACTATGGCTTGTAGTTGGGATGACACTCTTTACTGCCATAATTACAATTAATCAATATAATGCATCGTTAGAAAACGCAAGGAGGATGTGAGATGAAACGAAGACTTGGTATTTCTATTTACCCCGACCACAGCAATATTGAAGCAGATATGGCTTATTTGGACACTGCTTCTCACCTTGGTTTTTCTCGACTGTTTGCAAGCATGCTTGAAGTTTCTGGAAGCAAAGAAGAGACGGCTGCTAAGTTTAAAACAATTCTTAAGTATGCAAAAGACAAAGGGTTTGAAGTAATCCTTGATGTTGCACCGAACATCTTTGAGCAATTGCAGATTTCCTATGATGATCTTAGCTTTTTTAAGGAACTTCATGCGGATGGAATTCGTCTCGATGTTGGATTTGATGGCAATAAAGAAGCTTTATTGACATACAATGAATATGGCCTTATTATTGAATTGAACATGAGTAATGATGTTGCTTATCTTGATAACATTCTGACCTACCAAGCCAATAAGCCATTCTTATATGGATGCCATAACTTCTACCCTCAGTCAGGCACTGGGTTAGATTATGATTTCTTTGTGAACTGTTCAAAACGGTTTAAACGTCACGGACTACGAACTGCTGCATTTATCACTTCAAGTACTGCTACTTTAGGTCCTTGGAATATCAATGATGGGCTTCCAACTCTAGAGCTTCACCGAAGTTTACCGATTGATGTACAAGCTAAGCATCTCTTTGCAACAGGACTCATCGATGATGTGATTATTGGAAACGCATATGCAAGTGATGAAGAACTTGAATCCCTAAGCAAAGTCAATCGTTACCAATTAAGTCTTAGAGTCGATGTTAATGAACGTAATAATGAAGTTGAGAATGACATTATCACGCACAACCAACATCAACGTCGGGGGGATATTTCAAGTTCTTTAATTCGTTCAACAGAGGTTCGTAAAAAGTATGCCCATAGTCCAAATTCATTGCATTCAAATGAAGATCCTTTCCAATTTGGAGATGTTGTTATTGGCAATGATTGCTTTGGAAAATACAAAAACGAATTGCAAATTGTGTTGCAACCTCATACAGATCCCCGCAAGAACAAAGTAGGACAGATTCTTGAGGAAGAGAAGTTTTTACTGAAATACATCAGTCCTTGGAGTAAATTTAGATTAGAAAAATTGTGATATTATGCTCGATATACTTATTAAAAATGCCGTCTTAACAGACGGAAGTAAAATTGATATAGGCGTAAAGAATGGTAAGATTGTTGCGCTTGACACCCTGCTTAACTTAAATGCAGTTCAGACATTCGTGATGGAATCTGGGTCGTACATCAGTGCGGGTTGGATCGATGACCATGTCCATTGCAATCCGACGATGGATATCTATTATGATGAACCCGATCTCATTGGTGTACACTCTGGAGTTTGTACAGTAATTGATGCTGGGTCCTGCGGATATTCGAATGTTGACGCTTTTTTTCAATGTGTAAAGAATGCTAAAACAAATGTCTACGCCTTACTCAACATCTCAGATATTGGGCTGATTAGACAAGACGAACTCTCTGATTTATCATTGATTCAAATTGATCATATAAAAGAGAAGTTTAATATGTACCCCGATTTTCTACTTGGAATTAAAGCACGAATGAGTCAAAGTGTTGTTGGTGATAACGGTATTCAACCTTTAGTGATGGCAAAGAAGATTCAAAAAGAACTCGGTGATATTCCGTTAATGGTTCACATTGGGTCTGCACCACCACCTCTTGAAGACATCATGCCGTTATTAGATCATCATGATATGGTTACCCATTGTTTCAATGGTAAAGCGAATTCAATCATTGATTCTGATATGCATATTAAGTCTTGTGTCTTATGTGCTCAAAAACGTGGAGTGGCATTTGATTTAGGCCATGGAACTGCGAGTTTTGACTTTAACGTTGCACGGCACTGTTTAAATCTCGGATTTAAATGCTGTACAATTAGTACAGATATCTATCACCGAAACCGTGTTAGCGGACCTGTGATGAGTTTTGCAGTCACATTAAGTAAGATGTTACACCTTGGTTATTCTTTAGAGGAAATCATTGATAAAGTTACCAGGGTGCCTGCAGAGTTCTTTAAGATCCAAAATAAAGGGAAAATAGAAATCGGATATGACGCTGATTTCACAATCTTCGAAGTCAAAGACACACAATTTGAAGCAATTGATTCTTCAGGAAATCGTGAAATCATTCATAAATTAATTCAACCCCGTCACGTAATTGTAGGTGGTGTGATGATCGATATGGAGGAGATTCAATGAACGAACTTAATTTAACGCGTGTAATTAATGCAAGTGGTAAAATGTCGATACTGGGTGTTTCAAAGGTTCAAAAGACTGCAATCGAAGCACAACAATACGGTGCTCAAAACTTCTTTGTGATCGAAGAACTTATTGAGAAAACTGGCAGTCAACTCAGTCAATTAACCGGGTACCCTGCAGCAACAATCGTTGCAAGTGCTTCATCAGGGATTGCACTCTGTGTTGCAGGGTGTATCGCTAAAGATAATGACCACGCATTGTTACACCCTTATGATCCAACCCTAACAAAACGTGAAGTTGTTATTATGAAAGGCCATAACGTTGATTATGGTGCCCCAGTTCAAACAATGATTGAACTGGGGGGAGGGGTTGTTGTTGAAGCTGGCTATGCGAATGGATGTACTGCATCGCATGTTAAAGCATGCTTGAATGAAAACACCTGTGCTTTGATGTATGTTGTCAGCCATCATACTGTTCAAAAAAGTATGTTATCTCTTGAAGATATGATTCAAATTAGCAAAGCATCAAACGTACCCCTTATTGTGGATGCTGCAGCTGAAGAAGCACTTACACAATATGTCAATCAAGCGATTGATTGTGTGATCTTTAGTGGCGCAAAAGCCATTGAAGGCCCAAGTTCTGGACTTGTATTTGGAAGTGTTCAGGCAATCGACTGGGTGCGACGTCAAAGCAAGGGAATTGGCCGTGCAATGAAAATTGGAAAAGAAAACATTCTCGGTCTCTATCAAGCAACTAAAACCTACTTAAGTGAAGGAAACGAATCTGGCGCATCCATGATTGAACGTATTGAACCTTGGCTAAAAGATATGAAGGCACTTGGTATCAATGCATCAATCACTCAAGATGGAGCAGGCCGCGATATCTATCGTTTAAAAATAATAGTAGAGGATGCACCTTCATTAATTTCTTCGATGAAACAACAAAACCCTGCTGTTTATACCCGTGAGTACTATGCAAATCAAGGGATCATCGAGTTTGATGTTAGAGCACTAAATCAAGACGATATGCGTATCATCACACAATATATCGAATCATTTATGAAAGGAAACCACCCATGAGAACAAAACCAAATTTCTATAATAACCGAGTAGCACTTAATGTGCTTGCGAATACTCTTGAAAATGCTGTTGAATGCTATGAGGCAGCAGAACACCACGCAATTATTGGACTATTATCTTCGAACTATGAAACAGATGAACTTGCGATTGAAGATTTTAAACGTTATCAAAGTGCATTAGACAACGCCATTTCAATTGGTTTAGGTGCCGGCAATCCAAATCAAAGCAATATGGTCGCAAGACTTAGTGGTGCACTGAAACCACAACATGTCAATCAAGTATTTACTGGCATTGGTAATACCCGTGGAAGACTTGGGGATGCGGATACATACATTAACGGTCTTGTTTCACCTACTGGAACTGTTGGATTTGTTAATATTGGGACTGGACCAATCAGCTCTAAAAACGATCCTGTTGTTGTCAGTGTCCAAGGGGCCATCGATTTGCTGAAAGATATGGGTGCTAATACCATTAAGTATTTCCCAATGAAAGGTCTTGCACATCTTGATGAATACCGCGAAGTATGTCGACTTTGTGCACAAAATGACTTTGGACTTGAACCTACAGGTGGTATCGATCTCGATAACTTTGAAATCCTCTTGCAAATTGCTCTTGATGCAAATGTAAAAGAAATCATTCCGCATGTGTACAGCTCAATCATTGACCCAACAACAAATAACACCCGCGTTGAAGATGTGAAAACATTATTTGGAATCATTAAAAAGCTGGTAAAATAACATGAGAATTGTTGCATTTGGCGAAACAATGCTTCGCTTATCAACTCAAAATAACAAAGCCTTATCTCAATCACAAGCACTTGATATGTTGTTTTGTGGAACGGGAGTAAACTTGTTAAGAAACCTGTATCAGTTTGGTCATGAAGTTTCTCTTATTTCTTCAGTCCCTGATAATGATATTGGAATCGCTGCGCTTTCAAATCTAAGAATGCTTGGCATTAATGAACAAGCAGTCACGAAATCTGGCAATCATATTGGAATCTACTTTCTAGAACCAGGACATGGTTTAAGACCAAGTAAAGTCACTTATATGAACCGAAGTTTCTCAAGCTTTAATACCTATCAGTTTACACAAGAAGAATTAAGACAAGCACTTTCAGGTGCTGATCTTGTCCATATCTGCGGTATTTCGTGCCAAACTTCCGTGATTAGTAGAAACAATGCTTTATTGGTTGCTTCATTATGTGAATCGATGAGTATTAAACTCTGCTTTGATTTTAATTTCCGTCAATCCTTAATGGATCCAAATGAATATGATACGGTTCTTGATGCCTTCAAATATATTCTTAAACGCAGTACAATCGTTTTTGGGAGTGTCCTTGATTTAGAAAAGACACTACAAATTGAAGGTTCTACTTTTGAAGAACGCACGTTAAACTTCATGAATCAATACACGGTCGATGTATTCTCTGGAACACTCAAAACTTTAGATCACAACGATCAGTTAGTTATTAAAGGGTTTTTGTGCAAGGATTCTGTCTTCAAGTCCGGAAAACCCATAGCCGTAGATGTTTTGGATGCGATTGGAACCGGTGATGCCTATGCATCTGGAATTATCAGTGGATTACAATCCGGATGGCCGATTCAAGAAGTAATTGATTTCGCTACACGATGCTGTGCAGTAGCCTATACAACGGTTGGTGATTACTTGAATGTCACCCAAGAAGAAATACTACGCATGAACCCTTCAAAAGCTCAACGTGTCTTGCGATAATAGCGCATTACTTTTATTCGTCACTTTACACGTTTTCCTTAATATCAATGACTCAATCTATGCAAAAGAAACACCCCTTAGATTCAATGTGAATTTAAGGAATGTTTCTTTTTTTGGTTTGATTTGCTACAAACGATAATGTACGAGTTACAGATTTAATGATTGCATTGATTGGTAGGCGTGTATATGTTAAATCTCATATTCTACTTTATAGGGTAAAACCTCTGTATTATAATAACCGCGAGAAATCTCTATAATATTTCCATCTTCATCTATGGTGCTGCGTACACGTCGCAATACACTTGAAACATTTAAAACATCTTTGATTTCAGCCGAAACAACCTCAACATTAAAATCATCTTCGAATTTCATCACAGTGTGCCCTTTGGCATCCAACCAGCGATACAAGGAATTCTCTTCAATCTTCCGTTTTGCAGTTTCTAAATCTTCATTAAAACAAGGAAAATAGTGTACAAAATATACATAGGGTTTCTGGTCTAGATAATAGATTCTTTTCATGCACAGTGCGGTAGACCCAATTGCTTCAAGAATGCTCGCATCTTGTATCTCATGATCAACTTCCAATGATATAATTTTCTTTTCGAGTTGGTGGTTTCGTTCAAGAATTGATGAAAAGGAGGTTGCTTTTGAAAGTTTGTTAAACAATCGATTGCTCACAACGACTGTCCCAATACCTCGTTTCTTATCTATAAATCCTTCTCCGACAAGCTCTTCGATCGCTTTACGTACAGTGATCTTGCTTACTTCAAACATAGCCTCCAATTCGTTCTCTGTTGGCAAGAAAGAATTCACAGGATAAACACCGTCTAAAATGTCTTGTTTAATTTGATTTGCAATCTCAGCATACAACAATTTCTTCATAGTAAATACTCCTTGATATGTCGATTATATTCTACTGACAATGATAATATAATAATGTCTTAAAAGCAACTTTATCCCGCTTTCGTATGTAAATGAAATTACCGCATATTTAGCTAAAGATAACGTTCAAAGAGTAGTTCAAACTCACACGTGAAGCATTATTTTATGACCAAGAGACACCTGTTTTCGTACCCTTTTTAATGGATTCGATTGCACCTGATACTGTATTTGGTTTTCTTCTGATTTGTCCTGGCATAAACATTTCGTGTTTTATATGCGTGACCTTAAACCAAACTGTTTACAAATTGATGAACATCATACATTGAGCTACATTTTTAATAATCGTAGGAAGGACCACGCGTATGTCAATTAATTGTGGATTAGTTGAAGTTTTATACCAATTATACATTCCTCTTTTTCTCATACGAATTTAAAAAAGGTTCGAATTAATGATTCGAACCTCTTCTGTTACTATCTTCGATCTGTCTGGCTCTTCACCAATTTCATTCGAATAAAATCTTCACGTTCTTTTTCTTCGAGCGCTTCAGATATCATTTTTATTTCTGATTCAAGATTTGGAATTACGATATAAGCAAGTGCATTCGCACGTTTACGGCTTTTCTCTATTGCTTTCGCAAGTCGATACATGCCGTTATCGAGTTCCGCTAATTTTACTGTATAGCTTTTCACAATGTTGAATCGCATAAACGCTTCATCTAAGTGACTGTCTGTACCTTGAACCCTGAATTGAGGCTCGTTACTGATTGTTTTGTTTAAGTGAACCTTAGGTATCTCAATCCCCATAACAGAGCGGTATACGATTTCTACACCGTCGTCTACGGTTACTTGACTTGCAATGGCGCGCGTTGTAAAAGAACCGATTGAAATATTGGCATTTTGTAATGAATAGTACGCATCATCATATGCCTCATCAATAACAGTTCGTAGTGTTTTAACATCATCCATCATTTGTGATAACTCTTGCATTAGAATCACACGCTTACGGTCCATGAGGTCATATCCCAATTTCGCAAGCCTTAATGATTCCCTACTGGCTATGAGGTTGCTTTTGGTAATGAGCATATTAGTGTCCTACTTCTAACGATTCAAAATATGTTTTAGCACGAGATGGGTCATAGTGCGCATCTAAGAGTTCATCGCTGAGTCGATCTAAGTCATGACGTGGAAGTAGGGAGACAAGAAGCCAACCTAAATCAAGTGTATCATCTACAAATCGGTTTGTTTTCGAACCTTGTCCTACAAAGACTTGTTCAAACATACGACCAAACTCAAGATAGTTTTGATCTTCTTTACTAAGTTCATCTAGCCCGATAACAGATGCAAGATTTCTTACGTCAATTACACGCGCATATGATGCGAATAGTTGTGATGAAACATCTTGGTGGTCTTCACGTGTCAATCCTTTCCCAATACCATCTTTCATCAAACGAGAAAGGGATGGGAGTACGTTGATTGGTGGATAAATACCTTGTTGTGTCATATTACGATCCAATACGATTTGTCCCTCAGTTATGTATCCTGTTAAGTCAGGAATCGGGTGAGAGATATCGTCATTTGGCATGGTAAGAATTGGAATTTGAGTCAATGACCCTGTACTTCCTTCAACACAACCTGCACGTTCATACATACTTGCAAGGTCTGAATAGAGGTATCCAGGATACCCTTTACGACCTGGGATTTCACCTTTTGATGCACTGTATTCACGAAGCGCTTCACAATAGGTTGTCATATCTGACATCACTACAAGAATGTTCATGTTTTTTTCAAAAGCTAGGTATTCAGCTGCAGTTAATGCGAAACGTGGTGTTAAAATACGTTCGATAATTGGGTCATTTGCCATGTTTAAGAACATAACAACGTGGTCCATAACGCCGCTTTCCATAAATGCTTTCTTAAAGAATGCTGCCACATCATGTTTTACACCCATTGCAGCAAACACAATCCCAAATGATTCGTTTTCATCATGAAGACGTGCTTGGCGGACAATTTGAGCCGCAAGTTCATTATGGGGTAACCCTGAACCTGAAAAGATTGGAAGCTTTTGTCCACGAATAAGTGTATTGAGACCATCAATGGCACTGACTCCTGTGTTGATGTAGTTTCGTGGATAAATCCGTGATACAGGGTTCATAACACGCCCGTTAATGTCTTGGGTACGTTCAACATAGATTGGTCCTTGGCCGTCAATTACTTGGCCAGACCCATTAAAACTACGTCCTAGAATTGCTTCTGAAAGTCCCATTTCAATTGGACGTCCGGTAAACTTAGTTTGTGTATTTGTTCGTGACATCCCTTCAGTTTGTCCAAAGACTTGGATCAGAACCTTGTCACCTTTTATTTCAATAATACGTCCGAGTTGTTGTGAACCATCTTCATCATACAGTTCAACAAGTTCATCGAAAGACGCATCTTCAATACCTTCAAGCGCTACAAGTGGGCCGTTGATATTGGATAAACCTTGATATAAAGTACGCATCAATATCTCCTCCTTATGCGATTGATCTTAATTGAGTATTCACAAAATCATAATACTCTTCAAATTTAGATAAGTCTTCGTCAACGTTGTATTTTAACCCAATTATCTTATCAAAGATATGTGTTTCCACAATTGCTGACATCGTTTTCTTTTCTTTTAATATTTTTTGACACTCATCATACGTATATGAAATGAGTTTTAGCATTGCAGTTTGTTTTTCCAATGATACGGAACTATCAAACTTATGGAACGCATTTTGTTGGAGATAACCAACACGAACTACACGTGCCATCTCAAGGGTTAGTTTTTGTTGATCCGCAAGAACATCTTGTCCAATCAACTTCACAATTTCCATCAAACGGTTTTCTTCATTAAGAATTGATAAAATACGTTGACGGTTGATAAGGAACTCTTCTCCAAGGTGTGAATCAAACCATGAGTTTAATTGACTTAAGTATTCACTGTAACTTTGGTTATAGTTGATTGAAGGGAAGTGACGGATATACGCAAGGTTTTTATCCAACGCCCAGAAACAACCAATAAACCGTTTTGTGTTTTGAGTAACTGGTTCTGAGAAGTCAGCACCTTGTGGTGAAATCGCACCAACAATACTGATTGAACCGATTGAATCATTTAAGTTTTTTACAAATGAACTTCTTTCATAGAATGCAGCAAGACGTGATGCAAGGTATGCAGGGAAGCCTTCTTCAGCTGGCATTTCTTCCAAACGACCGGATAACTCACGAAGTGCTTCTGCCCAACGTGATGTTGAGTCCGCCATAAGGGCCACATGGTACCCCATATCACGATAATACTCAGCAAAGGTTATTCCTGTATAAATGGATGCTTCACGCGCAGCAACTGGCATGTTTGACGTATTTGCAATCAGAATGGTCCGTTCGAGTAAGGTTCTTCCTGTTTTAGGGTCCACCAACTCACCAAATTCTTCAAGTACTTGAGCCATTTCATTACCACGTTCACCACAACCAATGTACACGATAATATCCGCATCACACCATTTTGCAAGTTGGTGTTGAAGCATTGTTTTCCCAGCACCAAATCCACCAGGGATTGCAGCGCTCCCACCTTTTACAATTGGGAATAAGGTATCAATGACACGTTGTCCTGTAATGAGGGGTTCTTTGGCGTCAATGCGTTCTTTCACAGGGCGTTCGTGACGAATTGGCCATGTGTTTACTAATGTTTGTGTTTCGCCGCTTTCATAACTCACCACAATATCTTGAGTTGTATAGGATTTGTTTTCACAATCAGATGCGATAATACCATCATGTTGTGCCATCACGCGGTGTTCAATTGCGCCTGTTTCAAAGAAAGTTGCAAGGATTGCACCTTTTGAAACATAGTCGCCTTTTTTAACTTTAAAGGTAAGGTCCCATCCGATAGTAGCATCAAGTGTTGGTACATCTTGACCGACTTCTAGATACGATCCAAATTTCTTTTCAATTTGTTTAAGGGGTCGTCCAATCCCATCAAAGATATTTCCAAGTAGCCCTGGGCCCAAGTCAACACTTAATGGCGTGCCGGTGTGAACAATTTCTTCACCCACTCGCATTGAGGTTGTTGATTCATAGACTTGGATTGTCGCAAAGTCTTCATCGATTCCAATGACTTCTCCCATGAGTTTGTTTTTACCAACAAACACCATTTCTTGCATCATGAAGTCGTTAACGTCTTTACTCTTGATGATTGGTCCATTTATCCAATATATTTGACTCATCTCATCACTCCTGTCCATCAATATTTAGTGTATTAGAAAAGGAATCAAATACTTCTTTGAATGCAGTTTCTAATGTAAAATCAATAATTCGAGATCCATCCACTACTTTAAATCCACCCAGTGGAATGGTCGCAACTTTCGTATCAACATCTTTAAAATGCACAACATCTTCAGCGCGTACATAATACGTGCCCGACTTTGGTGCTTTTGATTTTGCTAATTCGAGATATCCGACATATTCAGGGGTATTGAGCATTGTGGTAAGTCGCTTGCGTGTTTTATCACGAAGGACATTGATTTGTTCAGTTTTTACTTCACGAAGGGCAGTGCGAACTTTCCATTTTTGCTCAGAACTGTAATGCTTGTGATCCTGTTTTGAGTCGCCTTCTTTTCTCTCTAATTTTTTTTGAAGCATTTCTGCTTGATATTCGTCGTATTCCACCAATTGTCTACTCAAACTTTGTTTAAAGTTATCGATATAAACTTCAGTGTCCTCATGTTCATGAGCAGCGATACGACTGATTATCTCTTCAGTAATGCGTGCTTTTTCACCAGCCATTATGTCACCTTCCCAACTATCTTCCGGATTGTCTCATCGAGCATCGATTGCACTTCATGAGAATGATGTCGGTCTGATATTTCAACAATCAGAGGCTTTTTAAGTTCTAGCTTCAATTCCATCAAGTGATCTCGATCTAAATCAAACGCTTGGGTTGTCATTAATACGATCCCAATTTCTGGATTGTTTAAAACATCATCAAGTACAGTCTTGAGTGTGCCTTCGTCGTGGACTATTGCACCATCAATTCCGCCAAGCCGCATCCCCATTAATGTATCGACGTTGTCGCTAATGAGGAAGATTTTCATAAACGAATTACGATTAAGATAGCGACTAATAGACCATAGATCGCAACACCTTCTGCCAAGGCAACGAAGATCATAGCCTTACCAAATGTGTCACTTTTCTCAGCTAATGCACCAATAGCAGCAGGCGCAGCGTGTGCAACGGCAATCCCAGCACCAAGTGCTGAACATCCAACAGCGATTGAAGCTGCGATAAATCCTAACCCTTGTGCAATACTTCCTACGAATGCTGAATCAACAGCTGTTTCAGTATCAGCATATGCTGTTGTGCTAAATAGGAATACTCCAACACATGAAGCAAAGAATAATGCGATTTGTAATTTTACACGGAACGCTCCATTTTCAACAGTTGTTTTACCTTGGAAAACTGGAACAAGTGGTAATGTAATAAGTGCGATAAGGACTAAAGGTCCTACGAATTGTAATACTGTAAACATTGAATTTCCTCCTAAAGTGTTTTGTATTCAACGCCGCCACTCTCGTAATAACGGCTAAACATTTCATAATATTCAAGACGTAATGCTTGGATACCTACAATTAGTCCTTCAAGTCCAATAACTAAGATGTTCCCGAAGATGAGAACAAGTGGACCTGCTGTTCCTGCAAGTACTCGAAGTTCCATAACTACCGTCATCATCCCAACGTGACTGAGGATAAATCCACCCACACGTAAGAATGACAATGTATTTGCCATAAAACTCAACAGCACTTCAAACAATTCAAAGAAGCTTTCTGTAATGTATCCACCCCAACCATCTTCTGGTTTGAGTTTCTTTCTTTGAATTGCATTGTGAATTGGAACATGGAACATAATTGATAATAGTGGTAATCCTACACAGAGGATTAAGAGCGGTGTTGTAAAGATGTTCACTTTATATACTAGATTTAGAACAGCTCCTACAACTAAATAAACATAGAACACGATACCACAAACTCCGTTTTGAGAAAGGATTGCAGATGCGTATCGTTTTTGTTTCATCAAGATTAATACATTCATAAGCATTGATATTACAATGAGTATTACACCCATCGCAACGGCAGCAATCAGTAAAGGTTGCGTCATGTCATTATCCCCAACATGGATTGGTAATCCAAAGGGACGAAGGAACCCATCTAGAATTGTTTCATCTCCAAACACTGAACCGTAAATGATTCCAAAGAACGCTGAGAACATACCGATGCGCATTAAAACAGCACCAAGTCCCATTCCTTTTTTCTTTAGCATGAACCATCCAACCAATGAAATCACAACTCCTTGCCCAAGGTCCCCAAACATAATCCCAAATAGTAGACTATATGTTATGGCGAAGAAGGTTGTTGGATCAAAGGTTCCATATCGTGGAAGTCCATACATCTCAACAAACGATTCAAACGGTTTAACGGATTTCCGATTGCTTAATTTTGTAGGTGGTGTGAAGTGATAATCACTGTTTTCCACATCTTCAATTTCAAAATCACTAAATTCTTTTTTAAATTCTTCTACTTCATCTTCAGGAACAAAGGCGTTAAATAAGATTGTATCTTCCTCAACACTTACAAATTTCTCGAATTGTTCCATTTTAGAACGCCAAGCCACAAATCCACAGATTTCTCCAAGTGCTTGCTTGCAGTAATCACGAATTTCCTCTTCTTGTTCCATATCTTTTGGAATATCTACAGTTTCAAAGTAGAGCGAACCAAACATCTCTTCAAAGTGCTTATCGTCTTCTTTCATACATAGATACATAATCCAAACATAGTGTTTATTTCGCACTAATTCTGTAAAGATAAATGCCTCATTGTTATAAAGGGTTACCCGTGACAATGCTTCTAGAGGAATTCGTCCAAGGTGAACTGCAATGTATTGAAGTTCTTGACCATGGAGATATTCGTGAAGTTTTGCCAGTGCTTCCTTATCTTCTTTATCTGAAGTTCTTGCTCTTGAGGCAGTGAATTTTTCATACTTGCCTTCAACTTTATCAATTGTGTCCTTGATAACATCCAACTCAACTTCATTAATGTCACTAAGATTTTCAACGAGTCCTAAGTTTAATCCTTTGTCCACTGCATCAATGCGTGTTTTCAATTGAGTATAAACTTGGTCTTGAGCATATTGAAATCCAATCATTTTTGACTTGATTACATCGTTTGCCAAAATTGGGTGGAAATTCTTTTTTGCAACAGCATGAGAAGCTAATTCAAGGTATTGATCTCTAGAACAGCGAACACTCAATAATTTCATTTTTTCAATCATGTTTGTTTCACCTCAAATACCAGTTGTTCTAGAATCGACTGTACATTTCTACGATAACGTACACCTTCGATTATACTGATGATATTTTTTACTTCTATATCCATTAACATCTTATAAGCATAAACAACTGCTTTACTGTCTTGACTGTATCGCATCACTTTCAATGCTTGTTTAAAGCGCATCCGATCGAAGTAGTTCTCAATCGTTGAGCGGTATACTTCTTGAGGAATACCATACTTTTCTTTTACATTCGCGACAAATAAGTTAGGATCCGATTGTTCAACCCAATCCTTTAACTCTTGTTTCTTTAACTTATAAGGGATCCACGTGTAACTTTCTAGCTTCTTAATATAGTTTGGATTATTTGCAATAACCATTCTAAATGCTTCGGCCACACGGGTTAATTCAATGTCAAAGCGGAAGATATCTCTAAATTCTTCACTATCCTTCGCTTCATTTTCATTGACGAGTTTAATATATAAATCGTACAACTTGCTTTCTATTTCCCAAATTGGTGTCCCCTTGTTAACTTCCACGTCAACCGTATGTGCATACGGGCTGCGTGCTATCGTTTTAAGGACTGCTTCAATTGAGTTACAGTTTATAAGATCCGCAACGTTGAATGAGAATGATTGACTGAGTTCTACACTATCACGTGTTGGTTGATAAATTACTCCGTGACTGAGTGAATAGAGCATATCAACAATCAAATTTCGCTCTAAATCCAAAGAAAAAAAAGTCTTCGCCCTGGCAACTTGCTCCATCCGCAAAAGACTCTTGTATTCAAGAGGAACCATCACTCGTATTCTTTGTTCTAAAATGTCTCGGTGTATTTCAAGACTGCGCACGCCTTCCATTACACCTTCATAACGAGGGTGTTTTTCAAAGAACATGGCAACATCTTCAACACGCTTCAAATCGGCCAATTGATGGTAATCAAAGTCTTTTAAATGTAAGCTATACATTGCTCTCGCTTTAGCAATTACCGCTGTATTAGGCATTGCTTAAACTCTCCCTGACTAGACGTTCAACCCACTCATCCGACCTCTCTTCGAATAATTTGATCATTGCTGCTTTCTGTTCTTCGAATTCAGCTTTAAGCGCATTATCCAATGCACCCAGTTCATCTTCTCTTTCTTGATCCATTCGGTTTGATTCGATCTCATAAGCTGCATGATTTGCGTCATCAATATTCTGCTTCGCACTTTCGAATTCTTTATTCAACTCAGCAAGCTTTGTGGTACGTCTTGTCAACGCCTCTTTCGCTTCTTTATCTCTTTGAAGAATTCTTACTATTGAATCATCCATTTCACGCCTCCTATCGCTAACACTAACACTATACGCTTAAGACTTTGGGAATGCAACAGATATTATATCGAAAAGTACATAAAATTCGTCGCGTTTCTTCACTTTTTCACGATTCCCATCACAAATCATAATTGAGAGGGTTTACAACCTCAGAAACGCACTATTTATTGACCGACAGTCAATTTTTTTAAATGTTTTTTCGCTCATTTTAAGATTAATTTTTAGTCTTTTTTATAAAATTAGTCGTCACCTGTTCTCGTTTCTCCCTTTACTCTCTTAAAACATAAAACACTTGAAACCTATCAATATTTTCTTTAGGTATTTTCTGAATGTATACCTACAATAGTGTATTATCTTCCAGTTAAGATGTGATAACAGTGATCTCACAAATTTTACTTTACTTGTATTCATAAATATTCATTATGATTATTTCAATTTGAGAGATTAAAAGTTCTTACTGTTTAAAAGTTAAGGATCTGTTTTTATTGGTATCAACTGTATATAAAAAAGTTATATAAGTCTTTTAATAATTTCCAATCAGATAACAAAAAAATCACTTAAACACAGCAAATTTCTCTTGCTAAATGTAAAGTGATTTTTAGTTAGATAGTTTTTAACTATTATAGAGTTATTATTACTCTGATTTCGGTACTGAGCGATCAAAAATTAACTCATAATAGGGTGGGCTGTCCTTGTGCATTTTCTCGCTCATATAGGTTATCTTCACACGAATGTGTCTGTGTTCAAAACGAATCTCTACTTCATCACCAATATTTACTTCTGATGAAGGTTTTGAAAGTTTGTCATTCACGAATACACGATTATCATCTGCCAAATCTTTCGCAACAGCGCGACGTTTTATGATTCGTGATACTTTTAAGTATTTATCAAGACGCATTATCTTTCTCCTTTATATGTTCCATGATATATAGTAGTTCATCAGACCAATCCAAATCGAGTGGAAGGATGATTGTAATTGATTTGTTTAAATATTTAATTTTAATATCTAATGATCGATTCGAGATAATCTCAAATAAATGCATGCCATCAATGCGTTCACTGAATTCTTCAGAATACGTAAGTTCTACGCGGTTTACATACTCTTTAAAGGACTTCACTCGGGGGTCGGACAAGAATATTTCAAGGCGTTTTTTCTCAAGAAGCATTTCTACAGCATGCGGAAGTGAACCGTATCGATCTTCCATTCGATGCTTAAATGCATTCAGCTTGTCGAAGTCAGTAACCATACTGAGTTCTTGATAGATTTCTAACTTTTCACTGTCATCATTCGCAAAGTGCTCTGGTAAGTACCCATCAAGATGTAGTGACACAGTTTCTTCTTGTGGTTTTCTTTCAATTCCTTTTTCTTTGTCTATTGCTTCGCGAAGCATTTCAATATAAAGATCAATACCGACAGTATCAATAAACCCAGATTGATTATCACCTAATAATTCCCCAGCGCCTCGTATTGTAAGGTCTCGCATTGCGATTTTATACCCACTACCAAGTTGTGTGAATTCTTTAATGGCTTGAAGTCGTTTACTTGCTACTTCAGTTAAACTCTTTTTGCTTGGTACTACAAAATAAGCATAGGCTAAGCGATCACTTCGACCAACTCGTCCCTTGATTTGATAAAGTTGTGATAAGCCAAATTTGTGGGCATTATCTACGATGATTGTGTTTGCATTTGGAATATCAATTCCTGTTTCGATAATTGTGGTACACACTAAAACTGAAATTTCTTTTTCCACAAAACGAATCATCACATCTTCAATTTCATTTCGATCCATTTGCCCATGAACAACACCAACAGAAGTATCAAGTTCATCTCTGATTGTATTCGCAATCGCATAAAGATGTTGTGTATCATTAAAGAGATAAAATACTTGTCCCTCTCGATTTAGTTCTTTGCGCATAATGTCAAATAGGGTTTTTTCATCTTTTTCAATCACATAGGTCATCACAGGAAGTCTGTTTGATGGTGGAGTGTTGAGTTGAGAGAGTGAGCGAAGCCCAACAAGAGACATTTGAAGGGTTCGTGGAATTGGTGTAGCACTGAGTGATAAAACATCGACAGAGACTTTCAATTCTTTGATACGCTCTTTATGTTCAACACCAAAACGTTGTTCCTCATCAATGATTAAAAATCCCAAGTCTTTGAACTTCACATCTTTTGATAAGATTCGGTGTGTACCAATCAGAATATCAACGTCTCCACTGTGGACACGCTTAAGAATGTCTCGTGCTTTCTTGTCTGAAACAAATCGATTTAAAACTTCAATCACAACAGGAAACTCTTTGAATCGATCTTTAAATGTTCGATAGTGTTGTTGAGAAAGAATCGTTGTTGGACATAAGAAAGCAACTTGCTTATGATCTGAGACTGCTTTGAATGCAGCCCGAATAGATACTTCTGTTTTCCCAAATCCTACATCGCCACAAAGCAGTCGATCCATTGGTTTTGGTGTTTCCATATCGATTTTAATTTCTTCAATTGCTTCTTTTTGATCAACAGTGAGATCATACATAAAAGCATTTTCAAAGTCTTCTTGATATTTGCTATCTTTAGAGTATGCAAATCCTTCAGCTTTCATACGTGTTGTGTAAAGATCTACTAACCGTTTCGCAACCTCTTCGACATTTTGTTGAATGCGTTCTTGATTTTTGCGCCATGCATTTGATCCTAGCTTGCTCAATCTCACGGAGATTGCATTGGATGAGAAGTATTTTCTAACAAGGTGAAATTGCTCAATTGGAACAAATAATTCATCGCCACCTTGATATCGAATTTTCATAAAGTCTTTATGGATACCATCGATTTCTTTAGTGGCAATTCCCATATAGCGACCAATTCCATATTGACGATGCACTACATAATCAAGCTCATCTAAATCCAGCACACTATTTAATGCTTCGGCTTTTGTAAATTTACTGTCATAGCGATAGCGTTTTTGATGATATTGATACAGTTCACGAATTGTGTAATAGGATAGGTTTAAATCGTCAAATTCAAGTCCGATGTCCATCGAATCTTCGGTGATGAAGATCCCTGGTTGGATCACTTCATCATACAAATCAAACGTACCCGTACGCTCAACAAGAATACTGATAAATTGTTTGCGTTCCTTTTCTGGCAATGAGATTAAGAAGGTTCTATGTTCAGATTCTTTATGCATCCAATCAACCATGTCAATGAGGTTTGTCGCAACGACTTCTGCACGGTGCCATGGGACATTCAATTCATTATGGGATTGATAATCATGAATTCGATAGCTGTTTTCATACCACGATTCTTTAAGCTCAGAATAGACATCATATTCCAAAGGTAAGAGGTTCAAACCGTGGCGCTCTTGAATAAATTCCACGACATCTTCCATCAAGGTCTTCGCGAAGTGTTGCATTCCTTCAAGTGTACTAAAAACGCACATGTTTGGTGCAAGATTCATGATTGTTTCATAAGACTGCCATGATGCCAAAAGGGGATACATGGAGGGTTCGTACTGGCGTGCGATTAAAAAGGAAATTTGTGTTTGAATTTCATTTTTAAGTTCATCATTCACTGTATCGCTTATTGTATAAAGGTGTGAAATTACATGGTCCAATATTGAATCATCTATCAGAATTTCAGAAGCAAAAATAATGGTTGCCTCTTGAAGTGTTTGAATGGACGTTTGGGTCTCTACATCAAAAAATCTGAGGGAATCAACTTCAATATCAAAGAGTTCAATCCGAATTGGATTATCATATTGACCACTAAATACATCACACACACCCCCACGAATCGCGAAGGTGAAGGGCTTATCAACATATTTAACTTTTGTATATCCGAGTTGAATGAGTCGCTCTTGAAGTGTTTTGAGCGAAATTTCAGAACCAATCTTAAGATTTAATAATGAATCAAGCAATACTTGTTTTGGACTCATCTTTCGCATAATGGCAGCAGTATGTGTCACACAAATATCATAGTCATCTGTGATAATTGAATAGAGTGCGCTCACACGCGCAAGGCGTGCTTCTTCAGAATGGGCAAGTGCTTCGATTCTGAGTGAATCTTCATGCATAAATAGAACACCATTGATTGAAGCATCAATCTCTTTAATCATCTCAATCAGTGCTTGGGCTTGTTGTTGGTTTTCTTTCACAACAAAAATAGGTTGTTGGGTTTGAACCCACGAACCTACATAAAGCATCGCTTCTTGGATTAAATCAAGATGAGAAGCTTCTTTCTTTTTTGAAAGAAAATCAAGGACTGTTTGATGATTTTCTAAATAGTGTCTTAACCAATTCACCTTTAATCCTCTTTCTTGTTATAGGTATTCATTAACTGTGTTAAATCATCGTTGTTGAGATAATCCATCACGCATTGGATTGCTGGTTTTATGGCTGTTTGATCGTCCATTTTACCCAAAACATAATCAACTGTTGGGATTAAGGGATTCTTGCCGATTCCTACTTTGATACGTGCAAATTCATTTGAACCCGTTCTATCAATGATACTTTGAATGCCTCGTTGTCCGCCAGAACTTCCTTTACGACGCACTTTAAGGGTACCTACTGGCAAATCAAGATCATCGGATACGACTAAAAGATCCTCAAGATCAACATCGTAGTAGTTGAGAATTTGGATTACTGCATCTCCAGAGAGATTCATAAATGTCTGTGGTTTTACAAGAATGATCTTTTGTCCTTTATAAAATCCTTGGCCAATCAATGCGTTAAATTTCAGTGAGTTTACAGAGATTGATGTTTCTTCAGATACACCATCAATGACTAAAAAGCCTGCATTGTGTCGTGTGTTTTCATATTTCTTACCAGGATTTCCTAATCCAACAATTACTTTCATTGATTTCCTCCAAATAGACGAAAAAGAATAAGGAATCCCTTATTCTTCGTTACTTTCTACATACATAACTTTTAGATGACGGTGTCTTCCTTGTCCTTCGCTCTCAGTTTTAATATGAGCCATGCCGCTTAATTCTTTATGAATTACTCTGCGTTCATCATTAGACATCGGATCAAGTGATGCAGTTACTTTTGTACGTTGTACCGTCTTTGCAACTCGTTTCGCTAGATCGCGTAACTTATGATAACGGTTGTCTTTATAACCGTTGATATCCACTGTTACATAGAAGCGACGCTTAAACTCTGAGCTCACAACGTTTCTTAAGAGTAAATTTAGTCCACTTAATGAGCTCCCATTTTTACCAATAAGAATTGCGTTGTTTTCTGCATTGAGATTCGCAATCACTTTTCCTTCATTTACAGATACTTCAAGTTCAACATCCATACCCAATCCCTTGAAAAATGTATCAAGGTAATTGAATACAAATTCTTCAACATCACAGGATGCGTATACATCTGCTGTGACACTTGCACCGATTCCTAAAAACCCAGTTTTAGTTTCAGTTACATAATATGTTAGTGCTTCTACCGCTACGTTTTTTTCATCCGCAACTTTTTGTAGAAGATCCTCGAGTGTTTTTCCCGTATATGATTTCATAGACACCTCCAAAGTTTATTAGTTAGTATTATTATCGGTGTATTTCCACTGGATGTAAAGTGTTTGGAACAATTGTACCAGTGCAGTGATTGCCCAATATAAACTCATCCCGATATTCCATGTAAATGCAAAGAATAAAATCATTGCAAGTGACATAAACATCATCGTGTTTGTATTTGGACCTTGTGGTTTATCATACTTACGTTGTTTTTGACGACGTTTTAGTAAGTATTGTGGCAAGAACATTGATGCTGCTTGAGCAATTGCCATTGTGATAAAGATTGCGATGTAAACAGGGTTTCCTGTTGTGAATCCTTCACGTGGTGTTGCTTTTAATGTTTGTCCAAGAATTGAACCATGGATAATTAAATCAGCACGTTGTACCGCTTGGTACATTGCCATAATTACTGGTAATTGGATGAACAAAGGTACTAAAGCACCAAATGGACTGATTTCATGTTTTTGATATACTTTTTGAAGTTCTGCAGATTGTTGCATCTTCGCTTGATTATCAGTACGCCCTTTATACTTTTCTTGAATGCGATTTAATTCTGGTTGAATTAATTGCATTTTTTGTTGTTGGATTGTTTGTTTGATTGTAAGACCAAACTTCAACGCATTAATAATTAATGTTACAGTTACAATTGAGATAAATGCACTTCCTGTATACTTCGCTACAAGGTTAAATGCTTGTGATATTGGCCACACAATAAAGATAGAGAACCAACCTTCTCCTTCTTTACCCCATGGGAACGGATCACCCAATCTAATGATAACTTCTTCCATGATGTTACCATTTGCATCCGTAAGTCTTCTACACCCTACAAGTACTAATAATAACAGCGCTAATACTAGGTACTTGCGATACTTTTTATACGATTTTTCCATTTCCTACTCCTAACGTTAAACATCACTATCTATTTTAACTTTTTTTATCAATTTTTCCAAGTCTTTTTGGTTCTGTATATAGGATTGCGTGAAATATTTTTTTCTAACAATAATGATTAAGTCAAAATTACCCTCAATTACGTGAATAACACGAAGCATTTCTCTAACTTGACGTTTCGTTTTATTTCGTACAACAGCATTCCCCAACTTCTTTGGAACTGATATTCCTACCCGTGCGTGCTCTTCTTGTTTTTTCTTTGTATAAACAACGAATGATCCTGTCGCAACAAATCGTTTATTGCGCATGATTTGTTGAAATTCATCTGCGCGTCTTACTCTAAATTTTTTCTTCATATATAAACAAACAGTCACCCTAAGGTGACTGTTATGCTGATAACACTTTTCTTCCTTTTGATCTACGACGTGATAGGACACGACGTCCGCCTACAGTTTTCATTCGGGCTCTAAAACCATGGACCTTTTGGTGTTTCCGTTTGCTCGGTTGATAAGTTCTCTTCATAGAAAACCACCTCCAGTTCTAAATTGTTAATACGAAGAGCAAATGCTTAGAAATTATACATAATATCACTGGTAGTGTCAATAAATCTCAGTATATTTATTGTTTTTACATGCTTTATTATGCATTTTCTGTTCAATTATACCATGTGATTCATCCGAACACTACTATTTCTCAGTTTTATATTTCTAATCTTGATGGGTTAATATCGTTCAAATCGATTTCTTAAACCCTTTGGATATTTGTTGTTTTGTCCTTTAATAAACCCCAAACACTGATTTTGATAGGTTACTAAATAATATCCTGTTTTCGGATTATCCACACTCAATCCATATAAATATTGATATGCTTGGTTCAAATCTACCGCTATTTTTGGAATATCCTGTGTTAAGTACGGTACATAAACACACGATTGCGTAAATTCGTAGCGGCCTTTCTTTTCAATTGCAATCATTGTACCGTCATGAATTACGTGTGCATCTGTATCTAAGGGTCCCCGATCTTTTAAACACTTAATTTTATCGTTGTGTTTGATGATATGACCTGTAAATTTCATTTTATTGATTTCTATTGTGCTTGATTTGTACTTTTTAAACGTTAATGTATTACGTTTTGTTTCTTTTTTTACTCTGATCTTCGCTACAAAATGTCCCTCTCCATCTTCAGAAGGATAAAAGCGAGCCCCTTTATTTCCAAGATTTCGAATTCCTGGCTGTGCTTGTTTCAACCCATGATCGATTAATACACACTCAGGATGCTTTTCTAAAAATCGAATCACCACTTCTTCATTTTCATATGGATTAAGGGTGCAAGTTGAGTAGACAATATGCGCGCCATCTACGCTACATTGGTACGCTGCTTCTAATAACTCACCTTGAAGTTGCGCCAATTCGAAGATTGTCTTCATATTGAAATTAAGTGCATGTTTTGGTTGTTTACGATATAATCCCTCACCACTACACGGAACATCTAGAACTATTTTATCAAACGTATTTGAAAAATATTTTGGAAGGCTTCTTCCATCGTGATTCACCACACAACAATTTTCTACACCCCATCGTTCTACATTGCCAACGAGTTTTAATGCACGATTGTAATCAACTTCATTACTAATGAGAAATCCTTCATTCACTGCATTAAGGATTTGGGTTGTCTTTCCACCAGGAGCACTACACATATCCAACACAAGATCGTGAGGTTTTGGGTTCAGTGCCTTTACAGGAAGTGTTGCTGATGGATCTTGTATGTAATAACATCCAGCATGATGAAAAGGGTGGACGACCGCAATTTTATAATCATCAGGAATGAGTATCTCTTCATTAAGTAAGGATGGTTTATAAGAAAATGGAAGGTTAATCGGTTTGTTTGTATTCAATTTAATCCCACGAACTGGGTCATGTTTGTCATAAGCTTTTAATATCATAGTTGCGGTTTCATCATCAAATTCTTTATAAATCATTTTAATAAATTCTGCGTGTAATTCCATACAATTCTCCTGTTTTTTTATAGTATATCACGAACAAGTTTTAGGTAAAAATTCTTTCATCAAAGTATTTTGCGACAAATCACACTTTTTTTCCACACACCAAACAAGATTGATTCCTTCAATTTTAAGTTATACACACCTTAATCACCAACTAAATTCATATGTTACTACACCATTGTGGATATCTGTGGAAAACTTCACAAAGCCTTTATTTAAAGGCTTTTAGACAGTTGATAGTGTGTTGATAAGTTTGATTTCTCCACTGTACTTTCCACATTTTCCACAATTGTGGATTGTTGATATCTTTTTCCACAATTTGTCCACAATGTAAAGATGTGGATAATGTGGATAACTCTCAGTTATCCACTATTTATTATGGTTATCAGAGTATGTAAATGTGGAAAACTTTTTACATTGATTTTTACCCTTTTATTCTCTCTTTCTTTTTGCTATCATTACTACTACAAAGGGGTTTAGTTTT